>CAWFAK010000018.1:0-99525 GCA_963813715.1 uncultured Planctomycetaceae bacterium | reverse complement strand
TCCGTAACGAGCCGGCACACCGCGAAATTTTGGAACCAGACAGGGCACCTGCTCAGTCTGGTTTTTTTGTTTTTTGGAGTGCCAACGCTGCGGAGGGACGACGAAAGCGGCCAGAGCTTCCCTCGCGGACTGATGAAATCCGATCGAAAATCGACGGACGGTCTATAGCTTCTTACAGACTTGACCCACCGGGTGCGTACAATCCTAGAATCCTTCGGCCGTTCCGGCTGACGGGTTTTCCTGCTGAAATCAATGCTGTTGGCCCCCGACAGCGAGCGGCCAGTGTGAGACTGAGGATTTCTTTCGGTAGTCGGCATTTTTTCGCGGACACTGCTGGCGGAAAACCGCCCGTCGGCCTATAAAAATAGGTATTTGGTGAATTTAGTCACTATTCTGAACTATCCATAACTATCGTTTTCTCGTCCAATCTCGTCGCCCAGCCGACAAAAAGTGTTGCATTTCGTTGGTACTGGAGCTCAAATGGCGCTTCCAGGCCAGAGGGCAATGCGAAGAGGAGAGCCGCGCAATGAGACAGTCGGCGATTTTTTGCGGCATGGCACTGTCATTGTGTTTCGTTTCCGCGAAGCGTGCAGACGCAACACCGATTCTGGACAGTGGAAACGGTGACTACTACGACTTAGTTATGCCGACCTCGTCTGCGAACAGTTTTTCGTGGACGGCAGCGAACGCCGCGGCCAACGCTTCGACTTACATGGGCGTCCAGGGGCACTTGGCTGTAGTGACGTCGGCGGACATCAACAATTTTCTCCAGGCCAATTTTGCGAGCCAGCTTTTCGACAATGGGAACGCCCCAGCCGCCAACGGCGTCGGCCCCACGAATTCCAAATACGCCTGGATTGGACTGTCGGCCCCCACTCAGACTTCCGATTTTCAGTGGGTGAACGGAGCCCCAGTTTCTTACACGAATTGGGCTCCGGGAGAGCCGAACTTTCAAGGAACCCCGCTTTGGCAGTACGTCCACTACTGGACTCGTGATTTCGGAAACGGGCCGACCTTCACATGGAACAATGACCAGGACTCCGGTTTTCAGGTGACGCAGAACAACAACGCTTACGGTTACTTTGTTGAGTACGATGGACCGTTTAGCGTCACGCCGGAACCGTCAAGTATTGTGATGCTGCTGACAGGCGGGATTGCCTGCTTCGGACTGCGACGTATGGTGTCCGGCCGAAATGCCCAGGCATCGAGCACTAAAAGCATTTAACATTTCGTTCCTCTGTTCCGCGTCTCATTCTTCCCGCTCGGACTTGCCGCCCACGTTGCGTTACATCGGCGCAGGAGCGTTAATGAGCGCGTTCCGTGACCAAACCTCGGGAGAAAAGGATGGCAGACGAAATCAGGAAGGCAATTGATAAGAAGATTGTGAAGACCGTGAAGAAACAATTGGCAAAACAAACCAAGAGCAAGGCGACGGCGAAGGGAAAGCAAGGCCCCACGACCGGAACCGGAGTACCAGGCGCGAGCAAGGATGTTATAGGAGTCGCGAATCAGACCCCTATAAAAAGAAAACGCGGAGGGGCTTAATCCTCCGCTCTCAATTCTGGGCGGGTTCTCGCGGTTCGACGTTCATCTCGTATTTCCTTCGGCTCAACCGCAATACCCCGTTTTTTCCGCAAGTACTTCCCAGGAATTTCAGTCAGAGCGCCGGCCCGAACCTTAGCAACTATGTCATCGAAGAGCATGTCTTGTCCTTTGCCTCGATGTATCGCAAGGGACTGCGGCGTTGCCGCACTAACGGAAAGCCCGACACTCGCAGCCCACCAGAGTCGACACTTTGCACCCGGAGCTCGGGTTTTGGTGCCTCGCCGCGAAGGGTCATTCAAACGCGGCGCTCTTTTGCGGCGGAAGCGAATCCAGGAGTGTCTTGGCCTCTTCCGCGACTTTCGTTCCGGGCATTTCGTCGACGATTCGCTTAAGACTCTTGCCCGCGGCTGCATAGAGTTTGGCGTTGATAAGATTCTTCGCGTTCGACAGTACGCCGGCGAATTTGCGTTCAGGGTCTTGCCTCGCGGCTGGTTTCGGCGCCGGGGCCTGTTTGGGGGCACCGCCTGCCTTGCGTGCTCGCCTACCGGCCGCGGAAGGACCCCGCCGCGGCCGCCCATGCCCATCCCGCCCAGATTATTACCTTGCGGCAAGCCTTGAATCGGTTCCGGGGCGTTTTTAAATAGCTCGGACAAATGCTGCTCTGCCGGCACGAGCGGCTTGGCATTCGTCGGCTTTTCCAATATCGGCCGGACTGCCTTTAACAAGGCGTCGAATTTGGGCTCTCGCCCGTTGTTGCACGTAACGAACGTGTTGGCAGATAAGACGGCAATTTGGATATCCTCTCGCAATATGGTATGCGTAATATCGCCAACCTCGTTCATTCGCGTAAGATACACCGTTTGCTCGCCCAACGGCATTCTATCCGACCCAATAATTGGAACGTCCGTTTTCCAACGTGATAGAGCGCAGGCCGAATGGGGATGCGACTACGTGTTCAAATTTATAAGTCGTCGGAGAGTACGGCAGTGAGTAAAACAGGATTTGGTCAGCATTCAAAAACGTATAGCCGCCTCCCTTGTTCGCGTAATACGTGAGCGTCACGCCATTGACGGCGATTTGCTGCGACTGCTCGCCCGAGAGTTTTGCAAGTCGCGAATCGCTTTCGGGAGCAACCTGCCTCGAATCGGCCGCGAGGGCGAGATGTGAAAGCAATAGAAAGGCGAGCGCAACTCTCACTTATTCTCCCCTTGCCGAAAGCCCGGCGAGCCGTACCGCCATTTGACAGGATTCCGAGGCACCTTTCAAGCCTTGCTGGTCTGTTCGTCATCCTCCAACGGTCTCTTGTTTCGTTCTCGGGCTCCCCAGGCGCATCTGCGGTCCCCCGAACTCACCTTCCTCAGCTCCGCTAGTTCGACCAGGCACCCGCCTCTTCACCTTAGGCTTCCGTGTGGCCTTGGAGCAGGTCGGCAGATGACCCTCTCAGCACGCACAGGATGACCTGTGTTGAATCGCTTTTATTCGGACGTCTGAAACGCACGTCCGTGTTTATGTGCCGCAGGCCATTTGAAATCCGAATCATTTTGTGGCTTCTCCTCTTATTTATTTCGTATGTCGGCATCGTCATTGGCCCACGCCGGCGGCAGATAAAGTCGCTTTCCGCTCATCCGGCGTCATGTTGGTTAACGCGCTGAGTTCCTGACTGGTCAGATGCTTATTGCTGCAAATCAACGCCAGCTCCAAGGGGCTGTATCTCTGGTCGTGGCCCGACGCGAAGCGGCAAGGCGATTGCCTGCAAAGGTGTCCATTTCATTCTGAACAACCTGGCGAACACAGTGTGAGAAGCGAGACCGTGGACGTTGAACACCGACTTAGTTAAATCGGCGACAGTCCACATACTGCCCCTGAACTTGACCATCTTTAAAGTGTGCATATTGCTTGTTTCTCCGAATAGAACGCACGTGAAGGGTACATAGTCTTATACACCAGATTTAACGAATTTCGTCAGATTTGGTGTATAATACTATGGCGACATCTATTCGAGCGGAGAGACACTATGCTAACTATACACAGACTATCCAAGAACGCAGCCAGCTTGCTGGCTTGGCTCATTATTGGCATGCGATGACAGGTGCGAGCTTGTGGCCGACCACTCCACCATTGTGCAGCACACGCCTTTAAAGCTGACTGAGATTACGGCCGCGATAAAAGAGCTTGTCCGTGAAAAGCTCGTTGAGATTGTGGCGCGGACACCTATCGGGTCGTCGCAGTATCGCTTAACGAGCCACCGCAGCCCTCTTTCGAGCAAATCGGCGCTTTGTTAAACAGCACGGCTACATGAAGTGCGAAATCGCGGATTCGCTCGTCAATCACATGGGCTTCATCCAACCGACGCGGCCAGTTGTTCAGCGTGGTTCCGACAAGTGAGCGCCACGGACATAGAGAAGTGGCACACGCTTTGGGAGGAGCTTTATCCGGTTGACTGGTTGCTGGCCGACGCGGAGACCGCTGGCAAGTCTTATTTGGACGTCGCCTATTTGCAGCTCCGCTATCTGGGGCAATTCCTGTTGGGTCGCGAGTACGCTCCCCGATGAGAAAACGACAAAACCTTGTCTTCGATAAGTGCGAGCTGGTTGATTGGTCTGTTCGCTTTGCGGACGTTAAAGCACTCATCGAACGCGACGTCATCCCGTTCCCGCGCCTGGAATGGCTGCTCAACTGGTCGTGCCAGCTCGTTGACCCGCAGCGTGGCCTTCCGTTCGGCGACATTCGGAAGCTGGATTATTGGCAGACGTCGTGCGACCTAATGTGCAAGCAGCTCGCTTGCCCAATGCTTTACATCATGCGGAATCTCTTCCCCGAGCTGGACTGCTTCATCTTTTCGAGTGACCGGCACACTTTCGTCGCCGCAATTGAACCGGGCACCGACGTTGTGCGATACATGGGCGACTTTTCGCTCTACTCGCTCCGCCGGAGCGAGCAACTGAAGGAAAGGGCCGCAGATTTCATGCTCACTGAGGCCCGACAGAATTGCGTCATGCTGTTCAACGGCTATCTGCCCTTCATCGTGCATCACGGCTTTATGGACGTTTACACGATTGGCTCAGTCTTCAGCCGGCTTGATTTGCTTCCATGCGGTTGGACGACAAGCGGTCCAGAGGGGCTTGGGATTGGACGAGCAGACGAGTGCTGGCGATAAACGCGTACCAGCCAAACCTGCCTGCTTAGCACGGATTAGCTAAAGTTGCCCGCTTAACTATTTCTTGGAAAATGTGCCGCCGGGCGAGAAAAAACCCGGAAACGCGCGTATAATAGGGTGGATGATAATACACGCACACATTCGTCGATGCTGAGACGAAAGGGTTGTAAATCAATACAGGCTGTTATTTCACCATAACAACTAGTTTCGCGACCACACCTTTTGAGCCGCAGCATCGGTTCACGAGGTGTTGTCGTTTGTACTGGGGAACATTTTAGGAGGACACGACAAGGGCTATGAAACGAGAAATTAGAAACGGTGACATATGGCAGTTATTTCAGGCATTACCAGAGACGTAGACGAGTTCCTTGACGAGATGTTCGCGGACGAACTCAACTTTGACGCTCACGGCGAAGGCTTAACCAAAGACAGCGTTGAGACGACGCGGGACGCACTCGCGGACAAACGCATTACTGGGACCAATGGGGCATCTCGCCGGAGACCTATGCGGCGAAGTTCAACAAGCGGGCGGCACGACTGTTCGCGTCGCTCTTTTTAGTGACGAAACGCACGACGCACGGAATGACGTTCGTTAAACGCACGCCGCTACTTGAACAGACCATCGCACAGCACGTTGCGGGCATGGTCGCAAACAATCGCTGCAACGCATCGGCCGCAAAGGTTTATGCGGCGCTGGCGTTCGCTTGCACATCTAAAGAGAACTACAAAGCCAAGTTCGTGAGCGACAGCTTAGGACCGATGAGCGGATGCAGCCACGACACAATCACTGAGTCTATTAAAGCCTTGAACAAATGTGGTCTGGCGACTCGCACGAGCGGAGGCAAAGGCAGGAAACCGGCACGGTATCAGCTTTACTCGCTGGCGTTCCTTGACATTGCCGAACAGGTCGCTTGGGAGTTGGCCGACGACGTGTACATGGTAGACAAGCTCCGCTGGGGTGCTGCTCAACTCAGGGAATGGCAGCGTAAAGGGGACTTGCGTCTATTTCCCAAATAATAGACCCGGAAACACCGGCTGATTAGACCCGGATTTTCCGGAGCTTTAGACCCGGAATTTCCGGGGCGACCTACTATAAGAATGAGTTACCTACTAAAGAGAATGAAACCTATTGGTCTGGCGACCGGAGACTTGCATTGAAAGGCACTCAGCCTTCGGCTGAGAAAAATGTAAAAACCAAACACACTCAAATCCGGCGGAGTTGAGCACTCTCCTACAATCTCACTTCTAACCATTCATTCATTCTGAGCAGGATAGGGTGCCCCCGCTGTTAACGAGAATATAAACCTGACCGATGATGCCCGCGATTATAAATCGTATTTAGGAGGACGCGTGCGGCTCGCACTCAATCGGCGAACGGACGCGCCAGGCTGTCTTCGCGGACGCACTCAATCTTTACTGCGGTCTGCCCGGACACACTTACGAGAGCATTGAGGCTTTGGTCCTCACACGGTTGGGCGAATGTATTTGCTGAATCAGCCCAATGAGGATGGCCTTTTATCGCCCGCCGATTCTCGCAAAAGGTGTATGACTATATAGCGGGACTGTTGTCCCGCACCTAACTTACAGAAACCGGCTGTGGTTCTTTTGTCATGTAATCTCCCAAAGCCGGGGTACTGTGGCACCGCGAACTACTTCGCGGACGCTCCCTTCCCGGTCAGAAGGTTTTGACGTCTCATAGGGCTTCTGGCCGGGCTTTACACAAACGACGTTTGGTGGAATGTCTTGGGTTTCCACCACAATAGGCCGCTGGATGTCACATTATCCGTCCAGCGGCCACAATACATCGGAGGCTAAATGCCATCAATAGATGACGCGCTTATGTCCTTACTCTCTCGCCGCACAACACCTGGCACCGATGACCTTGTTCATTGGGCTTCGCCGGATGAATATTACAAGGCTTTCGCGGCAGAGGAACAATGTGCTCTGAGCAGAAGACTCAGCGGCGATGAAATCATTCAACTTATTCACAAAGGGGCAACAACCTTAATGACTGGCAAAGAATCTTCGTGGGGCACCGAATTCGACGTGTATTCCGTATACGACAAACCAGACCGTAAGCCTGTCGAAAAGCCGGCCCGCAGCACCGCTGAGCTCGTAACCTTGGCGGAAAGCACAACAAAAGTTTTATCCGATTTCGGACGCAGGCTTCGAGGCCAGCCGTTGGCTTAACGGTACGGCTGGACCAGAGGCGCAGCAGGCTAAGGCAAGCAGAGGGCAATCTGACGCAAGCGAGCAGTCAGGCAATTGGCTAAACTCAACCCGCCCAGCCGAAACCAAAGGTCGCGCTAAACGCAAGTTCGTGCCGATGGGAACGGTGCGACGTGTACCGCTGCCTGCGGAGCAGGCCGCCGACGAATACGTGCGGGAAGCGACAGATTGTTATGAGGGCATGAACCCGCCGGTTGATTCCAAGGTCTCTTACAAGCTGAACGGCAAGCTGTATTTTGCGGTTGTTGCGAAGCTCTACAATGACGGCGCCGTGCTTGGATGCAGGCGCTGCAAACTCAATGACAACGACTCATTCAGTCTGTTAGACGACATCGACTTTGTAAACGCCGCTGAACACGACCTGACCGTATTGGAGACCTTTCCGGCGGTTGCAGATTTGGTTAGCTCCTCGTTCGCGTCAATGTTGGGACGCAATAACGGTGTTGTGAAGGGGGCACGCTAGTGAGGATAAGACAACATTTAACGCCTCCGCTTGCTGCATTGCTGCGAAGCGGAGACATTCGGCAAATCCGTGGTGGCTTGGCTCTCTTAATAAGCAGGGCAACGAAGGGGCGGATGGAGTGTGAGTGCGTGCTTGAGGAATACAGCGTACTCGACATGCTGGAGGAGCTGGACGTGCGACTCAGGCTCCCGCGTTTGAAGCGAAAGCGACGGTGCCGACATGATTAAGTATCCAACCAAGCATTTTGCCTCCGGACACACGGTCTGTGACCGTGATGGGCGGGCACTGATTAAGATAATCGCCATTCTGACAGTGAACGGCAAACGGTGCTGTTCTTACAAGTGCTGCAAATGCGGGCGGCGAGTGGTTCACGCGCTGCTGCACAACGTTGCAGCCGGCAAAATTACTCGCTGTTGCCGCTGCAAGAACAGAGCCAACGCAATCAGCCGTTGGACTCCCTAGACAACTCACTCTTAGGTTTTCCCATTTTAGGCGTGCGTGAGCACGCTCGTTTTGTTGAGCCAGACTGGAAAAGCATATAGGCATGGCATATGGCCTTCAGGTGGGGGTCAAGCGCCGTGCGGCTCGTGTTGATGAGTATACCTTCGGTTATCGTGGCCTGACAAAAAAACGGCGGCACCTTAAACGCTAATAGAGGCCGCATGGCGAAGAGATGAAGAGAGGGAATGGAGCCGTATGATGAACTATAAAACAGATGATTGTGGGCGAACGCCTACATCTGCCAAATATTGCGAACCATTCATGCCCTTTAGGCGTGTTCGACTTACGTGCTATGCCATAGTGGTACTGTTCTAGTTATAGCAAGCCGGCCGCTGTTGAGCCCAACGCCTGGAACATAACGCGAGTGCTGGTATAGATATTTATAAAAATAGTGCGGAGGGTATTGACTGTTAGGAACCGGACCGATTTAATCTATAAATAGCTGGGCTATCGCCCGCTCTCCCGGAAGGGAGAAAACGCCTGACCGAAGTGTTGATACCACAACGGCGAGCCTCACACAACCCCGTACTAAGGTACGGGTCATGCTGGCTCCCATTCTTGCCTCCGCACGCCCGGTCTGCAATTCTGTTGCTTCTGTCCCTTCAGCGGCCGCTGCTCCGAATGAAAGATGCGGCACGCTTAGCAGGCGTGAGCGTCGAGTTGCTGCGGTACTACTGCAACAGCGGCACCGTGGAGACTGAGCGAACCGTCGGCGGGCATCGGCTCGTTAAACGCGATTCCTTGGTGCGTGCTCTTGGTCTCAACGTCGATGACGCGACTGACGACGCGGGAGCCGGCGAACGCCAGACCGTGATTTATGCTCGGGTGAGCACAGACAAACAACGCAAAGAGGGAAATCTCACTCGACAGGTTGAACGGTTGGAACGCTTCGCGGCGAGCACTATCCCCGGCGAACCACTGTGACCATTCAGGAAACAGGGATCGGGGCTCAACCACGAACGCAAAGGCTTTGTGCGACTATTGACTCCATTTTGGAAGGACGAGTGCAAGCGAGTCCTTTGTGAGTTTGGAGACCGCATCAGCAGGAATTGTCGTTCTCTTGTTTATAGGCTTTGCTGAAGAATGGGAGTGGAAATTGTGGAGACTCGACCAACCGAAGGTCTCACCGATGAGGACAAGGAACGCACCGAAAGCGAGGAACTCGCCTACGATGTGATGGCCGTGATGACTTGCTTCACTGCAAAACATAATGGGCGACGAGGAGGCATGGTTAATCGGTTCGTTGTGAGCGACGCCACCAAAACTCGAATCCTCGCTCTGCACGAAAGCGGACACAGTTACCGGGACATCTGCCGCACGATTCGTGCGGAGGGACACACGGAATTAAATCGCGGGCGAGCAGTGAAGGAACACAACATACGCTCGCTGTTGCTCGCGTACATGAAGGACAAAGGGAAAAACTCCGGCAGGGAACAACGCCCAACCAAACCTCAGTCAATTGAGCGGTTTGTTGACACGCTCTGCGAGCGTGGAGATGCAACGAGACGCGACCTGCCGCGTTTTTGCTCGGCCTCTCTATCTGGCTTACTTCGCATTCTGCCAAGCCAACGGACACGCTGCCCTGTCTCGCGTTGAGTTCTCTAAGGCATTCCAGTCGGTCACGGGATTAACCCGTTCCCGACATTCAACGAAGAGAGATTTTTACGCGGGAATCAAACTGCCGCGTTGCCCACGCTCCGCTGTGACCCACAAGGCTCAGCCGGTTACTCCGTAACGACCCGGCACACCGCGAAATTTTGGAACCAGACAGGGCATCTGCTCAGTCTGGTTTTTTTGTTTTTGGAGTGCCAACGCTGCGGAGGGACGACGAAAGCGGCCAGAGCTTCCCTCGCGGACTGTAAATCCGCGTAAAATCGACGGCGGGTCTATAGCTTCTTACAGACTTGACCCACCGGCGGGCTGACACCCGCCGCTCGCCAGGAGTAGCTTACGCAGAGCGGCGCATCACCAGGCGGAAGCGCAGCGCCGCGTTCTCGAAGAAGATCTCCGGCGGCAGCCGATCTTCGAACCGCTGGAAGAAGCGGTCGCGCTCCTCCGTCTCGGCCATCCAGGCGGCACGGTCCACGCCCAAGAGCTGTTCGGCCGCGTTGCCGGTGATGCCCAACTCGTTCAGGCCGAGATCGTCCGCGCGGGGGACGAGGCCGATGGCCGTCTTCTCCGCGTCGACCTCGCCGTGCACCCGGCGGACCATCCACTTAAGGACTCGCATGTTCTGGCGAAAGCCGGGCCATAGCCAGCGGCCGTTCGTGTCTTTGCGGAACCAGTTGACGTGGAAAACCGACGGCATGCGGTTGCCGCCGCGCTCGCCCATCGCGATCCAGTGCCGCCAGTAATCAGCCATGTGATAGCCGCAAAAGGGAAGCATGGCCATCGGATCGTGCCGCAGCTCGCCGACCTTGCCCTCGGCGGCCGCTGTCTTCTCGCTGGTCATCGACGCGCCGACGAACGTTCCGTGCCGCCAGTGAAACGCCTGATAGACGAGAGGAATCGTCGTAGTGCGGCGACCGCCGAAGAGGATGGCGTGAATCGGTACGCCTTCCGGCTTTTCCCAATCGGGCGAGATCGAAGGGCACTGCGAGGCGGGCGCCGTGAAGCGGCTGTTCGGATGGGCGGCCGGCGTGGGTGATTGCGGCGTCCACAAGTTGCCCCGCCAGTCGAACGCCTGCGTCGGCGGCGGTCCGTCCATTCCCTCCCACCACACGGTGTGGTCGCTCAGCAGGGCGACGTTGGTGAAGATCGTGTTGGTCCGACACGAAAGCATGGCATTCGGATTCGTCGCCAAGCTCGTCCCAGGTGCCACGCCGAAAAAGCCGTGCTCCGGATTGATGCCGTGCAATCGACCGTCAGCGCCGAATTTGAGCCAGGCGATATCGTCGCCGATCGTCTCGACTTTCCAGCCGGCTTCCAAGTCTTCGGGGGGCGGAACGAGCATCGCGAGGTTCGTCTTGCCGCATGCCGACGGGAACGCGGCCGCCACGTACGTCTTGCGGCCGGTCGGATCCGTGATGCCGATGATCAGCATGTGCTCGGCCATCCAACCTTCGTCGCGGGCCAGCACGCTGGCGAGCCGCAGAGCAAAGCACTTCTTGCCCAAGAGCGCGTTGCCGCCATAGTTGGAATTGACGCTGATCACCAGGTTCTCGGCGGGGAAATGACTGATGTAGCGCTCGGCCGGGTTGAGATGGGCGACGCTGTGAATGCCTTTCACGAAGTCGTCGCGGTCACCGAGCTCGTCGAGCGCGATCTGCCCCATTCGCGTCATGATCCGCATGTTGGCCACGACGTAAGGGCTGTCGGTGATCTCGATGCCGACCCGCGCCATGGGGCTGTTGGGCGGCCCCATCAGGTACGGCAGCACGTACATCGTGCGCCCGGTCATGCAGCCGTCGAGAATCTGCTTGAGCAAGGTGTGCATGGCGGACGGGTCCGACCAGTTGTTGGTCGGACCGGCGTCGGATTTTTCGGAGCTGCAGATGAACGTGCGGTCTTCGACGCGAGCGACGTCGTTGACATGGCTGCGAGCATAGAAACAGCCGGGGTGCTTGACGGGATCGAGCGGGATCAGCGTGCCGTCGTCGACCATTTCGACGCAGAGCCGATCGATTTCGGCCTGCGAGCCGTCGCACCAGTGGACGTGTTGCGGCCGAGTGAGGGCCGCCACCTCATGCACCCACGCGCGAAGAGAGGAATTGGACATCCGAACGCCCGAAGACGCGGCCGGCGGTGACATGGATCGGCCACCCGACATGTGAGCGACAAGACCGCCGAGAGGCGACGTGAAAAACTCTAGGCAACGCGGCCGTCGATGGCAAGCCGCACGAGAAGAGCGCGAATGTATCAAGTGGAGTCCAAAATGAACACTCCCAGCGTCTTGCGGCGAACCGCGGAGAATTTCGAGCGAAAATGCTTCGCGCGCCGCGTGTTGCGCGGATCATTCCGGCGCGATTCCCACCGTCGCCGTGTGCCGCGTGAGAAATTCCTGGACGCGCGCAGAATCGGCTCAACCGCGTCCTCGAACACGTAATGTCCCGCGTCCGGCAACCGGAGCGTTTCGGCGTTGGGAAATCGTCGCAGGAATTCGTCCAGGAATTCCGTCGTGAAGCACCAGTCGCGTTCGCCCCAGACAAAAAGCATGGGTCGATCGCGCAGCTTGGGAAGTCCTTCTTCGATCGCGACGAGCGTGTCGTAACTCGGATGCGTGGGTGAGAGCGGAATGTCCTGCAACAAAGCGAAGCACGGCGACGCGATCGTGCCAGTTGCCATAAGGAGCCAGGTATCCGCGGCGGACCGCCGGCGTCAGCCGATCAGGTCGAGCGACCGCCATTCGCAGCGCGGCCCGCGAAAACAGGTTGAGACCGCGCACGCCGATCGCGCCGAGCCCCGGAATGCGGCAGACGGCGATCCGGAGCGGGATCCGCTGCGAACGAAAGGCGGCCGTATTGAAGAGCACGAACCGCGAGAATCGCTCGGGCAGTCGCGTGGCCACTCCCATCCCAATGGCTCCGCCCCAATCGTGGGCGAAGAGCGTGATGTCGCGGAGGTCCAGTTCGGTGACAAACCGTTCGAGGTTGGCGACGTGTTGCGCCAGGTCGGTACGGATAGTTCTGCGGTTTGTCGGAAAAACCGCAGCCGATATGGTCGACGGCCAGCACCCGGTAGCTGGGCGAGAGCGCCTTGATCAGGTTGCGAAAGGCGAAGCTCCAGGTCGGGTTGCCATGGACGAAGAGCAACGTCGGGCCGGAGCCTTCGTCAACGTAGTGATAGCGCAGCCCGTCGAACTTTAATTCATGCGACGCGAATGGGTATTCCTGCTCGAAGCCGGTGCGAGCGGGAAACATGGCGATTAAACCGCCTGCTCGGCAGCCGCGACAATCTTGAGCGCGCCGAGCAGCCGCTCGATCATTTGCGGCTCATGCGCGGCCGAAACCGTGATTCGCAACCGTGGCGACTCGTTCGGCACCGACGGTGGACGCATGACGCCGACGAAGAACCCCTGCTGCTCGAGCGCTTCGGCGACGCGGACCGCCAGCGGCGCGTCGTTAAGCAGGACGGGAACGATCGGGCCGCTGCCGCCGGCAATCGTCTCCAGGCCCAACTGGCGAATGCCGTCGCGCAGTTGCTGGCTCAACACCAGCAGTCGTTCGCGGAGCGCGGGCTGAGTTTCGATGATGTCCAAGGCGGCGCAGGCCGCGGCGCACCCGGCCGGGGGAGCTGCGGTCGAAAAAATCTGCGGGCGAGCGCGGTTCCAGAGCCAGTCGATCAGCGTGCGGCTGCCACTGACAAATCCACCCACGGCACCGATCGCCTTACTCAACGTGCCGACGCGGACGGCGACCGATTTTTCGACGTCGAGCAGTTCGGACGTTCCCCGTCCGTGACGGCCGAAGACGCCCGTCGCGTGCGCCTCGTCGACCAGGACCTGCGCGTCGTGCCGGCGTGCCAGGGCACACAAGTCGGGCAGCGGCGCGGGCACGCCGTCCATGCTGAAGATGCCGTCAGTGACGATCAGCCGGCGGCGAAAGTTGCGACCGGCTGACAGGCGACCTTCCAGGCTCACGAGTGCGTGATGATTGTAAACGTGCACGGTCGCGCCGCTGAGCCGGCAACCGTCGATCAGACTCGCATGATTGAGGCTGTCTGAATAGATGGCATCGTCGTTCCCCACGAGCGCGGCAATCGTGCCCACGTTCGCTGCGTAACCGGTGGGGAACAGGATCGCGGCTTCCTGCCCTTCAAAGTGGGCCAGGCGACGTTCCAATCGCTCGTGCCAGATCGAGCGGCCCACGACGAGAGCGCTCGCGCCCGAACCGGTGCCGCATTCCGCGATTGCACGCTGAGCCGCCGCCACCACGTGGGGATGGTGCGACAGGCCGAGATAATCGTTGGAGGCAAAGTCGACCAGTTTGCGTCCATCGATTTCGCACCACCCGCCGGCGAGCCGACGAGCCGTCCGTCGTCGCCGCAGCAAGCCCTGCTCGGCAAGCGTTTCCAGCTCTTCCGCTATCCAAGGAAAGGGGGCGGGCATGCGACACCGATGAGCAAGAAAAGAGGAACGGATCAGGTCAACGTGATGCGATGATTGCTCAAACGCTCGGCCCCGGTTTCGGTAATCAAGTAGTTGTGCTCGAACCGCATCCCGCCGATGCCGAGCTCATACGAACCGGGCTCGAGCGTCACGACGTCGCCCGCCAACAGCACATCTTGGCTTTCTGGGACGAAGATGGGAGGCTCCGGATGGGCCAAGCCGATGCCGTGTCCGGCGTGGTGCGGCAGCCGCGGCTTGCCGGCGTCGACGAACGGCTGCGAAACGGCGGCGTAGACGTCTGCTGCGCGCGTGCCGGCGCGGAGCACCGATTCACCGCTCCGCAGGGCCGCCGCACAAATCTGGAACATCTCTTGTTGGCGAATGGTCGGGACGCCGACGGCGATCGTGTTCGTGAAGTCGCTGCGATAGCCGTTGAGCACGACCGAGAAGTCCAGAATGAACAAATCGCCCAGCTGCAGGCGATAGGCCGTCGGCAGGCCGCCCAGGTGTGGTTGCTTGTTCGTCGTCGCCCGGAAGTCGCCGTAGATCTGGCCGGGACGGGCGGCGGCGGAGATGGCCGCGTTCTGAACCTCGCGAAAGACGTCCATTTCGGAGACGCCCGCGCGGATGACGTCCCAGGCCCGCGGCGTGCCCGGCATCTCCGGCCCGCATGCACTGCCGCAGCAGCGTGAGCTCGTCCGCGTCTTTGCGGCGACGCAACTGGCGGAGGATCGTGCCCAGGCTCGTCGGGTGTTCGCTCTGCGGTCGATTCTGCACGTCGGCCGGTCGGAAGAATCTCCCACGCGGCCAGCGGCAGCCATTCGGATTCGACCAATCCGCGGCGGCCCTCGAGCTGTCCGGCGACCCGCTGCAATGCCTGGAGGAGCGCGTGGTCGCGGTTCACCGGCGAGTGTTGATGGTCGTACCAGGTCTCGACCACTTGCCGATCGACGTGCGGCTCGGCGGATTTCGAGCCCAGCGCGAAGTTGTCGCAGAGCAACGTGGCGCCGTTATCGCGCTCCAACAGGAGCAGGCCACGCTCGCCGGCGGAAAAACTGAGCGGATGGATCCAAAAGTTGGCCAGATAGTTGACGTGTCGCGGATCGGCGATCAACAGCCACTCGATCTGCGAGTCGACCGCCTCCCAGAGGCGCCGCCGTCGCGACAGGCAACCGTCTTTGGTCAACATCCAAACGATCCCTGTCGTTGGTCGTGCGTGAAGGGAACGAAGCCGCTTTGGGCGTTCGGCCAGTTTGCACCCGGCCAATTTGAATCAGGCCAGTTTAGTGCAAACCTTTGGACGCCAGCCAGCGTTCGGCGTCGAGCGCCGCCATGCAGCCCGATCCCGCCGCCGTGATCGCCTGGCGATAGTAATCGTCGGCCACGTCGCCGGCGGCGAAGACCCCTTCGACGCTGGTGAACGTCCGCGCGGCCGTCGTCCACTTGATGTACCGCTTTGTCGGTCAGTTCGAGTTGGCCCTGCAGAAAGTCGGTATTGGGCGTGTGGCCGATCGCGGCGAAGTAACCGGCGGCGGCCAGATCCTCATGCTTCGACTTGTCGGTGGTGCTGCGGATGCGGACGCCCGTCACTCCCTGCTCGTTCGTTCCCCAGGACTTCGTCGATCTGCGAGTTCCATTTGACCTGGATTTTGGGGTTGGCCAGCGTGCGGTCGGCCATGATCTTGCTTGCGCGGAACGCGTCGCGACGATGGACGAGGTAGACCGTCGAGGCGAACTTCGATAAGTAGGTCGACTCTTCCATCGCGCTGTCGCCGCCGCCGACGACCACGAGCGGCTTGTTGCGAAACCGTGGCAGAGCTCCGTCGCAGACGGCACACGCGGAGACGCCCTGATTCTTGAATCGCTCCTCCGAGGGCAGTCCCAGGTAATTGGCCCGCGCCCCGGTGGCGACGATCACCGCTCGGCTCTGAATCCGCTGTCCGCTCCAGGCACACCAGCTCGAACGGATGCTTGCGGAAATTCACCTCGACGACGTCGTCGGTCAGGATCTTGGTGCCGAAGTTGACCGCTTGCTGCCGCATCAGCTCCATCAACTCGGGACCGCTGACGCCATGTCCGCTGTGGGGCGGCATGTATTTGCGGCGGTCGGCGTCGATGGCTGAGTCGAGATAGGCCGTCCAACTTCCCGGCGGCGTAACCCGGGTAGTTCTCGACCTCGGTCGTCAGCGCCAACTGGCCGAGAGGGAGCGTCCCTTTGAGCCGATTCTCCTCGGTGATCGCCCCTTCAATGACCAGGGGATGCAGATTGGCACGAGCGGCGTAGATTGCGGCTGCCCAAGCGGCCGGCCCCGAGCCGATAATCGCGACGCTCAACGGGCTCCGCGTCGGAATTCTTGTGAGACTTCGTCACGCTGGCGACCTATTGGTTGCGGCATTCTTCACGCGGACAGGCGCCACCGCTCGTGCGGTTGCGCGAGGGCTGCCTCCGCGGTCAGAAAATTGTAAGCCCAGCGACGATAGCGGAGCAGTCACCGGGTCGCAACCGACGGGACGCAGCCGCAGGCGAGCTCTGCGGACACTTCGTCTCGACCCGGTGTCAGCTGTCCGGGAGAGCAGTCGCGCAAGAAAAAAGGCCTTCCGACCAACACGGTTGGTCGGAAGGCCTTCCGAATAATCCAGGTTGCAAGTGCGGGCCAACGCTTGCTTCCCGGCGATCTACAAGTAAATGCACTCTTCGTGCCGAATTACGATTCTGGAGGGCGGATTTCCTCAACACATTTCGGAGTATTGTTTTACGGCAAAAGAAATGTTCTTGAAGCATGAGAGACACATCGTCCAGGGGTGTAGTGTTTTCCAACAATCGTACACAAAATGGGCGCGCATTTTTGCTACACCCGGCCAAAAAGCGGTCGAGACCCTACTCGACGGCGGACCCTTGTCAGGTGGAAGAGCCGAATGGGATACTCGTTTACAATGTCCGCCAAACCCAAGAAAACGCCCGCCGATACCCCGACTTCGTCTGCGGTGATGACCGTTCCGCGGTTTGTGGCCGCCAAGGCGAGCGGCACAAAACTTTCTGTCCTAACGGCTTACGACTTCTCCTGGGCCGGCATCTTCGACGCCGCAGGGGTCGATGCCCTCCTGGTGGGCGATTCGGTTGCCATGGTCGTCCAGGGGCACGCCACGACGCTGCCAGTGACCCTCGACGAAATCATCTACCACGCCAAGCTTGTGGTCCGCGGTACCCGTCGGGCCCTGGTGATCGTCGATATGCCCTTTATGTCTTATCAGGTGAGTCCGAAGGAGGCCGTGCGGAACGCCGGGCGGATCCTGAAGGAGTCCGGGGCGTCGGCCGTCAAGGTCGAAGGTGGGCAGGCGCAGGCGGACACAATCCGCGCGCTGACGGTCGCGGGCATTCCCGTCATGGCCCATGAAGGCATGAAGCCCCAATCGGTCCGTTCGCTGGGCGGGATGGGGAAGATTCAGCGCGACGAAGAGACGCTGATTGTCGATGCGCGGGCGGCCGAGCAGGCAGGTGCCTTTTCGATCGTGCTCGAACTGATTCCGCAGGCAGTTGCCGCCCGGATCACGAGCGAGCTGTCGATCCCGACGATCGGCATCGGTGCGGGACCCGCGTGCGACGGACAGGTGCTGGTGGGATACGACATGCTGGGCGTGACCGACTTTCACCCACGATTCCTCAAGCGCTTCGCCAATTTGCGCGAGGAAGCCATTCGCGCGGCGACGCAGTACACGTCCGAAGTGCGGAACGGTTCGTATCCCGGCCCTGAACATTCGCACGACTGAAGATTCGCACGAGTAAGCGAGGCCAAGGGGCTCCGTCTTGAGGGCGCGCGCTCGTTGACGCTAGAATCGGGATCGATGCTGCGAATCCTGGGCAACCGCAAACACCTGTGCGATGGAATCAGCCGACGCGATCTCTTGCACGTCGGCGGAGCTGGTTTGCTCGGGTTGACGCTGCCGCGGCTGCTGGCGGCACAAAGTCACGCTGCAGAAGCGCAGCCCGCCGTGCGCGGCGACCTCGCAGCGAGCTTCGGCCGCGCCAAGCACTGCATTCTGCTCTTTCTCTACGGATCGCCAAGCCAGCTCGAAACGTTCGACATGAAGCCGAACGCCCCGGTCGAGATCCGGGGAACGATGAAGCCGATTCCGTCGTCGCTGCCCGGACTCGACGTCGTCGAACACCTGCCCCACACCGCCCGGGTGATGGACCGGGTGACCGTCGTCCGATCGGTCACGCATCCGTATCCGATCCACGGCGTCGCCTTCGCCACCACCGGCACCCCCGCGATCGACGTCGCGATGGAGTTGAGCCCCAGCGATCCGCGGCACCAGCCGTACATCGGATCGATCGTCGAATACTTGCAGCGCCGCGCAGGCGGGCACAGCGTCAACGCCGTCGATAACGTGTTCCTGCCATTCCCGTTTAGCAGCCAGCGGACGGACGAATCGCACCGAGCCGGTCCTTATGCGGCCTATCTGGGAGGCGAATACTGTCCCAAGTGGACCGAGTTCGTTGGCGAAGGAACCAAGTCCATCGTCAAGGCGCGAGCCGGCGGCTTTTCCTTCCATGGCAAAGAGCCCTATCTGGGCTGCACGCGCGACAGCACGTTCCGCATGTCGAATACCGGCGTGCTGCCGGGCATGTCGCTCGATCGCATGGATCGGCGGCGGTCCCTGCTCGCCCAGTTCGACGCGATGCGGAGCGACCTCGAGCAGCTCCACGGCGGTTCGTCCGCTCACGCGGTTTCAACAGACGGCGTTCTCCATGCTAACTTCGCCAAAGGTCGCCCAGGCGCTGGATGTTCGGCGTGAGCCGGCGGCCACGCGCGACCTGTACGGCATGACGCTCTTCGGCCAGTCGTGCCTGGCGGCGCGTCGACTGGTCGAAGCCGGCACACGGTTCGTCTCTGTCTTTTGGGACGAATACGGCCTGGCGGGCGACGCCTGGGACACGCATTTCAATCACTTTCCGCGGATGATCGACCAGCTGCTGCCCAACTTCGATCTCGCGTACTCGGGATTGATCCTCGACCTGGAACGCCGCGGGATGTTAGACGACACGCTCGTGATCTGTCTCAGCGAACACGGACGCACGCCCAAGCTGGCCAACGTCGAGGGAGGCGGTCGCGATCACTGGTCGCGCGCCTATTCGGCCCTGTTTGCCGGCGGCGGCATCGCCCGCGGCCGCGTGGTCGGTTCGACCGACGATGTTGCGGGCGACGTGAAGGACCGGCCCGTTTCGCCCAAAGATCTGCTGGCCACCGCCTATCACTTGCTCGGCATCGATCAGCGGACTCGCTTGCCGGACCGCGCGGGCCGTCCGATCGGTCTCTTGCCGGACGACGCATCGCCCGTGGCGGAGATGCTTGCGTAACGCGCTCGCGCCGGCCGTCGCTCGGCCGCTGCCGTGAAGCTGCCTCGGCGCGGTCGTGCGTTTCTTGGTGCTTCCCAAGTGCAAAAGTTTCGGCACCTCGTTCGCCGCCCGCACGAAATCTGTTACCATGCGGGGACCGCGCCGGTGGGTCGACGCGGCCCCCTTTCGTCCGCGGCCCCCCAAGCGACCGCTATGAGCTCTTCGGACCGACAGCGATCCTCCGGATTGATGCTCCCCCTCCCGGCTATGCTGGCCATCTTGCTCGGCGGCGGCGCGCTGTTCGTGTTCTGGAAGTTCGACTTCGTCTTTTACGATCTCGGCGAGACTGAGCGGCTGCTAATGTATGGCGGCGCCATTGCCGCGCTCGTCTGGGGCGTGGCGCGGGCGTTCACCGATATCCCCCTGGCCCTGCCGCGGCGGTTCCAGCTCAGCTGGAACCGGGTGTCGCTGCCGCGGACCGGGCAGTTTTACCTGGTGATCATGATCCTGATTTTTTCCGGATCGCTGCTGGGTCGGTCGAACATGTTGATGCTGGTCTTTTCGATGATGGCCGGCCCGTTCGTGATCAATGGCTGGATCACGTATTCGATGCTTAAACGGACGGCCGTGGAACGCGTGGCCCCCGCCCGGGTGATGGCCGGCGAACCGATGACGGTCGAATTGATCCTGGCCAACAAAAAGCGGCTGATGAGCTGCTGGCTGATGTCGGTGCGAGACACGATCGAGAATAACGAAGAACAGCTAGAACCGAGCCTGCTCTTCGCCCGGGTTCCAGCCGGCGAGCGGCAATCGGGGCACTACCAGGCGCGGCTCAATCGGCGGGGGCGCTACCGGCTCGGTCCGGCCCGGCTCACGGCCCGTTTTCCTCTGGGAATTGTCGAACGCGGCCACATGTATGCGCTGCCGGGGGAAATCCTGGTTTATCCGCGGCTGGGACGGCTTTCATCGCGTTGGATGCGCGAGCATTTCCTCGCCTCCGACCTGGTCGAGCGCCGCGAGCTGCGCCAGGGCGCTTTCGACGACGAGTTCCATCGCATCCGCGAATATCGCTGGGGCGACAACCCGCGGGCCATTCATTGGCGGAGTTCGGCCCGGCACAACTCCCTGATGATTCGCGAATATCACCAGAGCCGCGACTTGAACCTGGTGGTGATGGTGGACTTGTGGCTTCCGGCCCGGCCCGAACCGCAGGACCGGGAACGGATGGAGCTGGCCCTTTGCGTGGCGGCGACGATGTGCGTCTCGCACATGAAGGAAAGCCGCGACTCGACGCTGCAGGTGGCGCTGGCGGGCAAGCAGCTGCGCGCTGGAACGGCGAATCGCGGATGTCCAACGTCGACCCGCTGATGGACCTCTACGCCACGGCGGAAGGCGCACCCCAACCCGCGGTGGCTGCGATGTTGCAGCAGGCCGCCTCGAAGCGACTGCGGGCGCGCGGATCGTGCTCGTGACCCCGCGTGCGCTCAGCTCGGCGGGGCGGCAGGATCTCGAACGCATCGTTTCGCAAGAGACGGTCCATGACGCTGCCGGTCCGCTCGAGATCGTGGAGGCCGATTACGATCGCCTGGCCTCAATTTTTGAATTCGTTTAGCCCAAAACTTCTGAACGGTTCCTCCACAGAATGCGTCTAACGAACAGCGGGCAAGCGCCTGGTCGGCTCGAAAGCCGATGCTCGTCATTGCCAGAGACTGAATTGCCAGAGGCTGGCGGCCGCCAAACTTTTCCGACCGCCAAACATTTTGGCTGACTGACAACCCAGGAGTGCGCGTGTCCCGGATTCCGACCGCCTTTTTCATCAGCATCTATGGGTTGGTGGCGCTGGCCGGCCTGATGCTGGCTTTCGCCGAAGGAAGCCCGTTCCCCCAGATTCTCACGCCGGCACTGGCGATCATCGCCTACGTGCTCACCGATCGGGCGCGGACTGTCCATCTGCCAGTGTTGTGGGCCAACACGCTGGGCGTCGCTGTCTTCGTGCTGGCCGGTTGGCAGATGCGACACCAAACGCTCGAGCAACGAGTGCTCATCGCCTCTCACTTGCTCGTTTATCTCACCTGGATCGTGCTCTTCCAGAAAAAGAATCTGACCCAGTACTGGTGGATGTGCGCGCTGGCTGTCTTGCAGGTGGCCGTCGGCTCGATTCTGACGATCGAAACCTCGTACGGCGGCATGCTGGTCGGATTCATGTTCGTTTCGATCTGGACCCTGTCGCTGATGTCGCTGTACGAAGCCTACCTGCAATACGAGGCCGGCGGACCGGGCGATTTCGCCGTGCGGCCCGTCACGGTCGCCCGCTCAACCGGCGGCTGGCGGATGGGACGTAAAGCGGCCGCTGAGCGGGCGCGGTCTCTGTGGATGCGTCCGAGCGCCGCGCGCGGCGCGTTCCAGCTCAATCCCGATGAGCGCTGGCTGGGGCTCCGCTACGCGCGGTCGATCCTGGCGCTGGGGATGGCGGCCCTGGTGGTTGCCGCCGCGTTCTTCCTGTTCATTCCCCGGCTCTGGGCCGGGCGGAACGAATGGGGCAAGAATGAGCGCAAGTCCGACGCAATCGGCGCAACCGGTTTCAGCAACGAAGTGCGGCTGGGCGACATGGTGCCGCTGTTGGAGAATTCCAAGCGCGTGCTGCAGGTCCGCCTGTTCGACAACGACGGCAATCCGCTCGACGTCGAGGAGTATTGCGCGCAAGCCGGCTATGCCGAGCCCCTGTTCCGCGGCACCACGCTCGAAAAATACGAGGAGTCGACCTGGAAGGGCAACGGACACCTGAGTTCGGCGGAGACGAAGTCACGCCGTCGGCCGGCGGGCGCCGTCCGCCAACAGATCCTGATGGAGCCAATTGGCACCTCCCTGCTGTTCGCCATCCATCCGGTCCAATCCGTGCGACTAGCGAACCCGCAGGACCTAGTGCAGACGATTCGGTTCACGCAGGAGTTGCTCCGCCCCGATACAGTCGCCTCGGACAAATCGCTGCTGTACGACGTTTACTCCCCGCCCGCGGACCAAGCGGCTCAGGACCTGGGCAAGATGCACTTCCCCATTCGACTGCGCCCCCACGATCCGCTGCTGGCGGTGCCCGATTTGCCGCGTTTGAAGGCTCTCGCCCTGAAAGTGACCGGGAACGAGCAGGTCACTGAGTCGTTGAACGACGCACAGGCGGCCGAGCTTGCTCGTCGCTTGATCGCGCGCCTGTCCAGTTTCTTGCGCGACAGCGGCCAATACGCTTACTCGCTCGATACGTCGCCCCGGGATCCGAAGGTCGATCCGTTGGAGGATTTTCTCGTCAATCGCAAGACCGGCCATTGCGAATACTTCGCCTCCGCCCTGGCATTGATGCTGCGGTCGGTCGGGGTGCCGACGCGGCTTGTCTCCGGCTTTAAGGGGGGCACCATCAACGCGATCTCGGGCGCCTACGAGGTCGAGCAGCGCCACGCCCACGTTTGGGTGGAGGCCCTCGTCGAGCCCGATCGCTGGATGACGATCGACCCGACGCCCGCGGCCCGCGACGTCAGTGTGGCCAGCTTTGCCGCTCCGGTGAAAACCGTGCACGAGCTGGCCTCGGTCGTCGACGCCACCTGGTCGCAGCTCATGAACATGAACATCAACGAGCAGCAGACCTCGCTCTATGTTCCGATTCGCGATGCCGTGCAGAACTGGTGGAACCCGAAGAGCGGCGAGCGTCCCTTACTGGCGTTGCTGTATTACGGACTGATCGATTTTGCCACCGATCCCACGCAGTGGTTCACTCTGAAAGGAATCGCCGTCGCCGTCAGCCTGGGAGCCATCATCACCGTGCTCACGCTTCTGTTTCGCATGCGGAAGCGGATCTGGCGGTGGTTCCTCAGTCTGTGGAAACCGCGGAAGACGGCCCGCGAGATTCGCGTCGCCTTTTACGAGCGGTTCGAGGCGCTCTGCCGGCAACTGGGACTCGTCCGCCCCAGCCACGAAACGCAGCGCGAGTTTGCCGGGTCGGTCCGCAACCGCATTCGCGAAGTGGTCGTGAGCGCCGATGGTCTGCCCGAGCTCCCGCCGCGACTGGTCGAGTTCTTCTATCGAGTGCGGTTTGGCGAGGAAGATCTCTCGCCGTCCGTGGTCGAGGAGCTGGATCGCGATCTGACTTCCCTCGAAGGGGCGCTGCGCGATCCGCGCCGCCGAGCCCCTGGGAACGCCTCGAATGCGACGCGCTGAGCAACTGGCGGAATCGACCGGCCACGCCCGCGACTATACCAATCATCTGCTCGCCGCGACGCCGGCCAGATCGGCCTCTTGCGGCGTTTAGTTGGTCACCATCCGCTTTGGTAGGCTCGGCCGCTCGTACCGTCGGCCGACGCTCAGCCATTGGACGATTTTCTACGGATCTGCGAAGCGGCCGTTCTCCGTTCCTGGCGCCGTTGAATATTTTCCAGCGAGGCTTCGGGGATGGCGGCAATCAATCGTCGGGTGTACTCATCGCGGGGATGCGCGTAGACGTCGTCCGACGGGCCGAACTCGACGATGCGGCCCTCGTTCATCACGGCCATCATGTCCGACATGAACTTCACCACGCTCAGGTCGTGGCTGATGAAGATGTACGTGAGATGATGCTCGCGCTGCAGGTCCTTGAGCAGGTTGAGCACCTGGGCCTGCACCGACACGTCGAGGGCCGAGACCGACTCGTCGCAAATGATGAATTCCGGCTGAGCGGCCAGGGCCCGCGCGATGCCCAGGCGCTGCCGTTGTCCGCCGGAAAACTCGTGTGGGTACCGCCGCAGGTGAAAGGCTTCGAGCCCGACGTTCTCCAGGAGGGCGACGACTTTGTCGAGACGTTCGCGGCGCAACTTGATCAGGCGGTGGACCCGCAGCGGTTCCGTGAGCATCGCTTCCACGGTCATCCGCGGATTGAGCGAGCTGTATGGATCCTGAAAGATGATCTGAATTCGCCGCCGCAGCTGGCGGAGAGCTCCCCCTTTCAACTCGGAGAGAGCGACGCCATCGAAGCGCACCGCGCCGGCCGTCGGCTCGATCAGCCGCAGAATGGCCCGGCCCGTCGTGGTTTTGCCGCAGCCCGACTCGCCGACCAGGCCCAGCGTCTGCCCGCGGTACACGTCGAAACTGATTCCGTCGACCGCCTTCACGTGCCCAGTCGTGCTGCGGAAGAGTCCGCTGCGAATCGGGAAATAGACCTTAAGATCGATGACTCCGAGGAGCGGACGCGTCCCCGTTGGAACGTAGCGCGGTGCCGGAGCGCCCTCGGGTTCCGCGGGCGCCCGGCTGATCTGCTCCAGCACGGCACGCGGATGCAGCAGCCGCCCGCTCTCGGCCTGGGGCTGCGATTCGGCACTCTCAATCGGCGCCCGCTCGACAATGCGAATCGCGCCATCGGCCGCCGTCTGCACCTCCATATAATCGCTGACCGTCTGCAGGCGGCGTCGATTCGATCCGAGTTTCGGCCGGCACGCGAGCAGCCCCTTCGTATAGGGGTGCTGCGGATTTTGGAACAATTCGGTGACCGGCGCGTTCTCGACGATCTTGCCGCGATACATGACGGCCACACGGTCGGCAATTTCGCCGATCACGCCCAGGTCGTGCGAAATGAACAGCATCGACATGCCCCGCTCGTCCCGTAGGCGGCGGAGCAGCTCGAGAATCTGCGCCTGGATGGTCACGTCGAGGGCCGTCGTCGGCTCGTCGGCAATCAAGAGGCGCGGATTGCACGACAGGGCCATCGCGATCATGACCCGCTGCTTCTGGCCGCCCGACATCTCGTGCGGATAGCTGTCGAGACGGCGCTCGGGATCGGGAATGCCGACTTCCTCGAACAGCTTCAGTGCGCGGTCCCGAGCAGTCTGCTTGGAGACGTTTTGATGGATGCGGATCGCTTCGGTCACCTGCCGACCAACGCGAAAGACGGGGTTGAGCGAAGTGCCGGGCTCCTGAAAGATCATGCCGATCTTTGCGCCGCGGACCGACCGCATCTGGCGATCGGGGAGCTTGACCAGGTCCTGACCCAAGAAGGCGATTCGCCCCGCCTCGATCCGCGAATTCGCCTCCGGCAACAGCCGCATGATCGAGAGCGACGTGACCGACTTTCCGGAGCCCGACTCGCCGACGAGCCCCAGCGTCTGCCCCTCTTCGATCACGAGGTCGATGCCGTCGACGGCCCGGACGAGATGCGGCGCGTTCCCGAAGGTTGTCTTCAGGCCGCCGATTTCCAGGAGGTGCGTCGCGGACGTCATCGCGCTTTAGCCTTCGCTCTTTCGCAAGTGCGGATCGATGGCCCGCTGCAGCCCCTCGCCGATCAGGTTATAGGCCAGCACGACCAGAAAGATGGCGGTGCCGGGAAAGAAGATCAGCCACCAGAGGTCGCGGTCCTCGCGCCCCTGGTTGAGCAGCGTTCCCCAACTCGGGTTGGGAGGCGGCGTGCCGAATCCGAGGAAGCTCAGGCTGGCCTCGATCAGAATGGCCGACGCGACGCCGAAGGCAATCGGCACAAGCACGGGCGTGAGCGCGTTGGGCAGGATGTGGCGAAAGACGATCCGCGGCCATCCGAGACCGAGTGCACGCGCCGCCGCCACGAAATCCATTTGCTTCAGCCGCAGAAACTCGGCCCGGGTGAGACGGGCGATGTTAGTCCAACCCGTGCAGCCGATCACCACCATCATGTGCCAGATGCTCGGATGCTCGACGACCGCCAAAAGCGCCAGGATTAGCACGAGCGTCGGAATGCAGAGCACGACCTCAGTGATGCGGCTGATGAGCATGTCTACGGTGCCGCCGGCGAACCCGCCAATCGCCCCCAGCGTGATGCCCAGGGCTGTCGCGATGCCCATCGAGACGAACCCGACCAAGAGCGCGATCGTGGTCCCGTGCACCATCTGAGCGAAAACGTCGACACCGTCCTCGTTCGTGCCGAACCAGTTGTAGCGGCTGGGCCGCCCGTCCTCGTGCGTCGGATTGGCCGGCTGGCCCGGCCATTCGTCGGCCCGCACTCGGCGATAAGGATCCTGGTAGACCAGCGGCCAGATCTGCCAACTTTGGGGATCTTTGGCGTGAAATCGCTTGGGTGTGTACTCCTTGCGAAAGCCGTCGCGCTGAAAGATCGGGTTCTCCCAGCTGCTCTCGAAGTAGCCCAGGCAGGGGAAATAGATGTGTCCCTTGTAGCGACAGACGATGGGCTTGGTCCCGGCAATGGCCGGTGCAAACAGGGCGACGAGTCCCAAAAAGATGATGTAGATCAGTGCCGACGAGGCGAGCCATTGCCGCCGGAAGCGAGTCCATGTCTCGCGCCAGAATCCAGGCGACTTGCGGACGCGTGCGCTCACGACAGCCTCACTCGGGGGTCGACGATCGCATAGAGGACGTCGGCGAGCAACTGCCCGGCCAGCGTCAACATCGAGAACATCAGCACCAGCCCCATGATGACCGGGTAATCACGTTCGGTGATCGAATTGAAGAAGAGCTGCCCCATCCCCGGCCAGGCAAAGATCCGCTCAACAATGATCGCTCCGCTCAACAGGGCCGGCAGCGTCAGGCCCAGCATCGTTACCAGCGGAATCAGCGTATTGCGAAAGGCGTGGTGCACCAGCACTCGCACCGGACCGACTCCCTTGGCCTTAGCCGTCCGCACGTAATCCTGCCGAATGACCTCCTGCAGGTTCGTATGGACGAAGCGGGTGTAATACGCCAGCACGCCGTACGTTTCGCAGACGATCGGCAGCACCGAGTGCCAGAGGATGTCGCGGACGCGTTCGAATGTGCTCAGGTTGTTGTAAATCTCGGTCGACCGCATGCCGTAGATGGGCAGCCACTTCAGCTGGACGGCGAACCAGTACTGCAGGAAAACGGCCGCCACGACCACTGGAAACGAATAGAGCAGATAGAGCCCGCCGCTGAGGGCCCGTTCTTCGACCCGGCCGTTGCGGGCCGCGGAGAACAGGCCCAGCACAATCGAGACGAGGTAGCTCATCGTGATTGACGTGATCGAAAGAACGAGCGTGGCTGGCAACCGGTCGACGATCACTTTCAACACGGGCTGTTTGAACGTGAACGACGAACCCAGGTCGAGTCGGAAGACGTTGCCGAGCCAGTAGACGTAGGCCGTCGTCCAGGGTTTGTCGAGGCCGTAGGCCTTGTTCAGCCGCTCGAGATCCTCCGGCGAGAGCCGCTTGCTGGGGTCGACCTCCGCCATGTTCACGGTCAGGGGCGTGCCCGGCATCTTGCGGATCAGTCCATAGAGGATGAACGTGATCAACAGCAGCGTGACGGCGCCGATCAGCAGGCGGCGAACAAGGAAGGCGAGCATGAGGAGAAGGAGTCCGCTCCGTTCCCAGGTTCAGGGCGCGGGCTTCCAGATGTTCTCGACGCCGGGAGAGTAGTTGTACGGGCCGCGGGGACTGAAGACATACCCGCGGAGCCTCTTGTTAAAGCCGTAGAGCGAATTCCGGCAATAGAGCCACGTGTAGGGCTGTTCTTCCCACATGATGCGATGAATCTTGCCGTAGATTTCGGCCCGTTTCTGGCGATTGAACTCGGTCTTTCCCTGGCGATACAGCTCGTCGACTTCCGGATTCGAGTACAGGCCGTAGTTGCGGCCGTGCTCGGCCGCCCGCGTGGAATAGATGTTTTCGGTCGTGTCGGGATCGCTGCCGGTGCCCCAGCCGGCAAAGGTCGCCTGGAACTTGTGCTCCAGGTCGCGCTGCTGCAGCACCGTATATTCCATGGGCCGCACCGTGCACGAGATGCCCAGCTTGTCGAGGCTCTCCTTCAACAGCGTGCAGATGCGAATGGCGTCCGGATTGGCGCTGGTGACGGTCAGGTCGAACTCGAATTTCATCGTCTTGCCGTCGATCTCCTTATCGCGAATGCCGTCACCGTCGTGGTCTTCCCAGCCGGCTTCCTTGAGCAGCGTCTCGGCCTTGTCGAGGTCCTGCTTGAACGGCTGGGGTGACGGCTTGGCCGACATCCACCCGTCGGGGTGGAACACGCCCGCGCAGGGCGCCGCCAGTCCGCCGAGCACGGTATTCAGCATCTCGTCGTAATCCATCGCGTACGACATGGCCGTGCGGACCCGCTTGTCCGAGAAGAGCGGGTTCTGGCAATTCCAAATGATATGGAACTCGGTCCACTCGACCGCCTGCGCCTTGGTGTTGAGCTTGTAGAAATCGTCGCCGACCGTCTGCGTTCGCCAGAGGGAGAGCGGAATCAACTGCATTTCGTCGATGTCGCCGTTCTTGAGGGCCAAGAGGGCCGTGTTCGCGTCGGGAATGATCCGGAAGCGGACCGTCTTAAAATAGGGTTTGGGCCGGACCTGCTTCCCACCGTGCATGTAGTAGCTCTCGCGCCGTTCGAGCACGATCTCTTCGTTCCGTCGGCGTTCCTTGATCGCGTATTCCCCGCCCACGACCGGTTCATTCTCGTACTTCACGAAGCGGGCGCTATTTTGCAGGGTCGGATCGTCGTCGTAATTTTCGTAGACGTGTTTGGGCACGATGGGGAAATTCAGATTCCATACGTTGGTGGCTGCGGACTGCTTGTGGAAATAAACCAGCGTGTGATCGTCGTAGGCCTCAATCCAGCGGAGTTGGTCGACGCCCGAGCGAACCGCAGGGACCGGCACTTTCGGATCGAGAATCAGCTTGAACGAGAAAGCGACGTCGTGCGCGGTGATCGGCTTGCCGTCGGACCAGACCAGGTCGTCCCGCAACACCACCTTGTCGTACATCCGGTCCTTGCTCGTCTCCCATGATTTGACCGTGGATTTCAAAGCGAACGGCAGAAAGGTCCAGTCGAAGCCGAACAGATTCAGTCCCGTCAGGCCGGCCACCTCGAATTCATAGGTCGAGCTCATCATCACGGGGTTGGTCGAGCGGACGTCGGCGGCGAGCGAGCGAATCAGCGAAGCGTTCCAATCGACGTCCGATTCCTTGGCCGGCATGCGGCCCAGGGCGTTCGTAATCTTGCGATTGGCCTCGGCGTCGGTGTTGCGGAGCGCCAAGGCTTCGTCGACCGTGGCCAACTGCTTTTCTTTCGCCTGTCGCGCCCGCATCAGCTCCAACGCGTCAAGCACCGGCTGAGGCTCCCACTGGGCCCTCGCGTCGATCTCGGCTAGCGGCGGAGCCTGGAACGGCTGGACGCCCGCGCTGTACGTGTCGGGCTCGCTCTTCGATTCGTTCTTGGCGGGCGCGGCCGGTGCCTTTCCGAGGGGCCTGGCGATCGAGGCGACTTGCGTCTCGCCCCTGCTGGCCAGTGCGGCGTTCGACGAGGGCGCGGCCGCGTGCTCGGAACTGGCGGAGGCTGGTGGCGACTTTTCCGACTCGGCCGGCGCGAAGCAGCCGCAAACGCTCAAACCAACGATTGCCGCGACCGCGAAACCGCCGACTCGTCGCATCACCATCAGGGCCGTTCCTCGAATTGATGCGAGGCGACTGTCCCGACATCTGCCTGAGCTGTCGCCGGACCGGCCGGTCCAGCCGAATTTGGCAGACGTCCGTCGCCTCGCGCTGCTCGGAGCGCCGGAAGTGCAACAACGAACAACGCTGCACGGCCGGCACGGAGCAGGTCAATTCTTAACAACCCTGATGGCGGCGGCAACTGTCGCCGACTCGGGCGCGGCCCCTTTCCCCAACGGACCGCGCCCGCCCACCTCTCCGACTGCCGTTCACGCGGCCGGCGTTTGAGCCGGCAGCGGAACCGGGTTTTTCAGCCGGAGCTTGGAATAGCGCTGCCCACGAGCATCGTAGAGGTAAATCACGTTGAGGTCGGCCACCCAGACGGCGGCCAGCCGAACGCTACGGGGCCCGCGGAGGCAGAACTCGAGTCCGCAGATGCGTTCGCCGGAAATCAGGCGGAACTCGGAGGTGCGGTATTGGTCGTCGAGCAGGTTTTCTTTCTGGCAGAGAGTCCGGTGGATGAAGCGTCGAAGTTCGTCCAACGTCCGGACGTCGTCAACGGTCGCGTGCATTGGATTGGTGTTCGTCTTGGAAGCGTCACGAATGCCGTCCCTGGAATCTCGTCGTCAGCCGTGTTGTAGGGCGGAGAAGGATATCGACCAAAACCGCGTAAAGGTTCGCGACGGCGCCAGACTGCCATCCGACCGCTACGGTTTGGCGGACGCCTACAACCCGACCAACACGAATCTTTGCCGCCCCACTGGATTCGAGACCGAGCGGCTCAGTTCGCGGGCGACAGGCAAAGTCCGTACGCTCTGCGCGGCCATCCAAGCCCCGTGTTTATTCGGGGACCTTGGACTTTAGACATTGGACCTTGGGCCGTGCCGGAGCGTCCGGCCGTCCTATTGCACCTTCGCTTCGGGTGCTGCGAGTTCGGGTATGGCGGCCGTATCGGTCGGATCGTTGCTGCCGGCCACGGGAAGCGGCGTGGGGTTGCGCTCCTTGTCGACGTATTCGTCGAGGGCGAAGATTTCGACCCGAGCACTGGGAACCGGCTTCTTCTCGCCGGTGTAAAGCGTGTCGGGTTCGAGCGCGCCGTCCTGCGTCAGTCGCAGGCGGTCGGTGGAAATGCCGTGATCGGTCAGATACTTCATCGTGGCCAGCGCCCGATCGCGCGCGAGCTGCCACGCCTCGCCGAATGCTCCCCCCTTGGGCAGCGCCTGGCGGGGAGCGTAGACGCGGACTTCGATTTTGTTCGGCTTGCCCAAGAGCAGCGGCAAGAGCGAGTCGAGCCGCTCCTTGGCCGCCGCGTCCATCACGGCCGAATCCTGATTGAAGACGATCACCGAGCCGACGCTGTAGGTCCGATTGAAATGCCGGAAGATCACAATTTGCGGCGGCTTCTTGGCAGCGACGCCCACCATGCTGCGGCGGCCGACCACCTTGTTCTGGGCCATGGCGATGCCGCGGGCGGGCCCCAAGCCGCTCTCAAACATGCCGATGGTGGTCGAGTCTTCCGGCCCCTGCAGCGACGTCGACCGCGAGCCCTTGTCCATGCCCAGCGGGTCTTCGAAGTACTTGGCGACGGCCTGCTTGACGGGCTTGTCCTGCCCGACGATCCACATCACCAGGAAGAAGGCCATCATCGCGGTGACGAAGTCCGCGTAAGCGACCTTCCACGCGCCGCCGCCTTTACCCGCCATCGACGCCGTCCCTCTCGAGCAAATACCGACGGGCGAACCGGCCGCCCGCGTCGACCGTCATCAGGCTTCGCTTACGTCGCGTCGACTTCCTTGAACAGGGCTTCCATTTCGGTGCGGCTGGGTCGGAATTCGGTGCCGATGCCCCGGCGGGCCTGTTCGATTACCACCTTGGGGCTCTGACTTTGCGCGGCCCCCATCACGATCGAGGCGATGGCGCGGAAGAAGCCCAGTTCGACGACGCCCATGAATTCCATCCGCGATGCCAAGGGCCCGAAGAAGCCGTACGACAGCAAAATCCCCAGAAACGTTCCGACGAGGGCCGCACCGACCTTGTGACCGACTTCCTGCACCGGCCCGTCGATGGCACCCATCGTGATCACGATACCCAACACGGCCGCGACGATGCCGAATCCCGGCAGCCCGTCGGCCGTCTTCGTCATCACGCTGATCGGCGCGTGGTGTTCTTCCTCGATGATCTTGAGCTCGGCTTCGAGCAGCCCGGAGACCTGTTCGGGTGTCGCCCCGTCGACCAAGGGAGACAGCCCGTTGCAGATGAACTCCATCGCGTGGTGGTTCTTGGCGATCCGCGGGTAGCGATTGATGACCTCGCTGTGATGCGGATCGCTGACGTGCCGCTCGAGCATCAACAGGCCGTCGCGGCGGGCGATGCGCAAGAGGTCGTACATCAGCTTGAAGAGTTCGCGATAGGTGGCCTTGTCGTACTGGCTCCCTTTGAGCGTGCCGATCAAAGCGATTCCGAGGTTCTTGAGCACGCTGATCGGCGACATCATGATCATGGCGCCCATCGCCGCGCCGCCGATCGTCAGCAACTCGGACGGGTGCATCAAGGCGCCGAGTTGGCCGCCGGACATCATGAATCCGGCGAGGACAGCGCCCATGACGACGGCGACACCGACGAGGACAATCATGGAGGTTGGTGCCAGATTCTCTGAAAGTTTGGAGCAAATCGTCGTTTGGCAACGGCGCGGGCCCTGACCGGGACGGACCCCGAGGCGGACGGCGACCGTCAACAGTGCGAACCCGCGCTGGCCCTCATCATCTTCGGCGTATCGGTTTTGAGCGCTGGAGCGAATTCGCCGGAGCTGACAGGGAACGCCGATTCGTCCAGTCGCTCCGTCCGCACGTCCGCTACGGGCGATTTGACCGTCGGCCCGTTTTGTCCTACCCGATCGGCCGCAGGCGGCAACGTCGCGGTAGAGTCCGCCGAAACTGCCCAATCGTCAGACGTACAAATGTCAAACGCCCAAACGTCACACGACCGCGGGCAGGCGCGGACGGCTCGGGCATAAGCGATGGCCCGGCGCACCACCTCGGCCACCGGCTCTTTGACGACGAAGCGTTCGGTGGATGTCAGCGTGACGTACGTATCCGGGCGGCCTTCGACATAGCGAATCAGCTCCGCGTTCACCACGAATTCTTCACCGTTCAGCCGCGTCAACTTGATCATGGCGGCGTCCCCTCACGCGGTCAGGTCGTCTGCTGGGCCAGGGTCAGCAAGTCGTTGATCAGCTGGTCGACCACGCTGATCACGCGGGCGTCGCCCTGGTAGTTGGTGGAAACGGTGATCAACTGCACCAGGCTGGTGCCGATGTCGGTGTTGGAGGCTTCGACGGCCCCCGACTCGAGCGCACCGGCCCCGGAGCTGTTGGGAGCTGCGATGTTCGCCGGCCCGGCGCTCACGCCGTCGGTGAACGTGCCGTTGCCGTTCTCGACCAGGCCCTGCTGGTTGGCAAACGTGGCCAGCATCACCTGGCCCAGGGTCCGCGTGTCGCCGTTGGAGAACACGCCGTTGATCACGCCGTCCGTAGAGATCGTGAAGCTGCTGAGAGTTCCCGGGGCCGAGCCGTTCTGCGATGCCATCGACAGCGTGCTGCCGGCCGTGGTCGTCGAGATGCCCGAGATGCCGCTCATGTCGACGCTGACCACCATCGGGCTGATGGCGGCCGTCTGGCTACGATTGATCGAGAAGCTTCCCGTGCCGCCGTCGATGACTTGTCCGGTGCTGTTGAACGTGATCGTCCCCGTCCCCAGGCCCGTCGTGCCGCCGTCGTTGTCTTCGCTGTTGAAGTAGTAGCGATAGGTCGTGGCGTCGGGGGCCGTCGATTGCAGCACCGCGGTCATCGTCACCGTGAGCGGTGTGCCCAGCGAGTCGTAGACCACAAAGTTCGTGGTCGCGCTTTCGCCGTTGGCCTGCGCATCCTGGGTGAAGTTGATCGGCAGCGCGGCGCCGTTTTCGGTGAGGTCGCCGACCGACATGGTGATGTTGTTGTCGGTGCCCATGTCGCCCGTGATTTGGATCTGGCCGTTGACGATATTGACGCCGGGCTGGCCGGCCGCCGGCAGCTCGTTCGGATCGTTCGGCACGCCGCTGCCGGACTGAATGCCCAGCGCCCCGTCCATCATCGAGGTCAGATCGCCGAGCGTCGAAGTGGCCGTCACCGTCAGGCTCTGCTCCGGCAGCGTGACGCCGCCGACCTGGGGCGTGAAGTTGAGCACGTCGCCCGCATGCAGGCCCAGGCTGGTCCCCGGCGGATCCTCGAGGTTGGTCAAGAGCGTGCTCGCCGTGGCGTCGGCCCCGGCATTGCCCGCGTCGCCCAGCGTATCGCTCAGAATGTGTGCGCCTTGCGTGGCGACCTGCCCGGTCGGCAAGAGCGCGCCGTTCATCGTGACCTTGGACGTCTGCTGGGCGACGTTGAGCTGCCCGAGCGGGATCGTCAGGTTTTGCAGTTGCGACGTGACCAGGTTGAAATTGTTGTCGACGCCGAATCCCTGGACGGCGAATCCTTGCGCGTTCACCAGCTCGTTGCTCGAGCTGAGCGTGAAGTTCCCGTCACGCGTGTAGACCTGGCCTTGAGGGCTGTTGAGGACGAAAAACCCGTTTCCCTGAATCGCCAGGTCCGACGGGCTGCTGGTGTTGGTGATGCTGCCTTCGCTGAAGTTGGTCTGGATGGCGGCGATTTGCGCGCCCAGGCCGATCTGCTCCGGGTTGGTGCCGCCGTTGGTAGCCGTCGGGGCCGACCCGATCGACAGCGTCTGCGAGAGCTGCGTCGAGAACAGAACATCGGCCGCTTTGAAGCCGTTGGTGTCGGCGTTGGCGATGTTGTTGCCGACGACGGCGATGGCCGTCTCGTTGAGCGACAGTCCGTTGACGGACGTGTTCAGCGCCGATGTCAGACCCATCGGTTTCCCCCCTCCCGAATAGCGCGAATAGCTTGTCGGACGCGACCGGACCGGGGGCGAACTTGTGCGCGGCTCCAATCCGCACGCGCAGCGACCGCCACGGTCCCTCTTCCATTGGTTATCGGCCGGACGACCGATAAATCCGAACCCCGATGCGCGGCAAAACTTGCTTTACCGTCAAAGACGGCCGCGTCGGGCTGGATTCGCGCCCAGTTGTCCAAGGGTGGGGAAGTTGCTCGAATTCGGACAGTTTGTCACGTTTCCGAGCAGGCGGGCGGCGGTGGGACAACTTCACCCCCCCTTATATTAAATATGTGAGGGTCCCACCGTTCTTACAGAAGTAAACCGCTGCCAGAGTGCATGTTACGGTGGGTCCACTTTCGTGTTTTCGACCAAAAACTGGTCCCACCGTTTTTGCGCCTTTTTGCGAGCGATTTTGCGCTCGATTTCGCCAGATGACGCTGACAGAACCGCCGACACGTGCCCAGTTGTGCGACCGCTTTGAATTCGCAGGTTGGGTGCCATGCCCACGGCTCGGCGATGAGGCCGTCCGATAATTCGGGTGCCGCCGCGGCTGAGACGCTTCGGCTCAGCCGTGCTCTTTCCGGCTGCTGTTGACGGCTGACCCATTAGGAGCACGGTTGAGCAAGCTCGAGATCCGGGATTAGGCGCTCTAAGAGAAAGGGTCTCCGTGGGTTAATGTTTTTTTGTCACAAAGAACATTGGCCCCACGGGAGACCCAGATGGACATTCTCCCGCCTCAGCAAGCCTGCATGCGTTGGTGAAGTTGATGATTCCTGTGTGCCACGTGCTGAGAGAGAGCACCCGCGTCGCGGTCCGGGACGACCACCGGAGATTGCTGTTGGGTCATGCTCGTGCTCGTAACCGTCGCGATTCTCAAATACCGTCGGAACAAATCCGCCCAATACCGATTTCTCAGTCAAAACCGAGCCAAGCTTTTGGAATGGATCGGGACCACCCGGTTCCCGTCACGCAGCACGTACTGTGAGCGTTATCGAAGGGCCCATCGCCTGTTTCAGGTTGCCGTTCGTCTTCAAGGCAGGTGTCTGTTGAAGCATCAAGTCGGCGACGCACGTTGTGTGGCTGTCGACAAAAGCCTGATTCGGTCGTTGGGTCCGAAGTGGCCAAAACGGCTGCGCATCCAAGGAAAGCTTTTGCGGGGTGTGGACCGTGAGAGCACGTGGGGCTATTGCAAGCACCATGGTTGGGTCCAGGGCTACTCCTACGAAGTCCTACTTTCTGCGGGGAAAAAGGGACTTGTTGTGCCCCTCTTGGCGTCGGTGAATCAGGCTCACTGGAGTGAGCACCGGTCATTCCCCGAAAAGATTCCACACTTGCCTCGACCCACCAAGTACGTCTTGGCGGATAGCGGCTACGACGGCAATGACCACGCTGACGCCATCGAGCGAGATTCGCGTGGCAACCCGACAGGCCGGCGGTTTTTATGCCCTCAAATCTACCGAGGAGGACATCGTCGCCAGCCGGGACCATTTCACGACGCACATCGTGCTCGAAGAGAAGTCCGCACTCGCCGGGAGGCGCGATATCAGTACTTCCAGACGAAGACAGCCCGGCTTCACTATTCGCGGCGAGGCAGAACCGCCGAGCCGTTCCACGAATGGTTCAAATCCACATTCCAACTTCACGAGCGAGCCTGGCACCGTGGCTTGGACAACAACCGCACCCAAGTTCTCGGCGCCTGTTCGCCTACCAGCTACTCGTTCGCTACAACCGCCGAAAACACAAACACAACGGCTCAGTTCGCTGGATCCTCGACGGCCTCTGAATTCCCGGATCCCCTCGAGACGCTTCGGCTCAGCCGTGCTCTTTCCGGCTGCTGTTGACGGCTGACCCATTAGGAGCACGGTTGAGCAAGCTCAACCGTGGCACCCAAGGCAAATCTTCCCTTTGAATTCCCGAACAGTCTCACGGCTCGGCGTGGGCATGCATTGCAGGACATGCCCACACAAAGCTGTGGGCATGGACACCCATCATTCCAGCTCGGTCTTCTGGCCGCACCGCCACTGCGCACTGCGTCCGGTACCTCTATTTTACCAGAACGCCTATTCACACAAGATCAACTGTCACGGCAGCCCGTTCGCGGGTTACGGCCCCGGGCGTTCACGTCGCGGGGGAGCTTTTTCTTAGCTGGGCGTTTCTGCATACTGCAAGTGTCACCCGAACGGCTGAGCCCGTCAGCTGGAGCGCGATAATGCAGGACCTTTGGAACCCTTTATTCCTCGTGGCAGCGATTGTGTCGCGTTTCGTTTATGCTGCGTTACTCTAAAAACGTCGAGCAAGAAAAGGCAATCAGCCTTCTAAACGAAAATAACCGGTTGCTACGCGAACTTATCGCTGAGCTGCGCGAGGCTCGTCAAGACTCGGGGGTCGTCATCGATCGGGACCGAATTTCAAACTGACCCACTACCGACGGATTCGTCCACCATGCCGTGATCGTCATGCTGCTCGTGCTGTCGTGTCCAGGACGGTCCGAACATGTCTCGGACAACGATTCCTAATTTGGAGGATTTCTCCTGCGCCCCATAGTCGTGCGAGGCATGCTCTGAAATGCAACGTCGTTCCCGGACTGCCATCCTGTTTCTTGCCCTCTTCGCTGCCACGATTCTCGGATGCGGCAGCGCGAGCGGCTCTCCCGAGTTCAGGATCCGATCGGTTCGCATGGCGGGAGACGAATTACGAGTCATCCTGGAGACTGCCAGCAGACACCGGCCTTTCGGGTCGCACAGCTCCAAAGCTTCAAACGCCAAGGGTTGGCTGATCACGGTCGATTTGTCGAAAGACGGCCCCATCGAGAGTCGTGGCGCGCGTCATCGGACCGCTGTGGGATGTGCCCAACGAGCGCTCGTCACTCAGCTTTGACGCGGGGCCGATCTTCACAAAGGAAGACGCGGCTGCCAGGCAGGCCACGCCGTTCATCGATCTGGCGTGGGACGGCGCCGTTGTCAGGATTCGAGCCGAGGGGAACGGTGCCCGAGCAATGGTTCGCGAACACCTCGTCCTTGACGCCAAACCTTATTGGAAAAAGGACGGTCCGTTTCTGCCGCTGCCTCCTCCGGGGCCGCCGATGAACGAAGAGACGGTGACCACCCTCTCTGGTCGTTACCACCTGCAGCTCTCGGGCGGAAAGACAACGCTGCACGAACGTTTGACGGGCAAGCGCATTGACGATCCATGGCTGGAAGCCGCATTCACGGCCTGCCGTTCGATCGAACACTTCGAAAACGTCAGGACCTGGCTCACAGATGATTTGAAGTACCTCGTATCCACCCCCGAGGCGATTCTTAACAGTCGGGGCGGGCTTTACGAGACGTTTACACTCGGCGGCAAAACTTACAACCGCGGCGAATACGCCCTCGTGTGGCAGCGCCCACGGCCCGAGCCGATCCTGGTCAAGAAGCCCAAGAAGGAAACCATCGGAACCCCCGCCGCCATGGCTGCGGGCCTCTCGTTGGATGGGCGGCTGTACTTTCAGTCCCGCACCGGGGGCGTCTTCTCGAATGAAGCACCGTCAGCGACACTGGTGCCATTTTCCGACGGCCCGCGCTACGAGATTGCGCCCCCGCTCGATCGCTCGGAATGGGGTCTCGTCATGCCGGATCGCATCCAATTGCTCGAAAAACCCACTCGCATCGCGTTCTTCGGCACGAACGATTTCATGAGCCCCAAGGCTCGCCATCGCGTCCCCGACGAGGCCGTTACTGTCTTCGTCTGGGATCTCGCGAAAGGCAAGATGTCGGTTCATGACGCCCCCACAGGGCAGCTCTTCCGCAGCGATGGGGGAGAATATGTGCCGAAGCAAGCCACAAAGATCGAGTGAAGAACACCAGCCCGTTCTGGTTCATTCCGCTGCGGGCGACCTTCGTCTTGATTTCCGCCAGAACGGATTCGTCACACCTTCGCAGGCGCGCAGCGTCCCAACCACATGCGGTTCGTGGAGCGCTTACGTTGTGTGGATTAGGCCGCCACTTAGGCCGATACCGGGGCGACTCCCGTGATGTTGGCCAGCGGCACCAGCGAGCTGCCAACGGCGACGTAGGCGGTGCCGTTTTGCAAGAGGGCCTGCGTGGCGACGCCGTTGACCGCTTTGTTGTTGCTGTCGGTCCCGGTCACGTTGGCGCCGATGAAGGACGAGGCAATCGACAACTGCTGGTTGTTGGTGTTGGCCGTTAGCGCGGAGTCCAGGTCCTGCGTCGACTGCAGCTGGCTCATCGTCGCGAGCTGTGTCATCAGGTCCTCGTTGCTCATCGGGTTCGTCGGATCCTGGTTCTCCAGCTCGGCAATCAACATCTGCATGAAGTCCGCCGTGGTCAGGTTGTTGAACCCGCCCGCGTTCGTGTTGGAGTTGGCGGCCGCCTGCGAGGTCTGCGTTTGAGCGGCGGCGGTCGGATTGGTTATGGCACTCATCTTGGCCTCCTTGCCCCGACGACGGGGGAATTAGATATCGATATCGATCTCATCGATGGTGGCGTTTGTGCGCCCACCGGAATTTTGCTGCTGGTTCCCGCCCCCGCTCTGATTCGACTGATTCTGCGAATTCGCGTTGCCCGAGTCTTGTTGCTCCCGTCCCGAGCCGCCGTCGCGCTGGTTGGCGTCGTTGGCGTTTTGCTGCTGCGGCGCAACCTCAATCTCGATACGCCCGACGGTCGCTCCCGTCTGGCCGATCGCGTCGTGCAACATCGAGATGTTGTCCAGCAGCGTTTTTTGCGCGGCCGGAGTCTGCACTTCGATTCGGGCCGAGATCGAGCCGGCGTCCGCCTGCACTTGGATTTGCACTTTGCCGAGCGCCGGCGGTTCGACCCGTACCCGCAGCTCGCCGCCACTGGAGAAGCCGTTATTGAGCGCACTCGCCACGCGATCGGCCATTTCTTGCGCCGATTGCGCGGTCGGCGCATTCGTCGCGCCGGCCCCATGCGCGGCGCTCGTCGATGTGCCCGTCACACTCGCGGAGGTCGTGACGGTTGCGACCGCCGTCGCGGCTGGGGCGTCGTTCGCCGTCGGCGCCACGGTTGCGCTCGCAGTGTTTTTGTCGGTTAATAATTTCGCGGCGGACGAATCGGCGTCCGGTTGCGACGCGCTCGAAGTTGTCGGAGACGTGGTCGGCGTCGCGGCAGTGCTGTTGGCGGCAATCTCGCCGTCGAGATCGGCCGCCGTCCCGGTCGCCAACTGGTCGGCCGCCTCGCTTAATGCGTCCAAATCGCTGGCGGCAGCCGCGCTGGCACCCGTCAGGCCAACGCCCGTGATATCGACGCCCAGCGGTCCGACGGAATTGGCAGTGGAAGCTTGCGGAGCCGCCGAAGGCGTGACGGTCGCGGGTTCGGTTGTCAGCGTTGTCGCGGTCGCCGCCCCGGCCAGCGCGCTCGATGCGTCGAGTGTCGCCGTGAGAGTTCGAGGCGTTGGCCGTTTGAGTCGACGAAGAACTCGGAGCCGTGGTCGCACTCGCCGACTTCGCAGCGGATTTGTTCCCGCCCGCGTCTCCGATCTGACGCGGCGTGCGTGTCAAAACTTGCGCGAGTGCGGGGGGAGCCACGAGCGGTTGACTCGGGTCGGCGCCCGACGACGAGCCGCTTGCCTTGAGATTCGTTGTTGAATTGCCCGCGTCCGAGGTGGACTGCAGCAATTGGGCCAAGCCGGACGGGGTGGTCGGGCTCGCGGTAGCGCTTTGACTGGCGTTCGCCGCTGTGCTCGGCGCTGCTGTGCCGTCGGTCGATTGTCCCGAGGCGTTCGCCTGGTTCGTGGCCTGGCTTGGTGAATTCGTCTGACCGGACGTTCCATCGGCCGACGATGACGAGTTCGTCGCGGAGGTCGACGAGGAATTCGTCGATTGATTCTGGGTTGACTGGCTTTGGGCCGACTGGCTCGCGGACGAGGAACTGTTCTGGCTCGACTGTGTCTTCTTGCCGGCGCCTGCGCCGTTCTGATTCGCAGAATTCGCCGCCGCCGCCGCCGTCGACGAATTGTCGCTCGAATTAGCGGCAAAGGGATTCGACGGACCGCTGGAGCCCCCGGCATTCGAGGTGGCGCCGTTCGAGTTGGCGGCGGCGGGGTTCCCGGCGGTCGAGTTCCCAGCGGTCAAGTTCCCCGTGCTCGAATTCCCGAATCCCGGCGGCGCACCGTTGACGGGCGCGAAGCCCGGCGACGTGGCCGGCTGTCCCGTCACGTTCGTGCCGGAGGCCGGCGGTGCGAACGCGTTCGAGTTCCCGTTGGCGGTGAGCGATTGGAGGAACGAGCTGGAGTCGACCTGCGAAGTGGCCCATTCGGGCGCAGTGGAACTCGCGTCCGAGCTGGCCGAGCTCGGCGGCAAGAAGGGTGCGATCGTGGTATTGATCTGTGTCATTTATAGAAGTGTGTCATTGATCGAACTGCGTCATTTCGTCGTTTGGCTCTTCGCCTGGTTCTTATCGCGTGGTCGTGGCCGGTGCGTTGCTGGACGCCGTAGCTCCGTTGGCCGGCGACGCTGGTCGTTCGCCTTCGGCTTGTTGCAGGTTCGAGAGGGCCGAACGAATGATCGAGTTGCGCGGCTCGCCGTTGTTGATGCTCTTGAAAATCTCCTGGGCGCGCTGACGTCGCTCGGATACACCGCGGGTGTTGGCGCTGACGGTCTCGCCTTCCGGCGTCGAGACAAATTCCTTGAGCAGGAGGGCGATCTTGTTTTCGGGCATTTCCCGCAGCAGCAGGACGTCGTCGTTCACCGTGAGTTGCATCAGCCGCTCGACCGCCTCGTTGGGTGGCAGCGCCAGGAGCACGCCGCGGGCCTGGTCGCGGGCCGCGACGGCCGTCTCGTCAGAGAGCTGCTGCAGTTGGGCCTTGAAGGCGGCCCGCTCTTGCTGAAAGGCCGCGCTCTGAGCGCTCAGGCTGGTCCGTTCGGTGTCGAGCATCGCTTTGAGCAAGCCGACGTCCGACTCGAGCGACGTCAGCGACAGCACCCGCATGCTGCGTTCGCGGAGCACGTCCTGCGACGAGGGCATGACCGGCTGCGACTCGGCGTCGAGCGCGACGGCTTCTTTTTCCTGCGGCTCGAAGACTTCGCGGACTTCCCGCAGGTGCCGCGCGGTGAGGAAGCCGCGCGACCAAAGGATGGCGGCGCCGGACATCTCGGAGACGATGACCGCGACGCAGCAGACGCTGAGCACGATCCAGAGCGTGCGCATCATCGGGCCGCCTCCACGAGCTTACGAGTCATCCAGGCGTCTTCCCGCTCGAACTGGCTCACGCGTTCGGCCCGATAGTCGTATTCGATCCGCTGTCGCTCTTGCACGCGTTCGAGCACTTTGACTTCCTGATCGGCCTTCACCAGCGCGTCTCGACACAGCTGCAGCTGCTGACCGACGATCCGGCGTCGTTCGTCGAGGGCCCGGACCAAACCCAGCAATTGTCCGCTGTGATAACGCCGAGCAACCGCTCGCTCGACGGCGACCGGGCCGCTGCGGCTCAGATCGCGAATTTCGTCGAACTGCCGCTGACGCGACGCCAGCACGGTCTGCTTTTCGGCGAGCAGCGCGGCTTCGTCGGCGAGCACCTGCGCCAAGAGCTGCCGGCACGCGTCCCGGCGATGTCGCCGAAACTCGAGCAGCGGCCGCAGCGTGAAGACGAAACCGCTCACGATTTACCTCCGGCCACGGCGGCGGGCTGAGCGTTGGGGGCTGCCGCCCCGGGAGCGGCCGGTCGGCCGATAACGCGGCGCTGCGGAGTTTTCGGAGCGCTCTGCACCGAGGCGGCCTCGTGCACCAATCCCGCGCGGAGCCGCGCCAGCTTCATCAGCTCATTGACGGCGACGTCCAGCGTGACGCGATCGGTCGACGTCTGTCGCAAGAACGCGTCGATCGGATCACGCAGCTTGATCGCCTGGTCGACCAGTTGGTTCGACCCCATCTGATAGGCTCCGATGGTGATCAAATCTTCGGATTGCTGATAGGCGGCTAGGAGTTGTTTGATGCTGTCGGCGGCGGCCCGATGTTCGCGGCTGACGATGTCGTTCATCGATCGGCTGATGCTGGCCAGCGGATCAATGGCCGGCCAATGGGCCTGATGCGCGAGCTTGCGAGAGAGCATGATGTGGCCGTCCAACGTGCCGCGCACCGTATCTGAGATCGGCTCGTTGGTGTCGTCGGCTTCAACCAAGACGCTGTAAAAACCGGTAATGCTTCCACTTACGGTTCGTCCGCTGCGTTCGAGCAATTTCGGCAAGAGAGCGAAGACGCTGGGTGGATAGCCGCGGGTGGCGGGGGGCTCGCCGCTGGCAAGGCCGATCTCTCGTTGGGCGAGGGCGACGCGGGTCACGCTGTCCATCATCAAGAGCACGTCGCGGTGGGTGTCGCGGAAATATTCGGCGATTGCGGTGCCTAGGAAAGCCGCTTTGAGGCGGATCAGGGCCGGTTCGTCGCTGGTGGCAACCACGACGACCGAGCGGCGGAGCCCTTCCGAGCCCAAGTCGCGTTCCAGGAATTCGCGGACTTCGCGGCCTCGCTCGCCGACCAGGACGATGACGTTGACGTCGGCAGAGCTGGTCTTTGCCATTTGCCCAAGCAGCGTGCTTTTGCCAACTCCGCTGCCCGAGAAGATTCCCAGGCGCTGCCCCTTGCCGCACGTGAGCAGCGAATCGATCACGCGGATGCCGGTCGCCAACGGCGCGTCGATCCGCGGGCGGTCGAGCGGTGGCGTCAGAGTGCCGAACAGGGGGATGCGATGCGGGCGAGCGGCGGGCGGCAGTCGATCGAGAAATCGGCCGCGACCATCGAGCACACGGCCGAGCAGGCGTTCGCCCACGCGGGCGCCCGGAACCGATTGCCGCAGCAACACGCGGTTGCCGCGCCGGACACCCTCGAGATCACCGTAGGCCAAGAGCAACGTTTCGTCGCCCTGAAAGCCCACGACCGAGGCGTCGATCGGTTGGCCCTGCTCGCGAAGAATCCGGCACACCGCGCCGAGCGGCGCGGGAAAGCCGGCGACCGAGACCGTCAGGCCGACGATCCGCGTGATCGTGCCGGACAGTCCGAACGGCAGCAGATGTTTGACCTGGTCGACGACCGAGAGCATGAGCGGGTCCTGGTGTGTGGCTTGGGGTCGTCTTGGACTAGGAAAAAATAAAGGCACCGCTGACTTCGTGGCGCGGCTCTTAGTCTTGGTTTTCCACCAGTTGGGCGACGATGCGGTCGAGGACGGTTTCGATGCGAGCGTCGATCTGGCCGTGTTGTGTTTCGATCAGGCAGCCGCCGCGGGTGAGCGAGTTGTCGGGGACGATCTCGGCTTCGCCGCAGGCGGCAAAGGCGCGGACGACGTCGCGGGCTTGCGGTCCCAGAAGGGCCGCGTCGTCGCCGTGGAGGCGGACGCGAACGCGCGGAGCGCCGACCGCCATCTGGAGCGCTTCGCGGATCATCTCCCGCGCCCCGTTCGGGTTGAGTCGCAGTTCGTGAACCACCAGCCGCGAGGCAATGGCGGCGGCCAGTTGGACGCCCATCGTTTCCCAGTCGCCGATCCAGCGGTCCCGCTCCAGCGCCAGCGATTCGGCCACGGAATTGAGCGCCGGCAGCGCGGTAGCGAGGGCGTCGGCGGCGGTCTTTTCCGCGATTTCGCGGGCCCGCTGCTCGATCGCCGTGTTGGCCTGCTTCAGCCCTTCCGCGCGGCCCTCTTGCAGCCCGACGTCGTGCGCGGCCTGGCGGAGTGTCACAACTTCCGCCTGGCGCTCGTCAACATCTGCTCGACCTGCTTTTTGATCGACTCAACGTAGTCGTCGCCGCGCTGCCGCAAGTCGTCGAAATTGAAGACGACTTTCGAGCCCAGGCCGCGGACGTCGTTGGCCTTGAGCAATCGAGTTTGGGAAGCGGTGTCGGTCGGCATTGCAGTTTCGGTCTGAATCGGAGGGGTGCTCTGGTCTTACCCGTGCTTGTTCTACGTCGTGCTGTTCTCTGCGGCAGACACGTTTCGTCAGGCGATGAACTCTTCCTGCTCGCCGCTGGCCACCGTGATCTGGCCCGAATCTTCGAGGCGGCGGACGACTTCGACGATCTGCGCCTGCATCGCCTCGACGTCGCTGACGCGTTGCGGGCCGGCGTATTGCATTTCTTCCTTGAGCAGCTCGGCCGCCCGCTCGGACAGGTTGCCCAGGATTTTTTGCTTGAGCTCGTCGGAAGCGCCCTTGAGGGCGATGGCCCACTGGTTGTTGTCGACTTCCTTGAGCACGGACTGGATGGCCTTGTCGTCGAGCTTGAGCAGGTCGTCGAACACGAACATCAGCCGCTTGATCTCGCCCACCAGGTCGGCGTCTTCCTGTTCGAGGTTCTCCAGCACGCCCTTGTTGGTCATGCGGTCGGTGACGTTCAAGATCTGCGCGACCAGCCGCACGCCGCCCGCTTTTTCGAGCTGCTGGTTGAACATCGACTTCATCCGCCGCTCGAGGCTGGCCTCGACGTCCTTGACGACTTCGGGGTTGGTCTGCTCCATGTTGGCGACGCGGCGGATGACTTCGATCTGCTTGTTCGACGGCAGCCCCGACAGCACTTCGGCCGCGATGTTGGTCGGCAGGTGAGACATGATGAGGGCGATCGTCTGCGGATGCTCTTCGACGATGAAGGTGAGAATGTTCTCGGCGCCCGTCTTGTGCAAAAAGCCGAACGGGACCGAGTTCATCGAGTTGCGGACGTTTTCCAGGATTTCGCCGGCCCCCTCGGTGCCGAGGGACTGCTTCAAGAGGTCGTTGGCGAACTCGATGCCGCCCTGCTCGATCGGCACACGTTCCCGCACCAGCCCGCGGAATTCGCGGAGCACCGACTCGACCTGGTCCTTGGTGATGTCGTCGATCTTGGCGATCTCGAGCATGACCGACTCAACCATGCCCTTGGGGAGCTGGCTGAGAACCTCGGCCGCGATCGGCTTCTCCAGGCTGAGCAATAAAATGGCGGCCTTGCGTACGGCGTCCATTAGCGAGCCCCTTGCAGCCATTTACCGATGATGGCGACGGCCATCTCCGGATTGTCGCGGACCATGGTCTGGACGAGGTCGCGGTCGTTGAGCGTCGGCATCGGCTCCTCCTCGATGACGACCGGCTCTTTTTCTTTCTTGGCGGCCGCCGGTTGTCCGAGCGTCGCGGCGGCGCCGGTGCCGGAGCTGGACGGAGCGGGAACGTTGATCGAGGCTTCTGTCGGCGGATCGAACGTGGCGGCCCGCGAAGCCGTCGTCGATCGCAGCATCCACAGCGCCCACACCGCAAAGAGGCCGAGAGCGACCGCCCCGCCCCACTGGCTTACCAGTGACGTCACCGTGTTGAGCGACGACGGCGTGATCGTGGGCGGCGCGTCGTGCACCGGCACGAACGAGCTGACCGTGATCGACTTCGGATCGGGATTGGGGATTGCGCCCGCGACAATGTTCTTCACCGCCTGCTCGGTCTCCTCCTTGACCTTCTCGATTGTCTTCGCGCCCGATTTCTGGCCGGGTGCGTTCTTCTGAGCGTCGAGCGCCTTGGCGTAATAGTCTTCGGGAATCAGCACGGAGACGGTGACCACCTTGGGCATGGCGGCCAGGCTCTTGATGTACGTCGCCTCACCGCCGGGACTGCGCGTCATCGAGTTGTTCTCTTCGGTCACCTGGCGGTTCGTCGCGTTGGAGGGGGCGTTCGCGAGCGAGCGCGGCTGGTTCGAGCGAAGGCCGGGCTCGGCCTGCATGGGCTGTTGGCGAAAGCTTTCGGTGCGTTTTTGCTCGCTGGTCTGCTGCTCGATGCTTCGCTTCAGGTCGTATTTGACGGTCTGCGTCGTCGACTCTTGAATCGGGTCGAGCTCGACGTTCACCGTCACGACGATCTCGGGCGAGATGTGCGTGAGGGCGTTCTTGATCTTCGATTCGTAGAGCTGCGACGCTTCCCGCAAGAGCGCGAACTGCTTGCCGTTGAGCGGATCGTTCTCCGATTCGGGCGTGTACGCCTCGCCTTTCGCGCTGGTCGTAGACGGTGACGTCGGTCGACTTGAGATCGGGAATGGCGAAGGTGACCGCGTCGCGAAGGGCTTGGATTTGACGCGTCGTCAGGTCGTGACCGGCCCGCGGCTTGACCACGACGGTCGCCTTCATGCGGGCATCGCGGGAGAACCGCGACTTGCCGCTACTGGCCGGCGACCACAGCACGTCGGCGTCTTCGAAGTCCGGGCTGCCCAGGATCATCTGCACCAGGTGCTTGGTCAGGAGGGCTTCGCGCGTTTGCTTCATGCTTTCGGCCGAAGACATGAACGGGTTCGTGCTCTCGAGCTTCTTCTCGAGTTCTTCGGCCCAGTGCGTCGGCAGGCTGCCTGATTGCAACAGGGTCGCGTTGTATTTTTCGACCTCGCTGGCGGGCGCCAGGATCTGCCGCCCTTCGCTATGAAACTTCGAGAATCCCGCTTCCTTGAGCGCCTGCTCGGCATTCCGCAGCTCGTCGTTGGAAAAGACTTTTCCGTACGACAGCGGCACCATCGTCGACGAGTTCCCGTTCCAGGCGAAGAACAGGAAGCCCGCGGGAATCAACACGGCAATGACGGCAAACGTGATCCGCTGGCTGGGGGCCAGCGAATTGAACACGGCCAGAAATTGTTCAAGCGTCCGACGCATCTCGGGTCTCAGATCGGGGAGTTAAGTTCTTGTCCAAAGCCCAAGGTCCAAGGTCCAAAGTCGTAGACAGGCAGGCCACGGGCGCTTTTTTGAATTCTGACCTTGGACCTTGGACTTTGGACCTTGGACTCATCCTTACATTTGCATCTGTTTGATTTCGCTGTACGCGTCGAAGATCTTGTTGTGCATCTGGATCATCATCCGCAGGGCCAGGTCGGCTTTTTTCATTTCAGTGAAGACTTCGACCTGCGTGATGTCGCCGCCCGAGAGGCTCTTTTCCACGGCCGCGTGGGCCGATTGATCGAGGGCGTTGACCTGACCGAGCTGCTCCAAGAGCATGTCGGAGAACATGGGGTTCTGGCTGGGCGTTGCGGAAGTTCCCGCGAGCGACCCCAACAGCGAATTGGTCGTTACCGGCGTAGTGAAGGCGCTGATCGGTCCCGTCATCGCATCGCTCCCACAGGTTCAGGTCTTTGCTAGGCCAAGATCTTCAGGCTGAGGTTGTCGATCTGCTTGTCCATATCAATCGCGACGAGGTTCGCCTGGTACGCCCGGCTGGCGTCCATCGCGTTGACGAATTCGGTCATGAAATCGATGTTCGGATAGGAGACGTAGCCTTCCTTGTCCGCGTCCGGATGGCCGGGCTGATAGACGCGGCGGGGTGGCGTGCTGGTGTCGACGTTGACCTGGTAGGTGACGCCGGCCGTTCCCGCGGGTGCACCTTCGATCTCGCTCGACGCGAAGGTGACGAACCGCCGCTGGAACGGCGAGCTTTTGCCATCGGCGTTGCGCGTGGTGTTGACGTTGGCCAGGTTGTCGGCGATGGTGTTCATCCGCTGTCGCTCGGCGATCAGCGCGGTCGTGTTGACGTCGATGGGATTGAACATCGCGTACGGTCCTCAAAGAGGTCTCAGGCCTGTTCGCGGATGGCCGCTTGCAGCATGCCCATCTGCGTGGTCAGCAGGGTGACGGCGAAACTCTGCATCGACAGGTTCTTGGTCATCTCCATCATTTCGTGCTCGATGCTGCGGTTGCTGTTGTCTCTGATAGGTCAAGCTGGGCGATGCGATCTCGCGTCCGTGAATCAGCTCTGCCGGCAATCCGGCCGGGCCGGTCGAGAGATCGTTGCGGGACGCCCCGCCCTGAATGGCCTCGCGGAGCGACCGTTCAAACTCCTGCACGGGCAGGTCGCGGCGGTGATAGTTGGGCGTGTCGATATTGGCGACGTTGCTCGCCAGCACCGTGCTGCGACGCTCACCGAACGCGGCGACTTTTTCCAACAACGGAATCGTGGTCCCGTCAACGATCGAAGACATTCTTCTCGCTTCGTGATGCCCGCTGGCTGACCCTCCCTCTCGATTTCTCGCGGTCGAAGATTTCATGGCGATGTTCTGAAAAGCAGTCCAACGAAAATCAGCCCGATCAGGCGGCCCGCGTGAGCCGGCGATTCGAGCCGGGGCCGCCGCGGGGCGGATAGCCGTATTCCCGCAATTTTCCCGAAAGTGTTCGGATGCCGATCTTGAGCAGCCGGGCCGTGTGTTCGCGGTTCCCCTGGCAGCGGGCGAAGGTCGTTTCGATCAGCTTGCGTTCCATCTCCCGCAGTGAGAGTGCCGACGATTCCGCCTGCTCGCTGACCGGTCGCGCGATCCAGGGCTGCAGCATCTCGGCGGTCAGCAGACCTTCGTCGTGCAGCGAGCAAGCCCGCTCGATGACGTTTTCCAGCTCGCGGAGGTTGCCCGGCCAATCGTGCGTCCGCAGCACGTTGAGCCCTTCCACGCTCAGCCGCTTCACCGGCTTGCCTTCGACCACGGCGAGGTGATTGAGAATGTTCTCGGCCAGAATCCCGATGTCGGCCGAACGCTCCCGCAGCGAGGAGACGTGCAACGTGCAGCCACTAAGCAGTTCATAGAGCGTCGCCGAGAATTTTCCTTCCTGCGCCAGGACGGCCAGGTCGGCGTGCGTGGCGGCCATGACCCGCACGTCGACGGGTCGTTGCTTGCCGGTGGCCTGGCAGGTGTACGATTGCCGCGACAGAATGCCGGCCAGCTTCTTCTGGATGGCGACCGGCAGCAGCTCGACGTTCTTGAGCAAGAGACTGCCGCCAGCGCACGTGGCCAGGCGGCCGGGAGCGCCGACTTCGGTCGGATCGAAGTTGTCGGCCGACGCTTCGCCCAAGAGTTCGCACTCGAGACTCTCGGCCGAGTGGACGCGACAATCGAGCACGATGAAGGGGCGCGTGGCGCGGCGGCTGGCCAGGTGCACCAGCCGGGCCACCTGTTGCGTTCCCGAGCCGGCTTCTCCCTGAATGAGCACGTGCCCGTCCGCGTCGGCTGCGTAGCGGACGCTCTCGCGCAGGGCCACGGTCGTCTCGGACTGTCCGGCGATCTCGTTGAGCACCCGTGACTGCAGTTGGCGCTTGAGCGAACGGTTCTCGGCCTGCAGTCGGGCCTTTTGCGCCGCGGCTAACAGCAATTTGCCGAAGAGGGCCGGCGGCGTGTCGAGCGGCACCGCGTCGACCGTCCAGGGGCCCGCGGTGGCGGACGCCTCGGCTGTCGCCGACAAACGCACGACCTGCGTTGCTCCGCTGCGATTTTGAATGCCCGTACACAGCTCGGCCACGGCCGCATCGTCCCACGTTACGTCGACGAGGCAGATTTCAAACTGCCGTTCGGCGAGCCGCTTGAGTGCCGTGGCCTGGTCGGCGGCCACGTCGAGCTCGAACGCCGTGTCGTCGGCGTTCGCGATCATTTCGGTCAGGAGGGCCGGCGAGCCGCTGCAAACCAACAGCCGAGCGGTCGGCGCGGAGGGCCGGGGGGTGGCAGGAGCAATTACAGACATGGCAATCGATCCGTCGAATGGTGGGGGAGGAACAAGAGGTGACGAGACAACAGAAGGGCGAGAGCAAAGGCCGTGTGCAGTGAGACGTGGAAGCGCAGATTCCAGGCGAGCGGTGGGTGCGGGTACCCGTGGCGAGCCACGGGTGCCACCGGTTCTACTTGTTTTTCCGAATTGACTGAGCTTTTGAGTGGCGTCGGACGAAATCGTCCGCAGCGGAGAATTGCGTGAGAGCAACGGACTGAGAGCAGAAAGCGTGAGAGCAGATATGTCGTGAGAGGCGTCTAGCGGTTCGTATTCAAGAAGCGATGATTGAGGACGGGCGTGGTATCAGCATAACTCTGGTTGACGTGGACTCCCTGAGAAACGGCTTCGAGCTGGCGGCGCGTGGCGTCGCGGCGCTCGGTCAGTTGCGTGGTTCCTTCTTTCTCCGACTCCAAGAGCTCGGCCAGAATCGACTCGGTGTCGGCGATCAGCGACTCGCAGTCGTTCCGGACGGCCGGCATGCCCGAGTCGCGCAAGGCGACCCACTGCCGGCTCAATTCCGGATAGCGCCGTTTCACTTCATCGAGCCGACCCAAAATCCGCTGCTTCTGGGCCAACGTGGCCATCAGCTGCGTGAAGTCGTTCGATTCGATGAACTGGATTTGTCGCCGCGAAAGCTCCAGCAGGTCGCGGCAGTGTTTGCGGCGATGCTGGAGGACGTCGCGGATTTCTTCGAGGGTGGAGAGAGGCATTTAGAATCTCGTGGAAACCGGCCTCGGGGAAGACAGGTTTGGATCGGACACGGATGCGAGGCTACTACCGGGCTGGATGCGGGCCTGGCCTAGACGAATCGACGACGGGCTGACTGCGGCGCTCGTGGCGGGAGACGGGGACGCCCGGTGCCGCGGGGAGTCCCGCAGGGCGCCGGCCCATTCGAGCCAGCTCCGCCATTCGTCGCGATTCATCAGGGTCTTGTCCTGCGTGAAGATTTTTTCCGACAGGTTCTTGTGGATGAGCATCGCCTGGATGGCGACGCCGCGGGCGTCGAGCGGTTTGCCCAGCCGGTCGTAGCAGTTGGCCATTTGGATGTAGGCCAGCACGACGTTGGGGTCTTCGGCATAGCGGTTGGCCGCGCTCGTGTAGGCCTCGATGGCCCGCTCGAACTTGTCCATCGCGTACAGGTTGTGGGCCCGCTCGAAGTAGGCGTCGCGAAGCATTCGCTGGCCCAGCAGGTCGAGCAGTCCGGCCGATTCCTTGGCTTGCAGGCTCTCGATCAACAGTTCGAGCTGGTTCTGCGCCTCGTTGAGCTGCCGTTGAATTTCCGTCTGCAGTTCTTTGCGGGCGTTGTCGGTCTCGGCCTTTTTGAGTTTGACGCGAGGCAGCACGGCCCGTTCGCGGAGGGCGTTGGCCAGCAGATACCGGGCTTCGGGGCATTCGAGGCGATTCGGGTAACGGGCGACGAACTCTTCGAGACGATTGATCGCGTCGTCGAGCCGTTCGTAGGCGGCGGGGGAGCGCGGCCGCAGTTCTTGCGTCGGTCCGGTGGCCGTAGCACCTTCCGGCGCCGGCTCGGGTTTCATGGTCATGGCGATCTCGAACTGGATGCGGCCCAGGGCGAAGAGCGACACCTGCCACTCGTTGGCCGACGGATCGAGATGCGGCTCGTGCAGGACGCGCTGCCAGGCGGCGACCGCCTTGTCGGGCTTGTTGCGTTCCACTTCGCAGACGCCGACCAGGTACATGGCGGCGAACGCGGCGATGTCAGTGGGAAACTCGGCGAGCATGCGCTCGAAGTGATCGAGCGCCTCATCGAAGCGGCCCAGGTCCATCAGGACTTCGCCGCGGCGGACGTAAGCCATCGGCAGCCGCTGCTTGGGCTGGGTGTTGATATAGCGAGTGACCTGCACGAGAGCGTTCTGAAAGTCGTGCCCTTTGCGATAGTGCTCGGAGCTGATCCAGAGCACGTCGGCATATTTCGGCGATTCGTGGAGCGCCTCGGCAAGATCGGCGTAGGCCTTGCCGCTAGTCTTCCAGCGTTCGAGCAGCTCGGGCATCCGCGCCTCGCGGACGACGAACGGGCTCTTGGCGATTTCAGAATCGAGCTGCGCGGCCCACAATTCGTTGGCCGTGGCAACGCGTTCGAGCGCTTCGAAGGCGTCTTTGGGCGGGAACAGCGGTCGCATGTGGCGCGCCAGCTCGATTGCGAATTCGTACGCCCGCGTCCGCATGAAGTCATCGAACGCGGCCAGCACGAACCGTCGCAGATCGTCCAGCTGCAGCCAGCGGTTGGTGAAACCTTTGGGCGGCACGCGTTCCAGCGATTTCACGTAAGCGTCGAGCGCTTCCTCCCAGCGCTGGGCCTTGCGCAACAACTCCGCGCGGCGGACATTGCCAGCCAGGCCTTCCTGCCGGTCCGGGTAGCGGCGAACGAGGTCTCCGTAGCGGCGCAGGGCGTTTTCGTAATCGTGATCGGCCTCGAAGGAAACGCCGAGCAGGTAGAGGGCCTGCCGGGGATATAAGCTGTCGAGACCCGATTCGTTGGACAGGGCTTCCAGATCGACGCGCGCCTCCTTGAAGCGGCGTTCGGCCATGTAGACCTGGGCGCGGATCAGCACGGCCCCGTGACGGGCCGACGCCTCGTTCGAGACCTGGATCATCGCTGCGCGGGCCTGCTCGCCGTCGTGCAGCGCCACAAAGGCCTGCGCCCGACGGAGCAGCGTGATGTCACGTTCGCCCGGTTCGAGGTTCGTTTTGGCAAGGACGGCTTCGTTCAATTTGACGGCCGCCATCAGCGCGGCCGGCGTGTGAACGTCGAGATACCCGTCCTGCAGGGCCGCGGCCGCCTGGAAGAATTCCGGCGGCGGGGTCGGAGTTTTCTCCGTTTGGAAGTCTTGCACGGCTTTTCGCAGCGGCTCTTGCGCACCGGCCACGTCGCCGACCGCGGAAAGGGCCATGCCGAGCGTGAACAGGCCGTCGAGACGATGGGCGGCGTCGAGCCCGTCGGCGGCCCGCTCCAGGTGGGCGGCGGCGGAGCGCATCGATTCGACCCGTTCGCGATCGATCTGTTGCTGGGCCTTGCGGAAGTCGATGACTCCCAGGATGTATGGAATCGCGCCCATGAAATCGGGATCGCGATAGTGGAGCGCGTCCAGCTCGGAAGTGATGCGGCGGGCCTCGACGGTGGCTTCGGCGTTATCGCGGTCTTTGAGGCATTCGAGGGCCCGCGCCAAGAGGACGGGCGGTTCGGGCCGCGTGTCGTGCAAGAAATACCAGGACGCTCCGGCCCCCAACACCACGATCGCCCCGCTGGCGCCGATCACCGGCCACTTGAAGGCCGTGAAGAGGGCCCGCGCCTTGGTGAGCAGGCTCGGCGAATGAGGCGCCGCGGGGACTTTGTCGCCCGCCGGTTTGCGCTCGCCAGGTTTTGCTGCTGGGTCGGCCATGGAGAAGTGAAGTGGGACGCAGCGAGGATCGCCACGAAGTCACGAAGCGAGCGAACAACATGCCGAGGCGCGAAGCGTTCGCGCGGCGGTGACTTGTTCGGATCGCGCCGGGTTCGGGCGATTCGTCTGCGAAAACTTGAGGAATTCGAGTTGGAGAAGGACGAGAGAGAGGAGAGAGGGGCGTGTGATACCGCGACCCCGCCGATTCGTCAACAGGAAACCGGCCGAAACTGCGCGTTGCCGCGGCAACCACTCGAAAACTGTAATCTTTTGGCCGGCCGCGGTGCGTTGGCCGCGCTGGTCTGGAATTCTACAATCCGAACGGGGCACGGCCCGGTCTGAGTTTCATCTGTCTGGGTTTGGGGAGTGTGTGCGGTGAAATTGGCGCATCGGCCGGTGGTGCTCATCATTCGGGACGGTTGGGGGCTCAACCCGGCCGGCCGCGCGGGGATCGAGAAAGAGGCCGACGCCACGCTGATGGCCCGTACGCCGGTGAACGACGGCCTGCGTGCCGCGTGCCCGCACACCACGCTCGACCCCGGTGGCGAAGCAGTCGGACTGCCGGCCGGTCAAATGGGGAATTCCGAGGTCGGGCATTTGAACCTCGGGGCGGGCCGCATCGTCTACCAGAGCCTCACCCGCATCTCTAAGTCGATCCGCGAGGGCCAATTCTTCGAAGCCCCCGTGCTCAAAACGCTCGTCGGCAATTTGAAGTCGCGCGGCGGACGGCTGCATGTGATGGGGTTGTGCTCCGACGGGGGCGTGCACAGCCATATCGATCACTTGTACGCCTGTCTCGAACTGGCCAAGCGCAACGGCATCGCGGAGGTTTACGTCCACTGCTTTATCGACGGCCGCGACACGTCGCCAACGGCGGGTGTGCGATATCTGCAACAGCTCGAACAGCGAATGACGCAGCTCGGCGTGGGGACGATCGCCACCGTCATGGGCCGCTACTATGCGATGGACCGCGATAACCGCTGGGACCGCATCGCAGCCGCTTACAACGCGATGGTCGCGGGCGAGGGCGTCGCACGACCCGACGCCGTGCAGGCGATCGAAGAGTCGTACACCAACGGCAAGACCGACGAATTCATCCTGCCCACGGTAATTCGCTCGCCGGGCGGCGACGCGAACCAACCGCTCGTTCGTGACGGTGACGGGATCTTGTTCTACAACTTTCGCGCCGACCGGGCCCGCGAGTTGACGCAGGCCTTCATGCAGGACGACTTCACCGGCTTCGCCCGGCGCGGCGGCCCAAGGTCGAGTTCGTCTGCATGACCGAATATAAGGACACGTTTCACCTGCCGACGGTTTTTCCGCCCGAATCGATGCAGAACCTCCTGGGCCAGGTGGTCGCCGCGATCGGTCTCAAGCAACTGCGAATTGCCGAGACCGAAAAATACGCACACGTCACCTTCTTCTTTAACGGCGGCGTGGAAGAACCGAACTCGGGCGAGGATCGCGCGCTCATCCCGTCGCCCAAAGTGGCGACCTACGATCTCAAGCCCGAGATGAGCGCGGCCGAGTTGACCGCCGAGCTGATCCGCCGCCTCGAAACGCGGCAATATGACGTCGTGATCTGCAATTATGCCAATCCGGACATGGTCGGACACACGGGGAGCATTCCGGCCGCCATCAAGGCGGTGGAGACGACCGATGCGTGCGTGGGCGAGGTGGTCGACGTGCTCCGCGCGATCGGCGGCGTCGCCCTGATCACGGCCGATCACGGCAACGCCGAAAAAATGCGCGAGGCCAACGGCCAGCCGCACACCGCGCACACCACGTTCCCGGTCGAAATCTTTTACGTCGGCGCCGACCAGAACCAGTGGAAGCTGCATCCGGGCATTTTGGCGGACGTCGCCCCGACCATGCTGCACCTGTTGGGCATCCCGCAGCCGGCCGAAATGACGGGTCGCTCGTTGCTCGAGCCGGCCACGGCGCGGTAATTGCCCAAACCGAAGCGTGAGCGCGGGACCCCATCGCGTTCGGAGACACGTGTGAAACTGTCGAGACGTCTGGAGTCGTTCCCCGTTCGGCTGGCCGACCTGATCGTCGGTCACCCGCTGTTCGTGCTGGCCATTCTGCTCGCGCTCACGGCGGTCGCCGGCTATTCGGCGCGCAACCTGCGGTTCGACTTCAATCCCGAAGCAGTCTTCAGCAGCAAGAACCCCGAGATTGAATACGCGGCCCAGTTCCGCCGCGAGTTCAACTACGACGACACGGTGATCATCCTCGGCCTGGAGGCGCAGGGGAAAGACAACGTGGTGAGTGCGGCCGCGCTCACGTGGCAAGCCGAGATGGTCCGCGACCTCTTGCATCTGCCCAACGTGAAGCGGGTCGAGAGCCTGATTTCGATGCAGACGCCGCGAGTCAGCCTGGGGCTTGATCCTAAGCTGTCCTACGAGCCGATCATCGACGAAACGCCCGTCAGCGAGGAAACGGCCGAAGTGCTCCGCGAACGGCTGGCCGACACGGAACTGCCGTTTGGCTCCCTGGTCAGCCGCGACTACAAGATGGCCGCGCTGTTGGTCGTCTTCGACGCGACCGAATCCAACTTCGACGCCATGCGGACGATGGTGCGGCAAGTCGACGACACGCTGGCCAAGCACGCGCCGCCGACGGGCTACAAGGTGCTGGTCAGCGGCCTGCCCGTGCTCCGCGTCGGCATCGTGAACGACTTGCAAAAGGACCAGGTACGGCTGATGCCGCTGGCGGGCGTGCTCTATTTAATTACGCTCGCGCTGGCCTTCCGCAGCATCTCCGGCAGCCTGCTGCCGCTGTTTGCCGTCGGGCAGGGGCTGATTTGGACGTTCGGCGTGATCGCGTTCTGGGCGCAGCCGCTCAACATCGTGAGCAACATCCTGCCGTGCATGTTGTTGATCAACGGCGTCTCGAACTCGATTCACGTGCTCACACGCTACTCGGAGGAAGCCCGCCCCGGCGTCTCCCGCCGCGACGCGGGCCGCGCCACGATTCGCCAGATGCTCGTCGCTTGCCTGGGCGCTTTCACGACGGCGGCCGTCGGCTTTTACGTGCTGATCACCGCCAGCTCCCCCGTGCTGCAGGAGTTCGGCACGCAGGCGGCGATGGGCCTGTTGTTCCTGTATTTCGCCGTGATCCTCACGCTCGGCTCTCTGCTGCCCTACTTCCGCCCGCCCGCGTTCCAGGAAGTTCGCGTCTGGCAATGGCTGTCGGTGGGGCTGGCGCACATCGGCCGGGCGCTCGTCAAGTGGCGCTGGGCGACGATCGGCGTCTTTCTGGTCTTGGGAGGCGTGTCGCTGGGGTTCGCGCGGAACGTCAGGGTCAATTCGACAACGCTGGAGACCTACGACGAGAATCACCCGACTATCCAGACGTTGCACGCGCTCGAGGAGCATCTCTCGGGATTGTTGCCGCTGGAGATCAGCCTCCATGCGAACGAGCCGGGGCTGTTTTATCGTCCCGACGTCTTCCGCAAGGTGGCCGAGCTGCAGCAATTCGCCCGCCAGCAAAAGGCCGTGCTCTTCGCCCGGTCTTACATCGACTACTTCAACGAGATCAACAGCCGCTTCGTAACGGACGAAAAACTCTCGGACGAGTTGCCGCGGACCGACGAAGAGGGCGTTCGCCGCATCGAGCGGGGTCGTAACTTTCTCGGCAAAGTCGCCGGGGAGATGCGGTACCACGAATTCATGTCGCCCGACGACACTCACGCCCGGTTACTGCTCAAGATCCGTGACGTCGGCACGCGGGACACGCTGGCCCTCGTCGCCACGCTCGAAGCCAAAATGGCGGAACTGTTTCCCGAAGGCTCAGGCATCACCTACCGGCCGACGGGCGACGCCTACGTGAGCGCGCTGGGCCTCACGCAGATGATTCACGAGTTGTTGGTTTCGATCCTGACCGCGGCCCTCGTGATCTTCGGCCTGATCGCCGTCCTGTTCCGCTCGCTACGGATCGGCCTGATCACAATTCCGCCCAACGTGATTCCGCTGGGCGTCACCTTCGGCTACATGGGGCTGCGGCATTTCGATTTGAATGCCGGCAACGTGATTGTCTTTACGATCAGTCTGGGGATCGCGGTCGACAACACGATTCACTACATCCTTCGCTTCCGCGAGGAGTTCGCCCGCGACCCCGACATAGACCGCGCCACCTGGAAGACGCTGATCGGCAAAGGCCAGCCGATGTGCCTGTCGACGTTCCTCACCGTGGTCGGCCTGGCTGTGCTTTTGTTTTCGGACTTCCTGCCAACGCGGCGGTTCGCCGAGCTGTCGATCGTGACGCTGACGGGGGCCCTGATTGGCGTCTCTTCTTACTGCCCGCCTGTGTGGCCGTCCTCTGGAAGCGGCCGCGAGAGCCGCGACTGGAGCCGATTCTCGTGCCCGGCAGCGGACCGCTCGTCACCAATCGCCTGCCAACTTGACAGCCCGACATTTTGCCCAACGGCTGTCGTCTATCGCAAGGTTAATTCCACTAATGAGTTGCGACACAAAGGCAGTTCCCGGCACGTTGATTGCTTTTGGAAAGCGCCGCGGACATACTTTCGACTGACTTGGCAGTCGCGCACTAAGGACCAGGCCGAAGCAAGCGATGGCGTGAGCAGGCAGGAGGCGTGGGGCGGACCGATGACGGTCTCCGATCGTATCGCACGGTCAGATTTAACGCTGCCCACACTCAAGCTGCCAGATCAACGCTGTGCCGGAACAAATGCTGTCATCAACGCTGAGGAGAAGCTGTGGCGAAGCTCTTGAGTTTTGACGAAGAGGCCCGCAAGAGCCTGTTGGAGGGGGTCTCCAAGCTGACGAAAGCCGTCAGCAGCACCTTGGGGCCCCGCGGACGCAACGCCGTCCTCGATAAAGGTTGGGGCGCCCCGAAGGTGACCAAGGACGGCGTGACCGTCGCCGAAGACATCGAGCTCGAAGACCCGTTCGAGAACATGGGCGTGCAGCTCGTCAAAGAGGCCGCCTCGAAGACCAGCGACATTGCCGGTGACGGCACCACGACGGCCACCGTGCTGGCCGAAGCCATGTATCGCGAAGGTCTCCGCTTCATTGCCGCCGGCGCCGACCCGATGTCGCTGGGCCGCGGCGTGCAAAAGGCCGTCAACAGCATCGTCGAAGACTTGAAGAAGCTTGCCAAGCCGGTCGAGGCCAAGAACAAGAAGGCCATCGAGACCGTCGCCACCATCGCCGGCAACAACGATCCGGAGATTGGGCAGATTCTGGCCGACGCTCTGATGAAGGTCGGCAAGGACGGCGTGATCACCGTCGAAGAGGGACGGTCCGTCACCACACAGGTCGAGCTGGTCGAAGGCATGCAGTTCGACCGCGGCTACCTGTCGCCGCACTTCGTCACCGACGAAGATCACCAGGAATGCGTCATGGAGAATTGCCGCATTCTGATCTACGAAGAGAAAATCAGCTCGGCCAAGTCCCTGGTTCCGCTGTTGGAGAAGGTCTCCAAGGCGAACATCCAGCTATTGATTATCGCGGAAGACATCGAAGGCGAGGCGCTGGCCACGCTCGTCGTCAACAAGCTCCGCGGCATCCTCAAGGTCGCGGCCGTCAAGGCGCCGGGTTACGGCGATCGGCGGAAGGCCATGCTGGAAGACATTGCCGTCCTCACCGGCGGCAAGGCGATCTTCAAGGACCTGGGCGTCAAGCTCGAGAGCGTCGAGATGCAGGACCTGGGCGTCGCAAAGAAAGTGATTATCGACGCCGAGAACACCACGGTCGTGCAAGGTGCCGGCACGAAGTCGGCCATCGAGGGCCGCACCGAGCAGATTCGTCGCGAGATCGACCAGACCGATAGCGACTACGACCGCGAGAAGCTGCAGGAACGCCTGGCGAAACTCGCCGGCGGCGTCGCCCAAATCAAAGTCGGCGCAGCCACCGAGACCGCGATGAAAGAGCGAAAAGACCTGATCGATGACGCCCTGGCGGCAACGCGGGCGGCCATCGAAGAAGGCATCGTTCCCGGCGGCGGCGTCGCCCTGCTCCGCTGCGGCGAAGGGATCAAGAAACTGCAGCTCACCGGCGACGAGGCGCACGGAGCGGCGATCGTCGCGAATATCTCGGCGATGCCGTTGCGACTCATCGCCCAGAACGCCGGCCTCGACGGTGCCGTCGTGGCCAATAACGTCCGCAAGTCGAAGGACAAGAACTACGGCTACGACGCGCTGGCGGATCGTTACGGCGACATGTTCGAGTTCGGCATTGCCGATCCGACCAAGGTCGTCCGCACCGCGCTACAGAACGCGGCCAGCGTCGCCTCGCTCCTCATGACGACCGATTCGATCATCGTCGAGGAACCCAAGAAAGATAAAGAAGGCGGCGGCGGCGACCACCACCATGACATGGGTGGCATGGGCGGAATGGGCGGAGGCATGGGAGGCATGGGAGGCATGGGCGGAATGGGTGGCATGGGCGGCGACTTTTAGGGCGTCCGCGCCTGCGAGGAAGAAGTCTGCCGTGCACGCGGGGACGGTTTGACGCACAGAAAAATAAGGAAACGTGCCGCACCTGACAAGTTGATCCGCGGCCAAATTCAACAAACAAGAATCTCATTTAATCGAAGCGGAGTCAGAGGAAGATATGGCCCTCAAACCTTTGGATGATCGCGTTGTTGTCGAGCCCACGAGTGCGGAAGAGAAGACGGCCGGCGGCATTGTGCTGCCCGACGCAGCTCAAGAGAGATCGCAGCGCGGCAAAGTGATCGCCGTCGGCCCCGGCCGCATCCTCGATGGCGGCAAGCGGGCGTCGGTTGCGGTCGAAGTCGGCGACGAAGTGCTCTTCGGCAAGTACGGCGGGACCGATATCGAGGTCGAAGGGAAGGATTCGAAGATCCTCCGCGAGAGCGACATCCTGGCCAAGGTCGTGAAGTAGATCGATCACGCCGGCGTCGCGATCAGCTGCGACTCCAGTCCGGCGATTAGCGGATATCAGGCAGAACGCGAATCAAGGAGTCTCCAGAAGTGGCGAAGCAACTGTTGTTCGACGACCGGGCCCGAATCAAGCTGCAGCGCGGCGTTAAGATCCTGGCCGACGCGGTGGCCGTCACCATGGGGCCCACCGGCCGAAATGTGATCATCGATAAGAGCTTTGGCAACCCGCTCGTGACCAAGGACGGCGTGACCGTCAGCAAAGAGGTCGAGCTGGAAGACCCCTACGAGCACATGGGGGCCAAGCTCGTCAACGAAGTCGCCTCGAAGACCAGCGACGTCGCCGGCGACGGCACGACGACCGCCACGGTCCTCGCCCGCGCCATCTACGACGAGGGGCTGCGGAGCATTTCGCTCGGCTCCAATCCGATGGTCGTTCGCCGCGGCATCGACAAGGCCGTCGAGGCGGCCATCGAGCACATCACCAAGGCGTCGAAGCCGGTCGGGTCGAAGACGGAGATCGCCCAGGTCGGCGCGATCTCGGCCAACAACGACCAAACTATCGGCAACCTCATCGCCGAGGCGATGGAGCGAGTGGGCCGCGACGGCGTGATTACCGTCGAGGAAGGCAAAGGCAACGAGACGACGCTCGAATTCGCCGAAGGCATGCAGTTCGACAAGGGCTACATTTCGCCCTACTTCGTCAATAACCCGACGAACATGACCTGCCTGTTGGAAAACAGCCTGATCCTGATCTACGAGAAGAAAATCTCGAACCTGCGGGACTTTGTCCCCGTGCTCGAAAAAGTCGCCCACTCCGGCCGGCCCCTGTTGGTTATTGCCGAAGACGTCGAGGGCGAGGCGCTCACGGCGCTGGTCGTCAACCGGCTGCGGGGCGTGCTCAACATCTGCGCCGTCAAGGCGCCGGGCTTCGGCGATCGCCGCAAGGCCATGCTGGGCGATATTGCCGTGCTGACCGGCGGCATGCTCCTGTCGGAAGACCTGGGGATCAAGCTCGAGAACGTCGAGGTCAAGCACCTGGGCCAGGCGAAGAAGATCGAAGTGACCAAGGACCGTCTGCACGCTGATCGAGGGTGCTGGGGATAAGAAGGCCATCCAGGCCCGCATCCAGCAGATCCGCACGCAGATCGAGCAGACCGACAGCGAGTACGACCGCGAGAAGTTCCAGGAACGGCTCGCCAAGCTGACCGGCGGCGTCGCCGTGATCTCGGTTGGTGCGGCCACCGAAGCCGAAATGAAGCAGACCAAGGCCCGCATGGAAGACGCGCTGCACGCCACGCGGGCGGCCGTCGAAGAGGGCATTCTCCCCGGCGGCGGCGTGGCCCTGTTGCGGGCCATCGAGGCCGTGCGCGAGGTGAAGGCGAAGGGCGACGAGAAGATCGGCATCGAGATCATCGCCCGGGCGACTCGAAGCCCCCATTCGCCAGATCGCTTCCAACGGCGGTGCGGATGGCTCGGTCGTCGCCGACGAAGTCCGCCAGAAGTCGGGCAACATCGGCTACGACGCCAACACGGGCGAATACGTCGACATGTTCAAGAAGGGGATTGTCGACCCGACCAAGGTCGTCAAGAACGCCCTGCTCAATGCCGCTTCGATCGCCGGATTAATGCTGACCACGCAGGTCCTCGTCACCCGGACCGACGAAACGGGCGGCGGCGACAAGCCGAAGGTCGAGGGCAGTATTCGTTAGCCCTCCCTCGAGGGAGGGAAGTATCCGCTAGTTCGCCCGCGGGGGTGGACACGGTGGCGTAGAATTCGATTGAAACCACGGGCCACCCGTTAACGGTGGCCCGTGTCACGTCCCACCGCTCGACGGTGGCGTGTCGCGCCGCTAACCGATCTTGCGGAATCCACCGTGATTCCACTCAAATATGGTTTCGATGGCTTCGAAAAGGGACTACTACGAAGTGTTGGGCGTCGCCAAGGACGCCAGTCCCGACCAAATTAAGAAGGCCTACAAAAAGGCCGCGATCGCCAATCATCCCGACCGCAATCCCGGGGACGATGGGGCCGTCGTCCGCTTCAAGGAGGCCGCCGAAGCCTTCGACGTGCTCGGCGACGACAATAAGCGGGCCCGCTACGATCGCTTCGGCCACGCGGGCGTGTCGGGCAACGGCGGACCGCAGTTTTCCGACATTTCGGACATCTTCGAGACATTCGGCGACCTGTTTGGCGACGGGCTCTTCGGCGAGGGACGTCGCGGCACCCGCGTCCAGCGGGGCGGACATCTCCGCAGCTCCATCACCATCGATCTCTTGGAAGCGGCCCAGGGCTGCACGCGCACGCTCGAACTGCGGCGCCACGTCAGCTGCGGCACGTGCCAAGGCACGGGGGCCAAGCCGGGCAGCAAGCCGCTCACTTGCGACTATTGCGGCGGCCGCGGGCGCGTCATGCATTCGCAGGGATTCTTCCGCGTGCAGACCACGTGTCCGGGCTGCCACGGCTCCGGCCGTGTAATTCGCGATCGCTGTGCCGACTGTTCGGGTTCGGGGCTGCAGCAGCGGTCCGTGCGGCTGGAAGTGAAAGTCCCCAGCGGCGTCGATAACGGCATGCAGCTCTGCCTGCGCGGTGAGGGCGAAGGCGGTCCGGGCGGCGGGCCCTCGGGCGACTTGTACGTCGACATTCAGGTCAGGCCACACCCGTTCTTCGAGCGGCACGAGCGGAACCTTGTCGTGCAAGGTGCCGGTCTCCTTCACGCAGGCGACGCTCGGCACCGAGATCGAGATTCCCCTGCTGGACGGCCGCCGGCGGTTGACGATTCCGCAAGGCACGCAGCCGGGCGAACTGCTCAAGCTGAACGGGCTGGGCATGCCCGATCCGCACGGCGGACGCCGCGGAGACTTGTACGTGGAAGTCCAAGTCGAGGTTCCCAAAAATCTGAGCGAAGGACAGGAACGAGTCCTGCGGGAGCTGGCCGAGCTGGAAAAAGTCGAGGTCACTCCCCACCGCAAGTCGTTTTTCGACAAGCTCAAGGACTACTTCGCCCCGGCCGACGAGGATCCCGCCGGCGGGCGGCCAAACTGAGCGCGGATCAAACCCATGGCGGATAAATCTAACTCACGCAAAACACCAGACGACGCCGGTCGACCGGACGACAAGGCGCTGAACGCGGCGCAGTCGCAGGCCGCGGGCGCCGAATCGGCAGACGGCGATGCGGCCGGCTCGATCTCGCTCATGGATCAGCTCGAGGCGGCCCGCGCCGAGCGCGACGTCAACTACGACCTGTACCTGCGGAGTCAGGCCGAGCTGCAGAACTACCGCAAGCGGGCGCAAAAAGAAGCCGAAGAAATGCGGCAGTACCAGGCGCTGCCCGTCGCCCGCGACCTGTTGCCCGCGCTCGACAATCTGCACCGGGCGCTCGCCGCGGCCGAAAGCTCCGGCAACGTCAAGGATCTGGTCAACGGCGTCAAGCTCGTCGCCAAGCAGATCGAGGCGGCCCTGGGACGCCACGACATCGTGCCGATCGATTCGGCCGGCAAACCCTTTGACCCCAATCTGCACCAGGCGATTCAGCAAGTGCCGAGCGACGAACACCCGCCGATGACGGTTGTGCAGGAAGTCGAACGCGGCTTCACGCTCAAGGACCGGGTTGTCCGGCCAGCCACGGTCATCGTCTCAACCGCGCCTGCGGGCGCCGGGGATCGCGGCCGACGCGTCCCCCGAAGCGGAGCAACCGCATGCCGACCTATGACTACGAATGCAAAGCCTGCCACCATCGCTGGGAGTTGTTCCAGTCGATCAAGGCGGAAGCCGAAAAGAAATGCCCCAAGTGCGGCAAGCGCCAGGCCCAGCGCATGATCGGCCCCGGCGCTGGCATCATCTTCAAAGGCTCGGGCTTTTATCAGACCGACTACCGCAGCTCGGCCTACAAGAAATCGGCCGAAGCCGATAAAAAAGCGTCCGAGGGGACGTCGGCGAAGTCGAACGGCGAAAAGTCGGACAGCGGATCGTCGAAGTCCGAATCGAAATCTGAATCGAAGTCGACCGAAAAAACGCCGCCCGCGAAGGGCAAGTCGGGCGGGTCGAAGGAGTCATCGTGATCGCGCCGCCCAGCTGCCCGATTTGCTCGCAGCCCGTTTCGGCAGACGGGGCCGCGAAATCGGCGACGTTTCCCTTCTGCAGCGAACGCTGCCGACAGGTCGATCTGCTCCGCTGGTCGAAGGGTGAATACTGCATCGTCGAGCCGCTCGATCCGCAACGTGTCGAGGAAGAACCGCTGAACCCGGACGAATCCGTTTAGCGGCCGGGTCGGGAGCCATCGCGACGAACACCTTTTCTCTGCGTTCGTCCGTATCTCAATCGCTCCGCTGGAGCCTGGCGGCGATCGCTCTTTGGATCGTCCTCGTTCCCGCGCGGCAACACGCCCGGGCCGACGCGCCGCCGGCGAAATCGTTCCGGTGGGGGGCAGATCGCGAAGGGGGCGGTCCCTACATCTACCCCGATCCGAAAGACCCCGGCCGCGTGATCGGCTTCGAGGTCGACCTGGCCGACGCCCTCGGACGCCAAATGGGCGCGAAGGCCGAGCTCGTGTTCTGCGGCTGGGACCAGATTCTCGCCAACCTCGACCGCGGCGACATCGACCTGGGACTCAACGGCTACGAGTACACGGCCCAGCGCGCCCGTCAATACGCGGCGAGCCTCCCCTACTACGTCTACGAGCTGGGGCTTTGCGTCAAGGAAGGCTCGCCGATCGATTCGTGGGCCGCGCTCAAACAGCCGGTTGCCGGGCATCGGCCGCGGGTCGGCGTGCTGCGTGAATCGTCCGCCGACCATTACGTCACGGCCGAATTTGGCGCGACGTGCGAAATCGCTCGTTATGAGGGGACGGTCGAGACCTTCTTGCTCATCAATTCGGGCCAGCTCGACGCGACCGTGCAGGACTTGCCCCCGCTCGATTTTTATCTCAATCGCCTCAAGCGTTACCCGCGACTGCGGATCGTGGGCGGTCCGGCCCAGCCCGGCTATTACGTCGCCTATGCGCAAGCGCGATCAGCCGCTCGTCGACGAATTCAACACGGCCCTCCGCCAGCTCTATGCCGACGGGACGCTGCGGCGGATCTACGAAAAGTACGGCCTGTGGAACAAGGCGCAGGAAGGTCTCCCAAATGTCTGGAAAACGTGGCCGCCGCAGGACGCCCTACCGGAAACCGGCGCGCTGACCCAGATTTGGGCCGAGCTGCCGCTGTTCTTTCGGGCGGCGGGTTTCACCGTCGCGTTGGCCTTCCTCTCGATGCCTCTGGCGGTGGCGATCGGCCTGGCCGTCGCGCTCGTGCGGGCCTGGCCGTCTGCGGTGCTCGGCGGCACTGGAGCGCAACCGTCCGTCATCGGGCAGGCCGTGCGGGGCCTGATGACGCTTTATGTCGAAATCATTCGCGGCACGCCGCTCGTGTTCCAACTCTTTGTGGTGTATTTCGTGCTGCCCGAGTTCGGCGTGGCGATCGATAAGTTCTCGGCGGGCGTCCTGGCGCTTGCCGTGAATTACTCGGCCTACGAGGCCGAGATCATGCGGCTGGGCATCCAGTCGATTCCCGTCGGCCAGATGGAGGCGGCGCTGTCGCTCGGCATGTCGCGAGGTCTGGCGGTCCGTCGCATCATCCTGCCACAGGCCATCCGCACGGTGATTCCGGCGACGGCCAACGACTTCATCGCGCTCTATAAGGATACGGCCGTCTGCTCGGTGATCGCCGTCCAAGAGCTGTCGACGCAATATTCGGTCGCGGCCAAGAGCACGGGCCTCTATTTGCAGATGGCCCTGGTAGCAAGCGCCCTGTACCTGGCGATGAGCTGGCCGCTGTCGCTGTTGGCCGCGTGGCTGGAGCGGCGGCTCAACGGCAATACACCTCAGTAGCCGGCACTTCCGACTCGACTTTGTGACGGTATAGTCTCTCTCTCCTATTGTAAGTACCATACTAAACATAAAAACGACCCGGCAAGCAAGGCCATCGCTGCAATAAGCGACCAGTCCCACCATTTAAGGCAGCCCCATCCTTGCCTCTCTTCAGCTATCACCTTTACGCCTGCGTACTCACCAAGGACATTAAGCGTTTCTCTTGTATTCCAATGAAATTGATTGCACGAGTACATGATTCGTCCGGAGATGACCGCGATGACGACTCCATGAAAGCATCGCCATACACCCTCCCATTTTTCCTTTTTATAGTTGGGACCCCAAATCGCCCTGTTAGCTGGAAGCCCCAATTTGTACTCGTACCACAAACTGCAGAAATCTATTAAGGCGACTACCAAAGGGACCCAAAAGGGCATGAAGAACATTGCCCGAATAGCCCACCGCGGGACTGGCGCGGCCTCACCCAATGGGTTGAATACAAAATGATGAACGAGGGCGTCGTAGAGATATCGTGCTCGCTGCCACTTTCGACCAACTGCTGCATCTCTCGACGCATCTGTGTGAACGCCCCCATTGTCTTCACCCTCCAGTGCGACATTAAAGATCCGGTTGACGACATGGTTCTCGCGTCGCAGGCTGTAATAGAACCATATCGCTAGGATCAACATCGCCAAAGACCCAATCACGGACAGGTCATATGCGGAGAATTTGACGCCGATGATTGGAACCGAGACGTTCTGCAGGTCCTTGTAAATGAAGTCGCGGATCGATCGTTGTGTCGCCTGTTCCTCGGAATTCAGTCCTTTTGGGTCCAATGCGATCTTATTTCGCAGCCACGGGTAATAGAGATTAAATTGCGCCGACAGGATGAGCCCGCCGGCGACGGTGATCGCTACTAACACGTATCGAGCACGTTCGACGGCACCTCTGCCGGCAGCCAGTAGCTCAGCAAGACGCGGAGTGTCGTAGTCGCTCATCGCGGTGTGCCTTTGTCCTCGGAAGGGTGGTCGCGCGGGGCAGGCCAAAGCAGAGAGCCGGCAGCCAGCCAAGCCGCCTGGGCGAGTCGCCTAAGCATACGGCATTTCACTTGGTGACTTCAATCACCTGTTTAGGCTAACGCCCGCGGATCGTGAGGCAGGGCAAAGGGGAGGCTAAGCTGTGCCGTGTCTTCGCAGAATCTGCGGGCGATGCGTTGCGCTGGGTTCATTGGGAAATTGAAAGCGGGCCAGCGGGCCGCAAAAGGATCCGTAGAAAGTGGGCGGCCAACTCAATAGAGTGCGAGGCGCGGACGCTCGCAAAAGAATGCGAGTGTCAACACAGCCCAGGCTAATAAAAGTCACAAGATGTGACTTCGCCGCCAGAAAGCAGACCGCCGTGCTGAACATCACCCATCTCATCAAGCGGCGCGGAGGACGCGAAGTCCTCAAGGGGGTGAACCTGCGCGTCGAGCGGGGGACGGTCGGCGTGCTGATCGGTCCGTCGGGCTGCGGTAAAAGCACCCTCGTCCGCTGTGTCAACGGCCTCGAAGTTTTCGAGGAAGGCGAGGTGGCCGTCGGCGACGCCCGGTTGACGGCCGGTAACGGCGCCAGTCGCGAGCAGCAATTGCGGACGCTGCGCCGCTCGGTCGGCACTGTGTTCCAGCAGTTCAACCTCTTCGCCCATCGCACGATGCTGGAAAACGTGATCGAAGCGCCGATCCACGTGCTCGGCAAGCCGCGCGAGGAAGCCGTCCGCCAGGCCGAGGCGCTTCTGGCCCGCGTCGGCCTGACCGACCGGCTCGACGCTTACCCCCAACAACTTTCCGGCGGCCAGCAGCAGCGGGTGGCCATCGCGCGGGCCCTCGCCATGCAGCCCGACGTGATCCTCTTCGACGAGCCGACCAGTTCGCTCGATCCGAAGATGACGGCCGAAGTGTTGACCGTGATGGCCGACCTGGCCAAGTCGGGTCAGACGATGCTCGTCGTCACTCACGCGATGGCGTTTGCTCGCCGCGTGGCGACGAACGTCCATGTGATGATCGACGGCGTGATCGTCGAGTCGGGTGCGCCCGAGCAAATCTTCGACGCACCGACCCATCCCGCCACTCGCGAATTTCTTACTCGCGTCGACCTTCGGGTAGCTGCCTATCGTATTATCACAGCAGTGATTTCACAAAACTCAAAATCGGCGGCACACGGTTCATGACACGCAAAGGAGATCCTCGTTCGGATGTCTGACGGGGCGACTTGTACTTTCAGCCTTTCCGTTCACGACGTTCGCCTGCTCGACGGACGCTATTTCTCGCCGGCGGATGGGTTTATCGCAAGTTGTTCGGATTGGACTTCATCAGGGGCCTCAAGCCGCCGCCCGCTGTGGGCGTACCGCTCGTCACTCATCGACGCACGCTTACCTCCTGCACTACGGGGCTTCCTCGTCGATCTCGAGACTCAGAGGGACCTGATATCATTCAATTATTCGTACAGTTTCGGCGACGATCAAAGCAGTCGCCACGGCGGCGGCGAAGGCGGCTTTCGCGTCGACGGGGCTACGGATCGATCGACACTCGGCCTTCGTATGCGACCTGACGATCAGCGACGTCGGCCAAACGCAGGTCGTGTGTCACGATCATCGACATGCGTGTCCGTCGCCAATTCGACACATTAGACCGAGCATGTACTCTATAGGCGTAAGCCGATCGCATGTTCGCCAGCTCGATAAGTTATCGCGTTCCTCAAAGTCTACGCTCGTCGTCACTCACGCGATGGCGTTTGCTCGCCGCGTGGCGACGAACGTCCATGTGATGATCGACGGCGTGATCGTCGAGTCGGGTGGGCCCGAGCAAGTCTTCGACGCACCGACCCACCCGGCAACGCGCGAGCTGCTCAGCAGTTCGACGTTTGCGTAACTGCCGGTCTGGTCGTCCGGTATCGCGGCTTGCGCAGAGCGGTCTCTCGTCTGATTCCGGATTTGCGCACGCTTTCGATGCCGGCCGCTTAGTGCATAAGCACTTATGCTGCAATGCCTTGCGTCCATCCCATGAATCCCCCCCAGATTTTTTTCAGAAAATCACACTCGTTTCCCTCGCTTCGGGGCTTCTTTGGCTGTCCGGTTAGCAACAACGCGAATCAATAACGCAGCCAATCAAAGCCAAGTCGAAGAATGGGGGACTTGCCGTGAAATGCACTCATCTGTTGGGAACGGCCGTGGTGGTGGCAGTGACGCTCTTCGTGGGAACGCCTAGCTTCGCGAAGGGGGGCGGGGGACATGGGGGGCACGGTGGCGGACATGGCGGGCATGCGGCTCACGGGGGACATGGCGGGCATGCGTCGCATGGCGGACACGCTCACACCTCGACTCACAGCTTCGCTCACCACAGCGGCACCGCTGGGCACTCCGGTCATCAGTTCGGCAATCACAGCTTCGCCCACAGTTACGCCGGCTATCGCCACAACGGTTACGCCCACGGCTGGGGATACGGCGGACACGGTTTGGGCTACGGGCACGGTTGGGGCTGGAATCGCGGAGGATGGTATGGTCGCCGCGGTTGGGGCCCGGGCTACTGGGGCGGCTGGGGTGGCGGATACGTGGGCGGAGAAGTTGGGCCTTCGTACTACTACTCCAATCCGTATTCCTATTACACCAGCACGGTCGGATACCCGAGCACCGCGAGTGTTCCCGCTACGCTTAACGCTCCGCTCTTCCCGCCGGTGACCTCGACGATGGTTCCCAGCAACGTGACCGAGGTGATCGATCCCGTCGCGGCGCTGGTGCCGCCGGCTCCCGCCGATCCGAGTGCGGTGGTCTCGCAGGTGCCGGTCGACGACGCACCGACCGCGGTTCCCGCCGCCGATTCGCCGACGCCCATCGCCGGCTAAGGCGACGCGATACCAGGCAAGAACGCCGAAACTGCGCGGCGCTCTTGCTTGCGTTTCAGCCGCTTCGACAACTGGAATTCCTCCGCACGAATCCCGATGATGAACACCTGTGCGACGATGCGGAGGTGGCGGTGACGAAGACGTCGCGGTGAGGCGACAGCGGCCCGAGTTTCCAGCGCCTGCTCAGGATTGCCACACGGAAGCCGACCGATGAACGACTCAGCCCCCCGAAAGTTGCCGGTACCGAACGATCCGCGGCTGCAGGCGGCGCTCGAGGAGTACTTCGACCGGGTCGATCGCGGCGAACCGGTCGAGCCGGAAAACTTCGTCGCACAGCATCCCGAAATCGCCGACGAGCTGCGTCAATTCATTACGACCGAAGACGAACTTCGCCGCTTCGCCGCCGAATCGTTCCGCGACATCTCGCAAATCTCCACGGGTGTCTTCAGTCAGCCCGGCCGAGAGACGCTGCCGCCGCGATCGGCGGGCGCCGCGCGCGACGGGCAATCGAGCCAGAGCGACTTGTCGGGACAATTCGGCCGCTACCAGATCATTCGCTCGTTGGGCAAGGGGGCGATGGGCACGGTCTATCTCGCCCAAGACACCCAGCTCGAGCGGCAAGTCGCGCTCAAAACGCCGCAGTTCTCCGCGGACTCGGAGCAGGAGTCGCTGGTCCGGTTCTATCGGGAGGCCCGCGCGGCCGCCGCGTTTCGGCATCCGCGGATTTGTCCGGTCTACGACGTCGGCGACATCGAGGGCCAGCACTACATCACGATGGCCTACATCGAGGGGCGGCCGCTGTCGGACTTCGTCAATCCGGCCAAGCCGCAGAGCATGCGGCAAATCCTGGTTGCCGTCGGCAAGCTCGCCGAGGCGCTGCAGGAGGCGCACGACCACGGCATCGTGCACCGCGATCTGAAACCGTCGAACATCATGGTCGATCGTCACGGCGAACCGGTGATCATGGATTTCGGCCTGGCCCACCAAACTCGTTCGGAGGACGATTTTCGCCTCACGCAGACGGGTGTGATCCTGGGCTCCCCGGCTTACATGGCCCCCGAACAGGTCGAAGGAAGCCAGGCGCTGATCGGCCCGGCCACGGACCAATACGGTCTTGGTGTGATTCTGTATGAATTGCTGACGGGGAAGGTCCCGTTCGTCGGCTCGCTGACCTCAGTGATGGGACAAATCATCGAGAAGCAACCGACCCCGCCCAGCCAGTACCGCCCCGGTCTCGATCCGCGGATCGAAACGGTCTGCCTGAAGATGCTGGCGAAAAAACCGGAGGACCGCTTCGGCTCGCTGTCGGAGGTCGCCGCGGAACTTGCCGCCATCGTCCGCGATCAGTCGATCAAGCCGGCACCGACGCCGCGTCGGAATTCGCGGACATGGTGGGCGGTGGGGTCCGCAGCCGTGGCGGTCGGCGTGCTCGCGGCGGCCGTCGTGCTGTATATGAAAGTGGGCAAAACGCTCGTTGAAATCGACATCAAGGATCCAGGCATCCAGGTCGCCTTCAAAGGCTCGAGCATCACGCTGACGGGAAAGGCAAGCGAGCAGATCTCGATCGAGCCGGGCGAGCACGAGCTGACGATCACGCACGGGGACCTCAAATTCAAAACAGAGAAGTTCAAGCTCAAGAGGGGCAACAAGGAGGTCGTCAGCGTCTCGCTGGCCGGGCCTACTGTCGCCGCTCGGCTGGGCGACTCGGATCTCATCGTCATACCCATTTCGGCCGGGGCAAAACCGCTTGGGGCAAAAGCGTCCGACCAGGCGACCGCGCAGCCGGTGGTCGCGGCGAGCCCCGCTCCGGCGAGCGTCAGTGGAGCGAGCCCAATTGCGACGAAGCCCGCCGACTCGCGTCCGCAGGAGTCTCAGCCCACCGGCAACCCGGCGCTCGCCGCGGCCCCGACTCCGGGCTTGTTGCTGCTCCTCTTCGACGAGCCGACCGCGCGGCGAGCCCAGCGGGAATGGGCCGCGTACGCTCACGTGCCGGTCGAAACCACGAACTCGGTCGGTCTGAAGTTCGCGCTGGTTCCTCCCGGCGAATACGTGATGGGTGCTGAACCGGGTCACCAGGTCCGCATCACGCGGCCGTGTTACTTCGGGCTTTACGAAGTGACGCGCGGCCAGTTCGCGCAGTACATCAGCGCAACGGGCTACCACACGGTGGCCGAGGAGATGCCCGGCGGGATAGGTCTGGAGAACACCGAGATCGCGGCGAAATGGGACCCGAACAAGCAGTTCACCTGGCGCAATCCGGGCTTCCCGCAGCACGACAATCATCCCGTGGTCCAGATCACCTGGCGCGAGGCTGGTGCCTATTGCGAGTGGCTCAGCCGAAAAGAGGGAAAGAGATACCGACTGCCCACCGAGGCCGAGTGGGAATACGCTTGCCGCGCGGGGACCGTAACCCGTTTTTACAACGGCAACGACCTGGAAGAGGTCACGCAGATCTCCAACTGCGCCGACGCCACGGCGCACGCGGTCTTTCCCCACTGGAAGGGGGTCAAGTCGTCCGACGGGTACATCTACACGGCGCCGGTGGGGCATTATCGCCCGAACAATTTCGGTCTGTACGACATGCTCGGAAACGTCACGGAGTGGTGCTCCGACTGGCAGGCGGCCGACTATTACAAACACTCTCCGGTCGACGACCCGCAAGGTCCGGCGCTGGGCACGATGCACGTGGCGCGCGGTGCGGGCTTCACGCACGTCGGAGGTGCGCGCTACCGCTACTACGGCGTCGAAACCTACCGCCGCCCCGATTGGGGCTTTCGCGTGGTGTGCGACATCGACCTCCCAGCGAGTGGGCCGGAAGCCTCCCCTGCGGACCGGGCGGCCAAGCGGCCGTAAGCCTCAGTGCGAGGCGGCGGCCGAACCGCCCCGGGTGAGCGCGTCGTCCAGCATCGACAAAATCATCGTCCAGCCCTCTTTGTGTCCGCGGCCCATTTCGTCGTCCGGGACGCCCGAGTGGCGGAGCGTTACCTCGGTTTGATTTCCCCGGGGAGCCAGTTCGAGCGCGACCACGGTTTCGATCCCCCGAGTCGCCTCCGACACCCAGGTGAACTCGATCAACCGCGGCCGATCGAGCGTGAGGAAACGTCCATAGTGGGGCCAAACGCGGCCTTGGTGCTTCACGGCCATGTAGAACAGACCGTCGACGACCGCGTTGAGAATCACTCGCTCGCCGTGCCACGGACCCCCGGGACTTTTCGGATCGATCCAGACGTCGAACACACGCTCGGGCGGTGCGGCGATGGTGCGCGTCACGGTCGTTACAATTTCGCTCATTGCTGTTGCTCCTGGTCTCGGGTTGCGGCAAAAAACGATTCGAGCCTGTCGAGCCGAGCAGTCCAGAATTCGCGGTAGGGGAGAATCCATTGGGCCACTTCGCGCAGTGGCTCGGCAAACAGCTCGAGCGTGTTCTCGCGCCCGTGTCGAGTGCGGCGGACGAGCCCTGCTTTTTCCAACACCCGCACGTGCTTGCAAAAGCCGGTGAGCGACATCGAGAAGGGCCGAGCGACGTCGGAGATGCGGGCTGGTCCCCGGGCGAGCCGCTCGATGATGCGACGCCGTGTCGGATCGGAGATGGCGGCAGCGACGCGGTCGAAGCGAGCTTGGCGATACTGAACCATATGGTTCACTATAGTGTCCGCGCGTCGACTTTGTCAACGATCGCTCGCATGATGGACGCACGTGCTTTTCGCGTCTACCTTCCCTCGCTCGTCAACTTGAGACGCAACTGATGTCAGGCCCCTTCCAGTCGACTCGCGAAGTCATCCTGCGGACCGAACAATGGAACGACGCCGTCGGGTTCTACCGTACGGTGCTCGGCTTGCCTGTGGCGTACGAGACGCCGAACATGGTCGGCTTCGAAACCGGCGCGTTTCGTCTCTACGTAGAACAGGGGGCCGCTCACGCTCCCGTGTTCGAGCTGCTCGTGCCCGACGTCGCGGCGGCCAAGCGCGGACTGCTGGCGGCCGGCTGCACGGTCGTCGAAGAGGATCCGGCCCTGCCGCGCTGCTACATCCGCGATCCTTACGGATTCACGTTCAACCTGGGCCAGGCGCCCGCGGCGAAGTAGCGCTTGCGGCGCAGAACGCCGAACGCAATCAGCCCCTCTCTGTTACGCCCGCTCCCGTTTGACGATGTGCCGCGAGGAAATCCTGGCCCCGGCGGGTAAGCGAGACCAAGGCGCCGCATCGGTCGTCATAGCGGCGCTCGAGAAACCCGCGTTCGTTGGCGTCTTCCCACACAGTGAGCCGCGGGCACGACGTTCGCCACGCGTCCATCACCTCGGCGTAGGCCTTGGGCCGCGGGCCGATCCATTCGAGCAAATCGAGAATCAGCGAGTCGAGATTGGCTGCCAAGACCGGCTCCTTTGCGGTGCGAGACCCTACGTTTTGATTGTACCCAACTCCGATTTCCCCAGGTCGGACGTCGCTCAATTTCGAGCCGCCTGATTTTTTTCGGCTTGCATATCAGGCACGGTGCCTTACAATGGCCGCAACATGTCAGGCATAATGCCTAATAGCGCGGCGTCTGATCAATCACGGAGCAAGAAGGAGCGGGGAATGGTGCGGAAGTCGGCCCCGGTCACGGACACCGAGTTGGCCATTCTCGAAGTCCTGTGGGACAAGCAACCTTGCACCGTGCGGGACATCGTCGAGGCCCTCTATCCGGAGCGATCGCGGGCCCTGCACGCGACGGTGAAGAGCCTGCTGGAGCGGCTCGAAGCCAAAGGTTTCATCTCGTGCGACAAAGCGGGCTTTGCCCACCGCTTCTCGGCCCGCGTCTCACGCGACGACTATGTGCGGCAGCAGCTGGAGAAACTGGCCGAGAGCCATTTCGGCGGTGCGCTCGCGCCGATGCTGCTCACACTGGTGCCCAAGATGAAATTAAATCGCAAGGATCGCGACGCCATCGTCAAGTTGATCGAAGGCATCGAATAAGGGTTCGTTGGAGGAACCGGCCATGCTGCTCGCAGCCGTCCTGTGGAATGCCCTGTTAGTAACCGTGTTAGCGATGCTGGTCGCGCTCGCGGGACGCACGAGCTTCCTGCGCGGGCGGCCCGCCCTCATGCACTGGGTCTGGTTTGGAGTGCTGATCAAGCTGCTCGTTCCGCCCCTCGTTCCAGTTCCCTGCCTGCCGACGGCAACCGCCGACGTAAGGCTCGAGCGGACTCCGCGGGCGGCGACGGCGCTGACTAAATCGGAACTCGACCTTCCCGCGAAGGTGATCGCGGCAGCGCTATCGGAGGCTACGGCTCCCGGCGAAACGTCCTGGCAGCCCGATTGGTCGTGGACGCTCCTCGCGACGTCGCTCGCCGGGACGCTCGTCCTCCTTATCGGGTTTGCGCGGACCTGCGCGGGCCGATCGCGTATTGCGAATGGCCCGGCCAGCGCCTGAGCGGCTCGCGTCGTTGGCTGCCGAGCTGGCGCGCCGAATGGGCGTTCGCCCCGTGCCGCGAGTCGCCCTGGTTGACGCCTCGATTACGCCCATGCTCTGGATGCGGGGCCGACACCCGGCCATCGTCTTTCCCCGCGTCCTGGCCGTGCAGCTGGACGACGAACAACTCAAATGCGTGCTGGCGCACGAGCTGGCCCATTTGCGGCGTCATGACTGGGCCTTCAACCTGGTCGCACTGGCCGTGGTTGCGCTCTTCTGGTGGCATCCGGCCGCGTGGTGGGCACGACGTGAAATGCAGGGCAGGCAAGAAGAATCCTGCGACGCTTGGGCAATCGCCCGCTTGTCGCCACCGCGACGGCGTTACGCGGCGACTTTGCTCTGCGCCATCGATTTCTCGCAAGGCAGCCGGGCGCTGGGCACGCTGGCCTCGCCCGGATTCGGCAATCCGTCCCAGATCGCCCGGAGATTCGAGATGATCGCCAACTCGTCGGTGCGGCCGCACTGTTCGCGCGTGGCCGTCGCGCTCCTCGTAGTTGTGGTCGCGTCGTTAGCCTGTTTCCCGGTCCGTGCCGACAACGCGGCGGGCGTCGGCCCAGACGACCAGCCGGCGCTGCCCCTCGCGCTCGACAACCCGGATGCCGTGCATCGGATGCACGAATCGATTCGCAATCTCAAGCAGTTGTGCATCGCACTGCACGACTGGGCCGACGCACACCAGGTGAAGTCCGGCTCTTCGACATCCGGCCCGCATTCGTCATCCTCTTCGAGCGCGGTCACGCCGTTTCGTTTTCCGCCTGCCGTCATCTATGGGAAAGACGGTCATGGCAAATATCCGCATAGCTGGCGGATCGAGTTGCTGCCCTATCTCGGGGCGCGAAACCTGTATGACCGCTATCAATTCGACGAGCCGTGGGACAGCAAGGCGAACAAAGTCGTGCTCGCCAACATGCCGGAAGTTTTCCGCGATCCGGCCGACGCCCCCGGCTCGGTGAATTCCGCGTACTTCGTGCTGGTCGGACGCCTGGTCGATGCGAACGTCGACGGCCCGGGCCTGCAGACGATTTTCAGCAGTAAGGTCGGAGTCGCGTTCCGCCAAGTGACCGACGGCACGACGAACACCTTGGCCATCGTCGAAGCCCGGCGGAACATCCCCTGGACTAAGCCCGCGGACCTCCCTTACGACCCGACCGGCAAGCTCCCCTCCTTGGGCGGGTTCTTTCAAGGAGGATTCTGTGCGACGTTCGGAGACAGCAGCACCGGGTTCCTCGAAGAACCGATCAAGGACGCGTCGCTGCGCGCGATGATTTCTCCGGCGGCCGGGGACAACGCCGACCATCGCTTCCGCCCAGACCGCATCCCATACGGCCGAGGCGCGAAGTAGTCGCCGTCATGTTTGGCGACCATCGCGAAGGTGACGCCGCCGGAACAAAACGGTTTTGTAATCCGTCCGCCAGGGCGAAATTCCTCGGCAATTTCGCGTCCGCGGACTCGCTCGCGTGATCGTTCGAACACCAGTCTGCGCAGATTGCCCAAAATTGCAAAATGGCTGCTTGCTGAGGGTCGGGCCGCTTCGTAGGCTGGTCGAGTTCATCTTTCTCTGACTGAACTCCTTGCGGGCCCCAGGGAACAGTTTCATGGTTTTGCAGCTGCGCTGGTTTCCGAAGCGTCGTACGAAGCGGGCCGTCCGTAGATCTGCTTACACGCCGGCGATCGAGCAACTCGAGGATCGCGCGCTGCTCTCGGCGAGCACGACGACGCCGGCCATCCCCGCGACGGTCTGGAACCAGCTCAACGGCAACGCTCAGCACACGGGTGTGTCGCAGGCCGTGGCGCAGCCCCTCAATCAAGTGTTGTGGTCGGTGTCGCTCGACTTGGAACCATGGGGCGCGGAACACTATGGCGATCCCATCTTCACCTCCAACAACACCGTGATTGTCCCGATCAAGGTCACCTGGAGCGCGCAGGACCAGAACGCGCAGAACTTTTTCCTCGAGGGGGTCAACGACGTCACGGGCCAGGTGCTGTGGACGACCGAGCCGACCGGCGCCATTACCGGCGCCAGCAACGCGGGCCCGATCGTGATCAGCGGCTCGACGACCGGTCTGGTCAACGGCGACAGCGTGACGATCGGCGGCGTCAACGGGAATACGGCGGCCAACGGCACGTTTACCATCGAGGACGTGACCGCGAACTCGTTTCAGCTGCAAGGCACGAGCGGCAACGGAGCGTACAGCGGCGGCGGCACGTGGGTCCTCAACCCGTCCAACCAGACCAGCTACATCGAGCCGAACTACGGCTGGCTCCCCCCCTACCAGCCGGTCTACGACGCGGGGACCAACCGCGTCTATTTCGCTGGCCCCGGCGGCACGCTTGATTACATCTCGAATCCTGATCAGGCCGGGACGCCGACCATCGTGCAGGAGGCGTTCTACGGCACGTCGAATTACCTGGCCAACGAATCGGCCTACAACTCATCGATCTACACCAACACCGGTTTGACGATCGACAGCGCGGGCAACGTCTACTTCGGCTTCACCGTGACGGGGTCGAATCCCTCGGGCATCACCGACGGCGGCGTCGTGAAAGTCACTCCCTCGGGAGTCGCCACCGACACGCTGGCCTACTCGGCCGTCGGGCAGTCCAACGACGGCAACTGGAACCCGGCTGAAGGGGCCTCGGCGGCGGTCAGCAACGACGGCTCGATCGTCTACTTCGGCATCAACGACTCGGGCTACGGGCTCAACGGCAACGGCGAATACAACTCTTACCTCGTCGGATTCAACACCACGACGATGGCGCCGGTGTCCTCGGTGCAGCTGCTCGATCCCGCAAGCGGCCAAGGGGCCGGCCTGATCGACGAGAGCACGGCCAGTCCGATGGTTGCTCCCGACGGCACGGTTTTCCAGGGCGTCTTCGGCAATCCGTACAACGGTTCCCGCGGATACCTGCTCCACTTTTCGGGCGACTTGAGCACCGAGTACACGCCGGGGGCCTTCGGCTGGGACGACACGCCTTCGATCATCCCCGCGTCGATGGTCCCGTCCTATACCGGCACTTCGACCTACTTGATCCTCTCCAAATACAACAACTACTCCAACGCGGATTTCGGCGGTCCCAACTCGGGTGATTACGGCGACAACGGCGTGAATGAAATCGCCGTGCTCGACCCGAATTCCGCTGTCCCCGATCCCAATTACGACCCCAACAATCCGAACCCCGGTTTTCCCAATCCCAATTTCAAGGTGATGGCCACGGTCGAGGCCTTCACCAGCCCTTCGCCCGACGTGCCGGCCGTCCAAGCCGGCGACCCTGACGCAGTCCGCGAGTGGTGCACCAACGGCACGGTCGTCGATCCGGCCACCGACAGCGTCTTCATGAACAACGAAGACGGCTACACCTACGAGTGGAACCTGGGCACCAACACCGTCACTGACGCCGTCGAAGTCACGTCGGGCATCGGCGTCCCCTACACGCCGACGGCCATCGCGCCCAACGGCGAAATCTTCTCCGACAACGGCGGGGAGCTGTTTGCCGAAGGCGGCTACACGAACTACACGATCAACACGGCTCCGTCGGTCGATCCCGCCGTCGTCGGCAACACGATCACGCTCACGACCACACTCGCCTCGACCAATGGCGGCCCCACGCCGACCGGCACGGTGACTTTCAGTTACTACGAGGGCGCCAATAACCCGCTCAACTACGACACCACGGCCGTCCCGATCGGCACGGCCAACATTGTCGACGGTGTCGCGTCGATTCAGGTTTCCGGATTGGTAGCGGACCACTATCACATTTACGCCTCGTACAGCGGCGATTCGACCTATTCGCCCGGCCAAACGATCCTCGACGAGCCGGTGCTCGAAACCGTGACCACGAGCGTTACGTCCTCGGCCAATCCGATCAGCCAAGGGACCGGCATCACCCTGACCGCCACCGTCTCGCCCAACGGCTCGTCGTTCGTGCCGATCGGCACGGTCTCGTTCTACGACGGCAGCACGCTGCTGGGGACCGCTAACCTCAATAACCTCGACAACGAGGCCAATCCGAATCCCGACCAAACCACGACTCTGAACGTCTCCAGCCTGCCGGGCGGCACCAACGTCATCACGGCCGTCTATAGCGGGGACTTGAACTTCACGACCGGAACTTCGACCGCCTACGACGAATACGTGCCCGCCGTTGCCAACCCGGGCACGCAAAACAGCGCCGTGGGCGATACGGTTTCGCTGCAAGTCCAGGCCAGCGGCCTGGCCCCGAGCGACACCTGGACGTACTCCGCCACCGGCTTGCCCAGCGGCCTGTCGATCAATGCGAGCTCGGGTCTGATCACGGGAACGATCACCGGCTCTGCCGAAAGTTACTCGGCGACAGTCACCGCCAACGACGGCCAAGGAGACGAGCCGTCCCAAAGCTTCACCTGGAACGTCTCCATTTTGTCGGAGACCAACCCCGGCACTCAGAACGGCGCAGTCGGCGACTCCGTCTCGCTGGCGATCGCGACCACCGGCCTGCCCACGGGCGACTCGTGGACCTATTCGGCCAGCGGCTTGCCCAGTGGCCTGTCGATCAACGCCAGCAGCGGCTTGATCACCGGCACGATCACCGGCTCAGCGAACACGTACTCGTCCGCCGTGACGGCCAGCGACGGTGAAGGCGCCAGCACGACGCAGAGTTTCACTTGGAACGTCTCCGTCCTCTCCGAGACCAACCCGGGCACGCAGAATGGCGCAGTGGGCGACTCCGTCTCGTTGGCGATCGCGACGAGCGGTCTGCCCAGCGGCGATTCGTGGACCTATTCGGCCAGCGGCTTGCCCGGTGGCCTGTCGATCAATGCCAGTAGCGGGTTGATCACCGGCACAATCACGGGCTCGGCAAACACGTATTCGTCCTCGGTGACCGCCAGCGACGGTGAGGGCGCCAGCGCGACGCAGAGCTTCACCTGGAACGTCTCCGTCCTCTCCGAGACCAACCCGGGCACGCAGAATGGCGCAGTCGGGCGACTCTGTCTCGTTGGCGATTGCGACGAGCGGTTTGCCCAGCGGCGATTCGTGGACCTATTCGGCCAGCGGCTTGCCCAGCGGCCTGTCGATCAATGCCAGCAGCGGGTTGATCACTGGCACAATCACCGGCTCGGCCAACACATACTCGCCGTCGGTGACGGCCGGCGATGGCGAAGGCGCCAGCGTCAGCCAGAGCTTTACCTGGAACGTGTCGACGCTCTCGGTGACGAATCCCGGCTCTCAGAACAGCGCCCTCGGGGCCGCCGTCTCGCTGCAGATTCATGCGAGCGGTTTGCCGACGGGCGACACGTGGACCTATTCGGCCAGCGGCTTGCCGAGCGGCCTGTCGATCAATGCCAGTAGCGGCTTGATCACCGGCACAATCAGCGGCTCGCCCAATACGTATGCCAGCTCGGTCACGGCCAGCGACGGCCAGGGAGCCAGCACGACTCAAGCCTTCTCCTGGTCCGTCGGCGCGACGACCACCACGCTGGCCGCGAGCGTCGATCCTTCCACCTACGGACAGAAGGTGACGTTTACGGCCACCGTCGCCCCGGTGGTGACTGGCTCGACCAAGCCGACCGGCAGCGTCCAGTTCTTGGACGGCACCACGGTGTTAGCCACCGTCACCCTCAGCACCGCGGGTAAGGCCACTTACACGACGACCGCCTTTGCCCTGGCTGTCGGCGGGGACTCGATCACGGCGGTCTATTCCGGCAACACGAAGTTTGAGACGAGCACCTCCGCGATCCTCACGCAGACGGTCAAGGCGGATCCCGCCGCGATCAGCGTCAAGACCTCGGACGCCACCACCGTGTTCGGCCAGTCGGTCACCTTTACTGCCATCGTGGCTTCGACCAGCCCCGGCAGCGGCACGCCGACCGGAACGGTGACGTTCTACGACGGCAGCACGCCGCTGATGCAGGAAACGCTCAGCTCGGGCAGGGCCACCTATTCCACGTCCGGCCTGCCGCTCGGCTCGAACTCGATCACCGTCGTCTATAGCGGCGACGGCAATTATGTCGGCGGCACATCGACGGCGATTAGCCAAACGGTGAACCAGGCCGTGACCAAAACGGTGGTCAAGTCGTCGGGCAGCCCCAGCGCCTTCGGGCAGAACGTCACCTTCACGGCGACGGTCACGGTGAAGACCCCGGGCAGCGGCACGCCGAACGGCTCGGTCATCTTCTACGATGGCAGCACGGAGCTCGGCCCCGGCACCCTCAACGGCTCCGGCCAGGCCACCTATTCGACGTCGTCACTGGCAGTCGGCACCCACTCGATCACCGCCGTCTACCAGGGAGCCACGGACTTCGGCACGAGCACCTCGATCGCCATCAATCAGAAGGTGAACAAGGCGGCAACGACGTCGAGCGTCGGCGGGCCCAGCGATCCGCCGGCCAACACGCAAGTGACCTTTACGGCCACGGTCGTGCCGACCGCGTCCGGCAGCGTCGCTCCAACGGGAACGGTGACGTTCTACTCCGGCTCGACGGCGCTGGGAACAGTGGCCATCAACAGCCAGGGGCAAGCCACGCTGCCGGTCACCTTCAAGAAGGCCGGCACCTATAAGATCACCGTGAAATACAGCGGCGACGCCAACTTCGCCGCGAGCACCTCGGCCGCACTGCAAGAGACGGTGTCTTAGCAAACACTGACGTAAGGAACTCGAGACGCACTATTGGCGGAACGACCGGAAAACGTCCGGCGTTCCGCTTTTTTTTGAACGGGCCGCATTCAGAACGCGACGACTCGGAAATCAATCGTGCCGAGAGCGGACGTGCACGATGCCTCGGCCTCTCTCGCGGCGATGCGGATTCGGCCGAAACTCGAGCGTCACCTCAAGAGCGTGCGATCTGTGCGCGAATCGACGGATCTTTGATCTTCTTGTCGTCCGCCAGGAGCAAAGCCTTGCTCAAAATGATCGAAAGCATCCCGTCGCCCTCGAACGGAAGATAAATCGGGCCCGTCGCGGCGGTCGTCGAGGATCGGTCGGGCACGATGCACAGGTACTGATCGTTGGGAGACATCAAGATGTTGCCGCTCCCGAGATGAATTTTGTAGGTCATAGGTCGCCGCGCACGATCAGGAATCGCCCCTCGAACGTGCACCGCTCGGCAATCTGCAGGCGGGGGATGATTCGCTCCAGCACCTCTTTGCGGCACTTTGGCCGATTCGGACAATGCGCCGAAGGCGAAGGCATTCCAGGCTTCCGCGTTCCGGTGGACGGCACCGCCGTCGGCCCAAGTGGGGTCGTTGCCGATGCTCGAGACGCCGACGAACAGGTCGACGTCGCGCATGACTTCCGAAAAGACGATTGGGGCGACCTCTTCGAGTGGCACCGGGTCGCCGACGGCGCCGTCGCGATCGGCGTGATAGAACCGGACCTGATCGGTCGCCAAATGCAGGGCGACTCCCATCTGGCTTTCCGCCATGTCCGACTCGTTGACCCAGAATTCGGCCAGCAGGTTCCACTCGGGGAGCGCGAGCCTCGGCGGAAAAAAGGCGTTATCGGCGTGCAACAAGAGCAGGCGGCTCTGCCAGCCGCGCGATTCGCACAGCGCAGTTCAACTGGTGCTGTCGCACAATGTGAGAGGCAAAGCGGTTCGAGTAGGTGTGCGTCTGGCGCTCGGCGTCGGTGAGGGCATAAATCTCCCGATGCGCCTGCTTGAACGGCTGCTGCACCAGGTGGCGTTCGAGCCAGTCGCGCCAGGTGGCGACGCGTTCGCGTGGTTCTTCGAGCGGGTGCCAAAGCGTGACGGTCGACTGTTCGAGCGGGGCCGCGAGTGGCGTGTCGTCGGCCGTGACCAATTGGCCGTCGTGGAAAATCGCGGCGTGGTTTTCGTCGCCGCGCGTGAACCGCCAGATCAATCGCCGTGCGAGCGTTCCCAACAGAGGATGGTCGAGATAGCGGGCCCGCCAGGTCGGATAGTCCCATGACTTCGTGCGGCGAAACAGCGTGTCGAGTCGTTGCCGGTGGGCCCCCAGGCTGGTTTCGATTTGTTTGACCGCGGCTTTGAGCTCTTTAAGATCGCTGGCGTGATTGCGGCGAATCTCGGTCGGAGCCGACTTCAACGGTTTGTCGTCCGCGCCGGAATCGCAATTCCGCCCCGGTCGAGGAGACGATAGCGAGTTCGACGGTAACGCCCGCGAGCGTTTGTCGACGAACTCCTCCCCTGCCCAGCCCGTACGCGGGAACTGCCAGTTCGTCGAGATCGCCTTCGGAAATCTGCAGCCGCTCGGCCGCCGCTGCGATCACTTTCCCGACCATGTTGCGTCCGGAGGGCGACTTGAGCTTGGCTTGCAGCACGGCAAGGCGGCCGACTCCATGAGTCCCCGGCATCGCACCCAGTGCCCCGATTGCCGCGTTCCCGACTTTGATCGAAAGCGGTCCGATGTTGGGGATCTTTTTGTACGCGGTCAGCCCCAACGTGAGGACCGCCTCGGCGATCCGCTCGTCGTCGTACTGGCCACAGCACCAGGCCAGCCCTTTGAGGAGATTGTCGTGCTCGCGGCGGATGATCGCGCGACGGGCCGCACGATCGACGACCTCATTGATGCTGTACGGGGCCAGCGGCGAGCTTGCGTCGGTCTTCACGTAGAGGCCAAACCATTCGCCGACTCGCGTGCGGAACGCGTCGAGACCGACCGCATCGACCCGTTTGACCGCGTCGTCGCGCCATTTCTTCGAGGGAGCCGCGGCAGAAAGCCCCTGGCAATGGCTCAACAGTTCGACCCACTTGCGACACTCATCCTCAGGCAGGGCGGCCAGCGCGGCGAGTGCCGCTTCCGACCAAGGCTCGCCCGGCTCGAGGGTGATTGGAATCGCCGGCTTGCTGTTATCCTTTTGCCGCGAAGCGATGATTTTTTCGAGCCGGCCGTACTCGCGATTTCTCGCCGGAACAAGCCCCTGAAACTTTCGGCACGCTTCGCAGAGCGCTTCGGAGGGGACGTTCGCGGCACAGAATTTTTCCAGCGCGACCACGATCGGAACGGCCGGGATGAGCAGCCCCGAACCCGGCGTCCTGTCGGCGGCCAGCAAAACAAGCTCGGTCAGATCGGCGTCGGTCGACTTCAGTTTGCCTTTGAGCAGCGCGGCAAGCAGGCAGGACACGACGCGAAAGGCCTGAGCGTTCGCCCGCAACGTGTCGGCATGTCGAAGCTCGGGCCGCGCACCGCCAACCTCCGCCAAAACGGCAAACCGCCCCGATTGCAGCGATCGCAGAACGCCGATCGCCGTGCGAACGACCTGCGACCGACCATCAGGGCTCAGGGCCATGGCCTCGTTCCATTCCGGCGTTTCCTTGAGGAGCGGCTCTCTGAGACGCAGTGGAATGAGGGCAAACCATCCAAAATACCGGTCGAAGAGTAACGCTGACATGACGGTAGGCGCTGCGGGGTCCTCGCTCGTTTTACCGTTTGCCGGGAGGATCTCCTGCGAGGGGCTTGCCGATCGTCCGCACGATGAACGCGTGTAGCAGGCGCTCGGCCCCCGACGACGCCGCATCGGGCGCCGAACTCGGGCTGTCGATCGGTGCCGCAGTGTGCCGTTGATCGTCCGACGGGGAGGCTCGCCGAGACTCGGAATCGAACGGCTCCATTTCCGTCGCCCTCAGCGATAAAGGTCAGCCGCCGACCAGCAGGGTGAGTCGCAAGAAGCAGACGACCGTTTTGGGCCCGATCTGAAACGACTCGTCGAGCGAGGCTGCCTGCCGATCGTTGACCAGCACGAGAATCTGCCGCTTCTCGAAGGCTTCGATCGCCTTGTCGAATTGCTCATGCCAATCGATGGGCGTCTTTCGGCGACTGAGTCCGCTCACCAATTCCTGGGCGGCGCCGGCTGCACGAGCCCGCGGAACTCGCCCGCGTTTTGCAGGTTGTAGTCCTGCACTTCCTGATAGACGCGGCTGCGAATGATTTCGCGCACGGTCATCGATTCGGAGAGAACTTCGAGCGTCCACTCGTTGGCCGACTCGCCAGTGGTCGTCTCGTCGCGGATGGTGATGGTGGTCGACACGCGGGCGTTCCTCCGAGAGAGGATTGAAGGGTCAACCGAACGCGGGTCATTGTAACCAATCGCAACATTTGCCGCCCGCGAAAATGGCAAGCGCACGTCCGCGAGATCCGACCGGCAACTCAAGAATTATCGCCGCGGAGCAAAGGCTTTTTCGTGTACTGCTGGGGAAGGAGCGCAGAGCGTCCGGCCAGCAATATTCTTCCAGCTTCACGCCGCTTTGCCGCCGGCCGACGACGCGGATGTAGCCGAAATTTCGGCCAGCGTCGGCCTCAAGCGCCTGGATTTCCGCCGCATTGTCGGGCGCAACCGCGTATTGCCATTCGAGCCAGCGATGCCAGCCGTCCGGCATATTGTCCGCGACGTCGATCGCCAGGATGCCCGTCCGTTCCCAGTGCCGCCTCCACCAGCCGGCCGAGTGAATGGACCAAAAATCCTGGCCCCACATCGGCCGCAGATGTTCCGGAACTCCCCCTTCGATCTCCTGCATCAGTCCGACGCCGGCAATGCCGATCGGGCGTCCGGGCTTCACGAATTGGGCCAGATAGTTGAGATAAAGATCGTCCGTCCCAAAGTAGGGATAGCAGTCGATGCACACGATGGCGTCAAAGAACTCCGGCGCGAACGGCAGCGAGTGGGCGTCGCAGTGCAGCGGAAAGACGCCGTCATCCACGCCGGCATCGCGGATCCGCTGAATGTTCTCGCCCGCGCTGAACCACAAGTCGGTCGCCCAAACCTGTACGCCGAATTCGCAACGCAGAAAGATCGATGAGGAAGCGCGGCCGCAGCCCAGGTCGAGCACGCGCATCCCGGGCCGCAAGTCGAGCGCGCTCGTCAGCCACTCCGTCAGCCACAGCGAATTGGCCCCGCCGCTGGCATGAGCCAGGACCCATTCGGGGTTGTATTGCGAAGCCCGGGGAAAATTCTCGTTAAACAGTTGCCGATTGGGGGACATGCATTTCCTTTAACTTGAGAGCACTTTTATGCGATCCGTGTGCCGACGTCGGACTGCGATTTCCTATAATGACGAACACTTTGCGAAAGGGTTCGGGCAACATTTGTTCGAAGCACCCGCATCCGGTGCGATGGATGGCCGGCTGTCGCCGTTTTGGCACGACACGCAGGACGCGAGGAAGTGTATGTCCGACCAAAGGCCAAAGCGCGGCTGGCGCGCTCTCCGTGTCGCGATCATCACCATCGTTCTCGCGGCGTCACGCGTCGAGGCACGGTCGGACGGGCCAAATCCGGCCCCCAAAAAAGCGCCCGGGCGCAACCGATCACCCCCGCCGCCGCAAGCCTCAGCGGGCATGTGACAAACGAGAGTGACAAGCCAATAGCCGACGTGCGCATCGAAGTCGAGGTGACGAACCTTAACGGGATCACGAGGCAATTCCTGGCCAAATCGACAGCCAGCGGAGACTACCGGGTCGAGATTCCGCGGCTCGAGGCAGGGAACAGCTTCTATATCCTCGCAACTCACCCGGGCTACCAGCGATTGTTACGCGTTTCGTTGGGCGCTGACAGCACCCTGCCCATCTTGAAGCCCGGTGGGCAACTCAAAGTCAACTTATCCCTCCACGCTGCTCTCTACGTCGCCGGTACCGTCGTCGACGAACAAGGAAAGCCGATCCCTGGAGCAAGGATTTCTCCCGAAGCCGTCACGGCGAGTGGCCGACAATTCGAGTTCGAGGAAACCGATACTAAGCCGGACGGTTCGTTCGAAATCTTTGCCTTTCCTGAGAGGCCGCAGAAGGTCGAGGGGGAAGCCAGCCGCGGGTGCGTCTCCTGCTCCCACCCCGACTTCGTCACCTCCACGATCCCCGATGTCTACACGCTTACGCCGCGGCAACGGACGGCGCTGCGTATCGTCCTCAAAAACGGGCATACGCTATCGGGAGTTGTGCTCGACGCAGCCAACAAACCTGTCCCCCGGGTGACGGTCAAGGCGGTCGAGCCAGGCGGACGCTGTTTAAAAGCAGGCATGGCTGACGAACGGGGAAAGTTTGTAATCCGCGGGATGGCCGACGGTCCTGCGACTCTCACCATCCTCGCCGGGCACATCAAAGAAAAAACGCGCGTTCCGCTCGTGCTAGCCGGCGATCGCACGGATTCTCAAGATTCTCATTGCAGTCGATCCCGTTTCCCAAAGACCTGAAGACTTACCGAGTGCTGGGAATGGAGCTTGCCGATGTCACGCCCGAGTTGCGATCGGCCTACGACCTTGCCACGGACCGCGGAGTGTTGATTTTGGCTTGCGTGAAGCGCACCGATCCAATGCAGCAACCGGGTGAGATTTCGCCAGGCTGCCTCTTGCGGGAAGTCGAAATCGGGAGCGGCAATTCGGTTCGCGATGCTATCAAATCGATCATCGATCTTACCGACAACGTCAAACCTGACGATCGCCTGGTGGTGATTACGTACGAGGTAAGAAACACCGTCGAATCCGACGTGTTTCAATCGACGACGTTCAAGGTGACCGACTCCGATCTTCAAGAGCTGCACGATGCGGCGGGTCAATGCGCGGCGGACGATCAGGCGGCGATCCTCGCTCTGGGGAAATTGGGCTCAATTGCGATTCAAGGCCGCCAAACCGGCGAAACCGGACTCAGATGTCGCCGGACCTGAGGTCGAACTGATCATTCTCGGAGACAAGTGGAAAGGCACTGATCGCGATCTGCGTCTCGTCTGGTACTTGCCTCTTAGCCATTTTCTCGTCCGAGGTCGCGGCCGAGTGTCGGATCAGGCGCTCGAGGAGTTGCACAAGAGACGTCCGGAAATCAACGTGGACCGCATCTCGGAAGCGTATCTTGGCGCGGGCTTTGAATCCGACCTGGGGAGCTTGAAAGTCGCCGTGGTCCACGCCAATTCTCCGGCGGCCCGCGCGGGATTGGCCGAGAAAGATGTGCTGGTGGAATTCGCGGGCGAGCCGGTCTCCGATTTTCGGACGCTTCGGGCCTTGACGTTCACCCTCAAGCCCGGGCAGAAGGTCGCCGCCAAGCTCCAGCGGCACGGAAAGCCCGTCAGCGTCACTATCGAGATGGGCAGCTGGGACTAACCGTCGACGGAAGTTTATTCGACACTGAAGTCGACGCTCTTCTTGAATTTGTCGCGCTCCGCCGGGGAGAGGCCTTCGAGCAACACGCGAACCGTTTCGCCGCCGACCAATTTTCCGTGATCGATATACATCCAATCGCTGATTTCTGCGGGTGTCACCGTCACTCTCTGCCCGTTCTTGACGTTTTTCACCATCTCCGGATCGTTGGCGATAATTCCCTCAAAGTTGGTGCCGTCGTAGGTCACCTGATCGAGCCAGATGTGTTCGACCTGGCGGCCGTCCTCGAATTTCTTCTTCACATTGAACCCAGTCTGACCGGGCTTCGGCGCTTTGAGCGCGGCAATGAACGTGTCGACCGAAGCGCGGGCTTTCTCGATGGCCGCGTTCATCTTTGGGTCGTGTTCGCTCACCTGAATCACCCGGTCGGGTGACTTGCTTCGGCTGTATCCAAAACGAAGTAGGATCACGACGCCAGCAACACAGACAAGCGCGAGTCTCCAGCGGTTCATTTCGGCATCTCCGGAATGCGGCGAGCGCGGGATGAGGCGACCTCAGCGGCAGGTTCATGCCGCCCACGACCTCGGAGGCTGAGCGGTCCTTCGCTATACTGTCCGAGGCTCTCTTAGCTTGCCGGCTTCCGCGTCAAAATTGAAGAGGCAATTTCCCGGATGCGATTAGGTTTGCTCGTCGCCCGCTTGGCGTCCGCGGCCTGGGTGGGGGCGCGATCTTGTTCGTGATCATCGCCGTCCGCGAGGTGCAGCATCCGGGATTCGACTCTGCGACCAAGGACACGCTGGCGCTCTTGAGGTTCCCGGCCTATTACGCTGGCGGGTTCGTTTTGATCTCGGTGGCGCTTGCGGGCACCGTCGTCGCGCTGCTGGGCCGGACCAAGGGGCAGCGGCAGGCGTCGGGGCGCACACAGGTGGCAGCGGCAGCCTGGCTGTTAGTGCTGGTCCTTGGGCTCTTGGTGGCCGATTATTTTGCCATCTATCTGCCGATCGTGGGGATGATTGTGCCGGTGGGACGGGCGCGGGCGGAAGCATTTGCGGCCTATCATCGCGCGTCGATCGTGATCAACGTCTGTGACCTCGCCCTGTGCGCGGTCGCGGCCGCGCTCTTGAGTTGGCACAATCCCCGGGACAACAGGGCGTCCGATCAGGTAACTCCAAACAGTTGACGAAAGACCCGAAGGATGGCGGCATTCGATCCGCGGAAGGGCGCGAGAGTCCGGTGGACTCTGATCCTAATCGCAGCGTGCCTCACGGTCCGTGGGCTGTGGACGACCACGGCACACGCCGGCGACTGGCCGCAGATTCTGGGCCCGCATCGCGATGGCCGCGCCGAGCATGAATCGCTGGCCGACGCTTGGCCGGCCGGTGGACCGAAGGTCGTGTGGGAGCGGCCGGTCGGGCGGGGGTACGCGGGTGTGGCCGTGGTCGGCGAGCGGGGTGTGCTTTTTCATCGCGTCGAGAGCGAAGAAGTCGTTGAAGCCTTCGCGGCGAAGACCGGCAAGTCGTCATGGAAGTACGCGATTCCCACGTCCTACGTCTCGGGCATCTCGCCGGACGATGGGCCGCGCTGCGTGCCCATCATTCACGGCGACCGGGTGATCGCCTTCGGCGTGCAGGGAAACCTCACCTGTGTGCGCCTGGCCGATGGCAAGAAACTCTGGGCTCGCGACACGCATGCCGAATTTCGGGTAGGCGAAGGCTATTTCGGCGCGGGGAGTTCGCCGATCGTCGAGGGGGATAAGGTCATTGTGAACGTGGGCGGGAAGAAAACTGGAGCGGGGATCGTCGCTTTCGCGCTCGACACTGGCAAGCCCGTCTGGAACGTGACCCACGAAGACGCCAGCTATTCCTCGCCCATCGCCGTCACGGTGAATGGCGTGCGGAACGTGATCGTCGAGACGCGGCTCAAAACGGTCGTGCTCAATCCCGACACCGGGGCGATCCGCTCGGAGCTGGAATTCGGCATGCGCGGGCCGACCGTCAACGGAGCCAATCCGACGGTGATGGGCGACCGACTGTTCATGACGGCCAGTTACGGTATCGGCGCGGTCTTCGCGAAGATCGGCGCGGCGTCGCTGGAAAAACTGTGGGAATCGAACGACCTGATCTCGAGCCAGTACGCGACCTGCATTGCCGACGGCGGTGTGCTCTACGGCATTCATGGCCGCGACGACCAGGGCCAAGCCAGCCTCCGCTGCATCGACCCGGACAAGCAGAAAGTGGTGTGGGAGAAGGACGATTTTGGCTATGCCACGCTGCTCTGGGCCGACGGCAAACTGATCGTGCAAAAGACCGACGGCACCTTCGTATTGGTCAAAGCCACGCCGACCCAATACACCGAGCTGGCCTCGGCCCAAGTCTTCAACGCCAAAACGTTCGCCCTGCCCGCGCTCGCCGCCGGCCGCGTCTACGCCCGCGACGACCACACGCTTAAATGCCTCGACGTTGGCAGGTGACGCCCGCGGCGGCCTCCGTGTGTGGAAATCTGCGAAATTTGAGTCGGCTCATCGTGTTACGAGGACCGGGATGAATCACTGGCGGAGGAGAGCTGCGCAAGCTTTGCGGTTGAAATTACGCGATTCAGGGGGAATAATGACCGCCGCTTAATCCGCTCGCGGACCGGGCTCTCCGCGCGCCTCGCTTGTGCTTCACGGCACACGCGAATTCCTGGTCACTAACGGCGGAAGTGCGGCTCGTGCTCTTTTTGAACCATCTCGACGTGTCGTCCGGCGAATTCCCCACTCCTCGGCCCCGCGGTCGCACGCGGCGGCGGCGACAGTGGCGTCCGTCCTGGGGAATCGAGCAACTCGAAATCCGCACGCTCCTTTCCGCCTCGTCGCTATCGCACATCGCGGAGTCGGCCCGGTCGAATTCGTCGTCCATGTGCGGCGGGTCTGGAAACCAATCCGACTCGTCATCGAGCCGCGGGCGCCAGGCTCCGGCCTTCACCAGCAGCAACAGCACGACGTTCACGGTCGGCACGAGTTCGAGCTTTTCGGTGACCGCATCCGGGAAGCCGACCCCGACATTCGAAGGAAACGGGCTCTTGCCCAACGGCGTCACCTTCGACGATGCCACCGGCATCCTCAGCGGCACTCCGCTGCCGGGAACCGGCGGCACTTACGACCTGACCTTTACCGCGCTCAACGGGACGAAGTCGAACGCGACCCAGAACTTCGTACTGACTGTCGACGAAGCCCCGTCGTTCACCAGCAGCAACGCCACGACATTTGCGGTCGGCACGGCCGGCACCTTCACAGTCACTGCGCTCGGATTCCCGACGCCGACGCTGAGCGAGAGCGGCGCACTGCCGGCGGGCGTGTCGTTCAATCCGTCGACGGGCGTGCTCAGCGGGACGCCGCAGGCGGGGACGAACGGCAGCTTTCCGCTCGTCTTCACCGCGTCGAACGGCATCGGCACCGCCGCCACGCAGGATTTCACGCTCACGGTTAACGTGGCTCCGACAATCACCAGCGTGAACAACACGACGTTCACTGTCGGAACCAACGGCACCTTCACCGTGACGGCAACCGGCAGCCCGACGCCAACCCTCCAGGGCAATGGACTTCTGCCGAACGGAGTGGTCTTCGACGACGGGACCGGCTTATTGAGCGGCACGCCTTTGCCCGGCACCGGTGGGACCTATGTGTTGACGTTCGCCGCCTTCAACGGCGTCAGCCCGAATGCCAGCCAGTCCTTCGTGCTGACCGTCGACGCGGCACCGAGCATCGTCAGCTCCAACAGCACGACGTTCGTCGTCGGCACGGCCGGCTCGTTCACGGTCGCGGCCCACGGCTTCCCCGCACCGAGCTTCACCGAGACAGGGGCTTTGCCTGCGGGCGTCTCGTTCAATATGTCGACCGGTGCGTTGAGCGGAACGCCGCAAACCGGCACCAGCGGCACTTATCCGCTGCAGATCACCGCGGCGAATGGCGTCAGCCCGGCAGCCACGCAGGCCTTCACGCTGATCGTCAACGCGGCCCCGGCAATTACCAGCGCGAACACCACGACGTTTACGGTCGGCACAAACGGCAGCTTTACCGTGACGGCAAGCGGCATGCCCGTACCGACATTCACAGAAGTGGGCACGCTCCCGGTCGGTTTGTCGTTCAGCAATGCCACGGGCGTGCTCAGCGGCACACCCTCAACCGGCAGTGGTGGGATTTACAATCTCACGTTCACGGCCACCAACGGCTTGACTCCGGACGCGACGCAGAACTTCCTGCTCGTAGTCAATGAAACGCCGTCGATCACCAGCAATAACAGCACCACCTTCGCCACGGGAGTCGCCGGAACGTTCACCGTCACCGCCAACGGATTTCCCGACGCAACTTTTGCCGAAACCGGCACGTTGCCCAACGGCGTCTCGTTCAATCCATCGACGGGCGTGCTCAGCGGAACGCCGCAAGCGGGCACTGTCGGCGTGTACGACCTGACCTTCACGCCCTCCAACTCCGTCGGCACGGGGACGACGCAGACCTTCACGCTCATTGTCGACCAGGCCCCAGTCATCAGCAGCGCCAACGGCACCACGTTCACCGTCGGCACCGCGGGCAGTTTTACGGTCACGGCGACGGGCACTCCGACGCCAACCTTCAGCGAAACGGGAACGCTGCCCAACGGCGTGACCTTCAACGACGCAACGGGCGCGCTCAGCGGAACGCCGCAGACCGGCACCGGCGGCACCTATCCGTTGACGATCACCGCCGCCAACGGCCTCAGCCCGAACGCAACTCAAAGTTTTGGCCTGATCGTCGATCAGTCGCCGGCGTTCACCAGCGCAAACGCAGCCACGTTTACGGCCGGGCTTGCTGGCACGTTCGACGTGACCGCCTCCGGCTTCCCGGCACCGACATTCACGGAGAGCGGCACCCTGCCGGTGGGAGTAACGTTCAGCGACACGACAGGCGTACTGAGCGGCACACCGATCGGCGGAACGATCGGCACCTTCCCGGTGATATTCACCGCCTCGAACGGGGTAGGCGCGACGGCCGACCAGGACTTCAATCTGATTGTCGTCACTTCGCCGATGATCACCAGCGCGAACAGCGCCACATTCGTCGTGGGGACGGCAGGCACCTTCACGGCGACCGTTTCCGGAAATCCTGTGCCGACTTTGAGCGAGTCGGGGACGCTGCCCAATGGGCTCTCCTTCAACGCCGGAACCGACTCCATCAGCGGCACGCCCGCGACCGGGACCGGCGGCACGTACACGCTGACGTTCACGGCGTCAAACGGTGCGAGCCCAAATGTCACGCAAACCTTCACGCTGATCGTCGACGAACTTCCCAATATCACGAGCACCAACACGGCAACCTTTACCGTGGGGACCGCGGGCACGTTCTCGTTGGTCTCTACCGGTTTTCCGGCACCGACCTTCAATGAAGCCGGCACGCTGCCTCCCGGGCTGGGATTCAGCCCGACCGGCGTGTTGAGCGGCACGCCGTTGCCCGGCACCGGCGGGACGGACTCGGTCACCTTCACGCCGGTGAACAGCGTCGGTGTGGGCCTGGGGCAGATCTTTACGATCGTCGTCCAGCAGGCTCCCCAAATCACCAGCGCGGCGACTGCCACCTTCATGGTGAACACGACGCAAACCTTCACTGAAATGGCGAGCGGTTTTCCGGCCCCCACCTTCACCGAGAGCGGTACTCTGCCCAGCGGACTTTCTTTCAACGACAGCACGGGCGCGCTCAGCGGGACACCGCTTCCCGGCAGCGGCGGTCTCTACTCGTTGACCATTACCCCGGTCAACGCGGTGGCCACCGGACCGAGCCAGACCTTCACCCTCGTTGTCAACGAGGTGCCGTCAATCACCAGCGCGAATAGCACGACGTTCATCGTCGGACAAAACGGCACGTTCACGGTCACGGCCAATGGATTCCCGGCCGCCATATTCACGGGAACGGTGACTCCGCCCAACGGAGTTTCCTTCAACGCGACGACCGGAGTCTTCAGCGGCACTCCCGCGGTGGGCACGTCCGGCACGTATACCTTCGACCTGACGCCCGTGAACTCGGTTGGCAACGGCGTGACCCAAGTCTTCACGTTGCTCGTTGACCAGGCGCCGACGTTCACGACCGCGAACACCACGGTATTTACCGTCGGCACGCCGGGATCGTTCAACGTGACGGCCGTGGGATTTCCGATCGTCTCCCTCAGCGAAAGCGGAACGCTGCCGACGGGCGTTTCCTTTACCCCCAACACCGGCACGTTCAGCGGAACGCCGGAGACGGGCACCGGCGGTTCGTACCCCGTGACGATCACGGCCACTAACGGCGTCAGCCCCAACGCCACCGAGACCTTCACGCTCGTCGTCAACGAAGTCCCACAGATCACGAGCGTGAATACCGCAACGTTCACCGTCGGCACCAGCGGCACCTTCACCGTCACGGCCAGCGGATTCCCCGCGGCGAAGTTCGCGGAGGCGGGCACGTTGCCCAGCGGCCTGTCGTTCGACACCACGACCGGCGTGCTGAGCGGAACGCCCCTGTCAGGCAGCGGCGGGAGTTACTCGCTGCAGTTCACGCCGATGAACGCGGCCGGCACGGGAGCCCCGCAATCGTTCACGCTGGTCGTGCTCCAAGCGCCGTCGATCACGAGCGTCAATGCAACGACGTTCACGCAGGGAAGTTTTGGCTCGTTCAACGTGACCGCCAACGGCTTCCCGGCGCCCACGTTCGCGGAAGGCGGGGCGCTGCCCACCGGCGTCACCTTCAACGACACGACGGGCTTGCTCAGCGGCACGCCTGATGCCGGGACGGCCGGCACTTACACGATCACGATCACCGCGATGAATGGCGTCGATACAGACGTGACGCAGACCTTCACGCTGACCGTCGCGGCGTGATTCCGAGTTTGGCTCGCACGAGTGGTCGGCACCTGTGGCCTGCCGTCGCGCGGCAACAGGCCGGCACCGGAAGTCCGGTGTCTATTCGCGATCGGATCGACCGAACGAGGCCCCGCGGCGGACGGACGTCGAGCCGAACTGTTTGCGAATGGCGTCGACGGTCTGATCGAGCGACTTTTGGCGATCGCGCTCGGCCGCGTCGAACAGGCTGCGTTGGGCGGCCGCTTCACCGGTCAGCCGCGTGGCTCCGACGCCGAGCAGTCGCAACGGCAGCATCTCGCGCGTCAGGCCTTGCTCGAGGATGGCTTTGGCCGTTTGCCACAACAGGTCGGTCGCGTTGGTCGCCTCCGGCAGGGCCTGGGCACGGTGACGCGTGCGAAAGTCCGACGACCGAATCTTGAGTTCGACCGTGCGTGCCCGCAAACCGGCGTGCCGCAGACGAGCGGCCAATTGATCGGTCAGATCGAGGAGCCAATCACGCAAGAGCTGCCGATCGCTGATGTCTTTGGCGAAGGTCGTCTCGGTGCTGATCGATTTGGCCTCCCGATCCGGCACGACGCGGCGACCGTCGTTTCCGTTGGCCAGTTGCCGAAAGTGTTCGCCCAGCTCGCCAAAGTTCGCGACGAGATCAGGCTCGGAGAGCCGGGCCAGTTGTCCGACCGTTTGGATGCCCAACGTGTTGAGTCGTTTTTCCGCTTTTTTGCCGACGCCCCAGATGCGGCCGACCGGCAATGGGTCCAGAAATTCGCCGACTCGATCGGGCGCGACGACGACCAGCCCGTTGGGCTTGCCATGATCGCTGGCCAGCTTGGCAAGAAACTTGTTTGGCGCGACGCCGACCGAGGCTGTCAGCCCGGTCTCGCTCTTGACGCGCTCCCTGATCTGCGTCGCAATCTCCGCCGCGGATCCGAACAGCGTTTCGCAACCGGCCACATCCAGGAAGGCCTCGTCCAGACTTAACGGCTCGACCAGCGGCGTAAACGAAAGCAAAATTTCGCGAATCTGCCGGCCGATCTGCGCGTAGTGCGACATGCGTACCGGCAAATAGACGGCCTGCGGGCAGAGCCGCCGGGCCTGAGAAATCGGCATCGCGCTGTGCACGCCGAACGGCCGCGCCTCGTACGACGCGGCACAAACCACGCCGCGCCCACCGAGCCCGCCGACAATCACGGGCTCCCCACGCAGCTCCGGCCGATCGCGCTGCTCGACGGACGCATAGAACGCGTCCATGTCGACGTGCAAAATCGTCAGCGCCTCGCCAGACATGCCGTAAAACTCCCGACGCGCCGCCTCAAGCAGGACAAACGAAGCCGTGTGCCTGCTGTGGATATTTTCTGAGTGTGCTGCCGATTCCTCCGCGAGGCAAGGAGCAGCGGCGAGAAGGCAAGACCGATCATGGGAGGGTCCCGTGATTTCCCGCATCGCAGGCGGATTTTGGCGTCCTAGATCACGAACGTGGCCCGATTGCGAAAGTGCGAAGGCTGAGCGATAAAGGCACAGCCCATACTCTCCACTCCGGCCACCGGTCCACCCAACCACGTGTTCCTCGTGGCACGCGTTGAGCGGAACCTGCTTCGTAAAGAACCTGTACGACGATGGCGACCGCCGACAGCAGCAAATTGGCGAACGTAGAAGTGTCCGAACGGCCGCCCCGTCCTTGGTGGCCGATTGTCGGACTGCTGATGCTTGTCGTCGGTTCGGCCCAATTCAATCGCGTCGCCATTTCGGTCGCGGGGGCCGAACACATCATTGGCGAGTCGGGCATCAGCGAAACGCGGATGGGCTGGGTCTATTCCGCATTTCTGCTGTTCTACACGCTGGCCATGCTGCCGGCCGGTTGGCTCATCGATCGGGTGGGAGCGCGGGCCACCCTGATCATTCTTTGTTTTGGTTCGGCGATTTTCGTTGCCGGCACGAGCGCGGTCGGACTTTTTTCGCCGACTGCCACTGCACTCTTGTTCGGACTACTCGTCGTCCGCTCGCTGATGGGGATCGTCAACGCTCCCCTGCATCCGGCGGCTGCCCGCATGGTCTACGCCGAAGTGCCGCTCCGCGCGAAGTCGTTTGCCAATGGCCTGGTGACGTTTTCCGCATGCTTGGGAATTTCGGCGACCTACTATGGCTTTGGCCTACTGGCCGCACGATTCGGCTGGCCCACGGCATTTTTGATAACCGGCTGGTTCACGCTGCTCGTCGGCGTTGGTCTGGGTTTGGGGAACGCGATCGACACAGAACGAGTCGACGCGCACGTCGACAGCCGCGCCCCACGCGCTTGCCGAGCACGACATCTGGCAGGTCTTGCGAGATCCTGGCGTGATTTGCCTCACGCTGAGCTACGCCGCCCTTGGGTATTTCCAATACCTGTTCTTCTACTGGATTCAGTATTACATCGGCACCGTCGAACATTTGGGCGCGGACACGCCGCGGCTCTATTCGACGGGCATTACGCTCACGATGGGTTTCGGGATGGTTTTCGGCGGCTGGCTGGCGGATCGCATTCCGCCGCACGCCAGCGGTCGCTCCCGACGGGGACTCGTTTCCGCGTGGGGTATGGTTGCCAGCGGCGTGGTCTTCGAGCTGGGATTGCTTGGCTCCGATTCGCGCGTGATGGTGAGCGCGTTCGCAATCTCGGCAGCCCTCCTGGGAATGTGCGAAGCCGCGTTCTGGACGACGGCCGTTCAGCTCGGCCGATCCCGCGGCGGTCTTGCGGCAGGAATGATGAACTTGGGAGGCAATGCCGGCGGGTTCCTCTCGCCGATCGCGACGCCCTGGTTGGGCACGTATTTTGGGGGCTACCTTGGTGCCGCAAGCGGTTGGCGTGCGAGCCTCGCCGTGGCCGGCGCGATCTCGGTCGTCGGCGCGTCGATGTGGCTCGGCGTGCGTCCGGGGTCGCAGGAATTCTCCGTGGACGAAATGAGGAATCCGTCGTGAAGATCACTCAGGTGATTTGTCAGGTTTTGCGGGTCGGAAACGTGGCCGCCAAAACCGCGAGCTGCCAGGACGCGGTCCTCGTGCGGGTTCGCGCCGACGACGGAACTGAAGGAATCGGGGAAGCCGATTCGTCTCCCGAAGTCGTCAAGGCGATCATCGACGCTCCCTTCAGCCACAACATCGCCTGCGGGCTGCGCGAACTCTTGATCGGCGAGAACCCGCTCGAAACCGAGCGACTGTGGCAGAAGATGCTGGCCGGCACCGTCTACTTCGGCCGGACTTCGGTCACGATCACCGCGATGGCGGCCGTCGATATGGCTCTCTGGGATTTGAAGGGCAAGCACTTCGGAGAGCCGATTCACCGCCTGCTGGGCGGCAAACGGCACGACGCGATCCCCGCGTACGCGTCGATCCTATTCGGGCGCGACGGCAAAGAAACGGCCGACATCGGACGCCGCTGGCGCGAAGCCGGCTATCGCGCCGTGAAATTCGGCTGGGAGCCGATGGGGAAATCCGAGGCGCTGGATCTCGAACTCGTGCGGGGCGCCCGCGCGGGGCTCGGCGACGAGGCAACGTTGCTCGTCGACGCCGGCCTGGTGTGGGATGCGCGCACGGCGTTGCGGCGGTCCCACCAGTTTGCCGACTACAACATCGGCTGGCTCGAAGAGCCCCTGCGGCAAGACGACGTGGACGGCTACGTCTGGCTGCGCGATCGCTCGCCCGTCCCGATCGCCGCCGGCGAAGGCGAGTGCGGCCGCGAGTCATTTCGGCCCCTCATCGATCGTCACGCGCTCGACGTCTATCAAGTCGACCTCTCGCGGTGCGGATTCACCGACGCGGCGTATATCAAGAACCGGGTCGAAGAAATCGGCGCTCGCCTTTGCAACCACTGCTACACGAGCCCACTGACGGTCGCCGCCAGCCTGCACTGGCTCGCCACGTGCCGCGATGCCTTCCTGTTCGAGGATTGCGTGGAGGATCTTCCGCTGCGTCACGAGCTGACGGTCGAAAAAGTCCAAGCCGTCGACGGCACGATCCGCGTCCTGGACGGCCCCGGGCTAGGAGTGACGCTGAACGAAGACTTCGTCAAGTCGACCCTTGTCGCCGAATCCGGCCGCTAAAGTTGTCGATTCACTGCCGACTCGAACCTGCGGCAAAGAGGAAGTTGCTGAGCTCGCAATCAATACGCCCGGCAGGATTCGAACCTGCGACCGACGGATTAG
>CAWFAK010000017.1:615000-1189248 GCA_963813715.1 uncultured Planctomycetaceae bacterium | reverse complement strand
TCGAACCTGCAACCTTTGGCTCCGGAGGCCAACGCTCTATCCAATTGAGCTACGGGAACAAAGCGGTTCGACGTGTCCGCGACAAGGTGGCCGCGTCACTTTTATTGAAGCCGAGCCTTCCCAGGTTCGCTGCGAGGAACGCCAGACCGGCTCGAATTCTAAAACTGCGCGCGGCGTTTTGCCAGCGTTTGAGAATTTCGCCGCAGACAGACGTGAATCGATCGCTTCATGCGACGCGGGAATTGACGGCGCGCGACTTAGAAGTCAACGACGTCGATCGTCGACGCGGTGACGTTTGAGCAGGGACACGAGTCGCTCGATCGATTCGATGCGGGGCTGGATGCCGTTGGGGTTGAAAACGACGTGCGTGACTTCCGGCGGCAGATGCCTGGTCAGAATGCGGGCCAAGCCGGCGGGGGTGTTGATTGGCAGCGGCCGATGGTGGACCTGGTCGAAGCAGCGGTCGAACAGAAACATCTGCACGAGGTTGGGATCGGTCAGGATCGCGATGGCGTGGTGGCCGTCCGGCAGTTGCACCACGGCAAACCGTGACGCGTCGTCGCGGCGAACGATGAAGCAAGGAAAGGAGAGCTCGAAGGGGGTCGCCATCTGGAGGGCCCGCCTCCCAAATGTCGCGGCAGCACTGATTTTATCTTCGACCGCGCAGCCCTGGCAAGCTGCAGCCAAATTCCGGGGGCGCGGTGAGACCGAATTGGACGAAAAGAGCGCGCCGCGGGCAAACGCGGGGCCGGTCGGTGCGGAGGGATTACGACGCGCCCGGGAGAATGCTGTTGTCTTCACCGGCAGTGGATGGGTCTACTGGTGCTAAGAGCGTGGAGTAGTTGCCGGGCCGGTCGTCGACTCTTACGGCGAATGCGGGTCCGGCAAAGGGATCCGGTTGCAACGCGCTCGACTCACAAATTCGCCCGCGATCGCCGTGACGGCCGCCGCAGCAGGAGCAACGCCGATGGATGTCTTGGCCCTCAGCACGGAGCGGATTGTGGCGCTAGTGATCGTCGTGCTCAACGTGCTGGCGGCCGTCCTCTTTTCGAGCGTCTCGCCGAACGTTGGCATCGTCGCGGCCGCCGCGCTGGGGCTGTGTCTCCCGGGCCTCGTCATGATTTGGTTTCGCGAGGCGCTGAGCGTCACCGGCTTTGACCGCGGCGTGCTCCATGACTCGCCGCCGCTGTTTATCGACCTGATCGGCTGGCTGTTCCTGTTCGCGCTGCCGGTGATTTTTCTCTACAAGCTCTTGCCGTGAGTCCGCCCGTCAGACTGCCTTTTCCGGTCGGCGGGTGGCGAGCCGGGCCTTGGCCGCAGCCAAAGCGTCATCTGCGATCGGCACAAACTCGCCGGCAATCTCGAAGAATTGACCCACGCGCCGATTGCGGCGGACGTTGAGCACCACCTCAAGCGGGAAAACGTTGGGGCGTTCGATCTCGATAAACAGCAGGCTCGAGGGGGCCGGTCGAGTATGCAGCATGCACAGACCGCCGGTCGAAACGTCGCGGGTGACGGCCACAAACGGCAGACCGCTCGGGCGATAATGCTCATTCAGCGGGACGACGACCACTTCCAGCACGGCCGGGTACCGCTTCGAGCGGCGCAGCTCCACTCGGCCGGATTGCGCCACAGCCCGTTCGCGGACGAACTTGAGGAGCTCCGCCGAGGGGGGCGGCAACATCGATCGGTCGATCGGCAGCGTCCGAGCATCGCTCAATTTGATTTCCCGCTGCAAAGCCAGGGGGGTCACGAGGCCGGGCCGGTACCGACTGTCAGGGTAACTGCGAGTGCTTGTGTGAAGCCGGCCCGCCGATTGATACCTGCCGATGATACATCAGTCTCGGCGCGCGGCGCTTGATCGATTCGCCGGTTAATGTTTTTTTCATGCGGCCGGCCGGCGGTTTTACGGATTGGAGCGGCTGCGTCGACGCGCGAATAGCCGGCCAATGATCGACCGGAGAAGCCGCGACGGGGGCCGGGCCCGGCAGCGCGCGGCCCGATCGGCTAAACTCGGTTTGCAATTTACGCACCAAACCGCGCGGAGAGTCGGGATGGCTTCTCGGATTCGTGGGTTGGGAGAGGTCGCCTTACGTGTGGCCGACCTCGACCGGATGCAGGCCTTCTATCAAGACACCATCGGTCTCGAATTGCTGCGGCGGTTCGAGCGAGCGGCGTTCTTTCGTCTGGCCGAGGGATTCGGCGGCCATGTCCAAGTGCTGGCACTCTTCGACCGTTCGTCCGATCCCGGATTTACCGCATTGAATCCAGCGGCCACGACTGTTGACCATCTGGCCTTCGAGATTGAACTGGCCGACTTCGAGGGGGAGCGGCGGCGGCTCGCCGACTGCGGACTGGTCGTTACCACCGCCGAGCACGGTTGGGTCCACTGGCGCTCGCTTTACGTGGTCGACCCGGAGGGGAACACGGTCGAGCTGGTCTGTTACGATCCGAGCGTTGTCGAACACGCCACTTGAGCCAGCGAGTCACGCAAGCGAGGAGTCAGGTTTGCCATGCGGATCGTGAAGACGGTTTCCCGTTGGGTGTTCGCGCTCTTCTTCATCGGTGCCGGTATCCTGCACTTCCGCAACCCCGACTTCTACTTGAAGATCATGCCTCCCTACATCCCGTGGCATCTGGCGATGGTCGACATCAGCGGCGTGGCGGAGATCGTGCTGGGCGGCATGCTGCTGTTCGGCAAGCTGCAGCGACTGGCCGGCTGGGGATTGATTCTGCTCTTGGTCGCCATCTTCCCCGCCAACATTTACGTCTACCAGCATCAAGAGCTGTTTCCGGGCATCCCGCCGATCGCACATTTGCTGCGGCTGCCGCTGCAGGCCGTGTTCATCCTCTGGGCCTACTGGTACACGCGACCGGATCGGCCGCTCGGCGCTCAGGTTCAGCCGGCGACAGTTTCACAGCGGTAACGTCAGGCAGTCCGCAGGTTGTCGCGACGGCACGACAGGAAGCCGATCGGCAGCTTGGTTTTGCCGCGTTCGGCCAGATCGGCCAACGCTTCGCCCAAGACCGGCACGAACTTGAATCCGTGACCCGACAGCCCGGCCGCGAAACAAACTTGCGGATGCTCCGGATGGCGATCGATCACGAAATTGCGATCGGGACTCAACGTGTAGAGGCACGTTGCTAAGTGAAGCTGCCGCCGCGTGACGTCCGGCAGATAAGCCGACAGAAAGTGGTCGATCCGCGCGGACTCGTCGGCGTCGGGCGAACGGTCAACGACGAGCGGATCGCTGACGGGCAGTCCGCCGGTGTGCTCTCCAACCTTGAGTCCCTGCTTCGCGATATCGGGAAAGCCGTAGAAATTTCCGGCGTCGGTCTCGAAGATGAAACCCGGCGCGCCGCGGTTGGCCGCGTAAGCCTCGGGCGCCTCGTACCAGTAGAACGACTTTCGCAGGACCTCGAAGCGAATGCCGAGGTCCGCCAGGAGCGACCCCGACCAGGCACCCGCCGCAATGATCAAAGAGCCGGCGTGATAGGTCGTGCGATCGGTGCGCACGGCGACGCCGTTCCCCTCGGGCTTCCATTCGATCACATTGGCATCGGTTTGCAAAAACGCATCGTTCTTAACGGCCTGCTCGGCGGCCGCCCGCACGGCATCCTCGCAGTCGAGATACCCGGCCCGACGCTCGAAGACGGCAGCCAGCGGCTCGGGAACACGGAAACCGGGAAATCGTGCGGCGACGTCTGCCTCCGAAAGCGCCTCGACGTCCAGAGAATGCTGCCGAGCACTCGCGAGGACACCCGACACGACCGGACGATCGGGACGCCCGGCGCACAACACGCCGACTTCGTGGTACAGCGTCTTCCGGCGCGGGCGGACAGAGTCGGCCCAGAGTTCGTAGGCCCGTTTGAGCAGAGGCACGTAATCGGGATGCTCGTAATAGGCCTGCCGGATCAATCGCGTGCGACCGTGCGAGCTGCCCCGATCGTGTCCGGGTGCAAATCGATCGAGACCCAGCACATAACTGCCGCGAAGCGCCAACTGGTCGAGTGCCGCGCTCCCCACGCCGCCGACTCCGAGCACAATCACGTCGAATGCTGACGAGGGCATATTCGCTAGTGCTCAGAACGACCCCCGGACACGGTCCGGTTCTTCGCTGTCCCGTACTAAAACGCAGTCAAATATTGTTGTACTTCCCACGAGGAGACATTGCCGTTGTACGTTTTCCATTCCTTCGATTTGAGGTCGAGAAATTCGTCCGCGATCACTCCCAGTCCGCCCCGGACGACCTCGTCTTTCTCGAATTCTCCCAGCGCTTCGTTGAGCGACTGCGGCAACAGCCGCAGACCTTGCTGCTCGATTTCCGCCAGCGACCGCTCATATAAGTTGCCGAGATTTGGCGGACCGGGATCGAGGCGGCGGGCGATGCCGTCGAGCCCCGCCGAAAGCATGGCGGCAAGACCGAGGTAAGGATTGCAGCCGGCCGAGACCGTCCGGTCTTCGCAGTGGCCGGGGCCCGCCACGCGGATCATCTGCGTGCGGTTGTTGTCTCCGTAACCGGCGAACGCCGGCGTCCAGGTGAATCCCGAGCGGGTGGAGTAAAGTCCCTGGCCGACCTGCAGTCGCTTGTAGCAATTGACGGTGGGGCTGGTCACCGCGGAGAGGGCGCGGGCATGGTCGATCACGCCGCCCAGAAACTGGTAGGCGGTTTGTGACAAGCCCAGGCCGCGGGAATCGCTCTCGTCGAGAAACAGATTCTTCCCACTCTTGGCGTCGGCCAGGTGAAAGTGCACGTGCAGCCCGCTGCCGGTCTGGTCGGCAAACGGCTTGGCCATGTGGGTGGCGAGCGCGCCATATTTCCCGGCGATCTGACCCGTGGCCATCTTGAAGAAAGTGATGCGGTCGGCCGTGGTGAGGGCGTCGGAATAGTTGAAGTTGACCTCGAACTGCGAATTACCGTCCTCATGATCGACCTGATACACACCCCAGCCCAGGCCGTTGAGCGATTGGGTCAGTTCCTGCAAAAAGTCCATGGCCGGAGCCATCGAGCGAAAGTCGTAGCATGGCTTTTGCAGCCGGTCGACGCCTTGCGGATCCCAGGGTCGAATGGATCCGTCGTCGGCGCGCGTCACCAGAAAGAACTCCGGCTCCATGCCCACGTTGAGCACAAAGCCTTTCGCTCGGGCCTCGCTCAGCACCCGCATCAGGTTCGTGCGACAGCAATAAGGGTGCGGCTGGCCGTCGACAAAGAGATTCGCGGCGAAGCGTGCGGTGTTCGGATGCCAGGGGAGCCGCGTATACGTGAGTGGGTCGATGCGGGCCAGCATGTCGTGCGAGTGAGGGCCCTGGCCGGCCCCCCACAGGGCGCCGCCCGCAAAGCCGGCTCCCACGTCGAGCACGTCGTCGAGGCAGCCGACCGGCACCATCTTGGTTTTCGCCGCCCCGTGGATATCGACGAATTGCACGAGCAGAAACTCGATGCCGTCGCGCTCCAGGGCTTCGCGAAGTTGGGAGCGATCGGTGGTCATGCAGTGCCTTCCTTAGAGAGCCGCGTACGCAGGTGAGCGGTGTCTTCGCATTCGACTAACCAAGACCGCTTACCGCGTGGGCCGCTCTTCAAATCCCCTGCTGCGGATGCTGGCCGGGAATCCACGACGTGCCGGCCAGCGGGACGCGGGCCATCGCCGCGGCCTCGATGGTGAGCGCGACGAGATCTTCCCGCTCGAGATGGTGGACATTCGACTTGCCGCAGGCGCGGGCCAGCGTCGTCAATTCCATCGCGAGCACGTTGAGGTAGTTTCGCAGCCGACGCGCACCTTCGGCTGGCGTGAGCCGCTGCTCGAGCACCGGATCCTGCGTGGTGATGCCGACGGGGCAACGTCCCGTGTGGCAGTGATGACAGTAGCCTGGGGCCGTGCCGAGCGCTTGGTAATCGGCCCGGGCGTCATGAGGTCCGTCGGCCGTCTGGTAATCGGGACGGTTGCAACCCAGGGCCATCAGCACGCCCTGGCCGATCGAAACGGCATCGGCTCCCAAGGCGAGTGCCTTCGCGACGTCGGCTCCCGTGCGAATGCCGCCGGAAATGATGAGCTGGACCTCGCCGAGCATGTTCATGTCGTCGAGCGCCTCGACAGCGAGGGGCAGGGCGGCCAGCGTGGGAATTCCGGCGTGCTCGATGAAGACTTGCTGCGTGGCCGCGGTGCCGCCTTGCATGCCGTCGAGCACGATCACGTCGGCCCCCGACTTCACGGCCAGCTTGACGTCGTCGCGGACGCGGGTCGCCCCCAGCTTGACGAAGATCGGGACCTGCCAGTCGGTGATTTCGCGCAGCTCTTCCAGCTTGATCGCCAGGTCGTCAGGACCGGTCCAGTCGGGATGGCGGCAGGCGGAGCGCTGATCGATTCCCTCGGGCAGCGTCCGCATGGCCGCCACGCGAGCACTCACTTTCTGCCCCAAGAGCATGCCGCCGCCGCCCGGTTTGGCCCCCTGGCCGATGACCATTTCGATCGCGTCGGCTTGTCGCAGGTCGTCCGGATTAAAGCCGTAACGCGAGGGCAGGCATTGATAGACCAGTGTTTTGGATGATTTGCGTTCTTCCGGCGTCATGCCGCCGTCGCCCGTCGTGGTCGAGGTGCCGCACTGCGTGGCCGCGGTGCCCAGCGCTTCTTTGACGTTCGCCGAGAGAGCGCCGAAACTCATCCCGGCGATGGTGATCGGAATCTCGAGCTCGAGCGGCCGCTTGGCGAAGCGCGTGCCCAGCACCGTCTTGGTGACGCACTTTTCGCGATAACCCTCGAGTGGATATCGCGAGATCGACGCCGTGAGAAAGACCAAATCGTCGAACGACGGGACCCGGCGCTTGGCCCCCAATCCGCGAATTTCGTAAAGCCCTGTCTCGGCCGCCTGATGAATGTACGCCAGGACGTGGCGGTCGAATCCGGCACTTTCTTCCAACGACGTGAATTCGGACATCGGAGTTAGTAGGCGTGGGAGGAGTCGATGTGCCAGTGGTAAAGCGTCTTTGCGGACGCAATCCGTTTGAACGATTCGGGTGCGTGGTCAAAGCCGGCGCGGGCGAGCAAAGAGCTCAGTTTTTCGACGTCGGCCGCGGTGAGGGGCTCTTGGCGGGCGTCGGTTCCCAGTCCGTGAAGGGTGCCGCGAACATAGATCACGGCTTCGTAGAGCGAGTCCCCCAGTCCGGCGGCGGCGTCGCCGCATATCACCAGTGTCCCCGCTTGCGCCATAAAAGCCGACATGTGGCCCACTCTGCCGCCAACTACGATGTCGAGCCCTTTGAGCGAAATGCCGCAGCGCGAGGAGGCGTCCCCCTCGATGACCAGCAGGCCGCCGTGTCCCGAAGCCCCGGCGCTCTCGGAGGCACAGCCTTTGACTCGGACCGTGCCGGACATCATGTTTTCCGCGACGCTCCAGCCGACATTTCCCTGCACTACGACGTCGGCCAGCTGGTTCATGCCGGCGACGAAATATCCGGCATGACCGGCGATTTCGACCTGCAGGGGGGCATTAAGGCCCGCGGCGATATGGTGCTGTCCGTCCGGATTGAGCACGCGAATTGCCCGGGCTCCCTCGCGCGAGGCGTCGTGATGCAGCCACTGGTTGAGCGCGCGAACGCCGGTGCGCGCCAGATCCCATTCGACAACGTTGGCCGCGCGAATCCGCGAGAGCGGGTGTCGGGGCGATCGGAGAGGTCGATTCGCGGGGCGTCATCCGGCCAGGCTCGGCGACACGTTCCATGAATAAATCCGTTCGGGGCCGGGCTCGAAAATCTCCGCGTCTTTGATTCCCGGAAGGTGGGCCAGCGACCGGAACTCCGAGGAGATGGCCACGTAATCATCGGTCTCGGCAGCGACGGCCGGCTTGCACGCGAACGCATCGCGCACCAGCACGAGCTTGTCGGCCGTCGCCATCAGCAGCGTGAAAAACCCGTCCAGTTCGACGAGTCCTTTTTCCAGGGCCGCTTCGAGCGAATCGCCCGCGCTCATCCGCCATTCGAGGAAGCGGCAAGCGGCTTCGGTGTCGTTGTCGGTCTGAAAGCGGATGCCCCGTTTTTCAAGCTTGCGGCGGATGGTGTTGGGATTCGAGAGCGAGCCATTGTGAACAAGGCAAAAGTCCTCGCCGGCGGTGAATGGGTGCGCGTGTGCCGGCGTGACAGCGGACTCCGTGGCCATCCGGGTGTGCGCGACAGCGTGCGTGCCCGACAACCGGGCAAACGCGTAGCGATCGACCAGCTCCCGCGGATGTCCCGTGTCCTTGAACAAGTCGATCGACCGCCCGACCGACAACAAGTGCAGGCTTGGAAAGCTGTCCTCGAGCCACCCGCGGACGCGCGTCGGATCGCTGGCTGTCGTCAATCCGGCGTGATTGGCGTTGGACTCGATTTCGACGTCCGGACTGAGGTCAGCCCTGGCTCGGCTGGCGAGTTGCGACCAGTCGATCGTCTCGAGGCCGGCGTAAAGACTAAATCGCCGCTTCCCGTGGCCGACCGGGAGAGAGAAGACGGCCAATCCGGCCGAATCGGGTCCGCGGTCACCCATGCAGACCAGCATCGGCGAGAGCCAAGCCCCCAGCGAATCCCTAAGAGCAGGCCGCTTGACGAGCAGCCCGACGATGCCGCACAAGCCGCAGCCTCCTACTTTGGAGGGCGGTCGCCATCCGACGACCACGTGTTTTGACACGAGCGGCAACGCCCGCCCGTCCAGACTGACCGGCAAAGCGCAGCCGGCCAAGCGTGCCCGTCAGTCTAGCCGCTTGGTCGGCCGTGGGACAGTCCGCCCAGAGGGACTTGGCCGCCCGCCGGCTGTTACCCAGGTGGACACGCTATCCGCCCCGGCGGATGCCTGCGCCAGAGCCGGAAAAGGCGGTTGGGTCATTCCGCAAACTTCGGTGGCGATTGGAAGATCTGCTGGTTTCGGCCTGTGGGGGCGGGCTAGAATGAAGGCTCGGGCTCTTCACTTCTTAGCTTGGATTCCGAGTCATGCTGCAGCGTCGTCTGGTGGCAAGTGCCTGGATTTTGATCCTCGGGTGGGCGGGAAACGCGCTCGGTCAAGCCGTCGTACTTCCCACCGAGAGTTCGCTCGGCCGCTTGGGTCTGACGACGGCGTGGATGGGCTACGCGACAATCGACTCGGTCCGCGACCGCGTGAAGTATTTCATGAGTGACGAGCAGGTCACGGTCGTCGAGTCGCAGACCGGCATGGTGACCGCCTTCGATAACGCGACGGGTCGGCGGCGCTGGGCCGTGCAGGTCGGAGCCGCAACCGATACTCGCTTCGCACCCACCACGACCGAGCAGGCCGTGATCATCGTCAGCGGGCGCAAGGTCTTCGGGCTCGACAAACGGAACGGCGATGTCGTTTGGGAGGCCGATTGTCCGAACGCTCCTTCGACCCCCGCGGCGACTGACGAGCAATTCGCATACGTCGGCTCCATCGACGGCAGCATCTTCGCTTTCGATCTGAAGTATCTCAGCGGGCTGGCGAAAGATATCAGTTTGCGGAAATACATGTATCGCGCCATCAAGTGGACCTATCGCACGGGCGGCCGCGTGCCCTACGCGCCCGTGTCGACTGGGACAGTCGTGTGCATCCCCAGTGAAGACGGCTCGCTTTACGGCCTGGTCGCCAAGGACCACAAGACGCGATTCCAATTCGAGACCGATCAGCCGTTGGGAGCGCCGATTGGTCAACTCGGCAATCAGATTGTCGTGGCCACGAAGGATATGAAGGTTTACAGCCTGAATGCGGAAACCGGCGCCCTGAAGTGGGAAATCCTCGCGGGTCTGCACGTGCGGCAGCAACCGCGGATCATCGACGAACACGTCTTCATCTGCACGGACGGCGGCGGAATGCGGTGCCTCGCCGCGCAAGACGGACGCGAGCTCTGGAACGACCGCCAGGCAGTCCGCTTTTTGGCGGCCACTCCGTCGGTCGTCTACGCGTCGGGGTACGTCGACGAAGTTCTGCTGCTGAACCGGAGCAATGGTCGGCACCTGGGCTCTTTCTCTCTGCGGGGCTTCCCTGTGCGGGTCGCGAACGATCGCACCGACCGGTTGTATCTCGCGTCCGAACGAGGACTCGTGCTCTGCCTGCGGGAACGCGACCGAGACTATCCGCTGTTCCATAAGCAGCCGGAGAAGCGTCCGGTCGAGCCGGAGATTGCGCCGGAAGACGCGGGTAAGGGTCCGGCCAAAAAGGGCGCTTCGAAGAAAGGCGAAGAAGCCGAAGAATCGACGGACAAGCCCGACGCGGACGCGGCTCCGGCCGCCGCGACGGCGAAGCCCGCCAGCAAGACGCCTCCGGCCAAGAAGACAACGAAGCCTAAAACAAAACCAGCCGACGAGTAACTCCGGCGGCCGAGCGGGGGCAAGATTTGACGGTCAGGCGGACTGACACAAAAGTTCGCCAAGCGGCTCTGTCCAAATCGTACCGCTGGCTTCTGGATCGGCCGGGCCGACGGCGACGAACGCCGCTTCGGGCAACACGTCGGGAGTTTCGACTCTCTGCCGCAGAGAGTTCGCTGGTAGCCGCTCGAGCAGCCGGGCCGGAATTCGCGGCAAGAAATAAAGCGCTCCCAGACGTAAGAGGGACGAGCCGGCGAAGAGCAGGTAGTAAATTTCGCGGCTCTCTCCGAAGACGATCAGCACGCCGCCTCCCAAGAGCGATCCGGCGACCATTCCGGCGGTGGTCGCCAGATTGAAAACCGTGAGCACGCTGGTGCGTTCTTCCGCTCGGACGCAATTCACGCTGATCAGCGAAACGGCCAACTCATAGGCTGCCCACACGGCGCCGCTGAAGAACTGGACTAGGATCAGATACCAGAGGCGATCGGAGAACAACCAGATGCCGGCCGAGGGGACAATTCCCAGCCCGCCAATCCACAGCAGCCTCCGTGTGCCGAAGCGAGCCGCCACGCCGCCCCAAAACGGGAGCGACAGCACTCGCGCCACGTAGGCGGCGGAGATCAGCACCACATATTCGCCGTACGAAAGCTTGAGCACGCATAGCATGAAGGGCGCGAAATAGGGGCCGGCGAAATAGGCCGCCGCCTGCACAAACGAAAGATAAGTCAGCCGCTGTGCCTCGCCGCCGCGTGAAAAGCGTCGCAACAGCGCGGGCCAGCGCAGTGAACGAATGTTTGCCGGAAGCGGATCGGGCTCGCTCGTTCGCGCCAGACACGCCACCGAGGCGAGGCGACTCACGACCGCCAGTCCGAACAACAGCGCAAAACCGGCCAGCGCGTTTTTGGGCGACGCTCCATAGGCGATCGCCAGGCCGCTGACGAGGAATCCGGTCAACACGGCAGCCTGTTGCATGCGCGTCCGCCGAGCGAAATACCGCGGGCGGATGCAACCCGGAATCAGACTGCCCATCCAGGTGTTCCAAGGCGGGCCCGACGCCAGACCGGCGCTCCAATACAAGATTGCGGCTGCCAATACGAGCCACGTGGTCGTGCTGCCGTGCCACGCGGCCAGCGCCAATGGCACGAAAGCCATCGCTTGGACGGTTGCGCAAATGACGACCCACTTCCGATGGGACCGGACCATTCCGACGCCATGGGGAGCGACCAGCTGCATGATGCCGCCGGCCAACTGCGGGAGGCTGGCGATCAACCCGGCCAGCACTTCGCCGAGTCCGGCCGCGAGCACGAAGGCCGGCAGGTATGTCTCCCCCGTGCCGACCATCAGTCCCGAACCGGCCGCATCTCCCAGGCTCGACCGCATGTCGCGACGCAATTGCACCGCGCGCGACGTCGATCGCCTTTCCGCGTGGGAAAGCGGATCGGGGAAGGCCCAGATCGTCTCCGCAATCGAAGACTCTGCGACGGCGATGTCCGTCATCGGAGGTGAAAAGGCAGCGGCCGGAAGTCGGCGCCGTTCCGTGGGAAACGAGAGATTGACGAAAGAAAGACGGGAAGAGGGGCGGGATCGTAACAGAGCGATCACAGAGCGAAAATGTCAATCTGTGCCCACCACGCGGTCTGCGCCGCGATCTTGTCCGCCGCTGGAGCCTGCGCCGCAAGGAGTTAGGGCCGCCCCCTTGGACTTTGCTTCGACAGCGTGCTAAAACCGAGAGATAGAAAGTCGACCGCGGGTCCCGTTCGCAGGACGATAGGTATGCGAGGGCAGACCAGACTAAGACCGGCACGATGCCGAAATTCTGGCGATGATCGAGCGCGGTGCCGGCGGATGCATAGGGTCTGCGGCCGCAGCCTCATCGCCGTTCTCATCCTCGCTATCGGCCCGTTATTGTGCCGGGCCGACACGGTCACGCTACGCACGGGAGCCCTCATCCGCGGGCGGGTGCTCGATGCCACGGCCGCGTTGGGACACCGTCCGAGTTCGAAGGAAGAGCGCGAGCAGGCGGCCCATCTAGTTGCCGTGTCGACGTTGACCGGTGCTCGTCTCATTTTCAACTCGGCCGACGTCGCCATCATTTCTAAGCGCTCTTTCGTGCTCGAAGAGTACGAGATGCGGAAGCGGCACACCGCGAACGATGTCGATTCGCAATGGCGCCTAGCGGAATGGTGCAAAGCCCGTGGCCTCCGCACGCAGCGCGAAGAAGCCCTGCGGGCCGTGGTGGCGATCGATCCCGATCATTTGCCGGCTCGCCAGGGGCTGGGTCAGACCAAGCACGACGGCCAGTGGCGCTCGTACGACGAAGAAATGCGAGCCCGCGGTTTCGTAAAGTTCGAGGGCAAGTACGTCGCCCAGCAGGAAGTCGAGATCCTCAAGAAGGCGCATCAGCGCAAGCGACAGGACCAGGACTGGCTCGAGCGCGTGCGGACCGCCGTTCGTTCACTGGCGTCCAGCGATCCCGAACGTCGCCGCCGGGGTTCAGAGACGCTGCTCAAGATCTCTGACGCGGAAGCGATTCCCGCGCTCAACCGCGTGATGCTCTCGAGCAACGACGAGAGCGTCCGCGAGTTCTACGTCCACGTCATGTCGGGCATGCCCGACATGACGGCGGCCACTCCCTCCCTTGTCGATGTGTCGCTCTTCGACCCCTCCAAGTCCGTCCGTGTCGCGGCACAGGAAGCCATCGTCGAGCATCCGCACAACGCGACGGCCGCAGGCCTTATCGCTCGCCAGTTGCATAATGGGGACAATGAGATCGTCCGCCGCTCGGGGCTATTGCTCGAGAAGATCGGCGATGCATCGGTCATCCCACAGCTGATCGACGCGCTGATCACGACGCACGGTATTCCCACGCAAGTGGTCGATAATTCGAACACCTACGGTTTCAGCCGTGGTGGCGGGCCGACTGGCGGTTTGCCACCCGACTTCTACGCCAAGCTGGCCACCGGCCAATATCCTAACGGCGTGCAAGTCATCACGCCGCCGGGGCCGCTAGCGGGCGCGAACGTGAAAACGGTGGTCGTCGACCACGAGTATCGCAATGCCGAGGTGCTCGCGGCCCTGCAGTCGATCACGAGGCAATCCTTCGGGTTCGACAAAGACGCCTGGCGCCGTTGGTGGGGAGTCAAGCAGACAGCCGGACCGTTCAAAACCTCAAGCACCCAATAGTCCACGCCGATCGGCAGGATGTCGACTAGATGGCGAAAAGTTCGGCCCCGCGGCGCGCAGCCGCCCAACAGCTGGCCAGCCTGAAGGCGGCCGGCGTGACCCGGGTCTCTCGTTCGGCACGTCTACCCGCCCAGCCCCCGCCGTCGGTCGCTGCTGCCGGAGCTCCGTCGCCGCCGAGCGCCGCGCCGCCACTCAAAGGGGCGAGTACCGCAGCAAAAGCTACCGCTGACTCCGGCGTCACCGCGGCGCCGGCAGCGTCGCTTTTTGCAGCGAAGCCTTCGAGCCTGCCACGGACCGAGCGAGAGGAGCGACTACGGGCGATCGCTGCCCGCGTGGCACTCTGCACGCGCTGTCAGGAGCTGGCTCGCGCACGCACCCAGACGGTATTCGGCGTTGGCAACCCCGAAGCCGACATCATGTTCGTCGGGGAAGCCCCGGGGGCGGATGAAGATCGCCTGGGCGAGCCGTTCGTTGGCGCGGCGGGGCAACTGCTCAATCGAATTCTCGAAGCGTCGCGGCTCAGGCGGTCCGATGTTTATATCTGCAACATTCTGCGATGCCGGCCGCCCGGCAACCGCAATCCGCTCCCCGACGAGGCCGCGAATTGCCGCGAGTATCTCGACGGCCAAATTGAACTCGTCGATCCCGATCACATCGTCTGCCTGGGGAGCGTTGCCGCCAAGAATCTGTTGGGCATGGCCGATTCAATCGGCAAGCTCCGCGGTCGCCTCTTTCAATACGGCCGCGCCAAGGTCGTCTGTACGTATCACCCCGCGTATCTGTTGCGAAATCCGGCCGCCAAGAAAGACGTCTGGGAAGACATGAAATTCCTGATGCGCGACCGGGGAATCGAATTGTCGGCGCAATGAACGAGCCGCGGCCGGCGACCAAGAACGTTGCTATTCGTCTATGGCACACTCAAGCGGGGTGAGCCTCGACATCGCTATCTGGCGGGGCAGACCTTAATCGCGTCGGTTGCCACGGTGCCGGCCTACCGTCTGTTTAGCGTGGGCGACTATCCCGCCCTCGTGCGCCGCGACAACGGTCACTCGATCGAGGGAGAACTTTGGGAAGTCGACGAAGCGTGCCTCCGCGTGTTGGACCAGGTCGAGGGCGTCGAACAAGGCCTCTACGCGCGCGAGCCGATTGAGGTGTTGCCGCCCCACGACGGCGCAAATGTCGCGACGTACGTGTATCGGCTCTCGGTCGACGGCCTGCCGGATTGCGGCACCCGTTGGTAAGAGACTTCTTCTCCGCTCGCCACGTTAATGAGGTCAGTTGCTCGCGGTCGAGGCGGTACCCGGAACCGACTTGGGCTTGGACGGCTTACCGGAGGATGTTCCGGATGACGGCTGACCCGACGACGGCGTACCTGATGCCGAAGTACCTGATGACGGCGTGCCTGACGGCGATGTGCCTGCGGATGTGCCCGGCGACGGGCCGCCCGAGGGTGATCCCGGCGACGGCGCGGCGGCCGTCAGGGTCACCGTCAGCGAATTGCTGACCTTCTCGTCCGTCTGCCCGGTTCCCGAAACGGTCGTCGCCAGAGTCAGCGAATTGTTCGTCGAAGTGACCGGGTTGGCGGCGCCAAACTCAGTGCCGATCGCGGCGAATAGATCGGTCGCCAGGTTGTTAAGATCCGTGCCGCTGATCGTGAGCAAGTGAGTCGAGGCGTCGTAATTGCCGCCCGCCGACCCCGATGACGCTGGTTTGACAGCGACGATCAGCGGCGGCACCGTCAGCGTGGACGCCGTGCCGCCAACTTTGCCCGCGAGAGTCATCTTGAGCGAGACATTTCCGTCCGCGGGAACCTGATAGTTCGCCCCGAGATTCAATGTCAGAGACGTCGGAGCGTAGACGGCCGGAGTGGCGAGCGCGATTCCACTTCCCTTGGTGACGTAGTCGACCAACCAGGTCGGCGTGGCCCATTGCGGCTGTGCGGCGCTGGCCGTGCCGGTCGCCCCAGTGGTCGCCGTCGCGGTCGGATCGACGGGGACTGGCAGAGTGCCCGTTCCGTTCCTGCCCAAATGCCAGGCCGGCACAAGCAAGTGAGACGTTGTGCCATAGGGCGTGGCCAATTGCACGTCCACATAAATGTAATCCGGATAGGCCGCGTTGACGGTAATCGCCACGTTGGCTTTGCAGGTCGACGGCGTTCCTTTGCCAGTAACCGAGATCGTGAGGGAATCGGCGCCGGAGAACCCGGTCGTCGGCAGATAGGTCATGCCATCGAGCGCCTGGTTTAAGTCGGAAACTTTCCCCTGCACGGTAAACGTACTGGTGCCGTTCGCCCCGGCCGTGAAGTTCAGCGCTGCCGTCATCGCCAAGGTCAGCGACCCGTGGTTGACGTTCAGTGTGAGGCTCACATCGTTCGCGCCTCTTTGCGGGTCGGTCACCACGATGCCGTTTTCGTGATCGGCGGCGGCCGAGAAGGTCAGCGTGCTGGCCCGACCTAGACTGAGCAGCGCGGCGGAAGGCGCCGAAATCGTCGTCGCGCCCGCCACGCTGGACGGAATCATGGTACCGGCCGTTGTTGGTGTCTGAGAGACGGTTGCACCCGCCACGACGGGGCTCGCGGTCCGTGTGCTCGCGGCCGGCGCGGTTACGCTCGGGGCGGCCACGGTCGGTGCGACGCTGCTGAACTCGGGAGAAGAAGCTGTGGGAGTCGGGGACTCGGACGGTGCGGACAAAGTCGAGATACCGGGCTGCGATTCGGCCAGCGTCGGCGTGGGTGTGCCGGTGGTCGCGTGGCCCGCGGCTTCTTCCGGATAACCGGTCGACACGATCTGCGAATTGCCGACGGCTTGAGTCTGTTCGTGAGATGTTGCGGTTGACGGCGATGGCACGGCGGCTGTCGGCCCCGTGGACGTCGACGACGCCGGAGAACGTGCGGGAAGAACCTGGTCCGCTGCACTTGCCTCTCGATCTTCGAGCGCCGCGGGACTCTTGGTCTGTGCATTGGGCAACGTGGTCGGCACGGAGGGCGGTCGCCAGCCGCCGGCGATCGTCCCTGTCTTTTCGATCAGGGCGATCGCGTTGGGCGGAATCGTCACTTTCATCACCTGGCGGCTCAGCATTTCTTGATTCGTAACCTCTTGCCCACCCACGAGCACGCGGGTCTGGTGCACGCTGAAATGATTGCCGATGAGGAAGATCGTCGTCGGCGCATCGAGGTTGATGGCCGGCGCGCCGTACCAGCCAAAGAGTTCCGGCGCCAGGTCGGTCACGCCCGTGCTGAACATGGCAAAGCCGCCGAGCGTGTTTTCGTAAGGCACCTGGACCGACATCGATTGCAGCGGCAGGCGAGCCTCCAGCTGGTCGGCGCGGCGCATCAAGCGTTCCAGGTCGCCGTCACGGGTGCATTGGACATTGCTGGCGCCCATTTGCGCACTGTTTTGAATGAACTTGAGCTGGTCGCCCAAGCGAATTGCCGCTTTGGAGTTCATCAGCTTGCGGCGCGGATTGTCGAGAGCAAACCAGTTACTGCTCGAGTCGAGATCGGCGTACGGCACGAACGACGGCATGAGGACGATGGCCACGCATTCGCGAATCCCTGGCTCGAGTTGCCGCTGCCGCAACAAGGCCTTGCGGTCCGGACCGCCGCAGAGGAAATCCTGCAGGCAAGCCTTGAGATTGCCGGGTGTGTCGGGCGTTTGGTAACGGGGATAAAACCGCCACCCGAAGGTTTCGGTACCGTGCGAGAAGCCGACCGCCGTGTTGTTGATGGCAATCGTCTCCATGTCCGTTTCCAGCCGTCGCGCATAGCGGAACATGTTTTCGGCGCTCAAGCTTCCGCTGACAAAGGCCAGCGACATGGCCAGCTGCATTTCTCGCCGGCTGCTGTACGTGTCGGCGATGTTTTCCTGGTCGGCCTCCGGGTCGAGGGCAAAGACGTGCAGCGGCCAGCGGCAGCGCACGTATTCGTTGAAGGCCACCCGCTCGGGTTTGCCGGGATCGGGCAGGAAGTACGCTGGCCAGCGATCGGGGGGGCAAGCCGGCGGCCCGAAATTGCCGCCGCGAGCGATCGGGGCCTGCTTCATGTCCTCGATCAGCTGCTGATTGAGGAGCGTCGAATCGACCAGGATGGCCCAGGCGAGCGCGGTCGTCATGCCGGGGTTAATCGCCGCTCGCGAGCCGGCGCTCGCCACGGCGACTGCATTCTTTTCGAATTCGCAGCGCCGCGTGTAGAGTGCTCCTAAACGGCGGCTGTGCACGTCATTGGCGAAGTCAGGCGTACAAATTTCCCAAAACGGCCGCGATTCCGGGGCCTTCAGAAAGGCATAGGCCGCGCCCAGCTCTTCCTGCAGATAGTTCTGCACGTCCGGATAATGGATGATGTCCTTGTTAGGCACGTCGGCGCAAAACAGTTGCCAGGCCGTGCAGACGATCTCGGCCCAGCCGTGCGCGCCGTAGATGTCGATGATTTGTGAGGGGGGAAACGGACGGCTGGCCGTCCGCAAGCGCGTCGACGACTGCACAGCCAGGTATTGGCACCGGTGTTGAATCTCTTTGTAGTGCGCCAGCGCCTTGTTCATCCGCGCGCTCGACAGACCCTGAGACGAATCGGCCGTTGCGGATCCTGGCGGCTGGCAGGTGTAGTTGACGTCCATGGACTCGGCGATGCGGTTAATGAACTGTTGGCGGATATCCTGATCGCTGCCGTTGCCCGACCATTTGTTGAGTTCCTGGATCGAGGCCCACAGCTCGGTCATCGCCCGCTGCCACTGCTGATCGTTGAGTGTCTGCGTGAGGGGCACGCCGATCTGATCGATCAAGTCATTGACGACCAGATTGCGAAACGTCATAGGCAAGAGTTCGTCGTGCAAGTGCGGCCGAAGTGTGAAAGTGATGTCCGCACCGTAACGCTGCTGTGTCTGATGGCCCGGCAGCACCGACACGGGAATCCGCACCAGATTGAGCGAATAACCCGGAGCGTCGGCCGTATCGTCGCCGTCGCTCATTCTCCGCAGCTCGTGGAGATGGTCGATGTAACGCTTCATCTGATCGAGATAGACGGTTGGCTCGAGCGTGATTCCGCCCCCACCCGTCGCGCCGGCAAAACCGAGCGGACTGGCAAGCGTGGCCGGCGTCCGCTGAATGCTGTTAAATCCGTCGAATGCTCCGGTGGCCAGTTGCGCGTCGGACCCCGACGAGGACGAATTGCCGCCCGCGCCGCTGCCGCTGGACCCGCCGCCTCCACTGCCGCCGCCCCCACCAGCGGCCCCACCTCCGCCACCGGAGGTCCCGCTGATCGAGGAACTCGACGAGCTGGAGGACGTGGCTGCGCCCTTCTTGCTGTTGCCCTTGCCGGCCGGAGTTCCGGCAGCCGCCGCCTGCGCTGTGTAGGACAATGCCAGGGCATCGGCGGCATAGGCCTGGTCGCTCCGGGAGAGCGATCCCTGCAAGGTCGCGTGGAATTGCGTCAACTGGGCCTGCATCGTTTTTTCGAACTCTTCGCGGTACATCGTCAGGCGGGCCTGTCCCCACACCGACGGCTGTTCGGCGACGATGCTGCCGTACCGTTCAATATTGTGCTCGAGGGAATCGAGATCGGCCGCCAGATCCTCGACGGTCGGTGGGACGACGGGAACTGCCTCGGACTCGTTGCCGTCGGCCATCGGGCCGTCGATCAGATCCATTTGCTGGCACGAACTGGCGATCAATGAACTGATCACCAACCCGATCATTACCCGGTATGGCTTGCAGGACGGGCCGCGTCGAATCATTGCTGCACCACTCTCGAATTAGTCCTCGCTCCATGCCGGCTGGCGAACGCCAACTTGCTGCTTAAATGCTCGGCGTACCGAGCGAAGCCCTTTTCTCGTTCGGGACCGCGAGCCGGGACTTGCTTCGCGTCCGAAGCCGGTGAATGGCGCGCTCTCTTATTCCATCGGCTGCGAAGGACTTGGAAAATTACGCAGGATTTGCCGGTCGCGTGGAATTTCCCGATTTTGGCGGATGCTCGAAATTGTTGCTGCGATTGGAGTTGCGTCGAAGTGTGATCAAAGGCCCAGGTTGTAAACGGGACAATCTTGTGAAATTTTACGGGCGCAGAGCGATTTCGATGACGTCGAGGCGACGTAGTTCAGCGGATAAAAATTGGGTCGCGCTCCGGCGCTCACGACGAACTGAAATTAGCGATCGGCCGGACGCGGCAGTTCGCCCCCATGCTTCCCGGTCCGATCCGGTCGACTTAGGATTAGGGGCGTGAAGAGCGAACCGACGATTGCCACTGCTCACGCCCGCCCCTTCGCGCGGCTGCTCTTATCGCCCAAGGTTTGGGTGCCGGCAGTTGCGATTGCCGGAGTTCTTGCGTTCGGCTTTCGCTGGGCAAAGTCGCGCGAGCCAATCGATCGACCGGAGCCCGGAGGCGCCGCCGCCGATGCCGCTCCCGTCGATTCGGGAGAACGCTCCGACTTGCCGCACCCGCAGGTGGAAGTCGTGCGGCCGCGCGTTGGGGAAATGGGCAGCTCGACGACGCAGCCGGCGTGGGTTGAGGCGTTTCACTATGCCAACCTATTCGCGAAAGTCTCCGGCTATCTGGCGACGCAAAAGGTCGACATCGGCAGCGCAGTCAAGGTCGGGCAGCCCCTGGCCACGATCGACGCCCCTGAAGTCGTTCAAGCCGCCGACCAGGCCTCGGCTGAGTTGGAACAGGTGCAGGCCCAGCTGAAGCTCAACATTTCCGCCGTCGACACGGCCAAGGCCGACGTCACCGCGGCCCGGGCCAACGTCGTGGAGCAGGAGGCCGACCTCAAACGTGCGGCGGCCTTTTTCGATTTCCACAAAATCAAGTACAGCCGCATCCGCGATCTGTACAAGCAAAAGTCGATCGACGAGCGTGCCGTCGACGAAGAGCGGCAGGAACGCGATTCCGCCGAGGCGGCGTTCAACGTGGCAGAAGCGGCAATCCGCACCGCACAGGCCGACCTCGGGGCAAAACAGGCCCTCGAACAGCAAGCCCAAGCCAATGTGGCCGACAGCAAGGCCAAGGTGCAGGTCGCCTCGGCCGTATTGGCCAAAGCCAAGGTCTACGTCAGTTATTTGACGATCACGTCCCCTTACAACGGCGTGGTCACGAATCGCAACTATCACATTGGGGACTTCATCCGCGCTTCGGAGGAAGGGGGTCAAAAGCCGCTGCTGACAGTTGCCGAGACCGACCTGATGCGGATCGTCGTCAAAATGCCGGAAGAATATGTGCCGCTGACGCAGCCCCACAACCCGGCTGTCTTCAAACTCGATTTCACCGATCATGTCTATCGGGGAACCATCGCGCGGATTGCCAACTCACTCGACCGCACCGATAAAACGATGCGGACCGAGATCGATATTCCGAATCCCAATAACGAGCTGCGCGACGGCATGTACGGTTACGCCACGATTGATTTGAGCAAATCGCTCAAAGGCCTGAGCATTCCCTCCCGGTGCCTGCTTAACAACGGCGATTCGACCTTCTCGGTGTTTGTCGTGCATGACGGTCGGTTGCGGCGAACGAAAGTCAAAGTCGCCAGCGACAGCGGATCGCACGCGGAGATTTCTTCCGGGCTCCAACCGGATGATCGAGTCGTGCTGCACCCTAGCGACGGCTTGCAGGACGGGCAGACGGTGAAGGCCGTCGAAGTGACGGATGGCAACGCCAATCCGTCCGCGGCGAAGAAGTGATCCGTCGGCGATCGATAATGACTCTTTGGTCACCTCGCCTTTGGCCCGGCACGATGTTTGCTTTCCGTGACGCTGCAGGCGGGCTGCAGGAAGACCCGTGAGACGCGTGCGTCGGGAACGGGCACACCTGGGAAGACGCAAGGCACCAGTGTTCTGCAGGGAGGCGTTTTTCCCGAGGAGAGTGGCATGATTTCCAAGCTGGCGATCTCGCTCGTTTGTTTCGCGCTGACGTGCTCTGCCGCGGCTGAGGCCCAGTTGATTCCGCAAGGCCTCGAACCGCAGCCGCTGCCCGGAGCACCAAATCCGGACTTCACGGCTCCGCGCCGTTTTCCTCGGGCCCGGCCGCAAGGTCCCCCCTCGACGATGGCGCCGAACCAAAGACCGCGCGGGCCCGCGGCGATCGGCCAGAGGTCAGCGGGACCGGGTCCCAACGGGCCCGCAGTGGTCGCGCCGGGACCGGCTGGTCCCCGCCAACCGACCCTGAGCGTATTCGCCCCGGTCACGGGACTTTCTGAGCCGATCGACAACCTCATGGACGATCTGGGCTACCAAGCAGCGAAGACGATTCCGCTGACGCCACGAACGTGCTTCGATCTCGCCTACGCGTGCTATGCGGACGGCCGATTTGCTGACGCCATCATCTTTGCATCGCACGGGCTGCGAATGAGTAACGATGCGCGGTTGTATTTCATCAAAGGTGTCTGCGAGCTGCATCGCGGCCTCACGAGCGCCGCCGAGCAGACGGCTGGCGACTTCCGCACCGCGATGGCCAACCAACAGTTCTTCGGAATCGAAGCGGCCCGCGAGCGCATCAACGATGCCAGGGCGGTCCGCTTCGCGGATATGGTCGAGTACCAGGCGACCGGACACTGATCGCCGCGCCGGAATCGCAACCCAAGGCGCCTCGCCTTCGGCAAGAGGAGCGGTGGTGCGCGGACTCCAAATAACGCGGCAGGTTCGACTCCGATTCGTTCAGCTCACGCTCGTCGATGCCTCATGAACTGCCGATCAAGATTCCCGCCAGAAAGACGAGCACGCCACCGACGACCACTTGGAAGATCGCCGCGGTCAAAGGCGTGTCCATATAGCGGTTGCGAATCCAGGAGATGACGCCCAGCTCGACGATCACCACGGCGATCGCGACGGCGGTGGCAATCAGAAAATGGGGAATCAAATAGGGCAGCGTGTGTCCCAGTCCTCCCACGGCCGTCATCAGTCCGCAGACGATCCCGCGTAAGAGCGGCCGTCCGCGGCCGGTAAGACTGCCGTCGTCGGAGAGCGCCTCGGCAAAACCCATGCTGATCCCCGCGCCCACGGCCGCCGCCAGGCCGACCAGAAACGTGTTCCACGTGTCTTTAGTGGCGAAGGCGGCCGCGAACAGCGGAGCCAGGGTTGAGACCGACCCGTCCATCAATCCGGCCAGCCCGGGCTGAATGACCTGCAGCACAAAGAGCCGTTGCTGCGTCGCGTGCTCCTCCGCCAAGGCTCCCGATTTGCGCTGTGTCGCCTCGAGCTCGTCGGCCAGATGTGAATGTCGGCGTTCTTCCTCGGCCAGGTCGCCCAGCAACTGGCGAATGCTGGCGTCGGCGGTCTGTTGAATCGCCTTCTCGTAAACCCGCGTGGTTTCCGCCTCCATCAGCTCGACCTGTTTTCGCACCGCGTCGATCCGTAGCGGACGCGCCAGCCAGATCGGCTTGCGCTGCACAAAGCCCTTGATGTCCTGGCGGCGAATGAGGGGGATGTGCTCGCCAAACTTCTGACGATGCAGCTCGATGAGCCGATGCCGATGGCCGTCCTCCTCCTCGCGCATTTCCTTGAGCAGCTCCGCGGTGGCGGGATAATCAGTCTTCAGGCCGTCCGCGAAGTCGTCGTAGATACGGGCGTCCTCCTCTTCCAACGCGATCGCGAGAGCAAGGATTTCCTGCTCGGACAGACTGCTGAAGGCTCGCATGAAACTCCTTTCCTATTCGCGCGGGATTTCACCGGTTCGGAGGCGGCGAAAGTCGATGTCGGTGGTTCCGTCATGGGCCTGCAGACTCAAGTGGCCGGCCGCCAGTCGTTGGCCGCGGCGAGGATTCGGTGTGAGGCGGACGCGCGTCGGTCCAATCGGTGACGGCGACTCCGTTCACCCAAGCGGCCACGTGGGCTCCGTTGGCGATCAGAGTTGCGGTAAACCAGGTCCGATCGTCGGGAATGACCCAGCGGGCCTTGGTGCGGCGATAGATGGCGCCCGTGCCGGCGTCGACCGGGTCGCTGCGGTCGCCGTGTTTGAAGCCGTTTTGAATTTGCAACTCGTAGCCGTTGGACGGCTCCCGCGCGGTGCCGCGAACCGTGCGGAAGAATACGCCGCTGTTAACCGTGGGGCCGTTCGTCCGGGCGTCGAACTGCAGGCAGAAATCGGCCCAAGTCCCGTCCGACTCGAGAAACCCGGGCCCGCCCGTGCCGTGAACGGCGCCATCCACCAGGTCGAAGCGGGCCTTGGAACCGGGCACGAGATGCCAGCCCGACAGATCGTGTCCGTCGAAGATCGGACTGAGCGACAACGGACGCAGGCAGATGTTGCGAAACTCGATCGTGCCGCCGTTCATTTGTAAACCGATCCGCCCGACGCGGCGGCGTGCGGGCGAGTTGTCGACGAAGTCGATCACCGGGCGACCGTTGAGCTGTGCCGTGATGCGGTTGCTCTCAACGCGCGCCGAGATCTTCATCCATGCGCCCTCGCCGTGAAACGTGCCGGCCGCCTTCTGGCGACCGACGATGCTGCCCGTGGGAAAAGTGAGATGCGAATCACAGAGGTTGAGCTCGTAGCAATCCCTCGCCGGATCCTTGGGTGAGACCGGCGTTCGCAGGAAGATCCCGCTGTTGCCGCGTTTTTCCAGTCGGTATTCGCAGCGGAATTCGTAGTCGGCCAACTCGAACGTCGTCAGGAGCAGACCGGGACCGCCGCGATCGGCGCTAATCTCGCCGTCGCGCACGCTCCAGTTGACGTCGCCGCCGGGCTGCCAACCAAAGAGGGTGCGGCCGTCGAACAGACTGATCCATCCCTCAGCGATTTCGGACGGCGTGAGCGGCGGGTGCGGCACGGAAGAATCCGCTGGCGAGTCCGCAGCCAACATCGGGCCCGCCCAGAGGAGTGCGGCCATGCCCAGGAGAAATGCCCAGCCACGCATTGCCAATGTCTCTTTCACAAATCTGACGAGCGCAAAAGAAAAAACCCGGCCTGAAACATCAGACCGGGTTAGCGTTCGAGTTTCCAGTCTACTTGACCGAGGCCTGGTCCTTCGAGTGGCCTTTCTTGTCTTCCGGCTTGGGCTCACTGGCCTTCTCGCCACGCAACGAGCGACGCAGACTCATGCGGCCGCCGCCCTGCTTTTGGCGTTCCTTGATCATTTCGGTGATCTCTTCCAACGTGATCACGCCGTCATGATTCTTATCCAACGTCGCGAAGAAGATCTTCACCTGGAACGGCTTGTTCGGAATCTCGTTCATCGAGATCTTGCCGTCGTGGTTCTTGTCGAACTGCTGGAGGATCCGCTGCGCGATCTGCTCGGGACCGGGCATGAAATCGGGCAGCTTGCCCTCCTTGATGTCCTCCGGAGTGACCGGAACCGCGACGTCGTAGAAGCCGATCATCATTTCTTCCCACGTCTGGTCGCCCCAGCGGACGGCTGACTTGGGATCGGGATTGTTGAGGTTGTTTTCCGAATTGTCGAAATGAGCGACGCAGTGCATCTTCGTGCCCTTGGGCATCGGCATCAGGCTCGTCAACTCGTAGGTCAACTGCCAGCCGAAATCGTAACGCGGCACATCGAGCAGCATTTGCTTGCGGCCGTCCGGATAGACGGCTTCGTAGGTGAACGACTTCCCGCGGAAGTGCATGTGTGGGAAGAGCTGCAAGAGCTGCGCGTCCATAGGCATGGCGAAACTGTCGGCGTCAACCTCAAAATTGTCGGCTCCGGCCGGAATCTCAAAGCCCGTGTTGATGGCTTCGACGGTTCGCACCAGATGCTTCACTTCCTTCGGGTCGGCGAAGACGATGCCGCACTCGCTGATGTCGTCCCCGGGCTTGCCGTTGGGAGTGTAGTGCAGCTGGAACAACAGCTCCGAGCCGGCCGGGATGTGCTTGGCCATTCCCGGGGGCAGCACCAGCGGCATGGCTCCCGGAGCGTAGCCGACCAGGAACTGACGGCGAGCTTCGTCGCGTCCGCCCTTTGGCCCGGCGAAGACGATGATGTGATGCACGACGGCTCGATTGCTCGGTCGCGCCTCGATGGCGGTAATCCACTTGTCTTCTTTGAAGCCCGGGTCGACCCGGAAATACTGATATTCAACGACGCCTGTCGCCGGAACATGGTAGGCCTTCGGCGCCATCTTGAAGATCTTGTCCGGAGCTTTGGGCAGCCCCCAGCCTTCGACGAAGGTCGGAGCCGGCGGAACGTTTTTGGTGTCGCCTTCCGGAGCGCCGGCCGCCGCCCACTGATAGAGGACTTCTTTTTCCTCTTCGGGCATGCTGCGGTCGTTGGCAAAGTGACCGTACTTCGGACTTGCGTGCCACGGCGGCATCCGACGCTGACGGACAACCTCGGCAATCGCGTCGGCCCAGCCGGAGACCTCTTCGTATTTGGTCATTGCGAACGGGGCTGCTTCGCCGGCACGGTGGCACGACACACAGCGCTTATTCAGGATCCGCACCACTTGATTCGAGTAGGTCACGGCCGCACCTGGGTCGGCCGGATGCACGCGGCCAATGAAGCAGCCGACCGCAGCCGTTTCGCCCTTCGCGACCGTCTTCCCGGCAAGCAGCTCGTCGATGGCGTCCTTGAGGAAGAGCTCAGACGCGGTCTTCTTGGCGTAGCCGACGCCGAATTGGTTGTCGATCCGCCCGTGATAACGGACGGCTCGGTCAGCATCGAGAACGAAAACCTCAGGAGTCCGCTGGGCTCCGATCTGATCGGCCAGCTTGTTGTTCAGATCCTTGAGGATCGGGAATTCGACATGGTGCACGCGGGCGTAGGCGGCAAGCTCGGTAATGGTGTCTTGCCGATTGGAGCTCACTCCCAGGAATTGCACGCCTTTGTCGGCGTACTTCTTCGCCACTTCTGCCAGTCGCTCACCGTAGGCCTTGGCAACCGGGCATTCGGTCCCGATGAACGCCAGCACGACCAACTTCTTGTCTTTGTAATCAGCCAGCGAGTGGCTCTTGCCGTAGAAGTCGTTCAAAGTGAAGTTGTCTGCCTTGCGGCCCAGGGCCGAGGCAGGTGACACGTCGCCGGCAGCCTGGACGGTGCCAACGACCAGGCAACTCAAGACCGCAGCCGCTAAAGAACGGGAGCGCAACATACGTTGAGAATCCTCTTAAGGTCCCTTGGATCCGACCCCAGCCGTTACAAATCGTTACCTTGCTAACCACCCACTGGTTGCAAGATCTCGACAATCGCCGCAAACTCCCGGTTCGCCTTACCTTTCCGTACTCCGACGGATGGGTCCGGGGTGGGCATCTCTCGGCCGATCCAGCGTCTCAAACGGGGTGCCGGCTGTCAATGGCGTCGATGAAGACCGCCTTCATCTGTCCATCTGGTCTCGCCGTATTGTTCGTCGCCGAAGCCTGGGAATTTGACGCTTTTTGCGCTGATCGGTGGTTTTTTAGCGATCGGCCGACCTCGTCCCAGCTGGCGAATTCGACCCGGTTCCCTAATCGATCCGGTCGCGACATCCCACCCGGCCGCGAGTCCGATGAACCGGACCCAACGCAAAGCCGCCATCGGTGAGGGGAAGCCGGCAGGGCGAGCCCTTCGTCCGCGAGGGGACGAACTGTCACATTTCCGAGCGCCGTCAGGTCCCAGTCTCATTCCGCCTCCATTCGCGCGAAAGTGTCCGGACCTGACGTTTTTCCGCTCTAAGTCATTGGCCACAAACACCTTGATCCGGACACTTTCCGTTTTCGGCGAATTAGACCGGACCAACGAGACTGGACCCTGGTCGACCGCTCTTGGCGCCAATCTGGGCCGGTTTCGCGCGGCCAACTTCTGCAGGCAGACCAGCGAGTGGGCGGGTCGGCGGGCCGACAATTTCCCCGGCGATCGCTTTCCGCGGAGCGCGGCACACGCCGACCACGCCTAGTCAAAGCGGTTTCGCCAACTTCCATTTTACCGCACGGCGTATTGACGCAAGATCAATTGAGCCGAACGGAGGCCAGCGGCAGGGGCCCGACGAAATGGGGGCGGGAATCGGGCCGCGATTAGTCTGCACGCTTCGCGGAGATTTCCAGCCGGTGTCTGTCCGTCGCCACGTGGACAATGCGTGCGTCGGGGTCCAGGCGGACGCTGATTTGATCGGCTGTGGTCGCCTCGCGCCCTTCGTAGACCTGTTTTCCCGTGCGTGCATCGAGAATCGTGATCACGGTCCCCACGCCGCCACCGCGGGCCGTCTCAAAGCGGCTGATTTGCCGCAAGAGCACCAGGACTGGGCAATTCGAGGGCAGTTCGATGAGAAGCTGCGGCGACGGGACCGAGGCGCTCCAGGCGATCTTGCCGGTGTCGCCATTGATGGCCCAAACACCGCCGGGATCGGCAGCCTGCGGACGCTCCCGGAACCGGCCCAGGCCGTCTCCCGATTGGCGAATCACGATGTAGCGTTCGCCCAGCTTCCGCACGCTCAATTGCGACGCGTGGAGCAGGTGGTCAAGGTCGGTCTTGAACAGTTCATTGCCGGTTGTCGACGAGTGAATGTGGAGCGTGCGACCGGCGTCGAGGATGCCGAACTCGTTCTCGTCGATCGAGATCGGCCAGGCGGGCATCGAATACTCCAAGGTCCATTCGTCCTTGCGGGCGACGAGGTCGGTGCGCGCGGGTGAGCCGGCGCGGCGTGAAGACGGTGGTCAAGACGTGGCTGCCGTGCCATTCGCCGCTGAGCGGACCGCGCACGCCGAGCGGCCCGCCAAACACCTCTGCGCCGTTGGCGGCCCGCAAGACCACGCCGTACGGTTCCGTCGGTTCCATGCGGCTGAGCGCGATCACATAGTCTTCGTTGCCGACAAGCGAATACGAAAATGCAACGTTGCGCCGCTCCCAGACCGTTTGGCCCGTCACGAGATCGGCCGCGCAAGCAGCCGAGCCGAGCTGGTAAAAGACGCGGTCGGCGGAGAGCAATCCTGTGAGCCCGATTTCCGTCCGCATTTGATTGGCGGTGGACCAACGCGGATCGAAGAGCGCGCGCGACCAGAGGATTTTCGGTGCTTCGGCCCCGTCGAAGGCATCCAACAGAAAGATTCGTCGGCGCAGCGCCAGCTCCAACAGCGGGCCATGAATCCGCACCGCCATGGGAGTGTCGCCCTCGGCGTCTTTGCCGAAGACTGTTAGATCGATGTCGGCTTGCCAGCGATCGTTCCCAGCGGGGTCGATTGCCGTCAGAGTAAAACCTCGTTCGGTTTGGCGGCGCGATTTCGAAGCGCCAATCGCGGTAGAACGAACCCGTTCGCTGTTCGAAAAGAATCGGCTGCGGCGGGCCGTAGAGCGGACGGGCGGACGGGACAGTTTTCACTGTCAAACCGGTGTTCGGCCAGGGAGCCACTCGGGCACGAGCCGCTTTAACTCTTGGCTCCTTGGACCACGCGTCCCACAACTTGGCCCCGGTTTCTTCGCCCGTGCACTTCACGTCCTTGAATCGACCGCCCAACTCCGCCAAGAGTTCGAACGACTCGTCGGCGCGATGACGATCGAGCATCAGCCGCGCCAAGCGGGCCGTCGCATTTCCGGCTGTTTTCTCGTCGGAGCTTTTGCGCAAGTGCATCAACTGTCGGACCAGCTCCGCTTGATCCGAAAACGTGAGCCGAGAAATCAGCAGACGCCGCAATTCGACCTCGATCGGCAGTGACTGCAACGCACCGACGGCACGGCGCAACTGCTCAACTTGTCCCGTTTCGGCGAGGCGGCCAGTCCAGCTCTCGATTTTCTTGGTCAGCCGCTCCCGCTGCTCCACAGTGGTCTTTTTGAACAGCTCGGCCAGGTCCGGCGCCACGAGCTGCGCGACTTGCACCTTCAGCGACTCGCCGTCGGGCAGCAGCATGGCCCCCAGCTTATCGTCCTGCAGCAGATGCAGGTCGTGGTCGAGGGCCGCCTCCGGATCGCCGGCGCCGCGAGCCCCGCCGCCATCAGCCGGTGGTATTCGACGCGCTGTCGCGGATCGGTGATTTGCGGTTCGAACCGCTCGGCGAGTGTGCGACTCGCGGCGAAGTCGAATCGCAGGCTCTCGAGCACGGTTGCCACCGCGATCGATTGCGTCCGAGGATCGGGCGCAATTTCACCGAGCGAGTCAGATCGGCGAGGCCCGCGTCGGTTTTACCTCGGTGCAGACGCAGTTCGCCACGGGCGGCAAGCGCGGCGGCGTCGTCCGGCGCCTGCTCGAGCGTTTTGGCGATCTGCTGCTCCAGTTCGGCGGTCGGGGGGAATCCCTGCACTGAGCCGGCCGACTGCATGACGACCGCTCCTTCGGCGGAGACAAGGTTGCCGGGCTGAGCATTCTTGGAGAAGCGAGTGCGCGTGAGAATCCGGCCGCGCCGCAGGTCGATCGTGGCCAGGTCTCCCGATGAAAGCGGCAAGTGATACAGATTGCCGTGACGATAGCCGCGACCGGCCGGCAGGCTCAGTTCGACCGCATGGTTCCAGGCGTCGCTGCCGTCCTTCAAGTTCAGGGCATCAAGGCCCATGCGACCGACGAGATAGACCACGCCGTCCAAGGCGCCCGCGACGAACAACCGATTCAGCCGCGGCTGCGTCCAGCGCAAAGTCCCATCGGCGAGGTTAAGGCAGTGCAGATCGTCGGAATCGCGGGGTCAACAGTACCGCTCCGTCCACGATGACCGGGGCGGAATCGATCCAGCGAGTGCGCTCGTCGTCACCCGTTTCGAGCACGTCGTCCATCCAGGTCCGCGGGTCGCCGATGCGGTTGACGCGATAGCGGTACTCCCAGACGAGTGTTCGGCTCGCCGGATCGTACGCGGTCACCACGCCGCCCGTGGTCGGGCAGATCAACAGTCCGGCCGCCGCACTCGGATTGGCGCCGGCCAACCGCCGCATCGCATAAACGGGCAGGCGTCCGAGGGGAGTGGCCAGACGCTGCGTCGCTAGGCGTCTGCCGGTGGCTGCGTCGATTTTGAACAGACTGACGTCGCCGTCGAGTTCTCCCAGCACGTAAAGGGTCGAGCCGATCGGCAGCCCGCAGCCCAGAAAGAACGTTCCGGCCAGATCGCGGTTGCGGTCGGAGCGAGTGCCGCCCAGCTCCCACAAGAGGCGGCCGGTCGCCAGATCGATCGCGCCGAGCACGTTGTGGTTGCGCGCGCCAGTCCCTCGACGCGTTCGTTCTTTTGAGGCTCTTCCAGGCCGAGAAACCCGCCGTCGAAAACGGCAAACACGCGTTCGCCGTCGCTGCTGAGGCCGGCGTACGTCTGATCGCGAAAGGCCCGCGCGTTGAGGAACAGCCGCAGTTCGTCCTGCTCGTGCGATTCCATACTGACGGGCAGGCGATTCGCGCGGCGCGTCGTCGATCGGGCGGCCGCCAGAATTCCGTAGAGCCGGTCGCGGTCGGCGAAGTCCCACAGCGGCTGGCCGGTGCGCAACTCGACGGCCCGCAGCCGCGCAAACGTGCGAAACACGGCCGTGTTGCCGATAACGAGCGGCGATCCCGAAGGGATTGTGAGCGAATCGCTTTCCGCGAGGTCGTTGCGATAATCCTCGAGTGCCTTTTCGATTTCCGCGAAGCGGTCTTTCACGCGCAGGTCGTGGTCGCGAATCAGCGATTGCGTCCAAACGGCGTCTCCCAGCGGCAGGGCGTTGCCGCCGGGCGCATCGCGATCGGGCTCGCCGCCGGCAAATAGCCAATCGCGCGGGGCCAGTGCTGCACTGTCGGCCGCGGACGGTCCAATGAGCCGGGACAGCCAGCTCAGTGCTTCGTGGCCTTCGGGAATCGTCGCGCGCTGCCCGCCCAAGGTGAGCGTCTCGCCTCCCGGGCGCTGTTTAATCGCGGAGAGGATGGCCGCGCTCTTGGCGTTCTCGCCGACCCGCAGCCAGCAGTACGCCTCTTTCAGCGAGAGCCACGGCTCGAAGGCCGCGCCGCCGGGCGACATTCGCAGCCGCTCGAACTGTCGGGCGGCGGGCAGCAACAGCGATTCGTCGAACAGGCGATTGCCGAGCGTATAGGCGGCGCGGTAGCCCGCGCGGGTGTGGAAGTAGCGGCCGACGACTTCGGACAACTGAGCGCTGCCGTTGCGTCGGGTGGCGTCGTCCAAGAGTTGGTGGGCCGTCGGCCCGAACTCGGTTTCGTAGGATTCCCGTACACCCGATGGCAGTGTGCCGATACGGTCCGCGGCCTCGCGCTTGGCGCTTTGAAAGATCGGGCCCTTCGGTCCGGGGACTTCGAGCCACGAATCTTCGGGCGAATCGAGCACCCGCTGCAGATGATGCAGGGCCTCCGGATACTGCTGCCTGGCAATCAGTTCGCCGGCCGCGTCCATCTCTTTCAGCGTTTGGCGATCGACGGCCAGGGGCGGCCGGTCGGGCGAATCCTCGTCGAGCCGAGTGATGCTGCGGCCCGATCGCCGCGGCAGGTTTCGCGGAATTACGGCCGGTGGTGGCACGTCGGGCGGAGCATCCGGCACGGTCGTCGGCGGCGCCTGCCGGTCTGGGTTCGACCGATTCTGGCCGTCCGCGACGGGCACTTGCACCGGCGACTGGCCGTTGCGGTCGGACGCCGGCGGTTCAGCAGCGCATGACGGGACGGATGCGAAGGCCGCGCACCAAAGCAGCGCCGCCGACGCAGCAAAGACCAGCCGTTTCGCCGCCGCCGGGCCTATCATAGTTTGTCCAGACAGCTCAACCTGTCCACCTCGTTCGATGCTCGCGGTGTTCCTCGTCTCCAATCGGCCGTAACAGGTCGGCTGCCCTTAACATTAGGATAATTCCTACGACGGTCAATGACACCCGGCCCGGCAGCCCGACCGATCGGCTGATTTCGGCGGACGTGAGCTCTCGCGGCCCACATCCGTGGCTTGACCGTTGTGCCCGCGCGCGATAAATGCTCGCTCCCTTCAAGCGTTCACTGCGAGATTGCCCGGGACGATCGTTCATGGCCGGGTCACGCCTCCCCATCCTCGCCCTGATCGTCGGCTCGCTCTGCGGCTGCCAGAGCCCGGTCTCCCTGCGCAACGTCTCATACAGCCCGCTCGCGCCGCTCGAGGAATCGGTCGTTTTCCATCCGAGCCGTTACCCGGAAGGCGATTGGCAGCCGCGCGGATTGAACTTCGAGGAGGCCTGGTTCAAGTCGGCGGATGGGACGCGGCTGCACGGATGGTTTGTCGAAGACGAGCATCCGCGCGCGGTTGTGCTCTTTTGTCATGGCAACGGTGGCAATGTGGCCAACTGGGCCGACGAGCTGCGAGTACTCCACGACCGGGTCGGTGTCACCGCCATGTTGTTCGACTATCGCGGTTATGGACGCAGTGACGGCGTGCCGACCGAAGAAGGCGTGCTCGCCGATGCCCGGGCGGCCCGTCGCTGGCTGGCCAATCGCGTGGGAATCCCGGAAAGCGAGATCGTCGTGATGGGGCGATCGCTGGGTGGGGCGGTGGCCGTCGATTTGGCGACGGACGGCGCCCGCGGGCTGGTCATCGAAAGCACCTTTACCTCGATGCCCGCCGTCGGCCACGCGATGTTTCCGTGGCTGCCAATGCGTTCGGTGATGCAGACCCAGTTCGACTCGATCTCCAAGATCGGCAAATATCACGGCCCGCTATTACAGAGTCATGGCACGGCCGACCGCCTGTTGCCGTATGAGATGGGGGTCGAACTTTTCGACGCCGCAAACCTGCCGAAGAAGTTCATCACGATTCCGAACGGAGACCACCAGGACCCACAAACGCCGGAGTATTACGCCGCCCTCGACGTGTTTTTGGATTCCCTCTCCCGCGTTCACAAGCCTGCCGACTAGCGATTACTTCGCGACACAGTACGCGACATTCCGGCCGTCGATTTGGCGCAGCTGCTCGGGTGTGCCGAAGTAAGTGCCGCCGATTGGGCGGGAACTTAACGAAAACTTGCGTTCCTGGCCCGAAACTCGTGGCCGGAACCGATCTTGACCTCCATCGCCCATCTGTCCTATCACTCCCGCCTCAATCCGGCTCGAACTCTCCATCGGCCGGGACCGTTCGGTGATTGCCGCAATTCGTTGTTGGAAAAAACCGGCGAAAACCGGGGACTTTCGTCCCCCCAAGGGAATGGCGACCCATGAACAAGTTCTCTCGACGCGACGTGCTGACGACCGGCGGCGTGGCCGCGGCGGCTTTTCTCGCCCCCGGCGGTGCCTCGAACGGACAGGTCCAGGCCGAACCGACTCCGCTGCATCGCGAAGACAACGTCATTGCCAAGTCGATCAACAGCGACTCGGTCAAGATTCCGACCTTGTACGCTCGGCTGCACAACCGGCACATCGCCTTCTGCTCGACCATCTTCCCGAGCGTCCCCGGCCTGCGGCTCGACGCCTGCGTCTACGAGCCCGGCGAGGGATTCTTGAAGCTCAACCTGATGGGCGTGGCAGTCCCCAGCGATAACCAGCTGGTCTTCCGGCACTCGGTGAAGTCGATCCCCGGGCTCATCCACGAGACGACGATCACCGCCGACACGGGCACGGTCGAGGCGGTCGGACGCCTCACGCTCGACGCGCACATCAAGCCCTCGGATCTCAAGATTCCCGAAAACCTGCCGACGCCCAACCTCTGCTGGTGCTTCCAGAAGAGCCCGAATTTTGTGGCCGGCGGCTCGGCCAGTCCGCCTTACGGCGAGCGGGCCAATGTTTATCCGTCGTGGGTGCAGCGCTGCTTCATCTTCACGGAGCAGGGACAGACCTTCCTCGACAAGACGCAACGAACGAAGACCGACGAAGTGCCGCCGGACGATCCGCGGAACAATCCCGTTTGGTCGCAGCATTACATCGGCGTGTGGCAGAAGATCGGCGGCGAGGCGTTGCCGGTGAACACGAGCCACACGCGCTACGTGGCTCCGGTGATCGGCGCCGTCTCGAACGACGGCAAGTACCTCATCGGCCTGGCCAGCGATTCGCCGCGATACATCGCTCAGGCCTGGCACACGTGTCTGCATCACGTGGCCACCTGGAGCCCGACCACCGCCCCGCCGCTCGAACGGCAGTGGCGAATGAAGCTCTACGCCATGCAGAACGAGCCGATCGTGCTGATGGCCCGCGTCGCCAGCGACTTCCCGTCGTCGATGCGGCTGCGGGACCACGTGATCGACAATCAGTAGGACGTCCGGCCCACCTTAGCCGCGATCCGCTCGAACCGCTCGAACCGGTCCGAAAGGCTGGGACGCTTGCCAGATCGGTCCGCGCACGCGATGCTCGCTGAAACGCTTGCAGGACGTCCCCGGCCCGCTCGATGCATGATCTCAATTTCTTCTGGCTCTGCGTTACCGCTCTGATCGCGGGCGGCGTCAATTCGATTGCCGGCGGCGGCACACTGATTACGTTTCCGGCGCTCCTGGCCGCGCTCACGCCGGTTTACGGATCAGCCGCCGCCGTGCTGGCGAACGCGACGAGCACGGTCGCCTTGGTGCCGGGTTCCTTCGCGGCCGCGTGGGGCTATCGACGTCAGCTCAGCGACGCCCGCCGCTGGTTGATCCTATTAATCGGGCCGAGCCTGGTCGGCGGCGTGATTGGCTCGCTGTTGCTCACGCGCTTGAATCCGGCCTGGTTCGATGCGCTTGTTCCCTGGTTGATCCTGGTCGCCACACTGCTGTTGCTGATCGATTCGCTCCGCCCGCGGCGACCGGCCGGTCCGGAACGCACGCAGCAGGCGGGTTGGTCGCTCGTCGGCCTGATCGCCTTTCAGCTGGTCGTGTCGATTTACGGCGGCTATTTCGGCGCGGGGATCGGCATTTTGATGCTCGCGGCCCTTGCCATGATGGGCATCGGCGACATCAACCGCATGAACGCCGTCAAAACGGTGCTGACGGTCGCCATTAACGGCGTCTCGGTGGTGGTCTTCGTCCTTGAAGGGGACGTGCTCTGGAAATACGGCCTGCCGATGGCGGCGGCCTCGATTCTGGGCGGCTACGTCGGAGCCAAGCTGGCGCTCCGCGTGCATCCACGACGGGTGCGGTTCTTCGTGATCTTCATCGGCTTCGCCCTGGCGTCCTACTTCTTCTACCAGAAGCTGCACGCCTAGCCGGCGAGTGCACTCGCCGAGTGACATCAACGAAGCGCAGCGGCGCGTCCTTCCAGTGACGCGCGTAGTCGATGCCGATCCGTTTTGTGGTTTCTACGGTCGGCCGATAGTCAGGATCGTCCAGCAAGTACAGCTGCGCACCGGTCAGATTGAGGCCGTTTTGCAACCGGGTAATCTGCATTCCGCGCGTCAGTCGGCCGGGCCCCGAGAGATTCGCGTTCCAATCATCGAGCGGAGCAGCCGCTCGGAACAGAACTCCCTGGCCTTGGCCCGCGGCGCCTGCGACTACGTTGAGCATCTCGTACATGCCGTAAATCAGGTACACGTAGGCCCGCCCCGGTGTACCGAAGAGAACTTCCGTTCGCTGGGTTCGTCCCTTCGACGCGTGTGACGCGAGATCGTCGGGACCGAGGTAAGCCTCAGTCTCGACGACACGGGCCCTAAATAGCTTCCCACGCAGGCGCCGCACCAAGATTTTTCCGATCAGCTCGCGGGCAACGTCATCCGCCGGTCGCCGAAAAAACGACTGAGTGAGTTTTCGAGCCCGCGATCGTACCGTCCTGTTAGCGGACTCCATTCAAGATCGACTCCTGTCTAGAAACTCTAAAGGGGACGCGAGTCATTTCCGCGGTCCGCGAGCTCGTTCTCTTGCGCATGGAAAAGACTCACGTTCCCTTCTATCGAGTTGGCAGTTTCGCTAACAAGCGGGCTCGCGTCCGGGTGGCGGCGTGGCGCACGCGGCAGCGAGAAAGCCCGCTGGCTCGGTGCATCCGTGGAGCGTGTCACGAACAGCGTCTCGCTGCGGCCCAGCAAGCGATCGGCACTGCGCAGACAATGCCGACGCATCAGCCACGTCAGTGTGCCAAATACAGCGAAATTAATCAGCGTGTAAGTGAGCGGTGCCCCGGCAGCCTCATTGATCACGACGATGGACGCCGGGCTCGAATAGGCGAAGACTCGCACCCACTCTACGTGCGCATCCATCCAGAGTGCCGCGAGTGCGCCGGCATAGGGCAGCAAGATCACGGTCAGGATCATGAACAGCGAACCGAGAATTGCCCACAGGGCCGATCGCACCAGCGTGCCGAAATAGAACGTCATCCAGCCGATGAGGAACGGATAGACGGCCATCTGCGCAATTGCGCAGATCAGCCGCTCCAAAATCGTCGCCTGCCCGACGCGGTAGGAACCCAGATGAAACCAGAATTCGTAGCCGGCGACTGTCGCGAACGGAATCCAGAGCACGGTGATCAGCCGCCGCACGCCGGCGAACAACTCCCGCACAATTTCGTCGCCTCGCAGCGGCGTCGAGATGAGGACCGGTAGCGTTTGCCGCGTCCGCTCGCCGCTGACAATGCTCGCCCCTGAAACGGCAATCAGCGTGGCGGCGATGATCCAAATCGCAAACCACAGAAAACTGCCGACGCTATTTCCGCGGTTCAGCTCGAAATTCGCTCCTTCCGAGGCACTCACCAGCAGAAACACCGTGGGCAGCTCGATGGCAACCAGCACCCGCACCAGATAGCGAACCGTGCCCAGCGACTTCTTGGCCGTCTCGCGCCAGGCGATGGGTTTGTCGGCGGGGAGCAGCGCCTTCTCCCGTACCAGCACCACGTTGCCCACGATCACATTCATCCGCGTGTAGAGATTGTCCAAGCCGCGGAAGGTAGCCAGGATGAAGTTTCGCGGCGTGACGAACGCTCGCGAAATGAGGGAGCGCGTGGCGATCGCGAGAAACAGAACCGTTCCTCCCAGAATCAGCACCTGTTGGGCGACCGGCCCCGGACGTCCGAAATGAAAGACGAGCGAATATCCGGCGAGGAGGGCGGCGCCAAAAACCAGCAAGCCCGCGACGAAGTAGGACATGAAAAAGGCCGAGACTGTGCTGCCGCACCACGCCGAACACATGAGCGAGAGTGACGCCACGAAGAGACTCAGTTCGACCAGCCACGTCACGCGGCTGAGCAAGTCGGGCAGACCGATGCCGCCCATCGAATAGGCGACGGCGAACAGCGGCAGCGACAGCAAAAGCAGCATGAAAATGACGACCAGCCGGCTGGCCAGTTTTTCGAGGATGATCGTCAGCGGGCCGAGCCTCGTGGTCAGCAGGATCGCGAGGGTGTTGCGTTCTTTTTCGCCCGCGATGGCGCCGCAGGTCATGGCCGGCAGAAAGAGCAGGATCAAAAAGGCCTGCGCACTGGTGACCCAATCGACCAGCACGATCCCGCGGCCGAGCAGCATCTGTCCGGAAAACTCGTCCGAGACGAGTACGTCTCGGATGGCGACGAAGCCAATGCCGAAGATCACGATGGCGCACAGACAGCGCAGCGCGTAATGCCGGGCGTGGGCGGACTGCTCGGCCAACTCGCGCGACAGGAGCGGCAGGCCGAAACGCGGCCAGCGGAGTTTCATGCCGTCGTGCCTTGCGTCAGTTTCATGAAGGCCGTCTCCATGTCCATCGCCTCGGGCTGATACATGCGGATCCGTCCGCCGGCCTCTTGAATGGCGTCGTGCAGATCCTCAACCGACAGGCGGTCTTCGTGCAGGCGAATGGCGATGCGGTCGACTTGCGGATCAACCGATTCGACACCGGGGATGCTCCGCAGCCGGTTCAGCACATCTTCGCCCGAGTGGGTCAGTTGTACGTGAACCACGCGCATCAGCTGCAGCCGGCGATAAATTTCGTCGAGCGGCCCCTGGGCGACCATCTGCCCCGCCTCGATGATGCCGATCCGCGTGCACATCTGGGCCAGCTCGTGCAGGATGTGGCTCGAGATCAGGATCGTCTTGCCCATGTTCTTCAGTTCTTTCAGCAGTTCGCGGACTTCGATGCGGGCTCGCGGATCGAGGCCGCTGGCCGGCTCGTCCAAGAGCAAGAGGTCCGGATCGTGCAAGAGCACCCGCGCCAGGGCCAACCGCTGTTTCATACCCCGCGAGAGCGAATCGACCTGGCTGTCGATCTTGTGGGTCAGATCGGTCAGCTCCAGCACGTCGTTGACGATGGCCGCACGGCGGGTCCGGGGATGCGATAGGTGGCTGCGAAGAAGTGGAGGTATTCCCGCGTGGTCAGGTCTTCGTAGACGCCGAAGAAGTCGGGCATGTAGCCGATGTTCTCTCGGACGAGCTGGGGGTCGCGGGAGACCTCGATGCCGTTGACCTGCGCTTGGCCCCGGTATCCGGGTAAGAGCGTTGCCAGGACCTTGATCGTCGACGACTTGCCCGCGCCGTTTGGGCCGATAAAGCCGTAAACCTCTCCGCGGGGAATCTGCAGCGAGATGCCGCGGACGGCATGGATCGTGCCGTAGTCGACGTACAGATTCTCGACATTGACGACGAGCATCAGGGGCTCCCGGCATAGGCGCGGCGATAGAGGTGGAGCGTCGACTCGGTCTCGACGGCGATCACCAGCACGCTTTGGTTATTGTCGCTGGGGTCGCTCAGCGCGAGATCATCCAGTTCGGCTCCGCCGTTGGGCGATACGGTCGACACGTATTCGAAGAGTTGCTCCGGCAGGCGCTGGGTCAGCTCTTGGACGATTTGCGCGACCGGGCTCTCGACGTACATGGGCCCTTTGGCGCGGAAGTGTTCCAGCTCGGAGAGATCGTTGAGCGCGTAGCTCTTGGAAGAGCCGTGCAGCACGACGGCACACGCCTTGGGGCCAAACGCGCGGCGCACGCGCTCCGCGAGTGTCGGTTGGTTATCCCGACCGGTGACCCCGGGAGGCGTGTCCCAATCGAATCCCGCCGCGCCGGGCAAATCGGGCGGCTGATAGATCGTGGAGGGTTTGGGGTCGAGCCAGAAGAAGCGGTTGAGCACGGGCCGCCACTGCGGCACCTGCTGCACGATCCCGTATTTGCTCGGAAAGCGATCGTCGACGCCGACCGTCTCCGGCGTGTCCTTGGTCGCGACTTGTAAAAACGGCCCGCCGTTCATCACATTGCCGCGCCCCACCACCGCGAAGAGGCCGTTCTCCATCGGCGTCTCCAGATCTTTTTCTTGACTGAGAAAGAGCATCTCGATCCGCGTGCGCCGCGCGACCGTGCCGCCCCGCACGAAGTCGTAAATCTCGATCGCCCGCCGGCTGTCGTTCGATCCCAGGTACCGCTGCGAGAGCCAAAGGGTAAAGCCGGCGAATCCTACTGTGACCACGGGGAAAAGAATCCAGGTGAATCGTCGCAGCCGCAGGGCACCGAGCAGAAAATAATCGATCGGTCCGATCGTCAGCACGTACGCCGCCAGGATGATCGCAATCACCTTGACCGGAATGGCCGAGACTCCGGTTGGCATCAAGAGCTGGAACAGGCTTCCCAAGTCGCCCAGCGGAGCCGCGTTGAGGTTGCTCGAACGTGGAGCGGGCCAGCGGTTGCCCGACGGTCGTGCGGAACTCGCTCTGCGTGGCGTTCTCCTTGGGGCAATGGCACCACCAACTCGGTTCTGCGGGTCAAACAGTGCGCGAATGGCCTCATGTAGTGCATCGTTATCCTTATGGCCTTTGAGCAGGAAGCGGGCGGTTGCCATCCAGCTGGCATCGTTCGGCTCGATCGTGGTGAGCAGGTGTTCGCGAAGGACGGCGACGCGCCCCAGCCCCTTCATCAAAGTCAGCATCGTTCCGGTCGCATCTTCGCCGGGGAGGAGAAATCCCTTGGGCCCGACGACGAACTTTTCGCGTTTCGCATCTTCGTTGGTCACCTCGTTGAGCCAATCGGCTTGTCGGGGCTCGAGACCACCGCCCGTCACGATGCACAGGCTGCCGCCGCCGCGGACCCACTTCAGCAAGGCACTGGCCTGGTCGGCGCGCAGTTCGGCCAGCGCCGGCGGCGTGAGCACGAAGACGTCGAAATTGCAAAACGTGAGCGGATCGTTGGGAATCTCCGTCGACTTCAGCTCGTAGCCCACCGTGGCTGACTGGTTCACCGCCTGGTCGGGCGACAAAAAGCTCTCGATGCGGATTTTGTCGTAAAACCGCATTTGCGAATCTGGAGGCGGCGCTTTGGGGCCGGCCGCCACGCCGACGCTGAACCACTGCACATAAGAGGTCGGCGCGCGCAGCGTCTGCTCGTCAAAATCGAGACTGCGTTTGCCGGTCACGAACCGCCCGTGAATCGTCAACAGGGAGGCGGAACTGCCTACGAAAAACGCGGGCAGCAGAGCGTTGAATTCGTTCTTTCCCGGTGACAGGACGAAATCGGGAACCCGAAATTGCGCCAGGCAGGTGCCCTCGTCGTAAATCTCGTATTCAAGCGCTCCGGTGGCGGGCGTTTTTTCCGCCCACTCGAAACGCCAAACTACGGGGAGGGGGCGCCCGATCGAGCCCGGCGATAGCGCAACGTGAGCTTCGCCGGCAGCTGCACCACGGGCTGGGCTTGCGCCTGCGCGATCATCCGACCTTCAGCGAGGATGGAGACGGCCACAATCGCGACGATTACGATTTGCCAAACGCCACGTTGGCAGCGGGGTGGGCTCATGTCGAGGGCCAGCCTCCCGGACGGCGCTGAAAATACCACCACTCGACGAGCAGCACTCCGAGGCCGGCCAGAGCGAAGGTCGGCCACAGCGGGCGGTCCGCATCGATGCGATCGTTCGTCGCAGCCACCTCTTGATCCTCTTTGAAGCGCAGTTGCTTGACCGCGACGAGCGAAGTCTCCATCGAGTCGAGCAGGCTGATGCCGACGTGCGCGGCTTCTGCGCCGCCCTCCGTGACCCGATATTGTCCGATGGCCAGTGCGGACACGCCGTTGAGGACGCCCGATTCGCTGGTGACGACGTCGACGGCACTTCCTTGCGGGCCGGCGACGCGGTAAGTGGTCTTCGGCTTCAGTTGCAGCGGCGGCAGTACGCCCGTCCGACTGCCGCGGACTTCCGCCAGGCCAGCCTGAAGCCGGCCGATTTCCAACAAGTTGGCCGCCAGGATGGGAAATCCGACGCGGAACGGGAGCGTCGAGCGGTCCACGTCGAACAGCAAATAATATTCGACTCGCGCTCCGATGCGGCGCTCCAGTAGAAGCGGACCCGTCCGGCCGGAAGCCAGCACCGTGTAGCCGAGTTTTTCAAAGTCGCCGTCGCGAACGCCTTCGGCCGACTTTCGGCTGCTCGACGCCCGTCACTTCGGAGAGCACCACGTGTGCCAGCAGCGGGCTGCTCCGCTCCCAGTCGACCACGTCGATCGAGCCCTTGCCGATGCTGACGAGCTTGGCGAGATCTTTGGGCACAAAACCGACAAAGAGCGCGGCGGACCCCTCCAGCTTCACGTCTTCCGGGCGATTGCTGACGACGACGTCGAAGGCGGTTCCCGACCGCGCGGCCGCTTCGTCGACGAGTTCGATACCCTTTTGGACGCGGAAAGCCCGGCGGAACGACGTCATTTCGGAGGGGACGAAGACCGACAGAGGTCGGCTCTTCGGCAGTTGCAGGTAGGCCGAGTTATCGGATTCGAGCGAGTCGAAGCCGTCGGGCGTCAGGCGAGCCTCGAGGCTCGATGCGGCCGGCGACTCGAGACGGAAGACGACCCGCTTGGTGTGGCCGGGCACAAGCAGCACGGGCTCGGTGCCGACGGAGACGCCGTCGCGAAACAGCTCGAGCTTGCCGCTCGCCTGGCTGGCCGTCTCCGAGCCTTCGACCCCGACAAAGACTTCCCATTGATCGGCCGCCGAGCGACGGGCGTTGAACGCGGTGATTCCCAGGTTCGGGCCGCCGGGAGGGAATCTGTTGGTAGACCAGGTCGAACGGCAGCTCGAAGTCGGCGTCAGCGGGAACGTTGCCGTCTGTGACCATCAGCACGCGCTCGATCGGCACCGTGTGTGCGAGGGCCTGGGTCATCCGCAGCGCGTCGACCGTGTGGCTGGGGACGGGGACGACATCCAGTTTTGCAAGCGCGTCCTTCAGGATCGTTTTGTTGTCGGTGAAATCGGTGAGCCGCCGGGCCGTCGAGCCGAAGGCCACGAGCGAGACCCGCTGATCGGGGAGGAGATTGTCGATCGATCGTCAGGACCTGTTTCTTCGCCGCGTCCAACCGTCGCTCGCCCTCCGGGGGCGTCGAGCGCTCCCATGCTGGCCGAGCAGTCGATCAGAATGGGCTGATACTGGGCCCGCACGCTCGCCCGCGGCAAGAAGGGCTGCATGGCGGCCAACACCAGGCAGACGAGCACCAGCACCTGCAGCAACAGCAACAAATTCCGCTTGAATTTCTGAAACGGCGAATTGACCCGCTGGTCGTTGATCACCTGGTACCAGAGCGCGAGCGATGAAACCGACTGCCGCGGGCGGCGGAGCTTGAGGAAATAAACGAGCACCAGCGGCACCAGCAAAAGTGCCAGCCACGCGCTGCCGAGCGAAAAGAAGCCCAGCCAGTTCATCGCACCCAGCCTTGCCGCCGCAGCCGGTCGAACAGGAGCCACTCGATCGGATCGTCGGACCGCGTCGTCAGAAACCGCCCGCGCCGCCGGCGACAGTGCTCGTCCAGCTCACGCTCGAGCTCGCGGCGGCGGTCGTGATACACCGACAGCAACTCGCCGACGTTCGAGATGTCGAGCGTTTGATCGGTCTCGCTGTCGACGAACCGCAGGTCGCCGGTCAGCTCGGGATCGATCTCGGCCGGGCTCAGGATCTGGATCGCACAAACTTCGAGCCCGGCTAAACAGCAGATTGAACGGCCGGCCCAGCGCGCCGAACGTCAGAAAATCCGACAGGACGATGGCCATGCCCCGCCCGCGGTGCCGCCGCAACACGGCTTCGACGGCCGACTCGATGGACGAATCGCCCGCTGCTTTGAGTCCTTCGAGGAACGTGAAGACCCGCGCGCGGCTGACCCGCCCCGTGCACGGAGGACAAAGCGCGGGCTCGCTGCCACTTGGCCCACAGGCATAAATGCTCACTGGCTCGAGCGAGAAGAGGCCCATCAGCGCAAACGCACCGGCCAGCTGGCACGCTCGCTGGAACTTTGCCGTCAAACGCCATCGAGGTCGAGGCGTCGATAATGATCACGATGCACATCTGCTCTTCGTAGCGGTACTGCTTCACGTACGGGCCGGTTGAGCCGCGAGAAGATGTTCCAGTCGACGAATCGCAGGTCGTCCCCCGCGACGTAATCGCGGAAGTCGGAGAATTCGATGCTCGTCCCGCCTTTGCCGGAGAGGTGTTCGCCGTGCGCACGGTTGGTGAGCCGCCGCCGCGACGCAATCCGCATCCGCTCCAGCCGGCCGAGGATGGAGTTATCGAGTAGCGTGGTGAATTGTTTGACGGCTTCGTCGGCCATCGGAATCTTCTCAACGATCTCTTTGATTCAGTCTTTCCCGCCCGCCTAGTGAGCGTTCGTCCCGGGCGCGGCTACACCTGCTCCTCCGAGAGTCGCTCGACGCATTGACGAATGAGCGTCGGCGTGGTCATGTTTTCCGCCTGGCCGTCGTAATTGAGCAGCACGCGGTGCTGCAGCACGCTGGCGGCGAAATGCCGCACGTCGTCGAAGCCGGCGTGCGCGCGGCCCTGGCTCAAGGCCCGCACGCGTGCGGCACGGATCAGGGACTTGCGCGGCCCGCGGACTGGCGCCCCAGCGGACGTACTTGCGGATTTCGTCGGTGGCGAAGTCGGTTCCCGGATGCGTCGAGAGCACGAGCCGCACGGCGTAATCCCGGATCGGGTCGGCGACCACCACTTTGTCGAGCACCTTCCGCAGTCCGAGAATTCGGTCGGAGTCGAGCAGTTTCTTCGGCTCTGTCGGCCGCTTGAGGATCGTTCGCATCACAACGTCGTTGAGCTCGCTGCGATTGAGAAACGGCACTTCGACCTTGAACAGAAAGCGGTCGAGCTGCGCTTCGGGCAGCGGGTAGGTTCCTTCCTGCTCGATCGGGTTCTGCGTCGCCATCACGAAGAACGGCTGCTTGAGTTGGTAGATCGTGCCGGCCGTCGTGACCGAACCCTCTTGCATCGTTTCCAACAGGGCCGACTGGGTCTTAGGCGTGGCGCGGTTGATTTCGTCGGCCAGCAAGAGCTGGGTGAAGATCGGCCCTGGACGGAACTCGAATTCGTAGCGCCCGTCGGCATTGGTGGTCATGATCCGCGTGCCGATGATGTCGGCCGGCATCAAGTCGGGTGTGAACTGAATGCGGCGGAAGTCGAGGTCGAGCACGCGCGACAGGGCCTTCACCAGCTCGGTCTTGCCGAGCCCCGGCACACCCTCGAGCAGCACATTGCCGCCGCAGAAGATGGCCGTGAGCGTTTCTTCGACCACCCGTTCCTGGCCGACGATCACGTGCCCAACTTCCGGTGCGGGCCGCGTTGAACATCGCGGCAAAGTCGTCCGCCTCGGCCTGCAGCACCTGAAACTCTTCGGTCGACTGGGTCTCGCGCAGATTTGTGCTCACGGTTTTCCCTCTTTTCCGTCTTGCTGACGTTTGCGTTTCATTTCCAGCAACCGACCGGTCGTCGATTCGTCGCCCGGCTTCTTGGGCTCGGCCGGTTTTGGTTCGGGTTTGGGAGGCCCGGCTTTGGGCGGCGCGGCGGTCCCGCCAGGGAGCCGCCGGCTGCGGATCCGCTCGGCGTGCGGAGCGGACCGGGCACCGGCAAGCGCTGGGCGTCGAAGGCTTTCTTGAGCGTTTGCTTGCGGGACAACAGCGTCCCCATCGTGGCGGTCGATTCCGTCTTGCGTCGACCGAGTCCCGAGAAGGGTCGCGAACGAATTCCGATCGATCTGGATTCGGCGAAAAGCCACGTCGAGCGGCAGCAGGCAGGCCAGCGCCACCAGGAACCAGTCGAAAATCGGCCGCGAGCTGCGCTTGGGCTGCCGGCGAGAGCGGTAAATGTCGTCGGCCGTCGCGTCTTTCTTGAGCACCTTGCCGCCGGTCTTTTCGGCGATCTCGTCGAGGACCATCGGATTGGAGCGGAACCGCAGGTACTCGGGCGAGTAGGAGACGATAAAGCCCCCTTGCGCGCGGGCCGTGCGATCGCCCGATTTGCCGATCGCCATCACCTGGTAGCGGCCCGGTCCCCAGAGCGGGAACGTCGCCTGGTAACGCCGCGGCGCGATCTGCCGCAGTTGGATCGCTTCCGACTTGTCCTGCGGCCCGGAGACTTGCGCCTGCATTTCGAGGAACATGTTCTGCGGATGGAAGTCCTCGGCCACGATCACACCCTGCGTGCCTGAGGAATAGGCCCACAGCCGCAAGTGCTCCTCATCCTGCACGCGGGCGATGTCGGTCATCAGTTGTTTGACGAAGGCCCGATAGCCCTCCCAGCCGACCCAATCGGCGCCCCAGTTGCTCGAGAGGTCGGAGGTGAAGGCGGCCGTCGTGCCCAGGCCGAATTTCCAGCGGGCGAGCACGGGGTCGAGCGAATCGTCGTCAGGCAAGTGGGCCTCAAGAATCAACTCGGTCAGCCGCTCCTTGGGAGTCGTCAGCACGTAGCCGTGCAACGGAGGCAGGCCGCCCAACCCTTTGAGAATGGGAGAGGGGAATCCGACTTCGGGCGTGAACGTTTTATTCTGCACCATCGAGCGTTTGAGCGACTTGGCCTCCTTGATGAAGATCGAGGGGAGCTGATCCGGGTCGGTGGTGGTGTAGTACCGGCCGCCAGTGAGGTTGGCCATTGCCTGCAGCGTGCCGACTTCGACCCCGCCGTGGGGGAAGATCGACACCGTCGAGATCGTGATGTCCTTGGCCTTGAAGTCTTTCAGCAATTGGGGAGTCGGCGGCTGCGGATCGCCGTCGGAGATGACGATCATGTGCTTGGCGGCCGCGTCGCTTTTCGCGAGCGCGGTGTAGCCGGCTTCCATGATCGGCTGAAACGCCAGCATGTCACCGGGCGTCGCGGCGTTGATCTTGCGGACCATCGCGTCGTACTGGCTGACGGGCGTCAGCTCGAAGACCCAGGACGAATCGCCCTGCATGAAGGCCAACACGCCGGCCTCGTCCTGCGAGCCGAGAACGCGGATGGCTTCCTTGGTCACGCGCTTGGCGTACGTGTTTCCTTCCGGGAATTCGCACGTGTGCAGCACGATGACCAGCGCCCCCTTGGGCAACACCTTCTTCTTGGTGATGTCCATGCTGACGGGGAGCACATCCTCGATCGGTGTCTTGTTGTAGCCGCCGGGCCCAAAACTGTTGCGGCCTCCGACCATCAGAAAGCCGACACCCAAGTCGCGAACCGCGTCGTGGACCGCCTTGAACTGGACCGGATCGAAAGCGTCGGCCGCGACATTCACGAAGATCACCGCGTCGTAAGGCATCAGCGACAGGGCGTCGCGGGGGAATTGTTCGGCCGTGAACACGTCGACCAGCCGCTGCTCGGCCTTGAGTGCGGCCACCAGCGGCGCCAGTCCTCTTTCTTGCCGGCCGAATCGCGCACGACCATCACGCGTCCCTCCCCCTTCACATAGAGGTAGTTGAGGACGGTGTTGTTCTGCTTGAGGTGGTCGGCGCCGTTCGGCGTTTCGATCGTGGCCGAGTATTCGTAGTATCCCGGCTCGCGCAGCTTGATGGGAACGACGTAACGGTTCTTGCCCGCGCGGAAGTCGACCGACTGCTCCGAGATCACGCGCCCCTGCTCGCGGACGACGAGACGGCCCGAACCGTTCTGCAAGCTCGACAGCACGATCACCGCTTCATAGTTGTCGCCGAGCTTTACGAAACGGGGCAGATCGAGCCGCTCGAGCCAGACTTCACGCGAGTAGTCGTACTGCACCGGCAAGACGTCGACGGCGATGTCTCGCGATTTGAGATCGTCGAGAATTCGCGTCAGGCTGCCTTCGGTCGCTGCTCCATCGGAGACAAGCACGATCCGTCCGGCGTTCTCTTCCGGCAACATGGCGGCCGACAAGGAGAGCGCCTGCTCGATGTTCGTCGCGCCCCGGTCGACGTGCGAATTGATCGAGACCGAGCCCGAATCGAAGGGAAATGCCTGGCGGGGCGGCAGCTCGGCGGCTGCGTTCCGCCCGAAGACGACGAGCCCGGCCTGATCGCGTTCCGGCTTTTGGTTCACGGTCGTAGCCATAAACTGCAGCGCGGTCTCGGTCGAGCCTTCGCCGATCGAATCCGACAGGTCGATCGCGTAAACCACCGAGAGCAGGTCGCTCGTCCGCACGGCCCGCGGCTCGGCCAGCGCCAGGCAAAAAACGCCGACCAAGATCGCACGGACGAGAAACGCAATACCCGCGCGGCGTCCGGGAAGTCCCGAATAGCCGGCCACGTACATCCACCAGATCCAGACGCAGACGGCCATCAGCACGAACATTCGACGGGCCGCACGAACAGCACCTTGTGCGTGAACACGAGAGCCGCGCACGTACCGAAATAGACGGCGAAAAACAGCACGAGCAGCAGCACCTGGCGCAGCGTCACCGGCCGCCGCGGAGGCGGAAAGACGGACCGGAGCACTCGGCGGAGCCGCTTCATCGCAACAGCTCCACAATCCGCCGATTATCGGTGTCGGCGACGAGAATCGTTCCTTTGGGATCGACGTCGATGCCCCAGGGGGTGGCGAACTGCCCCTCGCCCCGTCCTGGGCTACCGAAGCGGCCGAGGAGCCGTCCAGATTTCAGATCGAACCGCGAGACGCGTGCCGTCGAATACTCGATCACGAACAGGTCGTCCTGTGGGCCGAGGGCCAGCGCGTAGGGGTACCCCATTTCGACCGTCTCGCCGGGCTGTCCGAAGACCGAGCGAAATTCACCCGTGTCGGAGAAGATTTGAATGCGGTTGTTGAAGGAGTCGGCGATATAGAGCAGGCCGTCGCGCCACACCACGCCGCTGGCCCGCTCGAACTCGCCGGGACCGGACCCGCAGCGGCCGATTTGCAGCAGGAATTTGCCGTCGACCGAGAACTTCTGCACGCGATCGTTGCCGCCGTACTCGCCGACGTAGAAGTTTCCGTGCGGGTCCTGTGTTACGCAGACGGGAAAGATGAATTGCGACGGACTTTGTCCGGCGCTGCCGAGCATGCCTACGACCTTGCCATCGTGATTGAAGAAGACAACGCGGCTGTAGTGGGTGTCGGCCACGGCGATTCGCCCATCGAGAAAGACACAGGCTCCCTCGGGATTGCCGTTGTGGGCATCGGGCATATCCCATTGGCGGAGCAGCGACCCCGTTTCGCCGTAGACGAGGACGCGACCGCCGCGGTCCAGCACGTAGTTTTCGTGGTTCGGCCCGCAGGTGACGCTGCGGGGAGCGGGAAACCGCGAGCCTTGCGGCGGAACGGGCCAGTAATGAACTTCGCGCACCTTGAGCAGCGGCTGGTCGCGCTTGTCGCAGGCTGCCGCGAAGAAGCACATACAGAGCGCAACAATCAATCGCAAGGCGACGCGCTGGCCGGCGCTCGAGCCGCGGACCGGCCGGGCGATGAAAGAATCGACGTTTGGAAGTCGTCCGCGGGTCGGAGAGGGTCACTTCGCCAAACGAACCGGCGAACCGCGAGTCCTCGACGACGAAAGGACCATCCGGCGACGGCGCTGACGACGATCTGCTCGGGACGAAAGCAGGCATCGGTGTCGGCCGTTGTCGCCGAGCCATTGCCGTAGGTCGGCCGGCGAAAGCCAATTGACCGGGCCGAGCAGGGCGGCCTCTTCGGCGTGCGCGGGCGCATGATAGAGGTCGCGCATCGGGCCGCTGGAAATCACGCGTCCGTCGCGAAGGCAGATCGCGTGCTCGGCCTCGGAGAGTGCGACCTCTGGCGAGTGCGTGGCGATAATCAGCGACGTGCCCGACTTCCGGCACCAATCGCGGATCACCGACCAGTAGTCGCCGATGCGCCGGATCGACGTGGGCCATCGGTTCATCGAGGACGAGCACGGCGGCACCGCTGGCAAGGGCCCGCGCGATGGCCAGTCGATTTCGCTCGCCGTGCGATAGTTGTTCGGGCGTTTTCTCGGCATGCTCTTCGAGATTGAAATCGGCCAACCAGTCGAGGGCCGGCCGAGGCTGCGCCATTTTCCACTTGCGCGAGATGGGCGCGGGCCGTTCGGTGCGGCCACAAGCCGTCATTCTGCGGCACCCAAAACAACGGCAGGCGGCAATTATTTCGGTCGATGAAGGATTCGACGCGGCCGTGATCGGGGCGGGCAAAGCCGCAGAGCAGGTTGAGCAGCGTCGTTTTGCCGGCTCCGGAGATGCCCAGGACGGCCGTGATGCCGCGAGGGATGTCGAGGTCCGGAACGTCGAGCCGAGGGCGGGACCAGCCCTCGACGCGGACGTCTTCCAGATGCCACAGTCGATCGCTCATGTCCGACGCCGCGCCCCCGGGTTCGCTGCAGCCTTCGAGTTTTTCTTGGTGCTACGTCGAATGCGGTGGCAACAATTCATTGCAGCACCCAGCGTACGACGAACCGCCGCGCGGCCGCCAGAAGGGCAATGGCGGCCAGCGGGACGAGGATCGACGCCACGATCATCACCGACAGCGGATCGTCCTGTCGGTAGTGCATGAAGTTGTACATCCGCACGACAAAAGGCGTCGCGGCCGGCGGAGCCAGGATCGACGGCGCGGTCAGCTCCCAGTAGGCCCAATACCAAACGAGCACCGCTGCCCAGAAGAAACGGCGGACTTCCAACTCGTCGATTAACCGGGCCGCCGCACGCCGCTGTGGAGCCGAAGGCGATTGTGCGAGCATCCGCGCCAGTGGGCGGCCTGGGCGCGGCGACTCGAGCCCAGCATGGCCGTCAGGATGAGCGAGCGCGGTAGCAGGACGAAAGCAATGGCCAGCACGACCGGCACCAGCGATTGCGATAACGACTGCAGCCCCGGCTGTTGGAAGAGCCACAGCACGCCCATGCTCAACACCAGGGAACCGAGCGCGCCGGGCAGGCAGAGTAACGAGACGATTGCGCCCCGCAGCCGTCGCGGCGTAAGGCCCAGAGCGGCCGCACACAAAATGCCGATCAACAGCACCGCTGTCGACGCGATGGCCGCGGCGATGCCGATTTCGGGTAACAAAGGGCCCGTCGCGGCCCGGCTTTGCAGCCCGCGCAGAGCGCCGCGGAAGACAATCAAGCTCGGTCCGCTGGCGATCACCAGCGTGGCGGCGATCAAGAAGATCTCGCTCGCGACGCGCGCCCTCACGCTGCCGTCCGCTTCACGTTCCACGCGCCAGGGTGACGACATCCACGAGCCGAGCAGAATCAGCACCGGCACGATCACCACCAATTCGTAGAAGAGCGGAGTCATGGCGAAGGTGAGCGATTCAGAGAGGGGCGCGCCACCCGCCTGCCAATTGAAGAGCCAAACAGTCCAGCTGGCCGGTGATTGCACGTCGCCGGCGGTGATTCCCATCAGCGCGGCGATTTCAAACTCTTGAAAGGCCGACAGAAAGATTACGGCGAACGCCGCAATTGAAGGCTGGCCGGGACCGCGCAACCAGGTGAAAACGTCCGCGGCCCAGCGCCGCAGCCGGGCTTTGTTGCGAGGGCGCAACAGCCGCTGGCAGTGAATGGCTTCGGCCGACAGCGGCGACGGCGGCGCGAAGACACGAATCAGTACTGCCGCGGCGAAGAATCGCAAAAAAAGCACGGCCCAATAAATGGCCTCGGTCGTCCGTGGATAGTGCACCAGCATCAGCGCCGGTCGGTAATACGCGTAGCCGACCAAGAGCGGCGGAACGAGAAACGGAGCCAGCAGCAACCCCCAAAGAACGCCTCGGCCGAGCAACGCCGCCCGTCGACGCGTTCGTTCCCGTCCGTTAATTCCGCTCCCGGTGGCGAGCGGCGCCTTCGAGGCGACAAGCACGTTGGCAAGAGGCTGGGAGAGGAGCGCTGCGAAGAGGGCGACCGCTGCGCTCCGCAAAAACGACCAGGCGCAGACCGCGGCCAGGCTCATCGCCGCGACTCCGACTTGAGCCAGTCGATACACTCGCGCCGCGGCATCTCGAGCTTACGCAGGTCGTAGCCTTGTGGCACCGACTGGGCCAGCTCGCGGACCTCTGGCGGGATCTTCTGGCTGTCGACGGGTCCGAGGGGGATCTGCCGCGACTTCGACCGGGCCAACGCGAGCTCGGTCTCGGCGGAGAGCAAAAAGTCGACGAGCCGCTGGGCCTCGCTCTGGTGCGGGCAATTTTGGATCAGGCCGACCGTATTCGGCACGATGATTGTGTACTTCGACTCGGCGCCCGTCGCTTTGCCGTCCGACACAAAGAGGGGAAGCATCGCGACCGGCTTCTTGTCGTCGAGCGCCTCGAAAAAGTCGTCGGTGTCGGTCCAGCCGACTTCGCAGACGCCTTCCGCTACGGCGTCCTTGACCGGCGCGTTGCCCGCCATCTCGCGCAGACCCCGCTGGCGCAGGTCGGCCCGCCAGCTCTTCACGTGCTTGGGCCCGCGCAGCTGCCACAGGATGCTGAACTGGGTCAGCGTCGTCCCGTACAGCGGATTGGCCATTGCGGCAATGTTCGGGATGATTTTTGAAAAACGTTTCGACCTTCTCGCGGTCGGGCGGCATCGCTTTGGTGTTCACGATCCAGACCCGCATTCGTGCCGCGAACCCGGTCCAGCGGCCGTCGGCGTCTTTGTAGAGAGCGGGAATTCGTCCGTAACCGCTTCCCTTGTACGTAGCCAGCACGTCTTGGCCGGCCAGGTCCATCGTGCCGACCTGCTCGTTGTTCCAGAACACGTCGCACTGCGGATGCTCGCGTTCGCGCTTGAGCCGATCGACCAATGACAACGACTTCGTCGCTTCCGTGTCGTAGGTGATGGCGACCTTGATCCCTGTTTGGCGCGTGAACTCGTCGAAGATGGCGTCGGCAAAAATCGCGTCGTGCGCGCAGTAGACGTTGACCACCGGCGTGCCCGCTTCAAACATGCGGGGCCAGACGGCGAAGCTGACCAGGGCGCCCGCCAGAATGATGCCGGCAGCCGCTACTGCGGTCCGTTTCTTGTTTGGCATGCCGGTTCGTTATTTGCCCGGAGCGGGCGTTTCGTCGATCGAGTCGAAGTAGCCCTTGATGCCTTCGTGGTATCCGGGCGGGATTTCTTCGCGGAGAATGGCTTCGCTGAGGTTTTGTTTGACGTCGCGGACGGCCGTTCGATACTGCTCCTTGACCTCGGCCGGATCGCCCATGCCCTTGGTCTTGAGGGTGAGCAGCACTTTCCCCTTGGCGATCTGCGACTTCGACAGCTCCGTCTTGAACCCCGATTTCTTGGAGTCGTTTTCTTCGGCCGGACCGCCGTCGCCGAATTCGCCCATATCCGGCTGGGCACCTTTCATCATCTTGTCGTACATGGCTTCATAGTCGGACATCGACTGCAGGCCGTCCATTTTCGAGCCGTCGAGCAAGTCGGAGTTGTTGAGTTGTTTGGCTTTCTGCAGCACGCTCAACGCCTTTTCCAATTCGTTGAGGTCCTTAGCCGACTGCGCGATCTGCTCGAGCTCCTTGTCGGCCAGCTTGGCTGATTCGGCGGCGGCCTTGAGCGCCTCTTCAGTGGCCGGATCTTGCGCATCGCCAGACTGGCCAGCTTTGGCCGCCATCCGCATTTGTTCCTGGGTCCGCTTGAGGGCCGCCGCGAGCGGCTTGGATCCCGACTGCTCGTTGGCAAACTGCGAGAGGGCGTCGAGCCGTTCGCGGAGCTTTTGGGTGAGCTCAGCCTTTCTGGCCGGGTCCTTGGTCTTGGCCAGCTCTTCGAGATCGCGCTGCACGGCCGCGAGCTCCTTCTTGATCGATTCGGTCGAGCCGGACTGCAGATCCTCCAACCATTTTTTCGAGAGCGCGGAAGAGCCGGCCCCCATTTCCTGCCCCGCGTTGGCGGCTGATTTGGCGAAGAGGTCGTTGAGTTTCTCCGAGCTGATCTTCCGCCACTCGCCGGCAACGGTTTTCTGAGCGCCGGCGATCAGCTTGCCGTTGGCTTGCCGAGCCTTAACCTGTGTGGCTTTCATCGCGGCTTTCAGCTGCTCGAGCGCTTGCTGGACTTCTTTGGCCTCTTCGTTCGAGAGGTTCTCGCGCTCGATCTTGGCCAGCCGCTCCTTAGTCGCCTGCTTGCTCTCCTCGACGTGGCGGAGTTCCTCTCGCGTCTCTTCTGCCGCGGCGACCTTGCCGAACGGATCGAGCTGCGGCACGAAGGGAACGGCCGCGACCACGACAGCCAACACCGCGGCAATCGACGTTAATCGCCGATTGACCTTGAGGGGGGCGACTTCGCGCGGGCGGATGGTTGCAGCCCGCGATTCGGCCTTGGCCGCCACCAGCGGTTGGTATTCGCCGGCGCTGCCCTCGAGCAGGACCATCGTGAGATACAAATCGTTGGTGCCGGCGCCGCGGTCGATGGCCCGCGCCGCATCGCGCGCCGGGCCGATTCGGCCAGATCGCCCCGAGCACAAGCGCGACCAACGGCAGCACCGCCGGCGTCCAAAACGGCACATTCAGCGAAAATGCCCCGGTCAAGCGGGCGACCAACACCGCGACACAGTAACCGGCAGCCAGCGCGAAGAAGGCGAATAGGGCCCGTCGGGTGATGACGGCCCAGCGCAACCGCCGCAGGGTGCTGGCAAGCAGTCGCTGCGTGCGATCAAGCAGACGCGGCGTTCCAGCCGGCCGCTGAGGTGCGGCCTCAGTCGGAGTGGGCATCGCTGACCTCCCGAGCGACAACGTGCGAATCCTGTGCTGATTTCAACATAGAAGCCCGCGCGGACGGATTCAAGGAAGTTCCTGCCCCGAAAGGCTTTATGGGGCCTCTCTGGGTGTACCGGGTCTCTCACGGGCGATGGGCTCTCCCAGAAGACGCGATTCCGAGTGCCTTTTGTCTATGGGAAGACATTGGCGGCGGCAACGCAGGGGGGGCGAACGCGTCCGCCGCTCGCGCGTGAACCCGCCAGAAGCTGAGAAAAACTCGCCGTTCATTACGCGCTGCGGCGGAACGGGACGCTTTCACGCACGTGGCCCAGGCTGAATTCGTGGCCGGCGTGGCTCCACGCCCGATCGAGGGCGATCAGCGCTTCGCGCAGCGAGACGGCTCGAAGCAGGCCGTCTTCGCTGTGCTGAATCAGCTCGAAGTGCACCAACTTGTCGACCGCGTCGCCGATCTCAAAATCGACTTTGATGTCCATCGCCGCGTCCAAGAATTCTTCGATGGCATCGTCCAAGTGCTCGCGCTTCCAGCCGGCGTCGCCCGCCTTGGTCAGCAGGAAGAAATAGGCCAGCACGGCTTCGCGAAATTCCTGCTCTTCGGCCTCGTTCAACAAGCGAAACAGCGAGCCGGCGTTATTGTCCAGGTTTTGATAGTAGAGGCTCTCGGCCAGACTGAGCTGATACTTCTGTTTGGTCTGCAGGTAACCGTAAAACGACCGCAGACCGTAGCCCACCGTGCCGCCGACCAGGCTCAAGAGAGCCAGCGATTGATAGGCGCTCGACAGGGCGAGAGTCAGAGCCCCTTGCAGTAGCTTCCAGCCGGTGATGGCGACGCCGCTGAGCGTGGGGAGCACAATCTTTCCGCGATCGGTGAGGCTCAGCTTCACGCGGGTGCCCGGCAAGAGCATCTCGACGTCGACTTTGGGGATGTCTTTGAAGATCTTGATATAGACCGAATCGGTGTCGATGTGGGCCGGCTGACCACCGTCCTCGCGCAGCTTGAGAATCACGACGAGCCGCTGATAGACGGGCAGCTTCACCTCTTCAAGGCGCATCAGGTTTCGCCAGCGCCGCCGGGTGCGTTGACCGACGACGTCGCCGCGGACGAAGATTTCCAGACGATCGAAGACGTCGAAATCGACTTCGAGATTGATGCCCCAGTCGCTCGCACTCTGTAGGGCGGCGTTCAATTCCGCGGGCGAGAGCCGCTTGAAGTTGGCCCGCTCCAACAGGGCGATGAACTGGGAAAAGAGCAGCTCAATTTCCTGGGCATGCTTGCCGGCCGCGTGGGGCTCGAGGGGATGCGTGTCGGCGTCGGGGTCGAAGCCGGCGTAGGCGTCCTTGAGCTGCTCCAGCCGGGCGTGGTACTCGCAGTGCAGCGTCGCATCGAGGCGACGGCAAAAGCGGCGGAATTGCTCACGGTCGTGGGGCGTCAGCGGCCAATCCCGACACAACAATTCGACCAGATCGGTCTTGCGGATCGGAATGAATTGTTCCCGGTCGGTGTACTCCGCCACGCCTCGCTCCCGCCTGACCACCCCCACGCCTCCGCTCCTGCCCGCCCCGTTCGGGGAGGCGAAGTTTCGCGATTGTGGCAGGATGGAACAAGGCGAGTTTGCGGCCGGTCTGCTCCCGGGTCCGACCAGGTCCGCCGGTGACGAGAAAATGGGCATCACGCCGCGTCGGAATTTGGATATTCTGGAGCCGATCTCCCTCTCGGTGGCGAGCGGCCCGACTTTTGCAAAGCCAGGATGGGAAATCAGCCATCCTCTCGTTCGACAACCCCTCTTTGGTCACACCGATGCGCAGCAATCCGGTAAAGCAGGCCCTCAAGGCGGGTCAGACCGTCGTCGGCAGCGAAATCTCGCGTCTCCGCAGTCCCGACATTGCCCGCATGTATGCGCGGGCGGGCTTCGATTTCGTCTTCATCGACATGGAGCATTCGGCCTACAGCATGGAGAGCGTGGCCGACTTGATTACTGCATCCCGCAGCCGCGGCATCGTGCCCATCGTCCGCGTCCCGCAGGCCGACTATTCGCTCGTCAGCCGCGTGCTCGACCAGGGGGCGATGGGAATTATGGTGCCGCGGGTCAACACGCCCGAGCAGGTGCGAGACATCATTTCGTGGATGCGCTATCCGCCGGACGGCGCCAGGAGCTTTTCAGCGACCATGGGGCAGACCGATTTCGACGAGACGTCGATCCAGGCGCTAATGGAGTCCAATAATCAACAGACCTTGTGCGCGATCCAGATCGAACGCAAGGAGGCGCTGGAAGAGTTGGACGAAATCATGTCATTTCCCGGCGTCGACGTGGCCTGCCTGGGATTTACCGACCTGTCGATCGACCTGGGAATTCCCGGACAGATCGATCATCCGCGGATGACGGCGATCACCGAGCGCGCAATTCACCTGGCCCAAAAGCACAATGTCGCGGCGGGCGCAATCGGGCTAGACATCAACAACTTGGAGCACTGGGCGCGGAAGGGGATGCGATTTATTTCCTATTCCAACGAGGTTCAGTTGCTTCAGGACGCGGCTTCGACAGCTGCCCAACGGCTCAAAGCCGCCGCGAAAAAGCAATAGGCCGATCCGGTCACCAACCGCGAACTGTCGAGCACACGGAGGTGCCACTCGAGCGGAGAGCCATGCGAGTCTATTTCGGTCCGGCTCAGGTGGTGCTGGTCCAGGGCGACATCACCGAGCAGAACGCCGACGCGATCGTGAATGCGGCCAACCCCGAATTGGGGGGGGGTGGGGGCGTCGATGGCGCGATCCACCGCGCGGCCGGGCCATCGCTGATGGAAGAGACACGTCGTCGCTATCCACAGGGTTGCCGCACCGGGGACGCCGTGCCGACTGCGGGGGGCCTGCTGAGTGCCCGTTACGTTTTTCACGCGGTGGGCCCGGTCTGGCGTGGCGGCCAGCAGCAGGAAGCGAAGCTCCTGGCGTCCGCCTATCAGCGCTGCCTCGAACTGGCGGTCGAGTACCAGTGCCGGAGCATCGCCTTTCCGGCGATCAGCACAGGCGTCTACGGATACCCCCGGGACCTGGCGGCCAACTGTGCGTTGAAGACGGTTCGTGCCTTCGAACTCGAGCTAGCGCGACCCTTCGAGGTGCGCTTCGTCCTCTTCGACGCGGGCAGCTACGGCGCCTTCGCCCGCGTGCTCGAAGAAATGGCCGATTGAGACGGCCGAAATTGTTGGCGTCTGGTTGTCCCCTTCGCCTGCAAGCCGGCCTCCCCTAAAATACGCTCAGCATGAACGAACCGACGCCCGGAGCGGGGGAGCACTCTGACGTTGCCCGGCCGCTTGAAATCACGACGTTCTACACGCCCCCAACGGCTCCGCGTCCGACTTCGGTGCGCTTTGTCCGACCGGCGACTCCGCGGCCTTCGCTGATCGGCAGACATCCCGTCGCGATCACTTTTTTTCTGGCGACGTGCGTCAGCGTCTTCGCCGCCGGACTCTCGCCGAGCCGGGGCGTCTTCGGCGCGCTCGATCGTCTGCGTGAGGGCGCAAAAAGACCAGCTGGCAGCGGTCGTTCCCCCAATGCTCAAGGAGGGGGCAATCTATTTCGGCGCGGTGATGGCCATCCTGATCGCGCACGAAATGGGGCACTTTTTGCAGGCCAAGTGGAACAAAGTGCCGGCGACGCCGCCGTTCTTTATTCCCTTTCCGATTTCACCTTTCGGCACGATGGGAGCGGTGATCATTCAGGGAGCCGGGGTCGCAAACCGGAAAAGCCTGTTCGACATTGCCATCAGTGGGCCTTTGGCGGGTTTGGTGCTGACCATCCCGATCACGATCATCGGCCTGCACCAGGCCGGCTTCGAACCCTTCAACGCGAATTCGGCCGACCCGATTTACGGCGAGCCGATGATCCTCCGCTGGCTCATCCATTTGATTAAAGGGCCGATTCCCGCGGGCTACGCACTCAGATACGACGATCCCTGGCTGTTTGCGGGCTGGGTCGGAATTTTCATCACTGCCCTCAACCTGGTCCCGATCGGACAGCTGGACGGCGGTCACATTCTCTACACGCTGATCGGTCGCGGCGCCCATCGGGTGGCCATTTTGCTTTTGGTTCTGGCCATCGCCTACATGATCCGGCAAGGCGAAATCAGCTACGGCCTGATGGTCGTGCTGTTGTTTTTGTCGGGCCCGCGTCATCCGCCGACGACCGACGACCAGATGCCCTTGGGGGCCGGGCGGATCGTGCTTGGCTGGCTGACCCTGGCCTTCGTGATCGTCGGCTTTACACCTTCGCCGATCATGATCCCAGAGGTCGAGCCGCACCAGCGACAGCAACAACAGCACCAGCAACCGGAGTCGAGCCGCCTTTATGACGTTCGCCTTGATCGTCCGGAGCGGGCAGCGACTGATCAACTCGCCCAGCGTGACTTCATGAATCGCAGCGAGTCTCTCGATAGCTGCTCTTCGCTCGTGAACATGCGTCGCCAGATCTTTGTCGCAGCCGCCAAATCGGGCAGAGCGAGACCGAAGGCTTCGACCACCATCCAGCCGTCGTACTTGGTCTCTTTGAGGGTCTTGAAGGTCGTATCCCAATCGACATGCCCCTCGCCGGGCGTGCCGCGGTCGTTTTCCGAAATGTGAACGTGCGCGGTGTACGGCGCACACTCGCGAATCGCCTGCGCGATGCTCTTTTCCTCGATGTTCGCGTGGAACGTGTCATACATCATCCGCAGGTTCGGGTGATTGACCTCGCGGCAGAAGCGGGCCGTGTCGGCGGCCGTATTGAGGAAGTAGCACTCGAAGCGGTTGAGGTATTCGAGCACCAGCGTCACGCCGGCTTGTTTGGCGTAGTCGGCCAAATTCCCGAAGAACTCGGTGCCCCGCTTCCATTCGTCCGACGTGGGGCCTTTGCCCGTGAACTCGCCGATCGCTGAGTGAAAGGGGCCGGCCAGGAGCTTCGAGCCGCAGACGCGACTCAGGTCGATCGCCTTCTTCAGGTGGTCCATCGCGCTTTTGCGGATGGCCGCATCGGGCGAAATCGGATTCACCGCGGCGCCGACGCAGACGACCGTGGTGGCCTCGAGCTTGAGCGAGGACAGCGTTTTGCCGATTCGCTGAAAGTTGGCGTCGTCGAGCTGGAAGATCGGGATTTCGACGCCGTCGTAGCCCGTCTCCTTCAGCATCTCGAAGACCTTGTCGTGCGACGCATCGACATTGGTCGTCCACAACAGCATATTCATGCCATATTTCATATCAGCCTGCCTCGACGGATGGTGTGATGGAGAGCGGGACGACGGCAAAATGGGACGCGGGGAGCAGGCCGTCCGCATTGGCTCGCACGATGCTGCGGCCGGCCGACAGCGGCTCCTCGATGCCCGCCGGGAGCGGATCCAGTTTGACCCGCCGCAGAACTTGATTCAAGCGATAGGCCAGTCGCACGCTGTCGGCATAATCGCGCAAAAACTGCTCGCGGCAGAAGATCGGCAGCCAATGTCCCACGTCGACCGGCTGTCCTGCCAGGTCGCCGATGACTTCGGTCAGCCGGGCCGCGTCGAGTCGGGCAAACACGCTGTAATATCGGTCGAGCAACTCCGGATGCCGCTCAATGAGCACGCCATCCAACAGCAATTCGCTGGCGATGTGGCCCAGGAAGCCGCAGCGAAAGTTGTCGCCGACTCCCAAAAAGTCGCGAAAGAGCCGCGCGAGCTGAGCCGTCACCTCTGCAAATGCCCGCGTCTTGTGGAACCAGCGGTCGTCCTCAAAGTGCTGACAGGCGCCGGCGGCCATCTCCGCGTCGATCGAACCGGAGCCATTTGCCCGCTGGAGAATCAGTTTCGGGCGCAGTCGGACTCGGCGGTCGATGACCGACAGCCAGTCGGGCAGCGCGGTCCCGGCCAGGAACCAGGGACGGTCGACAAAGCGAATTCCGTGGGCAAAATAATTCATTGAGCGGGCAAGTCCGTGGTTGGCGGCAACCGTCGGCGGCCGCGCGGTGTTGTCACCGCTGGCCTCATTGTGCACAATCCCTTGCGCGCTTCCCAGGAATTCGGCGCGAAAGACATGTGATGGCGAGAAAGCCCCTGCAATTAATTGTGCTGGCTCGAGACCAGACGGCCCGCGTGCAGGATGCCTGGCGGGAAATGTCGGAATTTCTCGCCAGCGAACCGGGCGTCGAGGTGGTGGCGGCGGCGGTCACCGACGATCTCGTCCTCGACGACCTCGAAGCCGATCTGGTGGCTGTCCTCGGCGGTGATGGAGCCATCCTCCGCGCCTGCCGGCAAATGGGGATGCGGCAGTTGCCGATCGTCGGCGTCAATCTGGGACGCCTGGGCTTTCTCGCCGATCTTTCCCCAGTCGAGTTTCGCGAACAGTTTCCCAAGCTGCAGGCCCGCGACTACCACATCATCGAACATCTGATGTTCGAGTGTTCCGTGAAGGCGGCGGGACGGCCCGTTGAGAAGTTCTTGGGACTGAACGAGGTGGTCGTCTCGTGCGGCGGCTCCTTCCACATGGTCGACGTCCACCTGGCGATTGACGGTGAGCCTGTGACGACTTATAGCTGCGATGGGCTGATCGTCAGCACGCCGGTCGGCTCGACCGCTTATAGCCTGGCGGCGGGCGGGCCGATCCTGCGGCAAGACCTCGAGGCGTTCGTGGTGACGCCGAATTGCCCGCACGCGCTGACCAATCGGCCGCTCGTCGATCGGGCCGACTGTGTCTACACGCTCACCCTGCGACGCGGCCAGAGCGGGGCGGCCGTCATTATCGATGGGCAGGTGCATCGTCCGCTCAGCGAAGGGGACGTGGTCGAGGTTCGGCGGGCGCCGGTCACGTTCCAGTTGGCGCGCGTCAGCGGGTTGAGCTACTACGCCACGCTACGCCGCAAGCTCCACTGGGGCACGCAGCCGCGCTACATCTCCGATAAGGAAACGGAGTAGACGGCGCGGCACTTGCCGCGCATCCGGCGCCGATCAACTCACGCCGCCCATCTACGGCTGCGGATACTGGAGCGGGCGCAGCGGGAAGAACAGACCAAAAGCGTTCTTGATGAGTGCGCTAACCAGCGGGTGCGTCCCCTTGACGTAGATCGATAGGGGAATCTGGAAGCCGCTCAGCTTCTGGTGCTTGAAGTCGTCGCTCGTCTGGCCGATGTAAATCCGACGCGGCCGGCGCTCGAAGGCGGCAGCGACCGCCTCGAAGAACAGGTTGAAATAGAGATCGCACTCGGGGTTGAGCTCGTAGTCGTAGCCGACGAACATCTGGTCGAACACGTCTTCAACGGTCAGCGTTGCCGCAAATGCCACGATCCGCTCGCCCTGAAAGATGTAAGTGAAGAGCGAATTGTCGGGCATCTGCCGCGCGATCTCGCGGAAGAATTCGGCCGGCAGACGCTCGAAGCGGACCTTGGCCCGGTCGAGCACGCCGTCGTAAAGCCCATGCACTTCGTCGGTATAAAGGCGATCGGCCCCTTCGCCGCCGCGCAAGTGCGCGACCTTAAAACCGAACTTCGCAAACTTGTCGCGGGCTTTCTTGATCGTGCGCCGCTTGGCCGAAGGGACGCTGGCCAGGTAATTGTCGAAGCTGGTGTACTGGGCCGGGGCGCAGTTCATGGGCAGACTGTCGGCCTGGCAATAACCGAGAGTTTTCAACGGCTCGAGGTCGTGACATTCGTGAGCTTCAAATTCTTTGAAGACGATGCACTTGGCCTTCGTCTCCCGCGCGAATTTGCGGGCCTCTTCGTCGATCAGCTTGAGCGCCGCTTCTCGATCGGCCTCAGGGGCGAATCGCAGGTGGCTGGCGCCGCAGGAGACGGGCATCCCGACCAAGAGCAGGGGGACCCGCAACAGAAACGGCGCCACGCCGTTGATCGCGTTGGCGATGCGGCGGGCAAAACCGTCGGCGAGCACGGCCGCGTCGACCGGAAAGAAGCAGAGGCAGGCGGCCGCCACCGCATGAGCGTGTTCGTCACGGATCACGACGTGGCGGAAGCGGCACACGTCGGCGAATGAATTCTCGACGGCCGCCACGAAGCCCGGATGCATGAAGGGATCGGCGTGCGGTTCGCGGACGTGGTTCCATTCGTCCGGATCGACGTTGCGAATCGAGTCGTAAACCGAGGCCGTGTATGCGAGCCGCGAGGAAGAGGGATCGCTGGAAACGACCATCGTCATGGAGTCGCCCGTCAAGCGTTTGTGAAACGCCGCCGCGCCTTACTGAGCCGCATCTGCCGGAGTGAAGCCGGCGCGCTGGGCCGCGTCATGCTTGCCGACGCTCGTCTTGGCGATCATCTCGCCGATGATCGACACGACAAAGTCGATTTCCTCACAGGTTTTCTCGAAGGCGGTGAGAAATTCCTGCGTCTGGGCCTCCGTAATCGTCAGGGGCGGCTCGATCCGCAGGACCAGCGGATTGGATCGCGTGAACTGCGTATAGATCGCGTGGCCCTGCATCAGGGTCTGCATGGCGTGCAGCACGTGGAACGCGTCGATCATCTGACCAACCTCGGCCGCGATATACCGCGACATGCCGGTCGGATCGATCTGCATCCAATGCGCCTTGACGTTGGCCTGCAGCGGCTGGAACTCGACGCCGAGCAACAAGCCCCGGCCGCGCACGGTCTTCACGCAACGGAACCGCTTGGCCATTTCGCTCAGCCCGGCGAGCAGTTGATCGCCGCGGCGAGCCGCGTTCTCTGCCAGGCATTCGTTATCGAGAACGTCGAGTGCGGCGAGTCCCGCGGCCGTGGCCAGGCTGCCGCCGCCGAAGGTGCTGGTGTGCAGCGTGCAGTTCGCGACGGTTCCGTACGCCTTCATCCACAGGTCGCGTCGAGCGAGCATCGCGCCGATCGGCATCAGCCCGCCGCCGAGCGACTTCGCCAGGGTCATGACGTCGGGATGGACGTCCTCGTGCTCGACGGCGAAGTTCATGCCCGTGCGGCCCATGCCGGTCTGCACTTCGTCGACGATCAAGAGCGTGTCGGTCGATCGGCAGATGGCCTGCGCCTCGCGGAGGTAGCCGGCCGGAGCCATGCGCACGCCGCCCTCGGCTTGAATTGGCTCGACGATAAACGCCGCGAAGCGCCGCGTGGACAGCGTCCGCTCGAGCGCCTCGAAGTCGCCGTACGGAATGCGGTGGCAATCCCCGACGAGCGGCTGAAACACCTTCTGATATCCGGGATTGCCCGTGACCGAGAGTGAGCCCATCGATTTGCCGTGGAATGCCCCGTCGCAGGATAACAGGCCGCTCCGGCCGGTCGCCGCACGGGCCAGCTTGATCGACGCTTCCACGGCCTCGGTGCCGCTGTTGCAGAAGAAGGCCATCTCGAGGCCGCTCGGCGCTTTGGAGACGAGCTTTTCGGCAAGCGTGGCCGCGTAGGGATTCACGGACGTCGGCGTGAAACCGGGGGCCTGCTCGCGGATGGCCGTGCTAACCGCCTCAGCAACGGCCGGGTGGTTGTGGCCGAAATTCAGCGAGCCAAAGCCGGCGACGAAGTCGAGATACTTTTTGCCGGCTGCGTCGTAGAGATACTCTCCCTCGCCGCGGACAAAGGTCTCGAACAAGCCGCTCGTCCCGTTCATCGCCATCAGAACGGGATTGATGTAGCGGGCGTAGAGCTTGGCGGCGCGGTCGGCCAGTTGTCGCGGTGTCGGCGCGGCCTTGGCGGCCGGCGCCGAGAGGGTCGTGCGGCGGGCCATCTGCGCCCGTGTCTTTTGAAAACGCACGAGGGCGTCGTCGCCCAGCGGGCAGCCGAAGGAATAGAGTCGCGAGAAGTCGAAGCCGTGGCGACGGGCGATTGAGCCGATCTCCTGCACTCCCTCGGGCGACAGCTCACGGCCGAGCGAGAAGCATTCCTCGCGCTCTTCGAGGGCCAATAGCATTGTTTCGCTGAGGCAGCTGGGGATCATGCCGTGCTGGAACCACAAGAGCCGCGACGCTTGGGCCATCGGCTCGGGGACGCGGATCAAGCCGCCGGTGAGGATCAGCACGTCGTCCCGCTCGGCGGCGCTGCCGCGGACGTCGGTCGGCACGCCGACGTCGACCACCAGCGTTCCCGGCTTCAGCCACGATTGCTCAATGCAGCTGCCGGACGACGTTGCGGAAACGACGATCGTCGCCTGGCTCAGCGCCTCGGCCATGTCGGTGACGAATTCGCACGAAAGTTGCCGTGCCAACCGCTGGGCCGGTCCTGACGCCGATCGTCCAACCAGGATCAGCCGTCCGCAGTGGGGGGCGATCAACGTCGCGGCAACGGAGGCAATGCTTCCCGGGATGCCGACGACTGCCACCGTCTCGTGAGCCAGATCGATATTCAGCTCGGCAGCGGTCTCAAAGACATTCTGCAAGGCGGTGTAGGCGGTCAGACTGTTTCCGGTCGTGACGGCAATGGGGCTCTGTTCAGCGACGACCGTTCCGCGGCCGCCCACGATTCCCGTCATCGATCCCAGGCCGACGATCCTTGCACCCCAATCGACGGCCTGGCGGACGGCCTGATGCATGTATCCCAGGGCTCGGTCCGGATCCTCGAGGATGGCCATTGCGCCCATCGGGATCTCGTAGAGCCGCCCGTGGGCCGTGGCGCCCGTCGGACTGACGAGGTCGGTCAGCTCGTCGACGATGCGCACTTCCGGGACGTGAGGCTCGTCCGCGCCGGCGAGCACCTGCTGCACGACTTTGTGCAGCGCACCGGTGAGCCGCAGGGGGTCGGCGCCCCACAGCTTCCGGAGGACGCCCCCCTCATCCAACTTGATGAAGGATTCGGTAGTGTCAGCGACTGGATGAACCAGAAAGGCAAATCGCATCGATGTCAATCTGTGAGAGTTTCGGGTCGGCCCCCGGCGAGCTCATCCGTTGTTAACTCAACCGGCGTTTCGGGCCATTTCCCGAGTCGCTGGTCGCGACGAGCTCTGACGTCCATTTCAACCCGATACGGACATCCCGGATCAAAACTCGGCTGGCTGCCGGCAGTCTTCTCTGTGATCTCCCTTTCGACAAAAAATGCCCGGTGGACCGAGCGGGCCAGGATCGGCTTCCTCAATCCGGTCACCCTTTTTCCGCCGGAAAGATTGCACTTCTCGTTCCGTGTCCGGCGATTTAAAAAAGGTTGGCTAACGTCCCATTCTCGTGAAAGCGCCCGCGCTTTGCAAAGATAAACAGCCTGCGGCGACAATTCCGGGCGACGAGCGGCCGGTTGTTCGAAGCGCTCAGCCCTTGCCGACGTGTGGACAAAACGCTTCATGAGCTTAGCCCCCAAAAAAACCCTGGAAAACAAGCCAAATCTCGCTCCCGCGCCTCTGCTCGACCTCTTCGAGAACTACCGCGGCTCCTTTCAAGATCTCGATCGTGGATTGAAGCTGGACGGGGCCCAAATGCGGGCAGCGCGTGACGGGCTAGTTGCCGGGTTCGCGCGCGAAAAAAATCCCCTCAGATCCGGCAACCGCGTGTTGTTGGCGGTCGGTAATGGCCCGGGATTCCTTGTTGCGTTTGTGGCCGTCCTGAGCGCGGTAGGGCGCCGGTGCTCTTGCACGTTGAGACTCCGCCGGCCGAACTTGATCGGCTGGCACGGTCCTACGACGCGCGGTTCGCGCTTTGCGACGCCTGGTCGGAAAACGACCTGGCTCCCTTTGCCGAATCGGTCGTTCCGTTGAACTTTGCGCCTGGCGCGTCGTTAAACTTCGCGGCTCTCAAGGGTGGGGCCGCAACGGACAAGCGGTCGCTGCCGCCAATCGCCGGCATGCCCCTGCATCCCACGTCAGGAACCACCGGCATCCCGAAGCTGGCCGCGCGACACGGTATTGCCGCGATTGCCGAGGCTGCGCATTACCAGGAAGCCATGGGCATCGGCCCGGACGACGACATCCTGTGCGTCGTGCCGATGAGTCATGCTTACGGGTTCGGTACCAGCGCGATGATGCCCCTCGTTTCCGGCGCGAGCGTCGTTTCCAGCCGGAGGTTCCAGCCGCACGCGGTTTTTCAGGCTCTTCGCGACCTGAACATCACCACCTTCCCGGCTGTCCCGGCCATGTTGCACCTTTTGCTCGTCGCCAGCCGCGGACCGATCGCTCGGTTGCCCCGCCGCGTGCTCTCGGCGGGCGCCCCGCTGGCCGAGCACACGGCCCGGGAGTTTTTCGAGAAGAACCGGCAGACGGCCTGGTCGCTCTATGGCAGCACCGAGACGGGCGGCATCTGCGTCGACGTGGACGCGCCGACCGACGGCGCCCCGGGATCAGTCGGCCCCAAGATGCGTCTCGTTTCGGTGGAGATCCGCCCGATTCCGGACTCGTCCGAGTGGAAGCCGGGAATCGGCCACGTGGCCGTCAAATCGCCGTCGATGATGGCGGGATACCTGACGCCGACCGGTATCGACGCGTCGTCGATTCGCAACGGCTGGTTCCAGACAGGCGACCTGGGTTTTGTCGATGCGGCCGGCCGCGTGAACCTGGTGGGGCGTGAAAGCGAAGTCGTCAACGTGTTCGGCATGAAGGTGATCCCCAGCGAAGTCGAGAGCGTCGTCCGCGACTTTCCGGGCGTCACCGACGTGAAGGTTTACGCCGGACAGCACCGCTCCGGTTCGCAAATTGTCAAAGCGGCCGTCGCGCCGGAAACGCTCGACATGGTCGCGCTGCGCGAGCACTGTGCCGCCAATCTCGTCGCCTACAAGCGGCCCGAGGTCATCATTCCACTCGCGGCCTTGCCTCGCACTCCCACGGGCAAGATCATCAAGGACCAGTTGCCCTAGTCGTTGCGGGCGACGCCTCACGATTTCCCTCGACGGAGAAACGCGTGAACGCAGCCAGCGCGGAACAAAAGCTCAAAGAGATCTTAGCGCGTGTCATCGGGGAGGGCGGCAAGGGCCGGGTCAATCCGTCGCAGCTCGACGCGCAGGCCGACTTCGCGACGCTGGGGGTGAACTCCGTCGACTTGATGGAGTTCGTGCTGCGCGCTGAAAACGAGTTCGGAATCGACATCCTCTCTGAGATGCTGCCCGACGAACTGCCGACGTCGCTGAACGGATGGGCCAGGTTGATTTCCGCGCGACTCGACCGTCCGGCGCAATCAGAGGGCTGAGGAAGCGGTTTTCGGCTTTCGCCGCCCGATTTGATTGGCTCACTTGCGTCCATTGGCGGGGCCTGCTTCGGCCCCTGACGGCTTCGTCGTGAACCGATTGTGCAGCATAATCACGCCGACGGCCAGGCGACCGTCGGTGAACCAGGGATCGCCGCCGCCGTTCTTGCCGCGCACCTTCTCGTGAAAGCCGTCGACCCAGAAGAAGTCGACGAGATCTCCGGTTTCCCGAGCGTCCCGAATCACTTTGTCGCGCTCGGTATCGACGTCCGGCGCGATGTGGTGGGTGACTTTGACGCTGCGCTGCTTGAAGCCGACTCGCGTGTCGTAGGTCGCTGCTCCCACCCAGAGCGGACGGCCCAGAGAGTCGACCTTGTCGGCCCGCCAGAACCGCACGTGGTGCCGCTGCCGCGGGTCTTTTCCCACCGGCTGCTCAAAGGCAAAGTCCTGTTTGCGGCCCCACAAGAGGAGGTTGCTCACTGGGGCATCAATGTAGGAACGGCGAAACACCGTGTCTCCGACGATCCGCATCGATGATTTGAGTGTGATCGGATCGGCCGGGGCCCATTTGGCCGAGAGCAGGCAGAGGTGCAGATCCTCCTCGGACCCAATGAATGCGATGTTGACCGGGTCGCCAGCCGCGCCATTCGGCGCATGCGTAATCCGCGGCGCGTTGGCGAGCGCCGGGTGCTGGCGCGAGTCGACGGCCCGTGCGGGCGACGTGCCGACCACGGTGGCGACCAACAACGCAAGCGAGATCGTGACCAAAGGCTTCATGGATTGCGCGAAGAGCGCGGTCGATTTTTCCAACGGATGACAGCGGCTCGCTGCCGCTTGCATCAACCGGTAAAGACCGCGGTGCAGGCGCGATGATAGCGGCCGACCGGAGGCTTTTCCAAGACCGTTTTTCCGGTCTAGGCCGCGCGGTGCGGGGCCGCAGCCTCGAGCCTCTTTTTGGCCGCCTCGAGAATTTTCGTTCCCTCGCCGGCGTTCGACTTGGCGGCGGCGACCCGTTCTTCGAAGGGCTTGAGACCCACCTTGGCGTCAGCGACCTTTTTGCGGGAAGACTCAATCGCCACCCTGCTGTCGGCAAGTCGCTTTTCGGCGGCAACCACCTGGTTGCGGGCGTTCTCGATTGCCTTCGGCTTTTCGGCGGCCGTCTTTTTGAGTAGTTCCGACTCGGCCGTTTTCTTGGCAATCAGCTGCTTGATCTCGTTGACCTGTCCAGCGACATCGGCTTCCCCGGGACCGCGCCGCGCGGCCTCTTCGGCCCGTGCCAACGACTCGCCCAGGGCGGGAACGAGCGCATCGATGATCGCGGCGTGCCGCACGGCCGCTTGCTGCTCCGCTCCCAACTGGGCGACATATTCCTGCGCCCGTTTGATGCCGGTGGTGGCAGCCTCGGATTCTTTGATCGCGGCGGCTACGCCTTGCTCCAGCTTCGAGACGTCTGCCTTGGCCGAGTCGAGCGCCGCTTGCGCCGATTGCACGGCATCGGCCAGCTGTGCGGACTTCGCTTGCGCGGCCGCAACCTGGACGGCCTTATCGCGGAAGGCGATTTCTTCTGTCCAACGAGCCACGTCCCGCTCGGCGCGAGTCAGCGACTGTGCCGAGGCGTCAAATGCTGGCTGCACGGCCGCAGCCGGATCGACGGCCTTCTTGCGTACTGCCTCGAGCCCCGGCTTGAGGTCCGCCAGACGTTTTTCGGAAGCCACCTGTGCGCCATGGGCTTTCTCGAATCGCTTCTTTAGCTCGGGCAGAGCGTGCTTGGCGGCGTCGAGGTCTTTAGTCTTCTGCGCGACCTGGGCCTTCACAACGGCGGCCGCCGCAGCCAGATCCTTGTCGCCTGCGATCTTCGCCAACGCCTGCTCGCTCTTTTCGGCGGCAATTTTGAGCGAAGGCAGGGCGGCCTCGAGCGCGGCGATGCGGGCTGGTGTCGACTTGATCTCGGCGGCCACAGCGTCCGCAGCCGCTTTGTCCTTGCCGGCAATGGTGGCGGCCGTCGTCCAGTTCGCCTCGGCGGTCGTGAGCTCTTTGCGGGCTGCTTCCAGCTCCGCGTGACGCTTTGCGGATTCGGTCTTGGCGACTTTTAGCCGTTCAGCCAGTTGGCCGTGCTCGGCTTCTCGTGCCGCCAGCGATTTCTTGGACGTATCGAGCCGTTCAACGAGTGTCGGCGGATCGGCATCGAGCACGCCGATCTGCTTGCCGTCGTTGGCGTCGAAGACCCGCACGGCACCGGTCCAGTCGCCGGCAATTACCCGGTTCGTCTCGTCGCAAAAGGCGACCGCGAGCGGCAGGTCGGCAAAGCCGGAAAACGCGCGCTTGGCCGATCCATTTTGGTCCCAGAGCTTGGCGACGCCGTCGCGCCCGCAGGAAACGAGCCGTCCGTCCCGCGTGAATGCGAGCGACGTCACGCCGCCGCCGTGAGCCCCCCAAGTCTTCACTTGATTGCCGTTTTCCGGCTCCCAGAGCTTGATGGTGGTGTCTTCGCTGCCGGTTGCCAACAAGTTGGAATCGATGCGCCACGACAACGCGTTGACCGCGCTCGGGTGGCCGGCGAGAACCGCGTATTCGCGGCCCGTCTGAGCCTCCCAAATCACGACGCCGCCGTTGCGATCGGCCGATGCCAAGAGCACTCCATCGGGACTGAAGGCGACGGAGGTGACCCAATCGGTGTGCTTTTTCATTTGGGCTTTGAGCGAGCCGTCCGCGGTCGAGTAGACACGGACGATTTTGCCCGGGCCGCCGAGCGCGATCAGCGACTGGTCCGCACTGATGTCGGCCCCCAGCACGCTATCCAGCTCCTCGCCGACCTCGAAAATGCGATCGCCCGTTTTGATGTTCCAGACGACGACACGACCGCTGGCCGCCCCGCGTCCACCGCCCGCGAGCAGCAACAGCCCGTTCTGGCTGAACTTCAAAACTTGCGGCACGCCTTCGGGGAAGGGGAGGACGCCGACGAGTTCGAGCGTCTTCGTGTTGTAGAGCAGGACCTGCTTCTGCCCGGCGAGCGCCGCCAGCGGCGACCACGGGTTGACGGCGAGCGTCCGCGAGGCGGTGGCCCGCTGCGTCCGCACCACGGGCTCGAGCGTCAAGTGCTCGGGCATCGGCGGCGGTCCGGCCGGCCGCCCGGTCGGCGCGCCTTTGAGCGCGAGATCGAGCTTTGGCTTTTTGGGAGCGAGGGCCTTGCTGCCGCTCGTCTCGAGCGCCCCGCCGTCGATCCACTTGGCGATTGTGGCGATCATTTCGTCGGGCAGCTTATCGGCCTTGAGCGGCATGTAGGGCTGCGACTGATGCGTGACGAGCGAGTATAGGTAGCTGTCGCCGGAGCTGCCGGGATTGACCACCGCGCCGAGCCGCCGCCCGCCATCGTGCCGGCGTAATTTGTCAGGTCGAGACCGGCGGTCTTCTTGTCGGTGTTGTGACAGGCGGCGCACTTTTCGCGGAAGATCGGCTTGATGTGATCCTCAAACGTGATCTTCGGGCCCTTGGCCGCGGTCGATTTGTTGTCGTCGGACCGCGCGCCGCTTGGCGCAAAGGCGAAACTGGCCAGAAGCCCCGCGAGGCTCAACACTCGTAAACCAGAACGAACCGACATCGAATCACCCATCCCGCGTCCGTGCAAAATCTGTTGTTGTTTCCTTAGGGCGGTTCCGCAGGGGCGGCTATCCCTTGCTCGGCAAGATCCCGCCACATACTCCAGCTTAGCGCCGGCGCTGCCTTAGTGGTTGAACAAAAACTCCCGCGAATTGAGCAGGGCCCAGAACGTGTCTTCCAACACCTGCCGCGTGTAGGAGTTTTCGGTCATCATCGCGGTCACGGCCGCTTTCTCTTTTTCGGTCGGCTGCCGGCAGAGGCAGCGGATGTATAACTCGTCGAGGATTTCGAGCGGCTGCTTCTTTGCGTCGAGCCGCCGGCGGACGAGCTGGCCTTCGTGAATTTTCGAGTTCGAGCTGTCGCCGTTGAGCAGGTGCAAGGCCTGCGACAAGTTCGGCTCCACTCGCACTTCGCAAGAGCAGGCCGTGCCACGGGTGGCGCGGCCGAAGGTTGTGAGGAAGTAGGTCGAAGTGTTGCCGTCGGCCACTTGCACGGCACGGGCTCCCAACGGCAGCCCAGGAAACTTATTCTTGGTGTCGGTCGCCTGGCTAATGCAGTCGAGCATCACCTCGGCCCGCATGCGGCGCAGCTCGGCATGGGCGAAGTTGCGATGGTCGTCGAGGTTGGTCGGGTTGACCTCGGTTGAGAGCTGATAGGTGCGCGAAGCGCAGATGTCTTTGACTAGCCGCTTGAAATCGTAGTGATACTCGGTGAACTTTTTCCCCAGCTCGTCGAGCAGCTCGGGATTGACGGCCGGGTTGCTCACGCGGACGTCGTCCACCTCGTGGATGATGCCCCGGCCGAGAAAGTGGGCCCAGACAATGTTGGCCAGGTTCTTGGCGAAGTAGGGGTTCTCAGGAGAGGCCAGCCACTTGGCCAAAACTTGCCGCCGGTCCTTACCGGCGACGTCGGGCGTCGCGCCGCCCAGGAACTTGGGCTTCATCACTCGGCCGCCGACGGGGTGGGCGACTTCGCCGCTGCTGCTATTGAAGACGATCAGCTCGCGGGGATCCTCGGAACCTTTGCGGCCGATCTGCGAGAAGAAGGCGGCAAAGCCGTAATAGTCATCCATCGTCCAACGGTCGAACGGATGGTTGTGGCACTGGGAGCACTGGATCCGCATGCCCATGAAGACCTGCGCCACGTTTTCGGCCGTCTTCAGCGTGTCGGTCTCGTTCTGGTAGTAGTTGGTAGCCGGGTTCGCGAACGTTCCGCCCGCCGACCCCAACAGCTCCTGCACCATCACGTCCATCGGCACGTTGTTGGCGATCTTGTTCTGTAGCCAGGTGTAGTACGAGAGCATCGACTTTGTGCTGATGTTCTGGTTGGTGCGGATCTGCAACAGCTCCGCCCACTTCATCAGCCAGATTTCGACGAACTCTTTGCGGGTCAACAGATCGTCGACGACCTTTGCCCGCTTGTCGGCCGACTTGTCGGCCATGAAGTGGCGATATTCGTCGACCGTGGGCAGCGTGCCGGTGACGTCGATCGTCACCCGCCGCAGAAACTCTTCGTCGCCGCAGACCGGCGAGGGCTGAATGCGAAGCTTCTTCAACTTGGCGTGAACGTGCGTGTCGATGTAGTTGTTCTCGGCCACCTTGGGGAACTCGAACTTGAGACCCTTGGGCAGCACGATGAACTGGCAGCCGACGGTGTGCGTCGAGAAGCGGGCCATGATGAAGGCCTCGCCCCGCGCGCCGGCGGTGATCACACCGTCCTGCGAGACGGCGGCCGAGACGTCGTTATTGGTCATGTAATAGGCGAGCGTGGTGACGTCGCGGTCGGTGCCGTCGGAGTACTTGGCGCGGACGGTGAGCTTCTGGGTGGCTCCCTTGCCATCGAGCACGCCGTTTTTCGGATACAGCTCGACAGACACGACCTTGGGGACTTCTCCCGGGTCGGCCGGAGCACTGGCGTTGAGCCAGCGCATCAGCGTCTGGTACATCTCGCAGCCGGCCTCGAAGCGCTTGCCGCCGGTGTGCGGCACCTTGCCCAGCGCCTTCTGGATGATCAGGCTCTCTTCGGGCAGGGCGAGGTTGATGCGGCGGCCGGAAAGTTCGCGTGTCAGGCGCTGGTAGTCCCCATCAGGGTCGAAGCCGAACAGTGACAGGCGAAAGCCGTCCTTGCCGCGGGCCGCGCCATGGCAGCTGCCCATGTTGCAGCCGGCCTTCATGAAGACGGGCATCACGTCGAGTTTGAAGCTGATCGGCGGATCGAGCTTGGCATTCTTGATGGTTACCGGCAGCTTGACGTTGAGCCCGGCGTAGGTCACGTCGAGCTGCGTCTTGCCATCGCCAACGGGATAGAGCGTGTGATTGTCAAAGCGGGCCAACTTGCTGTCCGCCAAAACGAACTTCGCGTCGGCGGTGACGTCGCGGGTGATGCCGTCGGGATAGCGAGCCTGGACGATCAGCGACTGCCGGTCCCGGGCCGTCGTCAGCTCGACGTCGGGGGGAAAGACAAGAATCTCGGCCGGCTTGGGCAGCGGAGCGGATTCGGCCGCAAAGGTCGAGGCCGGTGCCAGGGCCGCGGCGAACGCGACAGCAATGACCAGCAATTGGGGGCGAACTCGTTGTCGCATAACTCTTGCTCTCCCGATTCCGTTCTCTGCTTTGGTCCGGTATTTGGCTGGCGAACGGCGAGTGTCAGCTCGCCAAATCACTTGGCGACGGTTTGCGCTTTTTCTTTGGCCTCGAGACGGAGTGCCTCCAGCCGCGTGAGCCGTTTGGGGGCGGCCGCTGCTTTCGGCGCTTCTTTTTTCGCGACCGCCGCAGGGGCGGCGGCCGGTTTGGTCGGCGCCGGCAGAGGCTGATCGATCCGCAGCTCCGTTCCGCCGACGTAGTGCACGATCGGTTCGCCGTGCTCCATAATGATCGCCTGGCAGAAGATGTTGCGGTGGGTCCCCGCGGGGCTGGCTTTCTCAGTGGAGACTTTGAAGACCAGCTCCTTCATGTCCTTTTTCAATTCCATTTCGGGCGACGTGACCTTGGGCGGGAATCCCAACACCTGCACCTTGGCCGCGCCGTCAAACGGATGGTTCACCGTGACGCCGCAAACCAGGTCGGTCTTCTGTCCCTGCTCAACGGCGGCCCGCTGAATGTTGAATTGGATGTACGGAGGCGTGATCTCCAGGTTGGCCATTTGCGAGGAGGCCCAGGCGGCCCCGCCGTTCACGTTGGCCGAACCTAGGGCGAAGATTTTCCATTTCTTGACCTCGGCCCCGCCGTTGGCGTTGAGCGGAAACAGCACTTCGTTCTGACCCTTGGGGATGTCGACTGCGGGAACTCCGCCAACGCCCGGCGGCAAGAACGGAACTTGCACGTTGATCGGCTCGACGAAGCCGGGCTTGCGGTGGGCACGAATCTTGAGCTGCATCAGCCCGCTCTGCACGAGGGGCACTTTCGGTTCGACGATTTCGAGCGTGTAGGGCAGCTCATCGAGCACGGCCACGGCCATGCGGTCCACGTCGCACCAGCTGAAGAGCGACTGCCCCGGAGCCGCGATCACGAACTCAGCATGATTGAAGAATCCGCCGCTGACTTTGAGCTTGGGATCGATGCTCTTGGCCTGCAGGTCAACGAGCCGTCCCGACAGCGGCGCGTCTTTGGCCGCCTCGAACACCACGGGCATCGTGCTGGCGTTGGCCGGCATCGGGTCGGCGATCACCTTGATGCCCGGCGGCATGTTCCGAGGGTCGAGCAAGAGGTCGCCACCGAAGTTCTCACGACTGGCGGAAATGACCGCGCCGAACCTGTTGCCCCGCGCGACGTACATCTGCTGACGGAACTGGGAATAGCGGGCGACCTGCGGCAATCCGGTCGTCACTTTCGGCTCGACGGGGAGGAATTCGACGCGATAGACAAAACCCGGCCCGCCGCGCTTCAAGTGGTCGGTGATCGAGAGGTAGTACTCGCCGTCCGCCGGAACCGTGAAGCGGAAGTACGGATCGGGACCGCGCGAGTCGTCGTTGGCCAGTAGCGCGCCCCCCTGTGCGTTATAGAGGTACATCACCGGATCAATGGCCGAGCGAATCCGCCGTCCATAGCACTCCACTTCGTAGGTCTGACCCTTCTTGGCGTTGAACTTGAAGAAGTCGACGTCGCCCGGCTTCTCCAGAATGCCGTTCAGCGCGTTCGGGAGTTCGGCCGGCGTGGCCTCCTTGAGCGTGTCGTTAGGTTCCTTCTCGAGGACGTTTCCGGCCGTCGACAAGCGGAACGGAATCTCCGAGGGCGCCGTCCCGGTCGCGTCTTCTGGAACGAGGCCAAAATCCGGCACGGCCTGCGAGGGCAGCTTCACTTTCCTCACGATGTCGCCGGTCGGATCGCCGAGGAAGCGGACCTGAACTTCCTCTCCGAGTTTCCCGCCGGCCGGGTAAACGGCGATCGGTCGCGGGAAGTTGCCGACGTGCAGCCGGTAGTGGCAATTGCCGTCGCCGCCGTAGGAACTCTCGCGGACCTGAATGACGTACTTGCCGTCAGCCGGGGCAATGATCGAAGCGAGCGCGTCCTGCTTCAACAGGGGCGAGTCGTCGGCCGTAATCAGCTCGAATCGCTTGGAGTCGAGAATCGCGATGTACGGGTCGAACATCGTCACCCCGAGCCGCATGCCTTCGATCTCGGCACTGATCCGCTGTCCTTTTTTGGCGTCAATCACGTAGTAATCGACGTCTTCGTTGTCGATCACGCCGGCGACGGTCACGTTCATCGGAATGGGTTGCGGCGATTTGAAGTCGCTGTTGGGCTCTTTCTCCTTCACGTCCGGAAACGGACCGACCCAAAACGTGCGATACTCGGTCAGTCCCGTCGCCGTGCGGACGTGGGCCACATGTTCGCCCAGCCGGCAGTCCTTGGCGACTTTGATCGTCGCTTTGACGGCCCCAGGGCTCGGCTCGAGCTTTGTCACTTCGAAACCGGGCGAGAAGAACAAGATCTCTTTCGCGTCGGCCAGATTCCCGCCGTGAAACGTGAGCACGCTCGTCGCGCCACGTTGCAGGCCGCGCGGCAAAATCACGCCCAGCGATGGAGAAGCGGACCAAGCCGCCGCGCCATCGGCTAGGGCGATGGCCAACCCGAAGGAGAACAAGCCCATCAAACGGAGAAACTGTCGCATTGATTCCTCTCCGGTTACCGGCGGAGCCAACTGGCGGGAGAAAAAGAACACACGAATCGCGCGGGCGTCAACGAGCATCCCGGTCGGGGTGGCTCGCCGAAGATTGCCGGCGCCTGCGTTCGCGACTCGCAAAGTATCCCGCTCGAATGAATAGTCCTCGACGAAGGTCCAGGCTGGAAAGCGTCATCTGCTGTAGTTTTGCGGGCCGCGCCTGCGCGGATCATCACGCCAGCAATTCCTTGCGGACCTCTCCGTCTTTCACAATCGCGATTGGCCGGGCGCCCGGGGCCAACAGTTTCTTCTCGGGATTGATTCCTAGGCACTGGTAAATCGTAGCTGCCCAATCCTCCACGGACAGCGGCTTATCCTCGGGCTCGCTGGCAGTGGCGTTAGAGGACCCGTACGACAAGCCGCCCTTGATGCCGCCGCCGGCCATCACCACGGTGAAGACCTTCGGCCAATGGTCGCGGCCGGCCGTGCCGTTGATCTTGGGCGTGCGGCCGAATTCCGAGGCGATGCACACCAGCGTGCTGGCGAGCAGCCCGCGACGCTCGAGATCACGAATCAGGGCGGCAAACCCCTGGTCGAAGGCCGGCAATTGATTCTTGATGTTGGGTTGCACGTTGTCGTGCAGGTCCCAGCTGCCATACGTCATCGTCACGAAGCGAACGCCCGCCTCGACCAACCGCCGAGCCAATAGCATGCGGGCGCCAGCCGTGTTGCGGCCGTACTCATCGCGAAGCTTGGCCGGCTCAGCCTTGATGTTGAATGCCTCGCGGGCCTTCTGCGAACTGACCATCGAGTAGGCTCGCTGATAGAACGTGTCGACCGCCTTGAGCGAGTCGGCCTTTTCCTTGTGTTCGAAGTAATCGTTCACCGCATCGAGGATGCGGCGGCGACGGCTGAAGCGGCCATCGCTCACGCTGCCGGGCAGCTTGAGATCCTGCACCGTGAAACCATTGTCGGCCGGATCGCCGCCGAGGCTGAACGGCGCGAATGAAGAGCTCAGGTAGCCTGTCCCCGCAAACTCGTTCGGCATGCTCGGTATGCAGACGTACTGCGGCAGATTGTTGCGCGGCGGGAATTCGTGCGTCACGACGCTGCCCATGCTCGGAAACGCCAGGGCCGGGCTCGGCTTGTAGCCGGTGAACATGTTGTGCGTGCCCCGCTCGTGGGCTGCTTCGCCGTGCGTCATCGAGCGACAGAGCGCGAGCTTGTCGCAGACCTTGGCCGTCTGCGCCAAACACTCATTGAGCACAATGCCGTCGACATTCGTCGCGATCGAGCTCATCGGGCCGCGGTATTCGACCGGTGCGAACGGCTTGGGATCGAAGGTCTCCTGATGCGGCGCACCGCCGGGCAAGTAGATGAAGATGACGGACTTGGCTTTGCCTTCGGACGTGTTGTATTGCTCGTCCCCGCCTATGGCTTGCAGGCGGAAGAGGTCTGCCAGCGTGAGTCCGATGCCTCCGGCAAAACCCACGTGCAGGAAATCGCGTCGATTCGGGCGAGTGATCATTCCATGGTCTCCCTTAACCGTTCGACCGAGAATTCCCGGTCACAGACGAGGCAAAAAGGCTGGAAGTTGCTTGGCGGGCCGCTGACGGCAGATTGTCCTGCCTCAGCCAATGAGCCCGACCGTAAGTGCAACTCTCGTACCCACAAACCATTAACGAATTGTCTTACTGGGCATGCTTTCAGGTCGTCTCGAGCTGACTTGGCAGCCTGTAGGGGCAATCCCTGAGTTTACCCGGCAGACAGTCTGGCTGTTCGTCGTGAATTTCAAGGACGCGTCCCGTGAATGACGAGTGAAGACGGCGCCGTATGGACGCGGCGCGCACCGGCTGGCATGCAACGAAACAAGGCAGGCGAGATTTTGGCAGGCAGGTGAACCCATCGGCTCCTGGCATATGAACCAGCGCCTCGCGGACCTTGCGGTCCGCACCCACGGCGCTGCAAACAGAGCCGCCCACGGACACCCAGCGTGCCACATGGGCTTGGACAAATGACAATCGATTGACGGACCGATGTCAAGTGCCCGGCAGGATCTACGTTCCCCAGCGACGCATCAATTCGACTGGCACACCGAGCTGGTCGCAAATTCGCGCGACCACGAAATCGACGAGGTCCTCGATCGATTTCGGTTGATGGTAAAAGCCGGGCATCGCGGGGAGCACCACCGCCCCGGCGTCGGCCAGACGCTTCATGTTTTCCAACTGAATGCTGCCCAGCGGCGTTTCTCGGGGCACGACAATCAGTTTCCGCCGCTCTTTCAGATGGACGTCGGCCGCCCGGAGGATCAAGTTGGTCGAGAGACCGTTGGCGACGCCTGCCAGCGTGCCCATCGAGCAGGGGCAGATCACCATGCCGCCGGTCACGAACGAACCGCTGGCGATCGACGCCGAAAAGTCCTGATACTGGTGGTAAGTCAGGCGTTCGGTTCCCACGGCGAGCGCCAGCGATCGCGACTCAAAGTTGTCGAGTTCGCAGGCCAGGCCTAATTCGGTCCACAGGACCTGCGCGCCGGCGGGGCTGATGGTCAGGTGAACGCGGACACTCGCACCTAGCAACACTTCCAGCAGCCGCTTCGCATAAGCGGCCCCGCTGGCACCGGTAATCCCGAGGACCACGTCATTCATAGACCAGCGATCTTCTCGCGCGATCGAGCAGCCGAACGGCTCAAGTCATTTTCCCGCCCGGTTTCACCCCGACGTAAACCGTCGCCAAGCCAAACGTCAGCGGCTGCCAGGTCGCGCGCTCGAGGCCGCACGAATTCATCATATCCGCCAGGCGCTGTCCGCTGGGAAATTCCGACACCGAGTCGGGCAAATAGCTGTAGGCCGATTGGCGGTTCCGCGAAATGAGCTGTCCGATCCGCGGCAAGATATGGCGAAAGTACCAGCCGTAAAGCCCGCCGATCAGCCGGTTTTGCGGCAGCGAAAACTCGAGGACGACGACGCGTCCGCTCGGAGCGCAGACCCGGGCCATTTCACGCAGACCTTGCTGAGTATCGGCAACGTTCCGCAGTCCGAAGGCGACGGTCACGATCTGAAACTGGTTGTCGGCGAAGGGGAGACGCTGCGCGTCCGCCTCGACGAAGTCGATGGCCGCTCGCGTGCATCCGCCGGAATGTGCCGTGTGACGACCAAGTGCTTCGACTTTGCGAACACCGATCCGCAGCATTTCGTGCGTGAAGTCGGCCCCGACGACGCGAACTCGGCCGCCGGCTCGACGCCAGAAGGCGATGGCCAGATCGCCCGTTCCGGTGCAGACGTCGAGGATTGGCAGCTCGTTTTCAACCGGCGCCGAACGGACGCACTGCCAGCGCCAATAGAAGTCGGTACCACCCGACAAAAAATGGTTGAGGAAGTCGTACCGGGGAGAGATCTCGCCGAACATCTCCCGAATGCGTCGGTCGGACTTGTCAACGGGCATCGTCAGTCGATGATCTTATTGATCGCATATTCGACAATGCCCCGACCGCCGGCAGCCCGCAGCTCGGGCATCATCGTGCGGACCAGCGATTCATCGACGATCGTGTTGAGAGCGACCCAGTCGGGATCCGACAAGGACGAAACAGTCGGTGTTTGTAGCGCGGGTAACTTCGAGAGCACCGCCGGCAGATCCTTGCGCTGCACATTCATCATCACGCCGACTTTGCCCTCTGCGGCCAGGCACGAACGGAGCATGAGGGCGATGTTGTCGAGTTTGGTCTTGATCCAGGCGTCTTTGTAAGCCGCTTGGTTGGCAACGAGACGTGTGGTGCTTTGTAGGACTTCTTCCAGGATCCGCAGATCGTTGGCCTTGAGCGAGCTGCCCGTTTCCGTGACTTCGACGATCGCGTCCGCCAATCGCGGCGGCTTGACTTCGGTCGCGCCCCAGGAGAACTCGACCCGTGCGTTGACCCCATGTCGAGCCAAGAAAGCCTTGGTGAGCCCAACCGCTTCCGTGGCGATCCGTTTTCCTTCCAGATCCTTGACCGATTTCACTGGCGAATTGTTGGGAACGCAGAGTACCCACCGGACCGGGCGGCGGCTCGTCTTGGAGAAGACAAGTTCGCAGATCTCGACGATCTTGGCCTGCGTCTCGACGATCCAATCGTGGCCGGTGATGCCCGCGTCGAGGATCCCTTCCTCCACATAGCGGGCCATCTCCTGGGCGCGGATCAGCAGGCACTCGATCTCCGGGTCGTCAATCTGCGGGTAATACGACCGCGACGAGAACGTGATGTTGTAACCGGCCTTTTTGAACAGCGCGGCCGTCGCCTCTTGCAAGCTCCCAGCCGGGATGCCCAGTTTCAGCTTTCGTTCCGGCATGCATCATCCTCGCGCGGCCCCTCGGTCCGCGCTTACTTCTTGTAGACGGCCTTCGGATCAAACAGACGACTGCCGATCACCTCGACGCGACCCGTCTGCGGGTCAAGTTTGCGGAAGAAGCAGCTCTTGTAACCTTCGTGACATGCAGCACCGCCGATCTGATTGACGCGGATCAGGATGGTGTCGGCATCGCAGTCGTAGAAGATGCTTTTGACCTCCTGGACGTTGCCGCTTTCTTCGCCCTTGCGCCAGAGCTTTTGCCGGCTGCGGCTGTAATAGCAGACTCGTCCCGTGGCGAGCGTTTCCTTCCAGGCCGTCTCGTTCATGTACGCCAGCATCAGAACGTCGCCCGAGGCGTCGTCCTGCGCGATGACGGGAATGAGGTCCGCCTTGGAGAAGTCGGGACCATTTTGGCTTGTCTCGGACATCGAAAACTCCGGTCGGTCGAGGGACGCTACGTTAGCACGCAGCCGGAACCAAAGCCAGTTTCGGCTAATCGAGGTGGCCGATCGAGGAAGGTTCGCGCGGAGACGTTGCGACTCGGCCCCATCGCGAAATGCTTTTTCGCAACATGCCGGAGCATCAAGGTCGATTCGAGACCTGATGTTAGGATTTTCTGATCACGTAAACTGCGTCCTTGACTTCGATTACAGGTTCTGAATAAAGTCGGTTGAATGAGTTGCCTTTTCGGACGTAGAGCCGTCGCTGGGCATCGGAGGCTCCACCGACACGGACTGCTCCTGTCGAGTCGCTTTTCCCGGCGATCCGCACTGCACCCAAACGACGCTGGCAAAAGTCTTTCCAACCTTTGAGTTCGCACCGTCGCGCCCCTTCTACGGATTGATGGGCCGATCAAATCCGCGGCTAATCGGACGGCAGCAGATGGGAGTCATCTTGCAGCCACCGACATCGGTTCGAGAAGGGGATGACCGACACGGTGACTTCCAGCCACGATCGCTTCGACGGCGAAGGTTTCTCAAGCCGCGTCGGGCTCCTGCAGGCCCCCTCGAGCGGACCAGAGTCCTCTCGTAAACGCGGCGAGGCGCAGAAGGTCTATTTCGGGACCTACACGCGCTGGAGAAATGTCCAATCGCAATTCGGTCTGATGCGAGTTTGCCGCATTTTTGCCTTTCCGGGGCGATCGCCCCGTGAGGCGTTTCCAAAGCGGGGCGCGGGGGGACAACGGCTCCTCGCGAATCGCTCTTCTTGGAGCTCTTCGCTCCGTTCAATGGAAGCTGGCCAGGTTCATTCCAGCTCGTTTTGTTCTCACCGTCGCGCCCCTTTCACGGATTGATGGGCCGATTGAATCCGCGAAGCGGACGGGGGCAGGCGGATTACAGCCTGCCGCCATCCGACGTCAGTTGGAGAGGGGATGACGGACACGGTGACTTCAACCCACAACTATCTGAACGGTCAACGCTCCTGGGCTGTCCAGGTTTGGCGCTCCCGCACGAGCGGCAACGCGCTGTCGGATTCCGATCCCCAACTCGACACGTTGCTCGAGCCAACGAATGGAACGATTAGGAGCGAACGGGTCGCGACGGAAGACGAGCCCGCATCCGATTGCGATCAGACGATTCTGACTCGGCCGCAAGAGAGCCTGGAATCGAATCGATGGCTGCGAGTCGAGCATCAGGCTTTCACTTGCGGAGCCGTCTACGATTCGTACTTCGCGACCGAAAGCGGATGGAAACGATTCTGGTCGACAGATCGCCGCGGCCTCGTGTCGTATCGGCGGCTGGGCCGGTATGTGAAGGTCATCGGGGGACTTCTCGCACGCGATGAAGATAAGCCGCAGTTGTTGCGCGAGTTCGTCGCCTTCGCCCGTTCGCACCGGCTGCTCGTCACTTGTTTCAACGTAACCGAGGAAGACGCCCCTCTGTTTCGCGAGCATGGCTTTCAAGTGACGAAATGGGGTGAAGAACCGTACGTCGACCTGCAAACCTGCACCTGGTCCGGCAAGCAGTTCGAGTGGGTGCGTCGCCAAACCAACTACTGCCGTCGGGCGGGCATCAGCGTCATCGAACATCGTCGCGAAGACATGGATGATGCCGCGTGGACGTCGCTCATCAAAGACTTACGCGCGGTTTCCGACGAGCATCTGGCGACCAAATCTCACGCCGGCGCAATCCGGCTGCTCGAAGGTCAGCTCGATGAGAATGGCTGGGGTCGTCGACGCCTGTTCGTTGCCTACTCCGGCGATTCTCCCAAACGCATCGAGGGGTTTCTGATCGCCCTTCCGAGCCGAAACGGTATGCACTGGTCGTTCGAGATGTATCGTCACCGCAGCGATGCCGTCCGCGGTGTCGTTCCCCATCTCTTTCATGTGGCGATGACGCGGATGAAGTCCGAAGGGATCGAGGCGGTTTCACTTTGCCTCGTTCCCGCGGTTGGTTGTGAACAACCGCTCAAGGGCGATAGCGCCATGACGCGTCACGCGTTCACCATCGGTCTGAAGTATCTGAACTTCCTGTTCGACTTCGCAGGCATTTACCATTTCAAGAGTCGTTTCCGTCCACGTTATGAGGGGCGTTACATCTGTGCCCTTCCCGGCACGACCTTGCTCACTGGGTTGGCGTTGGTCCGCATGAGCGGCATGCTGGACTTCAGCTTGAAGCGAACGTGTTTGAGTCTCATCCAGAAGCATTTCAAGCGTCGAGAGCGCGCACATCTTGCCGCTCACCCGCGGTCGCCTCTGACCGGGCCTCAGCCGGCGGAGATCTCGCAGAGTCCGACGGACGGCGTTCGCAAGAGGCGAGATCCGTCTCACGTCGTCGCCGGATCAGAAGTTCATTGAGTCGGTGCAGGGCGGCGAGCCGCGCGGGCAAACGCTCGCGCCTGATCGGTAACTGACCACGAAGAACGGCTCAAGGCGATGGACAGCGCTGACTATCAATTTGAGGTCTACGATTCGATCGGCCGCGTGGACCCGGGCGAATGGAACAGCCTCCGGGACGCGGCGAGCGATCCGTTCATGGATCCGCGCTTCATCGAAGCCGTCGAGATCGGGTTTGCCAAGGCGTGCCGCTTTCGGCACGTCATCGTGCGAGATGGCCGACGTCGGCCCATGGCAATTGCCTGTCTAAGTTCCTACAGCATCGGCGGCGCCTCCTTGGCGAAGGGCCGCGTGCAGAAAGTCGTGGCTGGCCTGGAACGTGTGGCGCCGTGGCTGTTCCGCAGCAAGTTGATCTTGTGCGGCCTGCCTGTTTCGGCCGGACAAAGCCACGTTCGCTTCACGCCCGAGGCCGATCGCGCGGCCGTGCTGCGATGCCTCGATCGGGTGGCGTGTCAATTCGCGCGGCGCGAGTGGGCCCGCCTGATTCTCTTCAAAGAAATCGATGAAGCAGGCTGCTCGGACCTGGAGCCACTGGAGTCGCTCGGTTACCGCCGTGCCGATAGTTTCCCGATGAACCGCGTCGAGCCCGGATCGCGCGACTTCGCCGACTACCTGTCCCGATTTCCGTCGAAGAAACGCCGGCCGATCCGCCGGTCGCAAAAAAGGCTCCCGGAAAACGGGTTGCGGGTTGTCGAGCTGTACGGTCGCGACGGAGTTGCGGATGTTTACACGGACGCGGTTCACAAATTGTACAAGGCGGTCGCTGACCGTTCCGACGTTCAATTCGAGCAATTGCCTCTCGAGTTTCCTCGGGAGTTGGCCCGACGGATGCCCGACAACACGGTCTTCACGTTGATCTATCGCGGCGAGGAAATCGTCGGCTTCTCCCTCTCGCTTGTCTCCGAGACGACGTTCCATGGAATGGTGCTGGGAGTCGACTACGAGGTGAACGCCGAAGCGGAGGTCTATTTCAACCTCTTGTATCAATCGATCGACACCGCATTTCGGCACGGTGCGCAAGAGATTTGCATCGGTCAGACAACCGACGCGCTCAAGCACGACAAGCTCGGCTGCTACCAGGTGCCGTTGTCGATTTTCGTCAAGGGTGGCCGCTGGACGATGCGGGCGGTTCTCAAGGCCGGATTCTCGTCGATCTTTCCTCCCCGTCCACTGCTTTATCCTCGCGATGAAGTGCAACCGAACACTGACGACCCCACCGCGACGCTCCCCCCTGTCGCGGACCTTGCTGCGGTCGATGTGGGCATGTGCTGATTACCTTTTCATCAGGCCTAGTGAGCCTCAGTTGAGGCCGAGGACAACTCCGGGGGGGACGCGTGATGGCCGCTCAGGTCCAGGCGAAGCCACATTCGTCGGGCGAACAAATTGCCCGCAGTTACGAATCGATTTCCCCGATCTACGAACGGCTGACCGCCTTGTGTACCGGCGGGCAGAATCTGGCCACCCGGCTGTCCCAGATCGAGGATATGCCGCCGGGCAGCGGGTCCTCTACGTCGGCGTCGGACCGGGCGAGGAAGCGCTCGAGGCCGTGCGTCGTGGTGTCGAGGTGACCTGCGTCGACTTGTCACCCAGCATGATCGAAATCGTCCGTCAGCGGTTCGAGGCGGCCGATTTGCCGGGGGAATTCGTCTGCGCCGACATCATGGAATTCGAGGCGGACGAACCGTTTGATGTCGTGGTATCGAACTTCTTCCTGAACATCTTCTCGCGACCCGCGATGTTACGAATGCTGACTCGGCTCGTTTCGCTGGTCCGTCCCGGGGGAGATCTCGTCATCGCAGACTTTGCCTCGCCGCGCGGGAACATCGTGCTGCGGTTCCGGCATTGGCTCTATTACACCGTTGCAAACGTTTCCCATTGGATGTTGGGGCTGTGCGCTTTGCACAAAATCTACACTTACTCCGAATACTTCCCGGCCCTCGGCCTGAAACTGCAAAGCACGCGGTATTTTCGTCTTTCGATCCTTGGGCCCGGACCGTGGATCTTTCTGAGCATGCGCGTGACGAGAGAGCACGGGACGCACCGTGCCTTGGCGAAGGCTTAAACCCGCACGTCGTTTCCGCGCGAGGCTCTCGAACAGAGGGCGACTAGTCGCGGCTGCGATGTTGCATGAAGTAGCTCTGGACCGAGGCCACGCAGGAGGCCCCGCTGGCCGCCGCCTGCGAGCAGCGGGCGTCAGAGGATCGCGCTCGCTCGAGCTGGGCCCGCGTTCGTGTTGCGACTCCTTCGCGCAGGTCCTCGTCGATCTCGGCACAGGTAAAACCGAAGCAGCCACAGATCGGCGCCTCGGGGTCCTTCGGATAAACGGGTCGGGCGAGCTGCAGGACTTCGACCAGCCGATCAAACGCATCGAAATAGGCTACGGGACACGTGGCCGTAGGACAAAAGCAGGCCTCCGCCCCGAGCTGATTGCGCGACTCGGGACGCACGAAGGCGTCCAAAATCACGCTGCCGACCGGCTGGCCAGCCGCTCCACAGCGCGGGCAGCGTTCGATGGTCGGTTCCGGATCGCGGACGAACGCTTTATTCATGGTTTGGTTGGCAGACTAAGGGGCAGGGACCGAGGTCGCGGTGCCGATCCTTGATCGAGGCCACGAGCGACTCAATTCAGCACCGGCCGCGCCCGCTCGAGGATGGCGAGACAGTTCGTGCCGCTGGGCAGCGTGCCGTAGATTTGCCCGCCGCCGCGAGCGACGCGTGTGGCAAGAAAGGCTTCGGTGACCGCCGGGACGCAGGCGCGGAGCAGGACCGCGGCCTCAAGCGCGACGGCCAGCAGCTCGACGATTTGACGCGCCCGATTTTCCATCTCGTCGGGCGACGTGAGTTCCCGTTTCAGTCGCTCCAAAAGCCGATCGTAATGCGTGTCCATCCCCCTGACGGATTCCAGCTCGCCTTGCAGGGCCGCGAGCGACTGCGGCTCTCTCTGGATGGCCCGCAACACGTCGAGACACATGACGTTGCCCGAACCCTCCCAGATGGAGTTCAGCGGCGCCTCGCGATAAAGCCGCGGCAGGATCGATTCCTCGACGTAGCCGTTGCCGCCGAGACATTCGAGGGCTTCGCCGACCACGGGCGGGCAGCGTTTGCAGACCCAGAACTTGCCGACGGCCGTGGCGATCCGCGCGAAGGCCCGTTCCTGCTCATCAGTCGCTGCGCGGTCGTACGCCCGCGCCAGCCGCGTCATCAGGGAGGTGGCCGCTTCCGACTCGAGCGCCAGATCGGCCAGCACATTTTGCATGGCCGGCTGCTCGATCAGGCGTTTGCCGAAGGCCCGCCGGTAAGTCGCGTGATGAATGGCCTGGGCCAGTGCTTGCCGCATCAAGGCGGCCGAGCCGGCCACGCAATCGAGCCGCGTGTGATTCACCATTTCGATGATCGTGGGGACACCGCGGCCTTCTTCGCCCACTCGTTGCGCCCACGTGTCGCGATATTCGATCTCGCTCGATGCGTTGGAGCGGTTTCCGAGCTTGTCCTTGAGCCGCTGGATGGCAAACGCGTTGCGGTGCCCGTCCGGCCGCCAGCGCGGGACGAAGAAACAGGTCAGGCCACGGTCGGTCTGGGCCAGCGTGAGGAAGGCGTCGTTCATCGGCGCCGAACAGAACCATTTGTGTCCGGTGAGCAGATATTCGCTTCCTGACCCGTCGTGCCCCTGCGGTCGGGCCTGGGTCGTATTCGAGCGGACGTCCGAACCGCCTTGTTTTTCCGTCATCGCCATGCCGATGAGCGCGCCCTTTTTCTCGGCAGCCGGAATGAACCGGGGGTCGTAGACATTCGACGTAATTCGTGGCAACCATTCGGCGGCCAGCTCCGGCTCTTTCCGCAACGCGGGGACAGCGGCGAAGGTCATCGTGAGCGGACAGCCAACGCCTGCTTCCTGCTGATATTGCAGGAAGCCGAGGGCGGACCGCACGACGTGCGCCCCGTTTTTCGGCGTACGCCAGGCGAGCGCATGCGTTTCGTGCTCGACCCCAATTTTCATCAACTCGTGCCAGGCCGGATGAAACTCGACCTCGTCGATGCGGTGGCCGAAGCGATCGTGCGTCCGCAGCACGGGCGGATTCCGATTGGCCTGAAAGCCCCAAGCGATGACCTGCGCACTCCCGATCGCGTCGCCGAAGCGAGTCAGGCGGTCGAAGCCCCAGGCGCCCCCTTCACGGGAGACGGCCTCGCGCAGCGCGACGTCGCTCGTGAATACGTTGTAGTTCTCCAGCGCGGGCGGCTGATTCTCGACGCGGTGCGTGTCGAAGGGGCTTTGCGGCTCTTCATCCGGCGCGGGTAAAGCGGCGACGTCGGGACGATGTTCGATCGCGGTCATGGGCCGTTCTCCTCGACCCACATGATAACACGCGTCGAACGCCTGATCGTGTGCGACGCGTTCGGCGGCCGATCAGAACGGTCGTAGAAACCGGCGGCCTATTCCTCACTGGACGCGGAGGGCTGCGGCGCGATTTCCCAACCGGTCGCTGCTTTGTCGGTCTTGCCCGTTTCGAGCAACGTCAGCACCTGCGAGACAGGCTTGGCCTTGGCAATTTGTTTTTCGATGTATTGCAGCGTTTCGAGCGAGATAAACTCGCGGCCCGCTCCCGGCCCGCCTTCAATGAAACTCCGCTTCTGATTGAAGACGGCCCAAAAGACCGCGCGCGAGTGCCGCTTCACGACGTCCCGCACCTTCTCGGCATCGCCCCCCTTGGCACGGTTGCCGTTGACTTGGAGGTGGCCCTTCTTTTCATAGAGGACCGCCACCACGTTCCAATCTTTTGTGCCGCTGAACAGCCCCATGCTCGCCGCTCCCTGCGCCGCGCTCGCGAAACCGGACCCCGCTTGCCAACGCTCTCGGTTGTAACGCGCGCCCCGGAGATTTGCCAGAAGGCGGATTTCGCCGGCTATGACCGGGTAAATCAAGCGATGAGGTCGTTGATCACGTCGCCGCTGGGGACGATGCGATAAGGGCGGCCGAAGGCGTCGCGGACCTGGCCGTCGTGCGGGATGCCCAAGAGGTGGTACATCGTCGACACAACGTCGCCTGGCATCAGGGCGTTGCTGGCGGGAAAGGCCCCGATGCCGTCGCTCGTGCCGTACACGAGCCCCTTCTGGAAGCCGCCGCCAATCATCATCAGGCTGTAGCAATAGTTCCAATGATCGCGGCCCGCATTGCTACCGTTGATCTTGGGGGAACGCCCGAAATCGCCAAAGACCGCGACGATCGTCCGCTCCAGCAGCCCGCGCTGGTCAAGATCGCTGACGAGGCGTGAACAGGCCGCGTCGAGCTGCGGCAAGAGGACGTTCTTGAGACTGACAAAGTTGCTACCGTGCGTGTCCCAGGTGGCGTTGGCGTCCGGCGCCCAGGAGATCGTGACCACGCGCGTACCCGCTTCGATCAGCCGCCGGGCCAGGAGCACGCTCTGGCCATAGATATTGCGTCCGTAATCGTCGCGAACTTTGTCCGGTTCGCGTGAGATTCTGAAACGCGCGCTGAGTGGCCGGCGCGGTCAAGAGGTCGATGGCTCTCGCCTGAAACGCGCTCATCGAAGCCGCCGAGTTGCCGCCGAACTGGGCCGACACGTTACTCTGTAGCTGTTCGTACAAGGCCCGACGGACCTCGAGGCGCTGTGCGCTGATGTCGGCTTGCAGTGTCAGTTCCGGTACCGCGAAATCCTTGGCGTTCGGATCGCGGAGCACGAAGAGGGGATCGCGGGCGTGTCCCAAGAATCCGCCAAAGAATCCCGGCTGCGGGGGGCCGCCGGCGCCTTCCTTCGTCATATACGGCAGCGTGACGTGCGAGAGCACGGGGACCGCGGGTGGTCGCAACAGGCTGACGAGCGATCCCGTCGACGGGTAGTCGGTCGGCTGCGTTCCGCCGCCAATTTCGCCCCGGTCGTGCCCGGTGAGCGAAGCATAAACCGCGGCCGCGTGGGAGTTGTTCACGCCGTGATGCATCGAACGCACGATCGTGGCCCGATGCATGTGCCGCGCCAGCCGCGGCATGTGCTCGCTGACCTGGTAATCCGGCAGCGAGGTGGCGATGGGACTGAATTCCCCGCGGATGCCGTCCGGCGCTCCGGGCTTCATGTCCCACATGTCGAGATGGCTGGGCCCGCCGTTGAGGAAGAGCAGGATGCAGGCATCGGCCTTGGGGACGATTCCAGACGCGGCGGCCCGTGCCTGCGACTCGAGCAGTCGCGGCAGGGTCACGCCGAGCAGTCCAAGGCCGCCGACCTGCAAGAGATGTCGGCGCGAGAATCGGTCCAACGTTCCAGGCGAGACAACCATCCGCAATTCCAGAGTGCCAGTTGAACGGCCGATCGCAGGCCGGCTTACGTTTTGAAATCTAGCCGATCACCAGCGGGGCTGCCAGCTGGCAGTGCGCCCAGGCTTCGCGTCCCGAGTGCAATGCGGGCCTGCGTCGGACGTCAGTCTGTCGAAAGCACGGAGCGTCGGCTGACAGCGACCACTTGCCGAGATAGAAGAAAGATGTGGAAAGCATCGGCACGACGCGCGTGGGTGGAATCGTGCTCTGCGGAGGACAGAGCGCGCGGATGGGCCGTCCCAAGCTGTCGCTGCCGTTTGGCGACGAGACGATGCTTGGCCGCGTCGTGCGAATCGTCGGCGAGGTCGTATCGCCCGTGGTCGTCGTCGCGGCGGCCGGTCAGGAGCTGCCCGCGTTGCCGCTGGTGACGCTTGTCGCTCGCGACGAGATCGACGCGCAGGGTCCGCTTGCCGGGTTGGCGGCTGGACTGACGGCGCTCGGCGACTCAGCCTATGCCGCGTACGTTTCCTCGTGCGACGTGCCGCTCCTCAATGCCGCGTTGATCCGAGCGTTGATCGATGCGCTGGGGACGCATGAAGTGGCGGTCGTGCGGGACCAGGAACGCGATCATCCGTTGGCGGCCGTTTACCGAACCACCTGCGCGGAACGCGTGCACCACTTTCTGGCCGCCGGCCGTCGCGGATTGACTGAATTTGTGCGGCTGTGCGACGTCCGAATCGTTGAGGGCACGGAGCTCCAAGCCGTTGATCCGGAACTGCAATCGCTGGTTAACGTCAATACGCCCGCCGAGTATCTCGCGGCTCTGCGCGCTGCCGGATTCGCGGCCAAGTGACCCGCCCGCCGTCTTGCACAGACGGCGGCAAGACTCGCGATCGTTCTTTCGATATGATCCGGCCATGGCACAACTCACCTACAAGGATGCGGGCGTCGATTTGGGCCTTTATGCCGAGGCGATGGGCAAACTGCCGGACCTCATGCGGCGCACGAATACGGGCCGCGTGATCGAGCTGGCCGGCGGTTTTGCCGGCCTGTTTCGCCTGAACGATGCCTGCGGGAAACGAGCCGCGGCGCTACAAGGATCCGGTGCTCGTCTCGGGCACCGACGGAGCCGGCACCAAGGTGAAGGTGGCCGCGTCTCTGAATCGCTTCTCGACGATCGGCATCGACCTCGTCGGGATGTGCGTTAACGACGTGCTCTGCCTGGGGGCGGAGCCCCTCTTCTTTCTCGATTACATCGCCATGGATCGAGACGACCCTAAACGCCTGGCCGACCTGGTGCAGGGCGTCTCCGATGGGTGTATCGAAGCGCGGATGGCTCTTTTAGGGGGCGAGACGGCCGATCATGCCCGGCGTCTATGGGCCGGGCGACTTCGACATGGCCGGCTTCTGCGTCGGCGTGGCGGAACGCAGTCGGCTCATTGACGGCAAGGCGATTCAGCCGGGAGACAAACTCATCGGCCTGACTTCGAGCGGGTTTCATTCCAACGGCTATAGCCTGGTCCGCAAAGTTGTCGAACGGGCCGGGCTGAGTTCCGATCATCGAATCGACGAATTGGACCGCACAGTCGGCGAGGCCCTGCTGGAGCCGACCCGGATTTACGTACGGTCGGTGCTCGACGTTTTGGCGGCGTCGCCCCGCAAGCAGGCCGTGCACGGAATGGCCCATATCACCGGTGGCGGCCTGGTCGACAACGTCGAGCGGATCCTGCCGGAGGGGTGTCGGGCGCTGATCGACCGCCGCAAGTGGACGCCGCCGGCCGTTTTCTCCTGGTTCGAGTCGCTCGGGTCGGTCGCCGATGCCGAAATGTGGAAGACCTTCAACATGGGGATCGGCTTCGTGCTGGTGGTCGCCGCACGGCAGGCGAACACGGTGACCGCTCGCTTGGCCGCGAGCGGTGTCGAACACGCGATCATTGGCCGGATCGAGCAGGGGGATAGCGGTGTCGAGTTCGTCGACTGAAGGGATGGCCCTCGACCCGTCGGTGGCCGTCGCCGCGCCGCAGCCTGCGAAGGGCGCCAACTACTTCCGCGTCTTCGCGACGTTCTTTCGCAATTCGCTCGTTCGCGAAATGACGTTTCGCAGCAACCTGCTGATCACGATCGTCACGCGGCTCTTCTATTTCGTGGCGCAGGTGGCGCTGTTCGAGATCATTTATCGCCAGGTCAACGCCATCGACGATTGGACGCGTCCCGAATATTTCGCGTTCCTGGCCACCGGCATGCTGATCAACTCGCTAGTCGAAACGTTCTTCATGCCCAACTGCGCCAACTTCAGTGAACTCATTCGGACCGGGAATCTCGATTTCGTGCTGTTGAAGCCAATCGACCCGCAGTTCCTGATCTCGTTCGAGAAGATGGAGCTGGCGATGCTGAACCAGGCACTGCTGGCCCTGGGGCTCTTAGGATACGCCCTGGTTCGCATCGGCGGGCCGATCGATCCGGTCCGCGTGGCGATGTACGTGCTGTTTGTGGCGGTCGGGGTCGCGTTTTTTTACAGCCTGATGCTCATGCTGGCCTCAACGAGCGTGTGGTTCGGCCGCAACACCGGGCTCTACGACTTCTGGTTCTACATCATCATCTTTGCCCGCTATCCGCGCGAGATTTATAGCGGCTCGCTGGCGGGCGACGCGCTGCAGTTCACGTTCTCGTTCATGATTCCGATTCTGCTCGTCGTCACCGTGCCGTCCCGCGTGCTTTTGGCAAAAGTCCTCACGCCGTCCTGGCTCACGCTGGTGGCGTTGGCGGCGGCCGCGCTGGGGCTGGTGATTTCGCGGGCCGTCTTTCGCTCGTCGCTCCGCGCGTATCGTAGCGCGAGCAGCTGAGTGCTGAGCGAATAACGAAGCCCGAAGGACGAGAGAATGACCGAATGAATTCAGCCTGCGTGAGGCGGCCCGTCCGCGCTCCGACGCTTACTTCTTCTTTTTCTTCGGCGGTTCCGGCTCTTCTTCGTCGAACGCGAACTCTTCCTCTTCGAACGCGGGCATTTCGCCGGAGGGGGGCAGGACTTCATCGTCGTAGGCGGCGATGTTGTCCATCGAGGGGGTCGGTTCGACGACCTCCAACTCGCCCGTCGACATGCCGTGCCCGGCAGTGGCCGCCGCCGACTCTTTATCGCCCAGCGATTCGGCCGACTCGTCAGCCAACGGATTCTTCCTCGCCGGTCGCCGGGACGGTGCCGCTCTTGGGAGCCGCCTTTGTCAGCCGCGCCCTTGGGAGCTGCTGGCGCCTTGGCCGAACGGGGCCCGAAGATCAGCACGGCCAGCGGCAAAAAGAGCACGGCAGCACAGGCGGCCAAAGTGGTGCCGTACAGTGCGACGTACATCGTCCCCTGCTTCTGCAGTGGATCGAGCTGCCTCAAGAAGCTCGTGACGAGAAAAAAGCCGAGCAGCGCCGCAGGAACGGCCGGCACAATCATCGCCAGCGCCATCGAGTTCTTGGTCGTCAATTCCGGACCCTCCGCGAGCGAATCGACCCGCAAATTCTACTCTAAATGCCCCGCGCAGCCGGCCGCAAGGGCCGATCTCGCCAAAATGCGGGGGTCTGGTATTCTACTGCGCATTGCCTGACGCCGAAGCCGTGCCCGAGCCAAATTCCCCGGGAATTCGGTTGGCGTCGGGGATAAGTTCCCCTCAGAGAGACTCTGATGTCGGCTCCCACCGCGCCAAACGTTGCCGAAAACCCGTCCGGCGAACCGGAGGCCGGGTTGTCGCGGTTTCTGCTGTACACACTCAGCCTGCCCGAGCGCGTCGTCCGCAGCACGGTGGGCGTCACAGCCGGCGCGGCCCGCGAGGCGGCCCATGCGCTGGTTCCCCAAGCCTTCCAAAGCTCGAAAGTTTATGAGCTGGTCATCGCCAGCTCGCTCAACTTTTTGACCGAGGACATCGGCGGGGTCGAGCAGCAAGCTCGACCCGGCGAGGCCCCGAACGTCGATAATTTTCTGGCCCGCAAGGCCGTCGGCAACTTCGTCGATCTGGCTGGCCTGGCGACGCTGCATCTGTCTCCCATTTGGGTATTTGCCGTCGTCAGCGACGTGGCCTATGGCTCGAAGGTCTATCTCAACGAGCTGGCGGCCGAGTTGCGTCAACGAGGGCTGATCCGCCCGGACTCGACCATTAATCGAGTGGAGGATCTCGTTCGACGCGATTCGTTCGGCCACAGGCGAGACGGCCACAATGATCGCTACCCCTCCGTTGTCGCTTGCCGAGCTCAAGTCGAGCGTCGAGAAAATCAAGACGGCCGACCTAACCGCGCTCTTGCCGCAGCAGGAACTGGCCGAGCAGTGGAACGAGATGCGGGCGATCGCCGCGCGCGAGAACGTCAGCCTGTTGGGCGTCTCCGGCGCGCTGACCATGAACATGCTGCAGAAGGTCGGTGCAGTGGCAAACGGGACACTCACCGGCGTGCAGGTGGCCGGCGGTCTGTTCAATCGCAAGGTCCTCGGTCATTATGCGGCGGGGCTGCGGGCGGTTCGCGAGCAGGGATTCTATTCCCTCGTGCGGGAGACCTCGGCCCCCTATCGCCAGGCAGTCTGGACCAACTTTGCGACCGCTCGGCCCACGTGGACGTCGCAACTCGTCAGCGGGGAACTGTTCCGCAACGCTTGGGCGGCCGTTGGGCAGTTCCGTCGAACGAAGCAGCAAGGCTAACTCGCGTGTCGCACGAACGTCTCTGGGCACCCTGGCGCCTGGCCTATGTGGCCGGCGCGAAAGACAGCGAGCCGACGGCCGAGGGATGCTTTCTCTGCCGCTATCGCGAGGAAGCCCGCGACGCGGAGAACTTTGTCGTGAGCCGCGGCGAGCACACGATCACCGTGCTCAACCGCTTTCCCTACAACAACGGCCACGTGCTGGTGGCGCCACTGGCCCACAAGGGCACGCTCGATGAACTCGACGACGGCGAACTCTTGGAATGTCAGCACGAGTTGCGGCGGCTCACCGGCGTTTACGCCCGCCTCTTGCAGCCCCACGGCTTCAATATTGGTCTCAATCTCGGACGGGCGGCGGGCGCTGGTCTCCCGGGCCACCTGCATTGGCACTTGGTGCCGCGCTGGAACGGCGACACAAACTTCATGTCCGTGATCGACGACGTGCGCGTGATTTCTCAATCGCTCGAGGCGCTCTACGCGATGCTGAAATCGGACTCGGCCACAGGCGAATGACCCCCATCCGTCGCCGGTAAATTCGGCAGGATCGTTACGACTTTATCGGCGATTCACGCTGGCGAGAAATCGCCCCAGAGTGCGTAGATTACCGTATAGCAATCCCCCCGCGCCTCTCCTATGATGGCGAGCACTCGACCTCTCGAGCCCACACACGCTCCTCAACCCCGCCGGAATCCGAACTCTTCATGACGCCGACTTTGCGCCGCCCCAGCCCACTTCTCTTCGCCGTGCGCTTCGTCTACGCCCTGATTTGCGTGTGGGTGATCGTCGCTCTCTTGCGGCCCAGTGTCGGGGCTCCCTGGTTCGTCGATCAGCACCCGATCGTCGCCTTCTGCGTGCTGTTTCTGGTCAGTCAGATCGTGCCACTGATTGACGTCTTGGTCGTCAAAAAGCGGATCGAAATCATCTCGTCGATCTACTTCGGCCTGGTGGTGGGCGTGCTCCTGGTTTATCTGCTGGTGCGCGTGCTCGATCCCGTTTTGACCGGTCTGATGGTCGATCCGTATTACATTCGGATCATCGAGATGATCCTGTTTTTGTCGGTTCCATACGCCTGCACGTCATTCCTGCTGCAGACCAAGGACGATTTTCGCTTCCTGATTCCGTACGTCGAGTTTTCTCGTGATCTGAAGGGCAACCGCCCGCTGGTGATCGACTCGAGCGCGCTGATCGACGGCCGGATCGCCGACCTCGTCGAAACGCGGATCATCGACTCGCAGTTGGTCGTGCCGCAGTTCGTGCTCCGCGAAGTCCAGGAAGTCGCCGACAGTGCCGATCGCATGCGGCGGACTCGCGGACGGCGGGGACTCGAGGTGCTGAGCAAACTGCAAAGCAGTCCTCACGCCGACGTGCGCGTTCGCGAAAACAGCGGGGACGACCCGCAGGGCCTGTCCGTCGATCAGCGGCTGGTCGAAGTCGCCAAGCGGATCGGCGGCCGCGTCGTCACCAACGATTTCAACCTCAGCAAGGTGGCCGGCGTGCAGGGGGTCGAGGTCATCAACCTCAACGACGTCGCCAACGCCCTCAAGCCCCGCTACCTGCCGGGCGAACGGCTCCGTATCCGCATCCTGAAGGAAGGCGAAGCGGCCGGACAGGGTATCGGCTACCTCGACGATGGGACGATGGTTGTGTGCGAGCAGGCAAGCCACCTGCTCAATCAGGACATTGACATCATCGTGACGAGTATGCTGCAAAGTAGCGCCGGCCGCATGATCTTCGGCCGCCAGGTCCACCACACGAGCAAATAAGCTCGCGAGCAATTTCGCCGCACCTCTGCAAACGGCGCGGGCCGCCGATTCAGCTTACATCTGCTCGCACGTGTCGATGCCCAAAAGCCAGAGCCCCTTTTTGAGCATCCGCGCGACCAGATCGCAAAGGACGAGGCGGCTTTGACGCAGCGACTCGTCCGTCTCCTTCAGCACCTGGCACTCTTCGTAGAACTTCGTGAAGGCGTCGGCCAGCGTAAACACGTATTGTGTCACGAAGTGCGGCCGGCAGTCCTCGATCGCCGCCTCGATGCTTTCGGGGAACCGCAAGAGAAGCACGGCTAGCCGGCGTTCGGCCGGAGAGCGCAGGTGGATGGCCGGCGTCGTGGCGGCGGAGTGCCTGGCGATCGATGCCTCCCTTGCGGAAGATGCCGCAGATCCGCGCGTAGGAATACTGAATGTAGGTTGCGGTGTCCCCGGTGACGGCCAGCATCTTGTCCCACGAGAAGACGTAATCGCTGTCGCGGTTGTGGCGGAGGTCCGCGTACTTGATTCCGCCGATGCCCACGGTCTCGGCGACAACCGCGCGAGTCTGCTGGTCGAGCTCGGGCGTGTCTTTGGAGTCGTCGTTGTCATCGACGATCTTGCGCGCCCGCGTGACGGACTCATTAAGCAGGCTCTCGAGGCCGACGGTGTCTCCCGAGCGGGTCCGGAAGGGGCGTTTGTCTTCGCCCAGAATCGTGCCGAAACTGACGTGACGCAAATCGAGCTGATCGTAGCCCCAGAGCCGCGCGGTGGCGAAGAGCATGCGAAAATGCTCGGCCTGCCGGGCGTCGACAACGTAGAGGAACTCCTGTCCCTTGAGCGTTTCAGCCCGGTAGCGAATGGTGGCCAGGTCGGTCGTCGCGTAGGTAAAGGCGCCGTCGCTCTTGCGGACAATGAACGGGGCTGCATTCTCTTCGACGAAGACGCAGAGCGCGCCTTCGCTCACCTGGGCAATGCCTCGCTCTTCGAGTGAACCTACGACGCCGGGGAGCATGTCGTGGTAGGCGCTTTCTCCCAGCGTCATGTCGAACGTAATTGCCAGTCGCTCGTACATCGCATCGAGCGCTTTTTGACAGAGCTGCACGAACTCCCGCCAGAGCGCGACATTCTCGCTGTCGAAAGCATGCAGCCGCGCCGTCTCGTCTCGGGCTCCGCGGGCGACGTTCGGGTCTTCCTCGCCGATTCGATTGACCTCGCGATACAACCGCGCCAGCTCGCCGACCGGGTCGCGGGCAAACGATTCGCGGTCGAGGAGATGCTTGTAGCCGTAGAGGATCATGCCGAACTGCGTGCCCCAGTCGCCGATGTGGTTGTCGCTCTGCACGTCGTGGCCGGCGAAGCGGAACAGGCGATAAAGGGCCGCTCCGAGCACCGTGCTACGGAGATGTCCCACGTGCATGGGCTTGGCGACGTTGGGGGAGGAGAAATCGATGATCACGTGCCTGGGCATGTCGGTGAGCGGCATGCCCAGGCGCTCGTCGGTTACCAATTCTCCGAGCGCCCGCTCGAGCCAGGCCGTCGTCAGCGTGAGATTGATGAAGCCCGGGCCGGCGATTTGCGGCGGCTCGCAGCAGTCGGCCACGTCCAGGTTTGCCAGGATGCGTTCGGCCACTTTGCGTGGAGGCTCGCCCAGCTTCTTGGCCAACGGCATCGCGCAGTTGGCCTGGTAATCGCCGAATTTCGGGTCCTGGACGGCTTTGACGAGGTTGGCCAGCTCGGGGGCCTCGTCAGAAAGCGGCGACAAGGCGGCGGCGAAGCGGCGCCGGAAGAGAGCGAGCAAATTCATGCCGTTTTCGAGCTGTCGAGATAGCCCTGCCAGTCGACTCGGACCGCGTCGGCCCACAAGTGCTCCAGATCATACAGCGATCTTGCTGCCGGCGTGAAGACGTGCAGGACAATGTCGCCGTAGTCCTGGAGCAACCAGGTGGCCGACTCGGTTCCCTCGGTCCCCAAACTCTTAGAGCCTTCCGCGGAGAGGACGCGGTGGACCTCGTCGGCAATGGCCCGCATCTGTCGCGGGCTGCCGGCCGTGCTCAGCACGAAGAAGTCGAAGATCGGCGTGACGGCGGTCAGGTCGAGCACGACCGTATCGCGGCCGCGATATTCGTCCGCGATCTTGGCACACAGGCAAGCCTGGCGAATCGCCGCATTGCGTCGTGCGGCGGACAGGTCGAGTTCAGGCTGACTGGTGATAATTCCGCCTCCAGGCGGCTGCCGCTCCGCAATTGCCGTTCGCAAAGTCAGTCCTGGCCCGTTTCCCGCTTGAAGCGGGATTCGATCTGGGGAAGCATCCCCTTATGGTTCTCGTAGGTGACCGCCAGGGGATACTGGGCTTGCACCGGCTTGAACTCCAGCTTGAGGATTCGCTGCCAATAATAGACGGCCGTGATCGCTTCTTCGAGGGCTTCGTCGTCCGTGGCCAGCACCGGGTACTTGTTGAACAACTGCTCGTAGAGAGTCATGCCGCGGAAGAGCATGTCTTTGGCCTGCGGCAGTTTGCCCTGCACGAACAGCTTTTCGCCGTCGTAAATCAGCTTGTGAGCGTCGACCATCAACTGGGCCGACTCCGCCTGCGACCGGAACTTCCAATACGGGTAGCGGGTCTCATTCTGCATCCGCATCACCCAGTGCTCGAATTCGTCGGGATCGGTGTTCTGGGCGGCGGACGCTTCCTGAACGTCGCGCGGCTGCATTTCGAGGTGGTACTCGATCTGCCCCGGCCCGAAGAATTTCTCCTGGCCGAACTTTTCGACCCACTCGCGATAGCCTTCGTCCCATGCGTTCTTGGAGGCGTCGTCGAAATGCCCCTCGCGCTGCAGCGCGTCGGCTTCGTTCAATTGCGATCGGTACGGATAGCTGCGGAAGAGCACGTCGAGCATCGAGATCGACTGCGGATACTTCGCCTGCAGGTCGTTGGCGATCAGGTAGACGTCCTTGGCGGCCAGGTAGTTGTCGGTCCCCTTCGGATTCACATCTTTGTCCGGGCCGCCCTTATACAGTTCCGTATTCGGATCGTTGCGGAAGAATTTCCGGTAGTATTTCCATTCATCGGCGCGGCCGATCTTCGTTCCCAGCACGCGTCCCTCTTCGTACGGGATCTGGGCGACCTTTTCGTTGATTGCGCGTCCCTTCTTGAGGAACTTCGCCCCCTCTTTGACCCAGAAAAAGCGGTCGGCCACCAGGTCCCACGCGGCCGAAACGTTGTAGGCGAGGTTCCAACCCTGGAACTGCCACACCCGCACAAAGTGCGGTTGCAACATGATGATGGCGTCGACGTTGGCCTTCAGTTCGGCCCAGTTTTTCGTCTGTTCGTTTTCGTCAGCCTGCGACCAGAGCAGGTCGGCCGCGATGCCGCGAAAGCCGAGCAGAACCAGATTCATCGCCGAGCTGGTCGGGTCGACCTGGCCGAGCTGGTTTTCGCCGAGGTCGTACTTGGTGCGAAGCTGGGCCAAAACGCCCTGATCGCGCGACGAACCCGTGCCCGAGGCGGGGCGCCCCAGGATGATGATGGGGACCAAGAGCACGACGATGACGCCGAGGTAAACCAGCTTCCGCTGCCGAGAAGTCAGTCGGTTCATTTGGATTCCAGCTCCCGCAGCTTCAGGGCAAAGTAGCCCAACAGCACGCATGGGATGAGATAAGCGAGCGCTACGGCGATGCTGGGCAGAATCGCCGCCCGGAAGTCGACATCGAAGCCCTTGGCTACGTACGCCGACATGCTGAAGTAGCTAAAGTTCGGAAACGTTTGCTGCACCAGCCAGATCCCTTGCTGGGCGAGCCAGTCGGTCCACTTGATCGTGCCGGTCACGGTCTTGCTGAGGTCCATGTCGACCGTCTGGTTCAAGTGCGTGACCATGCGGTAAATGGACTCGGTCGGCCCGCCACCAAGCTGGTCGCCCGAGACGATCTTATCGACCATGCCGCGGAACGACACGCCGACGATCAGCATCGCGAACGTCATCAAGGTGGCAACGGGCCCCTTGAGGAAGCAGCTGGCCGCCACGCCGATCATCACCACGATGAGCGCTTCGAGCCACACGCCGACGACTGCCTTGAAGTAGCCGACGGCGAACGGCCGGTCGGCCGTGCGAATGAACAGGTCCGGCCGGGCCATGCCGAGAAATTGCTCACCGTTGAGGCAGCGGGCTTCGATCTTCAGTCGGCCGTCGGAGACGATGTCCTTGAACAGGTCGGCCGTCTTGTTCTTGCGGGCTTCGCTGTCGTAATAGGTCAGCATGGCGGGCAGCGGGGTGACGTTTGCGTCTCCCCGATATTCGGCCACCTCGAAGGCGGGCAGGGGAACGCGGAGGTTCGTGGTCGGGTTGACCAGCGTGAGCTGGCACAACAGGCCGCTGCCGATTAGGCCCTTGTGGGTCCGGAAGGATTCAAAGCCGGTTTGGACTCGCAATCCGCGCTGTTCGGAACCGTCTTTGGCCGGCGGAAGGGGCATGGCCGAGGCTTCGCTTAAGCGGTCGAAGTCCCAAATGGCCGCCGCCTTCGTCGACCCCTCGATATAAGAGCGGAACGTCCAGACGTCGCCGACGTTGATGCCGCTCGACGCTGGATTGCCCTGCCGGTCGAGGAAGGACAGCTTGCCGTAGATCGGCACTTTGCAAACGAGCTGGCCGTGGGCCTCATCCGAAACCTGGCGATCGATCCAGATGAAGCCGGCAATCGCCATCACGGCGACCACGAGGGTCGTGATCATGCCGAAGCCCAGCATTCGCCCGAGCACAATTTCGACGCGACGCACCGGCTTGGTCACGACGGTATGCATCGAGCGGGCCTTGATGTCTTCGGGAATGCCCCAGCAGGCCAGCATCAGCACAACGGGAAGCACGAGCCAGGTGATTACCGTAAAGACGAAGACGACGTGCCGCTGAATCTGGATGTCGGCCTTTTCGCCGCCCCCGGAGAGGAACCAGGAGCCGAACATGAAGAGCAGGGCAAAGAGCCCGAACACCAACAGCGCTTTGCGGCGGATGGCTTCGCGGGCGGTCAGCGCGGCGAGCGCCCAGACGCGCCGCAGGGAGATTTCGGAAATGTCGCGAATGGCGCTAAAGAGCTGCTTGAACACGCGAACCGGACCGCTCAGTCCAAGACCGAGTGAGCCCGCGATCGACACGACAAGCACGAGCCCCACGATGGCAATCATCACCTTGAGCCAGGTGCTGACGCCCTGAAGAACATCGAACGGAAGAGGGTCAAATGACATACACCACCGATAAGGACCGAGCGTGGTGAGCGCTCGAAGAATCCAAGAGTTTGAGAGGGTGCCGGCGCTCCGGCCGTTTGTTCAATCGGGTTCGGGATGCCCCAATCGTGGGGGGGATCAGTGTTGCTCGCCGGCAGCAGCCGGTTCACGGGCCGGAGCCCCGGTTTTGGCACCGTCGGTCGGCCGCGTGGGGGCCGCTGCGTCCGTGGTGAACCGCTGACCGGGACGCTCCTGGCTCTGCTTGACGATCCGCAAGAAGAGATCTTCGAGGGTAACGGCCGGGTGATCGACTTTGTGCACCTGGCCGCCGTTGCGGGCGACGACTTGTTCGATCTCTTTGATCACATTGTCGCTGAGCCGCGTCGTGAGCACTTGCGTCTCGTTCTTGCTCCTGCAGCAGCTCGTCGACTTTTCCCGAGACCTTCAGTTCACCCGCGTAGAGGATGGCGATCCGGTCGCAAACGTCCTGCACGTCAGCCAGCTGGTGGCTGCACATGACGACCGTTTTTCCCTCCTGCTTCAGCCGCAAGATCAGGTCCTTCATTTCACGCGTGCCGATCGGGTCCAGGCCGCTGGTCGGCTCGTCGAGCAGCACGAGTTCGGGATTGTTGATCAACGCCTGGGCGAGACCGATACGGCGGGTCATGCCCTTGGAATATTCCTTCAATTGCCGCCGACGGGCCCCGTCCAGGCCGACCATTTTGATCAGCGAGTCGGCCCGTTCACGTCGCTGCGAGGCGGGCATCTTGAACAGCCGCCCGTAGAAGTCGAGCGTTTCTTCGGCGTTCAAGAAGCGGTAGAGGTACGACTCTTCCGGCAGGTAGCCGATTTTCTCGTTCTTTTCGACGTCGGCGGCGGGCCGGCCGAGGATCTTGATTTCGCCCTCGGTGGGGAACAAGAGCCCCAGGAGCAGCTTCATCGTCGTCGTCTTGCCGGACCCGTTGGGGCCGAGCAGTCCGAAGACTTCGCCGCGATGGACGTCCAGGCTCAGCGAGTTGAGGGCCCGCACCTTGGGGCGGCCCCAGAAGTCGCGATAGATTTTCGTCAGATTGCTGATTTCAATGACCGACTCGCTAGCCATCGAGACTTCCCCAACGCGTTCGGATAATGGATACGGAATTGCCGATAAAACGAAGGCGTGGCAGCCCTTCTGCTAGTGGACTGCACCGCCTGCGGAGAGAGATGTTGTCGAGAGATCGGCCCGGATCTTCGCCCGAAACGCGCCGACGTCCCCGCTTGATATCAACGCCTCTCGGAAAGGAACCCCCCCGACGGGCTCGGCCGCGACTTAACGACTCCTCACAAGGCCGCGCGAAACGGAACTGTGCCCGTCCCACGACACTACGCCTTGCTGCGGCGGGCCGTTTGGAAATTTTTCCCGAGGCGACGTGATCAAAAAACGTGTGAGAGCGGTCACTGGGCGCAATCCCTTCCGGCTGCTCTCGGATCCACTTTAAAAGCGATATTACCCCATTGCAAGAGACGCAACGGCCTGCACTTGGGCTTATTTGCTTCCCGTAACAAACGCGCCGGTCAAGCAAAGTGAGCGGGCTGGAGCTTGCGCCCGCGGCACGCACTCGAAGACAAAGGCTGCCGCCTTCGGCGTCAACACATTCGGCCGCCCTTCCGCGATCGTTAGAATGGCCCGGGCAATTTGCCAGCTGGGCTAGAACCTCGCTTTGCGCTGCAACAAATACTCGACCAGGGCCCGGTCGAAGGGCATGCTTGTGTCGAGCGCCACATAGTCGATGCGGCTCTTTTGGCACTCAGTGCGATATCTTTGCCGCAGCTCGGTCAGCGTTTCCTGGTAGTCGGCCCGAATGCCGTCCGCGTCGACGACCAGCGATTCGCCCGTTTCCGGGTCCTTCAGGTCGACCATCCCGCTGAAGGGGAAGGTGACTTCGGCTTCGTCGAGGATGTGGAACACGATCACGTCGTGCCCGGCGTGCCGCAACAGCCGCAGGCTTTCGATGACCGGCCCGGCGTCGGTGAGCAGGTCGGAAAAGAGCATCACCAGACTGCGGTGGCGGATCATGGCCGCGATCCGCCGGAGATTGTGCGCGATTTCGGTCGGTCCGCCCGGCTTGGCCCGCGCGAGCACCGCCAGGATGTTGGCCAATTGCGTGCGGCGGCTGCGGGCGGGCAGGCTCTGACGAATGCGATCGTCGAACGTCAGCAAGCCGACTGGGTCCTGCTGATGGACCATCAGGTAACCCAGGGCCGCCGACAGGCAAATCGCATAGTCGAGTTTGGTCAGTTTCTGCCGATACGTGTAGCCCATGCTCTCGGAGAGATCGACCGTCAGATAGCCGGTGATGTTGGTTTCGGCCTGGTACTTCTTCACGTAATAGCGGTCGGTCTTCGCGTAGACGAGCCAGTCGATGTCTTTGGGGTCGTCCCCCTGTGTGTACCGCCGGTGCTCGCTGAATTCGACGCTGAAGCCGTGATACGGACTGGCGTGCAGGCCGCTCAAGAATCCCTCGACGATGAACCGCGCTCGCAAATCGAGCCGGGCCACCGTGCGGATCACTTCGGGTTTGAGATATTCCTCGGCGGAGTGCATGCGAGTGGAACCATTCCGTAGGGCACTTGCAGAGCGGACGTGTTACGACGGCCTTTCGTCTCAAACAGTATCCAAAGTTGCGCGTCCCCGCACAAACTCGGGGCATAGGCTAATCAGTGTTAAGTTATCTGCGTGCTGTCAATCCGACACAAGTCGGAGAACCGGTAATCTTTGACCAAATGGCCGACTCGCGATGCCCGAACAAAATGCAGCAGTGCGCCCATTCGGTGCACCACGGTGGAAGGAGTGAGCTCAAGGGTGAGTTCATGATCAGTGCTTCCCGCGAGACCAAACTGCTCGAATTCGGCCGCAAAACGCCTATCCGCTGCGCGCGTCGGTGATTGCGCTAGATTTCGCGGCATTGAAATTGCTTTTTGCCTGGACGATTTGAATCCATTGAGGTGAGCGGCCAGCGAACCGGCGCGTTTAAGCGACCGGTTTTGAAGCGCGCTGCTGGGCTGACAAGGGCCGTTCGCCCGCTTCTCCAAAATCGCTGCCGCCCGCTCCGTATCGTGTTTCAACATCTGTCTCGAAGTCCGTCCCGCCGTCGAGGAGCGCTCCGGGCGAGTCGCCGGACCAGGACGTTCGAGCCAATGTCGCACGCGCTGCAGCTTCACGGGTTCGACTCGCCGCTCGGATGGGCGAGATGATTCGCAGTCCGCGTGGCCGATGCAAGGACGCGCAACCGTGTTGGCGAAGGGACGGTCGGATTCTGCTTCGGGCTCTCTTTCTAAGAAGGAAACAGGCGTAATGAAGAAGTTCTGTTTTTGGGCGAGTGTGGGGACCGGCGTGCTGCTGGCGGGCTTCGGCGTGCGTAGCGACGCACAACAGCCCTCCGCCGCGGGCAAGGTCACCGTTCTGGCTTCGGCGGCCGACGTGCAGCGCACGCTGGCGCCGGCCCTGTCGCTGGGTCCCAAGAAGGGCGCCATCGAAATCAAAGAAGATCCGGATATCGAGTTCGTCGAAACCGCCAAGAGCGCAGACCTGCCCGATATCTCCGGTCGCGTTGCCGACGACCCGATCGAAGCCGCTTACTACGGGATCAAGGTCTGGGCGGCCGCCTGCGAAAAGGCCGATTCCTTCGACGTCGACAAAGTCCGCCAGGCCGTTTATGGCCTCGAGTTCAACGCGCCGGGCGGCAAGAAGAAGATGGACCCGGTCAACCAGCACGTCTACAAGCCGGTCTACATCGGCGAGATCAAGCGCAACGGCCAGTTCAAAATCGTCAAGGCGATGAAGGGCCTGGTCAAGCCGGATAGTTATTCAAAGTACCTCCACGATCCGAAGCTGACCGGCACCGACGGCATTTACCCCGCGCCCACGGGCGGCCCGCAGCCGGGCAAGACCTATCCCAGCCCCGATCTGTCGGACGACACCGTCCGCGTCGGCATCCTCCACTCGCTCAGCGGCACGATGGCCATCTCCGAAACGTCGCTCAAGGACGCGGACCTGTTCGCCATCGAGGAAATCAACAACGCCGGCGGCATCAAGGTCGGCGGCAAGAGCTACAAGATCAAGCCGGTGATCGAAGATCCGGCGAGCGACTGGCCCCTGTTTGCCGAAAAGGCCCGCAAGCTCATCAGCCAGGACAAGGTGGCGATGGTCGAAGGCTGCTGGACCTCGGTGAGCCGCAAGTCGGTGCTGCCGGTGTTCGAGGAACTCAACGCGCTCCTCTTCTACCCCGTGCAGTACGAAGGCGAAGAGCAGTCGAAGAACGTCTTTTACACGGCCGCCCCGCCAAACCAGCAGCTCAACCCGGCCGCCGCCTACATGCTCGACGAAGGCTTCCGCAAGTTCTACCTCCTGGGGACCGACTACGTCTTCCCCCGCACGGCCAACAAAGTGCTGAAGGCGTACCTCAAGTTCCGCGGCATTCCGGACAAGAACATCGTGGAAGAGTACACGCCGTTCCACCACCAGGACTATCAGACGATCGTCCAGAAGATTAAGGCCTTCGCCTCGGGCGGCGGTGCGTGCGTCCTCTCGACGATCAACGGCGACAGCAACGTGCCGTTCTACAAGGAATTCGCCAACCAGGGCCTCTCGGCCGTCGACTGCCCGATCATGGCGTTCTCGGTTGCCGAGGACGAGCTGCGGGCGATGGACGTTCCGCCGCTGGTCGGCCACCTGGCCGCCTGGAACTACTTCCAGAGCATCGACTCGCCCGAAAACCAGAAGTTCGTGCAGGACTTCAAAGCCTTCTGCACGGCCAAAGGCCTCAAATAACGCGGGCCTCGCTTGCTCTCGTCAAGGAGCGCAAAGCGGCACGGTCAGCCGACCGTGCCGCTTTGTTTTTGCGCATCTCGCGATGACGGTCAAGCGGAACCGGGGTCGGGCTTCCGATCGTGAATTCGTCTCAGGTCCTTGACGTCTCGGACGAAACGGTACCCCACGGCAAACCAGCCGAGCCCCAAGGCGGTCAGGAACAACCATTCGCCCCAGTTATGAAACAACTGGTAGATGGTGAGTGGGAGCAGCACGGCGCAACCCGCAAGCGTCAAGCTCCACTTGTTCCAGAATGCTCGGGCTTGAGGTGTCATGCCGGCCTCATCTTCGACTGAATTCGACGGATGCGATCTTGAGTGTACACGGTTGCGGCTTATGCCTCCTGGGGAATCTGCTCGATCACCCAAAAGAAGAAGTCGGAGATCGGTTGTTCGATCCCGAACCGTTTCAGCTTGGAGGCGACCTGACCGCGGTGGTAGGTGGAGTGATTGACAATGTGGCGCAGCATCGCCCACCGCGGCAGAGTCAACGTGGAGCCGCGCCCGCGCAGCGTCAGCATGGTGTTGAGCCGCTCCGGCGTGAGCGTGGGACGCAGCTCCTCGAAGCGGCGGTAGGCACGCTCCAGCAACCGGGCCGCGTCGTCCACCGTGGCCAGGTCGGCTTCGGTCGGGATGCTGTCATCCGGATCGCCGGCCAGCGTGCGCAGGTGGAAATCGGTCACCCAGGCGATGTGGTAGATGGTCGAGCGCACCGACGACCACCCCGGGACCGGCTCCGCGACGTACTGTTCGGCGGTCAGCTTGCGGCAAGCGTCGAGGACCTTGGCATTGGCCCAGCGATCGTACGCGAACAACGCCACGACATCGTCTTGCATGAGGATCCCTCCGGGGCTCGGACCGCGGCATTGTAGATCAGCGCGCCGGAGATGTTCCCTCCCCTGAGTGAAAAAGAGAATCCCCACCCCGGCGGCCCGGCGGGGATCCTTTTTTCGTCCCCGGCGATCTTCCCGCCGCGCCGCTCTGATCCGCCTGCGAGCCGTGGCCTGCCACTCAGGGCCCGCGGTGGGACCACTTTTGGCGGGGCCCCTTATATCAAATCAGAGAGTCCCGTCACGGCGGGTCCACTTTTCGAGTGTCCCGGCGGGTCCACTTGTCCCACCGTGCCGCCCGGCCCATGGCGGACGCCGGCAACGAAGGCTGCTGGGGATCTTTCCCTCCCCTATATGAAAACGGATCCCCACCACCAGCAGAGAGAGCATTTTCGGGGTCCGGCCGGCGGCCTAATCGTCGGCGCCGCGTGACAGATCTGACCGGCCGGATATTCGTGATCTGCACCGGCTCGCTCAGAGGACCGAGTCCCGTCCCGCGAGTTCCGTCCCAGCCGAACGGACTCCGGACCGGCGTCGACCAGCGCAGTTCCGGAAGAATCTGTCGGGATTCGCCCGGTAAAACAACGTGTCCCGTCCCGTGGTTCCGGCCAAATTTCCCGGGTCGCGTCCGTGTCTCGTCCCCATCCCCCCGCCGCGGTTAACGGAGGCCAGACGGGCGGCCGACTATCGGAGTCATCCGCATTCCTCGGGATTCGCTCGATAGAACGTCGAGTCCCGTCCCAATTCCCGTCCCGTCGACAAACCTGTCCGGAACGGATGCGGTCTCGCCGGTGACCCTGTGGTCAACTATTCTCGTGGTCAACTACCTGGGGAAGAAGGTGACCACACCACACGCCCTTTCGGTGACGTTTCGTTACTGCACCGCGCCCGGTTTCGGCCAACCGCGCCACCAACCCGCTCGCGCCAAAGCCCCTCCCTACATTCAGCCACAAAAGTCCAAATCGGCCAAGATCAGTTTTTTCGGAAGTCAGCACAGCCCGGGGCTCGATCTTGCCTGACGATCCCCTTGCCCTTCGCAGGTCAGATTTCCAGTTCGATCCGTTCGAGTTGAAGGCGTTTCGTGCCATAAGTAAAATCCGGGTCTCGACTTTGGATGAAGCACAGGCTTGGAGCAACGAACTCGTAAGGAGTAAGTTGTCGAGTCCAAGTGGCGCCATTTTGCCAAAACGGTCGCGCCGTGCTTTGGGCGGTCGTCGATCTGTTGGTCCTCCGTGCCGCTCAGCGAGTCGCTGGAATTGCAGAAGGCCGGCAAGCGATCGGAAGCCGGCGCACCTTCCTCAGTCGCCCTAGGGAGTGACATGGCGAAAAACGACGCAATTCTGGTTGACGGCATCATCGACCAACGCGTTGACGAGGCCTTTCCGTCATCGGTTCGCTCCGAGGTCTTTGAGTATTTCTGTTTCGAACAGGTCCTCAAAAACTACGATCTCTCTCCGGAGGAGATCGAGTCCGGCTGGGTCGACGGTCGAGACGACGGCGGAATCGACGGTTTTTTCACGCTCATTAACGGCCACCTATTTCGCGATCCCGAGGACTTTTCCTGGCCGAAGACAAACTGCGAGATTACGGTCTGGATTTTGACTTGCAAACATCACGACACATTCCAGCAATCGCCACTGAACTCGCTTGTGGCAAGTGTGGCGGAACTCTTCGACCTGTCGATCGACCGTAAGGAACTTAAGGGAAGCGCTCTCGGCCAGTTCTCGAGGCCCGAGCGTCGTTCCATGCCGCCTATCGACGCTTGGCAGTTACCCGTCCGTCGGTTCGGGTTCGCCTGGCATATGTTTCCCGAGGCGACATCGCTGCAGTGGAGCCGAACGTCCAGGCTCGCGCAAATCAGATCGTTGAGACGATCCGTTCGCTTTTCAGTTCGTGCGAGTGCCAATTCGACTTCATCGGTGCCGCTGAACTTATCGCAATGTATCGGCGTGCAAAGAAATTCTCGCTTGAGCTGCCCGTTTGTGAATGTCTTTCTCACGGGGAATCGGCGTACGTGGTGCTTGCCCGCGTCGAGGAAATTGCTCGTTTTGTGACGGACGACGTTGGCAATCTTCGGCGATACCTCTTTGACTCAAATGTGCGAGATTACCTCGGAAGCACGCAAATCAACGATGACATTCTCATCTCGCTTTCGTGAAGCCGGCTCGCTCGATTTCTGGTGGCTAAACAACGGCGTAACCATTCTCGTGACGGCCGCTACAGTCGTCGGCAGGACTATCCATCTTGAGAACATTCAGATTGTCAACGGCCTTCAAACGACAGAGACCATCTTTCAATTCTTCAAATCGGGAGGCGTTACCCAGTTGATCGCTCTCTACTGGTAAAGATCATCGTCTCAACCGACAACATCCATCGAGACCGCATCATCCAAGCGACCAATAATCAGAACATTGTCGAAGTTTCTCGGTTGCGTGCGACTGATAAAGTTCAACGAGACATCGAGGAGTTCCTTGACCGCCACGGATGGTATACGAGAGGCGGAAAAACTACTTTAAGAATTTTGGGAAGCCAGCCGAGCGATTTGTGACGCCCGCCTATCTTGCCGCCGGGTATGTGTCGCTTGTATTGAAGAGACCCGCGGCTGCGACAAGGTTGCGGATGAAGTTTATGCGGCAGGACGCCAGCTACAGACTCGTCTTTTCGGACGAGACGCCTATTGAAACATGGCTCGCAGTCACTGAGACGCTAAAACGAATTGATTCCTTGCTTCAGGAAATTCAGGCTGACCGACAGAATAGGCGTGTTAGGCCATATTGGCGCTATCCGATCGCCTTGATCGCCGTTGCTCGTCTTTCGGGGCGCTACTCGTTTAGTGTGCCTGATCTCATGCGCCTCGACGCTACCCGAATCGATACAGGCATGGTGACTGAGATCTTGCAAGTTGTTCATGGCGAGATGCGAGAACCGCACAAGCGGTCATTCGGCAGAAGCCCAGGTTTCATAAAAGCGTGTTGTCTAAGGGCAGCCAAGGACTTTGGCATTGCGAATGTTGAGGCCGTTCATAAGGGTGGGCTCCCTACTCAAGCGATCCGTGCCGCAACTCAGACGGATGCAATGACGGTACGTTGCCTCGACGCTGCCCCTTTCAGTGCCGCGTTCATCGACCGCGTGGACAAAGTCCTTCCGGAGCAGCCCTGGAAACTCGGAGTTCATCTAGATGTCGCGGATTCGCTCGGATGTACAGCAAAGGAGGCCCATTCCGCGATTAAGGCGCTCATCGAATCGGGTCGGCGTAAGTCGCAGCGCGACGGCGTTGTCTTGCGCCGAGACGTCGAGGATGTCTAAGTGCACTCTTAGCTGCGGCCAGCACGGGTTTGGCAAACCCGCTCAGCGTTTCTCGTACTTCTCGATCGTCGGCTCGGGGACGGCATTGATCAGGTCGTTGATGATGTCCTCGGGCGTTTTGCCTTCGGCCTGCGACTTGAAGTTTCCCGCTCGTTCGCAAGGTTCCCTTGGGAACGCACGTCCGCGAAGCACCGCTTTGCTCGAGCCAAGCGAGATGCTGGCCCGCGGTACGGTCCCGGGGAAGCGGAGCTTCCCGGAACGTGCGTGCCCAAGCAGAGCTTGAGCACGAGAGAAAGCTGGTGTTGCCTGCGCCCGCGTTTGGCGGTTCTTGTCACACCCTACGACGCTGAAGATCGCTTGCCTGCGGCTTAATCGTCAGTCGCCAGCAGAGCCAACAGCTTCTGGTCGCCGGGGCTGAAGTCGGAGAGGGGGCGCGACTTCGACTCGCCGCTTTTGTTTCTGGAGAGTGACCGAGCCTTTTTCGATTCGTCAGGAAGCCGCCGGGGATTTCGCTTTTGAGTTGCGCGTCGACCCAGGCGCGTTCGAGGAGGCCTTGCTTGGTGTCGTGGCGGGTCGCTTTGAGGAGGAATCGGGCGATCGCTTGCGGCGGGACGGCGAAGCCGACGCCTTCGATTCCCGCCTTGAGGACGACGACGCCGATCACGTGGCCGCTGCGATCGAACATCGGCCCCCCGCTCGAGCCCGGATTGACGGCCGCGGATGACTGGATGTAGGGAAGGCCGGCGATCATTCGCTTGACGTTGCTGATGATGCCCGTCGTCACGGTGTTGTCGAGGACCTCGGTGCCCAGGCCGGGATTGGCGATGATCGTCACTTCTTCGCCGCTCTTGACGTCGATCGGGTCGGCGAGCACGACCGGATGGAGTTTCTTCGACACCTTGATCTTGAGCAGAGCCAGGTCCGCCTTGCGGTCGCGATAGACGACGCTGGCGTCCGCGGTGTTCTTCTCATCGGCCTTTCCCTGGGAATGGTAGATGACTTGGACGCTGTCCATGGGAGAGACGCAATGGGCGGCCGTGAGCACGAGGCCCGATGTGCCGACGAAGAAGCCGGTTCCCGTCGAATCTCCCGAGCGGACGATTGCGACCGAATCGGAGAAGTCGGCGGCGATCTCGGCGGGCGTTGCCGGTTTGGATAGTCCTCCGCGCCAGGCGGTGAGCTCGGCCAACGGCGGAGCGTTCGACTTGAGGTTTTTGTGCTGCGACGTGGCCCGTTTTTTCAGGGCTGCGAGCTGGTCGGAGGGGAGAGACGCGGGGACTCGCAGCAAGGTCTGCCTGCCGGCGTTGCCGTCGGCCAGGATCACGAGGGATTTGCCGTCGCCGGAGAACAGGACGCGCCGGATGGTCGAATTGTCCAGCTCGCCCAGATCGGGCTTTGCCTTCAACGGAATCAGGTTGCCGGAGTCGGCGTCGAAGAGAGCGACCGTGCCGGCGCCGACGACGGCGCTTAAGGGCAGCGTGGGATGGAAGGCGACGTCCGAGCCGCGACTGGTGCCCGTCGAGGACGTCAATTCATAGTTGGTCGCGGCGGCCTTGAAATCGAGGGGATTGCGAAGCGGAGAAAACCCCGATTCGGTCCGTGAGCGCGCTGCGCCGTTGCGCGGCGGCCGTCGGACGAGATCCGTAGCGGTCCGGGAACTGATGTGAACGGTGTGAAGGCGTGGAACTCCGGCTGCAGGGGGGAGTCCAAGTCGTACACCACCATCACCGCGATATGAGAAAAGGTGTGCAGCACGCCGACACGCGGAGGCGGAACCGCGCCGCCGGGCCGTCGCCCGCGGAAGCGGCCCGCACCGCCGGGCGATTGCGTGACGACGATCTGGTCACCGACGTGCACGCGATGCACGTACGTGCTCACGAGAAAACGGCCGGACGGATCGACGACTACGTTCTGCCCGAGGTCTTCGTCTCCGGAGGTCACGTTGCCGGCCTGTTCGTCGACGACGACAAACGCGCCGCGCATCGGCGGGATGCTGCGATCGAGGCCGACGTAGCAAATCGGTTTCGTGGGATGCAGTGCCAGGTCCAGCGGGGCTGACATTCTCCAGCGAAATCTTTCGCAACAGCTTGCCGTGACGGTCGCAAATCTCGACGCGGGTGGGATTGATGGCCACGCCGATGATGCTGTTTGGCGCAGGCCCGTGTGCAAATAATCGGACGGCAGCGTGACCGGCTCGGTCGACATCGCGCCGTTCTCTTTGAGCAGGTAGAGTTTTTCGCTCAGCACGATGCCGCCGAAACCGCCTTTCTCCGTGCGAACGGGAAAGGCCAGTCCTCCGGTCCAATGCCAGCAGTTCGTGCCCGCGTTCTTGGGAAACGCAGTGACGGGGCCGACGAAGCGATTGGGGACTGTCGACCCGATGGGGCCGTTGGGCGGAGGGGCTATCGGGAGGCGTCTTACAGGGTCCTGGAACGCTCTGCGTTCCACGACGACCGGCGGCGCCTGTACGGGTGTCGGTAGGGGAGTTGGTTCGGCGTCGGACAACTTGACGGCATGGATCAGCTCTCGGCCGGAGCCATCGGTCAATTTGACGAGCAGCACTGCATCGTGGGGCCCGAAGTCGTTGGGGACGTCCCAGGTCAATTCGCCTTCCGGTGAAACTTTCGCTCCCGGCGGGCCGTTCTCGAGGGCGTATTGCACCTTGCCGCTCTTCGAGAGGACATCGATTGCGTAGGTCAGCTTCTTCCCGCGTTCTAAGAGGTGCGGCGGAGACGAGGCGACGCGGAAATAGTCGACGCCGCTGTTGTCGAGTTCTTCCTTAACATTGAAATGCTGGATCACAAGCTGTTCGTAGCCGGAGGGGACCGTAACCAGAGCGTCGACAATCGGCAGCCAGAACAGGCGTCGCTCGTTGGGCAACTTAGGATGGACGTGGTCGACGAACTGATCGAAATCGGGCAGAACCACGTCCTTCACGTCCACGAGAGGCGTGTTGTCGCTGGCAGATTGAATTGTGAGCAGGCCAGGATCGCGAGTCGGCGGGGAGCCGTTGGCGGGAGCGGAGCCTCTGCGCGAGCGACTGGTCGTTCTCCGGGCGGCGTACCCGGGCACGGTCCACGACATATAAAGCTGTCCCGTGGCCGCCGGCAGGAGCAGGATCGACGAATTGGGGCGCGGCTGGCCGGGCAGAGGGTGGCACTTCAAGTCGTAGCGCATCGGTCCGGAAAAGATCGTTTTCCCATCGGCACTCGGAATGACGGCCCGTTGAGTGGTATGCAAGTACGTCGATTGGAGGTCGTCTCCGTTGATCTCGAAAACAAAGATGCCCGTAGGCGACGTGTTCAACCGGCACGCGCCGAAGACCTTGCTGTCGGGCGAGGCAAGCAGGCTGACCGATGCACTCCGCAGGTTGTCGTTGGGCCGCGTGATGGTCGTTTTGAGCGTTTTGAGGTCGATCAGTTCGGTCGTCATTCCGGCCGCCATGATGGGCCCTTCGGAGGACGATCCCATGGCGATGGCGGCGTGAGACTCGCACGGTTCGGTTGCCTCGCGCGCGCCGGTCTTCAAGTCGTAACGGCTGAGGATTCCCTGCCCGCGCTCGAGGACGACGAACTTGGTCTCGCCGGCGGCAAGCAACGGATCGCTATCCTCGACCGGGACGAGCTTCGAGATTTTTTTGGCCGCGACGTCGACGATGGCCACTTGCTTGATGCCGGGGAGTGCCGCGACGAGATAGTTCCCCGATCCGCCCACGACGAGCTGCTGGATGGGAGCGGGCAGCGGGAGAGTCTCGCGACTCCGTGCGCCCTGAGGAGCTGCCGCGGGCGTGGGGTCTTCCGCGTCCGGCTTTTCGCCATTCGCGTTGGCGATTGCGGGCGCTGCCTTGGCGGGCGCTGCCGCGTCGCCTTTGTCCGCCGCGACCTGCTTTGAGCCGGCTCCGGCCTTTTGTGGCGACTCGCCCGGCGCGTTGGCGTTTTGCGCGACCGACTGTTGGGCGGCACCTTTCGGCGCCAAGAACTTTAAGGCAACAAACATCCCGACCGTGACCAGCAGGAGAGCCGCAGCCCCGAATCCGGCGACGAGGAACCAGATCCGTTTCGACGCGGACGCTTTGGACGGGATAGGGGGCGGTTCGTGGCGGCCTGAGTCACGGGAGCGACTCGGATGCGTGGACGGTGCCGGACCGGTCGACGCCCGCGATTCGGCAGGCGGGACTTTCCGCGAGCTCTTCGCGGGGCTTCGCGCGGGAGGCTCGATCAGTTGCACGTCGGACGTGGAAGCTTCGATCGGGTTGCGTCCAATTCGCGGGACCGCGATCCGCTCCGAGCACTTGGGGCAACGCACCGTCTTCCCAGCCAGTTCGTCGGCAACGCGGATTTTGTGGCCCGCGCTGCAAGTAAACTCGATCCCCATCGCAGCCTCCGGACTTGATCGAGATCAACACTTTCGTCCGATAGTGTTGGTTGCCGTTTGCCAAGATCGCGCGCCGCGATTCACGGCAATCGACGGCCGTTCAGTCTCCCCAATATAACGCGGCCGCTTGTCGATAGAACTTGGAAAAGCCGCTGGGAAAGAACGCGGCCTGCGGGGAGCAATCCCGTTCCGGGGAGCCGATGGAGCCGCGCCTTACAAATTCTTCTTCAACCACGCCACCGCCTCCGGCACAAACGCCGGGCCGATTTTGTGGGTGCCGTCGTAGAACGAGAGTTTGGCGTTTGGGGTTGGCAAGCGTTTTGACAACGTGCTCCGCTTCTGTGGTTGCGCACATCTCGTCGTGGCGGTGCATCCCCATCAGGAACGGGCGGGGGGTGATGGCTGGGGCGAAGCGGCGGGGGCGAGGAGGGAGTCGGGGACAGGCCGGCTGGCGGCCAGCACGGGTTCGGCGAACCCGCTCATCGTTTGTCGTACTTGTCGATCGTCGGCTCGGGGACTTCTTTGATCAGGCGATTGATGATGTCTTCGGGCGTCATGCCTTCCGCCTGCGACTGGAAGTTGGTCGAGATCCGGTGCCGCAGCACCGGGACGGCCACCTTGCGGACGTCGTCGAGCGAGACGCTGGGACGGCCGTCCATGGCGGCAACCGCCTTGGCCCCGGCGATCAGGTATTGCCCGGCCCGCGGCCCGCCGCCCCAGTCGATCATCTCTCGCACGAATTTCGGCGAAGACGGATCGGAAGGTCGCGTCGCTCGGACCAGGCGCGCCACGTAATTGATGGTCAGCGGCGTCGCTTCGATCTGGCCGATCTGCTTTTGCAGGAACAGGATCGACTTCGACGAGAGGACCTTGCGGACCTCGGGTTTCTCCATGCCGGTTGTGCGCGAGAGGATCTCTTCTTCGTGCTCGAGAGTCGGGTAGTCGACCTTGATGTTGAACATGAACCGGTCGAGCTGGGCTTCGGGCAGCGGATAAGTCCCTTCCTGCTCGATCGGGTTCTGCGTGGCGATGACGAAGAACGGCTCGGGCAGGGCGTAGGTTTGCTTGCCGGCCGTCACTTCGTGCTCCTGCATCGACTGCAGGAGGGCCGCCTGCGTTTTGGGCGGCGTGCGGTTGATCTCGTCGGCGAGCAGAATGTTGGTGAAGACCGGCCCCTGCACGAAACGAAACTCGCGCTTGCCGCCGTCTCCTTCTTCCAGCACGTTTGTTCCGGTGATGTCCGAGGGCATCAGGTCGGGGGTGAACTGAATCCGCTTGAACTGGGCGTCGAGAATTTGGGCGATCGTGCTGACCACGAGCGTTTTGGCCAGCCCCGGCACGCCCACCAGCAGGCAATGGCCGCCCGTAAAGATCGCCGCCAGGATTTGATCGATGACGGCGTCCTGCCCGATGATCACCTTGTGCAGCTCTTCGACCATCAGGTCGTGGTGCCGCTTGAACCGATCAAGAAAGTCGTCGAAGTCGCGTTTTTCGGGAGCCACGGTGGGCGAATTTCCTCGAAGTTTGAGGCGGAATTCTTCGGCTTGCCGATTCTAGGGGGGACATCGGTCAGCATCAATCCTCTCCGTCGGCCACGCGTCGATGAGATGGACGCAGAACATAGGCCGTTTGCCCGGCTTCAGAGGTCGGGTAGAATTGAGGCGTCCTTTGCACGCCAGCACGTTCGACCGCCAGCACTCAGGAACGAAAGAGATGTCACACGGCGTCCGGCCGGTCGCTCGAGCGATGGCCGTCGCACTGGCCGTCGCGGGTGTCGCCTGCGGTGGAGTCGGGCGCCGCCTGGGGTCAGGCGCAGGGGCGCTGGCCCGAGCTGACCGCGGAGATGGTCAAGACGTCGATCGCCCGCGGCACGGCCTATATGGCGACCACCCAGAACGAGAACGGCTCGTTCGGCAACGGAGGCCTCGCCCGAGGCGCGTATCCCGTCGGACCGACGGCGCTCGCCACGCTGGCCCTGCTCAACTCGGGAGTCGCCCCCAACGATCCGGTGATCACCCGGCGCTGGGTTATCTCCGGAGCTTTCACGATCCGGGCGGAACGTACGAAACCTCGCTGGTGTTGATGGCCCTCGTCGCTGCCAAGGACTGGGACCGCGATAAGTTGCGGATCGCCATGCTGGCCGAGCGACTGGAGAGCATTCAGACGACCCGAGCACCGCTCGCTGGCATGTGGAACTACGGGCACGGCCAATTCGGCGGCGGCAGCGAAGACAACAGTAACACGCAATTCGCCATCCTGGGACTTCGCGAGGCGGCGATTGCCGGCGTCAAGATCCGCCGCAAGACCTGGGAGCTGACTCTCAAGCATTTCATCGAGTATCAGAACGGGGACGGCGGTTGGGGTTATCACAACTTGGATCCCAGCACAGGCAGTATGACCTGCTCGGGCATGGGGTGCCTGGTGATCTGCGAGCAAATGCTCGGCTCATCCGAGGAGGACACGAACGCCGACGGCACGCCCAAATGCTGCAACAAGGCCCCGCGGTCGACTGCGGCGCTACGGCGCGCGGTCGAATGGTTCGAGCATTATTTCGCCGTCGGCGTGAATCCCGGGCACGGTGCCAGCTGGGTCCTGTATTACCTATACGGCGTCGAGCGGGCCGGCCGGCTCTCGGGCCAGCGCTTCTTCGGCAATCACGACTGGTACCGCGAAGGGGCCAGCTACCTGATCGAGGGGCAGTCGCGCGTGCAGGGGAGCTGGAACGCGACGTTTACGTCCGTCGAGTCGGATCGCGTCGTCGCGTCGAGCTTTGCTTTGTTGTTCCTGTCGAAGGGCCTCGCGCCGGTTTTGATCAACAAGCTGAACTATGACTCGCAGCCGGGTGCCGGCGGGACGACGACGCGCTGCCCAACTGGAATCTGCATCCCAACGACGCCCGCAATCTGACCGAGTATGTCAGCGGCCTGCCGAAGTGGCCCAAGCTGCTGACCTATCAGGAGCTGGACCTCGACAAGGTGGTGGCCAACGGCAGCGTCCGCGATTTGCTGCAGGCGCCGATCCTCTACATTGGCGGCTTGGAAGAGCCGAAATTTACCGAGGCCCAGGTGCAATTGCTGCGGGCCTACGTCGAGCAGGGGGGCTTCATTTTCGCCGTCAACAACTGCAACGGCGCGGGCTTCGACGAGGGGATCAAGAATCTGGTGTCGCGGATTTACCCGGGGGAAGCTCAGCTCAAGCGGCTGCCGCCCGAGCATCCGATTTATCGCTCCGAGTTTCCGCTCGATCCGGAGGGGACGGAGCTGTTGGGCGTCGATTTTGGGTGCCGCACTTCGTTTGTCTATTCCCCTCGCGATCACTCGTGCCTGTGGGACAAGTGGTCGCTCCAGCCGGTCCCCAAGCGGACGGCGGTCTTCAACCTGCTCGTGCTGCATTCGATGAAGGTGGGGGCGAACGTCGTGGCGTACGCGACGGGCCGCGAGCCCTACGACAAGCTCGATGCCCCGCAGGAGCAGGTGGCGGGGCCGCAGGACCACATCGAGCGGGGTTTGCTCCAAGTCGCCAAGCTGCGGCACATGGGGGACTGGGACGCGGCGCCGCGGGCCCTCCACAACGTCCTGATGGCCCTCAACCAGAAGTCGGGCGTCCTGGCCTCGACGCGGCAGAAAAATCTCGTCCCCAGCGATCCGCAGCTCCGCCGTTATCCGCTCGCCTACATGCACGGCCGGGCCACGTTCGAGTTCGGGCCGCAAGAAATCCAGAACATGCGCAAGTACCTGCAGAACGGGGCGGTGCTGTTTGCCGACTCGTGCTGCGGTTCGCCCCAGTTCGACAAAAGCTTTCGCGAGATGGTCCATCAGCTCTATCCGGACAAGAAACTCGAACGAATTCCGGTGACGCACGAACTCTTTACGGCGGGCATCGGCTTTCCCATCCAGCGGGTGAAACGCCGCATTCCACAGAACGGCAACCCGAACGGCCCGCTCGATTCGACTTTCAAGGAAGGCGAGCCGTTTCTGGAAGGCATCGAACTCAATGGCCGGTACTGTGTCATCTATAGCAAGTACGACCTGAGCTGCGCGCTCGAGCGGCAGGCCTCGGTGTCCTGCGCGGGCTACGAACACGGCGACGCCGTCCGCATCGCCTTCAACGTGATCCGTTATGCCCTGCTGCAGGATCTGTCCTACGCGGGCAAGATCAAATAGGCGACTTTTTGCCCCTCTTGCTGAAACCGTGACACACACTGTCTGACGGCTTGCCGGCGCGATCACTTGGGAGCGGACAGCTCGCGAACGGTCACGCGGTAGTGGCCGTCGTTATCGGCGAGCGAATTCCAGTGGTCGTTGATGCGGAAGTAGAGCGTGCCGCCGACCGACGGCGTGAATCGCACGCCTCGGCCAACCGCGATCTGGCGGAGCATCGATTCTTCGGTCGCGGGATCAGTCGCCGGGGATTCGCGATGAACGGCGGCCAACAGCAGGCCGATCGGATGGCCTTCCGAATAGACGATGCTCACGCCGGGCGGCTGACTGATCCACGGTTTGGGGCTCGTGCCCAGCGTGACTTCGCCGGTGGCCGTGATTTCGTATTCGGCCCCCGCGCGGACGAGGACGCCGCTCGATTGCCAGCCGCGGTCGGCCGCCACGTCGATCGGCCAGCTCGGATCATTCGGCACCAGGGGCTTGCCCGGCTTGAAGTCGATCGCCGCCCGCTTGAGGTCGAAACCGTATTGCAGCTCGTGCGAGAACAGGGACCGCTCGGTTCGCAGTTCGTCTAGCGAGTCGCCGAAGAGTTCGCGAAACGCGGCGGCAAACTGGCCGTAGCCCCGGTGATGGCTCAGTTGGCGGAATTTGGACGAGTATCGCGGATTCCCGTCGAGCAGCGCACACAAGGCCCACGACCAAGCATAGGCCGGCGTCTGCAGAAAATCCTGGGCGGTGATGCGAGTGACGTCGCGGAGCGACTTCCAATGATTGGCGGCGATTTCGCTGCGGATGAGCGGGATGCGGCCGTGGCCGCGAAAGTTCTCGTTCCGATCCGGCATCACGCGGAACTGGTAATGGCCGGCCGCGTCGACGGTGTGCGTCCCGAAGAGCTCGGCCATCCCTTCCGAGTACCAGACGGGCATCTCCACGCCTTCCGGCGCGTACATGAAACAGTGCGTGAATTCGTGCAGGATCAGATGGCGGCGATAGTAGTCGGTCTCCTGCTCGTTCACCCAGAATTCCAGGCCGCGGTGGCGGCCGTTCAAAAACGGCGGCAACTCCTCGGGCAAGAGTCCCGCGTTGCGAAAGCGAGACTTATCGGTCATCAGGTAGCCCGTGACGGCGAATTCGGATTTGTCCCGGGCCGGCGGCAGCGGACCGAAGTATTCGACAAGCGCGTCGTAGAGCGCATCGACAGCCGGGCCGATCGATTTAAGGCGATCGAGCGGGCCGTCGGAGTAGAGCTTGAGCCGCTTCGACTGGATCGATGCGATGCCCAGCGTGCTCAAGTGGGCGTCGTCGTGCTGCGGCCGCTGGTCGGGGCTTCGATAATCGGGCTCTCCGGCAAGGGCCGGCAGAGCTGCTTTCGCTCCGGACGTTTGCGCGGAGAGGTGCGTCGCGCCGAGACAAACAGCCACGGCCGCTAGCAACAGTGACAAGGACCGATTGGCTGGCACTCGGGCCGCACTCACGCTGTCAATCCGCTTCCATGAACGCATAGCAAATGATATGCGTGAGGATGAAGAAAGAGTCTTCCAGCCGCCCCATGTGCCGCGACGGCACCAACAACGGCAGCTTGACCAGGTCGCGAAGTTTGCCCCCTTCGCCGGTCGTCAGTCCCATCGTCGTGCAGCCGATCGAGTTGGCGTATTCGACGGCCCGCAGCACGTTGGGGCTGTTGCCGCTGCCACTGATGGCGATCAAGAGATCGCCGGCCACGGCAAAATTCTTGAGGGGCTCGGCGAACACGACCTCGTAACCTTCGTCGTTGGCGTAGGCGCTCACCGTGGCCATGCTGTCGGTCAGGCCGATCATCTTGAAGCGGGCCTTCTTCTTGAACGAGGCCCCCTTGACCATGTCGACCACCATCTGCGAGGCGATCGACGCGCTGCCGCCGTTGCCGCAGATGTAGATCGTCTTATTGTCGTCGCGGACCTTGCGGACGGCGGTAATCGCCTCGCCGATCCGCTTCGTATCGAGCTTGGGCAACAGCCCGGCGAGGTCAGTCAGATAGTTGACGGCAAAGCGTTCGTCTGACATGAGCGGTCCTGTTCCTTCGCGGAAAGTGTCGTTCGTATCTTTTAGCCTTGTTGTTCCTGCCACAGTGCGAGTCGATCCAAGACCTGTGCCGGCGTGGCAGTGCCGGTCGTGGCCAGTTGTTGTACGGTTATTGAAGCAACCAAGCAGCCCACGAGCGCGGCTTCTGGAAGTGTAGCTCCGGCGGCCAATGCGAGCACGGCGCCGGCTGTCGCGCTGTCGCCCGCACCAGTCGTATCAGTGGGTCCCGTGAGTTTCACGCCCGGGATGACTGTTAACTCAGGATCGCTAACCAGCATCCCATTAGCCCCGAGCGTGCAGCATACGGGGGCACCGGTTTCAAATCGCAAACGCCCAACCGCACCGCGCAACTTTTCCATCGGCACGGTATCACCCGGACGCGGATTGGCTCGATTGAACGCTTCGAACTGGTTCGGCTTGACGATTACGTCGCGAAATTGCCAGATTTGCGTCCGACTGTCTGCCCAGAAACAGACGTTTGGATACCGCTGGGCGAGCCGTGAGATGTCATTGCGGACGACGGAACCGATGACACCATTATTCGGATTCTCGACTTGGTCGGCCACAATTACGGCGTCCACTTTCGGTACGAGCTGTTCTAATTCGGAGATCACGCGTCGCCAAACTTCCGTCGGCATGTGCGCGGTTCTTCGTGTCGTACCGCTCGTGCTCACCCTCAAGGCTGGGATCGTTGACGTCCCGCGGCTTGAGATAGGTCGGCGTATGCAGGAACGAAAAGGGAACCAGGCCGGCGATGGAGCAGTTCCGCGCCTCCAAGCCGCGGCGGAGATCGTAGGCCTCGCCATCGTCGCCTGTCGCACCGATAGCATGCAGCTCGCCGGCCCCCAGCGCCGCCAGATTGTTGACGACCGTGCCAGCCGCCCCGGGGCTCGTGCGAATCTCGACGACCTGGTTGGCACGTTTGCCCGTTTCGACGCTCGTCTCGGCCAGCCGCGGGTCGACTTCGAGGTACTTGTCGAGGAAAAAGTCACCCAGCACGGCCACGCGGCGCGAGGGGAATTTGGCGAGCAGCTCTTCCAGGCGGTCGCGTTTCACGGTTTGACGCGCTCCAGGATAGCGTCGTAGAGGGCGGGGACAGTCGCCTTGTGATCCCCCTGGACGTAGTAACTTTCGCCGCCGTCGGCCACCGTGCGGACGAGGATCGTCTTGTACGGCCGGAAGTAGTAGCGCGGATCGTTTTTGGGCGCTTCGTGAGTCAGGTCTTCGCCAAGCTCGGGAAGATCGAAGACGGCCGTCGTGAAGCGGGCGATTCGCTCGTTGCCCTGATGGGCCACGTTGCGGGCCATCGCAAGCGCCTTGAGATAAACCTCCGGCCCCATGACGGCCGTGCCGAGATTCAAAAACACGCCGCCTTCGAGCCGCGTGACCGTGTCGGTATAGATCAAGAAATCGGCAAGCGATGCCGCGCCCGTGGCCGCGCCGTCGAAATTCGGATGTTCGTGGACGATGTCCTGCCCGATCGACACGTGCACGGTGACGGGAACGCGCAGCCGATAGCCGGCCGCCAGCACGCTCGTCGCCCGGTGCGGAAACTGTTGGTCCTCGATGTATTTGCCGACGGCCTCCCCAAAGCCGAGGCCGGCGCGGTGGCCGGCATTGACGGCGTCGTTGAGCCGCGACGACTCGTCCCACAGGCCAAATTGACCTTCGCGGACGTAGCGGGCGACGCTTTCACAGGTGTGGCCGATCATCGCCAGCTCGAAGTCGTGGATTGCCCCGGCTCCGTTGAGTGCCAAATGCGATAAGAGCCCCCGCTGCATCAAGTCGATCAACAGCGGTCCGTTCCCTTGCCGCAGCACGTGCGCGCCGCAGGCAAAGAGGATCGCGCGTTTGGCTGCCGCGGCCTGGACGATCCGCTCGGCCAGGATGGGAATCGCCTTGTGCGCGAAGGGCACGCGCGGTCCGTGCGGCACGTTGATGATCTTATCGAGATCGAGATCGTGCGTCCGTTCCGCCAGCGGCTGGATCTTGAGCCGGCTGCGATCAAACTGCGGGAAAGGCATCCAGACTTTCTCTTTCTGATCTGTTTGCTTATCCCCTCTCTCATTCCGATGGGAGAGGGTAGGGTGAGGGCTCTTCTTGGCTGGTTCGGTTTCTAAATCCCGCCCTCACCCCGGCCCTCTCCCGGCGGACCGGGAGAGGGGGCAAAAAAACTCCGTCAGCGGAAATCACGCCACAGATAATCGCACACGGCCGCAAACTCGCGGAAGTCGGGAATGACGACGTCGGCCCCGACGCCGATCAGTCGGTCGCGCTTCCAGGGATCGGGTTTGCCGCTGCGACCGGATTCGTCGCTGGCGACGGCGATCGCGGTGCCGCCGGCGCCTTTAATATTGTCGATCTCGACGTAGCCGTCGCCCAGGCCGATGAGCCGCGCGCCTTCGACCTGGTTTTCGCGAAGAATCCGTTCGATCACCATCTGCTTGGAGAAGGCCCGGTGATCGTCGATCGCTCCGTAGATGTGGCGGCCGAAAAATGGCGCGAGACCCAGCAGCTCGGCCTCTTCCCGCACGTAGTTCTCATCGGTGCCGCTGGCCAGATAAAGTTCCAGGCCACGCTCTTGGAGAAGCTTCAAGGCGGAATAGACGCCAGGCACGAGCAGCTCTTCCGGCGCGATCGTCTTGTTTTCCAGCGATTCGCGCCGCCGAGCGATCCGCTCCATCAGCCGGTCGTGATATTTCTGTTTATACGCCCGGGGTTCGCGCGGCGTTCCTCCGCGGGCTTGGATCTCCTCCGTCAGGCGAATCATCTGGTAGATCGTCTGCTTGCCGTTGAGTTCCATCACGAAGTTGCGGGCTAGCGTGGCGAGCTGCTCGGGCGTTTCGGACGTTCCGGTTGCCGCCAGTTCCTCGACCATCAGGGGAATCATGACGTCGGGCCAGCCCTCGCGGACGAGGCTCAGCGTGCCGTCGAAATCAAACAGCGCGAAGCGTGGCGGTGCGTCGAGCTTGACCTCTCGCACGATTTCGATCGAGGTCCCGGGCAAAAATCGCGTCGGGCCAACCTCGCCGACGCGGCGACGATAATCCTCTTCGTGAGCAACGGGCATGGATTCGCTAAAACTCCGACTGGGAGACCGATTCACTCGGCCGGATCTGTGTGGGATGCCGGGGCGCTTTCCGTCGCGACCGTCGGCTTGGGCGGGCGTGGACCGTGAAACTGGTAATAAGTGCAGGCAATTCGCCCATTGTAAAGCTTGCGGCGACGGTCCGCATGTCGACCGCATTGCTGCTCGAAATTCGCCAGCGCGCTCAAAATATAAAACGACCAGGTGTCGAACCGCCCGAAGACGTCCGCGGGCCGCGCGGGCGAGTTCTTCGGCCGACTCCACGTCTCCCGAACGTTCGCCGTACGGCGGATTGGCAATCAGGCAACCGTAATTGCCCTGCGGCCGGGCCTCGGCGAAATCGCGCCGCTCGAAGCGAATGTCGGCCTCGACGCCGGCGTTCCGCGCGTGCTTTTTCGCCATGGAGAGGCTGGTGTCGTCGATGTCGCTGCCGACGATCGCCAACGTTCCGCTCCGCACGGCTCGGTCCTTGGCTTCCTCGCGGGCTTCGTGCCAGAGCCGGCGATCGAGCGCGGGCCAATCGTCGGCGGCAAAGCGGCGCGACAGCCCGGGTGCTCGGTTGCGAGCCCAGAGTGCGGCCTCGATGGGGATGGTGCCCGTGCCGCAAAAGGGATCGAGCAGTGGCCGCGACTCAGTCCAAAAGCTGAGCTGTACGAGCGCGGCCGCCAGAGTTTCCTTGAGCGGCGCCAGTCCGCTCAATGTGCGATAGCCGCGTTTGTGCAGCCCGGGGCCTGTCGTATCGAGCGTGAGCGTGGCGACGTCTTTGAGCAGCGACACCTGAACGGTAAACAGCGGCCCGTTCTCGGCGAACCACGACACGCGATGCGTCTGTTTCAGTTTTTCAACGATCGCTTTCTTGATCAGCGCCTGGCAATCGGGAACACTGTGAAGTTGCGAGCGGACGGACTTCCCGCTGACGGGGAACTGGCCGTTCACGGGAATCCAGCGAGCCCAGTCGAGGTCGGCACATCGATCGAACAACGTGCCGAAGTCGGCCGCCTCGAACTCGCCGATCTTGATGACGACTCGGTCGGCGCTGCGGAGCCAGAGATTGGCGCGGCAAATCGCCTCCGGGCCGCCGCGAAAGGTGATTTTTCCGTCGGCAATGGTCTGGTTCTCGTAACCAAGGGCTTTGAGCTCGCGCGCGACGACCGCCTCCAGACCGAAGGTGGTCGTCGCGATCAATTCAAGTTCGTTCGGCACGTTCAAAGTTCGAGATCCCGCGGTCTAAGGTCTCTTTGTGGACTCTGCCGGCACCCCAAAGTCCGGCAAGGACTCGACTTTGGGCTTTGGAGCTGGCGACATCGCCCGTTCTGGCGGCGCTGGGCGATTACTGGACATCGTCCAGCACGGATTGTAAAGAATGACGTAAAAGTAGTAAGCGACGGGCGTTTTTTGGGGATAACGGGCGCATGAACAACGGGAACGGGACGGCGACCGGCGATGGCCGGCGCCCGATGATCGAGGCGCAGGGCCTGAGCAAGAATTTCGGTCAGTTTGCGGCCACTAAGGATGTGAGCTTCACGGTGCCGCGGGGGGCGGTCGTCGCCTTTTTGGGGCCCAACGGGGCCGGCAAGTCGACGACCATGAAGCTTTTGACCGGGTATTTGGCGCCGACCACGGGCGTCGCTCGGATCGCCGGCTTCAATATGGCGACCGATCGGATCGAAGCCAGCAAGGTGATGGGTTACTTGCCGGAAAACGGTCCGCTCTACAACGAAATGACGCCGGTAGGGCTGCTGACTTATATCGGCCAGGCCCGCGGCCTGAAATCCGATCTGCTCAAGAAGCGGCTCGACTTTGTCTGCGAGAAGTGTGCGCTCGACGAGGTGTGGCACAAGCCGATCGGCAAGCTGTCGCGCGGGTTTCGCCAGCGCGTCGGCATGGCGCAGGCCCTGCTGCACGATCCGGACGTCCTGATCCTCGACGAGCCGACCAGCGGTCTCGATCCGAACCAGGTTCACGAAGTGCGGGGGCTGATTCGTTCGTTGGGAGCCACCAAAACGATCCTGCTGTCGACGCACATCCTGCAAGAAGTGGCCGCCGTTTGCACCCGAGTGATTTTGATCAACGAAGGCCGGATCGTGTTTGACGGCACGGTTCAGGAGATGGCCGACTCTCCGCCCGAAATGGACAAGCGGTTCCGGGAGCTGACCGGGGCGGCAGGAGCGGGCAAATCGCGTCATTGACCGTAACAGCAACCAGCCAGCAGTCCGCGCGGCTCTGCGTCCGCCGAACATCGACGGAACAGCGCGGGGCTGCGTGGCAACCCAGAGCTGGTCGCGACTCGCGCGGTGCGGACAGATTGAACAGACTTTCGCCGAGTATTTTTCCGTCGGGAATCAGGTTTACAGATCTCGACTGATCCAGGAGCACGATCGTGTTGCGATGGCATGTTGTTTCCGCCGTCTTTCGCCGCAATGTCGCCAGCTATTTTTCGGGCGTGTTGGGCTACCTGTTCATCATCGCCTTCGTCGTGGCGGGCGGGCTGTTGGCGTTTCGGCCGCAGTTCTTCACGAACAACATCGCCAGCCTGGACCAGCTGAGCGAAGGCTTTCCGATGCTGCTGTTGTTCCTGGTCCCGGCGATCACGATGAGCGCGTGGGCCGACGAGAAGAAGCTCGGCACCGACGAGCTGCTCTTCACGCTGCCCGCCACCGATCTGGAGATTCTTCTCGGCAAATACTTCGCCGTGCTGGCCGTCTATAGCATCGCACTGGCCTTTTCGCTGACGCACCTGTTGGTGCTGCGATCGATCGGCAATCCCGATTTGGGCGTCGCCTTTTGCACGTATTTGGGCTACTGGTTCGCCGGCGCCGCCCTGCTGAGCGCGGGAATGCTCGGCTCGGTGCTGACCAACAGCACGACGGTGGCCTTCGTGCTGGGAGTTGTGATCTGCGCAGTGCCGGTTTTCATCGGATCGATCGCGCAGTCGAGCGATCTACTCCGCGGACTGAGCGTTCGCGAGCAGATGCATGACTTCGAGCTGGGGATCATTCCGCTCTCGGGGATTTTGTATTTCGTCTCGCTGACGGTGGTGATGCTCTATCTCAACCTGGTGATGATTCGCAAACGGCACTGGAGCAGCGGCCAGCAGACTTCGATGGGGGCGCAGTATTTCGCCCGCGCGGTTTGCCTGGCGCTGGCGCTCGTGAGCATCGCGTACATCGCGTCGCACACCAATGCCCGGGCCGATTTGACGCACGAGCAGGTGTATAGCCTGTCGCCGACGACGCGCGACGTGTTGTCCGAGATCAAGTCGGAGCATCCGGTGCGGATTCAGGCGTTCGTCTCGACCGACGTACCCCGCGATTATGCCCCCGTCCGCACGCGGCTCACGGGCCTCTTGCGGCAATACGCGCGGCTGGCCGGCGCCAAAGTGGACGTCCAATACGTCGAGGTCGAGCCCTTCAGCAAAGAGGCCGAGGAAGCCAAGACGCTCGGCATCACCCCGGAGCGCGTCCGGTCCGAACGCGAAGGCCGGCACTACGAAGACACGATCTATTTAGGAGCCGTGATCAGCAGCAGCTTTGACCAGGTCGTCATCCCGTTCTTTGGAGCGGGTATGCCGCTGGAATACGAGCTCACCCGCTCGATCCGAACGGTGGCCAACGAAAAGCGGTCGACCGTGGGCGTGCTCCGCACCGATGCCGACGTGATCGGCTCGCGCGATTGGCAGATCGTCACCGAGCTCAAGCAGCAATACAACGTAAAAGAGGTGTCGCCGGACAGCCCGATCGACGAAAGCAAATACGACGTGCTGCTGGCCGTCATGCCGTCGTCGCTGACGGAGCCGCAGATGGCCAACTTCCTCAACTACATCAAGAAGGGGCGTCCGACGCTGATCTTCGACGACCCGTATCCGTGGGTCTTCAACTCGGCGTTCGGCGTTTCGCAGGCCCCGAAACTGCCCAAGCCGGCCCCCGGCGGACAGTTCGGCGGCATGATGGGGGGCATGGGCCGCCAGCCGGCTCCGCCCAAGGCCGACGATGGCAAGGCCACCAGCTTGCTCAACACGCTGCACATCGCCTGGGACAACGGCCGGGTCGTTTGGGATTCGTTCAATCCCCATCCGGAATTCGTCACGCTGCCCGAAGAATTCATCTTCATCTCGCCCAAGAGCCGGATGAAGGGCGCGTTCAGCACGACGAGCGAAATCACCAACGGCCTGCAGGAAATGCTGGCTGCGTTCGCGGGCGAAATCATGCCGCTCAAGGAGAAGGGCGTGAAGTTCGAGCCGCTCTTGCGGACGAGCGCGACGTCCGGCGTGATGGAATGGGACGAATTCACCGAGCAGGGATTCGATTTTCAGCACGGCTTCACGCCGACCGCCCGCATCAAGGACGGCCGCCCGCATTTTCGCGATCAGGGGGGCCACGTGCTGGCCGCGCACCTGACGTCGGAAGCCGACAACCCGTACAAGCTCAACGTGGTCTACGTCGCGGACGTCGACCTGATTTCGGACTGGTTCTTCGTGACGCGGAACTTGGGCGAACTCAACCTCAATTTCGATAACGTCCCCTTCGTGCTCAACGCGGTCGACGTGCTGGCCGGGGACCAGAAGTTCCTCGATTTGCGGAAACGCCGAACCGCCTTGCGGACGCTGACGACCGTCGAGGCGCAGACGGCGAAGTTCGTCGAAGAGCGTGTCGCCATGACCAAGGTGGCCGACGACGATGCCAAGCAGAAACTGAAGGACGCGCAGGGCCGTTTCGACGAGAAGCGGGCGGAAATCGAAAACGATAAAAATCTCTCGCCGCCGCAGAAGGAGGAGTTGATCCGCCGCTTGAAGGAGGGCGAGGAGCGTCGGCTGGAAGTGGCGAAAGCCAATATCGATCGGGATAAGCAGCAAGAGATCGACAGTGCGAAGAGCGCGGCCGAACGACGCATTCGCGAGACCGAACGCAAAATCATGATTCAGGCGGTGCTGATCCCGCCGATTCCGGCCATCGTGCTGGGCGTGGTGGTCTTTTTGCTGCGGCTCGGCCGCGAGCGCCGGGCCATCTCGCCGGACCGCCGGGCCGCCCATTGAGACATTGACGAGGTCGATCCAGGGCGTGTTCGCCCGGCCAAACGCCCCGTGCGTTTTTTGAACGTAACAAATTGAGTTAAACGAATTCATCCGGATCGCACGCATCCGGCAGGGACGAAGGACGATGAACGAGACGAAACGCACGTTGATTTTTCTGGCCGTGGCCCTGGTGTCCGTGGGGGCGGCGGCCGCGACTTATTACGGGTCCGTGCCGCACAAGGACGCGGACTCGGGGCGGATTGGCACCGAGTTCTATCCCGACTTCAAATTCCCGACCGACGCGCAGGTCTTGCGGGTCGTCGTGTACGACAAAGACACGGCTGCGATCAAGCCGTTTACGGTGGAGTACAAGGACGGCAAGTGGAAGATCCCCTCGCATCACAACTACCCGGTCGACGGCAAGGACCGCCTTGCCAAGACGGCTGCGTCGGTCATCGGCACCAGCCGCACGGCCTTCGTTTCGCGATTGAAGAGCGACCAGGCCCGCTACGACGTCCTCGATCCGGAAGATCCGGACGACACCGTGCTGACCGGCCGTGGCAGGAAGATCACGATTTCCAAAAACGACGGCACGGTGCTGGCCGAATACATCATCGGGAAGCCGAGCGAGCTGCCCGGCCAGACCGACACCTACTACGTGCGGGCCACCAAAGCCGACGATTCGAACACGATCTATCTGGCCAAGCTCAAGATCGATCTGTCGACGAAGTTCAGCGACTGGATCGAGCCCGACCTGCTGAAGGTGGACCGTGAGCTGCTCAGCGAGATCCGCATCGACAATTACTCGATCGACGAGCAGCAGGGAGCAATCATCCCGGGCGACGCCACCGAGCTGACGCGGAAAAACCCCTCCGATCCGTGGATACTCAAGGGCATCAAGCCGAACGAAGAGCTGAAGCTCGATGCGGTGAACACGCTGGTCAACAATCTCGACAACCTGCGGCTGGTCGGGGTGCGCCTAAACCGCCGGGAGTTCTGCCCGATCTTTCGATCGACCCGCGCTACGCCCAGAGCCGCAATTTGGTTGACATCCTGCGAGCCGACATGCAAGAGAAGGGCTACTTCGTCGGCTCCGATCGCAAGGGGGGCAAGCCGCGGGTCTTTTCCAAGGAAGGCGAGCTGGAAGCGGGAACGAGCGACGGCCTGCTGTACGCACTCAACTTCGGTCAGATCTTCACAGGCACCGAATTTGAAATCGAGACGGGCCTCTCCAAGGACTCAAAAGAGAAGGGGGCGAAGGACGCCGACAAGTCGAAGGCGACCGACGCCAAGACCGCAGATGCCAAGACCGCGGAAAAGAACGGCGCCAAGAAGGACGGCAAAGACGCGAAGGACAAGGACAAAGAGCAGCTCAAGCGCCGCTATTTAATGGTCTATGTTAAGTTTGACCCCGCGCTCGTTGGCTTCCCGCCGATCCGTCCGCTCGAGCCGAAGAAGCCGCAGGGTTTGGTCCTCGATCAGCCCGCGACCAAGAGCGCTCCGGCAGCTCCGCCTGCCTCCAGCCCCGCCGCTTCGAGTCCAGTCGGCGCCAGCGGAACCAAGAGCGAGCCCAATTCGCCGCCGGCGAACAACGGCAAGACGGATCAGAAGCACTCCTCCGCCACGCGGCTCGACGATTCGCGAATGCTGGCGCTGGCCCTGCCCGATCCGCCGAAGTCGTCCGATCCGAAGGCGGGCGATGGAAAGGCGGCCACTCCGCCCAAAGCACCGGCCGCGCCCCAGAAGGGAACGCCGGCAGGCAAGTCGGGTCCAGTGATCAAACCGGCGGCGCCCGCCAAGCGCGATCCGAAGGCCGAGTACGATAAGGCCTTGGTTCAGTACAAGAAGGACATCGAAAAGTACCAGAACGACAAGTCTGAATTCGAGAAGAAGATCAAAAAGGGGCAGGAGAAGGCCAAACAGCTCAACGAGCGCTTTGGCCCTTGGTACTACGTGATTTCCGCCGAGAGCTTCGAAAATCTGCGTCAGGCCCGCGCCAGCCTCATTCAACCGAAAGGGACGGACGCGGCGAAGAAGGCGGCGCCCGGCGCCGGCGCTCAACCGCCGTTCGACGCACTGCCGATGAAGTAGCGGACGGGTCATAACTCGCGGTCGGTCCCGTGGGCGCTCGGAGCGAACCGAGTCGCTCCAGTCGTCGTACTAAACAAAAATCCCCAGCCGACGGCGGATTCGCCGGCTGGGGACTTTTTCGTTTGACCGTCTCACGGTTTGGCAACCGTCGGTCGCCCCGAGCGATTAGGCTCGCTGCGGCTCGACTCGAGCAATCAGGCTCGCTGGGGCTCGACGACGGTCAGGCTGCGGCGTGATTGCTTCTTCGCCTGTTTCGCCGCGAAGTTGGCAATCGTCGGAGCCGTGTAGGGCGTTCCGGCGACGAAGCGGCAGAGCGGGCCGAACGAGTAGGCGCCGCTGGCACCGACGAAGTACAGCCCGCGAATGGACGACTCGAAGCCCCGGTTGAGGACCGGGTAGCCTTTCACCGTGTGAATCGCCTGCGACAAGTCGGCCGCCAGGAAGTTCATCCGCGCCACGGAGACGCGGTAGCCGGTGCCCAAGAGCACGTGATCGACGGTGCTTTCTTTCCCGTCGTTCAGTTGCAGGTGCACTTTGTCGCCGCGGGCCGAGGCCGAAACGACGTGCGTTCCCGGCTTGAATGCGGCGCGGGTCGTGCGGGGCCGCAGCCAGCTGCTGCCGGCCGAGCGAATCGCTCGAGCTGCCATCCGGTCCTGGACCGATCGGGGAAACGCGGTGAAGAGCCGCGGGTTCTCGACCAGCCAGTTGATTCCGAGCGGCCCGATCTTGCCGGGCACTTGGAACGGATTGATCGGCAGGTCCATCAACTGTTCCAGCCAGGCGCTGTTCTTCAGCCAGCGCACGATCGGCTGCCGGACCAGCACGTCCACCTCGGCCCCGTTTTCCAACAAGAGGGCCGTCGATTCGAGCGCGCTTTGGCCGCCGCCAATCACGGCGACGCGTTTGCCGGCGAAGCGGCCCAGGTCGGCGTTTGCTCGGTCGCTCGTGTGGGAGGCCAGTTCCTTGGGCAGCGACGCGAAGGCGACCGGATAATTCGGGAAGGAGCCGATTCCCGTCGCCACGACGACGTTGCGGGCCTCGAGCTGCTCGCCGTCGTCCAAAGTCAGCGTGAACCCGTCGGCGGCCTGGTCGATCTCTTCGACATGCCGCTGGTCGAGGTCGGGCAGGGCCTGCGATTGGAACCAGCGGCCGTAATCGACAAACATTTCCAGCGGCATCGACTTGGGGATGCGGCAGCTGCGGGCAGTCTCGTAATTCTCGAGCGAGAAGGCGCTGGTCGGATCGGAGATGTGCGATCCCGTGCGCGGCGAACGCAGCAGCATCCCTTTGGGCATCTGGCTGGCCCAGAAGTCCATCGGCTTGCCGAAGATCCGCACGTCGAGTCCACGGGCACGCAAGTGAGCACCGACGGCCAAACCGTACGGACCTGCGCCCACGACCGCAAACTGACATTGTGAATGAGAATTCAACACAGGACTCTCCTCGCGTTGCTTTCAACCGAATTGACAATCATCATTTCGTCACATCTTGAAGCGACCACTCCCGCCCTTGGTTTGAACCAGGCGGGATCAGGCTCTTCACCGTTGGCCCAAGCGATCAGAGCGGCCGGCAGGTTCGCGCCGGCAACGTGCGAGAACGGGTAGCCCCCACCGATTCGCGGGTTGAGATCGAGCACCTGAGGCCCCGCCTCGGTCATCATCACGTCACAATCGAGGCTGCCGATGTGCCCCAGGCGACGCCCAATCACCTGCCCCAGCCGCTCGAGCGGCTGATCGGAGACGGTCATCGCGCGGTCGGTATTGCCGCAGCGCATCACCATCTTCCGCCGCACCAGCGTGGCGATGTGGCGACCTTCGAGGTCATTCACCACGTCCATGCCGTATTCGTCGCCGCAGAGTTGCTGCTGGAAGACGAGGCACTCGTCGCAATCTCCCTCGCTCAGGTTCCAGAAGATTGAGCGGCGGACCTGGATCATGCCCCATTCGTAGGCCAGCGACAGCTCGCGGTCGTTTTCGATGCGCTCGAAGCCGATCGAGCTTGATCCCCAGCGGGGCTTGACGATGATCGGGAACTTGAGCGCTCCGCGAGCCAGGGCTTGCCGCACGTCGGCCGGAGTCAGGTAGGTGTCGGGAGTCGCGATGTCGGACTCGCGCAAGAGTTGGAACGTCTTCCACTTGTCCTGACACTGAGCGATGACTCTGGAGTCAGACACCACAACAGTCGTGCCGACCTCGCGAAATTCCTCGGCCCGGCGAGCCAGCCCACCCAGCTCGAGGTCGTTCACGGAGATCAAGAGGCGAATGTGCTGTTCCTGGCAGAGCGACAAGAGCGCGTCGAAGTAGCCCGGATCGTGCATGGACGGAACGAGCAGCCCCTCGTCCGCGGCAGAAAGGGCCGGGGCGGCCATGCTGGTGTCACAGGCGACGACGCGCCCGCGGCCTGCCAGTGCGCTCTGGAAGAATTTGACCAGAAAGTTACGCCGGCCGGCACAAGTGAGGAGAACGTTCATAATGATTGGGCACTCATCGCACAATCACAACGTCGATCCTTCCCGTGGAATCAGCGATCGGTCCGCGATCGCCACGCCTTATTTTTGCAGCGCGGAAGCTTCTTGTCCCTCGCGGGAAACCGATCGAGGATAGTCGATTCGATACTCCGGAAAAAAGCTGCCAGAAGCCTCTTCTTCAATTACTGCCGCTTGGGCTCGGTTTTCGGCGACCAACGCGCGGTAGGCATTTTCGTCCACGATCAGCCGCCAGGTGCGGAACGTGCTCTGAAGCTTGGAAAAGGCTCCTTTGAAGTGCAGCAAAGAATCATGCGCCGCTCCGACGCCTCCGCCCAGGTGGAGCACGTCATTTCCGCGTTCTTGGGCCCATTGGCGGGCGTAATGAATCAATAATTTCGACGCGTCGCTTTTTTCATACCCGTCACCCGTGCCGGCCAGGTGATACTGCACGATTCCGCACGTTTCCGCAAACAGACCCGCGCAAATCACCAATTCCTCGTTGCGGACGACGATCAGGTGCAGTTGATCGACGAGCGCCTGGCGCAAGTCCTCGAAGTGATCGCTGTCGAAAAAGTACCACTCGGTCGCCCCCACCCGACGCATGGTGTCGGTGTAGACCTTCTGGAAGGCGTCATAATGCCGCCAGGTCGTGTCTTCCTCGGCGAAGAATCCGCGCTTTTCAAGGCGGCGGATCTGGCGGCGGACCGTCTCCCGCGTCGATGACCACAGCTCCGCTTGGGGCATGTGCAGGTCGCAATAGACAGTCGGACCGTGCTCGATCACGGTTCCCCAGCGGGACAGCGGCTCTGCCGGCAGGGGCAGCATCGGGTGCAGACGGCAAAACACGCTCACCACCTGCGACTGCCCCAGGCATTCGACCAGCATTCCGATGGCCCGATCCAGGAACTGGCCTTCGTCACAACCGGGACGAACCGACACGATCGGCGAGGGATAGCCGTACGGGCTGATCGCATCGAAAAGCTGCGGATCTTGAGACCCGATCTCGATCGGTCGCAGGATCAGCGGCAACAGGAACAGGCCGTCGTCGTCGCGGGCGATGAAGGCGCGGGGCCTCCCTCCGTCGTAGAGGCCGACGCTGAGCCGTACGTATTCCGGCAAATGATAGAAATCGTGCCGGAGATCGCGCAGGGCGGCCGTCCAGAGTTCGGAGCCCGGTTCTACCAAGTCCCACAACATTCGCCACTTGGTCCCATCGTTCGCTTGCGGCGTCGCGCCGCGTTCGCCCTGTTTCTCAGACAGTCTTGCTGCTCAACTGTGCGAGTTCGTTCTCTTCCACCGGATAACTGTTGGGACTGTTGGCGGGTTTGCCATGCGTCCCCCAGAACTCTTGCGTTTCTGCGCTGTCGGAAGCCCCTCGCCGCAGCGCGACCTCGCGGACTGTTGCCGCCAGAATTTTCACGTCGAGCCAGATCGAGAACCGCTCGTAATAAGTCACGTCCAGTTCGAGCCGACGCTCCCAATCCAACTGGTTGCGTCCATTGACCTGCGCCAGTCCGGTAATGCCGGGCCGCACGCGATGTCTCAGCTGCTGGCGACTCGTATAGCGCGGCAGATACCGCATCGGTAGCGGACGCGGGCCGACGAGCGACAGATCGCCCATCACCACGTTGATCAACTGGGGCAGCTCGTCTAGGCTCGTGCTCCTGAGGAAGCGGCCCAGCGCGTCAGGCGGACCGAATCGGGCAGCAGCTCGCCGGTTGGTTCGCGGTCGTTGGTCATCGTACGGAATTTGAAGAGGCGAAATGGTTGTTCGTTGCGGCCGGCCCGCACTTGCCGAAACAGGACTGGTCGTCCCATTCGCGCCCACACAGCCAGAGCCACGAGGGCAAAGACCGGGGAGAGCACGATCAGTCCGACGATGGCGCCGGTGACGTCGCTCGCTCGCTTGGCACACCGCTGAATGGCGCTGCCCCCTGCACGCACCTGGGCACGCAATTCCTGTGACCGAAATTTGGGTTCAAAGGTATCCATGACTGCCGGAGAGCTTTTCATGCTTCCACCGATACCGAAACTGGACGACGGGCCCGACGCCGCGGAACCGACAAAAAGGCGGAAATGACGCGCTCGATGTCCGACGGCGTCAGTGAGCTGCCGCTGGGCAGGCAGAGACCATCAGTGAAAAACTGCTCGGAAACCTCGCCTCCCACACGGCGGCACTTCTCGAACACCGGCTGGCAGTGCATGGGCTTCCAGACCGGACGTGACTCGATGTTCTGCGATTCGAGGGTGAGCCGCACTTCTTCGCGCGTGGCGCCGAACTGATCGGCATCGATCATCACGCACGTCAGCCAGCGGGTGGCACGACCGTAGGCGGCTTCCGGCATGAACGAAATCCCCGGCTCGCTGCCCAGGGCCGCCTGATACTGATCGAAGATGGCCCGTCGCGCGACGACGCGTTCGTCGAGCACGCGGAGCTGGGCCCGTCCCACGCCGGCCAGCAGATTGCTGAGGCGGTAGTTGTAGCCGATCTGCGAATGTTCGTAGTGCGGGGCCGGATCGCGGGCTTGCGTCGCCAGGAAGCGAGCCCGGTTGGCGAGCGCCGCGTCGTTCGTGACCAGCATCCCGCCGCCCGAGGTGGTGATGATCTTGTTGCCGTTGAATGAGAAGATGTTCGCCCAGCCAAAGCTGCCGGCCGGCTTGCCGGAGTATGTCGCGCCGAGGGCCTCGGCCGCGTCCTCGATCAGCGGGACCGCGTAGAAATCGCAGATTTCCGTGAGCGGATCCCAGTCGGCACATTGGCCGTAGAGATCGACGGCGATAACGGCCCGCGGGAGCTTGCCGCGCTTGGCACAACGCTTGAGTTCGTTCTGGAGCAGGTTGCAGTCGATGTTCCAGGTGGCCGGATCGCTATCGATGAATACCGGCGAGCCCCGCTCGTAGACAACTGGGTTGACGGTCGCAGCAAACGTGCCGCTCGAGCAAAAGACTTCTTCGCCCGGTTGCAGGTCGAGGTGGCGGATGGTCAGGTGCATGGCAGCCGTGCCGCTCGACACCGCGACCGCATGCTTGAGTCCGATTCGTTCGGCGAATTCCGCCTCGAAGCGATCGATGTGCGGGCCGACCGGCGCGACCCAGTTCGTGTCGAAGGCCTCGGCCAGATAGTGCTGTTCCTGCCCGCTCATGTGTGGCGCGGAAAGATAAATCCGCGGGGAGTCTGTCGGGCGAGCGACGGCCTTCGGGATGCGGCGAATCGGCGCCGTGCCGTTTTGGTCGCACGGAACCTCGGGCTGGGCGGCGATCGTAGATTCGATCTTCGCCGCGGGCTCGTCGTTCATTGCGGACGATCTTGCAGGAATCGGGCTCGTGAGACTCTCGCGAGATTCGCCGAGCATTTCGCAGTATTCCTCGTAGAGCAATTGCCAGATCGGCTCGGGCCGGAATTCGTTCTCCACCCGTGCGCGACCGGCCTGGCCGTGCTGACGGCAGAGCGACGCGTCGCGCAGGTAGGTGGCCAGCGCGGTCGCCAGAGCAGCGGCGTCGCGCGGCGGCACCAGCGTCCCGGTGCGGCCGTGGACGACGGCGTCCACACAGCCCGTCACTCGCGTGGCAACGACCGGGACCCCCATCGCGGCGGCTTCCATCGGCACGTACGGGAAACCTTCACGGTACGTCGGCAGAGCGAGCACGGTCATGAGCGGGTAGGCGGACTCGGTGTCTTCGAGGAATCCCGTGTGCACGATTTGCGGATCGCCGGTGATCCGCGTGCGCAACTCTGGGTCCAGGCCGTCATAATTCTCGAGCGGGCCGACCAGGAGCAGAATCAGATTCGGGAATTCGCGCTTCAACTCGCCGAAAGCGCCAATCAGCTCGGCCACGCCTTTGTCACGCACGAGACGGCCGACAAAACCGACAACCGGGGCGTCGGCGGGCAGGTGCAGACGTGCGCGGAGTGCCTGGCTGCGTTCGAGCAGCGCTGGCGTGCGCGCGAACCGTTGGACGTCGATTCCGTTGGCTGTGCCCGCTCCGAGCACTCGCAGCTTGGAGGCGGAGGACAGTCGCAATTCGAGGGCCCGCGCCCGCAGGCTCTCACCGACGCAATAAACTCGCTGAGCACTTGCGCACGACAAACGTTCGAGGAACAGCATGAGTTGACGCTTCGGCCCGGTCAGGCCATCGGCTCGCATTCCGTGCAGCGTCATCACGCGCGCCGACACGCCTGCGCAGCGGGCGGCCAAACCGCCCACGAGGCAAGCTTTGGGCGTGCCGCAGTGGACGATTTGCGGTCGCAGTCGCCGCAAGAGTTTCGTCATGCGGGCCAGCGTCACGCTGTCGCTCCAGGGGGCCGGCTCGCGCAACATGGAGACGGCGATCGGCTCGACCCCTTCCTGCTGGGCGATCTCATTCAATTCCCAGCCGGGTGCGCTGATCAACGTAACGTCGAAGCCGCGTTCCTTCATGAAACGCAGCTGGCCGCGCAAAAACGCCCACGCCGTCATCGGCGAGGTGACGATATGCACGAGTTTTTTTTGCTGCGTCACGGTTGTGGTCTCTGGATTCGGACGTTGACTCACGCGGGTTTGTCTGGTTGGCGACTAGGAGTTTGCAGTCACGAGGCTCGCTGTTCCTGTCCCTCTCGCTGTCTGGCGGCGGGCGAGCCACTCTTGGGTCTGTTCGCGGACGTAACGGTAAAACTCGAGGCGCCGCTCGCGGAGCACCTCCTCCTGGAAGTCGCCGGCGCGGACCAAGTTGACGGCCGACGTGCGTTGCATCCGCGCGGGATCGGTGACGAACTCTTTGATCTCTTGGGCAAGGGCCTCCGCGTCGCCGGGCGGCACCATGTCTTCGGGTGGTAGAAGCTCGGGAATGCCGCCGACTGTGGAGCCGAGGCAGGGCAGGGCCCGGGCCATCGCTTCGATCATCGCCCGGGGCAGTCCCTCTTGCCGCGACGGCAGCAGGAAGAGATCGGCCTGATCCAGCTCGTCCCGAATCGGTTCGCCGGACGCAAGTTGCCCCCGGAAGTGAACATTCGCGGCAATGCCGAGCCGCGCGGCTCGCTCGGCCAATGCGGGCCGATGCTGCCCGTCGCCGACGAGAATCAACTCCACGTCGAGGCCCTGCTGGCGGCAGCGGGCGACGGCGTCGATCTGCACGTCCTGGGCTTTGTAGAGGTGTTCCAGTGAGCCGACTGAGATCAACTTCCAGGATGTTTTCTGCGTCAGCGGCCGCGGAGACTCAGCCGTGAGACCGCTCAGTTGCACGTCGGAGAAGTAGAAGCTCCGGCCGTTGGGCCCGACGGGATAGCGTCGCTGCAGCGCCTCGGCCGTGACGTAAGCCGCCGCGAACGCCTGGCGGCAGTGCTGCCGCAACTCGCGGGCGAACCATCGCCGCAAGAACGGCCGCAGCGGATGCTTGACGGCCCCGGGCGAGAAGGCATCGTACGGGTCGCCGACGACTTCCGCGGCGAACGGCTGACCGCGGCGGACGAGCGTCGGCACGAGCACCGAGGCGAGATTCGAGGGCACGCGCAACATGATGGCGTCGGCTGTTCCGGCTCCGGCGATGACCGATTTGCGCACGGCCGTCGCTTTTTGCAGGTACTCGCGCGGCCCGATGTAATAGGTCACGGGCGCGAAGGCGACGCCGTCGCCGTCGGCCCGCAGCACGTTGGCCGGTCGTTGATCGACGGGCTTCACGCGGGCGATCGCCTGCACTTCGTCGAAGACTTCGAGATAGCGATCCCAGAACGGACGGGCGCACGGTCCGTCGGTCCAGACGGCGCGGTCCGGCGTTCTGTAAAACCGCTGTTCAAGTGCGACACAAACTTTCATGACCGACAGTCTCTAGTTGTTTCCAATGGAACCGCTGAGCCGCGAAGACGGCAGTGACGGCTCGAGTCGGCGGTTGATTGCTGGGATGTCGATTGGCGGGGCCAACTGGGCCATGCGGCGACGCGTGAGCCAAACAGTGGCCAGATAAGGGCCGATCGAGTACCAGATGACGCCTCGCAGCACGACGGCCAACTCGGCACGAACCAGAAAGATCGCAAAGCATGCCGCCGTGGCGACGAGGGCCACTCGGTCCGGTCGCACGCCACGGGACCATCGGGCCAGCTTGCTGAGGAAGTACCCGCAGCCGAAGAGGACCACGGGCACGCCGATGTAGCCGAAGTTGAAATAGGCCTCGGCGATGAACGAGAAACCCAAGCCGCCGCCCTGGCTGGCCGTGTAGGGGTCGACTTGCCAGGTGAGCCAGCTGCTCGGCAGCTCGTGCTCCATCGCCGGATGAATCTTCCAAAACAGATTCGGGAACAAGGTCGAGACGGCGTACGCGTAGCCCACGCCCATTTCGTAATCGCGCTCGAGCGGGGACGAAGTTGAGGGTGTGTGCGACGGTTTCCATCGAGCCGCCCATCTCGCTGATGCTGGCCACGAGCGGGTTGTCGATCGTCTCTGAAGTTCTGCGTGAGGTACTCGAAGCTCGAGCGGTCTTTGCCGCTGGTGTTTCGCACGGCACCGACGAGCGGAAAGACGACCGCGATCAGGACCGCGGCCGCTCCGAGCAGGAGCGCCGGACGGATGGGCCGCACGAGCCGGTGCCACACCCAAGCCGCTTCGACCGCCAGAATGGCCGCCTCGTGGCGAACACCGAGATAAAACTGGATGGCCGCGTATCCGCCGATGACGCCGACGGCTACGAGTCGCTGCCACGGATTGCGACTGGCGCCGGCCAGCAGGAACAGCGTGCCGGGAATCAAGCAGATCGAAAGCACCAGGTGGCCCGCGTTCAAACCGGTGGCCGCCTGTTGCTGATACAAGGCGAAGTAGCCGCCCGACGCCACCACGGCCAGTTCTTCCCGGATCACGAGTGCCGTGAAGGGGAGCGAAACCAGCAGCAGGATCCAGCCGACCGTACGCAGACTGACACGCACTGCGTCCAGATCGACTTGCGTCGATTCGACTCGGCGCGGAGCCCGAACGGCGGCGACCACCGCACCCAGATGCATGGCGGCCAGGCCAAGCAACACCACGTACAAGGTGCGATCGAGAGTGACGGGCGAAAACTGTCCGCCCAGCATGGACTCTTGGTTGAGGCCGAACACCTCGAGACAGGCCTGACCGGCGTTGAAGAGCGTCGCCGCGATCAGGAACAAGTTGTAGCAGTCAAACCAGCTACGCGTGATCCGCGCCCAAGAAAGAACCGACCAGACGCCGTGGGCCAGGATCAGGCAGCAGAGTGGATAGACGAGCGAGGCCGCATCCAGGTCGAGCGACGGAACGACCAACCCGCCCAACACCAGCAAGCCCACAAAGACGGCCTGCAGGAGCGGCACGGCGGACGGTTCGCGACGTTGAGTAGTGACAGCGGCAATCATGGTCGGACGACTTTAGGAAACGGCCTCTAACGGTTGCGGATGCGACTCAATGAACGACCGGTCGATTACGGGGGTGGCTTGGGCCGCGGAACTGCTCAGCGCGTTTTGTTCGCCGCGGTAAAACTCCTGCAGCCGGGCCACTCCCACATCGATATTGAACGGGCTCTGCTCGATTACGCTCACCGCTTCCTGGCGAGTGCGGCCTGCGAGCGAATGACACAGTACGGCCAATTCGTCGCACCAGGTCTGCGGGGTCTGCGAGAGCGACAAACGACGCACAAGCGCTGAATTGACGGTGGTCTCCTCGGCGACGGTGTCTGCGAGCAGACACGGCAAGCCCGCCGCTTGGGCTTCGAGCAGCACGAGGGGCAGTCCCTCGAAATGCGACGGGAAGACGAACGCGTCCATGGCCGCCGTCATCAGCCGCGGGACATCGGGCCGCGGACCGGCGAAGATCACGCGGTCTCTGCAGTTGTGCCTGCGCGACTTGGGCTTCGATCTCGGGTCGGAGCGGCCCTTCACCGATCAACAGCAGCCGAGCTTCGGGCTTCCGTTTCACCAGGGCGGCGAAGATTTCGATGAGGAACTTGTGATTCTTCTGGTAGTCGAATCGCCCGACGTGGCCGACGACGAAGCTGTTTTCGGGAATGTTGAATTCGCCGCGAACGGCCTTGCGATCCGCCTGAGCGCGGAAGGGGGCGAGATCGATGCCGCAATAAGAGATGCGAAACCGCGGATCGCTCGACCAATTTGCGCCAAAGAGCGAATCGGCTGCGCAGCGACTCACCGCCAACCCGAGGGTGGTGTGCCGGTGCAGCCACCAATTCATCAGTTTCAGATAGGCCCGCCGTGGCGCGCCGGCTTGGTTGTCGAACAGTGACGTGTCGCAATGACTGTGAGCGATTCGGATCGGGACGCCCGTTTGCCGCGCCGTTCGCAGCACGAAGCCCGAGTAGTTATGAACATGGCTGTGGACGACGTCGAAAGGACCGGCGGTTTCCAGGATGGCCTTCAGGTTGCGGCCGTACCGCAAGGGATTCCGCGTGCCTAGGCAGGGAAAGATCCGGCCACCGAGCGCGGCGAACTTCCGGGTCGTACGCACCGGGGACAGTCGTGTGAACGACGAAATCGAGCTGAAATCGCTCGCGGTCAATATTACGCAGCACGTTCATGAGCCAGGTCTCGGCCCCGGCGCGATTGAGCGCGCCGAAAACGTGCAGCACGCGAATCGGGTGATTCGTACTCATGATGCGCACCTCGACAGGCCGTCGGCTCGCAGCGAGGACTCGTCGTCCGTGTTCGCGCGCAGGGCGTAGATAAGGATCAGCCCGGAGCCGAGGAGTTGCGTCAGCGCCGAAAGGGCCAATGCCACGGCCGCACCCCGCAGTCCCCACCGGGGAACCAGCCACCAGCATCCGAGAGCGGTGACGAGAGCGACGGCCGCGAACAGCGGCAATTGCGCCGGAAAAAGCGGGCTGCGGTGACCGCGTATCCCGAGAACGAAGCGACGTAGCCGATGCCCGCCGCGATCATGGTCAGAATCAGAACGTCGGTCCGTTCGGCATAGACGGGCCCGTACAGAATCTTCAGGAGCGGCCCGCCGGCGACCAGGGCGACGAGCACGCCGGCCGCGCCCAACGCCGCACCGAGCCCAGCCAGACGGAGCACGAACAGTCCGAATTCGCGGCGACGACCGCAGGCGTAATCGCGAGCGAGCTGCGGTGTGACCGAGTCTCCCAGCGCACCCACGGCCATCGTTCCGGCGACGCTGAGGTAACCAATGGCGCCGAAGATTCCCAGGGCGGCCTGGTCCACGTAACTCTCGACGAAATACCGCGGGATGTTCGTGCTCAGCACGACCAGCATCATCACCAGCCCCAAGGGCAGGGCGAGTTTGGCCAACTGAAGCATCCGGCGCGGCTCCCACCGCGGCTTGATCGAAGCCTGCCAGGGATTGCCCGTTCGCGCGAGTTCTTGACGTGCGTTGCGCAGGTCGAAGAATGCCAAGACCGTCAAGCGGCCGCAGGCGACCGCGAGAATTGCGTAAAACGCGCGGCCGGTGGCGGCGATCGTCACCGATAGCAGGAGGACAGAGGCGAGCCCCCGCAACATCATCGACTGGCCGATCCGATCGAGTCGTTCCCGCTGTTGCAGCAACCCGTAGACGATGTCGCTGAGCGAGTCACAAACGGCAGAGACGGCGACCGCGGTAATGACGAGGAACGTGTCCCCCGAGTGACCCGACGTCAGCCCGACACCGATGACAACGACCAGGGCAAACGCCATCGCACAGAGCCGCAACGCCAGGTAATGACCGAATTGATAATCCCGCTTCGTGTCGGTTGCCTGGATCGCCCGCAGGTGGAGCATGAAGAAGACGGTAATGGGCGTGGTGACGGCCACTGCCAGCACGTACTGCCCCACGATCGCCGGCGTTCCCAGCCGGGCGAGAATTGCCAAGAGTGCCCACTGGCACAGGGCGTAGACGGCATTTCCCGACAGCATCCACCAGAAGTTGGATCGCAGCGATCCCTGCGACTTCTTTTCTGCGAGGGCGGGAGCGGGACTCGGCGCATCAACCGGGAATTCAGCAGCCAATGGCGGATCGCGCTCGGCGATCGCAGCCTGGCTATCGGCGGTTGCGGGACGCGTGGTCACAGGTTGGTTTCGAGTTTTTCCGCTGACTGTCGGGTTATGGACCCAGTCGTTGCGCTATGAGGATGCAAGGGACGCGTCGGCCGAAGTTTGCTTTTCGGGACTCATCCGACCCTCGGGGTTGTACTCGGGCAAAAGTTCTTCAAGCTTAGCTCGAATTACGTCATCCGTATCGTCAAGCCGCTGTTGGAGTTCGGAAAAGTCGCGCCGAACAGCCATCAGGGAATCGGGGCGGTGGTAGGCGACACGCACCTTCTCGTGCCGGGTGGGGAGAGTGCCTTCCTCCTCGGTGCAAAGCTTCTCGTAAAGCTTCTCGCCGGGCCGAATTCCCGAATACGCAATCTCGATCGCGTGCTCGGGCAAGCCAGACAGCCGGATCAGGTCGCGGGCCAGGTCGACGATGCGGACCGGTTCGCCCATGTCCAACACGAAGATCTCGCCGCCGTTGCCCATCGCGGCCGCCTGCAACACCAGTTGCGACGCTTCGGGAATCGTCATGAAGTAGCGGGTCATCCGCGGATCGGTCACGGTGATCGGGCCACCGCGGCGGATTTGTTCCTGGAAGATCGGGACGACGCTGCCGTTGGAGCCGAGCACATTGCCAAACCGCGTGACGACAAACCGCGTCGAGGAGGTTTCCGACAGGGCGAGCACGTAGCGCTCGGCCAGCCGCTTGGTCGCTCCCATGATATTGGCCGGGTAAACCGCCTTGTCGGTCGAGATCAGGATGAAGCAGCCGACGCCGAACTCGTCGGCCAGGTCGGCGACGCAGCGCGTGCCGCCGACGTTGTTCTTGACGGCCTCGGCGGGGTTGGCTTCCATCAGCGGCACATGCTTGTGAGCGGCGGCATGGAAGACCACGTCGGGCGTGTAGCGGCCGAAGAGTTGCCGCATGCGGCCTTCGTCCGTCACGTCGCCGATGCACGAGACCAGCTCGGCGCCGGAGCCGACAGTCTTGAGTTCACGGTCGAGCGTGAAGAGTCGGTTCTCGCCGCGGCCGACCATGATCAAGGCCCGCGGGCTGAAGCGGAGCACCTGCCGACAAATCTCGGAGCCGATGCTGCCGCCGGCGCCGGTCACCATCACGGTGCGGCCTTCGATCAGGTCGCCGATGGCCGTGTTGTCGAGCTGAATCGGGTCGCGTCGCAACAAGTCGTTGATATCGATGCTGCGAATGGGGACCTCGCGTCCGCCGTCGAAGAGGTCTTCGGGACCAGGAATAATTTTGAGCGTGAGCCGGGCTTCGTCGCAGGCATCCATCAGGCTCCGCAGACGCTTGCCCGTGAGGCTGCCGGCAATCACCAGGATGTCGGTGATGCGGCGAGTGACGGCGACGGCCGGCAGATCGTCCAGCGAGCCGACGACCGGAATACCGCCCAAGCTCGAACCGACGCGAGCCCCGTTGACGTCCAAAAATCCCCGGATGCGATACCGCGATTGCGGATGCGTGCGAATCTGGTGGGCCAGCAAGCCCGTGGCATCGTCCGTGCCCACGAGAAGGGCCGGCCGGCAATCGTCCTGCTGAAAGAGAGGCCAGAACTGCTCGCGGACCAGCCGCCAGCTCGCCCGCAACGCACCGATCATGACGATGGTGATCACGCAGTCCATGATCGCCACCGAGCGAGGGATATGGCTTCCCAAGAAAAAGTGATTAATGGTGCTGATGCACAGCAGGGACAGGAGGGAGGCCCGCAAAAGCGACGCCAAGTCGGCGAAGGTCACATAACGCCACCAGCCGTGGAAATGTCCCGCGCCGAAAAAGATGCAGATCTTGAGCGACAGCACGAAAGCGAGCGTGCCCCAGAAGACGGAGACGGAGGCCGACGGCACCGCGAAGTCAAATCGCAGGCAGAAGGCCAGCCAGTAGGAGAGGAAGAAGACGGCCAGGTGGCCGAACCCGAGCAGACCGACGCGGAGGAAGGCGTTCTGCACGAACAGCCGCACGAGGCGTTTGCCGCTCCGGGTGACAATTTCGATCGCTGTGGCGGCCTCTGTCGCGATTTGAGTTTCGCACGACTCCACCACGGGAAAGCTCCCGTGATTGCCGCTTGCGTGCGAGAAGCGATGTGTCTTTCTAATCCGGCCCGTCATAGTTGGTCGATTCTTCGAGTTCTGGTTGCCAATCGTGCGACACCACCGTTCGGCCCGAGAACGGTGCTTACGCACCGATCGGCTGCGGATCTCCGCATCGCGGGAGCCGGCGTCAGCACTGGCATGTCGAGCCGCTGCTCGGCTTCGCGTCGCGCGGACGGCCAGTAGGTCTCGAAGAGTACGGCCAGCGCCGGACCACCGAAGATGGCAAGCAGCAGGCCCGCGGCCAGGAACAACGACCGCTGCGGCCGCACGGGCTGGAGGCTCAAGGTTGCCGGCTGGGCCACATTGATGTTGGAAATCCGCTGACTTTCGAGCGAGGCATCGAGGCGGGCCTGCTCGAGGCTTTCCGAATATTTCCGGTAGCTGACTTCGAGGATCTGAGCTTCCCGCTGCATCTGCGTGATCTTGTTTTCGTTGCCGTTGAGCGCTCGCAACTGCTCCTTGGCTTCGGCGAGCTGGGTCCGCAGGAGAGCGGCCTTGGCTCGCTGGGCGGCCAGAGCCGGCTTCTCTTTGAGGGCCATCAATCGCAGCTCGTCGTGGACCTTGCCGTCGAGGGCGGAGGCCCGGCCTTGCTCGGCGAAGATTTCGCGGTTTTCGGCCTCGGTTGCCTCGCTCATGGCGAGCGTGGTCTTCAGATCGTCCTCGAGGCGACCGATTTGTCCGACAAGCGTCTGCCGCTGCTCGGCCGGCGAAGCCAGTCCGGTCTGGTCTTTGAACGCTTTGAGCTCGGCTTCCCGCTGGACGAGTTGTTTCTTGATCGAACCGGCCTGTTCGGCCAGGAAGGCGTGTTCGTGCGGCGAGCGGCTCATCCGCACGTGTTCGTCGAGGTACAGATTGATGAGGTGGGAGACGATCTTCTGCGAGGCCGCGGCGTTCGGGCCCTCGTGGGCGACCAGGATCACGTCGGTCTTGCGGACGTTTTGCATATCGAGCTGCTGCCGCAACGCGATGATCGCCCGCTCACGCTGCGTGACCGGTTCGTCGTTGGTCAGCCAATGCGCTCCTTGACTCACGGTGGCGCGAAGCGTGGCGACCAGTGACGGCGGGGCGGACTGGCTCGACGCGTTCGACGGATTCAAGATCGTCTCGGGACCGACGGCGTCGACCACTTTCTCCAACAGCGAACGACTACGGAGCAGCTCGACGACCGTGTTGAGTTCCTCTTCGCGGCTGATCTGCAGGCCTTGAATTTCATGGCCCAGGCTCGCCGTGGCATCCATGCCGACATTTTCACGACCGAGGCGGACATACAACTTGGCTTCGGAACGGTAGGTCTTGGGCCACACGGCGCCGAGGACGACTGCGCCAACCAGCATCAGGCACCCGAACACAAGCAGCTTCCCTCGGTGCCGCGAAACGCTGCCAAGCACCGTGGCGTAAGTCGCGCCGCTGAGTTGTGTGTGCGAACCGTTGTGACCCGACCCGTGACCCGACCCGTTCTGACCTGGCATGTTCTACTTCTCCTCGACCTCGCGTCCGACCCCGACCTCACGTCCGACCCGACCCCACGACTGACACAGTGTTGCGAATGCGATTTCCCTGGCAGTGCCAAGCAAAGTGTGTTTGACCATCTTCATGGCGGTGGGATCCCCCAACAAGTGGCAATGAAGTGGGAATACGGTGGATGTGCGGCGACAAGAGAGTGACGTGGTTGCGCAGGTTGCCAAACGAAGTTACGGCGGCGCGCGGGACGCGAATCGCAACGGCACGATGCATCTTCGCTCGCGTGCCACGATGGCAGCTCAAGTGCGATAGCTTCACCCGAGCTTCACCTGGTTCCCACTAGTCTTCGACATGGGTTTGCGTCTAGATTCCACCTCAGCGTGTTTTTTGCGCTGTGGCCGTCACACGTGGTATTCCCAACGTCCCTGTGGTGGATGAATGCTCGCGATCGACCTCTGCGATTGTGGTTGGCGGCGGGATGCTCCCGATCATCGGGACTTCACTGTTCGCCAAGCGCGCATCCGCCGGATGCTCGATCGCCTACGCACATCCAACCAGGCGCGGCCGACCACCGTCGATTGGCGCGAATATTGTCTGCCCGTGCAGGATCAAGGCGACTTGGGGACCAGCTCGGCGCACGCGTGCGTGGGCCTGTTTCAGTACTTCGAGCGGCGAGCGACCGGCCACGTCATCAGCCCGTCGCGTTTGTTTTTACACGCCAACGCGCTGCGATTTTCGGGTTGCGACGGCGCTCGCGGCGGAGCTTGCCTGAGAGTTTCGTTGAAGGCCGCGCTCAAGTTCGGCCTGCCCCCCGAGCGGTTTTGGCCGTACGCAGCGGATGCCCTGGAGCGCGCTCCCGATCCCTATCTTTACGCCTTCAATACCGAGTATCGCGATGTCCGCTACGTGCGGGTCGATGCCGCGATGCAATCCGGTGGCCAGACATTGGACGCGCTCCGCTCCCTATTGGCGGCCGGGTTCGTCTGCGCCCTCGGCTTTTGCGTTCCCAGCTCCGTCACCGAGGATCCGGAAATCGCCTTTCCCAGCCGCTTCGACTCGATCCGGACGGGGCAGGCGGTCACGGTTGTCGGCTACGACGACGACTTGCGAATCCGTTCCACCCGCGGGGCGCTCTTGATCCGCAGTTCGTGGGGGACGAAATGGGGCAACGACGGCTACGGCTGGCTCCCCTATCGCTTCGTCACCGACCAGCTCGCGGCCGACATCTGGACTTTGTTCCGTTCTAAGTGGCTGCGCTCCGGCGAGTTCCGCAACGCGTTCTGAATCGCCGCCTTCTTGCCGCGGCCAAATCGTGTTTCGCGACCGCGTTCGCTAGAATCCCGATCGATTGGCGAAGTCGCGCTCGGCGCAGGACTCGCGCGAATCGGCTTCCCGCTCAAACCCCGATCGGAGTACTCGGCCAACTCGAGAGGACGAATGGAGAACGTCAATTGGTGGACGGTTTTTTTGGTCTGCCTGGATCTCGTGCTTCGACTGGGGCTGTCGGTGCGAGTGATCATGCGTCGGCTGCCGGTCGGCGTGTCGCTGGCGTGGCTGTTCGTCGTCCTGACGTTTCCGTTCTTCGGGCGCGATCGCCTATTTGCTGCTCGGCGAGCTGCGGCTGGGCGTCTATCGGGCCGCCCGCGCTGCCGAACTGAGTGCCCCTTACCAAAGTTGGCTTGACCACGTCACGCCTGGCCCGATCGACTGGAGTTCCCAACCCGTCGCCGCCGAGGCGCTCGCGCGGATGTGCCAGAAAACGATGGGCATGCCGGTCACCGCGGGAAATCGCTTGACGTTAATCGAGAACTCGGCCGAGGCATTGCAGGTCCTGGTGCGCGCGATTGAGGAGGCCCGCAGCACCTGTCACCTCGAGTTCTATATCTGGACAGCAGGGGGTCTCGCGGATCGCGTGGCCGAGGCCATGATGGCTGCGGCCGCGCGCGGCGTGAAGTGCCGCATGCTGCTCGACGACGTCGGCAGCCGCCAATTCCTCCGCAGCGATTGGGTGCCGCGCCTGCGCGAAGCGGGGGTCATGGTCGAGGCGGCGCTGCAAGCGAGGCTGTGGCGGTTGATCTTTGTGCGGTTCGACCTGCGGCTCCATCGCAAGCTGGCGATCATCGACGGTCGCATCGCCTATACGGGCAGCATGAACCTGGTCGACGCTCGTCTGTTCAAGCGGTCTGCCGGCGTCGGGCAGTGGGTCGACGCGGTTGTGAGCGTGGAGGGCCCAGCCGTGGAGCCCCTGGGCGTAACGTTTCTGGGCGACTGGGCGATTGAAACCGAAGAGGATGTCGAGCGGCTAAAGCAAACGGGAGACGTTCGACCTCAACCTCCGTTGGCCGCCTCACCGGTCCAGGTGCTGCCGTCTGGTCCCTCCGATTCGCGGGACGCCATCGAGCGGATCATGATCGCCTTCATCTACAGCGCCCAACAGCGGCTGGTCCTGACGACGCCCTATTTCGTCCCAGACGAGGCCCTGATGGAGGCGTTGGTTTCCTCCGCCCAGCGGGGCGTGAAGGTTACGCTCATCGTGCCCGAGAAGGTCGATTCGCGGCTCGCCCGTCTGGCCAGTCGCAGCATCCAGGGCGACCTCGTCGAGGCGGGAGTCGAGGTCCTGCTATTCCGTGGCGGACTCTTGCACACGAAGTCGGTCTGCGTCGACGGCGAGTACTGCCTGTTCGGCTCGCTCAACCTCGATCCGCGGAGCCTGCACCTCAACTTTGAAATCACGCTGGCAATCTACGACCGCGAATTCACCAGCCGGCTCGAAGCCCTGCAGGCGCAGTACGTCGGCAAGTCACGCGCACTCAATATGGTGCGATGGGAGAAGCGCGGGATGGGGGTCCGGCTGCTCGAAAATGTCGCGCGACTGCTGGGCCCGCTGCTGTGAACTTCAGGGACGGGCGGCGATCACAGCGGCCCAGTCAACTCCCGCTCACAGCGAGAGGATGTGGTGCTTCTCCAGATAGGCAACGACTTCGTGCGCGAGGTCATCGATTCCCTTGGTGTCCGCATCGAGGACCAGTTCGGCTTTCTCCGGCGCTTCGTACGGGTCGTCGATGCCGGTGAAATTCTTGAGTTCGCCGGCCCGGGCCTTTTTGTAGAGTCCCTTGGGGTCGCGCTTCTCGCACGTCTCGATCGACGCCTTGACGTAGATCTCGATGAACTCGCCCGGCGCGAGGAGAGCGCGAACCGCATCCCGGTCGGCTTTGTACGGCGAGATGAAGGCCGTCAGCGCGATGGTCCCGCCCTCGCAGAACAGCTTGGCGACCTCGCCGATGCGGCGAATGTTTTCCGCGCGGTCGGCGGCCGAGAATCCCAGGTTCTTGTTCAAGCCGTGGCGGATGTTGTCGCCGTCGAGCACGAACGTGTGCTTGCCGCGCGAATGCAGCAAGTGGTCGACGGTGTTGGCAACCGTGCTCTTGCCGCAGGCGCTCAGTCCGGTGAACCAGAGCACGGCCCCTTTGTGCGCGTTGAGTTTGCTGCGGTCGGCCTTGGAAACCTTGTGCTCGTGCCAGGTGATGTTGGTCGCTTTCTGTTCCGCCATGGTCCTGCTTTCGCTCTCTGACTGGACTGTGAATGTGTTGGTGCTGAATGAGGTTTGGCCGCCGCGAACAGGCTGCTCGGGGTCGGTCGGCGACCGCTTTTCTGCGGCGCGACGATGGTAGGAGAACGATGCGACGGAGGGAAGCCCAAGCGACCGGTGCTGGCGGGCAGGGCCGTGGCATGATCTAAGCTTCCGGCCGGTCTACGATTTCAGAGCCGATGAGGCGAGCGTTCCCGCCTCACTTCGGACGCAGAAACTCATGGTCGGCGTCGTGTAGGCCGAGACCCAATCACCGTTGCGATGCAGGGCGATCCAACCGTACGTACGATTGCGCGACACGGCTTCGTCGAGGCAGCGTCTAGCCGCGTCTTCGAGCGGCATCCCGTCGCGGCACCGCGTTTCGAGGCGGGCCGCCAAGGCGTCGTCGACGATCTCCTCGCCGATTCCTGTCGCGCTCACCGCCACGACCGCGGATGCATAGTTGCCCGCCACGGTCGCCGAATCGCTCACGCGGCCGGGAAACTCGAACGAGCGCCCCCCCGTGCTGGTTCCCGCGGCAAGCTGACCCGATGAGCTGCGGACCACGCAGCCCACCGTATCGAAGCCACCGACTTCCTTCCGCCGCCGCCAGCTTTCCAACTGCTCTTCCGTGGCCAGCCTTTCGTCCGGAAGCTTCAGGTCGCGGGCGAGCGTCTGCACGCCCGGCTGCGAGATCACCCGCGATTTCTGCGACTGAAGAGACAACGCGATGACGGAGGGATGCTTCACCCGCAACGCATTGATGACGCCGGAAAACGATTGCCGGGCCCCGTCCATGATGGCGGCCGAGACGCGAACCTCCCCGTCGCTCTGAATGGCTCCGCCGAGCCCCGCATTGAACTGAGGATCGGCCTCCAAGGCCGCAAGCGCGGAGGCGACGACCTCCGTGGGCGGGCGTTTCGCCAGCTCCGGGAAACACGCGACGGCGATCGACTCGAGCGCCTGGGCGGCCGCCGCGATCTTTTCCGGTGCGGGAAGCCGCGAGGGCGCCCCGCCATGCACGATGATGAGCTGGCCCTGCGACTTCCCCGAAACGAGCTGCATCGACGTGATCTTTCTGTGGCAGTTTCCCGATCTCTTGCAGTTTCCCAATTCTTGTCGGGCAAAGCTCGCCGACGTTTTCTCGGTTAATCCGAATTTCGTCCCAGAATATCAACCTCGAACATCAAGCGCCAAAGCGCCCTGCGACTACCATTTCGAGCCGACGCGGGGCTCTCGCGGCCGCCGGCCGACCCTCGTTACCCGCTGATTTTTCAGTTTGCGAGGCCGGGTCGTCGTTTTCGCGAGCGGCTGTGCGACAATTGAAACTATGCGACAATGCTGATGAGCGACAATATCCTAAGACGCCCATCGTCGATCGGCGCATTGCGACGGGTTAGCCGCGGTCAAGCGGCGGATTGCAACTCGGCCAGCCGCGCTAGCGGCGATTTGCAACCGGGTCAGCCGCGATGTTCTGTGAGGTGACGCCGTGAAGACAAACATGTTTGTCCGGGTGGCCGGCCCGGTCATCGCGATCAGCGCCATTCCGCTGATCGTGGGGGTCGTTTCGGCCTGGCAGGTCAAAACCTCGCAAAAAGGGGTGTCCAACCAGCTTTCTCTCGACGTCGCCGGTCTGCGGGCGGGCGAAAAACTGGCGATCGGCATTCGGGACGTCCGGACGGAGCTCAATCAGTATTTGAAGTCGGGGGATCCGCAATCGCTCCAGTCGGCCAGCGGCGCCAAAAACGACATCAATCACTGGATCCTGGAGGCCGAAGGGGCAGCGGCGACCGAGCGGGAGAAGCTCGACGTCCGCCAGTTGCGGGAGGGATCGGCGGACTTTTTCAACCAGCTCGACCAGATCGTCGAAGCGAAGGACTCCCTCGAAGAGCGGAAGCCGAAGATCAACCAGCTGATCCCTGTGCTCGAAGATAAGTTGCTCAAACCCGCGCAGGTTTACCTGGATACGAACGAGGAAGACATCGAGAACTCGAACGCCAAAAACCTGCTGATGGGCAATCGGGTCGTGCTGGGATTGTTTCTGCTGGGCATTTGCGGCCCGGTGTCGGGTTTGGTCGCCGGTTTCGGAATTGCCCGGGGATTTTCGCGGTCGATCGTCCGTCTCAGCTTGCCGATTCAGGACGCGGCCGGAAAACTGAATGAGATCGTGGGGCCGATCACGTTTTCCGCACAGGCGGGCCTGGAAGAAATCGAGATTGTCCTGCACAAGATTGCCGACCAAATCGGGGCCGTCGTCGAGCGATTGCAGGAAAGCCGCCGCGAAGCGCTGCGGGCCGAGCAGTTGGCCGCGGTCGGGCAGATGGCGGCGGGAATCGCCCACGAGCTGCGCAACCCGCTCATGGCGATGAAAATCCTCGTGCAGGCGGCGGCCGAGGCGTCGCCCCCCAACCTGGCCGACCGCGATCTGCTGGTGCTGGAAGAGGAGATCACCCGGCTCGAACGGTCGGCCGAGACATTTTTGGATTTTGCCCGACCGCCGGAGATCGAGCGGCGCACGTTCGATCTGCGACTTCTGGTCGGGCAAGTGCTCGACCTGGTCCACCCGCGAGCGGGACGGGAGGGGGTGCGGATTTCCTGCGAGTCCCCCGAGGACCAGCCGATCACCATCCGTGCCGACATGGGGCAAGTGCGGCAAGTCCTACTCAACCTGGTACTCAACGCGCTTGACGCCGTGCCTGAGGGTGGGTCAATCTCGGTCGAAATCGAGACGGCCGAAGACGCGACCAACGGCGGGCCTGGTTGGGTCACCGTCCGCGTCCGCGACACGGGTCGAGGACTGCCGAGCGAGCTGGGATCCAAGATTTTCGAGCCGTTCGTGTCGACCAAGCCGACCGGGATCGGGTTGGGGCTTTCGATCTGCAAGCGGATTGTCGAGTCCCATGGAGGTCAGATCGAGGCCGTCAACCGGCCCGAAGGTGGGGCCGAATTCACCGTCCGACTGCCGGCAATTTCGCATGCCGAGATGTCCGCCGCGGGGGTGGTGCCGGCTCGTTTGTGATCAAGTGGGGTCCTTCCGTTCAAGAATCTTCTGAGTTGTGCTGATGGCCCGATTGCTCGTCATTGACGACGAACCGAACCTGCAATACTCGCTGGTCAAGAGCCTGAGTTCCGAGACGCTTGAGGTGGCGACGGCCGGGACCGCGCGCCTGGGGATCGAGGCCGTCCGACGCCAGCCTCCCGACGCCGTGATTCTCGATGTGCGTCTGCCCGATCAGCCGGGCCTGGAAGCGTTCGAGGAAATTCGCCGCATCGATCCCCGTTTGCCGGTGATCATCATCACGGCCTTTAGCACGGCCGACACGGCGATCGAGGCGACCAAGCGGGGAGCCTTCGAGTACCTGCTCAAGCCGGTGGACTTCCATCAACTGCGCGAGCTGGTGAACAAAGCGATCGAATTGAGCCGACTGCGTCACGTGCCGGCTGTCTTTGCCGAGGACGAAGTCGCCGACGAGGGAACGGTCGACCGCATCGTCGGGCACACTCCGGAAATGCAGGACCTGTATAAGACGATCGGCCGCGTCGCTCCGCTCGACGTCCCCGTGTTGCTGCAGGGGGAAAGCGGAACCGGCAAGGAGCTGGTGGCCCGGGCGATCTATCAGCACAGCGGCCGCAGCCAGGGGCCGTTTTTGGCGATCAACTGCGCCGCCATGCCCGAGGGATTACTCGAAAGCGAGCTCTTCGGACACGAAAAGGGGTCGTTCACCGGGGCCGATCGACGCCGGATCGGCATCTTCGAGCAGGCCGACAAGGGGACATTGTTCCTCGACGAAATCGGCGACATGACACTGGCCACCCAGCCCAAGCTCTTGCGACTGCTGCAGGAACAGCAGTTCGAACGGGTTGGCGGCGAGGAAACCATTCGCACCGACGTCCGCGTGATTGCCGCCACGAATCAGGACCTCGAACGCAAGGTGGCCGCCGGCGAGTTTCGCTCGGATTTGCTCTATCGATTGAAGGTCGTGACGATTCAACTGCCGCCGCTTCGCAAGCGCAGAGACGACCTGCCGCTGTTGATTGCGCACTTTCTGCGAACTTTAAACCGCGACCTGCACAAGCGGGTGACCTCGGTGGCGCCCGACGCACTCCGCCTGCTCGAGGCTTACCCGTGGCCGGGCAACGTTCGCGAGCTGCAGAGCGCGATCAAGCACGCCTACGTCCAGTCGCCCACCGAAGTGATTACGCTCGATTGCCTTCCCTCCCATCTGCGAGAAGAACCCTCCGGCCAGGCCGCGGGACCCGAGTCGAGTTCCGAGAATCTGCGCGTAGTCGAGATGGTGAGCGAACTGATGCGGCGCGGCGAATCGGACATTTATCAAAAGGTCACAACCACGGTCGATCGCCTGGTGCTCGAGACGGTGCTGCGGCACGTGAAAGGCAACCAGGTGCAGGCGGCCGAAGTCCTGGGGATCTCACGAACGACCTTGCGAGCCAAGATGCGAAGCTTGGGCTTGGCGATCGAAAAGCAATTGCTGTCGGACCCCGGCACGGCCGAGTGAACCGGTTCATCGGGCGAACTCCTGCTCGTTCGCGGGGACGTTACCGGTTGGTGGTGACCGTGGGAGCGGCAGCCGTTGCCCGCAACCACCAGGCAAAGACGGCCGCGAAAATCAGATCGCCCGTCGCGCCGGGGATCAGCCACGCGGACGCATTGCCGGTTGCCCATAAGACGACCGCCGCCACGAACACGCTTGCTTTGCCGAAGGCGGCGAAACCGACCATCGGCCGGTCGATCGTCGGCTGAAGTGCCAGCCAGGCATATGCCGCCCCGAAGAGCAGCACAAAGAGCGTGAGCATCACGCTGTAAACCAGCGGAACTGGCAGTGGTAAGCCGGCGAGTTGCCCCACAGAAGCCGGGAACGCAAACGCCGATGCTCCGAGCAAGTTGTACACGACCGTCGCCCACAGCACCTTGCGCAGGACGGCGTCGCGATTCATGCCAGGACTTTCCGCACCACATTCCCGGCCACGTCGGTCAGGCGGAAATCACGACCTTGGAACCGGTACGTGAGCCGTTTGTGGTCGAGTCCCAACAAATGCAGCACGGTCGCCTGCAGGTCGTGAACGTGCACCGGGTCTTCCGTGACGTAGTAGCCGATCTCATCGGTTTGGCCGATGCTCGTGCCGCCTTTGAGGCCGCCGCCGGCCAAGAGCATCGTGTAGGCTTCGATGTGGTGATCGCGACCGGGGACTTCGCGGGGCTCGCCCTGTGGTGTGCGGCCGAATTCGCCGCCCCAAATGACCAGCGTGCTGTCGAGTAGTCCCCGCTGCTTGAGATCGCGAATGAGCGCCGCGGCCGGCCGGTCGACTTCGCGACAGCGGTCGTCGAGCGGCTGTCCCAGGTTTGTGCCTGGATTGCCGTGATGGTCCCAATCGGTGTGATAAAGCTGCACGAAACGCGAGCCCTTTTCGATCAGCCGGCGGGCCAGGAGGCAGTTGCGGGCGAACGACGGCGTGTGCGGATCGGCACCGTAATCGGCCAGCGTCTGCTTCGTCTCGCGAGTGAGGTCCATGAGCTCGGGGGCGCTGGTCTGCATCCGGTAAGCCATTTCGTACGCGGCGATGCGGGTCGAAATTTCCGGATCGCGAACCTGGTTGAGCCGTAACGAATTCAGATCGCGCACCGCAGCCACAAATTCGCCCTGTGCGCGGCGGTCGACACCCTGCGGATTCGACAAATTGAGAATCGGCTCGGACCCGTTCAGGAACGCGACGCCCTGATAGGTCGTCGGCAAGAATCCGCTGCCCCACAGAGGGGCTCCGCCCCGCGGCCCGCGCGGCCCGAGAGCAACACGACGAACGCGGGGAGACTTTCGGATTCGCTGCCGATCCCGTACGTGACCCAGGCCCCCATCGACGGACGGCCGAATCGCGAAGAGCCCGTATTGACGAACAACTTGGCGGGCCCGTGATTGAAAACGTCGGTCTTCATGCTGCGAATAAGTGTGCATTCGTCGATGACCGAACCCAGGTGTGGCAGAAGCGTCGATATTTCCAGGCCGCTTTGGCCATAGCGGCGAAACTTGCGTCGTGTGCCCAGGAGTTTGGCGTCTTGCTTGATGAAGGCGAATCGCTTGTTTTTCACATACGAAGCGGGGATCACCTGGCCGTCCAGTTCCTGCAGCTTCGGTTTACTGTCGAACAGTTCCAGCTGGCTCGGGCCGCCTGCCATGAACAGGAAGATCACCCGCTTGGCCTTCGCGGCGAAGTGCGGCAATGCCGGCGCCAGTGGATTGGTTTGACGCGCATTGGCCGCCGTGGTCGGTGCGGCCAGAAGCTGATTGCCGCTAAGGAGCGACGCCAGAGCAACCGAGCCAATGCCCAGACTGGATTCGGCGAAGAAGTGCCGCCGGGTCAGGTTGCGTAATTCGGTTTCGTCTGGACGCATCGGGTTCATTCCCGGGTAATGAATTCGTCAAGATTGAGCAGGACACGGGCGGCGGCGCGCCAGGCTTCGCTCGGTGGACCTGTCTGAGCCGCCAGAAACGTGCCGAGCCGGTCTGCTTCGGCCGCGCTTGGTTCGCGGGCGAGACAAACCAAAAAAGCTCGCCGGATCTGCGCCGGTGATCGCCGCCTGCCTCGCGCAAAATGCGGGCGGCCAGGCCGTCTGACATTTCCACAAAGACCCGGTCATTGGCCAAGGTCAGGGCTTGAAGGGGGGTGTCGGAGCGATTGCGGCGCGTGCAGGTGGTATTGCCGTCGGGAGCATCGAATGTCGGCAGCATCGGGTACGGGCTGCTCCGCCAAAAGTAGGTGTACATGCCGCGGCGATAACGATCGGCTCCCTGGCTTTCGGGCCACGCCTTTTTTTGCTGCGTAATCACAAAAAAGCCTTCAGGCTGCGGCGGGTGGACGCTGGGGCCACCGATCTTGCGGCACAAGAGACCGCTGGCGGTGAGTGCCGCGTCGCGGACCGATTCCGCTTCCAGGCGAAGCCGCGATTGCCGCGCGAGCCAGCGGTTGCCGGGATCGCGGACAATCAAATCTTCTCGCAGCTCCGACGATTGCCGATAGGTTGCCGACGTGACGATCAAGCGGTGCAGGCTCTTTTGGCTCCATCCGCGTCGCACCAACTCGCCGGCGAGCCAGTCGAGAAGCGCGGGATGCGTGGGACGCGAGCCCTGGGTGCCGAAGTCGTTTTCCGTGTCGACCAATCCCGTGCCGAAGAAGTGTTCCCAGGCGCGATTGACGGTCACGCGGGCGGTGAGGGGATTGGCCGGGTCAAACAGCCAGCGAGCCAGATCGATCCGCGTCGGCTGCTCCTTCGAGGGCGGCAACGGCGGCAGGAACTCCGGCACGCCGCCGGTCACGACGGCGCCCAGGCGGAGGAAGTCGCCGCGGATCAGCACATGCGAGTCGCGGGGAATTTTTCGCTCGCTCAGGACGAGGGTCGTCGGCACGCGCCGATCGAGCGCTGCTTTCTGCGACTTGAGCACCGCGACGCGAGCCCCCAGCGGTCTACGGGTGACGTCGGTTTCGTAAAAGGCTGCCGATAACTCGGCGCGCTGCTGTCGGGTGCGCTTATTGGCTGGGACCAGCGCCAGGCCGCGGATGGAATTGGGGACCTGCAACGCTTCAACCGGGCCGACTGCCGTGCTCAGTCGTACGCAGCCGACGAGGTAGTTTGGCTCCGAGTGCTCGTGGCGAAGCACGACTTTCAACCGCACACCGCCGGCCATGCGGATCGGATTTCGCGGAATGACCATCAGCTCGCGAGGGATGTGCGGATTGCCAAATTTCGTGCCGATCGCCCAGCCCGTGCCGCGGTCGCCGTCGACGGCAAACGCAGCGGGATAGCCCTCCTGTGAATGATCGGCGACGGCGGCCGCCAGCTTGATCGGCATCCATCCTCGAATCGCACTGCCGGCCAGCGGGCGGGCATTCACCTCGAACTCGCTCAGCACAAAGTTGCCAGTGGCGTCGCTTCGGCCCGGGCCCGAGAGCGGCAAGCTCGGATGCGTCAGGGCCTCGAGCCGGATCGCATCGACCTTGCCGGAGGGAACGTCGAACTCGAGGTGATACGTGTCGTTGGCCGGGACGCTGAAATCGACGACGAGCGAACCGTCGCCGACCGGATTGAGTTGCGTTCCTTTTTCGGTGCGGACCGTTGACAGTGCTGCCGTTTCCCAATTCACCGGCGGCCGCGCGGCGATTGTCTGCTCCCACGCGGTTTGCCGCGACCGCAGAGCGCGATCGTACTCGACGAGCGGGCGTTCGGCCTTCGCAATCTCGCGCGTCAACCGTTTCAATTGCGACGCCTGGTCGGCCGTCGCCACCTGCAAGGCCGGCTCATCGCAGTTGTTGAAGATCGCGAAGAGGTTGTAGTAGTCGCGCTGGGAGATCGGGTCGAACTTGTGCTGATGGCACTGGGCACAGCCGACTGTGAGCCCCAGGAAGACCGTGCCCGTCGTGTTGACGCGATCGATCACCGACTCGACGCGGAATTGCTCCTTGTCGACGCCGCCTTCCTCGTTGGTGAGTGTGTTGCGGTGAAAGCCGGTGGCGACCAGTTCGTCGGGTGTCGGCTTCGGCAGCAGGTCGCCGGCCAGCTGTTCCAACGCGAAGCGATCGAACGGCACATCGGCATTCGTGGCGGCGATGACCCAGTCTCGATAGCGCCAAATTTGCCGCGGACTGTCAACGGTGTAGCCGTTGGAATCCGCATAGCGGGCCTGGTCAAGCCAGTGACGTCCCCACCGCTCGCCGTAAGCCGGCGACGCCAGCATGCGGTCGACGAGCCGTTCGTAGCCGTCCGGGCGGGCATCGCGTTGGAATTCTTCCACTTCATCGGGACTCGGCGGCAGCCCCCGAAGATCAAAACTGAGGCGGCGGATCAGCGTGGATCGATCAGCCTCGGGTGACGGGGCAAGTCGTTCGGCCGCCAACCGCTGCCGGATGAAGGCGTCGATGGGATTGCCCGGGCGATCGTCGGGAGCCATTGCCGGCACGCGGGGGTGAGCGACGGGAACAAACGCCCAGTGCGTCGGTCGCGGCCCGACCGTCGATTCGGCCGGTCCGGTCGCCCCTTCATTGATCCAGCGGACCACGCGGGCGATGGTTTCTTTCGACAGGCGAGGCGCCTCGGCCGGCATCGGCGTCAGGTCGCCTTCACCTTGGAGAGCCTTCACGAGCAGACTCTTGGCTGCGTTGCCGGGAACGACTGCCGCTCCGCGGTCGCCTCCTTTGAGGATTGCCCCCAGGCTGTCGAGTCGCAGGCCCGATTGCGAGTCTTTGCCGCCGTGGCACTCGAGGCAGTGTTGGGCGAAAATCGGCTCAATTTGGGTGGCGAATTCGATCTTCGCCGGATCTTTGGCTCTCCCTGTGGCTGGTCCTTCAGCGCAGGACGGACGTGCCAGCAACGACAGGCAGCAGACCGAACAAATCGCCGAAAGCAGGAAGGCGTGGGGCGGGAGACCCAGGCGGGAGCGCTTCATTGATCGTCACCGGCGGGCGGCAATCGACGCATCAATGGAGTTTAATGTTAACGCGTGCTTCGACGACCGTCCAACGCAATCCGCTGACCAGCCTGACCAAAACGCGTTCGGTGGCGAAAAGTGATCCGGGCATGAGAAAATCGGAGTCGTGAACACTTTTGCCGATCTCATTGCTTCACGCCGCGATTGGCTGGAGCAGGTGCTCAAGCCATGGTGCGGTTCCGCGCGACTGGCCGACCTCAAACGAGCCGAGCTGGAATGGGAGGACATCGCCGGCAAGGTGGACCCCAAGTCCACGTTGTGGACGTGGGCGTGGAGCCGATTTCCGGAGATTGTGCACGAGGGATTGGCCGGCGTGAACGAGACGAACGCGGTTCGCGTCACCCTGCGGAACGAGCAGGTGCACTCCGGATATCCCGACAATCGCAAAAGTGCAGCGGGGCGGTTGTTTCTGTTGTCAGACGAGCCGGGTGCGTCCGGACGCGCGTCAGAGATCGGCCCGATTTCGATCGACGACATCGCGCGGATCGAGCGCGTTTAGAAGTTTGAAGAAGGATTCGTTGTCATGGCTGCAAATGTCTTGGACCGCGGTGCTCTGGCCGACGTCTCCCGGCGAGACTTTCTTTCCGCGGCCGGAACCGCGCTGGCGACGTCGGCCGCCGGCCAAGTGACGGCCACGCTGGCGGCGGCCCAGGGGAATTCCGTGTTCCGCGACGCATTCCCGATTGTCGATACGCATGTGCATTTGTGGGACTTGAGCAAGCTGCGGCTCCCCTGGATGAGTTTGCCGAAGGGCAAGCCGTTGGCGCACAACTACTTGCTCAAGGATTATGACGCGGCCACGGCGGGCGCGAACGTCGTCAAGACCATCTACATGGAGGTGGCCTGCGATCCGCGGCAGCACACAGTCGAAGCCGAGTACGTCATCAACTTATGCCGCCAGCCGGGAAGCCGGATGGCCGGGGCGGTTATCGGCGGGTCGATGCAAAGTGAGCGGTTCGCGGATTACATCAAGGAGTATGCGCAGAATCCGTACGTCAAAGGGGTGCGGATGGTGCTGCACGACCCCGATCGCCCCAAAGGAATGTGCCTGGAACGGCAGTTCGTCGAAAACGTCCATCTGCTTGGCCAGCTGGGACTGAGTTTCGATCTCTGTATGAGGTCCGCGGAGATGATGGACGCCGTTCGGCTCATCGACAAATCCCCACAGACGCGTTTCGTGATCGATCATTGCGGCAACTGGGACTCGCAATCGACTGACGCGAAGGCACGAACAGAGTGGGAACGCGCGATGCACGAAGCCGCCGCGCACTCGAACGTGGTTTGCAAGATTTCGGGGATCGTGGCGACCGCCCGGCCCGGCCACTGGAAGCCCGCTGACCTCGCGCCAACGATCAATTTCTGTCTCGAGACGTTTGGCGACCGGCGCGTGTTTTTCGGAGGCGATTGGCCCGTCTGCACCGGCGTGGCAACCTGGCAGCAGTGGCTGGCGGCGCTCGAGTCCATCGTCGCCAGACGTTCGCGCGAGTTCCAGAAGCGGCTGTTTCACGATAACGCCGTTCAATTTTACAAATTGAGTTGAAGAATCCGGTCGCCCCGGATTTTCTTTGACCTTCGGTTTGGGCCGACGTAGACTCAAGAGTGGAAGCAGTCAACGGGTCAGCGGCGTCCGAGAATTCGCGGTATTCGCCGTGAAATTCAGACGCCGGTTTCCAGGGCCGGTCCGCAAAGGAGGGCGTCGACCGTGGACAAAGGAGTTGATCGCGTCGGGTCGAAGTCGCTGCCGCCGCTTCGGCACACAATCTGCAATGGCACGCACTGCCCGACGCATCCTGGCACGTAAGTGAAGGAGGTCACACGATGGACCGCATCCACTTCGACGCGGCAGCCTGCGAAAGCCTCGAAGACTACACGGCCCTGGAATACATCCTGCTCGGCGATCTTCGCGATCTGCTCGAGGAACCGGCCGATCAATTCACGCGCAGCTGGCTGATCGCCGTTCTCGACGCATTGCTAGACACCTTGCCGCGCCAAATGGCATTAAAGGAATCCAGCGGCTATTTGAGCGAAGTTCTCGACGAGTATCCAAGTTGGTACCGGCACGTCGAGGACTTGCAGAACGAGCAACGCCTCTTGGTGTTGTCGCTGCAGGCGCTGCGTGACCGTCTGGACACGCCTGGTCCCTACGAGCGCGACGCGGTTCGGGTGAACTCAGCCGTCCGTCAATGGATGACTCGCCAGATCTCGCATCGACGCCACGAGACGCGTTTGTTGCAGACGGCGATGAACCTGGAGTGCGGCTGCGGCGATTAGAACTTCGTCAGGAAGTTCCGACATGGCGACCCCGGAATGACCGGGCCCGAAGAGATCCCTCGAGCGTCAGACGCGGACAGCCTGCGCGCGGTGGCAGTACCACTCGTAGGTTTGCCGCAGTCCCGCTTCGAGATCGATCGAGGCCTTCCAGCCCAGCTCGCTGAGTCGGCTCACGTCGAGTCGCTTGACGAGCGTCCCGTCCGGCTTCGACATGTCGTAAACAAACTCGCCCCGGTAGCCGATAATCTCGGCGATCAAAGCGGCCAGGTCGCGAATTGCGATGTCGGTGCCGGTGCCGACGTTCACGTGCTCGTCGCCGGAATAGTGCGTCATGAGATGCACGAGCGCATCGGCACAGTCGTCGACGTGGAGAAACTCGCGCCGCGGCCGGCCGGTGCCCCAGATCGTGACCGCCGACTTTCCCAGCCGAGCGGCTTCCTCGATCTTGCGCATGAGCGCCGGAACGACATGGCTCGATTCGAGATCGAAATTGTCGCCGGGACCGTACAGGTTGGTCGGCATCGCCGCAATGAAGTCGGCGCCATGCTGCCGGCGATAACTCTCGCAGAGCATCAGACCGGCAATTTTCGCAATCGCGTAAGCTTTGTTTGTCTGCTCCAGCGGCCCTGTCAGGAGGGCGCTTTCGGTCAGCGGTTGCGGCGACTCCTTGGGATAAATGCACGAAGACCCCAACGCCAGCAGCTTCTTCACGCCAGAGCGCCACGCCGCCTCGATGACGTTGGCCTGAATTAGCAGATTGTCGTACAGGAATTCGGCCGGCCGCGTGTCGTTGGCCAGGATCCCGCCGACCTTGGCCGCGGCCAGAAAGATCGCGTCGGGACGGTTGTCGCGAATCCAGTCCTCGGTCTCGCGCTGGCGGCGCAGATCAAGGGTCCGCTCGGCTGTCAGGAGAATGCAGTTTTCTTTTTGCAGTCGCCGCACCAATGCCTGCCCGACCATGCCGCCGTGGCCAGCCACCCAGACGCGGCGGTTGGCCAGGCGAAAGGGACATTCGAATTGGTGTCGTGCGGTCATCGATGTATTGGCCTGCAACGGTCGATCAGTCGACAAAGACCTGGACTAGGAACCCTTTGCGAGCAGCTCGCGATCGGATTGCACCATTTCGCGGACAAGTTGTTCAAAACCGACGGTGTGTTTCCAACCGAGCCGCTCGCGGGCTTTGGCCGGATTGCCCAACAGGGCGACGACTTCCGTGGGACGAAAATAACGCGGATCGATGGCCACCCGACAGGTGCCCCGGGCGTCGAGGCCTTGTTCGTCGATCCCCGCACCGCGCCAAGCGAGCGGCATGTCGATTGCCGCGAATGCCCGTTCCACGAATTCGCGCACGGTGTGTGACTCGCCTGTCGCCAGGACATAGTCGTCCGGTTGGTCCTGCTGCACGATCCGCCAGATCCCGTCGACGAAATCGCGAGCGTGGCCCCAATCGCGGTGAGCATCGAGGTTCCCAAGATAGACGGCCTCTTGGCGGCCGGCCTCGATCGCCGCGACGGCCCGCGTGATTTTGCGAGTCACAAATGTTTCGCCGCGGGTCGGGCCCTCGTGATTGAAGAGGATGCCGTTGGAGGCATGGATGCCGTACGCTTCGCGATAGTTGGCCGTCACCCAGTAGGCGTAGACCTTGGCGGCCGCGTAGGGACTGCGGGGACGAAAGGGACTCTGTTCATCCTGCGGAGGCGGTGCGTCGCCGTACATCTCCGAGCTCGACGCCTGGTAGAAACGGACGCGCGGTTCCATCTTCAGGATGCGAATGGCCTCAAGCAGTCGCAACGTGCCGAGCGCATCGGCGTTGGCCGTATATTCGGGCGTTTCGAAACTGACCTGCACGTGGCTCTGGGCGGCCAGGTTGTAGATCTCGTCGGGCTGTGTCTCCTGGATGATGCGGATGAGGTTGGTGGCGTCGGTCATGTCCCCGTAGTGCATCCGGAACTGCCCGTCGGTCTCGTGCGGGTCGACATACAAATGGTCGACGCGGGCCGTGTTGAAAGACGAAGAACGGCGCTTGATGCCATGGACGGCGTACCCTTTGGACAGCAAGAGCTCGGCCAAGAGCGCGCCGTCCTGCCCGGTCACTCCGGTGATCAAGGCGACACGGCGACCCATGTTTGAGACTCCACGTGCGATTGCGCGAGCCGGGACGCCCGCAGTGAACCTGTCGGTGCCCTCCGTGGCCCTCTTTGGTTATAAGGCGACCCGCGCGGGCAAGTCAAAAGCCCGGACAGCTCATACGCAAAGCCGGCGAGGGGGCGAGCCGGGCACGAACGATTGGGCTAGCTGCGCTCGTACTTCCAGTTGCGCGACTTGCCCTCGGCGAGCCATTCGATCGCCGTCTCGATTCGGTGCTTGCTGGTTTCCGCCTGCTTGGCTTGATGGAACCATTCGAGGTAGTCGCGCTGTTTGCCGGGCGGAAAGCTTTCGTAGGTCGCCCGTGCTTTCGCGTTCTTTTTCAGGGCCGCGGTGAACTCGGGTGGAACCGGCAGCTTCGGCTGAGGTTTGCCGCTCGTGCGCGATTTTTTCACTCCGGCGGCATTCTGCTGCATCGAGTATTTGATACACCGCTTGAGCTCGGCGTCGCTCGGGAGGTCGGCCAGCCCCGTGATCTTGCCGAGTTCGCCGCGGCCCTGTTCGTTCTTCGCCGCCCAGGACCCTCGCTCATAGTGCCAGATGATGATGCCGCAGTGCTTCTTAAAGGCGGACATGCCGCAAATGTTGCCGCCGTCCACGAAGAACGCGCTGCCCCATTTCATGGTCTCTTGAACGTTGGGACAAACGTCGTGGACCAGCTTGCGAACGTGGCGCAGCACAGGCTTCGCGAAATCGGCGGCCTTGGCGATATACGCGTCGACGCGCGGATCCTTAGTGCCCATTGGCACCGGCGGGCTGACTGGGCGGAGCCGCGGGGGCGCCGGGAACCGGAGTGCCTGGGACAGGAGTGCCGGGCAGGGGATGCCGGCGGCGGGCGGATTTGACTGTCCTCCCGTTAGTTTTTCACGGACGAGCGGAATGCCCCAGTGCCACGCGGCAAAGCAAACTCCGACGATCACCGCCAGGTAAACGATCAGGCTGACGATCCCCTTCACGTTTGAGACCAGGGTTCGCAACCAGCGCCAGCGTTTGCGACGCGCCTCCTGGCGGTCGATCTTGGCATAAATGTCCTGAGTTTTGCGGGACTTTGCGTCGGCCTGCATCTTGACGGCCCGATTGGACGCCAGCGCCTGAAACTCGGGATACTGCATCAGCGGCAAGAAGGTGCCGTTGGGCGAATCCTTGGCCTTGGCAGCCGGGTCGAGCGTCTCGCCCTTGATGCCGGCCATGATTTCCGGCGTCGACATGCGGGCGATAACGACCTTTCCCGCGGCATTTTTTTGCTGCACGAACCAGTTTCTGTTGGGGCCGGCGGCCGCCTTTGTCGCGTTGCGGGCCGCGTCTTGGGCGGACGTCAGGCGATCGCTGGGCGGGGGTAGGCGGACATCCGATCGTGTCGAGTTGACACCGGGGCCTTGGCCGCCTTGCATGCGCGAGAGGCTCGCGGCCGAAGCGGCGGCGACCGACGCGTTGACCACGGCCGTTCCCCCGGACGACTCGATGAAACTGAGCGCGGGGTTCGCCAGTCCCAGGCCGCCAATGTCGCGAATGATGTCGGCACAATCGGCGTAGCGATCTTTCGGATCCTTCAGCAGCATTTTGCCGATGATCAGATCGAGCCGTTCGGAAACCTTGGGATTCACCTTGCGTGCGCTGGTGTAGGTTCCTTTTTCCTTGGCGATGATCAGCTCGAGCGTGTTTTCGCCGCTGAATGGGAGTTTGCCCGTGACAAAGTAGTAGAGCGTGCTTCCCAAAGCATAGATGTCCGACCGCTTGTCGACGTGCTTGGCGTTGCGGGCCTGTTCGGGGGCCATGTAGAGCGGCGTGCCCAAGCCGGTGCCGCTTTGAGTCATCGACACGTCTTCGTCGAGGGCCTTGGCCAGCCCGAAATCGGCGACTTTGACGACGCCTTTGCTCGTCACCAGGATGTTGTCGGGCTTGATGTCGCGATGGATCATGTTCTGGTCGTGCGCGTGCTTGAGCGCGTCGGCACAAACCAGGGTCACATGCAGCGCGTCCCCGACGCTCAGCTGCTTGACGTCGTTCATCCAATTCTGCATGCTCCGCCCATCGATGAACTCGATTGCGGCAAAATTGACACCGCTCACGCTGTCGGCCGCGTAGACCTGCACCACGTTCGGATGCTGCAATCGGGCCATCGAGCGGGCTTCCCGCAGGAACCGCTGGACGAAGTCGGGCTTCTTGGCGAATTCCGGCGACAGCGTCTTGAGGGCGACCTTGCGGTCGAGACTGGTCTGAGTCGCCAGGTAGACGGTGCCCATGCCCCCTTGGCCGAGCTTCCTTTCGAGCTTGAAGTCGCCCAGCTGGGTGATCTTTTTGCTCTTTTTTGCCTCGCCATCGGCGCTGGACGGCTTGGTGGGCGCGGGGGCGCCGACTCGAGTCGACGGGGTAGCCGAAGCGGGCTTGGCTTCCTTGGCGGCGCCCGGCGACGATTCCTGGTCGCTCGGCACGAACGTGTCTCCCACGGCTGGCCCAGACCCGGGAACGCTTGTTTCCGCAAGCGCTTGATTGACCGTCTTGTCGGCACCCTTGGTGCGGCGTGGATCAGTGGATGCCATGACGACCCCTCGCTCTCCGGGGCTTTGGGAGCGAACCAAACACCGATAAAAGCACGCTTATTATGCGGAATTTATGAGCGAATCGCAAATAGATTCCGTCGCGACTGGCCCAAATTCTCGGCTTGGAACGCGGCAAAAACTCGGGCCAATCTGCGGGGATCGCGCGTCCGACTACGCCGCGGAAGTCGTTGCCATTCACCGGGATCGATCAGCGATAGGCGAACTCTTTGCCGCTCAGCCGCGTGTAGGCGTCGACGTATTTCGCACGCGTCCGGTCCACGACTTCCTGCGGGAGAGTCGGCGGCTGGCTGTTCTTGTCCCAACCGGTCGTCTCGAGCCAGTCGCGGACAAATTGCTTGTCGAACGAGGGGGGCGAACGGCCTGGTTCGTAGGAATCGACCGGCCAGAATCGCGAACTGTCGGGCGTCAACACTTCGTCGATCAAAATCAGCTGGCCGCCGATCGAGCCGAACTCGAACTTCGTGTCGGCAATGATGATCCCCTTTTGAAGGGCGTGCTCGGCCCCGCGGCGGTAGATTTCCAGGCTCAACGTTTTGAGACGTCCGGCCGTGTCCTTGCCGACGATCTCACACATCCGCTCGAACGAGATGTTTACGTCGTGCCCCGATTCCTCCTTCGTGGCGGGCGTGAAGATCGGTTCGGCCAAACGCTCGCTTTCACGCAACCCGGCCGGAAGTGCAACGCCGCAGACCGCGCGGGTCTTTTGATACTCCTTCCAGCCGGAGCCGGACAAGTATCCCCGCACAACGCATTCAATTGGCACGACCTCCGTCTTTTTCACGACCATGCTGCGGCCGTTGAGACTTTCGCGATCGACGCCGGCCGGCAGCGGCAACACGCCGATGTCCATACTCAACAGGTGGTGCGGCACGTCGAGGCGACCAAACCACATTTCGCTGAGCTGCGTCAGCACGCGTCCTTTGTCGGGGATGCCGTTCGGCAAGACCCAGTCGAACGCGCTGATGCGATCGGTCGCCACGAACAGAAGGCGATCGCCGAAATCGTAGATGTCCCGGACTTTGCCGCGCCGCACAGGAAAACCGGAAATCGAACTTTGCAGAAGCGCCGAGCGAGCCATCGCACCTTTCCGTTCGCTAGCGAAATGCCGATCCTTGCCGCGTCCGAGCCCTGGGCGAGCCATCCGCACATTTGCGCGGCGGCGCCCGGGAAAACACGCCTCGGAACGCGATCGGGACACCCTGTCCGGACCCACTGTATCGTGGTGGGAAAAGCGTGACAACGATCTGCGGACGACTACCGCGGCCACGTCTCGACCGTGGCTGGCTCGAAACCGAGAGGTCGCAGCCGATTTCTCACTTTCGGGCCGGGAAACGTGTCGAAAGTTGGCCCCGAGTGCTTTAGACTGGGAAATTGCCGTCTTGAGCAAGGATCCAGAATGGGGGTGATGCGGTTCTTCGTTTATCCGCCGGAGATGCTCGACGGTTGGCCGGAAGTTTTCGACGCCTATCTTAGCGGCGCCGATGGCCGCGTCTTTTCCACTCAGATTGATGTGGCCGGCAACGTCGTGAGTTGTCGCCGGACGTCGAGCGAAAGCGGGCGATTGCATGTCGCCTGGCCGGTTGAGGGTTTCGGACGACCGGTCACTTCGACGGCTTCCTTGCCGGAGCGAGAGGAACCGTACCTGCTGCCGCTGGAGTTGGCCCGGGGGAAAATCTCCCAGCTGCGCGACCAGGTGTCCGCTTGGGAAGTGGGCGGGATGGTGATTCCTCCCTCCTTCGACGCTCCATTTCAGGCGGCACAACGCAAGTTTCGCGAAGCCGTCGCCCTGCAGGGCCAGCCGGCACAGACCGTCGAGCCCGTCAGGCAGTCGCTGGCGCGGGCCTTCGAAGCGGCCGAGATGGCCGTCAGCGCTTACGCCGGCCAGCGGCTTTCTGCCCGCCGCAAGAGGTCGCCCCAGCCTGCCGCCGCGACTGGCTGCGCCCTGGGCCAGTACTTGCCGGATGAAAGCGCGACTGCGGTCTTCCGCGAATCGTTTGCCGCAGCCGTGATTCCCGTCGAATGGAAGCACATTGAAACGTCGGCCGGCGAGACCAACTGGGATCTGGCGGACGCTCAGCTGGAGTGGGCGCTGGCGAACCGCCTGTTTGTCTCCGGCGGACCCTTACTCGATCTTTCGGCCGACGGAATGCCTGCGTGGGTCGGCTCGTGGGGCGGCGACCTGCCCAATCTGCAGAGCCTCGTTTGCGACTATGTGGAGACGGCCGTCGGACGCTACGCCGGAAGAATCCGCACCTGGAACGTCTGTACGCGGGGAAATACCGGGGGGGCCTTCGGTTTATCCGAAGAGAGCCGGCTGTGGCTGGTGGCCCGCGCCCTGGAAGTGGTGCGGCAAGTCGACGAGGAAGTGCAGGTGATGATTCGGGTGGGACAACCGTGGGGCGAATATCAGGCCCGCGGAGCCCATCGACTGGCACCACTCCAATTCGTCGATGCTCTGTTGCGGGCGGGCATCGGACTCTCCGCCGTTGATCTGGAGATCGCTGTCGGATTTCGGCCCTACGGATCGGCTCCGCGCGACTTGCTCGAACTCTCCAGGCTTCTCGATTTGTGGTCGTTGTTGGGAATTCCGATTTACATCACGCTCGCCTGCCCCTCGGAATCGCGGGCAGATGATTTGCAGGCCTCGCACGGCATCGAAATCGAACCCAACCGCTGGAAGGAAGCCTGGAACGAGGCGGCACAAGTTGATTGGATCGACGGTGTTCTCCCGGTGCTAATGGCCAAGCAACCGGTCGTGGGGATCTTTTGGAAGCAGCTCGCCGACAGCGTGCCGCACGAATTCCCGCACGCCGGTTTGATCCGACCGGACGGGACACCGAAGCCCGCTCTGGCACATTTCATCGCCCATCGACGAGCGCTCGTGAAAACCGACAGCGATCCGTCGATTCGCGGTTGCTGATCCGCTACCATCCGTAAAGAGCGCGGGATGCGCCGGGCTTCACGTTGGAAGCTTCTCATTATTAATGCGTTCGTCTGCCTGTCGCCGGAGCCGGCGAACGGAGGAAGCACCTGCAATGGCGATCGACGTCTATGAGCTCTGCCCGTGCGGCAGCGGTAAGAAACTGAAATTCTGCTGCGCCGGCATCATCGACGAAATGACGAAAATCAACCGGTTGCAGGCCAACGACCAGCCGCGCCAAGCCCTCGCCGCGATCGAGAAGCTCGAAAAGTCGAACCCAGAAAATCCCTGGGTCGGCACGGTCCACGGAGAAATACTGCTCTCGCTCGGGCAAATCGAGGAGGCGCAAAGCCGCCTCGAACAGCTCCTCAAGGCGCATCCCGACCATCCGTACGTCGTTTCGCGGGCCGCGCTGGTGCTCTTGCTCAACCAAGGTTACCGGGCGGCTCAACCGACGATTCTGCGGGCCTTCCAAAAGTGTTTCACGCGCTCGCCGGAGCATGTCGGCGTGCTGGCGCTCACACTTTTTGACGTGATGGCTCGCTCGCAGTTCATGATGGCGGCACGCCAGTATCTCACGGTCGCGATGCGGCTTTTGGGGGAAAAATCGCGCGAGAATACGTTCCTCGCACTGCTCAAGCTGGACGGCGACGTCCGCACGCCGTACCCCCTGCGCAGCGTGCAGAATCTCCATCCCTACGCGGGCGACGGACCCAATGCCGCCGAGGCCAACAAGGCCACGTCGCTGGCGAAAATCGCCTGCTTTGGCCCAGCGGGCCGCACGTTCACCAAGATCGCCGAACTCGAGCCGAACAACGCCGAGCTGTGGCGCAGCGCCGCGTTGTGCCGCGCATGGGACGCCGACGAGCCGGGAGCCGCCCAGGCGTTTCACAAAGCGGCAGCCGCGTCCGCGAACGTTGAATTTGCCGTCGAGTGCGAAACCTTCGCGCAGTTACTCGATCTCAAGCACTCTTCTGATCGAGTTCTGTCGACCGAGGTCGACATTCCGGTTAAGTCCGCGTCGCGGCTGCTCGGCCTGCTGGAAGGCAATGAGCTCTATTTTCCGCTGCCCGTGGAGCCGGAAGAATCTGAGGGGCCGCCTGTTTCCGGGCGATGGATCGTGCTCGATCGAGCAGTTGCCAAGGAATCGGAACTGGGCCAGAACGCCTTTGAGGCGCTGCCTTCGGTTGTAGGAACGCTCACGGTTTACGATGCGCTCCCGGAGCAGAATCTGGATGCCGCGGCGATTGTCACGGGATTTGCCACACCGGAATTCGACGCCCGGGTGGCGGACTTCGAGAAACTGGTCGCGGACGAAATTACCAAGCCGGCAACTCGGAACGAACTGACGGATGCCGAAGTCGAGCCGATCGCCCGCGAGCTCGCCCCGTACTTCCGGCGCAAGCTGTTCAGCGCGGCCCCCGAATCGTCCCAGCGCGCCATCCAAGAGGGATGGTGGAAGCACTTGGTCGATGATATTTGGTGGAACGCTCCGCAGGCTGCGCTCGACGGCAAGAGCCCGGGTGCCATTGCGGCGGACCCGGGGTTCCGCGTGCGTCTGACGGCTGCGGTCTACGTGCTCGATGCGCTCTCTGAGCGGCTCAACGGCATCGTCGATATCGAGGCGATCCTGGCACGCTTGGGACTTCAGCCTCTGCAACCGCTCTCACCGGCCGCCGCCGAACCGCTGAGCTCGCTGTCGCCGATGCAGCTGCAACGTTTGCCGATTGCCGATCTGTCCGACGCGCAACTGGTGAACGTCTACCGGCGTGCGGCCGTAATTGGACACCGCCGCTTCGCCACGCGCGTGCTCAACGAAGTCGTCGCCCGTCCGCAGTGTCTCGAGCAGATTGGCCCCGATCGAGTCTTCGAAGGGCTGCTCGAAATTGCACACCAGGACGAGCGGCTCGCGGATGCGATCGCCTGGGCCCAGAAAGGTCGCGAGCATGCGGCCCGATCGCCTCAGAACTTCGAGCGCCTGTGCAAATGGACGATGATGGAGTTTCTACTGCGGGCGGAAAATCCGGACGACGCGGAACTGCCCAACTTGTATCGCACGCTGCACGACTACTATGCCCCCAAGGTTCCGGAAGTCGCGCGCATGCTCGAACAATTCACCGCAGCCAACGCCGAAAAATTGAGCTGGCTGCGTTCGGCTGAGCTCCTGGTCGGCAGCGGCGCGGCGCCCACCAGCGGCGGACTGTGGACGCCCTCGGGATCGAGCGAGCCGGCCGCGGGATCCAAAAAGCTCTGGCTCCCCGGACAGGAGTGACCGCCATGCGGCGGTTCACTGATGCAGCCGGCGTCATGCGCCGCGCCTTGGAATTGGCCGCTCGGGGCATTGGATTCGTCGAGCCCAATCCAGCGGTCGGGGCGGTCCTCGTCGACGACTCTTTTGCCTTCATTGCCGAGGGCTGGCACCAGCGATTCGGCGGCCCGCACGCGGAAATCGAGGCGATCAACAGCGCCGGCTCGCGAGCCGCCGGCGCGACCCTGTTTGTCACACTTGAGCCCTGCTGCCACGAGGGCAAAACGGGATCGTGTGCCGCGGCCATTCTCCGCGCGGGCATCCGCAAGGTCGTGGCGGCCTGTCGCGATCCTTTCCCGAGAGTGGACGGCCAGGGATTTGCTGTGCTCCGCGCGGGGGGCGTCGAGGTCGAAGAAGGATTGCTAGCAGACGAGACCCGCGAGCTGACGGCTCCCTTCCGCAAACTGGTCGAAAGGCGAGAACCGTGGGTACATGCCAAGTGGGCCATGAGCCTCGACGGCAAGATCGCCACCGCCAACGGTGACTCGCGCTGGATCTCGAATGAGACGAGCCGCGCGCTCGTGCACCGGCTCCGCGGACGCATGGATGCCATCGTGGTCGGCGCGGACCGCCGCGGTCGACGATCCGTTGTTGACCGCCCGGCCGCCCGGCCCGCGAATCGCGACGCGGATCGTGATCGACTCAAAAGCGGCCCTTGCCGTCGACTCGCAACTGGTGCGCACGGTCGCGTGATGCGCCGCTTCTTGGTGGCCTGCGGCGCCATGGCGCCTGCGGAAAACGTGCGACGGCTCCAAGAGCGCGGCGCGGAAGTCTTGCAGTTGCCCGTCGCGCGGCCGAACGGCGTCTTGAACCCGGCGCAATTCGGCGTCGATCTGGGAGCGCTGCTCAAAGAGTTGGGCCGTCGCGACTTGACCAACGTGCTCGTCGAGGGCGGGGCGGCACTCTTAGGCGCTCTCTTCGACGAGCGGCGGATCGACGAGTTTCACGTGTTCGTTGCTCCCAAGATCCTGGGAGGCGAGCGGTCCCCGGGGGCCGTCGGCGGATCGGGGCTCGCCGCACTGAACCTCGCGGCCGAGCTGCGGACCATCTCGGTCGAGCGGTTGGACGGCGACGTCTACATCAACGCCCGGCAGCCGCCTGGTTCACGCCCGGCGGATTAACGCCCGGCGCAGCCGCGGGCGCCGCGGCCTGGACAAGGCCGGCCGGTAGCGAGTGCATGTATTCGACGTACTGCTTGTCGAGGTCGGCATACGAGACCCCTGTCAGTTCGTCGAGGCCGCGGACGTAGGCCCGCTGCCGCCCGTTCGTGCGGTAAATCTCGGCGAGGTGCTCGACCAGTGCGTCCCGATAGCGGCCCCCTTCATATTGCATAAAGAAGTGGGCGAGACCGGCCGCCTGGCTGTAATTCTTGCGGATGTTCGGGCTGTGCTGGAATTCGGTCATGCCCATCGCCGCGAATTTTTCCAGCGGCACATAGTAGTTGTCCAGAACGCAACGCTCGCGGGCGTTTTGAATGCGGATGTGGTGCGGGTCTCCCACCGAGGACTCGCCATTTTCGGTGCGATAGGACTCCATGTAGCAGGCGATGCCCTCGATGATCCAGAAGTTCGCGTCGACGGCCACCATTCGGTCGGCCTTCAGATTCTCGTAGAACAACTGGTGCGTCGCCTCGTGAAAGAGCGTGTCCTGCTCCTTCTGGTCGGGATTGTTGAAAAAGTAAGCGACGCGATCGCGCGTGTAATACAGGCCGTTGGTCATGTCGACCTGCGGGATCTTGAGCCGCAGCCGGTCGGCATATTCCTGCCGCGTCCGGAAGTAGTCGACGTCATAGGGATCGCGGCGGATCTGCAGGTTGGAATTAGGCCCGGAGGTTTGAAACAGCCGCGCCATCTGCTCGGGCGTGCTGAAAAACGCGGCGAACGTCTGCATGAAGAAGGCATGGAATTGCTCGAGCGACTTGGCGATTTCGACGCCGCGCTCGAGGCTGACATTGGTGTGGATCAGGTAATGCTCCGTCCGCACGTGCCAGGCATGGCGAAAATCGCGACGGATCTCCGCCTCTTTGTCGGCACTCATCCAGTGGCCGGCGTAAAGCCGCTGGCCGGCCCGATAGCGGGGGACGTCGAGTTTTCTCAGCCAGCCGTAGAGGTCATCCCAGACAAAGCCTTTGTCGAGCCGGTCGGCCGCATACGGCGTCACCCACTCTTTATTGCGGAGCTTGTAGCCCAGAATTCGCCGCGCGTATTGGTGGTCGGGATCCTGCCGGACGACTTCTTGCACGAGTCCGTAGGCATAACTGGGATACCCGGCCGACAGTGCTTTACGCGAAAGTCGATAAAGCTCGGTTGCATATCGCGATTGCACATCCCGCAGCGTGACGCGGAGATCGCGCTCTTTAGCCGGAACCGCAGCGGGGATTTCAGCCTGCTTTTCCTTGGGCAGCTTTTGCACGCGGAAGAGGGCGGTCGAAAGCGGAGCCGCCAGTTCCCGGCACTGTTGAGCCTGTTCTGCCAGGCCCAGATCGGTGAAGTCTTGCGCGAGCGTATCGAGCCGCGCGGCATGCTGCCTTCGCAGCGTCTGCAATTCGGTCTGAACGGCCTCGAGATGCTTGGGGGAGGCGTTTCGGGCCGCGGGACCGACGACTGACGGATCGACATCCGCCATGGTCTGGTCGGCGACGGCCACCACCAGCAATGACGCGATCAAGAGGCAAAGCGCACGGGTGCCACGCCCCAGCGAGGGTCGGCAACGGCGCGTGAGCGGTCGCAGGCCGAGATGCGATGAAGCCAAGCGATTCGTCCTTGAGCGGCTGCGGGCCAAGATCAGCTCAACTGATACGCCTGTCGTTTTAGCGTCTCGTGGCAGGGAAGAGCATCGAGAGAAAACTCTTGGCAACTGACCGCGACGACTCCGCGAAACGAAATGAAGAAGTTATCGATCCGTTCGATGATAACGCGGGGCGATTCGCGCGGATGCAGCTCCTCGGCTGGTTCAGAGGATTCGGAAAACTGCGATTGCCTTCATTCTACGCCAGCCGCGGGGCTTCCGAAAGGTGAGTCACCGCGCCGTGGCAGTTTCCGGATGGATTACCAGTTGCCGAGGGCAACCGGCCCTCGGAACGCAATTGCCGTACCTCGCAAGCCGGCCAAATCCTACTCGGCGAATGCGGAATCGAACGCCCGCTTTGAGGGCTCGAAGTCGACGTTTTTGCAGAATTGGGCAGCCTCCCGGGCGCCGGCTTCGCGATCCATGCCGGAATCCTCCCACTCGACTGAGAGCGGGCCGGCATATTTGATCGCGTTCAGGGCTCGGATGACCTCTTCGAACCGGACCCCGCCTCGGCCGACACTGCGGAAGTCCCAACCGCGGCGCGGGTCCCCAAACGGCAGATGGCTGGTCAGGATGCCAGTCCGGCCGCTCAGTGTTACGGCCGCGTCCTTCATGTGGACGTGGTAAATGCGGTCGGGAAAAGACCGGATGAATTCGACCGGATCGACCCCCTGCCAAATGAGGTGACTGGGGTCGAAGTTGAAACCGAACTCCTCGCGACGATCGAGAGCTTCGATGGCCCGCTCGGCGGAATAGATATCGAAGGCAATTTCAGTGGGATGCACTTCGAGCCCGAATTTGACTCCGCACTCCTGGAAGACGTCCAGAATCGGATTCCAAAGTTCCGCCAGCAGCCGATAGCCGGCGTCGATCATTTCGCGGAGTTGGCGGAAAATCGTAAATCAGGTGCCAGATGCTCGAGCCGGTAAAGCCGTTAACGACTTGCACGCCGAGTTTTTGCGCGGCGCGGGCCGTATTCTTCATTTCCTCGATGGCTCGGCGACGGACGCCGTCCGGCTTGCCGTCTCCCCAGATCGGCTCCGGCAGGATGCTCTTGTGGCGGGCGTCGATGTTGTCGAGCACGCACTGACCGACCAGGTGGTTCGAGATCGCGAACAACTTCAAGTCATGCTTTTCGAGCAGGTCGCGTTTGCGGCCGCAGTAGGCATCATCGGAAATGGCGCGGTCGACCTCGAAATGATCACCCCAACAGGCCAATTCGAGTCCGTCGTAACCGAACTCGCGGGCCTTCTTGCACAACGTCTCCAGCGGCAGATCGGCCCATTGACCGGTAAAAAGGGTGACAGGTCGAGCCATGGTGAATCCTTCTGGTGTCAATTCCGGTTTTGGAGGGCGGCCCAGTCCGGCGACAGCGGACCGCCCTAAAGCGCGATTCGCCAGACTAGACCAGGGCGGAAAGCCTGTCAACGATTGCGTAAATCTAGGCCCGCCAAGGGTTCACGGACGTTGGAGAGGTAGGGTTTAGCCGACCAGCCCAGGGGCTCGGGCGCAGTCTTCGGCACCAATCCGTGCGATTTCTCACCGTCCGGGCTGAATACCTGGGATGAGCGCTCAAACGTGTAAACAAATACAGATTTGAGCTTTGAAATTCGTTGAATTCTGCACGAAACTTGGCACTTGTGCCGCGTTGCAATTGTCCGGGCCGCCGCATCCTGATTCCCCTCATGGGAGGCTCTCTAAAGAACTGAAAAGGACACTGCAATGAATCATCGTCGACGCGCTTTCACGCTGATCGAATTGCTGGTCGTAATCGCGATCATCGCCGTACTGATCGCGCTCCTCCTACCTGCCGTGCAAGCCGCCCGCGAGGCGGCCCGTCGCAGCCAGTGCCGCAACAATCTGAAGCAGATTGCCCTGGCGGCCCACAACTATCACGACGTCAACAACACGTTCCCTCCGGCCTTCACTCTCTTGCTCGGGCCGGTGCAGATGTCGACCCATGAGTTTTTCTGCGGTTGCTGCTGCTTCACGAACGGGGCCTGCACAGCCCTACACTGACTGGAACGTCCACGTGTGGGGCGAGCGGCTGCTGGAGTTCATGGAGGCCACGACGCTCTACAACCGGATCTGCATGAACGCGCCGATCTTTTCTCCCGCGAACTTGTGCTGCGCGACTTACGGAGGCCAGGTCTACACCGCCCTCAACTCGGGCAGCTGCTGCAACGGCTCGCCTTCCGGTGCGCAGCGTCCGGCAGCGGGCGTCGTTCCTTCCTTCGTTTGCCCTTCTTCGCCCCGCACCACCAATCCTTTCTTGGAGAAGAGCCTGCGATTCTTCCCGTTCTGCGCCTATCCGTCGTACTTTGCGGGGGCCAGCGATTACACGGCCGTCGGCGGTTATTGCTGCGGCCTGGCGTGCGCCTACGACGGCGCGGCTGGCCCGACCGACCCGCAGGGCGTCGAGACATTTAACGCGGGGGGGCCGGGAGCGTTCACGGCTCAGACGCGCCGCTTGGGCGTGCTCAACTTCAACGTGATTCGCAACGGCGTGAGGCCGATCTCGATCGACCTGATCACCGACGGGACGTCGTCCACTATCTTCTGCGCCGAGCTTGGCGGTCGCCCCGACTTATGGGAGCGCGGCGTGAAAGTCGCCAATGCCCCCGCCACTCCGCCCAACGCCGGCGGATGTTGGGCCTGCATCGACAACGCCTGGGTCGTGCTCAATGGTTCGACGTTTGACGGCACGGCGCCGCGCCGACCCCCGGCGGTCCGACGCACAATCCGAACGGAGCCGCCCCGGCTTGCTTCATCAATTGCACGAACGAGGTCAATCTCGGCCTGTACAGCTTCCACCCGGGCTCGTGCGGAATTGCGATGTGCGACGGATCGGCTCACATGGTGAGCGAGAACATCAGCGTCGTCACCTTCTGCCGCTTGATCACGTACTGCGGCCGCGCTCCAGTCACCGACAACTTCTAAGCTGTCTGCGGCGCGAACAATCCGGCCCGCGAGCGTCCAAACACGCTCGTAGGGTCGGGCCCGCGCCCAATTTCTCGAGTTGGGAATCCGATCACTCAGGTAACGGGGTGGACCGGGAATCTCGGGAGTCCTGCATGAGCCAACGCTTTCGTTCGCTCCTGACGTGGCTGCCGCTCTTTTTCGCGGCCGCGATCGCACTGGCCGGATGCAATCAGCGGCCTGGCGTCGACGAAGCAATCAAAGAGCAGCTCGCGGAAACCAAGGGGTCGCAGATCGGCGTCGCTCGATTCTCCGGGACCGCGACGATCGACCATCAGACGCCCTCGATTCCGCGCAAGCGAGCTCTCGTCCTGATCCTCTATAGCGCGAAGGACGCGCAGCCGGGTCATGAGACGCTCTATTACACGGCGTGCGACAAGGACGGGCATTTCGAGTTTACCCGCTATACCAAGGGGGACGGTGTGCCTCCGGGGGCATACACGGTGTTGTTCGCGGAACTCGTGCCTCGTCGCGGATCGCAGTTCAGCGGGCCGGACGATCTCAAGAACCTCTACAACGACCCCGACACGTCGCCGTTTCACGTCGAAATCGCGTCTCCTGGCAAAACGGACTGGGAATTCAACCTGGACGTCGCCGGCAAGGAGCCGAATCCCCATGCGGGGCCGCACGCCATCACGCAACTCGTGAAGCGCTAGCCCGGCGGCTGCCGGCCCTAGTGTGCCCCGGGCGCAGTCCCGAGGTGCGCGATGTACCAGTCTAAGAGCGTGGCAAACGGGGGGCTGAATGCGGCCGGGTCGGCCGCCGCGAGCGCCCGGAGCTCGTCGAGAGTGAAATAAGTCAGGCTGGCGACTTCTATCTCATTTGGCGCGGGAACCGCATCGCTCACGGCGCGAAACAAGAACGGTCTGCTCCTGGGCCGTTTCTGGCGAGGCCGGCAGCTTGACCAGCCGCTCCAGCGGGGCTTCGATGCCGACTTCCTCCAGCAGCTCGCGCGAGGCGCATTGCTCGTAGGTCTCTCCAGCGCCGACATGCCCGGAAGCTGACGAGGTGTAAGTCAGCGGGTATTCGTCCTTGGAAGCGGATCGCCGTTGGACCAAGAGCTGCCCGCGTGAATTGAAAAGAAAGACGTGGACGGCTCGATGGGCGAGCCCCTGAGCATGAACGACGCTCCGCCGCTCCTGCCGGATGACGCGATCGTCAGCGTCGACCACGTCGAAAAGCTCGTCCGCGGGATCGGACGACTCGGCAGCATTGTCGCGCGGCATAAGCCGGAATCTCGAGCCGTAGCCCGCTCTCTGCTTCGACCCTCAGCCGCGGCGATGCGGTCGGCCTGAGTGGCCCGTATCGGCGACCGTTTTGGCGGGAATCGCGTTGATGTAGCCGATGAACATCTCGTCGAACGTCTGCTCTCCGAACCGCGCGTCAACGAGGGGCAGAATATTGTTGGGATTGCTCGCCGAATTGTCCCAATGCGCCTCGACGATCAGTTTCGACCCTCGCGGCACGACGAGCGGTTGGGCCAGCTCATATTGATACTGCCAGTTGAAGTCCCACCGCGGTACGGACAACAGGGGCTCTTTTTCGCCATTCGGGCGCTGCAGAAAGAAGCTGAACGACTTGCCGCGAACGTGCATGTGCGGCATCAGCGCGGTCAGCGTGATATCGGCCGGTACGGTTTGCGAGGCCCATTCCATGTGGTCCGCGTCACCGGCCGGGATCAGGATATCCGGCTTGCCCAGCGCGAAGGTCTGAATTTCCTTAGACGAATTTCCCTTGGCAAGCACGATGCCGAATTTCGAAAGGTCGTCGGCCGCGGTTCCGTTGGGCGTGTAATGCATTTGAAACCGCAGACGGGCGCCCTTAGGGATTTTCTTGGCATAACCCTGCGGGAAGAGGAAATAGCTGCCCCCCGGTGCCCCAGCGGCGAAGAATCCATTCACGAGCCCGTCTTGCGAGCGGGAATGGTCCTTCGGGAAGTCGAGCAACACCAGCATGTGATGCACGACGCTGTGATTACCGAATCGGCACTCGACTCCCTGCACCCACGTGTCCTTGGTGAAGACCGGTGAGACATAGAAGTTCTTGTATTCGATGACTCCGGTTGCCGGGACGTGAAACGACTCGGGCATACTGAAGATGCGGTCTGGCTTGCCGATGTTCCAGCCCTCGACAAACTTTTTTTCGGCTGGCTTTTCAGCGGAGTCTCCCTGCGGACACCCTTCTTCGACCCATTGCGTGATCGCGTTGATCTCTTGGTCGGTCAGGCTGCAGTCGTTTTGAAAGTTGCCGATCTTCCGGTCGGCGGGCCAGGGAGGCATCCGTCGCTCGGTCACCGCGTCGCGAATGGTCGGGCCCCAATCGCGGACCACCTCGTAGTCTGAGAGCGCGAATGGCCCAATCTCGCCGTGACGATGACACTGCTGACAACGGTTTTGCAGAATCGGCAACACGTCGCGATAGTAGCTCGACTTTGCCGTTTCGGATGGTTTCGTGACTCGGCCGATGTGGCAGCCTTGCACGGGAGTCTCGGCGACCGCCACCGGTTCGGACTTCAAGAGGGCATCGACTGCGTCGGTCACGTAGGTCTTGGTCGGCTGCGCTCGCCGCTCGCGATAGCCGTACTGATCGTCGAGCATGCCGCAGTAGCGCACGGTGCGCGCGGCATCAAGCACGAAGACTTCGGGAGTTCGTTCGGCAGCGAACGCGTCGGCCACGACATTGCCGGCGTCCTTCAAAACGGGGAAGGTCAGACCGTTGGCCCGGGCTTGTGCCCGAGTTTGCTCGAGCGTGTCCTGGGCATTGGCGTTGACCGCAATCACCGCCACGGACTTGCCCTGGTAATGTCTGGCGAGCGCGCGAAGACTTGGGGCGTACAGGTTTGCCAGCGGGCACTCGACACCCAGAAACGCGACAACCAACACCTGTTCTTTATGGTCGGCCGAATGAAATGTCGTGTTGTCGACCGCGGCGGCCGAGAAGGGGGCGATCGTGCGTCCGATCTTGGCGGAAGTCCCGCCTTCACCGTGGGCGGTGCCGGCCATCGTCACGGCCGTCTTCACGTCAAATCCCGACTTGGCGCCGGGGCTGGAGCCCTTCTTGCTCGCATGGCTGGAATCCTTGCTGGCCTCCTTAGAGGACGAGGATTCGCGCTTGAGCGATCCGGCCGGCTTCTGCGTTCCTTCATCGTCTGTCTTCGGGCTGTCCGAAGTTCCCGCGGCTGGCTCGGCCGTTTTTCCGCTCGACTTGAGTGTCTTCGCTCCGTTCGCCTTGTCTTTGTGCCGAAGTAATGACGACCCGCCAGACGGTTCAGCCGTTTCATCCGTGGCCTTTGACGCGTCGACGGCCGGTTTCTCGGTCTCAGCCACCTCCGCGTCCTTCGTCTCTGATGTCTCCGTGGCGACTGCATTCGCGGGAGCAGAGGGCACGCTGGACGGTCGCGAACTGAAGAAGATGTACAGCAACAGCAGGATCAGCACACCGGCGCCAACACTGGTCCAAACGACCAAGGGGCCGTGCTCCGCGACGTTCCAGCCGCCGCTCGATCGCGTCCGCGCGGGCATAGGGGGCAAATCGTCGTCATCGTAATCGGGGACAGCTACGGCAATCGATTCCGAATCCGTCTCGTCGAGCTCGGGATTGGTTCGCGCCTTCTTGCGGCGGAGAATCGGTTTATCGGCCACCCGTTCATCCTGCTCGTCCGTGTCGGCGAGCATGGAATCGATCTCGGACGTTTCGATGTCGGGCGCCGATCGCTTGCCCGACTTGCCCTTGCGTCTAGCCGTGGGCTTCGCGTCGTCCTCGTCCAAGAGATCGGTGCCGGACGAGTCGGCAAGCATCGCGTCGAATTCGCTCGACTCGGCTTGCGAAGCAAACGCTCCGCTCTTCGCGTCCCCGCGCGACTTGATGCGTTCGCCCGATCCTTCTTTGGGCCGCTCGCGAACGGGCGCGTCGGCCTTGGAGTCGGATCGTCGGCTCGACGATTTCAGCGGGACATCGAGTACGCTCGATTGGCTGCGCGACGGTTTTTTCGGTTCGTCGTCCAGCAGCGGAAGATCGTGCGCGTCGACTGCGATCTTGATCACGCTCGAAGTGGACGCGCCCGCCTTGGTCGGCGCGTCAGACGGCCCATCCGATGCTTTTAAAGGGATGTCGTCGGCCAACGGAATGTAAACGTCCGTCGGTACCTGGATCACGAAAGGCTTCTTGCACGACGGGCAAGGAACTTTCTTGCCGACGAGTGAAGCCTTGGTGATCTTGAGGGACGCGCCGCAAGCAGGGCAAGCGACCGAGTGCGTCTGTGGCATGCGGATGAGCCCTCCTGCCCAGCTCAAGCGCCGAAAACTTACCTAAAAACGTCGCACGGCCCACACGACCCATTACTCAGCCGCGACCACCGCGACGCCGTTCTCGATTTAACTGGCTCTTCGTCGATCGCTTAACGCAAAAGCAAGCACGACGGTTCAAAAAGTCGAAGTCTGCCCCCGCACCTTCTTTAAACTCGCCTACAGGAATTACGAGTCGGAAAATGCCAAAGTTTCATCAGAATACCCCACGATTCCTGCTAAACCAAGAAGTATTCTCGATTTAACTCGAGCTTAAGCTTTCGCTCATTGCTCTTTGAGAGCAGCGACGACCGCTTTCTCGATGTCGGCGTCGTCGAACGGGTGGTCGGGGTCGCCGCCGAACTTGTTTCTGAGCTTTCCATTACGCCCGTAGATCTTGTAGTGCGGTAGTGCACCACCGTCGATATCCAAGGCCGCAAAGGCCGCGTCCGTATCTTCGAGTCGATTGGCGAGGTTTTTTATCTCAGAATTCTGCTGCGTCAAGAACTCGAGAATCTTTTTCTGATACGACGGATCGGGACTGTCCATGCTCATCGAAACCGCGGTAAACCCCTGATCGGCATACTTTTTCGCCAATGCAAGGGTGCGCGGGAACTTCTCGCGGCAGGGGAGACAGTAGGTGGCCCAAAAATCGACTAAGACCACCTTACCGCGCAGGCTGGCGACATATTTCTGATACTCTTCCGGCGAGGCCGGCTCAACTTTGACCTGCGATGTTCCGTGGGCGTCGGCGACTGCTGAGGGGGCAACTAGGGGTTTTCCCCTAGGGGGAGATTCACTGGTATTGGCCGCACCGGAAGCACCCGCGCCAGCGGTGCCGGACGAGGCCGCAGGCGGTTCGTTTCCAGCGCAGCCAGCGAGCAGCGTCGCCGTCAAAAACATACAGCTTGCCAGCCACGCAGTCCGCACGCGCGCAGTCTCAAAGCGAGTTCCGTTCAACATTGCTCGATTCCTTCCGATTGCCGCGTTTTCCGATTTGGGCTTGTCAGCGGCGAGGGCGGTTACTGCGGTTTGCCGTACTCGATGCCGCAACCGGTGGCCCGTGTCTCGTCGGGATCGGGCCGCTTTCCGTCCAACAGGGCATGGACGGCGTCGCGGACGTAGGACCGCTGCGCTTTCTCAGGCTCGATATCGTCGTCGAACTTTCCCATGTAGGCGATATTGCGTTCGCGATCGAGGACAAAGAGCTGCGGGGTGACGGTTGCTCCGTAGGCCCTGCCCACTTCTTGCGTCGAGTCGCTGAGATAGGGGAAATCGAATCCCTTCTGGTTGGCCCGCTCCTTCATCTTGTCGAGGCTGTCTGGAGGGAGCAGGCTCGAGCTGATGGCGATGAAGACGACGCCCCGCTTTTTCTGGGCTCTGGCGAAGCGGATGAAACGATCTTCGTACATCTGCGCGACCGGGCAGTGATTGCAGGTGAAGGCGATCACCAGCACTTTGGCGGACTTGTAGTCGTCCAAGCTATGCGATTTACCGTCAACTCCCATCAGCCCCTCGAACTTCGGCCCGGGTTTGCCAACGTCGACCTTACGATTGTACTTCGCCGCACGGGCCGAGTCAGAGCAAGCGAACACGAGCAAGATTGCGAGGAACGATGCCACGACTTGGATGGGAAAACGACGGCCCGCCATGCAGAGATCTCCATAAGAAACGAAAGTCGTGAATCGCATATCAGTGTACCTTGCCGGCGCACGGCATGTGAGCTGGCGTTTCGCAAGCCGCCACTTTGAGTTGGTGGCTATCCCCGTCACTCAGCCTAAGGCCTGGACTCAACGGTCGGCAGCTCAGACCTTCGAGGGAACATCCCCGCGCGCCAGTTCTTCATCCCACTCGTCTAGCAACGGCCAATCGACCGCGCAGGTGCCGAAGTCGGCCATGTGCTGATAACCATTCAACCGCTCGATCGTCGAATCCAGCAGGGCGTTGTCCTTGCGGAAGATCGGCCCGTGACTCGGCAAGAGCCACTCGACGTCGCTGTCTCGAATCCGTTCGAGCGAGCGGATGAATGCGGGAATGTCGGAGCCGTGATGCGCGTCGATGTTTCCCACGCAGCCGTCGCGATAGATATTATCGCCGCAGAAGAGCAAGTCGTCCATGCGAAACGACAGCTGTCCGTGGGTGTGCCCGGGCGTGTGCCAAACCTCGATCTTTTTCTCGCCGATCTTGAGCACATCCCCCTCGTCGATTGTGCGATCGAGTTTGATGATCGGCAGATCAATCGAGATTTGCTGGGCGGAGATTTCGGCGTAGGTCATGATGCGGTCCCCTTCGAGCAGCAGCCGCTGCGTTTCGGGGTGGCCCACTGTTTCCGCCGAGGGGAGCAGATCTTTGGCCTTCTTCAGCCCTTGAATGTGATCGACGTCGGCGTGCGTGGCGACCAGATAGCGGCAACTGGCCAGCGAAAAGTCCATCCGGCGGATCATGTCGATGATTTCGGCAACGGTGTCTTCGTAGCCGATATCGATCAGGATCCACTGCGACTGATCGTGCACCAGATAGACGCAGCAGCCCAGCCGGCGACGCGCCTGGTGGTTCATTTCGATGACGTTGGGGAAGAACTCACGCCGGCCGGACATCAACACTTTCTCCGCGTTGGGGACCACGTGGGCATCGATTGCAGACGGGAATCCGGCGACAGTGCACGCCCAAGATCTTCGCGAACCGACGCTATTCTAAGAGTCGTTTTCGAGCGAAACAAGGCGGTCCCGCCGGACGCGCGGAGCGGGCACGCGGCATGAATCGAGCGCACGACGCGCGAATCGACCTGCGAACCCGCGGAGGTCGCCAACTGGCGGGTGGCGGGTCGTCATCCTGCTCTTGATGGACTTCGAGCGCATGGGAATGCTTGACACGCTCAACTGTATTAGTATTATTAGTACAGTTGCCGGTGTAGTCGCCAGAAGGAAATCCGATGGAATTTCGGCTCGAGGCATCGTCACGGCTCCCGATTTATCGCCAGATCGTGCAGCAAGTCCGGCAAGGGGCCGCGCGGTCAGCTCAAGCCCGGCGAGCAATTGCCGTCGGTTCGAGAACTGTCCCGCATCCTGGTCGTGAATCCAAACACGATCGCGCGCGCCTACGTGGAGCTGGAGCGCGAAGGGATCCTGAACAACCAGCCCGGCCGCGGCGTGTTTGTGGCGGAGCCCCGCGCTCAACTCGCGAAGGAAGTCCGCCGCCGCAGACTGATCGAGCTCGTTGACAAATTCCTCACCGAAGCTGTCCATCTTGGCTTCTCCGAGGCTGAAGTCCAGCGGCTCGTCGCGGCGCGCTCCGAACAGTTTCAATGGGAGCCTTCCCGGCTCGAGACCCGATCGTAGAAAGAGATAGAGATAAGGGCGCACCAATGTCCGACGTCATCGCCACCGAACGGCTCACGAAGTATTACGGAACGCGGTGCGTGGTGAACGGCCTCAACCTGCGGGTCCAATCGGGCGGGGTCTACGGGCTTCTCGGACGCAACGGGGCCGGAAAGTCGACCACGATTCGCATGCTGTTGGGAATGGCGCACCCGACATACGGGCGGGCCGAAATCCTGGGGCACGACGTCACCCGCCTGCCACCCGAGGTCCGCGGTCGAATTGCCTACCTCGCCGAGGGGCATCCCCTCTTCGGCTGGATGACGGTCGGTCAGGCCATTCGCTTCATCCGCGCCTTTCATCCGCAGCATTGGAACCAAAACCTGCTCGACCAGGTGCTCGAACATTTCGAGTTGCCGCTGGGGAAGAAGATCCGGCGGCTTTCCAACGGTCAACGGGCGCATGTCGCCTTGGCGCTGGCGATCGCTCCCGATCCCGACCTGCTGATCCTGGACGACCCGACGATCGGTCTCGACACCGTGGCCCGGCGCGAGTTTCTGGTCTCGCTGATTCACGTGATTCAGCGCGAAGGCCGGACGATTCTCTTCAGCTCTCACATTCTCTCCGACGTCGAACGGATGGCCGACCGGATCGGCATCCTGGTGGACGGCGTGTTGCGCGTCGATTGCCCGACCGACCACTTCAAGGAGACGGTCCGCAAAGTGGTCCTGCAGTTTGGCGGCACGCCTCCCGCCTTCCCCGGTTGTGAGGGACTGGTCAACGCGGCGGTCGATGGCCGGCGGCTCGAGCTCTTGATCGTCGATTTCGGGCCGGCCCACCAGGAGATCATCGAATCGCTCTCGCCGCTTTCTTGGGACGTCTTGGATTTGAATCTCGAAGATGCCTTCATCGAGTACACGCGGGGAAGCCGGCCGCCGCTCTTCGCGACCGCCGACAGCGGTCCTCCAAACGGCGTCACGGCAAGTCGCGAGGAGGGGCGCAGGCATGAAGAGTGAATCGCTTTTGCTCCTGCGGCGGCTCTTGGCGGCGACCGTTCTGGCGACCGGATTTGGAGTGCTGTGGCTGATCGCGGTCGCAGTTCTCGGCACGATCGTCTTGGAAGCGTGCTTCCGCAGAGAATCGCGGGCTCGCGAATCGATCGTGGTCCGCAGCGATGGGCAACCGTTGATTGAAACGCGACGCGGTCGCGCGGTCGAAGGCTACCGCGATCTCGATGGTCGGCCGCTTGCCGACCCGAAACAGCCCACGCTCATTCTGCCGATCGGGCTCATGGGGACCCAAGGTCAGGAAGGAATCAACGACTTTTTGAGCTCGGGCCGAGTCGACTGGAAATGGAGACTCAAGGCGTTCGAAGACGATCAGCACGCGTCGAACCACTGGTTCTTTATCCACGACGGCAAGGAGCAAGGCTCGGGGTATTTCGTCGGATATAATTGGGCGACCTTCGACCGCATCGGCTTCATCGGCGACTCGGGATTCAGCCGCAACCCCCTCCCCACGGAGCAGTGGTTTCCCGTCGAGCGCGATCGCCTGATTTGGAACCAGTGGAGCTCGGTTCGATTGGACGAGGACAGCGGGCAAGTCGAGCGCGAACGGTATCAGATCAAGTCGCGGATCCCCGCGCACCTGATTTACGTTCCCTCCGGCAATCGCGTGCAGCTCGTCGATTTGGCCCAACAAACCGTGCGGACGGTCTTCGAAGGCGACTCTCCGATTGTCGGAATCAATTTGATTAACGAGCCAAGCGGGTTGCGCCCGCGCCGACGCAGCGGCCTGCAATTCTGGTGCGGACTGAGCGGAGCATCTCCGGCCTCGCCGACGATCACCGCGTGATCTGGACGCTGCCGTGCTCCGACGAATCCGAACGGAAGCGCGTCGTGATCGTTTACCTCCTCTCCGACGGACAGATCGTCATGACGATCCGCCGCGGCTGGGAGGGAAACATCATGCGCGACAGGGTCTACTGGCTGTCACCCGCCGGAGTGGTGCAAAAGCAACAAGACGTGGAAACCCAGATCGGCGATCTCGCATGGAATGAAAGGAGTGAGGGGCTGCTGCTGGCCTGGGCGGTCCCGGTGCCGGCCGTCTTTCCTGCCCTTCAACCGCTGCTCATGGTCCTCGGGGACATGACAAACAGTTATCTAGACGGCTGGCGCCTGATGCTGGGGCAATCGTGGCTTTCGCTGGTCGGCGTTGCCCTCGTCTCTTTGGCGCTGGCCACCGCGACGTGGCGACACTGTGAGCGCTTCGCGCTGCCGCTGCATGAGCGACTCGTCTGGTGGGTTTTTGTCGCGCTGATGGGAGTTCCCGGATTTGCGGGCTACCTGCTCCACCGCCGTTGGCCGCTGCGTCAAAAGTGTCCTCATTGCCTGGCGATCGACTCCGCTCGCAACGGGAGCTTGCGCCTGGTGCTTGAAACGCTTTCCGGGACCGATTCCGAAGGGGACCGAGGTCTTCGCCTGATGAACGTCGCCCGGTGACTCGGCCGGCCGAGCGACTTGCCGCGGGGGACAATAGGAAGGAAAGAAAATGTTTCGGGCGATTGCTCTCAAAGAATTGCGGGAGACGTGGACGTTCGCGGCGCTTGGCGTCGCGCTCTTCGCCGGCCTCGTCTGCAATCAGATCGGAAAGTGGAGCCCGCTGCTGAGTTACCTTCTGGGGTGGATCCCCGGATTAAAACCGTGCGCCTGCCCGTCGGTGTTTCCGTTCCTGCACGACAGCTTTCAGACTCCCTACACGTTCGTGGCGGCCGGATTGGCGATCGTGCTCGGATTGCGGCAGTCGGCCTGGGAGCCGAGCCAGGGAACGGCGCACTACCTGCTGCATCTCCCCCTTTCGCGGTCCAACATCTTCTTGTCAAAGCTTCTTGTCGGAGGTGGCATGCTGCTGGGCTGCTCGCTGCTGCCGCTCGTCGCGTATGGAGCCTGGGCGTCGACTCCGGGAACTCACCCCGCCCCCTTTGCATGGTCGATGGCCCGGCCGGTGTTTCAGATCTGGCTCACGATGCCGCTTCTCTATTTGGGCGCGTTCCTGACCGGGATTCGCCCGGCCCTCTGGTACGGCTCGCGATTGCTGCCGCTGGTGGCCGTGGCGCCCTGCGCGTTCTTCCTGCAGTACGTGCCGGATTGGTGGCTGCTGGGTCTGCCCTTGCTGGTGCTCGTGGGCGCCTTGCTGACGAGCGTCATCTTGCTCGAGGCGGCAGAGCGCGATTACTGAGTCTCCACTGTGCTGAGTTTTGACTGTGACTGGGTTCCACTGTGCCGCGAGCCGTCGCGCTAGCTGTGCAGGGCGCTGCTTGACGCTTCCCCGCAGACTGGCAAGGATGTAGCGGCGTTGCAGAATCCGTCCCGAACCCCGACTCTTTTTGCGGAAGCCGCCAATGCACTCTCTCTCGAACCGCGCGCATTTGGGCGTCTTGCTGGTGTCGGCTGTGCTGGCCAACGGCGCTCGCGGCGGCGAGGATTGGCCCCGGTTTCGCGGCAAGAACGGCAGCGGCGTCTCCACGTCGCGCGGGCTCCCGGCCGACTTCGGCTCGGGGAAAGACGTCCGCTGGAAAGTCGCCTCTTCACACGGCTCGTCGTCGCCGATCGTGGCCGGCGGACAACTCTACTTTTCGTCGTTCGACGGCGATCAGCGCACGCTGCACTGCCTCGATGCGGCGACGGGCAAGGTGCACTGGGTCCAGACGGTGAAAAGGATCCGCCAGGAGAATGCCACCCCGCCGAATGGGCCGGCCACGCCGACTCCCGTGACGAATGGCGACTTCGTGTTCGTTCTGTATCCCGACGTCGGTGTGATCTGCTACACCGCCGCGGGGGTCGAACGGTGGCGAATCGACATGCAGCCGTTCCACAGCATGCACGGCATCGCCAGCTCCTTGATGACGATCGACAACCTGGTGATCGTGCTGGCCGATCAATTGGCCGGCTCGTACATTGCGGCCCTCAAAATCGAGAACGGCCAGATTGCGTGGAAGTCCGAGCGTGCTGACGGGCTCACAGGGGGCTACTCGACGCCGTCTGTTTATCACCCGAAGAACGGACCGCCGCAGCTCATTGTTTCGGGGCCGCTCGAAGTCGTCGCCTACGATCCGCTGACCGGCAAAAGACTGTGGTGGATCAATGGCGTCACCAACTCGCCGATCTCGGTGCCCGTGATCTGGCACGACCGCGTTTTCGTTTGCGAGGACGTCGGCGAAGCCGTCCCATTCTCTCTCATGGCGTCGTTCGACAAAAACAAGGACGGAAAAATCTCCCTGGACGAAGTGAAGTCGAACGTCCCGATGAAGCGGCTCGTCGAACGGATCGATTCGGGCTGGGGCAATCACTCGGGCGCGATTGGGGCGGCCGAATGGGACAAGGCCTTCGGCGGAATGGTCAACAAGGGGGGACTCGTCGCGCTCGATCTTGGCGGATCCGGAGATGCCACTCAAACACACGTCCGCTGGTCGTATCGCAAAGGCATGCCGACCATCCCGTCGGCTCTCGTTTACGACGATTTGGTCTACGTGGTGAAGGACGGCGGAATTCTGTCTGCGTTCGAGGCGGAGACCGGAAAACTGGTCAAGCAGGCGCGGCTGAAACCGGGCGGACACCAGGTCGATGCCTCGCCGGTGGCGGCAGACGGGCTGATCTATCTTGTTGACGCTGACGGCTGGCTGAGTGTCGTCATAGCCGGACGCGATTGGCAACAGGTGAAGACGATTGAGCTCGGCGAACCCTGCGTCGCCACGCCGGCAATTGCTGACGGTCGGCTTTACGTCCGGACGAGCAAGTCGCTGTTCTGTTTCGGCAACTGACGCACAGCGGCCGCGGCGCTTGGCTGCCGAAGCGCTTACGGCGGGGTATCGTGCGGTTTAGTGCGCGCGAGATCCCTTCAGCTCTTTGTCAAACCAATCGGCCATCACCTTCACTTCTTCGTGAATTGTGAGCCAGGGATGGCCGCCGCCCGGTTTGACGATTAACTCGGCTTGCCCGCCGGCCTTTTTGAGTGCTTCGATCAGGATCTCGGACTGGTGGAGAGGCACGAGCGGATCCGCGTCGCCGTGAATGATCAGAAACGGCGGCTGCTTGCGGACGACCAACAAGGCCGGTGAAATCTGTCGCGCCAACTCGGTAAGCTTGGCCGAATCAATTTTTTGCGGGATTCCCTCGCTGTCGGAGCCGACCATCTCGCGGATTTGCCGCGCCGAGCGTTCGTCCTTCCCAAAGTCGGCCGTGTTGCCGTGATAGTGCAGGAAATCAGTGGGCGGGAAGAAAATCCCGACCGCCTTGAAGGGCTGCGGCACGTTGCCGGCGGCGTCCCGCGGCGTTGAAACGATCATCAGTGCGGCCAAATGGGCGCCCGCCGAGCCACCGGTAATTCCCAAGTTGTCGGCGTCGATTCCATATTGGGCCGCGTGCCGCGCGAATGTAGCGCGTTCCGGTCCGCAAGTGCCGCACCATTTCCGGAATTGTCCATGAGGTGATGGAGCCAGGCCGCACGGCGAAAACGGTATATCCGCGACCGCAAAAGATGTCGTAGACCTGGGCGAGCTTGTGATCGCGAATCTTGCTGCGGTCGGAACGCCACGAACCCGATGCCACATCGACGATGCCCAAGCCGTTCTTCGGCCCCGTTGGCGTGAAGACGTCCATTACCAGCACGGAACCGTCGTCCTCTCCGTAGACCACGTCCTCCTGCTGATTGTAGAGCCGTGTGCGCTTAGCGACTGGCGGCGCGGGTTTGAGGTCCGGCACCGACTTGGCAGTGAGCCGCTTGTCGAGCCAGTCCGCCATCACGGCCACTTCTTCATGAATGGTGGGCCAGGGATGTCCGCCGCCAGGCTTCACGATCAGCTGCACGTCGGTTCCGGCCGCCTGCAGCGCTTTGACGAAAACCTGCGATTGCTGCATCGGCACGAGTGGATCGGTGTCGCCATGGATGATCAGAAAGGGAGGTAGCTTGCCGTTGACCAGCCGGGCCGGCGAAATCCGTCGCACCCGTTCGGCCAGATCTTTCTTAGACAGGGGTTGTTTAAGTCGCTCTTCGCGAGAGAGCGCCAGGCTCTGCACCAAGTGGCCCCACTCGTTGTCCTTCGAGTAATCGATCGAGTAACCGCCCCACTCCAGGAAGTCGGTCGGCGGGAAAAAGATCAGCGCGGCAGAAAACGGCTGAATCACCTTGCCATCCTTCGCGACATCGGGCGTCACCATCGCCAGGCAGGCGAGGTGTCCGCCCGCGGAAGCGCCGCAGATGGCCATGTGGTCAGGATCGATGCCGTATTCGATCGCGTGATCGCGAACCCAATGGATGCCCTTGCGAAGGTTTTGCACCATCTCCGGGGCGCTAAACCGTGACCGGGAGCCCGGGCGAATTGCAAAGACCGTATAGCCGCGACCACAGAACGTTTGGAAGAACTGCGCCTGCTCGTGATCCCGGATCTTTCCCCGATCGGTGAACCACGCGCCGGAAACGACGTCGATCAACGCCAGGCCGTTGCGTTTGCCGATCGGCTGGAAAATGTCCATCGGCAGCCCGACTCCGTCGGCCTCGCCGAAGACTGCATCCTTTTGCTGCTTATACGTGAGCGGTTCAGTGATCGGCTTCGCCGCAAAGCGCCGCGACACCGCGCGAGTCGTCTCGGATTGAGTCGCCGGCGGTTGGGGGGGAGCGACGACCGCCGTCGCCCTCACGCCCAGAAGTAACGCCACACCGGCCGCCAACCATGTGCATCCGCTAGCGAACTGCGCACTACGATCTTTCATCGCGCATCTCCGTCCCAATTCCGAAACGCAATCGAGAACCTCCAATCAAGCTAGAATACCGCGGCAATTCGCGGCTGGGAATCGCGTATTGCTCCGTGGGGCGATCAGCCGCGTCTTGGAGCCGGGCAACAATCGACAGGACACTGATCGGGACAGGCATCGAGCCTGCCGACCGCGGGCCGCTCGGGCAACGATCGCACCCGTTCCTCGACCAGGTCGGCGAGCGCCGCCACAAAAAGCGGGTGCGTCCCGACCGTCGCTGCGCGGACGAGATTCAGGCCCAGCTCGCGACTCTTATCCTCTGCCTCGACGTCGATGTCGTACAAGACCTCCAGATGATCGGAGAGAAATCCAATCGGCAGGACTGCGACGTCGGCAACTCCCTCTGCCGCCAAAGCAGCCAGGTGGTCACAGATATCCGGTTCGAGCCACGGATCAGCGGGCCGTCCGCTGCGGCTTTGATAGACCAGCGCCCAACGCTCCGACGCAATGCCCAGGAGTTCGCAGACGAGGCGGCAAGTTTCGTTTAATTGCTCGGCGTAGCGCGAAGTTTGCGCCATCGACTGCGGAATGCTGTGGGCCGTAAAGGCAATGTGCGACCGGGGACGTCGCTCGACGGGAATCGCCTCCAGTGCGGCACGGAGTCGATCGGAATTCGCTGCGACGAACCCCGGGTGGTTGAAAAAGACGCGAATCTTCTCCACAACCGGCGCATTCGATCCGACGGCGCCCCGAGCCCGCTCAATGTCTTCTCGATACTGGTGGCAACTCGAATAGGAGCTGTAGGCCGCCAACACCAGGGCCAGCACTCGCCGCGCGCCGCCATTCGTCAATTCTTGCACGGCGTCCGCCAGCAACGGATGCCAATTGCGATTGCCCCAGGCGATGGGGAGCTGGATGCCGCGCTCGGCCAGCGCGGGGCGGAGGGCGCCGATCAAGTCGCGAACCTGATCGTTCAGCGGACTCTTGCCGCCGAAATAATAATAGTGCTCCGCCACGGCCAAGAGCCGCTCGCGCGGGATGTTGCGACCGCGCGTGACGTTTTCCAGAAACGGAATCACGTCTTCGCGGCGCTCCGGCCCTCCAAAGCCGACGATCAGGATGGCGTCATACTCGGTGGACAAACTGTTTTCCGGATTTGGAACGCGGAAGCAAAAACAGCCCTTCCCGTACTTTAGTCTCGAGGCGGCGTCGGCGGGAGCTAGCGGCGCGCGATCGTTGCGGCCAGAATCTGTGAGCTTCGTAACACGGGCATTGTCGCGATCGAGACTTAGCCTGTCATCGCGAGCTGCGATCGTATTTTAGGAACTCTGATGACAAACGAACCGGAGCAGCTCGGAAAGCAGCCAGACAGCCTGGCGATGCTGGCCGTTTTGTCTTTTGTCTCCGGTGCGGCGGCGGGCCTGATCGGTGCGTGGTTCCGGTTGGCCCTGGGTTGGGCCGACGGGCTGCGAGCAACTGCGATCACCCGCGCACAACCGTTCCATTTGGTCGGTTTAGTCTTGGTGATCGCGGGCTGCGCCGCGGCGGTGGCGCTGGCCGCGTGGCTGGTGCGTCGCTTTGCGCCATACGCGTCCGGCAGCGGAATTCCGCACGTCGAAGCCGTGATTCTCAAACAACTGCCGCAGACCACCGTTTGGCTCATCCCGGTCAAGTTCATCGGCGGAATTTTGGCGATCGGTTCGGGGCTGGCCTTGGGCCGCGAAGGACCGAGCGTGCAGATGGGGGCAAGCGCAGCTCACTTCCTGGGGACGATCTTTCGTCGGGATTCATCCGATCGCTTGGTCCTGCTCGCTGCTGGGGCCGGAGCCGGTCTCGCGACGGCTTTCAATGCGCCGATCGCCGGAGCAATCTTCGTCCTGGAAGAATTGGTCCGACGGTTCGATACGCGGATCGCGATCGCCACCTTCGGTGCGTCGACCGGCGCGATTGCAGTCAGCCGACTTATGCTCGGAGACCGGCCGGATTTTGCCGTCGAACTGCAGCCTTATCCTGGCTTTGCTACGGTGCCACTCTACCTGTCGTTGGGAGTCGTCGCCGGGCTGCTGGGCGTCCTCTACAACAGAACAACACTGGCGCCCTCTCCGCGACTGCGAGACTGCGCCATTTGCCCGTCGAGCTGCGCCGGCAATCATCGGCGGCTTGGTGGGATTGCTGGCGTGGTTTCATCCGAATCTTGTCGGCGGCGGCGACGCGATCACCGAGCGGACGCTGGCCGCGAGCGAGTCGTGGCGCTGGCTCTTCGCGGTGTTCGTACTGCGACTCGCTCTGGGTGCAATTTCCTACTCGGCCGGAACGCCGGGCGGTCTGTTCGCGCCGCTCCTGGTGCTCGGCGCAGAGCGGCCTGCTGTTTGGTCTGTTGTGCCAACACTGGGTGCCGGACGCCGTCCCCGACCCCAAGGCCCTTGCGGTCGTGGGAATGGCCGCGTTCTTCACCGGAGCCGTACGGGCCGCCCGTGACGGGCATTGTCCTTGTCACCGAGATGACGGCAAACTTCACTCTCCTTCTTCCGATGCTGGCTGCCTGCTTTGCCGCGATGCTGGTGCCAACGTTGCTGAACAACGCGCCGATTTACGATTCCTTGCGCGAAGTCACACTGAGAATGGATCGCTCCCCGAACCGGGCCGCTCCGCAGTCCAACCTCGCGAACGAAACCTAAGAATGCGCAGAGTCATGCGAAAAATGATCCGTGCGCACCGTTTAAACGTCTGCTGGCAAGAACGCTGCTTGCCAGAGTTAAAAACTTGAATTGATGCGCAGCGAATTCTCGCCGCCCAACGTACGATGATCAGAAGTTAGTCGGATCGTCCGACACGCGGTGAAATCGCAACAGCCGGATGATGCCATGAGATTTGCGCTCGTACCGTCTTTAGTGCTTGCGGTCACTGTCGCGGTTGCGCAGGCGAAAACGCCGCCGTCGCCGTCTTCGCCGCAATTCGCCGACGTGGTGCACGACCATTTCGAGGCCTGGGACCTCGATCACGACGGCAAGCTCGAAGCGCGCGAAATCGACACACTGATGACCAAGCGGTCGATTCACGGCGACGCGGCCGCGGCCCTGGCAGTGCTGAAACTCCGCGAGCGCCGCACGCCCGCCTCCATTCGCAAGGGCTTCACACTCACGTCGCAGGACGTGGACGGCTTGGACTCGCTGACGGATGACGGTGCCGCCATCGATCCGGCTAAGGGCCCTCCGAAACCGTTCCACTCTGAGACGCAGTTCCGGCGTTATCGCAAGACGCTGCAAACTCTGGTTCCCAAGCTGTATGCCGGCGAAGGGCCGGACTTCTCCGTGATGAAGCAGGGTCCGATCGGCGACTGCTACTTCTTCTGCATGACGGGCTACCTGGCCTTGAAGCATCCGAACAAAATTCGGCACATGATCCAGTCAGGCCCCAACGGAAATTACACGGTCCAATTCCTGGATGGTGAAACCTTCCCGGTCTCCGCTCCCACGGAGGCCGAGCTGCTCATCAACAATTCGTCGAGCAGCCTGTCAGACGGAATCTGGCTCTGTGTCCTGGAAAAAGCGATCGGGGAACGGCTGCGAAAGATCTCCAAAGATCCCGCAAAGCGCACCGCTGAGCCGACCGACGCAATGGCCTTCGGCGGCAGCACGGCCGCGGTGATGACGTTGTACTCCGGCCACAAGGCGAAAGTGATCAAACTGCGCGAGCCGAAACAGGCGTCCGCCCGTCTGCAAGAATTGCGTCACGACCTGTCGGTCACGCTGGCTCACGGCCGGATGGTCGGCTTGGAGATGGGCGCGCACCACCACCGACCGGCCCAAGGTTCCGGGCCTCGGCTACCACCACGCGTACGCGATTACGGCCTTCGATGCGAAGGAGGACAGCGTCACGGTTTGGAACCCTTGGGGTCAGACCTTCCACCCCAAAGGGTCGGAAGGACGCGAGAACGGCTTCGCGGCCGAGCACGGGATTTTCCACGTCCCGCTTACCACGATGTACCAGGTCTTCGGCACGGTGCATGTCGAGACGACGGAGCGGGCCACCGCCGATTCGTCCGGTCGCAGCACGCGACGTCGTTCGAGCTAGTCGGTTGCCCGCGAAGTAGCGTTCGCCGCGCCGCTCAGGGTCGTTTTTCGGTTCTGGCCGGCCGCACGAGATACTGCGAGAATTGCCCCACGTCGAAAGTCTTGGGGCCCTCCGGCGTCAGCTCGGCATAGCGGGCTCACGCCGGAAACTGATTCCAGCAGTCGACGTCCTCGCTCCGGTCCCAGAATCGCGGCGGTTGAGTCGAGCCCGTCCGACAAGAGCCCCGTGGGGGCAATCACGGTGACGCTCACGCGCCGCGTAATCCCCAAGCCGGTGTGCGGATCGACCAGGTGCGAGTAGTGCTTGCCGCCGATCTCGACGAATTGGTAGGCATCGCCGGCAGTCGAAACGGCTCGATTCGCTAACGAGATGAATTCCCTCGGCTGAGCGTCAGGCGGCTCGAGTCCTCCGACTCCGATTTTCCATCCCGATTCTCCGGGTGGCGGGTCGCCCACGGAAATATCGCCTGACAGCGCCACCAGTGCCTGACTGAATCCGTGCGCTCGCAACACGGCCCGCGCTTCATCCGCGGCATAGCCTTTCACGATGCCGCCGAAATCGAGCTGCATGCCCGTTTTGTCGAACGTCACCGTGCGACGGCCGACGTCGAGATGAATGCTCGCGTAGCCGACGCGTTTTCTGGCGGCAGCGAGTTCCTCAGCCGTCGGTAGCCGCTTCGAGCGCCGCGATGCCCGCCACAACTTGACGAGCGGGTCCGACGCTAACGTCGAAAGCTCCGCCCGACTGCCGAGAGATCTGGAGCGAAGCATCGAGGACCTTGGCCAGCTCCGGGCTAATCGAAACCAGTTTTCCCGGCAGAGCGCGACGGGTCAGCTGCGAAATTTCGCTGTCTTCGTCGTAGTCGCTGAAGATCAAATTGAGCTGGCGAATTCGGTCGAAGGCTGCGTGGACGGCGGCGTTTGCGGCCTGTTTATCAGCGGCATATACTGAGATCTGAACCGGCACCCCCATCAGGATTTGCCGGAACTCCAAGCGCTCCAACCCGCCAGCCGCCGACCCCGCCGGAATGACGGCTCCCGCCAGCAGCATGATGGCCGCCGTGGTATTCATGTTTGTCCGAATTGGTGGTCTCGACTCTGTTCAACCGTCCGAACGAGTTCGACCGCCCTTGTTCAATTGTCTCTGTGAAAGTCGTTTCGCTATGTCGAAGTTAGTGCCCAGCCTTCGTCTGGGGCAAGTCCGAGTGATTCTCGCGGCCACCGTGGCGTTGCTGATTTGCTGGGCCGCACCGCTTCAGGCTGTCGAACCGCCCGCCGACCCCGGGGACGCGCTCATTCCCAAGGAGATGAAGCGCTACACGCAAAAGATTGCCGGGACGGACGTCGACTTCGACATGGTGCCGATTCCGGGCGGCCAATTTGTGATGGGCAGTCCGCCGGGGGAAAAGGGGCACAAGCCCGACGAAGAGCCGCAGCACGGCGTCAAAATCGAGCCCTTTTGGATGGGCAAGTGTGAAGTCACCTGGGACGAATACGATCTGTGGACCTACGCCCTCGACATTCAGCGTCGCAAGCTCACGCGTCAGAAGCCCGGTCCGCACGACGTTGTCGCGGATGCGGTCACCCGGCCGACCAAGCCTTACACGGACATGACGTTCGACATGGGGCATGACGGCTTTCCGGCCATCTGCATGACGCAGCTCGCGGCGAAGATGTACTGCAAATGGCTCAGTGAAAAGACCGGGTCGCTTTTATCGTCTCCCGACCGAAGCGGAATGGGAATATGCCTGTCGCGCGGGAAGCAAGACGCGCGTATTTCTTCGGGAACGATCCAGCCAAACTCGGGGAGTACGCCTGGTACGACAAGAATTCGGGCGAGCACTACCACAAAATCGGCAAGAAAAAGCCGAATCCGTGGGGCCTTTACGACATTCATGGCAACGTCGCCGAGTGGGTGCTCGACCAGTACGAGCCGGACTTTTACAGCAAACTGTCGAAGATGCAGCAGCCGATTCTCGAACCGCTGGCCGCGCCGAAGAAAGTCTATGGCCGCATTGTTCGCGGTGGATCGTGGGACCAGGACGCCGCCAAGGCCCGCTGTGCGGCCCGCGAGTTTTCGATCCCCGATTGGAAAATTCAGGATCCGCAAATTCCGCAGAGCATCTGGTACCTCACCGACGCCCGCTTCGTCGGTTTTCGCGTGATTCGTCCGCTTCGCGTTCCCGATCAGGCGGAGCGCGATCGGCTGAACCTAGAACCCGCGCCGAAGGATTTGATAAAAGAGTGATGGGCTGTCCTGGGCAAGGTCGGCCGCAGACGAAGTGAGCGGCTTTGCCTGTTTCATTGCCCGAGTCGTTGCTCGTGAATCGGCGGGTTGATCCGCCGCTCGCCGCAGGAAATCTGCACTTTCTGATCGTCCTACCCGAAAGGTCGTGCCATGCAGCGTCCCCAGAATGAACCCACGTCGCGCCGTGATTTCATGAAGCAGTCGACCACCGTTGCTGTCGGTGCCGGCTTGTTGGGCGGCGCTTTCGCCGCGCGCCTTCGCAAAGGGTGAGGACACGGTTCGCGTGGGCCTGGTCGGAGCGGGCGGACGTGGCTGCGGCGCCGTCGGCGACTGTTTACGTGCCAACCCGGCGACCAAGTTGGTGGCCGTGGGCGAAATCTTCGACGACCGTCTCCAAGCGGGACTGGCCGGTCTGCAGTCGGCCTTTGGCTCCGAAGCAGGCCGCGTCGCCGTGGATGAGGCGCATCGATTTTCCGGCTTCGATGCCTACGAAAAAGTGCTCGGCAGTGACATCGATCTTGTGATTTTGGCGACGCCGCCGGGCTTTCGTCCCTATCACTTCGAGGCGGCGGTCAAAGCGGGCAAGAACATCTTCATGGAGAAACCCGTCGCCGTCGACGGCCCCGGGATCCGCCGCGTGCTCGCCGCCAACGAAATCGCCAAGCAGAAGAACTTGAAGGTCGGCGTCGGACTGCAGCGGCACCACCAGCCGATGTATCTCGAATCGCTCGAGCGGATCCACAACGGCGAGATCGGCGACGTCACCGCGCTGCGGGTTTATTGGAACGGCACCACCCCCTGGGATCCCCGGAAGTCCCGCGAACAGTGCAAAGGGGAAATGGAGTATCAGTTGCGCAACTGGTACTACTACGTCTGGCTCTGCGGGGATCACATCGTCGAGCAGCACATCCACAATCTCGACGTCGGCAACTGGATCAAGAAGGACCATCCCGTCCGCTGCTGGGGAATGGGTGGCCGCCAGGTGCGGACCGACAAGAAGTATGGGGAAATCTTCGATCATCACGCCGTCGAATACGAATACGCCGACGGCGCGCGGATGTTCAGCCAGTGCCGCCAAATGCCGAGCAACTGGAATTCGGTCTCCGAGCACGCGATCGGGACCAAGGGCACGTTCGACATCGCCGACGGCAGCGGCAGCAAGATCAAGTCGGGCTCGCACGAATGGCGTTTCGATCCGCATGGCCGGCGTGATTTCCCCTATCGCATCGAGCATGCGGACATGGGAGCCGCGATTCGTGACAACCATCCGTACAACGAGGTCGAAAACGGCGCGCACAGCACGTTGACGGCCATCATGGGCCGGATGGCAACCTACTCGGGCAAGCCGGTCGCTTGGGAGGCGGCACTCAACTCCGAGATTTTGCTCGCTCCGGAGCGCTTCGCCTGGGACGCGGAACCCCGCGTGATGCCGTTCCCCGACGGCAGCTATCCCGTCGCGATTCCCGGCGTCACCAAGACCGTTTGAGCATTGGTCGGTATGGCCGCGGATGTTGCTGGTCCGTCGACGCAGCGGGACGAGCCGTGGCTGTTTTCGGCACGCGACGAGGCCGACACCGAAGGCCTCGGTCGCGCGCTGGGTGCGGCGCTTGGCGGCGGAGGAGTGGTCGCGCTGATCGGACCGTTGGGGGCCGGCAAAACGCGACTTGTGCAATCGATCGCGACCACGCTGGGCGTTGATCGGCGCACGGTGAACAGCCCGACCTTTGTCCTCGTCCAGGAATACGCTGCGCCGTTGCCGATTTTTCACTGTGACACGTATCGGCTGCGCACCGTCAGTGAGTTCTTGGACCTGGGCGTCGATGAGATGTTCGACGCCGGGGGAGTCTGCCTGATCGAGTGGGCCGACCGCGTGAACGAGGTCTTGCCGGCCGACCGACTGCAGATCGAAATCGAAGTCACTGGGGCAACGACTCGCGAGTTTCGTCTGACCGCCCTGGGTGCCCGGAGTGCCGAGGTCTTGGCCAAAACTCGCGCGAACTGGCAGGCTTCGAGCTAATCGCGAATGGAGAGCGCCTTAAGCGACGGGATTCCGCGACAGATGCTTCGCGGCGCGCTCTGCGTTATGCTGCAACAGGAGTACAGCGTCGTCGGCAAGATTGAATTTCGAGGACACCCCGTGATTCGCAGTCTGCGATTGATTTCTTTCTGTGGTTCGCTTGCTCTGATCGTCCTGGTCGCCGGAAGACAACCAATGATTGCCGCGGAATTGGGTGAGGACGGCTACGTCGATTCGAACGGAGTCAAGATTCACTACGTCACGATGGGCAGCGGCGAGCCCTGCATCCTGGTCCACGGATTTCCCGATTTCTGGTACACGTGGCGGGCGCAGATGCCCGAGTTGGCCAAGCATTTTCAAGTCGTAGCGATCGACCAGCGCGGCTACAACCTCAGCGACAAGCCCGAGGGGGTCGACAACTACAAGCTCGAAAAGCTGGTCGGCGATTTGAACGCGGTCGTCGAGCATTTCAAGGCGCCCAAGGCGATCATCGTCGGCCACGATTGGGGCGGTATGGTGGCCTGGACGTACGCCATGCGATTTCCCGACAAAGTCGATCGTCTGATCATTCTCAATTTGCCGCACCCGCAGGGGCTGTCGCGGGAACTGGCTCATAATCCCGCTCAGCAGAAGGCCAGCCAATACGCCCGCAACTTCCAGAAACCCGACGCGGCCAAGCACATGGCCCCCGGCATGTTGACCTTCTGGATCACGGATCCGGAAGCACGCGCAAAATATCTGGAAGCGTTCAAGCGATCGTCGATGGAAGGGATGCTCAACTACTACAAGGCCAACTACCCGCGCGAGCCGTACCAGCCGCTCACGGGTCTTCCCAAGGTAAAGTGCCCGGTCCTGATGATTCACGGGTTGAATGACACGGCCCTCTTGCCCGGAGCGCTCAACGACACGTGGAACTGGATCGATAATCAGCTCACCCTGGTCACCATTCCGCATGCCGGACATTTCGTGCAGCAGGATGCGGCGCCGGTCGTCACCAAGACGATGGTTCACTGGCTCACCGATAAATGACTCTTTGCCTCCTTTCCGCGTGACGGCACCCTTCCACAATGGCTGACCTCACGCTCGCCTGCCCGCGCTGCGGGAAAGCCTTCGCCATTCGCAACCGGCAAGCCGGGCAGCGCTACCTCTGTCCCCATTGTCGTCAGCCCTTCAGCCTGCAACCCTCGCAAGAAACGGCGGCGGCCCAGCCGGCAAAGCCGGCCAGCGCGTCCCCGACGAAGTTCTCGCCCGAAGACCTGCTCAGTGCGCCGGCAATAATTCGGCCCAAGCGAGCCAAGCGAACTCCGTTGCGGCTCTTCGGTCCGGCCGGTTTCGTCGCGGCCCTGGCCTGCGTCGGAATTCTCTTTGTTTGGGACCGCTATGAGCGGCGCCTCGACAGGACCAACGCAACTGACGTCACGGCTGCGCGCAGCCACGACCCTCGCGAAGGGTCTCGAGCCTCGACAGCGCCGTCCCAGCGCAAGCCGATCGAGCTCCTGCTGGCTCCGGCCGGCGCCCGCATTGTGATTCATCTGCGACCCTCACGCTTGTGGACGACGATGAATTCGGACGCGGCGGAGCGAGGCAACAAGCAGGCGGCAACCTGGAGAGCGAGTGAGCTGCGTCTCTGCATCCCCGCGTTGGCTGAATGGGGCCGCGATCAAATCGAAAACTGGTGCCTCTACCCGCCGACCCAAATTGAAGAGGCTGCATTCTCTTTCACGCTGCGATCACCGGGCGAGCCTCCCGACGTCGCCGTTCTGGTCCGATTGGAGCGCCCGGCCGGACGCTCGGAAGTCGAAAATCGTTTCGGCGGCACTCCCTCTTCGAAGGGGTCGCTACCCATCTTTCTGAAGGGCGACCGGGCTCTGGTCGTCCGGGACGAGAAAACGTTCGCCGTCGGCCCGGCCGAGTTCGCGCAGGAGATGGCGGAAGCTCGCGATCAGCCCAATCCCACCGATGCCAGCATCGAAGAATTGCTAAAGCAGACCGATCGCAGCCGCGATCTCACCGTTGTCTTCCGTCCCGACGATCTCGATCGTTTCCGCACGACGTTGCTGTCGCCGCAGTGGTCGGACGACTTGCACCAATTGGCCAGCTGGCTCGATCCCGAGGCGGTCGAAGGAGCCGTTTTCAGCGTGCGGCTCGACGATCCTTTGCGCGTCCGGCTGACGGCGCGGACGCGTCCGGTCGTCCGCGGTCCCGCGACTGGCGGAGACACTGAAAGAACGACTCGATCGCTTGCCAACGGACTTGTTCAAATACGTCGAACGCCTGCAGCCGAGCGGACCCGGCTCGCGCAAGATCATCGGTCGCTTGCCGGCGATGTACAAAGCCGTCGCGCTGGGCTCGGCAGTCAGCTCCGATCCGCGGCTGGTGACGCTGGAATCGGTTCTGCCCGAGCGGGCTGCCCCCAATCTCATCGCTGGCAACTTACCTGCTGCTCACCGAAGGCCCCACGGAGCTGAGCCGTGCACCGGCCGCTCCCGTCGCTCCCAAACGCGAGGGGCCGAAGACTCTGGCAGGCCGATTGCAAACGGTCATCGACGTCGACTTTAAGCGGACGCCGCTTTCGGACGCGTTCGATTCCATCGGCGGCGACATCGGCGTGACCTTCGAGCTCGACGGCGGCGCATTCAAGCTCGCCGGATACACGAAGAACATGCCCCAAACGTTTCAAATCAAAGCGGCTCCCGCCAGCCAGTCACTGCAGAGAATTCTGAAGGCTTACCCGAAGTTGGCGCTCGTCGGTGACGAAGCCCGTCGCACGATTACCGTCACCACCGCCGAAGCCGCGGCGGCCCAGAAGAAAACGCCGATGACTCTCGGCAACTGAGGTTGCGCGTTCGCCACTCGTCGTAGCCGACGTCCGACTTCCGCTCGTCGGCGGCCGCTAAACAGTCGAAGCCGTTGCAACTTCCGGCCGCATTTCAGCAATTGTTTCGGGCGAGCTGTGATTTTCGTCTGGGCCGGGCGAATCATAAGGTGGATTGAGTCAAACCAACTGTTTGGACGATGCGGGCGGCGATGTCGAAACGAGCGGGCCAAGACCAGTTCATTATCCTGCTCGACGAACACAAAAAAATCCTGTTCAAAATCGCCAATTCGTATTGTCGCCAGACTTCGGATCGCGAGGACCTGATTCAGGAGATGGTGCTGCAGTTGTGGCGGTCATTCGGCCGGTACGATCCGCGGAGCCGCTTCACGACGTGGATGTATCGCGTCGCTCTCAATGTCGCCATTTCGTTTTATCGACGCGAGACGCGGCGGCCGCGCACGACCACCCTCGACGAGCAGGCGGTTCTGCGGATCTCGCCCCAAAGTCGCGAATCCGAAGCGGCGGCGCGTGACGCCGACTGGCAACTGCTCGAGAGTTTTATTCGACAGCTCAATGACTTCGATCGCGCCTTGGTCATCCTGTATCTCGACGGCAATCGTCACGACACGATCGCGGAAATCCTGGGAATCTCGGAAACAAACGTCGGCACCAAAATCGGCCGGATCAAGCAGAAGCTCCGCGAAATGAGTGCCGACGACGAAGGGGAGGCGGTCGGTCATGGAACTCGATGAACTTAAGTCTCATTGGCAAGAGCAGGACAAAAAGCTCGACGATTGCCTGCGATTGAATCAGCGGTTGCTGCGAGAGTCGTTGCTCGGTAAGGCCGACACGGCTCTGAGGCGTCTCTCGCGACTTCTGTGGTTCGAGCTCTTGGTCAACGTGGCCGGCGCGATCCTGGTCGGCTCGTTCCTCGGCGATCATGTGACCGAACCGCGATACCTGGTTCCGGCAATTGCGCTGCAACTCGGATTGATTGCGGTCATTGTTGCGGGTGCGCGTCAATTGGCGATGATCGCCGGCATCGATTACGCCGCCCCGATCGTCGAAATTCAGCGTCGTCTGGAAATTCTGTGGTTACAGCGAATTCGCACGACGCAGTGGATGCTCATCCTCTCGCCGCTGGCCTGGACGCCGCTGGCGATCGTCGGCTTTAAATGGCTGTTGAATGTCGATGTCTACTGCGCCTGTGGCACGCCATTTGGGTGCTGGAACCTGGTTTTTCGGCCTGCTGGTGCTCGTGATTGCCAGTCTGGATCTCCCGCGACTTCGCAATCGGATGGACCGTTCGCCCGTGATCCAACGGCTGCTTCAGGACGTTGGCGGGCAGAACCTGGCAGCGGCGCGGGCGTTCGCGAAATCGGTGTCCGAGTTCGCCGATGCCTTGCCGAATTGAGTTGAAAGGGCGGCGGCCACCGGCTTTCCTTGTGCGGTTCCAATCGCCAATGACTACAATTGAGGACGACGGTTCCGCCGCAAAATGGCCGTCCTACGTTGCGGGAGCGGAGTCTGACTATGCCCGTGATTACGTTTCGCTGTCCTCACTGTTCCGCCGATCTCAAGGTGCGGGACGACCAGATCACGGCCGCTCCGGTCAACTGCCCCGATTGCCGACGCCCGATCGTGATTACGCGCGACGAGTTCGGGCACGTGACGGCCACCACGCTTCCGCACCGCAAGCCGGCCTGCGAAGACGGCTAAGGGTTCGAAATCGTCCGCTCCCAGTAAGCCGGCCGGCGTGCCGGCCACGAAGTCTGCTCCCGCCCCGATCGTGCGAGAGGAGACCGTGCACGCGATCGAATCACCGGCTTCGACCAGCGGCATTTCGCGAAATTCGATCCTGATACTGACCGGTTCAGTCGCTGGCCTGGTCGCCATCCTGGTTGCCGGCGTTTTCTTTTGGCCGCGCGGTGGGCACACGGCGGCAGATGACGTGAAGCCCGCTGAATCAGCGGCAAAGGCTGACCCTGCTACGGCGTCGGGAGATAAAGGGAAGGCGCACGCGTGCGGACCGACGGCGACGCCAAACCAAACCGCCGCGAACAAAGTGGAGGCTTCGCCGACAGTTTCGGGTCGTTTGATGGCGCTCGGACAGCGAATCATCGAATATCGCGTGAAGAAGGGCCATTACCCGTCAGCCGCTCCGGGCCGCGATGGTTTACCGCCGCCGGAGCGACTCAGCTGGCTGGCCGAATTGGTGGCGACGGTGCTTCTGCCCGATCACCCCGCTCCGTCCTGGACCGATTCTTGGCGCAGCCCGCACAACGAGCGATTCGTTCGCCAGCGGATTCCCGAATTCCTCAATCCTTCGGTCGATCGGCTGACCGGTGCGGAAAACTACCCCGCCACGCATTTCGCGGGAGTCAGCGGCGTCGGCGCGGATGCCGCTGACCTGCCGATCAATCATCCCCGAGCCGGAATCTTTGGCAACAACCGCAATACGCGGATGCAGGACATTCGCGACGGAGCATCGAACACTCTGATGGTTGTGGGCGTCACGGGAGAGTTGGGAAGCTGGGCCGCCTCCGGGACTCCAACCATGCGAGCGCTCACTCGCGAGCCGTACATCAATGGCCCGGACGGCATTGGGACTGGTTCGCCAGATCGCATGCTCGTCCTAAAAGCCGACGGCAGCGTGCAGGAATTCTCCGCCAAGACCGATCCACGGATCCTCCGCCGCATGGCCGCCATGGCCGACGGGCTTCCCTTGGATCCGAAAGTTCCCGGCGAGCCAGGCGAGCAGTCGCCGCAGCCACCCGTGCCCGAACATTTGGCGGCGGCGGCTAAGCCGACCCCACCGACGCCGTCCGCTCCCGTGCGGAATGTTGCCGACGCGAAGCCCGCGCCCCCTCCCGGGAAGCCCCAGCCGCCGGTTGCGGCTTCGCAGCCCGCGGGCAAAAAGCCGACCGTTCCCGTTCCGGTCATCAAGCCCGATCTCACCGCAACCTTAGCGCAACGCGTGGTTCACTACGAGCAGATCAAGCCTGTGCCGCTGCGCGAGGTCTTGAATGTATTGGAGGAGCTGACGGCAGCGCCGATTCGCGGAGATCGGCAAGAAATTCCCGATCTCGACGACTTGCTGCAGACGCCCGTCAGCCTGACGCTCGACAACACGACCGTGGCGGCGATTCTCGAGGCGGTTCTCGCTCCGGCTAAGCTCACTTACCAGGTGCAGGCCGACGCCATCCAACTGCACCGCCTGGGTCCGGTCTCCGGCCGGGCCGGCTCGCCCTGACGAAAAGACGAACTGTGCAGCCTGACGACGAACTCTGCCTTTGCTTTCACGTCTCCAAACGCAAAATTCTCAATCACCTCCGCGTCCATCAGCCGCGCGTGCCCAGCCAGCTGAGCGAGTGCGGCGGCGCCGGAACGGGGTGCGGCTGGTGCGTTCCGTTCCTCAAGCGTTATTTTGAGGAGTTCCGGAGCAAGGCGGGGGCGACTCCAGAGCCCGATCGACTCTCGTCGCAGGAGTACGCGTCGGCCCGCGGGGCCTACATCCGCGCAGGAAAGGGTGTCCCGCCACCGGGTGCGACGCCTCCTCCTTCCGACTAAAACGATTCGTCACGCACCACCGACCTCGGCAAGAGCCCGCCGAGTGGGCGATCGAAACTCGCAAATGACGTCCCCGCTGATCACGCTGACCACCGATTTCGGCATCACCGACAGTTATGTCGCGCAAATGAAGGGGGCCATCTTGTCGATCGCTCCCGACGCGATCTTGATCGACGTGACCCACAAAATTCCCCCGCAGGATTGTGCCGTGGCGGCCGCCGTGCTGGCGGATGCGGTCGGCGCCTTTCCGGCCGGGACGATCCATCTCGTGGTCGTTGACCCGGGTGTCGGCACCCCGCGGCGCGCGATCGCAGTTGAGGCGCGCGGCGAGCAGGACGAGGCCCCGTTGCGTTTCGTCGCACCCGACAACGGCGTGTTGACTCGCGTTCTGGAAGCCCGACCGACTGTCCGTGCCGTCGAGCTGAGGGAGCGCCGATTCTGGCGTCCGACCGTATCGCAAACCTTTCACGGCCGCGACGTGTTTGGACCGGTTGCTGCGCACTGGAGCCGCGGTGCCGATCTTGCCGAGTTTGGGCCGCCACTCGATTCGCCGCTCGTCAAGCTGGTGTTGCCTCGCCCCGTCCGGGACGGAAGCAACCTCCACGGAGAGGTTGTGCGAACCGATGGATTCGGCAACCTGATCACCAATATCAGCGCCGCCGATTTGTCCGGTGCCGATCGAACGCGACTGACGGTCGAGATCGGCACGCAACTCATTGGCGGCATTTCACAGGCCTACCAGGATCGCGCGACGGGGGAACTGTTGGCGGTGATCGGCAGCTCGGGCATGTTGGAGATCGCTGTCTGCTGCGGCCATGCGGGGGAGATACTGGCAGTTTGGTCGGGCGACAAAGTCGTGGTGCGAGGGCTGTCCTCGTGACCCAAACGGCCTGTCCGACCGCCGGCCTCTTTGTCACGGCCACCGACACGGGCGTTGGCAAAACCTATGTGACTGCGCTTATCGCCTCGATTCTCAGGAGTTCCGGCCGCCTCGTGGGGGCATACAAGCCGGTCTGCAGCGGTGCTGAATTCGACAACGACGGAAATGCCCGCTGGGTTGACGCGGAAACGCTGACGGCGGCCATCGGTGGGCAGTTCGACTCGGAGCGAGTTTGCCCCTGGCGATTCCGCGCACCGCTGGCTCCCAACGTGGCGGCACGCTTGGAGAATTCTCAGATCGAGTTTGATCGCCTCCGCGAGGGGGCCGAGTGGTGGCAGAGCCGAGTGGAGATTCTCCTCATCGAGGGAGTCGGCGGACTGTTGTGTCCTTTGACCGAGCGCGACACGATCGCCGATCTGGCTCTCGCGCTCAAGTATCCGCTGCTCATCGTAGCCCGGCTGGGTCTGGGCACGATCAATCATTCGCTTCTGACGGTCGAGGCGGCCCGCAGTCGTGGGCTCGCGGTGGCGGGCATCGTGCTCAACGAAGCAGAGCCGCTTGCGTCGCTCGCAGGAACTGAAGAGAATCCCGTCGAAATTGAGCGACGGGCGAAGATTCCCGTGCTCGGCATTTTCCGGCACGGCCGATCGTCGCCGACGCGGCCGGACGGTGCGGCGATCTCAATCGACTGGGCAACATTGGCGCGATGCCCGTGATCAAGCTCTTGCTGTTCATCCCCACGCTGGACCGCTCCGGGGCCGAAAAGCAGTTCAGCCTGCTGGCCACGCGGCTGCCCCGCGACGAATTCGACGTGCACGCCGTCACGCTCACGCGGAGCGGCCCCTATGAATCGGTGCTGCGCGACGCCGGCGTGCGGCTCTCCAATCTCAAGAAGCGGATGCGCGTCGACCCAGTCGCGTTGTGGCGGCTCAAATCGTTGCTCGACGCGGAGCAACCCGACATTCTGCATTCCTGGATCTTTGCGGCTAACGCCTACGGCCGGCTCGTGACGGGGAGGGGACCGCGGCCCAAAGTTGTCGTCTCCGAGCGCTGCGTCGACTCGTGGAAAAGTGGCTGGCAGCTCTGGCTCGATCGGAAACAAATCGGACGTACAACGCGGCTGGTTGGGAACTCGGCCAGCGTTGCCGAGTTCTACAAAGGTCTGGGCGTCCCGAGCGGCAAGATCACGGTCATTCCCAACGGCGTCGCAGATCCCCGATGCGCCGCCGCCCGATCGAGACCGCCTGCTCGGCGAACTCCAGATTCCAGCCGGGTCGCGCGTGATCGGGTTCGTTGGGCGCCTGGCGCGGCAAAAGCGGGTCAAAGACTTAATTTGGGCCATGCAACTCTTGCAGCAGCTCACCGATCGCGTCTACCTCTTGTTGGTTGGTGAGGGCCCTGAGCGCAACGACTTGATCGCGCTCGCGCGACACGTCGGCTGCGAGCATTTGATCCGTTTCGCCGGCTACCGTGAAGACGCGGCAAAGTTGATCGCCCTCTGTCAGGTCTCTTGGCTGGGGAGCGAATTCGAGGGGATGTCCAACAGCGTGATGGAGGCGATGGCCGCGGGCGTGCCCGTGGTCGCCACGGACATTCCACCCAACCGCGAGCTGGTCGTCGACGGCGAAACGGGCTTTCTGGTCCGCGTCGGCGATAGCGTCGGCATGGCCCAGTTCACCGATCGCATTCTCGCCGACCCGTCCCTGGGCCAGCGATTGGGTGCCGCCGGCCGCGAGCGGATGCGGTCCCAGTTCAGCATCGAACGCATGGTCGCCGCCCATGCCGATCTTTATCGCGAAGTGCTGCGCAACGGAGTGGGGTCCTAGAGCGGCCTTCACTCCCGGGTCACTTTTCGCTCCCCAGCTCCAAACATAGCAGCGTGTTTTCGTCGCGGAGATAGGCCTTGGTGCCCGTCACCACGGGGCTGGGCCAGACCGGGTACTGGATGTCTTTGAACGAGGCCCGGGCGAGTTCCTTATAGCCCTGCGGCGAGAGCTGCGCGAGCGCCAACGTGCCGCGTTCGCCGAGCACCAGGAAGCGACCGCCAACCTGTGTCAGTGAGCCGCGGCCGAAAAACGGGAAGGGAATCGCCTCGCCGGTGAGGCGGTTGATGAATCCGCCGGTTTTCTGATCGAGTCCGAGGTCGTTGACGGAGTCGTATCCCCGTGTTGCCCAGGCGACTTTGCCGGTGGCCAGCTCGACGCAGTGCAGCTCGCCTTCGGATTCGTGCCGGCCGCTGAATCCGTAAAGGAAACCGTCGCGATAGATCGGCGTGGACCAGTGCGCGAGCAGATTCTCGCGATTGCGCCAGAGCACTTTCACCGAATCGCCGGCGGGCTGAACCTCCAGCAATGCCGAACCAACCCGGTAAGCGGCCGAAATAAAAATCTTGTCGCCGATCACGACCGGTCGCGCGGCCGTCACGGATTCATAGTCGCGCGAGCAGAACCAATATCGAAAATTCACGTGGCCGTCGCGCGGATCGACGGAGACGAGCCCCTGCCGCATCAAGCACACGATCTGCCGTTTGCCGTGGATCGTAGCGACGATGGGCGAAGAGTAGCTGACGGACATCTCTTCGCCCGTCCAGCGGTATTTGGGTTCGTTGGGCCAATCCGTTTCGATACCGTTCCAAGTGCTTTTGCCGACGCTTTCCCAGACGATCTCGCCCGTAGTCGCGCAAACGCCACCACGCCCGAGTTCGGCTGTCCGCCCACGAGGACAATCAGCAAGTCTCCTTCGAGGATCGGCGTGCAGCCCGTGCCGAAGAAGTGTTGCGGAACGTTGAAATCCTTGGAGACGTCCCGGGCCCAGACGTGCCGGCCCGTGGCCAGCTCCACGCACAGCAATTTCCCCTCGGCCCCAAACGTGTAACAGTACTTTTCGGTCAAAAGCGGGGTGCAGCGCGGACCATTGTTGTAGCCGTAAGGGTCGGAAAAGGTGCTCTCGTAGCTCACCTTCCAAATCGACTTTCCGGTGTCTGCGTGGAGGCACTCGACAATCGATTCGTTGTGCAGGCGATGGTGGAAGACCAGCTTGCCCGCGCGCACCGACGGAGCCGAATACCCGGACCCGATCTTTTTGCTCCAAAGAATCGGCGGGCCGCCCTTCGGCCAATGATCGGCCAACCCGGCGTCCGCCGTCACTCCGGTACCCGAGGGGCCAAGAAAGGCCGGCCAATCGAGGGCAGCCTGCGCGGGCTTCGGAGCAACACTCTCGACTTTGGATTGAGCGCGGACGGTCGATGCCAACGCTCCGACCATCGCCAGGGCCAGCAGGCTGCGCAATATCGCCGGCACTTTATCGATTCGCGATCGGTCCAAGTTTTCGCGCACGGCGCATTCCTTAGGGCGTGAGCTCGTAGACCCGAAACGTGTCGTTCACGTAAACAGGGTCAAAATTAAACGGCCCGAGACGCCGGGCGATGATGTAAGCGATGCCCTGTTTGCGCAACACGTCGACCTCGGCGCGGGAGTAGCCGTCCGGCAGGCTGGCTTCCGACCAATTCCGCAGAAACAGGAGCCGCTCGTTCCACTCGATGATTCCAGGGCCATCCTGCGGGCAGTCCTTAAACGAAACGAATTCGGCGCGCTTCGCGTACCACTTGAATGCCCAGCTTTCCTGCACGGGCGCGAGGATCAGTGTGTCTGGCGGGGTGTGATCCCGCGTCCACCGACAGACATCGTACCAATCGGCGAGTTCGTCCGAATCGAAAGTGGGCCGCGCGTCGTCTGCCAGATGCAAGGTCGTCAGCACGGGGACACCGCAGGCCAACCAAAGTCCCACAACGCCGACCTTCCGTGCGATGCCCGGCCACCGACATACGAACTCGCACCCGCGACGGAGAAGTCCGGCAGCCGTCAGCGCGACTGCAATCGGCAACATCGCGTCGACCAAACGAAACGGGTAGAGCTTGAGAAGCTTCCACCGCAGCGACACATCGATCAACCAGGGAAAGGAATAGTTCTTGATATTCTCGGGAGGACCGTGCCTCCAGCCAACAAGTAATCCGCAGGCCGCGATCAGCGTGCTGCCGACGACGAACCAGACGAACCAGGACTCCTCGACTCGGCGGGCCATGAACCAGCGGCCGACCAGCCACGTGAGCGCCAGCACGGCATAAATGGTCCACGCTGTGGTCGCGAAATGGAGCGGGTCGAGATGGTGGGCGAGACGATAATAAACCTGGATGTAGTCCGCCTCGAACGAGCTGCCCTTCGTCGCGCGGAGTCCAGCCACGATCCCCGGGATTCCCAGGAGCCCGGCGCTCGCACACGCGGCGATGATCGATCGCCAAGACAGCTTACGCGTTCCTGTTTCAGATGACCTAGGGCCCAACATAAGAACGCCGAGTGTGGCAAAAACTCCGCACGCGGCCCCCCAAATTCCCACGACCGGATGAAAGCTGATGGCAATGCCGATCAGAACTCCGGCAACAAGCAACGAACGGGGATTCCGCGTAGAAAGGGCCTGTGTGCAGCAAGCCATGGCGGCGAACAGCAGACCATAGGCGATGACCTTCGCCTCGATGCCGCCGATCAGCCATTCGCCGCTTAGATTGCCCGCGCAGGCGGCGATGAGCAAATAGATCCAGGCAGCCCACAGCGGCGGCCAACGGGCGGGGACCAGGGTGTGGACCAGCAGGGTCCAACCCGTCGCGAATATCAGGAGGCCCACCAATCGCCCGATGAATGCCGTCGCATCGAGCGACAGCCAACGCGTGAGCAATCCGAAAGTCTGAAAAAAAACCAAGTGCGCGTTGGATGACTCAAGAAAGAAATCTCGAGCGCACCACGCCGGATCCCAATAGTGCTTGGCTTTGCAGAGGTAGTGCGGTTCGTTGGGCCCCGGAAGCGGGTATCGGACGAACGAACTGAGGGCGAACGACGCAAAAACGGCGGCCGTCACCACGATCCGCAACCGGAGACTGGTTCCGGAAAATGGGTCGTCGCGTGCCGCCGTGTAACGATAAGGCACGATCCTATTTCTTTTTCCCGGCCGTCTTCTTGGTTTTTTTACCCGCGGCCGATTTGGTGGAGGACTTTTTCATGCTTTTGGTGGGCTTCGCTGCGGAGGATTTCGTTTCGCCCGAGGTCGACTTCTTCCGGCCCTTGCCGAACACCTGGTCCCAGTTCTGCCAGAATTTGGGAGTGGTGCCTGTCCGTACGATCGGTCCGCTCATCGTTGTCTCTCCTTGAAAAAATTTGCGCTAAGATGTCGGCGCGATTGTTTGCAAAGTGCCCGCGCGCTGTCAAGCGCGGCGGCGCGAGCCGATTTCGTGCAAACCTCTGCCGCGTCGCACTTTGGCCGTTCTGAATTACTCCGGCGGCCCGAACCTCGAGGCAGATTGGGATGTCTGGGCATGTGTGCAACAAGTAAGGGATAACCCCGTGGATGCGAAGTAGTGTGACCGCTAAAATGACTCCGCTCAATTCAGCCACAGCTGGTGGTCCCGAGATCGAAGCAACGGAAGCTTTTGTCTTCTCGGATCCTTTTCGCTGTGAGCTGTCAAAACAAGGAAGTGTCTCTCTGAAAGCTGCCCCGAAAAAAGGTGCGGCCGCCGTGCGCGCCAATCCGCTCATCGCCCGCTACGAAACGATCCTCAAACGGCAAGAGCTCGTTTGGGTGTCGCGTCGACCGTTCTTGCGCTGCCTCGGAACGGGCGGCCAGGGAATTGTGTTTCTAAGCCAACGGCTCGGCGCCGACGACTTTCAGCGTCGCGTCGCGCTCAAGGTCTTTTCGCCCGCGCCCTACGACGACGTTGGCAGTTACGAAACCGAAATGGCCCGGATCGCGAGCGTGGCCGGCCGCGTGGCCCGCATCCAACAGGACAATCTGGTCGACGTCCACAACTTTATCAAGCACCGAGGAATTCGCCTGCTCGAGATGGAGTGGGTCGACGGTTACGACTTGCAGCGGCTCTGCCGGCCTCGCGTCTTCGAGCAGATCCGCGAATGTCACTGCCGAACGCTGGGAACACATCAACAGCTTTACCGTGACCCAGGGCAAAGAATCGCTGCGATTCAAACCGGGAATCGCGATTTCTGTGCTGCGCGGCTGTCTGGCGGCAGTGGCAGCCTTGCATCGCGACGGGATCGTCCACTCGGACCTCAAGCCGTCCAACATCATGCTGAAGCGAACCGGCAGCACGAAGATCATTGACGTCGGGTCGGCGTTCGATCTCTACGATTCGCCACCCGCCGGCCGTTGCACGCCGGCCTATGCGGCTCCCGAGGTTCTCGAGGGCAAGCCCGGTTCGCCGCAGTCGGATTTGGCAAGTCTTGGTTACGTCCTCCTGGAGATGCTCCGCGGCGAGCAGCCCTTCGCGGGCAAATCACGGTTCGCCGAGCTGCTGCGCGCCAAGAGGCAGATCCTAGAGCGACTTCCCAAGCTCTTGCCGCCGGAGGAATTCGCCTATAGCGAGCCGCTCATTAAGCTAATCCGCCGGCTGGTCGATCCCGATCCGTCGCGACGTTTTCCGAGTGCCGAAGCTGCCGACTTGGCAGAGGACGGTGCGGCGGAGTTCATGCGACAACTCGTGAAGGGCGATCTCTCGAGCGAGTACCATGCCGATGTCCGGCAGTGGATCGAGGACATCGAACAAAGCGGCGGCGTTGGTGATGACGAGCGAAATTCGCGCCCGCTCCCTGGTGAGTGCACGCTTTCCCTGGCCACTCTCCATCCCTTGGATGGCGAATTGACCGGGTGAGGGGCTTTTTGGTGAAATTCCCAGGCGACCCCGTTCCATCTGATGTAAGATGTTTAATGCCATTGTCTTGCATCAATTCTGCGCGCGTCGGGTCGTAATCAGATCCGCGTTTGCACGCGTGGCGCGATCCGCTTGCCAGTCTTGCAGTTAAGCACGTCTCGGTTGCTTGACACTCTTTCTGGCCGTCTGTACAAACGAAAATCGATGCCCAATTTAGGGAGATCGGACGGGTATCGGACGCTTCCTCGATCCGCCTCGCGATCCGACCCGACACCTGTCTTCGTTCGCGCCGGTCGAATTTAACTTAAGATTATTTGCACCAGGGCTTTGCAGCGCAGTTAATCGCGCGGTTACGAACGGGTACAGCTACGCGTGGGCGCCGTTCGAACCTCCCTGCCAGGCACAGTTCCGGCCCGCCGAACGAGAGTGTAGGGAAAGCAATGGCCAAAAAACCGGTCGCGACCAAGCGTGTGCCGAAGCCTGCTCTGGCGAAAAAGGGCCCAAGCCGTCCCGTCTCACGGCTCCCAAAGCCGCCCCAGGCCAAGGCTTTGGTCAAGAAACCATCTCCGCAACGCAATGGCCAAGCCCAGCCCGCGACCGAAAGGGAAAAGCCCGCCGGCGAGCCGCGGAAGGCGACCGGCGGACTGGAGGCCTCGCTTCGCAGCCTGGATCGACAGATTCTGCAACTGATCAACAAGCGAGCGGAGGGGACGATTCGGCTGCTCGAAAGCGCTCCGGATCGGAGTGCGGCCGTCTTCGACTTGCACGGCGATGATTTGCTCTGGCAAGAGCTGACCGCTGCGAACCCAGGTCCCCTGCCGATCATGGCTGTGCGGGGAGTTTTCCGCCAAATCCTCAGCGCGTCGCGGCAGAAGGTCAAAACCCACCGCGTGGCTTATTTGGGACCGCAGTTCAGCTTTACGCACCTGGCGGCGATCGAGCGATTCGGCGAGTCGGCCGACCTTATCCCGGTCAGCACGATCGCCTCGGTTTTCGAGGAGGTCAATCGCGGACACGCCGATTTCGGTCTGGTCCCGATCGAAAACAGCACCGACGGTCGGATTGTCGACACGCTCGACATGTTTACCCGGTTGCCTCTCCGGATTTGCGGCGAAGTCCAGATCGCCGTGCACCACAACCTGTGCTCCAAGTCGCCGCGGAGCGAGATCACCGAGATTTACAGCAAGCCTCAGGCACTTTCGCAGTGTCGCGAATGGCTGTCGCGGAATATGCCGCAGGCCCGCCTGATCGAAGTCACCAGCACGTCGACCGCAGCACAACTGGCCCGTGACAAGCCCGGCGTCGGAGCGGTGGCCAGCCGCCAGGCGGCCGTCGAATACGATCTGCAGGTCGTGGCGGAGAAGATCGAAGACAACGCCAACAATGTCACTCGCTTCGCAGTGATTGGCGACCAGCAAACGCGGCCTTCCGGCCACGACCGCACGGCCGTCCTGCTGCAAATCCCCCACGAGCCTGGCTCTCTGTCGGACTCCTTGCAGTCGTTCAAGAAGAACAAGCTCAACCTGAGCTGGATCGAATCTTTCCCGCTCCGTGGGCCGGAGACCGGCTACCTGTTCTTCATCGACTTTGAAGGCCATCTGAACGAAGCGCGGACCAAGAAAACCCTCGAGGAGCTGGCCCGCCGAGCCATCCGCATGGAAGTGCTCGGTTCTTACCCGCGGAGCGAGCCGCTGGAATGAGCGAACCGTCTCGTCGCAAGCTCGTGGCCGGCAACTGGAAGATGAACACGACGCGCGAGAGCGCCGTCGAATTGGCGCGAGGGACCGCCCAAATCGCGCCGGCCCTCCGTACCGGCGTTGACGTTCTGGTCTGCCCGCCGTTTCCCTACCTCTGCGCGGTCGCTGCTGCGATTGAGGGGAGTTCCGTCAGCCTCGGAGCCCAGGACGTTTACTTTGAGCCGCCCGGAGCCTTTACGGGCGAAGTCGCGGTCAACATGCTCACCGACGTTGGCTGTCGCTACGTGATCATTGGCCACAGCGAACGCCGGCATATTCTGGGCGAGACCGACTCCTTGCTGCAGCGAAAGGTCGCAGCCGCTGTCGCCGGCGGGCTGAATGCGATCCTTTGCGTGGGCGAGCACCTCGCCGAGCGCGAATCGAACCAAACCGAAACGCTCCTTGACACCCAGTTGGCGGGCGGCCTCCGGGATCTCCCCGAAACCGTGTGCGAGCATCTCACGATCGCCTACGAGCCGGTCTGGGCCATCGGGACCGGCCGGACCGCCACCCCCCAGCAAGCCCAAGACGTGCACCTCTACCTTCGCAAGTGGCTGGCTGATCGCTACAATCCGCGGCGCGCCCAGAGCATGCGCATACTTTACGGCGGAAGCGTCAACGCGAAGAATGCGCTGGAGCTGTTGTCGCAACCCGACGTCGATGGAGCACTCGTCGGCGGTGCGAGTCTGAAAGTCGAGAGCTTTCAGCCCATTATCGACGCGGCAGCAACTGCGACCCAGGGCGCGGAAGGGAATGCATGACCCATATCCTGACTGATATCTCCTCAATTGTGTTTATGTTTGTGGGGCTGTTGCTGATCTTCGTGATTCTGTTGCAACGGGGCCGCGGGGGTGGTCTCGCCGGGGCCTTTGGCGGCGCGGGCGGCCAAAGCGCGTTCGGCACCAAGGCCGGCGACGTATTCACGCGCATCACGATTGGTATTGCGCTCGTCTGGGTGATCATGGCGATACTCACCGGCTACGCCATGACGTACGAAAGTGGCAAGACTCGCTTCGAGTCGAAAGTCACCGAGTCGAAGGACGCCGCCGCGGAGGGCGAGGCGGTGCCGACGAACCCTGGCAAGGACAGTGAGTTCGAGGCGGGGAGCCACGATACGGCTGCGCCAACATCCAAAGGATCGCCGAAAACAACCACGACGCCTCCGCAAAAATCGAGCGCCCCGGCAAGGATCAAAACGCTCCGGCGACGACGAAAAAAGGCGACAACAACGACTCCGGCCAATCCGCCGGCGCCGACAAAATAACGGCGCGAACGAGATGACGGGCCCCGGGGCGTCTTTTGTCGCGAGCGCGTGCGACTCCATGCGGGGCTAGGTTTGAAAGCCGCGCGGCGGGAACCCCCGAGGTAAAAAGCCTCTGGCTGGTGCTCGAAGGTTTTTGAGCGGAAGGTGGGCGGCCTTGCTGTTGAGCATGACGGGCTTTGGCGATTTTCGCGGCCAGGATGAAAGGCTGTGCGTTGCCGTCGAAGTCCGTTCGGTCAACAACCGCCATTTCAAAATGGTGGTGAAGTCGCCCGAACGCTTTCAGCCCCTGGAAGGGGAGATTGAGCGGGTCGTGCGCGAGTCGATCACGCGCGGCACCGTCAACGTGCTACTGCGAGTCGACGGAATCGGAGCCTCGCTCGGGTATCGGCTCGACGCGGCTGTGCTCAAATTGTATTGGGAGGAACTCAACGGTCTCTCGGCGTCCCTCGGCCAGGCAGCGCCGCACGACTTGACTGGGCTGTTGGGATTGCCGGGCGTTGTGGCCGAGGGTGACGCGTCCCGATCTGACCCCCGTGAAGCCTGGCCGGTGATCGAATCGTCCCTCCGCGCAGGCGCTGAAGAAGCTGCGCGAGTTCCGTGCGGCCGAGGGCGCTTCGATGGCCCAGGACCTGCAAGCCAATTTGAAAGTGGTGAGCACGCAGCTCGACGAGATTGCCGTCAAGGCCCCGGACATCGTCCGCGAATTTCGGGACAAGCTGCACGAGCGGGTCCGGGAGCTGCTCAGGGGAACCGACGCGACGCTGCAGCCGGCGGACCTGATCCGCGAAGTTAGTGTCTATGCCGACCGCTGCGACATTGGCGAGGAAATTCTGCGGCTGCGGTCGCACATCGATCAATTTCAGGCCTTTGTCCGCGAGCCGCAGTCGCAAGGACGCAAGCTCGAATTTCTGACACAGGAAATGGTCCGGGAGGCGAACACGATCGGCTCGAAGGCCAACAATGTGCAGGTGGCCCACGCCGTCGTCGAAATCAAATCGGCGATCGAACGGATTCGCGAAGTGGTGCAGAATGTCGAATGAGGGAACGCTCGTTGTGGGGGTCCGGGTGAGTGGCGGAGTGGACAGGTCGAGTGGAGACGGGAGCGTCGAGGAAAACGCGCGCGTCGTCGTCCTCTCCGGTCCCAGCGGGTCCGGGAAGTCGACGATCGTCAACCGCCTCGTTGAGCAGGCTCCGGTTCGGCTCGTCAAAGCGATTTCAGCGACCACCCGCCCGCCTCGCGCCGGCGAGGCCGAAGGGCGGGATTACTATTTTCTGGCGCCTGCCGACTTCGAGCGAAAACGCCTGACGGGGGAATTCCTCGAGTACGCGGAGGTATTCGGGTCGGGATACTGGTATGGTACGTTAAGGACGGAGCTTGACCGGGCTGCCCGGGCAGGGGCCTGGGCGCTCTTGGAGATCGACGTCCAGGGGGCCCGTCGGATCGTCGAGCAATATCCGGACGCCGTGACGATCTTTCTGAGCGCAGTCCTCCCCGGAGGAATACGAGCAGCGGCTGCGACGCCGCGGCACGGAGAGCGAGGCCACGATCCGGCGGCGCATGGAGATTGCCCGCGACGAACTCGCCTCGGCCGGCTTTTATCGTCACCAGGTGATCAACGACAATCTGGACAGCGCGGTCGGCGAAATCGCGCAGATTCTGATGACACGGGAGAATGAGCTGAATGCTGCCTGAATTTAAAGAAGAGATGATCGTCAACAAGGTCGGGGGGCGGTTCAAGCTCTCGGCGCTGATCCAGAAGCGGCTCGTCGCCCTCAATCGCGGGGCTCGCCCGCTGGTCGAGTTGCCGACGAAAAACCAGATGGAAATCGTCGTCGCCGAGATCATGCAGGACAAAATCTTCCTCGACGCGTCGGGCAACCTGGCGGTGTCTTCGGACGAAAGCCCTGACGTCGGCGACACGGGGCCCAGCCTCGACGATCTCTAAGATCAATTCCGCAGTTGTTGTCGCGATTGAGGCCGAGGGCAGGCTCGGCCTGCCGATAAACCATGACCTCCGGCAGTTCGCTCAAGGGGCGTGAAATCCTGCTCGGCGTGAGCGGGGGGATCGCCGCGTATAAGTCGGCTGACTTGACGAGCAAGCTCGTTCAAGCGGGGGCGTCGGTGTCGGTGGTTCTGACTCGCGCCGCCCGCAAATTCATCGGCAAGACGACGTTCGAGGCGCTCACCACACGGCCGGTCCACGGTTCACTGTTTTCGCCCAGCGAACACTTTTTGGGTGAACACATCGGACTGGCCCGGCGATGCGAGATCCTGGTCGTTGCCCCGGCGACGGCCGATTTCCTGGCCCGGGTCGCTCACGGCCACGCCAACGACCTCTTATCGACGTTAATCCTCACTGTTACGCGGCCCATCCTGTTGGCTCCTTCAATGAACGCCGAGATGTGGGCCAAGGCGGCGGTGCAACGCAACCTGGCTCGTCTCCGTGAAGACGGATTTCACTTCGTCGAACCGGGAAGCGGTTGGCAGAGCTGTCGGGAAGTTGGCCCCGGACGGATGGCCGAACCGACCGAGATTCTCGCGTCGATCAACCAGCTCCTGCAGTGAGCCCGGTGCATCGACATGTGCCGGCGGTGAACGTGGTAAACTGGCACGATGCGGATTCTCATCACCGCCGGGCCCACCCGCGAATATCTCGACGACGTGCGCTATCTGTCGAACGATAGCAGCGGACGGATGGGATACGCGTTGGCTGAGGCGGCGCGGAGCTCGGGGCACGACGTGGTGCTCGTCAGCGGCCCGGTCCACCTTCACCCGCCGCAGGGCTGCGAGTGCCTGTTTGTCAGCACGACGGCGCAGATGCGAGACGCCTGCGTCTCGCGTTTTGCCGATTGCGACGGAGTGATCGCTGCCGCCGCCGTCTGCGACTACAAGCCGCTCAACCGCGTGCCGGGGAAAATCTCTAAGACCGGCGGGCCGATCACCCTCGAGATGATCGAGACAGACGACGTCCTGGCGGAGCTGGGCCGGCTCAAAGGGGGGCGCTGGGTCTTAGGATTCGCGCTCGAGGCGACCAACGCGCGGGAAAACGCCCTGCAGAAGTTACGGGCCAAAAACTGCGACTGGATTGTGCTTAATGGTCCGGCCGCGATCGGCGCGGAATCCAACAGCGTCGAGGTTCTCGATGGCTCGGGGCAAGTCGCAACCAGTTTTGAAGGCCCTAAGGCCGCCGTTGCTGCCCATCTTATCTCATGGATCAGCGTCAACGCCTCGAAGGCCGATCGCCGGTGACAGAATTCAAGCCCCGCGCCGGAAAGGTCTATCTCGTCGGAGCGGGTCCGGGCGACCCGGGCCTCTTGACGCTGAAGGGGCTCGAGTGCCTCCGTTCGGCGGACTTGGTCTTGTACGACGGACTGGTGAACCCGTTGCTGCTGCGATTTGCATCCGGGCATGCCGAACGCACGCATCGTGAAGCCCTCGCCGGCGGTTCGAACCAGGCGGCGATCAACGAACGGCTGATCGACGAAGCTCGCGCAGGCAAAACCGTTGTGCGGCTCAAGGGAGGCGATCCGTACATCTTCGGTCGCGGGAGCGAGGAAGCAGCCGCGCTGGCCGCTGCAGAGGTCGAGTTCGAGGTGGTGCCCGGCGTCACAGCGGCGGTCGCCGCCGGGGAGTATGCAGGCCTCTCGTTCACGCACCGCCAATACGCGTCCGCCGTCGCATTCATTACTGGGCACGAAGATCCGATTAAAGGGCAGCCCTCCTTGAACTACGAGGCCATCGCTCGGTTCCCGGGGACGCTCGTCTTTTACATGGGACTGCAGCATCTCGAAGGTCTGGCAGACGCGCTCATTCGGGCCGGCCTGCCTGCCCAAACTCCGGCCTGCCTGATCAGTTCGGCGACCAACCCCGGACAGCGAACGGTTGTGGCACCGCTCGGCGAGCTGCCCGTGGCTGTGCAGCGGTCCGGCGTACGTCCCCCTTCGGTGATCGTGATCGGCGAATGCGTCACGCGACGGGAAACGATCGCCTGGTACGAAAGGCTGCCTCTGTTTGGGAGACGGATCGGGATTACCCGGCCCGTTTCGCAAGCCGGCCCTATCATCGAGCGAGTGCTCCGGTTGGGGGCGGAGCCGGTCTTGCTGCCGACCATCGAGATCCTGCCGCCAACCGATTGGCGGGCCGTCGACGCAGTGCTCGCCCGGATTGCCGATTTCGATTGGTTGGTCTTCACGAGCGTCAATGGCGTTGACGCGTTGCTGTCGCGGCTTTGGCAAACTGGCGGCGATGCCCGACGTTTGTCGCGAACCAAAGTCGCCGCCATCGGTCCGGCGACCGGCGAATCGCTGGCTCGGTTTGGTCTGCGGCCCGACCTCGTCCCGCGGGAATTCCGGGCGGAATCGTTAGCGGAAGAGCTGGTGCCACAGGTCGGGTCGGGGAACGTGCTTTGGGCTCGGGCCGATCGCGGGCGGGACGTCTTGCCGAAACGGTTGGCGGAAGGCGGCGCCCGCGTCGAAGAGGTGGTTGTCTATCGCAATGTCGACGTTACTGGCTTACCGCCGGGCGCAGTCGAGCGATTGGAGCGCGGAGAGTTGGATTGGATCGGCTTGGGAAGCCCCTCGATCGTGCAGTCGCTTTCTCAGCTCTGTCCGCCTGCCGCCCGGTCGCACCTGGGGCGCACCACGCGACTCGCGAGCATCAGCCCCGTAACGAGCGCTCGCGCCAGCGAACTCGGACTGGAGATCGCAGCCGAGGCGACCTCCTACACCTGGGATGGAGTGATCGACGCCATCCTGCGAGCCGAGACTGGTCGCTCCGACGGCTGATTCCCCGCACGCCGCCGTTTTCGCCGTCGGGAATGGCCCACTCGGGCCTCGATCTTCGGGGAGTCGCCCGAAAGTTAGCGCGCTGATTTGCTCTTGACCGGAATGGCCCCAAAACGAAAATGCGGGCCTTTCCCTCGCACTTTTCTTGCGTATTCGACCTGGCCATTTCGATCCGAGTGGGGGCACGGAGGATCGCGCCGTGAAACGCTGGCTCTCGTACCTTTGGATCAGCACCTACCTTGGCGCCCTGTCGTTCGGCTGCGTTTCTCACGCATTCGACGTGCTGCCGAACTGCCACCCGATCATGTATTTCCTCGTCTGGGACATGTTTTGCGGCTGGGCCGGCTACGAAGGACGAATGCAAGTCATCGGAGAAGGGGAGAGCGGCAAGTTCTACGAGCTCGCGCCCGCCCCGTGGGGAGAATTTCATCCGTACGGCTACCTCGGCCGTCAGCATTACGATCCGGAATGCCGGCAGGGCGAGCGGCTCGGCCACATGTGCCTCAGCCACACCCAGCACGAGCCGATGGTGCGGATGTTCGTCGTCGAGCAGGAATACCCTAAACGGTTCAACCTTCCCGATGGGCAATATGAGGCCTATTACGGCAAGCCTAAGGACAACTACACGTACTGCCACACGCGGTTCGTGGTCACTCCCCACGGCGAGATTCTCAGCACTCAGCCCACGTGGTTTCTGTACCAGTACCACATGGGATTGCGAGACAACCCTCGGCTGATGTCGGACGCCCGGCGCAGCCAGCCCTTCATTCCGGCAGGGCTGATGAACGATTCCCGCGGCGCCTATTCGTCGACTCCGTCGTCGGCGAATTTGCTCAACGGGCCTCTCGCTGAATAGCCCTCTTGCCAAGCCCGGTCGGACGCAAGCAGGACGCCCCTTCCGCCTCGGAGTTGATTGATGAGCACAGGGATTGCCAGCCAGCCCCCCCGCGGAATTCTCTCCCGGCTGAACGCGTTCTTCTACTCGGAGGAAGTTCCGTACGGCCTGGCGCTGATGCGGATTTCGGTGTCGATCGCGCTTTTGCTGGCGATGGTGCCCCGCTGGGCCTACGCTCGCGAGCTTTATTCGAGTGACGGGTCGCCGGTTCCCGTCTGGGAGATTTATGGACTCAAGCCGCTCTTTGCTGAACCCAGCGCCGAAGCGGCCATCGCGATTCACAGCGTCTTGCTGTTGGCGTGTCTCGCGTCGTGCCTCGGTTGGTGCACCCGCTTTTCGATGATCCTGGCGGCGGCGGGCTACATCTATCTGAATTCGCTCGACACCATCGGGACGATGAACAAATACTCGGTCATCGCCTCGCACCTCATGCTGCTCATGTGTTTTTCCGATTGTGGAGCGGTCTGGTCACTCGACAACTGGTTCCGACGCTCGCGACTGCGCCGCGCCGGGGTGCCCCCCGAGATCGCGAACCAGCCACGAAGTTCCCCCGCCTGGCCGCGGCGGCTGCTGCAGCTGTGTGTGGGCCTCGTCTATTTCGGTGCGGTGCTCACGAAGGTGAAAATCCCCGCTTATTTTTCGGGCGAGCAACTGCAGACCTGGATGATCACCAATTACAACATGCCGAACTTGCTCGGCCGCTACTTCGAGCCTTATCCCGCGATCCTGGCAGGCTTCGGACTGGTCGCCCTCATTTGGGAGTGCACATTTATCTTCCTGGCGTGGCGCGGCATCCCGAGAATCGTCATGCTGGCGATCGGCTCGACGTTTCACATCATGACGTTGCTGACTTTGGGGCTCTGGCTCTTCCCGGTCGTTTGCATCTCGTCCTATCTGGCGTTTTTGAACGAGGCGGACGTGGCCTGGTTCAAGCAACTCTTTGCGCGCTGGCGCGAACGCGGTGGGGGATTCGCGCCGCGGTGGGCGAGTTGTTCCGTTCGCGCGAGTGGCCGTTGCTCCCGTCAGTCAACCCGGCCTGGGCGCAAGTGGTCTTTGGCGTACTGGTGCTGGCGACGGCCGGCGGCGGCATCGCCTTGGAATACAAGCTCGATCGTTACGGGATGCGTCGCCCGGAAGGCCCGTACGCACTCAAGCCGCTCGATCCGAACTACGTGGCCCAATTGCTGCGGCCGAGCGAGCGGATTCGCAACCAGGACAAGGTCCTGCTATTTGACATTGGCTCCCGAGTTGCCGCGGGCGCGGTCCTCGACCGCCGTACCGAGTTCCGCCAGGGCGACCTGATGAAGGCCGAATGCGACTTGGTGCCCCCCCACGAAGACCTGTGGCTGGGATGTGAACTCGAGGATGCCGAACACCGAGTGATCGACACGACCGGCTGCTCGGTCGCCAGCGAATCGATGCGCGCCATTTTCGACTATACGATCGGGGACTCGATGCCGACCGGCGATTATTCGCTCGTGCTCAAGATCGGCGGCGAGGAGATCATTCGTCGCCACTTTCGCGTCCTTCCGAACCGCGCGGGCGGCCGCCTGGCAAATTGATCGCGACGGCGGCGCCACGATTTTTCAAATTTCGCGGACGAATTTGCGACGCCGCTCCGTCAATGGAAGTAGAACGCCCGGAGCGCGAGCCGCTTGTCGGCGTTCGCGTCCCGTCCTACACTTCCCGGCGGAGCCGCGCTCATGTGGTTCACTGAAACGCCGTGGCCGCCTTTCTTCATCTGTTCGGTGATTGCGGCCGCCTGCTTTGCGCATTGGCACGTGCATCGCCAGCCGCGCCAGCTTTATCTGGCCGGCGCCTTCCTTGCGCTCGGTGGCGCGGTGATTCTGGTCGAGCGATTGATCGTCACCGAGAAGGAGCGCGTCGCTGATCAGGTTTTTGCGCTGGCCCGTGCCTTCGAGGCCGGTGATGCGCCTCGCTGCGTGGATTTCTTCTCGATGCAGGACGCCGAAGACCGGGCCCTCGTACAAACCGCGGCGTCGGCGGCGCGAATCGTCGGCAGCATTCGTATCACCGACATGTCGGTGCAAATGAGCTCGGCGGAATCACGGGCAACCACCACGTTTCGCGCGAGCGCAACGGTGAACTATCTCGGACGCGAGCAGCACGGGGCGACACGCTGGGAGTTGACGTGGCAACGCGAAGGCGCGGATTGGAAGATCATTCGCATCCGCCGGCTGCACTTCGTTGGCGAAGGCGAGATTCCGCCTCTTTCGCCGCAGGAGTGACCGGTCGTGAAGGCTTCGAGCCTAATCGCGAACGTCACCCGTGGCGACAACCGTTGGTTCGCCCGAGCTTTGATTGATGATCGCGTTGCCTGCTTACCGACCCGCAACTTTTTGCGGCGGTGCGGCGATTGACGTCGTTTTCTTGTCCGACGCCTTAGTGTTCCTCGCCGCGGGTTTGTCGGGCTTAGCGGGAGCGGTCTTCGCGGCTGGCTTGTCGTCGTTCCAGGCCAGGGTCATCCAGCCGATCATCATTTCTTCCCACGTCTGATCGCCCCAGCGGACGATCTTCTTGGGATTCGGGTTGGCCGGATTGTCCTTCGAGTTGTCGAAGTGCGCCACGCAGTGCAGCGTCGAGCCTTTCGGCACGTCAACCGGCTGCGCCAGGCGATAAGTGTTCTGCCAATTGAAGTCGAACTGCGGCACTAACAACAGCACCTGCTTCTGCCCGTTCGGCCGCGTCAACTCGTACAAGAAGTCCTTGCCTCGCAGGTGCATGTGCGGCATGAGCTGGTAAATCTTCGCGTCACGCGGGAATTTGTACTCCGATTCCACCTGCCAGTTCGGATTGCCGGCCGGAATGCGAATGTGCATGTTCATCACCGGCTGCGTCTGGGAAAAGTGCTGAGGCTTGTCTTTGCCCTTGTAAAGCACGAAACCGACCTTCGAGCGATCCGTGGCTGCCTTGCCGTTGGGCGTGTAGTGCATCTGGAAAATCAGCTCGGAGCCGGCCGGAATGCGGCGAGCGACGCCCGGCGGAAGGACGAGCGGCGGATCGCCGGGAGCGACGCCGCAAACGTGCTGGCCGCCGATTCCGTCACCCGAGTCGTCATCGTCCTTCGGATTGCGACAAAAGACGATGATGTGGTGCACGACGGCAGGGTTGCCTGGACGAGCCTCGGCCGCCTGGATCCAAATGTCTTCCTTCAGATTGGTCTTCACCGAGTAGTACTGGTAATCGACCGTGCCGGTGGCCGGCACCTTCACTTCGAGCGGCAGCTCGAAGACAAAATCTGGCTTGTCGATCTGCCAGCCCTTGGTCCACGTCCGCGGAGCGGGCACGTCCTTCGGGTCGCCCTGCGGCGTGCCGGCGTCGATCCACGCAAGCAGTTGATCGATCTCGTCCTGTTCCATGCGGCGGTCGTTGGAGAAATGGCCGTAGCGCGGATCGGCATGCCAGGGGGGCATCCGCCGCTGCAGGACAACTTCCTTCATCATCGCCGAGTGCTCGACGGCGTCGTCGTAGGTCTGCAGCGTAAAGGGCGCGACCTCGCCGGCCCGATGGCATTCCTCGCAGCGCCGCTGCAGGATGCGTGAGATCTGCTTGCTGTATGTGACGTTGGCGAGCGACGCCGGTCGTTCGTCGTGCGTGATCAGGCAGCCCCGCGGGGTCGTTTCGGCAAGTGTCACCGGCTTGCCCGCGAGCAGTTCTTTGAGAGCTTCTTCCAGGTCATGCCGCTGCGGCACGTCGCGTTTGAAGGTGTAGCCGTAGCGATCGTCCAATGCGCCGTGGAAACGGACGGCCCGATGGCTGTCGAGCAGGAAGATCTCGGCGGTGCGTTTTGCGCCGAGCTGATTCGCGATCCGCTGGCTCGGATCGAGCAGCACCGGGAACGCGACCTTGTATTCGCGGGCGTGCTGGGCAGCACGGGCCTGCGTCGTGCCGGCGTTTGACTGAATGCCGACGATCTGCACGCCTTGCTTGGCGTAACGGCTGCCAAGGTCGGCCAAATCCTTCAGGTATAGATTCGAGATCGGGCAGTCGACTCCCATGAAGAAGACGACCACGGCCGCCTTGTCCTTGAAGTCGTGCAGAGCGACCGACTTGCCGGCAATATCCTTGAGCAGGAAGTCGGCGACGGGCATCGCCGCAACGGTCTTGGTCGCCACAGGTGCTTTCGCGGGTGGGGCGGGATTTGCGCCCGAAACCAGCGCGGGAACCGCGCTCATAGCCGAGACGAGTGTCGCCGCGAGAACTGACCGACCGAGCGCTTTCATGCCAAGATTCCCCCCGTAAGACCGTTGATCCATGCCAAGGCTCGCCCTCGGCAGATTGTACCCGAGCGGCGGGCAACTGGCGTCATCCGTTCAGCGCGAAATCGGCGATTCCGGCGAAAACAGGCCGCTTTTAGCTTCGCTTGGGGCCTGCCAGGCCAGCGGCCCGGCGGACACGGTCCAAGACTTCCCGCCCTTTTTTTCGGGCTTTGGCGGCGCCGGCGTGGAGGATCTCGTTAACCTTCGCCTCGTTCGCTGACAATTCGGCGTGCCGCTCGCGGGCTTTGGCAAAATAGGCGAGGGATGCCTCATACAGCAATTGTTTGGCCTCTCCGTACCCCATGCCGCCCGCCCGATAGCGGTCGGCCAGCTGGACCTGTTGCTCGGGCGTCGCGAAGAGCTTGTAGAGATCGAAGATCACGTCCGTGTCCGGGTCCTTGGGAGCTTCGACCGGCTTGGAATCGGTCTTGATCGACATGATCTTCTTGCGGAGCTTTTTCGGGTCTTCGAAGACCTCGATCGCGTTGCCGTAGCTCTTGGACATCTTTTCGCCGTCGATGCCGGGGACTTTCGCTGCTCTCTTCCACGACGTGCGCCTTGGGAAGAGTCAGGACTTCGCCGTACATCGAATTGAATCGCGCGGCGATGTCGCGCGTGACTTCGATGTGTTGCACCTGGTCGGCTCCGACGGGCACGACGTCGCTGTCGTACAGCAGGATGTCGGCCGCCATCAGCACCGGATACGTGAAGAGTCCGGCGTCGGCCGGCAATCCCTTGGACTTCTTGTCCTTGTAGGCGTGGCACTTCTCCAACAGGTGCATTTGGGTGACCGTCATCAACAGCCACGTCAGTTCGCTGACTTCCGGCACGTCGGACTGGCGGAATAGGGTCGCCTTCTGCGGGTCGAGGCCCAATGCCAGCAGCTCGATAGCCGCGTCACGGATGTATTCCGCGAGCTGGGCCGGGTCGCGCACCGTGGTGAGGGCATGCAGGTCGGCGATGAAGTAGAACGCCTGTTCGTTGTCCTGCAGGGCGATGTATTGCCGAATGGCGCCGAAGTAGTTGCCCCAATGAAATCGACCTGTGGGCTGAATTCCCGAAAGCTGCGCATAGTTCCTGCGGATCAGTGTTTCGTGGGTTGGGAAGACTGAGGAGTGTTCTCGACGGTCGCTTCCGGACTGCGAACGCAACGGAAGCCGGCGTGGAACGTGCCACTCTCGGGATCTTGCTTCATCCGTGCGCTCACACGATAGCCGCGACAGTAATTATCGCTGCACATGAAGGAGCCGCCGCGCTGCACCCGCTTGGGCGAATTGGGCTCGAGCGGATCGAAGCTGTCGGATGGCCCGGGCGGATTCGACAGGGGAGCATAACGATAATAGTCGGGTCGATAGAAGTCGTGGCACCACTCCCAGACGTTGCCCGCCATGTCGAAAAGTCCGTAGCCGTTGGGCGTAAACGAGGCCACCGGCGCCGTCGTGCGGAAGCCGTCCTGTACGTTGTGCGTATCGGGAAACACGCCCTGCCAGATGTTCATCGTCCATTTTCCGTCCAGCTGCAGCTCGTTTCCGCACGGGTAGATCGCGTTCTTCAACCCGCCGCGGGCCGCGTATTCCCATTCGGCCTCGGTGGGCAGCCGCTTGTGGGCCCAGTTGCAATAATCGATCGCGTCAACCCAGGCGACATGCACCACCGGGTGGTCCATCCGGTCGGCGATGGAGGATTCCGGGCCGTCCGGGTGCCGCCAGTTCGCCCCCTTGACGTACTTCCAGACCTGCAGTGGCCAGAGCGGTTGATCCTTGGTGAGCGTTTTGCGGTCGAAATTCGGATTAAAGCAAATCGAGCCGGCCACGAGATTCTCGGCTGGAATCTCGTTCACGTCGGCCACCAAGCCTTTAAAGTCCTCTCGCTTGGGCGTGCGTTCGGCGACGGTGAGATAACCGGTGGCATCGGCAAATTTCTTGAACGTGGCGTTAGTGACCTCGGTGCGGTCCATCCAAAAGCCGTCAATCGTGACCAAATGGGCCGGCCGCTCGTCCGGTGGACCCTGATCGTCACCCATCGCGGCCTGGCCGCCGGGAATCCAGACCATCCCTTCGGGGGCCGGCCCGGGCGACGTGACGAATTTCGCGACCGGCGCGGCAGCCGGCTGGGTTTCCGAAGTGCGTTCCGACGTGAGATCGGGCGGCGGAGGGTGGGCTGGGGGGAGCAAGTGGCCGGAACCCGGCAGCTCGAATGCGAGCGCGCCGACGATCGTCAGCACGACGATCGCCACCAGGAGGAAAATCCGCGCGTTCAATCCGGGCACCCCGTTTGTTCTGTTCGGCTGCAATTCTCTTATCGTATCCTGGCCGAGCCGTGTGGTCCAAAGCAGGCTCGACGCGTGTTGCGGGTGAGATCCGGCCGCCGGTAGAATGAGCCGGACTCCTGTCGCTTTTATGCCCGTTTCGATCGCTCTTTGCGGCTCGTCTGCCGCGGGATTTGCTGCTATGAACGCCTCGGAAGCGATGCTCGAGATTCTGGCCGAGTCGGGCGTGCGGTACCTCTTTGGCAATCCGGGAACGACCGAGCTGCCCCTCTCGGACGCGCTCGTCGATCATCCGCGAATCAAATACATCCTGGGGCTCCAGGAAGTGCCGGTCGTCGCAATGGCGGACGGATTTGCCCAGGCCTCGGGTCTGCCGGGCGTGGTCAATGTTCACATTAGCTGCGGCTTGGGCAACGCGATGGGCATGCTTTACAACGCCTACCGCGCCGGGACGCCGTTGATCCTCACCGCGGGACAGCAGGACCGACGGCTGAAGTTCGAGGAGCCGATCCTCTGGTCCGACATGGTCAGCGTGGCCAAGCCCTGGACGAAATGGGCGGTGGAGGTCGAACGGGCCGCCGATCTGCCGCTGGCGATTCGGCGCGCCGTGCAGACCGCCCTCATGCCGCCGACCGGCCCCGTGTTTCTCTCGATCCCGATCGACGTGCAACGCGAGGTGGAGCATTTCGATCTGACACCGCCGCGACCGATCAATCCGCTCGTGCGACCGCCCGTTGAAGAATTGAAACACGCGGCCGAGATTCTCGCGAAGGCCAAGAATCCGGGCATCCTCGCCGGTAGCCGCGTGCAAGAAGCGAACGCCGTGTCCGAGCTGGTCGCGCTCGCCGAAACGCTCGGCGCCCCCGTCATGGCCGAAGCCGGAACCACGCACGGGCGGCTCGCCTTCCCGTGCACGCATCCGCTCTCGGCCCCTGGTATGCCGATTTACTCGCCCGAGATCGTCCAGCGATTGAGCGAATTCGACGTGCTGTTCGCGGTAGGCACGGATCTTTTTCGCCTCTACGTCTACTACGAGCCGGCCCGGCCCATCCCGGAGAACACTCGACTAATTCACCTCGATCAGGATCCGTGGCAGCTCGGCAAGAACTACGCGACGGACGTCTCGTTGGCGGGAAACCCCAAGCCGGGCCTCGCCGAGTTGGCGTCGCTCGTGCGGTCGACGATGACCGTTGCCGAACGAGAACTTGCCGCCAAACGGGCCGCCGAGCGCGGTCAGACCCACCGCAAGATTCGCGAACAAATCCAGGCCCGCGCTGCGGCCGAATGGAGCCAGCGCCCGTTGACGCCAGCGACGATCATGTCGGCCCTGGCCAAAACACTGCCGAAGAACATTGCCGTCGTGGAGGAAGCCGTCACCACAACGGGAACTCTGCTCGAACGGCTCGGCGCTATCCAGGATCCAACGGGCTACTTCGGCCACCGCGGTTGGGCGCTGGGCTGGGGGTTAGGCTGCAGCGTCGGCGTCAAACTCGCGTGGCCCGATCGTCCCGTGCTGGCGATCCTCGGTGAAGGGGCGTCGCTGTACGGCATTCAGGGGCTGTGGACGGCGGCCGCCTACCGTATTCCAGTCACGTTCGTGATCTGCAACAACGCCCAGTATCAAATTTTAAAAATCGGTGCCCAGGGAATGGGCCTGCCGCGGGCCAGCGAGGGCCGCTTTGAGGGGATGGACATCGCCAAGCCCGAAGTCGACATGGTTTCCCTGGCCCGCTCATTCGGCGTCGAAGCCCACCGCGTAAACGACCCGGACGAGCTGGCGACCCGCGTGCAAGAGTCCTTCAGCCGCGACCTGCCGATCCTATTTGACGTCCCGGTCGTCCGCGGAACCCCAGCGCGCTTGAATTAATGATGCGTATTCCGTCTACCGCCAAACGGCAGCGCCGGATGTCAGGCGTCGGTTGGCTCATGGCGGCAGGCGAAGCCTGCACTACAAGCCGCTCTAAACGAAAGTCGGCGATCGCCCCGTCTCATCCTGCGCCCGTGAGTCAATGCGGCGGCATCGATGAATTCGTATTGATTTGACCAAAATCCGTGAGGCGGGGGCCGATCCAATGAGTCCAGGAGGTCTCGAACGCCGATCCGCGGCGAGCGCCACGACCCGCCTGTGGCTGATCGCCCATGTCCTGACCATCTCGTTAGTGGCGGCGGCCCAGGCATCGGACTCACCGCACCGCGAGTTGCGGCTGCATTTCCGGCTGCCCGCAGGGATGACGCTTCCGGCCGATTTCCGGCCCCAGGTTTATGCCGAGAGCGATCGCGATCAGGCGCGGCTGATGTGGCAGCCGGAGTTTCGTCGGGACGGCCTGCGTCACGCGAACCTGCTGACCGTTCACGCGACCGGCTCGGGAGAGTTCGAGGTCCGCCTGCTCCATCCCGAGCAGCCGTTTTACGTCGCCATCCATGCGCCGGGTTTTCTGCGATTCTTCGAGCGCGGGCCGTTCCAATGGTCCCAAATCAAAAACGGTCGGCTCGAGATCGACGTCGAGAAGCCGGCGACGCTGGAAGTTCACTTCAATCCGGGCCAGGAAAAGCCGGAGAGGCTGCCGTTCGACGGTCAGGTCCTCCACATTATCCGCCGCGCGGAAGGGACCGAGTCTTACAACGTCTTCGTCGATCAGGACTTGCCCTTTAAGGGTTTCGCACGGATCACCGATCTCATCGCCGGCGATTACCTCGTCGGCGTCGAAACGCGGCCGAAGCCGGGAGTCAAAGACGATCCCAGGACGACGCGTTCGCCAGTCAATCCGGGGGCCTACGTCGAGAAACACAAGGTGACGCTGCGGCCGGGCCAGTCACTGCCGGTTCGTTTTCGCTACGTGCCCTTCGATCTCAACGTGTTTCGCGGCAATCGCACGGCTGCGGTGCGTTTGCTGCACCCCGACGGAAAGCCGGCGGCGAGCAAGCCGATCTGGGTTGGCTACTTTGATGCCCATTATGGTGCCGTCCCGGTCTTCGACGGGCCGGTTCCTGCAGCAGGCGAAATTGTCTTGAAAGACATTACCGATCGGGTGCCGGAGATCATGGCCGGGGCGCCCTACTTCATCTTCGTGGGGAATCGCTGCCTGGGTCGGTTCGGCTTTTCCAAGAAGTCCGGCGTCGAAAGATTCACATTCCCGTTGTGGCCGGACGCCAACGACCCCGCCCCCGACGCCGAGTTGATCGCGGTCGCCGACAGCAAGCCGATCAAGCTCAGCAGCCTGCGAGGTAAATTGGTTTGGATCGATTTCTGGGCGACGTGGTGCAAACCGTGTCAGTCCGCCATGAAAGAACTCGACCAACTCGCCGCTGACGAGCCCGCTCGCTGGAAAGACCGCGTGGTCCTCGTCCCCGTCAGCATTGACGAACAGCCAGAGCTGGTGACGCGACATCTGGCCAAACGCGGGTGGACGCACCTGGAGCATTACTGGTCCGGACCAAGCAAAATCAACGGGTTCCAATCACCGGCCGCCCGACTCTTCGTCGTCGACGGCGTGCCGACCTCGTTCTTGATCGGGCCGGACGGCCATATTCTCTGGCGTGGATCCCCGATTCCGGAGCCCGGCGGCAAGAGCATGAAGGACCGCATCGCAGAGGCGCTTGGCCGGTAGCACCGGCTCGGGCGAACGTTCCCCGCCATCAGCCACTACCCTCTCGCGTCGCTCGAGGTCGGCCATGCCCGGTGACACCCCCACCTTTGATCGGGATTGTCGCGGACCGCATCGTGTTCCGCCGACGCCTGAGCCGCCCAAGAAACGTGCGAGGCGTTGTCGTTTCTCTAAGCACAATCTCCGATTGCGGGAACTAGGCAATTGTCGTAAGTTGCTGAAAAGGAGTCCCTTAGGGAAACGATTTTGGGGTTGCTCGGGGTGGCGCGTGAAGTGCTCCGAAGGTGAATAGAACCATCCTCGAAGCGATTCCTCTCCACGAATATCCGAACGTCCAACCGCTCACCCGTGCGTGAGCGCCTTATCGTGAGACCGGCGTGAGCCAGATTCCGTCTGTCCAGACTTCCTTCCAAGCCGCGGAACCGACCCGCCCCGTCACAGGGGTTTTTGCAGACTATCAGGTCGGAGAATTCTACGACGAGCTGTTTCAGCCGTCCGGTCGACCGCGGCGTGAGTCGGAAACGGTCTTCTCGTATCTACAGAGAATGGCCTTCGACGACCTCAAACGCCGGCAACTGGCTGCCGACCGCTCGATGCTGCGTTTGGGGATCACCTTCAACGTCTACGGGGACGGCGAAGGCACCGAGCGGATCATCCCGTTTGATATCGTGCCGCGCGTGCTTGGGTCGGGCGAATGGGATCGGCTCGAGCGTGGGCTCAATCAGCGGATCGCCGCTCTCAACCTGTTCCTCGACGACATCTACCACGAGCAGAAGATCGTCAAAGACGGGATCGTTCCCGAGCATGTCATCCAAACCGCTGCGTCCTTCAGGCGGCAGTGCATCGGGCTCAATCCTCCCAAGGGAGTCTGGTGCCACATTACGGGGACCGACCTGGTCCGCCACGACGACGGCAGCTTCTACGTGCTCGAGGACAACCTTCGCTGTCCATCGGGCGTCTCGTATCTGCTGCAAAACCGTCAATTGATGAAGCAGACCTTCCCGGCACTCTTCGAGCGTGCCCGGGTCCGTCCGGTCGACGATTATTGCAGCCGGCTGCTCGACGCCCTACAGTCCCTCATGGACAGCAAGATTCTGTCGCCTAGCGTCGCGCTGCTCACGCCCGGGTCTTACAACTCGGCCTACTTCGAGCATTCGTTCCTGGCGCAGCAGATGGGCATCGACCTGGTCGAAGGGCGCGACCTGGTCGTGTCCGACGGCTTCTTGCACATGCGGACGACGAAAGGGCTCGAGCGGATCGACGTTTTGTATCGCCGCATCGACGACGACTTCTTGGATCCCAACACATTTCGGGCCGACTCGATGCTGGGTGTCGCCGGCTTGATGGACGTGTACCGGGCGGGGCGCGTGGCTTTGGCTAACGCGCCGGGAACGGGCGTCGCCGACGACAAGGTCATCTACGCGTACGTGCCGCAGATGATCAAGTATTACCTGGCGCAGGAGGCGATCATCCCGAACGTGCCGACATATTTGTGCTTCGACGAGGCGCAGCGCTCGCACGTGTTGGCCAATCTCGACAAGCTGGTGGTGAAGCCGGCAAACGAATCGGGGGGCTACGGCATGCACATCGGTCCCCGTTCGAGCCGCGCCGAACAGGAAGCGATCGCCCGACAGATCGAGGCCAAGCCTCGGAACTACATTGCCCAGCCCACGCTCAATCTCTCCCGCAGCCCGGTGATCATCGAAGACGGCAACATGGAAGGGCGGCATGTCGATCTGCGACCTTTCATCGTCTACGGCAAAGAAATCTTCGTGTTGCCGGGCGGCCTGACCCGCGTCGCACTAAAAAGGGGGTCGCTGGTCGTCAATTCTTCCCAGGGCGGGGGCAGCAAGGACACCTGGATCGTGGCGGAGGACGCCTAGCGGATGCTTTCCCGCGTCGCCGACTCGATTTATTGGATGTGCCGCTACGTCGAACGGGCCGAGAACGTCGCTCGCTTCATCTCGGTCAATCTGAATTTGAATCTCGATCTGCCCGGGCAGGCCGTGCAGCAGTGGCGACCGCTGGTGGTGACGACAGGCGACGACGCCCTCTTCACCACGGGCTACGAATCGGCGACCAAGGAAAACGTCATCCGCTTTTTGACGTTCGATCGCCAGAACCCGAATTCGGTCCTTTCGTGCCTGACTTCGGCCCGCGAGAACGCCCGCAGCGTTCGCGAAATCATTTCGTCTGAAATGTGGGAGCACATCAATCGCTTTTTTCTGATGCTCAAGGACACAAGCGGCTACCGGGCCGCCCTCGACAACCCTTACGACTTCTACGAGCAGGTCCGGCTCACCGGGCAACAGTTCCAAGGCATCACCGACGCGACGATGACCCACGGCGAGGCCTGGCAGTTCTGCCGCGTGGGCCGCGCGATCGAGACGGCCGATAAAACGTCCCGAATTCTCGACGTCAAATACTTCATCTTGCTGCCCACGCCCCGCGACGTCGGCACTCCCTACGACGACATTCAATGGTCGGCGCTCTTGCGGTCGGCCAGCGCCTTCGAGATGTACCGTCAAAGACACGGCCGCATTACGCCGGCCCGAGTTGTCGACTTTCTGGTGCTCGACCGCGAATTCCCCCGGGCGGTGCTTTATTGCCTGACCGAGGCCAACGAATCGTTACACGCGATCTCGGCGTCCAAAACCGGCAGTTTCAGCAATCGGCCCGAACAACTTTTGGGGCAACTCCGGGCCGAACTGGCCTACACTCGAGCGGACGAGATCATCTCCGGCGGGCTGCACGAGTTCGTCGACGATCTACAGAAACGACTCAACTTGGTGGGTGGGGCGGTGTGTGATACATTTTTCGCCGTCCGACCCGTGTCAGGGGCAGCCGCGCCCATCGCGGCTGGGACGGGCGGAGCCGCGCCAATCGCGGCTGGGGCAGGAGGCGCCGCGCACGCCGCGGCTGAAACAGGACGAGCCGCGAATGCTCTGAGCGCGAGGGCTTCCGAATGACATTCTGCCTGGCGATGAGGGTCGAGGACGGGCTGGTCGGCATCGCCGACACGCGGGTGATCTCGGGGAGCGAGTGCATCACCGCGAAAAAAGTGTCGGTCTACCACGAGGAGCAGGCGGCCTTCTTCGTCATGTCGTCCGGCCTGCGGGCTGTCCGCGACAAGGCCCTCACCTACTTCGAGGAAATCATCGAAGACGCCGAGCAGCCCCTCTTCGGACGCCTCTTCCGCGTGGCCAACCTGTTCGCCGAGCAAATCCGCCGCGTGGCCACCGAAGACAAGCAGTCCCTTGAAGATTCGGGCTTTCGTTTCAACATCCATGCCCTGATCGGCGGTCAGCTCTCCAAGGATCGCGAGCACAAGCTCTTTTTGCTCTATCCCGAAGGCAATTGGGTCGAGATCAGCCGCGGCACGCCCTACCACATCATCGGGGCCTCCGGTTATGGCAAGCCGGTGCTCGACCGCACGCTCAAATACGAAGACCCGATGCGGTTCGCGCTCAAGGTCGGCTGCTTGGCGTTCGACTCCACGCGAATCAGCGCCGCCGACGTCGATTTTCCCGTCGACGTCGTGCTGTACGCTCGTAATACATTCCAGATCGTCGAACATCGTTTCGAGAAGAGCGACCTGGCCGAGAACTCCAACTGGTGGCAGGAACGACTTCGCGACTCGGTTCGCGAGCTGCCGACCGGCTGGATGGAACCGGTGCTGGCCAAGCTGCGCGACCCGCAGGTGGTGCCGATGAGGTTATCCGATCGCGACGCGAGCGCTTAGTTCACGAGTAAGAATCACTGTGCAATTCGAAATCGCCCATCTGGCCCGCTATAGCTACAACCAACCGGTCTTTCTGGAGCCGCATCTGATTCGGATGCGGCCGCGCGTCGACGGTGGGCAATCTCTCGAGTCGTTTCGCCTGATCGTCAAGCCGCAGCCGGCCGGGATCTCCACCTCGCTCGATGCCGAAGGGAACGTCGTTTCGCTTGCCTGGTTCAACGGCCTGTCGTCGGAATTGACGGTGCGGGCCGAGTCGCTGGTGAACACGTCGCGGAACAATCCTTTCGAATTCATCCTGCCGCCGAATCGGCTCCTGTTGCCAATGTCGTATTCCCCGGTGGAAGAGCCGCTCGTCGCCGCCGCACGCAAACGAGCCGGGGAGATTCCTGGCGACGATCCCGTCGGCCGATTCGCCGCCGACGTGGCCGCGGAAGTCGACCAGCAAGTCGTCCCTTTTCTCGGCCAACTGAGTGGACGGCTTTCATCGACCTGGACAGTGACGAACCGCGAGACTGGTGCTCCGTGGTCAGCCCGCGAGACATTTTCGCGGCGGACCGGCGCCTGCCGCGACCTGGTGGTGCTGTTCCTGGATGCCTGCCGCAGCGTGGGGCTGGCGGCCCGATTTGTCAGCGGCTACCAGCAACGATTGAGCGGTCAGGCCCACGACCTCCACGCTTGGGCCGAAGTCTACCTGCCGTGGGCCGGCTGGCGCGGTTACGACCCAACGCAAGGCCTGGCCGTCGCCGATCAACACATCGCGCTGGCTGCCTCGGCCCGACCCGAGCAGGCCGCGGCGGTCGTCGGCTCCTATCGGGGCACCGCCGCCTCCGCGACGTTGACCGCGTCGATTAGCCTCACGAGCGCCGACCAGGTGCAGTCTCTGGCGAGCGGCATGCAGTCGCAGCAGCAGGTTAGCTAAATCGCTGCGAGAGATTGGGCAGAGCGGTCCTCAAGGTGGCTAGTGCTGATTCGACGATTGCCAGGGCGCTGCGCCCGCTGCTTGAAGATGGAGCTGCAGCTCGCGTGCGAGGCGGTTGCGGATCTTCGGTTCGCGGGAGGCCCGGTCGTGCGATTCTGCAGGGTCGTCGATCAGATTGAACAGCTCGAGCGGGCGAAACGGGCTGTTGTGGACAAGTTTCCAATCGCCGTCGATCACCGCTTCGTTTTCTCCGCCCCAAAATCCGGGACCTCCCTCGCGACGCATGAAGAAGAGCGGTCGCGACAGTTTCTGGATGTGTCCCGTAAGGGTCGGCAGGAAGCTCGTGCCGTCGAGGTTCTGGGGTCGCTCGACGCCGGCCGCCTCGAGGACCGTGGGGAAAATATCCATCGTGACGGCGGCCAGATCGGTGGTCGAACCGGACGAAATGTGGCCGGCCCAAGAGGCTCCGAACGGGACTGCGCAGCCCACCCTCGTACATGCTGCCTTTGCCGTCACGCAGCGACCCGTTGAATGCACCAAAGTCGAGCGGGCCGCCGTTGTCGGAGGTGAAAACGACCAGGCAATTCTTGTCGAGTCCGGCCGCCGAGAGGGCCGCCATCACGCGTCCGATGCCGTCGTCCATGTGTTCGACTAGCGCAATCCGCCGGGCACGCATATCGGGAAGGGTGGGAGCGCGATCGTGAACGCGTTTCAGCCAATCGGCCGGCGGCTGAATCGGAGCGTGCGGCGCATTGTAGGCGAGCTCGAGGAAAAACGGCCGCTGGTCGTGCTGGCGGTCGTGCAAAAAGTCGATCGCCCAAGTGGTGAAGAGGTCGGTCGCGTGCCCCTGCGGATCGACGGTGTCCAGGTTGTCGCGGAGATAGTTGATCCCGTGCCGCTGATGTGTCACATAGTCGTCCATCATGTCGCCGAGCCAGCCGTGAAAGACCTCGAAGCCTCGCGCGTTGGGCACGTCGGGCGGCGCGAGCCCCAGGTGCCATTTCCCGATCAGGGCCGTCGCATAGCCGGCCGGCTTGAGCAGAGCGGGCAATAGCACGGCGTCCGGCGCGAGGCGGCCGAAGTTCTGATCGGCGTGAGTACGAATCACTCCGGGAACGCCGACGCAATCCGGATAACGCCCGGTCAGCAAGGCGGCACGCGTGGGCGAACACACGCTCGAATTCGTGCGAAATCGAGTCAGCGTTTGCCCTTCGCGAAAGATCCGATCGATGTGCGGCGTTCGCACGTCGCTGCCGCCGGAGCACGATAAATCGCCGTGGCTTAGGTCGTCGGCCAGAATCAGCACGACGTTCGGGCGATTGGGTCTTTCGGCGGCCGCTGCCGGCGCGGCGATCAGGAGTCCGAGCGCCGCAGCGAAGAAACACCACCGCTGGGACCGAGCCCGATTGGGGTCACTCATGGATCTTGTCGCCATCGGTCAATCAAGGTGGAAGATCTCTTCGAGGCGCAAGAGCCCCTCGTCGGGGCGCCGGCCTTCCAGGTCTTCGAAGAAGGGCGCCATTTCGCGCTGCCAGCGCGCGTTCACCTCTTGGGCAGCCATCCCGCGCAAGGCCGCGTCGAAATCGGGTGTTTCGAGATAACCAACGAGCAGCCCATCGTCGCGAAGGTAGAGCGAATAATTGGTCCAACCGGTCTCGTGCAGGGCTTGCCGCATCTCGGCCCAGACCGACTGGTGCCGCTGCTTGTATTCGTCGAGCCGTTCTTTGCGGACCTTGAGCAGGAAGCAAACACGTTCCATGGCAGGGCCTTTTTCTGTTCGCGTCGAGCGGCCTTTACGAGGAGGGACGAGAGCCCGCCGAAATCACGATGAACGCGGCCACCATCGCCACGTTTCCCAACTGCAGCAGGAGATACGCGCGGCGACCGGCTCCCTTCCATTCGCCGGTCACCGTCCCCCAAAAATTGCCCATCAACACCATCAAGGTCATGAACAGCGGCCAGCCGAGCACGGGTCCGCGGTCGCCCATGCGACTGGCCCCCACGCCGTAGAAAAACATTCCCAGCATCCACAAAACCCCCATCAAGATGACCAGCGCCGCGTTCGCCAGAATGGGAGCTCCGTCCGCCGATCGCAGGCTCCGGTTACGGACAAGCAGATAAAGACAGTAGAGCGCATTCGTGAGGAAGCCCGCCGAAACAGTCACCGCAATCACGGCAACCGACGCGATGGCGGCTTCCGCACCGCGATACTCGGCTTCGCGCTGAATATCACCGCCGAAGGCGACGCTGAAATTGAACATCGGCGACGTCACGCCGGAAACGAGGCAGATCAAGAGTCCGCCCAAAAACCCGCCCGCCGTCGCAGCCTTAGCGGTTCCGATGGACTCCGCCTTTTCGCGCTGGTCAGCAGCGCTGGGCCGCCTCTTTGAGGAAGCCGGCTCTGGCGCAGAGCGTTAATCCGAGCAGCACGATGGCTAGACCGAACACCAACCACAGTGTTCGCGGGGAGCTTAGCTCTGACGGTTGCAAAACGGCGAGGGGGATCAGCGAACCCAGAGTTGCAGTCATCGATACGACGATCGCGAAGGCCATCGCGGTGCCGACCCGCGTGACGCCCAGTCCAAACAGCACCGAGCCGACGCCCCAACCCGCGCCGAACAAGGCCGTCGTCAAGAGTTTTTGCGGTGCGATGGCCGCAAAGACGGACGCGGGGGTAGGCACGGCCCACGCCACGATCAGCCAGGGGACAAGCACCATGCCCACGATGGAATAGAAAAGCCACGTCTTTTCCCACGCCCAGCCGCGGACATATTTCAGCGGGACAGTAAAGCTGCCACCCATCGCGCCCGCAACGACGACCAACGCCAGGCCCGACCAGAACGAGTTCACGGTGTCGGCTCCTGGGCGCGTGTCGGATGGTGTTGAGGCGTCAGCAGACTCCGGAGCAAATCGCGAAAGAGGATCGTCTCCGACAGGTTGTCGCACTCGTTGCAATGCTCCCAGTCAATCCAGACGTATTCGATGCCGAGCCAGCCGCGATAGCCGACTTCTTGCATCCGCTCGACCACTCGACGGTAATCGATCACGTTATCTTTGAACGGCGTCTGTAGCCGGCCGTGGCGGGCTCCCCGCACATGAAAATGCGAGGCGTGTGCCAGCAGGGGTTCAACGTCGCGATCGGGCCGGCCGGCTCGTGTAAAGTGCGTGTAGTCGAGCGTGAGGGTCAGACCCGGCACCTTTTGCACCAATTCCAGGGCCGAGAGCGGGTCGGGGAACAGAGAGCCGACGTGCGCCTCGGTGCCCAACGTCACGCCGGCCTGGCGCGCCTGTTCCACGCGCCATCCGAGCTCTTCGACGGCCCGCGCTAACGATGTCTCGCGGCTCTCCTCGTCGAAATCAACGCCGGGCAGAATTGTGACATGCGAGCAACGCAAAGCAGCCGCGAATTCGAGGGTCCGCGAGAACCAGTCGCGGGCCAGTCTTCGCCGGCCGGCGTCGGGATGGTTGATCGGGTACAGGCGGAAATCGGCGGCGGTTTGCAAAAAGACGTCGGCCACCCGCAAGCCGAGCGCGTCGGTCCGCCGTTTGAGGGCCGATGCGGACCGGGGAATATCCTCGAACTCGCGCGACGGCCAAAGATGCGAGCGTCCTTCGAAGAGCCCGATGTCGACGCCGGCAAAGCCGAGCATGGCGATCAATCGCAACGAATGCTCGTGCGGCAAAAGTGGAAAGGCGAAGTCGGCGCAGGCCAGTTCAAAACTCATGACAAGTCGTCCGGAAGTGTGATCCGCGGAGTGTCCCATTCCGCCGCGGCCAGGTAGCCGCCGTCCACGACGACCGAGGTGCCCGTCACGCCAGCGGAATCCTCACAGGACAAGTAGAGCACGGTCCGGGCGACGTCGTCTGGTGTCAGGGCGCGGCCGAGCGGCACACGGTGCAGCCGCGTCGCCAGCGTTCCCGCCGGATCGGCCGCGGCGTGCAAGTGGTGTCGCAGCATGGGCGTATCCGTGATGCCCGGGCAGACGCAGTTGCAACGCAAACCGTCGGCCGCGTAGTCGAGAGCGATCGATTGGCTCAACAGGAGGACGGCCCCCTTCGACGCGGTGTAAGCCGGCGTTCCCGCCTGCCCGACGTAGCTGCTGATCGACCCGATATTCACCATGTAACTGCGCGGGTTGCGACGCAAGTGGCCGATCCCGTGCTTGATGGCGAAGAAGATGCTCCGCAGGTTGACTGCCATCAGGCGGTCCCACTCATCCACGCTGTACTCATGCAGCGGCTTGACGTGGACGATGCCCGCGCAGCTCACCAGAATCTGCAACCCACCAAACGTTTTGGCCGCTCGTTCCAGGCTGGCGCGGATGGCCTCCTCGCGAGTGACGTCGCATTCGTCGTAGAGGGCGGCGCCGCCTGTCGCACGAAGAGAAGCTTCCAACGCCCGCCCGCGGTCCGCCTGCACGTCGGCGATTAAGACGCTGGCTCCCTCCGCGGCAAACAGTCGCGCTGTCGCCTCGCCGATGCCGGACGCCCCTCCGCTGATCCAGGCAGTTTGTCCTTCCAGGCGGCGGCTCATGGGCGTCCCTTTGACCGTGGCGCTTAAGGTCGATCGGGCAATTCGTTGATTATTGGCACGATGCCTCGCGCACGCCAGCAAGCCGCGCACATTGGAAAAGCGCAGCCCAATCGCTTATGAGAATGAGGGACGATCCACGCTCGCTGCTGCCATTCTTCCCAACACGACCCGCCAGGCGACCTGCCATGAGCTCTCGCACGTTTCGATCACTTTGCCGCAATCGGTGTCGCCACTCCGTCATCGCCGCATCGCTCGTCATGTGGGCCGGTTGGCTCGCGGCGGCTGAAAAGTCGACGCCGGCAAACGTGATGGTCGAGCTGACATTCGAGTCGGCAAAGGATTACTCGGATCCCTTCAATCAAGCTCAGTTCGACGTGGTGTTCGAAGAACCCGCCGGCCACAAGCTGCGTGTGCCGGGCTTTTGGGACGGCGGAAAGACCTGGCGCGTCCGGTACGCATCGGCGCTGCCCGGCACCCACCACTACAAAACCGAGTGCTCGGACAAAACGAACGGCAGCCTCGAAGGCAAGACGGGCACGGTCGAGGTCGTTCCCTATCAGGGCAACAATCCGCTCTATCGCCACGGGCCGCTGCGCGTGATGTCTGACCATCGTCACTTCCAGTACGCCGACGGCACTCCGTTTTTGTGGCTGGGCGACACCTGGTGGATGGGGCTGTGTCATCGGCTGCATTTTCCGGACGAATTTCAGACGCTGGCTCGCGACCGCGTGCAGAAGGGGTTCAACGTCGTCCAGATCGTCGCCGGCTTGTATCCCGATATGCCGGCCTTCGACCCCCGTGGGGCGAACGAAGCGGGCTTTCCGTGGACCGCCGACTACCACACGATCCGTCCAGAATACTTCGACGCGGCCGACCGTCGTATCGTGTCGCTCGTTGACTCAGGGCTGATGCCTTGCATCGTCGGCGCTTGGGGCTACCACTTGCCCTGGCTCGGCGTCGAGCGGATGAAGCAGCATTGGCGTTACCTGGTCGCCCGTTACGGCGCACTGCCCGTCGTCTGGTGCGTCGCCGGCGAAATCACCATGCCGTTCTACTTATCGAAGACCAAGGACAAGGATTCAGAATTCCAGCGCGAGGGCTGGACCGAAGTCGCCCGCGCGTTGCGGCAAGTCGACCCGTTTCATCGGCTGGTAACCGGGCATCCGCCAAGAAGTGCGCGGTACTCGTTCACCGATCCGTCCGTACTCGATTTCGACATGCTGCAAACGGGCCACAGCGATCGTCGCAGCATCCCCAACACGATCCAACTGATTCGCACCTCGCGAAGTGCCTCGCCCACGCTGCCCGTGGTTCTCGGCGAAGTCACCTATGAAGGAATCCTGAACACTTGCTTCGAAGACGTGCAGCGGTTCATGGTCTGGGCCTCTTACCTGTCGGGGACGGCCGGCCATACTTACGGAGCCAACGGCATCTGGCAGGTCAATCGCCTCGGACAGCCGTACGGCAAATCGCCACACGGCGGAAACTGGGGCAATCGGCCCTGGGACGACGCGATGCAGCTAGCCGGGTCGCAGCAGGTGGGTATTGCGAAGCGGCTGCTCGAGAAATTCGATTGGTGGAAGTTCGAGCCGCATGCCGAATGGGCGACCTGGCAGCGCACCATCTCAAAGCACGGCGAGTTCGAGGTTCCCTACGCGGCCGGAATCGCCGACAAAGTGCGCGTGATTTACGTGCCCAGTGTCGAACCGATCGTGCTGCACAACCTGACCCCGAACGCCAATTACTCCGTGCGACATTTCGTCACCCGCACCGGCGAACTCAAACCCGCGCAGATCGTTCGCGCCGATTCGCACGGCGACCTGGTTTGTCAGCCGGAAACATCTGACGGCGATTGGGTCGCTGTCCTTGAGTCGACCAAAGGAGCCCGGCCGGCCGTTTCGCTCCATCCGGAGAATCCGCGCTACTTTCTCTTTCGGGGACGGCCGCTGACGTTGATTGCCGCGACCGAGCACTACGGATCGGTGCTCAATCGGGCTTTCGATTTCGAGCGTTATCTGGCCGAAGCCGCCGATAAGCACCAGACCGTCAGCCGAACTTTCTTGCTTTACCGAGAAATCGCCTCGCCGAGTAATCCCGCCTCTCCCTGCAAGCCCGCCGCGGCGGATTATGTCAGCCCCTGGCCCCGCACCGGACCGCAACATGCCCTCGACGGATTGCCGCGATTCGACCTCGATCGCTGGAATCCCGAATACTTCGAACGGCTGCACCGGTTTCTCTCGCGGGCCTCCGAACTCGGAATCGTCGTCGAGCTGACGCTCTTCAGCAATTCTTACGGCGACGCGCGTCTGGGCCCTCAATCCGCTGCGGGCCGAGAACAATCGGCAGGAAGTCGGCAAGATCCCCTGGTACGAGTACAACACGCTGCACAACGCGCCGCTCCTCGAGCGCCAGTTGACGTATGTTCGCAAAATCCTGCAAGAAACCAGCGGCTACGACAACGTCTACTACGAAATCTGCAACGAGCCGGGCGGCAACGCGAGTCCGCATGCCAGCGTCGCGGACGTCGACGCGTGGCAAGCCCGCATCACGGCTTCGTGCGAAGCGAGCTGGAGCGGCTCGGACGTCCGCATCTGGTGTTTGGCTCGCAAGCCTTCAGTTACAAGCCGGCCTTTCGCCAGGAATTGGATGCCTCATTCACGCAAAGCGAGTTCGACGCTGTCAATGTCCATCCGCTGCCCGGAATGGTTCTCGCCCGCCGCGAGTACATGCTCGGTAATTTCATGTCGAAGCAGCTCGCACTCCGGGATTTTCGCGACTTCTGCCACGCGACTCACGCCTTCAACAAGCCCTGCGTTTCCGACGAGGACAATGCCGCGTCGATGTATCGTGATCCGGTCGGCTGGACAATCCATCGCAAGCGGGCTTGGATGGCGGTGCTTTCGCAATGCCATTACGACTACATCGATTTCTCGATCAACTCCGGCGTGGAGACGGGCACGTCCGACTCAAGGCGAATGATCCGCACCTGGATGAAACATCTCTGCGATTTGCGCAGAAGGTCGACTTTGTCCGTGCGCGATTGGCGCGGGAGTGGGTCGTACAAAAGCCCCAACACCTTGTCGACACGGCACTGGCGCTTGCCGACGGCGGCTATATCGCCTATCTGGCCGACGATCGCGAGGTCGCCGATCCGACGGCCGGGCAGCCCATTCAGGGAAATTTGCTCGTGCGCCTGCCTGCCGGAGATTATCGAGCCCGCTTTTACTCGCCGGCAGCGGGGGAAGTCTTATCGCAAGTCACAGTCCGTGGGGGCGAGAGACCGGTTCAGATCGAGCTGCCGAAATTCGAGCAGGATTTGGTCGTACTGGTCGATCGCGTGACGTCGGGCGCGAACGCGCCGACCGCAGGCGGCTCGATAAACGAGGCAACCGTGCAATCACCGCCTGAGCTGATCATAGAAGGCCCGAAGAAGGCTGCATGGACGATCGCGCTGGCCCATGGCGCGGGCGCACCGATGGACAGCCCGTTCATGAACGTGATCGCCGGGGGTTTGGCTGAGCGGGGCTTGCGGGTCGCACGCTTCGAGTTTCCCTACATGGCTGCCCGTCGCCGTCAGGGGCGGGGCGGACCGCCAGACCGGGAACCGATCCTCCGCGAAACCTGGCTCCAAGTAGTGGAACGTCTCGGCCGCGAACGTTTGATCGTTGGCGGCAAGTCGATGGGGGGCCGGATCGCCAGTTTGATTGCGGACGAAGCCAACGTCGCAGGACTCGTGTGTCTCGGCTATCCGTTTCATCCGGTCGGGAAGCCCGATCAACTTCGCGTCAAACACCTGCTGACAATCAAAACGCCGACGTTGATCGTGCAGGGAGAACGCGATTCGTTCGGTTCCCGCGAGGAAGTTGCCGCCTACAGTCTGCCTGCCGGCATCCGCATCCACTGGCTCACGGACGGCGATCACAGCTTCAAGCCGCGGAAGAAATCCGGCGTAACCGAAGATCAGAATCGCGACGCGGCAATCGGCGAAATCGGCGCCTTTCTGGACGAATTACCAGCCGCGAAACGCCACTGATTGTAATTTTGACTCAAGCGACTAGGTTGAGTTTGCCGATAATTCTCACGGCGCTGTTCTGGTTGGAGCGGGCAAGTGGGTCAAACGGCCGGTCGATTCCGGAATCCTGAAAGGTCCGCTTGGCAGCCGGAGCGGGCTGATGCGTTCAAGGTCGAAAAGGGTCCGCGCATCGACTTCGCTTCGCCGGGCCGGTCCGATCGCCGCGATCTGCTTCGTCGCGGGATGTTCCTGGACGGGTCCCTGGCAATCCGCGCTTTCACTGCCCCGCGAAGTGACGCCCGACGGTGCGCGCGACCGGATTGTCGCCCCCGTCACGCTCGACACGGCTGAGGTCAAAACGGGCGATGCGAACGCCCTCGCGTCGACGGACGACTCTGTCGCGCCGCAGAAGAAGGTCGTGCCGGCATCGTTCCTGACGCGGGTCCCCGCGACGACGCCGGTTGTGGCGTCCTTCGACGCGTCCGCGAGCGACGCAGCGACGCAAACGTTTTCTCTTTCCTGACGCCATCGACTTTGGCGATCCGGAACAATCCGCGGCTGGTGGCCGCCCTGGCGGCGATCGAGCGGGCCCGCGGGACAGTCGGAGGTTGCGTTTTCGGCCTTCTTGCCGCAGGTCGACTTCCTGACGCACGAAGGAGTGACGTCACCCACTCTGGGCCCGGCCTCGGCGGGCGTTACGGGAATCATTCTGCCCACCGCCACGGCAACGCACGACTACGCACAGGCCGAGTTGCAATTGTCGTGGACGATCTACGATTTCGGACACACGGGAGGACAGTACCACCAGGCCCAGGCGCGCGAGCAGATTGCCGAACTGCAGTCGACGCGGGCCCGTCAGACGGTCGGATTTGACGTCGCCTCGGCCTACCTGCTCGCGCTGCGGGCCGGCGCGATCCGCCGGATTCAGGAAGAAGCCATTCGCCGTGCGCAGGCCACTCTCCGCGATACCCGTTCGCGTCGCGCCGCCGGCGTGCTCGAGAAGGACGACGTGCTGCGGGCCGAAGTGCAGCTGGCGGCCGCGGAAGAGGACGTAGACTTGGCCCAAGAGGCCGAACTGACGGCCGTCGCCAGGCTGAACAATGCCATGGGTCGCAATGCGAGCCTCCCGGTATCGCTCGTTGCCTGGAACTCCGAGCCCGCGTTCAACCTCTCGCTGGTGCAGTGTCTCGAAGTCGCCGCGTCTCAACGTGCTGAGATTTCCATCGCCCGTGAGGCGGTGGCAGCGGCCCAGTTCGGCCGGGAATCGGTCGCGGGAGATTTTTTGCCCAAAGTCTACACCCGCGGCAGCGTCGGCGTGGTCGGCGGCTCGAACATCGCCACCGGCGCAAGAAGGAATCGGCCTGCACATCGATATGCCGCTCTACACGGCGGGCCGGCGCGAGGGATCACTGTGCGCGGCGGACGCCGAGATTCAACAGTCGCTCGCCGATGCGCGGACAATCCTTGATGAAGTGACACTTCAGGTGACGGTTGCCTACATCGCGGCGACGACCGCCCATCGCCGCATCGAGCGGGATCGGCCTGCCGTCGTCGAGGCGGTCGAGAACCTGCGCCTGGTGCGGAACCGCTATCGCAACGGCCAGGCAACCCCCACCGACATTGTCGACGCCGAAGTCGCCCTCACGCGGGCCCAGCAGCGGCTCGTCTCCGCGAACTATGAATACCTCGGCGCGCTGGTTGCGCTGGACTACTCGCTTGAAAATCCCGCGGCCTCGCTGCTTGGTTCCTCCGCGTCGCCGGACGGCAAGAACCCACAACCGGTCGACGAAGTCCTCCCAGCGCCTCCGCTTCCGCAGCCCGAGCAAAAGCATTAGGCTCACGTGGAAAGCGACTCGCCCCGAGTTGGCTGTTGACGTCCCCGGAAGTCTCGATGCCCGCACAGGCCCGCGATTCGGATTTTTTCCGTTCGGCTGCGCATGCCGCGGCCTGGACTGCGCGGCTTCCCCTCCGATTCCTCGGCGGACTGGGGCGAAGGGTCCGCCGGCTAGCGGGGTCGGTCCGCTTTTGGGTGCTCCTCGTTGTCGGCGTGCTGGTGCTGCTGGTCATCTATTATGCCCTGGCCGACATTTACTCGCCCTTTACGACGGAGGCCTACGTGCAGGCCTACGTCGTACAAATCGCGCCGCAGGTGGCCGAGAAAGTCGTGCGGGTGCACGTTCACGAGGGGAGCCGCGTCAAATCGGGCGACCTCTTGTTCGAGCTGGACCCGTCGCTCTTCGAGCAAAGGGTCGCGTCGCTGGAGGCCAAAGTGGTCGAAGCCCAGCACCAGGTGCAGCAGCTCGACGCGGAACTTGCCGCCGCCAAGGCCGACCATGAGAAACTTGCGGCGGAGGCCGAATACGCGGCCGTCGTCTACCGGCAGGAACAGGCGATTTACAAGACCGAGTCGACCACCGAACGGCGCTACCTCGAGGCCGTGCAAAAAAACAAGGCCAGTCAGGCGGCCGTCCGCCAGTCCGAGAACAACGTTCGCCGCATCGAGGATGCGCTCAACGCGCGAGTTTCGGGGGAGAATACTCTCGTCGCGCAGGCCAAGGCTGATCTCGCGGAGGCGCGGCTCAAACTGGCCTACACGCGTGTGCCCGCCCCGTGCGACGGCCTGATCACCGATTTGCAGCTCCGCGAGGGGGCCTACGTGCACACCGGTCAGGCCGCGCTGACTCTCATTGACACGGCCCGTTGGCTCGTCGTCGCCAATTTCCGCGAGAACTCGCTTGCTCGTATGCGCGAGGGACAGTCGGCGTTGATTGCGTTTCGCGGCCTGCCGGGTCAGCTCTTTCCGGCCACGGTATCTTCAGTCGGCTGGGGCGTCAGCCAGGGGCAGGGCGTCCCTTCCGGCCAGCTTCCGGATGTCAAGACGCCGACCAACTGGGTGCCGCCGGCCCAGCGCTTTCAAGTCCGCTTGAGCCTGGACGAGCCCGACGCGGTCCCGTTGCGGGTCGGCATGACAGGCAGCGTCGCCGTTTACACCGAGCCGCAGGGAACGGTCACGAAAGTGACGCGTTTGTGGCACCGAGTGATCGCCTGGCTGTATTACTTGTGACGCTGCTCATCGACGCTGCACATTGACTGACGCAAAAAGCGGGAGCCCGAGGCGATTAGACATCCATCTCGCCTGGCATGGCGACGGGCGCGGACCGGGACGGGCGGCGGTACAGGCGGAGCGGCCGCCAAAGGAAACCGCGGCCACAGCCCCGCCATAATCACAGAAGCGCCCAGGCCCAGGAGTATTCCCTCGAGACGTTGCAGTGCGGGAAGCAGGCTACCGAAATCGTCCGGTGCGGCCACCGCGATCATCGGCAGCACCAGGCCCATCTGGAGTCCCGCGTAAGAATAGGTTCCTCCCCGCAGCGTCAGGTACGTCGCCACAAACTGTCCGAGAAAAACGAATGTCGCCAAGAGCGGAAAATGAGGAAGCAGACCCACCAACACAAAACTCGCCGCACTCCACAGAGTGGCCAGCACGAGCCCCGCGATTCGCAGCTCCCCCTTTTGAATCAACGCTTGGAGGTGCGGCGAGATGGTGAGCACCAGGACCGAGATGGCAGCCGTCGTCGGAGGCAGATCGACAAGATGAGCGACCACGAGCGTGATCAGCACCGTGACCGCGAGCATCAGGCTCTGATTGAGCCAATCGGTGCGGACCGGAAAGAGTGGCGCATCCCCGAGATTGATGCTGACATCACCCTCGAAACCGGCCAGCCAGTTGACGATGTTGGCGACGAACACTCCCACGAGAATGGCCGCAAACAGCTCGCGCGACTCCCACTCGACCGTCTCGGGCGAAAACCGACCGATTTGGAAAACGGCCACGAGATACAGTCCGGCTTGCAGGGCCGTGTACGCCAGTCGTCCGGAGAAGTAGATATAAAAACACGCGGTCAGCAAGACGCCGATTAATAAAAACGCGACCAGGGGGACGTCATTAAACCACGTAGTCAGCACGAGCCCGGCCAGGATGCCGACTCCCCGCCCCGCGACGCGCTCGAACCCTTTTTGAAAGCTGGTATAGGTGTATTGCGCCATGACGAGGAACGTCGTCCAGACGGCCAGGTCGGTGTGCGCAAGACGCAAGGTGGCAGCAAGCAGCAGGCAAATGACCGAAGCCGTTGCGGTCAACAGGGAGTGGCCGGTTGCCTCGCGTGGGCTTGGCGTCAAGTGGCGCAGCCTCGACTGAAAACAAGTTCACGCCCCGGGCAGGTATGGTCGGACTGCCTGGTGTGCGCGAATGGGTACGCGGGTCATGGTAAGAGTCCCGCAACAGCGCGCGAAGTCTGACTTTGAACGAACCGCAATGAAGACGCTCGTCGAGTTCCGCTCGCACGACTTCCCGCCCTATGAAGGCGAAGAGGAGGACGTCAACCCGGGCCGTTACGGGAAGCGACTCGCGGAGTTTCTTGTCCGCAAGCTACCGAGCAAGGGATTCGAGCCGCGCGAACCGATCGCGGAAGACTGGGGGTGGGTGATCCCCATCAAGAACCACGGGTTCCGACTCTGGATCGGTTGCGGCAACCTCGACGGAGAGGCGGATGCGTTCTTGTGTTTCATCGAACCGCACGCCCCTCGAATCCGTCGATTCCCCTTTCTCTGGACGAAGGATACGTCGCGCCGAGTCGGGCAACTTCAGGCCACGCTCGACGAAATCTTGTCGGGCGAGCCCACGATTCGCGAGAAGCGCTGGCGGACCGAGGCAGAGTTCAATGCGCAAGCACGCCGCCCCGGTCGCTGAGGCGCACCCCGTACCGTTGACCGAGCGCGCGAGCTGCGATCACCAGACCTCGACGCGATCCTGCGGCTCGCGGTACATCGCGTCGCCGGGTTTGAGATTGAACGCGTCGTAGAAGGCCTGGATGTTCGAGACCGGCACGGTCGCACGCACGAGCGGCGGCGAGTGCGGATCGGTCCGCAGCCGCAGACGCTGCTCGGCGTCGCGAGACGTCCCGCGCCAAACTTGCGCGAAGCCAATGAAGAAACGCTGAGGCCCGGTGAATCCGTCAATCACCGGCGCCGGCTGACCGTGCAGCGATTTTTGATAGGCCGCGTACGCGATGGCCACGCCGCCCAGGTCCGCCAGATTCTCGCCCAGCGTAAGCCGGCCGTTGACGTGCAGCTTTTCCAGCGGCACTTGGTCGTTGTACTGTTTCACGAGTTTGTCGGTCTTGGCGTTGAAGCGAGCCCGGTCTTCCGACGTCCACCAGTTCCGCATATTCCCATCCTGGTCATAGCGGCTTCCCTGGTCGTCAAAGCCGTGCGTGATTTCGTGTCCGATCACCGCGCCGATGCCGCCGTAATTCACGGCATCGTCGGCCGTGGCGTTGAAAAACGGCGGCTGGAGGATTCCGGCCGGGAAAACAATCTCGTTCAAAGACGGGTTGTAGTACGCGTTGACGGTCGGCGGCGTCATGCCCCATTCCGTTCGGTCGACCGGCTTGCCGAGTTTCGACAGGCGATACTGAATCTCGAACGCCTCGGCCCGCATCACGTTCTCGGCGTAGGAATCGTCACGGATTTCCAGCGACGAGTAATCGCGCCATTTGTCCGGGTAACCGATCTTCGGCGTGATGGCGGCGAGCTTTTCGAGTGCGTGTTTCTTCGTCTCCGACCCCATCCAGTCGCGCGACTGCAGCCGCTCGCGATACGCGGCGACCAGGTTGCGCACGAGTTCATCCATCCGCTCCTTGGCCGCCGGCTTAAAGTACTTTTCGACATACAGACGGCCGAGCGCCTCGCCCATCAACTGGTCGACCGCGGTCACGGCCCGCTTCCAGCGAGGTTGCTGCTGCTTGATGCCCCGAAGGACGCCGCTCTCGAAGCGGAAATCCTCGTCCTCGAATTTCGAGCTCAAATAGGGGGCCATCGAGTGGACGACGTGCCAGCGGAGATAAGTCCGCCAATCGGCCACCGGCACGGAAGTCACCATTTCGTTGAGCCGGGTGAGGAATTCCGGCTGTCCGACGATCACGTCAGCCGGTTCGCCGATGGCCGCCGTGTTGAAGTAGAGGGCCCAGTCGACCTTCGGCGTGAGAGCCGCCAGCTTTTCGCGATTAAGCTTGTTGTATTGCTTTTCACGATCGCGGAGCTGCACGGGCGTACGCGACGCTTCAGCCAGCTTCGTCTCGATCTGTAGCACCGTGTCGGCGCCTTTCTGGGCGTCTTGCGGCGCATCACCCAGCAGTTCGAGCATCTTGGCGACGTGCCCGCGATATTCATCGCGGATCCGCTTCGAGTCGCCGGTCGTTCCCAGATAATAGTCTCGCTCGGGGAGCCCGAGCCCTCCTTGATAGACGTACACCGCGTAGACGTTGCTCTGCTTCTCATCCTGCCGCACGCCCATGCGGAACAGGGCAGGGGTGCCGGCCAGATGCAGCCGCGCGGCCTCGGCGACCAATTCCTGCGGCGTGGAAATCTTCGCGATCCGTTCGAGCGTGCCGGCCAACGGCTTCGCCCCGGCCGCTTCGAGCTTGGCTTCGTCCGTCGCGGTGGCGTAAAGGTCGTGCAGCTTTTTACCGTCGGCGTCGAGCGGCTGTGTGCTCTTCCCCAAGCCTTCCAGGATTTCGCGGAGGAAAGCCAGATTGTCGTCGCGCAGTTTCGGGAACGCACCCCAGCGACTGTACTCGGGCGGGATCGGATTGTGTTTGATCCAGTTCCCGTTGACGTAGAGGAAGAAGTTGTCGCCCGGCTTCACGGACTGGTCGAACGTCGTTCGATCGATGCCGCTACTCGCGGTATTTTCGCCCGCTCGGCTGAGCGCGGCCGTAGCGACCAGACAGCAGCAAACACAGACAACCAACCCTCGTGTGACACATCCAGATCTCATGAATTCCTCACGTCACTGTCGGTGAACGTCGCCCTCGTGAACCGAACGGCGGCCGTCGCCGTTAGTCATCGATCGAGCTCAAATCGGAACCGATCAACATCAGCCGGGCCAATCAAAATCGGGGCCGGATCAAGCCCGGCGCGCTCGAAAGTCCGGCACAACACCGTCCCATGACCGTGGAGAAAACGGTCGGCTGGAACTTCTACGGCATAATAGCCACGATCGCCGGATTTTCGGTAGCGAGTCACGCTGGTGAGCCCTGCCCAAGCGGCGGGTGTCCGAGACGGCTTTGGGGGCCTTGGCTCCCATGATGTCGATTTTGTAAAGCGTCGCTGGGCTCCTGAGACGCTTTGGGCCGATGCTCAGCCGTCGTCGTTTTAAGGCCCAACGGACCGAGATCCGATAGCCCAGGTCGGACCGCAGCGCAGGCCTGGGATTCAAGAGCCGCCCTTCGCGTTTCTCCGTAGCCCTGTAGGGATGAGACAACCGGGCTCCAATGAGCCCGATACCCGTGCCAGCGTTCACGCAGGCCTCGCACCATCGGTGCGGCAGGTCAATCCCGGAATCTGCGAAACTGATCTAGTTCAGATCGCCGTCTTGTGGCTGAATGGAAAAAGCGAAGCTTTTCGCGGCACGGTGGACTGCGCGCTGTTGGCGACAGCTCCGGTCGCGTGATGTGCGCGGCGACATATCGCACCAAGGCTGAAAATCCGGTCGGGACAAGTTCACGGCCCGGTTGCAACTCGGGCCTGCCTCGCCCCGTTGGGGCTCAGGACGGGGATCATGCCCCTGGATCCTGGGCCTGCGCTTCGCTCCGACCCAGGCTATAAATGTCTCGCCCCGTTGGGACTGAAAAAGAGTGCTTCGCGGTCAAGTACTGGCCGCTGGTGAAGAGATCCCCGCCGGGAACGAAAAAGGAATCCCCGCCGGGGTGGGGATCCTTTTTTCACATAGAGGAGAGAGGGAGAAAACATCCCGGCGCGCGCGGGACAAGTTGTCCCGCCGGGTCCGCCTAAAAGTGGTCCCGCCGTGACGGGTCTCTCACAATTGATATAAGGGGGGTGGACCCACCGACGAGAGTCCCACCGGTTAGCGGCGATCCGGCCCGGCAATCGGGACGGGATTGATTTGGGATGGGACGGGACACTTCCAGCAGTCTACGGTCCAGAGTCCAAGGTCGAAGATCCGCCGAAGGCGTGGTCCAAAGTCAGAGAGTGCCGACGGGGACGGCCTAGGTATTTTCACGGGGGGTTGGGTCACATTTGTTTTCTCAATAAGGTGACCCACGAATTGGTGACCCGGCCCCGACACGAGCCGTGAGGTCTGGTCCGGACACATTCGTCGAGGCGGGACGACAAGTCCACGGAGATTTTCACCACAAAGGCCCAAAGGCACGAAGCAAGATCCTGAGCCAGCAGATTGGAATTTTTCACATAAGGGAGAAACAGATCCCCAGCAAGGATTGCGCGAGACCGCGTGAGAGCGGTCCAGTCGTTCAGCACCGAATGTGAGTCGTTGAACTGTCCTCGCACACGGGGGCTCTCGCAAGGCGAAGCGCACCCGCGACCCTGTCGAGGAGGCAACGACCGGGTCAGTGCAATGTGGGCGGATAAGGCACTGGCGGACGAGCCGCCAGTGCCACCCGAGTGCCACCGCCAGACAGCCAGGGTCTGGGCGTCCCGGGCGGCGAGTCCGGTTCTAGCGGTTGCATTTGTCCTGCTGTCGGGGACGGTTAGTCCGCGCCGTCGGCCAGTTCAATACGGCAGCGCCCCGCCGGCCAATCGCCAGATTGCCGCGATTCACTGGCGACTGAAAAAGGCTCGCGGGCTGTCGCTTTGCCGAGGTGCCTCACATGACCTAGGCTTGCAGGCCTTTTTGCGCACAGACCGCAATCAGCCTGCAGAAAGCCGGTTACTCCGTATGAGCCTTGATCCCGCAATTGTTGTTGGACAACCGCAGTCAACGGTTCTTGTCGTCGACGATGAAGCTCCGGTTCGCAACTTGTTGGCCACCTGGCTTACGGCAAAGAAATTCCGTGTCGTCCGCGCGGACTGCGTTGCCGCCGCCAAACGCTGCCTGGAAGGCGAGCCCATCGACCTGATTACGGCCGACATCAACATGCCGGGCGGAACGGGCATCGATCTCTTGAAGCACGTCCTGGCGACCCAGCCGGACCTGCCTGTTTTAATGCTCACCGGTAATCGCGACACGGAGTCGGCGATTTCGGCACTCAATGCAGGAGCGTTTGGCTATCTGCTGAAGCCGGCCCGGCAGGACGAGCTGCTGGCGCAAGTGAACCACGGCTTGGAGCTGCGGCGCCTGCGAATCGAACGCCGCCGCTATACCGAGGGACTCGAGCAGCGGGTCCGCGAACAGACCGTCGAAATTCGGCAGGCGCACGAGGAAACGATTCACCGGCTCGTGCATGCGGCCGCGACCCGCGACGTGGAAACCGGGGCCCACATCGTCCGTACCGGGGCTTTCAGTGAAATCCTGGCACGGGCGGCGGGTTGGTCACCAGCCGAAGTCGAACGCATCCGCATGGCGGCTCCGATGCACGACATCGGAAAAATCGGGGTGCCGGACGCAATCTTGCGGAAGCCCGCCGGACTGACGCCGGAAGAATACGACGTGATGAAGCAGCACACGGTGATCGGCGGGAGGCTGCTGGCCGGCTCGAACTCGTCGATCCTGACGTTGGCCCGGGAGATTGCACTCGCGCACCACGAGCGCTGGGACGGGAAGGGGTATCCCTCCGGAATTGCCGGCGAGGCCATTCCCGAGGCGGCCCGCATCTTATCCATCGTCGATGTCTACGACGCGCTGACGAGCGATCGTCCCTACCGCCGGGCGATGAAGGAGGAGGTCGTTCTGAAGATGATGCTGGCCGAGCAGGGGCGTCAGTTCGACCCGGTGCTGCTCACCACCTTCTTCAGCGTCCTCGACCAGATCCATCAGGCGGCCGGCAATCATCCGGATGCCCCGGAAAATGCCGAGAACTGGCGCGATCTGACGATCTGCTCGGTTCCGTTCGCCGGCAGCGTGAACGCGGGCAGGTCGGAATAACCGGAATCAACGACAGGGAAGTTACCCTCTGCCCGCGCTCGCTTTCGGCGTCACGACCGTCGCCGCAAGAAACTCCCTCAAGCGAGAGCGTGTTTTCCGCATGTCGTTGCGTTGCTAAATCGCCTCACCCCCACTCCCGTCCTACCTTTGGAATGCGGAATTGCGCAGGTTGCGCAAGGCAATGCGCCGGACGCTCCACGGCGGACGGATGCGCGGAGGATCGGATCAGACATGGTCATCTTGGTCGTAAGCGATTGCCAGACGAAGGCGACGAGGCTTCGCCATCTCCTGGCTCAGAACGGCTGCGACTGCCCGCTGGCGAACGTCTTGCCCATCGACGCAGCGGCCAACGCCGTTTCCTGCTTCTACCCGAAGCCGGACCTGATCTTGTTTGTGTTGTCGGACGACGCGCAGCGCTGCCACGATGCACTGGAACACTTGCGCGAGCTGTCCGGCGTCGACGTCGTGGTCGTCGGACCACGCGATCCGAACTCGATTCTGGGAGCATTGCACGCGGGTGCGGCCTCCTACCTCGACGAAACAAGCAACCTTGAACGCGACCTGGCCGTCACACTTGGGCGGCTTTCGACTGCAGACAACGAAAAATCGCCCGCCGGCCGCCTGATCACGGTCCTTTCCGCCAGCGGCGGCTGTGGTCGCACGCTGGTGGCCGCCAACCTGGCGGTGGCGCTGGCAAAACGGCACGGTCGCTGCGGATTGTTCGACCTCGACCTGTACGGCGGGGACCTGGCGACCTCGCTCAATCTCAAGCCTCGACACTCGATCGCCGACTTGTGCCGCAGCATGGACAAGCTCGATCAGAAAATGTTCGAGCAGTCGCTGGTGGAACACGAGAGCGGTGTCTTCGTGCTGGCTGCCCCGGACAATTGGGAAGAAGCCCGGTTCGTGACGTCCGACGGGCTGCAGAAGGCCCTGCGGTTCGGCCGCAACGCGTTTACAAACGTCGTCGTCGACCTCGACGCCTTCTGGCAAAAAGACCTCGCCTACGCGCTGCAACAGAGCACGGCCATCGTGCTGTTGGTGCGGCTCGATTTCGCGGCCATCCGCAAGGCGCGGCGGGCCCTCGCGTGCTTTGAACGCAGCGGTGTCGATCGCGCCAATGTGTTCTTGGTCGCCGCGCGTTCCGGCCGGCAGAAAGAAATCAGTGCCGCGCAGGTCGAGTCGGCCCTCGGTATGAAGATTCGGCACTCGATCCCCGAAGACGCCGGTGCAGCCAATTCATCGACCAATTGCGGGAACCCGGTTGTGTTGGAGTTGCCCAACTCGTCGATCAGCAAGGCCATCAACGCGCTTGCGACCACGATTGCGGCAGAACCCGGGCGCCCGGCGAAGGGTACAGGCAAGACCTCCTCGAGTCTTTCGCAGAAATTCCGCACATTTTTCTCGCTCAGCGTACAGGAACTGTCGCAGGGCAAGTAATCCCGCCTCGGTCTCCCCCGAATCCAGGAACACCTCATGTTTCAAACGCTCGATCTGCGACCGGCCAGCGCCACGGCTGGGATCGAAAGCACGGAGGAGCGCTTCGTCCGGCTCAAGAAAGAGATTCACAAGCAGCTGATCAGCGGATTGCACGTTCCGTCCGTCGGCACCGTCGACGACTACGAACTTCGGCGCGAGCTGCGCCGCGGCATCGAGCAGCTCTGTGAGGATCGGACCGAGCTGTTGAGCCAGGACGAGCGCATGCGGCTCGTCAACGAAGTCATCGACGAGACCTTGGGGCTCGGCCCGCTCGAACCGCTGCTCCGTGACCCTACGATCACAGACATTCTCATCAACGGCCCGCGCACCGTGTACGTCGAGCGTCGCGGTCGCCTGGAGCGGACGAATATCGTCTTTCACGACGATCAGCACCTGCTCGACATCGTCCAGCGAATCGCCAGCAAAGTCGGACGTCGGCTCGACGAATCGAGCCCGATGGTTGACGCCCGCCTGGCGGACGGCAGCCGCGTCAACGCCGTCATTCGCCCGCTGGCACTGGACGGCGCCCTGGTCTCAATCCGCCGCTTTTCCGCCAAGCCGCTCTTGGCGTCCGACCTGATTGCCCGAAAATCGGTGACGCCCGAAATCATCGAGTTCCTGTCGGCCTGCGTGAAGGCCCGACTGAACATTCTGATTTCCGGCGGAACGGGCAGCGGCAAGACGACCTTCCTCAACATGCTGTCCGGCTACATTCCCGACGACGAGCGAGTCGCCACGATCGAAGACGCGGCCGAGCTGCAGCTTCAGCAGCCGCACGTCGCGCGGATGGAGACCCGGCCGGCCAACTTGGAAGGCAACGGAGAGATCACGACGCGGGACCTCGTGCGGAACGCGCTGCGAATGCGGCCTGACCGTATCGTCGTGGGTGAGTGCCGCGGCGCCGAGGCCTTCGACATGCTGCAGGCCATGATGACCGGGCACGAAGGAGGCATGACGACCATTCACTCCAACGACACGCGTGAGGCCGTCAGCCGGTTGGAAATGCTGATCGGCATGGGAGGCCACGAGCTATCGATGTGGTTCATTCGCCGCCAAATTGCGTCGGCAATCGACATCGTGGTGCAGTGCGCTCGTCTGAGTGGTGGCGTTCGCCGCGTCATGCAGGTCTCGGAAGTCACGGGAACGGAGGGCGAGGTGATCGCGATGCACGACCTGTTTGTCTTCGAGCAGACGGGCCTCGATGAAAACAAAGTCGCCCAGGGCCACTTCCGCGCCACGGGCATCCGTCCGACCTGTCTCGAACGGTTGAGCGCCCAAGGGACGGTCCTCGATCCGAACCTGTTCGAGCGGCGGATTCTGGAAACCAACCGCCTGGCCTCGATTACTCACGCGAGCAAACGGTAATGGACCCCATCGTCGTCAAACTGGCGAGTTTCGTCGCGGCCGTACTCGCGGTCGTCGGCGTGTTTTCGGTCATTTCCGACCTGGTCCTGCGGGACAAGGCGCGGATCAAGGCTCGGCTCGACCAGGAATTCGGCGACGAGAAGCAGCGAGAGGCCCGCAAATCGGAGATCCTCAAGGACCTCAAGCTGTTCCACGCAGAAACCTCGCGGCATGTCCCCGAGGTGTGGAAGCGATTCGTGACGGCCGTCGAACACTCGGGACTTAAGACGACTCCGTTTCGAGTGGTGCAGATTGCGATGACCGCGGCGATCATCGGCGCGGTCGTCGGCACGACTATGACGGGCCTCTGGCTGATTGGGCTTCTTTGTGCGGCGATCGGCGTCGTCTCGCCGTTTGCCTACGTTTATGCGGCTCGCGCTCGACGCACCTACGCGCTGTGTATGCAGCTGCCGGAAACTTTCGATCTGATGAGCCGCGCGATCAAGGCCGGCCAGACGATGTCCGGAGCGATGCAGCTGGCGGCCGATCAGCTCAAGCCGCCGATCGCCGCCGAATTGGCAACCTGCTGCGACCAACAGAATCTTGGCTTGCCCTACGACGTTGCCCTGCAGGATTTAGCACGGCGCACGGGTGTGATGGAGCTGCAGATGTTCGTCGTCGCCCTGCTGGTGCACCGGAACACGGGTGGCAACCTCGCTGACATTCTGCAGAGCCTGTCCGAGGTGATTCGCAAGCGCACTCGGCTGCGTGGGAAGGTGAAGGCGGCGACCGGCGAGGGCCGGCTGCAAGCCATCGTCCTTTCCGTGTTGCCCCTGGCGGCCTTCGTCGGACTGTTGGTGATCAACCGGCCTTACGCCCAAATCCTCCTTGACCGCCCTGCGCTTTTGCTGTCGGTTCTGGCGGCGGAGGCGCTGGGGTCGTTATGGATCCGCCAGATCGTGAATTTTGAATTCTAAGCGACACGTCCGACCACGGAACGACCGATGAATTGGAATTCGTTGACCTGGAACCCCTTGACGCAGATCAACTGGGAATCCCTGGCAGTTCCGGTCTGCGCATTCCTGGCCGTGAGCGGCCTGACCTATTTCGCATTTCACGTGATCTGGTCACGGGACCGCCGCGTCGACGATCGGTTGGTCGAGCTCTCGAGCGACACGCCGTTGATGCAGACGCGCTCATCCCGCGGAGACCAGCCGGCTGCCGCTTCCATGCGATCGAAGGTCGCGAAGATTGCCGCACAACTGCTGCCAAACGATAAGAGAGAGCGGACGCAGCTCGAGGCACGACTGATGCACGCCGGTATCTATGTCCCCTGGGCTCCCAGCGTCTTCATGACGACAAAGCTCGCCATGATTATCTCGCCACTGTTGATCGGTTTGTTTCTTGGCACACTCGGCGCGGGGCGTCCGCAGCGGATCCTGTTTTGTGCAGGAGCCGCCAGCGCGATGGGGATCGTATTGCCGAGCCTTTGGCTGCATCGGCGCAAAGTCCGCAGGCACGCGGTCCTCTTGAAATCGCTGCCCGATTTTCTCGATTTGATGGTGACCTGCGTCCAAGGCGGCCTGAGCATGAACGGCGCCCTGCAGCGCGTCACCGAGGAGTTGGCCGTCGCGCATCCTGTGTTGGCCGGCGAGATGGGGATTGTCGAACGGCAAATCGAGCTGGGCGCGGCACCCGATCTGGCGCTCCGCAACTTCGCCGAGCGTTCCGACCTGGCTCCGATCTCCAGTTTAAGCACGCTGGTCGAGCAATCGCGACGCTTCGGCACGAGCATTTCCGAAGCCCTCCGCACCCATGCGGAAATGATCCGCGAACAGCGCGAGCAGCGGGCCGAAGAGATGGCCCAGAAGGCGGCCGTCAAGATTCTGTTCCCCACGCTGTTGCTCATCTTCCCCGCCATCTTCGTCGTCCTCGTCGGGCCGGCGGCTGTGCAGATCGCCCGCACGTTTTCGTCGCCGCATGCGGCAGAGGCTGCCGACGGCAAGCCCAGCGACAAACAGGTCGCCGAGAACAAGTAAATGCGGACGTTTTCACCAGCCGCATACGGCCGGTCGCGGCAGACCGGTGCGATAACGCGGCCGAGCCGACAAAGACGCCGCGGCGCGGCGGCCGTCGAGCTTGCGCTGACGCTGCCCCTGTTGTTGCTCTTGGCATTCGGATGCGTCGAGCTGGGCCGCGCAATCTCGATCTACACCATGGTGTCGTGCGCGGCACGGGCGGGCGCGGAATACGGCGCGACCCACGGCTATAGCACGTACACCTATTCGTCGTGGCAAACCCAGGTCACACAGCAAGTTCAGAATGCAGTTCAGGGGAATCCGACATTCAACTCGAACCTGTTGTCCGTCAGCGTCGAAACGACGGCGGAATCGGGCGGATTCAACCTCGCAACCGTCACGGCCACCTACCAGTTCAGCACGATCACGAAGTGGCCCGGTTTGCCCACTCAATTCACGATTAGCCACACCGTCGGCATGCGGCGCTATCGATGAAGCGGCTTCAAGCATCACAACTCGCTAGTTGTCCCTCGCGTCGCGGCGTCGCGGCCGTCGAGGCTGCGGTCGTTTTGAGCGTCTTCCTCGTCATCCTATTCGTGATGATCGACCTGGGATTGATGGTGCTCGACTACAACCTGCTGTGCGACGGCGCCCAGCAGCTTTGCCGCCAGGCCATGATCCACGGCTCGAAATCGTCGCCTCAAGAGACGATGTGGGGTCCGACCGCGGTGAATGGAAATGCGGGTGACGGATCCCAATACAGCCAGAGCTTCCTGCAGGATCTGCCGACCCTGACGCTGGCGAAGGTGTACTACAAGCTGGATTGGTCGAACGGAACCAACCAGCCGGACGATCCCGTCCAAGCCACGCTGACCTATCAATACAGCCCCATGATTCCCTTCGTTCTGGGCAATCAGCCGATCGCTCTCGAGGCGGTCTGCACGATGCCCGTCGATCACTGAGAGCGTCCACTCCGTACGATTCCGGCAAGATTTTCACGAGGCGAATCGATGCGATCTCTGCTACACAACCAGACAGTGAACCGGTTGAAGTCGCCACGCCGCCGTCTGCAAACCGTACCCACGTTCGGCCACCGCCGTTCGGCAGGCGTGCTGGTCATTCTGGCGATCACGTTGCCGATGCTGGTGGGCATCGCCGGCCTGGTTCTCGACACGAGCATTTTGTTCGCCTCGCACCGCAATCTGCAGAGTGCCGCCGACGCCGCCGCAACGGCCGCCGCCATGACGATTTACCAAGGTGGCTCGGTCGTCGACGCGACGGCTGCAGCGACCACTGCGGTCCAGAACGACAACTTGCTCACGGACGCGACGGTGGTGCTCAGCGTCCCGCCAACCAGCGGCCCCTACGCGGGCAACGCGGCCTACGCCCAGGTAAACGTGACTCGCAAGGCCAGCACCTATTTCATTCAAGTGCTCGCTGGTTCGTCCGTGCAGACGATTGAGGCTTCTTCGGTCGCCGGTTCGCAAGCGTCGACGGCGGGTGGCGCTCTCGTGCTGCTCGATCCGAACCCGCCTGGAATTACCGTCAACCTGGCTCCCGTCGCGCCACTGTCGCTGACGCTGCCGCCCATTCTGGGTGGCCTGCAGGTGCTGGGCTTGGGCCAATTCAAGGTGAACGGCGCCGTGCTCGACAACAATCAATGGGGCGGCGTGGACCAAAACGGGAATGCCGCCGGCACCGCCGCATCACCCCCCTATGGCGCGGAGTGCACGCCATTGATCGCGCTCACCAGTGTCGCCGCACAGGACATCCGGGTTGTCGGCGGCGTCGACAATCCGCATAACTACGGCAGCAACTCTTCGGGGCAGCCCAGTCCTCTCCGCTGCAATGCGCTGCCGGTTCCCGATCCGTACAGCAGCATTCCCGCTCCCACGACGGCGGCCGACAGCCACAACGTTGTCGCCACGCAGTACGGCGGCGTGACCGTGATCGGCCTGCCCCTCCTGCCCGCCAAGGTGTTCAACCCGGGCGTTTACGATTGGATCGAGATCGTGAGCGGCGGCGTGACCTTCAACCCCGGCGTCTACATCATCCGCAGCGTCAACCCGCTCACAGGAATCGCTTTCAATGTGATCGCCGGAAATGTGACGGCCAACGGCGTCACCTTCTATATCACGAACACGACCAACTATACGCCCGCCTCGGGTGCTCCGGACAATTCCGACGGCAACGCGACTCCGCCGGCGGGAGCCGCCAATCTGATCCCGAGTGTGGTCATCGCTTCGCTCTTGGGCAGCAGCTACTCCGGGCTCAACGATTCGACCAGCCCGTTCAACGGACTCCTCTTCTACCAGCGGCGCATCGATCGCCGACCGATCGTGCTCGCCGACGAGACTTTGATTCTGGGCGGGACGCTCAGCGGTTCCATTTACTCCAAGTACGGACAGATGATTTTTGCCGCCGCCGGCACGTATAACCTGAAATTTGTCACTGGATCCATGCTCTGCCTGAACATTCTGCAGTGCACGTTGAATCCGAGTCAGCTGCTTTCACCCGCGATGGACGTTTACCTCGTTCAATAACTTCGATGAGCACGACTCTCGACCGACCTTTGACGCCTGAAGCGATCGCCGTACAGTCACCGCAGCAACGGGGCGGACTGCTCGAGCGATCGCCTGCGCTTGTCGCCGTCACGTCGATTGACGGTCGCATTATGCTGGCGAACCGGGCGTGGACTGATCTGTTAGGCCACGCCAGCGAACTTGTGCTCGGTCGCCTTGTGACGCATTTCGTCCATCCCGACCACGCCGCCGCCTTTACCGCGATGCTCCGTGAATCGGCCGAAACGGGCGCCCTGCGCAGTCTGGATGCGCCCATCCGCTGCCGTGACGGGTCGCACAAATGGTTCTGCTGGCAAATCCGCCGCGATGGAGACCGCAGCCTCTACGCCATCGCCTTTGACGTTTCAGAGCGTAAAGAGGAAGAACAACGGACGGAGCGTCGGGCCTACGTCACCTCGTTGCGGGCGGAAATCTGGGCTCCGTTCGCCCGGCCTTTTTCACCCGTCTCGATCCTTGAGGCCTGGGCCAACGTCCTGGCCAAATCGCTCGAGGCGCTCGAGGTCGGCATTTGGACGGTCGACGAGCGACGGCCTGACCCCGTGTTCGGGGCGGCCTCTCAGAACCCAAAGGCAGGCCAGTCGCTGCCGTTCTTTGAACTCTTGATCGACGAAGTGCGGCAGGTACGCAGCAAAAAAGTTCCCAGTGCCTTTGTCAGCACTGGCGACGTTCCGGCCGAAAATGTGCTCGAAAAGATTATTCGCGGACGAGGAATCACAGGCGTTTTGTTGTATCCGATTATTTTTCAGGATCGCGTGGTCACGATTGTCGCCGCCTGCTTTGCCCGCGCAATTCGAGATGTCGACACATTTACGCTCGAAAAGGCGGCCGTCGAAATCGGACCGGCCCTCGGCTTCTTGCGGCAGCACGAACTCCTGGCCGACTCGAAGCGGGCACACGACGCGCTCGTCCGCTTTTCACCCGCCGCTATCTGCGCCGTCGACCGCGAGGGCAACGTCACACGCTGGAACCCGGCGGCGGAACGCCTTTTCGGCCGCACTGCCGCTGAATCTGTCGGCCGTCCGCTGGCGATCGCCCGCGGGGCCGAACGTGAAGTCCTCGATGCTTCTTTGCGCGGAGCCCTGGCCGGCCAGGCGACGGCCCATGTCGAAACCAAGGTGCAGACGCAGAGCGGGCAGACTCTCGAAGTCGCGATGTCCGTCTCGCCGCTGTGCGGGGCCGAAAAGACCGTCGAAGAGACGGTGATCCTGCTCGCCGACCTCACCGACCGGAAGCGGGCCGAGCGTCGACTGGCGCTTGGGCATGCTCTCTCGCGGCTGCTCGCCGATCCCGAAGCGAATGAACAGACCCTCGGCACGATTCTGTCGGTGATAGGCACTCATCTTGGGTACAGCTGCGGCGAATTCTGGTCGGCCGACGCCGAGACGACGAGTCTCCATCTGTCGGCGACCTGGAATGCGGCCTCAACGCTGGCGGCCGAGTTCGCGAGTCAGACGCAAAACTGGGAGACGGGCGAGCCGACCGATCTGGCGAAAACGGTGCTGCGTCACGGCAAGCCGCGGTGGTTTGGCAAGCTCTCGACAGACCGCGCGATCGACCGAGTCGGCCTCGCAGCGCGCTGCGGCCTCGATGCCGTGCTGGGCATTCCCGTGCTCTCCGGAACCGATGCCGATGCGAGCGCGAGCGGCGTCCTGCTCTTCTTTGCGGACCAGATCGCCGAGCCGGATGAACAATTCCTCGGCTGCCTCACGGCGATCGGCGAACAGGTGGGATCGTTCCTCTCGCGCGTGCGGCTGCAGCATACACTGCAGGAAGTCGTCGAGAAGCTGCGGCAGGCCGAAAAGATGGAGTCGGTCGGGCGCCTGGTGGGGGGCGTTGCGCACGACTTCAACAATTTGCTGACCGTCATCCTGGGTTACGGCGAAATGGTGCTGGGGGAAGTTCCCAAGGACGCGCCGATGCACGAGCTGCTGACGGAGATTGTCGAGTCGGGCAAACGCGCATCGGGCCTCACCCGTCAGCTTTTGGCGTTCTGCCGCAAGGAAATCTACAACCCGGTCGTGCTCGACCTCAACGCGTACGTCGAGGGGATGGAGAAGATGCTGCGGAGGCTCGTCGGCGAATCGATCGAGCTGAAAACCGAGCTCACTCCCGATTTAAGTCATGTCCAAGCGGATCCCGCTCAAATTGAGCAAGTCGTGATGAATCTGGTTGTCAATGCCCGGGACGCCATGCCGGCCGGCGGACAGATCACGATCGAGACCAAAATGGTTCAGCTCGCGCGCGGCCAAAAGATCGCCCCGCAAGCGACTCCCGGTTCCTACGTGCTGCTGGCCGTGCGCGATACCGGCTGCGGCATGGACGAGGCGACCCGCGCCCGCATATTCGAGCCCTTTTTCACGACGAAAGGAGTGGGAAAAGGGACGGGAATGGGGCTCGCCACGGTGCAGGAAATCGTGCGGGAATGCGGCGGCCAGATCGCTGTCGACAGCCAGCCCGGCCACGGTTCGACCTTCCAGGTCTATCTGCCGCCCGTCACCAGTGGCCTTACTGCGTGGGAAGTCGACGCCGCTCCCCAGGCCATTCCGCGAGGGAATGAAACGGTTCTCGTGGTTGAGGATGAGGTGACCGTGCGTCGGCTCATGTCGCGCTTGCTGCGAATCCAAAACTACCAGGTCCACGAGGCGAGCAACGCCACCGAAGCGCTCGACCTGCTTCGAAAGCACGCGAGCAAGATCACCCTGATGATCACCGACGTCGTCATGCCCGATATGAACGGAGTCGCACTGGCGGAACGCGCGCGAGCCCAGCTGCCTAAGCTCAAGGTGCTCTACGCGTCGGGTTACCGCGACGGCGAGCTGCGGCGACTGGGAATGCCCGACCTGGGCCTGGCCTTCTTGCAAAAGCCCTTCACGACGTTCGATCTCGCGACCAAGGTCCGAGAGACCCTCGACGGCTAAAGGCGTCGCGGGTCGTCATTGGCCAACGAATCGACCGTTCGGCTAACGGACCGATCGCAGTCTCCACAGCCTTCGCGTTAGAATGTGCCGAGGACGTGAGCCTGACGGTCCCATCGAGCGGATGCTCGCGTGCCCGTTGCGGCGAAGACGTTGCAAACTCGCCCGAAAAGGACGACTGCGAAAAAGCAATGTTCGAACTCCCTCCCGCAATCGACGGCCCTTCTGCCTGGTATGGTCCTGACGTGTCCCGGCAATCCGACTGGATCGAGACGCTCACAGCGGACGAGGTGGCCGAGGTGGAGTCGGCCGCCCGCCGATTTGAACATGCCGAACCGGAGTGGGACAGATTGAGGCCCGTCGATTTTCCGGTGCCCACGCTCAGTCGCCGTCTGGGCGCGATTCTCCAGCAAGTGATCGCAGGGCGGGGATTCGTGCTTTTGCGCGGGTTGCCGATCGAGCACTGGGGACGGCGGTTGTCGGCGGTCGCTTTCCTGGGCCTGGGTCTGCATTGCGGCCGTCTGCGTCCACAGAACGCCCGCGGCCATTTGCTGGGACATGTGAGGGACGTGGGTCTAAGCAGTCGCGATCCGCACGTGCGCATCTATCAGACCAAAGAGCGGCAGAACTATCACACCGATTCGTGCGACATTGTCGGGCTGCTCTGCCTGCAACCGGCAAAGGCCGGTGGACTGTCGAGCCTGGTCAGCTCGGTCACCATCTTTAACGAAATGCGGAAGCGGTGTCCCGAACTGGCACAGGTCCTATTCGAGCGCATCGAGACCGACCGTCGCGGGGAAGTGCCGGCCGGGCAGAAACCTTTCTTCTCTGTCCCCGTTTTCAATTGGCACGCAGGACTGCTTTCGGCCATTTACCATCGGATGTATATCGAGTCGGCACGCCGATTTCCGGAAGTTCGACCGCTGACCGCCGAGCAGACGCAGGCGCTTGACCTGTTCGACGCGTTGGCCAACGATCCGGCCTTGAATTTCCAGATGGGATTTCAGACGGGTGACATTCAGCTCGTCCATAACCACACGCTGCTGCACGACCGCACCGCGTTCGAAGACTGGCCCGAACCCGACCGCAAGCGTCATCTCCTGCGGCTCTGGGTGGCCCCGGAGAATGCGCGTCCGCTACCGCCGATTTTTGCCGAACGATACGGTTCTATAGTGCCGGGACAACGCGGCGGAATCGAAATGCCCGGCATGTGCTATACGGTCCCCTGGAACGCCGAGGAGTCTGCGACTTCCGACCGACCATCGTGATTACGTGCTGCCACGCTCCCCGGGATCGACGGACCTACTGCGTTGGCTCCGGCTCGGGAATGCCCAAGCCCTGCAACATGATGTCCGAAAACCAGACCTCTCCGTCCTCGGCGACGAGATTGAATGTGGGAATCGTCGGTTCGGGCAAAATCGGAAGGGAACCGATCGGTTTCTCGTCGAGCAGCGCACGCCAACTGTCGGCTTGACGCTCCACGGACAACGTGTACGTCTCGCCCGTGCCGCGCTCCAGCCGAATGAGCGGTGACTGGCTCACGAAGGGGCCGAGATCGCGCTCGCGTCGCCCCAGTTCGACGCCTTGCTGGGAAAGCCTGACGACGCAACGCGGTTCATCTTCGATCGACGTGTCGCGTCCGAATTGGATCTCCGCCGCCTTGGCCCCGTGGAGCTGGACCACCACGGAGAGTCGGTAATGGCCGATCGGGCGTCTGGATTTGCCGATTGTGTTCTGCAGCGCATGACTGATGACGCCGCTCGTTCCTCCAAGGACCCGGCCACCTTCGGTATTCCGCTTCACTGTCCACGAACCCTGCTGCGCCCGCCAACCCGTCAGCGAAAGGCCGTCAAACAGATTCTTGCCGACACCCACAGGAACCAGCGGCCGCGCCGATTTATTACTGCGGGCTCCACTCGGCCAAAACCGCCAAATTCCGGCAGCAGCGGTACTAGCAACCACGACGACGCCGATGAGCAGAGCCAGCACGGGCCGCGATCGTCGCAGCCGGCGCGGACTCGACGCTTTGGCAGACGGATGCCATCCGCTCGGTTCGGTCGCGTGCGCGACAGCCGGTGTTGGCTGTGACTGTGGAGGCGCCAGTGCGGCCGTTTGCGCCCGCACAGCCTGCGTGGCCAACGCCGCCGGTGTGGGATCGATCGAAATAATCTGCGTGGCCGCGTGGGCAGACCAATTCGGCGGGGCGCCGCTCGGTTTCGGGACGGACGCAATCAGCGAATCGATCCGCTGCAGCAGCTCCGAGTAACCCCGGACGCGATCGTTCGGATTTCGGCGGGTCATCTCGCGAATCAACTCGCTGCTCGCGGGCGAGACGTGCGGAAACTGGCCGCGAACGTCGATTCCGTCCGCGACCAGCTTTTGCGTCACGAGTTGTGGGAGCTTCATTCCGTAAAACGGCGGTTCACCGGCGATCAGCTGAAACGCCGTCGCGCCGAGGGAGTAGATGTCGACACGATGATCGAAGGGCTCTCCGGACAACTGCTCGGGGGCCAAATAATGGGGGCTGCCGATCGCCGTATTCAACGACGTCAGCCGGGTCTGCATCTCGACGTCGCGAGCGAGGAATGCCAGCCCGAAGTCGGTGATTTTCACCATCTTCAGGCCTTCCGCCAGCTCAAAGCCGGCAGGGGGATCGACGAGCAGCAAATTGGCGGGCTTGATGTCGCGGTGGATGATCTTGGCGGAGGCAGCGTGCGAGAGGCCGGCGGCCGCCTGCCGCATCAGTCGCCACGCAATCACCTCGTGAAACGGGCCATTGAGCTCCACCTGCCGCTCGACGTCGAGCCCTTCGATCAACTCCATCACGAAATAGAGGCGCCCAGCATGTCGGCCGAAATCATAGGCGGCGACGATGTTCGGATGGCGGAGCCGCGCGACGGCCATCGCCTCTTGTTCGAACCGAGCGAGCGCCGTCGGGTCGTGCATCTGCGTGACGGGAATCGTCTTGATGGCAACGACGCGGTCCAGGCTCTTTTGCCGCGCGCGAAAGACCACGCCCATTCCGCCGCGCCCGATCCATTCGAGAATTTCGTAGCCCGGCACGACCTCTGCGGCGTGCAGCAGCGTTTCGACGATGTCCGCCTGAACGGCGTCGATCAGGCCCTGCTGCAAGGCGAGGGTGTTGGCCGCGAGGTTGCCGGTTCGGACCTCGGCCTCCAAGCGCAGGTAAGTCTCGCGGTCCAGGAACCGCAACTGGCAAGCGATTGAAAGGAAATCGCCTTGCGGTGGCGACGAGGTTGGATTGGTCATGAGCGTGGTGTCTCAGCCCGGCTCTTCTTTGAGTGTATCCAACTGTTTCAATATCGCTTTAACCGACGGGCGATCCGACAAAAACTTGCCGACGTAAGCAAAACGAACCTGCCCCTTTTTATCGAGGATGTAGGTCGCCGGCTTGGAAGGATCCTGCCGGATGCCGAGCGCGTTGACCGCTTTGAGCTCGATATCGAGCACAACAGGAAACGGCGTTTTGCTCACGCCCTCCCCGGTGCGGAGGAAGGTCGCTTTGAGAAAATCACTCAGGTGCTGCGACTGGTCGGGCTTGGTGATCGGATAAACGACAAGCACCTCGGTCGCCCGCTCGCTGATCGCCGGATAGTTCGAGATCAGGCTCGAGGTGTAACTCGAGCAGTACGGGCAAATCCCGCCGTTGTAACCGCGGGTGAATACCAGCACGAGGTTTTTCGTGCCGATCCAGTCCTTCGGCCGAATCGTTTTGCCCGACTGGTCGACAAACTGCAGATTGACGAGCGTGTCGCCCGGCGAGGCATTCGTCACCGGGTCGTCCTGGAAATGGATGTCCGCGGGGCCGATCATGTCGGCCGCATCGTCCGCGTTGGGCGCAGAGCGGCCGCAGCCGGTCAGAAGAGCAATGACGACCACGACCGCTCCGATCTTTATATGGCGCGAGTTCGCCGACAGTGACACACTGATTCTTGCGGGCATGACGGTGTCTCCGCGTAAATCCTAGCAGACGGATCGATTAGGTTCCTCAAGCGGATTGCGACGATTCGGATTGCCGTTGCGTCAAATCCGCCCGGAGTTGCGATTCGGCCGGCACGCGCAGCGCGGCAATCAACGCGGCGGCGACCAGCGGGCAGCAAGCCAAGAATGGCACGACCTGCGAATGGGAGAAACCGCGGTCAAGGAAGTCGCCGACGATCGACGGGGCCACGAATCCCGAAAGATTGGCGAGCGAGTTGATCATGCCGATGGAGGCTGCCGCCGCCGTGGTCTGCAAGGTCAGCGTGGGAAGCACCCAGAACGATGGGGCACCTGCGTAAATCCCGGCCCCTGCCAGACACAACCAGAGCATCACCAGCCAGAACGCCTGCCCGGGGATCGCACTTGCCGTCAAAAATGCGGCGGTAGCGATCAGCGGCAGGATCGTGAAGAATCTGCGCCGGCCAGTCCGGTCCGAGAAATAGCTGACGACGAGCATAGCAACCAGCCCCGCGGCGTAAGGCAGGCCCGAAAGGAGCGTTGCCACCCTCACCGAAACTCCAGATGCATTTTTGATCACAGTGGGCAGCCAGAAAACAAACGTGTAGCTGTTGAGATTGGCGGCAAACAGCGACAGGGAGAGGAGGATCACATTTCGCTCACGGAACGCCTGCCAAATCGTCACGCGGGCGCTCGCCTGTTTGGCCAGCCGTTCGGACTCCAGTTGATTCGTAATCCAGTCGCGCTCCCCCGGTTCGAGCCAGTGAGCATTCCGCGGCCGGTCAGTCAGGTAAAAGAGCGTGAAAACGCCTAGCGCGACCGCGGGCAGGCCCTCCAGGATGAACAGCCACCGCCAGCCCGACAGGCCCAACCAGTCGATTCCCAGGATGGCCGCCGACAATGGGGCCCCGAGTCCCATCGCAATGGGAATCGCCAGAATGAGCCCGCTCATCGCCCGGGCACGATCCGTCAGCGCAAACCAGTGAGTCAGGTAGACGATGATCCCGGGAAAGAAACCGGCCTCGGCCACGCCGAGCAGCAGGCGGGCACAATAGAACTGAGTCGAAGTGTGCACAAATCCGACCGCGGCCGTGCATAGCCCCCACGTGATTAAGATACGGGCCATCCAGCGGCACACCCGTATCGCTCGACGATCAACGCTCCGGGAATCTCGAACGCCAGATAGCCGATGAAGAAGATCCCGGCTCCTTGCCCGTAAACCTTTTCCGAGAATCCCAGCTCCGCCATCATCGGCAGCTTGGCGAACGACACGTTCGCGCGGTCCAGGTAGTTCACGATGTACATCGCGAAGACCAGCGGCAAAACGCGAGCGGCAATCCGCGCGTGTTTTTTCGCCAAGCGACGATTGGAGAGCGGACGAGTCCATGGAATCAACCGATGGTCAACGCGGCGCGTGAAACCCACGGACTGGGAACGACATGTCAGCGCAAGTCGGCGCCTGCTCTGCGGCCGCCGACGAGAAACAGCGGAATCCCCAACAACAAGGGGACTATTCCCAACAGGCACAGGGCTTTCGCGTAAACGACGCTGGCATACAACATATACCCGCAGGCGCCGATGAACGTCAGCGGCACGAGCGGGTAAAACGGCGCTGAGAAAGGGCGCGGTCGGCTGGGATCGCGGACTCGCAGCACGAGCAACGAAACCCCGGTCAACAGGAAGAAGAGCCAGAAGACCGGCGCAGTCCCGGCCACCAAAGTGTCGAACCCTCCCTCGAATTGGGTCCAGGGCAGCGCGGGCAGGCCGCAGACCGTCAAGGCGCGATCGATCGAACCGCGGCCGGCCTCCGTCCCGACGCCGACGATTAATAACAGCGAGACGCATGCCTGGACAATGAGCGAACGAACGGGCGAGTCGAACCGAGGATTCCAGTGTCCCATCCAGGAGAAGAGGCGATAGTCGGCCCCCAGGCTGGCGTGCAGTCGCGAGCCGGTGAGGATCAGACCGCTCACCGCCCCGAGCGCGGAAACCATCACTAGCAGGCTCATACCGGCGGCCCCGCGTGCCCCGAGCCACAGCCCGAAGACGTCGGCTGCCGGCGCCCGCGCCGCGCAGGCCGGTGAAACCGAGTGCGTGGATGAACGCCGCATTAACGAGCACATAGAGTAAGGTGACGAGCAGCGTTCCCAGAATGAGGGCTCGCGGCATGTTCCGCCGAGCGTCGCGCACATCGGCCGTCACGAGTGCCGCATCGTTCCACCCGCCGTATGCGTAAAGCACCAGAATCATCGCCAGGCCCAGTCCCGGTCCGGCTGCGGGCTGGCTCGCGGTCCACGAGGCCGCGCCGCCTTTCCACAGGCCGATCGCGAGCAAACCGCCCAAACCGAGCACCTTTGCCACGGTGAGCAGGTTTTGCAGAGACTTACCGACCTTCATGCCCAGAATGTTGAACACGGTGAGCGCGACGACCGCGGCGCCCGCGAACCAGACTGCATCCCGCGACTGGCAGCCGAACAAATTGACGCCATAATCCGCGAAGACGTAGGACAAGGCGGCGATGTTGCCGGTGAGGATGACCGTCAACCGCGTCCACGCGAACAAAAAACCAGCCATCGGGCCGTAGGCGTGCGTCAGATAGAGATAGTCGCCGCCGGAACCGGGATACGTGGTGGCCAATTCGCCGTAACAAAGGGCGCCGATCAGCGCGACCACTCCCCCCACGCACCAAACGGCGATCCCCGTCCACGCATTGCCAACGTTCCCGAAGACGACGGGCGGCACCTTGAAGATCGATACGCCGACGACGATGCCGATGATCACGCTGACGGCGTCCCACAGTCCCAGCTCGGCACGCTGCTGAACTGTGGGATCGATCTCGGGCTCCATCATTCGTCCTCAAACCGCGTCGTGGCGACCGTCTCCCCCGAGGCGCAGCCCGATCGGGCGGGCTCCATTGTGGTTCTGACAAGACGGATTGGCCAGCCGGTTCGCACAGAAATGGCTGGCTCAGCCATCGCTGCAACGGATTGCGATCCGCGGCGCGCAAGCTCGGCCTGCCCCTCAAGCGACGTTGCCGCCAATTCCGGTCAGTGCATCAGAATTTCGACCGCCGCCGCCAGCCCCGCCCATTGCGTCAGGGCGTCGGGCGGCATCGTGGTCGTCGCATCGTCACTCGGTGCATTGGCCGTGGACGGCCCTCCAATGGCCGGGCCGACGGCGGCAAGGATCGTTTGAGACGAGACGGCGATGTTCGCCGTCGTCGAGAGGTTGTCCCCCAGATCGGTGTAGGCCAGTGTGACCGTCGCCGCCTTGGCCCCAAGCGTGTAAGAAAGTCCGTTGAGGGCCGCGTTCAAATTGGCGAGCGTGCCTTCCACTGTCATCGAGCTCGAGTTGTTCGATCCCGAGATGAATGTGAGCCCGCTGGTGGTCGCCAGCTTGAGCGTTCCGGACGTCGCCTTGACGGTGAGCTCTTCGACGTTGCTGCCCGCGCTCGTATCGGTGATCACAATGCCGTTGCCGCTTGCCGCGGAAAAGACCACCGGAAAACCGATCTGCGCCCGGGCCGAAGTCGGGGCACTGATCGACGGCGGATTACTGGCATTGACGCTAATCGAAACGCTTCCCGAACCGGAAAGGTGGTCCAACGAGTCTTCGATCGAAATCGCGAGCGAGTCGGCCCCCGTATAGCCCGAGGTCGGTTTGTACGTCAGCCCGTTGAGGGCCGCGTTGAGGTTGGCGACTGACCCGGTCACCGTGACGGTGGCCGAGCCGTTGGCCCCGGCGGTGACGGTCAGTCCGGACGTGGTGGATAAGGTGACCGTTCCGTGCGAGACCGTTAATTGCAGCGAGTCGGATCCGCTGCCCGGACCAGAATCGGCGACCGAAATCGAGTTGGACGACGAGAAGACCAGCGAACCGTTTTCGGGAGCATTGGCTGAACCGGGCGCCGTGACCGCCGGCGGACTGTACGCATTGACGCTGATCGCCACACTCTTCGATGCCGATTCGTTGTCGCCCGGGTCGGTGATCGAAATCGCCAGCGAGTCCGAGCCGGTGTAATTCGCAACCGGCGCATAAGTGAGGTTGTTGAGTGCCGCGTTGAGATTGGCCACGGTGCCGGTGACGGTGAACGACCCGGAACCATTCGATCCGGCCGTGAAGGCTAACCCATTTGTAGTGGAGAGAGTGATGGTCCCGTGGGCGACACTCAGTGAGAGCGAGTCGCTATTACCGCCGGCGGCCGAGTCGGCAACGCTGATGGCATTCGAGGAGAAGATCAGCGAGTTGTTCTCGAGCGTTGTGGCGGTTGCCGGCGCGGTAATCGACGGGGCGGGCAGGGCGTTGATCGAGAGCGAGATGTTCTTGGATGCCGACAAGGTGTCGCCAGGATCGACCAGCGAAATCGCCAGTGTGTCGGAACCGGAATAGGCCACGGTGGGTCGATACGTCACACCATTGAGAGCCGTGTTGAGGTTGCCGACCGTGCCACTCACAGTGAATGCAGCAGAGCCATTGCTGCCCGACGTGATCGTCAAACCGGAGGTGGTGGAAAGAGTCAGCGTTCCATGAGAGACCGACAGCGTCAGCGAATCGCTGCCGGGATTGGCGTCAGTCAGCGAAATCGCGTTGCCGTTACCGGTCGAAAAGGCCAGCGAACCGTTCTCGGCGAGGGACGCGGACACCGGGGCAGTGATTGACGGCGCGAGTGGGCTAACGTTGATTGCAACGCTCGTCGAGGCCGACTTGTTGTCGGTTGGATCACTGATGGAGAGCGAGAGCGTATCGGAGCCGACGTAACCGCTGTTCGGCTGGTAGGTCAGCCCCACCAGGGCGGCATTCAGATTGTTAACGGTGCCCTTGACGCTGAATCCCGCCAAGCCGTTGGAGCCGGACGCAAAGACCAGCCCGTTAGTGGTTCCCAAGGTCAGCGTGCCGTCGTTGACCGATAGAGTCATCGTGTCGGCGTTGAACCCGATACCGTTATCCGTGAACGAAATCAGGTTGCCGTTGCCGGACGAGAACACGAGCGAGCCGTTCTCGCTGACGGTCACGCTGGAGGGTGCGGTGATAACCGGGGCGACATACGGATTGACCGTGATCGCGACGCTTGACGACGTGCTCAAAGTGTCGGTCGGGTCGGCCAGCGACACGCTTAGCGTGTCGGAGCCCGTGTAGTTGCTGAACGGCGTGTACGTCAGCTCGTTGAGGGCGGCTTCCAAGTTGGCGATCGGTCCCGTCACGGTGAACGACGCCGAACCGTTTGCGCCGGCCGTGAAGGTCAATCCGGTCGTCGAGGCGAGCGCGATGGTTCCCTCGGAAACCGACAGGGTCAGCGAATCGGAATTGCTCCCTGCCGACTGATCCAAGACGCTGATTTCGTTGCCGTTGGCCGACGAGAATGTGAGCGAATTGTTTTCGGTGACGCTCGCGCTCGACGGACCCGTGATGGCTGGCCGGTAGTAGACTTTCCAGGTGAAGGCCTGCGTGACGCTGGCCCCTTCGCCGTCTTTGGCGGTCACCGAGGACGAATAAGTGCTGGCCGAGCCGGTGATGGTCCCGGTGATCAGGCCGGTGCTCGTGTTGATCGACAAGCCGGAGGGCAAGCCGTTTGCCGAGTAACTCCACGTATCACCGCTGGGTAGACCGCTGTCGACCACTTGCAGCGAGACAACGTCGCCGACGCCGTTAATCTGCGTTCCGGGATTCGTCACGGACAGCGTCGAGACGTTCCAGGTAAAGCTCTGGCTGGCGCCGACATTTTCCTCGTCAATGGCCGCGATGGTGACAGAATAACTGTTGGCAGAGCCCGTAACCGTTCCGGTGATCGCGCCGGTGCTGGGGTTGATCGACAGTCCCGAGGGCAGACCGGTTGCAGAGAAGGTCCACGCATCTCCGGCGGGCAATCCGTTGGCTTGTATTTGCAGCGAAGCTGTGTCGCCGACGGCATTGTTCTCGGTGCCTGGGTTGACGACGACAGGTGTGACGGCGACGACGGCACCACCGTTCGCGACTTCGCGGATTCGTTCGCGGTCGGCGATGAAGAGATCCCCCGCCGCGTCCACGGCCACATCGGTCGGGTCCAACAGTTGTGCCGAAGTGGCTGGGATGCCGTCGCCGTTGTAGCCCCCGACCCCCGTTCCCGCGACTGTGAAAATATCCCCCGTGCTCGCGAAGACCTCCCGAACTCGGTCATTGGGATAGTAGTCGGCGATGAAGATGTCGCCCGCGGCATCTACGGCGACAGCCTGAGGCTGACTCAACTCCGCCGAGGTGGCCAGGATGCCATCGCCGTTGTAACCCTCAGTTCCCGTCCCCGCGATGGTGCTAATCAGCCCCGTCGAGGCGTTCACCTCGCGAACGCGATTGTTGCCGAAGTCGGCAAAGAAAATGTTGCCCGAGGAGTCGACAGCCAGCCCTCGAGGACCGTCGAGAGACGCCGAGGTCGCCGGGATGCCGTCGCCGTTGTAACCCGAAGACCCGTTGCCCGCGACGGTGGTAATCTGGTGAGTGCTGATATTCACCGCCTGAATGAGCTCCGGTGTTGCGACAAGGACGTTGCCCCCGTCAATGGCCAGGCTGACGGGTTGATTGATGTTCGCGATGGTGCTGATCAATCCCGTCGTGGCGTCCACCTCCCGGATCCGGCTGTTCTGAAAATCGGCAATGAAGATGTCCCCCTCGGCGTCGACCGCAACGCTCGTGGGTTCGTTCAACTCCGCCGAGGTGGCCAGTCCGCCGTCGCCGCTGAAGCCGGCCGTTCCATTGCCGGCCACTGTGGTGATGATGCCGGTCTTGGCATTCACCTCGCGGATCACGTTATTGTTCACGTCGGCAATGAACAGATCGCCGGCAGCGTCCAGGGAGATGTTGGGCTGACTGCTCAACTCCGCGGACGTGGCCGGGCCGCCGTCGCCGCTGTATCCGCTGGTTCCATTGCCCGCAACAGTTTGAATGATCGACGCGGTGCCGGTGCTGCTGCCCCCGTAGGTCGTGCCGTCGCCGCTGTACGTTGCGGTGAAAGCCTGCGGCCCAGCGGTGAGCGTGGTCGACGTGAACTGGGCGACTCCATTACTGACCGGGAAAGCTCCCAACGACGTTCCGTTATCAAAGAACGTGACCGTTCCGTCATTCGGAGTCCCGGCATCACTCGATACGGTCGACGTCAGCGTCTCGGCTTGACCGAAAGTGGGATTAGCCAGCGAAGCGGCTAGCTTCGTGGTTGTCACGGCTGTGACGACCTCCCAGGTGAAGCTCTGGCTCACGTTGGGCCCCGAGTATCCGTCGTTGACGGTGACCGTCGACGTATAGGTTCCCATAGCCGAGCTGGTGAGGGTTCCGGTGATCACTCCGGTACTGCTGTTAATCGCGAGGCCGATCGGCAAGTTGGTGGCGGAGTAGGTGGTCCAGGTGTCACCGGCGGGCAGGCCGCTCGTCTCGATCGGCAGGGAGACCGTGTCTCCGACGTGATTGATCTGCGTGCCCGGGTTCGTCATCGAGATCACGGTGACATTCCAGGTGAAGGTTGTGCTCGCGCTGGCCGTGGATCCGTCGTCATACGCCGTGACCGTCACCGAATAAGCCTGGGCCGAGCCTGTGATCCTCCCGATGATCTGTGCGGTGAACGGAGACATCGACAGCCCCGCGGGCAGATTGGTTGCACCGTAGGTCCAGTTATCGCCGACGGGCATGCCTACAGGGGGCGTGACGACGCTTTGCCCCGGGACGTCGCCCACCGCATTATTCTGCGTTCCCAGATTGCTTAGTTCCGGGATGTACTCGACATAGGCTGCGGAGGCGCTGGCGAAATTCTGGTCGCCATTGTAGAGGGCCGTGATGGCATCGGCGCCGCCGGGCAGCGCCGAGGTCGTGAACGTCGCGGTGTTGGTGGTCGACGGATTCGTTTCGTCTTCCAGGTTATTCAGCGACACCGTGCCCAGAACGGTGCTGCCGTCCATGAAGGTGACTGTGCCAATCGGCACGAACGAGGTTGCCCCGCTTGTTGCGCCGTTTGCGACGTTGACAGTCGGCGTAACGGTGGCTGTGAACGTGACGCTGGTGCCCGAATCAGCCGGATTGGCCGACGCCGAGACGGTGGTGTTGACAGTTCCGAGGACCGGCAGCACCAGGATTGTTTGGCCCGCCGGGTAGTTCGAATCGCCGCTGTACTCGGCGTAGATGTGATAGTGGGAGGCCACCAATCCCGACACCGGAATCGACGCCACTCCGTTGACGAGGTTTTCCGTGCCGATCGTGACGGGCGTGGTGTCGTAGTTGAGCGGGTTATTGGCGCCCTGGTAGTAGGTGTAGGTCACCGTCCCGGTCGGCACGGGACCGCTGTCGGTCGAGGCGATGGTGGTTGTGAGCGTGACCGTGTTTCCGGCCACGACGGGGTCGGCTGAGGGAACCGTGGTCATCGTGTCGTTGGAATAACCGCCCAGGGCGAACAGCGTTCCGCCGTTATCCGAAAAGATCACGCCATTGGGGGCGATGGCCGTCGGTGTATAGGGAACGCCGATGCCCGACGTAACTTGGACCGCGTTGGTCACCTGGTCAGTGCCCAGGTTCCACTGGTAGGTATAGCCGTCCTCGTTGTTGATGTAGACACTGTCGGTCGCCGGGTCGACGACTGTCGCGTTTGTGCACCACTCGCGCACGGCGTCGGGATCGCCAGCCTCTGCGTTGGGGATGTCGGGCGAGGGGCTGGACATGCCCTCGACTTCGGCCATGACCTGCAAATTGGGATTGGCGTCGTAGTTGGGGTCGAGCTGCGTGTTGTAGGGATCGATTAAGGCGATCTGATTCACGCCGTTGCCGCCGTACGGTTCGCCCACCTCGGCGTTGGCGTAGTTGTTGTACTTGGAGATGATCAAGTACGGAGAAGACCCGGTGTACGAGGGGTCCATCGACGTCGGAACGATCGAGACCGTATCGTCCCAGCCGAAGGCTCCCGGCGCATATTCCGTCTGCAGATTGCCGGAGAAGTGCAAGAGGAAGCCGCGCGAACCGTTGTACGTGTTGCCGAAAGTGCCCATGAACACGGTGTTGTCGGGAGCCACCATCGGCGAGGCCGTGCTTTCGTCGATCAGGACGGCGCCGCGCCGGTCGCCGGGTCGAGCAGCCGCACCGATTCCTGCTCGGCCATAGTCGTGCTATTGAGCCCGACGAGATACGAGTCCGCCTCGTTCGCATAGTTAAGCGCATAACCGGAGTCACTCACGGCGAAGTAGACGGTCGAACCGTCGTTGCTGAGCGCCGGCGTCTCGCCCAATGTCGGGTTCCAGTTGCCGTCGTTCGTTTGTCCGACCGCGGAATAGGCGAGCGTGTACGTGGCGGTTCCCGACGGACGTGATTCGCACAAAGCCGCCGTCGTTTATCCCGGACGGGTTGGTCCCTGTCTCCGTGAAGCCGAAGTAGACGTTGCCCGAGGGATCGACCATCAGGCCCGTGTTGGTGTAGATCGACGAGTTGTAGGCGGATTCATTGGCCGTGTAGTTGGCCAGGCCGTAGAACGCCTCTTGATAAACGGTCGGCGTCGAGCTGCCCGGATTGTCGGGGTTATTGATGTAGTCGAGCGTGCCGCCAGGACCGGGGAAATAAACGCGGTTCGTGACCGGGTCGTAGACGGGCTGCACCGGCTCGAGCCAGTTGTAGTTCGGCGCGATGTAGCTCGCGCCGTTGGGGTTGTAGTCCCAGACGCCGCCCGACGTGTACGCTGCGTTGCCCGTCGCGCCGTTGAGCTGAAACTGGGTCGAATTGAGCACGGTAATCGTAAACGTGCCGTTGGCGGCCGTGTTGCCGTTCACGCCGCCGACCGTGACAGAGTCGCCGGTGGTCAGTCCGGTGGTCGTCCCGGTGGTGATCACGATTGGCCCCGCGTCGCTGGCGGCGGTGATCGAGCCGGTCACCGCACTTGTCCATTCGACCGCGCCGGTGAGGTCGTTGAGGCCGGCGATATAGAAATTCTGCGCGTTCTGGTTCTGCCCGCTCCAGGTGATCTTGATCGGAACAATGACGGTGTTGCCTGGGGTGAATACGGGATCGCCGTAGTGCACGGCGCCCCAGGGGGCCAGATCGAGAGAAGTCGACCACAGGAGTTGGTTGAGGGGCTGCGCGGCAACTTGAGCAATTTCCGTGTGCTGCGCGTTGCCGCCGTAGTTGTTCCAGCTCGCCGTCAATAGGGCCCGGTTCTCGAGCAGTTCGATTGTGGGTTGACAGCGGAGTCGACGAGGCGCACGCGTCGGAGATTTTCGGAACCACTTCAATCGCAGCAGCATGCATGTGTTCCTTGGGCCCGTAAGCACTAAAGCGCAATAGGTGCTGCCCAAGAGACTAAGCGGGGACTGCGAGACGAGCAAGCGGACGGGCAGCCCGGGCAAAAACCGTAACTGCCATGCCTGCTAGGATTTGCGCACAACGAGGGCTTTGAGCCATAGATTTGTGCATTTTTGAAAACTTCAAAAAAAGTGTCCCGGGGCGACGGTCCCGTTCGTCATGATCTACGAAACGCTGCCTGACACGAATCAGATAGCCGACGGAAACAATTCACAGACCAAATCACCCAGCACGAAAGGAACGCACCCATGGCCCGATTTATGTTTGTTTACCGAGGCGGCAACGAGGCGGAGCGGAGCATGAGCCCCGAGCAGATGCAGCAAGTCATGCAGAAATGGGGAGCCTGGATCGGCGAAGCCATGCAAAAAGGCTGGATGGTCGACCCTGGCGACGCGCTCACTCCAGAAGGTCGCGTCGTCCGTGGCAAGGTGGTCAAGGACGGTCCGTTCGTCGAGTCCAAGGAAGTGGTCGGCGGTTACTCGGTCGTCGAAGCACCGACTATCGATGCCGCGACTGAATTGGCCAAAGGCTGCCCGGCCCTGGAGTACGGCGGAGCCGTCGAAGTTCGCACGCTCGCCGGTTTGGCCTCCAAGCTCTAGGCAACTTGGCTGAAAGCAATGACTGACCAGCATTCGCAACATTCTCCAACTGCCCTCTCCCACTGAACCAAGGAATCCGCGATGAAAGCCATTACGACCTGCATGCTCGCCTTGGCGGCTGTCACCGTACTGGGGTACGCCGCGACCGCCGGCGAACATCACTCGGACCAAAACAAAGCCAAGCACGCCGACCTCGACAAGTTCAAAGCCCTTGTCGGAGTTTGGGAAATGACGGGAATGCCCGACGAACACGGCGGCACGGGCCCGGCAACCGTCAGTTACAAGATCACGGCCGGCGGCAACGCCGTGCTCGAAACGGTCTTTGCCGGCAGCGAGCACGAAATGGTCACTTTGTATTACGTCGAAGGGGACGGACTGGCGCTGACGCACTATTGCATGCTCGGCAATCGACCCCACATGCGAGCCCTTGCGACCACCGAGCCCAATCAAATCCGCTTCCGCTGCCCTGAAGGTGAGGATCGGCAGCTGGAGACCGAAGAGCATATGCACCAGGCCACTTTCACCTTCGTCGACGCCGACCACTTAAAATCGGAGTGGGTTCTCTACAAGGACGGCAAGCCCGAGAGCACTCACGCGTCCACCTTCGTCCGGAAGAAGAAATGACCGGCGTCCGCCCCGAGGACTCTTCGGCAGACCGTTCGGCAGCGTCGGCTGCCCGCTTGTCTGCCGCCTCGGCGCCCTCGCAATCTGAATCCGTTGCGCCGCTCGTGGAGCACTTTTTCCGCCACGAAGCGGCGCGACTCGTTTCGGTGCTCACGCGTGTCTTCGGCTGGCGCAACTTCGACCTAGTCGAGGACATGGTGCAGTCGACGCTCTTGGATGCGCTCCAGGCCTGGCGCGTTCAAGTCCCCGAGAATCCGACCGCGTGGCTTCATCGCGTCGCTAAGAACAAAATCCTCGATGCCCTGCGTCGCAGCCAGATCGGTCGCAGGGCGATCGAAGAACTGGCCGCCGAGCCAACGCCACGCGAAGGCCAGCTCGACGATTTTTTCCTCGACAGCGAGATCGAGGACAGCCAGCTCAAAATGATGTTCGCCTGCTGTCACCCGCGGCTCGCCCGCGAGAACCAATTGGCGCTCACCCTCAAGGCGCTCTGCGGCCTTGGCACGTCGGAAATTGCCCGCGCTCTCTTGATCGAGGAAGAGACGGTGAAGAAACGGCTCCAGCGGGCCACTCGAGACCTGGTCGAAAATCAAATCGCGCTCGAGCCTCCCGGAGCCGACGAGCTCGCGAGCCGGCTCGACAGCGTGCATCAGGTGCTTTATCTGCTCTTCAACGAGGGCTACAGCTCGACCGCCGGCGAAGCGGCGATTCGTGAGGACGTCTGCGAAGAGGCCGCCCGACTTTGTCATTTATTGTGCTCGCAACCGCGGTTCGCCACACCACCGACGCAGGCGCTGCTGGCACTCATGCTGTTTCACGCCGCCCGTCTTGATGCGAGGCTTGGCCCTGGCGGCTTTGTCCTGCTGATCGAAGAGCAGGATCGAGCGAAGTGGGACGAGCGACTAATTCGCCGCGCCCAGGATTTTCTGGATCTGTCGGCCCGTGGCCAGGTTGTTTCCGTTTATCACCTGGAAGCTGGGATCGCGCTGCATCACTGTTCGGCCAAGAGTTTTGCCGAGACCGACTGGCCCGCGATCCTGAAGTTGTACGACGCGCTGATCGCAATTCACCGTTCGCCCGTGTATTTGCTCAACCGAGCCATTGTCGTCGCGCAGATCGACGGACCGGCGGCCGGCATCCGGGCCTTGGACGAAGCCGGCCACGACGCCGGACTGCAACGCTATCACCTCTTTCACGCCACGCTCGGCGAGTTTTACCGCCGCGCCGGCGATCTCAACCGTGCCCGCCGCCATCTCGAAGTGGCCCGCAAGAAAACCAACTCCCCCTTCGACCGCGAAATCATTGACCGCCGATTGCGCACCTGCATCACACCTGCCTCGACTCCGCTCGCTCCCGGCGAAGCGTAAGGCATCTCTTCGATCGGAGCCTCGAATCCGCTACGCTCATGCACGCCCAGACGTTGCTCCGGCAAACCCTCACGAGGGCCGTTCCGCATGACTCGCAAACCGGTCAGAAGCAAAATCGGCGAAGCACGCACGATTGCGGTCGTGGGGGACGTATATCACCTGCTGGCCACCGGCGACGAAACCGACGGCAAGTACGCCCTCATTGAGGCCATCGTGCCCCCCGGAGGCGGACCGCCGCCGCACAAACACAGTCGGGAAGAGGAGGGCTTTTACGTCTTGCAAGGAGAACTGCAGATCACCGTCGACGGAGAGCGGTTCGCTGCGCGGGCCGGTGATTTTGTCAACCTGCCCGTCGGCAGCCTCCATTCATTCGCTAATGCGACCGACGAACCAGCGAAGATGCTGATCACGCTGGCGCCGGCTGGCCTCGAAGAGATGTTCGTGGAGATTGGCCGCCCCGTTTCTCCCGGCGCGACGACGGCGTCACCTCCTACCCCGGAAGAGCTCGCACAACTACCCACCGCGGCCGCACGCTACGGAGTCACCGTGGATGTGCCGAAGCACTGACACACGGCCTTCACCAAACATTTCTGCGTACCCGATTTAGCTGATTTTCTCGCAGAAAAACGGGTTTCTTGAGATCGGGAACGGAGGCAGACAGGACGCGCGTGCGCCGTTGCCGGAAGTCAACATCGCCTGTTGCCGCGGCTCCGCATGACGGAGTTTTCATAAATGGATCGTTTCTGTCCGCCACGGCGACCTATGTTTGTTTTAGCGTCATGTCCCGGACATTTGTCATCGATCGATGCAGCAAATGTTTGGGTGTTCGGCCTTGGAAGTCCGCCAGGGCCAACCCGTCACCAGAAAGCGAGAGGACCACCATGAAAAACTTCAAAGTGCTCGTGAAACAGTTCCTGGTTTCCGAAGACGGCCCCACCGCGGTCGAGTACGCCGTGATGCTCGCCTTGATCGTTGTGGTTTGCTTGGGTGCCATCCAGGCAGTCGGCACCAACGCGAACGCGAAGTTCAATCAGGTCCAGCAAGCGCTCACTTAAACGACGCTTGTTCGGATCCGGCAGGGGCGACGCTTCGGCCGAGCGAGCTGTCCGACGGTACTACCGTCGCAACAGCGCTCCGCCGAAACGCTCGCCCCGTTCGCCTTTTACGCCCCGCCGATTTCGTGGGCTGCACGGCGCTCATTTGACGAGCAGCGAGATCTGCCCCCACCTGCCCGTGAAGACAAGTTCCTTGAGGGGCTTGCGTGACCGGGCTGCCTGCTCGCGCTTCTGCAGCGCTTCGCTCAGGTCGCCCGCCTGACCGTGGTAGCCGACGGCGATCATCGTGAGCGGCACCTGATCTTCGGGAATCGCGAACAACTCGCGGGCCTTGTCCGGCAGGAAGCCGGCCATCTGGTGCACGAAGAGTCCCAGCGACGTGGCTTGCAGCACCAAATTCTCGTTCGCTAGCCCGACGTCGTGAAACGCGTGATTGTTCGGCTTGCCGTTGTGCGTGAAATTCGTCGCGGCGATTGCCAGCAGCAGCAACGGAGCCTGCTTGGCCCAGGAATTTCCCTCGACCAGGCAGCTCGCGAGTCGTTCAAATTCCGCCGGCTCGTCCTTGGTCGCGATCAGATATGACCAGGGTTGACCGTTAAAAGAGGAAGGAGCCCAGCGGGCCGCTTCCAGCAGGCTGACGATCTGCTCGCGCTCGAGGCGGCGGTCCGAAAAGGCGATCGGGCTCCACCGCTCGCGGATCAACTCGTGCACGGGCACCTGAGTTTCCGCCGGATTCGACATGGTCGCTTCTCCTGGATGTTGCGTGGCGAGTCGGTCGCGGCCGATCTTCGCTTGCGCCCGCGAACGTTGCAAGTACGGGCGGGCGCTGCGGGTGGATGCGAAAGAGGCCCAAACTTTGCCGGCGTCTGCAGCTTGATGCTCGCTCGGCCGAATTCGACGATCGCGCTTGCAATTCATTCGGGCGCGGCGTACGGTCGCGATACCATCTCCGGAGCTGTTCCGATGTATCGGCAACAGCCTCGTGCGCGGGAGTGCATCTTGAGCGCTCCCGCGCTCATTCTTCGCCGTGCTGAATTTGGTTGGCCAGGAATTTGATTGGCCACGGAGGCGGTGAGCTTGGCCGAACCCAAACGCGGCTTCACGATGATCGAGCTGGTCGTGGTGATCGGCATCATCGGTCTGTTGGCGGCCTTGCTCTTGCCGGCCGTGCAGGCGGCACGCGAGGTCTCCCGTGCGACGCAGTGTCCCAATAACCTGCGACAATTGGGAGCTGCGCTGCACAACTATCACGACGCCCATTCCTGCTTCCGGCCCGCCGTCGTCTGGAACGGCGGCCCAGGAGAGCTGCGTGATGGCTCGGCCCAATTTCTTAGTGAGAATATCGATCCGCAGATTTGGCAGCGCCTCTACTCGAAGGACAACTCGCAGCACTTCGAGCTTCCATTTGGCGCTTAACGCATTTGGCGATCGACGTGTATCCGAATGACGCACCAATTCCTCCCGGCGAGGAATGGTTTTACCAGCTCGACGGCCGAGTCCACGGCCCGCTCACTCGTGCCGACCTGGAAGAGCTGCTCAACGGTTCCGGCGAAACGGCTCTCCAGGTTCGCGTGCGACAGGGGACCGACGGTCCGTGGCGACCGTTCCGGACCGCGAGCGTCGCTCCTGCGTCGTTTCCGATGTCGCAACAGAATTGGGGTGGCGATTTCCCGGCACGCTCAGCCGCGGCGCCGCAGCCCCCGCTGTCTACGGGGAAGGGTGGTCTGGGCCGACTGCTCCGCTCGAATTGGGATTTGTGTACTGGCCTGGCTGTCTGGCTGTTGTTGAACGGGCTCTTTCTCTTCTGGTTTCAGGACCCCTACTCCCGCGAGCGGAGCTACTTGCAAGCGCTGCGAGCAATCAGCGGCGAGGTCCAGGAACTGCGGGAGAAGTCGGCCACCGAGGCCGAATGGCGCGCTCTCGCTCAGCGAACGCGCACTGCCCTGGATCCGATCGTCCGCGATCTCCAGAAATCGGCGAACGCCTCGGAACCCGCGAAGCAGCAGCTTCTCTGGGCGGCCCGCGACCTGACTCCGCGGACCCTCGGCCCCCGCACCAAAGAACGCGACGAATTTGACCGGCGTTTGAACACGTACCTCAATACCGCCGAGGCCGAGATCGGCAACCGTTAACTCCCCCGAAAGCAGGCCCCTTCCTGCCGCTCAAAGGGGCACCGCTTTCACCAACCGCTTCCGCCGTCCCCGCGACGGGAATCAATTCTAGGCCGTCTCACCCAGCAGTCCACGGGCCAATTTATCGAGAGCGTCGCTTTCGATCTGGCGGACGCGCTCGCGGGTGAGACCCGAGAGTCTCGCCGATCTCCTTAAGCGTTTTCGGTTCCGAATCATCAAGTCCGAACCGCATCCGCAGGATGATCGCCTCGCGAGACTCCATCTTCTCGAGCATGCCGAAGACGTGGATCAGGTTGTCGCTGTCGACTAACTCGTCTTCCGGCGCCTTGGTCCGCTCGTCGGCGATCATCTCGCCCAGCGACCACCCCGACTCGGCCTGGTCGGTCTGCGGAGCGGAGTTATAAAGCTGGATCGCCTTCTTGACGATCCGCAGCTTCTTCTTCGGCAGCCCCAGTTCCAGGGCCACCTCTTCCAGCGTCGGCGTGCGGCCGAACTGGTCGGCCAGCTTGGCCGTCGCCCGCCGCCATTTGGACAACAGCTCGACCATATACGCGGGAATGCGAATCGTCTTCGCCGAGTTGACGAGGGCCCGCTTGATCGACTGCTTGATCCAGTAGCTGGCGTAGGTGCTGAAGCGGGTATTCATCGTTGGGTCGAAACCCTCGACCGCCCGCAGCAAGCCGAGATTGCCCTCTTCGATCAAGTCCTGCAGGGGCAGCCCCTTGCCGGTGTACGCCCGGGCGATATTCACGACCAGCCGCAAGTTCGCGCGGACCATCCGGTCGCGCGCCTCCTTGTTTCCCTGCTCGATGCTGTAGGAGAGTTCCTTTTCCTCGTTCGCGGTCAACAGAGCCGTCTCGTTGATCTCGCGCAGGTAGGTTTCCAGCGGCGACTGGACGGCGGTAGTGGTACGGCGACGGGTGACTTTTTGCATAGGGTTCCTGCGATGGCTGTCGGGTGGCCGCGGGTTGCGGGGTTGCGTAAGTCGTGCGGTGGCTCGGCCCAAAACGGGAGGGCACCCAATCAGGAAACGGTCAAGGCGTCGACGGGATCCGACCGCCGGGGGCGCGCCCGGTGCGGTCGGGATCCGGTCGGCGGGACTTGGTGAGTCGAAGAGAGGCTCGATTGCCCGAAGTGATTTATCGGTGGGCTGAGGTGAAATCCTCTACCGGAAGAGGATCGGGCGCTACAGATTCCACCTTCAAAGGGGGCAAACTGCGCAATAATAACGGCCCTCCGGAGAGCACCGGAGGGCCGCAAAGTTTCGCGCGATTTTTTCAATTCTCCGATCGCCGCAGTTTCGCGCGATCGTTCGGGCGCCCTTGGTTAGGGCGCTGAGGATTCCTCCGAATCGCCGTCCGCCGGGCCGCCGCCCATTGTGAACAGCGGGCCGGCCGAGCCACTTCCCGTTCCACCTTTGAGTTCCTCGCGCGGGACCGCGGTGCCTCGCGCCGCCTCGTCGCCGCCGCCGGCCGGGGCCTCGCCTTCGGCTGCCGGGCACACGACGGCTGAGACCGATCTTGCGCTCCGCACTGTCTACACGCAGCACGCGGACTTCGATCTCCTGACCGACTTTGACGATCTCTTCCGGATTGTCGACCTTGTGGTCGGCCAATTCCGAAATGTGCAGCAGTCCCTCCAGCTCCGGCTCAAGTTCGACGAAGACGCCGAAGTTCGTGATCTTCGTGACCTTGCCTGTGACCACCGTTCCCGGCTGGAATTTCTCGGGGATCGTCGTCTCCCACGGGTCGCCTGCAAGTTGCTTGAGACCGAGCGCGATCCGCTTGCGGTCCTCGTCGACCGAGATCACCTGGCACTCGACGACGTCGCCGCGCTTGAGCATTTCGTTGGCGTGCGAAATCTTCCGCGTCCACGACATGTCGCTGACGTGCAAGCAGCCCGTCCACGCCCTCTTCCAGCTCGATAAACGCACCGTAGTTCGTGAGATTGCGGACGGTGCCCTGGACCTTGCTGCCGGGCGGATACTTCTCGGCGACCTTTTCCCAGGGATTGGGCTGGGTCTGCTTCATGCCCAGCGAGATTTCCTGCTTGTCCTGGTTGATTCCGAGCACCACCACCTCGACCTCGTCGCCAATGTTGACGAGTTCGCTCGGGTGATTGATCCGCTTCGTCCACGACATCTCGCTGATGTGCACGAGCCCCTCGATGCCGTCCTCGAGCTTCACGAACGCTCCGTACGACATTACGTTGACGACTTCCCCCTTCACCTTCGTGCCGACGGGGTACTTGTCGTTGACCAATTCCCAAGGGCTGGGGAACTTCTGCTTGAGGCCCAGCGCGATCTTCTCGCGGTCGCGATCGACGTTGAGGATCGCCACCTCGATCTCGTCGTCGATCTTCACCATCTCCGACGGATGGCTGATGCGGCCCCAGCTCATGTCAGTGATGTGCAAGAGGCCGTCGATGCCGCCCAGGTCCACGAACGCGCCGAAGTCGGCAATGTTCTTGACCGTGCCTTTGCGGAGCTGTCCCGGAGCGATCTCCGACAACAGCGCCTGCTTCATCTTCTCGCGCTTGTCTTCGATCAGCTTCCGCCGCGAGACGACGATGTTCCGCCGCTGCTCGTCGATCTTCAAAATCACGCACTCGATCTCGCGATCGATGTACATGCCGATATCGGGCGGCCGGCGGATGTCGACCTGGCTGGCCGGCAAGAAGACGTTGACGCCGATGTTCACGAGCAGGCCGCCCTTGATCTTGCGGACGACCTTGCCTTTGACGACGTCCCCTTCCTTGTGGCTCTTGATCACCTTCTCCCACTCGCGCATCCGGTCGGCTTTGCGCTTCGAGAGCAGGATCAGGCCAAAGTCGTCCTCGACCTCCTCCAACAACACGTCGACTTTTTCACCCGGCTTCGGCGGTTCGGCGGCATCGGCCCATTCTTCGAGCGGCACAATTCCTTCGCTCTTGTAGCCAATGTCGACGAGCACATCTTCGCCGTCGATGCGAATGATGGTGCCGGAGACAGTTTTATTGACATCGAACGAGCTGGCACGCTCGTCGTAGAGGACGTCCATCTTGGCGTCGTCCTGGTGCCAGTCAGTCAGTGACCCGCCCAGGGCATTTTCGAGATCAGCTTCGTTGACGTTGAATTCGCGAATGAGGTTTCGATCGACCATAAACGCAAAAAGTCCATTTCCATCGACGCACCCCGCGGCCATGTGCCGCACTAGAGCACGACGATCAACCCAACAAAAGAGAAAGGACGCGAGACGTCGGCGCAGGATCCTCTCCGCCCCACCCAAAACACCTCGCCGGAACAGAGAACTATAACAGAACTTACGGCCCACACAACGGCAGCGGCCGCAGGGGCAACCCCTCTGCACCCGGTGCCGCTGACGCTCCGCGAACGGCCGCAGACGACGCTCCGCCGCCAGCGCACTTGCCGGCGTTTTCCGGTTCGCCGGGGCTTCGTGCCTGTGCGGCTTCGAGGTCCCGTGCGAGTTCGCCTGCCGTCCGGGTCCCGTCCCGATATTCGGGTCCCGTTCGGTGATTGGGAGCGCGTCCCGAGATCTGCAGCCCCTAAAGGGGCGAGACAATCCCCAATCGGGTGGGTCGACAATTCAACTGCGACGAATCCTCGACTCGGCCCTCCACACCCTACGACCCATTCCAATCCCGTCCCGGTGTCCCAGTCCCGTCCCGGTGTCCCAGTCCCGTCCCGGTGTCCCAGTCCCGTCCCGGTGTCCCAGTCCCGTCCCGGTGTCCCAGTCCCGTCCCGGTGTCCCAATCCCGTCCCGGTGTCCCAGTCCCGTCCCGGTGTCCCAGTCCCGTCCCGGTGTCCCAGTCCCGTCCCGGTGTCCCAGTCCCGTCCCGATGTCCCAGTCCCGTCCCGATGTCCCAGTCCCGTCCCGATGTCCCAGTCCCGTCCCGATGTCTGGCGACCTAAGTCCTAAAAAGGCCAGATCCTATAGCCCAGGTCGGAGCATAGCGCAGGCCTGGGATCCAAGGATCCCCGCCGGAATCCTGATCTGGGCGTGACATGGCCATCCTCGCGCCCGTCCCGTTCGAGTCCCGTCCAACCGATCCCGTCCCAACCGATCCCGTCCCAACCGATCCCGTCCCAACCGATCCCGTCCCAACCGATCCCGTCCCAACCAGTCCCGTCCAACCAGTCCCGTCCCAACCGTCCCGTCCCAACCATCCCGTCCCAACCATCCCGTCCCAACCAGTCCCGTCCCGCCCGGCGGACCAAGCGCGCACGCCGACCGGCTTTTGCCCAGGGGCCAAACTCGATCCTACCGCAAGAAATCTCGACCGCGGAGACCGGGTTTCTACGCGCTCATAAACAAAGTCGAAACCATTCGTGCGGCCGCGGGCCATTGTCTCCCGCCTCCAGGAGGGCTAAGAAAGGACGGCCGACTTTCAGGGACGTGCGCGGATGACGCTGTTTCGCCGATTTGTACTGTTGCTGTGCCTGGCCTTCTGGCAGGGCGGCTTCATGTTTTACGGCGGAGTCGTCGTGACGGTGGGAGCCTCCGTTTTGGGGTCTGAAACGGAGCAGGGCTTTATCACGCAGTCGGTCACGAATTATCTGAATGTGGCCGGCGCCGTTTGCGTGACGGTGTGGGGCGTCGCCCTGGCATGTGACACCCGACTGTCGTCGCGCCTGGGGCGGCTCTGCTGGGGGTTCTGGGCCGGGATCGCAATCGGCCTCGGCGTCCTGATCGGCCTGCATCTCGTCATGGACCGCGGCCTCGACTCAGCCGGCCACACCATCCTCGACGAGCAAAGCTTTCTTCAGCTACACGAAGCCTACATCACCACGAGCACGATCCAATGGCTGCTCTGCGTGGCTCTCTTGGGGCTCACGCTCGCGGCATGGCGGTCGTCCGACAGGCGCTCGGCGGATCACGATAAAGCAAACGAGCCAGCCTGATAGGCTCGAACGTTGCGCAGAGGATCCCTCCAAGTCCGAGAGGGGCGAAGTCGTCTACGGCTCAGCACTCGGTTCCGGGACGACAGCGGAGCTGTCGGCTTTGGGAAAAGTGATAGCCGCGAGTCATTCCAACACCGCTCCTGCCGCCCGAATCACCCCTTTTGGCGCAAAATTCGCCCGCCCCTGGCGACGGGCCGCGCGATCCGTTGACACTCTTTCGGCCGCGCTGTAAGAACCATGCAGGCCCCCATCGTCTAGCGGCCCAGGATCCGGGGTTCTCAGTCCCGTGACGAGGGTTCAAATCCCTCTGGGGGTACTTTTTGGCTAGTGGTGCTCTTCCTGCGAGCGCCGTCGATGAGCACTCAGGCCGGTTCGCCGGCCTTTTTTGTTGCGCACCAAAGAGGGGCATCGAAAGTGATGATCCCATCGCTGTCAGCGGAACAGCAAGAGGTCTTTGATCGCCTTCAGGAAGAGATCTCGCAGGCGCACTATCGTTGGTCTTGCTTTAAGCAGATCTTTGTCTTCGATGGCGAGCACCGCGAAAGGCATGAAGCCCGTTACGGGCTCATGACACAGCTTTGCTCCATTGTTCTTTTTGGAACTCCGTGAAATGCTGTCTGACTCCGTCTTCTTGCAGCTTTGCCGAGTAACTGAGAAGACGGAACAGAAGGTTAAAGGCGTGCTCGAAGAAAACGTCGTGATCGGGCAGATTCGAAAGATTGTGTTGCAGCATGGCTGCTGCTGTTCGGAGACGGTACGAGATCTGGAATATCGGTATCTTAGGGCGATCGACAAGTGTGAAGAGATGCGTCGACACCGAAACAAGCGTATATCGCACCTTGACCTAAACGTGCTGCGGGCGTCGTTCAAGCCAATGACGGCCTTGAACCCTGCGATTTTGTGTCGCCGTCCCAATGATCGACGATGCCCTGCATTGTGTCGCTGACTACGTGAATCGGTTTGCGATCACCTTCAATCTTCCGACCTTTAATCACGAACTGGGTTGGTCGACTGACGACGGGGACAACCTGATCGACGCGCTTAAGCGGGCCTTCACCTTCGGGGAGATGATCATGCAGGATTTGGATCTCCGGGCGCGGATGGATGAAGGAACGTTCGGTCAAGCTTGATTCACCGGGATTCTATTGCGCACTGCCGGTCCGCGGACCACGAGGCACTATGTAATGCCACGGGATTACAGCAACCACCAGAAGAAAATCATCAAGCGGTTTTACGACAATCGCGAGGGGATCGACTCGCAGCGGTTGAGTGAAATTGCCAGCGATCTGTATCTGGCCGAGGGGAAGAAGAAAGATCGGCTGTGGAAGCAAGCCGGCGAAATCATGGAGCGGCTCAACGTGCCGAAGTCACGCATCGAGCACGTCCTCAAGACGGCCCGGCCCGACATTCTGGTCGAGGTCATCAACGATCTGCAAAAGGGACTGATTCGGCCGGCTGAGAAGCCGAAGCCTGCAGGGCCGCCTCCTTCGGAGGAGTGATTGCGGAGATTCCGTGACGCCGGCGATGCATTCGGATGAAGGCTACAGGCGTCTGAAAGCGAAAGGCACCACTTACTGCCTGTGCGGCTCCTCCGGAAATTCGCTCGGATCGCGGGAAAGCACCATCGGGCTGACGCCCGACGCTCGCCGGGCTGCGTGACTTTGGCGTGCTCTGCGTGACTCCGAGTCTCCGGCGTCAGCCGGGGGCGACTCCTTCTTCTCTTGAGTTGCGATTCGTTGGACGGGAATTCCACCAAGACTCGCCGCGGTGGGACGAATGGCGGACCGTGAGTTTCTCGTATCTCTGCTCGGCTCGCTTGGCACTTCTTTGGCAGCTGCGCATTTTTCTGCGGTGGCCTGTTGACATGGTGTCGGCTGCCCTGTAAGCTTAGTCAACTAAGCGTATGGTACTAAGCGACACGAGGAGGTGTCTGGATGAACGCGGCGTCGAACCCGACTGAGCGGGAACTCGAAATCCTCAAAATCCTCTGGGAGCGGGGCGAGGCTTCCGTTCGCGACGTTTACGAGCGGATGCGCGAGACCGCGCCCATCGTGCAGAACACCGTCCAGGCGTTTCTGCGGACGATGGAGGAGAAGGGGCTCGTGCGGCACCGCGTCGAGGGGCGGACGTTCATTTACAAGCCGGTCGCGCCGCGGGCCCAGACCACGGGGCAGCTGACGACCGAGTTTGTGCAGCACGTTTTCGACGGGGCCATCGACCAGCTCGTCGAGACAGCGTTTTCGCACCACACGCCGTCCGAGGCGGAGCTGGCGCGGCTGGAAGAGCTGGTGGCAGAAGTGCGGGCGGCTCGCGGCAAGCAACCTCGTTCCGAAAGGCGCCGTTCATGATCGACTTTCTCGACGCGAACAACCGGATCGAAACCATTGCCAGCAATGCCGCGGTGCTGCTCGCGGGGATCACGGTGCTGCTCTCATTCGCCTGCCTGGCAGTGGCCGCCCATCGCTCGCCCGTGCATCGACAGCGACTGGCCGAATTCGCGATTGCCGCCACGCTGATCTGGGCGCTCTTGGCCGTCACGCCGTTGCCGCGGCCACTCGCTCGCGGTTTCTTCGCCGAACTTTCCAGCGCGACCGCACGACAGGCGTCGGCATTACAGGTTTCACCACCACAAGCGCCGGCAGCGACGTCCGTGGCCGGACCGCCCGAGGCGAACAGCGGTGGGGGAACCCAGGCGATTTCGGCGGATTCAGCGCACGCGACCGGCGGCGTCTCGGTCGACCCGACGGTCGTTCGTCTGGTACCGAGGCTATTGCCGCTGGCGGGGAGCGAGGGCTTCGCGGTCGACACAAAAAATCTCAAGGAACAGCTCAAGCCGGACTGCCCGCGGCCGCGGTGTCCGGAAGCCGCGGCGCCGATTCGCGTGTCGCCCGACGATTTGGTCGTCGACAGCGATCCCGATGAGAGCGAGATCGTGCCGGATCAAACGTCGACGAAGCGGCTCGAGACGGTCACGGTCGAGCAACTGGTGACGCTCGACCCATCGGGCGCGCTCGCGACGCCGACGTCCGTTGAAAACTCGACCGCGATCGAATCGTCGAGCGAGCAAACTGCCGCCACGAGTTCGGCGACGTCGTTCTTCGGGCGCGTTGGCTCGTTCCTGGCGGCGCGGTGGAAGCTGTTGTTGCTGGGCGCGTACGGGCTGGGCGTCGTGGTCTGTGCGGCGTGGATCGGCCTGGGGCGGGTGCTCTTGGCGCTGATCGTGCGGACGTCTCGCCCGCCGGAAGAGTGGCTCGACGAGCTGTTTGCCGACCTCTGCGACGAGCGGGGCACGTACCGCGTGTGGCTGCTCGTGGCCCCTCGTTATCCGCGGGCCATGTCGTTCGGTATCTTCCGGCCGACGATCGTGCTGCCGGCCGCCCAGTGCGTGCCCGAAAACGCCGAGGTTTTGCGGCACGTGCTGCGTCACGAGCTGGTGCACATCGGCCGTCGCGACGCGTGGGGCACGTGGCTCTTTAACGTTTCGTTTCTGTTCTTGTTTTTCCATCCGGCCTTCTGGTGGCTCCGCTCGCGAGCGCGGCTGAGTGCCGAGCTGGTGGCCGATGAATGGGCGGCGGCCCGCTCGTCGCGTGACGAGTACGCGCGGGAGCTGATCGCCTTCGTGCGGGCGACCCGCCGCGCGACGATTCTGCCCGCCGGCGCCACTGGAGTTCTGGGTTCGACAACACCCTTTTCGAGGAGAATCGAGATGCTGATCCGACGCGAACAACCGCTTGCAATGCACAGCTCTCCCGCCTGGCGCATCGTCTCGAGCGGAGTTTTGGGCGGGCTGATTATCGCCATGGCCGCCAGCCTGGGCCGCACCGCTCAGGACGACCCGCCGAATCCCGACAAGACGGTGACCGTGCACGTCGACGCCACCAACGTGACGAGCGACGACAGTGACAAAAACAAGAACGACAAAGTCGTGATCGTGAGGGAGGACGACGACCGCATCAAGGTCCTCGCCACGGACGATGATGACGACGACGCGGGCGAGGCGCAGAAACACGGCGACAAAGCACTCGAGCGGATGAAGAAACAGTACGAGAGACTCGCCCGCAAGTCGGCCGAGCTGCAAAAACAAATGGCGAAGCTGCAACAGGCCCTCGAAGAAGCCAAGGCCGGAGGCGAGCACAAGTCGCCGTCGGCAGACAGCCACGAGTCGGGCGAAAAAGTGCATGTCGAAAAGCGGGTGATCATCAAAGACGGCAAGGGCCATTCGCCCGACGGGCATGCTGGCGGCGATGCGGGCGTGTTCCGCTTCGAGGTCGACGGCAAGCAATTCGTGATTGCCACGCCGGACGGGAAGGGGAACGACGGGAAGGCCAATTTCTCCATCAACACGAAAAAGAAAGACGGCAAGGACGGAGAAGAGGCCACGATCGAGCTGAAGACCAACGAGGGGGAAATGATCCTCGAAATCGGCCCCGATCACCTGCCCAAGATGAAGAAATTCAAGGGCTTCGGCAAATCGCCCGCCGAGGTCGAAGAAATGAAGAAGACGTTCGAGATGCTGCCGTCGCTGCAAAAGATCGAGGGGCTGCCGCCAGCCGAGCAGCTCAAGGCGCTCGAACAACTCAAGGACCTCGGCGACCTCAAAGAGTTGGGTCAGCTGAAAGCGCTCGAGCAGCTCAAAAACCTCGGCCAGATCCGAATCTTAATCGATGACGACTCGATGGACGCCAAACACCACGGCGAGAAGAACAAGGACAAGGAGACCAAGAAGCACGCCAAGGCCGACAAGGACGCGGCCGAAAAGATGAAGATGAAAGAGGACATCAAAGAGCAGATCGAGGAGCAAGTCCACCACGCCCACGCGCAAGCCCGTCGCGCTAAGATGGAGGCCGTGCGGCAGCAGCTGGAAGCCAGACGCAAGGCAGCGGAAAAACTCATCGAGAAACTGAATAAGGAGTCGGAAGAGCTGAACAAGGAGTCCGAAGAGAAGGAAGGCGGGCCGAGCACCAGCACCAGCCCGAGCACGCGGGCGCGGACCGAAGGGCGTGCTGTCATGGTGCGAGACGAGCCGGTCAAGCCAGTGATCCGCAGGCGGGTCGAGCCGCGGGCCACGGTCGCGAAAGCTCGCGCAGAATCCAGCGGTCGGCGCCGGGCATCCCCGTTGGCGAACGGACCGAAGTCACGACGGCCGAGAACGGGACCACGAAGGCAGTCGCCACGCTCGATTCGTCGGCTGATCCGATGCGTCTGGCCGAACTGGTGAGCAACGCGATCGGGGCGCTCGAGCAGGCGCGGGCCGCCGTCGACGATGTTCACGGCGACTCCAGCCATCGCCACGTCGCGGAGTCACGGGTGCGGAGTGCCGAGCGAAAAGTGCGGCTGTTGAGCCGCATTGCTCAGTCGCTTCACGCCCAAGCGGCGGCGCAGGCAAAACGCGCGAACAGCCAGCACGATCAGGACGAGATCGACTCGAAGCTGCGGATTCTGGAACTGATCCAGTCGGACGTCGAGTCCTGCGCTGGGCAAGTCCGCAACTTCGGTGACACCCGCCGTCCCGGCGGCCCCCGCAGCGATGCCCGTCGTGGTGTCAATCCCGACCCAGATCTTGACGGGTCTGACGGCCCCGGCCGCGCCGGTCGCCCCTGTTGGTCCGGTCGCCCCGGCCAGCCCTGTGGGTCCCGTCGCACCGGCACCGGGGCAGTCCCGACACCGGCCGCCGTAGCCGCGCCGGCAGCAGTTCCCGCCCCGGCGAAGCCGCCGGTGAAGAAGTAGTCAGCGTTCGGAGAGGGCGATGAGTCAATCGAGAGTGAATCGATCGATGACGATCCATCGGGCTCGAAGGAAGATAGAGGACGGTTTTTGCGAACTGTGAGGCGGGGCACAGAACGGCCGCAAAACTCTCGCAATAATCTCTGAGAACAAAGAGGGGACTGGCTCCCCCGACCGTTGCCCGCTGTGACGGCCAGGGTGCTTGCTCCCCTTCTTTTTTTACGCAGTCTTCGTCGCCAGCGAGGCCGACAAGCCGTTAGCAGGATTTATTCGCCACAAAGTTACCAAGACACGAAGTAAACGACGGGAATTAAAACGTCAGCCAGGTCCGCTGAATTCCTTAGTGCCTTCGTGCCTTTGTGGTGAAAATCGCCGTCTGCCTGTTGTGCCGGTTCATCGGCGAGTAGCGCGCCAGCCCGCGATTCAAGCAACAAAAAATCCCCTCACCCTACACTCTCCCCATCGGAATGGGGCGAGGGTGGAGTAAGGGGTTTTTGTTTGGTTCGACCGTTTAGACGTTGTAGTAGAGTTCGAACTCGTGCGGATGAGGCCGCAGGCGGATCGGGTCGACCTCCTTGGTCCGCTTCCATTCGATCCACGTCTCGATCAGGTCCTTGGTGAAGACGTCGCCCTTCAAGAGGAAGGCGTGATCGGCTTCGAGGGCCTCGAGCGCTTCCGGCAGCGAGCCGGGCGTGGTGTTGGTCTCGGCCAGCTCCTCGGGCGACATGTCATAAATGTCGCGATCGAGCGGCTGACCCGGGTCGATCTTGTTCTGCACTCCGTCGATCATGGCCATCATCAGGGCCGTGAAGGTCAGGTACGGGTTGCACGAGGGATCGGGGCAGCGGAACTCGGCTCGCTTGGCTTTCGGGCTGGCCGAGTACATCGGGATGCGGACGGCCGCCGAGCGGTTTCGCTGCGACAGGGCCAGCGTCACCGGAGCCTCGAAGCCGGGCACCAGCCGGTGGTACGAGTTGGCGGTCGGCGCGGCGAAGGCCAACAGGGCCCGGCCGTGCTTCAAGATGCCGCCGATGCCATGCAGTCCGATCTCGCTCAGTCCCGCGTAACCGTCGCCGGCCATCAGCGGGTTTTTTCCCTTCCATAGCGAGATGTGGGTGTGCATGCCCGAGCCGTTGTCTTCGAAGATTGGCTTGGGCATGAAGGTCACGGTCTTGCCGTTGCGGCGGGCGACGTTCTTGATGATGTGCTTGTACCACATCATCTGATCGCCCATCTTGATCAGATCCTGGAACTTCATATCGATTTCGCACTGGCCGGCGGTCGCCACCTCGTGATGATGAGCCTCGACGGCGATGCCGATCTTCCGCATCTCGTTGACCATTTCGGTCCGCAGGTCCGAGAGCGTGTCCACCGGCGAGACCGGGAAGTAGCCGGCCTTGTAGGCGGGCTTGTGGCCAAGGTTCGGCGCTTCGGCGCGGCCCGAGTTCCAGGCCGCCTCGACCGAGTCGATCTCGTACATGGCCCCGTTCTGCTTCGACTGGTACCGCACGTCGTCGAAGATGAAGAACTCGGGCTCCGGACCGATGTAGCAGGTGTCGGCAATGCCGGTCTGCTTGAGGTAGGCGACCCCCTTCTTGGCGATATTCCGCGGGTCGCGGGAGTATTTTTCCTTGGTGATCGGGTCGACGATGTCGGCGATCACACTGACGGTCGGCTCGGCGAAGAACGGGTCGAGCACGGCCGTCTTCGGATCGGGGACGGCCAGCATGTCGGACGCGTTGATGGCCTGCCAGCCGCGAATGGAGGAGCCGTCGAACCCGAAGCCGTCCTCAAAGACGCTTTCGTCGATCGTGTCGACCGGATAGGTACAGTGCTGCCACGTTCCGAGCATGTCGCAAAACTTGAGATCGACTTGCTCGGAGTCGTTCTTCTTCATGAACTCAAAGAATTCCTTCGGGGTCATTCGTCCGGTCCTTTCGTGGGTCTCGTTCGTGCTCAGCGCGCATGCGGATTCGGCACGGCTGCACAGAAGTTCGTGCACCTTCGGCGCCTCGGGGCTTGGCGGCGCGAGCGCAGTGCCCTGAAATGCCCAGCCCGGGACGCTCGAAGATCCGTTGGCGAGAGAGTTTCGCAAGGGCCGTGCCGAGCGGTGGCGGGTTGCGTTGCAGCATACTCAGAACCGGGCCGACCTGCCAACGATGGACGGGTCATTTCGCAATCAATAGAGTGAACCTTGGCAAGCGAAAATCGGACAGGCGAAGCCAGGCTGGGAAGTGAATGGCTCCGACTGACGGCTCGGGTTGGCGGCGGTTACAGCGGGTCAATCGTTTCGATGGAAAAGCGGCTGCGCGTTCTGTTCCTGTGCACGGGAAACTCCAGCCGCAGCCAGATGGCCGAGGGCCTGCTCCGTCAATCGTTCGGCGACCGGATCGAAGCGCTCTCGGCCGGTTCGCGTCCCGCCGGTTTCGTCCATCCGCTGGCGATCGCTGCGATGCGCGAAATCGGAACCGACGTCTCCACCCAGCGAAGCAAATCGATCCAGGAATTTCTGCCGCCTGACGGGACGGTTCCCGACTTGCTAATCACGCTTTGCACGTCGGCCGCCGGCGAATGCCCCACGTTTCCACCCCAAGTCCGTCGCTTGGACTGGCCAGTCGACGATCCGGGCCACGTGGTCGGCACGCCGGACGAGCAGCTCGCCGCTTTCCGCCGCACGCGCGATGAGCTGCAGTCGGCCATCGAAGGCCAGTTTCGCTCGGCGTCCGGCAACGGCAAACCGACGCGTGTGACGGTCAACTCTAATGGTTCGAGTCCCGCGTCGGCTCCGGGCTCCGGTCAGTCGGCCATTCCGGGGACCGCGATCCAACTGCACGACGTGGCCAAGAGTCATCGGCTGGGCACGACCGAGGTGCAGGCCCTCCGCGGCGTGACGGCCGAAATTCCCGCCGGGTCGTTCACGTTCATCGTGGGCCCTTCCGGCAGCGGCAAGAGTTCGCTGCTCTACTTGATCGGTGCGCTGGATGAGCCGAGCCGCGGGGAGATCGTGGTGGGCGGCCGGCGACTGCAAAAATTCACCGCGACTGAGCGGGACCAATATCGGCGGGAGGAAGTGGGCTTCGTCTTTCAGAGCTTCAATCTGTTGGCCAACCTGACGGCGGTCGACAATGTGCTGGTCCCGTACATGCCGCGGGGCATCCGGGGCGACCTCCGCTCAAGGGCCATTCAGCTCCTCAAAGACGTGGGGCTGGGGCAGCGGCTCGACCATCGCCCAAACCAACTTTCCGGTGGCGAGCAGCAGCGGATCGCGATTGCCCGCGCGATCCTCAAACGGCCCAAGCTGGTCCTGGCCGACGAGCCGACCGGCGAGTTGGATAGCGTCACCGGGGCCGAAGTTTTCGGCCATTTGCGGCGCTTGCACGAGGAACTGAAAACAACTGTCGTGGTCGTCACACACGACCAGCGTTACCTAACCGACACCGACAACGTGCTGCGCCTGCAAGACGGCAAGCTTGCCGATGGAATATAATAGGATGCCCGCCAGGTCCGTGGATGATCGCGGTCCGGCGAGCGGCCGGCGTCAGCCGGCCGGTTCTGTGGTGCGGCCGGTTCATTGACGAACCCTGTCGCGAACCGTGCTCTCTTTGCAGGGCCGTATGTCGAGACGGATTGAGTCGAGTCGCCAACGCTTCGCCCAATATCGCGAGCGGCTGCGCAAGAAGGAAAATCTCCAGCCGGAGCTGGTCTCCAGTCTCCGCCGCCGGCCCCGCGTCCGCTCGACCCCGCTTTTGATCAAGAGTTTTTTCCGCCTGTTGGGCGACCAGCGGCCGGCCGTTTATTTCTCGCTGGCGACGCTGACCGTTTCGACGATTCTAGGATTAGGCCCACCGGCGGCAACGAAATTCGTCGTCGACAACGTGCTGGGCAAAAAGCCGCTGCCGGCCTCGATCCCCGCGTGGCTGCACGTGCCGCACAGCCCGTTTGCGCTGTTGATGTTCATCGTGGTCGTCGTGACCGTGATGAACCTGGTCAAGGTGGTGATGCACGTTTGGGGTCGCTGGTACGCGACGCGCGCGACCAAACGGCTGCAGCTCTCGATCCGCAAGCGGGCCTTCGAGCATGCGGTGCGGCTGCCGTTGCACCGCGTCCACGAGCTGAAGTCGGGGGGCGTCGCCAGCGTGCTCCGCGAAGACGCCGGCTCGGTGGGCGAGCTGATCTTCGGCATGGTCTACAACCCGTGGCGGGCCGTCGTGCAGTTGTCCGGCAGCCTGGTCATTCTCGCCTGGGCCGACTGGCGATTGCTGGGGGTGCGCTTGTCCTGGTGCCGCTGGTGTTTCTCACCCATCGCACCTGGATCAACCGCATCCGGCCGCAGCACAAAGCCATCCGCGCCCGCCGCGAATCGATCGACGCCCACACGACGGAATCGTTCAGCGGCATGCGCGTGGTCCGAGGTTTCAGCCGCGAGCACAGCGAAGCCGGCCGCTTCGTGCGGTCCAACGACCTGATGGCCCGGCAAGAGTTGCTGGTCTGGTGGTGGGCGCGGATCATCGAGATCGCCTGGGAGGCACTGATCCCGCTCAGCAGCGGCCTGTTGATGCTCTACGGGGGCTGGCAGGTGCTGTCGGGCGCCCTGACGTTGGGCGACCTGATGATGTTTCTGGTTTACCTGGCCATGCTGCTCGAGCCGCTGGCGGTTCTCGCCGAGAGCGCGGCGACACTGCAGAACAGCCTTTCGGCCCTCGACCGCATCCTCGATTTGTTGGACGAGCCGCGCGAGATGCTGCCGACCGGGGACTCGGTGCGGATCGAGAAGGAGCAGGCCCGCGGCCGCGTCGTGCTGGAGGACGTCACCTTCTTATATCCCAGCGCGTCGCAGCCGGCTTTGCGAAACGTGTCGCTGGTGGCCGAGCCGGGCCAATTGATCGCGCTCATCGGCCCGAGCGGTGCTGGGAAGACCACGCTCTGCAACCTAGTCGCCCGCTTTTACGATCCGACCGTCGGCCGCGTCACATTCGACGGCATCGACGTGCGGGAGATTCACGTCGAGAGCTATCGCAGCCTGCTGGGAGTCGTTGAGCAGGACGTGTTTCTGTTCGACGGCACGATCGCCGATAACATCGGCTACGCGAATCGCGATGCCGGTGAAGCCGAAGTCCGCCGGGCCGCCCAGATCGCCAACGCCGACGAATTCATCAGACGCCTGCCCGAGGGGTACGACACGCTGATCGGCGAGCGAGGCGTCAAACTCAGCGGCGGACAGCGGCAGCGGCTGGCGATCGCCCGAGCTGTGCTGGCCGATCCGAAGATCCTCATCCTGGACGAAGCGACGAGCAACCTCGACACCGAAAGCGAACGGCTGATTCAGTCGGGCCTGTCTCGGCTGATGCAGGACCGCACCTGCTTCGTCATCGCCCACCGACTGAGCACGATCACCCACGCTGATCGAATCGTGGTGCTCGAAGACGGCCGCGAGGTCGAATCGGGCACGCACGCCGAGCTGATGGAAATCGACAGCCGGTATCGCGCGATGGTCCAGCTGCAAACCAGTCCGCAGCGCGATTCGTTCCCCGTCGACGAGCTTTCGAGCTAAACTCGCCGATCGGAAAGGGGACGGTCCGCGATGCAGATCGGCGTGGTCAGCGACACTCACGGACACTTGCCCAGCGCCTGCCGCGCGGCCGAGCTGCTCGCGGAGCACCCGATCGAGCAGATTCTGCACTGCGGCGACATCGGCTCACCGGAGATCGTGCAGGTCTTCTCGCGCTGGCCCGGGCATTACGTCTTCGGCAATTGCGATCACGAATGGTCCGAGTTGCGAGCTGCGATCGAACAGGTCGAGCAAAACTGCCACGACGAGTTTGGCGAGATCGAGCTGGCCGGTTGCCGGATCGCCCTCGTCCACGGTCACGATCATCGCCGGTTCCAGGAAGCGGTCAATTCGCAGAAGTACCAGCTCGTCTGCTACGGCCACACGCACGTGCCCGAAGAGCACTATGAGGGCAAGACGCTGGTGCTCAATCCGGGCGCACTGTTCCGCGCCAACCCGCGGACGATTGCGATTGTGGAGGTGCCGTCGCTCGAGGTGGACCGGCTGGTGGTCAGAGAGTGAATGACGCAGCCATGCCCAACCCCAATCCCAGTGCCGAAGTCGTCGCCGACCATGTGGCGATGGTCTACGACGGAGGCCAGGTGGCCGTCGAGGATGCGAGCTTCACGATCGGCGGCGGCGAGTTTGTCTCGATCGTGGGGCCATCGGGTTGCGGCAAATCGACGCTGCTGCGGATCATTGCTGGGCTCGTCGCTCCCTCGAGCGGGATGATCCGCGTCGGACAGCGGACAGCGGCCGCAGTGACGCGAGGTTCGGCCCGGATTGGCTTCGTTTTTCAAGATCCGCGGCTCTTACCGTGGCGGACGGCCGCGCAGAATGTCGGTTTGCCGCTCGAGTTGGACCGCGGCTCGAAGGCCAATCGGCTGCCCCGCGTGAGCGAAGCGTTGTCGCTGGTCGGTCTGAGCCAGGCCGACGCCTTCAAAACGCCGCGGATGCTCTCCGGCGGAATGCGAATGCGCGTCTCGCTCGCGCGGGCACTGGTCACCGAGCCCGAGATTCTGCTCCTCGATGAGCCGTTCGGGGCCTTGGACGACCTGCTGCGGCAGCAGCTTAATGACGAGCTGGCTCGTATTTGGCTTGCGCGACGGCCGACGGCCGTCTTCGTCACGCACAACGTGAGCGAGGCGGTCTACCTTTCGCAGCGGATTCTCGTCGTTACGCCCTCGCCCGGCCGGATCGCCAGCGAGGTCGCAGTCCCGTTCGAGTACCCGCGGCGGCCGGAGCTCAAAGGGACGGGCGAGTTTGCGCGGCAGGTCGGCGAAGTGAGCGGGCTGTTGCGAAAGGCGGCCTCATGATGCCGTCAAAACGCTCGCTGCTGACGGCGGTGCTGCCGCCCCTCGTCTTGTTTCTCGTCGTGCTCGGCGTCTGGCAGACAGTCGTGCGAATCTGGAAAGTCCCCGCATTCCTCCTGCCGAGCCCGACCGACGTCGGCAGTGCCGCGCTCGAGAATTTCGGCAAGCTGGCCTCGGCGACCGGCATTACGGCGGCCGGGGCTGCCTGCGGCTTTGGCGTGAGCCTGACACTCGGCGTGCTGACCGCGATCGTCTTCTCCCAGTCGGCGATCATCCGACGGAGTTTTTTCCCCTACGCCATCTTGCTGCAGACGGTGCCGATCGTGGCGATCGCCCCGCTGATCGTGCTCTGGTCGGGGACGGGGTTTCGCAGCGTGGTGCTCGTCGCGTTTATCGTCAGCGTCTTTCCGATCATCACCAACGCGACGGCTGGGCTGACCGCGATCGATCCCGATCTCGTCGATCTGTTTCGGCTGCACAACGCGTCACGCTGGCAGACGCTCTTCAAGCTGCGGCTGCCAAGTGCCGTTCCCTCGACTGTGACGGGAGCTAAGACGTCGAGCGGCCTGGCGGTGATCGGCACGATCGTCGGCGAGTTCTTCGTGGGCTACGATCCGTCCGAGCACTACGGGCTCGGCTACCTGATCCAGGAGTCGACGACCCAGCTCAAGGTCGATCTCGTTCTGTGCGCAGTCGTGCTCGCAACCGCACTCGGGTTGCTGGTCTTTGGTCGGCCTGTGAAGCGTACGTGGGAGCGCAGCTGCGTGCTGCCGCCGGTTTAGCTCGACGGCCTAGCACCGACGTCCGTCCGCTCGGCGAAAGCTCGCAGCGTTTAACCGGCTGCAAAGTACGAGCGGAGGATTCGCAGGACTGACTGGGCCCGCCGTTGGAATTTTTCTTCGCTGGGGCGCCAGCCGAGCGGCTCGATGCGGACCTTGATGCTCACTTGCTTCGAGGCCACCCGTTGCCGTCGCGACGGCGTCGCCTTCTCGTTGCCGAAGCGGACCACCACTGTCACCGGCTGCCGGATGGGCGAGCGGCCCCACATCGGGAAGAGCCCGCTGCGGCCCAGCTTGATTACCGCCTCGGTCTCCGAGACTTCGCTCAACGTGCCGTGCTCGTCGCGGACGAAACCGCCCAGTTTGTAGACGATCATGTCCGCAGCGATGCAGGCGCTGAAACGTCGACTCGAAGACGTACGGATCCTGCGGCTTCTGCGCCTCGACCTCAGACAGCTGTTCTTCGACCCGGTTCTCATCCGACGTGAGCGACACCGTGCGGTTGCGGCCCGTCTTTTTGGCGGTGTAGAGGGCGCGGTCGGCCCGCTTCAAGAGCGTTTCCACCGTGTCGCCCGGCTCGACCTGGGTCACCCCGAAGGAGGTCGTCACCCGCAGATCGGGGTTGCCGCCGATATTGCCGTTCATGATGGCCAACCGCAGCCGCTCGGACCGCTTGAATCCCTGTTCGAGCGCGGTCCCCGGGCAGACGATGACGAACTCTTCGCCGCCGTAACGGGTCACCAGGTCGCCCGAATAAACTTCGTGCCGCACGCAGTTGGCAAAGTCGACCAGCACCTGGTCGCCGACGGCGTGGCCGAAGTTATCGTTGATCGCCTTGAAGTAGTCGATGTCGCCGAACATCACGACGAAGGGCTCGGCCCCCTCGGCCTGCTGATCGTGCAGCATCAGGGCCAATTGCGTTTCCAGCTCGCCGCGATTTGCCAGCGAGGTCAGCGGATCGCGGCTGGCCGCCAGCTTCAAATCGCGATATTCGCGCGGCCGCATGCTATTGCGGGACAAGTCGCGAAAGATCTCGGCGATGCCGTGCAGATGCCCCTCGTGATCGACGAGCGGCACTGACTGCAGCTCCACGTCGATCCAGCGGCCGTCCGCGGCCTGCATTTGAATGTTCTGCGTCGACGGCGTCGTCGATTCACGGACGCGCTTCATCGGCACGTCGGCCTCAGGGATCCGCTCGCCCAAGGCATCGGCGTACTTGAGCACGTCCTCGTTCCAGGCCTGCTCGAGCATGTCGTACGACTGGCGGCCCAACAGCTTTTCGGCTCCGCTGCTCCAGAGCACGAATTTCAGATCGGCATCGACGACGTAGAACCCGTCGTACAGGCTCTCGAGCAGATACAGATACGAGAAGATGTGTCCGAGCGCCCCGGCCTCGGGGCCGAGGTTCGGCGGCGTTTTGCCTGGCGACAGGCCACTGTTGGTTTCGTCGAGCTGCTCGCCGAAAGGAATGCCGTCGTTCTCGGCCCAGCGTTCCAAGGCCCGCACGATGTTTCCGTCGAACTGCGTCCCCGACGCCTCCTTCAGGATCATCATGATCTCGGCGTGCGACTTCGCCTGGCGGTACGTCTTATCCGACGAGAGCGAATCGTATGCGTCGGCGACGGCGAGGATGCGGCCGCCCTGGCAGAAGTTCGCGCCTGCCCGCCGCGTCTGGCCGATGCAGCCGTGATAGTCGTAAGACGCCTGCACGATGAATTTCACGACTTCCTTGTTCACGCGGGCCGCCTGCAGCACGTCGACGCCGATATTGTGATGCAGGTCCATCAATTCGGTTTCGTCGGGGCTGAGCCGGCCGGCCTTGAAGAGAATATTGTCCGGCACGCCGATCTTGCCGATGTCGTGCAAGAGCGACGCGACTTCGAGCATCGTGGTCTGCTGCGTCTCCCAGCCCAGGTGCTTGGCGATGCCCGTCGCCAACAGGGCCACGCGGCGGGAATGCCACATGGTGGCGACGTCGCGGTAGTGCAGGGCGCACATCAGGCTTCGCAGCACGCCTTTGGAAATGGTGCCCGCCAGCGGATCGCCGGCCACGGCCGGGCTTTCGGCGTCGGCCCGCTTGTGCAAATTCATCAAGCCGAGCAGGACCCGCGCGGAGTCGTGCGGTTGCGGATTGAGTAGCGCGGAATCGGCAGCTTCTTCGATCGGTCAGCTCGTGCTCGAGCGGTTCGGTGAGCATTTGTTTCTCGCCCAAATTTGTGCGGTCGGGCCGATCACGGCCGAAGCGGTGACTGGCGACGGAGGCCGGAATTGGACTCGCGGCCGGCAAAACGTGTACGAACGCCGCGAAAATCTACGCCAGGCGTCGCAGGTGTCAAACTGCGGGCGGCGTGCCGGGCCGATCCGTCGAGAATCTGCGGCTGCGAGATCCGAAGAGGCGGCCGGTTGTGACGATTGTGCGGACCGCGCCGCTTTCACCGCGCTGAGATGGCGAAAAATTCGCCCTCACCTCCGCTGCGATCTGGTCAGGCCGAGCTCGCCCAACTCGCGCGAGCGCAGAGTTGCAGCCTGGACGGCGTTCATCAGTGCCGCGCGAAGGCCCGCCGTTTCCAGGGCGTGCAAGCCGGCGATCGTCGTGCCGCCGGGGCTGGCGACGGCGTCCTTGAGCACGGCCGGGGCTTCGCCGGTCTGGATCACCATTTGGGCCGCGCCGAGCACGGTCTGGCTGGCGAATCGGGTGGCGACGTCGCGCGGCAAGCCCATCAGCACGCCGCCGTCGCTGAGGGCTTCGATCACCTGATACACGTACGCCGGTCCGCTACCGGAGAGACCGGTGACGGCATCGAGCATGTGCTCGGGCAGCTCGACGGCAATTCCCACGGTCGAAAGCAGTCGCGACACCAACTTGCCGTCGTCGACCGTCGCGCCTCCGCCGAGAGCGTAGGCCGAAGCACCGGCGCCGACCAGGCACGGCGTGTTCGGCATTACGCGGGCGAGCCGTGCCTGGGAACCGAGCGCCGCGGCGAATGTCCGCAGGGGTACGCCGGCCGCAATCGAAATGAGGAGGTGCCGGGACTGCACGTCGCTGGAAATTTCCGCCAACACCTCGGCGACGTGGCCGGGCTTGACCGCCAGCACCAGCACGTCGGCCCCGCGGACGACCTCGAGATTCGAGGCTGTGCTGCGACAGCCCGACGCCTTCGCAAACGAATCGCGGCCGACCGCCAACGGATCGCTGGCCAGGATCGCGTCGGCCGACGTGAAACCGGCCGCGACCAGCCCCTTGGCCAACGCGGTCGCCATCCGCCCGGCACCGAGAAACCCGACTCGAATTCGTTCGTTCTGCCGGCATGACTTTTCGTCGCGAAACGACAGCCTGTCAGCGGCCGATTCTTTCCGACCAGATGCGCGATTATAAACACGCGGGCGACGAGACCGACTGTCAGCGACCGAGTCCTCTTTGAAACGCTCGAGGCAGGCCGTTAAAATCTGCCTTTCTATGCCCACCGACGCGCCCGCCACCGCGCCCCGCCGCGAAGATCCGGTCCTCAAAAGTGCTCGCCGTGAAGCGGTGATCGTCTTTGCGACGTGGATCGTCGCGCTGGCGTACACGGTCGGCTACTGTGCCCGCTACGGTTACGGCCGCCGGGCCGAAGACCTGCGGTACATCTTCGGTTTCCCCGATTGGGTCTTCTGGGGGATCGTTGTGCCGTGGGGCGTCTGCGTCGTCTTCTCGTGGATCTTCGCGTCTCTGTTGATGACCGACGAAGATCTGGGCGAGGATCCGCCCGGCACCGAGGCCAATCCAACGGCGCTGGCCGACGAACAGATTCAGGACGCCTGAATGCTGATTGCCGCCCAACCCGCCTGGGGCACGCTAACGGCACTCGTGCTGTTCATTCTGGCGTCGATGTGGATCGGCGTGCTCGCCAACCGCGCGACCCGCGAGGGTCGTTCATGAAGGGGTTCTTCCTGGGCAACCGCGGGCTCGGCTCGTGGGCGCTCGCGCTCACGGCCACCGTGCAGAGCGGCGGCACCTTCATGGGATACCCGTCGCTCGTCTATACGCACGGCTGGTCCGTCGTCCTGTGGATTGCCGCTTACATGGTCGTGCCGATCACCGGCTTCGGCATTCTCGGCAAGCGGCTGGCGGAGATTTCGCGGCGGTGCGGCGCGATCACCATGCCCGACCTGTTTCGCGAGCGGTTCGGCAGCCCGGGGCTCGGCCTGCTCGCGTCGCTGTTCATCCTCTTCTATATGTCGTTCATGATGGTCGCCCAGTTCAAAGCGGGCGCGCTGGTGATGAAGATTGCCTGGGTCGGCAGCGACTCGTGGTCCGAAGACCAGAAGGTCGGCCGCTACCGCATCACGGACAGCGGGATCGCGCGGCTGACGAAGGAGGGCGTGCCGGCCGACGTCGTCGCCGCGCTCGATCCTCTCAAGGACCAGCTCTACGCCACGGAAATTCAGTTTTCCGAACAGGTCCGCGGCGAGCTGGCGAAAATGAAGCCGGCCCCCAGCCCCGAACAGGCCACCGCCTGGGCGCACCGCATCGCGGCCGTCTCGGAGCTGACCGATTGGCCCTACATCACGGGGCTGTTGGTCTTCACCGTGAGCGTGGTTGGTTACACGCTGATCGGAGGCTTTTTGGCCGCCGTTTGGACCGACCTGTTTCAGAGCGTGATGATGTGGGTCGGCGTGTTGGTGTTTTTGCTTCTCGCGCTTCGCGGCGTGGCGATGCTGCAGCATGAGGAAGTTGCGCCGCGGAGCGCCGGCCGCCGTCGCACAGATGAACTCGCTCGAGTTTGCGAATCGCCGGGCGATCGAAAAGACCGGGCCCGATTTCGCCTTCAGCCCCGGTTACGACGGCAAGCACGAAGGACGCTCGTTCCTGCCGCTCAGCCTGGCGTTTTCGTTCTTCTGGATCTGGGTGTTTGCCGGGCTGGGCTCGCCGGCCGGCATCGTGCGGATTATGGCCTGCCGCAGCACGACGAACATCCGCCGTTCGATTTATCTGCTGGGCGTCTACAACGCGTTCATCTACATCCCGCTGGCGATGATTTCGATTTGTGGCCGCGCGCTGATTCCCGATCTGCCGGTCGGCAAGACCGACGATGTGATCCCCATGCTGGCGATGAAGGTCACGAGCGGCCTGCCGTTCGGCGAGTTCGTGAGCGGACTGATTCTGGCCGCTCCGTTCGGCGCTGTGATGGCGACGGTCAGCTCATACCTGGTGGTGATTGCGTCGGGGCTCGTCCGCGACGTTTATCAGCGGTTCGTGCGGCCGGCCGCCGCCTCGCGTGAGTTGGAGCTGTTGTCGTACGGCGTGATGACGTCGATCGGTGTGATTTCCGTCGTCACGAACCTGGCCCCGGTCGACTACCTGCAGGCGATCGTCGTCTTCAGCGGCACGGGCGCGGGGGCGACGTTTTGTGTGCCCATGTTGATGCTGGTCTTTTGGCGGCGTGCGACCGTGCCTGGGATGGTGGTCGCCATGCTTTCCGGCGCGGGGACCATGCTCGGGCTGTATTATCTGGGCGCCGTGCTCGGCTGGGGCGATCCGCTGCTGGGCGAGGCGACCCGCTTTCGACCGTATTTCTTGCTCGGGCTCGACCCGCTCCTCTGGAGCCTGGCCGTCTCGCTGGCGACCGGCGTTGGCGTGAGCCTGCTGACGCGAACCTGCGACGAGACGATGTTGTCAAAATACTTTGACGCCGAGGAACCGGTCTCCGGCGTGCCCGCAAATTCTGTCGCGGCCGAGATGCCTGCATGAGCTTCGCCAAATCCGACAGCCCGTATCGCGTCGACGATCTGAGCGGTTTGCTGAGCCCGTCGCTGCTGCTCTTTCGTGAACTGCTCAACCAGAACATCGACGCGATGATCGCGATTGCTGGCTCGCCCGCGCGGCTGCGTCCCCACTGCAAGACGCACAAGATGGCCGAGGTGACGCGGATCGAGCTGGCCAAGGGCATTCGCAAGCACAAATGCGCCACTTTTGCCGAAGCCCAGATGCTCGCCGAGGCGGGCGCCAAAGACGTCTTTTTGGCCTATAACCCGGTCGGGCCGAACATCGAACGGGCGGTCGAGTTTCTCCGGCGTTTCCCTGATGTCGCCTTTGCGGTGACCGGCGACCACCCGCAGGCGATTGCCGCGCTCAGTCGCGCGGTCTCGAGCAGCCGGCCGAACGATCGAGGTGCTGCTCGATATCGACATCGGTTTCCAACGCACGGGAATCGTTCCGGGCGACGCGGCGGTCGACCTGTATCGGCAGATTGCCAACAGTCCCGGTTTGCGGCCCGGCGGCCTGCACGCGTACGACGGGCAGGTGCATCAACCGTCGCGTAGTGAACGCGAGCAAGCGGTCGCGACCGAGTGGCAGGCCGTGCAGGCATTTCGCGATCGGCTCGTTGCTGCGGGGCTGTCAGTGCCGCGGATCATCGTCGGTGGCACGCCCACGTTCCCGATCCATGCCGTCAATCGCGATCCCTCACTCGAACTCGCACCCGGCACGTGCGTGCTGAACGACGCGGGCTACACGCGAGTCATATACGGACATGAAATTCACGCCGGCGGCTGTCCTTCTGGCGCGGGTGATCAGCCGCCCGAGCGCCACTCGTCTCACGCTCGATTTGGGCACGAAAGCGGTCGCCACTGATCCGCCGGTGGGCCGCCGACTCGTCATTCCCGAGCTGCCGGAGGCCCAGCAGGTCGTGCACAACGAGGAACACCTGGTGCTCGAAACGCCCCGCGCGCACGAGTTCACGCCGGGCGACGCGCTGCTGGCCATCCCGCGACACATCTGCCCAACCGTGGCTCTGCACAAGGACGTTTACGTGATCTCCGATGGCCGCCTCACCGACCGCTGGCCCGTCACCGCCCGCGACCGATTTCTGGGCGTCTGATTACAAGCAGACGGAGACTTCACCACAAAGACACAAAGGCACGAAGAAATACAATAATTCTATTAGGGCTCTACTTCGTGCCTTTGTGTCTTTGTGGTGAAAAAATCTGCTCGCTTGAAAAACGAAAGCCGTTGTTCGCAGTCAATCATGCCTGAGCCCATTCCCGGTTCAAGTGCCCGCCTCCGCACTGGTATCGACCGGCTGGACAGTCTACTCGGTGGCGGCCTCGTTCCCGGCACGCTCACCGTGCTGTTGGGGGCCACGGGCATTGGCAAAACTCAGCTCGGATTGCAGTTCGCTCGGGCTGGCGAATTTCAGGAAGGCCAGCGAGGCTTCGTCTTCGATTTGACGTCGCGAGGCGATTCGCAGAACCATCGCGAATACGCCCGCCGGCTGTTCGGATGGGAGATGTCGCAGCGATCCGCCGACGCTCCCTTCGACCCGGCCCAGGTGTGGGACCCGACAGCAGCCCGGTGCGATTATTTGCACGTTTTCGACCGCACTGGCCGGCGAGTGTCGATCGGCGACCTTGAGAGCGAAGAATGGCGCGAGTGGAGGATTGAGCTGTCGCGCAAGCTCGACCGCAGCATCGCGTTTTTTTACGGAAACTTCATTCACGGCGCCCGGCGGTGTGTGATCGACGGCATCGAGCCGACCGATCGGGCCAGCGACTCGTTTCAGTTCCACGTCTTCGATTACGTCTATCACCAGATCCTGCGAAAAGATGCCGACTGGTTGGCCCGCGACCTCTTTCGAGCACAGTTCCGAGCTAACGAAGCCGAGGTCGCCCGGCACCCCTACGATCCGCGATCGATCGGCTGTGTGCTTTTGTGCACCTCGAAGGAGGTGCTGCTCGACCAGCTGATCGCGCGCTCGATCGAATCCGGCGACGTTCTAATCAACGCCAACACGATCATCCTGCTCGGCAAAGTCCATCAGGGCAATCGGACGAGCCGCGCCCTCTACGTGGCCAAGCACCGCGGCAGCGCGTGCGACGAATCGATCGTCCCCTTCGAGATCACCGACCGCGGCCTGGCTTTTTGAATCGAACGAGTCGCGCACACGGCGGCTCCTTTCCTCCTTTTCGTCACGCTTTCCTTCATGCGCGAAGCCTTGCCGCGTAACGCCCGCTGCCCCAACTCCGTGGGACAGACGTGGTTCGAACGATCGTGCCGATTCCGGCGCCGCGACCGATTTGGAGGCCAGAGTCGTCTTCCGTGAAGGGGGGCCGGCGCGTAAAATTAGAACGGTTTTTCGCGACGAATCTTTCGCCAACCGCTGACGCCGTAAGACATTGACATTTCATAAGTCTCGCATTAACTTCCCCGCGGTCTCCGGCCGATTTGCCAGTGGAAAGCATTCGCCGAGTGGAACGTTCTGATCCGGCTCAGATCGAGGCGAAACGGAGCGGCCGAACCGAGGCGCTCTGAACCGAGCGGCCGTCGCTTGTGAGCTCTTGAAGAAACAACCCCGCGCTCGACGCACAAACTGGACCGGCCTGCGTAGGCGTTTTGTGCATCGTCCCTTCCCCAGAATCGAGAGAATGCGATGATCCGGACCCTGCGCTGCTGCTCGCTCGTAGTGCTTCCCGTGGTGCTCGCCGCCGCGCCGGTTGCGGTCCGGGCCCAAGAGATCGTCCAACAGCAAGTCGTCGAAGATCCGAACGACTGGGCGAAGAAGATGTTCGACTCGACCAGCAAAGACTTCGGCGTTGTGGCGCGGGCGCGGAAGTCAGCCACAAGTTCCACATCAAGAACCTTTATACGCAGGACATCCAGGTCTCGAACGTCACCACGTCGTGCGGCTGCACGGCCCCGCGGTTCGATCAGACCCCGGTTAAGACCGGCGGCGAGACGATCGTCGAGATCTCGATGGACACGTACAAGTTCCAGCACCTGAAGACCTCGACCGTCACCGTGCAGTTCGGCCAGCCGCGGTTTGCCGAAGTCAAAATTCCGGTGCAGGTCTATATCCGCTCCGACGTCGTCTTCACACCGGGTTCGGTGAACTTCGGCGCGGTGACCGTCGGCACGAAGACCGATCGATCGATCGAAATCGCCTATGCGGGCCGTCCGGACTGGGCGATCGGCAAGGTGGTCACGGGCGATCCGAACATTGAGGCCAAGGTCGTGCAGACTGCGCGGGACCCCAGCGGCACGGTCAACTACCGCCTCGACGTGTCGCTGCTGCCTGGCGCTCCGGTCGGCTTTCTGCGGAAGCAGATGACCCTTGTGACTAACGACGCGACTGGCGGCGAGATTCCTCTGTTGGTGCAGGCCCGGGTCGAAGGCGACGTGACGATTACCCCGTCGGTCGTGCAGCTCGGCACCGTCTCCCCCGGCGGTGAATCGACGAAGACGGTCCTCTTGCGGAGCAACAAACCGTTCGTGATCGAGAAGGTCGAGTGCGACTCGAACCGTCAGGCCTTCCGCATGCCCGCCTTGAGCAAAGAAGCGAAGGCCGTGCACGTGCTGTCGCTGGCCTTCACCGCGCCGAACACATCCGGTCAGTTCACCGAGAAATTCATCGTGACGATCGCCGGACGACCTGAGCCGATCACCTTCACGGCCACGGGCGATATCCAGGGCTCTACGCAGGCCGCACGGCCGTAAGGTAAGAGCGGGGATGCCGCAAGTCGTCGGAACGTCGATCGATTCGGGCTCCGGGCCGCATATCGAGATTCTCAAGTCCGCGGGGATCGGCTTCAGCGAGGTCTCGCGAGCACGGGACCTCCGCCAGAACGAGCAACTGATCGAGGCGCTCGCCGGGGCCGACGCCGTCATCGCCGGGGCGGAACCCTACTCCACAACGGGTGATCGAGGCGCTCCCCGCGCTGCGGGCGATCTCGCGATCGGGCGTCGGTTTCGACGCCATCGACCTGGCCGCCTGCGACCGGGCCGGCATCGCCGTCTGCACGACGCCGGGCGTCAATCACCATTCGGTGGCCGAGCACACGCTGGCCCTGTTGTTCGGCGTGGCCCGCGGCTTTCCGATGACCGACCGCCGCGTCCGCGAGGGCAAATGGAAGCGGGCGACCGGCCCGCGGGTGATGGGCTCGACGTTGGGAATCGTGGGCCTGGGCCGCATCGGGCAAGCGGTGGCGACGCGGGCCATCGGCGTCGGCATGAAGGTGCTGGCGTTCGAGCCGCAGCCGAACGCCGAATTCCTGGCGAAGTGGCCGATCGAGATCGTCTCGCTCGACGATCTGCTCGCGCGGTCCGACTACGTTTCGATCCACTCGCCGCTGACGCCGCAAACACGGCACCTCATCAATGCGCAGACGCTGGCGAAGATGAAGCCGGGTTCCGTGCTGATTAATACGGCCCGTGGAGGCCTCGTTGACGAAGCGGCCCTGTGCGACGCCTTGCGTTCCGGCCATCTGCGGGCCGCCGGGCTCGACGTGTTCGAGGTTGAGCCGCTGCCGGTCGACAGTCCGCTGCTTAAGTTGGACAACGTGCTCCTCGCCGGGCACGTTGCCGGCATGGACAACGAGTCGAAGTACGACACGTTCAAGATGGCGGCTGAAACGATCGTCGAACTCTACCGCGGTGGTTGGCCGGCCGATCGCATCGTGAACCTCCGCGGCGTTAGCAACTGGCGCTGGGCACGCAATTAGGTCTCTGCGCCTCTGAGAAAACTAAGAGAAGCACCCGCCAGCTCACGCTGGCGGCTCGCCGGGCTGTCACTGCCTTCGCGGTCAAGTCTTCTGGGCCGGGGCGCGGGCTTCGGTGTTGAAGACCAGGCTGCCGTGGGTGGCGTCGACGTGGATCGTCGAGCCCTCCGCGATGTTCTCGGCCAGGATTTCGTTGGCCAGCGAGTTCTGCAGCCGCTGCTGGATCACGCGCTTGAGCGGTCGCGCCCCGTAGACCGGGTCGTAACCCTCTTCGGCCAACAGTTCTTTTGCCGCCGGCGTGACGTCGATCGCGTAACCTTCCTCCTCCAGCTGATGCTGCAGGCGGACGATTTGCAGGTCGACGATTTGGCGGATCTCTTCCCTTCCCAGCGGGTGGAAGAAGATCACCTCGTCGATGCGGTTGAGGAATTCGGGCAAGAACTCCCGCTGCATCACGTCCATCACCCGCTCCCGCAGCTCGCGCTCATCTTTCTCACGTTCGCGGCCGTCAGACTCCTCGTCTTCGCGGCGGGCGAACTCCATGATGATCTGGCTGCCGATGTTGGAGGTCATCACGATGATCGTGTTGGAAAAGTCGACCGTGCGTCCCTGGCCGTCGGTGAGCCGACCATCGTCGAGCACCTGCAGCAGGACGTTGAACACGTCTCGGTGGGCCTTTTCGATTTCGTCCAACAGCACCACGCTGTAGGGTTGCCGCCGGACGGCCTCAGTCAGCCGGCCGCCTTCCTCATAGCCGACATAGCCCGGAGGTGCGCCGATCAGCCGCGCGACCGAGTGCCGCTCCATGAATTCGCTCATGTCGATGCGGATCATGTGCCGCTCGTCGTCAAAGAGGAACTCGGCGAGCGCCTTGCACAGCTCGGTTTTGCCGACGCCCGTGGGCCCCAGGAAGATGAACGACCCGATCGGCCGATTGCGATCCTGCAAGCCGGAGCGAGAACGTCGCACGGCGTTGGCCACGGCCTCGATCGCTTCGTCCTGGTCGATCATCCGCTTGTGAATTTCGGTCTCCATCCGCAACAGCTTCTGTCGTTCGCTCTGCAGCATCCGCGTGACCGGGATGCCCGTCCACAGGCTGACGACGCGGGCAATGTCCTCTTCGGTGACCTCTTCGCGCAACAGCCGCTCGCCCGGCGATTGGTTGATTTCCTTGAAACGGGCTTCCAGCTCACCGAGGCGTTTTTCGGCCGCGCGGAGCTTTTGCTCTGCTTCGTACGCGCGAACGTAGTCGTCGTTCAGGTGGCTCTGCTGGGCCTTGTTGAACGCCTGATCGTAGGCCAGCCGCAACGTCTCGATCTCGCTCTTGAGCGGCTTAAGCTGCCCGAGCGAGTCCTTCTCCGCCTGCCAGCGGCTCTTGAGCGCGTTAACGCTTTCCTCGCGGTCGGCGATTTCGCGTTTGAGTTCGCCCAGCCGCTGCTTGCTGTCGCCGCTGGTCTCGCGCGAGAGGGCCTGCGACTCGATCTGCATGCGCGTGAGCTGGCGATTGGCTTCGTCGATTTCGGCCGGCATCGAGTCGAGCTCCATCCGCAGCCGGCTGGCCGCCTCGTCGACCAGGTCGATGGCCTTGTCGGGCAGGAAGCGGTCGTTGATGTATCGGTCCGACAGCGTGGCCGCGGCGATGATCGCGTCGTCGGTGATTCTGACGCCGTGATGCAGCTCGTAGCGTTCCTTAAGGCCGCGGAGAATCGAGATCGTGTCCTCGACGCTCGGTTCCTGGACCATCACCGGCTGAAATCGCCGTTCGAGCGCCGGATCCTTTTCGATGTGCTTGCGATATTCGTCGAGCGTCGTCGCGCCGACGCAGTGCAGTTCGCCGCGGGCGAGGGCCGGCTTCAAGAGGTTCGACGCGTCCATCGCCCCTTCGGCCGCCCCGGCGCCGACGACGGTATGCAGCTCGTCGATGAACAGGATCACGCGGCCTTCCGATTCCCCGACTTCCCGGAGAACGGCCTTGAGGCGGTCCTCGAATTCGCCGCGGTATTTCGCTCCGGCGACCGAGTGCCCCCATGTCGAGCGCCATGACCCGCTTGTCTTTGAGATTCTGCGGCACGTCCCCCTGGACAATGCGGTGCGCCAGCCCCTCGACGATGGCCGTCTTGCCGACGCCCGGCTCGCCGATCAGCACCGGATTATTTTTGCGCCGCCGCGACAGCACCTGGATCACGCGGCGAATCTCCGTATCGCGGCCGATCACCGGGTCGACCTTGCCTTGCCGGGCCAGCTCGACCAGGTCGGCCGCGTAACGCTGCAGTGCCTGGTATTTGTCCTCGGGGTTTTGATCGGTCACTTGCTGAGTGCCGCGCACCGATTTGAGGGCGGTCAAAAGATCGGCTTCGCGAACGCCGTTGAGATCGAGCAGACGTTGCGCCTGTTCGCCCGAGTTGGCCAGTGCCAACAACAGGTGCTCGGTTGAGACGAATGAGTCCTTCATCTGGTCGGCCAGTTTTTGGGCCTGGTCCAACACCTTGCCCGTGGCTGGTGAGGCGGCCAGCTGCGCGTTGCTGCCGGAGACTTTCGGCTGACGATTGAGCTCGGAGGCAATCATCGTTTCGAGCTGACCGACGTTGGCGCCGATCTTCTGCAGCAACGGGCGCACGATCCCCTGGTCCTCGTGCAGCAGGGCCTCGAGCAGGTGCAAGGGCTGCAACTGCTGATGTCCGTGCCGCTCGGCGACGTCCTGCGCGTGTTGGATGGCCTCCTGGGCCTTGACCGTCAGCTTGTCGAAACGAAATGCCATAGGGAATGCCTCCAAAAAAAACGGACCGCGGAGCGGCCCGTTTGTGAGCGATCAGGTCACTCGAGAAATCAGCCGATCACGTCTTCTCGAACTCGGCGTCGATGACGTTGTCCCCTGTGTGTCCTGATTCCTCGTGACCATTGCCGGCCGGCTGCGACTGGGCCGAGGCGCTCGCCTTCGAGGCTGCCTCATACATGTGCTTCGAGAGGGCGTGCGTTGCCTGCTCGAGGTCCTTGACGGCCGACTCGATCGCACCGGCGTCCTCGCCGGCCGCCGCCTTGTTCACCCGTTCGATCGACGATTCGATCGCCGACTTGGAGCCGCCATCGAGCTTGTCGGAGTGCTCCTTCATCAACTTCTCGGTCTCATAGACCAGCCGCGCCGCGTGGTTGCGGGCCTCGGCCAGTTTTCGCTTGCGCAGATCCTCCTCGGCATGCGACTCGGCATCCGATCGCATCTTGTCGATTTCGGACTCGGACAGCCCGCTCGATTTCTCGATGCTGACCGTCTGCACCTTCTGGGTTGCGATATCCTTGGCCGAGACTTTGAGGATGCCGTTGACGTCGATGTCAAAGCTGACTTCGATTTGCGGCACGCCCCGCGGCGCCGGCGGAATTCCGTCGAGATTGAACTGGCCGAGCAACCGATTGTCGCGGGCCATTTTCCGTTCGCCCTGGAACACGCTCACCGTCACCGCGGTCTGGCTGTCGGCCGCGGTCGAAAAGACCTCTTTCTTCTCGACGGGGATCGTGGTGTTCCGCTCGATGAGCGTGGTCATGATCCCGCCTTCGGTCTCGATGCCCAGCGACAGCGGGGTCACGTCGAGGAGCACCATCTCCTTGACGTCGCCGCCGATGATTCCACCTTGAATGGCGGCGCCGACCGAAACGACCTCGTCCGGGTTGACGCCTTTGTGGGGCTCTTTGCCGCCGAACTGCTGGCGGACGAAGTCGACGACCTTCGGCACGCGGGTCGAACCGCCCACGAGCACGACTTCGTCGATGTCCTTGGGCGACAGCTTGGCGTCGCGCAGCGCCTGCTCAACCGGCCTGCGGCACCGCTCGACCAGCGGATCGATCAGCCGCTCGAACTCGGCCCGCGTGACGTTCATCTGCAGGTGCTTGGCCCCCGTCTGGTCGGCCGTGATGAATGGCAGGTTGATATCGGTGGTCGGCTGCTGCGACAGCTCCTTCTTGGCCTTCTCGGCCGCTTCGCGGAGCCGCTGAAGGGCCATCGGGTCCTTGCGCAGGTCGATGCCGTTCTCGTTCTTGAACCGATCCGCGACGAAGTTGATCAAAGTCTCGTCGAAGTCGTCGCCGCCCAGATGGGTGTCGCCATTAGTGGAGAGAACTTCAACCATCTCGTCGCCGACCTCGAGGATCGAGACGTCGAATGTACCGCCCCCCAGGTCGAACACGCAGATCTTCTCTTCGCGTTTCTTTTCGAGTCCGTACGCGAGCGCGGCAGCCGTCGGCTCGTTGATGATTCGCTCAACCGAGAGGCCGGCGATCTGCCCAGCGTCCTTGGTGGCTTGCCGCTGCGCATCGTTGAAGTACGCCGGCACGGTGATCACCGCGCGGTTGACCTTGTGCCCCAGGTAAGACTCGGCCGCTTCCTTCAATTTGCGGAGGATGAGCGCCGAGATTTCCGGGGGCGTGTATTCCTTGTTGCCCGCCTTCACCTTCACGTAATCGCTCGGTCCGCCGACGATGGTGTAGGGAACCATCTTCTCTTCGGTCTCGACCTCGCTGTGGCGACGGCCCATAAACCGCTTGATCGAGTAGACCGTGTTTTTGGGGTTGGTCACCGCCTGCCGCTTGGCCGGCTCGCCGACCAGGATCTCTCCCTTGTCCGTGAAGGCCACGACACTCGGCGTAAGACGATTTCCTTCCTGGTTGGCAATGACCTTCGCCTCGGACCCTTCAATCACGGAGACGACCGAGTTGGTAGTCCCTAAATCGATGCCGATGATCTTTTCGCCTTGCACCGCCATGGTGATCTCCTTTAACCACGGTCAAAAACCGCGAAGCGGCCCTGACCCCGCATTCAACTTCTCTGCTGTGTATTTCGGAGCGAGTTCGCCATCTTCTAACGCACTCGGGATGTCACTTTCAAGCAGCCGCAGTCTGGGCGCTTTTCGACAGTGACACTTCGCATAAGGCAAAGCACGTGCCAAGCTCGCGAACGGATTGTGTTGGGTATAACTTATTGCCAATTGATAACTTGCGGATCTCCCTCCAAATGGCCCGGTTCGGGCTCCTGTCAATTTGGCAAGTGCCGACGGGTTAAACTTTAGTCGGCAAGATGCCATTTTGGCAACCAGCCTCAGACCGATTGAAATGCCGGTTCCGCTGACTGGTCGTCGTCGGAATTGCCCCTTCTGGGCGAATTCTATTGAGCCGATGGCGGTCCCTCCGCGTTAGTGGCTTGCGGTCCACTTGCCGTCAAGTTCGGCGGCAGCGAGCCCCGCCCTTCGAATGGGTATGTCCGCCGGGCAGGCCGCCGTCGAACGGGCGGTTGAACTTGGCAGCGGTCAAACTTGAGGGTTGATAGAATCGGCTCAAATTAGCGAATGGGTGGTTGAGGCTCAGACAGCGAAAGACGTCAGACCCGGCAGGAGATTGTGATGGGACTCTTCGACAGACTCCGCACCGAACTGGTCGACATCATCGAGTGGGTCGACAATTCGAACCGCACACTGGTCTGGCGGTTCCCCAGGTATCAGAACGAAATCAAGAACGGGGCTCAGCTCATCGTCCGGCCGGGGCAGAAGGCGATCTTCGTCCACCGTGGGCAGATCGCCGACGTCTTCGAGCCGGGGAATTACACCCTCGGCACCGAAAACCTGCCGATCTTGAGCACACTGCAAGCCTGGAAATACGGCTTCAACAGCCCGTTCAAGTCGGAGGTCTATTTCGTCTCCACCCGGCAGATCACCGATCTCAAGTGGGGCACGCCCAATCCGATCATCCTCCGCGATGCCGACTTTGGTCCCGTCCGCGTGCGCGCATTCGGCACGTACACGGTGAAGGCGGTCGATCCCAAGGCCTTGCTGCAGGAACTCGTGGGAACCGATGCCGAATTCGACGCCGATGAAGTCACCGAGCTGTTGCGATCGATGATCGTGTCGGTATTTGCAGAAATGATCGGCAGCTCGCATGTCGCCGTTCTCGACCTGGCGGCTCACTATCGCGATCTTTCGGACGGCTTGCGGAAGAAGGTCGAAGAGAAAGTCGACAAGGAGTACGGGCTCGACATTCCGCAGCTGATGATCGTCAACGTCTCGCTGCCCGAAGACGTCGAAAAAGCCCTCGACACGCGCTCGAGCATGGGCGTCATCGGCGACATGAACCGCTTTCAGCAATTTCAAACCGGGCAGGCGATCACGGCCGCGGCCAGCAATCCGTCGGGTGGCGGCGCAGCCGAGGGAATGGGGCTCGGGATGGGCTTCGCCATGGCCAACCGCATGGCCGGCGCATTCGGCGCTCCGAGTTCCGGTCCCCCTCCGGTACCCGGCGCTGCGGCCTGGCATGTGGCCATCAACGGGCAGCAGCAAGGCCCGTTCACGGCCCAGCAACTGGCTGACGGCATCGCGAAGGGGCAAATCGCTCGGGACACGCTCGTGTGGACGACGGGAATGGGTGAGTGGGCACCGGCCGGACAAGTGCCGCAAATCGCCAGCGCCTTCGCCACACCGCCGGCTCCTCCCGCCGCGCCTCCTCCTCCGCCCGTGCCGGCGAAATAACACGGCCGTTCGGACTCCGCAAGCGACTCCACTGTGATCGACGCGGGCGGCGCAGAACGTCTACGCGCCCGCATGACCGCCGAACGACAACCCTCAGTCGGCAAATTCATTTCGCGGACGCTCCATGAACGCCAGCGCCGAACCGCCGGACGCACCCGCTCAACCGAACGTCGCCGCGGCCGCTTCGCCTTCGTCAACGTCCGAGGGCCACACGATCGATGCCGGGCGGGGCCGCGTGTTTCCCTGTGAGCGGTGCGGAGCCGAGCTGGTCTTTAACATCGGCGACCAGCGGCTGAAGTGTCCTCACTGCGGCTTTGAAAAGGACGTCGTCGTCCCGCCGAACGCGAAAGTCGCCGAGCAAGATTTCGAGGCGACGGTCGCGCAGTTGAAGAAACAGGCGGCCACGCGGAGCGCGGAGCAAGAACAGGAAGGAACCCAGAACCACATCCGTTGTGAGGGCTGCGGCGCCGACATTGTCTTTGTGGGCACATTGACAAGTTCCGAGTGCCCCTACTGCGGCTGCCAGGTGCAGCGCGAGCACGTGCACTCGGGAGGCTGGCGGATCCCCGTCGACGGCTTGTTGACCTTCGCCGTCACTCGCGAGCAGGCGGCCGGCAACCTCAGCGGGTGGATTCGCTCGCGCTGGTTCGCACCGAATGAATTTCGTAAACGCGGTGCGAACGGCAAATTCAACGGCGTCTACTTGCCCTTCTGGACGTACGACGCGATGACCGCCTGCGCCTACGATGGCCAGCGAGGCGAGTATTACTGGGAAACCGTACGCAACGGCGATAAGGAGGAGCAGGTCCGCCGCACACGCTGGTGGCCGGTCTCCGGACAGTTCCAGCGTTTTTTCGACGATGTGCTGATCGCCGCGACGGGCGGAATTCGCCGCAACCTCCTGGACGGACTGGCGCCATGGCCCCTGAAGAAGTGCCGTCCGTTTTCCCAGGAAGTGCTCGCGGGTTTTGTGTCGCGGACGTACGACGTCGAGCTGGGGGACGGCTTCGGCCTGGCGCGGAGCGAAATCGACGCGGCCCTCGAGCAGGACGTGCGGCAGCGAATCGGCGGCGACGAACAACAAGTCGACAGCATCCGTACGCAATATGGGGCGATCACGTTCAAGCACATCCTGCTGCCGGTCTGGATGTTGGCCTACCGCTATCGCGACCGGACCTATCAGGTTTTGGTCAACGCTTGCACGGGCGAGGTCGACGGCGAGCGGCCGTACAGCGGCTGGAAAATCGCGTTTGCCACTCTTCTCGGTCTCTTGGGAACGGCCCTCCTCGTTTACCTCACGCAGCATCGCTAGCGACAAGGGCGAGGCGAACGAAACACTCAGCGTTTGTGGAGCTAGTGACTTGCCGCAATCGTCCGCGCGCGAAGCCTTTTGAGCCGCGCGGGCCGGCGGACCGCATCTTCCGCTCAGTCGCCGCAGCCCGCCTAGAATCCGGGGACGCCGCGTCATTTACTTTCGCCTAAGGGGTGCCTAAACTGGAGCCTCCACCGCATCAGGGAGATGCGGCGATCGGGGGACATCACCGCACCGGCGGTTTGGGCCTGTTCCGCAGATCGCCCCGGAAGTCGCGGCTGACGGAACTTGGCCCGCGGCATGGCTGCCCGATCCCCGACGCTTTTCCGTTGCCAGACGGGAAGCGATGGAGCGCACGGGACCACCGCGAACAATCGAGAGGTCCTTCATGGCAACCGGTGATATTGAGATCACGTCTGTGCCCGAGGGTTCAGACGTCGGTACAACGGGCCCGGAACCCGGAACCGCTCTCTCTACTTACGTTGCCCCCCGCTCGACTCCCAAGGCCAGCCCGCTGGCCCCCAAGGAGCGCGAGCCGCTCATCAAGGCCACGCTGCGGAAGCGATGGTGGCTGATTGCCATTTGCGGACTGGTCGCCTTGGGGCCGGCGTACTTCGTCGGGCAGATCTTCTCCACCGAAAGCTACAACCTCAAAGGCGAGCTGGAATATCACGGCCTGCCCGAGATGACCAAAACCAACGCCTACCAGATGGAGCCGGTGGAGGCGCACGCCGAGCTGATCCAATCGCCGGCCTTTCTGCAGACGGTGATTGAGAAGCGGAACATGGCTCACGAGCTAGACGTGCTGGGCCTGACCAACAGTCTTGACGTGGCGGCCGACGGCAAGTCGAAAATGATCACGCTCTTGCTGACCACCAGCGACCTCACGAAAGGCAAGGAGTTGCTTGACGACCTGATGGAAATGTACGTGCAGCGGGCCGTCGAAGACCGCCGCAACCGGGCCACCGAGCACGTGCGTCACGCCGAGGAAGAGCTGTTCCGCGCGGAAGCCAATGAAGAAAACAGCCGCAAGCTGCTCCGCAACTACAGGGAAAAGATGGTCGGCACCGAGTTCGACCAGACGCAGCTGCCGGACACGCTCCGCCAATACACGACCGCGCACAATTCCGCCTGGCTGGCCGAGACCACGTTCAAAACACAAATTCAAGAATACAAGGCGTCGCGCATCGCCGAGGTCAAAGACCTCAATCGCAAGATGCTCGAGGCCAAGCAGAGCAACGTCAAAGCGCATCTCGAAAAGTACGACCCGGCCAGTGAGCCTTATCAGACGCTCACCCGGCTCAGCCGCGAGATGGACGATTTGGCCAAAAAGATCGGCGACTACGATTCGCCCATGAAGTTCAAGGAACTGGTCGACGCCGTCGGCAAGAACCTGAGTTCGTTCCCCTGGCTGAATTCCTACGTTACGCCCGACATGAGCGATCAGTCGACGCAGATCGACAAGATCACGGAAGAGGAGAAGCGGGCCGAACTGGGACTCAAAACGCGGTCGGATGAAGTGGCCGACCTCAAAGCCAAGATCGACGACACGAAGAAAAAGCTCGAGGCTGCCAACAACGCCATCCGGCCGCAGGTGGAAGAGGCCAAGGCCTTCCAGGACGATCTGGCCGCGGCCGTCTACAATAAGCAAATGGTTCGCGGGCAGTTGCAGGCGCTGCGGCAGATCAAGGCCAGCCCGGTCAAGGAGCTGTCGATCGTCTGCAAAGCCACGTGGGACGGCAAAGCCAAGACCACGTTCAAAAAGCTGTTCGCCCTGGCGTTCATCGGCGTGAGCCTCGTGCTCGTGGCTCCCGTGTTCGGGGCCGAGTATTTCCTCTCCCGGGAAAGCCCGGCAGACGAGACGGCCCGCCGCTTCGGTCTGCCCCTGTTGAGTCGCGGCGCCCTGAGCAGCCGCCTCAACCGGCGCAAGGCCAGCGGCGAATTCTCGCTAGCCCGTACGAGCGACGATGGCGAAGACTCGCTCCGCCTCCTGGCGCTACGAATTCAGCAATCGTTGCGGCGGCCCGGTGCGGTCATCGTCTTCAGCCCGCTCGAGCACAACGAATCGCCGATTGGCCTGATCTGCAAGCTGGCCGTCTGCTTTGCCGAGCGCGAAGAGCTGGTGTTGGTCGTTGACGCGGGGGCGACGCTGGCGGACAGCCGCTCGGTGCTCGCGTCGCTCTTCCACGGCACGCCCCACCGCACGCCGGAGGGTCGGCCCCTCGATCCGACGCTCGTCGACGGTTCGGCCGAGGCGCAGATGGCCACGTTCGGTATTTCAGACTACCTCTGCAATGAGGATCTGGAAATCGGCGACCTGGTGCTGCACACGAAATACACGCGAGTTGACTGCATTCACGGCGGTGTTTGTCCGATGCCGCGCGAGGGTCTCGCCTCGCGGCGGGTCACCGATTTGCTCGAGCTGTCGCGCGGCCGTTACTCGATGATCCTGGTCGCCGGACCTTCGACCCACAATCAGACCGACGTGCAGCTGCTGGCGGCGCGGGCCGACGGCATGCTCTTCACGGTCTCTCCAAGCACGCCGATCTCGAATCGTGGTCACGAGGTGATCCAGGATCTGATCGACCTCGACGCACCCGTGATGGGCCTGATCGGCTGAGACATCGGCGCGTCCCCTGCGAACGCCGCGGAACTTTTGGCAATGCTCTGGATCACGGCCGGGTTAACGGCGGCGGCGCTGCTGGTCGCGTGGCCCGCGCTGGTGATTGCGGGGCAAGTGGCTGTCGCAGCGCTCCCAAAGCGTCGTCGTTTAGATCGGGAGCAAACGGCCGGGCTCGGTCAAGTTCGTCCGGCCTGCGCGCTCTTGGTCCCCGCCCATAACGAGGCACTGGGGATCCGCGGCACGATCGAATCGCTTTCGTCGCAAATGCAGCCGGGCGATCGGCTCGTCGTCGTGGCCGACAATTGCACCGATGACACGGCTCGTGTCGCCCGTGAGGACGGAACCGAAGTGGTCGAGCGCACGCACCTCGATCAGCGCGGCAAAGGCTTCGCTCTTCAGGCTGGCCTGGCACATTTGTCGGCCGGAAGCCCGCCGGAATTTGTCGTTGTCGTCGATGCCGATTGCCGGCTTGTGCCCGGCTGTCTCGACGCGCTCGTCGCTCACGCGGCCGCCACGAGTCGTCCGGCCCAGGCGTGCTATCTCATGACCGCGCCGGCTGAGCCGCGAGCGGTCGACGTCGTCTCCGCGCTCGCCGTGCTCGTCAAGAACCGCGTACGGCCGTTGGCGATGGCCCGGCTCGGATTTCCCTGCCTGATCACCGGCTCGGGTTCTGCGTTCCCGTGGGCGGCCTTGCAATCGCGTTCTTTCGAGGGAGGCAACATCGTCGAAGACATGCAGCTGGCAGTCGATTTGGCGCTCGCCGGTTCGCCGCCGTCCTATTGCGACGAGGCGGTGTTATTTGCCGCCTTGCCGGACCGAGCGGCCGCGTTCACCAGTCAGCGACGCCGTTGGGAGCACGGCCATTTGCACACTCTCTTGAGCCAGGTTCCCCGCCTGGCGCGGGCGTTTGTGCGGACCGGCCGCATTGGGTTGGCGGCCATGCTCGTCGACTTGGCGGTGCCGCCGCTTTCACTCGTCGTTGCGCTCAACCTGGCCTGCTTGATGGCGGGTCTGGCAGCGTTCGCCCTGGGCGCCGGCGGTATGCCCGCGTTGGTGAGCGCGGCCGCGCTCGGTCTGTTGGCCGTCTCTATCGCACTGGCCTGGTGGTGGTTCGCCCGGGACCAGATTCCATTTCGCTTCTTGCTCAGCGTGCCCGTCTACGTGGTGATGAAGCTGCCGCTCTATGCAACGTTTCCCTTTCGTCGCGAGAATACGTGGGTCCGCACCGCTCGCAGCTCCCAGCCGACGTCCGAGTGAACAACGGCGGCCGTCGACGCTCGCGGCCGCCAGTCACTTGCCGATGCAGAAGCGGCTGAAGAGGCGGTCGAGAATGTCGTCCGTGTAGACCGTCCCCAGCACACGCCCCAAATGCTCGAGCGCCTCGCGCAGCTCAAGTGCCAGGATTTCGTCGCCTCGGTTTGACTCGGCCGCCGACAGAGAGCGTCCGAGCGCATCGCGACAGGCGGACAGGCTTTCGCGACAGCGTGCGGCCGTGGTCCCGATTACATCCCCACGGTCCGGCAACGCGTCGCTCAGCAATCGGGCGCAGCGTTCAACCAACTCGTCCAGCCCGGCTCCCGTTTTCGCACTAACCGGCAGCGAGCTGCCAACAGCGTCGAGATTCGCACACGGCTCACGCAAGTCGGACTTCGTCTCGACCAACACCATGGGCGACCGCTGTCGATTGCCCTTCGACGCAGCTCGAAATCGTCCCGCTGCTCCGTTGCACCAGCGTTGGCCGCCGAACACCAAAGCACGAGGTCGGCCTGGTCGCGCTGCTCGCCCCCGAGCTCCTGCGCCCTTCGCGTCAATTCACGCGCGAAACCACTGGTATCGCCCGCTTCCCGATCGGTCGCATCAAAAAACTCCCAGCCGGGCGTATCGATCAGCTCGACGGCCACCCCCGACCAGTCGACGGATCCGCTCAGATAATCGCGAGTGGTGCCGGCGACCGCGGAAACAAGTGCCGCGTCGCGAGAGAGCAGGGCGTTAAACAGCGTGCTTTTGCCGGCATTCGGCAGTCCGGCCAGAACGACGCGACGCCGACCCTGCGACTGAGCCCGCGATTGGCACTGCACCAAGAGTTCGCCGACCGTCGATTGAGCGTGACCGATTCGCGCCGCCAAGTCGGCCCGCGAGACAAACTCGATGCCGTCCTCAACAAAATCGAGCCCCGCCTCCAGGTCGGCCAAGAGATCGATCAAGTCGGCCCGAACCTGCATCATGCGGCCGGAAATCCCGCCCGCCAACTGCCGCAGCGCGATCGCCAGCGCGTCCTCGCCCGCGGCATCGATCACGCCGAGCACCGCCTCGGCCTGCAGCAGGTCCATTCGGCCAGCCAGAAACGCCCGCAAGGTAAATTCACCCGGCTGCGCGGGCCGCACTCCCGCCGCGAACGACCGGGCCAAAATGGCTTCCAAGAGCGCCGGCGACCCTGGGGCATGAATCTCCACCAGCGGCTGGCCCGTGTAACTGCGCCCGTTGGGCCACGTATAGACGGTAACGCCCAGCGGCGACCGCAACCCGTCGAGCCGCAGTCCGCCCGCATGAGCTGTCGCTCCGTGGGCCGATTGCCAACGCTCGAAGTCCGCGGGCTCGAACCAACCGTTTAAACTCTCGAGCGCGCGGGGGCCGCTAATTCGAACAATTCCCCGAACAGTCGGCCCAGCCGCCGAAGCCAGCGCGCCGATCGTGTCGTCGAGTTGAAACTGGGTGGCGGACACGACGCACCTTGACCGCGTTGCACTCTCGAGTGCCCCGCGTCCTCACCTCCAGTCGCGGGCACAGAGGCGTTTCGCAAAAACAGAAAACCCCGATCGGCTCGGGGTTCCCAGGACGTGCGCCTGAAGCGGGCGAGTGGTCGCTACTGGACTCGAACCAGTGACCTCCACGATGTCAACGTGGCGCTCTAACCAAACTGAGCTAAGCGACCGCAGGCTCACGTGAACTTACGGTTTGGTCGAAATGCCGTCAAGGGCGGCCGCTTTGCGCGGCGCCTGGCCGTGATGTCGCACGGCGGCTAGAAACTTCCGCTTGTGAAACAAGGGGCGTCCGCTATTCTCTTTGGCGTATGGAGCCTCAGAGCGTTCATTGTCCCGGCTGCCACGCTCTGGTGCCGGCGGCCGACATCAATATTGCGGCACTCGTCGCCAAGTGCGGCAATTGCAATCGGATCTTTCGGCTCTCGATCGAAAATCTACAGGCGGCCGGGGCGACCAAGGGGGAGCCGGAGCTGGGTTGCCCCGGGGGAGTGGTGCGGGAAGTGGGCCCCGGCGGCGAGCTCTTCATCCGGCTGAGTTGGTTTCACCCGATCTTGATCTTCATGGCCTTCTTTTGCGTGTTCTGGGACGGCTTCCTCGTCTTTTGGTACGCCATGGCGCTGGCCCGCCCGGCGCAGGGCATGATGTGGATGCCGCTGTTATTCCCGCTGTTGCACGTGGCCGTCGGCGTGGGACTGACCTATTACGTCATCTCCGGATTTTTGAACTCGACGCGGATTCTCATCGACGACGAGTTTGTCCACATCCGCCACCAGCCGCTGCCCTGGCGCGGTAATCGGGATCAGCCGCGCCGCGAGATTCGCACAATCGAAATGACGATGGGATGGGCGCAGAATCAGCAGGCAATGTTTTGCGTCTGCTCGAATGGCGAAGAAGGTCGGCAAACCGTGCTGCTGTCGAACATCACCTACAACCGCGCCCGCTACATTGCGCGGCAGATGGCTAACTTCCTCAACGTCGGCTTTATCGGCTGCGAGCCGACGACGTTTGCGTTTCCGCTGCCGCGCTGGCTGCGAGGCCGGCGGACGGGCTAGGCCGTCTCCGCGGTAATCCGCGGCGTGCCCATGGCTCGCCGCGAGCCTGTGCGGGAATTCGATGGGATCCGAGAGCCCTCGCTGACGCTTCGGGTTGGTGGGATGAATCAACCCGACCCGTCGGTGCGGGCAGTCCGGGAAACGGATTCCCGCGCGAAAGTTGCCTCAGCCGCGGGTGCCCAGGCTGCGGTCGAGATTGAACGCGGCACTGATCAGCGCCAGGTGGGTGAACGCCTGCGGGAAATTTCCCAGAGCCTCGCCGCTGGGGCCCGTTTCTTCGGCGTAGAGGCCCAGGTGGTTGGCGTGTCCCAGCATCCGCTCGAATAGCAGCCGGGCCCGTTCGAGGTGCTTGGGATCGGTTCGGCCGGCTCGCGTGAGCGCTTCGACGAGCCAGAAGCTGCACATGTTGAACGTGCCCTCTTCGCCGAAAACGCCGTCGGGCGAGCGTTGGACGTCGTAACGATGCACCAACCCGTCCGACGTCAGCCCTCCGTCGGCCGGATGTTTGCGGATGGCATCGATCGTCTTCAACATCTTCGGATCGTTGGGCGCCATGAAGAAGACGAGCGGCATGATCAGGGCCGACGCGTCGAGGTAGTCGCTGCCGTAGGACTGGATGAACGACTGCCGCTTGTCCGACCAGCCCTTGGTGAGAATCTCTTCGTAGATCGTGTCGCGGACTTTGAGCCAGCGGCTCCGGTCGGCCGGGAACGATCGCTTGTCGGCCAGGCGCAGGCCCCGATCGAGGGCAACCCAGCACATCAGGCGCGAATAGACGAAGTCGTGCCTTCCGCCGCGGACCTCCCAGATGCCGTCGTCGGGCTGCTGCCAGTTGTCGCAGAGCCACTCGAGCAGCGAGCGCAAATGTTTCCAGCCGTCGTAGGAAATCGGAGAGCCGTACTTGTTGAACAAGTACACGGAATCGAACAGCTCGCCGAAAATATCGAGCTGAATCTGGCCGTAGGCGGCGTTGCCGATCCGCACGGGTCGCGAACCACGGTAACCGTCGAGATGATCGAGCGTGGTTTCGGGAATATCGCTGCGGCCGTCGATCCCGTAGAGCACGCCGAGCGGCATGCCCTCCCCTTGTTGCTCGCGATAGCGGGCATCGAGCCAGCCCATGAAGTCGGACGCTTCGGAGGTGAAGCCGAGCCGTAACAAACCGTAGAGTGAAAAGGCCGCATCGCGGATCCAGGTGTAGCGATAGTCCCAGTTCCGCGGACCGCCGATTTTTTCCGGCAGGCTGCAGGTCGCCGCGGCGACGATCGCTCCGGTCGGCTCGAAGGTCAAAAGCTTGAGCGTAAGGGCCGCCCGATAGACGATGTCCCGCCAACGGCCGACGTACTGGCATTGCGCGAGCCAGTTCCGCCAGTATTGCACGGTCTTCTGGAACAGTTCGTCGCTTTCGTGTTCGTCGGGCGCCTTGATGCATTGTTCGTCGTTGCGCAGTTCCCGCAGCACGAAGACGGTCGATTCGCCTTCGCGCAAACGAAACGTGGCATGCGCGCTGCGCTTGTCGCGCTGCAGCGGGACGGAGGTCGAAAGCGCCAGCGTGAGCCCGTCCGAGCGAAAAATGACGCCGTACTCCTGGCGTTCCGTTTCATGCGTGGCGCGGGCGTAGTCGAAGGCCGGCTCGCAGTCGACGCGGAACTCCATTTCGCCCCGCGACACGCGCACCCGGCGGATGAGGCGACTGTTTTCGTTCCCGGCCGAACGTCCCAGGATCGGCATGAAATCCTGAACTTCGCCGACGCCGTTGGGCGAGAGGAACCGCGTGACGAGCACGTTGGTATCAGGCCAATAGACTTGCTTGTGTCGCGCGTCCTTGTGAGTCGAGCCGAGGCTGAAGTGGCCACCCTTTTTGTCGTCGAGGATGCGGGCGAAGACGCTCGGCGAATCGAAGTGCGGGAAGCAGAACCAGTCGATCGACCCTTGCATGCTGACCAGAGCGGCGGTCCGCATGTTCCCGATGATGCCGTAGTTTTCGATCGGCTGATAACTCATGCGCACTCGCGGGAAAAAGCGGCGACAATCCGGGCGCAAATCCCGCCCCAGACGACTGCAAAAACCGCGCCGGGAGCCGGGTTGCTTGCCGAAGACGGCCGTCAATGCATGGCTTTGTCGCTGACTTCCGGATGTTCCTGCATAAAGCGGACGAGCATCGGCGCGTAATCGCGGAAACGCGGGCAGCTCAGGCCGGTGCCGGCGAGATCGGCCAGCGTGTTTTCGCACGTGTACGCGGTCGGATGCGTGAAATAGTCGATCGACTCGGGCGTGATATGCGTGGCCTTCGCAGCTCCCGGGATCCGCAACAGCCCCTTCATCAAGGGGGCCCAGGTTGGAATCTGCAACACGCGGCGGCCGGTGGCTTGCGAGAAGATCTCATAAATCTCGGCCACCGTCGGCGGCTCCGGATCACAGAGCTGGTAGACCTTGCCTCGCGACTGGGGAAGGGCACTCAGCCGGCACAGCGCGGCGACCACAAAATCGCGCGGGGTAAAATTGACGTGGAACTTCTTGGGATTGCCCACGGTCGACATCGGGGCCGTCTTTTTCCAGCTGACGAGGTAGCGAAGCGCACCATACGGGCCATCGTACTTTTGCGTTTCGCCGGTTTTGCTGTCGCCGACGACGATCGAGGGGCGGTAGATCGTCGTGCTCAGCCCGTGCTTCATCCGCTCCTGGACATCGACCTCGGCCAAGTACTTTGTTTCTTCGTAGTAGTTGTTGAACCGCTGGCAGACAGACAGATCGCGCTCCGTAAACGCGCCTGGGTGCCGACCGCTAACGTAACACGTGCTGACATAGTGCAGGCGATCGAAGGCGGGGCAGCCGGCGATGAAATCCAGCACGTGCCGCGTCCCATCGACGTTGATCCGCATGCCGAGCGGTCGAGGCACTGCCAGGTCGTAGATGGCGGCGAAGTGATAGACCTCGTGCGTCTCGGCCTGCAGCTCCTTGATGCCGTCCTTGAGGGCGAGTTGCGGTTGCGTGATATCGCCCTCGACGATTTGAATGCGGTCCTTCCATTCCGGATGCCGGTCAGCGATCCGGCGGGCCCGGTCTTCAGCCATCGCGCGAAAATGCGATTGCACGAGGCAGGTGACGCGGGTCTGGGCGTCGGTGCGCGAAAGGAAATCGGGCAGGAACGCCGACGCGAGGAAGCCGGGAAAACCAGTCAAGAGGGCAGTGGGCATCGGTAACGGCACGATCTCGAGAAGCGCGATCGGAAAGTCGTTTAGCGAGAAGCCTCGCCCGCGAGAGGGCTCGCATTGTAACCGATGTTCGGCGCGGGTCGAAATCGACGGCGCGAGCACCCGGCGATGAGCGGAACTCCCTCGGCGAGGCCCGTGCGCTTGTCTAGTGTTCCCGGTTGCCTCCCTGCGAGAGGCAAAGCATACTGATTCTTTCGGCCGCACCGTGGATTGGCCTACCGGAAGTCGGAACGCAGTGGGACACCTTAGGGAGAATTCGATGCGTCGAGCACTTGTGTTGGCGGCAGTGTGCGGGTTGACCGTGTCGAGCGCGGTCGCCCAGGATTGGGCCAAGGAGAAACTCGCCAAATCGTCCCGGCACGGCGAATACGTCAACATCCGCTCGGGATCGCGCAATGTGGAAGCCTTCGTGGCCTATCCCGAGGTTGCTCACAAGGCGACGACCGTGCTCGTGGTCTACGAGATCTTCGGCCTGACCGACTGGGCCAAGCTGGCCGTTGATGAATTCGCCGCCGCCGGCTACATCGCCATCGCACCCGACTTTCTGTCCGGCCACCCGAAGGGCGGCGAGCCTCTCCGCCAGATTTCGAGCCTGCCCGAAAAGCAGGTGATGACCGATCTCGACGCCGCCTTCGACTACGCCAAGCGTCTCCCCGCTGCCAACGGCAAGGTGGTCGTCGCGGGTTTCTGTTGGGGCGGCGGCATGGCCTTTTCCTACGCCGCTCATCGCAAGGATCTTGCGGCGGCCTTCGTCTTCTACGGTCGTCCGCCGCAGCAGCCGCAGATCTCGGACCTGCATTGCCCGGTCTACGGATTTTATGGCGAGAAGGACATGCGGATCACGGTCACGGTCGATGCCACCAAACGCTTCGCCGCGGACGCGGGCAAGACGTACGAGCCCGTGACTTATCGCGGGGCGGGCCACGGGTTCATGCGGACCGGTGAGCAGCCGGGTGCGATCCCAGACAACGCGAAAGCGCGCACCGAGGCCTGGCAGCGCGTGAAACAGATCCTTTCAAAGGTTTAAGCGAGATAGTCCGGGGCTCGCCGCGCTGGGCACCGGCACCGGCACTGACAAACCGAGGCTCCGTCCGTGCGAATCGCTGCGCTCCCAGCTTTGGCGGTTTGTGTGATTGCTACGACCGCGGTCCAAGCCGACGAACTTAACTTCGCGGCCTATCAGCGAACCGCGGAGGACAGAGAAGACTCCTGCTGGCATATCCGATACAGCAAATGCGACGGAGTCGTGCGGACTGACGACCTGGTGTTCGTCTTTCCTCGCGCGGAGTTCCAGCGAGCGCGGGTCGTCGTCAAGCAAATTCAGACTGCCTGGAATCGGCTGCGAGAAATGACGGGGATTAACCCGGTCAAAACCTTCGGCCAACGAGTTGTGATTGGATTTCGCCATCCGAGCGACGAAGGGGGGCGGGATTGCGATCCGGTCTGGTCGTTTGAAAACGGCTGGAAGAATGGGTTTCCCAATGAGAGCTGGCCGTTCATCAATATCCCTTGGAGTTACCGCAAGCGCAGACAAGAGCCGGAAGAGTGCCTCACGATCCAGATCCCGCATGCTTTTCTCGCGGCCAAGCCACTGCGCCAAGGCGGCGCGATGTGGGCTGAGGGGATGTGCGACGTGCTGAGCCTCCCGCTGTGCCGGGTCGTCGAACTCCCCATCGTCTGCGAAAGCCGATATCAGCTCTATCTCGCGTCCGCCTGGCAGGAAGGGATACTACTGCCATACCAGGACTATGCCGGGCGCATGATCCGGTGGTCGCAACGAAACAAGGTCGACGCGCGGAATGCCAAGGAGCTCAAGAAGGTTCTCCCTCAGCTCTGGGAGATGGAGTTGGCGTCGACTCTGGCACAACCCCTCTCGAGACGCGCGAAGAGCGTTCCCGCAGGGGCGGGCTCGAAGCGGTAGCACGCGGTTGTGTCGAAGCGGATGGATCGGTCACTGATCCGCGAGTCGCGGACCGCGGGCAAGAAGTTCGATTCCGTGATTTATCGCGGAGCCGGGCACGGCTTCATGCGGACCGGCGAACAGCCGGACGCCGCGCCATCGCTCCAATCGGTGGAGCCGCGCCTCCCGGTATGCCCTTTGCATTGTTCCCGCGCATCATCTCGATGCTCGGACCGCGACCCTTGAAATGCGTGTTTTGTTGAAGTCGGCACCGCGGGCGACGTCGAGTGGGAACGAATCGCCCACCGAGTGGGCAGGGAGCCCCCGTGAATACAGCTCTGGCGGCGCCTTTGGACTTTGAAGCGGACGGAGCGAAATCGGAGCGTGCCGAAGCCGCCGTGCCCCCGGTTTCTCGGCAGAGTGTCATCGGCCTCAATGCGGCCAACTTCTTCCTCGCCGAGGTGACGGGCGTCGTCATGCCCTTCCTGGGCGATTACTTGAAAGAGCAGAAGTGGTCGGAGGTGGCGATTGGGCTGGCTATCTCTTGCGCGGGGTTGGGTGTGTTCTTGATGCAGACTCCCGCCGGGATGATCACCGACCGAGTCTGCCAGCGGCGAACGCTGTTGGCCGGGGCTTCGCTGATCCTGGGACTTGCGTACGGCCTATTGCCGCTCGTGCCGGCTTCGTCCTTCGCGCTCGATCCGCTGCTGTTTATCGCTGGCGTCTCCCAGGCGTTCTTCGCTCCGCTCTTGGGGGCACTGGCGTTGGGGCTCGTGGGACACGCGGCGCTCAGTCGCGTGATGGGACACAACCAAGGCTGGAATCATGCGGGAAATCTGGCGTCCGCCGTATTGGCGATGGTGCTCGTGGGTGCCCTCGGCCTGACGTCCGTCTTTTTCGCGGTGACGGCCGTTTCGATTTTGGCGGCGGCTTCGGTCTTCGTGATCCGCGAGAAAGAGATTGACGAAAAGCGAGCGACGGGAGCCGGCGACGCGAAAGACGGCCGTGGGGGACTGCGGCAATTGCTGCACGATCGGCGGGTGATCGTGCTCTTGGCGGCGACCGCTCTGTTCCACCTTGCCAATGCCCCGGTGATGCCCTTTCTGGGAGCCTACATCAAGCAGCTCGGGGGCAGCCACGTGCAGGTGGCTGCCGTCGTGCTGGTCGCGCAGGCCGTGATGATTCCGATCGCCGTCGCCGCCGGTTTCCTCTGCGACCGTTGGGGCCGCAAGCCCGTGTTTGCGATCGGCTTCCTGGCGCTACCGATCCGCATTTTGCTCTATACGCTGACGAGCAATCCTTGGGTGCTGGTCGCGCTGCAGGCCTTTGACGGGATCGGGGCGGGCATCTACGGTGTGGTGATCGTGGCCATCTGCGCGGATTTGACGAAAGGGAAGGGCGGCTTTAATGCCCTCTCCGGCCTGATCGCGACGGCCCTGGCGGTCGGCGGCGTGATTGGGCCGCTGGGGGCCGGTTTTCTGGCGGAGCACTTGGGGTATAACGGCTTCTTCTTAGTTTTCGCCGGAATCGCCGCGCTGGCCGCCACAGTCTTCCTGACGATGATGCCGGAAACAAAAGGCGGCAGCGACGAGCCACGCGGACGGAAGACGGGCCACGTCCTCGAGCCAGGAATTGCAGGGTGAGCGACAGAGTCTATTGGCTGACGTGGGTCATCTTTGCCCTCACGTATTGCGGCCTGGCGCTGGGGAAAATTCCCGGCCTGCGGATCGATCGGGCCGGCATCGCGTTCGTTGGGGCTGTGCTCATCCTGATCACGGGGATCCTCTCGCTAGCGGACGCGACCAGCTCCGAGTCGATCGACTTCAAGACGCTCTTCCTGCTCTTGGGGATGATGATCGTCGTCGGGTCGCTGCGGCTCTCCGGCGTCTTCCAACGGCTGACCGACCTTGCCGCCGGCTCCCTCGCTTCTCCGCGGGCTTTGTTAGCCGTGACGATCGGCCTGTCAGGCGTGCTGTCGGCATTCTTGATCAACGATGTCGTGTGTATCGCGCTGACGCCGCTCGTGCTGCACCTCGCACGGCGCATGAAAGTCGATCCGATGCCGCACCTGATCGGCCTGGCGACGGCCGCCAACGTCGGCTCGACCGGCACCATCACGGGCAACCCCCAGAATATTTACATCGGTGTTCACTCGGGGATTTCGTACCTGCGTTTCGCCGCGCGGCTCTTGCCGATTGCTTTTCTGGGACTGGCCATCAATTACTTAGTGGTTTGGCTCGTCTATCGCCACAAGCTTGCCCCGGTCCAGAATCGCGACGCCGTCACGCCAGATTCTCGGCAGCCTGACGCCGACTCCGGCGGCCGAATCTCCCGCCATTCACGACTGTTGACGCTGCAGATCAAGTCGATCGTGGTGACGCTGGGAGCCGTCGTGCTGTTTTTCGCTGGGCTCCCGCTCGAACTGGTCGCACTGGGAGCGGCGGCGGTTGTGCTGCTCGAACGGATCAAGCCGGAGAAGATGTATCGCGAGGTCGATTGGAGCCTGCTGGTGATGTTCACCGGGCTCTTTATCGTTGTGCACGCATTCCAGGTGCACGTCGTCGAGGGCTGGAACGTCAAAAGCTGGACCTGGCTGTTGACGCGGCCGGTCGACGTGCTGAGCCTCGTTACGTTGGGGCTGTCCAACCTCGTGAGCAACGTCCCCGCCGTCCTCCTGCTCGAACCGGTCGTACAGAGCGTGCCTGCCGCCACTCGGGAAAGTGCCTGGCTGGCCCTGGCGATGTCGAGCACGTTTGCCGGCAACCTGACGATTCTCGGATCGGTGGCCAATTTGATCGTTGTCGAAAGCGCCCGGCGGCGCGGGATCGAAATCCGCTTCCGCGAGTATCTGAAGGTGGGCGTGCCGCTCACCATCTTGACGACGTCACTCGGCGTGGCGTGGCTCACGCTCGTGAAATATTAATCGCCGTGAACTCATCCACTTAGGCGCCGCTCTGCCATTGCTTCACCGCGTCGAACGGGTGCAGCAGCATCACGATATTGAGCAGCAGGTTGTCGCGAATCCAAAACAGCATGACGAGCTCGGTCACGACGACAACCGCAAACGAGGGCCAGAAGCCGATTCGCCTCGCGAGATAGAATCCGATCAGGCAAGAAAGCACGTCGCCGATCGAATTGCCGATGCTGTCGCCGAAATAGTCGAGCGAAATCGTTGCCGCGCGGTAGCGATCGATGACGGAATTCGTGTTCTCGAGGATCTCCCAGCCGGCTTCGACCGCCAACGTTAGCACGAAGCGCCAGCCGACCGACATCCGTGGCCAGAGCCACGTGAACAGTCCGTAGAACAAAATCCCGTGCTCGACGTGTGAGAAGCTGTACGGATCGGCCAGGTGCTGCGAGTTGTGACTGCTGTGGACGTTCCCCGACCAAAGAAACGGCCGGCCGCAGGCGCACCACCAGCGGCGTCCCTCGAGCCGCAGGACAATCGGATGGACGATCAGGATGAGCGCGCTGACCGCAATCGGCCAGCGGTACACCTGCATGGTCGCGGCCGTGCGAGCGACTAATGACTTCGCTGGCGCTGCGGGACGTTCCATCGAGCGGATTCCAGACGAAGAGAGAGACGGAGCGAGACGACGCGTTAGGCCTTCCCCTCCATTCGCTCCGCGTACTCGCGCGGCACCTTTTCCAGCACGAGTTCGATGTCGCCGCACTTCAGGCAGGCCAGCGCGATCACGGTATCGCCGCCGATGACGGCGTCCATCAGGGTCACACCGGTGTAAAACTTGACCTCGGAAAGGCCCTTCAAAGTGCCATAACTTCGGTTGGTTGAACCGCACTTGGAACAGGGTGTTGGCTCGCTGCTGGGCATATCGGCGTCCTCGACTGGTGGGGAGACTGGTCAGTTGCGGCGGTCCGACGTTACGGACCGATTACCGGCTCGACCGGACTCACTGAAAGCCGCGGGCCAAACCACAACAAAATTAGCCGATTTCCGCCGAGGGAAGCGGGTTTGCTGGGAAAGGCGCGTCTCGCGGAAACCATTTGGTGCGGAAGACAGGTCGACAGGTTCGCCAGAAGGGGGTGAGCGAGAGCTCTTTGATCGCATCGAATTCTCGGACGGTCGTGACGACCGGTCATCTTGAGTGGATCTCGCGCGGAGGGAATCGAAGCAGGAACTTCGAAGTGACCAGGCCCGCTCGCGGGCCGCCGGCACACCACGAATGACCACCAATTTTCCCAACCCCGGTCGTCGCGCGGTGGGACCACTTTTCCGCGCCCCCCTTATATTAAAAGTGAGGGTCCCGTCACGCCGGGTCCACTTCAGGTTGACCCGCCGGGACAACTGGACCCACCGTGACGAACGAAGAACGGCGGGGCTGCGATCTGACCAGCCGGCGAGACCTAACTTTTGTTCGCTGTTGTTTTTCCGTTCGCACGGGCGGCTTGATCTGGGAGACGACCACGAATTCGTTGCCCTCGATTGCTGCGAGCACTCGTGAGTCGAAACCGGTCCCACCGCGCCGCCCCCGGTCAGGTCGTTCGCCAGGACGCACACGGACGTCCACCGGCGCACGGAGGCGCTCGCGCGCAACCGCCTCTTTCATTCAGCCACAAAGTCTCGATTCGGCCAAGATCAGTTTGGGGGAATTCTCGACGAGCTGTGTACATCCACCTTTCCCAAGCCGACAGCTCGGCTGTCGTTCCGGATCCGACGGCGGAGCGGTCGGCTTGGGAACAGTGTGCGTGGCTGAGTGGTCCAAAGCGAAACGTTCAACCAAGGTCGAGTTACCGACTTGCGCTCGCAGATGCAAAACGTTGGTGAGCGCGGGCTCTTCGATGGCGCTAGACGCCACCGAGACCGATCGCCCCCCCCGAGCGCGCAGAGGACGCGCACGCAGCACCTTGATCGCCTTCTTCGCCGCGCCCGCCGGCTACTTGCCGTCTTCCGGCTTGACCAAGTTGGGCATCTTCTCGCGGACCTTTTCCGCCAAGGGCAGGGCATGCGAGGCGATGTAGGGCTGCTTCGGATGTTTTTTTGCGTAGTCCTGGTGATAGGTCTCGGCCGCATAGAAGGTCTTGAGCGGTTCGAGCGAGGTGACGATCGGATCCGGAAACGCCTTCGTGTCGGTCAAGTGCTTGATCTTCGCCCGCGCGGCTCGTTCCTCGTTCTCGTTCGCGTAGAAGATTGCCGAGCGGTACTGGTTGCCGACGTCGTTCCCCTGGCGGTTCATTTGAGTCGGGTCGTGGGAATTGAAGAAGGCGTCGAGCAGTTGATCGTAAGTGATCTGCCGCGGATCGTAGGTGACGCGAATCGATTCGGCGTGACCGGTGTCGCCGTTGGACACCTGCTCGTAGTTCGCCGTCTCCTTCGCGCCGCCGGCATAGCCGCTCTCGACGTCGGACACGCCTTTCAGCTGCTCGAAGGCAGCCTCGGTGCACCAGAAGCAACCGCCGGCAAAGACGGCCGTCGCCTTGTGGTCTTTGGTCACGGCCTCCGCGGCCGGGTCGGCCAGCGTGGCCAGCTTGTCTTTATCAACGAACTTCAGCGATTCGGAATTGAGGCAGAACCGCAGTCCCGTGGGGCGCGGACCGTCGTCGAAGACGTGTCCCAAGTGGCCGCCGCAACGGGCGCACAGGATCTCCGACCGCGTCATCCCGTGCGACTGGTCCTGATGCTCGATCACGTTTTCCCGAGCGATCGGCTGGAAAAAGCTGGGCCAGCCGGTCCCCGAATTGAACTTCGCATCGGACGCGAAGAGGGGCAATCCACAGCCGGCACAGGCATAAACGCCCTCTTTGTGGTTATCCAACAGCGTGCCGCAGAAAGCCCGTTCGGTTCCCTGGGCGCGCAGAATATGGAACTGGTCTTTGGTCAACCGCCGTTCCCATTCGGCCGTGCTCAAATCCAAGTGAGGAGTTTCGATGGGACCGACGAGTTTTCCATTGCGATCGAAGACACGGACTTGAACCATCTGGTGTTTCTCCTGGTGACGCTTTTCGCCCGCTGGCCGTTTGTCGTCTGCGGCCTGCACCTGGTCGTCGATCGAAGGGTGCCGCGCAGCCCGAAAAGCCAAGACTCCCGTATACCAGTATCAGGCAGCACAGTTCCAGCGGCCCAAGCCAGCTCGATGCCCGGCGTCCGCGGCCCAACGTCGGCAAGCCGGCCCAACGGACAACGCGAACGGTTTCGGACGATTGAACGCTGGTCCGCAAAGGAATTTGCCTAAAGCGCTGCATGGAGCTGGCTCTCCTTCGTTTGAGACTGGCAACCGAGCGCCGCCACTTTCCGCCCGGCGGTGCTCTGCCGTTTATTGTACGGATTGCGTGTCGGAACGGCACGTATTTGGTGGCGTTTGGCCTCCATAATGCATCGGCTTGCCGAGCCGCTCGGGTTTTCCCCGCTTATCAGAACGTGTTGACCTATTTCGGATTCGGTCCTATATTCCGCCGCCCAACGGACCGATCCGGCTCCTGCTCTTGCCGCGGGCCGAGCACCGCGACACCCGATCGCTCTCCGTGGGACCGCAAAGAGTGACGGTTCGCCATGACACAAGCACCGGCTACCCCCGCACCAGCGGCAGCCGAGGCGGCGCCTGCCCCAGCGGCGGCGAAGAAATCGCTGCTGGGCGGAAAACGCGTCAAGCTGATCGCGATTATTGCCGGCGTGATGGTCCTGCCGGCCGTCGGAGCCGCGCTCCTGTTGCCCAAGGGACACGCCGCCGCTCCCACGGAGCAATCCGGGGAGGGCGGGGCGGCCCATGCAGAAGAATCGCATTCGTCGAAGTCCGAAAACGTCGTCGAAGTCGAGGTCGGCAGCTTCAGTGTTTCAGTTGAGCCTGACGATGCCCAGATGTGGAACGTCAGCTTCAAGCTGTTTGCCACCGTCGGCACGGACGTCCAGGGGCACTTTGCCGACGCCAGCGAGCGCTTCAAGGCGCGGCTGCGGCAGGCCGTCGTCAAGGTGGTGCGGATGTCGAGCATCAAGGACCTGCGCGACCCGCAGCTGGAGCTGATGAAGCGTGAGATGAAGAGCCAGTTGAACAACGTGATGCCCGAGCCCTACATCCAGGAAGTCATCGTCAGCGAAATTCGGGTCATGCAGCAATGATGGGAGCGTCATGGCGGACGATCTTCTCAAACCCGAAGAAATTGAAGCACTGCTGAAGGCTGCCGGGTCCGGCCCCTCCGGCGGAAGCTCGGCGCCCCTGCGTCAGGCTACTGCCGACGATGCCGGTCCGCTTCCGGGCAGCCCCGTCGGACGACCGGCCGGCCGCCCGGGCCAGGCGTCTGCGAGCGAGAAAGAGAAATCGCCGACCGAACGGCTACTCGAACAAGTGCAGGCAGGGCTGGCGGCTGCGGTTTCGCCCACGTTGCCGGGGCGCAGCGGGATTCCGGCCGAGCTGGGTTCTCCAGCGGCCTACGAATTTCGGCCCTTCGATCACGGGGCGGCGGGGGCAGGCGATGGTGTGGGTCTCCACGCTCTGCAGGACGTCGAACTCGACTTGCGGATCGAACTCGGGCGCACCGAACTGTTGATCGAGGAAGTTCTGCAATTGAAGTCCGGATCGGTCGTGCCGCTGGACAAACTGGCCGGCGATCCGGTCGACATTCTGGTGAATGGCCGACTGGTCGCGCGGGGCGAGGTTTTGGTGTTGAATGACAACTTCTGCGTGCGGGTGGCCGAAATTGTCGCACCGGCACTGTAGTCGACTGCTGCGGCTGCTCGGGGCAGTGGCCGCCGTCGTCTCTGTTGCGAGCTCGGCTGTCGCGCAGTCAGGCTCCAGCGATCCCTTCGCGGATGCACCGATCGTCAATCCGCGTCCGGAAACCCGACATTCGGTTTCGCGGCCGGCTCCCGAACCCGATTCGCCGCCCGCCGCGACGTCTGCCGCGCCACCTTCCACACCTGGGACTGCTGCGGAAGCGACGCCCACGTCCCACCACAAGACCTGGAAGGAGCTCGCGCAGAAGCACAACGAGGAACGCGCGCGGCAGCCTCAGACTTCGGCGTCGTTGACGCCGAGCTCTTCCGCTCCAAAATCCTCGATGTCCGGCGCCCTGTCGGCCGTCGGCGCGTTGATCGTCGTGATCGGACTGATCCTTGTCCTCGCCCGCCTCTTTCGCCGTCACGCGCCGCTGTTCAACCAATCCCTGCCAAACGAGGTCCTGGAGGTGCTCGGACGGCGGTATCTCGATCAACGACAGTCGATTCTGTTGCTCCGGATCGGCTCGCGGATCCTGGTCGTCGGCTCATCGCCGGCCGGGCTGCAGGGGATCGGCGAGCTGAGCGATCCCGTCGAAGTCGACCTCGTGGCCGGGATGTGTCGACCGACCCGGAATGGCCAGGGGCTTGGCTCCTCATTCTTCAACTTAATCAAGGGACAGGCGGCTCCCACCGCGAAGGTACGGCATGCCGAGCCGCCGCGTCGCAGTCCATCGCCTGGCAGCCCGGCCCATTGCAGTCCGCCACATCGCAATCCACCGCGGGCTTCCGAGCCCGTCGTTGCCTCGGAGTCGCCCGACGTTCGCGGACCGGATCCGGAACAGGAATTGATCCGCCGTCTGCGTGGCGGTTCGAGCCCCAGCGCACCATTCACGGATGCGCCGTACGCCGGCCCGGCGGAGGTGTTCCGTGACTGAGCGTCTGCGAGCGATTCGACTGGGATCCCATCGCGGCAAGATCGCCATCGCCGCGCTGGTGGCTGGTGCAGTGATTGCCGCAATTCCGCGCGGGACCGCCGCACAACAACCCGTGCAGCGTCCACAGTTCACTCAACCGGCCGCGCGGGGACCGAGCGGCGCGTCAAGGCATGTCGCTCGATCGGCCGCTGGTGGCGCCGAAATTCCCGGCACAGCCGGCACCCAATCAGAGTGGTCTGCCCGTCGACGTCGAGCAGATGCTCTCGCCGTCCGGGCTTTCGTCGACGCTCAAGATCATGCTGGTGCTCACGGTGATTAGCCTCGCGCCAGCGATTCTGATCATGACCACGTGCTTCATTCGCTTTGTGATCGTCTTCAGCCTGTTGCGGCAAGCGCTTGGCACACAGCAGCTGCCGCCCAACCAGGTACTGATGTCGTTGAGCCTGTTTTTGACGTTCCTCGTCATGTCGCCAGTCTGGAAAGAAGCCTACGAGCAAGGAATTCGCCCGTACTCTAACCCGCCAGCCGGCGAGCAGCCGATCGGCCTGGAAGACGCCTTCCACAAAACGGCCCGTCCGATTCGCCGCTTCATGATCGAGCAGATTCAGCGCACCGATAATCTCGAGGCGTTGATCACCTTCTTCGAGTTTCAACATCCCAACGAAAAGGCCTCGCTGCCCGAGGATCTGGAAGAGGTCGACTCGGTCGTGCTGCTGCCGGCCTACATGTTGAGCGAGCTGAAGACGGCGTTCGTCATCGGCTTTCAGATTTATCTGCCGTTCCTGGTCATCGACATGGTGATCGCCACGGTGCTGATCAGCATGGGCATGATGATGCTGCCGCCCGTGCTGATTTCGCTGCCATTCAAGCTGCTTTTGTTCGTGCTGATCGACGGTTGGGCGCTCACGGTGGGCATGCTGCTGGAAAGCGTGCGGGCAGCCACCGGCTAGTGGTGTTTCCAAACGGACGGATTTCGCCCAAGAAGGAGGACAACATGACCGTTGAGCAGGCCGCCGAGATGACCCGCAGCGCCGTGATCCTGGTGATGATGTTGGGAGCGCCGATCATGTTGATGGCCATCTTGGTCGGCCTGGTGATCAGCGTTCTGCAAGCGGTGACCCAGCTGCAGGATCAAACGCTGAGTTTCGTGCCGAAGATTGTCGCGATGTCCCTGGCCGGCCTTGCGCTCTTGCCATGGATGATGCATCGCATCGTCGATTACGCCACAGAAATCTTCACGAACATCCCGTCCCAACTGTGACGAGGCGGAGTGGGGCGCATGAACTCGCTGCTCGATCGCCTGAGCGTGACACCGGTCCACGATCAGGCCCTGCGATTGCTGATGCAGGGAGCCCTCACGCAGTTTTACGCGTTCACGCTGGTGCTCGTCCGTCTGTCAGGCTTGATGATTGTCGGACCGCTGTTCGGCGAACGCATTGTGCCGACGAATCTCCGAGTGCTGCTCGTGCTGGCCTTGGGATTCCTGATCACTCCGGCCGTGCACGATCACAGCCGCCTGTTATTCGACCGACTAGATACGAATCACGACGGCCGCCTGACCGCCGATGAAGTCCCCGAATCGCTGCTGCCGCGCTACGAAGCGTTGCGACAGGCCGCCGGCAAAGACGAAAACGCCGGCCTGACGCAGAGCGAGTTTCAGAGCACGCTGCGGCCGGCGCGGACACTCCTCGAGTACGGCCGCGTCGCCATCTGCGAGCTGGCGCTCGGTTTTTCGCTCGGTTTGGGAGTCTTTACGATTCTCAGCGGTTTTCTCCTGGGAGGCGATCTGATCGATCAGCAGACAGGACTCTCGCTGGGGCAAATCGCCGACCCGAGTTTGAACATCACCGGCTCCGTCACCGGCCAGTTCCTGTTTCAGTTCGCGGTGACCGTCCTGTTGGTGCTGCAGCCGACCGGCTACCACTTACAGATGATTTCGGCGATCGTCTCGACGTTTCAGACACTGCCGTTGGGCGAAGCCTTCGTCAGTCTGCCGACGATCGATCTGCTCCGTGACCTGATCCATCAGTCGTTGGTGCTGGGCGTCCAGGTCGGTGCGCCGTTTTTGGCGGCGATGTCGCTCGTCGCACTGACGATGGGCTTCCTCGGGCACTCAGTGCCGCAAATCAACGTGCTCATCGTCGGCTTTCCAGTGCGGGCCAGCATCAGCCTGCTCATACTGATTGCGTCGCTGTCGGGGATCGCCCGGGCGGCCGTCGATTTGGTTCCCACGACAATTGACGCCATCGTGCGGACGATCGGCGTCGGATGAGTTGCGCGCCGCCGCTCTCGTGCCACTTGGGGTCCCGCGTTGTGTCGGCGTTCCACGGCTGTTGATGCGTCATGTCGACCGATGAATACGGCGAAAAAACAGAACTGCCCACCGAGCGCCGCCGCACGGAAGCTCGGGAGCAGGGCAACGTCGCGCGGAGCCGCGACCTGACGGCCGCCGGCCTGATGCTCGGAGCCGCGATCGTCTTCTCGATGTTGATGGTTCCGCTCTGCCACTCGCTGGCGGGGCTGACCGCCACACTCCTGAGAACGGCCGGCCACGAACGCCTCGATCAGGTCGACGTTGTCGAGCGTTTCCGCACCATTCTCCAGGCCGTCGGCCCCAGTCTCTTGGCCGTGTTGTTGGCGATGATGCTGGCGGCCTTCGTGTGGAACATCGTCCAGTTCGGCATTCTGATCGCGCCCGAGGCCCTCGTCCCACAGTTCGGACGCTTGAACCCGCTTTCCGGCTTTAAGCGAATTTTTTCGACCGCCGCCCTGATGCGGTTGGGCGTCAGCCTCGGCAAGCTGGGGATCGTCGTGGGGATCGCCTTCTGGTCGATCGGCGCTCTTGCCGCAGGTCACGCAACTGATCGGTCTGGCGCCCGGAGCAACGCTGCTCTACATGGAAGGCGCACTCGTGAAGCTGGCGTACCAGCTCTCGATCGCGCTCGTCGCGTTGGCCTTGCTCGACTTCTTGTATCAGCGATGGCGGCTCGAGCAGGACCTCAAAATGACGAAGCAAGAGGTCCGCGACGAAATGAAGGAAATGCAGGGGGACCCGCATATCCGGCAGCGGCGACGCGACGCCCACCGCAAAGTGGCCCAGGCCCGCGAACTCAATCAGGTGCGGTCGGCCGACGTCATCATCACCAACCCGACGGAGATCGCCGTCGCCATCAAGTACGACCCGACAAAAATGCCGGCCCCAGTCGTCGTCGCGAAGGGAATGGGCGAAATCGCCGCCAGCATCCGCCGCATCGCCAGCGAAAACCGTGTGCCGATCATCGAGCGGAAAGAACTGGCCCGGGCCCTGTACCGCAACATCAAAGTCGGCCAGGCGATCCCGGTCGAGATGTACCAGGTCTTCGTCGAAATCATGGCCTACGTCTACAAGTTGACAGGCCGCACCCCCCGCGGCCTGACCTGATCACCCTGCGGCAGTTGAGCATCGCGCCCCCGAAAAAAGCCCAATTCGTCCGCACCGCCGGCAACAGAAGCCGGCCTTGCAAAGAGGTGGAAGCGTTGCGATAACTTAGTCGCCTCACACAAACGGGACGTGGCGCAGCCTGGATTAGCGCGCTTGCTTGGGGTGCAAGAGGTCGCAGGTTCAAATCCTGTCGTCCCGATTTTTCCCAATCCGAAGCTGTGCGCTCGGCGCTCGAAAGGACGGCCGGCTTCTGCGCGGCAGGCGGGTCGGCGACAGCATGGCTGGCGAACGTCGCGACGAGGCAAATGCCAACGCGACCGTTTGGCACGCGACGCCGGGTTTGTAACCAACCGACTGCCATCTTCTTGAAGCCCGCACAGAAAGCTCCTTCAATGGGCAAGCGGCACGCGCGGCATCCTGAAACTATCAATCCCGTACGGCGAATTCAAAGAAAAGTTCGCTTCGCCAGCGGAGCCGTCGTGTCGATTAGCGACTTTACCGCCAGTCGCCGGAAAGCGCGAATCCGGCCCAATAAAATGGTGAACCGTGCTGGGGGGCCCCGGCTGTTTCGCCGGGGATGTCCAGCCCACGCAGCTGCTGCTTTCCCGGGTCGTAACGTCGCAGCATGGTCAATTGCGCCCGCCGCAATGCTTCCAGCTTCCCGAGTTTTCGTTCCCACAGATTTCGGTAGAACTCGGTCATCAAAACTTGCGTTGCCGAGTCGTCCACTTTCCACAAACTCGTGATACAGCCTTTGGCGCCCGCGGTTTGAAACGCGCGTTGCAGACCAAGCACCCCTTCGCCTCCGGCAACGCGCCCGAGTCCCGTTTCGCAGGCCGACAGAACGACCAGCTCGACGCTTCGCAAGTCCAGCTCGACGACTTCCAAAGCGGTCAGAATGCCCTCATCGGCTTCGTTGCCGGAATCTGCCGCGCCGAGCGACGCGGGTTGCCAGTCCTGGTTTGCTCCTGCGAAGGCGACGCCGGACAAGAGCGCCGGATCGCACCCCTGAACTCGTCGGCGTTGGTCAAATGCGTCTCCGGAATCATCCTGGCGACTCTCGTCGATGGGACTCAACGCGGAAGGAATGCTTTCGGGCGAGAAGAAGCCGTGTGTCGCCAGATGAACCCATCGGTGGCGTGGAGCTTCCGCTCGAAAAGCCTCGGCAGTCGCCTCGGATCTTGTCAGGACTTGCAGGTTCCGGGCGCCGAATTGGCGGCAGAACGTGGCCTTGATTCCATCGATCTCAGCCCGCGTTCCCGGCAAGGGCTTAAAAAAATACCCCTTAGGGCCGCGCACCGCCGAGCGGTGTGCCAACCGATCCAGTGCTGTGTTGTTGCGGGCCGTCGGCATCACGCGTGGAGCACTTCCGAAATCGACGTCTCCCACCAATAACAGGGACGGCTCTGCGAACGCTTTTGCGCCGGAGGTCAAACTCAGAAATTGAGGCAGCTCGCGAGGCACCGGCACGATCGCCAGCTGAATTTCCTCGAGCAGATATGGCTTCCCGTTCTTACTGCCCGGCAGCGCTCCGAAGGGCAACTGGCTGAGGATTCCATCGGGGGAAATGAGCACCAGGTCCACGCCTTGAAGGTACTGCCACAGCGGATCGATCAGATGCTCGCGCAAGTACATTTGCGGTTGTTCCGCGGCGACGTTTCCGGACCGCGGCCCAAGGTTGGAATTGGCACGCCCGCCGCCGTTGGTGATCGACTGCCGCCACCGGCCGACGGCGTCAGCAAGCGGCTTCGCGGGGCCCAAGTCGATGCGCTTGACCGGAGCATCGCGGCGAACGACGAACGCAACAAAACGGCGCCCTTGGTTGAGTGGCCCCTGACGCGCCGTGGGAGGACTGAAATCGGTGTACTCAAGCATGTCGACAAGAGCGACATTGCCAGGTAGTAGCCTGCGCAATTTGTCCACCTGATCGGTATCCGCCTGCAACGACTGTTCGAGGCGGCGGAATTCACCGCTCTGTGCGGCTAGCGTCTGCTGCGCCGCGCCACGCTCCTCTTCGAGACGGGCAAGCTCATTTCGCCAGTCCGCCAAGCTCTCGGGCCGACCAGGCGGAGAGAGTTGCAACGCTTTCAGCCGGCGGCTGATTCGGCCGAGTTTCTCGAATAGGGGAGCCAATTCCTTCGTGCGGAGCATGGCGTGAATGAACGACTGTTGGGCTGCCACGATTCCCTTATCGAGAAGAACGTACCGGTATACGTCGGCATCGTTGAGCCGCTGTAGCTCAGTGGCCGCACGATACTCTGTCGCTCCCGTAATTGAGAGGTAGGCGTCGAGGTTCAATCTCGACTGTTTCTTGAAGACCAGCTGCTCTTGTTCGGAAAGAATGCCAAAGGTGTTGACCAGTTGATGCTGGGCGTTTTCTACCGCTGGCCGCAGCAAAGCCTCCCCCTTCCTGTATTCCCGCATTGCGACGTACAGCAGGGCCATGCTCCGACGATCCATGACCGTGAATGGATGCGTCTCCCCCAAACTCGTCGTATGGAGCTCTAATTCCCGCTGATAAAGAGATTCGGCCTTGGTGTAGTCACCTGCCGACTGGTACGCAGAGGCCAACAAGCCCAGGCTACCGATCGTCTGCGGGTGCTTTTCTCCCAGTAATCGCTTTTGGATTTCAAAAAGCCGCCGCTGCAATGGCAAGGCCTTCGTGTAATCCCCCGCCTCGTTGTACATCATGCCAAGGTACATCAGAGAGTGGACATATTGCGGGTTATCCTCGCCGAGGACCTCCTTGCGGATATCGATGACTCTCAGCCACAGAGCCTCCGCCTTTTGGTATTCTTTCTTCGACCCGTACAGCGAAGCCAGGCTCGCCAGGCTCGCGGCCGTATCGGGATGGCTCTCGCCGAGCGTTTTTCTGCGAATCTCCACCGCCTGTTGAAACAGCGGCTCCGCCTTGGCGTACTCCCCCATCGTCTGGTATAGCCCCGCCTGATCAGTCAGGCTCTGAGCCGTGTCCGGTTGCTTGACGCCGACGATGAGCTTATTCGAGGCATCCATCGCGCGACGAAAGAGTTGCTCGCCCTTCGCGACATCTCCGACCAAAGTGTACACCAACGCGAGACCTCGCAGGCTGGCGGCCGTTTGAGGGTGATGCTCGCCTAAGACTTTTGTTTGAATCTCGAGCGCCTGCCGATACAACGGCTCTGCCTGTGCGTAGTCCCCCATCGACTGGTAGAGCGCAGCGAGATTGTCGAGGCCGACCGCATATTCGGGGTGTTGTTCCCCGTAAAGTTTCCGACGGATCTCAAGGGCTTGTCGGGTGAGCGGTTCCGCTTTCGCATTTTCGCCCATCAACCGATACGAAGCGGCGAGACTGTCCAGGCTCTTAGCGGTCTCCGGATGCATTTCACCGAAGACTCTCTGATTGATTTCCAGTGACTGCCGCTCCAGCTCCGCTTCTTTGGCGTGTTGCTGCATGGCGCCGTAAAGTATGGCAAGCCGCCGGCGAACCATGCCGGTTAACGGATGCTCTTCGCCCAAGGCTTTCGTGCGGATTTCCAGAGCCTTACGAAAGAGGGGCTCGGCTTTCGTGCAACTCCCAATCGCCTGGTACATTCCGGCCAAGTGTTCGAGATTTGAGGCGTAGTATGGGTCTTTGTCCCCCGCAATCGTCTTCGAGATCTCCGCCGCTCGCTGAAAACAAGGCTCGGCCTTCGTATATTGATGCATCGAATAGGCGTATAAGGACGCCAAGCTGTTGAGGGTCGTTACGACTTCGGGTTTGTTCTCGCCAAGCCCTTTCTTTTGAATCTCGAGCAACTCCCGCAGTTGCTGCTCGGCCTTCGTATAGTTTCCCATCGACTGGTACAGGCCGGCGAGACGGCCAACACCGGCTGCGTATAAAGGATGGTTTGCGCCGAGAACCTCGCGCCAGATGGCGACCGCTGTTTGATAACCGTGCTCCGCATGGGAAAAATCTCTTTTGGATTGGTAAAAAATCGCCAGATTGTACAGGCTCGCGGCCGTATCGGGATGCTTTTCGCCCAGCGTTTTCTTGCGGATGTCGAGCGCCTGCAGAAAGAGCGGCTCAGCCTTCGCGTAGTTTCCCGTTAAATGATAAAACTCGGCCAGGCCGTTGAGTCCTGTAACGAAGGCGGGGTGTGACTCACCGAGAGTTTGTTTCCAGGCCTCGCACGCCTGCTGAAAAAGGGGTTCGGCGCGCGCGTAGTCTCTCTTTGATTGGAAGAGCATTGCCAGGTTGTAGACGCTGGTGGTCGTCTCCGGGTGTTTTTCGCCAAAGGCCGCCTTTCGAATCTCGATTGCCTGTCGATAAAGTGATTCCGCGTTCGCGTATTGCCCCATCGACCGGTAGATCTCTGCCAGGTTGGTAAGGCTGACGGCGGTCGACGGATTCTGTTCGCCCAGGATTCGTCTATTGATGTCGAGTGACTGCGTCGCAAATGGAAGGGCTTTGGCGAACTCTCCCCTACGATAAAGGGCGCCCCCCTGCGAATCGGCTTTGTCGACTTGCATGAGCTCGCTTTGTTGTTCAGCGGTCAATCGCGAGCGGCTCTCAACGTCATGCAGTGCCAGCCGAGCATTCGTCACCCGCCAATCCTTGCCGCCATATAACTGACTGCGGATCGCGAGCGCTTCTTCGCGTGCTTGCCGCGCGGATGTCCACTCTTCGCGACGTACGTAAAGCGGAGCCAACCAATCCAGTCCGGCCGCAACTGGCTCGGACGAGTTTCCGTGGAGTTGGCGAGAAAGCCCAAGCGCCTTTTGCCCAGTTGCAATCGCGTCCGCGATCTTCCCCTCTGTCAACAGCTGATCCGCTTGTTGGGCCTTCCGCTGGAATTCGGCCTCCGCCGGATCGATAGCTGCGGCGGGCTGACCCGCCGTCCGTGCTGAGCGCGGCGGGCCGGAGTCTGGTGGTGCCGCAACGGCCGTCAACACTTCCCTAGAAGTCAGCGGCACGAACACGAGCAGCAGCAGAGCATCGCGAACGCCGCAACGCCTGCGCACACCACAACGGCAAAACACCGGAACCCCCACGAAAGGAAAGAATCAGAACGCTCACGAGGCTAACACCGTGAGTGCCGGATCTCAAAGGGAAATGCGAGAGTTTCAACAAGATACATGCCGCAGCGGGCACCGCGATCTTTTTCAGCCGAATCTCATTCAATCCGCTTGTGGTTCGCTGGCCATCCCTTTCGATGAAGCAGCTTCGTCACCCGACGATATCCGTACCGACCGTGCTGCGTGGCCAGCGCCGACACCTCGTCGATGAGTCGAGGCTCGCCGTCCGGTCCTGTCGCTGGCGCCTTTGGGTGGCACGAGGCTGTGCCAGCACCCGACGGACTCAACGCTCAGAGACTTGCTCCGGGCCCGGCGAACTCCGCACGTGTTGCACGGCTTGCGAGCGCTTCGCCGGGCCCAAAAGTTTCCCGAAACCGCGTTGCGAGGAATGGCTTGTCCAGCTCAGCATCCGCCAAAAGCCGGTTCAACCGAGCATTCTCCTTCTCCAGGTCCTTCATCCGCTTGGCTGCTCAGCTCCATATCGCTTGCCATACATTTTTCCCTGTTCCCTGGCATGGGGCTCGTGAAAACCGGCCATTGATGAGGAAGCGTGTTCGTCGGCGCAACCGAACGATCAAGCGGAAGCAGTTCTTCGATCTGGCGGCCGGCGCGTTCGTCCGCCAGCGACGCAATGCCCTGTTGGTCGGGCCGACCGGGGTCGGGAAGAGCCACTTGTGTCAGGCGATCGGGCTGACCCTGGTGAGAGCCGGGTTCAGCGTGCTGTATCGCTCGATCTTCGACGCCGTGCGCGACCTGTTGCACGACGAGGCCTTCGAGAACCATGACAAGGTGATGGCCCGCTATCTCAAGCCCGACCTGCTGATCCTGGATGACATGGGGATCAAGAAATTGCCGAAGCGATCTGGCGAGTTCTTGTTCGAGATCATCCTGCGGCGCCGGCTCGGGTGGACAAACATCTGCTTGCGAGTGTTCGAAAACGGCTTGCGGAGCACACGTCGAAAGAGGATAAGGAACCAATCACCCCTATGGACTGGCCGGTTTTAACGCGCCCATCAGTGGCCGGTCTCACGCGCCCAATGACAGGAATCGGTGCAGTTGGGAGAAACTGTCACCGCTCGCGGGAAAACTCGACGTTCTTTTTGAATTCGTGAACACGTCCTGCTAGGTTGTTGATGGCGTGCTTTGCTTGCCGTCGCGAGTCGGGAGCAGCGATGTCGAAGCCAATGAGAGGGCAGAGCCTGGGCGGAATTGTCTGTGCGTTGATGATATTGACGGTTTCGGTCACGATTTCGCCGATGGCGACTCGTGGGTACGACCGTCCCGTGACGAAGGCCCACGGGTCGCTTTCGGACGCGCAGCGTAAGCGGCTTCTGGCCGAGAAGGAACGACTCGACCGGGAGATCGCGAGCCTTCTTGCAGCAAGGAAATATCGCGAATCGAAAACGTCGACGAAGCGCGATCTCGAAATCGTCCGGCAACTCTTCGGTGACGCATCGGTGGAGCTGGCCGATGCGCTGGCGATTTCGGCCAGACTCGACGAGCGGCTCGAGGATTGGCCGTCGGCGATCAAGGCTCGCGAGGAGCTCATTTCGATTCGGTGCCGGCAATACGGCAAACAGCATTATATGGCCGCTGACGCCCGCCGTGCCTTGCAGTTAACCAACACACTGGCCCGGTTGCAGCCAACAGAGCGGCAACAGCTTTGGGACGCCGACGATAAGGCTCAAACCATCGACCGGCTCACTGAGAAGAAGAATCTGAAGGAGGCACGAGCACTCTCCCAAGAGGTTCTCGAGACTCGGCGCGCGCTGCTCGGCCCCAAGCATTGGCTGGTGGCCGACGCGGTTCATCAATTCGCCCGCCAGTGCTGCTCCGTCGGCGATTTGCCAAAAGCTCGCGAACTTAACGAAAGGGCGCTCTCCCTCCGGCGGGAGATCCTTGGAGAAATGCACCCGGACGTCGCCAACAGCCTGGACGAATTGGGCCGCTTGGAAGCGAGCCTGCACCGTGACACCGTGTCTCGCAAGTATTTTCTTGAGAAGCTCGCCATCGCCCGTGCGCTGCTGCCCGGAGACCATCCCTACCTTGTTACGTGTCTGGATAGCGTGTCAATGGCCGAACGCAACCTGCACGATTACGCGTCCGCCCGCAAGCGTTACGAGGAGGCGCTGGCCATTCGCAGAAAGTCGATTCGGGACGACGACGTCGATATTGGCCGTCGGCTCTTCGATCTGGCAGTCGTGCAAAGAGCAGCGGGCGACGGCGAATCGGCACTCAAGAGCTTCGAGCAATCTTTAGCGATCGCTCGCAAGGTCCTCCCCCGAAACCACGCCTGTGCTACGATTCTCGACTGCCTGGGGGACTTGCATCGAGAGCGCCGCGAGTTCGCGTCGTCGCGCAGGTGCCAGGAAGAGGCATTGGCAATCCGTCGTCAATCGTTGCCGAACGACGATCCCGACATTGCGGCCCGGCTGATCAATATTGCAATCGTGCAACGAGAATCGGGTGACAGGGAATCAGCTACTCGCAGCTTGCGGCAAGCGGCGGCCATTTGCAAGAACGCGCCGGCCAAAAACCGCAGTAACATTGCCGAGTTGCTCAGCAAACTGGGACGTGAACAAGAGGAAGCGGGCGATTACGCCGCTGCCCGCGAAAGTCTTGAACGAGAATTAACGATTCGCCGTAAGACTGTGGCGAAGGACGATGCCGAAATGGCTACTCGGCTCCAAACGATTGGCAACGTTCAGTGGTTTCTTCACGATTACGCCTCGGCACGCAAGACCTATGCGGAGGCGCTTGAGATTCGGCGCAAAATCCCCGCTCCGAATTATCTGGACATCGCCCTGAGCCTAGAATGTGTGGCAGCCGTGGAGCGTGAATTGGGCGAAGCCGCCGACGCGCGAAAGAGCCATGAAGAAGCGCTGGCTAACCGTGCCAAAGCCTTGACCAAAATTCACGCCGAGTTTGTCGAAGGCCTTCGCAACCTCGGCCGGGGGGAAGCGATTCTGGGATATGACGCGGCCGCTCGTGAAAGCTACGAACAAGCATTGGCCGTCGCCCGCAAGACTCTGCCCAGAAACCACCCCAATGTTGTAACAGCTCTCGACTCGCTGGCGGATTTATATCGACAACGCCACGAGTACGCGTCGTCACGACGCTGCCAGGAAGAGGCATTGGCAATCCGTCGTCAATCGTTGCCCGACGACGATCCCGACATCGCGGGCCGGCTGCTTAACATCGCAATCGTACAACGGGAATCGGGTGACAGAAGCTCGGCAATCAAGGCCTTTCAGGCCGCGTTGGCGATGGGCCGTAAGGTTCTGCCCAGAAACCACCCCAACATTGTGACGACTCTCGACTGCCTGGGAGATTTGCATCGACAGTGCCACGAATATGCTTCGTCACGACGTTGCCAGGAAGAGGCATTGGCAATCCGTCGGCAATCGTTGCCGGACGATGATCCCGACATCGCGGCCCGCCTCGTTAACATTGGAACAGTGCAACGGGAGTCGGGCGACTGGCCAGCCGCCGTGGAAAGCTTGCGCAAGCTGCGGCAATTAGCCGCAAAGCGAGATCCAAGAGTGGCAGTCCCATTGCAGACGTGGTCGGTAATCTCGGACGGATCCAACAGGAATTGGGTGACTATACATCGGCCCGCGAAAATCAGGAAGCATTTGCGACGCGCCGAAACTTGCTGCCTAATGGACATCCCGATGTCGCAAACAAGCTGAACTCGCTGGGGCTTGAGCAATGGCACTTGCGTGACTTCGTCTCCGCCCGGAGAAGCTTTGAAGAGGCGCTCTCAATCTGGAGGACGCTTCCCGGAAATCACGAACTCGACATCGCTCACTGTCTCAACAACTTGGGAAACATCCAACACGATTTGAATGACAACGCGTCGGCCAGGAAGAGCTACCTGGAGGCTTTAGCCATCCGTCGCAAAGCCCTTCCTAAGGATCACGTCGACATCGCGTCGAGCCTCAACAATCTGGGCAGCGTAGAAGAAGACCGCGCGTCAGCCCGCGACAGCTTCGCAGAGGCTGTCGCCATCTATCGCAAGGCGGTCGGACCAGATGATGCTTACGTCGCGATCGGCCTCGACAATCTCGGAACCGCCCAAAACGCGTTAGGGGATTACGCAGCAGTGCGCAAGAGCCATCTTGAGGCGTTGACTATTCGCCAAAAGGTCCTCTCGAAAACCCATCCGGACATCGGCAAGTGTTTCATTAACCTGGCAATCGTGGACGAGCTACAGGGCAATTACAGGCAGGCTCGCGCCGATATTGATGAGGGGCTGGCAACCTGGCGAAAGTCGCTGCCCAAGGGTCACCCACTGATTGCCAAAGGCCTTTCAGATCTCGGCCGGTTAATGCTGCTGGCGGAAACCCAGCCCGCAGGGGCGGTTCCTGTGCTCGAGGAAGCAGCCGATCTCTACCAGGCTGAACAGCTCCGAATGTCCGTCTCCCAAGCCGAGCAAGAGCAGCTTGCGACAGCCGCTGCGTCGCACTCTACGGTCAGCCACTTGGTTTGTGCAGCGCTCCGTACAAAGGCGTACCCCGGTCCCATTTATGACCGGGTGTTGCGCGTGAAGGGAGGAGTGACCGCTCAGCTGCGCTCGGCGCGCCAGGCGCGCGACAACGCCGATGCAGAGACAAAGCACTTGTTGGACCGATTACAGCAGGTGAACGAGCAAGCTCTGAGCCTGTCGATCGTCGGCGGCTCGCCGCCGGCAAACGATAACACGGCACTCATCGAAAAGGTGTCGTCCGAGCGAGGTTCCTTGGAGCGGCAATTGACCGAGCGCAGCCGGGCTTACCAGCTCTTTCAACAACGGGCCAGCGTCGACGCCAAACAGATCCGGGGAATATTGCCGCCTCAAACCGCACTCGTCGATATCATCGAGTACGACCACCTCTCTTCTCATCCCGCGGGGAAAAGCGATGGCGTCGAAGATAATCGAGTCGTGGCCTTCGTCCTGCGCCGGACCTTCCTCAAATCATTCTCGTGCCACTGGGGTCGTCCGATGATCTCAAGCGGAAAATCGACGCATGGCGTGCAACATATGGCGGCGCCGGATGGCCTGCCATCAGTAATCCGTCCATCGGGTTGGAATTGCGCGACCGGTTATGGAAACCGCTCGAGCCGAAGCTGGATGGGATCCAAGTCGTTCTCGTCTCCCCGGATGGGCCGCTGAACGGGCTACCCTGGGGGGCCCTTCCGGGAAACAAACCCGGCACGTTCCTCATCGAGCAGTATGCATTTGCAACTGTTCCCGTGCCGCAATTGCTTCCCGAGCTTCTGCAAACGAGCCCGGGAGCGCACGCGAAGCCCAATTTGCTGGCGTTTGGCGATATCGATTTCGGAGCAACGCTCGATCCAGATGCCAAGGTGGGCCCGTATCATTTTCCCGATCTGCCGGGAACCGCGGTCGAGATTAAGGCCGTGGACGAGTTGTTCCACGCCACGTTCAGCGGCGAACGGGCCGACGTCCTCACGCGCAAGGAGGCGACGAAGCGAGCCTTCATAACGCGAGCGCCTCAAGCGTCGTGCCTCGTCGTATGCACGCACGGATTCTTCTTTCCGGACACCCCAGAAAAGGACCGCGATTCCACAGCGCGTGCTTGGGCGATCGAGGGCGTGTTGTTGAATCGCCCCTCGATCGCGACTAATCCAGCAATACGCTCTGGACTGGTCTTTGCCGGGGCCAACTGGGCAGCCGTCGGCAGAGGGAACGCTTTCCTGACGGCCTTGGAGGCATCCGAGATGGACTTGCACCGGGTGGATTTGGCGGTGCTGAGCGCCTGCGAGTCGGGACGCGGCCAGATCGCGGGGGGCGAGGGCGTGGTGGGGCTACAGCGCGCGTTTCAGGTGGCCGGTGCTCGGACTTGCATTACAAGCTTGTGGGAGGTCGACGACCAGGCTACGCGAGTTCTAATGACCGAGTTCTACACAAACCTCTGGCAGAAGAAGCACTCAAAACTCACAGCCCTGCGGCAGGCGCAGTTGCGGATGCTCCATGAATACGATCCTCGGCAAAACAAATTTGTTTCGCGCGGCCTGGACATTCCCGCCGACGAAGTCACCGACCTGAAACGTGGCTCACCGTTCTACTGGGCGGCCTTCGTCCTTTCCGGCGACTGGCGGTGAGCTGCAACGAACAACGCGTCGTCGGCAATCCCTTTCCGGCCGAATTCTCCAAAGCCGCGTGCCTGGTCCTCCTGCGTCGCGGCCAGAGCCGACGCGACCCCCGCGGGAGCAAAGAATCCGTGTGTCGCCAGGTGCAGCCAGCGGTAGTGCGGCGCCTATTTCCGAAACATGATATCTGGAGCGGGACGGTAGCGCGTGGGATCTCGAGGATCAACTGGTCGTGACAGGCAGCACAAGCTTAAGGCCGATGCAAATCGCGTTTGGCCTTGAGCCCACCTGTCGATTGACCCTCCCGAAAAGCCGACCGGATTCCTTACGGGCCGGCCCGATTGGATCCTCCACTCGGCGCACAACGCGTTGATCTACTGCCAGTCGCCGGAGAGGACGAATGCCGACCAATAAAACGGCGAGTCGCGGTGCGTGGCCGGCACGCTGGATTCCGGAAGGTCGAGACCCCGGAATTTCCGCTCCTTTGCGTCGTATCGCTTCAGCATGGCAAGTTGCGCCTGGCGGAGTGCCTCCAACTTGCCAAGCTTCTTTTGCCAGAGGTTGGTGTAGAACTCCGTCATCACCGCCTGCGTGGCCGCATCGTCGATTTTCCACAAACTTGTGATGCAAGTCCGCGCTCCGGCCGTCTGAAATGCCCGCTGCAAACCCAGCACGCCTTCCCCGCCTGCGACGCGGCCTAGTCCGGTCTCGCACGCCGATAAAACGGCCAGATCGACGTTGCGCAAATCGAGTTCGGAAATCTCTAAAGCCGTCAAAATCCCGTCCTCATGCTCGTCATTGAAAGCAGTCGGGGATTTTTCGGATGGCGCCCATGGGCGGTTTACTCCCGCGAAGACAATGCCGGAGAGCGGTGCAGGATCGGACCCAGTGGTTGGCATTTGACGGCCCAACTGATCGTTCGGATTGTGGTCTTCGGCTTGGCGGTCAGGAACAGAGCGAAGGGCTTCTGGCGCGAAGAATCCGTGTGTTGCAAGATGAAGCCACCGGTGCCGCGGAGCGACGGACCGGAATGCTTCCACCGTCGCGCGGTTCTTGTCGAGGATTTCGATCTTGCCTGCGCCAAAGCGCGCTTGAAAGCTTTTGCCGATCTCATCAATTTCCTGGGCCGTGCCGGGCAGCGGACCAAAGACGCGACCGTCTGGACCGCGCACAACAGCTTGATGGCGCGGCCCAGCAGACGAAGAGTCGCTTCTTGCCATCGCAACCCCGCCCGGATCGCCTCCGAAATCGACGCCCCCGACCAGCAGCAGCGAAGGCTCTCCCGGGAGGTCCTCCGGTTTGGAGTTCAAGAGTGCTGGCAGGTCGGCGGAACCGGGATGACCGCAACTCGCACCTCTTCAATCAGATACTGCCCCTTGGTTTGCGCAGGCAGGGCCGCGAGGGGCAGCTGGTTCAGAAACCCGTCGGGAGAAATCAGCAGCAATTCGATTCCATGAAGGTGCGGCAGAAGGGGATCGACCAGACGCTCCCGCAGGAATTGTTGGGGAGGGCCTTCCGAATCGCGGGCGGCGGAGGACTCGGAGGCCAGCTCGTTCACCCCGCCAGAACCCCGGACAATCGCTCGCCGCCATTGATCCGATGCAATCGCGAGGGGTGCGACCGGCCCCAGATCGACTCGTTTCACGCTGTCGCTGCGGACGACGAAGGCCGTGAGCCGCTCCTCAACCTTGAGCGGCCCCTTTTTTTCGGGCGGCGGATTGGAATGCGCGTATTCCAGGAAGTCGACGAGGGCCGCTTTAGCCGGGAGTAGCCTTTGGAGTTTCTTGACTCGCTCGACGTCCGCCTGCAGTGATTCCTCAAGTGCGCGAAATTCGCCGCTCTGAGCGGCCAGTTTCTGTTGGGTCGCGTTTCGCTCCTCCTCCAGTCTGGCAATGTCGCGGCGCCAGGCCTCGAGAGTCGCGGATTGCTTCGGAGGCGAGAAACGCAGGTTCTGAAGGTGCCGGCTGTCCTCTTGGAGCTTTTGAAACAGGGCGTCGAGCTCCGGCGACTTTTTGGCACGGAGCACGGCGTGAATGAACTCCTGTTGGGCGGTGACGATGCCCTTGCGCAGCAGGACATATCGGTAGACGTCGGCATCGCTGACATGGCCGGCCCCGGTGGCCGCCCGGTCGTCGGGAGTACCTGTCATGGAGAGATAATTGTCGAGTTGGTATCGCGAACCCGCTGCGAGCGCCAACTGCTCGCGCTCGGAGAGGATCGCGAAGCTCTCGACCAGCAGGCGTTGAGAGCTCGCCAGCACCTGCCGTTGGAGAGGCTCCGCCTTCGTGTACTGGCCCATCAACCGATACAGCAACGCTAGGTTGCCGCGGCTCTGGGCCGTATCCGGGTGTAGTTCCCCAATTGTTTCCCTTTGGACGTCGAGCGTCTGCTGGAAGAGGGGTTCCGCCTTTGCGTACTCACCCATCCTCAGATACAGCGAACCGAGGTCGTTGAGGCTCGCAGCAGTGTCTGGGTGCCGCTTCCCCAAAATTTTCTGGCGGATCTCCAGCGCCTGCCGGCCGAAGGGCTCCGCCTTCGCGTACTCGCCCATCCCCCAGTAGAGCTTAGCGAGGTTGCCGAGGCTGACGGCCGTGTCCGGATGCTGATCCCCCAGAACCTTCTTCCGGATTGCCAGCGCCTGCCGGCCGAGGGGCTCTGCCTTGGCGAACTCACCCATCGAAAAGTACAGTTCAGCCAGGTTGGTAAGACTGTTGGCCGTGTCTGGATGCTGCTCCCCCAGGGCGTTCTTTCTGATCGCCAGCCCCTGGAGGTAGAGTTGCTCCCCCTTCGTGTACTCGCACATCTTCCAGTACAGCCCGGCCAGGTTGGTCAGGCTTCTGGCCGTCTCGGGGTGCTGATCCCCCAGGGCCGTCTTGGTGATCTCCAGCGCCTGCCGCAGGAGAGGCTCGGCCTTCGCGTATTGCCCGGTCGACCAGTAGAAACCAGCCAGATTGTTCAGACTTCCGGCTGTCTTTGGGTGCCGCGCCGCCAGGACCTTCTCGTTGATCTCCAGCGCCTGCCGTAGGAGGGGCTCAGCCTTCGTGTATCGGCCCATCGACTGGTAGAGCTCAGCCAGATCGTTAAGGCTCGTGGCCGTCTCGGGGTGCTCTTCCCCCAGCACTTTCTTTCTAATATCCAGCGCCTGTCGACACAGGGGTTCGGCCTTCGCGTATTCGCCAAGATCTCTGTACAGGTGAGCCAGGTTCATGAGAATAAGAGCTGTGAGCGGGTGTTGCTCACCCAGAGCCTTCTTGTTGATCTCGAGTGCCTGCCGATAGAGGGGCTCGGCGTTTGCATACTTGCCCAACGAGCGGTACAGTTCGGCCAGGTTATTGAGGCCGTCGGCCGTGTCCGGGGGTTGGCTCTCCAGAGCTTTCTTCTTGATCTCGCGCGCCTCTCGATAGAGTTTCTCCGCCTGCGTGTACTTGCCCATCGCCTGGTAGAGCCCAGCCAGGTTCTCGAGGCTCTGAGCTGCGCGTGGGTGCTGCTCACCGAAGACTCTCTTTTGGACCGTGACAGCTTGCAGACCGAGGGGCTCCGCCTTCGCGTATTGGCCCATTGCCAGGTAAAGCGCGGCGAGATTGCTGAGGCTCGTGGCGGTGTCCGGGTGCTGCTCCCCCAGGGTATTTTTTTGGATCGCAAAGGCCTCTAGGAAAAGAGGCTCCGCCTTTACGTAGTGGCCCATCGCCACGTAAAGCGCGGCGAGAGTGCTAAGGCTGATGGCAATGTCCGGGTGCCGCTCCCCCAGGACTTTCTTTCTGATCGCAAGGGACTGCCCAAAGAAAATCTCCGCTTTCGCGTATTGGCCCATCGTTTGGTAGAGCAAACCCAGGTTGTTGAGGCTGATTGCCCTGTCCGGGTCCGGGTGTTGGTCCCCGAGGATTTTCGTCTTGATCTCGAGCGCTTGCTCGAAGAGGGGCGCCGCCTTCGCAATTTGGCCAGTCGAATAGTAGAGCGATGCCAAGTTGTTTAAAAAGGTCGCATTCTCCGAGCGTTGTTCTCCCGAGACTTTCTTAGAGATCGCCAGCGCCTGCCGGTAGAGTGACTCCGCCTGGGCGAACTGGCCCATCAGCTGCTGGACCTTGCCGAGATTGCTGAGGCTGATGGCCGTGCTCGGGTGTTCTTCCCCCAGGCGTTTCCTAAAAATCTTCAGTGCCTGCCGATAGAGGTGCTCCGCCTTTGCGTACTGCCCTATCGACGCGTAGAGCCCAGCCAGGTTGTCGAGGCTGACAGCCGTGGCGGGGTGCTCACCCAGGACTGTCTTTCGGATGTCGAGGGCCTGCTCTGCGACGTGAGCCGCACCGCGGAAGTCCCCGCGGTTGCAGAGCCGGCCGAATTCTTGATCCAGCGAAGCGGCTCGGGCTACTTCCTGGCGCTGCTTTGGAGTCCATCGGGCCTGGAGCTCCGCATCCTCAAGAGCGCGTTGCGCGTTGATGGTGCGCCAATCCCGATCGCCGTGCAACTTATGAAGGATTGACACCTCTTCCTCGAACACCTTTCGAGCCGCGGCGTATTCATCGCTCGCAAGTCGGCAGCGGCCGATGCGTTCCAAAGAATCCTGCGACGTCATCGGCTACGTCGCCAAAGACCCGGCGTTCGATCCCCAACATCTTTTCTGCCGCGGCGACAGCGTTGGCGTAGTTTCCCTGCGTTTCGAGCGTCGCCGACTCTTTGTCGAAGCGGTCCCGGTCTGCCAAAAGGGGCTTCCGCTCGGCATCGGACAATGGAGTGGGTTTGGTCGGCAGCGTCGGATCAGCAGCGTAAGCGGTGCTGTCGAAGGCCATCGACACGCATAGGGTGAGAAGCACATTCCTCGCCGATCGGCAAGCGTTCAGCGCATTGCGCCGTTTCATCCTAGCAGTCTCCTTCAGGCATGCCTCATTGGAGGCAGGCCCGGCTCCTCGGTGTAAGCCGAGCCAAGAAACGTTGGGGATCCGGGACTGCGCGAGTCCGCTTTGGGCGACCCAGCATCGCCCTCCTGGCATCATCAACGTAACCTGGCTGTCGGCCGATTTCAAAGAAAATCGCGACAACGTCCAGCACGGGTGTCATTGGGACTGAGGCCCCCAAGCAAAGGGCACTAGCCGCAAAACGATCGCAGGAAGAACGGAGTGCCAACGAGAAAGACTTCAGTGGCTTAGAAACCGTGCGCACTATAAGCGTTGTCTACACGGGCTCATGAAGCGATTCAGCGGAGGCATTACCTGTCACACGTTTGCGGTGTTGAAAGTGCACGCATTGCGCCTGAAACACGTAGCGAACGAAATACCCAATTCCAACCGCACGCCGTCGCGCTGCGGTTGATCGATTGACGCTTCCACAACGCTTGCCGCATCGGCCAGGGCGACGAACAAGGGAAACTGGGCCTTTGGGAACGCTGACGCACTGTGATCAGCGCCAGTCGCCCGACAGCACGAAGGCGGCCCAGAAAAGGGGCGAGCCGTGCCGGTAATCGTTGGTGTCTGGAGCGCTGAGGTCCAGTCCACGAAGCACCTTCTCGCGCGGATCGTAACGCCGCAACATCGTCAACTGCGCTTGGCGCAACGACTCCAGCTTGCCGAGCCTCCTTTGCCACAAATTCGTGTAGAACTCAGTCATCAGCACCTGCGTCGCCGTGTCGTCCACTTTCCAAAGGCTGGTGAGACAGGTCCTCGCTCCGGCAGTCTGAAATGCCCGTTGCAATCCCAGCACGCCTTCGCCGCCGGCCACGCGCCCCAAACCCGTTTCACAGGCACTCAACACAGCGAGGTCGACATTGCGCAGGTCCAGTTCGGCGACTTCCAGCGCGGTCAAGATGCCGTCGTCAACGTCAGTGTCAGCGTTTCGTCCACGAGGCACCGCCGGACTCAGGCCGTCGTTCGCGCCCGCGAAAGCGATGCCCGATAACAGCCCCGGATCGAAGCCCTGGTGCGCCCGCGGGAGACCAACTTCTTCATCGAGGCGAGGCAGCGGCACCGGATCAAGCAGTGACAGAACGCTCTTGGGCGCAAAGAAACCGTGCGTCGCCAGGTGGATCCAGCGGCGTTGGGGCGCTTCCTTCCGAAAGGCGTCCTCGGTGGCTTCGGACTTCTTGAGAATCCGAAGGCGTCGATCACGGAAACTGGCCCGGAAAGTCCGAGCAATCCCTTGGATCTCTTGGGCCGTTCCCGGAAGAGGCACAAAGATGCAACCACCGGGACCACGCGCGGCGGAGCGGTGAACTGGCACCCCCTGCACGACGTCATTTTTGGCCACCGACGCTAAGCCCGGGTTCGCTCCGAAGTCGACATCTCCGACAAGCAAAAGCGATTGGTCGTCGGACGAACCGCTGCCGAGGCTCGGTTGCAGTGTCGTCGATAGCAGACGCGAAACCGGCACGACCGCCAGCTTAATGTCTTCCAGGAGATACGTGCCGTCCGCACGGCCAGGCAAAGCGACTAGCGGTATCTGATTGAGGAATCCGTCCGGCGAGAGCAGCACCAGTTCGATTCCGTCGAGGTGGGCTCGCAAGGGATCGATCAGTCCTTCGCGCAAGACCTCCTGAGGGCGTTTTTGCGAATCGACGGCGCCCCGACGTTCGGAGGACGAATCGCTGGCGCCGCCAAATCCCCGAGCGATCGCCCGCAGCCAGCGGTCGGCAGCAGCGCTCAGCGTCCCAACAGGACCAAGTTCGACTCTCTCAATCGGGCGGTCCTTCCGGACAACAAACGCCACCAATCGGCGCTCACGAATCAGCCGACCTGATTTGCTGGGGGAGCGTCTGAGGTGGGCATATTCAAGCACATCCACGAGAGCCGATTTATCGGGGAGAGACGCTTGGAGTTTTTGCACCTGCTCGCGATCCGCCCGCATCGCCCCTTCGAGCATGCGGAATTCGCCGGTCTGAGCTGCCAGTTTTTGCTGATCCGATGTGCGTTGCTTTTCGAGCTGATCGATCTCGCTCTGCCAGACTTCGCGCCGTTTTGGCTCCGCTGGCGGGGAGAACCGCAGCCTTTGCAGTCGGCGGCTGTCTCGTGCCAACTGTTCGAAACAGGGGAGCCAATTCGGGGCGTCGCAGCTTGAGGTGAATGAATGACTGCTGCGCGGTGACCATTCCCTTGCCCAGCAGAACATAACGGTAGACATTTGCGTTGCTGACGGAGTTCGGGTCGGCGACGGCCCGGTATTCGGGCGTGGCCGAGAGCGAAAGGAACAAATCGAGATTGCTCCGCAGAGTCGCTTCACGGACCAGCTCTTCGCGCTCGGAGAGAGTGACGAAAACATCGATCAGATGCTGCTGGGAGGCCTCAAGCGCTTGCCGAGCGACGGGCTCAGCCTTCGCAAAGTCGCCCGTCGCAAAATACAAAGCGAGCAGGTGGTTGTAGGCCACGGCGGTCGCCATGTGGCTTTCGCCCCACACCGTTTTGTGGATCTCAAGCGATTGCCGAAAGAGCGGCTCGGCCTTAGCGTACTGTCCCATTGAGAAGTACAGCGAAGCCAGCCCCTCGAGGTCCGCGGTCGTATTTGGCCCCTTGTCCCCAAGGACGTTCTGTTTGATCTCAAGCGCCTGCCGGAAGAACGACTCCGCCTTTACTCGTTGTTCCAGTCCCATGGACAGATACAGCCTGGCCAGACTGGAAAGGCTTGCCGCGGTGTCGGGATGCCCTGGGCCCAATACTTTCTTATCGATGTCCAGCGCCCTCAGGTAGAGTGGCTCCGCCTTCGCGTATTGCTTGTTCGTCTGGTAAAGGAAAGCCAGGTTGTTGATGGTTTTTATCGTGTCGGGGTGAGTCTCTCCCAGCACCTTCTCTCGGATTTCGAGCGCCTGCCGATAGAGCGGCTCGGCCTTCGCATAGGCACCAATCGACCCGTACCAAAACGCTAAGTTGTAGAGGCTGGTTGCCGTGTCTGCGTGCTGCTCCCCCAGTAGTTTCTTGCGGATCGCGATGACCTGCAGATAATGCGACTCCGCCTTCGCGTGTTCGCCCATGAACCGATACAGCTCAGCCAAGTTGTTGAAGCTCTCAGCGGTGTCGAGGTGCTGCTTCCCCAGAGTCTTCTTGCGAAGCTCAAGCGCCTGCTTGTAGAGCGCCTCAGCCTTCGCGAACTCGCCCAATGACCGGTACTGAAGAGCTAATCGATTCAGATCGGCCGGCGTTGCGGGGTGGTTTCCGGCCAGGATTTTCTCACGCAACGCGTGTGATTCTTGCACCAACTGGTCCGCCTTTGCGTAATCGCCCATCGACCGGTACAGACCGGCGAGGTTGTTCAAAGCCAGAAGGGTCTGCGAGTGATTCTCCCCCAAGGCGTGCCGTTTGATGCCTACGCGCCTTTCGAAACAGCGGTTCCGCCCTCGCGTAGTCCTTCATCGACTGGTACACGCCGGCCAAATTGTCCATGCTGCTCGCGGTTTCTATATTGTTTTCGCCAAGCAACCGCTGCCGCAGTTCCAGTGATTCTTGAAACAGTGGCTCGGCTTGCGCGTAGTTGCCCTGCAACTTCCGGACTAGACCCGAGACCTCCAACGCGACCGCCAAACAGCGGTGTCCCGCGATCGGCTTGCCGGGTGGATAGAGTTTGCGACTGATTGCGACGGCCCGCTCGAGTAGGGGCGCGGCAGCGGGGAAGTCGCGTTGCTGAGCGTACGAGAATCCGAGCCCTGTCATCGCCAAGAATCCCTTCGGGGCTCTCGTCACCGAAAAGCAGCTTTGCCGACGCATACGCCAACTTGGCCGCGGCCAATCCACCCTTCGTGCCGCCGAAATTTTGGATGTCGGTTGTGATTCTAGAGATCGCGTCGCTCTGGACATTCCCAATCTGCTGGGTCTTTGGATCCGACTTAGTCGACTGTTGCGGCGCTTGCGGCAACTTGGACTTGTTGCTTCCCGTTAGGCCGTCATCCCCCCAACACAATCGGCATGTCGCTGTGGCCAGGACCAATAGCAGCGCCGGCACCTTCAAAAGCATTCGGGTGATCCTTGCTAAAGGGGTTCGGATGCAGTGTGAACGCAGACATGCACGAAGCGCAAGTCGCATGTGATTTCCGAGGTTCGCATCGGCGCCGATTCTCTCGACTGCTGTTCGAGCCGATCTGATCTGCAAGCGGTTTCTTACGCTCGTTACCGGCAATGGGCGCGGGCTTATTGTCCGCTGGCCCGTCGGCTACGGCAGTGGCGGCGAGAAAGATGACCAGCACGAAAAACCAATACATCAACCTCGCGGTTGGGAACGTCCGGTCACCACCATCGACAACACCGCATTCCCGTCGGACCCCACATACTCGACTCCCTCCCGGCGAAATACGGAAATATGGCATCGACAAGGCTAACCGCGCCGGGTCGCGACTTCAAAGGAATCAGCGCCAGTCGCCGGAGAGGACGAAGGCGGCTCAGTAATGCGGCGAGCCGCGCTTGGGCCGCATCGTGTCCGCGAGAGGCGGACTCCTCGGTTTTTGGGACGGATAGATGAACGCCGACAATTGGAGCACTGCGGTCTCAGCACTTCGCAATGCGAAACATGTTGTCGGCTTCAGCGGGGCGGGCATGTCGGCCGAGAGCGGCATTCTGACGTTCCGCGACGCCGACGGCTTTTGGCAGCGGTTTCCGCCGGAAAGATTTGCGACGTGGCGCGGGCTCTGGAAGACAGCGACGACTGACCCGCACTCGGTCGCCGACTTTGTCCTGAACGTGGTGGATCCGATCGCCCGTGCCGAGGCCAATCCCGGACATCGGGCGGTGGCTGCCCTGGAGCGTCGGGCGAAGACGACGGTCGTGACGCAAAACGTCGACGGTCTCCATCAAACGTCGGGATCGACCGACGTGCTGGAGGTGCACGGCAGCCTCCTGGAAGTCGTTGATCGCTTGACGGCCCAAGTGGTTCAGCGCATCGACCGGAGCCTCTTTTTCGAAAACAGCGCGTCAATAAAGCTGAGGAAGCGACCAACGATTCGGAAATCGCGGCCTCCCATGGCTTTACGACCCAGGTCGGACCGTATGCCAATCGCTACTTTGTAACAATGGGGGAATGGGAATCGTGCTGCGTGGCCTGCATCAGAAACAGGACACGTTTGCCGCAGTCAAGGTGCTTCAATTCAGCGGCGACCGCGAAGGCGGAGGCACGCTTCACCGCGGAAATCGCCTCGGGGCCTGGTGGTCACGCACTAAGACAGGGGGCAATGACGTGGTCAAAGTAGGCCCGGGGCTGAAGAATTCGGTTTATCTCCTGCAGAATCCCACCATCGACGACGTCGAGACCAATCTGGACAACGAAGCCATGTAATGTGCTGGCTTCTCTGCTGCCATGGAAGTCCTCAGCACCTGATTCGACGCGGACTCATGCGACACGGTTGTATGTGGCTCCCGGTTGTGGCTCCAAGCTCCTTTAGACCTTGCGAGGCGCGGCACTTTGACGCGTCGCAACCATTCATGCATTCGTAGGTTGCGGTCGGTTAGGATCGCCCTCGAAGCGAGACTCTGCCGAGCGTGCGCCGAGAAGAAAAAGTTCAATTGGTGTTCTGTCGTCTCGACTCTCACAACCAATTGCTGATTCGCGAGTTGCGATTACCTGCCATCCGGCAGCGCGGCACAAAGTGTGGTTTTTTACCACGTTTCCTACCACGATTGGGGGAGCCGCGATGCCGCGATCAGTCTCGAAGCCCGCTTATTTCCGTCACAAACCGAGCGGTCAAGCTCGCGTGAGAATCGACGGGAAGGACCATTATCTCGGACTGATCGGGTCCGAAGATTCTTGGACGCGCTACGACGCCCTAGTCGAAGAATGGGCGCGACGCAGGCCGGTCAACCGTGCCACGCTGACGATCGACGAACTCTGTTTGCGGTTCCTCGCCTACGCCAAGAAATACTACGTTAAAGCTCCTCGCGTCGATCAGCCGGCCGATATCGCGAACGGCGAGGAACCGAGGCCCGTGACCTCGGAAGTGGCCTGTATCCGCGCGGCGCTCAGGCCACTCATCCGCAAATCCGGCACCGAGCTCGCGGCCGGGTTTGGGCCGCTGAAGCTCAAGGCCGTGCGCGAATCGATGATCGCATCGGGCGCCACGCGGCCGACAATCAACAAGTACGTTCAGAAGATCAAAGGGCTCTTCCGCTGGGCTGTCGAGAACGTCACAGCTTGCTCGTCCAATCCCCGGCGCCAGCAGATCCAGGCAATCACGAAGCGTTTCGTGGCCTTTGAAAGACCGTATTCGAACTCGTCATCGAGCGGGCCATATCCATTTAGACGCTCGCGCGACGCAGTGTTTACAAACGCCGCAAAATCTTCAGGGACGCAGTTCAGATCGACGGTACGGCCGCCCCAGAGTCGCTGCTGGCGTTCGACCGTTCGCGAGACGAGTCCAACCGTGACAACGGTCCAAGCCTGCTTGTTCTCGCCCAGGACAAAACCGTGCTGGTCGCGACCATCGGGTCGCCGTACGAATTTGGCGTTCTTGACATCGGGAAACCCCAGGCCGCTAAACCATTGGAAGACTTGGAGGCGTTCGCTGGCCGACGTAGGTCGAGATTGTGCCCGGCAAGCGTCGATGTGGCAGCCTAGAACGAGGCACGCAGCGGTTGCGGCGATCCATCGATGCACTGATCGAAGAGATTTGACTTCCATGCTTTGCCCCAGCCGAGTTTCGCCAAGCAGGCCCAAATGAAGCATCGCCGTTTCAGAGACGCGCCAGACGCTGTGATCCTCCGGTCGATGACGAGCAGGCGCAAGAACCTCTGAACTTCAGTCCGGATATTTGATCGGTCACGTTTTCACCGCGACCTCTCGTCAGGTGTCACTCGCGCCCACCCAGCAATCGGATCCTTTCGCCTTTGCGCCGTAGATACGGCACATCCCACGCCTCAAGGAGAGGCAACGTTTTCTCGAGTTCACTCTCCAAGATCCCACGGACTTGCTCAAATGGCACGCCCGCAAAACACGTCAGCCCGACATGCACAGTGGCACCAAATTCAGACCCACCGACTTCATGTATCTCCGCGCCCGCGTAAAGGTCGTAGGGCAAGTTTGGCCGAAATGTCTCAAATCGTTTTTCGTTCTTGTCGAGTTGCATCCACAAGTCAAAGTAAAGCGTCACGGGCCCGGCTCTTTGAATGCGAATTCGCGGATAGCGGCCAATTGCCGGCCCTCGAATGTATTCAAATCTGTGCCGCTTACAAAAACCGTCGACAATCGGTCGCACCTCATCCAGATGCTCACTCAATGCGTCAAAGTCAGCCTCTTGCATCATGGCATCACTCAATGGCAGGGCAGATCGTGACAGCCTTTTTCCCTGTGGATTCGCCTGCACTGCACCCTTCAGACCGGTCTTTGATTTTAGCATCTGCCGGATTCACGAGTCGTTGAAACGTACCACCGACGATGGCTGCGAGACTGATCGACTGCTCGTGTAGCATAGACGATCTCTACAATGCGGTGACGGAGCAACCCGACTGCTTACCGCACAGTGATTTACGCGAAAGTTGGGTGACATCGACGGTCGAGCTCGCGGGGGTTGCTAGAACGCTCTTTCCGGGAACTGATTGGCCGCCGCGCGCGTCGAAGAGTGGGCCTAACTCGATTGTGTGACGGTGCGAGACGCCCCGCTAGAATGCGCCTGTGGGCTTTCTGGCGCTTTCGGGCGGAACGGAACAAGGGGCGGAACTCGGACGCGAGGTGGCGATGTCTCGTCCGCGAGCGTTACAGGCGATCGTTGTGCTGTGCGCTTTCGTGAGCGTGCTCAATTACCCGGTGTCGGTGCCGACGCGCGAGTCCCAAGCCGAGGCGGCCGAGGACAGGAGCGACGAAGAACAGACCGAGGAGCAGCGCGCGCAGGCCGATCGCGAAGTCGCCCAAGAGTTGCGGGAGGGCGATCGGCTCTTCGAGCAGCGGAAGTGGCGCGACGCACGCTCGGATTATGATCGCGCGCTGAGCCAAACCAGAGAGTGGTGGTTGCCGAGCGTCCTGCGCGGCTTGGAGCGCGACGTCGAATGCTCGCTCAGGCTGGCGGAGCCCGCGGCGGCCGCCCGCTTGGCGAAAGATACTCCTGCGAAAACCGTGCGCTACGCGAACCTGGAAATGTTCCGGGATCTCCGCTGGGACAACGGTCATCGCGAGGACTGGCGGATCGAGATCGCCACCGCGGAGCGCGTTCGCCGACTGCTCGAGCAAATCGTCGCCGCCTTGCCGCAGGCGGCGGACAAACGACTCGCGGGCAGTCTGGCCCAAAGCCGCGTCGAGAACGACCGGCGGCTGGTGACGCTGCTCGATCCCGACTCGATTCGAATGCGCGAGCACTTCGGGTGGGACACCGGCTATGCCGAAATCGATTGGTGGTGGCGGAATGAGCCTGTCGACGGCGACTGGGAGCACCAGGACAATCGGAAAACGGACGTTCCCGTGACGGCTGAGGGGAAGCTTGCCATCCTGCCGGTGCCGGCGCGGTATGAAACGGGGCTCGGGCGTTCGTCCAAGATTCTGTTCTTACTGGCGGAAATCGAGCGCCTCGACCCCACGCCCAATCGCGCCGGCGTGGCGCAGGCTCTCTTGCATCGGGCCGACATCGCGCGTCGGCTGTACGGGCCGGGCACCGACTGGCGCTGGCGCATGGACGACACGCAGTACATGATGCGTGAGCATCCCTCCTTTCGGCCAAAGTCCAGCCGGGCGGGGCTGAAGGAATTCTGGCAGCTCTCCGACGACGAGGCGCGAACCTGGGTCGACGGCCGCACGCAGGTCATCACGCTCCCCAAGTCCCAAAGTCCGCTGGCCCTGTGGAGTCGGATCGAAACCGACTGCCCAAAGAGCCGCGCGGTCGCCGAGGCCATTTATGAGCGCGGCTTTTATTTGCAGAATCGCCGGCAGTTCTCCAGGGCCGTCGCCGAGTATCGCCGCCTGATCGCCCGATTTCCCGACTCCAAGCAGGCTTCGCTGGCAGAGAAGCACATCGCCAATATCGATCACTCCGACGTGTTGCTCGGCAAGAACGGGCGTGTATGCCGCGGGATTGAAGCCCAAGCTCTGGTTCGCCTGTCGAAATGCCCAAAAAGTCGACTTCACTCTGCGGCGATTCGACCTGCGAAGGTACGTGAAAAAGTCGGAGGAGGGGCCGCGCCTGTTCCAGTTGCTGGAGGACGGCTTTTGGACCCCTCATCTGTTTGCGACCGATCCCCGGGACGCCCAGGGCACCCCCGTTGTGGCGCCGTTTCTCGGCGCCACGGTGGCGAGCTGGAGCGCGGCGGTCGCTCGGACAAATTCGCCCGACGTGCACACGACGCAGGCGCCGGTCGCCGACCCGGGAACGTACATCGTCGAGGCCCGCATTCCGGGCGGCCAACAAGCGTCGCGCGGCCTGGTGGTGATTACGGACGCGGCGCTTGTGTTCAAGGAGCTGCCGGGGAAGGCGCTGCTTTGGGTCGTCAATCCGGTGACGGGCCAGCCGATCGGCGGACGTAAGGTCGAAGTCCGGTGTAGCGGTGAGAAATCGGCCGTCGTGACCGACACCAACGGGCTGGCGGAATGGGTCCCTAAGCGAGTCGGCGATCACTCCAGCCCTTACAACACGGTGGCCGTGATGGAAACGGCGGGGGGCGGGCTGCTTCTGAGTCCAGTGGAATGGGACAGCTATCCTCAATTCGCCCAGCCCAGGCAGTATCTGTTCGGCATCACCGACCGGCCACTCTACCGGCCGGGATCGACCGTGCATTTCCGAATCTGGCTGCGCGAACTCGCCGGGCGGCAGTATCAACGGGCGAAGAAGGGTGTCAAATGCCGCGTCGATCTCTACGGCCCCCCCTATTCCAAGAATCAACTCAAATCGCTCGAACTGGTCACTGACGATGCGGGCAGCGTGACGGGCACGATCACTCTCGATCGAGCAGCCCGGCTCGGCGAGTACGCGCTGTCAGTTCCCGGCTACGCGGGCCAAACGTGGCACGACGGCGTCCAATTCCGGGTCGAGGACTACAAGAAACCCGAGTTCGAGGTCACGGTCACGCCGACTCCCAATGCGGTCCGCCTGGGCGAACCGATCCGGGCGAAGGTCCAGGCCCGGTATTACTTCGGCACGCCGGTCGCCGGCGCTTCGGTCCACTATACGGTGATGCGTGAGGACCACCGCGCCCGTTTCGCCGTCGCGCCGAATGGGACTGGCTCTACGGCAACGGCTTCGGCGACTACGGGTACGACTACTGGTGGTTTCGCGACATGCAGGACGAGCCGCCGTCGGATGCCGCCGACGGCGACGCGGATTTCGACATGGACCGCGGACGTCCTCAGAGGGTTGCCGACGCGACGACGAAGCTCGGGCCGGACGGCTCGACCGAGATCCGCATTAATACCGCTGCGGAGCCGCGCGATCGAGACTACGAGTACACGATCGAGGCGCAAGTCAGCGACGAAAGCCGCCGGACGATCGAGGCCAAGGCCACAGCAGTTGCCGCGCGGCGACAACTTAATTTGTTTACCGAGCTGGATCGCGGTTGGTATGACCCGGGCAGCCAGGCAACGGTCGACCTGACGGCGCGATCGACGGCCGACGTCCCCTTGGCGACGGCGGGCACGTTGACGCTGTCTCGGGTAACGCCCTTCCCCCCAGAAGCCGCCGCGACGGACACGCATGGCTCGTCACGAGCCGAGTCGAGTAAACGCGAGGAAGAAGTCGCCGGCAAATGGGACGTGCGGACGGGCCCGGACGGGCACCTGCAGTTTCGCTTCCCCGTCGGCAGCGAAGGCCAATATCGGCTGGCGTTCGAGGTTCGCGATCCCCAGGGCAAAACGGGCGAAATCGCGCGGACAGTCGTCAATTTCTGGGTCTACGGGCCGAAATTCGACGGCAAGCGGCAGCGGTTCGGCAACCTGGAGATCATTCCCGATCGCCGTTCGTACCAGGTCGGCGACGTCGCGCGGCTGCTCGTCAACACTTCGCAACCGCACGCGCGGGTCCTGATGCTGGATAACTTCGATCAGCACTGGTTCGTCGATTTGCCGGAACATTCGCGAGTGATCGAGATCCCCATCGGCGAGAAGCACGTCCCGACTTTCTTCGTTTCGGCCACGCTGGTCGCGGACGGCGCGGTGCATGCGGAGCAATGCGAACTTTACGTGCCGCCCGTCCGCGACAGCGTGAAGCTGTCCATCGAGGCTGATCGCCCGACTTACAAGCCCGGCGAAAAGGGTGGCGTGCGGATCCGGGCGACCGACTGGTGGGGCAAGCCGCTGGGCGGACCAGCACAGCGGACAGAGGTGGCACTCACGGCGTTTGACAAGTCACTGACCGCGATCGTCGATGAGAATCCCGGTCCCCGGCGTCTGCTGGAAGTGCGCCGGGCGTATTTTCATCCGTCGCACCAGAGATTGATGCTCGGCTCGGGGCTGTTTTCCGTTTCCGGGAAGTTCCGTTGTCCCGAATTCGATTTGGACGATGCGTCCGTTCCGCAGATGGGAGCAATGGGTGGGTCGATGGGCCGCGAGAGCGATCCCTCGGACGCGAGCGCTGGGAACTCCGACGACGCGCGGCGGCGAACGACGACCAAAGACCTCGAGAGCCACAGTGAAAAATCGCATTTCGAGCCGGTCGTTCGCTCGAATTTCGCCGACACGGCGGTCTGGCTGCCGAACCTGGTGCTCGACGCGGAGGGAACGGCCCACGCGGAGATCGCTTATCCCGACTCGCTCACCACGTGGCGGATGCATGGCTACGTGATCACGAACGACACCCGCGTCGGCGACGCAACGGCCGAGGTGGCGACGCTCAAGCCCCTCTTGGTCCGCCTGCAGGCGCCGCGGTTCGCGGTCGAGAAAGACGCCCTGACGCTCTCGGCCAACGTGCACAACGACCTGCCGTCAAAGCAGGACGTCACCGCCGAGCTGATCCTACCTTCCGGACGCTTCGACGCGGCCCAAAGCGAGGGACACGCCCCCGACATCGATGGGAATTTGCACCTGATGGCGACGGCCACGATTGGCCCGCACGAGCAACACCGATTCGATTGGCCCGTCACCGCGGAGCAGAGGGGCTTGCCGCGCTCACGGTCAAGGCGCGGACCGACGTCGACGGGGACGCCATGCGACTCGAAATCCCCGTCGTGCCGCCCGGCGCCCTTGTGGTCCGCGCGGCGTCGGGCTCGGCGAGTGCCGACGATCTGGCGGACAAGGCGATGATCTTCGATCTGCCGCAGCAGATCATTCCCGCCAAGACACAGATCGATGTCTCGCTGGCTCCCTCTTCGGGCGGCGTAATCGTCGATGCGCTCCCGTTCCTGGCGGGGTATCCGTACGGCTGCGTCGAGCAGACGATGAGCCGCTTTTATCCGACCGTGCTCGCCGCCGACACGTTGCATTCTCTGGGCATCGATCTCGCCGCGCTGGCCGCTGCGCGCAGCGATTCACATGAGCGTCGCGACCCCATCGGCCGGAAGGGCACGCTCGATCCTGCGGAGATCAAGCGGATGGAGGCGGCAGGTCTCAAGCGGCTGTACGAATTCCAGCACGAGGACGGCGGCTGGGGCTGGTGGAAGGAGGACGATTCGACCGCCTACATGACGGCCTACGTGGTGCTCGGGCTGACGACTGCGGCCGACTCGGGAGTCGAGATCGAGCAAGAGGCCTTCGATAAAGCAGTGCGTTATCTCCACGTGTCGGGCGTCGAGCGACTGCGACAGGACCACGGCCCGGAGGTGGCTTACAACGTGGCGTTCGTCGCGTACGTCCTTTCGCTGCAGCGATCGAAATTGACACCGCAGCAGCTCAAAGACGATCGCTTTCTCGAGCCCCGCATACGGGCACTCGGCACACTTGTCGACGGGCTGGCCAAAAAGCACGAGTCGCTTAACAACTACGGGCGAGCGCTCTGGCGCTGGCCCTGCTCAACCGCGGAGACCGCAAACAGGCCGATGCGATCCTCAACGAGATTCTCAAGTCCATCGTGGTCGACGCCACAAACGGGAGCGCCTCGGCGGCAGCGAAAGGCGAAAGGTCTTACCGCTGGCGCTGGTTCACCAGCGACGTCGAGACCAACGCCTGGGTACTGCGAGCAATCGTGGGGATCGACCCCAAGAATTTGCTGGCGCCGAAGATCGCCGAGTGGTTGGTCAATCATCGGTGGCATGGCGAGTACTGGGGCAGCACGCGGGACACGGCCCTGGCCGTCCACGCGCTAGCCGACTATCTGCGGGTGACCTACCACATGTCGGCGGAGTTTACGGTCGCGGTGAGTCTGGACGGCCGTCATGCGGCCGACGTGCGGGTCGATTGGAAACGCATGCTGGCAGGAGCTTGTCGCATTCAACTCGACGGCTCGGCGCTAAAGCCCGGCTCCCATCGAGTCACGGTCAGCCGCAAAGATCGACAGCCCCTCTATTACGCCTTCGTCGCCCGCTACTTCGACCGATCGGAAGCGACGCGGGCGGAAGGGCGTGGTCTGGCCGTGACTCGGCGGTACTACAAGTTGCCGGGAGGATCGCCAGTTCCGGCGCGCTTTTCGGACGAACGACGTGTCACGGCGCGCACGCCGCTGGCAGAAGGCGACGTAGTCCACATCGGCGACACGGTCGAAGTGGAGTTGACCATCGCCAGCGACGTCTTCCACGAGTTTCTGGCGTTCGAGGACCCCAAGCCGGCTGGCTTCGAGCCGGTCGAGCTGACGAGCGGCGGGGCTTGGGGAGACAATCTGTGCGCGGACGTCGAGCTCCGCGATCAGGACGTCGTCTTCTTCGCGGGCACTTTCATGCCGGGGTCGCACAAAATCAAATATCGTTTGCGGGCCGAAGTGCCCGGCACTTTTCAGGTGCGCCCCACGCGGGCCTTCGATATGTACAATCCTGAGATCGATGCCCACGGTGCGACCCTGCGGTTGCGGGTGGTCGACTGAGCCAGGATGCGATTGCCGGCTTGTTCTCTCGTCGCCGTAAGGACGAAAAGCACGGGAGCATCGAGGCGAACTCCTGTTAATCGCCAAAAAACCAGGCTTCAAACGCAGGCTCTACCTGACGGCATGAGCGACGAGCCGAAGAAACGATCGCGGAAGCGGATCGGATGGGAGCTCGCCATTCTCGTGGCGTATCCCTTGTCGTGGTTACTGGTCACGATCGTCACTGCGAGCGCGACTACGAATGCGCCGAAAATCCAGAGGAACCGCTTCCAAGTCTGTGGCTTTCTGACCGGCTTGTTAGCCTTCGGTTCGTCGCTCATGCCGTCACGCTTGCGTTGGCCTCACTGTTTTCTTGGATCTTGCGAATACGCGGCTCGCCGGTCAGATTCTTCAAATCAGGCGGCGAGCCGTGTATGGGATCTCTGTCCACAAAGCCGCGTCATAAGTCCTAAAGAGCGCGGTGGCCTCGGCTGCTTGTGCCGGCGAGAATCCGAATTCCTTTTGCACGGCCGGATACTGCAGCAACCAGAAGTGGAACGGTTTGGGACGATCGTCACCTGCGCAAACCGTCAAGACACCTGCAATCCAGAAAACGCCCACTACGGCGAAACAGCGTCGTGCGTCCATCGGTTGGGCCTTTTAATCGGCGACCTGGCAGTATTTGGGCGTCGCAATCGGTCGATTCAATCATCGCCGTGACCCCGGCGTTCGCCCTCAGTCGGCCATGTGTCGAGACGACTCTCAGTCGTGTCCGCGATCCGATTGAGCTCCATTTTCAGATCGCGATGTACGCCTGCAGATGCCACAATGCCGCCACCACAGGCGTCACCGCATCTTAGTCTGCATGCATCCCCACCCGTCCGGTTTTCGTCCCAAGTTTTCGGCTTTCAGCGTCAGCATCGACTCCATAGCGCGGATCGTTGCATGCTGCGGAATCATGTGACGTTTCACAATTACCTCCCACATCGACTTTTCTTGATACCAGGACAAGCATGTCTCGAGAGTCCGATCCTCCACATCTCGCAGGAATGCCAATGCTGCCTCGCGATCGGGAAACACGAAGCAGAAGTCAACGACTCTCGCTTGCGTGAGGGCATCCCCGCCGTCGAACATCCGCCGCAAGACTTGGCCGTTCTCGTCATTCGGGAACTCGGGTGTCGCGGTCAAGAGCCGCTCCTTTCAGAGGCACCCACTGGCTCGCCGATTTTGTTGACTGTCGGGCCAATGTGTTTCCCCCCGACCGTCCGCAATCGCGTGGTGGGTTTCATCCCAGCGCGACAGCGACGTATCTCGGCGGAACGCCGTCACGGGAGCCCGGCGGGAGATCAGTTTACAGTTTTCGTAATCACAAACGTGCCGCTGCGACCCTCGATCGCGACAACTCGCTCGGTTCACTGGGGCGCCTCCAGGTGATCGAAGCCCACCGCATCGATACTCACCGTGAATTTGCCCAATGTTCGTAGCTTCGTGCCCTCGTAGACTTGCAGCGAGCCGCCGGTCGGATCGCTGTAGACCCGGTAGAGAAGTGGGACTTCGAATGTCCACCGAAAGACATCTTTGCCGTCAATCGGCTTTTGGGCGTCAAACGCCAGGATCAAGTAATCGATCGTTTGCGTCCGCGCCACCATCCTCAGTACCCAGTCATCGGGAAGGTTCTTGCTTACGAATCCCGCCGCCTGCGGCATGAGCCGCCTGGCCGTGAGGGTTCGACACGGTTGCAGGAAGCGACTCAGGTCAGCACGATAAAATGATCTCCCTCATTTCCCGAGATCTCAGATCCAAGCAATCAACTCACTGACGGTTGGCCGCGCTCCGGGGATGCCACATGTCACGCAGCTTTACCATTGCACTCGTTGCGATCGGGTTCCTGTTAGCGATCGGCACCGCAGCGAGTTTTTGGGTGATGTTCAATGATCGCAACCCGCCCCCCTCTAAACAGACGACGGAGTCGACTCTCGCCGCTGCGGCATCGGAACTCCCCAAGAGTGACATGGGCGTTGGCGATACTGTCTATCTCACCGTGAGCGAGCCCGGCGCGGGCTCTTCTCATGCGGTCCCACTCACGTTGCGCGAGTTGTTTCGGCAAGCGTTTCTGCTCGCGGCCCGAGACGAGGTGGGACTTTCCACTCGCGATGCGATGTTGCGGGAAGAATTCCCGGAAAAGCCCGACCCAAAGTCCGTTCCTTTTAGGCTGTCTGCCTCGGCAAATGGCCCGGAAGACCACGCGTCCATCGACTACAAGCTCGGCCGTGAATCGGAAGAGTACTGGCGCTTGGCGGAAAAGATCGACGCCAAGGATCCCAATCCGAAATGGCTCGCGACGTTCGCGGAAAAGGCGGAGGCCCTCTCGCGCGGCGAATTCAAAGGCCTGCTCACCCGCTCCGGTGGAAAAGGAGCTGTGCACGCGGCTCGTGCCTCATTCGAGGTCCCCGCTGCGACTTCTGATTTGCTCTGGACTTGGAACGAGATCTCGGTCCTGGCCGGGTTGCGGCGGGTGCATGCAGAAATCCGCGACATGGGTGAATCGCCCCAGCTCCTGGCTGCCTTGGTCGTCGGATACGCCAATCTCGGGTCGCTCACCGAATACCACTACAGCGGCTCGCACAAGGTTTATCATGCCCGCGCCCTGCTCTACGCCGAGCGACTGTTGCGCAAGACTGACGAATCGTCCTGGCGCTCTGGCATCGCGCCTACGCGAGGATGCTTCTGGAACTGCACAAGCGGGCGGCGGAGGACATCGCGGCGGCGAAGAAGGCACAAGACTCCTCGCCGTCGGCGCCAGTTCTTCCGTTTTGGACCGACTTGCTCGACGCATTCGGGCGGGGACGGCCTTACCAGATGCTGCAGCTGGCAAAGACTCCCCCTCAGCGCCGGCTGGCCCGCTACCTTTACTTGCAAAGCGTGATGTATGGCCCTCTGTACGAACTGACGATGAAGGCGGCAACTGATTTTCTTGAGGTCTGTCCCGATTCCCCCTTCGGCTACCACGTGCTCGCTTCGACTCAGCTGTTAGGACCCACACGCGAGGGAGCCGACAAGGGACTCACTGTAACCGGTGCACTTCTGCGACGGGCGCTGTTGGACGTTCCCGGCCTGCCGGAGCCGGCGGTCAAACGTATCAAGACCGCCGAGGCGACCCAAAACGATGCCACGGAAGTCGAATTCCGAAGGCTGCTAATTGCGGACCTCAAGAGCGGGGGGACGCCGCAACTTGACCGGGGCGAACCGTCGCTCTCCGCGGTCGGGCATGCGATTGATGACATCCATTTTGCGCAAGTGGTGCGCAAGCTGGACGTTTATCGAAAGCTCCTCGGCCTGTCCGTCGACGACATGATCGCCGCCATTGGCCCCTTGGTTGCGGACCACCCCTATGCCACCTACATGGCGTCGTTTACAGACAGCAAGCCGGCGAACGACGCCGCTGCCGCGGAGTTTGGCACCAAAGCCGCGAGCTATGACATCACTCCGCAGGACCTCCCCATTTTGCGATGGGCCTCCTCCCTCAATCCGAGGCTCGGCCACTGGCAGGACACGGCCGCTCTTCACGGCGACATGGTCTTCAGCGATGAGATGCTCTGCGTTCAAGCGGGATTCTATGGCGCCCCGGACGCCAAGAATTACAATCCCTTGTTCATGGAGCGGTTCTGGAATACCAGCAACACGCTACCGCTGGCCGTCGCAATGCGGATTACGCGGGACTGGGCCCACGCGGGCCCGGAGGCCGAGAAGTACGAGCGAGATTACGCGGACGATCTGCTGGTGACGCATGCCTTGACAGATCGCTACTACGGGTTGAAGCGCTACGATGATGCCGAGCGCTGTGCCAAGCGGTTCGTCGCGTTAGAACCGGGGTACATGTCGTTGCGAGTGCTGGCCAACGTCTACCAATCCCAAAAAGACCATCGTCGCTGGAGGGAGACGCTGGACAAGGCGATCAAGCTGCCGCCCGCTGGACTCGAGCAAGCCATGGTTCAGAACGAGATCGCCGTCGACTTGCTCGAGCGCCAGAAATGGAAGGAAGCGGCCGCCTACGCGGACGCGGCCGCCCAAAGCGGTTCGTCCTGGTCGATGATCACGGCGGCACGCTGCCACGAAATGTTGGGTGAGTGGGACAAAGCCGAAGAACTCGTCACAGCCGTTTCCAAGCACTACGACGACCACGTCATGAATTGGATGTGTTGGTGCCATCGAACTGGTCGGGGTAACGTTCGCGCGGCCGACGAGCTAGTCCATGCCCAGATGGGCGGATGGCGAGAACCTCTTTTTGCAGAGCAAAGCCGACGAATCGGCTTCTATTGTCTGGTGCTTGGCCAGCCCGAACAGGCGCTAGGCTGCTTCCAGAATGCACAACGGGCCAAGTCAGAATTCTACTCGGCGTTCCACGCGGCGATTGTGGCCGACTCGCTGGGCAAAACGAGCGAACGCGACCAGCTCCTGGAAGAGATTCTCAAAATGCCGCCCCAAAATGCCCAGTACGACGAGGGGACGCGGTACAAACAGCTTGCCGAGCAACTGCAACCCATGCTTGCGCCGCGGAATGCCAGGCTCAACGTCGCGGGTGTGGACAAGATCCTTGCTTTGCCGCCGAGCACAATTCAGGCATCCGTGGTGCCCTACTTTGTAGGGGTTTTCCTCAAAAATCGCGGCGATACCGAAAACGCAAAGAAATATCTCATCCGTTGTGCGCAAGCGACGGACTGGGAAGGCATCGAGCACACGTGCGCGTGCCAGTTGCTGCGGGAAATGAAAGTCGAAATCCCGCCTGCCGCAGTCCCGGCGGATGATGATCCCCCGAAAAACGCCTCCCCAACAAAGGCTCCCACTGAGCAGAAACCGAAAGCTGCTTGAGCGATTGGAGGGCGAGCAAGACGCCATCGAGTACATGCCTGGGCTTCGAATATTCTGCGACGCGTCATCGATGCGCCGGCGGGGTGCGTGCGTCACTGGCAAACACATAGTTGCCATCAAAGTCAGAAGCGATTACGTTCGGCATCCATCGGCATGGAGAAAGCACGTGGACGATCGACGCCGCGGAACGCTTCTTGGATTGGCTGTCGGCGATGCTCTTGGAGCAGCCGTCGAGTTCAGTCTGCCCGGCATGTTCGAGCCGGTCACGGGCTTTCGTGCCGGAGGTCCACACGGTCTCGGTCCCGGTGAATGGACGGACGACACGAGCATGGCTTTGGCTTTGGCCGCCAGCATCGCCGAGGTCGGCTGGGATTTGGATGACCAGGCTCAACGCTACGTCCGATGGTGGCGTCACGGGCACTATTCGGTCAACGGCCGCTGCTTCGACATCGGTTTAACAGTTCGGGACGCGCTCTCACGATTTGAGATCACGGGCGATGCACGGTCGTCCGCCTCGAAGTCTGAGAGCACCAGCGGAAACGGGTCGATCATGCGTCTGGCTCCAGTTCCGATCCGATTTGGGCATTTGTTTCCGGATCATGTTTCGGATTTGGCTGTCCTTGCGACTGAATCGAGTCTTCCTACTCATGCAAGCCCGCAGTGTCTTTCGGCGTGCCGGTACCTTGCGCTGGTTCTGGCTGCATTAATGCACGGCGTTGACCGTGAGGAGGTCCTCGATCCTGACTGGAAGCCCCTGCAGAGACAGCAGTCCGCTCAGTCACTGCATCCCGCCATCGAGGAGGTCGCGGCCGGAAGTTTTCGGCACCGATCGCCGCCGGTGATCGCGGGGAGTGGTTACGTCGTCAGGTCCCTCGAAGCGGCCCTGTGGGCCTTTCACGACGCTGGCGATTTCCGGGAAGCGGTTCTCAAAGCGGTCAACTTGGGCGACGACGCCGACACGACGGGCGCGGTCTGCGGTCAACTAGCTGGCGCCTATTGGGGCGTTGAGGGAATTCCACGAGCATGGCTCGATGCGCTGGCCAAGTGCGAGGAGCTCGAAGATGCCGTGCGAGCCATTTCGGCGCTGCCACAAGGGTAAGCCGGACGAGCCGAACTGAAATCGGTCCGGTTCGGAAATAAGCCTGGGCCTGGAACAAAGACGGCCACATGGCTTACGTCTCCGCACGAGGCTGGGCGTCTTCGAGTTCCCCCCGGTTGCCAGCTGTTGATGGTTCTCGTCTTGGCCGCATTAGCGCCCCGCTACGAGGCTCGTAACGCTATCCGAGACTTTGCTCGCGTGAACAGCTGGGAAATCCACCCAGGGGCACCGGGGATCTCAGGCACACGCATTATCGCTTTTGGGCCCAAACCGACGGGGTCGTGCCCCCTGTAGGTCGGCAGAACGCACAAGCAGAGCCCAATCGCCAGGTCTCGCCGCTGCGACAAGGCGCCCACCAGCCGGGTGGACATCGTGTCCACGAATCCAACGACGCGGGCACCCTGACTGAGACCTGCGTGTGACAGCCGTGTTCGCAATTGCGTGTTTGAAGTCATTGAAGCGCCGACGCCGGCACCGCGCTAACGCGCGTAACCCGCGACACGATCCAACCGCGTGACCTCCAAGGGCAGGCGGAAGAGGCTGGCAAAGCCGCTGCGAAGCTTCGCAAAGTGCGGGGTTTTGCTGTGCGCCTTAAGAGCCTCCTGGTCCTTATAGACTTCGAAGAACACCAGCTCGTCCGGTTTCTTAGCCACGCGATGACAGAGATAGACCAGCACGCCAGGTTCGTTTTTCTCGACTGCGGCGCATAATTCCTTGAGCGCCTGGAGTCCCTCAGCTTCTTTTTCCATGTTGAGTTTGAACTTGGCAAGCTGTGTGATCACTTTCCCCGCCTCAGGTTCGGCGGCAGCGGCCATGCGATTGAAACCGAACGCGGCCAAGCCGGCGCTTGCCGCGCAAAAGGTTCTGCGGGTCAACCTGTTTTGAGGCACTTTCACAGGAAGAGGCCTTTCTAAGGAAAGGCGAGGCTTTGCTTGTCTTTGTTGAGCGCGGCTCGGCTCGTTGTCATCGAGACTGGAACCGCTTTTTTCACTTGGGCATCACACCGTCCTCAGGTGCTGCTTGCGGCACCTCGGCCGATGTCGGCTGATCGACCTTGGGCGTCTTGGGTGATTGGCCGGGTTGATCGATCGTCTCGGGCCCAACGTGCTGCGTTTCAAGTGAGGCCGATGCACTGCCCGATTCCAACTCAACTCGGATGACCATGTCGCCAACGCGGACCGTGTCGCCGTGGACTAAGATACGCTCGCCGACTCGGGTCTGATCTCTGTTGACGAAGGTTCCGTTCTTGCTGGCCAGATCGCGGATTCTCAGCGTGTAGTCGTCCAGCAACAGCACGCAGTGATGCCGGCTGACCGAGTGCGAGTCGAGCACCAGGTGGCAATCGGTTTCGCGGCCGAGAATGAACTTGCCACGCGGAACTTGAAACGATTGTCCGCGAAACGGGCCCGAAATGACGGTGAAGCGAGCTTCCATCCTGAGAACTCTGCGTGGAAAAACCGACCGAGTTCCGATGCTAGCCAGGTGCATGCTTTGACGCAAACGCGCGAGCTGCGGGCCGCATGCGGTGCCGCGTTCCCCTCAGTGGGGATAGTCCTTTCACTGGACGTGCACGAAGGGCCGCTTCTAGACCTCGATGTCCTTCTTCGCGTACGCGACCCAAAATTCGAGCGTCGTGGCGTCGTAAACTCCGCGCTCAACCGATGAAGCCGTCGGACAACCTCCGCCCGGGGACCGAAATGAGACTGTCCGGTTCGGCCCATTTCCCGATTTGCAGATCCAAGGTAGTCTGCGAACAGGACGCCGGCGTGAGATTTGACCTCATTCAAAGGTTCGGCGCTTTTTCGAGGATTCGATGCGCACAAACAGCCTTTTGCTCACCGCCTTGTTGTTGTCTCTGTCAGCCGTCTTCGTTCCGGGGGCCGCGAGGGGCAAAGATCCGGCCAAGCCACAGGGCGTATTGTGGGTGATCCCGCACACGCACTGGGAGGGGGCCGTCTTCAAGACGCGCGAAGAGTACCTCGACATCGGATTGCCGCACATTCTGGAAGCGCTGCGGCTCCTCAAGACTCAGCCGAGCTACCGGTTTGTGCTGGACCAGGTCGCCTACGTCCGGCCGTTTCTGGAGCGCTATCCCGAGGAGGCCGCCGCGTTCCGCAAATTTGTCGCCGAGGGACGGCTCCAACTCGTGCTGGGGATGGATGTCATGCCCGACGTGAACATGCCCGGCGGCGAGACTTTTATTCGGCAAATCCTCTACGGTAAAGGCTACTACCGCGAACAGCTCGGGGTGGACGTTACCAATTGCTGGCTCATCGACACCTTCGGGCATCATGCCCAATTGCCGCAGCTGCTGCGCTTGGCCGGTTACAAAACATTCTGGTTCTCGCGTGGCGTGCCCAATCGACGGCATTCCTCGGAGTTTCTCTGGCAGGGAATCGACGGCACACAAATTCCCGCGTTCTGGCTGCCGCACAGTTACGGTCTGATGTACAACGCGCCCAGGGTTCTCCCCCACTTCGAGCAGTTTGTCAAAGGCCGCTACGAGCTTCTGGGGAGATACTCGCGCGAGGCCGATCGGGTCGGCTTGTCGGGCGTCGACGTTTCGGTGCCAGAAGAGCACCTCGCGCCGATGATCGAAGCCTACAACCGACAGCCGAACGAGCCGATTCGATTGAATATGGCCGTCCCCTCCGACTTCGAGGCCGTCGTCGCCAAACGCAAGAACCTGGATGTTTTTCGCGGCGAATTGAACCCGATTTTTCAGGGCACGTACAGCAGCCGCATCGAACTCAAACAAGAGATGCGCGACATGGAGCGTCTGTTGACGACTGCAGAGACTCTCGGCGTGCTCGCCGAACGGTTGGGCGGCGGCATCCCCGAGCGCATGTGCTGGCCCGCGTGGGAGCCGGTGCTGTTTAATGAAACACACGACCTTGCGTCCGGAGTGATGACGGATCACGTCTACGCAGACACGCTCGCCAGTTACGCCTTCTCCCGCCGCCTGGGCAACCAGTGGATTGACAAGCTCCGCGAACAAATTACGGCGAAGATCGACACTCGCGGCGACGGGATCCCGATTATCGTCTTCAACACGCTGGGCTGGCCGCGCACCGACGTGGCCGAAGCGACCGTCGGGATCGCCGAACCCGGCGTCCACAGCTTTCGCGTGGAAGATGCCGACGGCAAGGAAGTTCCGGTGCAGCTGGCTGAGTCGGCGCGCCGCAAAGACGGCGGGATTGAGACAGGGCGTTTGATATTTCTGGCGCGCGACGTCCCCCGCGCTGGGGTACTGCGTGTTGCATGCGATCCCCCAAAAACATCCGGACCAGCCGGAGAAACAGACGGCCCCGTCCGTGGATGGCGAGTTTTACCGCCTCACGATCGATCCCTCGACGGGTGCAGTCACCAGCCTCGTCGAAAAGGCCGGCGGGCGCGAGTTATTGGCCGCACCGGCCAACGTGATCAGCCGCGAGACGGATCAAGGCGACCTCTGGGAGCTGTATCAGGGACTCGATGGCGGAAGCGCCATCGCCATGAAGCGCAAGCAGCCGGTCCCGCGGGCAGGCCAGGCGAAATTGACCAGCGAATTTCACGGCCCGCCGCAACAGATGCGTTCCGGGTCGGTTTTTGCCGAGTTCCGCGTGGCCTATCCGTTCGACACCGGCTCCTTCGAGACGCGCATCCGCTGCTACCACGGCCTGCCGCGAATCGACATCTGGACGACGCTCGTCAACCATGAAAAATACGTGAGATACCAGGCTCTGTTTCCGACCGCCGTTGCGCGCGGCAAGATCGTGCACTCGATCCCGTTCGGTTCGATCGAACGGCCCGAGGGGATCGAGTTCCCCGCACAAGATTGGGTCGATTACAGCGATGCCCAGGGGGGCCTGGCGCTTCTCAACCGCGGCCTGCCGGGCAACCTGACAACCGACGGCACGATGATGGTCTCGCTGCTGCGCTCGCACACGCTGGGCGCCTACGGCTTCGGCGGCGGCTACGAGCCGGGGATGTCCTCCGAAAGCGGGCGACAATTGGGAAAATCGCGGACAGTTCAATACGCCCTCTATCCACATGCCGGCGATTGGCGGACCGCGAATGTCTTCCGCGCCGGATTGGAATTCAATCGTCCGCTCATCGCAGCCAAAGCGACCACGCACACCGGCGAATTACCGCACCGATGGGGCCTTCTCGAAGTCGCGCCGTCCGATGTGGTCGTCTCGGCTCTGAAACCGGGTCGCGACGGCTCCGCGATTTTGCGCGTCTACGAAGCCACCGACCGGCCGGCCAAAAACGTCGCCATCCAGTTTGGCGGCAGGCTCGCGTCGGCCTGCGAATGCAATCTGCTCGAAGATCCGGCGCGCCGCAGGGTGTCGAAAACAACACGCTGCGGTTCGACCTCCGCGGTTTTGAAATCAGAGACATTCGAGTTGAGATTTCCGTGAGTACGATCGGCGGCACACAAAAAGCCTTTACGGCCCCGACTATACGGCGGATTGAGCATCTATCTCGAAACCGAAGCTTGGGCAGCAAGCGTCGCTGGCAGTGCGAGAGTTTGCGCTCGGGTTTGGCACCGGGCATTGGTCGCGGAGCCGGGCTCCTCGTCATTCATTGGCAGGCCCAGCGAGGATCTGCGCGGCTACCGGCGTGCTGAACCTGAATGAGGAACAGACCAAAGAGAAGGGGAAAACTGTCTTCATCCGTTCCGACAAATTTGAGCCCGACAAGCCGCAGGACATCGAAGGTCGAAAAGTGCGAGTTGTCGAGGGCGTCACTATCGAACGCATTGCCCGAACGGACTTTGATCGTGAGAGACGAGAATCCGCCCGCGCATTTCCTTCGACCTCGGCCGCTACCTGACGAGCAAGCTGGATCCCGGTCCAAACCCGCTGCGCTCACAACGTAGGTTCACGCGCGATGTGACTTCGCACCGAGGTTCGCGCGGAGCAATTGCACGGCCGCACTCACGCCGGCCCAGTGCGCAAATTCATCGAAGGCGGGCGAAACTTCAGCAGGCGAGGTGGCGAACTCGTCGCTGCTGGTCGCGATCGAGTTTCCCCCGGTTGGAACCGGTGACACCGGTTCGTGGTTCACAACGTCGGCATTCAGCAGGCGGCCGGCGATCTCGAAACAGTGACCAATCGGGCGACTGCGCAGGACGGAAAGCACGAAGCGAACCGGCTGGCCGTCAATCTCAATGAAGAGGTGGTCGGTGGGCGGCGGATCGGTATAAATCAGCCGCATTCCGTCGACCGACATGCCGCTCGAAAGTGCCACGAACGGTTCACCGATGGGACGCAGCTGATCGTCAAGAGGCAGGACGACCACGTTCGTGATCAGTGAGTAACGGCGGAAGCGCCGCCGTTCTTGGCCGCCCTGTCCGTGAAGCGTCTCGTCCTTCGCGAACCGCTCGAGCTCAATCAAGGGCTCGACGAACGGTCGTCGACGGATCGCATCGACGATTTCTTGAAGTTGTGACGGCACGACGAACTCCGATCGCGGTCTTGCTCGACTCCGCTTGCCGCGAATACTCGCGACTCGAAATCAAATTTAGTGCGCGGAACGTCGGAAACAACCCGCCACCCTGAACAACGCCTCGTCCGTGTTGCCTTTAAGCAACATGGACGATCAATCGCGCCCGCTCGCAATAACAGCTTGAGAACCGAGTCTTCCAAACGGTTACCAATTGATCGGTGGTGGTGTTCACTTCAATCGCCGAGGAGCGAGAGCGCGAGAACCATCCAGCGAGTCGAGCCCGACCGGCCGTTGGGGTCCATGCGAGCCGGGAAGGATGGTCAGCGGGACCGCGACGCCGGGCGTTTCTCCCGTCGCCACTCCCACGGCGGTACGGGGTTTGGATCAGCCCAAAGCCCGCGTCGATTCTGCGGGCCTCGGCTTCCGCGCCGGCTAACTCGCCCGGCTTGTCGGACGTGACGTACCGCCGAGCAAAGCCGTCGGTGACCATATCCATGTTGATGAAGCGATCGCCGAGGTAGATGCGCCTGACTTCGCGGCGGTAGCGGTCAACGTCGATCACTTCGATGCGGACGGTCAGGCCGAACACTTTGCCGGCCAACGCCTCCCGAGCCTTGGTCCCGAACGGCTGCCCCTCCTCGGGCGCGTCGATCCCGGCGAGACGAATCTTGTGCTGGGCGTTCGCCCCGTCGAGAACCGTGAGCGTGTCGAAGACCAGCAGCAAGGCCGTGCTCGTCGACGCCGGCCGCGTGATGCAGATCGTCCGCAGTTTCTCCGGCGGAGAGAGCAAGCCCGAGATGGATCTGGTGACCGCGGCATTGAAGGACTTACGCGCCGAGGCCGAGGCCAAAGCCGTGCTCGCCTTCGTGAAAGACCGCGTGCTCGCCGCTGCCCGGCCGAAGGGCCAAGAGGAAGGGCTGGGCCGCGACGCGACAATCCGTCAGGCCGTCGACGCCGCTGAGCCGCAGATCGCCAAATCGTTTGAAGACAAGCCCGCCGTCGAAGCGTCGATCCGCAGTGCGCTGGGCATGACCTACGTCTATCTGGGCAAGCTGGACGCGGCCATTCGACAGCTCAACCGTGCCGTCAAATTGCGGGCGTCCGAGTTAGGCCCCGACCATCCCGACACGCTCGAAGCCCGCAACCAGCTGGGCGAGGCATACTTCGATGCCGGCCGCACCGACGACGAGATCGTGCTCCTGGAGCCCACGCTCAAAATCGCCGAGCAAAAGCTGGGGAGCGCCGACCCGATCACGATCGCCAGCCGCAACGATCTCGCCATGGCCTACTCGTCCAACGGCGGCAACGCCGAGGCGATCGCGCTGCACGAGGCCAATCTCAAAGAGACCGAAGCGAAATTCGGGCCCGACAACCCACAGACGCTCACCAGCCGCAACAATCTCGCCCTGGCTTACTGGAATGCGAACCGCATTCCCGATGCCAGCGCGCTCGACGAGGTGACGCTCAAAAAGCGGGAGCGGTTACTCGGGCCCGACCATCCCCTCACGCTCACCAGCCGCAATAACCTCGCCCTCGAGTGCAACGCCGTCGGCCGGAAGGACGAAGCCATCACCATGCTCGAAACCAATCTCAAATACCGGGAGGCAAAGCTCGGCGTCACCCACCCCGATACACTGGCCAGTCGCAACAGTCTGGCGGCCGTTTACTGGATCGCCGGCCGCGTCGACGAAGCCCGCACCATGCTCGAATCCGCGCTCGCAAAGCTCGATTCGACGCTCGGCCCCGATCACCCCACCACGCTCGTCACCAAGTCGCTCCTGGCCGAGGCTTACGAGGCCAGCGGCCTGCCCGCCAAGGTCGAGCCGCTGCTGCGCGACCTGCTGGGCCGCTCGAAGCAACAGTTCGGCACCGACGATCCGCGCACGGCCCCGGCCCTGGCCCAGCTCGGCGGCTGGCTGGTCAACCACGACAAACCGTCCGAGGCCGAGCCCATGCTCCGCCAGTGCCTGGCCATCCGCGAAAAGATCGAGCCCGACAACTGGACCACCTTCAACACCCGCTCCCAACTCGGCGGCACTCTCTTAGGCCAAGGCAAATACGCCGAAGTCCAGCCGCTGATCCTCGCCGGCTACGAGGGCCTCAAGTCCCGCGAGGCGACAATCCTCCCCCAAGGCAAACGCCGCGTCCCCGAAGCGGCCGAACGCGTCGTGAAGCTCTACCAAGCCTGGGGCAAACCCGAAAAGGCCGCCGAATGGCGGGAGAAGGTTAAGGCGCAGGCGGCGGCTGTGCCGAAGCCGCGATGACGGTCAGAGCCCTGGGAGTCAGCCGTGACCGAGGAGTCAAGAAACGTTCCTTAGATGGAACCTCCCAGATTCGACGAGTTTCTGAAACTCAAATGTCGCGATTCCGACCTCGTGGCTGTTCGGAACCGGACGAAGTGTGTGGCGGCGACACACGGCTGGTCGCACGTGCGTCCGTGATCTCACGGACAACGGGATAAGAGGGTGATTCCTGCCCCAATTCGAGACTTGTCAGCGATTCCAGAGGGTAAACATCCCGCGGCGTCGATTGTTCCAAAACGCGCACCTCGAGAGAATCGATTGGCATGGGATTCAAAATCCAGTGCTGCATCGCGGTCCTCGCACTGCTCTCCTGCTTACCCGCCCTTGCAAATGACGCCGCGACGGTGCGCCGTACGGAGGATGTGATCTACGGGCGGAAGCACGGAATGGCGTTGACGCTGGATGTGTTTCAACCGGCGCGCGGCAATGGTTGCGGGTTGCTGTTCTTGGTCAATGGGGGTTGGCAGTCGAGTAAAGCGACGCCGTTGATGGTGACGATCCGACCGGAGGACTATCAGCCGTATCTCGAGCGCGGGTATACGGTGTTCGCGGTTGTGACGAGTTCGCAGCCAAAGTTTGCGATTCCGGAAATTGTCGCGGACGTGCATCGGGCCGTGCGGTTTGTGCGGGCGAATGCGGGAACGTACGGAGTGCGTCCGAATCGGATCGGCATTCTGGGATCGAGTTCGGGAGGATACCTCGTGCTTTCGATCGCCACACAGGGAGGTGCGGGACGGGCCGATGCGAAGGACCCGGTCGAGCGAGAAAGCAGTGGCGTACAAGCGGCGGCTTGCTTCTTTCCGCCGACGGACTTTTTGAACTACGGACGTCCCGGAACTTGCGGGGTGGGGGCGGGACCGTTGGCTCCGTTGCGGGCGGCTTTTGGCCCGCGTGCGCTCGACCCGAAAGAGCGTTTGAGCCTGGGCCGCGAGATCTCGCCGATCTACTTCGTGACGTCTCAACTACCGCCGACATTGATCATTCACGGCGCTGCCGACACGGTCGTTCCGCTGCAGCAAGCCGAGGCCTTTGTGCAGCGGGCGAAAGCGGTCGGAGCGACAAATGTGCAATTGATTACTCGTCCCGGCAAAGGACACGGCTGGGGGGACTTTTGGAGGTCGAGCGAGGATGTCACGGCGTTCGCAAATTGGTTTGATCGGTATCTCCGGAATCGTCGTGACTGAAAATGGCTGGCGATCCGTGACGCTCTCACCACGATCTGCCGATCTGCTCGACACCGATCTTCATATGATCTGCCTGATCGGGCTAACGTGCTCGACTCCAACCAGTTTCTGGTTCAGGCCGCCGTAGAAGTGGGAGAGCTGGTTCGGATCGAGCCCCAGCTGATTCAGAATCGTTGCGTGCAGGTGTTTGACGTGGAAAGGGGACTCGACCGCAACCGAGCCGAGTTCGTCGGTAGCGCCGACGCTTTGTCCGCCCCGAATGCCTCCTCCCGCCATCCACATCGTGAATCCGTAGGCGTTACGGTCGCGGCCGGTCCCTTGCGCGTACTCCGCCGTAGGCTGTCGGCCGAATTCGCCTCCCCAGACGATCAACTTACTGTTGAGCAGTCCGCGCTGCTTGAGATCCTTAATCAGCCCGGCGATCGGCTTGTCGGTGTTGCCGGCGCGATCGTACGTGCGGCTGTTATCGAGCCCGTACAGCTTCTGCGTTGCCGCGCTCTCTTGTGCGAAATCGACCGCCTCGGGCGCGTCGCACCTCGTCGCCCGAATCATGTGCGCCGTCTATTCGACCAAGATGATTCCGCCTGAGATTCAAGCGTCTCGTGCGGCGATGGAGGAATTCGCTTCGGTCTTTGCGAAGGAGTGCCGATGGAGAGTCTGGCTGGTGCTCTCGAAGCGCAACAGTGTGTGGTTCAACGAGAAGGGTGAGCGAACCGGCGTGACCGAAGACACATTTGAGGAGTCGTTTGGGCCGTACATGCGTCTCGCCGGTAAGAAGTTCTTGCTCGGGTTGTTGGATGGAGCGGTCGTTGATCGCAAAGGCACGGCCTGAGCGTGAGCAATAGAGGTAAAGCAGTAAAGCCGCTCAGGGGAACGTTCTGGCCGGACGGAAACCGATATTGTAGTAACGGTCGTCCGGTTGGTCGTCGCCACGGTAGGCGGAACGGACGTACTCCGATCGATCGCTGAACGCCCCGCCACGCACCATACGGCGTTTCGTCCCTTCGACGGGTTGCGTCGTGGGCATGTCCTCGACAACTTTGTCTGGCTGCTGCGGGTAATCTACGGACGCGTCAAAGCACAATTCCCAAACGTTCCCCAGCATGTCGAACAAGCCAAGATCATTTGGCTCCAAGCTCCCGATGGGCCATGTCCGGTTCTGGCCGTTCGACTGATACCATGCGTATTGCGCCAAAAGGCTTTTGGTCTGCCCGTAGTAACGGCTCGCCAGCGTTCCCGCTCGACACGCAAATTCCCACTCCGCCTCCGTGGGCAACCGATAGCCAGTCAATTCCCAGAATTTGTTCTTGGCCTTCATTCCTGGAGCATATTTCCCCTGCTTATTGCGTTCGTAACACCATTGTTCCTTGGGAATCCCTTCCCGCTCGCTCAGCCAGTCGCAGTACGCCGCCGCCTCGTACCACGTCATCTGCACCTGCGGCGAGTCGTCCGTCTTCACCCACTGGTCCGTTTGCGGTTTTGCAATCTCGGGCCGTGCCGTTTGAAATCGTCGAAACTGCTCCTTCGTTACCTCGGTCGTTGCGATTGCAAACCGCCGTCCAATGCGGCAGCGGTGCTGGGATTCATCTGGGAAACGATCGGGTTCCGATTTCGGCGATCCCATTAGGAACTCACCGGCATCCACAATCACGAACGTCTGCCTCTGCGCGTTGATGAACCATTGCCGCTTGTCGCTCGACTTTCGGGCTTGTAATTGCTGCTCGTTGCTCTTGAGTTTCTCGATGACGGCTTCCATGTGTTTAGCGTGGCCCCATTTCCGCAACAACCACTCGGCCGCACCGTGTAGTCCCGCATCCGGTTCGTTTTCGTAGACGATCAGCAGCTTCTCAATCAGCGGTTGTTGCTCAGCCGGAGACAATTGCGTCTCCGTAAATTGGCCTAGCGTGAGTACCAAGGCCCGCCGAATCGTTAAGTCGGACTCACTATCGAGCCGTTGAATGATCGGCTGTGGGTCGCCTCCCAGCGGGCTGAGCCAATGAATGACGTAGCTGCGGACCCTGGGGTCCGGGCTGAACGTGAGCAGCGGCCAGACTTTCTCCGGTGTTCCGAGCCGGAGTAGGGCCCCGGCGGCATTGGCCTGCCGCATTGCGAGCAGTTCTTTCTGCTCCTCGCCCGCTTTTTCCGGCGGCTTTCTGGCGAGTTCCTCGTGAGCCAGATCGACAGCTTTTTCTTTGTACACAACCAGCTTGTCAAACAGCACGGGAAACTGGAATTGCTCGGCGTCGGCCAGCAAGTTGAACAATTCTTCCGGCCGGTCGGCGGCGTAATCCGCCAGCATCTCCGTGGCGTAGGTACGAGATTGTTCTTTCTGTTTTGTGTCCCGATAAATCAGAGCGAGCGGCTTGATCAATTGCTCCTTGGCGGGACGCAGGGCCTCCCGCCACGCCCCGAGCGCCGATGCCTCCCGCGTCACCAGATGAGCGGCAACAAACGTGTTGATCCGACTCCATCTGTTGTCGTCAGGGGCATAGGTCGCCAAGGCACATGCTGCTTGAAACCGCTGCGGCGCTTCTCGCTTCGTGTCCAGCGCCACATTCCACAGCGGGTTAGCCACGCTGTCCCTATACGGCAATAGAGCGTCCCGGACCAACGGGAACTGACTCGGCGAGACGTGCAGCAAGTCTTCCCGTAGTTCGGCAAGCTTGCTTTGATCCACGGCCAGGAGTGCCAGATCCAAATCGAGTTTTTTATTGGAGCCCTGTGGTGCATTGACGTCTTCCTGCCGCAGCAATGGGTCGGCCCAACGACGGTAGGCACCCAACTCTTGGACAATGCCGGGAACCTCGGCGATGTCGGCGGCGACGAGTCGTTTCACGAGCGATGTTGCCTGGAAGTGCCCGTTGATCTGCCATGCACTGAAGACGGCAGCAATCGCAACTGCGGCAGCGATGCCGGATCGAATGCCATGCGCTCGTCCCGCTTTGCCCATCATCTTCCGCTGCGGCTGGGTCCATTTCTTCCTGTCAGTCAACAACCAAACGTTGAGAAACTCCCAGAGCGACGGCAGGTGCCGATTTTCCGGCTTGGCGTCCCACAAGGCCGCACGATCCGCAAGTCGCAGTTCGGCTCGACCTCGCCGAGTCTCTCTTTGCTTGCGGGTCAGCCAATCCTGAAGTGAATGGACCAGATAATCGTGCGTCAGTTGATAATACTTCTGACCGACTTCGACTTTGGCCAGCGAGTCCTCGGCCGCTGCACTTCCTTCGGGATCGGTCGGCGTAATGAGCCGGATTTCGCTGTCTAGAATGCGAATGAGATCCTCGAACTCCCGCGGGCGATCGCCGCAACCCGATGCTTCCATCAACTCCTGGCGGGAACGCATGTGCCCCTTGATTTCCGTGCCTGACTCCGGGAGCAGCGCCTTCAGCACGGAACGAGCCGCTTTCTGGTAATAGCGATGCTCGGGTGGAGCAGTCGTTGCAGAGAAGGTTTCTTCAAGGAAGGTCACGCCGATGCCTTCGGTCCCTCCCACCTCTTTTAGTGCCGCAGGCGTCCACTGCTTTCCCTTCATCATCTCGGCAAAAAGGGCCAGACGGACGCAGACGACCTTGCCGTCCTGGGCCAAGCCATTCACGGCTTGTTCGAGAAACTGCTTTTGCTCCCGAGTCGTTGCGCCCGGCTTCTGTAGCAGTTTGCCGAATGCACTCCCGAAAGCGGCGAGCACCCTCTTCGCATGATCCACGTTGAAGAGATCGACCAAGGCGCTGTTCTGTCCTTCGACCAATCGCACTTCCAGTTCACGCATGAACCGGCTCACCGCAAGCCAAAAATCGTCCCGCACCATCACGATGCACTGGACCCGAGCCGCCCTCGCATTGACGAAGCGCTTGCACAAGTTCAGCGTTTTGCTCCTCCTTCTTGGCGTGCAGCCATTGCTCGAACTGATCAAGGATGATCAGCACCTTCTTACCCACGGGGATTCCCTGGCCCCGGCGTAGGGCAGCCATTGTTTCTTTCAACGACAAGTTGTCGGACAAAGCGGCACAGCGCATCCGCAGACCGTTCAGAACCCGTGTCTCTGTTTCCTCAGCGGTGGCTTCGACGTAAACGGCGATCACGTCTTCGGACAGACGAGGCAACAACCCCGCCTTCACCAGCGACGATTTGCCGCAGCCCGATGGGCCGTAGATCAATCCGACAGAAAAAGTATTTTCAGAATCGGATTCCTCGATGCGGGTCTTCCAGAATCGGATACTGTCAGGCAGTCCGTCCCGATCTCGTGGCCCCGGCAACAGTTCCAGGAAAAAGTCGGCATCGTGAGCGTCGAACGACCGCAAGCCTTTCGGCACAATCTTGATCGGCTGGCTGTCGGATGAGGGCATTGTCGCCGTGGCCGAGATTGGACCGGATCGGCTGGCCGCAATCGACGTGGACGGTGGTTCCTGGACCGGCATGACCGCACGCGAGCCGCTGCCTTTCTCCACATGGCCGGAATGCTGGTTGAGGGTCTGCTCGGCCAGAAAGTGCCGAAGATCCTCGGCCATGTCCCTTGCCGCCGAGTAACGCTCCGAGGCCCGCTTCGAGAGGGCCTTCAAACAAATGCGGTCCAGTTCCTTCGAGATACGGTCGTCAATCTGCCGTGGAGGCCGGGGTTCTTGAGTCGTGATTTGTTCCAGCAGTTCGACCTGCGTCTCGCCACGAAACGGCTGACGGCCGACAAGTAGTTCGTAGAACACAATGCCGAGACTAAAAATGTCGCTCCGGCCGTCGACCCGATGCCCTTCCCCACGAGCCTGTTCGGGGCTCATGTAGGAGGGCGTTCCGGCATACTTCGGTCCTTTACCAATGTTTTCTTCCCGCAGAGCCAAGCCGAAATCAACGACGTACGCATTGCCATTGTTGTCGATCAGGATGTTGCCGGGCTTTACATCTCGATGAACCAACCCTTGCTTGTGAGCGTAATGCAACGCCTCAGCCACGGTCGCCACCAGTTCCGCCGCTTGCTGACAAGAAAGCCGGGACTCCTTGAGCTTCGTCGCCAGATCGGAACCCTCGACATATTTCGAGACGACGAAGAAGGGAAATTCCGCCGTGCTCCCCACGTCGTGAACCGGGACGATGTTCGGATGTTCGAGACTGGCTACAATGCGAGCTTCGGCCAGATAAAGCTCGGCGTCTTCGGGACGGACAACCCGATTAGCGTGGGGCACCTTGACGGCCACGGGGCGGCTGAGTTGGTCATCATGCGCCAGATAAACCAGCCCGAATCCACCTTTGCCGAGCAACTTGATGATCCGGTAGCGTCCGATCGTTTCTGGCAATTTCGTCGGCGCAGCGTCAGCGGCCGAGGTTTGATCGACCTCAAATTTTATGGTCGCTGCCCGTGGATCGCATTCAGCCATAAATCGATGCTGTGCTTCTCGGAATCTCGTACAGGCGGACTTCCTCGTTCGGCGTCCATTCTAGCCGTGGCGGATCGGACAAGCACAGTTTTTGGTGTTCGAGTTGTGGCAGGATTCTTTGAGGCTACGCCCTGACGACAACTCATATTTGACTCTGACGAACGGCTCTCTCCGGATCATCGCCCCTGCATTTCTGGTCGAACCCTGCCACTCCCAAAATCTCGATGGCGTGTCCGGGAAAACGGTTGAGATTACGGGAATAGCGGCAGGTATGAGGACCAAATTCACCGGTTCGGGCGAGAGTAAAACAGCAAGTTGCATCACGACGCCGCGGAAAAGCGTTAGCGCACTATCAGGATTGTGCCCGGGTTAATCCGCATTTTTCGCAGAGCACGCGTTATACGGACCGCAATTCCGCGCCTAGAGCAGTAGGAACGCGAAATCTGATCGATTGCGAATAACCCAGGAATGCTGCCATGCATCCGGTCGTAAGTGAAAAGCCGTATGAGTTCGTTCCGCCCTATCACGGCATACTCTGGCCGCGAATTTTAACGCTGGTCGGGCGGCGGAAACTGCGCCGCGAATACGGCATCGAGAGGGTCGAAGTCCAAGGGGCCGATCATCTACGCCAGTCGCTGGCCGCGGGGCATGGCGTGCTGCTGGCCCCCAACCATTGCCGGCCGTGCGATCCGTACGTGGTGGGAGAAATGTGCCGACAGGTGGGGACGTTGCCGTTCATCATGGCCAGCGCGATCTTTTTGTGCAGGGCCGGTTGCAAGCGTTTCTCCTCCGCCGAGCCGGGGCCTTTAGCATCTATCGCGAGGGGCTTGACCGGCAAGCGCTGGCAGCCGGCGTCGAGATTCTGACGCAGGCACGGCGCCCGCTGGTGATTTTTCCGGAAGGGGTCATCAGCCGGCACAACGATCGGCTGAACTCGATGATGGGGGGCACTGCGTTCATCGCCCGTGCGGCGGCGAAAAAGCGGGCAGAGATCGATTCGGGCGCACAGGTCGTCGTTCATCCAGTTGCAATCCGATACCACTTTCACGGCGACGTCGAGCGGGCACTGCACCCGGTGCTGGATGACATCGAGCAGCGTCTTACCTGGCAGCCAAAACGCGGGCTCGAGCTGTTCGACCGTATCGTCCACGTCGGCGAGTCGCTTTTGTGCCTGAAGGAGCTCGAATACCTCGGACGGCCCCAGTCGGGAACGATCTTCGAGCGCGCCGAACGGCTGATCGATCATCTGCTCGTGCCACTCGAGCAGGAATGGCTGAAGGGCCGCCGCGAATCAACCACCGTGGGACGCGTCAAGCAGCTGCGGATTGCCATTCTTCCCGACATGGTGCAGAGCACGATCACTCTGCTGGAGCGCGACCGCCGCTGGAAGCACCTGGCTGACATGTACCTTGCCCAGCAGATTGCCTGTTTTCCGCCGGATTACATCCGCTCGAACCCGACGAAGGAGCGCCTGCTGGAAACGGTCGAGAGATTTGAAGAAGACTTGCGCGACGACTGCCGCGTGCATCGTCCAATGACCGCGACCGTGACGATCGGCAAGCCAATCACCGTGAATCCCGTGCGCGACGCGGCGCCGCCGAGGACCCGGTGATGTCGCAGCTTGATCAACAGCTTCACCATTTGTTGGGTATCGCCCGCCCCGACAATTTTGCGACCAGCCAACCCAGCTTAGCTTCATGACTGAGGGGAGGTGAGAAATGGAAGCACTTTCGCTGACCGATTCTTACAAGAGGCAGGTTTCCATCATGACGGCTCCACCGGCTTCGAGCGGATTGGTGCCAGCGACGCCGGCAGCAACCGTCGCTCCCTGGTGGTTGCGGGCCGCCTTCGTCGCTGCGGGGCTTGGAGCGTGGTTCTGGACGCAGTCGCTAATCGGTCAGCGCGAGTTCTCCGGCAGCGGCGTCGGCGACGTCCTGCATCAATGGACGGCCGGGTTGCACGACGCGTTCCGAGCGCATCCGCAGGCGGCCGATACGCTGCTGATCATCAGTTCGGCAGTGATCGACGTGGTCGGCGTGTCGTTGCTGGCGGCAACTCTTTTCGGACGGACTGTTCGCCCATTCCTGGGGCTGCTCATGCTGTTCGCCTTGCGACAACTCTGCCAAATGCTCTGCGCGTTCCCGTGCCGCCGGGGATGATCTGGCACAACACCGGCGTGCCGACGCTCCTGGTGACGTACGGCGTTTCGACCGACTTCTTTTTCTCGGGTCACACCGGGTTGGCCGTTTTGGCGGCCGTGGAATTGGCCCGGACCGGGCGCAAGTGGCTTACGGCATTGGGGGTGTCGATCGTCCTCTTTGAGGCGTTGACGGTCTTGGTGCTCCGCGCCCACTACACAATGGACGTCTATGCCGGCGCCGTGACGGCCCTTTTGGTCGCCGAACTGGCCTGCCGCTGGGCTCCGCCCTGTGATCGAGCCCTGGCACAGTTGAGCGGTCGGACCTTGTGAAGCGATGGATCGCTGAACCGACAAAGCCTCGGCCGTCGAATATCGCAGCCAGTCGTTTCCGAAAGCGGTCGCTTCAGGCAGAAGTCGGCGTGTTCCCTAGAACTTTCGATTTCTGCCGCCGATTTCAGGGCGTTTTAGCGCCGTTGCCGCCCGAGGCCCGATTCCACCAAAACGTATGGCAATTCGGTGCGCAGAATCGCGTACCGAAAAACGGATGAGTTTCCGGTGCCCGTGACGGTGGCAGTCATCGGTCGAGGTCGCAAGAAACGGACGGATTAGTGATACAACGGTCGGGAGCCACATCGCCCGTTGTTGAGGCCAAATTTGGGCCGCACGGAGATTCTCGCGGACCTGCGGAGCCATCGTGCCCCCCGTGAATGAAATTGACAGCCAAAAGTGTAGCCTAGTCCACGAACACCACAGCACGATCGCGGATGGTCGCGGAATTCTCCGCTAGCCCTAAATCAGCGTGTGCGTACAGCGTTGTGCAAAAGCGAACGTTGGCGGACAATTGGCCAGAGAGACTCTTAATGCGCAGGTCCCCTGGGTTCGAGTCCCGGCGCCTTCACTTCTAAATGGTCTGCTCTTTCGCCTGAGCAATCGGCTTACGTGAGTGAGATTGCAGTCGATGCCGATTCGCTGCACAACGTTGACGTGGCTTTTGGTTGTGGTTCTCGCGGCCGCATTCGGTCTAGTCAGCCGCGCTGCGCAGAACGCAGCGCAGCCACCCAAGCCTGCGGTCGCCTTGAATCAGGCTGACGCGAAGTCGGCGTCGAAGGCCGCCAAATCTGCTCCATCGCGCGGCTCGAAAGCGGAGCCAGTTGACCAGCTTGGCGATCCGCTTCCGCCCGGCGCCCGCCTTCGCTTGGGGACGTTGCGGTTTCAGCCCGCGCACGGCGCCCAAGACATGGTGCTTTCGCCCGACAACACAGCAGCGGAGGTGCTAAAGTCCCTTCCAACAAACAACTTTCCGAGCTTTCGGCATGATTGCAACCTGTGCTTGGGGTGCAAGAAGTCGCAGGTTCAAATCCTGTCGTCCCGACTTACACGTCTGAAGATCGGCGAATCTTGCGCAAGTGCGAGACGCCTTTTGACGAACGGGCGAATGGTCTTGGCCCGAAGCTTGGTTGCGTCGAAAGAACCTCGACCGGGTCACGCTGACAATGAGCTGGCGATTCGGCTCCTCGAGCGCGCGATGGTGCACGACGCGTAGGATGGCGAACCGACGTCCGGAGTCGCGTATTGCCGTGTTTTCGCCGTCACCAGGCTCATGTCACTGCCGCCAAACGGTCCTGATTGATACAATTCGGGCGTGCGGTGAAAGAGTCCCGAGCTTCGGGCAACACCGGACATTCTTTTTTAGGAACGTGAGCAGAATGCCCCAGGGTACGATCAAGCGAAAAACGGACAAGGGTTTCGGGTTCATCGACACCGGAACCGGCAAGGACATGTTCTTCCACTCATCAAACGTGGAAGGTTCGGGCTACGAGCAGCTCCAGGAAGGACAGCTGGTCTCCTACAACGAAGGACGTGGGCCGAAAGGGCCGAGAGCCGAAAACGTGCGACCCGTCTGAGCGTCGACGCATTTTGGAAGACCTGAAAGCCGACGAGCCTCGTCGGCTTTCTTTATGGGCAGTGGGCAAGTTCGCAAGACGGAGCGATGCCATGGATCAAGGTAATCTGCTAATGGTCGCAATGGCGGAGCGATGTCTGAGCATCATCCAAAACAAAACGGAGGACGTTCGCTTCGCGCTGCCCGACTCGCTTCGTCCCAAACATCTTCGACGGATGTGCAACCTGATCGTTGAGCACGCGGAGGACTGGCCTGATACCAAACTCCATCGCTGGATCGGCTTTGTTCAGGCCGGCATGATTGCCAATCTCATGCTCGACCTCGACGGTGCGAAAGCAATGTTCAACAAGGTCAAAGAGGAATTCGGTTCGATCGCCAAGGATCAAGACCTGGTTGATCACCTTGATCCGACGACATCTTTCGAGATGGAGATGGGAGGGCAGGGTTAACGAAACTCGATCGATCCTCTCACTTCGGTCTCATTTGGCCGCAGGGCGCCTTGCTGTCGTATCGCAGCGAGCGATGGATGTCCGCTGTAATTCTCTGCCGAAGTTGCGGAAGTTCTACGTCACGAAAGCCGGCGACCGATCACGTACTACCGATGAAACGCGCCTCCGCGGCGCCGACGTTTTCGAGCGGGGCAGGGATCCGGCTTGCCTTGCCAGGGTATCGTCCATCGATTATGATTTTTGCAAGTGCAAACTTTGTATCTACAGCATCACTTCCGGGTTGGACAACGGTTCTTCGTTCCGTGAGACGCTGGGCGCAAAAGGACGGCGGGTCGAGAACGTGAAGCCAGTGTCGCTCTCAGGAACCCACGGCTATGCGGGCAACGAAGCAGATTCATCACGACTGCGTGCAAAAGCTCCAGGCGATCGAGACGAGCCCCATTTTCATGGCAGTTCTTGGTTCCCTATTGGACGAGAATTGGACAACCCCCAGTATCAGCGAACTGCGAATCACGCGCAACGACCTCCTATTAGGCCGCTCCGTAGGCGAAGCCGACTTCAAGGCCTTTCACTGCGTTAAACGCGGTTTGATTCGCAACATTCACCGGCTTGCCGCGGTCGCCGAGCTCGACGGTGACGAACTCGGCTACCTGCTGGGCAAGGTTGCCGGCATCCGAGGAATAAACTGAGTTCGCGCTGGGCAGAAACGCGAGAAGTGATTACTGTTGCTCCACAGGTGGATCTTTACGGTCGGCGTGCAAAAAACCTTTTTGGCCAGGCAAGGACACGACGTTATCAATTCGGCACTTCCTGAATCGCCCGCCGCGGCGCCTTCGTTCCTCCCCGTTCGCGATTTTTGAAGCCGCGCCTGCTGGAGAATCGCGTCCACGTGTCGCGCCGTAAGGACCACTCCCTCAAGGGACCGTCATGCCGATTCGCTGCCAAACAATACGACCCGCCGATAACGCGATGGAACTCGACCTGCGCCTCGAAAGCGACGACGACCAGCGATTTGTCACCGACAAGTTTGCAAACTGGGGGTATAAGGTCATCGCCGTCCATGAGGCCGGTTTCCCGCGGGGGATCACCGTGCTGGTCGAGGGGAGCGACGATCAGGGAATTATCGACAAAATGTGTAATCAGCCGGAATTCGACGTGAAGTGTTAAGTCGCGGCGCCGCCCGGCTCCGACTTGATTTCGTGCCTCCATTCGCAATTGTGACGTTCCTTGCGAAGCCTCGGCGTCGATCGCTTGGCTTCCGACGACGAGGAAGTGAGTTTATGCCATATCGCTCCGACGACGATGACGGCCCGGATCAGCGTCAAAAAGAAGAGAAGCAGCAGGCCAAGAGCGAACGGGAACAATTGAAGAAGGAACGAGAGGCTCAGAGGATCAAGTTGCGCAAAGACCGAGTCGCGCAGAATGACGGGTAGCTCTGCCCGGGCCGCCGCACCTCGATACGGCGCGTCAGCCGTATAGAATGACGGCATGAGCACCGGCAAGCCAAAGAAGCCATTCTTGCATCGGCTGATCGGCTGGCCATCGCTCGCGATTGGTGCGGCGGTGCTGTCCCTCAGTATGGTCCTGCAGGATTGGGTGCTCGCGCTGCTTGGTGGCGGGGTGGTGGTTTTTGCAGTCACGGAGCTGATCGCGAGTCCGTCAGGACGCAGCTGATCTGTGAGCCACCAGCATGACATTCTCCCGCGAGTCCGGTCTTTTGCTCCGATGCGGAGCAAGCTCATCTGTCCTGTTCCGCTTGGGACGACATCAGAATTGGACCGGGAGAGGCGGGTGATAACCGCATTCGATCGGAGTGATCTCTCCCTTTGCGGACAAACGCAACACCAGAGACTGGTAAGGCGAAAAGACGAGTTCAACGTCGGCCGACGCCGAGGCAGACCGCAGAGTAACCCTGCGGCGGACCGTCTCGTCGCATCTCGAAAATCCGAATGGCATCGGATAGTGAACCTCCGCGGCTTTGGGATGGGCGAAGAAGAAGTCCGTGTCGTTGCCTGTCTGTCGTGCCCAATAAGAGGGCAGATTCTCGCCCGATACGACGGGTCGCAGGCCGGCCTGAGCCAGAGCCGGCGACGACGTTCGGCAAGGCCGTAAGCGAATCGAGCGTAAGTTGGTAATCGCCGCGCGGCGTGGTGGCCGGGTTGCCGCGGCCGACGCGTGAGAATGACCTTGAGGCCCGCCGCGGCTAGGCGGTGGATCTCGACTAGGGCATCTGCATCGAGCCATTCGACGTCGAGATATAGCGCAGCGAACGATTGCGTTCCGATCGCGAGGCGCCCCTCCCGCAACTCCGCGCGAGCCAACATCGTTGCGGAGATCCACAGCGGTTGGAACGGGGCGCGTCTCTTCGGGCACGACGACGTGCCGCATTTCCCACCAATAGACGGCGCCGGGAGTGCGCAGCTCGCGCGGCATCGCATCGCGCATCCACATGTCTTCGTTGGGCAAATATACGGCCAATTCAGAAACAGTTCGCCCCGACTGCATCAACCCGCAGACCTTTTCGAGATAAGCGTTGAAGGCGGGGAGTTCGGCGACGAAGGCGCAATCCGGACCAACGTGGACGGACGCATAAAATTCATGGTGGCAGCCCGCGGCGTTGTAAGGCATGCCATGCCAGACGATCTGGTTGACGCCGCTGGCAATGACGGCATCGGCCAGGAGCTTGAGGTCGGCGACTTGCTCGCGCTTCCAATAGCGATAGGCATCGGTGTGCCGCGGGCTGGTGAAGCCATAAATGCAGGTGAAGGTCTCGGCACTGACGACGGTGCGATCGCTGAGCGCGGCCGCCGAAGCCGGGATTCGCGAAAAATGCGGATCGAACAAAAGCGCCTCGGATTCCGGGACGTCGACCGCCGAGTAACAGGTCAGCAGATCGGTCGGCGAGCCGTGGCATTGCACGCGCGAGTAGGCGCCATGATCGTGACAGAGTTGGGTAAACGGCGCATAGAACTCTCGCACCATCACCGCGGCCAGGAACTTTCGATAGTCGTAGCGAACATCGAAATGGCGATCGAGGTCGTCAGTTAATGGCTCGAGGCGATAGCCGCATTCGGCAGCAAATTCGTCCCACAGTGCAGGACTCCACAAGCCATGCGAATGGATTTCAAGCGAGTCGCAGAATAACCCGGATGACGCCCCCTCGAGCGCGGGTTGAAACGCTGGCATCATCGCCTCGAAGTATGCGTGCAGTGCCGCCCGGTTGAGATGATCGACGACGAACAGGTCGCGATGAAGTGCCTCCTCCCAAGAAGCACGAAGGAGCTGAGTGGGAGTTCCACCGAACGTTTGAGACGCGCGATTCGCCTCAACGCTTGACCCGCCGAAAGGCCAGCAGCTTCCGAGCGTGAAGTCGCAGCCGAGGCCGATGCGATCCGCATAACGTTTGGCGTGCGCGACGAGTCTCGACCATTCGGAGCCGAGCCAGCGGGGAATGAGATCGGAATCAAACCAGGGGAGCCAACTTGGCCAAAGCCAGGCCAGCTCGACGCCGCCGAACCCCATTTGCTTGACCCAGGAGAGCTGCGTCTCGATGTCGCGCTCGCAAAATGGCCCCGCGAGCCACCACCAGCGGACGTACGGCTTGCTGCTGCCGCGAAAGTAGGCGGGTGCTGGCCGATCATTCTGCGCAAACGACATCGGCGCCTCCCGGCCGCACTCCTAGGTCACTCCTGCTTTTTAAGCCTGCAATCAGTTACGAGCAATCCTTTTGCTCTCGTGTTCTGACTGCCCCGAGATCGTGTCAGTTGTTAGGGGAGACCGAGCGACCATGGTCGACCCAGGCCTGTCGAACCGGACTCGAGGAGAGTATTAGCCCTCAGTTCGGACCAGTTGAACGAGGCTACCCCGTCCGCGCCTGCCGTCGCTCGGCCTAAATGGAGTTGAAGGCCCAAGCGACGGCGAGAGCGGACGGGGCATATGACTAGGGTTTTGATCTTGGGAAAAACTCGGTCGTCCTACCACCACCCAAAGCCGAAACCGGCTCCGCCCACGCCTACTCCAGCACCCCCACCGCCGACGCCAACACCGACCGGGCCAGCGCCGACATAGACACCTGGGGTCCCGGTGTAGTAGCCGTTGTAATAGCCGGGGTAATAAGTCGCGCCGTAGTAATTCGATCCGTAAGCCGGATATCCGCCATAGCCGTACCCGCGGTAGTAGCCGCCGCGATAACCCCCGTTCCAAGCGCCGGGACGAGCGCCGTCGCCGCGCCAGCCCTCACGCACTTCTCCGCGTGCTACGTTACCGCGTCTCACTCCGCGCTCTTGGGCCGATGCCGTGGATGCCCAAGACGTGATGGCGAGGACACCCAGCAGGGCCCCGCACAATAAGGTTCCAACGTTCCGTCTCATGATTCGTTCTCCGGTTTGCGAAAATCGGTGATTTTACTTCTTCTGCAATTGCTCACGCAGTTGCCGGATCTCGTCGCGCAGCTGCCGCATTTCTTCTTCGATTCGTTGCAGAGCGTTCGGATCCGGACCGGCCTGTCCCTGTACTTGACTGTACTGACCCTGTCCGGGACCGGACTGGCTTTCAGCAAACTCGCTGGCTCGGCTGCCGATCGTGACCGAGATCTTTTGCGGCTGGTTTTCCCGCGTGACCTCGAACTCGGCTTGGGTCTGCGGCTTCATCTCGTGGACGAGAGCGATCAATTCCGCGGGATCATCGATCTTCTGACCGTTGATCTGCGTCACGAGGTCGCCGGGCTGTAGCCCTGCACGGGCGGCGGGGCTTCCCGGATAGATCTGGGCGACGCGTGCTCCCGGTTGGCCGGGTGCATTTTGAGCACCGTTCGTCACAGTGTTGCTCGGCGAATTCTGAGAGTTTTGCACATTTTGGCCTCCTTCTGGACTGCTTGGCTGGGCCGCGGGCTGGCTTGGTCCGTTCGGAGCCATCTCATTCTCGCCGTACAGCAGAATTCCTAACCACCCGCTATCTCCCTCCGGCTGGCCGGCAACATACTGAATCATGTACTGGCGTCCGTCACGTTCGATAATCAGAGGCACGGGACGGCCCGTTTGCGCGGTCAAATAAGCCTTCGCATGACGATGGTGCTTGAAGGGGCGACCATCGATCGAAATCAATCTGTCGTGCGCTCGTAGGCCGGCTTGCGCCGCCGCACTGTTTGGGGCAACGTTCGCGATTTCGAGCCCTCGCCCCGAAGAAGATTGCGTCTCAAACTGGATACCGAGACCTTTGTAGCCAGGAGCGCCGTCTGGGCGACCCGCTTGCTCACCTGTGCGACCCTGTTCAGCCTGGTCGCGCGATTGTTCGGGCTGACGACCGGCCTGATCCGCTCCTCGCTGTTGCGGCTCGGCCGCGGCGGGTGGATTAGATGGTCGTTGATTCGCCGGCTGATCCTGAGCGATGAGCCGACTCCCCACTCCCATCGCGAACGTCGTGATGGCGCAGATTGTCAAGCCGATTCGCAAGTTACGCATTCGCTTCATCTTCGTCCCTCACTTTTTTCAAAACCGCGGTTCCGACGGCGATGTCGCAGCTTCACGAACTGCCCGTGCGACAACCACACTGATTGCCCAAAGGCCTCTGACGACTTCTTCGCCCTGCTTTCTGCCTGCTTTGCCCGCCATCTCAGCGTTGTCTTCCCAAGGTGACGGTGAGCGGGTTCACGATGTGCAAGCCATGTACCAACGGACCAGCGGTGAGTGGCAGGACGGATGCGCGCAGAATGTTCACCGCGCTTGGCACTGCTGTCGGATCGTCCTGGCGCAGCGCCAGTGAACAGGCTGCGCTGATGGAGCAATCCGAGCCGGATCTCGCTCGCGTCGGTCAGAGTGCGCACATTCGGCGGCTAAGACACCGTCACGACGGACGCACGGGCATCGCACGTGTTGATGCGTCGCGAGCGAGCAACAGCGCCGAGGTCAACTTCGGAAATGGAAGACCGGCCGGCGCGAGAGAAGGTCGCTCAGGCGACCTTGATCTTCGCCACTCGGCCGAGCAAATAGCCGAGTTCATCTCCGTCGAGTTCGGCGACCGCAGCGATCCCGTGGATGTTGCGAATCAAACCGCGCTGAGCACAATGAAAAGCTTTGAAGCTGACTGCCCCAGCGGAGCGACCCAAGAGGCGGTGTTCACGAGAGAACAGCAGTTCCACGACGTTCGGCGTCGTCCAATCTTCCTCCAAAAGAGAAGCGAGAATCGCCCGGAAGATATTGCTCGTCTCGACCGTCTGCAGCTTGCGAGCACAACCGCGGCGAAGGTACTCGGGCATTCGGACGCGATTTTGAATCATGATGGGCTCGCAGAGGTGAAGGTCGAACGAAATTGAGTTTACCATTTCCGAGCGCATTTTGCATTTTGGCCGTCGAACTCAGACCTCTTTTGATGCCGGTCCTCAGAGGCATTGCGAAATCTCCCCTGGCGCAACGTCGGCTCGATATACTGATTGATCGCGGGCCCCGAATCGACTGCCGCCGGCTGGCGACCGTGGGCTGTTTGCCGTCGCCAATCGGATTTCAATCGAGCGCGTTTCTGAATCCCCTCAGCATTCCCTGGGAGCGCACGGGGTGGATAGTTCGACTACTCCCGATCCGCCCGATCCTCCCTCCCCCGAATCGGAGTCTGCGCCTCCGCTGATTTTCGAGTTTTCGGCCGAGGCATCGCACAGCCAGCAGACGTTTGTTCCCGGAGGAATTACCGGACCGGCGATCACACAGCCGCCGGCTCCCCTACCGCCTCCTCCGCCCGCGTTCGGCCGCTATCAGGTGCGAAAGGTTTTGGGACACGGCGGCTTTGGTGCGGTCTATCTGGGTCACGACAGCCAACTCGATCGGCCCGTGGCGATCAAGGTCTTTCGCGGCGGCGCTGAGGGACCGCCCGCCGAGGCCGACCGTTTGCTGCAGGAGGCGCGGCGGCTTGCCCGGCTGCGTCACTCGGGAATCGTGACGGTGCACGACGTCGGCACGCAGGACGGTCAGGTCTTCATCGTCTCCGACTATCTCGACGGCCAGGACCTGGCGCGCTGGCTGAAACACAACTCGCCCTCGTGGCAACACGCCGTGACGATTGTCGCCGCCGTGGCCGATGCGCTCGCTCATGCCCACGCCCAGTTCACGATTCACCGCGACGTGAAACCCGCCAACATCATTCTCACGTCCGGCGGCGCCCCCGTGCTCGTTGACTTCGGCCTCGCGCTCGACGATTCGTCGGCCGGCGGCAGCGAACTCGGCATTATTTCCGGCACCCCGGCTTATATGGCGCCCGAGCAGGTCGTCGGCACTGCCCATCGTATTGACGGCCGCACAGACATTTACAGCCTGGGCGTGGTCCTCTACGAGATGCTCTGCGGTCGCATTCCCTTCCGCGCGGAGCAGTCGCACGAACTCTTGCGGCAGGTGCGCGACGACGAGCCGCAGCCTCCCCGTCAGGTCGCCAGAGAACTTCCGCCGGAAGTAGAGCGGATTTGCCTCAAGGCGCTCGCCAAGAAAATGCAGGACCGCTACACGACGGCAGCCGATTTTGCCGACGACCTGCGGCGCGTCCTCCAGACCACGCCGGACTCCGGGATGCCACCCTCGTCGTTGCGACAGCCGGCGACCGGAATTCCCGCTGGGATGTCCTACCGAGAGACCTCGCGGAACGAATCGGTGACGCTGTCTTCGTCCCGCCGCCGCGTGCGTGAAGCCGAACGTCGCCAGGTGACGGTTTTGGTCTGCGCCTCGGAGCTGTTCGAGTCGGAGACGTACCTCGAAAACCTGGATGCCGAAGACCAGGCCAAAGTATTGCAGATGTTCGAGCAGATCTGCGAGCGGGCCGTGCGCGGGCTGGACGGGGCCGTGGTGCAATGCAACGAACAAGGATTCTTGGCCTGCTTCGGCTACCCGGTCGCATACGAAGACGCCGCCCGCCGCGCCGCTCGGGCCGGCCTTCGCATGCTCGACGAGCTGAAAGACCTGGGCGAGCGACTCCGCCGCAAACACCAGCTGCAACTGAATCCGTGGGTCGGCATTCACACAGGGCCGGCCGTTGTCGAGAAAAAGGATGACGCGGTCTCGCTGGTCGGCGAAGCGCGAAATGCGGCCCTTCGCCTGGGCGACGTCGGCAGCGCCGGGCCAGCTCATTTGCACGGAAGACACCCACCGGCTGTTCCGCGGTCGCTTTCGCTGTGCGGACCTGGGGCAAAAGAAGATCAAGGGCATGGCCCAATCGGTCCAGCTTTTCCATGTCGAGGGCATCGCTTGGGCCGGCAGTTTGATCGAGGCGTCGGCGCCGACCGAACTCTCGCCTCTGACCGGCCGCGATCAGGAAACGAGCCTCCTCAAGGATCGCTGGGAGCAGGCGGCCGAGGGAATGGGCCAAGTCGTGCTGCTCGTCGGCGAAGCGGGCCTCGGCAAGTCGCGATTGGTCTACACGCTGAAGGACCATGTCCTCGGTCAACTCGTCGAAGGCGAGACTGACTCGCCGGTTATTGAATGGCGCTGCTCGCCCCACTTCCAGAACACGGGCCTGTACCCCGCCATCGACTTTTTCGAGCGCGCCCTCGAATTCGGGCCCGAGAATAAACTCGGAACCGAACACGCAACGCAGGCCCGCTTCGACCGGCTGGTGCATTACCTCGATCAATACGGGTTGGCCCGGCCGGAAACCGTCTCGCTCTGGGCGTCCCTGCTGTCGCTCCCGACCAACGATCGTTTCCCGCCGCTTTCGCTGTCGCCGCCTCGGCAACGCGAGGAGACCTTTCGGGCGCTGGTCGACTGGCTGCAAGCCCGCGCCGCGCAGCGACCGATTCTGCTCATCGTCGAGGACTTGCATTGGGTGGACGCATCCACCTTGGAATTCTTGGGGCAGTTTATTGCCGCGGGTCTGCACGATCGCATCCTCACACTGCTCACCTTCCGCCCGGAATTTCAGACGCCCTGGCCGGCCGTCGCTCATCAAACCAGCCTGGCCCTGAACCGGCTGACGCGACGCCAGGCCGGCGAGTTGATGCGCAAGAAGTCCGGCGGCGCACTCTCCGACGCGGTCATCGAGCAAGTCTATGATCGCACCGGAGGCGTCCCGCTGTTCGTCGAAGAGTTCACCAAGATGGTGCAAGAGTCGGGGGCAGCCACGGCGCAAGGGCGACGGAACCCCCCCGGCGACCGTCCTTCCAGCCCACCAGATCCCCGCCACGCTGCAAGACCTCATGAACGCCCGGCTCGATCGGATGGAAGGCGAACAGGAGGTCGCACAGCTTGCCGCCACGCTCGGCCGCGAGTTCAGCCACGAATTGATGGCTGCCGTCACGACCCACGACGAGGCCGACCTCGACGTCGAACTCGACAAACTGGTCCGGGCGGAGATTCTATTCCAGAAGGGCCGGCCGCCCGGCTGCACGTACATCTTCAAGCACGCCCTGCTCGAAGATGCCTTGTACAACTCGCTGGTGAAGAAGAGGAGACAGGAATTCCACGGACGGGCCGCCGCCGCGCTGGAGAACCGGTTCCCGCAGACTGTCGAGTCCCGGCCCGAGCTGCTCGCGCACCATTTCACGGAAGCGGGCCTTGCCGAAAAGGCGATCGGGTACTGGTTGCAGGCCGGACTGCGGTCGAAGGAACGCTCGGCCGACGTCGAGGCGATCGGCCATCTCACAAAAGGTCTCGCGCTCTTGAGGACGCTCGAGGAAACTCCCGAGCGCGACCGCCGCGAATTGCAGTTCCTCACCACGCTGGGCCCGGCGTACATCGCCGTTCGCGGATACGCCGCTCCCGAGGTCGGACCGACTCTGCTGCGAGCCCGCGAACTCTGCGAGCGAATCGGCGATCCGCGACAGCTCTTCGGCATCATGCTGGGCATGTGGGAGTGGCGACTCGTGCGGGGCGATTTGCGGATCGCCGTGGACCTCGCCGCCGACGGCATGGCCCTCGCCGAACGTTTGGACGATCCCGGCATGTGGATGGAAGCCTTATTCATGCCGGGCGCCACGATGTTTTACCGCGGCCAATTCGCCGAGGCCCGCGATCACTGCGAGAAGGCCCTGGCCGCCTACGACGACCGCGAGCGCACCAAATTCTGGACCGCCTCGACCGGTCACAACGCGGGCGTCACGCACCGCAACTATCTCTCGCTGGCGCTGTGGCACCTGGGCTACCCGGACCAGGCACTCAAGCTGGATGGCGAGGCGCGGGAACTCGCCCGGACCATCGGCCACGCCTACAGCCTCGGCCATGCCGTCGACTTCACCGCCTTTCTCGCTCACTACTGCCGCCTCGGCCCCGAGGTCCAGCAGGCCGCCGACGAAGAGCTGACGCTCGGAGCCGAGCAGAGTTTTGAGCTGTGGCACGCGTTGGCCACGCTCCACAAAGGGGCGGGAATGCTTCTGAAAGGGCGACGCGACGAAGCACTGCCCCTCCTGCTCGAGGGCTTTCGCGATTTCCGGGCCACCGGAGCCGAAGTCCGCACTCCGGCTTACCTAGCACTGTTGGGCGACGCCTATACACAATGTGCCCGCTTCGCCGAGGCGCACAAGACGCTCGACGAAGCGCTGGCCGTCGCCGAAAAGAACGACGACCGCTGCCACGAGGCCGAACTCCACCGCCTGCAGGGCGAACTCCTACTGGCCGAGTCCCCCGACCAGGCAACCGCCGCCGAAGCCTGCTTCCGCCAAGCCCTCGACACGTCCCGTCGCCAGCAGAGCCGAGCGTGGGAACTGCGAGCCACGACAAGTCTGGCCCGACTCTGGCAGCGACAAGGCCGCCCCGAAGAAGCCCGCGCCGCACTCGCCACCATCTACGGCACCTACTCCGAAGGCTTCGGAACGCCCGACCTCCGCGACGCCACCGCCTTGCTCGAAACCCTGAATTGACCCGCGTCGGTTCTATCAGTAGCACGTGTCCCGTCCCGTCCGGTGCTTCTCCTAAGTCTTTTTGCCAAGCGACATTAACATGGGACACATTGCGGTCCCGTCAACTTGTCCCGCCCCGCTGCAAATGAGTCCCGTCCCGCCAGTTTCACCCTCGCCCAATCTGCTGGGAGAGCGGCTGTGTTTCTTTTCAAGAGTTAAGTGGTTGAGATTGCAGGGTTCCAGTGCGTTTTGTTTTTGACCATCGTGTTGAGGATCACCAGCAGCTTGCGCATGCAGGCGGTGATGATGACCTTGGGCTTTTTGCCGAGGGCTTTCAGGCGATCCGAGAAGGCTCTGATGACTGGGTTGGAGCGTCGTGCGCTGAGCGTCGCCATGTACAGGCTACAGCGCACCGAACTTCGTCCGCCGCGGATCGCGCAGCGTCCCCGGAACTCGCCGCTGTCGCGATTGAAGGGGGCCAGGCCGACCAGTGCGGAGATTTTTCGTCGACTCAGCTGCCCCAACTCGGGGACCTCGGCGATCAGGGTGGCACTCGTGCCCGGTCCAATCCCCGGCGCGCTTGAACGATCTCGGCCTTCTGTTTCCACTCGTCGTCCGATTGGACCAGCGCGGCGATTCGCTTCTCGAAGCGTCGGATCTGCTTGTTGAGCGCGTCGACGCTCTCCTGAAGGCTCTTTTTAACGAACTTGCTGGCGACGTTTTCCTTGCGGTTCATTTCGGCGGTTCGCAGCTCGACCAGCTGCCGGCGCCGGGCGACGAGGTCTTGCAGTTCGAGCTGTTTTTCCGGGATTTTGGCCTGGGTCCGCAGCTCGACTGCCTGGCCGAAGCGTGCCAGCACGGCCGCGTCGATGCGATCGGTCTTGGCGACGATTCCGCAGGCTTTGGCGAAGTCCCGGGCTTGCCGGGGATTGACGACCGCGACCTGATAGCCCGCGTCGATCAGTTCGGCGACGAGGGCCCGCTCGTAACCGCCGGTGGCTTCGACGACGATCAAACACTCTCCGGGAGGAGGAAGCTTCTCTCGGAGTTGCCGTCGGCCCTTGGAATCGTTTTGCTGCTTGAGCGACGTTCGCTCAGGCAGCACGTGCACGTCGAGGGTCCGTTTGGCGATGTCGATACCGACGAACGATTTGAAGGCGACGTCCATGACGATGTCCCGTCCTTGCGAATGCGAGCTCGAGCGGCGACTGGCGCCCCGACGGCTCTGACGGCTGTTCGGGCTGATCTCATGAGACCGGCGGCGATCCAGCTCTCCCACGGTCTTCTTGGACCTGAGGGCGGACGATCTACCGCCGGCCGCTGTGGGAAACCTTGCTTCGCTACGCTTCGCAAGCTTTCCCACAGCTGTCCCCATCAAATGCGCAGATTCGACCTTTTTTCAACATACAAGGGCCGGGGTGAGGGCGATTTCTCAGGGCTTTTCTCGGTGAAACAACGTGTCCCGTCCCGCCCTCCCGTCCCAATGTCCCGCGGGGAGCGGGTCAACTACTTTGGTGGGTCATCTCCCGAGTGAAACAAAGTGTCCCGACCCACCGCCCACCGGCCAACCTCTTTCCGCCGCCAACATTCTTCGAGCGTTTCCCGATAAAACAACGTGTCCCGTCCCACGCTGTCACCCTCGCCCGGTACTCCGGGAGAGGGCCGGGGTGAGGGAGACCCGGGGCGTTTCCTTCTATTAAAGATGTGTCCCGTCCCGTCCTCCCGCGAACATCGGTGAGGCGGGTCAACTACTTTGGTGGGTCATCTCCCTAGTGAAACAAAGTGTCCCGACCCACCGGCCAACCTCTTTCCGCCGCGCAATATTCTTCGAAATTTCCCCGATAAAACAACGTGTCCCGTCCCACTCTTGCCCCCTCGCCCGGTACTCCGGGAGAGGCCGGGGTGAGGGTCTGTCCTCCAATCCTTCGCGTGTCCCGCGTGTCCCGTCCCAATGTGTCCCGTCCCGGTCTTGGTCCAAGGTCCCTGGTCCAAAGTCCAAAGTCAGGATTGCGACCCTCTGACGTTCTCGACCTTGGACCCTGAACTCCCCCGTGTCCCGTCCCGCGATCAGCAGTGGGTCACGAATTTCGTGGGTCACCTAGACAGAAAAAAATTGTGGCCCAACCCCCCGTGAAAGTACTTAGCCCCCTGTCGGCGAAAGTGTCCGGACCGGACCTTGACCGTTGACAGTCAGCTCACCGAGGCTGCCGGGAATCTTTCGCCCCTCTAGTGAAAACGGATCCCCATCACCGCCGGGGATCCAAATTTCGTCCCCGGCGGGGATCCGAACCCCGCCGGACAGATTTCTGACCATCCTCGCCGCCGCACAAGACAGCCTCCGCACCAGACCGCCTTGCATCAAAGCGGGACCGACAATCGACAACAGGATCCACCGGCGCACGGCGACCCTCCCTCGCCTCGCAGCACGCCGGCTATCTCCAGCCTGCCGCAACAACGGCCCGCCGCCAATCTCGAGTTTCTACGGCCGTGTAAACAACTTTGAAGATTTTTCCGGTCTGCGAGGTCCGGCATATCTATCGGTTGCGGTCCTCCTGATACGCACAGCGGATCGGCCACCCCCAAAAACACGCCAATCAGAAACCCGGGATCCGACGAGTTCCCGGTGTTTTGAATTTCTTGATGACTTTCCCGGACTCCGATGTCAGGGGACGGTCGCGTCTCGGATTTGTCTGGAAGACGACCGGAAAAGGAACGATTTCTCGGACGCGCAAATGGCCTCAAAGGTGTGATCGATCCGGGATCCTCGCCGCCTGTTGCGTCGCCGTCGCAACAGCCGCAAAATGAATTCGTTGTCGCGGTCGGAGGCACCTGAGCGTCAAGTAAAGCTAGCCATGAACGACCCAAACGGCGCATCCCAAGATCCACCGAAAGTACTCGCGGCGACTTTCATCACCGATGCGCCCCCGGAGCAAGTCGGCCACTTCGTAGGTCCGTATAAGCTGCTGCAACGGATCGGCGAAGGCGGCTTCGGCGTGGTCTACATGGCGGAGCAGGAAAAGCCGGTCCGCCGTGTCGTCGCTCTGAAGATCATCAAGCCGGGCATGGACACCCGAGAGGTGATTGCCCGGTTTGAGTCGGAGCGCCAAGCCCTGGCGTTGATGGACCATCACAACATCGCCAAGGTGCTCGATGCGGGGGCGACCGCTTCCGGCCATCCTTACTTCGTCATGGAGTTAGTCAAGGGAGTGCCGATAACCGAGTATTGCGACAAGAACTGCCTGCCGCCCGAAGCGCGCCTCAAGCTGTTCGTCGATGTCTGCCACGCCATCCAGCACGCGCACCACAAGGGGATCATTCACCGCGACATTAAGCCATCCAACGTGATGGTGACACTGCATGACGAGGTTCCGGTCGTGAAGGTGATCGACTTCGGCGTGGCCAAGGCGACCGTGCAGAAGCTGACCGAGCGGACGCTGTTTACCGCCTACGGCCAGATGGTCGGCACGCCGGCCTACATGAGCCCCGAGCAGGCGGAGATGAGCGGCCTGGACATCGACACCCGCAGCGACGTTTATTCGCTCGGTGTGTTGCTCTACGAGTTGCTCACCGGGACGACGCCGCTGGAAGCCAATCGCCTGCGCGTGGCGGCGTATTCGGAAATTCAGCGGCTGATTCAAGAGGAAGAGCCGCCGCGGCCGAGCACGCGGTTCTCGTCATTGGGGGACACGGCCACGGTGCTCGCAGGCAACCGCGGTCTGGACGTCAAGCGGTTGGTGCAACTCTTGTCCGGCGATCTCGACTGGGTGGTGATGAAGGCGCTGGAAAAAAACCGCGGCCGCCGCTACGCCACGCCCGGGAGCTTCGCGGAGGACATTGAGCGTTACCTGCGCGATGAGGCGATCTTGGCCCGGCCACCATCGAGGGCATACAGACTCAAGAAGTTTGCCCAGCGGAACCGAGCAACTGTGCTCACGGTGGCCGTGGTGGCCGCGGCGCTCGTGGCCGGCACGGCAGTTTCCGTTTGGCAGGCGTTTCGGGCCACGCGAGCTGAAACGTGGGCTTTAGTTGCGGCCGAGGCAGAAAAAAAGGCGAAAGAGGACGCCTTGGCACGCGAGGCGGAGACCAAGGCGGTGCTGGGGTTCGTCGAGACCCGAATCATCGCTGCGGCGCGCCCCGAGAGGGAGTCCGAGGGACTAGGCCGAAAAGTCACGCTGCGCAAGGCGATCGAGTCGGCCCTGCCGTACGTTGACAAGAGTTTTCCGAACCAGCCACTGATTGAGGCCCGGCTGCGGCAGACGCTAGGGATGTCGTTTCTCGCCCTGGGAGACGCACGGACGGCGGCGGAACAGGAGCTGGCGGCCCGCGCGCTCTACGCCCGGCACCGCGGTCCCGACCACCCCGACACGCTGGCGAGCATGAACAACCTGGCCGCCAGCTACGAGGGCCTCGGCCGGTACGCAGAGGCCCTCAGGCTCTACGAGGAAACACTGGCGCTGCGGAAGGCCAAGCTCGGCCCCGACCACCCCGACACGCTGGCGAGCATGAGCAACCTGGCCAACAGCTACGAGGACCTCGGCCGCCGCGCCGAGGCCCTCAAGCTCCGCGAGGAAACACTGGCGCTGCGGAAGGCCAAGCTCGGCCCCGACCACCCCGACACGCTGGCGAGCATGAACAACCTGGCCAGCAGCTACGATGACCTCGACCGGCCCGCCGAGGCCCTCAGGCTCCGCGAGGAGACACTGGCGCTGCGGAAGGCCAAGCTCGGCCCGGACCACCCCGACACGCTGGCGAGCATGAACAACCTGGCCAACAGCTACTATGCCCTCGGCCGGCGCCGAGGCCCTCAAGCTCCGCGTGGAGACACTGGCGCTGCGGAAGGCCAAGCTCGGCCCGGACCACCCCGACACGCTGTCGAGCATGAACAACCTGGCCAACAGCTACTACGACCTCGGCCGGCCCGCCGAGGCCCTCAAGCTCCGCGAGGAGACGCTGGCGCTGCGGAAGGCCAAGCTCGGCCCGGACCACCCCGACACGCTGTCGAGCATGAACAACCTGGCCAACAGCTACGATGACCTCGGCCGGCACGCCGAGGCCCTCAAGCTCCGCGAGGAGACGCTGGCGCTGCGGAAGGCCAAGCTCGGCCCCGACCACCCCGACACGCTGTCGAGCATGAACAACCTGGCCAACAGCTACGATGACCTCGACCGGCACGCCGAGGCCCTCAAGCTCCGTGAGGAGACGCTGGCGCTGCGGAAGGCCAAGCTCGGCCCCGACCACCCCGACACGCTGTCAACCATGAGACGTCTGGCATACGCCTACGCCGTGCTCGGTCGGTACGCGGACGCCGCTAAGCTTGGCGAGGAAGCGCTGGCGCTCACCAAGGCGACGCTTGGATCCGACCACGCGGATACGATTGGCTGCATGAACTATTTGACCAGCATTTACTACCTGGCCGGCCGGTACGCCGACTGCGTGAGGCTGGGAGAACAGACGCTGGCGCTCTCCAAGGCCAAGCGCGGACCCGACCATCCGAGCACGCTGAGCACCGCCAATAGCGTGGCGACCGCCTATGCCAACCTTGGCCGCTACGCCGACGCCCTCAAGCTTCACGAAGAAACCCTTGCCCTGAAGAGAGCTAAGCTCGGTCCCAATCATCCTGACACGTTGATGGCGCTCTACAACATCGCCTGCTGCAATGCACTGATGATTCCCAAATCCGCCGACCGCAACAAACAAGCCGAGTTGGCGATGGAGTGTCTCAAGAAGGCCGTCGCCGCAGGATACAAGGACCTGGCTCTAATCAAGAAGGACACCGATCTCAATTCTCTGCGCAGCCGCGAGGACTTCAAGAAGCTGCTCGCAAAGCTGGAAGGAGCGAAGGAGAGCGAGAAGCCAAAGCCGTGACTTGGCAACCCGGGAGAGCCGCGCGCTGGGTCCGATGAAGGCGCCGATCCGTTCATCTGGTAATGCGTTAGGATGTCCTGAGCTGGGAGGGCGGGAGAGCCCGAAATCCGCTAGTTCCCTCTCATTAAATCGTCCGATGTCGGATAATAGGGAGCACAAGCTCGCTGGACGACATCAGCCTGAGGTTTGAGCACGTGAACGATCTGGACAAACTGGCCGCGCTCATCAAGCAGGCAGGCCCAGCGTTACTCTCGCGATGGCGCCAACAAGTGCGGGAGCTCCCTTCCGCGCGGCACCTGGACATTCCGACGCTCAACGATCACATGCCTGGAGTGCTTGGCGAATTAGCTAGGGCCCTCGAATCACATTCTGACCAGACGATCCCGGAATCGCTCAGTGGCAGCAGTCCTCCGGCTCATGGCCTGCAGCGCGTCCAAGATGCATTTGATATTGAGGAGGTCGTTGCGGAATACAACATCCTGCGCGGCTGCATCCACGACCTTGCCGACGAGAACGGTTTGAGCCTGCAAGGGAAGCCTTTCCACATTCTCAACCGGGTCTTCGACCATGCGATCGGCCTGGCATTGCAGGCCTACGCCACTCAGCGCGCCTGGAGGTGCAGCGGCGCCGGGAAGAGTATCTCGCCTTTGTGGCACATGATCTCCGAACTCCGCTGAATGCCATCGCACTCGCGGGGAGGGTTCTGGAACTGACGCTCGCGGAACGAGGCACCAGTGACGCTGAAATGGCCCAGATGTTGAAGACCTTGCGTCGCAATGTGCGGCATCTCGAAGAGCTGGTCGGCAAGGTGCTCGAGGAAAACTCGAACCTTCACACTGAAATCGGGATCAAAGTCGTACGGCGCGAGTTTGATTTGTGGCCGCTCGTCGAGGGCCTCATTCACGATCTCCATCCGGTGGCAGGCACTGCCAGCACTCGGCTGATCAACAAGGTGCCCGACGACTTGATGATCTATGCCGACGCCGGATTATTGAGGCGTGTCTTTCAAAACTTGATTGCCAACGCCATCCAGTACACGCCGCGCGGCGAAGTGATCATCGGAGCCCGTGAACTTGATACGGAAGGTGTCGTTGAGTGCTGGGTCAGTGACAATGGCGCGGGCATCCCCGAAGAGCTTCTCGCAAAGATCTTCGACAAGGGAGAAACCGATCCAGCAAACGAAAGTGGAATGGGATTGGGCCTCGCGATCGTGAAGACGTTTACCGAGGCCGAGGGTGGGAAGGTGACCGTCGACAGCAAGGAGGGGTTCGGATCGACCTTCCGATTTTCGTTGCCCACCAAGGCAAGAATAATCGGAGCGCAATCAGGACCGGCGGGCGTTTAACCGGAAGTGCAACCAAACTGCCCAAATCCGGAATTTTTAGCCGGGGCTCATCGTCTGGCGCATGTTGCTGGGACTTTGGTCAAACGAGACTGTAGCAAGCCGCAACACGCTCGACGGTCCGAATCGTTCAAAGCGGAGCGCCCCCGCCACACGACCGCCGAAGTCGCGCATGCCGTCGATCGAATTTGTTGAACTGAGAAGCTTCTGGCAGACGGCTGCGAGTGATCGACGAGGACGGTCACTTCAACGGGCGACCGGCTCCGACTTTTTTCGGTAGCTGGGCGACGGGCGATAGTTCGAGCCGGGCAGCGTTGACCAGTCGACGACGCCGACTCGATCGGCCCACAACTGCCAGATCGCATTCAGGCGGGCGACAACGTCCGGGCGTTGGGCCGAAAGATTGTGGGTCTCGGTCCGATCCGTCTTAAGATCGTACAGTTGCCAACTTCCTCGAAAGTCCGAGACGAGTTTCAGATCGCCGTCGCGAATGGCTCGATTCCCCTCGTGCTCCCAGAACAACGTCCGGGGAGTCGGAGTGCCACCGTCCAGGATCGGGACGAGGCTCCGTCCCTCGAGCGGCGTCAATTCCCGGCCTTGAAACACGCGTGGATATTTGACATGCGCCAGGTCCAGGCAGGTCGGCATCAAGTCGATCACGTGTCCGACTTGCGGCGTGATCGATCCACCCTGCCTCAATTTACGAGGCCAGGAAATGATTAACGGAGTCGAGACGCCCCCCTCTTGGAGCCACATTTTGTATCCGCGGAAAGGAGTGTTGGCGGCGTTAGCCCAGCCCGCTCCGAGGCTGCGGTGTGCGGGTGTCGTCGAATCAGTCGATGCCCGGTCCTGGGGCCGTTCGTCGCCGGGTGTTTCGATGGCCTCGGCGCTCGCGCCGTTGTCCGAAACAAAAATGACGACCGTGTCCTGCTCGACGCCAGACTGTCGGATTTCATCCAGCACGCGGCCGACGCCGCGATCCACGCTATCAATCATGGCGGCATAAATGGACATCCGCAGCTCTAACTCGGCACGCGCGGTCTTGGGCACTTCCTCCCACGATTGCGCTTCCGAGTCACGGGGAGACAACGGCCACTGCGCGTCGATGACGCCGAGCTCCTTCTGTCGCGTGTACCGCTGCTGCCTGAGCGCGTCCCATCCGCTTGCATACTTTCCTCGGTAGCGATCGACGTCGGCGGGTCGGGCCTGCAACGGAAAATGAGGCGCGGTGAAACACAGGTGCAGGTGTCGGACCGACTCATGCAGAATGACGCCCAAGACGGCACATTCGGTGTGAGGGTCGTATCAGAGTCCAGTCGCGTCAGCCCGGATTCGGAATGGCCCGCGCTCGCCGACGACTCGATTATCGCCAACCCGTTTGTGCCGGCATGAGGTCGTAGCACACGGCTTCTTCGGCGTTGCGAACGTACAGTCGGCCGTGGCTGTAGGCCGGGTGGTTCCAGGTTTTGCCGTCAATCGCGTGGAAGCGGACGATCTCCTGGGCATTGCTCGGGGAAACTTCCAAGAACACGGCGTCGCCTTCTTCGGAAATCACGAAGAGAAGATTTTCAAAGAGCAGGAGCTGGCCGTAGCCGTAGTGCCCACGCTTCCAACGTTGACGGCCGGTTGAGAGGTCGAAGCAGGCTAGGATCCCTTCGTCGAGGCCGTAGACGACGCCGTCGCGAGTCACGCCGGAATTGAATTTGAGCTTGAACTTGTTCGGCGCCTTCCAGCGTTCACTGACGGTCCAGTCGTCGCCCGACTTATTGACATCGAACAGGATGCTCCCGGTCCCGTAGCCGCTGCTGAGGAACACGGCGCCCTCGGCACCCGCGTCTTTGCCGACGATCGGCTGCGCGATGTTGTTGTGGAACTCGTTGGTCCACAGCGACGTGCGCCACAACTGTTTGCCGGTCGCCGCGTCGTGTCCGCTCGCGCCGAGCGCGTCGAAGATGACGACTTGTTTCACGCCTCCCAACGTCGCGAGCGTGGGCGACGCGTAAGCCGCCTGGCAGTCGCCGGCCGCCCAAACCCGCTTGCCGGTGAGGCGATCATAGGCGATAGCGCTCGGCCGCTCGTCTGAGTTCCGTCGATAGCCTCGCGGGCCGCCCGGGTTGACCACCACCAGGTTGTCGTAAACCAGGGGCGAGCCCGACATGCCGAACTGCAACGGTTGGACTCCTGCCTCTTCAATGGCGTTCTTCGTCCAGAGCACGGCTCCGCTACGGGCGGCCAGGCAATTCAGAATGCCCGTGGCCCCGAAGGTGTAGACGCGCGAGTTGTAAACCGTGGGAGTCGCACGGGGCCCGACGCCTGCCATCGCCTGGTCGAATCGCTGGTTTCGGTCGAGATGAGCCCAGATTTGTTTGCCGTCGCGCGCGTCGTAGCAGACGACCGCCTCGTCGGGCCCGCGTTGCTCCTGCGTGAAGGCACAATCCTCGACCACCGCAAACGAAGACCACGCCGGTCCAACGGGATGACGCCAAAGCTGCCGCGGCGGCCGCTGATCAAAGTCGGAAAGTTTCCGCTGCTGCGCTGGCTCCCAGCCGGGCCGAATTCGCACGGAGTCTGCCCGGCCGTCGCGGTGGGGACCATTGAACTGAGGCCAGTCTTCCGGGCCGATCATCAGTTTCTCGACAATGATGGAACGGTCCTGCTCCGTGACGGGGGTTGTGGCCGCTACGTCGCTGGCCTCGCCCCGCCAGTAGTCGGCGGCCTTTTCCTCGGCCGATCGCTGCCAGCGGCCCTCGAAGCTGGGAACCATGTTGCCGCTGAATTCCTTCAGGCGGAACGCGCCCAGAAAGGCGATGTTGGAAAGGAGAAACAGGCCCACGCCCGTGAGCCGCACGGTCCAGCGGAATCCGGAAAGGAACGTCCACCAGACGAGCAGGGCGAGCACAATCAAAGGGGCCGCGTACCACGTCAGCATCACCTGGACGCTGGCGTCCTCCGCATTCTTGAGCAAAATGTAGGCTTCGGCGGCGGCACCGAGCGCCAAGATGGCGAAGGGCGTTCCATAGCGGAGCCAGCGCGCCAAGCGGCTGCGAGTCGTGGGATTCTTCGACGTCGACGCTGCAATTTCATCTGCTATCGGCACGCTCACGTTTTTCAATTGCGTGGACATCGGCAATGTCTCGATTGCTGAGCGAGGACCCGGCTCGATCAGTTGACCGAGAGCGAACGGCGGCCGGCTCGCGTACGCTCAGGGTTTGGCCTCGGTCACGGCGTGCGGCCCCGGGGACGTGATTGGGTCTTTGCCCGCGACATCGAGGTTGAAGGCATAATCCTTTTTCCCGGGTGCCTGGTGGTCGATGACGAACTCCGGGTGGCTCTTCGCGTTCAGATCGGGGTCATTGTAAAGATTGTTGAGCGCGTCGGGCCCGACGAAATGCTGCGGTCCTTTGCGCCGTAGAACGGCAAACGCCAAAACGTAGTGCCCGGCTCCGATCCCGTCTTCCGTGAACCTGAAGCTCCCGTCTTCTCTTGCCATGGTGTGGAGATGCTTCTTATCGGGCTTCTGCGGATCGTAAAGCGTGATGACCAGACGCTTCCTCCGATCGTCGAATGTGGGCGGCTGCCCGTCGATGTTCACGGTGCCGGCAATTGGATAGAGGGAGGTCGCCGGCATCCCGGACTGTTCGAGCGCGAGTTTGATCCTTTGCTCGGGTGACTGGTGGCTGGAACACCCCGTGGCGGCGGCAAGCACCAACAGCAGCGACCACCGCCAGCCCCCCAATTTCCAGCTGTTTCTCGAAATCATGGCGATCCCTGTTTGCTTACCAGAAAGGGGATGCGAGTGATTGTTTGCGAAACAGAAAAGCCGAGGCACTGACGGGCCAATTGCCCGCCAGTGCCGCTCGGCATTGAAAGGCCTCCTGAGGCGGAACGACACCGTAGCGAGCCATTCGCCTGGAGGCCGCTGTCAATTAGAAGTTGTCCGTCACCGGCTGACCGCCGTGGTAACTGAGCAGCCTGGAAAAGACGACGGCGCTGATGTTCTCACTGATCATCCGGGCCGAGCCGTCGCACATCGCGACTCCGCCCGCGCCCGGATGAAAGCTGTAAAGCGCATTCACGCCGTTCTCGTTAGTGCAGTTGAAGAAGCACGTGGGCGCCGCGCCACCCGTGGTCCCGGTCCCGGTGTAGTTGCTGCCGGTGATCGTGTGGAGCGCGTTATTCCAGCACCCCCAGCAGCCGCCAGGGTTGGTGTCCCAGTAGCCAATCCCGCAGGCGCACAGCCACCAGGGGCTTTCATGGCACTTCGACATTTGGGTCTTGACGCCCCGGATCCAAAGATCCGGCTTCCCGGCGTTTTCCACGCAGAGGATGGTCGTCGAGGTCCCATCGGTCACCTGGTCGATACTCACGCCGGGGCTGCCGAAGTGTCCCGCGCCTCTAAAGCAGAACAAAACCGAGCAATGTTGGGACTGAGCATTAGGTCCGTCGCCGTGCTTGCGGCACTTGCAGCGCTCGTTTGGCGTCTCGAGGACGCAGCAGATGTAACATTGCAGGCAGTGTTTCAACGCGCCAACCGCCATGTAATCCGAGGCGCCCGACAACCGATAGATATCCTGATAACAGGGGCCGGGATGGCAGCAGGGAATGGCGCCGCAGCAATTCCCGAACATGTAGTTGTGTTCGCGGAACGGGTTCGCGATCCGCGGGCACGACGGACAAACGTACGTCGGGATCACCGCGGCCACCGGCCGTTTCGCAGCGCACGGGTCAAACGCGCACTGTTTCGGGTTGATGGTGTTCGTCTGGCAATCCCCGGAGTTGCGATAAGTCCAGGCCGCCGTGTAGCCACCGTCCTTGCAGCCGCACACCTTCCAGGGAGAGTAAAGCGGGGCGTTCTCGCAGAGCTTGTTCCAGACGTTCTGCCCCTCGGCGAATGGCAACAGAAATTCGAGCCAGACATGCCAGTTGAAGCAGTTCGCCGGGCCATGGTATCCGCAGCACCAGCAGCAAACGCAATTGCTGTAGGCGCCGCATTTGCCCGGCGAGCCCTGCGTCACAATCATGTAGGGAGGCGTGAAGAGGCTATGGACGTCGTGGTAGTTGTGCTCCGACAAAGCGATCTGCTTTAAGTTGTTGCGGCATTGAATCCGCCGGGCCGCTTCGCGCGCCGATTGCACGGCCGGCAACAAGAGCGCGACCAAGACCGCGATAATCGCGATCACGACCAGCAGCTCGATGAGCGTAAAACCCTTCCGCCTCGTCGTCATTGGCTCTTCCTTTACGGCTGGAGAACTTATTCAACAGCGTGAATTGGGAAATGAACCGTTTTAGGGCCCACTCTGTCGAAGGCGGCGCGGCGTCCGAGACCTCGGCAGGTGCGAAAATTTATCCCTTCGCCCGCTTTGCCCAGGTCAATCAACAACAACCGGGAAGTGAAAGCAAACCCGCACATAAAAACGGGCTTATCTTCGCCGGAATTAGCCTGACCTTCACACTTTCGATAACTGCTCTAAATCATTTCTCGATTTCCGGTGGACAAGTGAGCCCTAAAACATTTGGAGAAATGACGAAACGTGGATGCAGACCAGCGGACCGATTTCGAGTGGCGCGGCGAGGCATCACGGCGAGTGAGCGCATTGGCGTCGATGCAGTCAACGCGTCTCATCTCGTTAGCGTCACTCACTCAATGAGAGCGCGACTCAGATGAGCCGGCAGAAGCAGCTGCAATCGTTCCCGCCGCTGGACATGCCGGGGATTCGCCTGCGCAGCCGTCAGCAGACTCCGACAAACGCGGCTGTGGGCAACCGCAGCGTGCGTGAAATAGATGCGCCGACCAACACGACTCGCAACGCTCAGGTTGCCCCCGAACAGACGCGCAACGGTTTTATCTAGCCGCCTTGGTCACAGCGTGAGGACCCGGGGATTTGATTGGCTCTTTACCAACGACCTCGAGGTTGAATTGGTAGTCCGTTTTACCCGGCGCCTGGTGGTCGATGACCAGCTCCGGGTGAACCTTGGCGTTCACGTCGGGGTCGTTGTAAAGATTGTGGAGCCTGTCTGGACCGTTGAAGGTCCGTCGATTCCTCCGGAGAACCGCAAAAGCCAAAACGTAATGCCCGGGCTCGACTCCGTCCTCAGTGAAGTTGAAATGCCCGTCGTCTCTCACGAGCGTAAAGGCGGGCTCTTCGTCGGGTTTTTGCGGATCGTAGAGCACGGCGACCAGAGACTTCAGCTCTTTGGATTCCGGCGGCATTCCGTCGACCGTCACGGTGCCGGCGAGCTGGTACAGCGCGCTGGCTTTCGCCTCCGCATCGGCGAGCGCCTTTTTGACTCGCGACTCAGACGACTGCCTTCCGGAACAGCCCGCGGCCGCAACGAGCACCAGCACCAGCAGCGACCACCGGCCGATCAATTTCCAAACGTTTCCCGAAATCATGGCGATCCCTGTGTGCTGACCGGAAAGTGGATTCAAGCGAGAGTGTTTGCGAAACAGAGAAACCGAGGACACTGACGGGCCAATCGCCCGCCAGTGCCGCTCGGCACGGGTCGAAAGCCTCCCAGAGGTGAGGCTGCTCCGACTCAGAAGCTCCGACTCAGAAGTTGTCCATCACCGGCTGACCTCCCCTGTAGCTGAGCAGCCTGCCAAACACGCCGGCGTTGATGTCCTCGCTGATCATGCGGGCCGAGCCGTCGCACATTGCGACTCCGCCGCTACCGGGGTGAAAACTGTAAATGGCGTTCGCACTGTTCTCGTTTGTGCAGTTGAAGAAGCACGTGGGCTGCTTCTTACCTGCGAGACCCGTTCCGGTAAAGTTGCTGCCGGTGATGTAGTGGTTCACATTATTCCAGCACGCCCAGCATCCGCCGGGGTTGCCGTTCCAGTAGCCAATCCCGCAGCCGCACAGCAACACCGGACTTTGGCAAGTCAAGGTGGTGGGGTGTTTCACGCCTCGGATCCAGAGATCCGGCTTCCCGGCGTTTTCCACGCAGAGGATCGTGGTCGAGGTCCCGTCGGTAATCTGATCAATACTCACGCCGGAGCTGCTGTTATGTCCCAGGCCTCTAAAGCAGAACAATGCTCCGCAATGCGGGGACTTATGCTTCGCGTCAGGATAGGGGTTCTTGCACCCGGGCGACCCGCACTTGCAGCGAGTGCATGGCGTGTCGACGACGCAACAAATCCACGTCTGCAGGGCGTCTTTTATTGAGTCAACCGCCATGTAATCCGCGGCGCCCGACAGCCGATAAATATTTGTAAACGCCGGGCCGGGATGGCATTTGACGTAGGCGCCGCAGCAAGCCCCGAACATGTAGAGGTGTTCGCGGAACGGGTTGGAGATCCGTGGGGCCGAAGGGCAAGCGTACGATGGGATCACCTGGGCCACCGGCCGTTTCGCGGCGCACGGGTCAAATGCGCACCCTTGCGGGTTGCACGTGTTTTTCTGGCAATCGCCGGAGTTGGGGTAAGTCCACACTGCGGTGTAGCAAGCAGTCCCGACGGAACAGCCGCACATGTTAGAGGCAGGTTGGCCGCATATCGTCCAGGGCGAATAGAGCGGCGCGTTCTCGCAGATCTTGTTCCAGACGGTGGTCGCTTCGGAGTATGGCAACAGGAACTCGAGCCATGTGTGAAAGTTGAGGTCCATGTGGCAGCCGTGGTATCCGCAGCACCAGCAGCAAACGCACTTGCTATAGGGGCCGCATTTGCCGGGCTTGCCTTGCATCAGGGTCACCCACGGGGGCGTAAGGAGGCTATGGACGTCGTGGTAGTTGTGCTCCGCCAGTGCGATCTGTTTCAAGTTGTTGCGGCATTGCAACCGCCGAGCCGCTTCACGCGCCGCTTGCACGGCCGGCAGCAAGAGCGCGATCAAGAACCGCGATGATCGCAATCACGACTAGCAGCTCGATGAGCGTGAAACCCTTCCGCTTCCTCGTCATGGTTCGTCCTTTTCAAAAGGGACAACTGATCCAAGCAGCGGGAAATAACGCGATGATGGACCGGGGTTCTGCAGAGCGGGCGCGGCATCCACACCTCGGCAGTTGCGAAAATTTGGCATTCGCGTTTTCTCCAGGCCAATGAACAAGAAAAGGGGACGAAAGCAAACCCCGTTGTGTAAGAAGCACCTTATATTCGCCGGAATTAGCCGGACTTTCACACTTTCGATAACTGACCTAAATGATTCCTCGCACTCCTCTAAACAAATGAGCCATTGCGGACTCAGAGGAATCACCAAACGTAGATGCCAATCCGCAGACCGGCCTCGCTTCGCGTGAAGGCATCATCGCGGTGAGCGCATCGGCCTCGATGCAGGCGCGATCCAAGAACTGGCCGCTGCCGGCTAAGGGAAAAGTCTTCGCGCTGGCGATGGATCCCGCGGGCCACGAACTCGGCCGAATTGAAATTGATCTGAAGGACCCGGCAAGCCCCAAACGGGCGGCGGAGTTCATTCGCCAACACGCCCCGGCGCCGGCGGACGCCCGTGAAAAATGGGAGCACGCCTTCGCCCTCGCCCAGCAATCCGGCCGCAAAGTCTGGGTCCGCATCAGCCAGCGCTACTGTTGCCCCTGTTTCCGGCTGACACGCTGGCTCGATGACCAGAAGACACTGCTCTCGCAGGACTACGTATTTCTGAAAATCGACGACTGGCGCGATCTTCACGGAGCCGAAGTGGCAGACCGGCTGACCGGCCACGAACGACAAGGAATTCCGTTTTACGCCATCTTCGACCCGACGGGCAAGATGTTGATTACCAGCGAATCGCCGCTGGGCAATATCGGGCATCCCGAGGGATTCGAGGGGAAACGACACATTCGCAAAATGCTCCTCGCCACACGCAGCAAACTGACCGACCAGCAAATCGACGCAATCGTTAACTAGCCTGAGCGATTGACGATCTGAGCTTTGCCAAGCCCGTCTCGCGCGGCGCTCTGCGGTTTCGCCCTGGTCCAGAGTCTCTTTCGTCGCTGGCTTCAACCGCCTTCGCCCGCTCGTCGGCCGTTCGCGATATCGACAGTTGTCATGATTTTGATTGACAATATCGACTACGGTCAATATTCTGCAGGACGATGAGGCGACGGCTCGAAACAAGGGATGACAAAACATGGCTGACCCCGTTTTGCCCGACGCGGAATTGGACGTAATGGTCTGCCTGTGGCAGGAAGGTCCGCAAACGGCAAGCGCAGCTGCGTACGCTGCTGACCGCGAGCAGACCGATGACGCATGCCTCCATTTCCACGCTTTTGTCTCGCTTGATGCGGAAAGGAGTTGTCGCTCGACAGAAGGGCGACATTGGCAAGGCGTTCGTCTTTCGCGCGGCGGTTGAGCCCTTTCCGATCCAGCGCCATTTGGTCGGCGACTTGCTGGACCGCGTCTTTGGCGGAAGCGGTGTCGCGCGGTGGCGACGCTCTTGCAGTCACGCCGTCCAACAGCGAAAGAGCTTGACGAACTTGGCCCCTCGTCGACGAACATCGCAAGCGGAAGAGCCGCTCCGCGCGGGCAAGCGCCAAAGCGGACCAAGGGAAGGAAAGGGCCAAGTGATGCGCGACTTCACAGACTCGTCGCGGAAAATCGCCGAGATTGCGTGGCTCCACCTCGTTCATGCGAGTTGGCAGTCGGCACTCGTGGGGATTGTGGTACTGACACTCGTGCTCGTCGGCCGGCGATGGCCCGCGCCGTTTTGCTATTCGCCTTTGACAGTGGCCCTCGTCAAATTCTTGATCCCTCCGTTTTTGGCAATTTCGTGCGGACTGTTCAGCTGGTTGGGTCCTCGCGTCGTGCCTCCGCGATCGGACACGTTGTTGATCCAGACACAGTTGCCGACGACTCCGTCTGCCGCTCCGTCGGTCGCCGAAATCGACCAGAACCCGCGTTTCCGACGGACAGGCCGACAGCACGGAAGAGAAGACGTCGAAGTCAGGCGATCTCGGCGGCGCTTCCCGAAATCCACGCGCAGAAAGCCCCAAGCGACACCGCACCGCGTTTGCCCGCAGCTGTGTCGAGCGAGCACGCGATCACTCCGGCAGCCTCACAGCTCTCGTCATCAGCCGGTCATCCGCGGCCTGTCTTAACTGCTGAGCGCGGCAGAACGACCGCATTGTTGGCATGGTGTCTCGGTGCGGGTCTGGTGATCCTCTGGCTAGTCGACCAACAGCGCCGTTTGAACCAAATCCTTCGACACGCCCCACCGAGCACCGAGAAAGCATTGTGTCGTCGATTGGAAAATCTGGCACAGGCTTTGGGGTTGAGGCGACCCCCCGCACTGCGGCGCTCGAAGTCCGCGAGTGTCCCTTTCGCGTGTGGACTCGTGCGGCGACACGATCGTCCTGCCGGACGATTTGATTAACGAGCTTTCTGCTGAACAGCTCGACGTCGTCCTGGCCCATGAATTGGCCCATCATCGACGGGGAGATTTGTGGGTCAACGCGCTGCAGACGACTGCGTTCGTCGCCTTCTGGTTTCATCCGGTCTATTGGTGGCTCACCCGTGCGATGCGGCAAGTGCGCGAGGAATGCTGCGATGATCTGCTGCTGGCCCACGGACTGATGTCGGGCGACGTTTGTTGCGAGACGTTGCTGGCGGTTGCGCGTCGGCGAGCCCAGCCACGACAGCCCTCGATGGGGATTTCGATGGCGCACCCACTCGGGCCGCGCCTGAAACGGCTCCTGGACGACTCGCATCAACCCAAGTCGCGGCTTTCAGTCGGTGGATGGATCGTCATCATCGCGATCGCGGTCCTTGTCTTGCCCGGTGTACGTCGAATCACCGAATCGATGGCTCTGGCCGCGTCAGACAAGCAAGTCGCGCCCGCAACGACCGCCGAGGCGCACACCGAAGTTTCAGGCACTGTGACGGGAGAGGGGGGAATCCCCGTCGGCGGTGCAGACGTTTTTGTGATCCGCCGGAATCCTTTCAGCCGTGACCTGGACAATCAAACAACACTCGTCCGACAAGGTCAGACCGATGCGAAGGGCCAGTATCACTTTTCTGTCGAATTGAAAGACCTGAGAGGTCCTGTGCGGTGGGGTTTCGAAGTCTGGGCCGTCAAAGCGGACCACAGCGTTGGCGTTGCGAATGCCTCACTCGACAGGCCACGCGCTGCACTCGATATCAGTCTGCCGCGTTCAATCGCGGAGTTTTCGCTTGTCGGGCCGGATGGACGACCCGTCGCGGGCCAACAGTTTGGCCTGAGTTCGTTGGAAGTGACGCGGGATCGGGAACAATTCCGATAGAACTGCGCGCTCGCCTGCGTCGACAAACGGACGCCAAAGGTCACGTGAGTCTTCCGGTCGATGGTCGCAAGAATGTGCATTCACTGACGATCGAAGCGGCCGCCTTCGGCACTCAATCCGTCTGGTTCGAGGGGCGGCGAACGTTCGGCACACCGCCAGAAGTCGTCACGCTCGGGGCGGTCGGGAAAGTAGTCGGAAGAATTGTTTCGGACGAACCGACCGCGGCGGCGAACCTGGAAGTTCGCATTTCTACGCGTCCAGCCGAAGGCGAGCCTCAGAATTGCAAGCGGTGCGGTCTCTTCACGACACGGACGAATGAACAGGGACAATTCGAGGTGCCGGCGATTCGTGCTGGTGTGATGAACGTCAACGTCCGTGAGAGCGAACGATTTTCGCTGCTCGCCGTGCCAACCCGTGACGTGCTCGTTGCGTCCGGGCAATTAACGACGATCGAAGTGCCACTGCGAAAGGCAACCCGAGTCAGCGGGCGGGGCTCGATCGAAACACCAATCGCCCCGTCCCGGGCGTCGTCGTCGCATGGAACAAAGAGGCAGGAGAAGTTTCGGTCGTGACCAATGCGAACGGCGAATATTCCTTCCTCACCTTTCCCGGCTCGATGTCGCTCAGAATTTTTCCGCCATTGCCCTATGTGCCCCTGGCCGATTTCCAACGCGTGACCATTCGCAATGCCGAGTCGGCCAGGCTGCCCGACTTGCCCTTAACTAAAGGGTATTCTCTCACGGGCAAAACGATCGAGGCCGACGGCAAGCCAAAAAGCCAGATACAGCTCGAAGCCACCTGGACAGAAGAGGAATCCGCAGAGACCCCATGGGGCCAGAAGCATACACGAGTGGGGCAGCGGGCGATGTCGGACGACGATGGAAATTTCAGCATCCCGGGCGTTCCGCCAAACCGCGAATTGCAGCTGACGGCAAGCAGACGGGGAGTGGAAGTTGCCCCGCCGCTGACACTCGATTCCCCGCCCGGTGCCCCCCTCAAAGTGACCGTGCGGGCAACTGGACATGGTCTATTTATCTGGAACCGTCGTCGACTCACGTCGGCATCCGATCGCCAACGCGGTCGCGCAGATCGAAATGTCATCCGATGCCGGACCCAACCTGAAGGAGGTAGGCGTTGTCGACAAGGCGACAACCGATGCACAGGGGCGTTTTCGTTCCACCAAGATGTTTGACCGGCAGGGTCTCTACCGAGCTCAGGTTCTCGTCGGCGACAAGAAGATCGCCGCAACGGATTGGATCACGCCGGCCACGACGTCGACGAACGCGTTTCCCGTGCTCGTTGCTGGTGAACAAACCAGCCCGCCGAACGGCCGGCCGCAGATCGAATCGCGCCAACTGGCAAACCCCCCTCGCGAACTGCCGCATATGGAAACGGCGACCCTCGAGGGTGCAATTGTCGACAGTGTCGGCAGTGGCGTGCCGAATGCAACCGTTGTCATCTGGTCGATGGCCCAGCGTACGCAACAGAAAGCCACAGATCAGGGACGATTCTCACGAGCGAATCTCCCCAAAGAGGGGGCTTTCCTGTTTGTTGACGCGAAGGGATTTCGCTTCCACGGACAGTGGGTCCAGCCAGGCCCGTCAGTCCGGATCCCTTTGATTCGTCGCAGCGAGCCGGCAGTGCCTATGCGGCCCTTAGTCGATCGGCCGACTTCGAAGGAAATCCTGGACCGCCTGGCGGGCCCTTCCAACCGACCCGCGATCAGCTGCTCGAGCTCTTTGCCGCTCAAGGGACACTGATGGGCAAGTCCTACAACACGTTTGCGTTTAGCGACCAAAACTTCGCCGAATTGTACGCTCAGTTTGATCCGCCGCGCCCTGGAATTCTTCGGTTCTCAGCACTTCAAATCCAAGTGGCTGGGCGATCGCGTACGCGAGCAGGTCGCAGAACACCTCACCGCAACAGATCCCGACGGGGCACTGCGGCAGATTGAGCAGATGCATGACCCTCACCGAGCTCTGGCTGAGCTTGCCGTCAACTCGCCAACGCTCAGTTCGGGTGCCCGCCGCCATAGGATGCTCGATCAACTTCGTGCCGAGAAGGCCAGCGGCCCTGGGACATCGGGCATCGAATCGCTTCTGTTTCTCGCCCGGTGCTATCGACGGATTGGCGACTCGAAGACCGCGGCCGAGCTGCTGGCCACCGTCGAAAACCAGCTCACAACCGCCACGGCCGGCCAACGACGCGGCTCGTTCGTTCGCCCTTGTTATGCAATCGAAAAAGCGTCTCTCGAGGGCATCGACACGACCGGCCTCTTGGGGCCCGCTCAGAATGAACTTGAATACAACCGGTACCGTGGTGCGATCGCCCGAGCGATTGCCGCGAGGAATCCAGAGGCCGCTGAACGGATCTCGGAATCGCTGCGCGGAGATCCCCGGGCTGTGGACGGCGAAAATCTGTCAGGAAATGGCAATGGCCGATCCCTCGCGTGCAGAACGCCTGGCCAGAACGTCCCCCGAACCAGTCTATCGCGCTTACGCATTGGGCTGCGTGGCCGTGGCCGTGGCGCCCAAGGACAGAGCGACCGCCCGCCGCCTAATCGAGGAAGCCTACGAAATCTTGCAGCAATGCGTCGACACGGGAAATCGGGGATCGCGAGTCGTGCAAAAGCCAACCGGCATCGCCTTCGGCTTGCTCGAATTGGTCGAGCAAATCGACCCGACGCTAATCCGCGAGTTTTTTCGCGCGATTTCGCTCCGGTCCAGCACGACTTTCGGCAACGTATCGATGTCATTGGGTCCCTATGGCGACGGCGGTCGCATGCGGCTGTCCGATCCGGTCCTCGCCGCATTCTTGCGCGATATGACCTTGAAACCGCTCGGCACGTTCTCCGACCGCCGGGAGACGAATCGGTCGCTGAGGGCGTCGATGAGTATCCCGCTTCCTACTTCTTCGCCGCAGCCATTCTCGACCCCGTCGGCACGATCGACACGGTTGCTCGGCTTCCGCACGCCTCCCGTTCGCAACGTGTCACTAGCGAACGGGCTTGGCGAGAGCTCTTTGCGTCACTGACTCATCGCGGAGAGGAGCGTGTGGCGTGGCTCCGCGAAAAACAGCTCTTTCTTTGGAAAGTCGGCAGCGACGATTTTTGAATCGCCCTCGCGTCATCCTTAGTTCCAAACAGCGATGGACATCCGTCACAGTGTAAGCTCAACCGGTGTTCAGTCGTTCCGCCTCGTCACAACCGCTTGCTGTTCCTGACTCCGGAATCTCTGATTGGCAATGTCGCGGGCAACTTGGTCGTGCCCTTGATCAACACGAAGGCGATTCAGGCCGAATACCTGACCGCGAACGCCAAGCAACTGCAGGCCGTCTACAACTACCAGCGCGTGATCCTGACCGCCTTCACCGAGGTGATCAACCGCGTGTCGAAGGTGGAGAACTACCGCAGGAGCATCGAGATCAAGCGGCAGCAACTGGAATCGCTCCAAGCCTCGGTCGACACGGCGAGCAAGCTCTTTCAGAGTGCCCGCACCGAATATGTCGAAGTGCTGTTGGCGCAGCGCGACCTGATGGAAGCGAGAATGGTCCTGATCGAAACCAAGAAAGAGCAGCTCGCGGCCGTCGTCAACGCCTATCAAGCCCTCGGCGGCGGTGATTTGTGCGCGTCATTCGATGCCCCGCTGAAAACCGATGTGACAGTGGTCCCCAAGTCGAATCCGACAACGACGGTCGCGCAGACCGACCATGCAAGTCGATGACGATTTGAAGGGAACACCGCGTTTTGCTGCTACCCCAGCGTGGAGTCTGATCTCAGCTGACCCGGTGGCCCGGCGTCGTCGCCGAGAGACTGGCCCACCTGGTAACCCTGGCCGCGCACGGTGTGAAGAATTGTCGGTGAGCCGGGGCACTCGATCTTGCGGCGCAATTGCGCGATCTGAACGGCGATGAGGTTGGTCCAGGTCGCCGTTGTTTCCCGCCAGACATCGCGGGCGATCATGTCCCGCGAAACGGGCACGTGCGCGTGCTCCATCAAATAGGCCAACAACTCAAATTGTCGGTGCGTGAGATCCAATTCCCGACCGCCGCGCCGGGCCACGCGTCGTAGCCGGTCGACTTCGAGATCCTCGACGGTCAGCACCGCGACGGCGCTCAGCGATCGTCGGCCCAGAGCCCGCAGCCGGGCCAGGAGCTCGTTGAAGGAAAAGGGCTTCACCAGGTAGTCGTCTCCGCCCGCGTCGAGTCCTAGCACTCGATCGGCGATCGAATCGCGCGCCGTCACGATAAGAACCGGCTGACGGTTGTTTCGGGTGCGAAACTCGCGGAGCCAATCGAGCCCGTTGCCGTCGGGCAGCCCGAGGTCGAGCAGGACGAGGTCGGGGTCGTGGCCCAGCGCCGATCGGACTTCTTTAATCGAGGCCGCAGCGATGACCTGATAGCCCTCTTCCACCAACCCGCGCTGCAAATTACGCCGGAGAGTCGGTTCATCTTCGATAATCAGGACGCAAGTCATGCGCGCTTCAGTGGATCGCGTGGATAGGCGGCGATTGATATCCGGCGAGCCCGCTCGTCGGCAGTTGCGAGAGGACCTTGCCCGGCGACGGCTGTGCGGCAGGCAGCCTCAGCACAAATAGGCTGCCGCGACTCGGATGGCTGTCGACCGTCAGCTCTCCCTGAAAGACGCGGGCGAGGCGGCGGGCGATCGACAGTCCTAAGCCGGTGCCCTCGATTCCACGTCGGCGAGACTCCTCCGCGCAAAAAACGGTGTGAAGAGATGAGGCACATCGTTAGTGGAAATCCCGCACCCGCGATCTTGGATTTCGATTCGCACTGCCTCGGCGTCGCCGTCGAGAGCAATCTCAACGGGCGATCCCGGCGGGCTGTATTTGCACGCGTTGTCGATCAGAATGTCGAGCAATTCCCCCAACAGCGCCGGCTGAGCCCGAACGCAGCAGTTTTGAGTCGCGTTCACGCACAGGACGATATCTCCGGCCCGTTGGTGGTCCGACCACGATTCGATCCGCTCGGGCAGCCACGAATTGAGGCACAGGTTTTCCAACGAAGCCAGTGCGGCATCGGCATTGGCACGCGACAAAAACAGCAGCGATTCGACAATCTGGTTGAGATGACTACCCCGCTGGTGCACCGTCGCCAAAACCCGCTGATACTCTTCGATCGGTCGCTCGCGACGCAGAGCCACCTCGATTTGCCCGAGAATTCCGGCCAGCGGCGTTCGCAGTTGATGCGAGGCCTCGCCGGTGAAACGCCGTTGTCGCTCAAACGACTCCTGCAAACGATCCAGCAAGCCGTTGAAGGCCCGATTGAGTTGCCCTAGTTCGTCGTTCGTCTCGATTGTCGGCAGCCGGCGGGCCAGATCCTCGCGCCGATCCCGGAGGCAGCAAGGGCCATGTGGCGGACCGGACTGAGCACACGACGACAGACCTGGCGAACCGCGACCAGAGCCGCCAGCAGAATCGCCGCGGACAGGCCGGCGAGCGTCATCGCTAATCGGGTCATCGTCGCCTGAAGCGGCGCGAGAGAAGTGCCAACGTTAATCACCACTTCGGAGTATCGCTTACCCTTTGTCTTGTGGGGATTTCCCGTCGCGGTTGAAGCCGGTGGTTGATGAGTCGCGCGAATCAAAGTTTGGCGAAGTTGCCACTCGCCGGACGGGGCAGCCAACAAGTCCCGCGAAAGACTCTCGTCCGCGGCATGGGCCGCCCGCAACTGCATGAATTCGGACGTCTGCGATCGCCGGGAGCGATCCAGGAGGCCGCCTTGTGCATCGGCCACGAACCAGACGACCGAAACCCCAAAGGGTTCTCCGTCGACATTCCGCAGTCGCTGGTCGGGTTCCCACTCGAGCCCGCGCGGAGTGTCTTCGACCGCACCCGAGAGCGTGCTCAACATGGCGTCCAGCCGCTCGTCGACCTGTCGGTGCAGGTACCGTCCGCTGATCCAGTAAACCGCCAGCGAGAATCCGACCAGCACGACGCCCAGCATCGCCAGCACGAACACCGACAGCCGTGTTGTCAGCGTCATGATCGCGATCCGACTTCGTCGCCGAAGCAATAGCCCCGATGGCGCAGCGTGTGGATCAGCCGCGGGCCGTACGCCTCGAGTTTCTTTCGCAACTCCATCACGTGGACCTCCAAGGTGTTGGAAAAGCCGTCGTAACTTTCGCCCCAAACTTCCTCATAGAGACGCACTCGGCTCAAGACCTCGCCCGGATGCTTCATCATAAAGAGCAAGAGCGACTCTTCCCGCACGGTCAGATTGAGCCGATGGCCGGCGCGTTCGGCCCGGCGAGTGACCAGGTCCACCCGGACGTCTCCCCACGAAAGCCAGGTGATCAAGCGGTCCTGTCGACGCGTCATCGCGCGCACGCGAGCCAGCAGCTCGTCAAACGCGAACGGTTTGCAAAGGTAATCGTCGGCTCCAGCGTTCAATCCGGCGACCCGTTCGGACACCGCATCGCGCGCGGTAAGGAATAGGACGGGCGTCTCATGATTCTGCGCCGAAAACGCTGCAGCAGGCTCAAGCCGTCGATGCTCGGCAGCCACCAGTCGAGAAGCACAACATCCCAGGTGCCGTCGCTCAGCCGCCGCCAGCCTTCGTTGCCGTCGGCCGCATGGTCCACGATGAATCCTTCCTCGCCCAAACCGCGCACGACAAAATCGGCGATCTGGGCGTCGTCCTCGACGAGCAGAATTCTCCCGGACATCGGTCACTGGATCCGTCGCTGGGGCAAGGTGGAAAATCGATTGTAGCCCGGAGCCATCGACCATCCTTCCGACTGGACGGCCACGAGGGCGTCCCGCGCCGCCACTCGCGGCACGAGCGGTCGCCGGAGAAGCGAATTTCCAGGGAAATTAGGCCGTTCCAGCGGGACTGGGGCCAAAGATAAATTCGAGCTCATCTTCGTTTCGGCCGCGAAACTCCGCCCAAAATCAGACCGACTTGGCTACCGCCGCGCGGCCAGCCAGGTATAAGGACTCACCAACCGTCCGAGGCTGACCAAGCGGCGGCGTCTCACCGATTTTTCGCGTGAGCATTCCCCGAGCGCTGGGCCAATAACCGTTGCAGTTCCTGCTGTGAGGCGCGGTCGTCCGGGGCAACGGCCAGAAGTTGCCGGACCTGTTCGATGGCCTCGTCCAATCGTCCCTGGCTGCGGAGAGCAATTACGATCAGGCGCCGGCACTGCGTTTGGCTCGGATCGAGTTCGAGCCCTCGGCGGGCGTGCGTGATCGTCTCGTTGAATTGGCGAAGCCGCAGGTAGAGTTCGGCGAGGCTGGCTTGGACTCGGGCGTTGCCGGGGTCGAGTTCGACGACGCGATCGAACTCGCGCTTGGCTGCCGGATATTCGTGGCGGGCCATGAGGATCGTGCCCAGATTCAGGTGCGCGGCCGCGTTGTTGTCGTCGGACGCCAATGCCGCGCGAAAGTGGGCAGCCGCTTCTTCGAACTTCGAGTCGCGCTGTAGCACGCAGGCGAGCAGGAATTGAGCCTGACCGAAATCGGGCGTCAGCTCGACGGCTTGCCGCAACGGGGGCAGGGCCTCGTCAAATCGTTTTTCGTTGACGAGGGCCCAGCCAAGCGTCGTGAGCGAGTAGGGATTTTTCTCGCCGACCGCGACCGCGTGTTGAAACAGGATCACGCTGTCCCGCCAGTGGCTCGCCTGGACGACTGCCACCGATCCGTATGCGACGACAACCGCCGCCGTCACCGCCGGCAGCGCGAATTTCGGTAAGTTCAGCGGCACCGCCAGCGATGCGGCGAACCAGACCACGGCCAGGTAGCAGCCGAGCAGAGGAAAATAAGTGTAACGGTCGGCCATTTGCTGCCCGCTGAGCTGCACCAGGCCGATCATCGGCACGAGCGTTCCCACATACCACAGCCATCCCACCAGCAAATAGGGACGTCGCCGCATCTGAACGACGGCGAGCACCGTGACGCACAGCAAAAAGACCGCCGAGATGGCGACATCGCCGAGGCCGAGTCGCGAGCCGGGGTGAGGATAAAAGGCGACCAGTCCGAACGGCAGAAAGGCCTTTTGAATGTAGAGCCGATAAACCACCAGTGCGTTCAAGATTCGTGTGCCCAGCGGAATCACGGTGAACGACAGCACGGCGCCGCCGCGCGTTGCGCAATCGTCGCCAACACGCAGAAGGCAGCGCTCAGGACGAAGAACGGAAGTTTCTCGATGACGAGCGCCGGCATCCCCCTGCGCGGGGCGACTCTGGCGGATGCTTTGGGATGCCCGTCTGTTGTCGATCACTGGCGTTGACCGCGGCGCTCAAAGAGTTGTTTCCGGCGAACGACCAACGGCGCATCGGCCAGACGTCGAGCAGCAGAAACACGCAGGGGAGTGTGACAAACGTCTGCTTCGAGCACAGACTGCAGAGAAAAAAGAGAACGGAAAGAACCAATCGCCATGGCTTTCCAGTCTGGGCGTATGCGATGTAGGCATAAAGCGATCCCAAGCCAAAAAGCATGCTGAGCACATCTTTCCGCTCGGCGATCCAGGCGACCGACTGTACGTGCAGCGGATGGACCGCAAAAAGAGCGGCGACGGCCGCGCTGGGCAGCATCTGCCGCGTCATCCTGGTGAAAGTCGCAAACACGAGCAGCACGTTGGCCGTGTGCAGCAGCACGTTGGTGAGGTGATAGCCGCCCGGCCACAAACCATAGATCGACGCGTCCAGCATCAACGAGATCCAGGTCAGCGGAAACCAGTTCCCGTCATGGAACGTCGTGAACGCCCAACCTAGATTGCCGACACTCAGCCCCTTCCGCACGTGCTCGTTGTCACCCACATAAACCGGGTCGTCGACCATGACGAAGTTGAACCGCGCCGCCTGCAGGTAGACCGCCAACGTCGCCGCGACCAGCATTGCGCTGAGCAGCCAGACGCGGCGATCCGATAAGGCGTTGGGCCCCGGCAGTGGCTGGAGAGCCGCCGCCGCCATGGCCTGCGCAGACGTCTGGCGCTTCTTCGACATCCGTCATCCAAGCTGAAAATACGCGGCTTGCGTCGCACGACGCCGCAGGGAAGCCGCCCTACGAGAGTAGTGAATCAAGCGAATGGCCGAAACGATCGTTGGCAGACTCAGCCGCTATAAACGCTTTCTTAACAAACTTGTGCCACCCTAGGGGATCCCTTTGAATCGTGAGCCGTGACGGGGCGAGACAACGCAGCAAACAGCGGCGTTTCGAGAACCGTGTTTCGCAATTGGAAGAGCGTAAGCGTCGATCGTATGAACGAAGCAGAGGCAATGCCGGCCGAGTCGGCCGCGCGCCTGTGAGATGGACCGATCGCTGGCCGGGTTGGATGCTGCTTTGGTCCGGGTGGCTAATTCCGCAGCTGCTCTTGCTCGGCCCGGCGTTGGTGGGCCGCACGGTCGACATCCCCGTCGATTTGTTGGCGCATGAATCGGTGTACTTGCCGCGCGATTCCGCTTCCCCGAAGGTCGTCGTGCATCACGGCGTCGAGCTGACGGACCTGGTTTTCGGTTATCCGCAGGTGCGCGAGTTTTGCGCAAAGGAGCTGCGGGCCGGCCGCCTGCCGCTCTGGAATCCGCACAATTTCGCCGGAGCGCCGCTTGTTGGCTGGGGCTACTCGCCTTTTGAGTGGCTCTACGTCATTGTGCCGTCGCCGGTCACCGTCGCCTGGATCGCGTTGTCGCAGTTGCTCGTTCTCGGCCTGGGCTTCTGGACCTTACTCAGACGCTGGCTGTCGCTCGCGTACTGGCCGGCGGCACTCGCGAGCTGGTGCGTTCCGCTCACCGGCTTCATGACGCTCTGGCACGGCTTTGCGACGATCGTTCCCGTCTGCTGGCTTCCCTGGCTGCTCGTGGCAATCCATGCCGCCATTAAAAACCCGCGGGGCTGGGGCGGTCTCGCCGTGGCCGCAGCCACCGCGCTGATCCTGGTGGCCGGTCACATGGGGATCGCGGGCCTCGTGCTGTTGACCTCTGGCCTGTTTGCCGTCTGGCTTCTGGTCGAACGAACGATCACGCAACGTTCGCGACTCGCAGCGGCTTCGGCCGTCGCCATCGGTGCGGGCTGGATGTTGGGTTTTGCACTGGCAGCCCCGGCTCTGCTTCCGTTGATGGAATATGTTCGCACCGGCATCCGCATGGATTCACACGCAAAGGGGCTCGAAGAGCGTCCACCGGAAGGATTCGAGGCGTTGCCGCCGATTGTTCGACCGGATGTTTATGGCGGTTTCCCGCGGGACAACTGGGCGCGGACGGTCAAATCCGGCCTGATCGAAAGTTCGTCGAGCGCGTATGCCGGCCTTCTGGCCGCTCTGTGGTTGGCACCACTGGCGTGGTGCAATCGGCGTCTGCGTTCGCCCACGGTGTTTCTCACGGTGCTGATCGTGATTTCGCTCGGTTGGGTCTTGAAGATCCCGGGCCTGATCGACTTTCTGCGCTCCGGGCTGATGCAGCCATTGCTCTCGCTGTCGTACAACCGCTGGACGTTCGCCACGTCGCTCGCGGTTCTCAGCCTGGCCGCGATCGGCCTCGATTCGCTTCGCGCAGGCACGCCGATTTTTCGCTGGCGGTGGGGCATTCCGGTGGGCGCGACTGCGTTCTTCCTGATTTGGTGTATCGTTCGGCTCTTGACGCTCACGCGGAAGATGGACGCCTTTTCGAGCTATTTCCTGCTCGGGGCTGGGCTTGCCGTCGTTGCACTCGGAGGATGGCTGGCGACATTTCGTGACGGCCCACGCGCGAAATGGGCGCGGATTGCCTTGATCGGCTTTCTCCCCTTGGAGCTTTTCGCATTCGCCTGGGACGAACGGCGGCAGGCAGACCGCGAGCTGTATTTTCCGCGTCTGCAAATCCTCGAGCAGTTGGCCGCATTGCCGCATGATCGTGTGTGGGGCGTCGCCTGTTTGCCCCCCTCGCTCAACTTGATGTACGGCCTGGACGACGCCCGCGGGTACGACGCCGTCGACCCGCGTAACTACATCAAGTTGATCGAGTTGGCCTGCGATCGTAATCGCACAATTTATTATGCCTACGCGCGCACGCTGGCAGCCGTCCCGGCCGGCCGGGTGATGGGCCACACCCTGAAGCTGCATCCCGTGGCCGATCTGCTCAACGTGCGTTACTTGATCTTTCGCGAGGCTCCGCCGGCCGACCTGCCGATCTTTCTGCATCAAAACGATTATTGGGTGACGGAAAACCAGAGCGCGCTACCGCGAGCGTACGTTCCGCTGTCGGCACGCGTCGTCAAAAGCGACGAAGAGGCCCTTGCGGAGCTGGGCAAGTTCGAGTTTGCCCCCAAGCAAACGGTCTTCCTGCAGGACGAGCTGGAACTGCCCGCAAGCATGCGCGGCACGGCGCACGTCGACTACGAAACGCCCACGCGCGTACGTCTCGACGTCGACATGCAAACGGCCGGCCTCGTGCTGCACTCCGATCTCTGGGACCCGGGCTGGCACGCGGAGCTGGACGGTGCCGCTTGCCCGATTTACCGGGTCGACGTCGCACTGCGCGGCTTCCGCGTTCCGGCGGGCAAGCACACCATCGTCTGCACATACGATCCGCAAGTGGTGCGTCGCGGCTTCGAGGTTGCCGGAGGGGGAGGATTGCTGTTGGGCACCTGGGCGATCGTTTTGGGGATCGCCGGGTGGCGCCGACGCGGGACCTGTGCGGACGCCGCGACGACTTAAGGGGCAGTGCGCACCGTGTCAGTTACCAGCGAGCGCGGCTCCGCGACCGTGCCCGCGCGATGCTGGCCGTGACATTGAACACTTGCAGCACTGCCAACAGCACCAGTATGGCTGCCGCCGCCACATGCCGGTATTCCGGCTCGGGTCGGGACACCCAGTTGTAGATCTGAATCGGAAGCGCAGTGAAGTGGTCGAAGGGAGCCTCGAGCAGGCCGTGCGGATGGCGGAAGACGTCGGCTGGGGATTCGATCCCCCCCGGTGTCCGCGCGAGGAAAATTGCCGCTCCGATCATCAACAGAGGGGCCGTCTCGCCGGCCGCTCTAGCGACGGCCAGGATCACGCCCGTGACGATGCCGGGGACGGCCACCGGCAGGACCACGTGGCGAATCGTCTGCCAGTGCGTCGCCCCCAGCGCGTACGAGGCGTGCCGGATTGATGGCGGAATGGCTCGCAGCGCCTCGCGCGACGCCACAATCACGACCGGCAGCATCAGCAACGCCAGCGTCATGGCTCCCGATAGCACGGTGCGTCCGAAGGGCAGCGGGATCTCGACCGACGTGAAGCCGAGCGAGAGCTCCAGCAACTGGGGATCGTGTTGGAAGACGCCGAACATCTTGACGAAGACGGCCATTCCCAGAATGCCGTAGACGATCGAGGGGACGCCGGCGAGATTCGACAGGTTGACCTCAATCAGCGTCCGCAGCCAGCCCTTCGTCTGGTATTCCTCGAGAAAAATTGCCGCGCCCACGCCGATGGGAACGGTCAGCAGAGTCGCCAGAGAGACAAGCCAAAAGCTGCCCCACAGGCCGGCGATCACGCCGGCGTTTTCCGGGTGCCGCGAGTCGTAATTGGTTAAAAACGACAAGGTCAGCCAGCCGGCCCCCTGCCACAACACGCCGATCAATAGTACGACCAGGACGCCAAGCCCAAACCAGGTCGACGCGGCACAAGTCCACTCGAAGCCCCGCTCGAACCAGCGGGAGAGTGCCGGTCGCCGGCGGACATGCAGCAGGTCCTGGGTCGATTCGGTCGGGCGAACGCTCTGGGGGGGGACGCTTGCGGAGGGCACATTCGTCGAGGCGGCATTCATTGATAGACCTCGCGGAACCGCCGCATGATCATTTGCGAGACGACGTTCATCGCCAAGGTCATGACGAAGAGGGTCATCGCCACCGCAAACAGCGACTTCCATTCGAGGCTGCCCTGCGGCTTATCGCCAAAGCTGACGTTCACGATGAAAGCCGTCATGGTTTCCACGCTTTGAAACGGGTTCAACGTCATCGTCGGGCTTTGACCCGCGGCAATGGCGACCGCCATCGTCTCCCCTACGGCCCGGGAAATCGCCAGCAAGAACGAAGCGAGAATTCCCGACAAGGCGGCCGGCACCACGACTTTGGCCGAGACCTGATACTTGGTTGACCCAAGCGCATAAGCCGCTTCGCGAAGCGCCTGTGGCACGGAGCGCAAGGCCTCTTCGCTGAGTGACGTGACGATGGGAATGATCATGATCGCCACGACGAAGCCGGCACTGGCTGCGTTGAAAATGTTGACCTCAAAGCCCAGCCATCCCTGAAAAATCGGGCGGAGTACGTACGGCGTGATGAACACCAGCGCGAAGTAGCCAAACACCACGGTGGGAATGCCCGCCAGAATCTCAAGGATTGGCTTGATGAGGTTGCGCGTGCGACGCGAGGCGTACTCGCTCAAATAAATCGAGCCGGCCAGCCCGATCGGCAGTCCGATCATCGCCGCGATTCCCGCGACCAGGAACGTCCCGGCGAGCAGCGGCAAGATGCCGAAGTGCTTGTCCTGGTATTGCGGAGTCCACTGTGTCCCGGTGAAAAACTCCACCGGCGAGACTTCCTGGAAAAAGGCCTTTTCGGGCGGGATGGCAATGAGGGCCTCGGTGACCAACACGTAGATGATGCCGGCCGTCGTCAGGACCGACACGAGGTGCGCAACCGAGCAGCAAGGCCCGAATCGTCAGCTCGCGAACGCGCATCACCGAGAAACGACGTTTCAAGTCGATCGGCGGAAGGGCATTGGCGGACAAGCGATTGATCCACCTTGAGAGGGAAGGAATTCGTCACCCGGCACCGGCCGGGATTCCCGCAGCGCGAGCCTGCACGACGGCTCTCGATGAAGGTGAATCGGGCAGTTAGTCTTCGATCCCAATGGTCAGGCGGTCACGCGCCACCTTGTATCCCGACTCGGGCAGGGGGATGTAGTGCACCTCTTTGACAAGGTTTGGTCCCCGGTCGAGGTAGAAACGCAGGAAGGCGATCACTTCAGTTCGGGACAGCGACTTCTTGTTGACGTAGAGAAACAACGGACGAGACAGTGGCTTGTACTGGCCGGAGAGGATCGTTTCGTCCGTGGGGGCAATCGCGGCGGCTTTGTCGGTTCCGGAAGCGATTTTGACGGCGCGAAGCGTGTCCTTGTTCAAGACGTAGTACGCGTAGCCGAAGTAACCGAGCCCTCCCGGATTTCCCTGTACGCCCTGAATCAGCACATTGTCGTTGGAGCTGGGCGTGTAGTCGGTGCGGCTGTTTCCCTTCTTGCCGCAGATCGCCTCCGTGAAATAGTCGAACGTTCCGGAGTCGGTGTCGGGCCCGTAGAGGATGATTTTCTCGTTCGGGAAGGAGGGATCGAGCTCGTTCCAAGTTTTGATCTTGCTCCCCGATTCCCACAGTTTTTTGAGCTGGGCGACCGTGAGCGCCTCGCACCAGGTGTTCTTGGAATTCACGACGACCGTAATGCCGTCAATGCCGATCGGCAGCTCGATAAAGCCGACCTTGTTCTTGATGCACGCGGCTCGCTCAGTGTCTTCGACCGGGCGCGATGCGTCGCAGATATCGAGATCGCCTTCTTTGAATCGCTTAAAGCCGCCGCCGGTCCCCGAAATATTCACCCGAATTGCGACTTTCGGGTGCGACTTCATGAACTCCTCGGCGACGGCTTGCGTGATGGGGTAGACCGTGCTGGAACCGTCCGCTTCCACGCTGCCGGCCAGCGACGCATCGGTGGCGCCGTCCGCATTGCCGCTGGCGGCTTCGGCCTTCGCTTGGTTCGAAAGTTCGGTGCTCTTCATGGTGCAGCCACTCAAGGTCAGCACGAGCAGTGCGCTCAGGGCCGCGCCGTATTGAAACCGAAAGCCGTGTTGAAACCGGGAACGGGATCGAGCAGTCATGGGAATCGTCTCGCGTCAAAAGCCCGCCGCCAAATCGCGCGGATGGGTTGCGGCGGATTGGTCCAAGGGAAAAAATGAAGAAGACCGAGGGTCCCCCCGATCAGTGACAAGACAGGGGGAACCTCGGCGAAAGACCGGTTGCCGGACGCACCCGAAAGTGCGTCCGGCGCCGGTTGATTTTGACGCCATGTCAGGCGACACGGCTCGGATCTCTGCGAGGCAACCCTCGCGGAGGTCTTACTGCAGGAACGTGCCACCCTCGGTCGGAATGGCTTCATTGGCGGTGGTGAGGTAGCGAATGGTGATCGGGTCGATCTGTTCGCTCAAGTAGTGCACGCCACCGTCGGCCATCAGGACGTTGATCCCGCTCGGGTGGAAGCTGAAGAACTCGTCGTTCGGACCGCAGTTGTTCCAGTACCATCCGCAAACATTGGTGGCCGGCGCAGCCGCCGTATAGTTGCCGGTCGCCGTCGAGGACGGATTGACCAGCTGATACGGCTCGCCAACGGCCGACCCGTAACCGCCGGGACCGCCCTTCGGCGAGAAGTCGCCGTTGATCACGGGCGCGATGTAGACCGCTCCCGTGCCGTAGTTGAGGGAGTACGAGCTGGCCTGACCGGAAACGCCGTTGGAGTTATCCGGCTCCGCCCAGCGAGGCAGCGCGCGGTGACCGCTGGGGGTCACCGTGTTGCCCGTCGGCAGCACACCGCCGGTGTACAGGACCGTGGCTTTGCCGTTCCAGTAAAAGCCCATGCCCGACGACGAGGCGGCGCTCGAGCCGAACACCGGGTCGTTGTAGAGCGATTCGCTGCCGTACTGCAGCGTCTCGAACTGACGGCCGGTGTCTTCGCCCATCATGATGGTGTGACTGAGTCCGTCGGAAATGGCCGAGATCGGGCCGCCGCCGACCGACAAGGCGCCGTTCATACGGGTGAGCTTGTTGCGCACGCCGGTGTTCGGATCGATATCGGTGTAGTTGGTGACCATGTAGTCGGTCGTGCCGTACCCATCCGGGTCCGGAGCGTAAAGCGAGTTGCTGGGGCAGAGCATCCAGGGAATCACCGTCTGAGCGGCGGTCTGGTTCTGCGTTGCGCGGGCGTCGTTGTAGACGTAGGTGTAGTTGTATTGAACGGTGAGCGTTTGCTCTTCGGCATAGGGCGCGATGGCCGTCTGCATGGAGTACAGGGCAAACGTGGTGAAGGGGGGAGTCGCACCCGATGACGGGTTGGTGGCGGTCGTGTAATCGCCGCCCTCGCCGGAGGTCGGCAGGTTGCGGGTGGCGGACTCGAAGTTGAACACGGCCAGGCCGTGCTGGTGCAGGTTGTTCTTGCACTGCGTGCGACGGGCCGATTCGCGGGCGGCCTGAACGGCCGGCAACAGCAAGGAAATCAGAACGGCAATAATGGCAATCACAACCAACAGCTCGATGATGGTAAAGCCGCGACGTGGCCGCGACTTGCTACGGTTCATCGATTGCATTCGTTTATCTCCTCTGGCAATTCAAGTGATGTTGTGTGAAACGGCGGTGCCGCTGAAATCTGCCTGGGTTCGGACTAAGCGGCACCAAGGCCCGACGATGAACGACCGCAGCGGAGCCCTCGTCGGCAAAAGCCTGGCGCTGCGTGGATTCGGGGAAGAGGTGCGTATCACATAACCAGCCCTCCGTGTCCTGGAAAATGCAGAATCAAAAATGCCGCCATTGTGCTCACGACCCTACTGAGGGTGCTTGAACGTGTGATGAAGCCCGAAACAAGTTTTATTGAGCAACTTCCAGGAAGACCTTCATCGAACTTTCATGCCGTTGCCGGTCGCTTCGAAACGATCGACAGGGACCTTCACTCCGACACGAACGCGATGTCGAAACCGATCTTCGAGAGGGTCGGGTGGTTGGTGCGGAGCGTCACATGGACGGGCGCAAATGACGGCCGTGAAAGTGCCGGAGAGCCGGGCGGCACTTCGATCAAGAAACGCACTCCCTGCCGCTCCGCGTCGCCGATCGATGGGTCGGGTTGTGCCGAAATCTTGAGAAAACCGACCTCCGAATCGACCCCCAGCAGCTGGAAGTTGCCCTTCATGGACGAGACCAGGGCCGGCATCACGACTTTGCTGCCTCGCTCGTGTCCAAACACGCCGAGATTCAACAAGGTCCTGTTGGAGGACCAGATCCCCGTGCCGACCAAGGGCATCACCGGCAGAAAGTGAAGGTCGCCGGTGCGGACCGCGTTGATATCCACGTCGACGGGATGTTCGGGATCGTTGGTAGCGCGAATGCGGGCCTTGGACTTAAAGCGGCCCCAAGGAAGGTCTTTGCCCACCGTTGCCGTGAATTCGCAGCCGGCGCTCCAGTGAGCCGCGGCCAGCTCCTCTTTGGTGAGCGGCTTGTAGGTGATCTTCACGTTCGGCCCGGTCACGCCGACCGTGGCGACGCTAAATTTCGCGTTGAGCGGAGAGCCGATCTTCCCGACAACCTTGCTCGTCTCCTTTTCGGAGATCTCGCCGAGATTCCAGGTTAGGGGCCTGGCCTCAACCTTGGGAACGACGTGCCCGATGACCGCGAAATCAATTTCCGGAGTTTCGGGATCGCTCGTGTAGATCTTGGCCATCTTGGAGAACGCCTCCTCGAACTCGATCGGCGTCCAGCTCACATCCACCTCGGCAAATCCGCCGGGGGCAATCGAACCGTTCGCCAGGCGGCTGAGCGTGCATTTGCACTGCGTCGGCCCGCGGCCAATTGAGAGGGGGCCTTCCCCGCGATTTTCGATGCGAAATTTGTGAGTCTTTTCTTCGCCAACCTCCATCGTGCCGAAGCGGTAGACGCGCTCCAGGATCGCGGCCTTGGGGAATGGCGCCGTTTCGGCAAGCGGAGGTCGAGGATCGACGGCGGGAGCGGTGGCGATTCCCACGGAATCCTTCGGCGTTCGCCCCAGTCGCAGGTCCTCCATCTCGTTGAATTCACGCTGCTTGCGAACCAGCGTCAATTCTCGCTGGGTCTGCTGTTTCTCCGCCCAAGGTGCGTAACGCCCTACCCAAACTGATCCTGACAGCACAGCCACCGCGGCCACCGCCCCCAATACGATTCTGATCGACACCATTTTTCCGATCTCCCTGTGTTTCACTTTCCGGCATAGTTCACGCCGTGCGGCCGAGCGATTCGGCGATCGACTCGGATCCGCGCGAGCAGTCGCGTGGCGGCGGCGTGTCGTGGTTCGAGTTTCAAGATCTCCAGACATTCCGCTTCGGCCTGCGGCAGATTGCCGGCGCGGGCCCAGAGCAGGGCCAGACCCAAGCGGGGGGGAATCGATTGCGGGTCGGCCTCGAGGGCCGTCCGATACTCGCGTTCCGCGGAGGCGGATTGGCCCGTCGCCACCATGGCGTTCGCCAGATTCGTGCGAATGACGGCGTTTTGCGGCTGCCCTTCGAGCGATTTCCGATAAAGCTCGATCGCCGCGGCATAGTTCTGCTGACGGGCCGCCACGTTCGCCAGGCCGTTGAGCGCCTCGGGATAGTCCGGCTTTCGCGCGAGGGCCTTTTGGAACTCGATGGTCGCTTCGTCGTAGCGCCCCTCGGCCGACAGGACGTGGGCCAGGTTGGTCTCGAATTCGTGCGTTTCGAGATCGTCGGTGCAATAACGAATCCCGTCGCGCAGATATTGCTCGGCCGCGGCGTAATCCTTGCGGCGCGAGGCCAACCGGCCCATCTGAATATTGGCGATCATGCTGGTCGGATTGCGGGCCAGCGTCTGCGTCCAAAGCGCGGTCGAATCGTGAAACACGCCTTGCCGCTGCCAGGTTAGACAGGCCAGGACAACGAGCACACCGGCCGCAATCGCGCGGCGCACGTCGAATGGCAAGGCGCAGGTGACGGCGCACGCCAATCCCACCTGGTCGCCTGAGAGCCGAACCACCAGGCGGCGACGAGCGTCAGCAGCCCCAAGCTCGCCAGGTACTGGTAGTGGTCGGCCACGAAGGCGTATCGCATCGGAAAGATGTTGAAGAATCCGAGCGCTGGCAGCAGCGTGCCCGCAAAGAAGAGCAGGGCGAGCAACGGACCGGAGATTCGTCGCTGACGCGCGGCCAGCACGATTGGCACACCGGCAGCGGCAACCGCGATCGCCCATCCGCCCCAAGCCGACGGGTCGACGGTCCAGCGGGGATAAACGAAGCAAAGATTCGCGGGCCAGACGAGCGTGACGGCATAAGTCCAAAGCGCTCGCCCGGCAATCAAGAACCTCTCGGCAATGGTCCAAGAGAACGCGGCCCCCGACGCTCCGACGTGGGCCCGTTCCAGCCAGGCCGTGTTCCACGCCAGGAGCGCGCCGACCGCGAACAGCGGAACGATCGGCACCAATTCGCGGAAGCGGAGGCGGCCCACCTTCCACCAACGTAGCAAGGCTAAGGCGGCGGGCAGCGAACAAGTGACCGACTTACTCAAGAGAGCGCAGACGAAGAAACAACATCCTAAAGCGTACGAACGGACGGAAATGGCGTGGGTCGCCACTTCGCCCTCGCTGGGAACTCGCTCCACCCAACCGAGAAACTGCCAAAGGGCCAACAAATAAAACGAGGCCGACAGCACGTTTTTGCGCTCGGTCACCCACGCGACGGACTCGACGTGCACCGGATGCAGTCCAAAGAGGGCCGCCGCCAACCAAGCTCCCGGAATGGAAAGCCGCCGAAGGATCAACCACACGCCCACCGCGTTGGCCGCGTGCAGCAGGGAATTCACCAGGTGATAGCCGGTCGGATTGAGTCCCCACAGGTGCTGCTCAGTCCAAAACGTCGTGAAGACGAGCGGGTAATACTGGGGCGTCGCACTCGGCTCGAGCCAGATTTGCCGGAGGCCGCCGAGCGAAAGTAGCGTCCTGTTCTCAGTGACGTAGTCGTCGTCATCCCAGATGAAAGAGGACGAGAGCGAAGGCACGTAGACGAGGAACACCAGGCAAAACAACAGACAGCCCTCCGTCAGCGGCCGCCAGCTTCTGGCGGCGGCGACAGGCGTCGGGGTCGACGAACGGAGGGCGGAAGGCTTCATAACGGGCAACTGACTAGTTTTTCGCAGACTTCGAGCCGACAGCGCGAGCGTCGGCGAATTAGTGAGCTCGATAGCCGTTCAACAGCGGAGGCCAATAAAAGACCAACGAGGGGATCACGGCCGCCTGATCGGGATCGTGAAGGGTCGCGTTGAAAAACCCGGTGGTGATCATCAAGAGCACCGTCACACCGGCCAAACCCCAGGCGCTCCAGCCCAGCCACACGTTCGGCGCTTTGATCCGCAGCAGGTAAGGCCAGCACAGGTGCATCAGCGGCGTCACCGCGGCGAAGTAGCGCACGGGTTTAAAGGCGAAGACCAGCTGCACGGCGAACAAGAAGCCGAACGCCGTGACAAACATCGCTGGCCACCGCCGCGCGCAGGTCGGCAAAGAGCACGCGAAGATTCCAGGGGGCCACGAACAGCAGTGCGAGGGGAAACATTGCGGCCAGTTCCCACAGCACCCAAGCACGATTCATCCGCTCGACCATGGCGAGCAGGGGACTGAACTTGGCAACGCCGGGCAGCGGATGAATCATCGCGCTGGGCCACAAAGTCCCGTAAGCTGCGAATAAACGGACATAGTGCTGCAGACCGGCCGTCAAAACGGCCAGGAACACAATGCCGACGACGAGCCACTGCGGTCGCGGCCGCGCGATATTTTTAAGGGCCGCCGTGCCGCGACCTGGCAAGCTCCGAGGTCGATCCCCCGTCGCCTTGATAACCCGTCGTCTGGCCACCAGTCGCCCGATAAAACGGCATCAGCAGGATCACCGGCAGGGCGACGACGGCGTTAAAGCGCACGTTCATGGCGGCCACCAGCCAAATCGCCGCCTCCACCGCGCCGAGGACGCGTTCTCTCTCAATCGCTTCGGCAAACGCCACGAGTCCGCACACGAGCATCAGTCCCATCAAGCCGTCGTGATGGATCCGCACAGTCGAAAAGAGCACGAGCGGGCAGACCGTCAGGCCGACGAGAGCCGCGACTCCAAATGCAGGTTCAACACCGACCAGCGCGAGGAATCGCCAGACGTACCATAGGGCGGCCACGCAGACGAAGACTTCGAACGCGAAAGCCGCGGCCACGCATTCGCTCGGTACGACGAACGACCGCGGGTCGGTCTTGGCTCGGGGAGTGACGACTCCCGGCAACGAGAGCAATGGGTTCATCGTGAACTGCGAACCTGCCTTGAGGACCAACGGCAAGAGCGGCGGATGGTGAAAGACCGGGCCGCGATAGATCGTGTAGGGCAAGTCGTTGACTCGCGGATCGTCCTTGGTTGTGTAGTTCGAGAGGTCCCAGCCCATCCGTTGGGACAACACGTAATAGACCAGCTCATCCCCTTCGGCGTGCGGCTTGAACAACATCGGGCCGTGGACGAGAACCGTCACCGCCGCGCACCACGCAAAAGCGATTGCATAGATGCGGGAGTCCGGCAGGAATTTCCCGCCGTCCCCCTTCATCGAATCAACATCGACCAGGCCGTCGGCACGCGGCGATTTCACTGGGCTTTGGCCAGCAGCTCTTTGGCAGCCGACGCGACGTCCGCGTTCGGATCGTTCTCGTACTTCTTGAGCATCTCGACGTGTTGTTTGGGATCGAATTTCGCGTCGGAGGTCAGACCGTGGAGGTAATTGGCACGCTCTTTGGGAGTTTCAACGTGCTCGGCGATGAACTCCGGCGTGCTGCGTTGTTCCACTCCCTGCTTCACCGGAAAGTCAGATTTATGGGCTTTTTCCAGCGACTTGGTGACATCGTTGCTCTTTTCGCAACCCAACATCAGCCCCGCACAGACCACTGTGAGGATGAACAGCGCAGCGTTTCATGGTTTTATTCCGGCAAAGTAAAGAGGCTTGGAATCGATAGGGGATCTCACCAAGTCGGAGTTTAGGTGAATTTTTGAAGTCCTGATGAAGGCCGTAATAGCTTTCGCCTCAAATTTCTTCATGAACCGCGCGAGCCGATATGCTGCCGCGCATTTTGCGAGGCGAGGGGCACTCCGCTGGCCAGTCGGCGCAGTTCGTGTGATTTCTTAGCGCGGCACATCGAATCTTCACTCGTTGTTTATCGAATTCTCCAATTACGCGTGTGTAATGCCGCTCCGTCTGCGGGTGACGGAGTCGTTCGTCCAAGTCGTCTGTCGCGAAGACGAAACAGAGCGCGACCATGTCCCTCAGTTGCCGATGGTTGTTTTCTTACGACCGCTTTCGGAAGGGTTGTCGTGGGCTCCACGCGCATCGTGCTCATCGAAGAGGGGCCGCTGATTGAGAGGCTCGTTTCCCTCTTTGCGAGAAATGGAACCGACGCCACCGCCGCGCAGCCAAGCGGCGATCGCGTGTGTGAAGCGCACATCCTCACGCCGAATCTCATCCTGCTCGATCTGAGCCGCGCGGCGGTGCACGACACAAACGGCCCGCGCACCCCCCGTGAGGGAATGAACGCGGCCGATGCGGCCATCTTTAAGCTGGCGATCGCCCAACCGGGCGCCGACAATGACGGAGTCGACACAACGTCCGTGGACGGGCCGCACAGTGATCGGTTGTTGCCACAGGAGCAGTTGCTGCCGCCCGAGCGCTTGCTGCCGCACCTGTTGCGGGAAGAGCCCGTCGCGTCAACGGAGCCGGCGTTTGACGCGTCCGGCGTATCAGACGAGCCCGTCTCTGCAAATGGGTCCGGTGCGGATCGATCGTCATGGCCACTGGGCTTATCTGCACGAAAAGAAGCTGCATCTGACGCCGACCGAATTTCGATTGCTGGAGTGTTTCCTGCGCGAGCCGGGCCGGGCATTCACGCGGTCGCATCTCCTCGATGTTTCGATCGGCAACGCCAGCTTCGTGCTGGAGCGCACGATCGACGTCCACATTCGGTCGCTGCGGGCGAAGCTCGGATCGGCCCGCGAACTGATCGAAACGGTGCGCGGCGTGGGCTACCGCTTCCGCGAAAGCCCGGACTCGCCGAGCGCGAACTAGCTCGGTTTCGCCAGTAAATCCTTGCCTGATTGGTCGCGAATCAACGCTGCGACAGCCGGCCGCGGTAGCCGCGCAGCCAGGCGTCGATCTGCTCCAGCCAAACGCCCGCTCCCTGGGCCTGGGCGAGCGAGCGAGCTTCTTCGGCCTGAGCGAGCGCCTGTGATTGCCGCCCGAGATTCGCGTAGGCCGTCGCCAGATTCGCGTGCGCGAGGACGTCGCTCGGTTGCTGTCGCACGGCCAGCTCGAGCTGCTCCGCGGCCGCGGGGAAACGGTGGACTGAGAGCAGCAGTGAGCCGAGCGCACCGTGATCGTCGGCGACGTCGGGACGCAGGCGCATCGCCAGTTCGAGATGGTGAATGGCCTTGTCCGGTCGCCCGAGCTTGGCCCACGTCAGTCCCAGGCTGCGGTGGGCCAGCCCCACATCCGGGCGTGTCGGATCGATCTCGAGCGCCGCTCGAACTGTGCGATGGCCTCCTGAGGTTGGCCGGCATCGTCCAGAGCGCAACCCAGGTTGATCGTCGCGCGGACGTTGTCCGGCTGGTGCGCGACGGCGTCCCGCCAGATCGAGATCACATCGCGATAGGCATCCAGCCGAACGCTGGTGACGACAGCGAAAATCAGCGCCAGCCCGCACGAAACAATCAGCACCGATCGGCGAGCGAAGATTCGCGATCCAGCCGGAGTTGCGAACGCGTCGGCGGCGGATTTGCGACGCGTCAGCGCCGCGAACGCGCCCAAGATGATGAAGACGACCACGGCGGCCAGGGGCAAATACATCCGCCGCTCGGCGACGACTTCTGACGGCATGGGAACTGCGAAAGTTGGTGAAAGAATGATGAAGAACCAGGCCCCCAGGTAACCGACGGCGTGTCGCCGGCACACGAGGATGAAGGTGACGACCGCGGCGATGAGCACCGGGACCAGCCACGGCCACGCTGACGCGAGCGTCCAAAGGATGGGGGTTTCATGATGAATGATTAAAGGCCAGGGCCAGAATGACAGCTTGAGGTAAATCAGGGCGACCTTCGCTTGGGTGAACCACCAGACGTAAGCGGGTAAGCCGGCCTGCAGCCCGGCCGCTTGCGACCGCGGTGAATCGAGATTCAGGATCAGTAGAAACACCCAGCCGCTCGCCAACCCCGCATAAAGCGGCCACGCGTGCTTGACCGTCCGGCGGAGCGAGCCGCACACGAACGCCCGGTCGTACAGCAAGACCAAGAGTGGCGCGGAGACCATCACCTCCTTGCAGGCCATCCCCGCCCAGCAGGCGACTGTCGCCCCCACTGCGGCCAGGGTCCGGGCGTGCCCGGTTTCGGCCGTCAAATACCGCACGCTGGCGTAGAGCGTCGCCAAGTAAAATAAACCCATCAGCGATTCCGTCCGCTGCGAAACGTATTCGACGGCATCGGTTTGCAACGGGTGAATCGCCCACACCAAAGCCACCGACAGCGCCAACTGGGACGCCGCAAATCCGAACCGCTCGCGAAAACGATCGAGCAGCAATGTCCGTCGCACGATCCCATAAAGCAAAATCGCCGCGCCGATGTGAATGAGCAGGTTGACCAGGTGATAGCCGACCGGGTTGTAACCGCCGGCGGCATAGTTGAGAGCCAGTGTCAGATTTAGCAACGGGCGACCCGACGTGACGGCGTCCCGGGGCGGTCGCAATGGCCCAGGCTGGGCGACCGTTCCGAACGGAGGCCAGAGCCGCACGATCGACGGATTATGAAGGACCGACGTGTTGTCGTCATGAACGAAGGGTGCGCGGGCCGCCCGGCCGTAAACGAGGCCGAGCACGACCGCCAGCACGAGAGCCGCGATCCAGTCTGCCCGACCGACGCGGCTCGTCGCGTTGGCCATCAGCGTGCTGTGCGTCAAAGTCGTGTTGGCCATCGAATCGGACATCGGGCACCGCAGCCGGGCCGCCCCAGAATAAAGCCAGCGAATGACAGTCCGCGGGGCAGGGGCGAGTTCGGGGAATCCAAATTACTCCGCTCCGATCACGCGCTGAATTGACGCGTGCGCTCTTCCGCAAAAATTAACAAGACGCGGCGCTGGACCTTTTTGCTCGGCCCAGTATCGTTCTTCTGCAGACCTGAAGAGCCGAACACTCTGAGACGTCTGAGGGGCGTCAAGCGCCCGCATGTTCCGGGCGCGACGATTGCTCGCGCACAAAAGGATTGCTCGTTTCAGGTTGTATCTGATCAAGTTGTGTCTGACCGGCGGGCCGCGTCCACCAATCCGCGAGGGATTCGACCCCCATGCCGATCCATGTCAATTGCCCCGTTTGCGGCCAGCGCCTTCGCGTCTCAAATTATGCCGCGGGACGCATCACGAAGTGCAACGCCTGCGGCAACGCCGTCCGCGTGCCCAAACCCACGGCGATGCTCAAGGAGGGCGAGGACGAGACGGAGGACGCGGGCAAAAACTCTAGGCCCGACGAGATCGCAGTCGGCCCTCTCACCCCCAGCGAAGCCTGGTATCGCTCGATTGAAAAACTTTCGGGCTCGCTCGATTGGATGGCGGAGCGTCCGATCCGCATCCTGTTCGTCGCGCTGCTCATGGTGGCGGCCTACGTTGGCGTCGCGACGGCGAAGTGGGCGCTGAGCAAGCCTCAGGAGGGTCCGATTGCGACCCAAGAGCCCGTCGACCTTGAGCCGTGGGACGGAGTCGGCACGGCCGACGGCAACGAGCGAGTGCGGGTGACCGCGCAGTCGGTGACGACCGAGCCGATCGAAGTCATCCCGGTCAACATGAACGGGGCGCGGAAGACGCCCAACGCTTATCTCAAGATTGCCCTCAAGATCGAAAACCTCGGCAGCGCGGACCTGAAATATACGGGATGGGCCAACGACATGGACAAGAATGACCACGCGGCCCGGATGCGGGACGATACGGGTCAATCGCACAAGCAAGTCGTTTGGCGATCGAAGATTGTCGGTCAGACTTCTTCCACGACGATCAAGCCCGCCGGATCGCTGGTGGACATCCTGGTCTTCGACCCGCCCGGTACGTACGTCAAGTATCTCAAGCTGTCGCTGCCGGCCGTGGCCTGCGAAGGCACCGGAGAGTTGCGAATCAAGATTCCCCGCACGCGAGTCCTCGATTAGCGGGCGCGCTTCGGTCTTTTCTGCGAAAGCCGCGGCAGCGAGGTCGTCGCCGCAGGTTCGCGGGCGGCAAGCACCGCCAGCATGCGTTTGAGGGCGACGAGGCGGTAGCTGTCGGCCACCAACCGCTCGACCTCCGCCCAATCAATCTGCTCGCTCACGTCGAGGCAGACCCAACCGAACCGAGCCGCGTAAGGGGCTTCTGTGAAACGGCTGTCGGTCAGCAGCTCGTCAACTTTTTCGAGCGGTGCGCGAAACGCAAGGCACGGCCGCCCTTCGTAGCGGTCGAGCACCGCGAAGATCTTCTTACCGGCCTCGAAGGTGGGATGTCCCCACTTGACGGTCTCTCGCACCTCGGGCAAGCCCAGGCACATTGGTCGCAGCCGCGCGAGAATTGCCGACTCTTTCATTGGGCGCGCTAAGCCGTAGGGCAGGAGGACGTCGTCGAGTCCCGTCAGAGCCCTTTTTCCGCAATGAAGTACGCGAGCGTCGCCATGGCCGCGGCGCCGTTTTGAAGTTCCTCGATGTTCACCGCCTCGATGCGATCCCGGGCCGAGTGGTGGAAGTCGAAGTAGTGGCTCGCGTCGGGGATGTAGCCGATCGTGACGGCGCCCAGCGGAGCGAGGGGCTCGATGTCCGTGCCACCGCCCCCTTTTTTGATCGCGTCGGCATGGAACAGGCCGAGATACGGGGCCCAGCTCTTCACCGTCGCCACTTGTTGTTCGCTGCCGGAGACGCCGAAGCCGAGCGGCGCGAAACCGCCGCTGTCGGACTCGATGGCCGCGTAGTGTTTTTCGCCTTTCGCTTTCGCCTGGTCCGCGTATTCCTTCGCGCCGAGACCTCCAAATTCCTCCGCCATAAAGAGCACGACGCGGACCGTGCGTCGCGGTCGCAATCCGAGAGCTTTCAGTGCGCGCACAACTTCGATCGACTGAACCACGCCGGTGCCGTCGTCGTGCGCGCCGGTCGCCAGGTCCCACGAATCGAGATGACCGCCGACCACCACGTATTCCTGCGGCAGGTCGCGGCCCGTCAGCTCGCCGATGACATTATAAGAGGAGACGTCCGGATGCTGGGCCGCGCTCAGCTTGAGGTTCACGGTGAGCTTGGGATCGGTTTTCAGCTGCGCCGACAGTTCGTTCGCGGCATGCGTGCTGAGGGCGGCGGCCGGAATCATGGGGACGCCATTTTCGTAGCGGAGCATGCCCGTGTGCGGGTGGTCGTCATCCGGCATGGCGGTCATCGAGCGGACGAGCACGGCCACCGCTCCCTGACGCGCGGCGACCGCCGCACCGCGATAGCGCTGGTCGACAGTCCGGCCATACGATCCGTACGCGCCGCGACCCCCATAGGTCATCGGCCGGTTGTAGAAGACGATCTTTCCGCGGACAGCCGAGCCGAGCTTTTCGACCTCGTCCAGCCCGTGCACTTCGACGACGCCCGCCTGTACTCCCTCTTTGGGCGTGCCGACGCTGGGGCCGAGTGCCGCCACTTTCAGGGATGTTGGTTTGGTGGCCGAGACGATCGTCGCCTCTTCCCGGTCGCCGCGAGTCCAGTGCGGCACCATCGCCGGCTGCAGCACGACTCGATCGAGGCCGTACGATTCCAATTTCTGCTTGCCCCACGCAATGGCTTTCGCGGCCCCATCGGAACCGCTGAGCCGCGGCCCGATCGTCGTCAACTCCTTGAGGTTGGCGTAGGCCTTGCCGTTCACGGTGGCCTCCGCGCCGATCTTCCGCGCCGCATCCATGAGCTGATCCGCCGCACTCGCGCGGCCCGCCAACGCAGCCAACAGAATTCCCGAGACAGCGATGATTGACAGCCGAATTGTGTTCATAATCTCTTGATATCGTGTCTTAGCGATTTTCGCGAGCCAGCCGTACGGTATCACAGATGCCTCACCAGTCGCCCCAACAGTATCCTGCGGATCACAATCATTCCAGGGCCCGCGCGAGGCATCACATGAAGCGGACAATGAAGCGTACCGTCGCGACGATCGTTATCCTCAGTCTGTCGGTGTCACGCGGCGGCACGCCATCGCGCGCTGACGATCACCCGGCCCCACAGGCCGGCGACTTTGTGATTCGCGACTTTCATTTCGCGTCGGGCGAAACGCTGCCCGAGCTGCGCTTGCATTATCGCACGCTGGGCACGCCCGCACGCGACGGCCAAGGCGTCGTTCGCAATGCGGTGCTCATCATGCACGGAACGACGGGCGAAGGGGGCAACTTTCTGCGTCCGGAATTTGCCGGGCAGCTCTTCGGCAAGGGGCAGCTCCTGGACGCTACGCGCTACTATCTCATTCTGCCCGACGGCATCGGCCACGGACGTTCGAGTCGGCCGAGCGAGGGCTTGCACGCTCGTTTTCCCCATTACGGCTACCGCGACATGGTGGCGGCCGACTATCGGCTGCTGACCGAGGGGCTCAAGGTCAATCACCTGCGGCTGGTGATGGGCACGTCGATGGGCGGCATGCACACCTGGCTCTGGGGCGAACAGTATCCCGACTTTATGGATGCTTTGCTGCCGCTCGCGAGCTTGCCCACGCAGATCTCGGGACGCAATCGCATCTGGCGGCGGGCCATCATCGATGCCATCCGCAACGACCCCGAGTGGAAGAACGGCGAATACACGTCTCAGCCCCCCGGGCTGCGAACGGCCGCCTTCATGCTGATGTTCATGAGCAGCAACCCCGTCCAGCGTCAAAAGGAGATGCCGACGCGCGAGAAGGCGGACGCGGCCATCGATCAGTTCATTGCGCGGACGCTCGGCACGATGGACGCCAACAACACCCTGTACGCGCTGGATGCGTCGAGCGATTACGACCCCGGTCCCGACCTGGAGAAGATCCAGGCGCCCCTGCTGGCGATCAACACGGCCGACGACCTGATCAATCCCCCCGAACTGGGAATTCTGGAACGGGAGATCGCCCGCGTGAAGCACGGCAAAGCCATCGTCATTCCGCTCAGCGACCAGACCCGCGGCCACGGCACGCACACTCTGGCCGCCGTGTGGAAAAACTATCTCGCCGAGCTGCTGCAAGAAACGGAACACGCCACCCCGTAGTAGCGGCTAAAACAGCCCCCCGGACGCCGTTCGATAAGCCCAACGGCCGGCGATCGCGCACCAGATGATGTCGTACGGTGTGAACGCCTGGAGCACTTCGATGCCGAGGAACCTTTGCTCCAGCAGGCAGGCCACCAGGAATTTGCACGTCACGATGACGGCAAACGCCGTGAAGACGGCGATCTCGCCGGGGCCGTGATCGTCAGCACCGCTGTTTCCGGTCTGCACGCCGACGCCGGTCAGCACGCCGACCAGGATGGCAATGATGCCCAGGTGGACGTGCAGAGCGTACGCAAAGCCGACCCAGGCAATGCCGCCAATCGATCCGCCGATGAAGCCGAAGCAAAACATCCGGAGTCCGGAGGGCTCCGGTACGTCGCGCGATTTCTTCCGCTTCTTCTTGCGAGGCTTCTTTTCGACCGTAGCCGGCTCGGGCGAGGGCGTTTCAGCCGGTCGCTTGGGGGGATTCCGCGGATCACCGAGAGGCTTCGCGGGAGCTCCGTACTCGTCGTCAATCGGGGCGACAGCTTGGCTGGAGCTGCGAGTCACGCGGGCGGTCTGGCTGGGGCTGCCCGCGCGAATCGGCGCGTCGGTAGCCGCCACGAAGGGCTCCTCGCACTTGGGGCAGCGGACCGTCTTGCCCAGGATCCGCGGAGTGGCCACGCGGATCCGCGACACGCAGTGGGGACACAAGACGCGGAGTTCGTCGGTCATCGGCCCGGCCACTTGAGTTCCGAATATTCGCTCCGATCCTAACCGCGTCGCGGCGCGAAAGAAATATGCGATTTCCGCGCGTCCGGAAGCGGGGTTGGAACTGGCGGCGACCTGGTCGGGCCGGTCTGTTCGAGCATCCCGAACTTTGGCAACCCAGGCGAATCTCCCGTCTGCATTCTGGCCGCAACTGCACAGAACTGAACGGCGTAGAAATCCGATCTTGGTTGGCTAACGAATTGTGGCAGAATGGAATTTGGCCCCGTCGTGACGGCCGAGATCGGCTTGCGCCGGGGATGAAATCGCCGCAACGGGCCGCTCGGTGGAGCACCGACGGAGTTTTTGGGACGTAATCCATTCGGTGATCGCCGTCCATTCGGTCATCTGATGCGACACGTCCGGTCCGGACACTTTTATATGCACCCGAAGACCCGCGGTCGGACCCGGTGAGCGAGCCTGAAGGGTCGCCCCCCGAGCCGGCCCCCGGGTTGGGCTCCCGACTGTGGGCACAAAACTGCGAGTCAGGTCCGGTCCGGTCTCATCTTCACAATTCGGATTTAGACCGGGGTTAAGCGACGCAGCGGATATGGTTTACGACGAAGTCTGAATCCGGTCCGGACACTTTCTTTTGCACACGAAGACCGGGCGTTGCGGACCTTGGGGGCGAACCCGCCAGCCCCGATCCAAGCCATCCCGAGCGGGCTCGACTTTGAGCACAAAGCGTCGAGTCAGGTCTGGTCCGGTCTCATCTTCACAATTCCCATTTAGACCGGAGTTAAAGGACACAGCGGATGCGGTTTACGACGAAGTCTGAATCCGGTCCGGACACTTTCATTTGGCGGGATTATGCCGGTGACAATGGAGGAAGCGCGAACCGGCTCGGCGCCAGCCTGTCCATAAACGAATGCTTACGGGACTGACCTAGGACTAATCGTCACGGTTCTACCTCCGTCCAAACATCGGGCGAAAGTTGTGACGCACGAGCGCGAGAGTTTTCTCTCCATCTGCGGTCGGCTCAAACCCCGATCCTTGGCACACCGGACACTCATACGGCCTGTTGTCCCCGGCATCGATCCGTCCTTGGCCGTCGCACCAATCGCACTTGATCTCTAATTTCTCAGTCACCGGCCGCGCCCTCCCGTCGCACGCGACGATCGACTGCTACGGCGAGCTTTGGTGCAATCCTCATCACGGGCAGTATGCGATCAGCAGCAAATGCCCCCGTCAGTTTGAGGCGATCGCCTTTCGCGAGGCGCGGCAGCGCTGGAAACTTATCTTTGCGATCTAAATACTTTTGGTCGGCAACACCGGCCCTATGAACCAGCAGGTTCCTCACGGCTTGAAGCGTGTCAAGATCCCGATCAGCCAGAGATTCGTCGATATCCTTCTCAAAGGGCTTATCAAAAGCCCTGCTGTAGGCTTCTCGAATTCCTTTTAGTGAGTCCAATTCAAGTTGCTCTCGCTGAACCGTCCCCATCAGATGCCGAAGATTGAATTTGCCACGGCTCGCGCGACTCATCGAGCGAAGAGAAACCGCTCTATCCGGCGGGGCATCTTCCTCGGTCTTTTCCTCAGGTTTTTGTTCGGCGTTGGCCTGGCCGACGGGATCTTGCTGTTTGGTTGAGCGCGAGCCGGTCTTCCGTTCGATCCTGTTTGGCCTGCCGGGCAAGAGCGTAGCTTCGTGGGAGCGGTATTTAATGCCGCCTCCCACAAGTCCCCGGACAAAGTTTCAAAGGCCGTCCAAGTGCCGGTGATCATTGACGACAACAGTCCCGCCAATCCATTGCGCATGCCGCGACACATCACATACTTAAGGTCCGGATCAATCACTGTCGGGTCAATCGGAAGCCCAATTTGCGACCGCACCATCAGGCCCGAGTCCGCAATAATTCTCTGATCCGTAATCTGAAAGACGGGCAGAAATGATTCGTAATGTAGCTTGAACAAGTGGGGGAGCCTTCCAAAAGCGATCACTTGATCCATGTTCCTGATGAAGGTGCGATAGACGGATCTGAGCCGCGGGGATTCAATTTCTGCATTCACATAAAGGCCCCGATCAAGTCCAGACACGGCGCTAAATTCGAAGTTCGTTTTCTTGATCGTCCCGTGGACTGCCGTTCGTCCTCCACAGTCGCACAGAGCAAGCCAGCCGACATTCATATAGAACGGGCTTTCCGGTTCCTCGTGGACGTAGCTGAATTGCTTCCCGCAATGTACACATTGAATTGCCCGCAGCTTCGTCGTTGCCATTGATCCGCTCCGTGTGGTTGGAAATGGATCTGCACCATACACAGATCCCACCACCAAGGGGCGGATTTCCGTCAGGGCGCTTCCTCACGCCCAATCCGTAGTGGAGTCCGGCCGTTTTTTCGCGGACACGTTGTGCTTTTTCAACGGCATAATCCCGTCATTTGGACAGGAGAACCGGCGGTCGCGGACCGGTGGGTACGTCACACGGCTCGACCCCAAGCCCCCTAATGAGCTCAATGGTGAGCACGAAACGTCGAGTCAGGTCCTGTCCGGTCTCATCTTCACAATTTAAATTTAGACCGGAATTAAGAGGCGCTGCAGATGCGGTTTAAGACGAAGTCTGAATCCGGTCCGGACACTATCACGGACTAGGGTGATGGCATGAGCGACAACGAAGAATGGATCGTACCCGAGGTCGCCGTGCAGACCGTCGAAGAGCACGTCAGCCCCGACGGCCGCTTGCGGTTCCTCGTGGTTGTGGACGCCAGCGGCGACACAGCGCTGGGCTTCGACGGATACCCCTGGCACACTCATGCCGAAATCCTCGCCGCCTTGTCAGGATTGCCGGCGGCCGACGCGGTGCGACAGTTCGTCAACGACCTACTCAGCGACAAATCGGTCATCGCGGTATGGGGCGTGCCTGGCAGGGTCGATGATGTTTGGGTGTCGGAGGATCCGACTAGTGCCATAGCCTACCCGCAGGACGGTGAGATCATCGAGCTGCGATACTGGAGCGGGCGGCCATGGGAAGGATTAAGCCAAATGGGCGAGAGTCGAGCCCCGCTAAGATGACGGCATGAGCGACCCGGAGAAGCCACCGAACGTGAAGCGGCGAATCGTAACGGTGGTACCTTCCGAACGGACGATTGGAACTGGCGGCAACTTGGTCGGGCCGGTATGTTCGAGCGTCCCGAATCTAGCGCTGGGGTCCGGGTCGCGACCCTTTCGCCACCTCGCCTACGGTGAATCGCTTGCAGTCCACCGCCCCCGCTCCCGCCGGTCGCCCCACGAACGTCCGCTTCCTCACGCTGACGTTGTGCATCACGATGGCGATGCTGCTCTACCTGGACCGCTACGCGCTCAGCCCGCTCACAACCACGCTCTTGAACGAATTGCACGTGTCCAAGGAAAAGCTTGGACGCGGCGTCTTTTTTTCCTTTTTCTTCGCCTACGCCGTAATGCAGGTTCCGGCCGGCTGGCTGAGCGACACCTTGGGGGCCCGGCGAATGCTGGCCCTGTATGTCGCTGTGTGGTCGCTGGCGACGATCAGCATGGGCCTGGTCAACGGCCTGGCGGCGATCTTCTTCGTGCGGTTCCTGCTGGGTATTTCGCAGGCGGGCGCCTATCCGACGGCCGCCAGCATCATCAAACGCTGGTTTCCTTATGGCGCGCGCGGTCGCGCCAGCAGTGCCGTCTCGATGGGGGGGCGCGCCGGTGGCCTGCTCGCGTTTGCCATCACTCCGACCCTCCTGCTGCTCGTGGGAGCGTTGCTCGGTTGGGAAACGGGACGGTGGCGGCTCGTGTTTGCGGCCTACGGAGCGCTGGGGCTGGTGTGGGTTGGCGTTTTCGTCTGGCTCTATCGCGACTCGCCGCGCGAGCATCCTTGGTGCAATGCCGAAGAGGTCGCCCTGATCGCGCCCGCCTTGCGGATAAGGGGCGTGCCCCTGCGCCGTGCGCTGCCTCCGCTCTCGATCTTGACGAGCCGTGAAGTGCTGCTGATGTGCGTGATCGGTTTCTGCGTCGACGTCGGCTGGGTGTTCCTCGTCTCCTGGCTGCCGCAATACTTGATCGAAACTTACGGCGACCAGCTCAAAGAAGTCATCACGACGATCACTCATCGCCCTTATAAAAATGGTGACGAGGAAGTTGTGGCGGGAGTGATGACGGCATTAACCGGCTTGGCCGGCATGATCGGCACCCTGCTCGGCGGACTGGCGACCGACCGCTTCGTGGTCCGTTTCGGCTCGATTTGGGGCCGCCGTTTGCCGGGAGTGATTGGCGGCGTGGTGGTGGCGGCGATCTACCTCATGGCGCCGCAGTTGAAGAACGTGTGGATGTTCGTGGGGGCGATGGCGGCGATCTCGCTTTCGATTGATTTTTGCTTAGGCGCAATGTGGGCCACGTATCAGGACATCGGCGGGCGGCACGTGGCCTCCGTCCTCGGAGTCGGCAACATGTGCGCCAGCTTCGGCGCGGCCGGCTTCACCTGGTACGCCGGCATGCTCGCCGACGAGAAGAGGTGGAACATGGTCCTGGCTCTCGCGGCGATCGCCATGATCGTGGCGGCCGGCAGCTGGCTCTTAATTGACCCGACGCACACGGTCGAGCCAGCCGAGCCAGCAGGCAGCGACGGCGCGGAGGTAGTTCCGGAGACGATCTGAGCCCACAGATATAAGAGAAAAGCGCGAACAGCTCATACATGCTGATGAACGTGCAGGGCGTGGCGAAGATTAATCCGCCCACGCTAGAACGAAGAGAAGAGCCCACTTGGTCGTTTGCAGACGTACGTTTTTCTTGAGAGCGTCTGGCATCGTGGCCCACCGCGCGTCCAGGTGGAATTCGCTGGTCCGCTTGAGAAAAATTCCGCGTTGACCCGCCTCGTCGCGCGATGTCACATTACCAGCTGCGTGTTGCCGCGTCGTTGGAAACATTGCTCGAGCCAGGCGAGGGCCCCGTGTATCGCGAAATCGATCCGCCGCCGGACCTCGCACCGTTCGTCGAGTGCTTTTGGATCAGCGAGGCTTTGGCCGACCGCTGCCAGCGGATCCTGCCCGACGGCTGTATCGACCTCTTGTTCTATAGCCGCGGCAGCCAGCTGGTCGACGCCCGCGTCGTCGGGGCGATGACCTGCTTCCACGACGTCTCTCTGCGCGGCGGCGAATCCATCTTGGGAGTGCGTTTCCAGCCGGGGATGGCGGGAACATGTCTGCCGTGCGACCTCCCATCGCTCAACGATACGACGGCACCGCTCGCAGAGGTGGCAGGCCGCGCGACCCGATTATTGTTTCAACATCTGGCCCGGTGCTCATCGATCGAAGCTCGCATCGAGGCGCTCGGATCGCGGCTCGTCATGCGGCCAAATGTCACGGAGGTGCAGCAGGCGATCGCACAGCTGGTGCGGAGCCGCGGTGATCTGGCGGTGGCGGACTTCGCCAGTGCGGCCGGGCTCGGCAACCGTCAGCTCAGGCGGGCCTGCCTGCGACACTCGGGCTTGGGGCCCAAGCACCTGAGCCGCATTCTGCGCTTCCGCCACGCGTCGAAACTCCTGCGCGAGGGTGCCGCGAATCTCGCCGGCGTGGCCCTGGACTGCGGCTATTACGATCAGGCCCACATGATTCGCGAGTTCCGACTGCTTGCCGGGACCAGCCCGCTCCGCTATCTGCGGCAAAACGGCGGATGACCGTTTTTTCCAATCCAGCGCCGCCTTGGTCGCCTAAGCTCTGAGGTCGACGCTCGGACCGCACGCGGATCGCCTGCCGGGCCGTGCCGGTACGTCCCGATCGGTTCCCCATCGAGATCGCGAACAAGGAACACCATGAACGCCAGGTTTGGGTACACGATTCTGTACGTCGACGATGTTGAGACCTCGCTCGGCTTCTACGAACGGGCTTTTGGGCTCGTTCGGCGAATGCTGGACGATGAAAAGAACTACGGCGAACTGGAAAGCGGGGCGACGCGCCTGGCCTTCGCGGCGAACTCGTTCGTTCGCCAGATGTTGCCGATCGAGATCGCTCCCTCCGGCGCACAGCAGCCCGCTCCGCCGTGTGAGTTGGGAATGGTCACCCAAAACGTTGATGCCGCATTCCGCCAGGCCTTGGCGGCCGGTGCTTCCGCTGTCAAATCCCCCGAAACGAAGCCTTGGGGCCAGATCGTCGGCTATGTCCGTGACCCGAATGGCTTCCTCGTCGAAATCTGCTCGGAGTTGCCATGAGTGTCTCCGCCACGACCGCATACCAGGCTCGACGCAAGGCTGTGCCGCGGGAAGCGATTCGCGCTCTCTCGGTCATTCCCGGAATTGGGCCCTCGCTGGCGGCCGATTTGTATCTGCTGGGAATTCGAGACGTCGCCTCGTTGCAGGGACGCGATCCGGAACGGCTCTATCGGAAATTGGAGCGGATCGTCGGCAATCACGTCGATCGGTGCGTGCTCTACACGTTTCGCTGTGCCGTCTATTTTGCGTCGGATCCCAAGCCGGCTGCGGCGAACCTCAAATGGTGGCTCTGGATGGACGACTCACCACTGGTTTCGCGACAGAGCAAAACGCAGCGCCGCTAAGCACCCAGCTTGCGGAAATAGAACGTCGTGCTGCAGAGCCCACCGCGCGGCAGCAAGGCGTAGTCGGGAATATCGCCGACTCGCTCCCAGCCCAGTCGTTCGTAAAGGCGGGCCGCGTCGCCATTTGTGACCGAGTCCAGCACGAGGAGCGTTTTTCCGCACTCGCGGGCGGCTGCTTCGGCGGCCTGCATCAAAGCGGCCCCCAGCCCACGACGGCGAGCCCGGCGGTGAACTAACATCTTCGCCAGGTCGGCGCGGTGCGGCTGGTTGTCCGGCTGCTGGAGGACGAGTTGAACCGTCCCGCAGATGCCGGCCGTGTCTTCCGCCACCAAAAGGGCTCGTTCACCGGCGGCAACGCCATCAGCGACCCGTCGCCAAAAGGCAAAAGCCTGCTCGCGTCTGAGCGGATGCATGAAACTGACTGACGCGCCCCCATCCACGCAATCGACCAGCACATCGGCGAGTTGAGCGAGTTCAGATTCAGTGACGGAGTGCAGCCTCCGCGGCGACCAAACAGGCCCGCTCATGGTCTTTTCCTGAGGTGATCCGCTGCGATCACAACTGCATAGCGGGCCGTCTCTTCCGTCGGATTATGGAACATGGTGGCGGCATCCAACTGCATGGCCAAGCAATCCCCCTCACACAACCGATGCCGCTCCGTTCCGACCGTAATGTCAATGACACCCTCGAGCATCCAGACCTGCTGATAGACGGGTCGATCACGGAGCCCATTCTCAAAGGCCACTCGAGCGCCCGGCGGAAAATGGACTTCGGTAATCTGCAGCGGCTGCTGAACGCCTGCCGGGGAGACGTTTCGTCGTCGATAGCCCGACGCGGGATCGCGCCATTCGGGCTGTTCGTTTCTCCGCGAGACAGGATGGTCGTGCCGCTGGCTGCTCAGGGCGGGCCGTTCGAAGAATGAGGCCAAAGTCACGTTCAGCCCCGCGGCCAGTTTTTCGAGGACGACGGCCGTCGGACTGCTCTCGGCACGCTCGATCAGCGAGATCATCGAGCGACTGACTCCGCTACGCTCCGCCAAGTCCTGGAGCGAGCAATTTTGTTCCCGACGCAGCTCGCGAACGCGCTGGGCGATCCGCTGATTGAGCAACCCTGAGTCGTCTTCCATATTGGACGCTATCATCCACCATTTGAGATCGCCTGTCAATCGCTTAGCAATTCGTGCGGACACCGTCTTACCGCATTCGCCTGTCGAATGCCCGAAATCGGCTGCATTTTTGCCATTCCGTCGCGTGCCCGATTGTGGCGCTGCCGAGGGTGCGACGTTGTGCATCTTTTCCAGCACTTGCCAAAGGTGACATGGCCGTAATGCTTGAAAAGCAGCACGTTAGTGCCAAGTTTTTGGCATTTCGGCATGTGCATGCTAGTTTTTTGGACCAGGCGGAATGCCAAATTTCCGGCCTCCGCGGTATTCCTGCAGGAATTCAGTGTGCAGCGGCTTCTCGGTGCGAGTTTTCTGCCGCGCGGCCTGCCCGCTTGTGAGGCAGTTCACAAAACGCGCATTTTTTTTCCTGAAAACAAACATTTTCAGCATCCATCTACGTGTTTCCTGATTGACAGTTAATTTTTCAGCCGTTCTGATAGGACACGTCGTCGATTGCGGCGTGAAATGAAAAAGCCAGTTGAGCGAAATGGTTACGCTAATTTTTTAGCACTGAAGCGTTAGAGGATGTCTCTTAATCCAGATTAGGGGGTCGTTATGCTGAGAATGAGGAAGTCAGGGTTTACACTGATCGAGCTGTTGGTCGTGATCGCGATCATCGCGGTCCTGATCGCCTTGCTGTTGCCAGCAGTCCAGGCAGCGCGGGAAGCCGCCCGCCGCACGCAGTGCCGCAACAACCTGAAGCAGATGGCACTGGCCGAGCACAACTACCACGACGTGAACAGCCAGCTCACGCCGGCCATGTCGTACACCTTCCCGAAGGTGATCTGCGCGGCAATTGCCGCCAACTGCGGCGACCCGGCCTGCTGCGTCGGCAAGCCGTACACCCCGTGTCCCTGCAAGAACGGTATCTGGATTTCCAGCTTTAACTACCATTACTACGGTGAACGTCTGTTGCCGTTCCTGGAGGCGACAACGGTCTACAACAAGATCTGCTTTAACGGCCCGATGCTCGCCCCCTGCTGCGAGAACGCCGGCCAGCTCAATGTGAAGCCGCTGGCCTGCTGCGGCTGCGGCAAGCCGTACACCTTCAAGAACATCACCAACCCGTGCAAAGACACCTGCGCAAACATCCGCGCGGGCGCTCAGGTCATTCCGGGCTTCGTTTGCCCGTCGTCGCCGCGGACGAACAATCCGTTCGTCGAAACCACCTCGATCATGTGCAACTGCTTCGGGGGTGCCGGGGCGCTGTGCTTGTTCGGGCCGCCGGTGCTTGCCGGAGCGTCGGACTACACCTCGGTCGGCGGCTATGAGGATGCGACTCCTCTCGGGGCGGCTTATCTGTTTCAGAACAGCTGCCAGCCTGAACTGTATCGGGCTGGGCCGATCAACGTCTGGCAGTTCAACGTCTCGATCGACAAGATCACCGACGGCACCTCGACCACGGCCCTGTTCGCCGAGTTGGCCGGTCGTCCCGATCTGTGGGTCCGCGGCGTAAAGCAGACCTCGGTAACGTCGTATTTCACCGCCAATGGTATCACTTATATTCACGCCAGCTGGGGCGGATGCTGGGCTTGCATCGACAACACGTACCAGGTCATGTCGGGTTCGGGCTACCAGGGTCTGCCGCAGCCCACGGTCGCTCAGGCCAAGACCGGCACGCCGGTCTGCTTCCTGAACTGCATCAACTTCTGGTCGAACAACTGGTACAGCTTCCACCCGGGTTCGGTGGGCATCGCCCTGTGCGACGGCTCGGCTCGCATGATCAGCGAGAACACCAGCCTGACGGTGCTGTGCCGCTTGCAAACCTACAAGGGTGGCAAGGCCGTTCTGGACAGCAGCTTCTAGTTCGTGTTTGACCGTGGGCGGGCTGGCGTCTCTGGTCCGCCTCTTGATCTCGTAGTTTCGGCCCAGCCGGGATGGAGGAAATCCATCCCGGTTTGGCCTGTTTTTGCAGCAGCTTTTTAACAATGGCTTTGGAGACTGGAGTTCGAGCTATGCTCCGTAATGCGGGCCGCGCGCGGCTTATCCGCTGACGTTTATTGTTCTTTCGCTGGTGGCGGCGAGCGTCTTCTCGGGTTGCACCGGGAGCAGCCACGGAGCCCGGGAGGACGAACTTACGCAAGCCGCCAAGGGTGCCAAGCAGAAGCCGGTGGCGAAAGTCGCCGGCCATGCCAGCATCGACGGCCAGCCTCCGGATAAAGACACCACGCTATTTGTGATTCTGAACGACCCAGCGCACCTGGCCATCCCCAAGGAGGGACCGGCCTACGTTGCCTCGTGCGACCCTGACGGGAACTTCACCTTCACTTCGTACCTGCACGGGGATGGGGTGCCTCCCGGAAAATACGTGGTGACGTTTGCCCAATTGCACGTGCCGAAGACTGCCGGGCCGCGCTCGGTGGGGCGCATGCTTTCGCGGGAATACGTGGGTCCGGACGGGCTCAAGAACCTGTACAGCGATCCGGAAAAGAACAAGAACGAAAAAGATTTCAACATCGAGGTCGCGGAACCGGGCAAGAGCGACTACGAATTCAACCTGTCGATTGCCGGCAAGGAGGGCGTCCCCGTCGGCCAGTACGCCGTGAGGCGCTTGTCGCGATAAGCGGCTTTGCGCCGCCACAAGGCTCTTGAACCGCGGCACGCGCCGCGACTGACTGCTCCACGCTGATCTCCGCCAATTAGCGCGGCCGAGTCCGCGTGGCCGCCTATGGGTCTCGCGCGCCTTAAATTTCGCGCAGGCGAGACTCGGCCGCTCAGTGTTTGACTCACGCAAAACCAACGCTCGGGGGAAACAGAACTCCTCGATCGGCCTGGATGTGCTAAAACGCGCATCCCCTCGACGCGGCGGATCGGCGCGATTCTTTCGCCCGCACCACTGAACAAGTCGGGGGCGGCTGCGCCAACATTCGCGCACCATCGCGTCTCCGTCGGGGCCTGCGGGGGTCCCGCGTTCTCTGGCTAGAAAACTGCCATGCAGCGCACTGTGCTTATTTTATGGCACATAGTGCCTATTTTGCCGCATTTTGCGTGCTAAGAATGTAGCAATGAATGCCGAATATTTGACACTCTTGTCATCGCGGACTGACCGCAGCTCGATTAAAGTGGCAAATTCTTAACTTACAGCGGCGGCACTCGCCGTAAGTCCGGTTCAGCGGCATTAAATGCCGAGTCAACGCCGACGGAGTGCCCAAATGTGAGGCAGTTCACAAATCCTTCAATAAATTCCCGGAATTTGACGTTTTGGCTCCGTTCGCCGCCCCTTTTTGATTGACAGCGCAAATTTTATCCATTCTTATGAGCCTTGTTCGGGCGTTGTCATTCAGATCCGAATCTCAGTCCAGTGAAGTGTTTACGCTGGTTTTTTGCCAGTCCGGGGTCGGTGGTGTTCTCTTTCCGAATTAGGGGGACGGTTATGCTAAGAGCGAGAAAGTCGGGATTCACACTTATTGAACTGCTGGTGGTCATCGCGATCATCGCGGTGCTCATTGCGCTTTTGTTGCCAGCAGTCCAGGCAGCGCGGGAAGCCGCCCGCCGCACGCAGTGCCGCAACAACCTGAAGCAGATGGCACTGGCCGAGCACAACTACCATGACGTGAACAGCCAGCTCACGCCGGCCATGTCGTACACCTTCCCGAAGTTGATCTGCGCGGGAATTGCCGCCAACTGCGGCGACCCGGCCTGCTGCATCGGCAAGCCGTACGTCCCGTGCCCCTGTAAGGCCGGCATCTGGATTTCCAGCTTCAATTACCACTATTATGGTGAACGTCTGTTGCCGTTCCTGGAAGCGACAACGGTCTACAACAAGATCTGCTTTAACGGCCCGATGCTCGCCCCCTGCTGCGAGAACGCCGGCGTTCTGAACGTCAAACCGCTGGCCTGCTGCGGCTGCGGCAAGCCGTACACCTTCAAAAACATCACCAACCCGTGCAAAGACGCCTGCGCAAACATCCGCGCGGGCGCTCAGGTCGTTCCGGCCTACGTTTGCCCATCGTCGCCGCGGACGAACAATCCGTTCGTCGAAACCGCGTCGATCGTGTGTTGCTGCTTCGGGGGTGCCGGGACGCGGTGCTTGTTCGGACCGCCGGTGCTCGCCGGAGCGTCGGACTACACCTCGGTCGGCGGCTATGAGGATACGACTCCTCTGGGGCAGGCCTACCTGTTTCAGAACAGCTGCCAGCCTGAACTGTATCGGGCTGGGCCGATCAACGTCTTCCAGTTCAGCGTCTCGATCGACAAGATCACCGACGGCACCTCGACGACGGCCCTGTTCGCCGAGTTGGCCGGTCGTCCCGATCTGTGGGTCCGCGGCGTAAAGCAGAGCTCGGTAACGTCGTATTTCACCGCCAATGGTATCCCTTATATTCACTACAGCTGGGGCGGATGCTGGTCTTGCATCGACAACACGTTCCAGGTCATGTCGGGTTCGGGCTACCAGGGTCTGCCGCAGCCCACCAACGCTCAGGCGAAGACCGGCACGCCGGTCTGCTTCCTGAACTGCATCAACTTCTGGTCGAACAACTGGTACAGCTTCCACCCGGGTTCGGTGGGCATCGCCCTGTGCGACGGCTCGGCTCGCATGATCAGCGAGAACACCAGCCTGACGGTGCTGTGCCGCTTGCAAACCTACAAGGGTGGCAAGGCCGTTCTGGACAGCAGCTTCTAGTTCGTGTTTGACCGTGGGCGGGCTGGCGTCTCTGGTCCGCCTCTTGATCTCGTAGTTTCGGCCCAGCCGGGATGGAGGAAATCCATCCCGGTTTGGCCTGTTTTTGCAGCAGCTTTTTAACAATGGCTTTGGAGACTGGAGTTCGAGCTATGCTCCGTAATGCGGGCCGCGCGCGGCTTATCCGCTGACGTTTATTGTTCTTTCGCTGGTGGCGGCGAGCGTCTTCTCGGGTTGCACCGGGAGCAGCCACGGAGCCCGGGAGGACGAACTTACGCAAGCCGCCAAGGGTGCCAAGCAGAAGCCGGTGGCGAAAGTCGCCGGCCATGCCAGCATCGACGGCCAGCCTCCGGATAAAGACACCACGCTATTTGTGATTCTGAACGACCCAGCGCACCTGGCCATCCCCAAGGAGGGACCGGCCTACGTTGCCTCGTGCGACCCTGACGGGAACTTCACCTTCACTTCGTACCTGCACGGGGATGGGGTGCCTCCCGGAAAATACGTGGTGACGTTTGCCCAATTGCACGTGCCGAAGACTGCCGGGCCGCGCTCGGTGGGGCGCATGCTTTCGCGGGAATACGTGGGTCCGGACGGGCTCAAGAACCTGTACAGCGATCCGGAAAAGAACAAGAACGAAAAAGATTTCAACATCGAGGTCGCGGAACCGGGCAAGAGCGACTACGAATTCAACCTGTCGATTGCCGGCAAGGAGGGCGTCCCCGTCGGCCAGTACGCCGTCCGGCGCTTGTCGCGATAAGCGGCTTTGTGCCCCCACAAGGCTCTCGAGCCGTGACCAACGGCTCGGTCAGAACGGCTGATCGCGTTTAGCGCTCGGCCCGCTCCCTCGCTCCCTCGCTGTCTCGACGGTGAGCCCGTGTGGCTCCGACGGCCGAGCGCCGGCCATCGCGGGCGACCCAAGCGAGTCGAAACGCCCGTCGCCCCCTCGCATGCGCGGTTGTGGTTATTGAACGCATCGGCAAGCGCGTCGTCGCGACGCGACGCCGATCGGCCCCTCCCGTCAGTGCGTAGTATTTGGCGTTTCCGCCCCTCTTTGTCGGGCCGACGTCTCGCCGCGTTTCTTCGCCGCCGCTTCGACTCCCCGTCGCATCCGAGCGGTAACACACCGCCCCAGCCGTCAACGCCGGAACCCGCTCTCCTGCGTGCCGCCGCAGATGGTCCCCGCGCGGTGGCCCCCTCGCGGCCTTCGAAGTGCGCATTTTTCAGCCGACCAGCCGTCGACCCCATCCGAAGTGTGATAAAACTAACACTTCATGGAGAATTTTTGCCATTTGAACATTTTCCCGCCACTTCCATGTGCCAATTTATTGACAGCCAGTTTTTTAGCATGTTTGATAGAGGGCGTCCGTGGGCGAAGTGGTCGATCGAGGAGTTTTCCCAGGCCGAATGAGCGTTTCTTACGGCTGGCGGCGGGCCAGCTCCAAATTTGTGGCCTTCTTTCCGAATTAGGGGACAGTTTATGCCAAGACAACGAAAGTCAGGGTTCACGCTGATCGAGCTATTGGTCGTGATCGCCATCATTGCGGTCTTGATCGCGCTCTTGCTGCCGGCCGTTCAGGCGGCCCGCGAGGCGGCACGCCGCACGCAATGCCGCAACAACCTGAAGCAGATGGCGTTGGCCGAGCACAACTATCACGACATCAACAACCAATTCACGCCAGCGATCAGCTACACGTTCCCAACGGCGATCCCCAAGTGCCTGATCTGCTGCTGCCCGCCTGGCAACGGCGGTGGGCCTCTTGCCCCCTACACCCCGTGCCCTTGCAAAGCCGGCCTGTTCACGTCTTCGTTCAACTTCCACTACTGGGGCGAACGGCTGCTTCCCTTGATCGAAGCGACGACCGTTTACAACAAGATCTGCATGAACAGTCCGATGCTGCCGCCGTGCTGTGAGCACCCCGCGCTCTTGAACCAAAAGCCGCTGGCCTGCTGTGGCTGCGGAAAACTCTACACCTATAAGAACGTGACGGATCCGTGCCAGGATCCGTGCTCGTCCACGCGTCCGGGAGCCGCGGTGATTCCGGCGTTCGTTTGCCCTTCAGCTCCTCGAACCCAGAATCCGTTTGTCGAGGTCGGCTCGGACACATGCCCCTGCTTCGCGGGTCCGAGTCCCTGTGCCGCCGCCTTCGGTCCTCGGCAGTTGTCAGGGGCCTTGGACTACACGGCCGTGGGCGGTTACGAAGACAAGTGCACGCCGCTCGGCGCCGCCTATTTGCTCGCAAACAGTTGTCAGCCAGAGGCCTACCGTGCGGGGCCGATCAACGTATTCCAATTCAATGTCTCGATCGACAAGATCACTGACGGCACGTCGACCACCGTGTTGTTCGCCGAATTGGCCGGCCGTCCGGACTTGTGGATTCGCGGCGTCAAGCAGCCCTCTCTGGCCGCCGTTTTTGGCACCGGGCCCGGCACCATCCAACACAACCCGGGCGGCTGCTGGTCTTGTTACAACAGCGCATTTCAGACCATGACCGGCACCAGTTTCTTTAACCCCGGTGGGCCTGCATTCCCGACTCCCCTGAATGCTCACACTTTGAATCAGGCCGTCTGCTTCCTCAATTGCATCAATGTCTGGTCGAACAACTGGTATTCGTTCCACCCCGGCTCGGTTGGCATCGCTCTGTGCGACGGTTCGGCGCGCATGATCAGCGAGAACACGGGCATTACGGTGCTGTGCCGCCTACAGACTTATAAGGGAGCCAAGCCGCTCACCGACAGCTCGTTCTAATCTGCCTGGCGGGCCAAGCTGCTTTGTTCGTCTGAAGCAAGAGGGTCCGAGCCGTGATGGAACCATCCGCCGCGGCTCGGGCCACATTTTTGAATCTGAAACCGCCGGTCAACTGGAGATCGAGAAATGCCTTCCGTCAAACGGCGCCGACTTGACCGTTCGTTCGCCCGGGCTTTCGTTTCTTTGCTCGCCGTGGCTGCATTCTCCGGCTGCAATAACTCTGGCGGCCCCCGGACAGACCAAGTCGAGCAGGTCGCCCAACTTCCCAATAAGGTCTCCGTTGCGAAATTTGCGGGGCATGTCACCGTCGACGGCCAGCCTCCTTCACAAGACAACGGCACCTTGTTCGTGGTCTTGAACGACCCCGCGCACCTTGTCGCCGGTGGCAAGGGCTCGACAAGTTGTGACGAGCAGGGAAATTTCTCCTTCACGACCTATCTGCCGGGCGACGGAGCCCCGACCGGGAAGTATGTGGTAACCTTTGCTCAGCTCAAGATTGATCAGGGGCGGGGCACTGGCGGGCACGGACGCCGCATCGCCGGCCCTTCGATGACCCATGACTACGTCGGACCGGACGGCCTCAAAAATCTTTACAACGACCCCGAAAGGAACAAGGACGACCAGAAGTTCGTCGTGGAAATCGCAGCGCCGGGACGCGCCGACTATGACTTCAATCTTGAGGTTGTTGGAAAGGAATCAGTAAAAGTCGCCCGGGCCCCTTGCCACGACGCGCCTGAAGACGAGCATCACTCCGAAGCTGTAGCTGCCGTCCGAATTTGCAACGCCGCATCGCCGGTGTTAAGTTCTTCTCCGAAGAATACCACCTCGCGATGATTGGCACGCATGACGGAGGCTGACCCCAGCACGGCGCGCGATCAGCAGCCCCGATCGGCCTCCCGAACGCGGACGGTCCTGGCCGGCGCGATCGGCAACGTGCTCGAGTGGTACGACTTCGGGCTGTTCGGCTATTTCGCCTCCGTCATCGCCGCCGAGTTTTTTCCCGGCGGAGACCGGATGGCGTCCTTATTGGACACGTTTGGGGTCTTCGCCACCGGCTTCTTGATGCGGCCGATTGGTGGCCTGCTGTTCGGATTAGTCGGCGACCGGCTGGGCCGAAAACGGGCGCTGGAACTCTCAGTCCTGGTGATGGCCGTCTCCACGACGTTGCTGGGGTTGCTGCCCGGCTATGCGACGATCGGAGTGGCCGCGCCGATCTTGCTCACGCTGCTGCGGATGCTGCAGGGGCTGAGTGTGGGCGGCGAGTATATCGGATCGATCGCGTTTCTTGCGGAGCACGCGCCGCCGAATCGGCGAGCCTTTTATGGCAGCTGGAGCGGCTTCACCGTCGTGTTGGGCACATTGCTCGGCTCGGCCGTGGCGGCGCTGGCGACACTCGCGCTTTCCGACACCCAATTGCACGCCTGGGGTTGGCGGGTGGCCTTCATTTCGGGACTCGCGATCGGCGCGCTGGGCTTCTGGCTGCGGTTGGGCATCGCCGAAAGTCCTGATTTCGCCGAACTGCGGCGAACCGGACAGCTGGCTGCCAACCCGATCGCTGATGCGCTCCGCCGCGACCGCGGCGCAATCATCACGACCATTGGCCTGACGGGGCTGAGCTCGGTCGGCTTTTACCTGCCTTTCGTCTGGCTGCCGACGTGGCTCTCGCAGATGATCGCGCACCCGCTGCCCAAGGAACAGGCCTTTGCCAGCAGTACGATATCACTATCCGCGCTCTTGGTCTTGATTCCGCTCTTGGCGCTGCTTTCCGATCGCGTGGGACGCCGGCCGATGTATTTGGCTGCCTCCGCCGGCTACGCCCTGTTGTCGTACCCGTTGATGTCGATGATGAGCAGCGGCACGTTCGCAGCCGCGATTGCCGGCGGACTGGCCTTCGCGGTGGTGAGCAGTCTGTTCGGTTGCTGCATGGGCGCGACGATGGTGGAACTCTTCCCGACGCAGACGCGCTACACGGGAGTTGCCATCGGGTACAACGTCGGCCAGGCCGTGCTCAGCGGAACGGCCCCCCTGGTCGCGGTTGCACTGGTCGAGCACACCCACCACGAGATTGCGCCCGCCTTCTATCTCATCTTCTGCGGTGTGGTGGCGGCTTTCTTTTCGTTCTCGATTCCGGCGTTGCACAACAAGCCGCTGCCCGCAGTTGCCGTCAGCCGAGCGTCGCGGGACGTCGACTCGGGGTCGGCCGCCGAATAGCTGCCACGACTCCGCGGGCTCGAAGTGCCCAACCTTAGTGCGCCTCCACCAAGCCACGTCTCATCGGGCGGCGTCGCTGGACCATGGCACACCAATGACATAGCCTGAACGCCTTTGCCCGAGGGGCCGCATGCCGTCGATGATCCACGTCGAGCATCTCGTCAAGAACTACGGCGCGTTCACGGCCGTCGACGACATCTCGTTCGACGTCGAGGCGGGTGAGATCTTCGCCTTTCTCGGGCCCAACGGGGCCGGCAAGACGACCACCATCAAGATCCTGACGACGCTCTTGAAAGCGACGAGCGGAAAGGTGGAGATCGACGGCCTCGATCCGACCACAAATCAAAACGAGGTCCGCAAGCGGTTCGGCATCGTCTTTCAGGATCCCTCGCTCGACGACGAGTTGACCGCTTACGAAAACATGGATATTCACGGCGTCCTCTACAAGGTGCCGCGGCGGGTCCGGAGCGAGCGGATCGAAGGGCTGCTGAAGCTCGTCGAATTGTGGGACCGTCGGAACGATCGCGCCAAAACGTTTTCGGGCGGCATGCGTCGTCGGCTGGAAATCGCCCGCGGCCTCTTGCACACACCCAAGATTCTGTTTCTCGACGAGCCGACGCTCGGGCTCGACCCGCAGACGCGCAACCATCTGTGGACGCACGTCCGCAAGCTCAACGAGGAGCAGCACGTGACGGTCTTTCTCACGACGCACTACATGGAAGAGGCCGACCGCGTGGCCGACCGGATGGCGATCATCGATCACGGGCGGATCGTCGCGCAGGGCTCGCCGGCCGAGCTCAAAACGCAGACCGGTTCGGAGACGCTCGAGCAGGCGTTTCTGGCGCTTACCGGTTCATCGATCCGCGACGAAGAGGCCAGCCCGCTCGATCGCATGCGGAACATGAGCCGGCTTTGGAGACGCCGATGAACGTGATTGCCGCACTCTGGCTGAGGCAATTGAAGCGATACGCCCGCTCGAAGGCGCGGGTGATCGGCGCCCTGGGGCAGCCGCTGTTGTTCTTGCTCGGACTGGGCTTCGGCCTGGGGCCCATTTTTCAAAAGGCGGGGCAGGGGAACTACATCCAGTTTCTGGCGCCCGGCATCGTCGCCATGACGGTGCTCTTCACTTCGGTTTTCTCGGGCATCGAGCTGATCTGGGACCGCCAGTTCGGGTTCTTGAAAGAAACTCTGGTAGCCCCGGTCTCACGGCTGACGATCATGTTGGGCCGCGTGCTCGGGGGCGCGACGGTCGCCGTTCTCCAGGGACTGGTGGTGATCGTCGTCAGCTACGCAGCGGGCTTCCGCATCGTCGATTGGACAGGGGTGCCATTGGCTCTCCTGTTTATGGCCTTGATGGCGATCTTGTTTACCTCGATGGGGACGGCAATCGCCTCGATGCTGACGGACTTCCAGGGCTTTCAACTGATCATGAATTTCCTGGTGATGCCGCTGTTTTTCCTTTCCGGCGCGTTGTTCCCGCTCCGCGATCTGCCGCCGGCGCTTAACATCGTGGTGCGATTCAACCCGCTGTCGTACGGGGTCGACGGCCTGCGCGGTGCGCTCACCGGCGTTGCCTTTTTCAACCCGGCCCTCGATATCACGGTGCTGATCGCCGTGGCGGCATTGCTGTTGTTCCTGGGCGGATATTTGTTTTCGCGAATTCAGCTGTGAGACGAGCCGACGAACCGGCTCCATGGATCCTGTTTCACGAGGTAAGAGTAATGAGGACGATCTCCCCGCTGTTCCGCTGCCTGTTTGTTTGTGCCGTTTGGGGCTTCTGCTCGACCGCCGGTTCGCCTGCGGCCGGCGCGGCACAAAAACTGCCGAACGGCGTGAAGGTTCCGGACGATGTGATCTGGCAGCCCGACGTGGAATACTCGAATCCTGGCGGCGAATCCTTGAAACTCGATCTGGCTCGCCCCAAGACGGGCGAGGGGCCGTTCCCTGCCGTTCTTGTGTATTCACGGTGGCGGCTTTCGTGCGGGTGACCGGCAGTCGTACGACGGGCTGTGCATCAAGTTGGCCGAGCGCGGCTATGTCGCGGCGACGATCACGTATCGCCTGGCTCCCCGGCACAAGTTTCCGGCCGCCATCTTCGATACGAAGGCGGCGGTCCGCTGGCTTCGGGCCAACGCGGCCACTTACAAGATCAATCCGGACCGGATCGGCGTGATGGGAGGCTCGGCGGGCGGCCATCTCGCGCAGTTTCTCGGCGTGACCGCGCACGTGCCGCGATTCGAGGGCCACGGCGGCAACCCGCATTATTCGAGCAGCGTCAGCTGCGTCGTGAACTTCTTCGGCCCCAGCGACTTCACCAAGTCGTACGGGAAGAGCGTCGACGCGGCCGAGGTTCTGCCATTGTGGCTGGGCGGCAACCTGGAGACCGCCCATGCACTGCACATTCAGGCCAGCCCGCTCTATTGGGTGACGCCCGACGCCGCTCCCACGCTGTGCATTCACGGCACGAAGGATAATTACGTTGCGCACGAGCAGGCCGAGTGGCTCGTCGACCGATTGAAAGCCGCCACTGTCGAGGCTGAACTGCTCACGCTACCCGGGGCCGGTCACGGCTTCCGCGGTCACGACGCCGTAGCCGCCGACCAGGCGATGTTTGAATTCTTCGACAGCAAGCTCAAGCACTAAGTGAACGTCAGGACTAGGGCGGGCGGCGCAGACGACTCGCACGCGCGGACGGGATCAACGCCAAAACAGCCACAGCAAAATTGCCAAGATCGCGCCGCCAAAGCCGAGGATGAGGAACCAGCCCGGGCGGCCCCTCATCGGGCTGCGATCGGAGACCAACCAATGCCCGCAGGACGGACATTGTTCGGCATCGTCGAAGACCTCCTTGCCGCAATTGGGGCAGGGGATGACCGGGTCCTCATCCTCCTCCAATCCATAGACTTCGTCGTCGTGCTCTTCCTCGAACTCGTCGGGGGGGCGGCCGTGCTTCCACCAATCGTCGTCTTCGGGTTCGACCATTTTGTTCCAGCTCGCGAACTGCGCTCGTGACCGTGCGGGCCATTATCGGGAGAAACCAATGTCTCGGGTATTGACGCAAACACGCAAATTGGGCACCCGCGGGCCGAGCGTTTCCGCAATCGGGCTGGGCTGCATGGGAATGAGCGAGTTTTACGGGCCGGGCGAGATGGACGATGCCGAGTCGATCCGCGTGATCCACCGCTACCTCGATGCGGGCGGAAATTTCCTCGACACGGCCGATGTGTACGGCACGGGCAAGAACGAAGTCCTGGTGGGCAAGGCAATCGCCGGTCGCCGTCAGGACGTCGTGTTGGCGACGAAGTTTGCCAACGTCCGCGGACCGAAGGGCGAATTTCTCGGGATCCGCGGAGACCGGCAATACGTGAAAGAGGCCTGCGACGCCAGCCTCAAGCGGCTCGGCGTCGATCAGATCGACCTCTATTATCAACACCGCGTTGATGCCAAGACGCCCATCGAAGAGACCGTCGGCGCGATGGCCGAATTGGTCCAGGCCGGGAAAGTGCGTTATCTCGGCCTGTCGGAAGCCGCGCCGGCGACGATTCGACGGGCCGCCCAGGTGCATCCAATCGCCGCGCTGCAGACGGAATATTCGCTCTGGAGCCGCGAGCCCGAAGTCGAGCTATTGCCCACCGTCCGCGAGCTGGGGATCGCGTTCGTCGCCTACAGTCCGCTGGGCCGCGGCTTTCTCACCGGCGCGTTCAAGACGATTGACGACCTGCCGGCAGACGACTTCCGCCGCAACTCGCCCCGCTTCCAGGGGGAGAACTTCGCGAAGAATCTGGAGCTGGTCGCCAAGATCAAGCAGCTGGCCGCCGCGAAGGGCTGCACGCCAAGCCAGTTGGCACTGGCCTGGGTGCTGGCCCAAGGGCCGGACATCGTGCCCATTCCCGGCACGAAACGGTCCAAGTATCTGGACGAAAACCTCGCGGCCGCACAGATCAAATTCTCGTCGGACGAGCTGGCGCAGATCGATGCAATTCTTCCCTCCGGGTCGGCCGCCGGAGAACGCTATGCCCCGGGCGGCATGCAGAACGTGAACCGTTAGGCCCTTTCGTGCGTTGTCTCGCACACTGCTTGAATTTCGGGGTGCCTCGAAATTCACGAACAGGTGCTTTCGGCAGCGTTGCCGATTTGGCAGAATCTGGCCCATGCAAAGTTTGCGCCCGGAGCAAGATCGCTCCACGCGCTCGAAGAGCCCAGGGACGACAGCGGCGGCTCTGCTCGAGGGGACCGAATGGCTTGTCGACGCGGCCGGCTGTGACGCACGGCGGCTGTCGGACCTGCGCCATCTGCAGCATGTCTGCGCAGAGCTGGTGGCCGCGCTGCGGTTGCGCGTGATTGGCGAGCCGCACTGGCATCAATTCCCCTCGCCCCCCGGGAGCGATGAACCGGGCGGCGTGACTGGACTCTACCTGCTGGCCGAGTCGCATCTGACCTGCCATACCTTTCCCGAGCACGGCCGGGCGACGTTCAATCTCTACTGCTGTCGCCGGCGGCCCACGTGGGATTGGCAGGAATTTCTCGAGCGGCGGCTCGGAGCGGGAGAAGTCGTCGCCCGCGCGATCCCCCGCGGCGTGCAAACTGCCGACTCCTTGCCGGTCGAGGAGTGCCAGCCATGAAAGTTGCGCACTGTCCGTCCTGCGGGGCGATCGTCGAGTTTCACGTCGCGTCGTCGCTGGTCACGATCTGCGAGCACTGCCATTCGGCCATCGCGCGGGGTGACAAGGCGCTCGAGGACGTAGGCAAAGTCGCCGACCTGGTCGACACGCAATCGCCGTTGCGATTGGGCCTGCAGGGAAACTATCGCGGCAAGAACTACGAGCTCGTTGGCCGCGTGCAATATCAGCATCCAGCCGGCGGCGTGTGGGACGAATGGTACATGTCGTTCGGCGGGGAACGTTGGGGCTGGCTGGCCGAGGCTCAGGGGCGGTTTTACGTCACCTTCGAAGTGCCGCTGCACAGCTCGACCGACGTCCCGGCCTTTGAGCAACTCGACGTCGGACAATCGTACAACCTGGGTCAGAAGATCGGCGTTCTGAAGGTCGGAGAGCGGAACGAGGCCGTGGCGGGGTCGGCAGAAGGGGAAATTCCCTGGCAATTCAAGCCGGGCACTTCGGTCCGCTTTGCCGATCTTTACGGTCCGCAGGAGCGATTCGCCACGCTCGACTACAGCGATGCCGAGCCGCGGATCTACATCGGCGTCGAGCTGCCGTTGGCGGGTCTTGGTTTGCCGAGCGCCGCGTTCGCCGAACCGAAGGCGCCCAAGGAAGTCAAAGGGCTGTTGCTCAACTGTCCGCAGTGCGGCGGTTCGCTGGAACTGCACGCGCCGGACGCCGCCCAGCGGATCGCCTGCCCGTATTGCGGCGCCCTCAGCGACGTTGAGAAAGGCAATCTACGCTACCTATCGACGCTGAAACGTAGCCGCATCGAGCCTTTGATCCCGATGGGCACGACGGGCACGTTCGCCGGCACGTCGTACACCGTGATCGGCTTTCTGGTGCGCAGCGTCACCGAAGAAGGAGTCGTTTATCGCTGGCAGGAATACCTGCTCTACAACCCCAGCGCCGGCTTCCGCTGGCTCGTGCACAGTGACGACCACTGGAACTTCGTGACGCCGGTCCCCCCGGGCGACGTCGACGACCGCCAGCACTTCGCCTTCTACGGCGGCAAGGCCTTTCGCTTGTTCCAAACGGGCCTCGCGACGGTGCGGCACGTCATCGGCGAATTTTACTGGAAGGTTGAGGTCGGCGAAGAAGTGCAGACCCGCGACCTGATTCACCCGCCGGAAGCCCTTTCGATCGAAACGGGCCAAGGCGAGCAGAACATCTCGTTGGGTGTCTATGTTCCACCGGCCGAGATTGAGAAGGCGTTTGGCGTGCACAACCTGCGGCGGAGCTGGTCGATCGGCATGAATCAACCGGCGCCGGCCGTCGGCCCGATCACGTTGAGCTGGGTGGCGTTCGGCATCGTGCTGATCCTGATCGACATCGTGTTGTCGTCACGCAAAACGCCGCCGGTTGACCAGAGCTTCCTGTTTTTCGCCCTCGTGTTGATTTCGATCATTCCGATCATCGCCTGGATTTATCGGGGCTCGTTCGAGAGCCGCCGCTGGCAAAACAGCAACGTGATCTAGCGATCTCGGGCGTCATGCGCCGACTGTGAAAATGAAGGGCCGATCTCGATGAGAATCTTAAATATCCTGCAGCTCGTCGTCTGCCTGTTCGCCACGAGTTGGCTGACGACGGCCGCGTATCGCGGGTGGAAAGCTGGCCCGGCTACAGGGACCGGTGCGGGGGCTCACCGCGCCTCGCCTTACTCCGGCATTTATTTCGGCGGGCCTTCCTATAGCGGCGGGTCACGCTCCTCGGGCGGTTCGTGGGGCGGAGGCAAGTAAGCTCGGCGGGCGATGTGCCAGGCGGTCGCCTGAGATTCATGCAAACGAATGATTGCTCAATCGGGAGAACTTCATGGAATTCATGCGGGTGCTGTTCCAACACTTGGTGGCGGCCTTCGTGTTCGTCACGCTCGGCCTCGTCGTGCTGTCGGTCTGGTTCTGGCTGATCGTCAAGTTCGCGCCGTTTGCCGTCGTCCGTGAGATCGAACAGGACCAGAACACGGCCCTGGGCATCATCATCGGAGCGATCATCATCGGCGTCTCGCTGATTATCGCGGCGGCAATCGGACCCTCATGAACCGCGCCCCATTCTTTCTGCTGTACCTCAACGTCCTGGCCGTGGCGACGTGCGGCCTGATCTACGAGCTCCTGGCCGGGACCTTGGCGAGCTACGTGCTGGGCGACTCGGTCACGCAGTTCTCGCTGATCATTGGCATTTACCTGTCCGCCCTGGGAATCGGAGCGTGGCTGTCGCGGTTTATCGACGAGGGGCTGGCCCGTTCGTTCATCGAAGTCGAACTGGGCGTCGCGCTCATCGGCGGAGCGTCGGCGCCGCTCTTGTTTTTGGCGTTTGCCTACCTGAGCTGGTTCCGCGTGGCGCTCTTCGCGATCGTGCTGGTCATCGGCACGCTGGTCGGACTCGAGCTGCCGCTCTTGATGCGAATCCTCAAGGACCACGTCGACTTCCGCGACCTGGTCTCGCGCGTGCTCTCGTTCGATTACCTGGGCGCCCTCGTGGCGTCGCTGCTCTTTCCGATCTTCTTCGTCCCACGGTTGGGGCTCGTGCGAACGTCGCTCCTATTCGGCATCGGCAACGCGGCTGTCGGCCTGTGGGGAACCTTCTTGTTGCGGCCGCTGCTCGCACAGCGGGGACTGCGAGCCCTGCGGGCCCGCGCGTGGATCGTGATCGGCCTCTTGGCCATCGCCCTGTTCAAGGCCGATGCGCTCACCATGCTGGCCGAGGAAAACACGCTGCCCCACCCGATTGTGTATGCGAAGTCGAGCCCGTATCAGCGGATCGTGATCACCAAAGGGCAGGGGGGCTTTCAGCTCTATCTCAACGGTAACCTGCAATTCAGTTCCGTCGACGAGTACCGCTACCACGAAGCGCTCGTCCATCCGGCGCTGTTGACGGCCCGGTCGCCGCGGCGCGTGTTGGTGCTGGGCGGCGGAGACGGCCTGGCCGTGCGGGAGATTCTGCGACACCCATCGGTGGAATCAGTGACGCTGGTTGACCTCGATCCCGACATGACCGCGCTCGCCGACCGCTATCCCGCGCTCGCCGAGCTGAACGGGCACTCGCTCGCCGACCCGCGCGTCCACGTCATCAATCAGGACGCCTTCCTCTGGGTGCAAGAATCGGGTGACACCTTCGACGCGGCGATCATCGACTTCCCCGATCCGGGCACGTTTTCGATCGGCAAGCTCTACACGACTCGGTTCTTCCGACTTTTGCAGGCGCGTCTCGCGCCGGGCGGAGCGGTCGCCGTGCAGTGCACGTCGCCGCTGGTGGCGCCGAAGTCGTATTGGTGCATCATTCGCACGCTCGAGGCTGCCGGCTTCTGGGTCCATCCGTTTCAGGTCACGGTGCCGGCATTCGGGATTTGGGGCTTCGCCCTGGCGACACCGCAGCCCGCGACCGCGCCCACGGAAATCCCCGCCTCGCTCGCGCCGCAGCTCCGATTCCTCGATCGCGGGGCCCTCGCCGGGCTGTTCGAATTTCCTACGGACCTCAAGCGGGTCGAGACCGAAATCAACCGCCTGGATAACCAGGCGCTGGTCCGCTACTACGACGCCGAATGGCGGAAGTGGGACTAACCGCGCTCGGCACCGTCTAACGCAAACCGGTCGTCGACGATCGAAAAGCCCGCGAAATCTCTCGGCACAAAACAGCCATGCCCCGACTGAGTCGCCGCGAATTGCTGGCCGGATTGCTCGGCACGTCGGCCGGGCTCTTGGCCGGCTGCGAAGGACGCGCCGCATCGCTGCCACCGGCCGGGGAAATTCTCGCGCCGAACTATGCCGTCGGCCATCGAATCCGCGACGGCTTTCGGCCTCGACCGGCAAACAACCGCTGGCAAGAGACGCGACGTCGTCGTCATCGGGGGCGGCATGTCGGGACTCGCGGCCGCCTGGGCCTTGAAGCGCAGCGGCCTCGAGCGCTTTCTGATCTTGGAGTTGGAAGCGCGCCGGGGGGCACGTCGCGCTCCGGGCAGTCGCCGCTCACGGCCTATCCCTGGGGTGCGCACTATGTCCCCGTGCCGCTGCCGGAGAATCGCTCGCTGATCGCCCTCTTGCGCGAAATGGGAGTGATCGAGCGAGTCGACGCCGCCGGAGTCCCGGTCGTCGCCGAGCAGTATTTGTGTCGCGACCCTGGCGAACGCGTGTTTGTCGACGGGACGTGGTACGAGGGACTTTATCCCTCGGCCGGGGCGACGCCGCGCGATTTCGACGAACTCCGCGATTTTCGGGCCGAGATCGCCCGCTGGGTTCAGTGGCGTGACGGCAAAGGGCGCCGCGCTTTTGCGATCCCCGTTCCCCACGGCTCGGACGATCCGGAGGTGACCGCCCTCGATGGGCTCTCAATGGCGGAGTGGGTGCGGCGGCACGGTTGGACTTCGGCACGGCTGTTGTGGCTGATCGATTATTCGTGCCGGGACGACTACGGAGCGACGAGCGAACAAACGAGCGCCTGGGCCGGATTGTTTTATTTCGCGTCGCGGGTCCGCGGGCCGGCGAGCGAAGCGCAGCCGCTCATCACCTGGCCGGAGGGCAACGGCCGGATCGTGCGCTATCTCGCCGACCGCGTTCGCAGCCAGCTGCGCTGCGGGATGGCCGTGGTCGACGTGGCCCAGACCAGGATTCACGACGCCGGGCGAGTCGAGGTGACCGCCCTCGACGTGACGACCGGCGAGGTCGTCGGCGTGCGGGCCCAGCGCGCGATCTTCGCCGGCTCGCAGTTTCTCGCCCCGTACTTAATTCGCGATCTGCCCGACGAACGCAAACGGCACGCGCGTGAGTTCCAGTACAGCCCGTGGCTGGTCGCCAATCTGCACCTTCGCGCGCGGCCGGCCGAACGGGACTTCCCGCTCGCCTGGGACAACGTGCTCTACGACAGTCGCTCGCTCGGGTACGTGACGGCCACGCATCAAGCGGGCCTCGATTACGGTCCGACTGTGCTCACCTGGTACACCGCGTTGTGCGACGGCCCTCCCGGCGACGCGGTCGCGACAAATGACCGCCGCCCGGCAGCGGTTGCTCGACATGACCTGGACCGAGGCCGCGGAGCTGGTGCTGAGCGATCTCGAGCCGGCCCATCCCGAGATTCGGTCGCTGGTCGAGCGGCTCGACGTGATGAAGTGGGGCCACGCCATGGTCCGACCGCGTCCCGGTTTTGTGTGGAGCGCCGCCCGCCGGAGCGCGGCTGAACCCTTCGGCTCAATTCATTTCGCCGGCACCGACCTCAGCGGCATCGCGCTCTGCGAGGAGGCCGTATATCACGGCGTGCGTGCCGCGGAAGAGGCGCTTCACGGACTCGGACGGTCGGTGCAGTCCCTGCTCTCGCCGACCTCCTGAACTCGCAGAAACAATTGCAACACGCGGCCGTTGAACGTCCGTGAGCCTGCGAGAAAACCAATCCCGTCTTCAGCTAACAGCGATTTTTACCCCAAACTGGTCTTGTCGTTTTTTCTCCGGCAAATCAAATTCCGGACACTTTTCTTGCGGTCGGCTCCTGTCCGACCGGCGATCGCCGGCAATCCTGCTGGAATCGTTGCGGGGCCACTGGTGGAGAAGCGGTCGGAAACCTAGCATTTGACACGGGAGTGACCTCCGCGGACATCTCCGGAGGAGCGCGGCTCGTGTCGGCGATTTCAAAACGGATCACCCAATGAACGTGGCGCGCTACGCGATGCTGCTCTGCCTTTTGGTTGTTGCGCATCCGGTTTTGGCGGGCACCGGCCGGCAGCAGACCACGTTTCTGCTCGCCGCCGATGAACGCACCGTCTGCCGCTGGATCGAGCAGAACGCGAGCGCCATCGACGAGAGCACCGGCGCCGAAGTGCTGGCCGTCCAGGGTCGACAGTCGAAGCTCCACAAAGAGACGAAAGAAGGGCCCTTCACCTTCATCGTCGAGCACGACCCGGAACGCAACGGCCTCATCCGGACCGTGCTGCTGAAGAGCGACAAGGAGAATCTCGTCTCGCAGGAAACCGAGATTCAGGTGCAGCGCGAGGGCGAAGCCACCCGCGTCACGATCAAAGTGACGGCCGTCGTGAACGGCCACACGGGCATGGCCATCTCGATTGGCATCCGCCCCTCTCTCCGCGGCATGCGGAAGCTGCTCGAAACGCAGTTCGGCACGCCATCGGGGAACTGAACCGCGGCGACGCGAAGACCTCGGTTCGGCGGCAAAATCGGTTCGCGGCCGACTTTTTGCGGCCCCGGGGTCGCCAAGTCCCCGTCTTCGCTGGACAATACACACTAGCTCGCGGATCCTCAGTTCGAGGGTCGCCACTCGGCGCACAGACGCGGGCGAACGAGCCTCCCCGAATCTCAACGGCAGCGGCACCGGTCTTTCCCCAGGGAGCGGACAACGTGTCGGTCCAGAATTTCGACGTTTTGATCGTCGGTGCGGGCATTTCCGGCATCGGGGCCGGTTACCATCTGCAGACTCATTGCCCCGGCAAGAGCTATGCGATCCTCGAAGGACGCAGCGATATCGGCGGCACCTGGGATTTGTTTCGCTATCCGGGAATCCGCTCCGACTCCGACATGTTCACGCTGGGTTATTCGTTCCGTCCGTGGAAGGCGGCCAAGGCCATCGCGGACGGCCCGGACATTCTGGCCTACCTGCGAGAAACGGCCCACGACTTCGGCATCGATCGCCACTTCCGCTTCAACCACCGCGTGAAGTCGGCGTCCTGGTCGAGCGAGAATTCGCTGTGGACGGTCGATGCGGAGGTCGGGCCGGAGAAACAGCCCGTTCGCTACACCGGCAATTTCCTGTACCTCTGCAGCGGCTACTACGACTACGAAGCCGGTCATCAGCCGGTCTTTGCCGGCACCGAGGACTTCGAGGGCCGCCTGGTGCATCCGCAGCACTGGCCCAAGGATCTCGACTATCGTGACAAGCGGGTGGTCGTGATCGGCAGCGGTGCCACGGCCGTGACGCTCGTTCCCGCGATGGCCGAGCAAGCCGCCCACGTGACGATGCTGCAGCGATCCCCCTCGTACATCGTCTCGATGCCCTCGGAGGATCGCATGGCGAATTTCATCCGCCGCATTTTGCCCGAGCGGACGGCCCACCGGGCGCTCCGCTGGCGCAACGTGCTCTTGGGCATTTACTTCTACCAGCTCTGCCGACGGGCGCCGGGACTAGCCAAGCGACTCTTGCGGAAAGGCATCGCCAGGGAGCTGCCGCCGGACTTCGACATCGACACGCACTTCAAGCCCCGCTATCAGCCCTGGGACCAGCGGGTCTGCCTGGTGCCCAATGCCGACTTGTTCCAGGGAATCAAAACGGGACGCGTCTCGGTTGTGACAGACCAGATCGCCAAATTCACGAAGCAGGGCATTCTGCTCGAATCCGGGAAAGAGTTGCCAGCGGACATCGTTGTCACCGCCACGGGGCTCAAGATGCTCTCGTGCGGTGGGATTCGACTGTCCGTGGACGGCAAGGCGGTCGAGCCGGGCCGTTCGCTCACCTATAAAGGCCTGATGCTGAGCGACGTGCCGAATTGCGCTGCGTGCGTCGGCTATACGACGGCGTCGTGGACGTTGCGGGCCGACCTGGCTTCGACCTATGTCTGCCGACTGCTCAACTTCATGGATCGGGGCGGCTACAAACAGTGCGTCCCCCGCGCCGCAGATGCGCAGGTTCAAGCAGGACCGCTGTTGGGCCTGACGTCCGGCTACGTGCAGCGGGGCGTCGACCAGTTTCCGAAGCAAGGCACGAAAGCACCCTGGCTCATGCGGCAGAACTACGTGCGCGATCTGCTCACGATGCGCTACGGCGCGATCGACGATGGCTCGATGGTCTTCTCCAAGGGAGGAGACGACGTCGCGGTTGCGGCAGCGTCGCAGCCACACTCGGTCGGCGTGCAGCCGGCCGACGCCGAGTCCGTCGACGCTCCGGCCGCCGTCTCTTCGACGTAACGTCGTCGCTTAAGGCGATGTCGAAGGCTTGTGCCCTCTAGAGCACTTTGACGAGAACAAGCGTCACATCGTCGGGCAGCGGCGCGTTCTCGGCGAACGTCCGCGCGGAGAGCAGCACCGCGTCGATGATCTTTTCGGCCGGCTGATGCCGAAAGGCATGCATCAAGCCGATCACCCGTTCCTTGCCGAAGGCCGCTTTGTCAGGCGAGCGAATGTCGAACAGTCCGTCCGTGGCGATGAGCACGATATCGCCGTGGCGCAGGAAGAACGGCTCGCTGGTTTGGACCACCGTCGATTCCAACACGCCCAGCGGAGGGCACTGGCTGTTGAGCAGCGTGAATTCGCCCGAATCGTGCACGACGTACGCGCAGTGGCCGGCGGCCGCGTAAGTCAGCGTCCGGCGTTCGGGATCGATCCGCGTCAGCACGAGCGTCGCGAAGCGTCCGCCGGACGTATCTTCCCAGAGCAGGCGATTGACGGTCGTGGTGATCTGTCCCACATCCGTGCCGATGCGAGTGAGCGCGCGGATATACGCGCGGGCTTCGGCCGCCAAAAGGGCCGGCCCGACGCCGTGCCCCGAAACGTCTCCCACAACAATCGCCAACGTTCCGTCCGGTGCAGGGAGGTAATCGTAGAAGTCGCCGCTGGCTGACTCGGCCGGCAGGCAGACGCCGCTGATGTCGAACCCTTTGACTTGGGGGGCCGAGGCGGGGAGCAGATTCTGTTGGATGTCGCGGGCGACCTGCATCGCCCCCTCCAGCTCCAACCGCCGCTCTTTCTCGTAGCGATATTCCTTCTGCAAGCGCGCCCGCGATTCGACCTGGCGGCGGTGCCGATCGGCTTTTTCGATCGACCCGCGGATTGCCAGGTCGAGCGAGTCGGCCGAAAAGTCGTTCTTGCTGAGGTAATCGAGGGCTCCGGCCTTCATCGCCGCCACGGCCACGGCCTCGTCCCCCGCGCCGGTGAGCATCACCACGGGCGCATGCAAGCGCAAGTCGTCAAGCAGTTCGAGTGCGTCGGTTCCCGGGATGTTGTAGTCGAGCAAAATGCAATCGGGCTGATGTGCGTCGGCCAGGCGGCGCGCCTCGCGGCCGTTTTCCGCCTCCACCAGCCCATACGCGCCGCCCAGCGCCCGTTGCACATTGCGTCGATCGATTTGGTCGTCATCCACCATCAAGATTTGCAAGAGTCTTTCTTGGCCCTGGTTCATCGAGTCACCCGTGTTCCGGAGGGAATTGGACGCACAGCACGTATTTCTGCACCATCTGGACGGCTTTCAAAAAACTGACGCCGGCATCCGACTTGACGACGTATCCGGCGATGTGGTGCTTGTAGGCGGCAATCTTGTCCTCGTCGGCGTTCGACGACGTGAGGATGAACACGATGCTGTTGGCCAGGTTGTCGTCGCCCCGCAGCGCTTCCAAGAATTTCAGCCCCGTCATCCGCGGCATATTGAGGTCGAGCACGATCAACGCCGGCTGCGGGATTTTCTCGTGCCCCTGTTCTCCGCGGAGCATGTCCAGTCCTTGTTGGCCATCGCTGGCGACAAAGACCGGGTTGACGATTCGTTGTTGCCTCAATCCACGCTGGATGGCCCGCACGTCGACTTCATCGTCGTCGACGATCATGATGCTGACCGTCTCGCTGAACACGGTTTCAACCCTCCGCGCAACGTTATCCTTCGGCACCCCGGGGCCACGTGAAGCGGAATTTCGCCCCTCTCCCCTCGGCGGACTCCAGGGTGATAGTCCCGCCGCGGCCCTCGACGATCTTCTTAACGAGCGCGAGGCCCATGCCGCTCCCCTCGACGGAGTCGCGCGGCTTGAGCGTCGTGAACATCCGGAAGATCTGGTCGTGGTAGTCTTGCGCAATTCCGGGCCCGTCGTCTTGCACGATGAATTCGATGTGGTCGCCGTGATCGCGAGCGAGGATCTCAACCCGCCCGTCGGGGCGGTTGTGATGCTTGACCGCGTTGCTGATCAGGTTCCGCAGCACCTGATGCAGGGGTGTGCGATGGGTCAGGAGCGTCGGCAAGGGCTCGACCGTGATCGTGAACCCCGGCGGCAACGGCAGCGACTCGACAATTTCACGCGCCAGCTCCTCGCAATCGACGTGGCTCAAATCCCCGTCGCTCCGGCCGACGCGGGCATATTCGAGCATGTCGTCGAGCAGTGCCTGCATCCGCTGCACGCGGCGCTGCATCAGGTCCAGATCGTTGCGGACCTCCTCGGAGAGTTCGGTCGCATGATCCTCGGCGATCCAGCTGGCGATCTGGGCAACCGCCCGCAGCGGGGAACGCAGGTCGTGCGAGGCGGAATAGGCGAAATCGTTGAGCTCCCGATTGCTCCGCTCCAGCTCCGTCGCGTAGCGGCGAATCTGCTCTTCGGCCGCCTTGCGCTGGCTGATGTCGCGGACGAAGGCGCAGAACTCGTAGTGGTCCCCGACCCGGAGCGGCGAGATCGTCAGCTCGACCGGGAATTCGACGCCCAGCTTGCGGAGGGCCGTCAGCTCCAGCCGTCGGCGGAGCAGGGGACCTTCGCCCGTTGTGCGGAAGAGGTCAAGCCCCCGCTGCATAGCGAACCGATACGGTTCGGGAATGATCAGATCGGCGAGGCTTTCGCCGATGACGGCGTCGCGGGGCCAGCCAAAAACGGCTTCCGCCTGGGGATTCCAGCCGGTGATTTTGCCCTGTTCGTCCATTGAGACGACGGCATCGAGCGACGAATCGAGGATCAGCCTCAGCCGCTCGGCCCCCTCCTGCACGACTTCCTGATGGCGCCGACGATTGAGCTCTTCGGTCATCCGGACAAAGTCGGCAAAGACCTTGACCTTGGCCCGCAGGATGTTCGGCACGACCGGAGTCTGAATGTAGTCGACGGCCCCGTGGGCGTAGGCCTCGGATGATTTCAAATCGTCGCTAAAGGCCGTCAGGAAAATGATCGGCGTGTGCGCCTGGGTTTCCCGGGCACGGATGGCCTTGGCGGTCTCGAATCCGTCCATGCCGGGCATGGTGACGTCGAGCAGGATGACGGCAAAATCGTGGGTAAGCAGTTGTTCGAGAGCCTCTTCGCCCGATTGCACCAAAATCAGCTCTTCGCCCAGCTCTTCCAGGATAACTTGGTAGGCCAGGAGATTAGCCGGGCGATCGTCGACGAGCAGGATCTTGGCCTTGCCGTCGTGAAGGGCGCTGCGGGGAACGGGCGTTGGTTCCGGAGTCAGGACGTCTTCGCTTTCGCGGCTAAGTTGGTCGGAAGGCCGACTGGAATTCCGGCTCGCCGGCGTGGTCGCTTCCGCCAATCGCGCGTCCATGATTGATCATCCTCGGGTGTCGTTCGACTTTTGCGACTCTCCTCAGTTCAGCGAGGTCGCAGCTTGCCACTCCGTTCCCCAACGCTTCCGCCTGTGACCGCAATTCAGGACAGGCCCTCGGAGCTGTGTGCTGCTGAACCACCTTGACTTGCAGATGGCCGGGTCTGAGGTTGGTGCTCCACTCGTTGCAGCATCCGTTTGGTGCATTTCGCACGGGCGACGTGGGAATTCCCACCACGGTGTGCAAGCGATGTACCAAAGGGAGTTTGCACAGATTTTGGCCTGCGGCAGGCAGCCGCCCGGTGACTGGGTCAAGCGACTCCCGCTCGGCGAGCGTGCGAGGCTGTGACGATGAGACCGCCAAGAACGCGGCAAATCTCGCATTTTCGACCCGAATCAGCTAAGAACATTCGCTGACAAACGAAATACGTTCGCTCGCGACCCGCAGGCTGTTCCGATCAGCCGTAACCTTAAAATTGGGCCATCCCGTGCTCTCTATTCGCGATCTCGTAAAGGTCTATCCCGGTCCGGTCACGGCGTTACAGGGGGTCAGCCTCGATCTGCCCAACGGCATGTTCGGGCTGCTGGGGCCCAATGGGGCCGGCAAGACCACCCTGATGCGGATTCTCTCCGGGCTGTTGGAACCGACGTCCGGCCAAGTCCTGCTCGATGGCCAGGACGTGCTCAACAATCCCCAGCAGCTGTGGAAGCAGCTCGGATACCTGCCGCAGGATTTTGGCTTCTATCCGCACCTGACGGGCGAGAAAATGCTCGCCTACCTGCTGCAGCTGAAAGGAGTGCAGGCGCCGCAGGGGATCAAGGCCCTATGCGGCGAATTGCTTGAACGGGTAAATCTCACCTTTGCCGCCAAGCGCAAAGTGAAAGGCTATTCGGGCGGCATGCGGCAACGGCTGGGACTCGCCCAGGCGATTGCCGGCAATCCGCGGCTGATTATCGTCGACGAGCCCACGGCCGGCCTCGACCCCGAGGAACGGCTCCGCTTCTATTATCTGCTGGCGGCCCTGGCCCAGGACCGGATCGTCCTGTTGTCGACCCATATCGTCGAGGACGTGGCCGTACTCTGCACGCGGTTTGCCGTGATCCGCCACGGACGCCTCGTCGCCCAGACGTCGCCGAGCGAGGCTCTCAATCGTCTTGCCGACACGATCTATGAAGCCAGCGTGAGCGCCGAGGAGCTCGAGAACCTGCGCCGGTCGCGGTTCGTGACGCAGGCCGTGCTCTTCGAGGGAAAGAATCGCGTCCGGATCTACGAGCCCGACGGCGATCCCCCCGCGGGATTTTCGCCGGCAGAACCGACGCTCGAAGACGCTTACTTGCTCACCATGCGAGGCGAACTGGCAAACGGTACGCCCGCTCCCGTGGCGTATTGAAGGGTCCGCGTTCCGCCCTGATCGCCGCCACGATGAATTGACCGGTTCCCTCCGCCTCCCGAGTCACGAATCGAAAAGCACATATGAGCGCAGCTCGCTGGTATCGGGTCTTTCGGCTCGACTTTCTCTACAGCTTTCGTCGGCCCCTCTTCTGGATCCTGATCCTGGTCTTGGGATTCACCTCGTATGGGCTGTCGAGTGGGACGCTGCAGATCGCCACGGGTGACAGCCGAGTGGGCGGCACCAAGGCGTGGGTCACCTCCGAATTCGCCGTCGGCGAGATGCTGATCATCGTGGTTTTTCTCTGGTACGGATTCTTTCTCGCCGTTGCGGCCGGCATGCCGCTGATCCGCGACGACGAGTTGAAGATCACCGACTTGCTCCGCTCCTCCTCGCTGACCGTGGGCGAATACGTGTGGGCCAAGTTCGGGGCCGTGCTCGCCGCGTTTCTGGTCGTGTTCGGCGCGCACGTCGTGTTCATGATCATTTGCAACCACTTCGTGCCCAACGAGAAGTCGCTCGAAATTCGCGGACCCTTCGTGCTGACTAATTATCTGATTCCGACCGTCGTCTTTGCCCTGCCGACGATCGTGTTCATTACCGGCGTGTCGTTCGTGGTCGGCGAGTGGACGCGGCGGCCCATCCTGTTGTTTCTGCTGCCGGTCGCGGGGCTGCTCGTGTGCGGCTTTTTCCTCTGGGACTGGTCTCCCGTGTGGCTCGATCCGCGGATTAACCGCGTGCTGATGCTGATCGATCCGTCCGGATTTCGGTGGCTGAACGAGACCTGGCTCAAAGGCGATCGGGGAGTCAACTTCTATAACACGGCCCACATTCCCTTCGATGCCGGCCTGATCGCCAGCCGCATCGTGTTTTTCGCCGTGGGGATCGGGTCCGTGGCCCTCGCGCAATTTCACCTGACCCGGACGATCCGCGGCTCCGCCGGTCCCGCTCGCAGCTGGCTCGAAGTCTTGCGCCGGCGCAAAGGATCCGCGCCCGAGTCGACCGTTCCCTCGGCCGCGGCACCGGCCCCCGCCTCCGTCGCCGTTCTGGGCATGGGCTCGGGCGTCCCCTCGTTTTGGCGCAGCCTCTGGCTCGTAGCCCGCACCGAGCTACGGGAGCTGCGCTCGCAGCCCGGGCTCTACCTGTTTGTCCCGTTGATTCTCTTGCAGACCATTGGGACCTCGACCCTGGCGGAAGGGGCGTTCGGCACGCCGATCTTGCAGACGCCCGGCATGATGGCCGTCGCCACGATGAACACGTTGACACTTTTGATTTGCCTCTTGCTCATGTTCTACACCGTCGAGTCGGTGCGGCGCGAGCAGGGGACCGGCCTGGCGTCGATCCATTACGCGACGCCGATTCGCACCTCGGCGCTGCTTTTTGGCAAGGCGCTCGCCAACAGCCTGGTGGGTTTGGCAATTGTGCTGGCCACGCTGGTGGGCTGTCTGATCGTGATTGCGGTGCAGGGAAAGGTGCAGCTTCAGCTGTGGCCGTTTGCCCTGATCTGGGGTGTCTTGCTCTTGCCGACGTTTCTCTTGTGGACGTCGTTCGTCACTGCGGCCTTTTCGCTCACCAACAACCGGGAAGCGACCTACGGAATCGGCCTGGGGGTGTTGATCTTCACCGGCTATCGGCAGATGACGACGCAGATGAACTGGGTCGGCAACTGGCTCATCTGGAGCTCCGTCCACTGGACCGACATGGGCGTGCTGGAGTTCGACCGCTGGGCCCTCATCCTCAACCGCGTGATGGTCTCTGGGGCTGTCGGTGTTCTTCACGGTGCTCGCGGTCGGCTTGTTTCGCCGCCGCGACGTCGATCCGGGCCGGGTTTGGACGCGGCTCTACCCGGTCGCCCTGCTGAAGTACGGGCTCAAGCTCTTGCCCTACGCCGCGGTTCCCGTGATCGCCGGCGTGGCGCTCTATGCCCAGGTTTATCAGGGCTTCGAGGGAGCGGCCGCGAAGAAGGCGCAGAAGGATTATTGGCGGAAGAATCTGGCGACGTGGAAGGACATCCCGAAGCCGGCGCTCTCGGCCGTCGACCTCGACCTGACGCTCGATCCCGAACGTCATTATTTCCATTCGGCCGGCACTTACGAAATCGTCAACCAGCGGCAGACGCCGCTGCGCCAGGTGCCGCTGACGGCCGGCGATCATTGGGAACATGTCAATTGGACGATGAACGGGAAGGAGTACACTCCCGAAAACCGCTCGTTGCTCTACGTCTTCACGCTCTCGCCCGCGCTGCCCCCCGGCGGCAAGGTGCGGATCGGCTTCTCTTGCGAGGGGCGATTCCCCAAGGGCAACTCGGAGAACGGCAAAGGCCGGATGGAGTTCATCCTCCCGTCGGGCATCGTGCTGACTAGCTTTACGCCCAGCATTGCCCCGGTCCTGGGCTACCTGGAGGAGGTCGGAATCGAGAAGGAGAACCGCTATGAATCGAAGGAGTATCCCGACGACTTCTACGTCGGACAGACCGATCCCGCCTTCGGCGATGGCGCCCCCTTCAAGACGGACTTGCGGATCACCGCGCCCGAGGCCTACACGATCAATTCGATCGGCGTGCTCGTGAAAGACGAAGTGACCGACGGCAAACGGACCGTCGAATGGCGCAGCGACGAGCCGGTGCGCTTCTTCAACGTCGTCGCGGGCAAGTGGGACGTGCGCCGCGGGCACGACACGGCCGTCTTCTATCATCCGGCCCACGGCTACAACATCGACGAGATCTCCGAGGCGCTCGACGCGGCCCGCAAGTATTACTCCGAATGGTTCTGTCCCTACCCGTGGAAGGAAATGAAGCTCAGTGAATTTCCCAACATCGCCGGCTACGCCCAGGGATTCGCGACCGATATCACGTTTTCCGAAGGGATCGGCTTCCTGGCCAAGAGCGACACGGTATCGCAGGTCGCGTTTTTGGTCACAGCTCACGAATCGGCTCACCAGTGGTGGGGCAATATCCTCACGCCGGGTAAGGGGCCCGGCGGCAATATCCTCTCCGAGGGCATGGCCCATTTCTCGACCGCTTTGCTCTTCGACCAGGTCAAAGGTCCGCGCGGGCGCATCGAATTCTTGAAAGGCATCGAGCACAGCTACGAAACCAGCCGCCGCATGGACTCCGAACGTCCGATGGTGAAAGTCGACGGTACGCAGAACGGAGACACGACCGTCACCTACGACAAGGGGGGCTGGGTCTTCTGGATGCTGTTGCATCAGATGGGCCGAAAGGAGGCGCTTGCCGGATTGCAGGCCTTCATCAAGGAATATCGCAATGGCCCGGACTTCCCTGTGCTGCAGGACTTTATCGAGGTCATGCGCCGTTATGCCCCCGACAAGCCCGCCTTCGACGCCTTCGTCAAGCAGTGGTTCTACGAGGTCGTCGTCCCCGAGTACCACGTGACCAACGCCGAGCGCAAGCAGTCCGGCGATCAAGATGTCTGGGACGTCACCGCGCATGTCGAGAACTCCGGCAGCGGTCGGATGACGGTCGAAGTCGCCGCGGCAACCGGTGAGCGGTTCGACGAGAAGGACGGCAAAGAGAACCCGGACTATAAGGATGCCCGCACGACTGTGAACCTGGGAGCCGGCGAGGCCAAAGACGTGAAGATTCACTGCTCCTTCAAGCCCGACCGCGTCTTCATGGATCCCGACGCGTATGTCCTCCAACTGCGTCGGAAGCTGGCCGTCGCCCGGTTTTGATCCCATTCGACCGGTTGCATCTCGCGGCGACTGCAAAGGCCTCCGTCGGCCGTGTATTCTGAATGCCGAGCCGCGGTGACGCACATCGCACGCCCGCGGCCCGGAGCGATCGCCATGCTTGTCGTGATGAGCAGCCATGCCACCCCGGAAGAAATCGATCGGGTGATCGCCGCGATTCAGCGGATGAAGCTGCAGCCGCATCCGATGCCCGGCCCGACGCGGACGGCCATCGGCATCACGGGCAACAACACGGCGATCGACGCCCGCTCGCTGGAGGTCCTGCCGGGCGTCGAGGATCTCGTCCGCGTCACGAAGCCGTACAAGCTGGCCAGTCGCGAAATGCACGAGGCCGACACGTATGTTCAGATTCCCCACACGAAGACGACGATCGGCCCGGGCACCTTCACGATGATTGCCGGCCCGTGCTCGGTCGAAAACGAGGACATGATCCTACGCACGGCCGAGTTTCTCCGCGGCCACGGAGTCAACCTGCTTCGAGCCGGCGCCTTCAAGCCGCGCTCGAGCCCGTATGCCTTTCAAGGCCTGGGTGTCGAAGGGCTCGAGATCCTGGCCAAAGTGCGGAAGAAAACAGGGATCGGCATCGTCACCGAGTTGATGGACACCGAAAACGCCGACGCGGTCGAGCAAGCGGCCGACATCATTCAGATCGGCACCCGCAACATGCAGAACTTCAGCCTGCTCAAGAGGGTGGGGCTGGCCCGCAAGCCGGTGCTGCTGAAGCGGGGGATGGCCGCCACGTTGGAGGAATGGCTGATGGCCGCCGAGTACGTCATGGCGGGCGGCAACAAAGAAGTCATCCTCTGCGAGCGGGGCGTGCGCACGTTTTCGGATCACAGCCGCAACACGCTCGACCTCTCGGTCGTGCCCCCGGCCAAGGCCCTCTCGCACCTGCCGATCCTGGTCGACCCCAGTCATGGCACGGGCAAGCGCGACTATGTCCCCGCGATGGCCCGCGCCTCCCTCGCGGCAGGCGCCGACGGACTCTTGATCGAAGTTCACCCCGAACCCGATCGAGCGATGTCCGATGGAGCCCAATCTCTCGACTTCGCCGGCTTCGACCGGCTGCTCGCCTCACTCCACAAACTAGCCGAGCCGCTGGAGCGAACCATCAACTGATCCGCTCCGGGGCGATTCGTCGCGGAAATCGTGCCGTGCAACAGGTTCCGGCGACGGCGAAGGCTGCGTTTGCATCAACAGGTCGGCAAGCGCACCGCTCAGGTGCGGAAACTGAAACGCGAACCCTTCGTCCTGCAGGCGCTTTGAGACGACATAGCGCCCAGAAAGCGCCAACTCCGGATCGGTCCTCAAAACCCACCGGGCGCCGAAGCGGACGAGCCATGCGGGAGCAGGCAAACCTAAACGCCGGCCGAGCGCTCGCCGCAAGATTTCCATGAAAATCTGCTGTGAAACCGGATTGGGGCCCGAGGCGACGTAGGCTCCCTGCATGGCGGGATCGTCCAGGCCTCGCTCGAATAGGCGGTTCAAGTCGGCTTCGTGGATCCAGCTCATGCCTTGCGTGCCGAGTCCGATGCGTCCCCCGAGGCCCAGCCGCACGACCATTTGTAAACGGCCCAGGGCCCCGTCGCCCACTCCCCGATTCCGCCCGAGCACGAAGCCCGCTCGCAGCACCACGCCGCGCTGCGTCGGCAAGAGCCCGGCCCGAAATTCGTCTTCCCATGCCTGAGCAACGAACGGCGCGCAAGCCCATAGCCGAACGGTGAATCTTCGGTGCAAGTGATTTTCGGCGGATCGCCGTAGATGTGAGCCGTGCTCATTTGCACCCAAACGGGCGGCGGATCCTCGACGGTGCGGAGAGCCTGCCCGAGTACGCGCGTCGCCTCCACACGAGATCGGAGGATTTCATCGCAATGTTCGGGAGTTTTCGCACAGTCGACGCTACGACCGACGAGGTTCACCAGTCCCGCAGCGCCCGAGAGTTCTCGACCCCAATCTCCCAGGCGACGCGCATCCCAGCGCACGTGCCGCCACGGACCATCAAGCGCGGGCGGTCGGCGCGACAGGATCACGATCGACCGGCCACGGTTCGCAAGCCAGGTCGCCAGCGAGACGCCCAGAAACCCACTCCCTCCGGCAATCACAATCGAGCCAGAGTGTGCACCAGGCATCCAAAGTTCCCTCACGTCAAACGTCGCGAAGTGCGCCCTCAATCACGACCGCGAACCGTGTGACGGATTAACACCTATCGAGGGTGAATCATTCGAGCCTGATCGCCCAAACCTACCGCCGTTACTGCTCGGCCGGCTTGAGGACTACGCAATCGAGACCCCACATGTAACGCAGGCCATCGGACTTGGGATTGGTGCCCACGACTTGAACTCGGAGCGTGGCCGTCCCTTTCTGCAGCTCGACGGTGCCCAGGTCGATCGCTCCCGTGGCGACGACGCCGTTCGCGTGGCAGCAGTCGACCTTCTCACCGAGCGGCTTGCCATTCACGTCGAACTGCACAATACCGTAGTCGCGAGCCTTCGTCAGATAGACGACAACGCCATAGCGACCCGTCGCCTTCACGGGCAGTTCGAGGTCCACCCACTCACCGGCCTTGCCGGGGCGGCCCCACAAGTGGCTCGCGCCGCTCCAGTTGCCGTCGCCAAAGGCGGTCATGTTCTGCGGATCGATGTCGAAATCGCTGCTCTTCTTCGCGATTCGTAGCTTCTCGCCTTCGAGCGCTCCTTTGATGCGATACGCCTGAGCGGGCGGAGGGGCCTTGGGCAGCGATTGCAGCGTTTTGGCATCGGGCTCGTGAAAATCGTCCTTGGCGCCCGGTCTGCGCGTACCAATAGCTCGTCGCGGCGTAGGGCACGTCGATGTTCGGCTTCCAGTGCCAGAACTCCATGTCGAAGCGGAACGACTTCTCGAACGGGATATTGTCGAGAATGTGAAAGCGGTTGACGCTCGTCCAACCGCGGTTGCCCGGCCCGTCGCAGCGGGTCTGGTTATGGTAGGGATGCTGGAACGGCTTCGGATCGCTCCAGGCGTAGCTGTAATAGTCCTCGCTGCCGGTGCCAAACCAGCTCGGGAACGATTCGCCGTCGACGAAAATCTTCTCGTCGCCTTCGCCCCACCAGTCGCGCACCGAATTGACGAGGGTCAGCATGTCGCCGACAAAGACCCCTTTGCCCTTGATGTCGCAATACGTCCAATCGCGAAACGGGCGGGTGTGCAGCGTCTCGGTCCGCCACTTCGCGTGAAAGTGCATGGAGCGATCGGTCCAGTGGTAGCGGGCTAATCCCGAGTTGGAATTCAATTTTGACCGGCTCTTTGCCAAGATTTCGCAGCTCGATGTCCACGGACTTCTCGAACGGCATCGTCCACCACGACTTCATCAGGTCGTGCGAGCCCGATCCGCCCACGTCGAACGGAAGCGATGTATACGGTTGCAAACCGGGACTGGTCGCAAAGAAATCACCAAGCGGACACGAAATCTGGGGCTTTTGGGCTCCGTCGAACGTCATCGTGAGCACGACCCCGCGCCAGGCTTCTGCAGGAGGCCCGGCAGCGTTGAGCCGCGCCCCAATCATTCTGATCGCTTGAAGACTGTCCGCATTCGAGGGCCCGAGACGCATTGAATCACCGGGCTTGAGAGTGGCGGGCCCGAATGTCTGCAGCACCGGTGGCTCCTTGCGGGCAGGCCGGCGTAGCTTCTTCGACAACCTCATGCACTTGGCGGGATTCTCGCAGCCAATCCTTCGAGGGTAAACGTTTCGACCTCGGTCTCCTGCGGATACGTCCGGTAGTCGACGTGGTAGTAGATGTTCGGGCGGTCGACCGTGATCTTGCAGTGGCGGGCGTAGGCGATCGGGAAGTAGAGCGTGAAGCCGCGCGAGCGCTCGCAGGCGACCGGGTCCGGGAAGGGGGTCGTCTCCTTGCCATCGATCGTGGTCTGCCACTTGCCGGCCAGGAGCGCTTCCAGTTTCGCCTCGATCACCGGCTGCTCGGCCCCGTCGAGATAGATGCGAATCCTGCCGGCGTCTTTCGGGTTGGCGGACCAGATGCGTACGACGCAACCGGGCCCGTCCATCTCAGCCAGCACGTGCCCCTGCCGATCCATCTCGATCGCGGACCGCACGACGTAACCCTGCGGAATCTTGCCGTCCTGCGCGCGGCCGTCCGCGGTGGTCGTGTAGGCCCACACATAACCATCAACCGGCTTGTGCGTTGGCGCAATGCCGACCCGTGTGCCCTTCGTAAAGCGACCAGCTTCGGGCAGCCCCGGCACCGGACGGCGATGGAAGAACGGGACATCCGTGTTGATCGTGCCGTCGTAGAGCATGAAGCCGCGATCGCCGTTCGCGAACCAGCTTTCCACCCCGGGATGTTCGCTGGCCCGGTCGTAGCTGCTGAACTGTTTGGTGACGTAGGGCGGATCGGGATATTCGCTCAAAAGCGACAAGTCGGTCATCTGCGGGAGCAGATTCTCCAGCCGCACTTTGTCGGCCCCCCGCGCCGGAGCGACGCCAAAACCGACCAGTAAGGCGATCAGGCTGAAACGAAAACGGCGGTGCATCGTCAAAGTCTCTCATCTGGAGTGGGGTTGCGCTGGCCCCGGACGTCGTCGACGTCGACCAGTCTCTGCCGCAGGGCACGGGACGCGCCGCTCGGCGATGGCCTGATTGTACGATCCCCGCGCGTGCGGAAAAGCCTGACGCTGATCGCATACGGCCGGCCGCGCACGTCAACGCTGCCGGCAATCCGCGGGATGCACAAAGCCGCGATTCGAGTAGTCGTTAAAAGACGCACATTTCACCGTGCGTCCGCAGGCTGCGACTGGACAGCCGCAAGCGGACGGGATATCCCAAACACGAGACGCGTGAAAAATGCCACCAGACTTGCGCGTGCCCTCAACCCCACCGCAGGCGCGGGAGAAGAACGGTGTTACCGACCTATTTGCTGCGTGTCATCTCCGGCGGCGTGATGGCGCTGGCCGTGCTGAACGGCACGACCCAGATCAAGGAGCAGCCGGTCAAGCCGCGGCCCAACATCGTGATGATCGTGGCGGACGACATGGGGTTCTCCGACCTCGGCTGCTACGGCTCTGAGGTCAGCACGCGCGAGCTCGATCGCCTGGCGGAAAACGGCATTCGCTTCAAGCAGTTTTACAACTGTGCCCGCTGCTGCCCGAGCCGGGCGGCGATCCTCACCGGACTTTATCCGCACGAAGCGGGTGTTGGGCATATGCTCGAAGACTGGCACCCGCCCGGCTACACGCACGGGCTCAACGAAGAGTGTGCCACGATCGCCGAACTGCTTAAAGCGAACGGCTATCGCACGTATCACGTCGGGAAATGGCACGTGGGAGGCGTGGGTCAGAAGGATCAGCGGAACCACCCGATCCATCGCGGTTTCGATCATGCGCACGGCACGGGAGGCGGGGGCAACTATTTCAAGCTCTATCCCCTCTACGACGATTTGACAGAAATTCAGCCGTGGCCCGGCTTCTACGCCACCGACGTCTTTGCAAATTGGGGCGTGGAAGCGATCCGGCAGCACCAGCGCGAAAACGCCGGGCGCCCGTTCTTCTTGCACCTGTGTTTCACGGCGCCGCATTTTCCGTTGCAGGCGCACCCGACGGACATCGATCGCCATCGCGGCACCTACAAAACCGGTTGGGACGAATTGCGCAAGCAGCGATTCGCGCGGGAAAAATCGTTGGGCCTGATCGATCCGCAATGGAATCTGTCGCCGCGCGATCCGATCGCCAAGGCCTGGGACGCGACGCCGGCCGCCGACCGGAACGAGTGGGACCTGCGGATGTCGGTGTATGCCGCAATGATCGAATGCCTCGACCGCGGGATCGCCCGCGTGCTGGACGAGATTCGGCAAGCCGGTCTGACGGAGAACACGGTCGTGATTTTTTTCTCCGATAACGGGGCTAGCGCCGAGGCGCTCGACTCCTATCCCGATCCCAAGCGCGGGCACAAACCGGGAAGCGTCACCGGCACCGCCGAATCGCACCGTTGCCTCGAAGTCGGCTGGGCCAACGCGGCCAACACGCCGTTTCGCGAGCACAAGATGTGGGTCCACGAAGGGGGCATCTCGACTCCGTTGATCATCTCGTGGCCCGGGATGATCAAGCACCCGGGTTCGTGGACGTCACAAGTCGGGCACGTCATCGACCTGATGCCCACCTGTCTGGAGCTGGCGCACGTCGAATATCCGAAGGTTTTTCAGGAACGCACGCTGAAGCCGCTGGAGGGAGTGAGCCTTGTGCCTGTGCTCGAAGGCCGTGCGCCGGTCCCTCGCACGCTCGCCTGGGAGCACGAGGGAAACCGTGCGATCCGCGACGGCGATCTGAAACTCGTCGCCCAGTTCCGCCAGCCATGGCAGCTCTACGACCTGAAGGCCGATCGCCCGGAGACGCACGACCTGGCCGCCCAGCGCCCGGATGACGTGCGCCGCCTGAAGGCCATGTGGCAAGCGTGGGCCAATCGCGTCGGAGTCGTCGATTACGAAACGCTGCCCGACGCCAAATACAAGCCGACGCGTCAATACCGCAAGAAGTCGGAACCCGTGCCGGACGCCTACTGAATTCGCGACCGCAGGCCTGCGGACTCGACGACGCTTCCCTGAATCCCCGCCCGACAATTTCGCGCGTTGTTTCTACGGATCTAGAAACGCGATCTTCTTCCCGTTGGCCGACCCTGTCAGAATCGAGTGAAGCGGACCTCCTCCGCTCGCGCTCCCGGAGCGCGCTGGCGGCCTAGTCCGAGTCACGACCTCGAAGAGCGGATGTCCCCGCCAGCAGCTGGACCGTGGTCACCGACGGTCCGCCGGCAAAAAACGCGAGCCGGGACAAGAAGGGGACGGTTTGCTGGTGGTGGGGATCCTTTTTCACATAGGGAGTCGCAGGATCCCCAGCAAGCCGAGACGGGGCTTCGAGGTTGGGACCTGACCCCTTGAGGTTGGGACGGGACAGAATGCACTAACTCAAGCCGGAAGGAGTTGGCAGTTGGAAGTTTATGTCGGGTGAGGAGCGTGACGGAATGCGTCTCTGAGGAATCCCGGCCTCCTGCGAGAATGAGGTTGCTAAACGACTCATTTCCACAGGAGGCCAAGGATGGCGCCATTTATCGAGTCTGTTTTGGAGCAGGTCAAGGGGGATGTGACCGAGGCGCTTTCGCCCGAGCGGATCGAGCAGATCTGTCGCGAACTCAATCACGTGTGGCGCGACTGCACACTCAATCCGATCACCACCGTCTATGCGTTCCTGCGGCAGGTCTTGGCGGGCAACATCGCCTGTGATCACGTGCCCCATCTCCTGGATCTGGATGTCACCGGCGAGGCCTACTGCAAGGCCCGCGCGCGATTGCCGCTGGAACTCTTCCAACGGCTGATGGAGGGGGTGGCGCGTGCTGTTGGTGCGCAAGTGCCTAACTGCTGGCGAGGTCATCGTCTTTGGCACGTGGATGGTTCTGCCTGTTCGATGCCCGACACACCCTCGCTGCAGGAGGCCTTCGGGCAATCGGGGGCTCAGCGGCCCGGCTGTGGATTTCCGGTGGCCCGTCTCCTGACACTGTTTGATGCCAGCACTGGCTTTCTCTTGCGGGTGCTGCCAGCTCCTTTGCGGTCGCATGACCTGTCGCGGGTTCAGCGCGTGCACGAGGCCTTTCAGCCGAACGACGTGGTCGTCGGCGATCGGGGATTCTGCTCCTACGCACATCTGGCACTGCTCAATTTAGCCGGCGTTTTTGCTGTGTTTCGCATCCATCAAGCGACGATCGTCAACTTCCAAAAAAGGCGGCCTTACTCGCCGCAGAAGCGTGCGAAGAATGTCCCACGCGTGAAGGGACAACCGACGTCCCGCTGGGTCCAGTCGCTGGGCCGACACGATCAAATCGTCGAGGCGTTCAAACCGACCCAACGGCCATCGTGGATCACCCCGGAAGACTTCGCACGGCTGCCCGAATCCCTGCTCCTACGGGAGCTGCGCTATCGCATCACTCAACGGGGGTTTCGAGTCCGCCAGGTGACCCTCGTGACGACGCTCTTGGATCAACGACGTTACCCGGCCGTCGAACTGGCCAACCTCTATCTGAATCGCTGGCAGATCGAGACGAATCTCAGGCATCTGAAACAAACGCTCCGCATGGACGTGCTGCGCACCAAAACAGTCGACGGGATTCACAAAGAGCTGGCCATGTTCGCCATCGTTTACAATCTGGTGCGCTGCGTGATGCTGCGTTCGGCAAAACGCCAGCGCGTGCCGGTGACTCGGACCAGCTTCATCGACGCCCAACGACGACTCTGCCATGCCCCGCTCAACGCGGCCCCCAGAAATCTGATCGTTGTTCCCCACCGCCCAGGTCGTTGCGAGCCACGCGCCTCTAAGCGACGACCAAAACAATACGATCTCATGAACAAACCACGTCGCCAACTTCAACAAGCCCTGATCCACAAACAAGTAACGCCTTAAGTTAGTGCCATTCGGGACGGGACACATTGTTTTGTCGAGCGAATCCCGAGAAACCCTACGCGAGGTGCGATGACGCGGCCGGTCCGGACTCCGTTTGTTCGGGACGGGACATTGGGACGGGATTGGGACGGGACATTCGACGCCAAACCGAGCGCTCGACGCCAGACTGGACGGGCGCAGGTGAGACGGGACTGGGACGGGACACGTGGCTTTGCCACGGGACGGTTCTGCCCGACCCCGCTGCACACGGAACGTCGGGCGGGGATTCTCAATATCGCCGATGCACTACAGTCCGCCCGCTCCGCGCTGTACGATCGTGTCCGCTCGATCACAAGAAAGCCTGCCGAATGGGTCGGACAATCCGTGAGCAACATTACGGACATTCTTAAGCATCCACCGCGATCAAGCGTGCTTAGCCCCACGATTTGGTTCGGAGCGGTGCTCGCAGTCCTGACCGGGGTTGTTGCCGTCTCGGGTGCGGAACTAAGCATTAAAATCTGGATTGTCGCCCTATTCACGGCGTATGTCGTATTTTTCTCGGCATGGGCCGCCTACCTGCTGATTTACGATCGCGACGCCCTGGGTCCGATCGGCATTCGATCCGCGCTCGGGAAATAGACAACTCAAGGGTCGGGGACAATCTCCACGGAACTCGCGAGGCCACCGAGGGGCGGCGCAAGAGTGCCGGCAAAAAGGTCAATGAAAAATCGCGAAACAGGAGCGCAACCAGTGCGTAAGTTCGTGGTTCTCGTTGACGACACAGCGCCCACAGAAGAGCGCGACGCCATCACCAAAATGTTGGAAGATGAACCCCGAGTGGAATGGTGGCACTGGTTCAATTTCGCATGGCTCATTAATGACCCTGCCGGACGATCCGCAGCAGAATGGTCTGAGCGAATTAGAGCCAAGGTCTCACCGAGGACCGGTCTGGTAGTTCTTCAGGTGAAACCCGAGGACACATCATTTTGGATTGAACGGGAAGCCTCGACTGGCTCGCTGACACTTGGCCTGATCGTCCTGTCGGAACAGATTCTTAAGTCGCCCCGCCTACGATTTGTGTACAAAAAGTAATCGTCGCGTGTGAACAAAAAGATATTGCCAGATAGGTTTTGTCCGAGATAATTGTGATAGCGAGATCAGGCGGACACAACCTGTTGTATGCGCATTCGGCCCTCGGGCCGATTCGACCGCCCCCGCTTGATCTCGCAGTCAGCCAGGGCGGTCGAGTTCATTTAAGGAGCCAAGGAAGGCGGCCGTGCATGATGCACGTGGCATGATTGCCACATCCGAACGCGACTCATATTCGCCCGGAGCATCGGCTCTGGGCTTTTTTGTTTTTGGAGATCGGCAACTGTGACCGCGGTGATTTGGTCGGCAGGGATTGCGAAACCATCTAAGGCGGAGTCCAAGTTGTGTGGTGTTTCTTCGATGAGTCCTACCAAGACAGCAACGGCGGGGCGACGGCGATTGCCGGGTGCCTCATGCACGACCGGTCAGTCCGGCGCTCGCCTTAACGCTCTACAAGGCGCGCGTATCAGTTTTTCGGGGTCGAGCACGCCAGGGACATGACTAAGGAGCTGAAGGGAAGCGCCTGCTATCAAACGGATCGTTCCGACAAGCACAGAAGTTCGGTAGCACCACAAATCACGACCTGACCAAGCACGTATTCGAGACTTTGCTGGGATACCGCCGAAAGCATCCGATCTGGCTGTTTGGAGCGATCGTACGCGGCGAGCAAGGAATCTTCAGCCGGCTCGGAACGAAGAGGCTTGCCAGTCCGTTCGCCGACGTGCTCGACAAGGTGTCAGCGTGTGCCTGCAAGGTCAGCCCGTACGGCGCGTTAACCTTGTCTTTGACAGCCAGATTTGTGGCCAAGAGCCACGGATGGCGACGGCCGTCAAGAGATTTGTTTCAGGCGTGCGGCTGCCGAACGTTTCGCATTATCCGCTGGTCGGTGTGTCGCACGTGACCCCCGGAATTCAGCTTGCAGATATCTGCGCGTTCATTCTCGGTAGGCGGGCAGTCGGAGACGAAAAATTCAGCACTTGGACCGACCTGCTGCGGCCGTTGGAATGGTCCGGCACGGTCAACGGCTACCAGCGGTTTGGGATCCAAAAGTGGCAGTTGGACGACGGCTCGGGAAAACTGGTCGTCTGCCAAAGTTCGAAATAAAAAAAGAGTTGGGCAACGCCGGGCAGGCGTCTAATTGGGACCGGGCAGGCCCCACTCCAACTCCACACGAACTGTATCGTCCTGTTTAGAGGCAGTCAAATACAAAAACGCCGATGCGCACACGCAATGCACCACAACTCGCAATCCTTAGCAAGCTAAGTAGATTTGCGGCGTTTCCTGCCTATAGGGGCATCCACGATCGCATGGGCGTGCTTCAGGAGCACTTCTCTCGCCCATCCCGCGAATTCGCGTTCTTCCGCCGCCATCGCCTCTGCGATGAGCTGCTTCTGCTCAGGAGTGACCGGAATCCGAAGATCCGTGGTCATCCGTTGTGCCGGGTCTTTTGGTGGGCGTCCAGCCATTTGAATTTTTGTAGCAAAATTATTCGGAGACTGTCAACCCGACTCTTGTTGGTAGCAATAATATTGCTACAATAACGGTGCTGAGTCAACGGCACCACTAACGAGATACGGCCATGACAGACTGGAAATTGCTGGACCGTGAAAACCGGGCAATGATCTTGGCGGCAACGCAAAAGATCGTGCAGATCGGACACCAGTGGTACGTCTCGTCTCAATCGTTGCCGGGCGAGAAGCGATACAAGGTCGATCCTGACGATCAGTCGCCTCACTGCACCTGCCCCGATTTCGAGCTTCGCGGCTGCACCTGCAAACACATTTTGGCCGTGCGAATCGTGCGACAAAGGGAATTGTTCGCGGATGGGTCGGAGACCGTTACGGAAAGCGTGACGGTCGAAGAGAGGATCGTCCGCAAGAGCTATCCGCAGCAGTGGCCCGCGTACAACCGCGCCCAGACCAGCGAGAAGGATACATTCCAATCGCTCTTGGCTGCGTTGTGCGAGGGGATCGTAGAAGAACCGCAAAAGGGTCGCGGACAGCACCGCATTCCGTTGTGTGACGCAGTGTTCGCTTGCTGCTTCAAGGTCTACAGCACGTTGTCGGGGCGGCGCTTTATGTCGGACCTACGCAACGCGCACGCCAAGGGGCACATCGGCTGCGTTCCGCACTTCAACTCAATCTTCAATCACCTTGACGACGAACGCATGACGGAAGTTCTCCGCGAACTAATCGTCAAAAGCAGCCTGCCGCTGACCGCGATTGAATGCGACTTCGCGGCTGACTCGACTGGCTTCACGGCCAGCCGCTTCTATCGCTGGTATGACCACAAGTACGGCCCGTGCGGTGGCGAGCGGAAGGAAACCGACTGGGTAAAAGCGCACCTGATGATCGGCGTGACCACCCACGTCGTGACAGCGGTGGAGATTCACGAGCGCTGCACGAATGACAGCCCGCTCTTGCCGGTGCTCTTAGACGCGACCGCCAAGAACTTCGACGTGTCGGAAATCTCAGCAGACCGGCAGTACGCCAGCACGGCAAACTTTGAGGCAATCGCCAAGCACAACGCGAGCACCTACATCCCGTTTCGACAAGGCACAACCGGGGCAGTAGGCGGACTGTACGCCAAGGCTTTCCACTACTTCAGCCTGCACCGCGAAGAGTTCCTGCGGCATTACCACAAGCGGAGCAACATTGAGGCGGCAATCGGAGCAATTAAGGCCAAGTTCGGGGACGCGGTTCGCAGCCGCACCAAACTCGCCATGAAGAACGAAGTGCTGGCGAAAATCCTCTGCCACAATCTGAGCGTACTGATCCACGCCATGCACGAGCTTGGGATTCAGCCCGACTTCGCATCCGCCCCGGTCTGCACAACGAGTCTGAGGATTGCACAACAGATCGGCTAAAATGCGTTCCGTTGTGCAAAGCCCGGGACACGTTGTTTTATCGAGCGGATCCCGACAGATTCGTCCAGACTTCGATTGTCCGTTTGCCTGGGACGGGACGGGATTGAAGCGGGACGGGACCCGACGTTTCCGGCATCCAAGTGGCTCGGACAATACTTGGCCGGTGGGGGTCGGATCCCCGCCGGGTCAAGTGGAACCTCTAAATCGTCTAAACGATGGCGGCCATAAAAAGAGCCGGCAGCAAGCCGGCTCGGGTTAGGCAAGGGATTGTTGGGTTTAAGCCAATGCCAGCCCCACAAATTCAAATCCGTCCGCATGATGACGCGCTAGCCGGGTTTGGACCGATGGAGCCGCCGACCGAATGAAGGCGGGCAGCCGATTCCGGCTTACCGGGGATAGACCGTGCGTGGTGCAAAACTCTTGGAAGGCCCGCCAGACGTAACGAGTGAGGACAGTTGACCCCGGCGACAGCCTACAAGCTTCCCCCACAAACCGCCGCACCGATTCCGGCACCCCGTTGAGCGCACCCCTCTCGATATCCTTGACCACACGCCACACCGATTTCAGGGTCGCTTCCCGGCCCGTGTTGGTACAGCGGTGCCCCTCCGCAGCAATCGCCGCGAAGATTGCGGCGACCGGCATTCCCTGCCCGTGGAGAGCAGCAACGCGGTCGCGGAAGGCTTGGGTGGGGACGAACCGGGTTTTGTCGTGGGCACGGCGACCACACGCCCGCGCCTGCATGCAATAAATCATGCTCATGGCGTCGTGGAGCGTCTCTTCTTCCTGCGATTTTGCGTCGTTCTCTTTCTCGCCGGTTTTGGTCAACACAATTTCCACGCCGCACCGTTGCAGAACGCGCGAGATTAGGGCAAAACTCCCACGGCTGACCCGACAGGGATGCTCGGCACACAGAATTTTGCACTTCGACGCCAACGATAGGTCCAGCACTTTTAACAAGCCCGGCCGGTCAGTGGAGATTCCCGAACGTTGCTCGCAAAGGATGATGTACTTTTCTCCCGGCCAGTTTTCTTCGATGTAGGCTTTCACCCGCTCGGCTTGGCGAGCCAAATTCCCTGCCGTTTTTTGCTTGGATGTGCTCACACGGCAGTACCCGATTATCAGGCGCCTCCGCGCGGTCTCTGTCGGCGTTTCATCGGTGGCCAGGTCCACCCCAAAGCACTCGGCAATCTGTGCGAGGTTAACCAATCGATGACCACCGGGGGTGCGGCGTACCTCAACCCTATTCGACGGGTCGTCAGCGTAATTTCGCACCGTTTGGACACAGACCCCAAGCAATCGGGCACAACACCGCACGCGAACGAATTGGGGCGAGCGTGACCGCTCGACAGTGGGGCGAGCAGCCCCCAGAATGGCCGTAGCCATGCCTTGCTCCTATTAAGCGAGGTTTTGGTCAGCCCCGTTGCCGTGTGCAACCACGTCACCGGGGCGTTTTCATCATCCCTTGCAAGCGCCGACCGCGAGCACGTTGGACGATTTAGAGGATATTAAACCCCTGAACTCGCCGGGGATGAAAAATGGATCCCCGGCGGTGATGGGGATCCGTTTGCGCAATAGGGAGAGAAAGATCCCCGGCAGCTCAGGCGCGGGAGCTTGGTGCTCGGTTCACGCCGCCACGACCGGCAGCACGTACGGGCCCTTCGGCACCACTGCGATGCGGGCGTTCGGGCCGTATTCCGTCAGCGCCTCGGCAATCGCCTGCTCGACGCTGGGGACAGAGTCGACGAAGAGGCCCTTCATCGTTGCGGGATTGAGGCCCTGCGTGACGAACCGCGGACGAGCCTTGCGGCAGACGTGGCCCAGCTTTTCCAGCTGCCACTGGTCGAGCACGAAATAGTCTTTCCCCATGATTCGCCGCATGAAGGTGTCGAGATCGGCATTCTCGCTAAACAGGCTGCGAAATTCTGGGCTGCCGATCCCCTGATCGAGGGCTGCGGCGATCACGATGGTGCCGCCCTGTTTGACGATGGGCAGCACGCCGGTGAGCCCTTTGATCGCCTGGTAAAACGTCGTGTCGAGCGGATAGCCGGCGCTCGAGGTGACCACCACGTCGCACGCCTCGGGAACGGGTGCCTTGCAGACCGACTCGACGAACTCGACTCCCTTGGCGAAGGCGGCCTCCATGTCGCCGGCTACGAGCGAGGTCACGCGGCGATCGTTGTCGAGCGAGACGTTCACAATGAAATCGCAGCCAGCCATGCGGGCGATTCGCGTGTTCTCTTCGTGGACGGGATTCCCTTCGAGGATGCCGCAGTCGGCCCGTGGATGCTCGAGGAAAGCGGGACCGTGCCAGCACTGCACCGTTTCGAGGGCCGCGATGCCCGGGCAGATCAGCTTGCGGCCGCCGGAGTAACCGGCCATCAGGTGCGGTTCGATCAGGCCGGTGGCGATTTTGAGATCGGCTTCGACATAGCGGCGATCGATCCACACGGGGACGCCGCGCGGCGACATGCCCAGGTTGGCATGCTCGGCACAGGTTGCGACCGTCATGATTTTCGACGCGATAATTGGCGGCGATTTCCGCTCCGACCAACTCGACGAGCTCATCGCCCTCGTTGGGCCGGTGCAAGCCGGTGGCGATCAGGATCAGGATATTTTCCCGCGGGATGCCGCCGCGCTCGAGCGTGGGCAGGATCTGGCGCAACAGAAATTCATTCGGCACGGGCCGCGTAATGTCGCAGATTAGGACGCACGCCGACTTCCGTCCGCGGGCCAATTCCACCAGCGGCGCCGACCCGATCGGGTGGGCGAGTGACTCGGCCAATTTACCGGCCGGATCGGCCAGCGGCTCGACCGGCCGCAGTCCCAGCGGACCGACCAAATTTCGGTCCGGGACTTCCACTTCCATGCCCGTTTTGCCGTAGTCGAGTGTGATCCGCATGCAATCTCACCCATTGGTCGTGTCGAGAACCTCTCGCCAGATGTTCAGCCGAACAGTGCTGCCAGCTCGATCGAATTCCGCCCGATTATAGCAGGGATCCGGCGAACTTCAGGGCCAACCGGCGGGCACTTATTCGCCGTTCAGCGTCAATGTCAGCCGCCGCGCCGGGGCTCGATTGCGGTGTTCGCAGAGATAGATTCCCTGCCATGTTCCCAGCACCAGTCGGCCGTCGCGAATGGGGATCGTGAGCGACGAACCCATCAGCGAGGCTTTCACGTGAGCCGGCATATCGTCGGGGCCTTCGACCGTGTGCTGGTAGGGAAAATCCTCGGGCGCTAAATGATTGAGCGACGCTTCCAGATCGCGGAGCACATCCGAGTCGGCGTTCTCGTTGATGGTGAGCGACGCGGACGTGTGCTGGATGAAGACGTGCAGCAAGCCGATGCGGACCGGTTTCATCTCGGCGAGCGCCGAGGCCACGTCGTCAGTGATGATGTGCAGTCCGCGGCGACGGGGTTTGAGCGTCAGGTCGCGCTGTTGCCAGCTCACGCGGTCGGGTCCCCAATCTGGGCCTTCCAGCGCAGCCAATGGTCGGCGAGCACAATGGCCACCATCGCCTCGGCCATCGGCACGAAGCGGGGCAACAGGCACGGATCGTGCCGGCCCTTCGTGCGAATCGTCGTCGGCTGTCCTTCGTCCGTGACAGTCTTCTGCTCGATCGGCAGGCTGCTGGTCGGCTTGACCGCCGCGCGGAGGACCAGCGGCATTCCGCTGGTGATGCCGCCCAGCATGCCGCCGTGGCGGTTAGTCTCCGTGGTGACGGCCGGCTGGCCCGACTTTCGCGGAGCCAAGTTTTCCGCAGGGCGGAACAGGTCGTTGTTCTGGCTGCCGCGCAGTGTCACGCAGCCGAAACCGATCCCATACTCGACGCCGAGGACCGCGGGCAGGCTGAAGAGGGCTTTGGCCAGGTCGGCCTTGATCTTGTCGAACACGGGCTCGCCAAGCCCCGGGGGCACGCCCGTCGCAACGATCTCGGCCGCTCCGCCAATCGAGTCCCCTTGGCCGCGGAGACTTTCGATGAGCGAGACCATGCGAGCGGCGGCGTGCGGATCGGGGCAGCGGACGATGTTCGGTTCGCCGTCCGGCAGCTTTTCAACTTGCTCGAGCGTGACGGCGGCCGGCTCGGGCACATCCGCGACGACGTCGCCCACCTGCTTGACGTATCCGACGACCAGTCCGCCGAAGGCCGCGCGAATCAGCTTTTTGGCGACGACGCCGGCCGCCACGCGGACTGTTGTCTCGCGAGCACTCGAGCGGCCGCCACCCCGATAATCGCGGAAGCCGTATTTCGCGTCGTAGGTGTAGTCGGCATGCCCGGGGCGATAGACGTGCTTGATGTCTTCGTAGTCGCGGCTGCGCTGGTCGTTGTTGCGAATCAGAATGGCCAGCGCGGTGCCCGTTGTGCGCCCCTCGAAGACGCCCGAGAGAATCTCGGGCACGTCGCCTTCGTCACGCTGCGTGACGATTTTGCTCTGGCCGGGCCGCCGGCGATTGAGGTCGACCATCAGATCGTCGACCGACAGCTCGATGCCGGGCGGCACGCCGTCGATGATCACCACGTTCGCGGGCCCGTGACTCTCACCGGCTGTGGTGATGCAAAAGGCCTGTCCGAAAGAGTTGCCGGGCATCGTCCCATTTTAGCCGACCGGACAGCCCTCTGCATCGCGAGGTTATTTCAGGCCTTTGGCGAACGAACCCGGTGTGGCGAGCCCACGAGTCGCAGCACTTGGCTGTGCTGCCGCAACCCGGTGCACAGTGAGGAACAGAATCGGCTGTCGCCCTTCAGGACCCGGGAGCACGATCCCGATGGCATCGCCCCCATCGACCAACGTGAACGAGGTTTCCAACGTGCGAGTGGAGATCACCGGCTTGCCAATTTCCAAGTCGACGCCGGGAATCGGTTCGCGTCCGTCGACCGTCGTGAACGAGATCTTGAGCGGCGCGATGTTGATCAGTTCGGGGTCGCTCGGCACGGCCCGGGGAGTCAGATCGACTTTGAGGCCGAGCGTGTTTTGCGCGTCTGCGGACAAATGTTGCAGTTCAAACGTCTTCTCACCGGTCCGCACCAAGTAGGACAACTGAGTGTTAGTCACGCCCAGGCCCATCTGCAGCCCAGCCACGTGCCCCAAACGCAGCTTCATGCCCGGACTCATCACGCCGGTGAGTCTTTCGGCGTGCGGCCTCATCAATTGAAGCTGGCGGTCGACGGTATTGGGGATGCCGTTGTGCTTCCGCTCGTCGCCGCCTCCCAACCGCAGCAGTCCGCCGACTTCACGGAAGCCGGCCTCCTTGAGCGCCCGCTGTTCGTCACCAAAGACTTGCCAGATCTGCAAATCGACCTCAACCGTATCGGGACCGTCCGGGACGCCAGCGGGAGCGGGAGGGATCGGACGCGCCTTCGACGCTGCTCCCTCTTTCGGTTGGTCGCTCCGCGCGGTGCCCGGTGAAATGGCAAAGAGGAGCCCTAGACAGGCGATAAACCACAGTTTCATCGAACTCTCCTCAGGGGGACAGTCTTATTGGATTTCCAGGGCGCCAGCCCGTTTTTCGAGCGACTGGCCGCCAAAGACGCTTACAAACGATTTGGGTTTCGTCACGAGTCGCACGAAGGCAGCGCTGGCCGGAACCACGGCGCGGACTTCTGGTGTCGGCTCCCGCACCGTCGCGGCAATTTGGCCCCGAACCTGAGGAACATTTGGCGTCGCGGACGGAGTCGCCACGGATTGCCGCCCCAGCACGAAACCAACGAGCCCCGCACAGGCCAACGCGGCCCCGATTTGGACGAGGTTCCGAACGGACGAGCCAGTTCCCGGGGGACGCGCCCGGCTGGTGATTTCCGCGATCCGATCGTCGAGTTCCGGACTCGGCGAGGGACGCTCCAGTCGCGAAATAAGTCGTTCAATGTCAGGATCGTTCACCACACACCTCCAGCAACTGGCGCAGTTTCTCCAATGCCCGCCGATACCGGGACGCGACCGTCTGCAGCGGCTCCTCGACCACCGAGGCAATCTCGCGAAAGGTCAGGCCCGAGTGCAGATGCAGCTCGACAATCTCGCGTGCCGCGTCATCGAGCTGGTTTAACGCGGCCGACACCGCAATCGACAATTCCTTGTCGCCCGACACCGGTCCGACGCTCTCCGAAGTCCCCTCGACGCCGATTGGCTCTTCGCGGCGCCGGGCACGGTTGCGGGACAGGTCGACGGCCGCATTGCGCACGGCGCGAAAGGCGTAGAGCTTGGGCCCGCGCGGAACTTTTCGTAGCTCAGCCAGGCGGACAAACGCGCAATGGACCGCATCTTCGGCCAGGCTGGAGCAGCGCAGGATGTTCCACGCCGTCAGGAACAACGGCTGCCGATATTGCCGGTACAGTTCGTCCAGCCACGTCGGACCAGCCATCGCCATCCATCCGTTGGAATTGCGTCACGCGGACACTGCGTCACGCTCCCACAATAACCATGTCACGCTGCCACAGTAACCACGACGCAGGCCGCCAAATTTATGCAGGACGATCGGAATTTCTGGCAGTTTCGGCTATCGCGAACCTGGGCGCAGTGCCGTCTCGATGGCCGCCGCGTCGTAGACGCAGCCGCCCCAAGTGCCGCCGCCGACCTGCTGGAGGAGGGCCCAAAGTCGCGTATCGGCAGGCAGATGGGGATCGGGCTCGAGGGGCAGGGCGGGCTCCCGCTCGGCGAGCACGCGGGCCGCGGCCTCCGGTTGGAGTTGTTTCTCCACGGTGCCGACGAAATTGATCGAGCCCTCGAGGTTGTGGCGGTCGATCACGATCTCGATCAGGTCACCGTCACGGACTTTGCCGATCGGACCGCCGGCGAGTGCCTCGGGGCCGACGTGGCCGATGCAGGCCCCGGTGGAAACGCCCGAAAAACGGGCGTCGGTGATCACGGCGACCTCCTTGCCCCACTTCAAATAGCGCAGGGCGGACGTGATCTGGTAGATCTCCTCCATCCCCGCGCCGAGCGGCCCACGGCACATCAGCACGATCACGTCGCCCGCCTGAATCTTGTGCTCGGATCGCCCCTTAATGGCGGCCACCGCCTCGCGCTCGCTGGTGAAGACGCGGGCCGGCCCGAGCTTGCGGTAGATGCCATCGCCGTCGACCACGCTCGGATCGATGGCTGTGCTCTTGATGACCGAGCCTTCCGGCGCGATGTTGCCGCGGGGAAAGGTGACCGTGCTGGTCAAGCCGCGCTGTTTCGCCCGGGGCGGCGGGAGGATCACGTCGTCGGGGTCAACTCCGTCGCGCTCGCGGAGCACTTCTCGCAACCGTTGCCGCCGATCGGACCGCTCCCACCACTCGAGCACGTCGCCCAGTCGCTCGCCGGCGGTCGTCAAAGCGTCAAGCCGCAGCAAGCCGAGCGAACGCAGATGCAGCATCAACTCGGGCACGCCGCCGGCGAGGAAAAAACGGACAGTCGGATGTCCGACGGGACCGTTGGGTAGGACGTCGACCAGCCGTGGAACGCTCAGATTGACCCGATGCCAATCCTCGACCGTGGGCCGTCGCAGCCCGGCCTCGAAGGCAATGGCCGGGATGTGGAGCAGGAGGTTGGTTGACCCGCCGCAGGCCGCATGCACCGCCAACGCGTTTTCGAGCGCGTCGGCCGTCAGAATGTCGCGCGTCGCCAGCTTTTTCTCGGCGAGAGCGACGACGGCGCGGGCCGCCTGCCGCGCGGCGGCCAGCCAGATCGGCTGTCCCGACGGAGCAAGTGCCGTATGGGGCAGGGCGAGGCCGAGTGCCTCGGCGACGACCTGCGACGTGGCCGCCGTCCCCAAGAACTGGCAGCCGCCGCCGGCCGAACCGCAAGCGCGACAGCCCATGTCGGCCGCGTATTCGAGCGTGATGTCGCCCTCAGCGAATCGCGCTCCGATCGATTGGACCTTTCCGGCGTCCTCGGCATCGGCCGCGGGCAGCGTCACGCCGCCGGGAACGATGACGGTCGGCAGATCGTGCTGGGCGGCCAAGGCCATCATTGCGGCCGGCAGCCCCTTGTCGCAGGTGGCGACGCCGATGACGCCCTTACGCAGCGGCAGCGAACGGATCAGCCGCTTCATCACGACGGCCGCATCGTTGCGATACGGCAAACTGTCCATCATCGCGGTCGTGCCCTGCGAGCGGCCATCGCACGGATCACTGACGGCCGCGGCAAACGGCAGCCGCTCGAGCCGATCCAGCTCTTCGGCCGCCGCCTTCACGAGCAGCCCCACCTCCCAGTGTCCCGTGTGATAGCCGAGGGCGATCGGCCGTCCGTCTTCGGCTCGCAAGCCCCCTTGCGTGCTCACGATCAGCACCTGGTCCCGCAGCAGCTGCTGAGGGTTCCAGCCCATCCCGGCACTTTGCGTCATGCCGAACAGGTCGCCACTGGGGCTGTTGAGCAGCAACTCGTCGGTGAGGGGCAGCCGCCCCGCAGGCCCGGCCGCCCGCGTGGGCACATCGAAGACGTCGGCGTCGCGGATGTCGAGGAGATCGTCAAGTCGCTCAGACATGGAGAGATGTGTCGATCGATGGAGTTTGGGTGGAGGCGCGTCGCGGATTTCCGGCCTGTCATGGGGCCGGAGTTGTCCGACGTCGGGTCAATCGCTGTACAATCGCGAAAACTCGCGCAACAGCTTGCCGCCGGCGATTATAGGCGTTGCCGCCAAATCGACGCGACCACCGCCGGTCATGTCGGAGGGTCGACCTGTCGACCTATAATTGATCGAAGACCGAGTGAGCGACTTCGGCAGAGTTTGATAGCAAGATTTGCCAGCAAGATTTGGACAGTGAGTCCGGGTGAAGCATGCAACTGCCTGTGGTGGAAGCAACGGCAACGCCGTCGCAGCGATACGAAGATCCTCTCGACCTGATGGACGAGATCGAATCGCTCAAGAAGGAAAAGGACGCCACGATCCTGGCGCACTACTACGTCGACGGCGAGATCCAGGACGTGGCCGACTTCACGGGCGACAGCCTCAAGCTGTGTCGCGACGCGGCCGGCGTGCAGTCGTCGGTGATCGTGTTTGCCGGCGTGCACTTCATGGCCGAGTCGGCCAAGATGCTCAACCCGGATAAAAAGGTGCTGATTCCCGACCTGCTGGCCGGGTGCTCGCTCGCGGAAAGTTGCCCCTACGACAAGCTGGAAGCGTTCCAGCGCAAGCTGCGGGCGGAGGGCCATGACTTCGTCACCGTCGCCTATATCAACACGTCGGCCGCGGTGAAGAGCCTGTGCGACTGGATCGTGACCAGCGGCAACGCTCGCGAACGGATCGAACAGATCCCGCAAGACAAGGAAATCTTGTTCGTTCCCGACCAGCACTTGGGCCGCTACCTGGAAGAAGTCACCGGCCGCAAAATGATTCTGTGGCCGGGCTCCTGCATGGTGCACGAAATCTTCAGCCTGCAGGACCTGCTGCGGGCCAAGAGGAATAACCCGGGCTGCGTGGTCATCGCGCACCCCGAGTGCCCCCAGAACATCCTGGAAGTCAGCGACGTCATCGGCGGGACGGAGAAGATGCGAAAATACGTCGCCTCGATCGCCACGCCGACGAAGTTTCTCGTCGCGACCGAAGCCAATATGATCCACCCGCTGAAGAAGACCGCCCCACAGCACGAATACATTCCGGTGCCGGGAATCATGACCTCCTCGGGCGAAACGTGCGCCTGCAACCGTTGCCCGCATATGGCCCGCAACACGCTGGCCAGCGTTCGCAATTGCCTCAAGCTGGGTCGCCCGGAAATCGGATGGGAGCCCTTTTTCGGCAAAGCCGCCGAGGTCGTACGTCGCAGCCTGCTCAGCTGACCGCTCACGACGTCCCCGCTCCGCGACGTTCCCCGTCCCTTAGGAAAACCGCTCGCATGGCCGCGAAGAAGCCGGAAAAAAACGACCCAAACTCGCAGACGGTCTGCCGCAACCGCCGCGCGCGGTACGAGTACGACATCCTCGACGAGTTGCAGTGTGGGATCGTGCTCACCGGCAGCGAAGTGAAGAGCATCCGCAACAGCAAGATTTCGATCGAGGAAGCCTACGCCCGCATCCGCGACGGGGAGCTGTGGCTGGTCGGGGCCGACATTGCGGTATACCCGCAGGCGACTGTGATGAATCACGAGCCCAAGCGGACCCGCAAATTGCTCATTCGCAAGCAAGAGCTGCGGAAAGTCGCCGAGTCGGCCGCGCAAAAAGGGCTGACGCTCGTGCCGCTGGCGGTCTTTTTCTCGCGGGGGATCGTGAAAGTCACCGTGGCCGTCGCCAAGGGCCGCCAGCTGCACGACAAGCGCGAGGCGCTCAAACGTAAAGAGGACACGCGCGAGATGCGGAACGCGACGCTACGACGCCGGTAAGGAGCACCCCGCTTACGCTGTACCGTGCGCAATTCAGGCAGCCCATCAGCGGCCGGCGACGATCCGTTTCAGCTCGCCCACAAGATCGGCTTCGGTCACCGTTGTTTGCTGGCCCGCCTGCAAATCTTTCACCTGCCAGTTGCCTTGTGCGAACTCGGTCTGGCCGGCAATGACGGCTGCTTTGAAGCCTTTGCGACTGGCGTAGCTCAGTTGTTTGCCGATATTGCGGGCATCGCAGAAGACTTCGGTGTCGATCCCCTCAGCCCGCAGCTTACGAGCGATCCGCAAGTAATCGCCCGTGTGCCCGGCGTCAAAGAGCAGGATCAGGACCGGGGCCGGCGTCGACGCGGCGGCCAGCATGCCCATCTCTTCCATCGCCGCCAGCAAACGATCCAAGCCCAGGCTCGCACCGACGCCCGGCAGCTTTTGGCTCGTGAACAGGCCAGCCAGGTTGTCGTAACGACCGCCCGAGCAAACGCTGCCGATGCCGGGCAGATCGTTCAAGAAGGTCTCGTAAATCGTGCCCGTGTAGTAGTCGAGGCCGCGGGCGATCGACAGATCGAGCGAAATCCGCTCTTGGGGAACTCCGGCAGCTTCGGACCAGGTGAACAATTCGCGGAGCCGGCCGACACCCGTCAGCCCTTGCTCGTTCCCCGCGAGCAGGGTCTCGACTTGCGCCAGGATCTCGGCTGACGACCCGGAGAGCTCGGTCATTTTTAGCACCGAGTCCGCCTGGGCGGCCGTCGTGCCGACTTTTTCAGTCATTTCGGCGATGACAGCCTCGCGCCCGATCTTGGGCAGCTTGTCAAGCGTCCGCAGCACACCGACCGTCTGGCCGGTGAGGCCCAGGTGCTCGAGCAGGCCGTTCAAAACGAGCCGGTTGTTGATGCGGATTGTGAACTTCGTGAAGCCGAGCCGTTCCATCAAGTCGTGGATCACGAGCAGCGTCTCGGCGTCGGCAATGTTCGAATCGGTCCCCAGCGTGTCGAAGTCGCACTGGATGAACTCGCGAAAGCGGCCTTTCTGCGGCTTTTCCGCCCGCCAAACGGTGGCGATGTGGTAGCGCTTGAAGGGCGTGCCGATCTCCTGCAAGTGCTGGGCGGCGAAACGTGCCAGTGGGACCGTGAGGTCGAACCGCATGGCGACGTCGCGTTCGCCGGCATCAGTGAAGCGAAAGAGCTGCTTGTCGGTCTCGTCGCCTCCTTTGCCCAGGAGGATTTCGCTGTATTCGAGCGCCGGCGTGTCGATGGGGGAAAAGCCGAACCCGCGGTAGACCCGGCGGGCCGTATCGATCAGGTGCTCGCGGGCCATCATCGGCCCCGGAAGATAGTCGCGGAATCCCTTGAGCGTTTGCGGCTTGATCACGGGCTTCGACATGAGTCGGTCAGTGCCTCCTTTGCGAACTGGCTCGTGTGCGTGTCGGCTCGTCGCCGATTTGTCGAAGATTTTTCAGCCGACGCTCGTGAGCACCGGCAGGGAAATCGGCGGCGTACCCGCGCGGCGGCGTTTGCGTCGCGGCGGCATCACGGCTTCGGCATATTCCCAAATCTGTTCTGGCGTCTCGAAGAACTTTTCGTAGACCGCGTCGTCTTCATATTCGCAGTTGGTGATCGAGTACTCGCGACAGACCTGCGGCCGTGTGTCGTACGTGCCGCAGCGATTATCAGGCAAGAGATGCTGACAGTCTGCGTGGACCATCAGGTACCAGACCTTCTCTTCGACGAAGAGCGACACCCGGCCGTGCATCATGAACCAGCGCAGGTAGTCGAATTCCTTCCAGGTGGTCGGCTCCTCGATCGGAAGGGCGAAATACCGGCAACATTTGGCCGTGCAGTAGCTGCAGAGACACTCCCCCGGCTTGAGCTTCTCGCGGGGAAATTTCTTGACGGGCAAAGGCATCATTCGCGACTCCGCGCGGTCCTGAAAAACGGCGGTCTCCATGAGTTGGGACGCCCCATCCGGGACGCCATTGTAGCGACCGCGACCGGACGGGCGAATCGATTACGCCGATTCTGCGGGTGCCAATCGCCCCGCCCGGGCAGTCGGATGCCCCGAAACGGCCCCGACCCGAGCTCGAGCCGCCTAGCAGCCCGCAGCCGACCAGCTTATTGACCGTGCCGTGAAAACGGGCCTATGATAAAGGTGCTCTCTGAAAGGGAACGATTCGATGCACATTGTCGGCAAGATCCTGATTGTGTTGCTGGCGGTTTCGGCCGCATTCGGATTCATCATCGCGGCGCGGCTCGTCAACACCCGTGGGCAGTGGATGGACCAGGTGCAGAGAGCCAAGCTGCACGACGAAGACGCGGCCAAGAAGCTCGAAACGGCCCGCGCTGATTTCGAGGAAGCCCGCGCCAACCTCGAACGCGAGATGTTGCGCTGGGACCGCTACTACACGGTTAAAGGGGTCTTTGACGCGCAAAACAGCGCCATCGTCGCCAACGGCGGCAAGACGCTCGGCATCCAACCGAACACCGAGTTCTACTCCTTCATGCTCGACAACGGCACCTCGACCTACATGGGCTCCTTCAACGCGACCGAAGTTGCCGCCAACGAAGCGGCTCTGAAGGCAACCTTCCCCGTCCGGGCCGCGGACGTTCCCGCCTGGAGCGCTGGGGCGAATTTCCGGCTCCGCACGACGATTCCCTCAGCCTTTGTGTCGCGAATCGCCGCCTTGCAGACCGAGCTGGTCAATCGCGACGAGCTTTTGAAGAAACAGGAAAAGAACCTGGCCACGCAGGGCGAGTTAGTGACCGCCGCCCGCGACCAGCGCGATACGCGGATGGCCGAGCTGCTCGGCGGCGGCGCGGGGATTACGACGGGCCTGGTGGCAGAAATCAACAAGGCCGATGACGATCGCAATGCCTCGCTCATGCGGGTCGACGAACTGCGACGCAAAATCAGTGACGCCAAGACCCGCGTCACGGGACTGATTCAGGTGAATAACAACCTGGCGTCTTCCTTGCCCGGCCAGCCGCCGAAGGAACAGGCCGAAGCGGGCGCGAGCAAATAAACGGCCACGACCTCCGGTCTGGCTGTCGCCCCCAGTCGGGCCGTCGTCGCAGCAACAACCAATTCGTCCCTCGGCCCTGGCGCGCATCGCGGGGGAAACGAGGGATGACGCGGCTCACTGTCGCTCGCGAGGGCCATTCGGTCGGACTATTCCCCAAATCGGGAAAGCCGTACCATCGTAGACCGAACGGTGCTGGATTCGCGCGATCGGCCGGACCCCGCGTTCGGTCGCTTTGAGCCGTTCGACGATCCAAAGGTCTCGCATGGGAATCTACAGCCGCGATTATCTGCGTGACGACCGCCGCGGCTGGTCGCCGTCGTCGGGATCGTTCGGCACGCCCGGCTGCAAATGGATCATCATCGCCACGGTCGCGGTCTTCGTGCTCCAGGTCATCACCACGCATACGGAGCTGGTCGTCCGCGGCGACACGGCCTTCCGCCGCACGTGAGCACCGTCACCGAAGTGCTGTCCCTCAAGCCCGAGCGTGTCTTGCATGGCGAGATGTGGCGGGTGGTGACGTATGCCTTCTGCCACGCGAGCTGAGGGCCAGGAGTTCGTCTGGCACCTGTTGTTCAACATGCTCTTCGTCTGGTGGTGGGGCCCCACGCTGGAGCGGATGTACGGCACGCGCGAGTTCGTCTCGTTCTACCTCACGGCCGCGTTCGCCGGCGGCCTGGCGTTTTTGGGATTGGCCTGGCTCCAGCAAGATCCGACGCCGATGGTCGGCGCGTCGGGCGCGGTGATGGCCATCATGGCCCTCTACGCGATCTTTTTTCCGCGCGATGAGATCTACCTGTTCTTCCTGCTGCGCGTACAGATTCGGTTTGTCGTTTTGGCCTACCTGGTGATCGATCTCGTCCCTGTGCTGCAGTCGTTCAGTGGCGGCGGAAACGCCGACGGCGTGGCCCACGTGGCCCATTTGGGCGGCCTGGCGTTCGGCTTCCTCTACTACCGCTTCGGCTGGCGGATCACGAGCTTGGGCAGCAATCTCCCGTCGGTTTTCAACCTACGGACGTGGAGCCGGCGGACCTGGAACCGCCCACGCCACGTCAAGGTTTATCAGCCGCCGGAAGAGGCCCCGCAGAGCTTCGACGTCAAGGTTGACGCGATCCTCGATAAGATCCACGCTCAGGGCGAAGCCAGCCTCACCGAACAGGAGCGTGAAACTCTGCGCAAGGCCAGCGAGCGCTACAAATCGAATCAGCGCCACTCCTGACAAGCGCGGGCGAGTCCTTGCTGGCGGTGCCCGCGACCTAGGTGGCCGGAATCGGTGCTCATGAATCAGACCAGCACGAACGATTCCGACGCCTTTCCCGTCGATCCGCTCGTTCCCCTCTTGGAGCGGGCCCGCCAAGGCGACCGTGATGCCCGAAACGAGCTGTTCGAGCACTGCCGGGCCTACGTCAGCTTGATCGCCCGGGCGCAAGTCGGCAGCTGGCTCCAGGCCAAGGTCGATCACTCCGACCTCGTGCAGCAATCGCTGCTGGAAGCGCATCGCGCGCTCGATCAATTCCGCGGCACGACCGACGGCGAATGGCTCGCCTGGCTCAAGCAGATCGTGCACCACAATGCGGCCGACTTCGTCCGTCGCTATGGAATGGCCCAGCGGCGCAAGGCCGGCCGCGAGGTTTCGCTCGATGCGCCCCGCAACAACGACTCCAGCGGGCCGACGCGCGATCCCAGCGACCCCGGCCAAACCCCCAGCCAGATTGTGCTCCGCTCAGAAGAGCAGATGGAAATCTCCCACGCCGTCGGCCAGCTGCCACCCGACTATCAGGAGGTCATCATCCTCCGCAACCTGGAACGGCTGCCGTTCGACGAAATTGCCGAGCGGATGGGACGCTCGCGCCCGGCTGTGCAAATGTTGTGGATGCGGGCCTTGAAGAAGCTGCATGAAAGCCTCGAGCCATGACACGCGAACCCGTCTCCGATCCCGCGCCCGACGAAGCGTTATCGCCGGACGATGCCGCGCTCTTCGCCATGCTCGAGCACTACATGAGCTCGCTGCATCAGGGCGATCTGCTTTCGCGGAGCGTGATGATCGACGGCAATCCGGCCTTGGCCAAGTGGATGCGGTACCTGGAACTGCTGGATCGGCTGGCGCCCGACCGCACGGCGGTGGACGCCGCCTCATCCGAACGTGTGCCCGCCGTTACGGAAATGACTCCGCAGCCGTTCGGCAAATACCAATTGCTCGAAGAAATCGGCCGAGGCGGAATGGGCGTTGTCTATCGGGCCCATCAAACCGACCTCGATCGCTCCGTCGCGCTCAAGATGATTCTGTCGAGCCGGCTCGCTTCCCCGGACGACGTCCGCCGCTTCTACGCCGAGGCCCGCGCCGCTGGCAGCCTGCGACATCCGAACATCGTCGGCATCCACGAAGCGGGAGAGGTGCACGGCCAGCATTTCTTCGCGATGGATTTCATCGAAGGCCGCTCGCTGGCCCAGGAGCTGGCGGGCGGGCCGTTCGACCCGGGGCGGGCCGCGGAATGCGTGGCGGCCGTCGCGCGGGCGGTGCAGTACCTGCACGAGCACCACATGATCCACCGGGATCTCAAGCCATCGAACATTTTGCTGGCCCCCGACGGCACGCCCTACGTCACCGATTTCGGGCTGGCCAAAACCTTGGGCGGCAACTCCGTGCACACTCAGTCCGGCCTGATCGTGGGGACGATCGGCTACATGTCTCCCGAGCAGGCGACAGGTCACGCGCCCGCCCACTCGCCGCTGAGCGACATTTATAGCCTGGGAGCGATCCTGTTCGAGTTGCTAACCGGGCGGCCGCCGTTTCAGAACGCCAGCCCGATCGACACGCTGCTCGAAGTGATCGAAGGCGAGCCGCCGCGGCCGCGACAACTCAACCGCAACATTCCGCATCGCGCTCGAGCTGGTCTGCCTGCGGTGCCTGGAAAAGGATCCGCGCCGACGTTACCCGTCAGCTGCCGCGCTGGTCGCGGACCTCGAGCATTTTCTCCGCGGCGAGCCGCTCGATGTCACGCCGGCGGGCGTCGTCCATCGGGTGCTCCGTTGGGCGCGGCGCGAACCGACGCTGGCGATGCATCTGGGGGCAATTTTCGTCTGCGCCTTTATCGTGCAGATCAAGTACATGATCAGCGGCTACGACCTGCCCTATCACCTCGTGGTAATGCTCTTGTTCGGCGCCTGGGCCGGCGTGGCGCTCATGTGCCAGTTCCTGCTGCGGCGCAGCGGTGAGAAAAATGGGCCCCGCTACTTGTGGGCCTTCGCCGACGCCTACCTGCTGACGGCGATGCTCTATATCGCTGACAATCCGCTCGGTCCGCTTTTGATCGGCTATCCGCTGTTAATCGTAGCGTCCGGGCTATTTTTCCGCGTGCGGCTCGTCACGTTTATGACCATCGCCTGTCTGACGGCGTACGGTTTGCTGGTGCTGGTCGGCCGCGACCCGGTCGTCAAACCGCAGTACACGCTGTTGTACGCCGCGGCACTGGCGGTGATCGGCCTGGTTTGCGGCTATCAGGCGTACCGCGTCCGCGTGCTCAGCGGCTACTTCGAGGGCCGCGGAACGCGAAGCGACGGCGAGACGGCGGCTAACACGGGCCCGACCATCGCTCGATGAGACGGTCGTTCAGAGCGCTCGTCGGGCAATCGCGATGCCGGCATCGTTATTTTAGAAGATCACCTGGAACCGCGTGAACAGGCTGTCCTGGCTGCGCAGCTCGTTGGCCGCTGTCGAGCTGCCCAGGAGCACCGAGCGATTGAACATGTCGTGCTCGTAGTTGAACTGCATGCGGACGAAGGCGTTGAAATACCAGTTGAAGCCCAACGTGTATTCGGTCGCGACGTTCGCCGTCGTCGCCGGATTGGCCAGGTCGGCGATCCCTTTGGAGTAGATAATGTCGCCGACGTCCAAATGCGAGACGCGGCCGACCAACTCCCAGGCGCCCGGGCAGGAGATGGGGTGTCGCGGATCGAAGTTGCGCACGGGGGCAATCTGTTGGCTGTACGTGGTGCGAGTTTCGCCCGTCAGGAAGGCCGTCCCCAGAGAAGACGTAGCCGGTCATCGGCACGTCCTCGACGATCCCTGAGCCGTGACCGCTGGCAACCGGGCTCATGTCCTGGTGCTCGTCGTAGTACTGTGCCAGGAAGCCAAACGGACCGTAAAAGTACGTTAGCTCCGGGCAGAGCCGCGTCCGCAAGCCGTTCGCCCGCACCGTCGAGTTGTAGACCAAAAACGGGACCGTGTCCGGCGTCCGCAAGGTCGACGGATTGATCGGCTCCTGCTCGATGCCGAAGCCACCCGACACGCCGATGCCAAAATACCGCAGCCATTCGTAATTGTCCGGATCGTTCAGCGGACGCGCGGAAATGCGGGCATCGAAATCCTTATGGTTGTTGAGGTCGGTGTTGTCGCCGTTGATCTCGCCGTTCGAGATCGACGCGGCGTAGTCGAACCGGTTGGCGAACATATTCTCACCGTGGACCATGGCGCCGAGATCACGCGCCGGGACGAGCTGGTCAATCAGTGAGCGTTCCAGCGTCGGCACGTACCGGTCCTGAATCAGCTGTTCGTAGCTGATCGGCTGCTTGAAGCGGCCGATCTCGAACTGAAGCTCATCGCAATAATGGACGTTCAAATAGGCGTCCTGAATGATCGGAGAGTTCTGACCGAAGTCGGGGAGAAAGCGGAACTCGTAATACTTGTAGAGCGTGGCCTCGAGACCGAAACGGGCCCGCCGCAGCAGGAAGGTGTCGATATCCGTGCGGTCCTTGGTCCGCAGAAACTCCCGGTAGTCTTCCTGAATCTGGCCGGTGATGCGAAAGAGAAAATTCTTATCGCCCGACTCGATGTAAATTCCGTTGTCTCGCCAGCCGGCGAATCCGCCCGGCCCCAGAGACTGCGAAATGATTTGGTTCGCCTGCCCCTCACTGCCGATCGGGTTGAACGCCGGCGCAGGTTCGGGAGGCAAGGCACTGTCGGGAGGAGCAAGCGGATCCTGGGCTGTCGCCGACGCAGGGACCGCGATGTTCGGCGATTGTTGCGCCTGCATCTGCCGAATGACGTCTTCGAGTTCGCGGACTCGAAGTTCGAGATTGGCTGGATCGGCTGGCGCGGCGGCGGCTGGAGCGGGCACGGCGGTTCCGGCTGCCGTTGAAATTGGAGCGGGGAGTGCCGCCGACGTCGCACCATCCGTCAGGTCGACGAATGCAGGCGCCTCCGACAGAGCCGGACTGCTACTGCCGGATTGAGCTCTTACGGAACTCGTCGAGACCGCGACTGCCGCGATCGCACCCAGTACGCTGCACAGTTTCCACGAGCCCGCGAGATATCGGTTTTGTCGCGCACCCAGCCGCATAATCACCCCACCCAGCACAGATTTGTTTTGGCATCTGCCTGCAAGAACCGCTCAAACTACCCCCATTGCCAGCGGGCGCTGCCGGCAAAGTCACCCCGAGCGGTGCTGTGAGTACGATCGGCAAAACCGCTAATGTCGATTGAGTCGAAATGGACGTGGGGCGTAGTTGCAAACCAGTGCAATATTCGCACTTAGGTCGTGATTGTTCGTTTGGCAGTCAGCCTGGGAGCTCTGGGAAAGTTTTTCCGCCGATCTTCGGGCAATGAATGGATCGCCCGATTTGAGCCGGAGCTCGTTGTCTGAGAAATGACAAACGTGTGGCGTCCCAAATTGGCCACACGGCCGTGCGTGATCCGGAACTCGAATTCTGACTCCCGCCGTCGAATCGGTCCGGCGGTCAGACGACGTTTTGATTCCCGAAACGGGCTCGATCTCATATAAAGGTGGCGGTTCAATCGATTGACCTGGGGCCCGCTCGGTCAAACGGAGTGCCCGCGGCGGGGGGCGAGCTTTGGTGCGAATCACACCGCTGCTCGCTCGTTGAGCCGCTCCGCCAGGCACACGACGTGCATCAAGTCATTCAGGACGTCCGCAGCGGAAAGCTGGTCGTCGCCGAAATACCGGCCCCCCTCGCGCAGCCGGGGGAAGTGCTGATCGCCAACGTCGCTTCCGTGATCTCGGCAGGCACCGAGCGGATGGCGATCGACCTGGCGAAAAAATCGCTCCTCGGCAAAGCCCGCCAACGACCCGATCTCGTTCGCCGTGTGTTGGAGAAGTGCCGCAACGAGGGCGTGCTGACGACGCTCCGCCAGGTGCGCGAACGTCTCGATACTCCCATGCCGATGGGTTACAGCTCGGCAGGCGTCGTCTTGGCCTGCGGAGCCGGCGTGCAAAACATCAAGCCGGGGGACCGCGTCGCCTCGAACGGCCCGCATGCGGACATCGTTTCGGTCGGCAAGCATTTATGCGCGACGATTCCAGAAGAAGTCGACTTCGACCAGGCGGCCTTTGCCGTGCTTGGAGCGATCGCCCTTCAGGGAGTGCGTTTGGCCCACTCCGAGTTGGGCGAAACTGTGCTCGTCATCGGCTTGGGGCTAATCGGCCAGATCGCCGTCTCGCTGCTCGCGGCGGCCGGTTGTCGCGTGATCGGCACCGATCCCGATTCCGCCAAATGCGAGCTGGCCCTCAAGATGGGGGCCGAACGAGCACGACCCGATTTCCGCGCCGCCCAGATCGAGGCGGCGACCGGTGGCTTGGGTGCCGATGCCGTTTTGATCACCGCATCCACTTCTTCCAACGCGCCGATCGACCTGGCGGCGGCGGCGGTCCGCAAGAAAGGACGAATCGTTCTCGTCGGCGTCGTCGGCCTGGAGCTCGATCGCCGGCCGTTTTATTTCAAGGAGGCCGAGTTCGTTGTTTCCTGTTCTTACGGCCCCGGACGCTACGATCCCAACTACGAGGACCGCGGACACGACTATCCTGCCCCCTACGTCCGCTGGACCGAGCAACGAAATATTCAGGCCGTGCTCGATCTGATGGCCCGCGGGAAGCTCGACGTGCGGCCGCTGATCACGCACCGCTTTGCCATCGAAAATGCCTCGGCCGCGTATGAGCTGATCCAAGGCACCGGGCAGCCCTACCTCGGTGTGCTTGTTGAACTATCAGCAAGAGCAACCCGATTCGCCCGCCGCGCGCAGCGTGCGTCTCGCGCCGACGAAGCGGTCCGAGCGGCCGGCCGTTGGCGTGTTGGGAGCCGGCAATTTCGCGCGGCTCGTGTTGCTGCCGGCGCTTCGTGACTGCGGCCGCCTCCGACTGGCCACTCTCTGCACGGCGGGCGGCTTGTCGGCGGTCGCCACTGGGCGCAACCTCGAGTTTGAGCAGGCGACGACCGACGAGGACGCCGTCTTCGACAACCCGGCCATTGACGCCGTCGTTTCGGTCACGCGACACGACCTGCACGCGCGGCACGTGGTGCGGGCACTGGACGCGGGCAAAGCGGTGTTCGTCGAAAAGCCATTGTGCCTCACGGTCGAGGAATTGAGCGAAATCGAGCAAGCCCGAGAACGCAGCGGCGAAATCCCGCCGTTGGTGATGGTGGGGTTCAATCGGCGGTTTTCCGCCGCGGCCCGGCTGACGCGCGATTTCTTCGCCGCGATTGCAGTCCCGCTGACGGTTTCGGTGCGCTTCAATGCGGGGCAAATTCCCGTCGATCACTGGGTGCAGGACGAGATCGAAGGGGGCGGTCGCATCATCGGCGAAGCGTGTCACGCCATTGATCTGGCCACCTTCCTGGTCGGCTCGCCGCCGGTCCGAGTGTTCGCCGAGTCGGTCGGCTCGCGACATGCGGCGGAGATTACGGACGATCAATGTTTCATTACGCTTCGCCATGCCAACGGCAGCGTTTCGAGCGTCGCCTATCTCGCCGGCGGTGACAAGGCGTTTCCCAAGGAGCGGATCGAAGTCATCGGCGGCGGCCGGATCGCCGTCATCGATGATTTTCGGACGGTCACCACGTGCAAGAACGGGCGCACACACCGCCGCAAGCTGAGTGGACAGGATAAGGGACATGCGGCCGAAATTGCGGCCTTTGCCGAGGCGCTCTGTGAAGGCGGCCCGCCCCCGATTCCCTGGGACGAAATCCGCGCGACGACGCTGGCATCGCTCCTGGCCGTCCGCAGTTTGCGCGAGGGTCTGCCGTTCGAGATTGCCTGAACGTCGAATTGCGGTCGAAAGTGACCGCTTTGCCGCCGCTAGTGCCCGTCGTCGCCTGTTTTGCAATTCGCACCCGGGCTGCGTTAAACTCAGGACGTGCGTTCCCGACGGATTCGGGCCGCCGTCCCACCTAGAGCCAAGCGACTCGACCGTCCGAGTGCCGCGTTTCCGATTCCAGCTCGCCCCATTCGATCCTTCCCACCGAACGGAGAATTATCCGTGAGCGAATTCCAAGAAGCCGTGTCGCGCCGCGAACTTCTTCAAACTACGGGCCGCGTGGCCGCTGCGACCGCACTGGCCACAGCCGCTATCAACCCGCGTGCCTTCGCGGCCCAGGACAGCACCATCCGCCTGGCGCTCGTCGGCTGCGGCGGACGGGGCACGGGCGCCGCCTGTGACGCGCTGGGAGTGAAGAACGGGCCGATCAAGCTCGTAGCAGTGGCCGACGTCTTCGAGGACCGCCTCAACCAGAGCCTGCCCAGCATCAAGCACAAATTCACCTCGCAGGTGGACGTCCCGAAGGAGCGGCAGTTCGTCGGCTTCGACGCCTACAAGAAGGCGATGGACTGCCTCAAGCCGGGCGACGTTGTGATTCTGGCGACGCCTCCCGCGTTTCGCTGGGTCCATTTCACCTACGCAATCGAGAAGGGGCTCAACGTCTTTATGGAGAAGCCGGTCTGCGTCGACGGCCCCACCGGCAAAAGAATGCTGGCGCTCGGCGAAAAGTCGATGAAGAAGAATCTCAAGGTGGGAGTGGGTCTGATGTGTCGCCACTGCGTCGCGCGGAAGGAGCTGCATGATCGCATTCGCGACGGCAAGATCGGCGACATCGTGCTGATGCGGGCCTACCGCGTGCATCAGGGGAATTACGATTCGTTCGTGCCGCCGCACCCGGCCGACATGAGCGAGCTCGACTACCAGATTCGCAAGTTCCACGCCTTCTTGTGGGCCAGCGGTGGCCTCTATAGCGACTTCCTGATCCACAACATCGACGAGTGCTGTTGGATGAAGGACACCTTCCCGATTTCCGCCAAGGGTTACGGCGGCCGGCACTACCGGATGGATGCCGTCGACCAGAACTTCGACGTCTACTCCGTCGAATACACGTTCCCCGACGGCGCCAAGCTGATGCTCGACGGCCGTTACATGCTGGGGACCGACGGTGAGTTCGCCAGCTACGCCCATGGCACGAAGGGCTCAGCCCAGATTTCACGCGACGGGCACAGCCCGGCACATTGCCGCACGTACAAGGGACAAAACCTTGTTTCGGCCGATATGAACTGGCACTATGACAAGCACGAGCCGAACCCGTACCAGGTCGAATGGGACGACCTGGTCGACGCCATTCGGCAGGATCGCCCGTACAACGAAGTCGAACGCGGAGCGCAGGCGAGCCTGGTGACGGCGATGGGGCGCATGTCGTGCCACATCGGTCGGAAAGTTACCTACGACGAGATTCTGGACAGCGACCACGAATTCGCGCCCGATCTGGAGCACCTGACTCGCGGTTCGTCGGCACCGCTCCAAGCTGGTGCGGACGGCAAGTACCCGGTCCCGATGCCCGGCATGAACAAGCACCGCGAATACGCGTAGGCCGGACATCGAACGGATCGGACGGATTTCACCGGAACAGACCGATGTACGCCGCCGCGATCCTGAAGCGCGCCCGGACTGGGCTGGCAGACCACGCCGCGACGGTGTTGCTCATCGACATCGTCGCGGCTTCTTTCGTGCTGACTGTCTATTGGTGGTTCTCGCCCGCGAAGGCCGTCTGGTACAGCCTGTTCTGCCTGGTCGTCTTTGGGTGGGAGATTGTGGCGCTGGTGGTGCGGGGCGCGAGCTAGCCGATCGGGACGCGCTGACCGGCGCGGGTAGCCGCGCCTATTTCGCGCGGGTCACGCAACGAGCCCTTCGTGATTGCGCCCGGTCCGGCCGCCCCGTCGCCCTGGCAGTACTGGATTGCGATGATTTCAAGCGCGTCAACGAGCGGTTCGGCCACCAGGTCGGCGACGAGATCCTGATCGAGGTGGCCGATATCTTGCGGAAACAGCTCACTCCGAACGGAACCGTCGCCCGACTCTGGGGTGATGCGTTCGGCATTTTGCTGCCGGGCGTTCCGCTGCCCTCGGCGCGGGGGTTGTTGGAGGAGGCGAAAGCCCGGCTCGAATTGCGAATGAGCGAGCGCGGCCGACCGATGACTTTCAGCATCGGTCTCTCAGCCCAATCCAGCCCCGATTCGATCGCCACCGCCGAGCAATTACTCGCCCAGGCCGACGCGCTGATGTTTACCGTCAAACTCGGCGGCCGCAACGGCCTGCTCTGCCGCGACACTCACGCGCTGGAAACCCTCGAGCAACGACCGAATCCCGAATTCGCGAGGCAACCATGAGCCGGATTTCAGACGTGTTTCAGGTCCGCGAGACGGGTCGGTTGACTCTCGTCCGCGTCAATCCTGAAGGTGTTACCGATTTCGAGCGCTTCGAGCAGTGCCGCGACGAGCTTGTGACGATCCTGACGAAGGCCGGCTGCATTGTAGTGCGCTTCGACATCGAAGGGATTCCTTTTCTCGCCAGCGGCATCCTCGGGCTGCTGGTCTCGATTCGCAAGGCGAACGTCGACATCCAGATTCAAAACGCCTCCGAGCACGTGCGGGATGTGCTCAAAGTCACCCGGCTAAACCAGCTTGTCGAAGTGCTTCCCGATGCCGAGTCGAAGTGAAGCGACGGCGTCGGAGTACTTTTATCAGACGCGGCGCAGCCCCAACATCTTGGCCACCGTGCTGACCGTCCGCAGGACAGCCAGTCCAGGGGCCGGGGCGTCCGTCCGCTTGAGCAAGATCAACGTCTGGTCATCCGCCGGGAGTCGCGCACCTCGGCGTGCCGCCAGTGCCTCGAGCAAGCGCTCGCCCAGGTCCTGAATGTCGACTGAGCCCACTTCCGCCAAGAGCGCCAGCAGGCCGCTTTCGCCGAGCTGGCGTCCGCCGGTATCCTCACCTTCGACGACGGCGTCCGTGTAGAGCAACACGAGGTCACCCCCCTCGAAGTCGATTGCAAACTGCTCGTATTCGATCGGATCAAGTACGCCCAACGGCAGGTTGGCAACTCGCTCGAAGTGGTAGCGGACCTTCGACGTTTTGACCGAGGAACAATCGCCGGCTTTGTCCAGGTCGAGCGATTCCCACGCGTCCCGCCTGGCTGAGTAGCGGAGCGGCCGCCCGTGCCCTGCGTTGCACACAATCAAATGGCCGGTCGGCGTAAAGTAGGTGAGTAAGAGGGCGGTCGCAAAGCGGCCGGACTCGGCCGCGACCGCGAATTCTTTGTTGAGAGCCTGGGCGAATCGGGTTTGATTGAGCGTGTTGATGTATTTGCGCATCAACTTGCGCAAGAAGACCGCCAGGCTGTCGACCGATCCGCCGTGGCCGGCAACATCCGCCAGAGCCAATCGTGTCACCTGTCCGCCGCCACAGGTCGACACATAATGCACGTCGCCGCCGCCGGCGCCCGCGTCCAAAGGGCGGCTGTCGATCCAAACATCGACGCCGGGCGCGTGCACGAACCGTCGGGCCTCGGCGATTGCCCCCTAGGATTTCCATGCAATGCAGTGTTTCTTCGGACGCGTTCGACATTCCCACGCTCGAGAAATGAACCCGTCGCTATCTGCTGAATTCTGCGCGGACCTGCCGCTCGAGACGAGCGCCCGCCGTGCGCTTGCGTTCTTTCGCCCGATGCTGCACGATCAACGAGGCGGCAGTCATTTTATGCCGCGATCCGCCGCGTTGCACCCTTCCCGCTCAGAGGCACATTCACCGATGATACTACGACGTTCGCCTAGGGCACTCTGCTGTGTTTTTGCCTGCACGCTGGCGCTCGCAGTCCCGCTCCGGACCTCGCCCGCCGCTGATCAGCCGGCGACCGATCAGTTCACCGCCGGATTTGGCAAGAGCGATATCACGCCGCCCCCCGGCTTGCCGATGTGGGGCTATGGTGCCCGGCACGACGCTCTTTCAGAAGGGGCGCTCGACACGTTGTGGGCCAAGGCCGTCGTGATCCTGCGCAGGCGATTCCAAGCTCGCGCTCGTCGGCTTGGATCTCGGTCGCGGCCCGACCGCGCCGATGATGGAGAAAATCCGCCGCGCGATCGCCGAAAAGGCCAAGATCGACAATGTGCTGATCAGCGGCAGCCATACGCATCATGGACCGGTGATCGAACTCACGGACCGTCCCGGCTTCGGCAAAGGCAAGTTCGACAAGGCGGTCGCCTACAGCAAAAAACTCCCCGACCTGATCATCGAGGCGATCCTGGCAGCCGACCGGAACGCCATGCCGTGCCGCCTGGGAATCGCGACGCGGGACGTCGACCTCAACCGCAATCGCCACACCAAGCACACGCCGAAGCCCACCGACCCGATGCTGGCCGTGCTGCGGTTCGACGACGCGGCCGGCAAGCCGATCGCCGTGCTCGTTAATTTCGCCGCGCACGCCGTGATGACCGACACCAAGATCATGAAATACTCGGCCGACTATCCCGGCTTTATGCAGCGGCGCGTGGAGGATTTGCTCAAGACCAACTGCCTGTTCATGCAGGGGGCGGCCGGCGACATGAGCGTAAACGCCGGTGCGCACCACGGGCCGCAGGCGTTCGGCGAGCACCTCGGCGATGTCGTGGTCGAGTTGGCCAAGTCGGCTCACTCGACAGAGCCCGCGCACCCGCGGATTCAAGGTAAAGTCGACGACTTTCTCTTCCACTCGCGGACCGACTTTACCAGCCCAATCGTGCTGCTCGCCTATTCGCGGGCCTTTTTCCCGGAGATCATGCGGAACTTTGTCGAGGAATTCCGCGACGGCGTGCCGACTGAGCTCAACACGATCCTGCTCAACGGCGACGTGGCCCTCGTCGGCGCCTCGGGCGAGTTCTTCTGCAATCACTCCAATCGCCTGAAGCAGCGGTCCTACGTGCCGCACACGTTCTTCTTCGGGTATTGCGACGGGCACAGCATGTATTTTCCCACGATCGAGGCGGCCTCCGAAGGGGGCTACGGTGGCGACGCCACGGTTTCGCCCGCGGAGGTCGGCGCCGGCGAGCAGGTTATGAACCGCGCTTTGATCAACCTCTACACGATGCTGGGCAAGTTCAAACCGCGTGACTCGGCCCCCGCGCCGGCCGCCCATCAGACGGCCGCCGTCAGTGCCGCGCGTTAATCGCTCCTGTCTTCGCGATTCATCCTGAGGAAGTAACCGATGGACTACGTGAGCTTGGGAAAAACCGGCCTCAAAGTTTCCCGCATCTGTCTGGGCTGCATGAGCTATGGCGTGCCCGAACGGGGTCCGCATCCCTGGACGTTGCCGGAAGAAGCGAGCCGGCCGTTTTTCCAAAAAGCCCTCGAGCTGGGAATCAATTTCTTCGACACGGCCAACGTCTACTCCGACGGCACGTGCGAAGAAATCACCGGCCGCGCGCTCCGTGATTTCGCCAAGCGCGAGGAAATCGTGGTGGCGACAAAAGTCCACGGACGGATGCGGCCGGGGCCCAACGGTCGCGGTCTGTCGCGCAAAGCCATCCTTACCGAGGTGGACGCCAGCCTCAAACGGTTGGGCATGGACTATGTCGACCTCTACCAGATCCATCGCTTCGACCATGAAACGCCGATCGAAGAAACGCTCGAGGCCCTGCACGACGTCGTCAAAGCGGGCAAGGCACGCTATATCGGCGCCTCGTCGATGCACGGCTGGCAGTTCTGCAAGGCCCTGTATCTGGCCGATCTCAATGGCTGGACCCGATTCATCTCGATGCAGAACCACTACAACCTGATCTACCGCGAGGAAGAGCGGGAGATGATGGGCCTGTGTGCGAGCGAGCACATCGGCGTGATTCCCTGGAGCCCGCTGGCTCGCGGCCGGCTGGCCCGTCCGTGGGAAGAGCAATCTGCCAGCGATCGGGCCGGCAAAGACGAGTTCGGCAAGACGCTCTATACCAAGTCGGTCGATTCGGATCGGCAGGTGATCGATCGGGTGGGCGAGATTGCCGCTGCCCGCAAGGTACCCCGGCGCAGATCGCACTGGCGTGGATGCTCAGCAAGCCTTACGTGACTTCACCGATCATCGGGGCGACCAAGCGGCAGCACTTGGACGACGCGATCGCCGCGCTCGCGCTCAAGCTCTCGACCGAGGAAATCGGCCGGCTCGAAGAACCCTACATGCCGCACGCGGTGTCGGGATTTGCGTGAGCACAGCGGCCTGAGCGTGTGCGATTGACCAGAGCTAACTTCGCAGCACTTCGCGCACCGCCTGCCCTTTGCCGTCTTTCGTGACGTAAAACGGCCGTTCCTCGATCTCGACGCCGTAGCGCGGTGAAATGCCCACCGTGCGGAAAATCGTGGCGTGCAGATCGCTCACCGTGACCTTGCGTGTCAACGATGTGCAGGGGCGTTCGTCGGCCGTCTTGCCAAAGAGGAACCCTCGCTTGGCACCGCCGCCGAAGAGCAGCACGGACCCCGCTCCGGTGAAGTGACGGTGCATGCCGTAGTGCTTGAGCTCGGTCATCTTGTCGGGCTGGGCGACCTGGTCGGGAACGGGCTTGTCGGGCTTGCCTTCCATCATCACGTCGCGGCTGAACTCGCTGGCCAGCACGATCAACGTGCGATCGAGCATCCCGCGGGATTCGAGATCGCGGACCAACTGGGCAATCGGCGCGTCGATCATCTGCTTGAGAGTCGGCCGTCCGCGTGTGGCCGTTGTCGTGCGTGTCCCAGCCCAGGAACGGAACGTATTCGGTCGACACCTCGATGAATCGCGCCCCCTCCTCGACCAGCCGGCGGGCAAGCAAACAGCCCAGGCCAAACCGCCCCGTATCGTAGAGCTTGCGCGACTTCTCAGGCTCCAGCGACAGGTCGAAGGCCTTGGCGGCCGGCGCGTTCATCAGGCGGTGGGCGCTTGCCAGCGATTCGAGCAGCGACTCGCGCTGAAAATCGCTCGAGCGGGCGACGGGGCTTTCTTCGATCAACTTTTTGTACGCCTCGAAGCGGCGGCGGAACCGCTTTTGGCTCATGCCGGCCGGCGGACGCACGGTGAGCACCGCCTGCTCGGGATCGGGCACACGAAACGGGCCGTACTGGGCGCCGAGGCAGCCCCCCGTCTGAAAAGCCTTGAGTTCTTCCGCCTCGCCGTTGCCGTCGTAACGCTGGCCGATGTCGATGAAGGCCGGGAGCGCCGGGTTTTGCGGACCCTTCGCTTGGGCAATCCAGGCGCCGATGTGCGGGGCGGCCACCGTCTGCGGCGGCTCATAGCCGGTGTGCCAGTGGTACTGGTGCCGCGAATGCAGAATCTTGCCGAGGTCGGCCGCGACGTGCGTGCGAATCAGCGTCCCCCGGTCGAGCACAGACGCAATCTGTTCGAGCCCCTTGGAGATATGCACGCCGTCGATTGCCGTCGGAATCGAGGGGAACGTGCTCAAGCACGGCGTTGGACTCGAGCCCCCTCTCAAATGGCGTATACCGCTTGGGGTCAAATGTCTCTGTGTGTGCCATCCCGCCGGCCATCCAGAGGACAACGACGGCGTCGGCGGTGGGGACGATCTTTTCTTCGGGCTTTTCGCCTTTATGCGTCCCTGCGGCCGGCTTGGCCGACAGGCGCGGGGGACGACGAGAGAGCCGAGTGCGGCCGCGCCGGCAGTCGCCAGGAATTCGCGACGATTGGAGCGAGTGTCGAGGGTCATGCGTTTCCTGTCTTGTCGATCATTGCCCGTTCGATCAATTGCCATTGTTTGCAATCGATCAATCGATTAACTGAAACTCCGGCAGCATCACCACCATCCACAAAAAATCGGCCGTTCCTTGAGGCGACGCGGGCGTGCCCACGATGTCCGTCGCCGTTTGGCTTTCGGCCGGCGTCGGTTCGCGGCCGAGGGCCACGCGGTAGACGCGCGCGACAATCGCTCGAGGCTCGGCCGGCTTGACGAGCGACCCAGCGCTCGCCGGCGGACTTGAGAATCGCGTCGAGGCTGGTGCCGTTGGTCAGTTCGAGCGCCTGCAGCATCGTCGCCAGCGAATCACGGCGGGTGACCACCTGCTCGCGATTCGGACGGCCCAGCGCCCGCGACAATGCGCCGTCCATCAACAACGCGGCTCGGACCTTTTCCGGTGCGGCCGAGTCGTGTCGCGAAGTATCGTCGGCCAATACTTTCTGCACGGCGCCGAGTTGCCCGCCTTGTCCGCGGCCGTCGACTCGGAGCAAGTCGCGGCTCGGCTTGGGCCACACGCCAGTGACTTCGGCCGCGGCATCCAAAAACTGCTCGGCAGTCATTCGCCGGCTGATCGGCCCACGAAACGGGCCGACCGGCTCGTTCGGCTTGGGCTCGCCCTGCGCCGGCAGCTGGTACAGTCTGCGAAGTGCAGATCACTTCGAGCAGGTGCTTGAGATCGTAGTCGTGGTGCACCAGGTCGCTGGCGAGCCAGCCGAGCAGATCGGGATCCCACGCATCCTGGTCCATGTTGTCGAGCGGCTCGACCAGACCGCGGCCAAACAGCCGGGCCCAATAACGGTTGACCACGGTTTTTGCCAGCCGGCCGTCACGCGGATCGGTGATGAGGTCGGCCAGCTGCCGCATCCGCTTCTCGCGCGGAGCGTCGGCATCGATCGCGCCGATTTCGGGAAACAGAAAGCTCGCGCGGGCTTGATCGCCGGTCGCCTTATCGCATCGATAAACGTCGAGCGGGCCATTCGCAAAGACGGCGGCCAGCCCGTGCGAATCGGACAGCAACCACTGGTTCGTGAAGCTGTCGTGGCAACTCGCGCACTTGAGGTTGGTGCCGAGAAACACCTGCGCCGTTGTCTGGGCGGCCTGCAGCTCGCGCCGCTGGCTGGCGTTGACGACGCCCCGCCACTCGATTCCCTTCACGAATCCTTCGGAGCCGTTGACCGGGCTGATCAGCTCGTGCACGAAACGGTTGTACGGCCGATTTTCGTACAGGGAACGAAACAGCCAGCCGGTGATTTGCCGACGGCCGTCGTCGATGAAACCCGTCCCGCGATACTCGTTTCGGAGCAGGTCGTTCCAAAACGCTAGCCAGTGGACGGCGTAGTCCTCGCGGCGGGCGAGCAGTTGTCGCACGAGCGCGGATCGCTTGTCGGCCGCCGGATTACGGACGAACGCATCGAGGTCGGCCGGGGTGGGCAACAGGCCGATCAGGTCGAGAAAGACGCGACGAGCGAAAACGCGATCCGGAACGACGTGGATCAGGTCAACCTTTTCCGAGCGAAGATGCGCGGCCAGCAGCACGTCGATCGGATTCGTGAGCTTGGAATCGGGCGGCGCCGCCGGCAGCTTGATCGGCGTCAACTCGACGTTGGGCAATCCCGTGCTGCCGCGTGCGGATGTCTTTCGCGCGTGGGGATTGATGGGACCGGCCGCCTCGATTCGTTGTCCCGGAGAGTGAATCAGTCCGAGGGCACCGGCCGTGATGGCCACGAGCAAGTACTGCATCAGGCCGCATCGGACAAACATGACCGGATTCACGTGTGGTACGAGAGGACGGTTGGGCGGGGGAGGACGACGTCAGGCGAGGGCACGCCGCATAGCGGTCTGCCGTCTCTACTGTCGCAGATGCCCGGGGGCCTGTCCAGAAACCGGCGACGGTCAGTTCGCAGCGTCGTCGCGGCAAGGAATCGCGAGGGTCAGCAAGCGTTCGCCAACGCGATTCTGCGCTCAGTTGGCCGCGCGCTCGAGCGACGGCGATTCGCTGACTGCGGGAGCGAGGGGAACGCCGGGCGAAGGGGGCATGACCATCGTTGGCTGTCCGCCGTCCAAATAGTAGACGTACGGCGCGACGGCCCCGGCGATCTGCGGACAGTTGTAGTAGTGCTGCCACATGTGGCCGCTCTCTACGAGTCGCGTAACGTCGAGCACGGCGACCTTCGAGGCCAGCGGACCAAGCCGACACAGATCGCGGTTACTGAGGCCTCGTTCTCCGATCGCCCGCTTCGAGAACGGCTTTCGCAACGGATAAAACGTGAGCACGATGTCGTGATCGTTGCGGAGGATCAACAGGCACTCGGTGCGGCAGAGGGCCATCTCAAACCGCTTCCCAGGATCGAGCCAATGATGGTCGAGCGCTCCGGCCACGAGCACACCGCGAATGCGCAGATCGGGCGGTGCCGGCCAGGTCAACCGGACGTTGTCGACTTCGCCGCCGCCCAGCACGTGCAATGCGGCCGCCACCAGCCGTGCTCCATGGCTGTGCCCCACCAAGCAAACCGGATGACCGGGCGGGATCCGCGCGACCAGTTCGGCGAGATAGATGCTGTTAAAGCTCGCACGCGCTCCCAGGATGCCAACGTCGATGTGCGGCTCGTAAGTGATGCCCCCTTCGCTGGGCCAGGTATAGAAGAGCACGTGCAACGGCCGCTGCGGAGCCCCGCTACGAATCCAACGGAGGACCGGCGCGCAATCATCGCAGAGGCTCCTCCAGTTGGTGAAGCTGCCGTGAACGACAATGCACACGGGTACGCCCGGAGTGAGCGAGGCAGCGAATGCCGCACGATTGAGCAGCTGCGTCCCGGTGCCGCCGCCAACGTGATAGAAATCCAGGTCGCCGCAGGCACAGCCATGCGGTGCCATTTGCCGACACCGCCAGCTGCTGGCGATCCAATATTCGTCTTCGCACGGAACAGCACTGACCACCGGGGGCGGCCCCGTGAGATCGGGCGTCGGCGCGGGAGGCGTTTGGAGGCGCATCGCCCCACTCGAAATCGGAGCAGCATTCGCGTCGGGGGTTGCGGCCGGAGCGGGTGCCGGACTGGAAGGCACGCTCGGCGCAGCCGGCGAAGGGGGACTGTCCACTGCTTCTGGAGGCAGCAGCTGCGGGCCGCCCGACGAGTCCGGCGGAGCGGCTTCGGAGGTCGCGGCGGCAGCAACAGCCGGCTCACCCGCGCGAACATCGAACGCGGTCGCAGTGACCAATCCGACAAGACACAGCGCCGCCAACACCGCCCGCACCACTCCCGCAGCCGTCACGTGAGATACGGCGCTGAGCGAACGGCCAGGCGATTGGAAAAGTCGGATAGCTGTCTTCCCGCGGCTGACCATGAGTTGACGTCTAGAGATGTCGGATCCTGGTTGAAGCAGTTCGCCTGGCTGATAAAGGAGTCACGACCCTTTCCGTGGACGAACGCGGCAAGCCGTCATCGCACGAAACCGGGGCTCCTTTTATCGGCCGATCTTCGATCCAAAACTGTGCAGCGAAACGAACTTTCGCCGGGGAGCGAACCGTGCCTTTCCGAGGGGTTCGGAAAATCTAGCTCAGTCGGGAATGGTAGACCTCTGCCGCGTTCCGGCACCTGGCAAAACGAACAGATCATGGCGAGCGGGACCGATTGCTACCGCAAATTGCGATCCAGCATTTCGTGCGGGTGGCGCCACCGCTGCCGGGTGGAACGAATGCCCATTTATACGGGCGGATGCAGTTCGCACGCTCGTACCGTGGGCTCGCGAGAACCGCTCGACGCAAGGTCGGTTGGCGTCGAGCGTAGGGGCGACGCCCGTGATACATTGGGAATAGGCCGTCCCGTAGACATCGACAGCAATCCGGCGGCCTGACCGCGGGTTCGCACCTCCCAGATTTGCAACCGGAAACCCTCGACCATGTCGGTTTGGGCCGCCATCGCCCTCACGGTCAGCGCCAGCGCCTGTATGAATTTGGGGCTGGTTTTGCAAAAAAGGGGGATCGTACCGCGCGATGCCTGGCTCGGCCGACCGGGCTCGACCCGTCTCAGCCGGCACACGCCAATCTGGTACTGCGGGATGGCGTTGATGATCGCCGGCTATGGGGTCTACGCGGTTGCCGTTAGTGCGCGCGTCGCCCCGATCTCCCTGTTGCAGCCACTGTCGGCTTCCGGATTGCTCGTCGTGGCGCTGCTTGCCGTCTTCTACTTGAACGAGCGGTTCGATCTGTCGGAATGGGTGGGTGTCGGCATTTTGTTGGCGGGTGTGATCTCGCTGGGACTAAGTGCGCGTGGTTCACAGCTAGCCTCGACCGGCATTGAGACGGGACGCTACTTGGCCTTTTTTGCGGTTGTCGTTGCCTTCGTGATCACCGTGTCGTGGGCGGCACTGCGAATTCCCGGCCGTGCCGAGCTGCTCTTGGGGATTCTTTCCGGTTTGCTGTTTGGCACGGGCTATCTCAACACAAAGGCCTTGGCTTTGGCCATCCAAGACCGGAACCTGCTCTTGGCAATCGCCGCTGGTTGTTTGATGGCTATCGGGTTGGTAGGCGGGCTCGTCGCTTTGCAACTGGGGCTGCGGTTTGGCCGGGCGCTAATCGTGACAGCGGTCAACCTGGTGACAAACCAGGTGTTAGTCGTTGCGGGCGGCCTTGTCTGCTTGGGCGAAAGCTTCCCGCAAGAGAGTTTTCCGTTTGCGGCCCGTCTTTCGGGTTTCGGCGGCATCCTGATTGGGATTCTGCTGTTGGCTCGGGTCGGCGCGGGCACGTCCCAGGATCTCGCTGCCGAACAAAGCCGCTGGCCGGCCGAGTCAAAACCGCTCTCTTTTTAGCAGAGAGAGCCCGCCACTCGGCCCCCCACCGATGCTAATCTGGGTAGCCGCGCCGGCTGAAGCTCAGGCTTAAGGCGAGGCGGGCGGGAACTTGAGCCGCGCACAGCCGGCCGCGCCGATGTAACCGGCGTCTCCCCCAAGGGTGGCGAAATCAATGATCGTCCGCTCGTACGGGACGTGAAACGCCCGCTTTTTGACTTCGTCCTTGATCGCCTGCAGAAAGCGGCGGCCAAGCGGCGAGTCATTGCGGCCGAAGGTCATCGCGCCACCGAACAGAAACATGGACGGATTGATTGTGTGCATCAGCGTGGTGGTGCCGATCCCGAGATAGCGGGCCGTATCCATCACCACGCCGTCTGCCACACGGTCGCCGGCCTCGGCCGCCTCGGCGATCAATAGCGGAGTCAGTTCCTCGCCGTTTTTGATCCTCGCGTGCAGCACCGAATCGCGGCCTGAAGCGAGCGCTTCCTCGCAGCGCTGCACCACCGCCCTGGCGCCGCAGAACGCCTCGAGCGTGCCGTTCTGGCCGGCGGCCGATTTGCGCGAGCTGTCCATGTCGATGATGATGTGGCCACACTCGGAACCGTGCGAGTGTTCGCCTTCAATGATCACGTGATCGACAATAATCCCGCAGCCGATCCCGGTGCCCAGCGTCCAAAAGACCAGGCTGTGCGCGTCGCGGGCGGCCCCGACCCAGAATTCGCCGTACGCGGCCGCGTTGGCGTCGTTCTGCAGAACGGTCGGCTTTTGAAAATGTGCCCCGACCTTGTCGCGAATCGGCACGTGCCACCAGCCGGGGAGGTTCGGCGGTTCGAGCAGCCAGCCGCCCGGAATGTCCATCGTTCCTGGCGTTGCAAGCCCGACGGCCTGGATCTGCTCAAGCGTGAGACCCGCGCTCGCGAGCACCGCTTCGGCCGTCGCATAAATCACGCCCAGTCCGTGTTCGATGCCCCGTTCGGCGTGCGTGGGCAAGCTGGCCTTCGCCACTGGCTTTCCGTCGCCCGTGACGATGCCCGCCTTGATGTTCGTCCCGCCGACGTCGATGCCCAGATACAAGGGTTCCGAACTCGAATGATCGATCGTCGGCATTTGTGCTCTGAAGTTTCGTCAACGGGGATGTACGGCGAGGAAGCGGCCCAACCCACGGGCTCCAAATGATAGGCAGGCCGACGTGCAAAAGTCGAATGCGAGCCTGCACATCGGAGCAGCGGCCGGGGTCTGAGATTTCAGCCCGATTCTCCTAATCTTTGCCGCCGGATTCACTCTGAAAAGGGATTTCCATACATACCGCTGGCCATGGTGCTGGAATGACCCGTCCATCCCAGTCATCCCATCTTGAAACAAGTTCTGAGGCGGTTTTGTGAATTCCTGGAGTTTGCTCAAAGTTTTCTGATTAGCTGGACGATAACGAAGATAGCGACATCCCGGCCTGGGATCCGTCCAAAGTCTACCTGTCGATTCGCATCCTACCTAGCCTCACTCGCCAACCTGTCTCCCCGACTAATCGACCTCTCCGAACCGACCGTTCCCGTCCGCTCGCCTCCGCTCGCCTCGTTCGTTTTCACGCCTCAACTTCCAATCTGATCTCAGCTTCGGCTGATGCATTGCGGCCCCGGCCAAGGTGCAGGACACCCTCAGCGATGTGGTCTCTTCGCAGAGCACTGCCTCGGATGGCGGCAATTTTGATTGCCGTCTTAGGGGGATGCTCCGCCTCGCCCAAGCCGCTGACGTATTTCGGCCATGCGGACCTGGAGTATTACAAGGGGCTGTCGACCAAGATCGACTACCCGAGCAAAACGGGCCCCGACAATCCGGGTGCCCTCGCCTCACTCGAGCCGCCATTGCTACGGCATCCCCGCAAGGACCAATTGTGGGACATGTCGCTGGGGCAGGCGATGCGCATTGCGCTCATGAACAACAAGATCATCCGCACGCGCGACCAGTTCGTGCTGCCGCGGAACCCGCTCGTCACGAACCCCGAGCAGATCCCCTCGGTCTTCGATCCGGCCGTGCAGGAAACGGGCATCCTCTTCGGACAGAGGGGCGTGGAAGCAGCCCTCTCCGATTTCGATGCCACGCTCTCGTCCAACCTGACGTTCAACGACAACACGATGGCCGAAAACAACGCCGGCCTGTCGGGCGTGCCGACGATCAACGGGCTGCCGACCTTGATCCAAGACACGGCTCAGTTTCGCACGCGGCTCGATAAGACGTTCGCCGACTCGAGTCAGCTCTCGTTCATCAACGAATGGGACTACACGCAGAACAACGTCGTCGGCAACCTGCTCCCGCAAGTCTATACCGGCTTTGTGCGGGCCGAGTTCCGCCGCCCGTTGTTGGCCGGTGGCGGCACCGACTACACCCGCATTGCCGGCCCGATCGGCAAAAACCCGGCCGGCGTGGGGCAAGGCGTGGTCATTGCGCGGATCAACAGCGACATTGCCATTGCCGACTTCGAGGGCTCCGTGCAGCAGCTGATCCGCGACGTGCAGAGCAGCTACTGGGACCTGTCGCTGGCCTACCAGACGTATCATGCGCAGGTGATCTACTGGAAGAGCGCGCTCAAGACGTGGGAACAGATCGACGCAAAGCGCCTTAAGGGGCTCACTGGCGGCACAACGCCCGACGAATCGCAGGCCCGCGAAAACTACTTCGACGCCAAGGCCCAGGCCGAGCAGTCGCTCTCCAACCTCTACACGACCGAGGGGCAGTTCCGCCGCCTGCTGGGATTGACCGTGAACGATGGCCGAATCATTCGTCCTTGTGACGAGCCATCCGTCGCCGAATTCGTACCCGACTGGCACATCGCCGTCGCCGAAGGCGTTACCCGGCGTCCGGAAATTCGCCGGCAGAAGTGGAACATCAAGAGCATCGAGATGCAGCTGGACGCCTCGAAGAGCCTGCTCATGCCACGGTTCGACCTGGTCGCCGGTGCGCAGATCAATGCTTTCGGCGATCGGCTGATCAGCCAGCAATCGACACTCAACCAGCCCGGCTCGAGCGCCTTCGCTTCGCTGGTCGAAGCCGGTCAAACGGGCTGGGACATCGGTTTCGAAGCTTCGATCCCGATCGGCTTCCGCAATGCTCACTCGCAGGAGCGGAACTTCGAGCTGCGGCTGACCCGGGCCCGTACGGCTCTGGCGGCCCAGGAACTCGACATCAGCCACGAAATTCGCAACGCATTTCAAGTGCTGGACCGCTCGTACGCGGTCGCCCAATCGGCCCTCAATCGCCGCATCGCGGCCGCTGAGCGCGTGCAGGCCTACAAGGCCCAATACGAGCTGCGCGGCACTACGGCCGATCCGCTGTTGCGAGCCCAGCAAAGCCTCGTGCAGGCCGAGGTTTCCTACGATCAGGCGATCATTCAGTACAACCAGGCGATCACCGACTTCTACTACCGCACGGGGACCATCCTCGAGGAAAGCAACATCACCGTCGCCGAAAGCCTCTGGGAAGGCCCGAAGGCCTACTCGGACGCGCTGCGTGAAGCGTGGGCCCGCAGTCACGGAGTGCCCAATCCGTTCACGCACACCGAGCCTGCGGAGTTCGTGGTGCCGCCCGGCCAGCCGACGAGCTCGCTGCCGAGTGTGCCGGCAAGCCTGCTGCCGTTCGGGTTGGGATCGACGGTGCCACAAAGTACCGGCCCGACGACGCCCGCGACCAGCCCGTCAGTGAGTCCGCCGGGCCCGACTAACACGCCGGCACCAAAACCGATCCCGACACCCGTCCCGGTGCCGTCGCACAGTGCGTCGGCCAGCCCGCAAAACCTGTCGAGCCTGGGGCCGCAGTCGGCCATCGGTCTCGGCCCGAACGCACCACAAGCGAACGGGTACTTCGCGCCCTCCGGCTCAGTCGTGCCAGCCTCGTTCTTCTCACCGGAATTAGGCGATGGCGCCGCGGGCCGTTCGGGCGACTCCAAGAACCGAATCGCGGCGGCTGCAGCTGCTCCCGCATTTTTCGAGGCTCCCGCTCCCACGCCGACGTCGAACTTTGTTACGCCGGCCACACCGGTGCAGCCGGACGCCTGGAGTATGCCGCAGGTCAATCGCGCCGCGGTGCCGCGCGTCGTACCGCCGAGCGAAGAGATGCCGGCGGGCGCCCCCACGACTTCCGACAGCTTCGAGATGCCCGTCAACCAGGCGGCTGGCAAGTAGTAAGCGACGGCGGGGCGACTTAGCTGACGGAACGAGCGGGTGGCGGCGCGTAAGGTACGCCCGGGACCGGCTCGGTGGGCGGGGACGGCGGTGTGTGCTCGAATCCGCTCGGCGCGTAGGCGATCGCCAGGTTGATGGTCAGCGCCAATCCGGAAACGACCAGCCCGACGGCCGACCAGCGCAAGCTCGTGCGTCCCGATGTCATGCCCAGGGCGCAGCCAATCACCGCCAGCGTCAGCGCGATCAGAGCGATGGGTGTCGCCAGAATCGGCAGGAAAAATAAGAGCGTGCTGATCACCCCCAACACCACCGACGCCACTCCCAATCCCAGCGGCTGCGACTTGGCTTCGGGCGGACGGTTCATGGTCGGACCTTGCGGAACTCAAACGCGACTAGTGACCGGGCATTTGCGGGAGCGAGCCCCGCGTCAGGTAGTCGGCGTACGTCAGCGAAAACAGAATCAACACCCAAGCGATCGACGCCACGATCACGCACCACGTGATTCGCGGGCTGTGCAGCGCGTGCATGAAGATCAGCACGACGAGCGTGGCCTTGAGCGCGGCGATCGACAGCCCCGCGACCACGTGCCCGATCGGCGGCAGCGGCACGAACGAGACCCCGACCGTCAAGACCGTCAACACCAACAGCGCAATCAGCACGACAATGTACGTGTTGGCCGGAGTGATTTTGCTCGACATCGCGAACCTCGGTCGGCGGACGTCACAACGTGTGGGTGCCCAGCAAATACAACGTGGGGAACACAAAGATCCAAACGATGTCGACGAAGTGCCAGTACAGCCCCGTGACGTCGAGAGGCGAATAATATTCGGCCGAGAAATGGCCCCGCCGCGTGAGTACGGCCATCACCACCACGACGCCGATGCCGATCGTCACGTGGATCGCGTGGAAGCCGGTCATTGTCCAGTAGAGAAACAGGAACATTTTCACATAGCCGAGTTGGCTGGCATCGACGCCGCGGGCAATCCACTCGGCATCGTCGAACTTGAAGCCCGGAATCAGGTTTTCCTTGTAATCGATGTAGTATTCGAGCGCCTTGAAGCAAAGAAAGAGGACTCCCAGGCCGGCCGTCAGCACGAGGTAGCGAAACACTTCACGCTGCCGATTGAGCTGCGCCGCGTGAATCGCCAGCACCATCATCAGGCTGCTGACCAAGAGCACGACCGTATTGATCCCACCGATGACCCAGTTGAGCTCGAGGCTCGCCCGCTCGATCGTTTTCGGAGAAAAGATCCAATACGCGCCGACCGCGACGAAGAGCGTGCCGAAAAACATTACCTCCGTCGCCAGAAAGACCCACATGCCGAAGGCGGCCGTCTCGCTCTGGTGAGGCAGCGAGGCGTATTGCTCTTCGAGCCGGTCCCGCGCGAGGAACGTGTGATCGAAGAGGGCCTTCTGCTCGGCCTGTGTGAAGAGCGTATCTCTAAGGCTCATTCTGGGCTTTTCCGGTGTCGTATTCGTAGGGGCCGCGGACGACGATCGGCGTGACGGCGAAGTTGTCGCGCGGCGGCGGCGAGGTCGTGGTCCACTCCAGCCCGGTCGCGCCCCACGGGTTGCTTCCCGTCCGCGGACCATAGCGGAGCGAGTAGAGCAGGTATCCCAGCGGCAACAGGTAGCCGACCGCGAGGATCGAGGCGCCCGCCGACGAAAGCACGTTCCACACCTGGAATTCCGGAACGTACTGGTAATACCGCCGGGGCATCCCGTTGTAGCCGACGATGAACTGCGGCAGGAACGTGAGGAAGAAGCCGACGAAGATGATCAGCGCGGCCAGCCGCGACCACCATTGCGAATACATGCGGCCCGTCATCTTGGGCCACCAAAAATGCAGCCCGCCCATGTAAGCCATTACCATGCCGCCCACCATGATGAAGTGGAAGTGGGCGATCACGAAGTAGGTGTCGTGCACGTGAATGTCGACACCCAGCGTCGCCAGAAAGAGCCCGGTCAGTCCGCCGGCCGTAAACAGCGCCACGAACCCCAGGCAAAACAGCATGGGCGTTTCGAAGGCAATCGACCCCTTGTAGAGCGTGGCCGTCCAGTTGAAGACCTTGATCGCCGACGGCACGGCCACCAAAAAGCTCAGGCAGGAGAAGACCAGTGCCGCATACAGCGTGATGCCCGCCACGAACATGTGATGGGCCCAGACCAGAAAGCTCAAAAAGGCGATGGCCAGCGACGAATAGGCCACGAACGTGTAACCAAACAGCGACTTGCGGGCGAAGCAGGGAATCACTTCGCTGACGATGCCCATCCCCGGCAGGATCATGATGTAGACCGCCGGGTGGGAGTAAAACCAAAACAGATGCTGGAACAGCAGGGGATCGCCCCCCAAGGCCGGATCGAAAATGCCGATGTGCAAGAGCCGCTCGAGCATCAGCAGGATCAGCGCCATCGCGAGCACGGGGACGGCCAAAAGCGAGATGAAGCTGGTCGCGTACATCGCCCAGACGAAGATTGGCAAGCGGAACCAGGTCAGCCCGGCGCCCGCAGCCAGTGCGTGGTGACGATGAAGTTGAGCCCGGTGAACAGCGACGAGAAGCCGGCCAGCACCAGGCCGATGAGCGTGGGGACCACGTTGTAGTGCGTCGCCTGTGAGCTGTAGGGAGCGTAAAACGTCCAGCCGGTGTCGACCCCTTCGGTCAGCATCGCAAACAGCGTCCAGGCGCCACCGATCACGTACAGATACCAGCTCAGCAGATTGATCCGGGGAAAGGCCAGGTCTTTGGCCCCAATCATCAGGGGCAGGCAGAAATTACCCAGCACGGCCGGCGCGACCGGCACCAAGAAGAAGAAGACCATGATCACGCCGTGCATCGTGAACAGCCGGTTGTACGTGTCGGCCGAGACGAGGGTCCCCTGAGGTGTCATCAGGTGCAGCCGCACGATGGAGATGGCCAGGCCGCCCAGCAGAAACATCGCCGTGACGCTGATCAAGTAGAGGATGGCGATCCGCTTGTGATCTTTGGTCAACAGCCACGAGACGACGCCGTACGAAACGTTGAGGTAGTTCGACCCCTCGGCCGGCGGCTCGACCGGCTGAGAGGCGGAAACGGGCAGGGTGGCGATCGTCATGGCGGCTCCGTCAGGGCTCTTTCGGCGCGGTCGATTTGCCCTCGGTCGCGCTGCTGTCCGGTGCGGTGGTGTTGATCGGGGGCGTCGAAGTCGGCGGCGGATACTCTTCGACGCGGCGCGGCGTCTCGCCCCGCTGCAACGAACGGAAGTAGGAAATCAGGGCGTAGATCTCCTCCTCGCTGATCTGGCCGCGGAACGTCGGCATGATGTTTTCCCAGCCGGCGGCGATCTTCGCTCCCGGATCGAGGATCGATTCGCGAATGTACGCGTCGTCCGCCACGACCGAGCGGCCGTTGTTCAGCCGCGCGATGTTTCCGTACAGCCCCTCGAGAACCGGAGCCCGCGCGCCGGCCGTGGCGCTATGGCAGCTGATGCAGCGGTATTTGAGGAAGACCTTCCGCCCCTCGAGTGCCAGCGACCCTTCCGCATGCAGCGACAGCCAGCTCTCGAAGTCCGCCTGCTCCATCACCACGACCGTGCCGATCATGCCGGCGTGATTGGTGCCGCAGTATTGCGAACAGAAGAGGTGGTATTCGCCCGGCTTGGTCGCCTCGAACCAAACCGACGTATAGCGGTTGGGCAGGACATCCATGTGCACGCGAAAGGCGGGGATGAAGAAGCTGTGGATCACGTCCTCGGACGTGAGCAGCACCTGCACGGGCCGGCCGAGCGGGACGTGCAGCGTGTTGATTTCGCGCTGCCCCTCGGGATGCTGGAACTTCCACATCCACTGCTTGCCAATGCCGTACACGGGGATCGAGTCGGGCGGAGCGTGGTACGCGTCGACATAGACGACGGCTCCCCAGACGAAGATTCCCATGAAGATGAAAAATGGCACGATGGTCCAGAACCACTCGAGCGCGTGCGAAGCGTGCGTACGGGCCGGCCGGCCGGCGCCTGGACGCCGCCGGTAGCGAATGCAGAAGTAGATCATCAGAAAGGCGACGAGCAGCCCGACCGATCCGCAGACGGCCAACAGGAAATAGAGCAACAAGTCGACGTGCGCAGCCGTCGTCGACGCTTCGGGTGGAAACCAGGCACTTTTGGCCGAATCGAGCATCACATCCTCGTCAGCCGGTCAATTCGCCGTTGGCACGGACGACGGGCACGGCCGCCGCCAGCAATCCGCGACGCCGTCGCTCGCCCCGCATCAAGGCCACGTAAAACACCAGCAAGCCGATCACCGTCAACACGCCGCCGGCGCGGACGAAGTTCATCACGGCCGCGCCGTAGCGGCCGGCCGTCGGGTCGTAGTGGAAGCAAAAGAGCAGCACCTGATCGATGGCCGTGCCGATCCGGTTTTGCGACGCCTCGACCAGTCCCAGGCGGAGATCGCGGCCGGAGTAGTGCACGTCGTAAAAGTAGCGAGAGATCTTGCCGCCCGGCGTCAGCACGACAATTCCCGCCGCGTGCGCGTACTGATCGCTGGCCTCGTCATAGGCGTACCGAAAGCCGATGGCCTGGGCGACGCGGTCGATTGAGTCTTTCGTGCCTGTCAAAAAATGCCAGTCGGCCGCCGCCCGCGGATCCGCGTAGGCGCGGATGTAATTGGCCTTCTTGGCCGTGGCCATCCGCGGCGAATCGCTCGGATCGAAGCTGATGGTGACCACGCGGAAGTCCTTGCCGATGGTCAGCTCACTTTCCCGCAAACCCTCGACCGTCCCATTGAGCACCTGCGTACAGAGCATCGGGCAGCGAAAATAGGCCATCACCAACACGACCGGCTGCGCACCGAAGTACTTTCCCAACTTGACCTCGTGACCGTCCTCATCGCGGAAGGCCGCGTCGAGCGGGACCGTTTCATTAAGCCGCTGCTCGAAAGTCACCTTCGTCAAAATCGGCGGCAGCGGCGCCGCGGCACGAGAAAGGGCAGGCGCACCGGCCAAGAGCACCGAGCCAAGGATGAGTACGGACAGGGCCGCGCGCCTCATGGCGAGCCTCCTCGAAACATTCGGCCCGAGTTCGATTCGCCGGCGTCGATCAGCCCTCTGTCGGGGAACTTGGGTTGATCGGCAGCTTTGCGGGCGGGCAATTGTCCCACGACGATGTGCATCGCCTCCTTGAGCGGAATTCGCACGAAACCTTTTTCGTCGGAAGTGCCATAGGTCTCTAAGGATTTCTCTTCGCCTCGCTCCCAGCGCGAGACATTGGAGGCAGGCGTTTTCTGCTGGCGGTCCAGCAGTTCCAACCGCGGCTCCGGCGGCAGTTGCTCGGTCGGGTTTTCCGGAGCGGTGAATGTCGTGGCGCGAGCCGGCGGCTGCGACTCGAGGGCCGCCCAGTAAAATCCCCGCACGGCGACGAACACGACCGCGCCAATCACGCAGCCGACGACGGCCACGATTGTCACGGCGCGAAAGCTGGCATCGGTCTCTTCGTAACGATTCTCAGGCCGCACCGGGGACGGCGGTTCGGCCCCGGCACTCGGCTCCAGCGCGTGTTCGGCATCGCGATTGGTGTTGGGATCAGACATGGCGGATTGCGACGCGTTAGGCCCTTAAGTCCCCGAATGCACCAGCACGTGCTCGCGTTCGAGGTCTTCCTCATCCAAGGTCCGTAGGTGCGCGGCCTTTTCCCGGTTCGGATCGTGGACCGGCAACAACGGTCGGCTCCGCAGCCGATTGACGAACAACGCAAACCAAATTCCCCCCAGCCCGACCGGCATCACAAAATCCATCCAATGCTCAAGCAAACCGGGGGCCTGAAAGACGGGCACCACCAGGTAGTAGTTGAAGACCACCTGCGAGAACAAAATCAGCGCGGCCACCTTCGCGAGGCTGGGCGGATGCTGCTTGATCGACCGCATCAACAGCAGGAAGAACGGAATCACGAAGTTCGCAAAACACAGGGCCCATACCAGCGGCCGCCAGGCTCCCTGCGACCGCGGCGCGTACCAGAGCGCAGTCGGACGACAGGTTGGCAATCCAGATCAACATGAACTGGAAGAAATTCATGTAGGCCCAGATCACCAGGAAGGCAAACAGGATGTTGCCCAAATCGTTGAGTGCCCGCCGTGAAGCAATCGAGGCGGCATCCCGCGGAAGCACAAAGGCGATGAACACGATCACCGCAAGCGCCTGCGCACTGAGCAGCTGGCCCGAGACCACCAGCATCGGAAAGATCGTGGAGTGGAAAGTCGGTTGCAGCGTTTCGAGCCAGTCGAACGCGGCGAAGTGCATCGTCGTGCCAAACAGCACCAGGCCGATTTCGCCCAGCCGCTCCAGGCCGTTTGGAATACGCTCGTCGTCAGTCTGGTCCTGCCGGCGAGATCGCAGCGTGAGCAGCAGCGCGAAGAAGAGCCAGATAGCAAAGTAGATCGCCGCCCGTCCCAGGAAGAAATCCTTGTTCAGATAAAACTGTTGGCTCTGCAGCCGTTCGTCCGCACGCACGAGATCCGGCCGCGCCCACAGATAGAGTGCCTCGATCCCGAAGCCGATTGGCACGAACAAGAGGGCCATTAAAGGCAGCGTGCGCATCTGCGCCTCGAGCACGCGGCGAATCAGATAGCCCCAGGCGCCCCCCGTCAGATGGTAGATCATCAGGATCGCCAGGCCGCCGAGCCCAAGCCCCAGTACGAACATGTACGCGGCGAGATACGCCCGGAAGAACTGGTCCGGATCGCCCAAGAGCGCGCCGATCACGCAGAGTCCGAGCGCGATGCAGCCGACCAGCAGAGACCAGCGGCCCCAACGGACATCGTTCAGGTGATCGGAGGCGGCGCTGGTCACGGCCCCTCCTTTGCCGAGCGTGCGGCGGCCAGTTGGCTTTGCATGTCCGGTGTGAGCTGGTCTACCGGAAAATGCTGGCTCAGCTGCAAAGCGCGAATGAAGGCAACGATGGCCCAGCGGTCGCGGGCCGAAATCTGCGACTCGTACGAGGGCATCGCTCCGTAACCCTCCGTCGCCACCGCGAACAGGCGGCCAACCGGCGCTGTCCGCAAACGGGCGATGTGAAACGAGGGGGGATGAATGTAACCCCGCTCGACGATCTTGCCGCGTCCGGTTCCCATCGGATCGTGGCAGACGACGCAATAGATCATAAAGCGGTGGTAGCCATGCTCGATCATCTTCTGCGTGACCGGTTCCGGAAACGTGTCGACGAATCGTCCACGATCGAAGTCGGCCTTGTTGGCGCCCACGTTTTGGCCCGTCGGCTTGGGCGTTTCAATCCGCGACGCCTCGGCCTTGGCGTTCGCCCCAGGAATGCGGCCCGTGTAAAGGTGCCAATCGAGCTCCAGATGTCCCCGGGCGACCGTCCCTTTGACGATGGGCCGCGACGCTTGGCCATCGGCAAAGAAGGTCGATGCCTCGAGCGGATGATAGCTCGGCTGGCTGGCCATCTGCTGCTGGCAGCCGGACAGAACCAGCAGCAGAACGGACGCCACGAGATGATCGTGCGCTCGAATGCCGCGTGATTTTGTGTCGTGCACGCTCATGACATCACGGCCACATGCGTCTGCTCAAGGGACGTTTCGCTCGGGGCGGCGGGCGGGTCCATCGGCACTTCCACGATGCCGAGGTGCGACTCGGCCGCCGACAAAAACTCCAGCGTCCGCTCCGCATCGAATTTTGGATCGGTCGCCTCGATGCAAAGGAAAAAGCGATCCTGACTGGCCCGCGCGAACTGCGGCACGTTGAACAGCGGATGGTGGGGTCGCGGCAGGTCGTTCATGAACAGCATGCTCAGAAACGCCGAAATTGACGCGACGAGGATCATCATCTCGAACGCGATTGGAATGAAGGCGGGCCAACTGTTGAGCGGGCGGCCGCCGGCGTTGAACGGATAGTCGACGGCCATCGACCAGTACTGCATCAGGAAGCCGGCGCCCGCCCCCACCAACCCGCCGATCAGCACGACCACGGGGACGCGGGTTTTCCCCTCGCCCAGCTCCTCGGCCAGTCCCTCGACAGCGTAGGGCGTGTACGCGTCCATCTCGCGATAGCCTGCCTGCCGCGCACGGCGGGTGGCCGCGAACAGCGCGTCGACGGAAGCGAACTCCGCCATCAGGCCGAAGAGTTTGGGCTTTGCGTCCGACGTCATCGCCCCTCCTCGTGCCCGCGCGAGCCCGGCAACAGGCCCCGCATTTCGCACATCGAGATCATCGGCAGAAAGCGGCAGAACAACAAAAACGTGACGACGAACAGTCCGATCGACCCGACGTAAGTCAGGATGTCCCAAATCGTCGGCTGGAAGATGCCCCACGAAGACGGCAGGAAATCGCGGCTCAGGCTGGTGGTGATGAGCAAGTACCGCTCCATCCACATGCCCGCCAGCACCAGCACCGAAACGACAAACAGCACCTTCTCGTTGCGGCGGAACCGCGGAATCCAAAACAACTGCGGCGCGATGAACACGCAGCACGAGGGTGATCCACGTGATCACGGCGTACTGCCGCCAGCCGATCAGGATGTTGAGGTAAACGTACTTGTCGTAGGTTTCGCCCGAAATCCAGGTGATGAACTGCTCGCTGAAGTAGCCGTAAGAAGTGAAGAACGACGTCGCCAACAGGATCTTGGCCATCACCTCCAAGTGACTCAGGCTGATGAAATCCTTGATGCCGTAGTAGTGCCGCATGGGGATCGCCAGCGCGATGACCATCGCGAAGCCTGAGAGCAGGGCGCCGGCGACGAAGTAGGGGGGAAAGACCGTCTCGTGCCAGCCGGGCTCTAGCGAAATGGCAAAGTCCGAGCTCACGACCGAGTGCACCGAGATGACGAGCGGCGTTGCGAGTCCGGCCAAGAGCAAATAGGCCATCTGATAGCGATGCCAGTGCCGGGCCGAATTGCGCCAGCCCATCGCCAGCATGCCGTAAGCCATCTGCCAGCGCTTCTTCGTGGCTCGGTCGCGCAGCGTGGCAAAGTCGGGAATCATCCCCATGTACCAGAACATCAGCGACACGGTGAAATACGTGCTGACGGCAAAGACGTCCCACACCAGCGCACTGCGGAACTGCGGCCACAGCTTCATCGTGTTGGGATAAGGCAACAGCCAATAGAAGTACCACGGGCGTCCCAGGTGCAGGAGTGGGAACGTGCCGGCGCACATGACGGCGAAGATGGTCATCGCCTCGGCGATGCGGTTGATCGACGTCCGCCATTTCTGATGCAGCAACACCAGAATGGCCGAGATCAGGGTGCCGGCGTGGCCGATGCCGATCCACCAGACGAAGCTCGTGATCGCGAAGCACCAGCCGACGGGGACGTTGATCCCCCAGATGCCCACCCCTTTGGCGAGCAGGTATACGACAACGCCGGAAAACATCAGCAACAGAAACGAGCCGGCTGCGAAGGTCACGTACCAGCCCATGCGGGTGGCACGGCCGAGCACCAGGTCCGAGATTTGGTCGGTCACCGAGGCAAAACTATGGCCGACGGGGACGTACCGCAGCTCATCGGACGCCGCGGTTTGTCGCGCGGCGTCCGCCGGACTCGCCCCTGCGGCTCTCGGCATGTCAGGCCCCCTCCAGCTCGGGGTTTGGATTGCGGACGGCGGCCAGGTACGTCGTCCGCGGCCGTGTGCCTAACTCTGCCAGAAGCGCGTAGTTAAGCGGTGACGCCTGCCACTTCGCGACCGTGGCCGCCGAGTTGCTCAAATCGCCGAATGCAATCGACCCAGCCGGACAGGCTGCCTGGCAGGCGGTGACGACCTCGCCATCAGCGATCGGCCGGTCGTCCCGGTCGGCGTCGATTTGGGCGTGGCGAATCCGCTGCACGCAGTACGAGCACTTCTCCATCACGCCGCGCGAACGAACGGTGACGTCGGGGTTGTATTGCAGGCGGAGACTGGGCGTCTCGAAGTCGGCGTAGTGGAAGAAGTTAAACCGGCGGACTTTGTACGAACAGTTGTTGGAGCAAAACCGCGTGCCGACGCAGCGGTTGTAGACCATGTCGTTGAGCCCCTCGGCACTGTGGACGGTGGCTTCGACGGGGCAAACGTATTCGCAGGGGGCCTTCTCGCAGTGCATGCAGGGAACCGGCTGGAAATGAAATTCCTGCGGCTCGTCGGCCGTTCCGCTGACGTACCGATCGATCCGCAGCCAATGCATCTCGCGGCCGGCTGCCACTTGCTCCTTGCCGACGACGGGGATGTTGTTTTCCGCCTGACAGGCGACGACGCACGCCTTGCAGCCGACGCACGTCGTCAGATCGATCACCATGCCCCATTTCGGAGTTGCCGCCGCCTGCTCGAGGGGCGGATAGAACTCCAAGGGCGGCGTCGCGCGGTGCGTTTCCTCGGCTTCCTTTTTCTTCTCAGGCTCGGCCGCGAAGTCGGGCTTCTGCTTGAATTCCTCCAGCGTGGCGGAGCGGACCAGATCACGGTTCTCCATCAAGTGGTGCTCTTGGGTGCACGCCAGGAGATGCGTCCGATCGGTCTTGGTCACGCGGACGCTCGGAACGAACCAAGGCTGTGCAGCCGTCCGGAGCGCGTAGGCGTTGAAGCCCACGCGCTGCTCCGCCTGGCCCCCGACCCGGCCCGCAAACTCGCGGCCGTAGCCGAAATGAATCGTGATGGAGCCGTCCGCGTGGCCCGGCACGATCCAAGCGGGAGCCTCGACACTGCGTCCGTCGAAAGTCAGCTCGACGACGGGCATCTTAAAGCCGCCGTGCTCGCCGCCGTGAGCATATTCGCCGTATTCGACGCCCAAGTGCCGCGCCGTCGCGGGACTCATTAAGGCCGCGTTGTCCCAGGTCAGGGTGCTGCTCGGCTTCGGGCATTCTTGCAGCCAGCCGTTGTTGGCAAACGACCCGTCCAAGACGGTCGGGTCGGGAGCGAAAGCCAGCTCGAAAGACTCGCCGGTTTGATTCGATCCCCCGCCCGCAGGCGCGCTCGAGGCGCCGCTTCCTGCGTTGGCCTCAGGCGACCCTAAATGGCGCTGCCAGTTGTCGGCGAGCGACACCGTCTTGATCGGGAAACCGGTGCCAGCGACCGTGCCATTGTGCAGGGCACTCTTCCAGAACTGGTCGAAGGCTTCGTCCGATTTGGGACCGCGCGTTTGCGTGTTCCAATAATCGCGCCAGCGGCCGCGGACCAGTTCCTCGCCCGGCGTTTCGTGCAAGCGTTGCCAGGAAAGCCACCAATTCGACGGCCGAGCGCCCGCGATAGAGGGGCTCGATCAACGGCTGCATGATGGAGGCCGTGCCATCGAACGCCCAGGCATCGCCCCACGTTTCCAGAAAGTGAGCCTGGTTAAGGTGCCAGTGGCAGCGCCGCGCCGTTTCGTCCTGGAAGAGTCCGAAGTGGACACGCAGCGGAACGTGTTCCAAGGCCTCGGTGAATTTGAAGTCGACGGGTGCCGAGTAGACGGGATTGGCGTCGAGCACCAAGAGCAGCCGCACGCGATCCTGCCGCATGTCGTCGGCCAGCTCGCGCAGCGAGTCGATCCGCGCGGTGGGCCCCTCGGTGACCGGCCGCGTGTAAAAGACCGTCTGCCCGACGCCACCCAGCTTCTGGTTGATGGCGATCGCCAGCAGGTGCACGGCAGCCGGCTGCCGCTTGCCGGCGACCACCACCGCGCGGCCGTGATGGGCTGACAGATCCTTGGCGACGGCCGTGATCCATTTGTCGTGGGTGCCGGCCGTTTCGGCCGCGGCGGACGCTGCGACTGTTCGCCGCCGAGCGCGCCCAGCTTCGCCGCCAGGGCACGGGCCAATCCTTCGACGTCCTGCACGCGGACGGCGAGGCGGTGGTCGGCCTTCGCACCCGTGCAAGTAACTTCGGTCTCGATGCAATAGAGGCGATTCATCGACGCTTTTTCCGCGTCGGCCGCCGTCGTCCGGATCCGCCGCCGCGACATGAAGTCGGCGATTCCGCGGAGGTTGCCCGGCTCGCTCCCCAGGAAGTCGGCGTCGAGCGAAAGCACCACGTCGGCCTGCTTAAAGCCGTAATGGCAATCGAGATCCTGGCCGAAGGCGAGGCGAATCGCCTCCAGCCGCGAGTCTTGCGGCAGCGGTTCGTAGACGTGCCACTTCGCTTTGGGAAGCGACTTCAAGAGCCGCTCGCGCTGCGCCGCGAGCGAGGGCGAAAGGATCGGCTCACTCAGTATCCGCACAGCGGCCCCGCCGTTTTTACGCTCGTTCGCCAGCGCCGCGCGGAGTGCGGCGGCCGCCTCCGTCCAGGCTCGCGTGCGGCCGAGATAGGTGACGGTCTGCGAGCGATCGGGATCGTACAGCGTGAGGATCGACGCCTGGTGATAGAGGCTCGTCGCGCCGCCGCTGGCCGGGTGATCCGGGTTGCCCTCGATCTTCGTCGGGCGTCCCATGTGACTTTCGACCAAGAGACCAACGGCGCCGCCGGGCAGCGGTTGGGCGGTCGCATAAAAGAGCGGCTCGCCCGGGACGATTTCGTGCGGCGGCGTGACATAGGGAACAATCTTCCCCATCGGCGCCGGCTTGACCGAGCAGCCGGACAATCCTGCCAGCGCCAGCGACGCCCCCATCAGCGACAAGAAGTGGCGGCGGCTGAGCGAATCGGGCCAAATATCGGCCTGGCTTGGGAACTCGCGACGCATCAGTTTCTGAAAAGCGGGCGTGCCCGCGAGCTCGTCGAGACTGCGCCAGTACGCGCCGGCCGGACGTGCCGCCGAGCGACCGTTCCAGTTCCGCCAGTTCGGATGCGAGATCCTTGCGGTTGCTCATCGGTGACACACGCTGCAGCTAGTCAGCTTGGTCTCGTTGGCGATGCCGTATTTCTTCACCAGCCGGTGGCCCAGCTCGATCTGATCGGCCGGCTGCTTGTACTTCATATTGAAGACCTCCTCCCGCGGCCGAATCTCGCGCTCCGGATGCCGGTGGCAGTCGAGGCACCACTCCATCAACAGCGACTTGGCCTGATAGGTGAACGGCATTTCATCGATCCGCCCATGGCACGACGCGCAGCCGATGCCTTTGTTCACGTGAATGCTGTGATCGAAATAGACGAACCCGGGCAGGTTGTAGACCCGATCCCAGTTGAGCGGCTTATTCGTCTGGTAGCTCTCGCGGACGGGCTGGAGCACTTCGCTGCCGACCCAGATTTGCGAGTGGCAGTTCATACAGGTCTTCGTCGGCGGCAGTCCGGCGAAGGACGAATGCTCGACCGTCGTGTGGCAGTAGCGACAGTCGATCCCCAGCACGCCGACGTGGTGCTGATGGCTGAAGGGGACTTGCTGCACGCGCATGACGCCGGCAGCAGTGCCGTAGGGAGAACGCGTGTAGACCAGGCAGATCCACAAGACGAGTGCCGCGACCAGCAGGCTCCCGAAGAGCGACGCTCTCGAGAGAATATTCATCGCGCGGGAAGACTTGCGGCACGAACGGGCTCCCAGATCGCTTTCACTCCCTGAACGATCGAGCTCGGTTTACAGGAATAGAATCCTCTCGCCCGCAACTTTCAAGTCGCACGAGGCACACGGCCGCCGAAAAAACACGAAGAATGCGAAAGTCGACCGGCCGCGGGCGAGTTGCGTTGTGAAATGCCGCCGGTGGAGCAATCTCAATACCGCCGGCTTCCATCAACGCGCGGGCCGCGAAGCCGAACATCCTTATCGAGCGGCGAGCGGGAAACGCGACGAGCGTAAATGCGCGGCGATCGAGCCTGACGCGAGCCCTGTTTCCCGCTTTTAGGAATTCTCCTCGCTGTCTTTTCGTTCTCGTGGGTCGCGAGCGTCCAAGAGTCGGTTGGCCGATCGGCACGCACATCGGTTTTTCCGGAACCGCTCACTTCCGAGACCGCCGTGTCGGGATCGCAAAAAACGCGAGAGATCGCGACATTCCACGCATCTTTCAATCGGGCACGTGATTTGCCAAAGGAGCCTAGCAGAACTGGGAGTCTTCACACTTGTGACATCTGCGACGTCATGCGTGGGTGATGTCGCAGACATCGGCGGCCGGGCCGGCACGAAAGCTGCCGGCCCTGGCCGCCCGATTTTTTTGGCGACGGCAGGCCGGGCGCGGTAGAGTGGCACCGGCGCCTTTGGCGTGCTCTCAGTCTCTCTCGTCTCCGCACGCTGGCCGGTAATCCGGTGCTTCGCCAATTGAAGGCGTGCCCAGGCCGACCGAATGCCCTCCCCAGTTGTCGCCCGCGAGCCAAACAGCTCTGGCACTATTCTGCCTGTCATGCCGTGCGGCAACCTATTGCCTTGTACGCGCTTCGACCTGATCGGCACCTGCTTAAGAACCGTTTCGCACTCGCGGCGGCGCACCTTGACCCACTCGGAGGCGGCGTCCATAATGAAGTGCTTTTTGCGGCGTACCGACGGCGAGCGGAACCGAAATCTATGTTCAAAAAGGCAGAGCTGAGCGAATTCAGGAGCGCCTTGCTTTCGCTCCAGGCTCGTATCCGCGGCGACGTCCAACAGCTCACGCGCGAGGCCCTCGACCGCAATGACGGCGGCGGCGACTCGAAAAGTCCCACGCATATTGCCGAACTGGGCACACAAACCTTCGAGCAGGACTTTTCCCTGCGCGTGGCCGAAAGCGACCAGGATGTACTCTCCGAGATCGACGCGGCCCTGAAGCGGATCGACGCGGGAACGTTCGGCGCTTGCTTGTCGTGCCAGGAAGATGGCAAGACGCCCGCCAAGTCTCTGATTCCCAAGCTGCGGCTCAAAGCCATCCCGTACGCAAAGAATTGCGTCGAATGCGAGCGAAAGCGGGAGAATCTTTCTCCTTGAACGGCGTTCCCGTCAATCGGGCCGTCGTGTTCTTCGTGGTGGCCGCGATCGTCCTCGCCGGCGACCTGGCAAGCAAGTCGCTCGTCTTCCGCGACCTGGGCTATCCCGGCACCGACAGGGAACCGGTCGTCCGCGGCCAGCACGCCGTCTTCGCCGCTCCGCCGGAGAGCAGCGGCAGCAGCGTCGCCTATCTCAACGGCTGGGTCACGTTTCGCCTGTTCACCAGTTTCAACCGCGGCGCGCTCTGGGGCGTCGGGCAAGGCTACACCTGGCTCTTCGCCGCGCTGAGCGGAGCGGCCGTCGTCGGCATTCCGACGTGGCTTTTCGGCTTTCGAGCCGCGCAGCTGGTGGCTGACCGTCGCGCTCTCGCTCATTCTGGGGGGGACGCTCGGCAATCTTTACGACCGCATCGGGCTGCCGCAATGCATCGACGAGAACGGCGGCACGGTGTTGGCCGTCCGCGACTTCCTGCTCTTCACGTTCGGGGCGTTTCATTGGCCCGTCTTTAATTTTGCCGACGTGTCGCTCGTGACCGGAGCCGGCATGCTGGTGGTCCACTCGCTGCAGCCAACTGGACCCACACCTGCGGCTACCGCCGCGACGCCCGCTCCTGCGCCGGCTGGTGCGACGCCCGCACCGTCGGTCCCCGCCGCCGCGCCCCGCTCGAAATAATTTGTCGCCCGGGCGCCGGTAGCAGCCCACGAGCAGAAAGCCCACGCTTTGAAAATCACGTTTTACGGCGCGGCCGGCGAAGTGACGGGCAGCCAGCACCTGATCGAAACCGACACGCTGCGCCTGCTGCTCGACTGCGGACTGTTTCAGGGACGCGCGCGGAGAGCCGCGCCAAAAACAGCCAGCTTCGCTGCCAGCCCAAATCGCTCGACGGCGTGATTCTGTCGCACGCCCACATCGATCATTGCGGCAACCTTCCCGGCCTCTTTCGCGCCGGCTATCGCGGACCGATTTTCTGCACGCCGGCGACGGCCGACCTGGCCGCCGTCATGCTCAAGGACAGTTTGCACATTCAGCGCGAGGATGCGCGCTATCTCAACGCCCACCGGCCGCCGGACACTCCGGAAATCGAGCCGCTCTACGGCGAACAAGAAGTCCAAGGCGCGATCAAGCTGTTCGAGCCGCTCGACTACGCCGAATGGCACGAACTGTCCCCCGCGCTGCGGCTGCGGTTCTCCGAAGCGGGCCACATTCTCGGCTCGGCCGTGACGGAGCTGGACCTCGACGACGGTGGGGAAGTGCGCCGCATCGTCTTCACGGGCGACCTGGGACGTCGCGGGCTGCCGCTCTTGCGCGATCCGCAGCCGGTTGGCGGATGCGACGTGTTGATCACCGAATCGACGTATGGCGGTTCCGTCCACGCTCGTGCCGATACCCTGAAAGATCGCTTGCTTGCCATCATCCAGCGGGCCGAAGCGGACGAAGGCCGCGTGGTCATTCCGGCATTCAGCCTGGGTCGCACGCAGCAGGTCATCTATTTTCTGCGCGAGCTGGCCCAGGCCGGACGGCTGCCGCGGATTCCCGTTTTCGTCGACAGTCCGCTCGCCAACCGCGTGACGGAGATCTACGAACGCCACCACGAGCTGCTCGACGCGGCAGCCCTCCGCGTGCTCCGTAGCGACCGCGAGCTGTTCGACTTCCCGATGCTGACTTACATTCAGTCGCCACAAGAAAGCATGCAGCTCAATCGGCGGACCGGCCCGTACGTGGTGATTGCCGCGAGCGGAATGTGCGAGAGCGGCCGCGTCCGCCATCATCTCAAGCACGCCATTGAAGACCCTCGCAACACGATCGCCCTGATTGGCTTTCAGGCGGAGCACACGCTGGGCCGCCGCATCGCCGAGCGACAACCCGTTGTGACAATCCTCGACCGCTCGTACCATTTGCGGGCGCGTGTCGAAAAGCTCGACGGCCTGTCGGCCCACGCCGACGCAGAAGACTTCAAGTGGTACTTCTCGCAGATGTCGGCCGAGTCGCACATCGGCCGGGCGTTCCTCGTCCATGGCGAGCGCGCGGCCGCCCAATCGCTGGCCGGCATCCTGCACGACCTGTGCGACGAAGACCCCGTGATCCCCGTCGCCAACCAGTCGTTCGACGTCTAGCGCCTGCGAACGATCTGCCCCGCATCGCCTGCGTCGGGGGTGCGTTCCCGTTATGATCCGTCTGACTCTTACCGCACAATTTTCCATTTTCGCTCAAAGTTCCGTTTCGCTTGCCACAGCCAGGTTTGGGTGAATGCCTCGCGTCCTGACGGCCAATCCATCAACGGGAGAACAGAGCGCCGGCAACGGACCGGCGGGCGACAACTGGCGGGAAACCTTTTTCCGAATTGTTCCCGCCTTCGACTCGTTGCGGACTTATTCACGGCGCTCCTTCGGCCTCGACGCGATGGCCGGCGTGACCGTCGCCACGGTGGCCGTCCCGCAGGCGATGGCCTACGCCCAGGTGGCCGGACTGCCGGCTTATTACGGCCTGTATACGGCCATCGTGATGACGGCGGTCGGGGCACTCTTCGACTCTTCGAAACAGCTGATCAATGGGCCGACGAACGCAATTTCCATCGCCGTCCTGAGCGCCCTCGTCGCCTTTCCCGATGCGGATCGCCCGCAATTGGCGATCTTGCTCGCGTTTCTGGTCGGCGCCGTCCAGGCGCTGATCACGTTGCTGCGACTGGGCGACCTGAACCGCTACATCTCGCACGCGGTGATCGTCGGCTTCACGTTGGGGGCCGGCATTCTCATCGTGCTCGACCAGGTCAAAAATCTGCTCGGTCTGCCCTCAGCCGGCACCGGCGAGGAAGCATTTCTCACTCGCTTTTGGCTCACCATCTCTCACATCGCCCAGACAAATTGGCCGACGCTCCTGGTCGGCCTCGGCACGATCGTCATTGCGCTGGGGCTGAGCTACTTCAATCGGCACCTGCGGTTCCCGCTGCCCGCGCTGTTGATCGCCATCATGAGCATGGCGGCCGTGGTCTGGGCGTTTGGGCTCGATGCGCAGGGAGTTGCTGTCGTGAAAACGATCCCGGCCGAGCTGCCCTCCTTTAAAATGCCCAAGCTCGATTGGGGCCACGTGCGGGCCTTGTCGGGTAGCAGCCTGGCCATCGCGCTCTTGGGATTGCTCGAGGCGATCGCCATGGCCAAGGCCATCGCCGCGCAGACCGGTCAGAAGCTCGACATCAATCAGCAATGCCTGAGCGAGGGGCTCGCAAACCTGACCGGCAGCTTCTTTCAATGCTATCCTGGCTCCGGCTCGCTCACTCGCTCGACGATCAACCAGCAAGCCGGCGCCCAAACGCAATGGTCGGGCGTGATCTGCGCGGCGACCGTGGCGCTCACGGTGCTCTTGTTCGCTCGCTTCGCGTATTACATTCCGCGCTCGGGACTGGCCGGCATCCTGATGCTGGCGGCCTGGCGGCTCGTCGACCGAACGCAGCTCCGCTATCACCTAACAACGTCCCGCTCGGATGCCTGGATTGTCGGGCTGACGGCCATCTCGGCGGTGGCCATCTCGGTCGAATTCTGCATCCTGATCGGCGTCTTTTTATCGTTCTTGTTCTACGTGCCGCGGGCCGCCCGCATTCACATGACCGAGCTGGTGCTGGCCCCCGAGCGGGTCGTCCGCGAACGCATTTCCTCCGATCCCCCCTGCGGCCGCATCCGCATCTTCAGTCTCGAGGGCGAATTCTTCTTCGGCGCGGCCCCCGAGCTGGAAGAACACTTCGACCACATCTGCGGCTTGGCCCGAGAGGGCATTCGCGTCGTCGTTCTCCGCGTGAAACGCGGCGCAATCCGGATCCCGTCTGCCTGGCCGTGCTCGAACGCTTCATCGACCGCATGGATAAGCTGGGAGCCACCGTCTTGCTCTGCGGCGTGCGTCCCGACTTCATGCGAATCATCGAATCCAGCGGCCTCGCCCGCCGCCTGGGAGAAGACAAGGTGTTCGTCTTCCAGGAGACTGGCGCCATCTGGTCAAGCACGCTCGAGGCGATCCGCGTGGCCTACGAACAACTCAAAGGCGACGTCTGCGCCATCTGCCCCCGCTATGCCGAAAGCCTGGAGGGCAAAGAGGGCTGGTATTACATGATCTGAGCCCGGCTCGGATCTTCATCGGCGCGTGTCCCGAGTAATGCGTCCAAGGACCCGCAGTCGGCCGACGGCGTCAATCGCGGATTCCCAGAAAACTGGGCTTGGACGAATCGGGTTTCTGTGGCTTACTGGAGCGTGCGGACTTTTGCGCGCGGCGGTCAAGCCAATTGGATGCAGGCGACGGGCTAGGGGAAAACACGGGGGGTTGGGTCACGAATTCTTTTACAGAAGATGACCCACGAAATCTGTGACCCACCCTCGGACCGCAGTCGGGGCGGACGGGACGGGACACGCGCAGTCCAAGGTCCGAAGTCCAATGTCCAAGGTCGAAAAGGCGGGACGGGATTCGGTGGGGCCAGGTCCGGTCCGGACACTCCTTATTGATGGGACGGGACACCGACGGAACGGGATTGGACGGGACGGAATGGCTGGGGTGCGCGGGAGGCGAGCCGGGACGAAGAGGGATCTGCTGGTGGTGGGGATCCGTTTTCACATAAGGGGGTCGCAGATCCCCACCAAGCTGGGACGGGTCATCGAGGTTGGGACGGGACACGCTGTTTTATCGAGTGAATCCCGACAAAATCCATCCGACCGGCGACGGCAAGGCCGGTCTGGACTCCGTTTGGCGGGGACCGGACACGGAACGGGACAACGGGGACGGGATTGGGAGAACTCTCGAGGCCGGACTGCAAACTCGACAGGGCGGCATGGGACTCGTGACTGGGACGGGACACGTTGTTTTATCGAGCGGATCTCGACAAATTCGTCCCCGACTTCAATCGTCCGTTTGCCTGGAACGGGACGGGACCGACTGGGACGGGATTGGATTGGGACGGGACACGACGTTTCCGGTGTCCGAGCGGGTCGGACACTAGCTGGCCGCCGGGGGTGAGATCCCCGCCGGGGATCAAAATTGGATCCCCGCCGGGGATGGGGATCCGTTTTCACATAAGGGAGAAACAGATCCCCGGCACCCGGAGTTGGGCCGCCGGGGCCGGATGAAAAACGTCCGCAATCCCGGCGGTCCCGATCGAGTTTCTTTTTCCCACCGCCGGATCGATAATCACAGGACGCCGGAGACGACCTCACCGACTAACCGGGTCCAATTGTCCCTTTGGCGACGGCCACCGCCCTTCACCCCCGGCCCCTCTCCCGCGAGGGGAGAAGGGGGAAGAATTGAGACTCGATGCAGTGGGATGACGGCGAGCTCATGCGACGAATCCAGGAGGGGGAATTCTCCTTCTTCGAGATTCTCGTCGAACGCTACAGGCCCGCGCTCTACGGGTTGCCGGCGGCATGCTCGACGATGCGGCACTGGCCGAAGACGTCGTTCAAGAGACGTTTCTGGCCGTTTTTGCGTCTCGCCATACGTTTAATCCGTCGTTTCATTTTCGGACGTGGCTCTGGACGATTCTGCTGAATCTTTGTCATCGGCAGCGAAAACGCCTGCGCGCCGACCGCAGGTCGTGTCCCAGTCGGCACTCAGCGCCGGCGAGCGGGCGAACATCACCGATCCGGCGACGTCTGAAACAGCATTAGCGGCCCTGCTGATCCGTGAACGCGGCGCTCAGTTGCAGGGGTTGCTGAACGAATTGCCCGACGCTCAAGCGGACGCGATTCGTCTCCGCTTTTTCGGCGGCCTCAAATACGAAGAAATTGCCCAGTCCATGGGTGTGAGCTTGGGCGGCGCGAAGCTACGGGTGCGTAGCGGGCTCCGCAAATTGTCCGAGCGGCTGCTCGGAGACGGGGAGATCTCCAATGAACTGTGACGATGCCTTCGACGCGCTGACCGATCCCGTGTCGGCCAACGCAGCCGAACTCACGGAACATCTCGCAAAATGTCCCCGCTGTCGAGTGCTGAAACAGGTGCTCGAGCCGGCCCTCTCCTTGTTATGTGGAGATCTGCCCGCCGAGCCGGCGACGTCAGCCGCACTCCCGCACGAAGGTCGAGAAAAGGACGCCGTTGCCCCGCGGAAGGCGTTTCTCAGCGTCGAGGCGATCGGCGTGGCGGAGGCAGCGGCTGCTCGATTGGCGTCCCTGAGCGCGCCCAGCGGCAGTCGCCCGACCATTCGGTTGCCGAGAAACCGATTCAGTGCGAGAGTCCTCCAGGGCGTCCTCTGTGCCGCGTTCGGAGGACTGGCTGTCTTGTGCAGCGGGCTATGGTCGGGGAAATCCGACGTTGCTCGCCAACCATCGCTTGTGCCCAGCGTGATTCCAGCGGGCGCGATTCCAGCCGGCGTGTGCACGAGAAACGCCACTCCACAAAAGGCGACGAAAGCTCCCGGCGAAAGTGCGCGAGCGGTGATCCTTTCGTGCGTCGCTTGTCATATGCGAGATCAGCAACCGCGCAGCGAGCGGCTCCCGACATCTCTGTTTCAGTCCCCACGACGCCTAGCCGACCCTGAACTCTTCGTGTGCGGCCAAACGGAGGTCGTGAACGACCGCGGACCAATTCTCAAGGCCGATCATCTGGCGACGGGCCCCCGATTGGGCCACGAGTACGCCTGATTCTCTTCGAGGGAAGCAGCGGACCTCGATGCCGGCCGGGTGGCGGGGGCGCTCCGCGACAGCGGAAGCCCCCGTTTTGCAGCCTGACAGACCACGTCCCAAGATTTCTCGCGCAAATCCGGGACTTCCGCAAGGCGGAGCGCCCCGGCCGCCCAGGCACACGCGGATTTTTGGCGCCGATCGCGTTGCTATGCGCCCGTGAGTCAACGCAACGAAGAACATTGCAATCACAAGGATGGGCAGCGGGGAGTTCGTGACCAGCCCGGTCACCGCCCATCCCCGATCGCTTCGCCGGCTGAGCGCGGTGGCTGCGAGACCGATTCCAAATGCGTTGATGACGAGAGCCATCGGCCCGAGCAGCAGCCACTCCAGTCCGGCAAGTTTGTACTCGGCGTGCCAATTGGTGATCACTCCACCGGCGACGATGCAGCCGGCAATCGCCGCCATCAGGCAGGAGCCGAACGCCGCATAGTCGCGCTTTTGTGCGGCTGGCGTCATGCCCGCCCCGCCGATGGTCATCGCGATTGCTCCACCGGCGACATTTCCGCCGGCAACATTTGTCGTGTCAATTCCCGTCATTGGCCGTTTCCTCCCGAGGCGGTCGTAGGGCCCACGAAATGACCGCCACATAACTGACGTAGAGCAGGGCCGCGGGTGCCCAGTCTTTGAGTCCGGCGTTCTGCAGGACGAGGATTGTCGACGTCACCTCGAGAACCAGCAGCAGGATGATCGCCACGGCCAGGCCCAAATGGCGATCGAGAGTTCCCCGGTTGCCGCAGGCGCGGGCAATCTGTTGTTGCGCGAGCCCCGCTCGCAAGAGTGCGACGCAGATCGGGACGACGACCCCAAGCACGCCGACGATCGGCTGAGGCACTCGCAATAAGGTCAGCGTCAGCACGGTCGTGGGAGAAAGAAAGGGCAGCACGCCGTCCCAACGCAGCAACAGCGGAATCCGCCACAGCCAGTCTGCCACCGCTGAACGCGGCCGCGTGTCGAAGTCGGCGTAGAAGTTTTCGGGAGTTGTCATCGTCTCTCTGCCACACCGCACTCGAATTCAACCAATCCCTAAATCAATGAGGCCCGCAACGCGCGAGTTTGTCTTTCGCACGGCCCAGCTCGGCGATATTTTTTCCTGACAGCGAGGCAGCGACCCCCAAAAGAGTTGCGGGCAACCGGAGAATGCGCGGCCGGCCTACGGCTCAAAATCCAACTTGAGCACGTACTTCTCCCAGCGTTTTTGAAAATCGGCGAGGCTCTCTTCGCCGACGACTGCTTTCAGCGTTTCGACGCCGGTCGGGTCGGTGGCCACGTTACGGCGGAAGGCGCGATAGAACTTCACCAGCAGACCGTGCTCCTGGAGGTAGTAGCAGAGGTAGCGGGCCTGGGCGTAGTTTGTGCCGCGGTCCCGGTCGTAAAATTCGCGCGTCGTCGTGCTGCACAACTTCTCAAAGGATGGCAGATGGCCGTCCCGAATGGCGGCGTGCAGCCCGCGTAACCGCCAGTTCGTGAGCCCGGCAATGTGCCCCTCGCGATCGTGGGCCTGCTCGTAAAGCGAAGCAAGTCCTTCGTTGAACCAGGACGGGCACTTCGGAAAGTTGGCGGCGATGAACGGGTGCACGATCTCGTGGACAAGTGTGCCGCCGCCGGTGGCGATGTTCATCACGAGGGCATGGTGTCGCGGCGAATAAAATCCGTACGGAGTCGTCGGCCGCTCGCCGAACAGTTTGTGCGTGAACTCCTCGTAGGAGAAGCCGTCCTCGAACAGCCAGATGTCGATGATTTCCCGTGGGTTCTGGTCGAAGAAATCGCGCTTGAGCCGGGCGACGGCCCAGTCGACCGTGTTGTGCACCCGCTCGCGGACGGTCTCAGGCGACTCATTTCCCAGCACTACGAAGGGCCGCTCGAACACCAGCGTGAAACCCTCGGGAATCCGCGGCTTCAACTCGCGAATGTGCTGCGCGTAGTCGGCGCGCGTCAGACGCTCGGTGCGAATCGCCGGGCGAATCAGATGATCGGGCTCGAGCCTGAGCCGAATCACCTGCGCAGGCGCGGACTCAGTCGCGAGTGGCCACAAGCGCAGAAACCTCGAGCGGTTCATCCGCAAGTAGGCCCCATGCGGCACGGCCGGATCGTGGTATAGCACTTCGTCCGTCTGGCCGTCGTAACCGAGCACGAGGCGAAAGTATTTCGGTCCGGGCGGATCTTCCTCCGATCGCATGCAGACGACCGACGGCACCCCGCGGGCCAGATCGGCATGCAGCGCCGCAAACTCCTCGTTCAAACGGCCGGTCGGATCCCGCTCGCCCAACGGAAACTCGAAAGGCCCCGCGCGGAAACCAATCTTCGCCAGCGCGCGGGCCAGCTCAGATGCCTCACAACCGCGGCCGAGAACGGGGTCGACTCCCGCTTGCTCGAAGACGCCGTCCTGATCGAGCCGGACCTTCAGCTTCCGCAGAAACATCTCGATGCAGGCTTCGCCGCCAAAGTCGGGCCGCTGGTTGATGTGCGGCACGCCGGCAATTTGCACGCTGGCGAACGGCCCTGTGATGGTCTGTTCGCCGGAAACGACGAACTGGGATTCTGCCAGCGACTCGGCCAGTCCGGCCGACGCGATTACGCCCGCCAACGCAAAGACAGTCAGAGCGAGACCGATCGGCGGCCGCCGGCGCAAGCGACTAAGATTCGAGAATCCCGCGTCCATTCGGGTCGTCCCGCGGGGCCACCTGACAAGGCGTTTCGCGCTTGTCGAATCGTTCCAAAGATCCGAAAAGCTCCCTCTGTTCGGGAGTGTCGGCGCGCGGCCGACGACAACTCAGTGCACGCGCTGGCCGGGCACGGCGCCGCTGTCGGGACGCAGCACGAAAATCTCCTGTCCGCCGGCGCCCGCCGCCAGCACCATCCCTTCGCTGACACCGAACCGCATCTTCCGCGGGGTCAAATTGGCGCAGCAGATGACCAGCTTGCCCACCAGATCTTCGGGCTTATACACGCTTTTGATCCCGGCAAACACGTTGCGACGCACGTCGCCCCCAAGACTGAGCGTCAGCCGCAAGAGCTTGTCGGCCTCTTTGACTTCTTCGGCCTCGACGACGCGGGCCACGCGCATGTCGACCTTCACGAAGTCGTCGATCGTGCACAAATCGGTCGTGAGCGGCTCCTTGACGAGAGCCTCGGGTCCGTCGGTCGCCTGCGCACCCGACTGTTGAGGTTCGCTGGGCTTGCTGTCCTCGATCATCGCGTCCACCTGCTGTTTCTCGACCCGTTTCATCATGTGTTCGAATACGCCGACCATCGAGCCGACTTGCGGCTTCGACGTTTGTTGCCAGTCGCCCGGCCCGATCTTCGCGTGCAAGAGCTTGGCCGCTTGCTCTGCCAGCACCGGCAGAACCGGGGCGAGGTAGATCGCGAGCTGGCGAAACAAATTGAGAGCGATCGTGCAGACGTCCCGCAGCTCGCTCGCACGTGACGGATCTTTTCGCAGAGCCCAAGGCTGCCGCTCGTCGACGAATTTGTTGGCCCGGTCGGCACAGGCCATGATCAGCCGCATTGCCCCGTTGTAATCGCCCGCCTCGTACGCCGCCTCGATCTGGTCGCCGTCGGCCGCCGCCTGATCGAACAGGCCGCCGTCGCCCGGGTAACTCTCGGAGAGCAGGCCGTCCTCGAGGAACTTGGCCGTGCGGCTCGCCAGGTTGACGACCTTGCCGACAAGATCCGAATTGACCTTCGTCACGAACTCGTCGAGGTTGAGATCGATGTCGTCGAGCCCGGTGCCCAGCTTCGACGCGTAGTAATACCGCAGATACGACGGATCGAGGTGCTTGAGGTACGTGGCGGCTTGGATGAAGGTCCCCTTGGACTTCGACATCTTCTCGCCGCCGACCGTCAAAAAGCCGTGGATGTGGACCTTCGTCGGCAGGTTGTAACCGGCCACCTTGAGCATTGCCGGCCAGAACAACGTGTGGAAATAGATGATGTCCTTGCCGATGAAGTGGTGGACCTCGGTCTCGGGGCTCCGCCACCAGCTCTCGAGAGATTCTCCGTTCCTATCGCACCAT
>CAWFAK010000017.1:0-610000 GCA_963813715.1 uncultured Planctomycetaceae bacterium | reverse complement strand
GCCGTCCTCTACCTGCCGTGCCGGTGGTTCGCAGGGGTCAAGTCGCGGCATCCCGGTGGCTGGCTATCCTACCTTTGATTGCGGGATTCCTGGCCTGGCGTCGAGGAAATGGACAGCCAGCGGCTCGACGAAAGAATCGACTTCGGCATCAGTCCCCGGCGGGACTGATTCGCTCGCTACGACGAAAGGACGCGCAATGGAAATCCGTGTCTTCGAGGAGTCGGATGAGCGAGATGTTGTCGCGCTTTGGAAGCAGGTCTTTGCCTATCCGGAGCCGCGAAACGACCCCGCGACGGTGATCCGGCACAAACTGGCCGCTCAGCAGAATCTGTTTTTTGTCGCCGTTGACGAGGGCAAGATGGTCGGCACCGTGATGGGAGGATACGACGGACATCGCGGTTGGATCTATTCGCTCGCCGTCGATCCGGCCCATCGCCGGCAGAAACTCGGAACCGCGTTAATTCAACACGTCGAGAAGGCCCTGGCCGAGCAGGGATCCCCAAAGGTCAACTTGCAGGTGCTTCCCTCGAACGCCGGGGCAATCGCGTTCTACGGGCAGCTCGGGTACCACGTTGAAGAACGCATCAGCATGGGCAAAGTTCTGGGATAAGGCTTCGCCAAAAGCGCGTATGCCGGGGCAAAGAGCTGGTCCATCACCTATCGTGCAGGGTGTCCCGCTCCGCCACCCGGCAGTGCGGGAAATTGATCATATCAAGAGTGACGACCTCGTCGTCGCTGAACGGTGAAAAGATGAAGCCGTTAATGACCTTCGCGAGGCCAGCCTTGAGTTCGGGAGAATCGCCTTCAAGGAAAACGATTTTCCGAACGCGTCCTGATTTCTCGACGAGCAGTTTTAAGAACGGGCCTCGCAATGCGGAGTCGGACGGCCGCCCGTGACTGGCATAATGTCGCCCGAACTCGTTCCGTGCTTTCGTGAGTTGGACCTCGCACTCGGATCGGATTTTAGGGTTTTTTTGAAGACGGGCGTTTTTTTCAACGGACGCACGTTGCTCAGGGCCCAGGCGACTGTTCAGGTCGCCAAAGCGCTCGATGATCACCACGCTCATTCCATCCGGGTGATTGATTTTGTGGGCCAGAAAAAATTTGACAGCGCCGGATCACGGTCGCCGTGAATCCATCGGTTGCGAATGTAGGTCCCGTAGCCGTGATGCAGCAGAATCAGCTCGGTCTTGTTCATTGCGGTGATTCGGCCCAGATCGTCGGCGGGCGTGCTCCTCTTCAGTTGCTCAACGTAGGGCCGAAGAAATGGATCTTCGGCGAGGTCCTTGCCGGGCCGCATCGGAGCCCAAGAGAAGCGCAAATCGCGAGTTGTTTCAGGCACTGCATGGTTTAGCCCAACGTGTAGCCACATCGAGAAAAGAAGGTCCGATCAACGGTTGTTCGCGTCCGCTTCAAGATTTCCAAGTCAGGTCCGTAGAAAACTGACCTTGGTGGATTGAACAGAATCTGCGGAGAATGGAAAAAGGGAGTATTCGCTCCAAGGTTGCACGTTCGCCGTTTCGGCTCGAGTGCGCTCGACAGTGCGCCCCTAGTGTGACAATTCGGCGTCAGGTTCGGTTCCCGGCGACGCCACTGTTCAGGAGGAAAAGCGGGATTCGGACCCGGTCCGGCCACTTCCGTTGTAGGGAAAAGGTCCTGGCGCGGCTGGTTCGTGGAGCGGTCCGCATCGGATGGCGGGACTCGGAACGTCGATTTGCCGCGGTAACCATCGCGAACGTTGTCACCGGCGTGCGGCGCAATCAAAATAACCCGGACGAACCCGGCGGCTTGACTGCGTCGCCTTTCCGTGCCGCCAGGGGTCTGTCACAAAGCGGCTAACGGTCTTACTCGCTCGAAAGTTCTGCTATGAGCCCGGTCCAAAACTGGTGGGACGACTTTCGCGCCAAGATGCCCGTGGTCGAAAAATGGGCTTACTTTGACCACGCCGGCGTTGGGCCGCTGACTGGGCCGACGGCCGATACGCTGGTCGAGTTTGCCCGCGACAACGCAACCAGTGGCGTCGCGAACTGGACCCGTTGGCGGACAACCGTCGAGACGGCCCGCAATTTGGGTGCGAAGCTGATCGGCGCCGCGCCGGACGAAATCGCCGTCATTCACAATACGACCGAGGGGATCAACTTCATCGCGGAGGGATTCCCCTGGCAGGCGGGCGACAACGTCGTCACGCTGTCGAGCGAGTTTCCCTCGAATCTTTATCCGTGGTTGAATCTGGCCACTCGGGGCGTCGAAACGCGGCAGGTCGCAGCCGCCGAGAACGAGCGGGTCGATCCGTCCGCAGTTGAGCGGGCCTGCGATTCGCGCACTCGAGTCGTGGCAGTGAGCTGGGTCGGGTACAAGACGGGGTGGCGGAATGATCTCGCTGCGCTGGCGGAGATTTGCACGCGGCGGAAGATCTTCTTTTTTGTCGACGCCATTCAAGGGTTGGGTGTCTTTCCGCTCGATGTCGGACAAATTCCGATCGACGCGCTCGCGGCTGACGGACACAAGTGGCTCCTGAGTCCCGAGGGCGCGGGCCTGCTCTACGTGCGGAGGTCGCGGCTCGATTTGCTTCGCGCCGTGGGCGTTGGCTGGAACAGCGTGCGGCACTCCGGCGAATTCACAAATACCAACTTCGATCTCAAGACCGATGCCAGCCGCTACGAAGGAGGCTCGCACTGCCTGGCGGCGATCGCCGGCCTCGCCAAGAGCCTCGAGATATTGGTCGGGATCGGCCCCGATAAGATCGGTGAGCGTCTCCTCGGGATCACCGATCAGTTGTGCGAGCGACTCGCGCGCGCGGGACTGCCCGTCGCCAGCTGTCGGGAGGGAAACCGCCGCTCGGGCATCGTCTCGTTCGACGTGCCCGGCCGCGACCCGCTGCAACTCAAAAAAGATTGCCGCGCCCGCGGCGTGATCGTCAACGCCCGCGCGGGAAGGATGCGGGCCGCGCCGCACGCCTATTGCAACGATGAGGACATCGATCGGCTCATCAACGCCGTGACGTCTTAAGAAGGCGTTCTTTTGCGCAGTTCACTCCGGCGGCCCGATCGGTTTGGCAAATTTGGTCCAATCGACCGCCTTGAGCACGAGCGGCCGCTCCTGCACAATCGTCACCTCGAAATTGCGATCATGTTGGGGCGCGGAGACTGCGTAGCGCTGGGGCGAAATCGAGCGGAGCAGTCGCATCACAAATTCACCGTTCGCGTCCGTATCGCACAGAAGCCGTAGCGGTGATTGCCAAGCTCACCACAAACGGTGGCGTTGGCTAGCGGCTGCCCGCCGTGATCGATGACTTTGCCCCGGAGTGTAATCCTGCGGACCAAGACGATTGGCGGCATCTCAAACGGCTGATCGCCAGGCGGCACATTGACCTGCTTGTTCCAGGGCTCAATCACTTGCTCGTTGTCGGCCTCAGTCGCCGGTGGGAGGGCAACGATCGCCGGCACGTACATGGCGCCTGGCAAAACCCGGACCTCGAACCGGCCATGAGCATCCGTGATCGCCGGCGCGCCTTGCATGCCGTTTCCAAATCCGACTGTCACGTTCGCACCCGCCACAGGCGCATGCGAGTCCTCGGCTTGCACAGATCCGCGGACGGTGACGAGCCGCTCGACGGGAATTTCCACGTGGGCGGTTTCGCCCGCCTGGAGCGCGAAGGGCTTGGGCGGCCGCGGCGCCACGGCCGACGATCCCGGCTGCGAATCGGCACTCACATAAATCGACCCCGCGACGATTGTCGGGACGACAAAGTTGCCGTGTTCGTCTGCGACCGCCGTCGCGATGCCCTCGATGCTTGACGTCTCGCTGCGAAATCCAATCCGCACCCCACGCGCGTCGTGCGGATGTTTTGCGGTTACGCGCCCCTCGATGCGGCCGACCTCCTTCAGCTGGATTGTGCGCGCGGGCACTCGATCACGAGGGTTCAGCCGCACAAGTTGAATGCCGAGGCGGTCCGTCGTCACCCGAAGATTGAAAAAGTCCCGAAAGCCAATGTGCATTCGCACGTGGCCCGTCGCATTGGTGGTGGCTCGTAGCGCAATGCTGATCGGATCCAGAATGAGGTCGATGCCTTGGCCGCCGCGAAAGTTCACGGGCTCGATCAACGCTCCGACGACGGGTTGGGCAGCATCGTCGATGACGCCGATCGTCACGTCTGTCGCCGGGTTGAGTCGCAACACCCACTCGCCGGCTTTTGCGCTTGCGAGTTGATTCCCGAGACACGCGACCGCCAGATCTTTGTTGGGCCCGAGGGCCCAGACCACGTCGGCGCTGCGCAGCACATTCGTGGCACCCAATCGGGCGGGGTCGTCAGGCGGAATCGGCCGTCCGTGTCGGCGCGTCCTGCGGCCATGAAGCCCGGGCCTCGCTGCACGACCCACCAGACTCGTGCGCCGTCGACCGGTTTCCCTTGCGCGTCGACCACGCGACCGGAAATCGTTCTTGCTGAGTCGGAGCTCGTGGCCCCAGTGACCGCCTTCGACAGTCGCGAAGGCTGTGCGCCCCCGTCGTCGAAAGCGACTGCCTGCCTCGCGCTCGCGCACACGAGGGTCGCCGCTAGGAACGCAGAGCCAACCGAGACTCGCCGCAAGAATCCGCGGTTGGTCGAGAGTGACATCGGAGGACGGCCCTCCACTTTTTGCCCAACGTGACCGGACGCCAGCACCCGCTCGTGAGCATACCCGATCGGCATGCTCTCTCAAAGAAAATCGGCATGCCCCCCCCGCTCGATCACTGCGTGTGAGTGCGCGGGCGAGTTTGCCGCAAGCAGGCTTTTCGACGTGTGTTCGTTCGCTTAGAATGCGTGCGTAGTCGAACATTCGAGGCGATGGGGTTCGCCGAAACCGCCGATTCAAGAACACTGACGGACAAGCCGCCAGTGTCACCCAGAACCGGCTGATGACCCCTACTAGAAGGCAGTGCCTTCCGGTGGGGGATTTTTTTTGGAGTCGTGCGACCGTTCGTGCCGTTTCCTGAGACCGCGTCATCCGATTCCGGAGGGGCGATGAGGGACGTGATTCAAAGCGCGGCGACGTTTTTCGCGCCCTATGTGGCGATCGGGGTGGCGGCGTCGGTCGGGGCGATCCTCCGCTATCTCGTCGGAGTCGCGTGCGGCCGGCTGTTCGGCACCGGCTTTCCCGTCGGCACGTTCATCATCAATATCACGGCGTGCGTTTTCATCGGCTGGTTTATGACGATCGTCACCAGCCGCGGCGTGTCGGACACCGTGCGGCTAGCCGTGGCGGTCGGGTTTATCGGGACCTACTCGACGTTTTCGACCTTCGCCTACGAATCGAGCGCGCTGCTCGAAGAGGGGTCGGGGATCAAGGCACTGGCTTACATGCTGGGCAGTCTGATCGGGGGCGTCATCGCGGTGCGGCTGGGCGTCGCACTGGCCGGCCGCTGACGGAGAATTCGAGAGCCGCCATGAGCCTTCTCGGCGAACAGGTCTTATTGCGGGCCTATCTGCAAAGTGCGGATCGGGCCCCGCATACGCCGACGTTCGAGCGGCTGGTGAAGGCGGCACGAAAGGAGCACCTGGCCGGGGCGACCGTGCTGCGGGGGATTGTGGGCTACGGCTCGCACGGGCTGATCCAGCGTTCGGCATGGAGCATCGTCGAGCACGTTCCTGTGATCGTGGAAATCGTCGACAGCGGCGAGCGAATTGTGAATTTCGTCGAGGGACCGCTCGAAGAGATCATGCAGCACGGCATGGTCACGCTGGAGCGGGCCAACGTGATGCTCTATCGCGACCGCCGGCACGACGAGCCCGGCGAACTGAAGCTGGGCGGTTTGCTCCAGCCGTTGTCCACGGTTCCCGACATCGTAAAGAAGGCCGAGATCGCAGAGAGGGGACGTATGAAGGTCAACGAACACGGCATTCTCTTGCGGATCTTTATCGGGGAATCGGACCGCTTCGCCAACCAGCGGCTGCACGACGCCATCGTCGCCAAAGCCCGCGAGCTGGGGCTGGCCGGAGCGACGGTGCTCCGCGGTACCGAGGGTTTCGGCGCTCGCAGCGTCGTGCACAGCACGTCGCTGTTAGAAATGTCGACGGACCTCCCGATCGTGATTGAGATCGTCGATACGGAAGAGCAGGTCAAGCGGCTGCTGCCACACCTGGACGAGATGGTCCAGGAAGGCATGATCACGATGGAATACGTCGTCGTTATCCTGTATCGGGATGGAGCCGCGGCGGCCGACGCCTGATCGCCAGCCGCAGCATTGCAGCTGCAGTACCAGCCTCAATCGCTGGGTCCAGCCGGGGGCGGGGCAGGGGCCGGATTTGAGTTCGCCGCAGCAGGCGGCGCCGGGGGAGCGAGGAGATCGCTCATACGTTGGAGGACGCTCGAAAGTCCGTCGGCAAGCGTTTCCAATTCGCGCTCGGCCGCGGGGGTCAGCTTGCCGCAGCCGCGCATCGGGCTGGCCCGCAGCTCCTCGACGGAGAGCCGGGCGTGCTGGCAAGCCGTGTGGGCGGCCCACAAGGCGCTGACGTTGCGCTTGGGGACCGGGATTTGATGGTCCGCGAGAAAGCGACCCATCCGCTCGCGGAGTCCGTTCAGAAATGCCGCCGCCGCCTGGTACTGCGCGGCCTGGCCGTCGCGCACAAACTCGGATAGGGGCGAGTCGGAGGAAGCCGGCTCGAGCCGCGCCACGGCCTGCGAAACGAGTTCGTCGACGTGCCGAAACGTGGTCAGCAGGCGGCGCTCGTGGTTGGGTTGTAGCAAACGGTCGCTCATCGACGATCCAAGAACTCGCTCGCCGCGCGAGCGAAGTCAAGCGGCCTCGCCGCCGATCCTGGGGCGCCTTTTCCTTCGGCGGATGGATCGATTACCGTAGATGATGTCTGATTGCAGCAATCGTTTCCTCGGGAGAGATCCATGTCGGCGATGTCGGAAAATGCTCCCAGCCTCGCTTTAACGGCGGCCGGAGCGCGTTGCGGCTGGCAGGCCATCGTGAGCCGGACGCGATTGGTTCTTGCGATGGCAGCCACCGTGGTCTTGCCCTACGCCTACGGGCGCGAGCTGGTGACGTACTCGCAATACCGGGTGATCGAGCCGCGGTTTTTGGTCATGCTGCTGATCGCGACGCCCGCCATCATGCTGTTGACGCTGGGGCTGGCCCCGCAGTTCAGTCGCCGCACCGCTTGGATCGCCTTCGGCATCGTGTTCGCCATCTGGTCGGCGTTCTATGCGTTCCTGGTCTTCGCCTACAACGGGGACCAGGTGCCCGCCTGGCTGGTCTTCGCGGGGTTCTTCCCGGCGACGCTCTGGATTCTGTGGATGGCCTGGATTTTCTTTATTCCCATCCCCTGGCTGGTGCGGGGACCGGTGCTCGGCGTGCTTCTCTTCGCCACGATCCCCTATCTCACGCTGTTTGAAGTCACCGGCCTCAGCGGCGATACGCATGTCAACTTCGCCCTGCGTTCGCAGCGCAAAACGGCCAGCTTCACGACGCAGGCGGGCGAGCTCGAGGGGCAGGGGATCAAGCTGGTGGAAAACCGCTTGACCGATTTCCCCGCGTTCCAAGGCCCAGACCGCACGGCCGTGTTGCATAACGTGAAGCTGGCGCGGGACTGGAACGAGCATCCGCCGCGCGAGTTGTGGCGAGTGCCGACGGGCGCCGGCTGGGGCAGCTTTTCCGTCGTCGGCGGTTATGCCTTCACGCTCGAGCAGCGGGGCAATCAGGAGTGCGTCGTCGCCCGTGAGCTAAAAACCGGCCGCGAAGTTTGGGTGCACAAAGATGATGCCGAGCTACCCAAAACGCAATTGATGGGCGGCCCCGGCCCGCGGTCCACGCCGACGATCTACGAAGGCCGCGTCTATTCCGTCGGGGCGACGGGCATCTTCAATTGCCTCGACGGCGGCACGGGACACGTCATCTGGTCGAAGAACATTCTGGCCGACGTCGGCGGCGATTTCCCCGGTCACGGCGTGAGCGGATCCCCGCTGATCGTTGACGACCTGGTGATCGTCGATCCGACCGGCAAGGCGGACGCCAGCCTGGCGGCCTACAAGCGCGAGAGCGGCGAGCGCGTGTGGGCCAAGGGGCACGATCCGGCGGCGTACGCTTCGCCCATGCTGGCGACGTTCGGCTCCTCGGCGCAGATTCTCAACAACACCACGCGCAGGACTCACGGGACACGACCCCCGCAGCGGAACGGTCCTTTGGCATTACGACTGGTCGAACGAAGACGGCGTAATGTGTTCGCAGCCGATCGTGCACGCTGGGGCGCCGGACCAGGTCCTGGTCACGGCCGGCTACGCGAAAGGAAGCCAACTGCTCAAAATCGCTCGTGACGACAAGGGAACCTGGTCGGCGACCCCGGTCTGGGAACAACCGAGCCGCCACATGAAGACCAAATTCACGACGGCCGTACTCTACGGCGATTACGTGTACGGGCTCGACGACGGCATCATGCAGTGCGTGGACGTGAAAACCGGGCAGCAAAAATGGAAGGGGGGCCGTTACGGGCACGGCCAGATTCTGCTGGTCGACGATCTGATCATCGTGCAGACGGAGCCGGGACCGGTCGTCCTGATCGAGGCCAACCCCAAAAAGCTCGTGGAGCACGGCAAAGTACCCGCTCTCACCGGCAAAACGTGGAACTGCCCGGCCTTGGCGGGAAAGCATCTGCTCGTCCGCAACGACGCCGAAGCCGCATGCTACGAAGTCGACTTGGCGAAGTAGTCGCCGTTCATTGACGGTGATCAGTGTCGCAGGGTGTGACCAGCGAGCGCCGGCACACCATTTCGTCAACCGCCAGAGAATCGGTGTGCCCGCGGCCTGCGGCCTTGTCACACCCTACAATCACGCGCCCCCAATCACGCCGGCGGGAAGAGCGCGAAGAGCTTGCCGACGTCGTCGAGCGACTCGAGGTGCCAGCACAGATCGAGCACCCGCTCTTGGGCGGCTGCGTCGAGGCGTCCCTTCGCTGTGCGGTGAAATTTCGCGGCGACTTCCTCGTCGGTCATCGGGTTCTGATCGTGGCCACGGGGGAATTCGTTTTCGGCCGTCAGCTGGGTGCCGTCCTGCAGGGTGACGGTGATGCGGTTGGGAATTCCCTTGGGATAACGGGCCGTGAGGTCGGCGTTCCGATGGATCTTGATCCGAGCGACCAGGTCGAGCAGGGCCTCGTCATGCAGCCGCGCGTCGCTGAACGAGTCCAGCGTGACGTCGCCATCCATGAGCGCGACGGCCGTGCAATAGGGCAGGCTGTGGTCTGCCGTCTCGCGGGTCTTGGGCCGCCATTTCTCCGGATCCTTGCCGATGATGTCGACGGCCGCGTCGAACGATTCGATGTCGATCGATTGGATCTTGGAGCGATCGCGAATTTCGCGACGCAGCTCGAGGGCCGCATGAATGGCACTTTGCGAGTGATACTCGGCGGGCCAGAACTTGATGGACGTCTTCTTGATCATGAAGTCGTCGCCACCGACTTCACCCCCCAACTTGGGCAGCGTCAACGGTCCGGAGACCTGTTTGAAGAATCCCATTTCGCCCTCGAAGATCGGCGCGGGCCCCGTCAGCCCTTCCGCAGCGAGCAGCGCGGCGAAGACTCCGTTTCGCGAAGCATTGGCGAACGCGCAGCCCTTCCACTCGGACAATTCGCCCGCCCGCGTTTGTCGCAGCGTGACGTTGGGCGTGCCGGCCAGGTTAAGAGCCTGCGTGATTTGTTCGGCGTTCAGCTTGAGCAGCTTGCCCGCGGCCGCCGCCGTCGAAAAGGCACCGTAAGTCACATGATCCCAGCCGTGCTTGCGGATCGACGCGGCGTCGCACAGCCGGCACTGGATTTCGTAGGCGAGCACAACGGCCGTAATGATTTCTTTGCCGCCGGCGCCGGCCGCCTCGGCCGCGGCGAGGACGGCCGCGAAGTTGTCGCTGGGGTGAGCGGGCTCGAGGGAGAGATAGGTGTCGTTGTAGTCGAGGTAGCGAAACAGGATGCCGTTACAAAACGCGGCCAGCGGCGGCACGGTCTTGTTGCGGCCGCCCAGAAAGCTGGCCCCCGGCTGGCAGTTGACGCGACCCGCGACGCGTCGCGCGACCGACGGAGCGCCGGCGTCGTAGGCTCCCAGCGCACACGCCAGAGAGTCGATCAGCCGGCGGCGCACTTCGTGAACGGTGGCCGGGTCCAGCTGGTCGTATCGCAACTTCGCCGCATACTCCGCCAGGCGGTTCGCCAGGTACATGAGCCCAAAGCCTCCTTCACCGTATTTCTGTTCGATACGTCTTTGTTCGAAACTGAGCGCCGCCGTTGCAACCTGCAGGGTCGGCCGATTCGCCGAAATGATACCGTGCCCGGCCGTCACTTTGCAGGTCGGTCACTTCACGCTGTCGTGCTGCGGCAATCCCAATGCAATCGCCGTGGCCATGGCGTAGGTGCGGCAGTGCGAGATCGAGATCAGAACTTCGCCAATGCCCAGGTGATCGGCAATTTCGCGAGCGCTGCCGCGAATGTTGATCACCGGCTGGCCCGAGCGCTTGGTGGCCACTTCGATATCGAGCCAGCCGACGCCCCGCGTCCAGCCCGTGCCGAGGGTCTTCATCACAGACTCCTTGGCGGCCCAGCGACCGGCAAAGTGCTGAAACGATTCCTTGCGCCGCTGGCAGTAGCGGATTTCCTCCTCCGTGTAGACCCGCTGCAGAAAGTGCTCGCCGTGCCGTTCGATCATCTTGCCGATGCGCGGGATCTCGACGATGTCAGTGCCGACTCCCACGATCATGGTCGCCCTTCCCAAATTGGGCTGCGGATGCGGCGGCTTGAGGGTCATTCTTCCAGCTTAGCGGAGCCGCCCGTGGCGTCAAACGCAGCCGCCGGCGGCGGAAGGGCAGAAGGACTTTGCCCCGCTCCGCCTGAAAAAGATCCACCCCGCGGCCAGGCCGCCCAGAACCACCTCGGCCGCCCAAAACAAGACCGCCCCCCATTTGGAGCGAATGCCCAGATTGGAAACGCGAAATTCGAGGTAGTCGCCGAAAGAGTCGCCCGCTCGGACGTGGGTGCGTCGAAACTCGTCGAGCGAGGCCTGTGACTTTGCGTCGGGCGGTTCCTGGACCGACTCGAGCAGCTGTCGGGCCAGCAATTGATTCGGGTTGGCTCGCTCGAGCCGCTGCTCCTCCGCCCAGGTCAGACGAAAAGATTCCACCGCGATGCCGATCTGGCCGGCGACGGCCAGGATCACCACTAGAAACGTCCATAACCAGGGCCGGAGGCGGACGCGGCGAGTCGAGGGCGCCAGCCAGACTCCGGCCAGGCCGACCAGTACGCCGTAGGCCACACCCAACAGACCGAGCTTTTTGAAAGTCGGCGGAAAATGGGCAAAGGTAATGGCGAGCGCAGCAGCGGTAATCGTCAGGAGCACGATCCAGGAGACCACCCCGCCGCCTGCGGGGCGAACGTCGGACGCCACCGGCCGCGCCAGCTCATCATTTTGTGCGGGCGTATCGCGGGGTGTTTGCGGCGAATCGAGAGGAAGCGTCACGAGAAATCGCTTAAATCGGCAGAACTGAATCGCGAGCACGAACGCTGCGTCGCGCCCTTGAGGATCTCGTACGCAAGCCGGCACGTCAAATCGGGCGTATCAATTGTCAGCGTTAGCCGCCGTTGGCAAACTTGAAGTTGGGCCGACGTGGCGGAGCCTGCGCGGCGTACAGGTGAAGCGAAAACGCAGCCGTTTGGGCAAACGAAAATCGAAGACGGCCCTCACCCCGACCCTTTCCCATTGGAATGGGAGAGGGGGAAAGAGATTAGCCTCGGCCCGTGCTGGGAGCGATGCAGCGTGAGATTTGCGACGGTTGGGTTACTGGCGATCGGTTTGGGTCTCGGGCAGCTCGCGAGTGGAAGTCCGGCGCGGGCGGGCGACGACATTCGTCACGAACGGGTCTTTGGGCCCGAGCTGCCCGATCCGTATAAGCATCCGGTCTGCTTCACCGAATTGGCCAATGGTGACCTGTACCTCGTCTACTACGGCGGCTCGAGCGAATACGGCGAGGATACGTGGGTCCGCGGTTCGCGGCTCGTGAAGGGCACGGATCACTGGACTCGGCCCGTCGTGATCGCCGACACGCCGTTCCGCTCCGACGGCAATGGCGTCGTTTGGCAGGCGCCGGACGGCCTCGTCTGGCTGTTTTACGTTGTGCGCTACGGGCCGACCTGGTCGAACTCGCGGATCAAATACAAGATTTCGCGCGACGGAGCCAACACCTGGTCCGACTCGGACATGCTGGCCTTCGAGGAAGGTTCGATGGTCCGGGCGAGGCCGCTCGCGCTCAACAACGGCGACTATTTGCTCCCCGTCTACCGCGAGACGGGCCATGATCAAGAATTCGTCGGGCCGGACACGGCTTCGTTTTTCCTCCGGAAGAAGAAAGGTGCGACCGAGTGGGCGCCGACTAAGTTGGTCCACTCGAAGTTCGGGAACCTGCAGCCATCGGTCGTGCAGCTCACGGACAACGACCTCGTGGCCTACTCACGTCGCGGCGGAGGTTACACGCAGCAGGACGGCGGGCATCTGGTGAGGATGGAATCCCACGACGGCGGCTACACCTGGAGCGACGGCACCGAATCGAACTTCCCCAATCCCAACTCGGCCACCGATTTCATCAAGTTAAAAAACGGCCACTTGGTGCTGATCTATAACGACAACGGCGGCAACACCCGGATGCCGCTCACGGCGGCGATCTCGGTTGACGAGGACAAAAGCTACCCCTACAAACGCAACATCGTGAACAAGCCGGGCGACTCGGCCGCCTATCCCACGGCCCTGCAGACGCGCGATGGCAAGATCCACGTCGTCTACACGTCCGATAAGCGGACGGTCGTCAATCACCTGATCTTCGACGAAGGCGCGATCCTATCCCACCACGCACTCTGAACCGACCCGGCCGACCCGCTCGCCCGAGCCGCACCGAGGCCGCCGCTCGCGGCGATCGATCAGCCGCGCCGATCGACCGGCTCTGCGACGCGACCGGCTGCTCAAGCAGCTCAAAGCGGTCGGAGCCGACGCGCTATTGGTCACGTCGCCGGTCAACGTGCGCTATCTCACCGGCTTCACGGGCGAGGATAGTTTTTTGCTCGTGGGCCGCGGCGTGACGGTCTTGATCAGCGACAGTCGTTTCGAGACCCAAATCCCCGAAGAGTGCCCCGGGCTCGAGGCGCACATTCGCCCGCGGACCAAAACCCTGTCCGAAGCCGTCGGCGAAGTGGTCGGCCGCGCCAAGTTGCAAAAGCTAGCCTTCGAGAGTGCGACCACCTCCTTTGCCCAGTGGCAGGCGATCGCCCAAACGGTCAAGCCGCTCGAACTAGTCCCGCAGTCCGATCTCGTCGAAACGCTGCGACTGATCAAGGATGAGGATGAGCTGGCGGACATTCGCATGGCCATCGTCCAGGCCGAGCGGGGTTTTCAGCTCTTGAAGGCCTCGCTCGAGCCGCAGATGACCGAACAGCAGGCGGCTAACGAGCTGGAACGGGCCATGCGGCACTTCGGGGCCAAGCAGGCCGGTTTCGACACGATCATCGCGGTCGGCCCGCGGGCCGCGTTGCCTCATGCCCGGCCGACTTTCGCCCGCATCGGCGAGTCGGACTTCCTGCTGGTCGACTGGGGGGCGAAGACCGTCAGCGGCTATCACAGTGACTTGACGCGAATGGTGGTCACCGGTACCATCTCGCCCAAACTTGAGAAGCTACATAGAGTTGTGTTGCAGGCCCAACGCCGCGCCATCGAGGCGATTCGGCCGGGCGTCTCGGGGGCGGCGGTCGACGCGGCCGCTCGAGAGGTCATCGCTCAGGCCGGTTTTGGGAAGAATTTCGGTCACGGTTTGGGACACGGGATTGGACTGGAGATTCACGAAGGTCCACGCGTCTCCCAGAACTCGAAAACTGAGTTGAAACCGGGAATGGTAGTCACGGTAGAGCCGGGAATTTATTTGCCCGGTTGGGGAGGGATTCGCATCGAAGACGACGTGCTCGTCACGCGCACAGGACATGAAGTCCTGACGTCGCTGTCGCGGGATCTGGAATCCGCGGCGTGATTCGGCCGTCGCCCGGTCCGTCCAACTTTGCCCGAGGGTCCACGAGACCTCGGCCAGGCACGGCTGCCTGTCCCGGGGACCATCTTTTCAGCCGAAGCAGAGACTGACGGTCGCTCGCATGTCTGACGCCGAAAAACCGCAAGACGCCCCCTTCGATTTCGACAAGCTCGTGCAGCTGGTCAAGCTGATGGAAACGCACGGGCTGACCGAAGTCAGCCTGAAGAGCGGCGATCAGAAGTGGACGTTGCGGCGCGGCGGAGAGCAGGCCGCCCAAACGGTCTATGTCCCGGCCGTCGCTCCGCCCCCGTCCTCCGGTGAAATTCCGGCCATTGGAGCCGCCAATCCCACGCAGCCCGCGACGCGTCCGGCCGACGGCACGATCACGATCAACAGTCCCACGGTGGGAACGTTTTATTCCGCCGCAACGCCCGACGATAATCCCTTCGTATCGATCGGGTCGCGCATTTCTCCCGAAACCGTCGTCTGCATCGTCGAGGCGATGAAGGTGTTCAATCAGATTCCGGCCGAGGTTAGCGGAACAGTCGTCGAGATCCTGGTGAAGAACGGCGATTCGGTCGAATTCGGGCAGCCGTTGTTCCGCGTCCGTCCCGGCTAATCCCCAGAGACTTGTAATCCCCGGCGGCTCGCCGCGGCTTCTGCGGCGTTCCCAGGCTCCCGCTCGGGAACGGCTTGTTGATGAAGACCGCCTCCTTTGGAAGACCGCATTCTTTGAAGGGCGGGCCGCCAAACACAAGCAGCAAACCGACAACGTGACCGGGCCGCCAGGCCGGTCGCAAGGCGCACAATGTTCCAACGCATCCTGGTCGCCAACCGCGGAGAAATCGCCCTGCGGGTGATTCGCGCGTGCCGCGAGATGGGCATTCAGACGGTGGCCGTCTTCAGTGAAGCGGACCGCGGCGCCCACTACCTGTCGCTCGCCGACGAGGCTTATTGCATCGGCCGCGGACCGTCGAACGAGAGCTATCTGCTCATCAACCGGATCATCAGCGCGGCCGAAATCGGCAACGTGCAGGCGATCCATCCGGGCTACGGATTTCTCGCTGAGAACGCGCACTTCGCCGAGGTCTGCCGCAGCTGCAACATCGAGTTCATCGGCCCGCGGCACGAAGCGATGGCCCTGTTGGGCGACAAGGTGAGCGCCCGCAAGGTGGCTATCGAGGCTAAGGTCCCCGTTGTCCCGGGCAGCGACGGTCTCGTCACCAACGAGCACGAGGCGCTGGCCGTTGCGGGGCGGATCGGCTACCCCGTGTTGATCAAGGCCACGGCCGGCGGCGGCGGCAAAGGGATGCGCGTCGCCATGAACGATATCTCGCTCAAAGGCGGGATCAAGGCGGCCGCGGCCGAGGCGGAAAAGTCGTTCAAGAACCCGGGCGTCTATATCGAAAAATACGTCGAGCGGCCCCGCCACATCGAAGTCCAGATCCTGGCCGACAATCACGGCAACGTGCTGCACCTGTGGGAGCGCGACTGCTCGACGCAGCGCCGCCACCAGAAGCTGATCGAGGAAAGCCCCGCCCCCGCGCTGCCCGCCTCCGTGCGGGAAGACATTTGCCGCTCGGCCGTGCGGCTGGTGAAGGCCGCCGGCTACACCAATGCGGGCACTTGCGAGTTCATCGTCGACGCCCAAAACCGCTTTTACTTCATCGAGGTGAACGCCCGCATCCAGGTCGAACACCCGGTGACGGAGCAGGTGACCGGCCTCGATCTGATCCAGCAGCAGATCCGCATCGCCGACGGGCAGCCGCTCACGCTCAAACAGAAAAACGTCGCCTGTCGCGGCTCGGCGATCGAAGTGCGGATCAATGCCGAAGATCCGGAGAACGGCTTCCGCGGCAGCCCCGGCAAGATCACCAAGTGGCGGGCGCCGGGCGGGCCGGGGGTTCGTCTCGACACGCACGCACATGAAGGCTACACAATTGGCCCGTATTATGATTCACTCATCGGCAAGTTGATCGTGCACCGGGACTCTCGCGCGGAAGCCCTGGCCTGCCTGCGTCGAGCGCTCGACGAATTCGCCGTGGAGGGGATTAAGACCACGATTCCCCTCTTGCGAAAAATCGTCAGTCACTCTGCGTTCCTCGCCGGCGAGGTGGATACGACCTTCATCGAAAGGACCTGGGCATCATGAAAGCGGGTGTCTTGACCGGGGGCGGCGACTGCCCCGGTCTCAACGCGGTGATCCGCGCGATCGTCCGCACGATTCATAACGGCGGCGGTGAAACCCTGGGTTTGCTCGAAGGTTGGCGCGGCGCCATCGAAGGCAACTGCATCGCCCTCTCGCCCGAGTACACCGACGGCCTGATCGATCGCGGCGGCACAATTCTGGGCTCTTCCCGCACCAATCCCTACAAAAAGGCCGAGGACGTCGAACGCGTTCAGGAAACATTCGAAAAGCTCGAGCTCGATTGTCTGATCGCAATCGGCGGCGACGATACCCTGGGCGTCGCGAGCAGGCTGTTTAACGATCGTGGCCTGGCGACCGTCGGTGTGCCCAAAACCATCGACAACGATCTCAGCTCGACCGACGTCACATTCGGTTTCGACACGGCCATCAACATCAACATGGAGGCCATCGACCGCATCAAGACCACGGCCGAATCGCACCGGCGGATCATGGTCATCGAAACGATGGGCCGTCACGCCGGCTGGATCGCCTGCTACTCGGGCATGGCGTCGGCGGCCGACTTCATCCTGGTTCCGGAAACCGAGGTTAACGTCGACCGCATGTGCGACTTGCTCAAGAAGCGCCGTGCGGCGGGCAAGCCCTACGGCATCGTGGTCGTCAGCGAAGGCGCCCGCTTGCCCGACGAAGCCAAATTCGTCACGCGGGCGGCCGAAATCGACGATTTCGGCCATGTGCGACTGGGCGGCATCGGCGAGATCATCGCGGACCTGATCGAAAAACGGACGGGCATCGAGACGCGCGTCGTCACACTCGGCCACCTGCAGCGCGGCGGCACTCCGAGCGCCTACGACCGCGTGCTCGGCACCCGCCTGGGCATTCATGCGGCCCGCCTGGCGCTCCGCAAGGAATTCGGCCGGATGGTCGCGCTGCGCGGCACCAAGATCGTCAGCGTGCTCTTGTCCGAGGCAGTCGGAACGATGCGGACGCTCGACCCCGACTTCCTCAACGAGGCGGAAGAATTCTTCCGCTGAGGAGTTGTGCCGGTGAGCGTCGGTCGGCGGCTCGCTCCACCGACCCGCGAAGCTCGTGCCGCTAGCGGCGGAGCACGGCTCGGGCTCCGACTCCCTCGCCCAGCATGCTTTGCGCGAACATTCCGGCGCACCCGCTTCATGCTGGCTGCCGTGATCGGCGAAGCACTGCTGGATGTTCATGAATTCCGTTTCGGCCTCGAGGAACGCATCGACGATGTCCGGGTCGAAATGCACGCCGCGAGATTCGAGAATAATCGCCTTGGCCAGATCGTGCACCTGCGTGTTTTGATAGACGCGCCGCGCGGTGAGCGCGTCGTACACGTCGGCCAGCGCCACGATCCGCCCGCAAAGCGGAATTTCGTCACCGATCAAGCCTTGCGGATAACCGCTGCCGTCGTATCGCTCGTGATGCGTCTGCACGATCTCGCGGGCCATCCGCAGGAATTCGGCGTCGGGCTGCACGCCGGCCGCCGCCTCGAGCGTTTCCGCCCCGAGCCGCACGTGCAGCTTCATCGTCTGAAATTCGTCGTCCGTCAGCGGACCCGACTTGAGCAATACCGAGTCCGGCACGCCCACCTTGCCGATGTCGTGCAGCGGGCTCGTGCGATAGATGAGGTTGATATAGTCGGCGTCGATCTCTTCGTGGAACTTCGGATGCTGCGACAGCCGCTCGGCGAGCACCCGGCAGTATTCGCGGATCCGCTCGAGGTGCAGCGCCCGTCTCGGCACTTCGCGATTCGGCCAGCTTGGCGAGCGTGAAGATCGTGACGTCGCAGCTCTCCATCGACAACATTCGCATGCCGGAGCGGACCCGCAGCGCCAGCTCCGCAGGATGGAACGGTTTGCTGATGAAGTCATCCGCCCCCGAGTCGAGCCCTTCGACGACGTGCTGCGCTCCCTCACGTGACGTGACCAGAATGATGTAGACGTAGCTGGAGCTTTGCCGTTCGCGGATCTTCCGGCACAGCTCAATGCCGTTCATGTTCGGCATTTCCCAGTCGGTGATTACGACGCGGAAGACGCCCGTGCGGAGAATCTCGAGCGCCTCGCAACCGTCGCTGGCCGTGCTGACCTCGTAGCCGGCGCTGGCAATGGCCGCGCCCAATAGCTCGAGGGCGATTTCGTCATCATCGACGATGAGCACGCGCACCCGAAATCTCCGACCAAAAGCGTCCCGCGCGGCGTCCCCAGAGGAGAGCCGCACGACTGAACCGATGTGATCTGCTCGTGACGCGCCGGGGGAGCCGGCAGTGGAACGAAGCCGATTGAAGGACCGGACCACTTTGCCGATGCAATCGTCAAAGAGCGGACCGTCGACACCGTCCCGAAATGCCGGAGATGGGCGGCAAAATCGTTTGCAACTCTACGTCGAGACTGGGGAAGGTCAACAAAATTCGCTGGTTTGGCGCCGAGTTTTTTCACGGCAATCAGGCGACGCCCGAGCGGCCCAGCAGCGACCGCACGGCGCGGGCGATCACCAATTCCTCGTCCGTGCGGATCACGCGAACGCACGTCGGGGACTCATTGGCTGAGATGACGTCCGCGCCTCCGCTCGTTTCGGGCCCGGTCGAGCCGCACGCCCAGAAACTCGAGCCCCTCGCAGATGCGGGCGCGGGCCGGGACCGAGTTCTCGCCGATGCCGCCGCTGAAGACCAGCAGATCGAGCCCGCCCAAGGCGGCGGCCAGGGCGCCGATCCACTTTTTTGCCTGGTAGCAAAAAACCAGGATGGCGTCGGCTGCGCGCGGATCGCTCTTTTCCCGATCGAGCAGGTCTCGCATGTCGGGCGACGTTTCGGAGATTCCCAAGAGTCCTGACTGACTGTTGACCAACTCGTCAATCGCGTCCGCCCCGGCTCGCTCCGTGCGCATCAGGTACAGCAGAAAACCCGGATCGAGATCGCCACAGCGGGTCGCCATCACCAGTCCGGCCGTCGGCGTGAAGGCCATGGTCGTGTCGATCGGACGACCGTCGCGGACCGCAGCCATGCTTGCTCCGGAGCCCAGATGCGCCAGGATGATTCGCCCGCGCGCGGCTTCCTTGCCGGCGAGTCGTTCGATCTCGCTCAACAGAAACGTGTAAGAGAGTCCGTGAAAGCCGTAACGCCGCACGCCCTGGGCCTCGAAGCGGCGGGGCACCGGTAGCAGTCGCGACGCGCGGGGGAGTTCGTGATGAAAGGCGGTGTCAAAGCAGAGCACCTGCGGCACGCTCGGCAGATGCTGCGAAAAGGCTTCGATCAGGTCGATTTCGGCCGGCAGGTGCTTCGGATCGAGCGGGCTGAGTCGGCGCAACTCGGCGATGACCTCCGGCGTCGCGCGCGTCGGCTGCCAATAGGTCGGGCCGCCATGAACGACCCGATGCCCGACGGCCTGAATGGCAGCGCGTCCCACCTGCGCGTCGAGCCAGCGGACGAATGGCTCGACCGCGGCTTGGCTAGTTTTCGCCCCCAGCGGCTGCCGCTGCATGTCGCTCTGGTCCTTCGTCCGCCACGCGATCGCCGACTCGGGCGTGCCGATGCGTTCCAGCTGCCCGGTGATCGTCCGCTGCGGTTCGCCACTTGCGTCGAACAGGGCAAACTTGATGCTCGACGAGCCGGCGTTAATCGTCAGCACGCTCTGTGACTGTGACATCACTCACTCCGGAGTAGTGGCGGATCAACGGCGAAGGCGCTGGCGGCCGACCGCGGAGGCGCCGTTCAGCAATCGAGCGTCATTTTACGGCTCAGCTCGCGCACTCGCGATACGATGCCGCGAATGAAGAAGACGCCGGACGAAAACTCGCCCGGCGTCTTCAAACTCGAGGCTACAGACGTCAGTTTACTTTCGACCGTCAGGGTGCAGCCGCTTGCGGCGCAACCGGCGGAGAGTACGGGACGGGTGCCGGCGGAGCAGGGGTGGGCGCGGCGGTCGACACCGTCGGGTCGGGAACACCGGCCGGAGGCAGCGTATCCGCAATCATCGGACGACGGGGGTTTGCTACTCCAAACACGCCACAGGCCGCCAGGCTTGCGTTTGCCTGAACGCCGGCTGGAGGAGCGGGCTGCGATTGTCCCGCCGGCGATGCCGGAGGCAAAACGCCCGCCGGGACCAACGAGACGACACGGCCCAAAACCGCTTGCGGAGAATAGTTAACCGTATGCGGCCGCATGCGGCCCTGCCCGTTGGCATCCACCGTCAAAGTTCCTAGCGTGATGGCAGCCGGACCAGCCGACGCTCCAGCCGCGTCGCCGCAATCACCAAATTCGTTCACTGCCAGGGTATAGACGCCCGTGGGGACGCCGGTCACGCGGGCGCTCACCAGCGATTGCGGAGCCGTCATCGCCGGCGGAGCATTGCTGTCGACTGGCGGGGCGCTGCGGGGCGGCGGATTCACCGGGGTCGGCGGCGCCGTCAATTGTATCTGGACAAAGCCGACGATGCCGGCATTCATCCCAGGCGTCGTCGCCGTGACGGTCGAGGCCGTCGGCGCATTCGAGCTCGGCATCAGCGTCTGCTGCACTATGTTCGACGGCTTACCGTAGAGCATCGCGACCGCGGCGTTAATGTGGTGCAACGGTCCAAAAGTGTCTGATTGCGCCGGGGGAGGGCCGACGCCGGCTCCGTTTTGAGTCGGCAGACCCAATCCGAGATCATCTGCCGCGACGATCGACGAGGTCGCACCGCTTTGGGTGACGGCCGTGTTATAGGGAACCGACTGCGGCACACCACCGGCCACGCCGACGGGAACCGCGGCCGGAACGACCACGGACCCGACCGGAGGAGCCACGCCCCCGACGAGCGGATTGACGGTTTGCGTCATCGATGTCGTGGTCTGGCTGATCACGTGCCGCGGCGCCGGCTCATTCACGCCCGTTCCCACGCGGCGGAGGTGCCGCTCCTGGTCCGGAGTGAGGACCGGCAAATCGGCATCGGCCGGACGTGTGACCGACAGCGCGTACATCTTGCCGTCACGGGCAACCTGAAACGCGAGTCCCTGTCCCGCGGGAACGGAGCGGATAAACGGAATCCCGAAGTCGAGCATACGGTCCATCGACGATGTCATTTGATGATTGAAACCGACGATCACGTCACCGGTTTGGAAGCCGGCAAAGGCCGCGGGAGAAGAAGGATCGATTTCGGTGACGACCGGGCGATCGGCCTGATCGGGAAAGAGCGTCATGCCCATCAGCGTCAATTGACGCCCGAGAGGGACGCGAAACGCCTGGTCGCCGCGCTGCAGTGACAGCAGGAAGGCGGGTTGCGTCGGCCGACGTAGCAGCATTTTGTGCAAGTCGTCGAACGTCGCGACTTCCTTGCCGTCGATTTTCGCGATGATATCGCCGGGCTCGACGCCTGCTCGCGCCGCCGGCGTTTGCGACCGCACGCTTTGCACGACCACCTGGGCATTTCTGTTGGGGCGAACTTCCAGACCCGTCCGCACGCTGAAGTTGGCCATGGCCACGTTCAGGTTGCCGGCGCCGGCCCGGATGCGAATGTCAGTGTCCGGATGCCCGGACCAACCAGTGACGTCGGGCTGAGAGTTGGTGTTTGTGTTCAAGGTCGGCGAGGCCGACATGCGCGAGGTCGTCGTTGTGACCGTCGTGCTCGTCGGGGCTGGCGCCTGGCCGTAGGCGGCGCACGAAAAAGCGGCCAGGGCGCTGATCGAGATTGTTGTGTGTCGCAGGACAGTCTTTTGCAAGACAAAGTTTCGCAGGATTCGATTTCGCAAGGTAATCATGAGCGGTGCTCCTTCGAGCCGACCCCGGGGGATTTTAAATCGGCGATGCCCGTTAGAGACTGCAAAGTCTGTACCGCGCTCTGTCCCAGTGGCTGCTTTTTCCACTGCGTCATCCCCGTCCGTGCGTTGATCATTACGGAGCGGCGCGAACAAAAAGCCCGCGGCCGAATCGTCGGCCACGGGCTTCGTCGTGCATGCTCCGGCGATCACTCGCCGCGCGGTTTACTTGTTGCCATGCGGCTGCGAACGCTGCTTCTGGCCGCTAGTTCCACGTTTGCTTTCCTCGTGTTGTTCTCCAGACATGTCCTTGTCCGCCATGCGCTGGCCGCTGTTGCCGGCCTGCTGCGGATTGTGCATCGGTTTCGTGCCGGCCATGTGTTTTTCGTGCGGCTGCCGACTTGGCGACTCGCCCGCCATGCGATTTTGATCTTCATCGCATTCGCCACATTGCTTCTCGAACGCGGTGACTTGGCGGTCGGCCTCGTCCTTTTCGATGCCGTAGCGCTTCTCGATCGCACCGGCCAGCTGCTCGCGCTTGCCCTCGATGCGGTTCAAGTCATCGTCCGTGAGCTTGCCCCACTGCTCCTTGACCTTGCCTTTGAATTGCTTCCAGTCGCCCTTCACAGTGTCCCAGTTCATCGTCTTTCTCCTCGGAGCTTCCTGCCGTCTTGACGGTCTCGCGAGCGGAGTCCAACACCCTGCTCATCCTGTGCGTCGAGGCCGGTCACTTTTTTTCCACACCATATAAGCAGTGCAACGGGCATGCCGCGAAGGGAGAGCGATAAAACGATGTCCAGGTGCGCCGGAATCCCGAGGAAAGCCGCGTAGGACAGTTCCTTTTTGAGGGCGAGGCGACCGATCTGATCGTCGCCCGACCTCGGCTGAAAGGTCGAAAGGCGACGCCTCAGTCGCACGTCCCGTGAACGGAGCGGGAAAATCGTTGGGGGAGGAGAACATCTCACCGCGCTTCGTCGCTCGCCGCGCTTATTGACCGAGAGTTTGAATCGGATGCGCCAAGAGATGCGCGGCGGTGCGCACGTGGTGCAGAACATCAGTCGACTGCGTCGCGGTCTGATTCGAATCCTCGGGCTTCCCGCCCGGCGCGTCATCTTTCGGCGGATCTTTGCAGCCGCCCTCCGGCGAGTGCCAGCGAACCTCGATGTATTCGGCGCCGAGCAGCAACACCGCCACGCCGTAGTAGCACCAGAGCATCAGGCCGATGAAGGATCCCAGAACGCCGTACGCCGCCGTGTAGCGTGTGCCGATCAACAGACTCGCCAGGATTTGACGGCCAATTTCCCAGATCGCCGCGGCCAGCATTCCGCCGCGCAGACAGAACTTAAACGGAGCAGGCTTTTTCGGCAGCGCGCGGTAAATCAACGAAAAGAGCAGGGTGTTGGTGCCGAAGCTCACGAGCGACTGTAACGGCCGCCAGAACATCTGCGAGCCGGGGAGGATGCCCGTCGTGTATTGCTCGACGGCGTACAGCACCAGCGTCCCGATGAACACGGCCGTTACCAGGAGCGCCAGGCTGCAGAGCATCAGGAAGGCGACCAGCCGCTCGAAGAGAACCATCCGCACGGCCGCGGCCACGCCCTTGCGATCGCTCTTCGGTACGTCGCCGATGCGGTCGAAGGCCTGCTGCAATTGGACGAACCCCGCGATCGCCGAGATGAGCATCATCACCAGGGCGATGGGCCCGTGAATGGTCGAGCGATCGCGGACCTGGTCGAGGGCCTGTTCGACTGCGGTCCGAGCGGAGGGGGAAAGATCGCTTTCGATCAATGTCAGCACCGCCTGGTGGGCACTCTGGCCGGTATGCGCGAAGCGGAAGAACAACCCCAGGCCCGAAATCAAGACCAGCAATAACGGAAAGAACGACAGGGCGATGTAGTAGGCGACGGCAGCCGCCATCACGGGACCATCGTCCCGGCTCCAACGGTCGTAGGCGGCCGCGAAGCAATTGAAGTGGCGCCGACCGAAGCTCACGAGGCCCATGGGGTCGAACCGATCCGGTTGAACTGTCCCCTTGCTCCCCATCGGGAGCTCAGACTCCGAGCGAGTGCGAGGATTGCCGGGCCGCTCCGGTCTCACTCACATACTGACGCCCAGATTCCAACTCGCTCACATTCTAACGTGGCTTCGTTGCAAGCGGCGCTGCCGAGCGCACGGGCCGGCGAACGGTTCGGTGTGGCGGGAGCGGGCAACCACCCAGGGATCTCCGGGAGCAGAATGTTCTTGGTGACGCCGTTTCCCCCATCAGGGATTCTGGACAAATGTGCGGAAAACGCGGCCCAAATGGCAGACTTAACCGACCCGTCAGCCGCGGTGAGCTAGACTTTTATTATTCGACGCAACCCGCACTGGCGAACCTGCAAAGGAATCGCGGCCGTGTCGCGTCGATCCAATCACGCGCCGTTTCGGCACCCGTTTTGCTGTTCCCTCAATCAACTTTCGAGGACATCCAACCGAACAACGAGAAGAGTACACCGAGCCGGTAAGGAGCCGGGCCATGTTCGATGAAGTCGAAGATGCTCCGCATTCAAACGAACCTTTGGGTTCCCGCGAACAAAACGCTGCACAATCGGCGGCGGGCGCGAACCCTTCGCTCTGTCAACAGCACGGCTGGGCCCCGATCTTTACAAGCGTGCTGCTGTTTGTCGGAGCGGTCTCGTTCTACGACGGTTATCTCGTCGTGCGGACCGGCGACGAGATTGTGGACTTCGAAAAGAACCCGGTTGGTCTCTACTTGCTCCGCATCGATAACGGCAGTCCCGACATTTTTCTCCGGGTGAAAGCGGCCGGCACTATCCTGGCCCTCACGTCGCTTTCCTTTCTCCATCGGCGCTCGAAGCGATTGGCCAGCCCCATCGCCTTCGCCCTGTGCGCCTTCCAGACGGGTCTGCTGATCTTCCTGGAAAACCCGTTCTCGTGAATGACGGGTTTCGTTCAGGCGAACCGCGTCGATCTGCCTCTAGCCCCGAGAATCGCTCTCCCCGGTCGCTGAGCCGTCGCGTCGTTTCGGTGACCGCCGCTTAGGCTGACTTCTGCGTGGAAGCCAGCGGTCCGTCGGCGGTGGCGATGGGATTCCGGCTCGCCCCATCTCCCGACATCGACTGCACGAGCTGCTGCAGCTGCACGAGCTGGACCGCGGTTTCCTGCATGCTTGTGCCGAACTGGTCCGCGCCGGCTTCCACCAGCTGCTCGCGGTTTGCCTTCTCGGAGTCGGCCGGCAATCCCCAGCGGCCGACGACAATCTTCAGGTCGGGGAAATTGGTTCGCAGACGCTTGCAGATGAGCCGCGTGTGGGACAGACCGCCCGGCGGCAGCGAGCCGATGCAGACAATGCCCGGATGCCCCTCGCCGACACGCGTCACAATTTCGGAGACGAGGTGGTCGGTCGACAGCACCTCGGCGGCGCAGACCCGCGGATCGAGCAATCGGCAAAACATCTCGACCGCCACTTCGTCGGCCGCATCCCGCGCCGCACAGGCCAGGATCTTGATCGTCGAGTGACCGCTGGCCGATTCGGCAGCGGCCGCCTGGTCGAAATTCCCCGGGACCGGCCCCAGTTCTTCCACGATTTCCCGCACCACCTCGAAGATCGAAGCGGCTTCATTCTCCGAGATCAGGCCCGACTCGAAGTCGCTCCGAGCGGAGGCGAGGGCCGGAATCATCACCTCGTCGAAGACGGCCCCGAGCGTTGTTTTCTGCAATTGCTCCCGGACGATTTCAAACGCTTCGTCCTGATCGTGGGCCAACAGCCGCTGATAGAGCTGCAATTGGGGTGTGAGAACGGCCTCGTCCCCCAGCAAAATGTCGAGAAACGCCAGATTGGGAAAGTGTTTTCCGAGGACCACCAGGCACACCGTCAGCGGCACCGAGAGCACCAGCCCAGGCGCCCCCCAGAGCCACGACCAGAAGGCAATCGCGACGAGCAGTGCCGCCGGCGAGACCCCCATCGAATGCCCGTACAAGAGCGGCTCGAGCACCAGATTGGCGGCCAGCTCGTACCCCACGTACAGAGCCACGATCAACGCTGGTTTCGTCCAGCCGGGCATGATCGCCAGACTGAGCGCGAAGGGGAAGAACATCGCGATCCACGGCCCAACGAGCGGAATGTAGCGCAAGAATGTCGACAGTACGCCCCACAGAAGGGGATACGGCATGCCGATCAGCCAGAGCCCGCAGCCGACCACCAGCCCGAACGACCCGTTGATCAAGAGCTGCATCAACAGAAACGCGCTGAGGCCTTGGGCACCATCGTCGAGGGCCCGCGTCGTAACCGTCATGTGTCCTTCGCCGAAGAGCCACAAAAAGCGATTGCGCAGCTTCTCCCGGTTGATCAACATGTAAATGACGAGCACGATCACCAGCGCCAGCGACGCGAGGAACTCGAAGACCGCGTCGACGGTCGTGATGATCGGCCCGAACTGCATCGTCCCCTCCTGATTGACGACGCGCACTGCCTGCGGTTCGACGTCGTCCTTGACGGGCTTCTCGGCGGCATCGTTGATCGCCGTGGTCACCTTGTTGCCGAACTCTTCGATTCGCGTCAGCACCGAGTGCCGGCTCGAGCTGCGCAGCTCGCTGATGCGGCGGGAGACGTTCCCCTCGTACTCCGGCAACTGGTTGGCGAACTGCAGCAACTGGCTAGTCATGATCCAACCGCACACGCCGGCGAACACCATCGTCGCAGCCACGACGGTGACCACGGCCGGAGCGCGGGGCACGCCACGTCGCGTCAGCAACATCACGACGGGATTAAGAATGAAAGCCAACAGCACGGCGAAGGCGATCGGCACCATCACCACCTTCGTCAGAGCCAGGCAGGCAATGACGACGACGGCCAGCAAAAATTTCCCGACCGTCGGCGGGAGTCGTAGCGTCCAATCCGAAGTCGTGCGTTGCGTGCGTTTCGCCACGTGGGGATTTATCCGGGAAGAATTTTGGCGGAAACGGGGGCGAGGCGAAAAATCGGACCGAGCAGCACAGCCCGGTAAAAACAAGCGGGGCTGCGTTCGGCAAGCGCCATCACGCAACCCCGCTTATAGTGACAGTTCGGCCGTCGTCCGGCACGTCTTACCACGGCTTGAGACGCCAGCCCAGAATGAAGCCGACGCCGAAGCAGGCCAGGGCGAACGTTTCCGGACGCTCCCGGGCGTACGTTTTGGCGTATTGGAGCAGGTCATCGAACGGTTGCATTTGCGAGCTGCCCTGCCGGGCCACGCGCCCACCGTCCCCGGTCCGCTGTTGGGACAGGCGACCGGCTTGCGATTGATGTTGAGCCATGAGTGACAATCCTCTATTGGGAGAAAATCGTGCGAGAACTTCACGTCCGGGAGCTGGACCGCGGCAGGCCCGACCGCGTGGTGGGCCCCGAACGGTGCAGCATTTCCTTGACGCGCTCGATGTTGTTGACCAACTCCTCGCGGGAATGTGTAAAGATCCCGGGAGGTTTACGGAACCACGCGATCGCATAGCCGACGAGCGATGCGGCCACAAAGATCGCGAAGATGAACGTGATCCAGACCGACGCCAGCCGGCTCATCCCGGCGACGTCAACGAGCAAGAGGGCGATCCCAAATAAGGCGACCGGCACAGCGCAGACCGCCAGCACGGCGCCAGCGGCCAAGGCCACAAGCGGCCGCTGAATGCGGGAGCCGGCCTCCTTCGCGTCGAGCGTAAAGAGCTGGGCTTGGAGCTGGCCCAGCGTCAAGATGTCGTGCAGGATCTGGCCCACGCTTCGCGCGGCCGTTCCGCCTGCCGAATGACCGTTTTCCTCGACGCGCGCGCTCATCGTCGTTTGATCCAAAAGGCCAGCAGGACGCCGGCCAAAAGTGCGGCCGCCAGGCTGAGCCCCGGATGATCGGCAATTGTGTCTTCGAGACTATCGAAGTACTTGGTCGCTGGTCCCATCATCCCGCGGCCTGTGGCAGGTCGAGAGCGCCGCTCCTTGCTGCTGGCGAACGCCTCTTCCGAAAGTCGATTTTTCATGATCATCGCTTCGGACCTCCTGCCCCCTCTCGCCCGCTCGGCCCGGGGGGCCGGTTCATGAATTGGTTGAACTGCTGGGTCGCGACGGAGACGCCGGCCCGCACAATCAGGCCCAGCGCGACCCCCGCCAGCTCGCGGCCCAGCGACTTGGACTTCTCCTGCGTCACGGACTCGCCCAACGTTACCTTCGCATGCTTGGCCAACTCGGCCATCTGCTCCGGAGTGGGCGAGACGACTTTTGCCTTCGACGGCACGACCAGGTACGCCGCCACGGCCGCCGCGCCCAGGCAGAGCCACGGAGCATGACGCACATACGAGCGCCAATCGAACATCCCCCGCGTGCTCTGCACGAACGTTTCGACTTCGTCGTCCAGATTCGACCGAATCTGGCGCATCTCCTCGCGCACCTGCTCGATCGTGGGCTCAGAGCGGGTCATGGCAATGGTCTCGTTTCTTTCCCGGGTCCGCCGCCGTACATCTCTGGCAGACCTATTTCACCGCGAATTTTGCTCTTCATCGAGCATACTGCATTGCCCAGGTCGAGGCAGCCACCAAATCCGTTCCTTCAGCCTGCCAGCGCGCCACCCAGTCCCTTCAGCGCGAAAGATGCCGGCTGATGGCCTCCGGAATGGTTTTCCGGACGACGTCGTGGAGCTGCTGGCTCAACGATTCGAGCCGCGACGCCGGCGTTGCCTCCGGACTGAGCGCCCGGCGATCGTCTGACCGACCAGCACGCCCACGCCGAGACCCACGCCGAACGCCAACAGCGTCGAAGCCATTGGATAGTCCTCGACAAGTTCGCGCGACGAATCGACGAGCTCTCGCGAGGACGACGCGAAAGACTGGCGCGACGGTGGCGACATTCCCCGCCGCCGATTGCCTTGCTGCATATGTGAACTCATGACCGGCTCCCGAAAAGGCGAAGGCCCGACCGACGCAGGCCTCCACGGTGCAATGCCATCGCCGGGCCGCCGCGCCGGACGAACAACCGCCGCCGCGTTTAGCGGCTGCGGAGGCTGGCGCCGATCAACAGACCGACGAACACGCCGATGCCGAAGCAGAACGCCACCGATTCGGTGGGACGCTGGCGAATCATGTCCTCGGCTTGCTCGTAACCGCCGCGGACGCTTTCGAGCGCCTGCTGCGACCCCTCTTGAATGCGGTCGGCCGCCTGCTGTACGTATTCGCGCACGTTTTCGGTCGCCTCCGTGAAGGATGCCGAGCCTTTGGACGTCAGCTCGTCGAGATAGTCTTCGACCTGCGATCGGGCTTCGCCCGTCTTTCGCTGAATCAGACCGACCAGCTGATCGATGTTGCCGTTGAAGGTCTGCACGTCGTCATTGCTCAGCTGACCCCAGTGCTTGCGAAGCTTTCCCTTGATCTCGTTCCAGTTCCCTTGCAGCGTGGCTTGGTTAATCATGACTGCGACTCCTTCGGTTAAATGTGTTTTATCGAGATTTCCGGGTCCGCACCGAAGAAAGAGCATCAGCACGAGCCGCCCGGCGAATGCTCAACTTAATGCAAGGGTTATGCCAAACAGGTGACATCGCATCGAGGCAGCGAACTTTATCAAGAGTATGCTGGCTGCCGGGGTAGGATCGGGCAGTCAATTTGCTCGAAGCAAGTTTGGGCCGAAGTGTGCAAGCATCGCGTCGGCCGCGTTGGTCCGGCCGCAGCCAACATGTCGGCCATGCAATCAAAAGCGACACAAGTTGAGCAGCGGGCTCCGGGCGAAGTTTGATCGGAAAGGGCCCGCAAGCGCGAGTTCGCGCCGTTGGCACTCCGTTTGCATCTGAGTGCGAAAGTCAGCTGCAGCTCCGAAAGTGCATCTCTACCCACGCGTCCGCGTAGCGCATCGGTCAGGAGAAATCTGATCGCCCGCGAGCGCGTTCACCCTTTAAGACAAGGAGACCCGCTATGGGCCTCATTTTGCTGATCGTGCTGATCATTTTGTTGCTGGGAGCCGTGCCGGCTTGGCCGCACAGTCGCAACTGGGGTTATTACCCGAGTGGCGGACTGGGACTGATCATCGTGATCCTCCTGGTGCTCGTGCTGATGCATCAGATCTAGCGGAACGGTCCGCAGGGAACGCGCAACAGGCCGGCGTCGACTTGCATGCACAACGCGAGTCGACGCCGGCCGTCGATTTAATGACTCCGCTTTTCTCAACACGCCGCCATCGCTCACGAACGTGCACTCTCGTCTTGATCCTTTCGAGCGTCGTGATTTTTTCTGAAAGGAAAAGGTTTCATGGCCCCCCTGACTAGCAAGCCAACCCCATCCGGCAAGCCAGCGCCGGCAAAGTCGCCCGTGAAATCGCAGCCCGCCAAGAGCGATCACAACGGCAAACCGGAAATGACTCGGCAACGGTTGGCCGAGCTGCTCAACGAAGACCTGGTGCGCGAGTATCAGGCCATCATCGCTTATGTCGTTTATTCGCAGGTGCTCACTGGGGCGGCCTACATGAAGATTGCCACGGAGCTCGAGTTGCACGCCGCGCAGGAACTGCAGCACGCACTGATCATCGCCAAGCAGATCGATTACTTGGGCGGCACCCCGACCGTCGAGGCGAAGCCCGTGAAGATGTCGGACGATCCCCGCGAGCTGTTGCAATTCGATCTCGACAATGAAATCCAGACAATTCGGAATTATCGAGAGCGCGTAACGCAGGCCGAGTCGCTCGGCGAATTTGCAATTGCTGAAATCGTGCGTAAGCTCTTAGTAGAAGAACAGGACCACGAGATCGACCTGGCGACGGCGCTGGGCATCGATGCTCCTGATCCGTCCAATTCCGCCCGCTGAGTCTGCCAAGTTGGAGGGTCGCTCCGGGCCACCTCGATGTCAGGGGAAGTTCGTCGATGCGACACACTCTACGCATGTTGCCGTGCGCGGCGCTGGTTGGCGGTCTGCTGCTGGTCGGTGCTGCCCAGTCTCCTCAAGCCTACGCCGGCGGAAGTCCTTATGGGCCCTGGTGGCAGTACTACCCCGACGATCCGAACGGCGACACGAACCCGTACAACTACTATGACGCTCGGGGTTACAATGCCCCGTTTGCCTATGCCGGCACGCAAGGCGAGCGAATCTTCCCGTATTACGGCCCAGGCTATTACGGAGCCCGCGCCGACAGCCCGTCGCGCCCGGCTCACTTCACGCCTGACGTGTACGCCCCCTACCTCTACGGTCACCTGGGTGGCGGCTGCAATTACCACTGTGGTGTCGGTTGGTGGTAAGCGGGGCCGAGTGATTTCGGAACGGCGAACGGAGTGTCCTTAAAACGGCGCTCTCGTTTTGCCTTTGTGCAACGCTCTGAGTGGGACAGCCAACGGCGGAGTTCCACCGGTCAGCGGACGCGTGGACCTTCTGAGAAGTGCCCGTCGACGAGGTGTGCGTCGCTCAGGTGTCCATCCACGAAATGTCGGCTGAACGACCAGACGTGCGGGGCAACTCCGACCAGCGCCACGCAAATTCCCATGATGATCTTGCCGGCGACCGCGACCTCGCACGCCAAGGTGAGCTCCACAATCGATTTGGCCGCGAGCGCCACCTTAATCCAGCTCTGCCACATCGGGTTTTCCTCCCTGGGATTTCCGCCGACCTTCGGTCCCCGCCTCAATCTCGGTCCCGCGCGTGGCAACGGTGCGGAGTCCGCTCAAAATGGATGCAAATCCAATACCGGAGTCTAACCGCCTGAACGCCACCCCTTCGTTGATGGATCGGCAAGGTGAGTGAGGTCGGGCATCGGTTCGGCGCGTATACTGCAGTGTCCCGCTGACCACCCGTCGCGTCGTTGAGCCCTCGCCTATGAGTTTGCAGAAATATCGTCAGAAGCGACGATTCAAAAAGACGCCCGAACCGGCCGGGTCACGGGCCGTTGCGAAGGGCAAGCGTTTCGTCGTGCAAAAACACGCGGCCAGCCATCTGCATTACGACTTTCGTCTGGAGATGGGCGGCACGCTCAAAAGCTGGGCGGTGCCCAAAGGTCCCAGTCTCGACCCCGCGCAAAAACGGCTGGCGGTCGAGGTCGAAGATCACCCCATCGAATATGCCGACTTCGAAGGCACCATTCCCCAAGGCGAGTACGGCGGCGGCACCGTCATGGTCTGGGATCGCGGCGACTGGATTCCCGAAAACGGCGATCCCGAGGCGGCACATCGCGCGGGTGAGATCAAATTCACTTTGCTCGGCGAAAAGCTGCAGGGGAGCTGGGTACTGGTCCGCACGCGCCGCGGCGAAGCACGAAAACCACAATGGCTGCTGATCAAGCACCGCGACGACGCCGCGCGCCCTGACGCCAAGCGCGACATCATCGAGACGGCGACCAAAAGCGTAAAGACGGGCCGCTCGCTCGAAGAGATTGCCGAGGGCGCGCCCGCCCACAAGAACGGGCGTGGCCGTTCCAAGAAATCCGACACTCCCGACGTCTGGCACAGCCATCGCCCGTCCCGACGCGTAAAGCGCGAACCGGGTCCGGTCAAAGTCATCGCGCCGGCCAAACGTCCGAGCGTGCCCACAACCACGCTCAGCAAGCTGGCCGGTGCGAAGGGGCGCGCGATGCCGTCGAAGCCAATGGCCGAACTGGCGACGCTCGTGCAGGAACCGCCGGAAACGAGCCGCATGGCTGCACGAGATCAAGTTCGACGGTTATCGCATGTTTTGCTGCGTAAAGGAGGGCAAAGCCCGGTTCATCAGTCGCAGCGGCCAGGATTGGACAGCCAAGATGGGATCGCTCGTCGAGTTGGCGGCCCAGCTCCCCGTGGAATCGGCGATTCTCGACGGCGAAGTGGTCGTGCTCGACACGAAAGGCGTCAGCCAGTTTCAATTGCTGCAGAATGCCCTGGGCAAAGAGGGTCAGAAGCCACGGGGAGCACCACTTCTCTACTATGCGTTCGACCTGATCTATCTGGACCACTTCGATCTCACCGGCGTGGTGCTCGAGAAGCGGAAGGCACAGCTCGAGGCGCTGCTGAAGCACGCCAAACTGGGCTCCCGAATTCAGGTCAGCGAGCACGTGGTGGGCAAAGGGAAGCAGTTTTATCGGCAGGCCGCCCGCGCAGCTCGAAGGCATCATCTCCAAGAAGCGCGACAGCCTGTATGTCGGCGGGCGCGGAACCGATTGGCTCAAATCCAAGTGCCGCCAGACCGAGGAATTCGTGATCGGCGGCTACACCAAGCCGGAAGGGTCGCGGATCGGCTTCGGTGCGCTGTTGTTGGGATATTTCCGGAGGATGGGGGAGCTGGTCTACGCCGGCCGCGTCGGCACCGGCTTTGACACCAAGATGCTCCGTCAGCTGACGGCGCGGCTCAAACTGCTCGAGCAGAAGCAAGCCCCATTCACCGGCCCCCTCCACGATATTCCCCGCAAAGGCGTGCAGTGGGTGCGACCGGAACTCGTCGGTCAGGTCGAGTTCGCCAATTGGACGGATGACGGCGTCGTGCGGCAGGCTGCCTTTCAGGGTCTGCGGGAAGACAAGCCCGCGCGCGAGGTGGTCCTCGAACGGCCAGCTCCGGTGGCCGAATGACGGGCCGACAGAGTGGATAGGCGATCATGGCGGTGAAGCGGCGTACGACGAAAAAGAAGCCAGCGGATGCCGACCCGTTGGCCGGCATCCGCCTGACGCACCCGGACCGAGTCGTTTATCCCGACGTCGGTGTGACCAAGCGGGAGCTGGCCGAGTACTTCGCCGCGGTCGCTCCCTGGCTCTTGCCGCACGTCGTTGACCGCCCCTTGTCGCTCGTCCGTTGCCCGGCCGGGCTGGCGGGACAGTGCTTCTATCAAAAGCAGCCGCCGCAAGGTCTGCCGCCGTCCGTGAAAGAGATCAAGATTCGCTACAAAGACACGACGACCACCGGCGTGTTCATGGAGGACGCTGCCGGGCTATTGGCACTCGTGCAATTCGGCGTGATGGAGATTCATGCCTGGCAGTCGTGCGCGGACGACATCGAGAAGCCCGACCGGATCATTTTCGACCTCGACCCCGGTCCCAATGTCGAGTGGTCACGCGTGATCGACACGGCGCTCTTCAGTGCGCGACTTCTTGAAGCACTTGGGACTGACCAGCTTCGTGAAGACAACCGGCGGCAAGGGCCTGCACATCGTCGCCCCGATCGCCCGCGGCCGCTCGTGGGACCAAGTGAAGGAATTCTGTCACGGAGTCGCCAACATCATCACGACGGCAGACCCCGCACACTTTGCGGCCACGATGTCCAAGGCAGCTCGGCCACGAAAAATCTACCTCGACTATCTTCGCAACGAACGGGGTTCGACGGCCGTCGCCCCCTATTCAAGCCGAGCCCGCGACGGCGCGCCGGTCTCCATGCCGCTGGGTTGGACCGAACTCCGCCGAGTGACAAGCGGCGCCGCCTTCAACGTCAAGAATGCATTGGACCACATCAAAAAGCGAAAACGCGATCCGTGGGACGGCTACGGTCGGCTGAAGCAGCGGATCACGGACGCCGCGATCAAATCGATCGCCCAGTTGCAGGCCCCGCGGTAGGCTCACCGTTCCGGTGGTGCAAGCTTCAAGAGCCCTCGCGACGACTGGCCTTGATCTACCCCTCGTGCCCCTCGTGCGACAAAACCTTCTCGAAGATCACCAGGTTCTCGCCGCGGTCCGTGTCCCAGCGGATGCCGACGACGTCGTACTCGCGGCTGATCGCCAGTTGCAGCATCGGGCGGTGCGTGTTGTGGCACTCGAAGCGGACCGTCGGATACTGGTGGCTGAGGGCCCAGGCATGGGCGGCGTCCATCAGCTGCGAGGCGATGCCGCTCCGGCGATGTTCCGGCAGCACGCCATAGAGCCAGGCGAAGAAGACACTCGGTTTTAGCTCAAATCCGCAGAAGAAGCCGACCGGCGCCTCGTCCAGCGTGGCGACCAGCATCAGCACGTTGTACCGCCCCAAAAACCGTCGGCGGAAGAACTGCACGTCGTGAGTGGGCCGGTAGATGCGGTTATACAACTCGAGCACAATCGGGATGTCGTCCTGCCCGACGACGTCGACTTTTGCATTGGCCATGGGAGCCTGCCTTTCATCCTTCCCAATGCATTTTACGTCAGAGCCGGTCGTGCGCGGGGGACGCGGCCGACGCATTCTTGTCGCGACCGCGTTTGAACGCAAGGCGACCTGCCCGTGTCGAGGTCGTCTCTTGGACTCCCGACCGCTCGCAGCTGACGGTTTGACCGCCCTCCGACCGTGGCGTGATGGTCGCTGCGACGCCGGCAAGCAAGGCTCCCAGAAGCCTGACGGCATGGGGCGAACGTGCTAGAATTCCACTCTGAGAGGAGTTTTGACACGCAATGCAAGACCGTCGCAATCTATTCAATAAAGTGTGGGACGCCCACGCCGTCCGGGAGCTGGCGTCTGGGCAGACCCAGCTGTTCATCGGCCAGCACCTGGTACACGAGGTCACCAGCCCGCAAGCGTTCGAGATGCTGCGGGACCGGAGGCTGAAAGTCCTGTTCCCCGAACGGACGTTGGCCACCGTCGACCACATCATTCCCACCGACAACGTCGCCCGCCCCTTTGCCGACGACATGGCCGAACAAATGATGTCGGCCATCGAGCGGAACTGCCAAGAGTTCGGCGTCCGCTTGCTGACGCTGGGGGACGACCGCCAGGGAATTGTGCATATTATCGGGCCGGAACTGGGAGTCACGCAGCCGGGCATCACGCTCGTCTGCGGCGACAGTCACACCAGCACGCACGGGGCTTTCGGCAACATTTCGCTCGGCATCGGCACGAGCCAGGTGGCTCACGTGCTGGCCGCGCAGAGCCTGGCGCTCAGCCGCCCGAAGGTCCGCCGCATCGAGGTCACGGGCCGACTGCCTCCGGGCGTCTACGCCAAGGACGTGATTTTGAGCATCATCCGAAGGCTCGGCGTCCACGGCGGCGTGGGCTTCGCCTACGAGTACGCGGGCGAGGTCTTCGACCGCATGACGATGGACGAGCGGATGACCGTCTGCAACATGAGCATCGAAGGAGGCGCTCGCTGCGGCTACGTGAATCCCGACAAGACGACGGTCGACTACCTCCGCGGCCGGCCCTTCGCACCGCAGGGGGAAGCCTTCGACCGCGCCGCCAAATGGTGGTTGAGTTTGGCCTCCGCGCCCGACGCCCAATTCGATGACCGTGTCACCATCGACGGCTCCGCACTCGAGCCAACCGTCACCTGGGGGATCAACCCGGGTCAATCGGTCGGCGTCACCGAGAAGATCCCGTCGGTCGGCTCGTTTCCCACCGAGGAACAAAAGGGAATCGCCGAGGCGCTCGGCTTCATGGAGCTACAGGAGAACAAGCCGATCCGCGGACTGAAGATCGACGTCGCCTTTATCGGTTCGTGCACCAACGCGCGGATTTCCGACCTTCGCGAAGCCGCGAGAATCGTCCGCGGCCGGCACGTCGCGTCGCACGTCCGTTCACTGGTCGTCCCCGGTTCGCAGCAGGTTCGAAAACAGGCCGAGAGCGAAGGGCTCGACCGCATCTTTACCGAGGCGGGATTCGAGTGGCGTGGCGCCGGCTGCTCGATGTGCCTGGCCATGAACCCCGACAAGCTGATCGGCCGCGAAATCTGCGCCTCGTCGAGCAACCGCAACTTCAAGGGGCGGCAGGGGAGCCCGACGGGCCGCACGCTTCTGATGAGCCCGGCGATGGTGGCGGCCGCCGCCCTCGACGGCTGCGTCACCGATGTTCGCGACGTTCTCGATGCCGTTCCCGTGTGACCGCGCGTCACATCCGGTTGTGTCGTAGTCCGACGCTGATCCACGTTTGTTCCGTTCGTTTCGTCGACCCCGATTCCGAAACCTCTTATGCACAAACTCGAGTCGATTACCGGAAACGCTATTCCGCTGTTGTTGGATGACATCGACACGGACCGGATCATTCCGGCCCGCTACCTCCGCTGCGTGACCTTCGAGGGCTTGGGCGAGCACGCCTTCAAGGACGATCGCCAGCAGCATCCGACGACGCACCCCTTCGACGATACGCGTTTCGAGGGGGGCTCGATCCTCGTCGCCGGCCGGAACTTCGGCTGCGGTTCCTCGCGCGAGCACGCGCCGCAGGCGCTGATTCGTTTTGGACTCAAGGCCTGCATTGCCGAATCGTTCGGCGAGATCTTCTTCGGCAACTGCACGTCGCTGGGGGTGGCCTGTGTCTGTCTGCCGCGCGACGTGCTCGAGCAGCTGGCGGCCGCCATCGAGCGCGACCATCGCCTGCCGGTGACGATCGACCTCGTCGCGGGCGTCGTCCACTTCGGCGGCAACTCCGTCCCGTTCGAGATGCCCGTGGGGCGCGCAAGGCCCTCGTCACTGGGGAATTCGACTTCCTCGCCCAGCTGCTCGAGGGGAAAGACGCCATTCGCGAAACGGCCGGCAAACTCCCCTACGTCTCGAATTTCGCCTGAGTCAATCCGCCGACATTCGTGCGGCCGGAATTCATTTGGCCGGCCACCCTCGAAACACGCTCGGACAGCGAAAGGACAACGACATGAACTTTTCCGGCTCCGAGCACTTTGAATATCCGGTTGAGACGGTGTTCGACGAGATCACCGACCTCCGCGTGACGGCCAAGACGCTACCCGGGCTGGAAAAAGTCGAACGGCTCGATCCCAAACATCTCGAATGTCGCGTGCGCCCCAAATTCTCCTTCCTCACCGGCAGCATGCAGATGACTTTCGACATCCTCGAGACAGACCGACCGTCGTCGGCCCGGATGCGGGTGACCGGGAAAGGTATCGGCGCGGGATTGACGATCGAAACGTCGATCCACCTCAAGCCCGAGGGAACGGGCACGCGCCTCGATTGGGAAAGTACGGTCACCGAGTTGACCGGTCTGGTGAAAGCTCTCAGCCGCACGCTGATCGAAGGGGCGGCCCGCAAAGTCGTCGCCGACTCGTGGGCCGTCTTTCGCACCCACCTCAGCGATCCCGGCCAGAAACCGTCGGCTTGAGCCCATCCGACGACGACCATCCGGGACAGCCCTTAACCGAGTGTGGTGATTTCCCGGACAAGAAAATCGTCCCGCGAGCCACAGACGGGGCCGCGCGGAGCCGACAATCAGGCCCTGCAGCCTGAGCCGAGCGGCAGCGCGCACCGCTTGACGAGATTGCCCGTGGTCGCCGCCTCCCGGCGCACCTCCCGATCGCGACTCTCAGCGCGGCAGTTGATTAATTGACGCGGATTCGTTGCAGTCAAGCGGCGAGGCGCGAGAGGACTCGTAGGGTGAAAACGCGATTGCTGCTGGCCGACGCCGACTCGGCGATGACTGGCTTGTGTCGTGCCTATCTGATGCACTTTGGTTACCAGGTCGACACGGCCGTCGATGGCAATGAGTGCCTGTCCAAGATCCGACGTCGGCAGCCGGACTTGTTGTTGCTCGATTGGGAGTTACCCGGTGGCGGGGGCGAAAGTGTTTTGGCGCAGCTCCGCGCCGACGACGGTCCCCACTTCCCTGTCGTGATGATGGCCGACATGATGCCTTTTAACGCCCTGAGCGGCCTGCGCAAACCCCCGGTCGTCCGCTGTGTGCAGCGGCCCATTCGCATCGCCGCCTTGTGCGATTGCATCGATTCGCTGGTCCATCCGCGGGGCAAGCAGTCCAAGCGCGGCGCTCACGCGGGACGCGCGGCTTCGCGTCGACCTCAAGCGACTTCGGTGCCCTCGCAGCGCGCGGTTTGAGCCGCTCGAGGGCCCGCGTTGCCTCGGTTCCCTGGTTCGCATCACGCTCATCTTTGCCGGTGCGATCGAAGAGCCCTCACTAACGCTGCGGGTTAGTAATGTCGCCTGCGTCCAACCCAATGCGCGAGTGAGTTCAGCCACGCGCAAAAAAAATGAGCCGTACCGTCCCTCTCCCAGGCGATTTCTGGGAGAGGAGCAGGCGGCTCTTGCCCGGCTCTTTAACGCGTCCCGCTAGCCGAAGCACTTACCAGCAGTAGGGGCGGTAGACCGGACCACGGACGAAGTGCGGGTGAGCGTAAGCCGTGCGGTAAGCGGTGCGACCCACAACATGTCCACGGTAAGCCCCCCGCCACGGAGCGGCCATCGCCGTCTGAGTCCCAGCAGCCGCCATCAACATCAAACCCGCGACACCAGCAACGAGCAACTTTTTCATGGCTAACTCCTTCACCTTTGGGTTCGGTTCCAAATCATGGTGACTCAGAAGTTTCCCGAACCAGATTTTTTTGTTTCTCGCACTGACGCGAGTATGAAAAGCGAAGAACGTGCCAATTAGTTGTCGGAGTGACTCAATTGACGTAAAGCCATACTCTGGAACGGAAATTGAATTATTTATTCGCGCTAGAGACTATTCAGCCACGCACGAATTCAATCGGATCGATAACGAAACAAGAATCATATCGATACACGATGGCGCGCGAAGAGTTGCGATTTTGCGTCACGCCAAGGCGAGTAACCGAATCAGACGGCGCAAGCGCCAATCCGGTGCGGAGATGCACAGGGACGGAGCGAGATCGAGCCCCAGAGGGAGGTCGGCAGCCGATTCGGGACGCGGCGACGCCACGTAGTGTCGGGCCGCGTCCGATTCGTGCGCCTTAGCTGATGTGGGTCGCCGGCGGGGTCGGGGCAGCGGTGGGCGGCTGAAACTTCGGAGCGGTGATCTCCGGGCGTTCCTCGGTCGGCAGCGGGCGCGCCGATTCGTGATACGTCGGGGGCGGCAGATAGTTGTTGCTGTTGTAGTTCGGATTGTTGTTGTAGTTGCTGTTATTGCCGCCGCCGCGATTCAACTCCTCCTCAATGCCGTTCATGCCCTTCTTGAACTCCGTGATCCCCTTGCCCAGGCTGCGCATCAATTCGGGCAACCGTTTGCCGAAGAGCAACAGGGCGATGAAGGCCACAAGAATCAGCTGCGGAGGGCTTTCCCAAAAGGCAAGCATTGGCGACATGATAGATCCTCTGTTTTCGGACGTTCGGCCTCACCCGAACCGTCCTCGTTTGAACACACCGTTCGCACCCAGCGGCGAAACGGCACACCGGAACAACGCGGCAATCACGGGCTGACGCGATTCCAGGGTGAAATTCTGGGGAGAGGAGGCAACCGTTGGCCGGAACATCCTCGCTCCCGGTGAAGACTCCCAGCGAGAGCTGCCAGCGCCCCGCCCCAAAGCAATGCGGGGCCTGCGTTTACCTGGAATCGGATGTCCACCCGGTTTGCCCGCTGCGGTGAGCAGGATCGGCGAGCGGAACTCAATTCGATTCTAGCCCGGCCGAATCGAATGTCAACGCTAAGCTGCCTGCGACGCTCAACTTGTCGCGTCTTCGTAGCTTTGGGTCAGGAGTAAAGTCATCTCGAAGAACTGCAGTTTGCGGGCGACCCAGGCCAACTCCGGATCGCGATCGGAGGCCGCCTGCTGACAGAAATCAACGAATGCGAAGCTGTCCCACGTCCCGTTTGGCAGCAATCGCTCGACGGCCGTGCGAATTTCGGCCTTTTGCTCGGACGCTAGCGAACCGGCGACCTTTGCAAGCCGGCCGTGAATCGGATGCGAACCGACGTGGCGAAACCAATATTTGGCGTTTCCCGGGTCGGGCTCGCGGCGATGGTGGATCGCGTGCCAGTAATCGCCGGCTTGTTGTCGCCCCTGGCCCTCCACGCTCTGGGCTCGTTCGTGGCTCTCGGTCGCAAAGTCGTGCAGCTCCAAGAGGCCGGCCGAAACGGCGACGGCGTCGGCGGGCGATTTCACGTTCGGGGCGACTTGGCACAGATCGAAATCCTCGAGGGTATTCCGCAGCCAGGTCGGAACATCCCGGGGACTGCCATGCGCCAGCCCGGGGAGGGGAATCCGTTTCTCGTCGAGTCGGACGTGGCTCTCCCCCGCTTCCCACGAAAATGGGAAGCGCGTCGCGATGAAGCGCACGAGGCCACCTCGGGCTGCACGCACCAACCATTCCCAGAGCGGATGGGAGTAATCGAGAAACGGCCCCACCGTTTCGTATTTGCCCGGGCTAATGTGGGTCCAGCAATGTGATTCGGGATTGAGGGCCAGCAGTGACAACAATGGGGGCAGTTGCAGGAGGCCGGAATCAAAATCGCCCCACGCGCTTAACGGCCGCAGCAGAATACATCCGTCGCCTGACCACGGCGTGGGATTGTGCACGTTCGCCTTTCCCGCGCCAAAGCGCCGCTCAGCCTCCAGAATCTTTGCCCCAAGTTCGACCGGCTGCAGAACGCGACCATCGGGAGACAGAACGACGAATCGCTGCCCACCCACCAATGCCTCGTTGAGCCGACCGGCTGTCCAAATTGGATTGAGACGCGACATATCGAAGTTTCAAGCGCGCGAATCCGACGAACGGTTGCCATCACAATGACCGGCCACCGGAGCTCAGATCAGGATAACAAATCGCCGCGCTCGTTCGCCTGCCCGCATTCAGGGCGAGCAGGCTTGAACGCTGCGCACTGCCACGTCCGCTCTTGCTGGCGGCGATCTCTAAACAGTGTTTTGGCAATGGTTTGGCGCACGACGCATATCGCGATGCAAGTAGGACGCAGCCTACGAGTTAGGCTCGGCTCGCCGCGCAATCGAAAACTCGCGAGGATCCAGCCTGCGGGAACTCTGCCATTGGCATAAGTCGTGCGATTCCCTTCCGGATCCAACCTCCCTCCAACGTACGAGCCCCTGTACCAGCGCGGGTTTAGATGCGGCCAGCGTACGAGATTTCGAGCCTCGATCTGAGGTCTCTGGCGCGAGTTTACCAAGCTCGCGAAGCCACACCGAGCGACATCATCGAGTTGGTCCTCGAGCGGATCGCCGCCTACTCAGACCGAGCCGTCTGGACCTACCTCGTTCCCAAAGACGAACTGCTGGAGCGGGCCAGCCGGCTGGAACGCCAATGGGCCGCCGGCGAGCGCTTGCCGCTCTTCGGTGTCCCCTTCGGCATCAAAGACAGCATTGACCTGGCCGGCCACCCCACGACGGCAGCGTGCCCCGCCTATTCCTATATCCCCAAGCATTCGTCGCCCGTCGTGCAGCGGCTCATCGACGCGGGGGCGATCCCCATCGGCAAGAACAATCTCGACCAGTTCGGCACCGGCCTGGCCGGCGACCGCAGTCCGTACGGCGCGTGCCGCAACGTCTTTCGTCCGGAGTACATCTCGGGCGGCTCGAGTTCGGGGTCGGCGGTGGCGGTGGCTGCCGGACTGGTGAGCTTTGCCTTGGGGACAGACACGGCCGGTTCTGGCCGTGTGCCCGCGGGAGCCAACAATGTTGTCGGCTTCAAGCAGTCGCACGGGCGGCTGAGCACACAAGGAGTCGTCCCGTCTTGCGCGTCGCTCGATTGCGTCGCGTTTCTCGCGCTGACCGCGCACGACGCCGAAGTCTTGTTCTCGCTGGCCGCCGGCGAGGCGCCGCCTCCGAGTGACTCGGAGATCGGCCCGTTTTCCTTCGCCGTCGCCGCCGCAGAGGAACTCGAATTCTGCGGTGACGCCGAGCGGTCCGACCTCTTTCGCCAATCCCTGGCGAGGCTCGAGGCGGCCGGATGCCGGCGGCAAACGATCGCCTTTGGCCCCTTCCGCGAGACGGCCCAGTTGCTCTATGAGGGTCCGTGGGTGGCCGAGCGATTGTCCGCCATGCAAACTTTTTTTTCCGACCACCCGCGTGACGTCTATCCGGTGACGCGTGCAATCATCGAGCAGGGAGCCAGGTACTCCGCCGTCGACGTGTTCCGCGCGCAGCATCGGCTGGCGGAATTGAAAGAAACTTGCCTGCCGGTCTTCGAACACGCCGACGTGCTGGTCTTGCCGACGTTCCCCACGCTGCCGACGCTGGCCGAAGTGCAGGCCGATTCGCTGGGCTGGAGCCGCCGGCTGGGAACTTATACGAATTTCGCCAACTTGCTCGGACTGTGCGCGATCGCGGTGCCGGCCGGCTTCACCGAGTCGGGCTTGCCGTTTGGCATCACGCTGCTGGCCCGCGCGGGCAGAGAGCGGCGGTTGTGCGAGATCGGCGCTTGGTGGCAACGACAACTCGACCTGCCGCTGGGCGCGACGCAGGCCCGTCTTCCGCCGATCGAACGAGTCGCCGTCAAGAAGACGAACGAGGCAGCAGAGGGCTGGGTGCGTGTCTCGGTGGCGGGAGCCCACTTGCGGAACCAGCCGCTGCACCCGGCGCTGCGACAGTTCGGCGCTCGCTTCGTCCGCACGTGTCGCACGGCGGCCAAATACCGCTTCTTCGCCTTCCTCGAACTTGATCCGCCGCGCCCGGGGCTGTTGCAGACCGAGGCGGGAGGCGGAGCGGTGACGGTCGAAGTCTACGACCTGCCGTACGAAGGGTTCGGACGCCTTGTCGCGTCGGTCGCTCCGCCGCTGGCAATCGGCACCGTCGAATTGGAAGATGGCGCGAAGGTCAAAGGCTTTCTCTGCGAATCCTCGGCCGCCGCGACCGCCCGCGACATCACGGAGTTCGGCGGCTGGGTCGCCTTCCGCGAACAAAGCTCACGGCCGCGCGACTCGCGCCGAGCTGAAACCCGCCGACGCGTAACTCTGCCTCCTGATGAGTGGAAACCTGCGCATGACGACGACCTCTCGAAACCTCCCCCTTCGCCGGCGCTCTGGGTCGCCCCGCTGCTTCTGGCGGCCGGACTCTCCGGCTGCGGCGACAGCGCGGCCACCACCACGTCGGCCGGCGGCGAATCGGGCGGAGGTAAGATCGGCGTCGGCTTCATCTACGTCGGGCCCCGCGACGATTACGGCTACAACCAGGCCCACGCGGACGGCGCCGCGGCAGTCCGCAAAATGGACGGAGTGCTCGTCCGCGAGGAAGAACGCGTGGCCGAAACGATCGACGTCCAGAAAACCATGGAAAGCATGATCGAGCTCGACGGGGCGAAGATCGTCTTTCCCACGTCCTTCGGCTATTTCGATCCGCACGTGCTCGAGATGGCCAAGAAATTCCCCGACGTGATGTTCCTGCATTGCGGCGGACTCTGGAAGGAAGGCGTGCATCCAAAAAACGTGGGGAGCTACTTCGGCTTCATCGACGAGTGCCAGTACCTCAGCGGCATCGTCGCCGGGCACATGAGCAAGTCGAAGAAGCTCGGTTTCGTAGCCGCCAAGCCGATCCCGCAAGTGCGGCGGAACATCAACGCCTTCGCGCTCGGCGCACGCAGCGTCGACCCCACGATCACTTGCCTGGTGATCTTCACCGGCGACTGGTCGATGCCGGTGAAAGAGGCCGAGGCAACCAACAACTTGATCAACCAGGGAGTCGACGTGATCACCTGCCACGTCGACAGCCCGAAGGTGGTCGTCGAGAACGCCGAGAAACGCGGCATCTACACCTGCGGCTATCATTGCAGCCAGGCCAGCCTCGCACCGAACGGTTATCTCACCGGCGCCGAGTGGAACTGGGAAAAGGTCTACACCGATTACATCCGTCTGTATCAGGCCGGCAAGAAGCTGCCGAATCTGGTCCGCGGCGGACTGAAGGAAGGCATCGTCAAGACGTCGCCCTACGGATCGATGGTCACCGACAAAGCAAAGCTCGCGGCCGAGACGGCCAAGGCCAAGCTGATGACGGGCACCTTCGTGATCTACAAAGGCGAATTGAAAGACAACGAAGGCAAGGTCGTGATTCCCAAGGGGAAGGAATACCCACAGACCGCGAGCGAGCTGGAAAGCATGGATTACCTGGTGGAAGGCGTGCAGGGCCGATAGCCGTGGCCGTGCAGCCCCATAGCCGAGCGTTCGATGAATAGCCGTTCCCTCGCCGAAACCTTGACGATCACATTGGGCGCGCTCGTGGCCTCGCTGGTGATCTTCGGCGCGTTCATGTTTCTGTTCGCGCACGTTCGCCCGGGCGAACTGTTTCATTGGATGTACATCGGCTCGTTCGGCACAAAATTCTCCTGGCAATACTCGCTCACGCGGGCCGCCCCGCTGATTCTCGCCGCCCTTTGCACGGCGCTGCCCGCGCGGCTGGGACTGATCGTCATTGGTGGCGAAGGTTCGCTGGCCTTGGGTGGGCTGGCGGCGGCGGGCACGGGACTGTTGCTCGCCGGCCACTCTCCATACGCGATCCAGTTCGGCATGGCGGCAGCCGCCTGCGTTGCCGGAGGACTGCTAATCCTCTTGTGCGGAGCACTCCGCTACTGGCGGGGTGTGAACGCGACCATTTCGAGCCTGCTGTTGGCGTACATCGCAATCAACGTTTTCAACTTCCTCGTCGAAGGGCCGATGCGCGATCCGTCGAGCTTGAACAAGCCGGCGACCTACCCAATCCCGAACGAAGCCGCGCTCGGCAAGATGTTCGCCCTCGACGTCCACTGGGGCCTGGCCTACGGCATCGTGGCGTGCGTGCTCGCCTGGATACTGATGGACCATACGACGTTCGGGTTTGCCGCGCGGATGGCGGGCGGCAACATGCGGGCGGCGCAAGCGGCCGGTTTGCCGGTAGGCCGGCTGATCCTCGTGACTTGCGCCTCGGCGGAGCCGCGGCCGGACTGGCCGGAATGGTCGAAGTGGCTGCCGTGCATCACCAAGCAAACGGCTCATTGATTGCTGGCTACGGCTTCACGGGAATTTTGGTCTCATTCATCGCGCGGCATCATCCGCTGGGAATCATTCCGGCGGCCGTGCTCTTCGGCGGGTTGGGGGCCGCTTCGGGCATCATGCAGCGACGGCTGCAGATTCCGGACGCCTCGGTCCAAGTGTTGATGGGCATCATCTTCGTGATGATCCTGCTCTCAGAGTCGCTATACGGCCGTCTGCGGATCTTCCAGCCGCGCGAAGTGCGCGAGGCGGTCGCCGCATGAGCGGACTGTTCGCCCAGCTCGACTTCGCGGCGCTGTTTGACTTCGCGCGGGGCTTTCGCGTCGCCCCGATGCCGCTCGGAGCGGCCAGCTCGGCCACTGATCTCGGCTTGTGGGGCCTGGTGATCGCAGTGATCGCCGGCGCGCACAAGGTGGGGACGCCGTTTCTGTTCGTCAGCCTGGGCGAATGCATCACCGAAAAATCGGGCCGCGTGAACCTCGGCCTCGAGGGGACACTGGTGATGGGCGCCATGACCGGCTTCGCCATCAGTTATAAGACCGGCTCCCCCTGGGTCGGCGTGCTGGCGGCTGCCGGCGTCGGTGCCCTGCTAGGTGCCCTGCACGCTGCGATGTGCAATCTGCCGCGGGTCAACTATATCGCCGTCGGCATCGCGATGATGCTCTTCGGCATGGGGTTGGCGTTCTACCTGGGGAAGCCCTACATCCAGCCAAGTGCGCCGAAACTTCCGGCGATCAATCTCGGTTTCTGGTCTTCGATCGAGCAGGTGCAGGACGCCCTGCGGATCAACGCGCTGTTTGTCGTCGGGGTAATTCTCGCGCCGACACTTGCGTGGGTCCTCAAGAACACGCGATGGGGGATGATCCTCCGGCTAGCCGGTGAGAGCGAAGAGGCGGCCGCGGCGATGGGCTACTCCGTCCCGCGAATTCGACTGGTGGCGACGGCGGTGGGCGGTGCTCTGGCGGGCGTCGGCGGCAGCTACTTGTCGCTCTATTATCCCGGCTCCTGGTCCGAGCAGATTTCCTCCGGCCAGGGACTGATGGCCGTCGCCCTCGTCATTTTTGCCCGCTGGAGTCCCGTCCGTTGTCTGTTCGCGTCGCTGTTGTTTGGCGGAGTGGGCACGCTCGGCGTGGCCATGCAGGGGCAGAATCTCACGTCGGCCTCGGTCGCTTACCTCTGGTTCGCGGCCCCCTACGTGCTGACGCTCTTGATCATGGTGGTGACCTGCTCGCGGTTGCGGGCGATGGTCGGCGCACCAGCCGAACTCTCACGAGTGCGGTGACCCATGCCCACCACAACCGTCGCAGCCAATCCGTATCCGTGGCCCTACAGCGGACGACTCGAGCCCACGAACACGGCCCTGATCGTGATCGACATGCAGACCGACTTCTGCGGCAAGGGGGGCTATGTCGACGCGATGGGTTATGACATCTCGCTGACCCGCGCGCCGATCAAACCCATTCAAGCAGTCCTTGCCGCCCTCCGCAAACGAGGCTTCACCATCTTGCACACGCGCGAAGGACATCGGCCCGACCTGTCCGACTTGCCGGCCAACAAACGCTGGCGCTCGCAGCGGATCGGCGCCGGAATCGGCGACCCCGGTCCCTGCGGCCGCATCCTGGTGCGCGGCGAGGCCGGCTGGGAAATCATTCCTGAGCTGGCTCCGCGTCCGGGCGAAGTGATCATCGACAAACCGGGCAAAGGCTCGTTCTGCGCGACCGATTTGGAACTCATCCTCCGCCAGCGGGCAATCGAAAACCTGATTCTCGCCGGCATTACCACCGACGTCTGCGTGCACACCACCATGCGCGAGGCGAACGACCGCGGCTTCGAGTGCCTGTTGTTAGAAGACTGCTGCGGCGCGACGGATTACGAGAACCATCGGTCCGCCCTCAAGATGGTCACGATGCAAGGGGGCGTGTTCGGCGCCATTGCGCCGTCGCGGGCCCTGCTGGAGGTGCTGGGATGACGACGACACTCTCCGTCCCCGACGACGACACGATCGAACGTCCAGTACCATCGGCCGTGCTGCCGGCGGACGCGCCGCCGCGGATCGAGGTGCACCATCTCTCGAAGCGGTTTGGGGCTCTCAAGGCCCTCACCGATGTGTCGATGACGCTCGCCCCCGGCAATTTTCGCGCGCTCTTGGGCGAGAACGGGGCGGGCAAGAGCACGCTGGTCAAATGCATCATGGGAACCTACCGGGCCGACAGTGGCTCGGTGCGCGTCAGCACGCACGAGGTCGAGCTGAAAAACCCTCGGCAAGCCCACGCGCTCGGCATCGGCATGGTCTACCAGCACTTCACGCTCGTCGAAAACATGAGCGTCGTCGAAAACCTGCTTATGGCCCGGGAACACGTGCCCGCCGTCGTCAACTGGAAGGCCAAGACCGCACAGCTCGAGGCCTTCATGCAGACGATGCCCTTTCGCGTCGAGCCCAAGGCGATGGTCCGTAACCTGTCGGCCGGCGAGAAGCAAAAAGTCGAAATTCTCAAGCAGCTTTACCTCCGCCGCAAAGTGCTGATCCTGGACGAGCCGACCTCGGTGCTCACGCCCGACGAGGCGGACGAAATCTTGGGCATGGTCCGCCGTATGTGCACCGAAGGCCGCCTGAGCGTGTTGATGATCACGCACAAGTTCCGCGAAGTGATGGCGTTCTGCGACGAAGTCTCCGTGCTGCGACAAGGCCAGCTGATGGGCGAAGGCTCTGTCCGCGACCTGACCCCCGAGGCGATGGCCCAGATGATGATGGGCCACGCCGAGCTTCCTGCACAGGCCGCCCGCAAAGGCACCAACGGCCACGCCGAAAAACACGTGCGACTCGAGATCCGCGATTTGGCGGCCGACGACGAAACGGGGGTCGAGGCCCTGTCGCAGCTGTCGTTGCGCGTTCGCGCACACGAGATCGTCGGGATTGCCGGCGTGTCCGGGAACGGCCAGCGCGAGCTGGTCCAGGTTTTGGCTGGCCAGTGCGAAGCGACCGGCGGGCAAGTCCTCGTCGCCGGCGAGCTTTACCGCGCCGTCCGCCACGAGATGCGACGACACCGCTTTCATGTGCTGCCGGAAATGCCGCTGCAGAATGCGTGCGTCGGCAACATGACGGTCGCCGAGAATCTGGCCTTTCGCGTCTTCGATCGGCCGCACATGACGCGGCTGCGAAAGCTGGTGAACCCGCGAGCCATGCGGCACCGGGCCGCCGATCTAATCGGCCGCTATCGCATCCGCCCGAATTCGCCGACCGCCAAGATCGGCCATTTGTCGGGCGGCAATGTGCAACGCGCCGTGCTGGCCCGCGAGCTGGGCGAGGAAGTGGAAGTGCTGATCGTGGCCAATCCCTGTTTCGGACTCGACTTTCAGGCCGTCGCGGAAATTCGTTCGCAAATTATGGAGGCCCGCAACCGAGGCGCTGCAGTCCTCCTAGTCTCGGAGGATTTGGACGAAATCCTCGAGCTGGCCGACCGCATCCTGGTGATCTCCGAAGGACGAATCGTTTACGAAACACCGGCCAAAGAAGCCGACCGCCACGTCATCGGCCGGCACATGGCCGGCCATTAACAGTCTCGCCGGCAGGTGCCCGGCCGCAGTACACCGCCATGAACTCGACTCTCGCCACGATCGCCGCCGACCCCTACGAATACGTCTTTCGTCCGGATCAGCTCGCGCTCGTGATCATCGACATGCAGCGCGATTTCATCGAGCCGGGCGGGTTTGGCGCGGCGCTCGGTAACAAAGTGCATCATCTCGAGCCGGCCGTGGAACCCGTGGCGCGGCTGCTCGCTGCGTTCCGCGAAGCCGGCCTCACCGTCGTTCATACCAAGGAATGCCATCGCCCTGATCTGGCCGATTGTCCGCCGAGCAAGCGATCTCGCGGGCGAGGTGACGGGCTGCGCATCGGCGATCACGGGCCGATGGGGCGCATTCTTGTCGACGGCGAGCCGGGAAACGACTTTATCGAACCGCTGCGACCGCGCGACGGAGAGGTCGTGATTGCCAAGCCCGGCAAGGGCGCGTTCCATGCGACCGATCTGCACACCCAACTGCGAGAGCGGGGCGTCACGCACCTGTTGCTGACGGGCGTGACGACCGAGGTTTGCGTGCAGACCACGATGCGCGAAGCCAACGATCGCGGCTACGAATGCCTGCTCGTCGAAGACGGGACGGAAAGTTATTTCCCCGAATTCAAGCAGGCCACGCTGGCGATGGTGCGGCGCAAGGGGGAATCGTCGGCTGGACCGCGCACAGCGAGCAGGTGCTGGCCGGACTCAGCGCGGCGCTCAGCGAGCGGCCATCAATTCGTGGCTGACGATGTCGGCATAAGTCTCACGCCGGCGAATCAGCTCGACCGACTTGCCGTCGACCAGGACCTCGGCCGCGCGGGGTCGGCTGTTGTAATTGCTGCTCATCGCCATGCCGTATGCCCCGGCGCTAAACGTGACCAGTACGTCGCCCCGTTCCAGCGGCGGCAGGTAGCGGTCCTTGGCCAGGTAATCGCTCGACTCGCAGATCGGTCCGACCACGTCGACCGGCTGGCAGTCCGCGACCGCCGTTTCGTAGTCCTCCGGTGGAGCGACGCGAGGAACGGCCGGCCAGATGCGGTGAAACGCATCGTACATCGCCGGACGAACGAGATCGTTCATAGCCGCGTCCTGAATGACGAACGTCTTGCCCCCTTCCTGCTTGGTGTAAATCACCTCGCTGACGATCACGCCGGCATTGCCGACGATGAATCGCCCCGGCTCGAGCGCCAGTTGACAGCGAGCCTCGCGAACGGGGGGAACGATCACCTTGGCGTATATGTCGGCGGCCGGCCCCTCCTGCTTGCGGTAACTGATGCCGAAGCCGCCGCCCAGATTGATCCAGCGAATCTCGTGGCCGTTCCGACGGAAGTCCTCGACGACTTTCACCGCTTTCTCGACCGCCTGCGCGTACGGATCGGTCGTGAGGATCGGCGAGCCGAGATGCATGTGAATCCCGGAAAGCGCGAGATGGCGGTCGCCCAGCACCTTGGCGGCAAGCGCCGTCGCCCGCTCGATGTCCATGCCGAACTTGTTGCCGCGCTTGCCCGTCGTCGTTTTGGCGTGGGTCTTGGCGTCGACATCGGGATTGAGCCGTAGCGCCACCGGGGCCTTGCGGCCCATCTGACCGGCGACACGGGAGATGGCGTCCAGTTCGGCCTCGCTCTCGACGTTAAACATCAGGATGTTCGACTCGAGGGCGAAGCGAATTTCCTCGTCCGTCTTGCCGACCCCTGCGAAAATCACACGCCGCAGGTCGGCGCCGGCTTCCTTCACGCGATACAACTCGCCGCCGGAGACAATATCGAAGCTGCTGCCGGCTTCGTGCATCGTCCGCAGCAGGGTCAGGTTGGCGTTCGCCTTCACCGAGTAGCAAATCACCGGCTCGGCCGCCGCGAAGGCGGTCTGAATTTCGCGGAACCGGGAGAGGAGATAATTCTTCGAGTAGACCCAGACGGGCGTGCCAAACTGCCGGGCGATGTCCCGCAGGGGAACGTCCTCGCAGTAAAACTGGCCGTCGCGGAAGGGAAAGCCGTCCATTAAACGGCCGCCTTTGCACTACGGTGCCTGGCCAACAGCTCGGCAATCTGCACGGCGTTGGTGGCCGCTCCCTTGCGGAGGTTATCGCTCACACACCAGAAGTTGAGGCCGTTGGGGTGTGACAAGTCGCGGCGAATACGGCCGATGAATGTGTCGTCGCTGCCCGAGCAGATCGAGGGCAGGGGATATTTGCCGTTGGGCGTATCATCGATCACGCGGAGGCCGGGGAACGCGGCAAACAGCCGGCGGGCCTCCTCCGGCGAGACCGGGCGGGCGGTTTCCACCGTGATGCATTCGCTGTGGCAGTTGGCGACGGGGATGCGGACACAGGTGGCGCTGATCTTGATCGAGTCGTCGCCCAGAATCTTGCGCGTCTCGTAGACCATCTTCATTTCTTCGCTGGTGTATCCCTCTTCCTTCACACCGCCGATCTGCGGGATGGCGTTGAAAGCGATCGGGTGAGCGAAAGCCCGGTACTGATAGTCGTGACCGTTGAGGTGCGACTTGGTCCCCTCGATCAGGTCGGTGTTTCCCTGCAATCCCGCGCCGCTGACGGCTTGATACGTGCTGACGATCACGCGGACCACGCGAGCCGCGTCGTGCAACGGCTTGAGCGCGAGCGCCATTTGCGTCGTCGAGCAGTTAGGGCTGGCGATGATGCCGGTGGCATCGAGGGCGGCTTGCGGATTGATCTCGGGGATGACCAGCGCCACCTCGGGCCGCATGCGGAAATAGCCTGATTCGTCGATCACCGTGGCCCCGGCGGCGACGGCGCTCGGCAGGTAATCGCGGGCAACGTCGTCGGGCGTCGACGAGATGACCAGGTCGACGCCGGCAAACGCGTCTTTCGTAAGCTCTTCGATCACGTAGTCACGGCCGCGGAACTTTAAGTTTCCACCGGCGCTGCGCTTCGAGGCCAAAAAGCGGAACCGGCCGGCGGCAAATTCCCGCTCTTCCAACAACTGCACCATGATGCGGCCCACGGCGCCGGTGGCGCCGACCAGGGCGACGGTCTCGAACACTGAAAATCTCCGTTTTCTTAAGCGATTTCCGCGGATCGGCCTCATCTTAAGAGGTTTGGGGAATGCCAGCAATCACAGCCGGTGGCGTCCGATTGTCCGTCGCACTCGACAGGCCACAGGTTACCGCGAAGCATCGCGCACCTCGGCCGTCGGCAAAACCGCTGCAAGAACGACACTGCCAAGTCCTCGACGGTTCGCCGCACGCCCCGATATACTTTGATACTTTGCGGACGACGCGCGTGTGCTTGAGGGCAACGCGTTCCGCCACGCACATTCGTCGAAACACAGCTCCGGATCGAGTTGATGAAAATCTTGGTGGTGGGCAATGGAGGCCGGGAACACGCGCTGGTCTACAAGCTGGCGCAGTCTCCCACAGTGACGCGGATCTACTGCGCGCGGGAAACGCCGGCACGGCCGACGAACCGAATACCGAAAATCTCGACATTCGGGCCACCGACACGGCCCGCCTGCTCAAGTTCTGCAAGGCCGAACAAATCGACCTGGCCGTGATTGGCCCCGAGGCGCCGCTGGTGCAGGGAATGGTCGACGCCTTCCAGGTCGCCAACGTGCCCGTCTTCGGTCCGACCAAGGCCGCCTCGGTCCTCGAGGCGAGCAAGTCGCACGCTAAGGAAATCATGCGCCTGGCGAACGTGCCGACGGCCGACTACGCCGTCTTCGACGATCCCGTCGCGGCGGCCGCCCACGTCGACGAACGCAGCGAACGGCCGCTCGTGGTCAAAGCGGACGGCTTGGCCGCGGGCAAGGGGGTGATCGTCTGCCCGAATCGGCAGGACGCGCTCGCCGCCATTCGTCACGCGATGGTCGACCTGGCATTCGGCGACGCGGGCAAGCGAATCGTGATCGAAGAAGCTCTCGTCGGCGAAGAAGCGAGCATTTTGGCCATCGTCGACGGCAACACCATCCTGCCGCTCGAGCCCGCGCAGGATCACAAGGCCGCTTACGACGACGACCAAGGGCCCAATACGGGCGGGATGGGGGCCTATTCGCCGACTCCGCTGGTCACGCCGACCCTGCTCGACGACGTCATCGAAAAAGTGCTTGTGCCCATCGTCCATACGATGCGTCGCGAGGACGAGCCGTTCCAGGGCATTTTGTACGCTGGGCTAATGATCACCTCGCAAGGCCCCAAAGTGCTCGAGTTCAACGTCCGCTTCGGCGACCCCGAGGCGCAACCCGTTTTGATGCGATTGAAGTCGGACCTCGCCCAGGTGCTGTTGGCCGCGGCCGAGGGACGGCTCAAAAAGCTGCCGCCGCTCGAGTGGGACCCGCGCCCGCGGTCTGCGTGGTGATGGCGTCGAACGGTTATCCCGGAGAGTTCAAAAAGGGGTTCCCGATCCGCGGGCTGGCGGAAGCCGGTCGCGTGCCCGACGTCAAGGTCTTCCACGCGGGCACGACGCGCCTGGGCGACCAGGTCGTCACCGACGGCGGCCGGGTGCTGGGAGTGACGGCGGTCGGCGACACGATTGCCGACGCCAAGCTCCGCGCCTACCAGGCGGTGAAGTGCATCCGCTGGGAGGGCGCCTGGTGTCGCAAAGACATTTCCGATAAAGCCCGCCGCACGGCGAGCGCCTAGCGATGGCGTCTCTCTCGCCGATCGTCGTCCGCTGCGACCACCCTCGCCCCATTCCGATGGGGAGAGGGCAGGGGTGAGCGGGGTGTTCGAACCCGCGCGCGGACCGCTCACCATCTCCGCGCCAATTCACGCCCGTCCCGTCGCCAGCGCCCCGCTCGCCTGCGACAAAACCGCCGTCAGCTGCTCGAGCGAGGTCGGCTTCGTCAGATGAAAATCGATCCCCGCTTCGCGAGACCGGCGGCGATCTTCGTCCGTGCCGTAGCCCGTCAGCGCAATCAGCACGGGAGTTTCCACGCCGTCGAGCGCGCGGATGCGTCGCGCGACTTCATATCCGTTCATGCGAGGCATGGCGACATCCAGGAACACGACTTCGGGCTTTACGTCGCGGACCCGCTCGAGCGCCGTTGGACCGTCGTGGGCAATCGTCACCTCCTGTCCAATGGCGCGGAGGATGCGCGCGAGCGTCGTCCCCGAATCGTACATGTCGTCGACCACCAGAATCCGCCGCCGGGGCAACTCGGCGGGCACAGCGTTCAGGGAGGGCTCGAACTGCGCGCTCGTCTCCGGGGCCGGCCGGCAGCATGATGACGAACTCGCTTCCCTGTCCCAGACCAGCGCTCCGCGCCTCGATCGAGCCCCCGCTCATTTCGATCAAGCGTTTGGCCAACGTCAGGCCGATTCCCAAGCCTCCCTGTGAACGGTCGAGGGTCTGATCGACTTGCTCGAACATCTCGAAGATACTCGTCAGCTTCTCGGCCGGAATGCCGCAGCCCGTATCGCGAACCGAAACCACCACGCGATCGTTATCCCTCTTCACACCGATCGCGATTTGGCCCCCTTCCGGCGTGTACTTGGCCGCGTTGTGCAGCACGTTGCCGATCACCTGCGAGACGCGTGTCGCGTCGGCGTTGACGTAGACCGGTTCCTCCGGAAGCGCGACCTCCAGGCGCTGCTTGTGCGCGGTGATCACCGGCTGCACGGATTCGACGGCGGTGCGCACAAGGGTGCCAATCTCAACCTGGTTGGCCCGGAGCGAGATTTTCCCGCGGCTGATCCGCGAAACGTCGAGCAGATCGTCGATCAACCGGGTCATCTGCCGAATTTGACGCTGCATCATCGCGCGGAGCTCTTGCAGCTGCTCCGGGTTTTCCTGCACCATGCCCCAAACTTCCAACGCGTTGCTCAGCGGAGCCAACGGATTGCGCAGCTCGTGGGCTAACGTCGCCAGGAACAAGTCTTTGCGACGATCGGCCTCGCGTAATTGCTCGACCAGGTAGAGCCGCTCCTGCGCCACGGCCAGCCGCTCGCTCATCTCGCGTTCGAGCTGGCGTTGACGCTCGGCAACCCGCCCCCAGGCCCGTTGCAATCCTTCGCACAGCAAGCCGACGGCTAAGCCGCTAAGGCCGTAAACCATCATCCGCATCGTGTCGCTGCCGGAGGGGAGCGTGAACGAGTGCTTGGGGTTGGTGAAGAAAAACCGCTCGTTTGCCAGACAAATGAGGGTCGTCAGGATCGACGGTTTCCAACCACCGATCAGGCCGGCCAGCAACACGACCAGCAGAAAGGCGAGCGACGTGAAGAATCCGCGCAGGGGGGTGTCGGTGCTGTAGCGCATCGCGAAGACAAGCGCCGACCCGAGAATTGCGATCAGGTACCCCCAGGCAGGATACCGGCGCGTCATCAGCATAAGCAGATTGTCCCGCTACTCCGGCCAAAAGCCTGTGCCCGCAATTTCTTGCGGCACTCGGCTTAATCGTAAACCCCCCAATGCAGCCTGTCGAGAACGCTTTGACCGGTGCCCCGGCACGCATCGCGGACTGGACTCCGAAGGGGTTTCAGGCGGACCGCGCACGTCCGCGATCGAATCCCATCTGGAAGACGATTGACCGTCGCCAACCCCACCCGGGGAGGTGACGGGCAAGCGTCGCGGCGGGCGAATCGATGCGGCCGGAACGTGTTTTGCAACCGTCACTAAGAAGCGTTTTACAGTCTCGCAATAACGCGTTCGCCGGCGGCCGGCCGTCGTTTCGCAAAATTACCGTTTTCGAGAAAGAACGGAGAGCTTTCCATGAATCTGTTTACCAGTCTCGAATTCAACTCGCTCGAGGACCTGTTCATCGAGCAAATTGAAGACCTTTACGATGCCGAGAAACGCCTGACCGAGGCGCTTCCCAAGATGGCGGATGCGGCTCATTCACCCGATTTGCGGAGTGCGTTTCAGACGCACCTGCGGGAGACCGAAGGGCATGTTGTTCGGTTGGAGCGCATCTTCCAGAAGCTGGGACGCAGCCCCGAGCGCGAAACGTGCGCTGCGATGAAGGGCCTGATCGCCGAAGGCGAGCAGATGATCGGGGCGAAGGGCGATCCGAACGTTAAGGACGCCGCGCTCATCGCGGCCGCCCAGCGGGTCGAGCACTATGAAATGGCCGCTTACGGGACGGCCCGGACCTTCGCCCGCCAGCTCGGCCGCGAAGCCATCGCCAACGAGCTGCAAGAAACGCTCGACGAAGAGGGGAACGCGGACAAGATCCTCACCGAAATCGCCGAGAGCGTCGTCAACGTCAGGGCGCCTCAGGCCTGAAAACCAGGCGTGGAGAAAACAGATACGCGTCGCCGGTCGCGTTTCCGGGGAATTGCAGTCCGGAAACGCGGCTGGCGCTGAACGCGCGTACAAACCGATCCAATGAGGTAGTTTCCCATGGCTAAGTACGGGTCCAAGGCAAAATCCGAAGTCAAAAATGCTCTTCATCGGAAGAAAAAGGGAACGCTCACGAGCGGGAAATCGCACAAGCGCGTAGAGAGCCGCAAACAGGCGATAGCCATCGGCCTGTCGAAAGCGCGCAAGAAGGGAGCGAAAGTCCCGCGGAAGAAGTAGCAAGGCCCCGATCAAACCGCCTCAATACCCGGCGGTCAATATGCGACGGCCGCTCCGTCTTTGCGGGCTTCGGTCCCGCCGTGCAGCGTGCCGTGCTGCTGGTCGATCAGGATGCCTTCGTAGCCGGCGCCGCTGCCGCCGCGGACGACGTGGTGGCCTCGCTTGACCAGTTCGTCGAAGGTGGCCTGCGGAATGCCGCTTTCGACAGTGACCTTGCCCCCGGCCAGATCCATCTTGCCTCCGCTGGGGGACTGCGAGCCCGAGTGGCTGGTGCGTCCCGCATCTCCTGCGGCCTGCACATCCAGACCAAAATCGATGAGGTTGACGAGAACCTGCACCTGCCCTTGCGGCTGCAGGTCGCCCCCCATCACGCCGAAGCAAAGCCACGGCTTGCCGTCTTTCGTGACGAAGGCGGGAATGATCGTGTGAAAGGGACGCTTGTGGGGCTCGAGCGCGTTCCAGCTCTCTCCGTCGAGCGAAAAGCCGGAGCCGCGATTCTGCATCACGAAACCGACGTGACCGGGCACGATCCGCGAGCCGAAGTGGGCCGAATTGCTCTGAATCAGCGAGCAGCAATTCCGGTCCTTGTCCACGACGCAAAGCAGCGTCGTGTCGTGGCCGGCAGCGAGTAGAGGATCGCCCGCGGCGACGGATGTGGCCGCGTGCTGCGGGTCGATCAGCTTGCGGCGCTTTTCCGCGTAGGCCTTGGAGATCAGCTCGGCGACGGGCAGCTTGTGAAACGCGGGGTCGGCGAAATACTTCGCCCGATCCGCGTAGGCCAGCTTCTTGGCTTCGATGAACAGATGCAGATAGTCGGGACTGTGACGACCCATCGAGCGCAGATCATAGCCCTCGAGCAGATTGAGCATCTCCAAGACGGCGATCCCCTGGCCGTTGGGCGGAAGCTCCCACACGTCGTAGCCGCGGTAGTTGGTCGAGACCGGCTCGACCCACTCGGACGTATGGTCGGCGAAATCCTTCAAGTCGAAAAACCCGTTGCGCTCCCGGCTGGCGGCGACGATTTGTTCCGCGATCGGACCGCGATAAAACGCGTCGCGACCCCGTTGGGCGATCAGCCGATAGTTCGTGGCCAACTCGGGATTCTGGAACACCTCGCCGATTTCGGGTGGCTGCCCCTTGGGACAATAGGTGGCGGTCATGCTCGGGTCGCGGCCGGGACGTGGCCAGCCGCGGTCGATGATCTCGCTGACCGGGAATCCTTCTTCCGCGTATTTGATGGCCGGCGCCAAAAGCTGCGCCAAAGTCATCGTCCCGAATCGCTGCCGCAGCTGATCCCAACCATCGACGCAGCCGGGAACGGTCCACGAGTAAACGCCGCTGAGTCCACGGACTCCGCGCTGGCGCAGGGCCCCGCGAGTCATGGCGTAAGGACTGCGGCCGCTGGCGTTAAGTCCGTAAAGTTTTTTGGTCTTGGCGTCCCAGTAAATGCAGAAGAGGTCGCCTCCCAAGCCGCACGAGCCCGGTTCCACGAGGCCGAGCATCGCATTGGTGGCGATGGCCGCATCGGCCGCGGTTCCGCCTTCCTTGAGGACGTCGAGGCCAACCTCGGCTGCCAGCGGTTGCGCAGCACACGATGCCATGTCGGGCGACCGTAGCCGAGCGGCTCTGATGCGGATTCTTCGTGGGGCGATCGTACTCGCCGGTTCCCTGCGCTCTCAGTCGGCCGCTCGAGGCGCTCTCGAACAGCACGACCGCAACGACCAACGCGACATGTGAGACGAAGGCACGAAAAAACTTCCGCATGCCGGGCTCCCTTAGCTCCAGATGCTCGCTGCCCCAAGGACGTCCATGCTACAGCAGTTTTTTGCCAGTTTCCACGAGCGTCGAGCCTCGGCCGTTTGCTCAGGAGGCATCAGGACTGAGTGGCTCGACTCGCGAGAGAACTCCCTCTCCCGAGTCGATTGGCTGTGTGACCAAGTGACCACCACTGTAGTTTTTGACGCGAGCCGGCAAGTCTGGACAATCGCCGCGGGAAGAACTATCAACAAATGCGACTCTTCAAGGATTTCACATGCCGAACTCCGAGCAATTCCCCCAAGAAGTTCCCGTGGTTGTGATTGGCGGCGGGCCCGCCGGCTCGACCGTTTCGACTCTGGTCGCCCAGCAAGGGCATCGCGTCGTCCTGCTCGAGCGCGACCATTTTCCCCGATTTCATATCGGCGAGTCGCTGATTCCCGAAACGTATTGGGTCCTCAAGCGGCTCAACATGCTCGACAAGATGAAGCAGAGCCACTTCGTCAAGAAGCACAGCGTGCAGTTCGTGGGGCAGAGCGGCCGGCTGTCGGAGCCGTTCTATTTCCTCGATCATAAGCCGCACGAATGCTCGCAGACCTGGCAGGTGCTGCGGAGCGAGTTCGACAAAATGATGCTCGACAACGCCCGCGAGCATGGCGTCGAAGTGCATGAAGGCGTCCGCGTGCTGGAAGTGCTCTTCGAGGGGCAGAAGGCCGTCGGCGTAAAATTCTCCACGGAAGACGGCACCGTCAGCGAGATCCGCGCTCGCGTTGTCGTCGATGCCAGTGGCCAATCAACGATGATCGCCGGCCGGCTGGGTCTGCGCGAGTGGGACACGAGCCTGAGGAAGGGGGCCGTCTGGACGTATTGGAAAGGGGCCTACCGTGATATCGGACGCGACGAAGGAGCGACCATCGTCCTGCAGACGAAGGGCAAAAAGGGATGGTTCTGGTATATCCCCCTGCACAACGATGTGGTGAGCGTCGGCATCGTCGCCCCGTTTGAAGAGCTTTTCAAAAACCGTGACGCCGAGCACGAAGCGATTTATTTCGAGCAGGTCGAGCTCTGTCCGGAAATCAAACGGCGGATTTCCATGGGCACGCGCTGCGACATTTTTCGCGTCGCCAAGGAATACTCGTACCGTGCCCGCGAAGCGGCCGGCGACGGCTGGGTCTGCGTGGGAGATGCTTTCGGCTTCCTCGATCCGCTGTATTCGTCCGGCGTGCTACTGGCCCTCAAATCGGGAGAGCTGGCGGCCGACGCCATCTGCGAGGGGCTCGACCGGAACGACACCTCGGGCGCCCAACTCGGCAAGTGGGCGACCGATTTCAAGAGCGGAATGGACCGCATGCGGAAGCTCGTCGTCGAATACTACGAGGGCTTCAGCTTCGGCCGGTTCGTCAAACGCAATCCGGCCGAGAAGGGGAATCTGACGGATCTGCTGATCGGCGACCTCTTCAAAGATCGGTTCTTCGACGAAACGTTCCGCCTGCTGGACGAAATGAAGGCCGAGACCCCGGCCACGTGAGTCGCGTACAGCCGCGTTTCGCGATGGCAACATTTCGCTTTTGCCTGCCCAACCGATCCAATTCGTGCGGTGTCAGGATGATTCGTCCGGACGCCGGCGTTCGCCAGCCGGGCGACGATCAAACCACTCTGCGACCCTGTTACGATCGATGGACTGTCCGGCTCGCCCGGAGTCGAGGCGCATTCTTCGCCGAATGCGACGCCCCGGACGCAACTCCTGCGAAAGTCCACCATGATCGCAGCCGCCACTGATTCGGCTCCCCCGACCAGTCCCGCGCCTGACTCCCGCCCCAAAGCGACGAATCCGCCTCCCTGGTGGCAACTGATGATCTGGGCTGGCTCCGGCTTTCCCGCCTGGATCCGGCTGTTGGCCCGCAACGGTTTTCGCATCCACTGGACGGTCCTGCACGTGGTCACCTACGTGACCATCGTCAGCCTGGGGCACACGCTGCTCCGCGGCCTGCAGAACTTGGTCTACGGACGCCGGATCGCTAACACGCCGATCGACCAACCGCCGATCTTCATCCTGGGCCACTGGCGGACTGGCACGACCTTGCTGCACGAGTTCCTCGCGCTCGACGAGCGGCACGTCGGCCCCAGCACGTACGAGTGCATGGAGCCCAATCACTTCCTGCTGACCGAAGGGCTCGTGAGCCGCTGGATGCCGTTCTTCTCCCTGTCAGTGCGGCCGATGGACAACATGGCGGCCGGCTTCGACCGTCCGCAAGAAGACGAGTTCGCCCTGTGCAACCTGGGCCTGCCGTCTCCCTATCTCACCGTCGCCTTTCCCAACAATCCGCCGCAGTACGAGGAATATCTCGACCTCGAAGGCATCCCGCCGCGGGCGCTGGCCCGGTGGAAGCGGGTGTTTCGGCGGTTTCTCCAGGAATTGACGTACAAGCATCACAAGCGGCTCGTGCTCAAATCGCCCACGCACAGCTGCCGCGTCAAAACGCTCTTGGAGCTTTTCCCAGACGCCCGCTTTGTGCACATCGTCCGCGATCCGTACGTCGTCTTCCCGTCGACGGTCAACCTTTGGAAATCGCTCTATATTACGTTCGGCCTGCAGCGGCCGACCTTCCAGGGGCTCGAGGAACACGTCTACAAAACGTTCAATCGCGTCTACGACAAGATCGAAGAGGGGAAAGGGCTGATTGACTTCGACCGCTTCTACGAACTCCGGTACGAAGACCTGGTCGGCGACCCCGTCGGCCAGATGGCGACGCTCTACGACCACCTCGGCCTGGGGGGTTTCGAGCAAGTCCTGCCGAAACTGCAGGCGCACGTTGCGAACAACGCCGGCTATAAAACCAATCGCTACCAGCTCGGCGATGAGCAGCGGGCCGAAATCACGCGGCGGTGGGGATCGGTGATCCGGCTATACGGGTACGAACCGCAGCCGGCGCCTGCTCCAAATGCTCCTGCCGCCGCCGCGCCAACCCAGGCCTCCCCCGTGCCCGACCGCCTCGGTGCGAACATCGGCAAATCACAAGGCTGAGTCCGGTACCGACTGAGCGAGTGTCCCACCCGTGAGCGTTACGTCGTCGCGGGCTGCTTCACGCAGACGACGTTGCCGTCCGTGTCGCGAATCTTGATCAGATGACCGACCGTCGGGATTTCGCACTTGGGCATGATGATCGTCCCGCCGTGCTTCTCGACGGCCGCAGCAGTCGCGTCGATATCATTCGTGTCGATCGTGCACTCATAGCCCGTCAACCGCTGCCCCGGCATCAGTTCGTGGCGCTTCTGCAACGCACCTGGCACTCCCGGATCCCGCTTGTCGCCGGTCTCGATCAAGAGAAATCCCGGCGGGCCCCAGGGAGTGAACTTCCAGCCAAAGACCCTTTCGTAGAACCGCTGCTCCTTGGGCAAGTCCTCAGCATGAATGGCAAAGAACGCGAGGTTATGGGACATGGGTTCTGATCTCCGAGAATGATGAAAAGACGCTGATTTTGCTTCGACGCGGGCCAATCTTAGTGTTTGTGCGGCAGGCGTATCTCTCGCTAAAATGTCAACAAATGTCGAAAAAGCGTCACACATCGAAACGACAACCAAGCCGCGGTCCGGCCGACGGGATCCTGGTTCGCAGTTATGTCGTGCGACATACCGAGAACTATGCGATCCCGCCGCACGCGCATGACTGGCATCAGCTGATTTATGCGACGGAAGGGGTGATGTGGGTGAAGACCGCCGAGGGAGACTGGGTGGTGCCTCCCAGCCGGGCGGTCTGGGTGCCGGCCGGCATCGAGCACGGAATTGAAATGACCGGGACGGTGCTCGTGCAGACCCTTTATCTGTCCACGCATGTTTCTGACAAGCTGCCCAAGCGGTGCTGCGCGGTGAATGTTTCGCCGTTCCTGCGGGAGCTGATCCGCCACACGGTCACGCTCGGTTACTTAAGCACCAAGGATCCGGTGCGTGCGCGGCTGGTCGGCGTGCTGCTCGATCAGCTCCGCGTGCTGCCGACGATTCCTTTACAACTTCCGTGGCCGGCGGACGAACGGGCCCAGCGCGCCGCCGCCTGGATCCGCCAACATCTGGACGATCCCGACTCAACGCACCTGGTAGCCCGCCGGGCGGCCCTCAGCGTCCGCACGCTCGAACGTCTGTTTCAAAAGGAGACGGGGCTGACGTTCGGCCGTTGGCGGCAACAACTGCGACTGCTGCAAGCTCTGCGACTCTTGGCGGCCGGCCGCCCTGTCACGACTGTCGCCCTCGACGTCGGCTACGAAAGCGCCAGCGCCTTCATCGTGATGTTCAAACGGACGCTGGGCGTCACGCCGCACCGCTACTTCGCAGCCAGCACCGTCGAACCGGCGCGGCGCCAGCGCGGATCAGCGATCACTGCGAGCTGAAAAACGAGCCGCCCGTACGCGCACGGGAGGACCAAAACTAGGTCATCACCTTCAGGAACGCCGCTTGGAATTTCTCCATTTGTTCCGGCGTGCCGATGGAAATGCGGCAGTGAGTGGGCCAGCTCGGCCAGGTGCGGCCGATGAAGATCTTTTCTTTCCGCATGGCGGCGGCCACACGTTCGCCCGGCTGCTTCACGTCGACCATGAAGTGATTCGACACCGACGGCACGTACGAAAAACCGTGCTTGTCGAGGAACTTGAACACCTCGGCACGCGTGTCGGCGATGATTTTCCGCCGCGTCGGCACCAGTTCCGGCTGCTGCAGGCTGGCCATCGCCGCCGAAACGCCCGTCGTCGCCATGATCCCCTGGCTATAGCGGCTCAGGCGATCGAGCACGTCCTGCTGCCCGAAGGCCGCCCCGGCTCGCAGCCCGGCCAGGCCATAGATCTTGGAGAAGGTGCGGAGAATGATCACCGGCTTGCCCGCCGCCACCAGGTCTGATCGCATCTTGCAGCCGGCGATGTGCACGTACGCCTCGTCCAACAGCAGGATCGCGCCGGCCGGCATATGGTCGACCAGCCAATCGAGGTCTTTGTCGGGCGTGAGCGTGCCGGTCGGGTTGTTTGGATTACAGATGTAAAGCAGGCCGGCGTTCGGATCGATCGACGCCATCGCCCGCACGTCGTGCGCGTAGGTTTTCGTCAGCGGCACCCGATGCACCTTGGCGCCGATGAACCGTGCGGCCCCTTCGCCCGCCTCGTAGCCCGGGTTTCCGGTGACAAAACTCTTTCGGGGGCCTGTGTGGGCGATCACTGCCTGGGTCAGCGGAGGACTCGACCCGGCGAAGATCTGCACCTGCTCGGGCGCGAGGTTCTCTTGTTGCGCCAGGAGCTCGCGACACTGGGCGGTCAGCTCGAAATGGTAGCGGCCCCCCTCCTTGAGGAAGCCGGTCGCTGCTTCGACCGCTTGCGGGCAGGGTCCCAGCGGATTTTCGTTGGCGTTGATCAAGATCGCGTCGGGCGGCACTTCGTTACCGAACGACGACAACTGGGCCAGCGCCGCCTCGCCGAAGAACGGCATGCTCGCGGCCGCCCCCATCAACGAGGTGACTTTAAAGAAGTCTCGCCGCGAAAAACCGCGTGCCAACAATTCGCTCTCTCGCTCCGGCCCAAGGATCTGCTGCATCTCAACTCCTCACGTGGAAATACGGGAGATTCCAGCCAACTTTGCCTCGGTACCGCCAGCGCCGGCGCACCTCGGAGGCCAGTATATCGTCTCGACACTGTCAAAGCGCCATTGCCGGTCCGGCGTCCGTCCGGTGTTTGAGCCCCCCGGGCGAACCGTCTCTGCCGATGCAGTTGGAGCCGGCAATTGTCTAAGTTTTCTGCCGCCGCGCCTCTTCGTCGAAGCGACGAACGGGGCAGGGGAACCATTCCTCGCTCAGCCGCTACGACATGCACAACACGCTCGTCGCCGCCGGCCCCGACTTCAAGTCGCACTTCGTCGATGAGCTGCCGACCGGCAACGCCGACGTCGCTCCCACCATCCTGCACCTCTTGGACTTCCCGACCGACCACCTCGACGGCCGAGTGTTCGGCGAAGCGCTCACGAAAGGCCACGCGCCGAGCGAACCGAAACCCAGACCATGCGGGCCGCGCACGACGTCGACGGCACGCACTGGCAGCAGTACCTCACCATCTCGCGCGTCGGCAACCGCGTTTACTATGACGAAGGCAACCGCGGCTCCGGCCCCGAGGCACACCCCGCTCGCTAGTCTTTCGTCTCAGGGCGAGCTGGGCTGCACCGAGCGATGATGGAATCATTCACAGCCATCACCTTTCCCAAGCCGACAGCTCCGCTGTCGGTTCCCAAACCGACGGCAAGCTTGCGATCGCTCACTTCTTCGCGTGCGAACGGGGCGCCGATCCACTCCCGATCTTGCTGATCAGCGTCGGCACATTCGGCAATCCGCTGGCCTCGACGCTCACGGTCAGGCAGTTCGGCGCTTCGTCCGTTACGATCGAGACGCGTAAGTCCTTCAATGCCGCGGTCACCAGATCCATCTCGGGCTTGCTCTCTCCGCCGGAGAAACTGCGGACGATCTGCATCACGCGGCCGGCGTCGACGAGCACGGCCTTGCTGCTGGTCTTCGTGAGTCGTGCCAGCAACTTGCTGTAGGCCTCGTCCGCCAGGATAGAGTCCTTGCCGCCGCTCGCCCGGACGGCCGCGCTGGCCGCCTCGTGCGTACCCACGATCAAGGCTCGATCCGCGGCCCGCACCACGACGATCGGCGGCATCCCCGTGAACTGATATTGTTCCCCGCGAATTCCCTCGATCGTCACGTCGCGGGGCGGCGAGTGGTGTACTCCTACCATCGCCACGATCCCGAGAATCTGATTCCAGATCGCCTCGCTCTTAGCCGCGTCCTTCACGGCGAAGACGGCCGCCATCTCCGGAATGTGCGCGTGCCCGCTCTCACTCTTGGCGATCGTGGGCAGCACGAAGAAGGCGACTTCCTCGACGTTGGCAAAGATCTCGCGCCCGAGGTCCATGCCCGTCACTTCGACGGGTCCTGGCGACGACGACTTGGCGGCCTGTGGCGGCGTCGCCGGATTCAACCCGACGAGCACAACCCCCGCAGTCCCGCGCGGCACCGCTTTGAGCGAGCGACCGTCAAAGGGCGCCGTGCGAATCAGGTTGTATGCCACGTTGTGGTGCCCGGGCAGCAGGTTCATCCGAGCAACGACCTGCACGCTGCTGTCCGTCACGCCCACGCTCAAAGTAAGCGATTCGAGGTGCTCCAAATCGAGGAGCCCCGCAACCATGCCCGCCTCGTTCCCCTTCATGAAGGACCGCAGCCGACGCGCCGTCTCGCGCCCGTCGACGTAGGCAAACAGCAGCCCGTTGCGGCGTTCGACTTCGTGCGCCTTGAACGCCGGTCGCGTCGCCAGCCCTTCGGCCTTCGGATTGCCCAGTCGCTCGACGGTCGCGGCCACGGCTTCGCGATTCGTTCCGGCGATCAACAGCCGCGCAGTGACGGTGATCCAGAAGTGATGCGGACCATTCTCGAACCGATACGTCTTGAAGCCGCCGATCGGTCTGTCCGGCTGAACCAACTGCACGGCGGTTTCCAGTAAGCCGCGCACCAGGTCGCAGTCGCCCGGATGAACCACCAGCACGCCTTCCGGCATGTTCTTCAGATGCTCGTCCAATCCCGTAATCGCCAGCGCCGCGCCGCGAAACTTTTTCAGTTCCGCCACGAGGGCTGGGCTCAGCGTGAAATTGGCGGGGAAGACCAAACCGTTGCCGAGCGGGATGCCCGCGGCACCTTGTCCGTCGGTCGCGGCCGGCTCGGAGCCCGGCTCGCGGATCAGCCCCATCATCTTGGCCAGGCGGGCCAGCTGGTCGCCCGGCCGGTTGAGTTCGAGATAGGCGATCGCGTCCGACGGCATCAGCCGGGCCAAATCGGCCGCAGCCAAATCTTCGCGACACTGGGCCAGCCGGGTCTCGGCCTCGTGTCGCAGCCCCGCCGGCGCGGCCGAATCGGACGCGACCCGCTCAAAAGCCGCGGCCGCCCCGGCCAGGTCCCCCTCGTGAACCTGCAGGTAGAACCCCTTTTGAACCAGGTCGGCCGCATCCTCGGCCCGAGCCGCGACCGACGCCACCGAAACCAGCAATCCGCAGAGTGCCACCCGTCGCGCGAGCAAGTTCAACGTCATTCGACTGCCTCCAGGCGTGGTGCACGCCGTTTCGAAACGAAGAGGCCGGGCGACTCCCGCCGAACCGCCGGCGGTCATTGATTCGCCGGCAGCGGCCGGATATTGACGGGAATTCTGAATCGGCAGAATTTCCTGGGGTCAAATATCGCTCGGGCAGATTTCTTTAGGGCACACTTTTCTGGGACATTGACGGAACGCGCGAGGGGGGGGCTGTCGAGAAGTGAAACGTTGAAAGGAGTTTGCGGCGGCGAGAAATCAACCCGCGTCCGCGCGACCAAAGTAATGCTCTTCGACAGGCTCCGGGCATTCGACTCGCTGCTTCGATGGGTCGCAAGCCCATAACAAAGTACGCTCGCTTATCATGAGCGAGCGTGGCGGGTCGTGCAGTTGCGCACGCCAGCGGCGCTAAACTGGTGTTGCCTACAAGGGAATGAAAAATGGCGGACGGTAGTTCGACAGCCGGCTCCACACCGGTCCAGAATAAGGATTGGCTCGTTGGAAACCCCTCGGGGGCCGGCGCGGCCGCAGCCCTGTGGATCGGTTCCGCGGGCCTTCTTATTCTTGGCGTGATCCCAATCCTATATGGAGCGCTGCACGCCGAATCGCGCATCAATCTCGCTGAGCTCGGGGTGATCGCGACGGTGGAGACGCTCCTGATCGGAGTGAGCTCCGCAGTTGCGGCGATGCTTTTTTCGGTGCGCCATCTGCGCCTCAAATGCACGATCCTGCTCGTCGTGCTGGCGGCGCTCGACGCTGCGATCTCCGTCGCCGGCAGCTCCAATCTGATCCTGATCGACCGGGCGCTCGCTGGCCTTGTCGAAGGCGCGATGGTTGCCGTCTCGATCGAACTGATCGCCCGCTCCCGCCACGCCGAGCGGCTGGGCGGATATTTCCTCGCCATGCAGGCGCTGGCCCAAGGCCTCCTCGCCCTCGGATTGGCCTGGTGGGTTGTTCCGGGAATGGGGGCGAATGGCGGCTTCCTCGCGCTCGGCGTCGTTAGCCTCGTCTCGATTGGGGTGGCCCTCCTCGTCCCCACGGAATACGACGAGATGCCCAAGCAGAGCGCGAGCATGGATGGCGTGTTCACGGTGAGATCCATCCTCGCTCTTTTGATGATTTTTCTCTTTTTCATGTTCGTCGTCGCTGTCTGGACATTCCTGGAGCCCTTGGGCGGGAAAGTCGGCATCGACGCGCAGACCGTGGGCGTGCTGGTCTCCGTCGGCCTGTTCGTTCAGGTGGCGGCTTCGCTCGCCGCGGCGTGGCTCGAGGCGTATCTCGACTACCGGCTCGGCATTCTCGGCTGCGGCGTCGTGGGATTGATCGCCGCGGCGATTCTGGGCGCCAGCCCCACGCTCTTGATGTTCTGCGTCGCTGTCTTGGCGATCAGTTTCGTCTGGATGTTCATCGTCCCATTCATGATCGGCATGACCCTGGCAGCGGATTCCACGAGAAACACTTGTTTGCTGGTTCCGGCCGCACAGCTTCTGGGCGCGGCGTTCGGGCCATTGGCCGCAACGGCTTTCGTCGAGGGCGAAAATGCGAGCGCCGTGCCGCTGTTCGGGATCGCCATGACCGTGCTCAGCCTCGCGCTGTTCGGTCTGTTCCTGATCGCAGTGCGGCGCCGCGGCGCCGCGTGAAACGTCAACTGCTAGAACGCCCTTCGACCCCTCGACAAAGCTCGGGGCAGGCAGGGCATTCGACTCGCTGCTTCGACCCTATGCAAGCCCCTAAAAGGCAACACTCGCTCATGGCTTGGACGGCCTGCCATGAGCGAGCGTAGCGAGTCGAATGGAGGCGGCGGGTATAGCCGGGTCGTCACAAATGCGGCTCTCTCATAGGGCTTTTGCCTCGACCGACCTAAAACTGAAGAAGGTTTGAGAAAGGTTTAGGTCTTCGTCAATTCCTCGACTCCCTCGATCGCCATCCTGATTCGTGCGACTTCGGTCGAGTCTTGAAGGCTGCTCTCGATCGCCTCCAGTGCCTTGATCGCTTTGCCTCGTCGGACGCCGATTCGCATTCACACTCATTTAGTGGATACGAAGGCGGCGTAATTGGTCAAGCTGCCACCGAACATCGTCCACGGAATGCCCCTGCCCTGTCAGATACTCGATCGTCGATCGGAGATTCCGACAGCTTCGACTGAGGCCCGAATTGCCTGCCCAGAAGCGTTCGCCGTAGCGATACAGCAATTCGACCTTTAGCCATTGCTGACGAGCCCTTGCGGGAGGTGCCTTGAAATACCGGCCCATCCGCACCATCGGTCGTCGGCATTTGGCACACGGACACGGGCGTTCCGGGACGGCAGGATCCCAGGCCGAAGATCCCGGCTGCTTGAGTGCTCTGCGACACTCGAAGCAGGCGAACGTGGCCTTATTCGTTGCTTTCGGACGTGGCGATTTCTTTCCCATAGCGAGGGCAGATCAGAGGTTCACACTTTTGCTCAGTCTGTTGAGTCGCAGGTTGTCCCCGTCGTTCGGGCGTTTTGCGCTTCGAGGCATTTCAATGCTGCCAATCTTACCGGAATCCTGACTGCGCCTTCCTGTTCTTGCTCGCCTCTGTATTTGTTTCGTTTCGCCATGCCAGGAGTTTATTGTACGAGCGAACGCCGCTTGGTCCTCGATCGCCGTGGAAAAGGCGACTGGGGAACTCAAATCTTTCTCACAGTCGCTTCTTTTCTCGGCTTTTGTGATCGTGGGAATCGCCATAAGTCCAACAAAAAAAGCCACTTGCTACCATTGGTAACAAGTGGCGAGTTGGAGGCGGCGGGAATCGAACCCGCGTCCTGTGATCCCTGAGTGTCGGCCTCTACGTGCGTATTTCGTCGATTAAGTCTCGCCGAACCGGGGCTCAAGCGAACAAGGCCCCGAGCCGGCCAGCCACGACAAATCTCGCGCCGGTCGTTGAGGCATGAACCGGCGCCAGCCCGAATTTGATGATCCGACTTTTGGACTCCTCAGGCAGGGATTCCGCAGCCAGAGCTACCTAATTAATTAGGCAGCGAGAGCAACCTGCTTTTCGGCAGATGTTTTTTGATCAGCTTTTTACGTGGCCTACTGATCAACCACGGCACGCCACCGACACCTACGGTGACCCAGTCAAATCCAATCGCCCCCTTTTCGATTTCCGAGTTCTTGAATCTCCGAAACCTCGCGTCGAAGGTCGACCGGCCAAAACCCGTCGGCCCCGACGCTCCCCAATCCTATCGGCATCCCAGGCCCGGTCAATCCGGCCCGATCCCGACGGCTAGGCCTCGAATTGAACCTCCCAGCCGACGGGACGACCCCACGTCCGCCCGATCCCATTCACTCGATTTCTCTGGACGCGGCGAATCCAGTCCCAATTCAGGTTTCTTCCTAACCCACCATCCGGCAATCGTTTAAGGACGGGACGCACCCTGCTCATACAAGTTGTCCCGTCCCGTCGAATCAGTCCCGTCCCGACCTCCGTCCCACGACTTTCAATCCCGTCCCAACCGTTTTCCATCCCACCCGCTTCAGGTCCCACGCGCTTCGAGCCGGTTCCAATCCCGTCCCGTCCGGAAGCCACTCGTCCCGTCCTCAGTTCCGTCCCAACTTGTCCCGTCCGCCCGGACCAACGGCAGTCTGCCGGATGGAGGCTCACGCGTCGACTCGTGGAAAAATGCCTCGACAGGCGCGATCCACGCCGTGCGCACTCCGCCTTTCGGCGCGGATGCCCGCTGCCCAATGCAAACCACCTGGTTCCATTCTGTCCCCGGTGATCGATGGGCCAAGTCCCCGTTTGGAGAATTTCGCTCAGACGGTGGCTTTGGTGCCCCACGTTTCCTGTCCCGTGCCCCGGATGCCACGCAGGCCGGCTTCGCCGCCCTTGCCAGTGGCGGTTCGTTCGCGCCAGGTGTGGTGGGGCTCAACCGTTGCTTCGATGGTCGGTAAGACACTTAAGACACTGGCGGGCCAAAGTTCCCGCCAGTGGCACCAGAACGTGTGTGATACTTAGAGCGTGAGGGCCATCTGAATTTCGCGAATGTGCTGGCGGGGGACCGGCAACATGCCGACGACGCCCGTCGCGACAAAGCCCGCCTCCGTATACAGGGCCAGAGCGGCAGCGTTTCCCTCGGCCACATCCAGCAACAGTCGCTTGAATCCTTGTTCCCGTGCCCAGGCGGCAACGGCCTCAATCAGAGCCGATCCAACTCCTCGGCGACGCCCTTCGGACGCCACCCACATCGAGATCAAGTAGGCGGTATCATCCCGAACGTCATGCCGAGCACCTCGCGCCATCCCGATGTCGAGATCGTCCGCCACGGCGACAAACGTGGCTAGCTGCTCAAGCTGCTGCTGCCAATTCTCGAACGGACGGGCCTTCGCCTCGGCGAAGGTTGTCTCGAACGCCTCCGGCGCGTCGCGGAGCGCCCGCAACCGAATGTGTCGCAGCCGGTCCTCGTCGCCCGCGGACAAGCGTTCAATCTTGGTGTGATCCATTCCCGGCCCAGCTGCTCGCAGGATGATTGTCTCGACACGATCTCGTTCAACCTCGAGATCAGGCTCGTTCAAACGTCAGTCACCCATGCTTCTGAGTGGCGGGTGCGAACGCAAGACCGTGTCGGAGCGTCGCACGCAATCGCGCACTTCGAGCTTGGACCTGATTGCTCGTCAAACGGTGGATGGGTGGAGTTTGCGGAAAGCGATCGCGATTCTGACGGCTGCCGGCAGATATTTTGCACTCGGGGATTGAACAGCTGGATAGACGTGGATACCATCGAGTTTCTCTAGATGCGGCTGGCCCGCTGTGTGCTGCGGGTCGGCCCCTGCGGGCCGGTCTCCTTGCACGCGCCGTTAGGAAGGCTCGGCCATCGCTGAATTCCGCGCTTTCTTGCTCGCGGCGCGAATGTTGCCCCAGCCACAACGACGGCATCGCGAGTCGTCTGAATTCGACAACATCGAAACTGCATCCTCCGCGGATCCTTTCAGCATACGGCTCGGATCGCCATGTCAACGGTCTACGGAAAATACGGTCCGGCACACCCCTGGCTGGCAAAGCTGGCTTCCGCAGCAGCGCACCCTGTTTGCAGGATTCTCTTCGCTCGGAGTCACGTGCATGAGCCGGATAGCGCTTTTGCGCGCGAGCGGATGGAATCGCTGCGTGCCCGGCTGGCCCGCGGGGAGACGACTTATCTCGCCGGATTGGGGATCGCCGGCCACAACAGCGGCGCCGCGCTCGTCGAAGTCTCCGAGCGCGACGGCGTGCGGCTCCTGTCGAATGACGAAGAAGAGCGATTCACGGGCGTCAAGCACTTCGGCGGCTACCCGGAACAGAGTATCGAGTCGCTGAAGCAACGGCTGGCGAGCATGGGGCTTGGGCCGCGCGACTTGCATGCCGTGCTATTGAGCTGGAATTACATCAACCTGGATTGTTTCGGAATCCAGAGCGCCCTCGAGCATTTCCCCGGCAGTTTGGCACTGGCGCAAAAATGCGATCGCGATCTTCAACTTATTCGAAATCGGACCGTCCGTGCGAAAGGGCCCGGGCCGACTGGCGAAGCAATTCGGGCTCGACGCGCCGCTGCCGCTGATCTCGATGGGGCACCACGAAAACCACGCCGCCTTTTCCTACGCCGCTTCCCCGTTCAATCACAGCGACAAGCCGGTGATCGTCACCGTGCTGGACGGCTTTGGCGACGACGGGGCAATTTCGCTGTACGTCGCCGAACGCGGGCGTTTGCAGCGGTTGCGCTCCAATGACAGTCTCAGCGACTCGCTGGGATGTTTCTATTCGGTCATTAGCTCGACTCAGGGAGGTTGGACGGTCCTCTCGAGCGAGGGGCGATACATGGGCGCGGTCGCTTGGGGGGATTCCGACCGCCTCACCAACCCCTACTACCGCCGCCTGCGGCAGGTTTTCCACTTCGGCGAAGAAGGGCAGGTGCGGATCAATCGGAAGTTGGCTCACTGGCACATCGGTGGCGAGCGCAATGCGTATACGCAGCTCCTCCGCGACATCACCGGCGATCCAATCCCTCCGGAAAAGATGTGGAATCCAGACGCGGTGCTTCGCGTCGAAGACACGCAGCACGCGGCCGCAACGCACGAGCGGGTCGATCTGGCCGCGGCGACGCAACTCGTTTTCGAGGATGTGTTGTTTCACGTCGTCGATCATCTGATTCGAACGACGGGGAGCGATCAGCTCGTGTTGACGGGCGGGACGGCCCTCAATTGCCTGGCCAATATGCACCTGGTCGATCGTTACGACGAGGAATGGTATCGCCGCAATTTGGGCAAGCGAACCCGACTGCACGTGTGGGTGCCGCCGACACCGGGCGATGCCGGGGTCACAATGGGGGCCGCGTACAATTTCGCGCTACGGAGCGGCGTGCGACCAGGCCCTTCCCTCAAGCACGCCTTCTGGTGTGGGAGGGCGCCTGCTGCCAACGAGATTGCGTCGGCTCTCGAGAACGATGCCGAAGTCGAATACTGCACGTTGGGGAACATCAGTGACCCGGACCAGCAGGCGAGAATCGCCGATCTGATGGCGCGAATCGTCGCCGAGGATGGCGTGGTCGGATTGTTTCAGGGGCCGGCAGAGACGGGGCCGCGGGCTCTCGGGCATCGTTCGATTCTCGCGAACCCCTGCAACCCGCGGACGCTGGAAACGATCAACCTGCGCGTTAAGTTCCGCGAGCCGATCCGTCCGCTGGCACCGATGGCGACGCTCGCGGCAGCCCGGCGGTTCTTCGAGCTCTCGCCTGGCGGGGCCGACGATCAGTACAACGCCTACCACTACATGGTGCTAACGGCGCGGGCCCGGCCCGATGCGTACGACAGAATTCCCGCCGTGGTCCACCGGGATGGAACGGGCCGCGTGCAGATTGTGCGCGAAGAGGACGACCCCTTTACGTATGCCTATCTCCAGGCGATGGGGCGGCGGCTGGGAGTCGAGGTGTCCGTCAACACGTCCCTCAACGTGGGCAGCCCGATCGTGCAAACTCCCCCCCAGGCGCTGGCAGCGATGAAACGCGCCAAGGCCCTGAGCGGCCTGGTGCTCATCGCCGACGATGGCCGCACTTGGTTCGCGTGGCCTACCGTCGCCCCGTGCCCCGATGCCGTCAAGGAATGGACGGCGCCACGCACCGCGGCCGCCACGGCGTAGTGCCCCGCTGTGCGCCGTGTCCCGTACCGGGACGGTGGGTCAACGACTTGGTGGGTCAACTTCCCTTTTGAAACAAAGTGTCCCGACCCGCCGGCCAACCTCTTTCCACCCCTCGCCCCGCTCTTCGCCTCGCCCGTCCCACCTCGGATAACCGTCCCCGGGCCAAATTCTCCCGGCTTTTCTCGGTGAAACAACGTGTCCCGTCCCGCGTCCCGTCCCACGGCCGACCCGATTCCTGCCGCGGCTGGTCCAATGAACTTGGACCTCGGGACCTTGGACTTCTCTCATGTCCCGTCCCGATCTGTCCCGTCCCCTGATCGAGGGGTGCGTCGCGAATTTCGTGGGTCATCTATACAGAAACAAATTGTGACCCAACCCCCCGTGTTTCTCCCTATCCCATTCCGCTGCACCCCATTCCGCTCAACCGCCGCGCGCAAAAAGTCCGCCCCCTCCATTCAGCCACAAGATCGTGATTCATCCAAGATCAGTTTTCTTGGAATCCGGGAATGATGGCGCGGGAATGCTGGACCATGCTCCGCCGCCGGCCCGGTTCGTTTCACCCCGCCTCGCGGACTGCCCAGCCGATCTTTGGACGGAGGCGGAGCGTCTCGGCATCTTGCGTGAAGCCGACGAACCCGGCCAGGAGTTCCATCGGAAATTCTTCGCCCCGATACTTCCACACGAACGGGACCTTGGTGAGCGAGCTGGGAAGATGATCCGTCGTGATGCCGCTGCCGAAGTGGCTTTCATAAATGCGTTGAGCCTCTGGAATCGGCTCTTCCCGAAACGCGCGGTTGCGCTCGTTGGGCTCGTCGCGCCCGACATAGGGAAAGAAGTCCGTGATCCAACCGCTCAGATAGGGGCCGCCGCTCGCGTCGACCTGTTTGTAAATCGATTCCCACAAGGCAGCGTCTTCTCTCCCGCCTGCGTTGCGCGACCCGATCGAGGACAGGCAGAAGCCGGTCGGTCCACCAGGTGAGCGCGTACGTCCGGCCAAGTGACTCGGTCTTGTCGCGCAGCCGTTCCCAGTCGGCGGCAGTCCCCTCCAACACGACCTGGGGAATGCCGCAGCGGGTCCTCAAGGAATATTCAAAATAACTTTGGACGGTGTCCATCAGCACGATGGCGTTGGCCGCCCGTTCGAGGAGCCCGGTCGTGGAGAACGTGGCCACGATGTGCGCGTAGTTGTCGCCGCCGATGCGGTCGGTGATCTGCTCGCAGAACTCTTCGAAGACGTCTTCCCACGCGTTATCGGGCGACCCCTTCAACAAGTCGTCCTTGCGAATTTCGATCTCCTGCTGCTCGGGGCCGACGCGGAATCGGTCGCGAAACTCGTCGGGATGATTGTTGACGTGCAGCGCCAGTCCCTGGGCGACGAGCAGCCAGAACATATCCGGCGACAGCACGAGCGGACGGTGATCCTGATACGCCTGGTGAATCGCTCCCACCAGCGGATGCATCACGCCGTCAGGCTGCAGGATGACGCGGCGCGGAATCAATGTTTCGTCCACGACCGCGTCGGGGCAACCGACGACCCTGGCGGTGCCTTCGGAAGTGCTTTCCACCGGCCCGCCCACCAGTTGCTCGACGGCCTCCCTGGTCGAGATTTCCTCGAGGGGACAAGTGGCCCACTCAACTCGAGCCGCATCCTGAATCATCACGACATTCGCCATGCCGAAGTCTCCTTTAAGGGGGAGACCTCAGGATACCAAACTCGCGAATCGACCGAGCGGGCGAGGGTGATCCGCTCAGGCGTTCGTGCCGCCGTCGACAGTCAGGTTCGCACCGGTGATGTACGACGACTCCGGACCGGCTACGAACGACACTAGCGCAGCAACATCATCGACGGATCCGTAGCGATTCAACGCGGTGTTGGCGATTTGAGGCGTTGCCCACTCGCTGGCGGCGGGGTTCAACTCGGTGTCGATCGGGCCCGGTTGAATGTTGTTGACCGTGATCGCACGGCCGCCCAACTCGCGGGCGAGACCCTGCGTGAACATTTTGACGGCGCCTTTCGTGGCTGCGTAGGCCACGAGGCCAGGCGTCATCATCCGCTCGCCGACGCACGAGCCGATGTTGATGATCCGGCCACCGTCTTTCAAATGCTTGAGGGCCGCCTGAGTCGCAATAAACACGCCGCGAACGTTAATGTCGATCATACGGTCTATCTCCTCGAGCGGCGCCTCCTCAAAGGGCTTCGGAATGGCCGTGCCGGCATTGTTCACGAGCACATCGAGTCGGCCGAACGTGGCGACGGTTTTTTCGACCGCAGCGATGACGGCCGGAGCATCGGTCGCGTCGGCCTGAATCGCGATCGCCTTTCCGCCGGCCTTCTCGATCCCTTTGACCACCGACTGTGCGGCCTCCGCGCCTTTCGTGTAGGTGATTGCCACGCTCGCCCCGTCGGCGGTGAGTCGCCTGGCAATCGCTGCGCCGATACCGCGTGAACCGCCGGTGACGAGTGCTGTTTTGTTGGTCAGTTTTGCCATTGGAGTCTCCTCACAAGGTTTGGTCCGCTCGATTGGTAGCCAGCACAAGGGCTCACGAAAACGCTCGGAAATGGTAGGGGCGACCGTATTAATGGCCAAGGTGTACAACGGCGCGGCCGTTCACGAACCGGTCCTGACGTGCAATTCCACTTGGTCGACATTGCCAACGTTGGCAAACAGGCGCGAGCCCTCAGAATGGGATCGCATCGGCACCGGCGCTGAGCAGGTCCGGAAATCAGGTCGGGAAATTCAGAGTGGTTCTGCAGATCCTCGCTGACGCTTCGGGTTAATGGGGGTAGCTTCACCAACCCGAAGCGTCAGCGAGGGCTCTGGACTCGTGGCAGGCAGCAAAGGTTCGAGGAGTTCATCGTGAGCGAAGAACTGTCGCGTCGCAAATTTGTGATGAGTGGGGCGGCCCTGGTGGCTGCGGGAGCCGGGGTGGCGCAGAGCCAGGAGCGGGCGCGGGTTGTGAGCCCGGGTTTCAAGCCAGTCGTCATCTCCGCGGCCAACGGAAATCACTTCAAGAACGGCGGCACGGTGACGTGTGTCGAGAAGACGTTCGCCATGGTCACCGATGGCGCGGACGTGCTGGACGCCGTGATCGCCGGCGTCAACATCCTCGAGCTTGATCCCGAAGAAACGAGTGTGGGCTACGGCGGGTTGCCGAATGCCGACGGCGTCGTGCAGTTGGATTCGTGCGTGATGCACGGGCCGAAGAAGCGGGCGGGGGGCGTGGCGGCGCTCGAGGGGGTGCGGACGCCGTCGCTGGTGGCGAAGGCCGTGATGCAGGACACCGACCATCATCTGTTGGTGGGGGCCGGCGCGCAGTCGTTCGCGCGGAACCTGGGCTTCAAGATCGAGCCGGATCTCAACACCGAAAAATCACGCCGAATTTGGCTGGAATGGAAGCGGCGCGTCGACCCGGCACACTATCTGGACCCCAAGAGCCGGTCCGACGCGGGACGTGCAGCCACCTGGAAAATGGCGGAGGAGGGGTTGATCGACGTCCATCACGTGAACGGCACAATCAACTGCGACGCGATCAACTCCAAAGGCGAAATCTGCGGCGTGACGACGACCAGTGGCCTGGCTTTCAAGATCCCCGGCCGCGTCGGCGACTCGCCCATCCTGGGGGCCGGGCTGTACGTCGACGGCAGCGTGGGCGCGGCCGGCTCGACGGGGCGCGGCGAGGCGAATCTGTTCGGCCTCTGCTCGTTCCTGATCGTCGAGTGCCTGCGGCAAGGCATGCATCCCAAGGACGCCGGGGTGGAAGCGTGCAAGCGGATCAAAGCGAACACGATCGAGAAACGGCTGCTCGACCACCACGGCAATCCCAACTTCGACGTGACCTTCTACGTGCTCGACGCCAAAGGCCGCCACGCCGGCGTCTCGCTGCTCTCCGGCGCGAAGTACGCGGTCTGCACGGAGAACGGTCCGGAAACGCTCGCCTGCGAGGGACTGATCGAGCGCAAGCCCACCTAGTGCACGCCCGCCGGATAGCCGATTCGTATTGCCTTTGAACAAGGCTTAAGATTTGCTGAGTCACGGGGGCGCTGAATTCTGGGCCCGACTCGGGGGCCCCTGATTCGTTTTGGTGCCGACGCGGCTCGGTGGTACTCTGGTGTTGCTTCAACTCGAAGGAGGCGACTCATGAGTTCTGCGCGCGCTCGCAATCACTCCTCCTCATCCGCCGATGTGGCCGGACTCCGGCTTCGAGCCCTGCGAGGTTTGTTCATTGCAGCACTCTTAACGGCTGTGAACGTCCAGAGTCAGGCGGCAGCCGCCGGCGAGCCTACAGAGTCAAAGACGCCGCGTTCGTTCGCCGGAATTCTCGTCGATCGTGCCGGCTTTCCAGTGAGCCGAGCAATGGTGGCCGTCGCGGGGGAAAACATCTGGCGTGGATCTCACACCGACGATCAGGGGCGGTTCAGGTTGAGTGACCTGCCGCCCGCAGCGAAGACAGTCCTCGCTTACTCTCAGCGGGTGACGCGGATGGCTGTCATACCAATCCGCACCGACGCATCGCCCGACACACACTACGTGCTCGACCGCGACATTTGCACTGTCATTGGCCGAGTCGTCGATGAAGAGCGGCGAGCCGTCGACGGGGCAAAAGTCACGCTCCGGATCACGGGTCCCAACGGTGTCTCATTCACGCAGCGCGACGGGTTGGAGACGTTCGCGGGCGGCTGGCTTCTCGCCGGCCCGCTGCCGGCCGAATCCGGGTGGACGATTCGCGCTTCGTTGAAGACCGGCGAGTCAGCTCCTGCGGTTCAGATTGTCAGTCGCGCGACGGTCGTAGTGCCGGATCTCGTGCAGCACGCACCCGCCAAGGCCTCCGCCAAAATGCTGGCTCCGCTGGCGGTCTATTCCGGACGGATTGTTGATGAACAGGGGCGGGCGATCAACGACGTATTACTCACCGTCACAGATCATTCGACAGGTATCAAGTGGGAGGCGATCACCGATGCTACCGGACGCTGGTCCCTGAGTTTGCCGGCAGACTTCGATCATCTCGACTTCCGCCTGGATCATCCCGATTTCAGCGGCTGGCCGTTCGACTTTCGCCAGTCGAGCCCACCGACTCACGCCCTGCGCGACGGCTCCGCCCTTCAAGTGATGAAGCGCGGTCTCTCGCTGCGCGGCATCGTTCGCGATCCGTCCGGCACGCCGATTGGCAACGCCCTGGTGCTTGCGGGGCAGTCGTATGATGAAACGCCCGGCCCCGATGAGGAGGCGATTGAAAATTCGAGTGCGACCCGAACGCAGGCCGACGGCACGTTCTCGGTTGGCGGAGTCCCGGCCGGACACCGCAGCATCGCCATCTACGCGGACGGGTTCGCCCCCGCGGTTACGTGGATCACCGTCTCCTCGCAAATGAAACCGCTCGACATCAAGCTCGACAAAGGCTGGTCCGTGCAGGGACGGATTGTGGATGAGTCCGGCCGGCCCGTCTCGAACGCAACAATCGGTACGGGTTCTTGGCAGGTTCCCAACGCTTTCCCCAGGCACGTCACGCGCGTCGCGCGGTCCGATGCCAACGGGCGGTTTCTGATTCGCGCCCTCCCTACTGAAGGGTCCATTGTCGGTTCGGTATCCGCTCCGGGTCGATTGTATGTTGGCTTCACGATCGCGCCCGGCCTTGCCGATGTCGGCGACGTCCCGCTGTACTCGTACCCGGTGATTGAAGGAAAGGTCGTTGATGACCAGTCCGGACAGCCGATCACGAAGTTCGCAGTGACCATGGGGTGGTTGTTGAGTGGGAAGTTCTCGGCTCTGAGCAGGGCGGAACCTCTGGAAGCCAAAGACGGCAACTTCCGGCGCGAAGTCAAGTACGTCATGCTGCAGGGCGGCGTGCCCACTCAGTTTTTGGCGAAGATCTCCGCCGCCGGCTACGCGATCGCAACCACGCCTCCCCAAGCACCGGCAAAAAACCTGGTCCGTTCCTGGTCAAGCTGAGAAAAGCCTTTCTCGTTCACGGCAAGGTCTTGACGGCCGCGCACAAGCCTGCCGCCAGAGCGGAACTCTTTTTCCTCGGACCGGAAAACGACGCGCTCGTGCGCGGGACAACCCTATTTGATGTGCTCAGGTTCACGCCGGAGGTGCGGACCGCGGCCGGTGCGGACGGGAAGTTCGAGTTGGCGTGGCCCGGCGCGAACGGGCGGCTCTTGGTCCTCCACGAGGCGGGATATGCGGTTCTCTCGGCCGGTGAGATGAGCGTGGGCCAAACCGTGATTCTGACGCCCTGGGCGCGCCTCGAAGGAGTCTACGCCCCCGATGGCAGGCCGCGGAACAATGTCGCATTTCGGCAGACGCGTTTCGGCCCAAGCTCGATCCTCTCTCGCGCGAGCGGCTGCAATTTGATCTCTCGACCACGACCGATGCCACCGGGCGATTCGTAATTGAGCATGTGCCTGCTCTTGAGCTTCGAGTTAGCGCGTTCACGAATCTAGGAACGGTCGCTGGCAAGATCATCCGCGTTGAACCGGGCAAAGCGGTTCACGTGACCCTGGCGGATGACGGTCCGGCGGTAAACGGTCAAGTTGAGTTAGGACCCGTCATTGCGGCGAATCCGCCGCTGCCAGGGACAAAGTTCGATACCAGCACGTCTTGGGTGCGCCGGTGCGGATCGAGCCCAAGCCAGAGCCGCCGCGGGGGGTCGACCGGACCGACTGGAACGCGCAGATTCAATCCGTCCTTGAAGGGACAGCCAAGGAGGATCTGACCCTTCCCACCACGTTTGCCGTCCTCAAGCCGGACGGTTCGTTCCGCTTCGACGCCTTAGCACCCGGCCGGTACATGCTGCTGGTCGACGTCCATGGCCTGCGACCGCTGCAAACATGCGGTTGGGGAATTCTCCTGGCAACGGGCCGCGCCGAGTTCACCGTTGCGGACAAGGCAATCACACTCTCGCCGCTCGAATTGAAGGCGACATTTCATCCGCAGGTCGGCTCGATTGCCCCGCAGCTCGCTTGGAGCACGGCAGAAGGCGAGTCGATCAGCCTCGCGGCTCTGCATGGAAAGTACGTGGCCCTGGATTTCTGGGCAGGTTGGTGCGCTCCTTGCGTGGCGTCCCAACCGTTGCTCAAAGCCGTCGCAGGCAAATACAAAGGCCGCGTGACCGTTGTGGGCCTGAACTTCGATTACACGACGGACAAGGCCAAGGAGGCGATCGAGGTTATCAAAACGCCTTGGCGTCAGGTTTGGGCCGGCGCCTGGGACGCGCACAATACGACACTGGTCGCGTACGGGACGGAAGTGATTCCCTCAATTTGGCTCATCGACCCCGAAGGTCGGATCGCCGCCAAGGATCTCACATCGGAGGCTCTGGACAAGGAGCTGGCTCGTCGGATCGGCCGATAACGAGTCCCGTTGAGGTCGAAACCGAAACGCAGGGTCGACTTGAGGGTGTGAGGGATTCGCATGAGTGCTGGCGCCGATGTGAACCCGGAGACCGCGGCGACCCGGCCGGCAGACGCGGCAAGGCCGGAAGGATCGGAGCGTTCGTCGACTTGGGCCAGCTGGGCCATTGGTTGGACGCTGGTGGGCTTGGTGGTGATCTATCCGCTGAGCATCATCCCGGCCTATGTTGCCTTGCTTGTGCTCCGGCGCCACGGACTTGACCTCTATCCGGCTTACGAAGTTTTCTATTGGCCGATCATTTGGCTTCTCCGAAATGTGGCCCTGCTGCGAAGCCTGAATGACCTGATCGAGCCGCTCCTCCGAGGACTTGTCAGATAGTCGCGGCATTCGCCCCACCAACCCGAAGCGTGAGCGAGGGCTCCGAGCCGAGAACGCTCGACCGGGCGCGGCGACGCGATTCTTGATAATCTGGCGTCGTTCCCGATCGTCGAGTCCCCGCGACGAGGCCGCACCCGACGGACACGGCCGTTCTTGCCGGGGCTCGAATTCTGCGAACTTCCATCCGAGGCACACCCCATGACTCCAAAAGTTGATATGACCGAGGGCGACGACAGCCTCGAAAAAGTCGCGCGGTTCAAAGCCGCGTTGGATCAGTTGATCGAGCGGATTTCGGAGGACCGTTACGTCCTCGCCGTCGTCCTGGTGGGGAGCTTGTCAACCACAACGGTCTGGCGGCGTGAATCACTAGGACTGTGGATTATCGAGGCGGACGGCGTCAGTCGCCGGCTGCCGAGCGACGGCAATGACGAACGCGTCTTCCGCATCCTGGTTGAAAACGGGATCAACGTTCACGCCGAAGTGATTCCGCGGAGCCGCTTCAAGCAAATGGTCGAGGGAGCGTCGCGGACGGCGTTTTCCTGCAACTTCTTTGCTCTGCGGGAGATCGTGTACAGCCAGGATCCGTCGATCGCGACTTGGTTCAAGAAGGCCAACAGCATGGCAACGAAGGACCAGGAGCGGGAACTGCTGACGTTCTCGACCTGGACCATCCACGCGCTGCGCCACGCCCGCAAGCGACTAGACATCAAGGGGGACCTCGAGCTGGCGACACAGGAAACGCTCGGCGCCTGCGCACAGCGTCGCCCACACCGAAATCATCCGCCGGGGCCAGGTTTGGGAGGACGACGTGATTTATCGGGCCATCGAGGGGGCGCCGGAACTTTTTCAGACCATCTATCTCGACGTGCTGGCCAAGCGCAAGAACAGACGCGTGCTCTCGAAGGCGCTCGACGCGATTGACGGCTATCTTGACGAGCACTACCAGGCCCACCTGAAACCGCTGCTCGCCTATCTCAAAAAACAGAACCGGCTGATTCCGCTGTCGGAAATGAGCGACCACTTCGCGTTCTCGCAGTTGTACCCGTGGCACCTGGAATCGGCGTGCGAATGGCTGGAACGCAAAGGCTTGCTGCAGAAACTTTCGGCTCCGTTTAAGCTCACCAAACGCAGCACCGAACGGGTCGAAGAGCCGGCCTATTTGCTCGACATCTAAAGAGACCTATGCGAACGACCATCCAGATTCGCGGTGCGCGCGAGAACAACCTCCAAAACGTCGACCTGGAGATTCCGCGCGACAAGCTGATCGTTGTCACCGGCGTGAGCGGCTCCGGTAAGTCGTCGCTCGCCTTCGACACGATCTATGCCGAAGGGCAGCGGCGCCTGCTGGCGTCGATGTCGACGTTCGCCAAACGTTTCGTCGGCCAGCTCAAAAAGCCAGACGTCGACTTCGTCAACGGTCTGTCGCCCGTCGTGTCGATCGATCAAAAGACCGTCGGCTCCAATCCCCGTTCGACGGTCGGCACAATGACCGACATCTCCGACTACCTGCGGATGCTGTTCGCCACCATGGGGACGCCGCACTGCCCGTTGTGCGGCGAGGCCCTCGCGATTCGCACCCCGCATCAGATGATGGAACATCTGCTGTCTCTGCCGAAAGGCACCGAGGTCGAGGTCCGTGCGCCCGTCTACAAGATTCACGGCGAGGATTACGAATATCTCTTCGAGCAAATTCGCGTCAACGGCTACCGCCGGGCCCGAATCGACGGCAAGCCGCGCGATCTCGGGGAGCATATCGAACTCGATGAGGAACAGGAGCATACGGTCGAAGCCGTGATCGATTCGTTCGTCGTCGGCCCGGGAATCGATCAGCAAGTCGTCACTTCGCTCGAGCATGGACTGAAATTGGGTGACGGCCTGCTCGGTTTTCATATCGTGAAGCCCAAGCAACTCGGCAAGGAGCACAAGAAGTTTTACGACGGGTTCGGCTGCGCCCGGCATCGACTTGTCGCCGGCGAGATGCACCAGGCCCAGTTCACATTCAACGACCCCGCGGGCGCATGCCCCACGTGCGCAGGCATCGGCACGGCGATGCGCGTCCATCCGTCGCTCTTAGTGCCCGATCCCAAGCGATCCCTGAACGAGGAAGCGTTCGTCAAGGCGGCGATGAGCAACAGCCCCGACAGCTGGGGCGGCCGGATTCTGCACAGCCTCGCCGCACACTACAAATTCAGCCTCGATACGCCCTTCAAAGATCTGGCCGAGAAGCACGTGCAAGTGCTGCTCTACGGCACCAAAGGGGAGCAGTTCGAGGTCATTCTGCCGCCGGGGGCGAAGATCGGGCAGCAGCACGCCGGCAAGAAGATGAAGTTCAACGGCGTCGTGAATCAACTGGAGCACCACTATCGCCAATACCGCAAACAGGGCACGTCGAACGCCGGCATGGACGAGTACCTGAAAAAGGTGATGGTCGAATACGACTGCCCGGAGTGCGGCGGCGCTCGACTGAAGCGAGCCCGCCGTCTCGTCACGATCGGCGACAGCAATCTCTTCGAGTTGGGCGAGATGCACCTCGTCGAGCTGCTCAACTTCCTGAAATCGATCAAGCCGACCGCCCGGCAGCGAGCGATCGCCGAGACGATCGTCCGCGAAGTGACCACGCGGTTGGAACTCTTGATCGCGATCGGGCTGGACTATCTCAGCTTGAATCGCCGTTCAGCGACCCTCTCGGGCGGGGAATCGCAACGGATCCGGCTATCGTCGCAAATTGGATCCGGCCTGATGGGCATGTTGTACGTACTGGACGAACCCAGCATCGGGCTGCATCCCAAAGACAACGTCAAAATGATCGAGACGCTCAAGCGGCTGCGCGATCTCGGCAACACGGTGATCGTGGTCGAGCACGACGCCGACACGATTCGGGCGGCCGATCACATCGTCGAAATCGGTCCGGGCCCGGGCGTGCACGGCGGCACCATCGTGGCTGACGGTCCCTTGAAACAGGTCCTGAAAGACGGCAAATCGCTCACCGGCAAGTATCTCAGCGGCAAGAAAACCATCGGCATTCCGAGCCAGCGCCGGCCGTCGAGCGGCAAATCGATCGTTGTCCGCGGCGCCCGGCAGAACAATCTCAAGAACGTCCGCGTCGAGATTCCGCTGGAGCAATTCGTCTGCGTCACGGGCGCTTCCGGCTCGGGCAAGAGTTCATTGATTCACGAGATCCTCCACAAACGTCTGTATTCGCTGCTCTACGACAGCCGCGTGATGGCGGGCGATCACGACGAACTCATCGGCAGCGAGCACATCACCGACGTGATTGACGTCGACCAGTCGCCGATCGGTCGCTCCTCGCGTTCCAATCCGGCGACTTACATCGGTTTCTACGACGCGATTCGCACGCTGTTTGCCGAGACCGATCAGGCCAAGGAGCGCGGCTTCACGGCATCGACCTTCAGCTTCAACGTCAAAGGCGGCCGCTGCGAGGAATGTACCGGAGAAGGGTCGATCACGACGCAGCTGTCCTTCATGCCAGACGTGGAAGTCGTCTGTCCGACCTGTAAGGGAGCCCGCTACAACCAAGACACGCTCGAGGTCAAATACCACGGCAAGAACATCGCCGAGGTCCTCGACATGCCGATCGAGGAGGGAGTCGCGTTCTTCGCCGACGAAGCGTCGATCGCCCGCAAGATCGCTGTCTTGAACGAGCTGGGGCTGGGCTACCTCAAGCTGGGCCACCCCTCGACGATCCTCTCGGGCGGTGAAGCTCAGCGTGTCAAGCTGGCCGGTGAGCTGGCCAAGCTCAAACGCGGCAAGCACAACCTGTACATTCTCGACGAGCCGACAACCGGTCTGCACTTTGCCGACATCGATCGTCTGTTGGAAAGCCTGAACCGCCTGGTCGATAGCGGGCATTCGGTCGTCGTGATCGAGCACAACCTGGACGTGATCAAGACAGCCGACTACGTCATCGACCTGGGACCCGAGGGGGGCCACAAGGGCGGCGAACTGATCGCCTGCGGCACTCCCGAAGAGATCGCGACGTGCAAAGCCTCCTACACGGGCCGGTTCCTGGCCGAGGTGCTGCGCCATTAGCCAGACTCGGAATCCAGCAATCCATCACTAAAACCCTCTGGCCGATCTGGCGAGTCAGAGGTTCCCGCCAGGCGCATCACACCTTTATCGCGACCGCTGGGCGCCCTTGGAGGCGTTGAGTGCCGCGGCGGCGCGAATCAGCGCCTTCAGCGCTTTTTCATTAATCTTGTCGCCCTCTTGGAAATCGATGGCCCGCCTGGTGTTGCCTTCCAGGCTGGAGTTGAAGAGACCGGCTGGGTCCTCCAGAGCCGCTCCCTTGGCGAACGTCACCTTTACGACACTCTTATACGTCTCTCCAGTACAAATCATGCCGGCGTGGTACCACACCGGAACTCCTCGCCACTTCCACTCCTCGACCACGTCTGGGACGGCTTGTTGGATGAGCAGGCGGATCCGAGCCAGCGTCTCGCCCCGCCAGTCACCCAGCTCCTCGATTCTCGCATCGATGAGTTTGGAGGGAGACTTTCCCCCTTTTGAATCCTTCGAGGGGCTCTTGCTTTTCTTCATGGTTGTGGTGCTCTTTTCCCCGAGTTGATGTCGCACGTCTCTTGAGCCTCGCCAGTCAGCTCAGTCGACGACCGATTGTCTCGCACCGACCGGGCATGCCGCAACCGGCAGCCCATGCATCACTTCTCGCGGTTGCCCTGAGGCATCGTAAGACTCATGGCAGTGACAGCCCTGAACCGGCAATCGAACGCGTAGTGAGAACGCACGCTCCCCAGACCGGCGCATCATTGCTACGTGCCTTGTCCGATCTCTTGGCTCCCTGGATCTGCACGTGATACGCGCGTCGCCGTTGGGACACGCGATAGTGGAACGGCGGTCGCGTTACGGCTACAAAAGGAGTTAGAAGACGCAAGCGCCCACGCGGCTGAAAGGCGGTTCCAGCACGCAGCGGGACATGAGAAGCCTGACGCCAAAGGATATCGCGTGGCCGGCGACGAGTCCCCACAACCCACCAACCCGCCACCGCGGCCGAACTTTGACGTCGGCGACGATGCTTCGCGGAACGCCCAGACGCGGCTGACCACCGATTCCACTTCGTCGCCGCGAAGCGCAAGCCGGAGCGCAACCCACCAAGCGCCCGAGTCTTGGATCGGCCGCAGCATCGCGCGCTATCAGATCGTGGAGTTGCTCGGCATGGGGGCAATGGGGGTGGTGTACCGCGCGTTCGACACGCTGATCGAACGTGACGTGGCGATCAAAATCCTGCCGGAGGAACTCGCTGCCGACGAAGCGACCCGCAACCGCTTTCTGGCCGAAGCGAAAGCGGCCGGGCGACTCACGCATCCGCACGTCGTCGCTTTGTATGAGATTGGGCAAGAGGGGCAGACCGACTACATTGTCATGGAGTTGATGAAAGGGGGTAACCTCGCCCAGGCCTTGCAGCAAGGCGGCGCCTTTCCTCCGCTGGAAGCCACGCGAATTCTGTCGGATGCCTGCCAAGGGCTGGCCGCCGCGCATGCCGCGGGAATGATTCACCGGGATATCAAGCCGAGCAATCTGCTGCTCAACGCGGAGGGCACGGTCAAGCTGGCCGATTTCGGCCTCGCCAAACGCACAGTGGCCGGTACCCAGCAATTGACCCTGGCCGGACAGGTGATCGGGACGCCGTATTACATGAGTCCCGAGCAATGCCAGTCCAAGACCCTGGACGCCCGCACCGACATCTATTCTCTGGGCGCCACCTATTACAGCCTGCTCACCGGTGTGACCCCGTATCACGAGATCGAGAGCACCGTGCAGGTAATGTTCGCGCACGTTCACGGCGAGCCGCTCGACCCTCGCAAGATAAACGCCGCCGTTCCCGACGCGTTCGCCCAGATTGTCAGTCGAGCCACCGCGAAGAGTCCGGAGGATCGCTACCAGACGGCTGCGGAGATGCACGCCGATCTCGTGGCCGCTCATCTCGCGATGGGCGGCAAACCCTTGAGCGCGCACCACTCGATCCTCCAGAGTGCGATGTCGCTGCCTGTCGCGCCGCAATCGGGTCAAAAAGCGTGCGAGGCGGTGGCAGCCTCTGGCGGCGATTTTGGCAGCAGCCGTTGTCTTGCTCGGCGCCTGCGGTGCATGGCTTGGCGTGCGATCGAGAAATCCGGCACCGGTGGCTCCGCAGGGAGACGGACTCCCGACCTCGGGAATCACTTCGACCCAAGGCGTCACCGATTCGACGATCGAGCTGGGGACGACAGTCTCTTACTCTGGCCCGAATCGCGACTTCGGCATGAGCATCGTTCTCGGAATCCGCACCTTTCTCGAATCGGTCAACGACGAAGGCGGCATCAACGGCAGAAAACTGAAGCTGACGGCGCTCGACGACGGCTACGAGCCCGAACGATCGCTCGCCAACATGCGGGACCTATTCGAGAAACGAAAGGTCCTTGCGATTGTCGGAAATGTCGGGACTGCAAGCGCAAAGGTCACCGTCCCCTATGCGCTGGCACATCGTCTGCTTTTCTTCGCCCCTTTTAGCGGGGCCGCGTTTCTCCGCCACGACCCACCCGATCGTTATGTCTTCAACTACCGAGCCAGCAGCGGCGAGGAAACGTCGGCGCTGGTTCACTACTTCGTAAAAATCCGCCAGATTCCTGCCGATCGCATCGCCGTCTTTGCCCAGAACGATTCGTACGGTGAAGAAGGGTTTCAGGGCGCGGCGCGCACCTTGCGCGCTTACGGAGTCCATCCCAAGGACATCTTCCGCACCGGCTACGAGCGCAACACGCTGCAGACGGCCGAAGCCGTGGACAAAATCTTCGAGCACCGCGACCGAATCCAGGCGGTCGTCATGGTGCCGACCTACGCCGCCGCCGCCCAGTTCATCAAGGGGCTCAAGGATCGCAAAATCAATCTCGTGCTGGGTTCGGTCTCCGGGGGCGGCAACAGTCTCGCGGAGCGCTTGCGAGAGATGGGCCCGCAATACGGCGAGGGGCTAATCGTCACGCAAGTCGTCCCGCATTATCAATCGGCAGCGACCGGCGTCATTCGCTATCGGGAGCTGTTGCACAAGTATCATCCCGAGGCGGAGCCCGGGTTCATCTCACTCGAGGGATTTATCGCGGCCGAGTGCCTCGTCGAGGGATTGCGGCGTGCGGGACCCGACTTGACGACGGAAAAGCTGATCGACGCTCTGGAATCGATTCGAGATCTCGACCTGGGAATCGGACCGATCATTAGCTTCGGCCCGTCGCGTCACCAGGCCTCGACCAAAGTCTGGGGCACCGTGCTCGATCGCAACCGCAACTTCCAGAATCTCGACTTGGACTGACCGGGCAGACAGACCACGCCGAATCCGCGGTGCAAATTCTCAGCAACTTGATCGCTCTCTGCGGCCCTCCGAAAACCACCGGTTTTCCTCGCGCACTTTTGAGTGCTCGCAGACCGCATTTCGGCCCGCCCCGTTTACGCCAAGATTTCACGCACCACGCGGCCGTAGACGTCTGTCAGGCGATAATCGCGGCCCGCGTGGCGGAAGGTCAGGAGTTCGTGGTTCAACCCAAGGAGATGCAAGATCGTGGCGTGGAAATCGTGGACGTGCACGCGATCCTGGGCCACTGCCACGCCGAACTCGTCCGACACGCCATGCACGATGCCGCCTTTCACGCCGCCGCCGGCCATCCAGGACGAAAACACCTGGTGGTGATGTTCGCGGCCTTTGGCGTCGGCGGACTCGTGATAGGGCGTTCGCCCGAACTCCGTGGTCCAGACGACCAGCGTGTCGTCGAGCAAACCTCGCAGTTTGAGGTCGCGGAGGAGGGCGGCGATGGGGCGATCGACGTTGCGGGCCAGATGCTCGTGATCGCGCATGTCGCCGTGCGAATCCCAGTTGTTCGACGAGCCCGTGTCAATCACTTCGACGAACCGGACGCCGCGCTCGACGAGCCGGCGGGCGACCAGGCATTGCCAGCCGAAACCGGTCACGGCCCGGCGATCGAGGCCATACGAGGCGTGCGTGGCGGACGTTTCCTGCGTGACGTCGAACGCCTCGGGGGCAGCCCGTTGCATGCCGAAGGCAGTTTCCATCGAGCGAATCTGAGCATCCAGAGCAGCATCCTCGGGACGTGCATGGCGATGTCGAGCGTTGGCCGCCGCCACGAAGTCCAGTTCGAGTCGCTGCAGCCGATCGGAAGAGACGCGACGCCGCACGTTCGGAATCGGAGTGGGACCGGGAACAACTTGCATCCCCTGATGGCAGCCGGGGAGAAAATCGGAGCCCCACGTTTGTGCTCCGGCATAGGGGGCGTGCGGCGCCAGCACGACGAACGACGGCAAGTTCCGGTTCTCGGTCCCCAGCCCGTAGCTGACCCACGCGCCGATGCTGGGCCGGGCAAACGTCCACGAGCCGGTGTGGATGCCCAGAGTGCCCTCGTAGTGATTGGTGTGATTCGACTCCATCGAACGGATCACGCACAGTTCATCCGCGACGTCGCGCACGTGCGGAAACAGATCGCTGATCGCCGTGCCGCATGCCCCTCCCGGGCGGAATTTCCACTGCGGCGCTTTGAGATAGCGCTTGAACTGGCCGAGCTTCCCCTGCCAATTGTCGACTGTGATCGACTTTCCGTGACCGCCAATGAGCCGCGGCTTCGGGTCGAACGTGTCGACGTGGGAGACGCCGCCGGTCATGTACAAGAAGATCACCCGCTGCGCTCGCGGCGGAATGAGCGGCCGCTTGGGGGCCAACGGATCGTCGGCCGTGGTCGCGGCCCGCGCGCCGGCCGCTTGATGGTCGGCCAGAATTCCTGCCAGCGCAATCGACGCGAAGCCGCCGGCCGCGCGTTGTAACAGGTCGCGACGGCAGAAGGCGTTTTCGCACTCGGACATGAGCCACTCCGATCAGTCGATGAACAGAAAGTCGTTGCGAGCAAACAACGTCCGAACGAAAGCGGCCCACGACATTTTGACGCGATCCGCGGTGCTAGACTCTGAATGGGCCAGTTCACGCCGATACTGGGCCAGGAACTGTGCGGATTGCACGCGTTCCTCGGCATCGGGCGGCCGGGCGAAGGCTTGCTCGAATGCACACGCGATGCGTTGATCCTCGTCCGTCGCAGCCGCGGTCAGGAGCTCGGCAAACCGCGACGATTGAGCATGCACGAACGGATCGTTCATCAGGAACAAGGACTGCGTGGGAACTGTCGTCGAGTCGCGATGGGCCGTGCTGACGTTGCCGTCGGGGCCGTCGAACAGCGCCAGAAACGGATGTCGCCTGATCCGCTGCGTCATCAAATAGACGCTGCGACGGTTGGTGTCGTAGACGGCGGAAAAGGGAGCATGCTGCGTAAACCCCCACGTTTGGACGGGCGGAAACGGATGCGGGCCGCCGAACGAGCGATCGAGGTTGCCGCCCAGCACCAACAGCGAGTCGCGGATCTCTTCCGCGTCGAGCCGCCGCCGCCCGAAGTGGGACAACAGGCTGTTCTGCGGATCGCGTTGGTCCGCAACCGCTGAGACGTCGCTCGACTGCTGATACGTTTGCGATTGCAGAATCAGTCGGTGCAGCGCTTTGATCGACCAGCCGCTCTCGATCAACCGTGCCGCGAGGAAGTCGAGCAGCTCCGGATGGGTCGGGCGGGCGCCGCGGGCACCGAAATCGTTCTCGGTCCGCACCAGTCCGTAACCAAAATGGTGCTGCCAAATGCGATTGGCAATCACGCGCGCCGCCAGCGGCGCAGCATCAGGGCCGGTAATCCACGCCGCCAGTTCTCGCCTGCCGCTTCCTTTTTCATCGGTCGGAAGCCGCTGGCCGCCGAAGATCTCGAGAAATCGCCGCGGGACTTCGGGGCCCAGGCGGGTCGGCTCGCCGCGAAATTGAATGCGCGCGTTCTTGGATTCGCCATCGCTCACGGCGTAAAGCACTGGGTACGAGTTCGCGGGCTTCCAGATCGACTTTCCGCGAAGCGAGCTGGCGGACTGCTGCCGGGCTGGCTCCCGGTTGTCGCCCCGTTGCCTCAAGTCGCGCGGAGAGCGCGGCCAACTGCGCTTGATGATCGGCCTGCAGGCGTTGGCCGGCCGTCGGCGGCACGGCCGGAATGAAATCGCGCGGACGCTTCTTCTCTTCGGAACCGGGAAACGCGTAGCGAGTGCTGTCGAAGATGCCGTAGAGCGCATAGTAATCGGCGGTCGTCACCGGGTCGAACTTGTGATTGTGACAGCGCGCACAGCCCAGCGAGAGCCCGAGCACGGCCTGCCCGAGCGTGTCGATCGTGTCCTGAATCGTGAGGTGCTGATAATTCTCGGGGTCGAAGCCGAATCGCCGCGAAATCGCGATGAAGCCCGTCGCCGTCACCAGCTCTTCGTAACGCTCCGGCGGCGCGTCCTTGGCGTAGAGGTCGCCCGCGATCTGCTCGCGGAGGAACTGGTCGTACGGCTTGTCGGCGTTGAACGACGCAATCACGTAATTGCGATAGCGATAGGCTTCCCGCACCGGAAAGTCGGCCGTCTCTCCGGCGGTATCGGCGTAGCGCACGACGTCGAGCCAGTGACGACCCCAACGTTCCCCGTACGATGGGGAAGCGAGCAGGCGGTCGACGACTTTCGAGTACGCACCGGACGAGCGATCGGCCACGAAGGCTTCCACTTCGGCAGGCGAGGGGGGCAGACCAGTCAGGTCGAACGTGACGCGGCGAATTAGCGTCCGCCGGTCGGCCGCCGCCGCGGGCTTCAGGTCTTCCGCTTCCAGCCGAGCCAGAATGAATCGATCGACGGGCGTCCGCGACCAGGAGCAATCGTGCACGTCCGGCGGCAACGAGCGAGCCAGCGGCAGGAACGACCAGAACTCTCGATCTTCTGGACGAACCGGACCGCTACGAATCGAACTGTGTGCCGATTCCGTCGGCCATTTCGCACCCTGCCGAATCCACTCGACGAGCCCGGCCACTTCGTCGGGCCGCAGTGGCTCGTCGGGGGGCATTTTCAGCTCGCCCGTTCGCCGGGCCGCCTGAATGAGCAAGCTGTGATCGGGATCGCCGGGGACGATGGCCGGACCGCGGTCGCCCCCCTTCTTTGCGAAACTCGCCGAGTCGAACCGCAAGCCCGATTCCTGCTTGGCGGCTCCGTGGCACTTGACGCAGCGTGCGTTCAGAACGGGGCGAACACGGCTCTCGAACAGCGAATTCTCGTCACGGTCCGCCGCCATCGTCGGAGATAGTCCGACCCCCAACAGGAAAGCGATGACAGATGCGGCCAGATTCAGAGCTTTATACCTGATCGCTTCTAGCCAGCCGAACGGCCTCAGTGATCCCAACGGCGCCATGGCCTGCATTGTAGCCGCGATGAATCGGCTTTAAGAAGGTCGACCTTCCTCAGTATTTGCGTTCGCATGGCGGCAACTGGTCGGGATCGCCCGTGAGGGCCGCTCACCATTTGCTGCGCGCAGCTACTCGTTCAGAATCTCCGTGGCCGCGGAGAGCCCCGCCCACTGCAAGGCTTCGCTGTCGAGTTGGTTTTCGAGGCTGGCGGCTGTTGGCGTCTGCACTAAGGGGTTCTGGTCGACGCTCAGGCCGACGGGCGACTTCGTTGGTTGTTGTCCCAGGAGGATGACCGGGCCGGTCACATTGAAGACGCCCTGCGAGACTCCGTTGAGCGTCACGGCAATTCCGCCGCCCGGGGCAGCAGTCACGCTCACGGTGTCGCCCGGCATTTCGCCGATCAGGAGGGCCGTCTGGTTCGGATTGAACGGGTTGAGGCCGAAGAAGAGAGACACGACGTGAATCACGACGGTGGCCGGCGCGCTGGTTCGACCAAATTCGTCGGTTGCGGTGAGGGACACCGTGTAGACGCCAACCTTCTTATAAATGTGGTTGACCAAGAGAGGGACGTACGACGTCAGCGTGGCCGTGTTGCCGTCTCCAAACGAGATATTGATTTTGAACAGAGAGAATTGGGCCTGTAGGCTTGTGTCAATCGCGCCGATGATGAGCGGGACCGGTTCACCGGGAACAACGATCGGCAAAAACGCACTCACAAACGCGGTCACAGGCGGGGCGACAACCGTAATCGACACCGAGCCGTTGGCCGTCTGGTTGTTGGCGAGATCCTTGTACGAAACTGCGAGTGAAGCGCTGCCCGTGAAGCCGTTCGTCGGCGTAAATTGCAGGCCATTGAGGGCAGCGTTGAGATGGGCCAGCGTCCCCTGCACGGTCATCGAAGCCGAAGCGTTTGCCCCTGACGTAACCGTGATTCCGATGGTCGTCGCCAAACTCAACGACCCCTTGGTGACGGTCAAAGTGAGCTGCTCGATGCTCGAGCCTGCATTGGCGTCGGTGACGCTGATGGGGTTGCCAGCCGCGCTCGAGAAGACGAGCGATGCATTTTCGATGACTGAGGCGCTGGCTGGCGCACTGATCGACGGTAGTGAGCTCAGCGCATTGATCGTGAACACCACCGGGAGGCTGTCAGTCGGGCCGGTCACGTAATTGGAATTGCTGCTCGTGAACGCCGCGACGACCGTATAGGTGCCAGGCGCACTGGGCGCTGTCGGCGTGCCGTTGCCGTTCACCGTGCTGCCGACGTAGTACGTGAAGGCAAAGGTCCCGCTGACGGTCGCTCCGCCGACACCGGTCGCCGTTGCTGTCGCCGGGAACGGGTTGCCCGTGAAATTGCCCCCTGCGTCACTGGCGACCACGGTCGGCGTCGCCTGACCAATTACAAACGGCACCGACTGGCTGAGGCTCTCGTAATCTGTGCTGCCGACGAACGACGCAAGTGCCGTGTACTGCCCGGCATTGGTCGGCGCGGCTGAAAGGGCGGTGCCTGTCGTCGTCGATCCGACGAAGTACGTCAGGACCAGCGGCACCCCCTCGAGGGTGCTGCCGGGCGTGTCATCGACGCCTGAAACAACACCGGCGATGGTCGCCGTTGCGGGATATGGATTGCCGTTGTACATGCCCCCCGCATCCGTCACAGAAATGACCGGCGTGGCCGGAGAGATCACGAAGACCTGACTGTCCGCGGCTGTTAGATAGTCCTGACTTCCCGCAAACGAGGCGGATTCCACATAAGTGCCGGGCGCCGTGGGCGGTCCGGGCAACGGTGGATTCAAAGTGTCGTCCGGATAGTACGTCACGACGAGCGAAACACCTTCGAGACTTGTGGACGGCGTGTCGTCGACCCCCGGAACGACTCCCGCAATGGTCGCAGTCGCCGAGTAGGGCGCGCCCGTGTAGGGCCCGCTGGCGTCTGCCAACGTGATCACCGGAGCAGCCTTCGAGATCGTAATGCCGACAGAGTCGATCGACGTTGCGAAGTAGTCCTGGCTGCCTGCGAACGTCATGACGACCGCATACTGGCCGGCTTGATTTGGCGGGCCGGGCAAGGGCGATCCTGTGGGATTCGGACCGGCATAATAGAACAGTTGAAATCCAACCCCTTCCAAAGTACTGCCGGGAGTGTCGTCGACGCCCGGGATCAATCCTGCGAGCGTGGCCGTCGCCGGATAAGGCGCGCCCGTGTAAGGCCCGCCCGTGTCTACCAAGGTCAGCGTCGGCCTCAGTTGCGTGATCGTGATGAACACCTCCTCTAAGTCAGACTCATAATCAGTGCTCCCCGCAAATTGCGCCCGCACGGTGTATTGACCGGCTTGAGTCGGCGGCCCTGGCAAGATGCCACCCGTCGCGTTCGGACCAGCGTAATAAATGATCTGGAGAGGGACGCCTTCCAAGCTGTTTCCGGCTGTGTCGTCGACGCCCGGCACGACGCCGGCGATCGAGTCGGTCGCCGGATAAGGCGTGTTGATGTAAGGCCCTCCCGCATCGGTCAGCGTGATAATCGCGCGATCTTTCGCAATCACGAATCGCGCCACGATGGAGTTGCTGGGCTGGTAATCCTGGCTCCCCGCGAAGACCGCCTGCGCCGTGTATTGTCCCGCTTGAGTCGGCGGTCCTGGCAGCGGCGTGCCCTGTGGATTCGGTCCCGCGTAATACACGATTGTGAGCGGGACGCCTTCCAAACTGCTACCCGGCGTGTCGTCGACACCGGAAACGACTCCAGCGATTGTCGCAGTTGCGGGATACGGATTGGCGTTGTAAGGACCGCCAGTGTCGGTAATCGTGATCACCGACTCGGGCTTTTCGATCGTGAAAAAGATCGGGGCGCTTTGCCCGTTCGCATAGTCGGGATCAGTGCTCGTAAAAGACGCGACGACCGTGTATGTGCCCGGATGCGTCGGAGGTGTTGTAAAAGGCGTCCCGATCGGATTCGCGCCATTGTAATAGTCGTAACTGAAGGTGCCCGGCACCGGCAGTCCGGCGGTTCCGATGGCCGTCGCCGTAGCGGCGAATGCATTGCCGTTGTAGAAGCCGGTGTTGTCAGTGACGGTCACAGTCGGCGTCAACAGCGGCACGGTGCTGATCTGCGTGGTGAAAGTCAGCGTCATCCCGTCGACGGTGTACTGCATCTGGATGAAGAAGTCGGTCGCCCCAGTCGTCGGCGGGGTGATCTGCGCGACGTAAGTTCCGCCGCCCTGATCCGTCAGTGTCGAACTGGTCCAGTTCGCGCCGAAGGTTTCGAGGCGGAAGTCGCGGCTGTTGGGATCGGTCGCCTGCCACATCGTGACTGAGGTCGGTGTCGTGACCGAATTCAGTTCGATCTCTGTGCCGGCATTCGAGACCGTCCAGGAGAATTGTGGCAGGGCGGCCCCGTCGACCACGGCCTTTTCAAAGTTGATCCCGCCTTGGTAAGCATCGGCATCCAGCGAGTGGTCGGTATTGGGGACGTAGCGAAGGTAATTCTGGCCGGGTAGGTCGTTAAAGTAGAACTGGGCGCCGGGGACGAAGAACTGATCGCCCGTCGAGGCAACGTCGTAGATCGGAATGTCGTAAGTCGGGCGGTCGATGTAACTGTAAGGATCGATGATCGACAGCAGCGATTCCCCTTGAGGCGTGCCGAAGGAGGTGAAGGTACTCACGTAGGGCTCGACGGCCGTCGAATCGCCGTCGTAAATGTCCTGCGTGACGCCGACGTAGGTGTCGAGTTGACTTTCGACCTGCTCCTGGAGATTGAGCGCGTCGAAATCGTAGGGGACGATGGCGATGACGCGCGAATCGACCGCCGGCGTCAGCCAGGTTGTCCAGCCTCGCTTGGACTGTCCGGTGACAATGAAATTGTCGACGGAGAGCGCTCCGCCGGACTCGCTCGATACGAAGGACTGCGTCGTGTCCATCGCGCGGACGGCGCTTTTGACCATCGGCAACAGGATCGGCCAATCCTGACCGTTGCCGTCGAGGTATTGCTCAAACGTAAGCGCGACAAGACTGTCTTCCGTCAGAGGCGTCGTCTCTCCCAGCGACGGAAAACTCTCTGGCTCGTTTGGCACAGTCGGGAGGAAAACCGTGATCGCGTTGAGCGTTGTCGCAGTTTGGACGCTGTAGGCATCCGCCGTGGTGGGAGGCGTGGTGGAATTTAGGTCGGCGAGGCCATTCTCAATATTTAGAACGGCCGTCGTCGAGTTTACAGTCGTCGGCACGATGATCTGCAGCCAGTGCTGCCAGACTTCCGAGACTCCGGACTGGGGGCTCCAGGTCTGGGAAACCATGTTGATCACGTAATCGGTGTAGCCCGTGCCCGTGATCGTGCTATTGAGCGAAAACGTATACGAGGGATCCGCGGCGGCGACGTAGGTGTCCAGCGCGGTGACTTGCGACGGGCTCAGCGCCGGCAACGTCGAGCTGTGCCCGGGCGTCCCCGGCGTTCCGCTCAGTAGAGTGCGGTCCTCGAGCCGCTCCGTCCGCGAAAGGCAGACTGCGGAACTGCACAGCCGAGTCGCTTGTCGCCCGCGACGGTGTCGCGCCCGCGACGAAGTCCGACTGCTCTTGGGGAACGAAAGAACCAGGCGCGCGTACCAAGGCTCGAGCCGCATCGTTTGCTCCGCGTCAATTCGGAGAATCGTGGATGGAGTTGACGGTCAATCAGACTACGCAGGAAGCGCAAGAGCCGCAATCAGAAATTGGTGAATTCTGCACGGATGCTCTTGGCGAGCGGCGGAGACATCTCGTCTCGCGACTGAACGGAGTGGCTACGCAGGTTGACCGAAATACAGCGTATGCCCCTGATCGTCGTGGATGACGATCTCCCTGGTATTCCAAGGCGTCTCGTGGACGTCCTTCACCAACTTCACACCTTTCGCCTTGAGCTGGGCAGAGAGGTCCGCGACGTCGTCGGCTTCAAGGTAGAGGTGGAAATGTTCGCCTTCATCAACATACGGGATCGAAGGGTCTTTCTCATCAACAAGCTTCAGGTGAAAAATCTGGTCCCCAGCACGGATGCCGGTGTAAAAATCTTGGTACTTGAACGCGACAGAGAACCCCAGCTTCTCGGTGTAGAAGCGAATCGAAGAGGCCATGTCTGTCGTCCGCAGCTGTGGGACAATGGCTGTGATCGTCATGGGTTGGCCCTCAAACCGCAAGGTGACCGGCTTATCTCGGGCGGCCGAAAAACAAGAACATATCCGTCCGGGTCGGTGATCTCGAAACCGCGCAAGCCGTCGTGTGTATCTGCGAGCGGTGCGCTGAAGGTCGCGCCGTGATCGCCAAAGTCGGCGGCCAGAGCATCGGGGTTTGGGGCATTGACGAAGGCGTCCCACCTCATGAAGGGATGACGCTTGGAATTCGGCAGCGGTGTCAAGCCTCCATGGGACTTAATGAAGAGCTGCGCTCCATCGCGGAGGAGGACGGCGAAAAACGGATTCCCCTCCGGCTGTTGAAACGTCGTCTCAAATCCCAGCTTGTCGCGATAGAACGCGATGGTTCGATCGACGTTCGTGACAATGAAGAACGGTGAAATCGCCGTCGTCGTTGGTCGTGTCATGAATCTTCACACTTTCGTGCCGCGACTCCGATCCGGATTTCGTTTGGCGTCTGATCTTGGGAACGACTGGCTCGTACGGACTATCAGATTCTTGCTCGGAAATGACGAATTCGCTGGCAAAAACTGCCGGCCGATGTACGGAGTGCCAAAATCCAGCCGAATTGTGAAGAAATCTTCGATCCTGCTGCATTCGGCTCGCAATTGGCTGCCGACCACCCTATCATTCTCGGCCCGACCGCAACGTTCATGCCCCAGTTAGAACCTAAACGAAGAGAGGACGACGAAATGTCTGCCGATGATCCGACGGTGATTAACGCGACCGCGCTGCAGATCGCCTGCCCGGCGCCGCATTGTGAACGGGTTGCCACGACGCAGGGCTTGGGAGTCTCCGACGGTCTGTGGACGAGGGTCGAAATTGTTTGCCCCGATGGACATCGGTACTCAACGCAGATCTCGACCAACGCTGCGCCGGGAAGTCAACCTGACGCGAGGTTCGGCGTGAAAGTCGCCTGATCCTAGCCGCGCAAGGCAACGCCGCGTCGAACATTGCGGATGGGCCAGCGCGGAACACGTTGCCGCCTGCCGGATTCGTCGATTGAGAACTCCTCCGTCGCTCACGTCGAGGAGTTCTCTCGACGCGCGCGTCCCCTCAACTCGTTCGCCGCAGCACCATGATCGTCAGGTCATCGGACCGCGCGTGTCCGGCCTGAAAATCCGCGAGGTCCTGCAGGATCGCCGCCAACAGCGAATTGGCCGAAAACGCCGCGTGACGTGCCACGAGCTCGCCGAGTCGCTTGGCTCCGTAGAGCTCCCGCGCAGGATTAAACGCCTCCGATAGACCGTCGGTGTAGAGGACCAGGCTGTCTCCCCGGGCCAGTCTTCGGCGGTGCGAGGGATATTCGCCATCGCAGAGGACGCCAACCGGCAAACCCGTGGAGTCAATGTGTTTGACTTCGCCCTCTGAGACCCACAGTGGAGGGCAGTGGCCCGCGTTGCACATCTCGACGTTCCCCTCCGCGTCCAGGTGGCCGCGGGAAACAGGATCGTAGCCCAACAGGTTCAAAACACCTTCTTTGAGGCCGACCGTGGCACCAGGTGTTCCTGATCGAGGACGAATTAAAAGGGGGATCGGAATGATTTGATCGGGACTGCTATCCCCGGTACGGCACCAACGGTGGGAACAATTCGTCCTCTCCTGAGAAGAACTGCAGCCCACGCAAGGTCACCTCGCCGGTTTCGTCGGCCCGAAGTTCGAGTTGCCACACCCGACCCTTCGTCGCCGGAAACGACACTTCACTGTCCGCGGAAGCCAAGTTGGTTTCGATGACCTGACGCAAGTGTTCGCCGTTGTCGCCGACGGCGACGCGCACGGCCTTGGCAATGTGGTATTGCCCGCTGTGTTGAGAGTGCACGACGATCCGTGTGAGCTCCACTTCGCAAGGAAAGACAATCTGGACGGCGACCCAGCCGGTCGCCGACTTTGCCGAATGCCACATTGTTCTTGCGTCAAAGGTGACCTTCTCACCTTTTTCGTTTTCGGCGATCCGCCCCTGCACAATGTTGGCAACTTTGCTTCCGTATGTTTCGCCAGAATGGGATGTGACCACCGGTCCATCGGGTTGCCCCGGAATCTTCAGACGTCCGAGCGTCACGATCTTGGCGATCGAATAGCCCGGCGGAATGTTCTTCTCGGGATCAAAATGGAGACTCGGAAATGCCCGCGTGTTGAGCGCTAACCCGCGCCGGTCCTCCGGAATAAATTTCCCGGGCTTTGCGCTGTCCGTGAACCCTTTGGTATGGTGCCGGGGGTCGTAAGACATCATCGAAGGATTTGTTTTCATGTCGTAGCCGTACACCTCGACGTGAGGCAGGCCGAACGCATGCCCGAGCTCGTGCTGTAGGGTGGATTGGAAGTAGGGTGAGTGATCGAGCCCGAACGAGGACAAAAAGCTCACCCCGCCGCCGGTGTTAAAACCTCCGTTCAGCGGTTGCCCCCAACCTGGTGGGACGTTGTCCTTTGGATTCATCAGCACGACGAGCAGAACGAACGGGCAGTTATTCCGGTTGTAATTGAGATCGCCGAGCAGCTCGCTGACGATCTGGCCTGCCGACCTCTCAGGCTGAGCGCGGTAGAACTCCAAAGGTCGCTGGGCGCGGTAGACACGCGGTTTCTGTTCTGCGATCGCAAATGTCGTCCCGTGCCCGAGCAATTCGCGATACCGCGTCTGCGACCACTTCAGATGGCGCATGAGGCGTTTCGACTGGTCCTGCGACGGCGCCTGTTGTCCAGTCGGAACGAAGAAGACGGGCAGAACGCTGATTGCCCGCGCAGGAACTGCTTCCTGCTCCGCCGGCAACTCCGCGTTACGGAAAGCCGCCAGAAGTAAGACCACAACAACTGTTCGATGTAACATTCCACGGCCTGATAGCAGAATCCCCTCCTGCGGCGTTTTCTCTTTTGCGTTTTTTCGCTCACGGCTCGATTCGCCGAGCAAACTGAGACGTCAACTGGTTCCCGTCGCGCTTGGTCACAGCCCGGAAGTCGGTTTGGCGGGCCCCGCTTGCGGCGCGGCTGGCGCAGGGATCGGGCCCCGCGGAACGATTTGCCGGCCGGGGACACGGCGACGGGCGCCCGGCAGGGCGCCACCGATTGGCCCTGGCAAGCGAATGTCGTTGCGGACGGGCCCAAGTGTCGACGCACCTGCGGCTGGGAGATCGACGATGATTCGGCGATTCGCCGAGTCGATCGTGCGAATGCGGCCGACGTGAAATTTGGCGGCGATCTGATCGACGGTATCGCTGGAGGCGATCGCAATAATGGCGCCCTGGTTGATCGTCCAACGCGAGGGGATGCCAGCCAATGCCGCTTGGATCTGCGTCAGAATCCGGACCATTTCCGGACGCGACAGGCCGTTGTCTGGAAAACCGATGAACGTCACGTGATCCCAGCCGAACTTGCGCACACACGTCGACACAAAACTCCCGGGGCCCGTGTTCGGTGGGGCAAACGGCGGATCGATTGGACCGAGCGCGTCGGCCGCTGCCTGGGCTTCCGCGCTCAGTTCAGGGGCGGGAGAGGCGGCGTCGGCCGGACCGGCCGGCCTGCGCAAGAGCCGAGCAGGCGGGGAGCCGGCTGCCGGCGAGTCAGCAGCCGTCAGCGGACTGGCCACGCCGAGTAGCGGCAGTTCCCTCGGTCGAGAAGCCTCGAGTCGTCGCAGCTCATTGCCAAACGAGGCGTCGATCTGGGAAACGGCCCCCTCGAATTCTGAGCCGAGATTGTGCCGTTGGATCACGACGTCGGCAACTTGCGCGATCTCGCGGCCGGCGGCTCCCACGAGCCGTTCGTAATCGAGAATCCCTTTGAGCGTCTCCACCGTATTGTCATTGATCTCCTCGGGACGCCGCTTCTTGAGGATCTCCAACTTTTCTTTGAGTTGGCGGAGCACCGGCAGAGCCGCCTGTGCCGCGGAAGTCGAATCGACGCGGCTGACGAGCACCGCGACCTCGCGGTAAATGTCGAGGATCTCCACTTCCGTCTTTTGAGATTTCGACTGCGGCTCTGGCGGCTTTGTCATCATGCTCGTGAAAGCGCCACCGAGTTCTTTCACGTGAGAAAGGATGACTATGAACGTGCTTTTCAAATCTTCGAGAGCCTGCTGTTCCGCGGGCGACCCCGCGAGCAGCCGTTTTGCCTGGGGGTCCGCATTTCGCTCTTGGAACGCCACTGACCGACTCTGAAGGTCCTTCAACTCTGTTTCGTGTTTTTCCAGATCCGCTTCGAGCCGTTCGCGCAAAACGGGACGAACACGCACGGCACGCAGGTAGAGATCGACAATCCGACCATCCAAATTCTTGGCTTTGGCGGCCAGTTCCGCGAACGATCCGCCGGCGCGCGCTTCTTCCGCCAGGTCCCCGAATTCATTGAGCAATCGTGTCTCCTGCGTCAAAATCGCGTCGGGCGTGTCCGCCCACGGATTGAGATTGATGTCCGCCACGAGCGACCGCCAGGGGACGAAAAACGCGCCAGCCACAAGCGCTGTGAGAACGCTCCCGGCCAGGAACCAGACCACGCCAGAGGGATGTCGAATCCGTCGACTTCGCCGTCTCGGCGTCCGCGCGATCATCGGGGCCAGGGGCTGTTCCGAAGTCCGCGAAATCGTCGGCGCCAGCGGCTGTTCCGGCGTCCGCTCCGCCGATTCAAACAGCTCGTCGTCCTCTTCGGCGGCGGAAAAGACTTCCCGGCACTTGGGGCAGGTGACGCGGCGCCCAGCATCTCGCGCGATTTCAGCTTCAGACTGGTGAGACAATGGGGACAAGCGACCCGGATGGCAGCGCTCACCACGGTCTCCTGCTCGTATCGCCGTAGTCGTCGGGTTCAATTGATGTGAAAACTCTCTAACCCTGGCCATCTTAGTCGGCGGATCCACTCGGTGCCACAAGTATCCGGGGAGGATGATGGAGTCCGCGGCCAGGCCGGTCACGCGTTCGCCACAGGCACTGTAGATTCCGCCTCCCCCACGGGAAATCGGATACGCTAACGACCTTGTCTCGATCCGAGCAACGACATCAAAGACGGGAGCCCGTTATGGCCAGACCCAATTTCATCGAGCTGCCGACGCGCGATCTCGCCGCGAGCCAACGCTTTTTCGAGCAGGTTTTTGGAATGAAGATGACGGCTTTCGGGCCAACTTATGCGTGCACGATGACGGGGGACGTAGACCTTGGACTTCAAGCCGATCAAACGGAGGCCACCAAAGCCCCTTTACCGGTGATCGAAGTCCACGATTTAGAGGCGACCCTCACCGCGATCACGACTACCGGTGCGGCAGTCACCAAACCGATCTTCAGTTTCCCCGGCGGTCGTCGCTTCCACTTCCGCGACCCGAGCGGCAACGAATTGGCTGCGATGCAGGTCGATCCGGCCTAATGCGACGACGCAGCCACGTTCGGGTTCGACTTCGGTCGCCTTGATTGACGTGGCCCTACGCGATTGGAAAGGAATGACGCGTGCGCTGGTATCACTACCTCGGCTACTTTATGGGTGGCGCGTTTCTGGTGAACGCGATTCCCCATTTCGTGAGCGGTGTCATGGGACACCCGTTTCAAAGCCCGTTCGCGACTCCACCAGGTGAAGGATTATCGCGAGCGTGGGTCAACGTCTTGTGGGGCTCTGCGAACTTCATCTTGGCCTATTTGCTCCTGGCACGGCTCGGGAACTTCGGGTTCCGTAGCTGGCGTCATGTTCTGGTTGCGGGAACGGGCGGTCTGGCGATGGCGCTGATGCTCGCGTACAGCTTTGGACGCTTTTACGTCGGTCTAGTAGACGATCAACCGCCTGGAAAGGGAGACGGCATTGCGGTCAGCGATGACCAGCCGGTAGCGAGTACGAGCGAGAGTTCTGCCAATGAGATGGTGAACCTGCGATTGGATGAGAAATCCACTGAGAAAATTGCCGAAATTGTATTGGTCAAGGTATACGGACCCGAAGTGTTAAAGCAAAGGCCATGGAAAGTGGCGGCAACACGCAGCTCCTTTAAGTTCAACGGCACACTTTCGAGCTGCTGAGGTCGGCGGGGTGGCGGAGATCGAAATTAGCAAGCACGATGCGGCTGTTAAGTCGATACGCCATGGCAAATGATGAACCAATGGGTCCAGTGATACGTGGCATGTGCCAAGGACGTGGCGGCGGCGGGGTGACATGCCCTACGGCATAGAGGGGGCATGTCTTGCGCCAGTTCGCATGCTCACGCAAAGGCCGTGAGCATGGCACCCGGCGCTCGGTGAGGCAGGAAGATGCAAATCCTCCAGGTCAACAAGGCAATGGCAGGGCTGTTGAAAAATGCAGATGCCCGGAAAGCAATTCTGCCAGCGAAATTAGCCGATTTGCTTTCGCAAGGGCTTGTTAAGAAGGAGGGGTGTTACTTCCTGGTGGCACTCTATGCGGGGTCACTCAATGCGAGCAGGGACATGTTTCGCGACGCGACCGGTTACGAGGCATATGTCAACCACCTGCATATTGATGATTTCACCGATGATGGGGACCAACTCAATATCTGCCTGTTGTATCTTGGATCATCTGGCACACTTATGGAAAAACTCGGAATTCTCGGAAGTCCCGATTCAGGCCGACGTGTCATATGACGGAGAGTCCTGCGTCGTGCGATTCCACGCGCTCCGTATTGGAGAACAGTGGGGGAGCAGTATTATCTCGAAGGCAATGACGAGGCGGTCTTTGTCGCTTGTCTATAGCGGCAGTCGGCGCCTGAGTTGGCGGGGCACTCCGGCGGCGGCAGCCCTCGTGTCTTCGACATCCATATTTTCTCGTGCGGGAGTAACGGGTGGACCCAGTGGGTACCGCGGCTTACGAGGCCTGTTTTGACAACCGCTCAATCTCCGTCCACTGCTTGTCGGTGACAGGCATGACCGACAGTCGGGAGATGCGGACCAATGCGAAGTCCGCGAATTTCGGATTCGCCTTGAGCTCGGCCAGCGTGACGGGCCGGTCCAATCGACTGATCGGCTTCACGTCGACGACGACGAATCGAGCATCGTCGCGTTCGGGATCCGGGTACGGGGCTTTGACCACTTCCATCACACCGACAATGGCCTTCTCTTTTCCGGTGTGATAGTAGAATACGCGGTCGCCTTTCTGCACCGACCTCAGGTGCTTGAGAGCGACGTTGTTCCCGACGCCAGCCCACACGGCCCGCTTCTCGCGGAATAAGTCTTCCAGTGAGTAGTGGTCGGGCTCCTCTTTGAACAGCCAGTATGCCATCCGAGAGACTTTCTTCGCGGTTAATTCCTCAAACGGTTCTTCGCGACACTGATCGTAACGGTTCACTGCCTGCACGACTCAGCCGCTTGCTACGGCGCGGCGGGGTGGCATGCCCACGGCTCGGCACGAGACTGTCCGATTCGAGTGAGTCCTTGCTCGAATTCCCTCGCTGACGGTTCGGGTTAGTGAATGCAACATACCAACCCGAAGCGTCAGCACGGCAGCTCCTCGATCGCTTCGAATTGCAGCACGGTCTCACGGATCGGCGTGGGAATGTCTTGCCGCAGTTCGCATGCTCACGCAAAGGCCGTGAGCATAGCGCCCCGCGCACGACTCGGCCTGTCAGTTCGACTCCTTAAATTCGTCGACCTTCGCCGCGTCCTTCGGCGGGGTAAATGTAAACGCGTCTTTCACGGCCGGTGCGTCGACCGTCGAATTCTTGTAGGTTTCCGTGAATTTGGTCTTACCGTTTGGGCCGTCCACGCTTTGGCTCATACGCAGCACGAACGGCTTCCCTTCGGCTGCAACCCACATTTCCCAGTCGAACTGATCCTGGCTGAATTTCATGTGGTGAGCCGACGTCCCGTCCACTTTGTCCAGTCCGACGTACGAGCACGAGTTGACTCCTTGCAACAGGGAGTCGCCCGGATCGTCGTTGAGAAGATTGGGCACCAGGATTCCGGTCATGAACGGGCCGATGGGAAGCACCTTGGAGCCGAGCCCACTCACGTCATTCGGTGCGTCCTCTTCGACATATTGTTTGAGTGCCTTGCGATAGACCGTCAGCTTCTTGCCGTCGGAGATGATGTCCGGGCCCTTCTTGGAGTCGCCGTCCATTTGCGTCTTGAGCGAGAGCCGATTTGGCCGCTCAATATCGTAAACAGCCGCGACGTTGATCTCGCGCTTTTCGCCGTTGTTGTCGATCTTGGAGACGAACGCCCCTTCGGTGTGGAAGGTTTTGGCGTTCTTGTAAAAGTTGCCAACCTTCTTGCACAGTTCGACGGCTTTCTTGTCGAGCTTATCCTCGGCACGCAGCGGGACCGCGATTGCCGCACAAAACAGAGGGAGCGCGACTATCGGCATCAATTTTCGCAGGTTTCGACTGCCTGACAGGCTGAGACGGTGACTCATGAGATTCCCCTTGTGAAAACCATTCTACGGACGATGACACTAAGCTAAAAACTTAGCACAGTGCCAATACCCTAACCGTCAGACAGTTCGCAGGGAAGTGAGCCGAGCGGCGCCCCGAAGTGGCGAGTGACCATCGCTCGGGTCAATGACACGATGCTCGACACTACCGAATGGGCCGCCTGAGCCTCGATCCCTACTGCGCAATGCACAACAGGTGCTTGTCGCCCCGAATAAAGAGTTGGTTATCGACCGGCGCGGGCGTGGCGCCGATGGTTTCGTCGAGTTGGTTCCTGGCCAGGATTTTGATTTCGTCGGCATCGGCCATGACGATGGTCATGCCGGTCCGGGCCGTCAGATAGATATGGCCGCCCGCTTCCACCGGCGAGGCGTAGGGATTATCGAGCCCGATTCGACGGGCAAAGTAATGGGGCTTGCCGGTGGCCGCATCGATGCAAGAGAGCAGGCCAGTCTTGGCTTTGTGAAAATAGAGCCGGCCGGTCGAGGAGAGCAGGGGCGAAGCGACGTCCGGCGCGTCGTGGGTGATTTCCCAGACGATTTTATCGGTCCCCTTGAGGTCCCCCGTGCCATCCAGACGAAACGCCGCCATGTAAGCCCCTTGATACCCGCTGCCGACGATCACCAAACCGGGCAGCGACACGGGCGAGGCGATCGGCCGCAAGGCTTGACCGCCGCAGTGCCACAGTTCCTTTCCGGTTTGCAGGTCGTAGCTCCGCACGGACCTCTGACCATTCAGGATCACCTGCTTGCGTCCGGCGTGATCCACAACCAGCGGCGTCGACCACTCGGTCGTCTCCTGGCGCGGGGTTTTCCAGATCGTCTCGCCGGTGTGTTTGTCGAGCGCGTAGAGCGCCGAAGGGCCGTTGTGATCCCAGGGGACGAGAATCATGTCGCCCGCGATCGTCGGCGAACTCCCCTCGCCGAACCCGAACAGCGTTTGCATTTTTCCAAAATCGTCGCGCTTCCAGACGAAATCGCCGTTCATCGAATAGCAGTACAGCCCGCGCGAGCCAAAGTGCGCGTAGACATGCTCGCCGTCGGTGCAGGGGGAAGCCGAAGCAAAGCTGTTCGTCTCATGGGTCTTTTGGTGCGGGCGGGCGACAGTCGCGGTTTTTTCCCAAAGCGGATGGCCTTCGGCCCGGTCGAAACAAAAGACTTTGAACTCCAGCGTCGGCAAGCCGCTGGCCGGCTCGCCGGCGACCGGTACGGCGGACGTCACAAAGACGCGGCCATCCCAAATGATCGGCGACGACAGTCCGCTGCCCGGGACTTCGACTTTCCATTTGACGTTCTTCGTATCGCTCCATTCGATCGGCGGCGACGCGTGGGCCGCGGTGCCATTCCCGGTCGGACCACGCCAATGAGCCCAGTTTTCCGCAATCGCGATGGAATTAAAAGAGGCAAGAGCCAGAACAAGGCACGCAGCTACTTTGCGAAGGAAAATGGGAACCTCCCGATACTCGAATGGCGGGCAAATCCGATCTTCGCGGCAGTGACAATGTCGCGAATCATGCCAGTGTAATCGAAGGATCGGAGTAATCGAAGGATCGATGGCAGAGCCGATTGATCCGCACGAGCGGCGTGCGACCGATCGATTCGGAATTGTCTTTGGCAGTCGACATGCGAGATTTCCATTGAGGCTGCTTTCAGAAACTTTTGTTAGATCGCACTGTTTCGATACGCGATGCCGACGGCGATGACCGGTGTCGACATCGGCCCTTCGAGTGCCGGTTAGATTTTCGTCGGCTGGTCTTCCCCGGTTGCCGTCCACTGTCGACCCAGCTCCTCCATCGAAGTGGGATGAGGAACTTGCGGCACCTGTAGTCCGAGTTCCCGGCTACGACGAGCGCGGATTGCGGCCGTGTCGACTCCGAAATCTTTGTCGCGAGCGGCAATCACGGCCTGGTCGCACTGGCCGTCTCCACCCAGTGACCAGATCAACAGCGGCTCGCCGGTCGGGACCGCGGTTTTGGGGTCGGGCCAGGTGTGCCAGGCTTTGCCCCAAGTGGTGAGGAGGGTCTTCATGAACCGCTTCTCGTCGGCCTCCGGCATTCCCGGAGCGACGAGACCGCCGCCCAGCACCTCGTAGGTGTGCGGATGCCAGTATTTCTTTTCGGCCTCGGGAAGCGCGCGGTAAGCGGTGTCGCTGACGATATATTCGACCCCCAGGAGCTTGGCGTTGGCGCCGGCGCCGTCGAAGAGCACGCACTGAAACAGGTCGTCATGCCCGGTGCTCGAGTGTCCGGCGCAATAGTGTTGAGTGGTGAGCAAAAACTTGGGATTGTTCTTGGCGGTATGGATCCCGCAGAAATGCATGTGAGGCCCTGCCAAGGGCGACATGCCGGCATTGCCGCCCTCGTGGCCGGCAGCGATCGACGAGCCGGCCAAGGCCGTGATCCCGAGAATTCCCGCTTTGGCAAGCAGTTCGCGACGATGCATGCGTCTGGCTCCACTTGAGATTAGAGAACTCGACCGGCTTAAATTGACGAGAAATCGATCCACTCGTCAATCCGACTCGCGCAGGCTGGCCTGGTCAGGCCGCTTCGTCAGGCGGTTTTGAAGGTCCCGCGATTGCCCTCGAGTTCCAACGGCGCGAGGTCGTCGCACGGCATGTTCCTTTTCTGAACCAAGATGCGATGGCTTCCTCGCTCGGCGCCTCCATCACGCAAACGACCTTCCCGTCCGCCGGGCCAAGACGAGACGTACCCGATCCCTGACCGATGATGCGCGTTCTTCGCCGCGGCGCAGGCGTCTTGATTGCGCTCCCGGGTCTGGCGAACCCTTGACGATCGGGTGTGTCGCTTCCGAAGTTTGCCATAATGTCGCCAGACCGTTTTCTCTCGCGAAAGGCCTAAAGATGCTCGACTCAGTGAAGCCCGAGACGATGAAGCTCGAGACGGTGAAACAGTTGATCACGAATCAGTTCGAAGCGGCCGCCAGCACGCTCAACGCGTGTATCGACATCTGTCCGGAAGCCGGCTGGAATGGGCCGGTGGTGAATTACAAGTTCTGCCAGGCCGTCTTTCACACGCTGTTTTACGCCGACTACTATCTCGGCCTGACGGACGAGGATTTTCGCAAGGAGCCGTTTCATCGTGAAAACGCCCACGTCTTTCGCGATTACGAGGAGCTCGAACCGCGTCCGCCCGTGCTTCTTTATGAGAAGCCGTGGATCAAGACGTATCTGCAGTACTGCCGCCGGCGGTGCCACGACGTCGTCGGGGCCGAGACGGCCGAATCGCTGATGGCCAAGACAAAATTCCCGCGGAAGGACTTTTCGCGGGCCGAGCTACACGTTTACAACATCCGCCATGTCCAGCATCATGCGGCCCAGTTGATCATGCGGCTGCGGTTGGATTTCCAGGCCGACGTCCCCTGGTTTCGCTCTGGATGGAAGGAGGGCTGACCGCCGCATCGGGCGCCGCTCACCACTGAGAAGAATTGGTGAACATCCGGAGGATTTTCCGTCAACGGTTCCGGTTGCCGGGCCACGGTGCTTATCCTCTTGCTGAATGAATCGTGGTGCGAAATCGGCGCAGCGGGCGTCGCGGTTTGCCGCATGTCCCGCGCGAATAATGTGCACGGCGTCGAAACCGCGCGGATGGGTCCCGGCACGATCGCCGTCGCCCAACCGTGCGATTAGGTCTTGAGCCGTCCTCCTGGAAGTGAGCAACCAGCAATGCAGAACAGACGCGAATTCCTCGGCTTTGCGGCCCGACTGGCCGGCGCCGCCGGAACGATGGGAGGGCTCCAGACCGCGTGCCTCAAGTCGCTGGGGCGGGCTGCCGCGATCGAACCGGCCGACGGCAGCAGCTACCTCGACGCCGAGCACATCGTTGTGCTGATGCAGGAAAATCGCTCCTTCGACCACGTCTTCGGCACGCTCCGCGGAGTGCGCGGATTCAACGATCCGCGCGCCATCACGCTCCCCGACGGGAACCCGGTCTGGGTGCAGGCCAACGCCAAGGGGCAGCGGTTCGTCCCGTTTCGGCTCGACATCAAGGGAACCAAGGCAACCTGGATGGGTTCGCTGCCGCACGACAGGGCCGATCAGACCGACGCCCGCAATCACGGGCTTTATGACCGGTGGCTGCCCGCCAAGCGTTCGGGCAACCGCGAGTTCCAGGACATGCCGCTGACTTTGGGCTATTACACGCGGGCCGACGTGCCGTTTTATTACGCGCTCGCCGACGCCTTCACGATCTGCGATCAGTATTTCTGCTCGGCCCTCAGCCCGACGACTCCCAACCGCTGCTACCTCTGGACGGGGACCGTTCGCGAAAGGCAAAACGCAGCGTCGCCCGCCAACCTACGCAACGAAGATCTCGAAACCCATCGCAGCGGATCCTGGCCCGCGTTTCCCGAGCGGCTCGAAGACCACGGCGTTTCGTGGAAGATTTATCAGAACGAGGTGGACATCGGTACGGGCTTCAGCGAAGAGGAAGACGCCTGGCTCGCGAACTACGGCGACAACCCGCTCGAATGCTTTCGGCAGTACCACGTACAGCTCGCGAGCAATCACCGGGCCTTCGTCGAGCGGCGGATTCAGGCGCTCCCCGCCCTCATCGCGAAGGCCAAGGCAAAACAGCAGGCCGGGCTGCAGTCCGAGATGAAGCGGCTGGAGACCGAACGCGAGGCGTTCCGCGGAAAGAGCCTCGACACGCTCACCGAGCGGGAGCGGATCCTGCACGAGCGAGCCTTCTGCACCAACACGGGCGATCCGCACTACCGGCAGCTCGCCGATGTCGTCTACCGCGACGGCAACGTCGAGCGGCGGCTGCGGGCGCCGAAGGGCGACTTGTTCCATCAGTTCCGCGCCGACGTCGAGAACGGCCGGCTGCCCACGGTTTCGTGGCTTGTCGGCCCGGAAGCGTTTTCGGACCACCCGTCGTCGGCCTGGTACGGGGCCTGGTACATCGCCGAGGCGCTCGACATCCTCACACGGAATCCAGCCGTCTGGAAGAAAACAATCTTTCTGCTGACGTACGACGAGAACGATGGCTACTTCGATCACGTGCCGCCGTTCGTGGCGCCGCGGCCTGGCCATGCGGAAACTGGTCGGGCCACGGGCGGCATCGACACGAGCGTCGAATATGTCGAGCTGGATCAGGATCGCAAGCGCACGCGTCCCGGGAACGCTCGCGGCGGTCCGATCGGCCTCGGTTATCGCGTGCCGATGGTCATCGCCTCGCCGTGGAGCCGCGGGGGCTGCGTCTGCTCGCAGGTGTTTGATCACACGTCGGTGCTGCAGTTCCTGGAGCACTTTCTCAGTCGCAAGTTTCACCGCACGGTTGCCGAACCGAATATCAGCCAATGGCGCCGCGCGGTCTGCGGCGATTTGACGTCGGCCTTTCAGCCGGCAGCGAAGACGACCGACGCGACGGTCCCGTTCCCGCCCCGCGACACATTTTTGGAATCAATCCACGAGGCCCAGTTCAAGGACGTCCCGTCAAACTTCCACGCGCTGCAGCCCGACGAAATCGAAGCGATTCGTCACACTCCGTCCCACTCGCCCTGGCTACCACGACAGGAAGCGGGCACGCGTACGTCCTGCCCGTTGCCTTACGAACTCATAGCGGATGGCTCGCTGAACGGCCCGCGGACTGAGTTCACGATCCGCTTTGAAGCTCGCAAAGACCGCTTCGGGACCCGGGCCGCCGGCGCTCCGTTTACCGTCTACGCCCTCGGCAGCAAGTCGCCGGTGACGGTACGAAACTATGCCGTGGAAGCCGGCGAGACGCTGGAGGATTCCTGGGCGCTGACGGAATTCGCAAACGGCCGCATCCACCTGCGCGTGTACGGCCCCAACGGGTTCTTTCGGGAATTTACGGGCGGCGCCGACGATTCGCATATCGATTTTCATTTCGATGGCGCGCGGGGCCAAAGCGAAAACGGCGATGTCGTGATCATCGCCACCAATCGCGACCCAGCCCGCAGCTGGACGATCGAGATCGGCGACCTGGCGTACGGGAACCGGCCGGAGTCACGCCTACTGAAGCCGGGACAGACGGAACGCCTGACGATCGCGACGCACAAGTCGTCCGGCTGGTACGATCTGGGTTGTCGAGTGGCCGGAACGAGCGGATCATTCCTCAAACGCTACGCAGGCCGCGTTGAGACTGGCAAATGGACGACGAGCGATCCTGCTATGGATCGACCGACGCGAGAGGCGACCGCCTCTGGCACAATGGAGCCGCGCGCCCCAATTCTGGTCCGCAGTTAGCCGACGACGTTCCACGACGTTAACTTCGATGTGTGGCGGCCCGGTGAAGCGCCGTCCATGTCGCGACGGAGTCGTCCGCCACGATCGAAACACACCTTGAGAGACGCGTAACCCATGGGCTGCCTGCTGCCGTGCTTAGCGGTCCTCATGCCGCGAGTGGTGATGTTTTTCATCTTCCTGCTGACCAATTGGTTTCAACAGGCTTACCAGACGGTGCTCTGGCCACTGCTGGGCTTCTTCTTCATGCCCTATACGACGCTGGCCTACATGGCGGCCATGGTTAACAACAACCACCAGCTGAGCAACGGCTGGTTGGTGCTGGTGATCATCGCGATCGTCCTCGACCTGGGTGCGCACGAACGCTCGGCGCGGCCCGTCTATCACTACCGCAAGGGCTGAAGGGAACGTGGCCGATGGCCCTCCACTCGATTGAACTCGGTCCACAAACCCTCCGCGGCTACTTTTCGCGCGATGCCGCGCCCGTCGTGACGATTGACTCCGGCGACACAGTCGAGTGTCAGACGCTCGATGCCGGGTGGGGTGCGTTGGACCAAGCGGGGCCGTTCGCGCCACCGGGGGCGTTTGAACCTCGTGATCGCGTCGGCGATTTCGGACACGCGCTCACGGGACCCATCGCCGTCCGCGGTGCGCGGCCCGGCATGACGCTGGAAATTCGCTTTCGCACAATTCGTCTAGGCAAATGGGGTTGGTCCGCTGGGCCGGCGCTGCCGAGCCAGATCGATCCGCGGCTCGGCTTGGGGCCGGGATCAAGTGGGCCTCCGCCCGTCATCACGGTCCCAACCGGCGAGCTGGTGACGCTTTGGACGCTCGACCCCGACGCAAATGTCGCCCGCACGCAAGCGGGGCTCTCGCTGACAACGCGGCCGTTCCTGGGAGTGGTCGGCATGCCGGTCGACGAGCCCGGAGTACAGACAACGTTTCCGCCGCGATTCTGTGGCGGCAACATGGACTGCAAAGAGCTGGTCGAGGGGACCAGCCTGTTTTTGCCGGTGGCCGTCGACGGCGGACTGCTCTCGTTGGGCGACGGACATGCGGTGCAGGGGGATGGCGAAGTCGCCGGCCCGGCGCTCGCCTGCCCGATGGAGCGCGTCGAAGTCGAGATCCATCTGCACGCCAACGTGCATCTGACCATGCCGCGGGCGCGGACGCCGATCGGCTGGCTAACCTTCGGATTCCACAAGGACGTCAACGAAGCCTGGGCGCAGGCGACCGACGAGATGCTCAAGCTGATGGGCGAGTTGTACGGTCTGCCTAGGAAATCGGCGCTGGCCTTGGCGAGCTTGGTTGTCGACTTGCGGATTACCCAAGTGGTCAACGGCCTGTGCGGCGTGCACGCGGTCCTGCCGCACGGAGCGATCGGCGGAATCGAGTCAAAGATATGAATCGGACCGTGTTATGAATCGGGATGCGAATGATCTGGCCGCACGGAAAGTCGCGAAGACCTTCGTCGAGCGGATCAACGCGGGCGACGTCGCCGGCCTGGCTGCCCTCATGACGGAGGACCATCGGTTCGTCGATTCGCTCGGCAACGTCGTCGCGGGCCGCGAAGCCATGCGCCAAGGCTGGGTCGGGTATTTCGGCATGGTTCCCGATTATCGGCTCGTGATGGACGACTGGTTTTGCGAGGGCTCCTTCGTCGTGATGTTGGGAACGGCCAGCGGCACGTACAGCCCGGACGGCTCGCTCAACCCGGAGAATCGCTGGACGACGCCGACGGCAATCCGCGCCGTCATTCGCGAAAACCAGGTCGCCGAGTGGCGGGTGTATGCCGACAACGAGCCGATTCGCCAATTGATGCGAGCCGGTACCTAAAGCAGTCGGCCGGCCTCGACAAATTTCGTTGTCTGCCATTCTACGCTTGAAAAGAATATGGTACCACGGTACATTGGTACCAATGAGCCAAGCATCTCACGTCGTCGAGCGGGTCCAAACCGGTGTCCGGCTCGAGAAGCGGCTGCTCAAAGTCCTCAAAGGTCTGGCGGAGTATCACGATCTGTCCCTCGGCGATTTGCTCGAGGGCATCGTCCTGCACGCCTTCGACGGCAAATGCGCGTTTGAGGCGGAATCTCTTGCGCGGATTCGCGACTTGAAGAAGTTCTACGGCCTCACCCTGGACTCACGCGCCAGCCATCGACTCATCGAGGCCAACGAAACACCCAGCCACCAGAAAAGGAAGTGACGATGAACATGACCCGGCAGCGAGCAGCTCTCTTGGCCCTGCGCTGGACGGTCGGACTGGTGGTATTGTGGCAATCCTTTCGATTCCTCGTTTCGGCGGCGGCCCTCCGCAATCTGCAACACATGGGGCTGCCGCCCTGGATTGTGCCGGCGCTGGGCGGCATTGAGCTACTGGCCGCCGCGCTGTTTCTGATCCCCAGGCTCGACCGGATCGGCGGCTACTCTTTGCTTGTCATTTTTGCCGTCGCCTGCGCAATCCATGGACTCCACGGCGAGTTTGAGCTTGGCCTCCTGGTTTACGCGGCGGCGGTGGTGGCCTGCCTGGCGACGCGTTCCCAAGTAGCCGGGAATCCTCTGTGACGGACGATCGGCTGATCGCAGCCTTTGAGAATGGCGGACTGACCCACGAAACATTCCGTCACGCGGATCACGTTCGGGTCGCGTTCTTGTACCTGTGTCGGTTTCCAGCGCTCGCGGCATTGCGCCGCTTTTCGCGAGCGCTTCAGCGATTGACCGCGGCAGGCGGCAAGCCACATCTGTATCACGAAACCGTCACCTGGGCATTCGTGTTCCTGATTCGGGAACGCATGGAACGCTGGCTTCAGGACACCGGACGGCCGCCCAGTTGGGACGAGTTTGCAGCCGCCAATGCGGACCTGCTTTGCCGGAGAGAACACGTTCTACAGACGTATTATCTCGATCAAACGCTCGTCTCCGAACTCGGGAGACGGATTTTCATCCTGCCCGACCGCGGCTTGCAGAAATTGACGACGTAGACCGGTTGTACGCGCTGACGTCCCCGTCAGTCGTCCTTTGACGGCGCAGTTACTCGCTCGGTTTGACGCGGACCAAAAAAGTCCCGTCAATGGTCTCGATCCCGTTCGGCCCGTCGATCTTGAGTACGATCGAACCGCCCAGTTGACGGACCGGCTGCCTGACGATGCCCTCGACGCTGAATGAGCCGCCCACGACTTTGACCATTCCCCGGCCCGGGATCTTGATGTGCGATGCGCCTCGGTCCGGGTGATTGGTCTGAGGCAGGAGGGGCACGGATTTACCGAGTAGGTCTACCCAACGGTCGCGGAAGCGGGGGGAAACTTGCCGCGAAGGCTGACATCGGTCCCTACGAACTCGAAGCATTCGCCGCCGCTGCCTTCTTCCACAGAGGCGGGAAAATAGGTCAGCTCGTCGAGGGCGATCGGGGTCTCATTATTGTCGATCGACAGTACGAGGCCGTCGTCCGCGCCGTTCGGATTGCCGCCAAAGAGTGGATCGACGGCGCCCGGCAGCGCATTGGCCTGCGCGTCGATCACGTCGTGAATCACGATCAGCGCGACGCCGCTGAGCAGAAATCCCCAGCCGCAAAACCCGATCACCACCGCTCGCGACAGGACGCGAAAATGCGTGAAGATGAACATCAGGCTGTAGAACGGCACCAGCAGGCAGGCGAGCCAAACTGCAACGCCCTCAGTGCGGGCGACGCGCATCACCATGCCGCGCGCCGCGAAAATGATCAGGCCGCCCAGCACGATTGGCACCCAGGCCAACTCGCGGATGAAAAACCCCGCGACCACCAGCACCAGCCAGACCGCCGCGCCGGCACCCAGCCACTTGTAAACTGACCGTGGAGTGCCGGCGGGCCGTTGCTGACGCTGCGAAGCCGTGGCCGTCTTCGCTTTTCTGACCGCCCCGCGCAGCGGCTGCGGGATTTCGTCCCCCGTTTCCTGCCACTCATCGCCGGCTGGCTGCTCGTCGTGCTCGATGAGGTTTTGATCGCTCTCCTGGAAGGGAAAGTCGATGGAGTCGCGATCGGAAGCACGTCGAGACCCGCGAGCCTGAGCCTTACCAGGCCGTTCGATCCCGGAGTCGCTGCCGGCCGATCGCGCCCGCGCGGGTCGGACAATCGGACGCGCCCCCGGGTCCTCCGGAATGGTGACGTGTGTCTCGGCAGCGCACTCGGGACATTCGAAGGCGTACTGGCCGGGTTCACGGCCTTCGAGCGTCACACTGTGCAAACAGCTGGGGCAAAAGACGTCCATCGGCACTCTCCGCGGCGCGATTCGGACTACCGCCGAATTCTCTGGCCCGGCCGACGCGAACGCAAGAGCGTTGCTGTTTCTCGTCGGTGGAGCAGGGGTTCTCGTCAGTGGAGCAGGGAGGCCAGTCGGTTGCCGGCCGCCTGATGATCGAGGATTTGCAGCACTGTCTCCAAGATGACGGCCCCCGCCTCGACGGGAGGCAAACCGCCGGAATAGATATTCGAGATCACCGTTTGTTCCCACCGCACCTGTGCGTTGCCGCTGAAGCGCGCGGCTTCGAGCTGGGCCGGTCCGCTTAGGCGATAGACCAGATAGGCCGACAGACTACGGGAGGCCAGCGCATCGCCCCCTGGGCGCTCGCCCAGCAGATAGACCACCAGATCGCACTCGAGCGCGTCGGCAATCGGTTCGGCCAGCTTCACGCGACCGTAGCGGACGGCGATCGGCTGCCCCTGCGACACGCCGCGGCTCGTCAGTCCGTCGACAAGAATCGGCAACAAGTCGGGCAGGTTGTGATGGACGGCGTCCGCACTCAAGCCGTCCGAGACGACGATTTGCACCTGCTTGTGTTCGGGCACGAGCCGCGCGCGGCTCTCGGTCGACAGGCGGGCGCCGGCCTCGGGCGAGTTGAGATGGGCCTCCTTGTCAGCCGCCGTCGTCTCCAGCAGGCGGAAGTCGGCAATTTTCCGCAGCTCGTCGATTCGCAGCTCCGCATGAATGGCGGCGCGAGCCGCCCCTTGATTGAGCTTTACGCGGCGCATGACGCTGTTCGCCGGTCGCGGGCCGGCCGTTTCCCGGCCGTAGAGCGCGGGCGTCCGACGGGCCAGCTCGGCGAATTCCTCCGGCGAGTCGCAAAACTGCTCGGGATTGCCCCAGTTTGGACCCCGTTCGATCGAGCCGTCGGCGCCGCGCTTGAGAATGCCGCGGCTGACGGCCCAGTCGGTGAACTCGGGGGCGGGCGTGCGACCGTAGATCTCGCGAAGCGTCTGCACGTCGTGCCCGCTCGTGTCGAAATAGGCCAGCATGCGATCGGTGTTGAGGCAGACATCCATGAAGTAATTCGCGCCAGCGGCCGTCAGCAGTTGCGTGGCGATTTGCTGACCTTCCAGGATCGTCTGCGAGTGCAGCGTGTAGCAGGGGGCCATCCCCATCGGCAGCCCCATGAGCTTGCCCATGAAATGGTCCTGCAGGTTGGCGAGGATCATCTCGAAGCTGTCGAGATGGGTCTCCGGCCCGATGAAGCCGGTGACGTTGTTCACCATGAACGGGTCGTACCGCCGCGCGAGGCCGTAGCAGAGGGCCTCGGTGGTCGTCATGTCGATGCCGTGATGCCGGCCGTAGGTGAACTCGCTGCCTTGCCCCGTCTCGAAGTACATGAATTGCCGGGCAGTCGCCTGCGAGGGCGCCGCGTTCGGCCATCGTGCGGTAGCCGCGATCGAGCAGCTCGACGGAGATGTCGAACTCGGCCAGGTTGGTCGCTTCGGTTCCCGCCAGGCTTTGAAACAGGACTTCGACCGGAGCGCCCCGCTCGAGGCACGCCAGCTGCGTTTTGATGTGCGCGAGCACGCAGATTTGCGACGGCACTCCCGTACGCCGCCGCACGCCGTCGAGCAGCCGCAACAGCCGCTCGACGTTTTCGACTGTGTCGATTGCCGGATTCACGCCCAAGAGCGCGTCGCCGGCCGCCAGCGACAGCCCCCAGTAACACAAGCAGGCGATTCCCTGCGGATCGTCGGTCGGATGATTGGGCTGCAGGCGAGACGACAGCGTGCCCGGCGCTCCCAGCAGAGTGCGGGCCTGCGTCGGCCGACTGCACTTTTTCGCGACCAGAATCAGCTCGTGCACGTCGCACAGCTTGGCGACGGCCGCAGCCATCACGCCGGTCAGCCCGTGGCCAATCTGCCGGACTTCGTCGTCCGACCCGGCGAGCAGGCGATCCTTCAACTCGCCCAACGTGAGCGAGGCGATCGCTGCGAAGGCCTCGAGATCGACGTCGTAATTGACCCGCATCACGCTGTCGACGCACCCGCGATCGTCGGTCAGCGGATGCTCGTAGAGATGCTCGAGCGTCTGTTCCGAGAGGGCCGTTCGAGCCGCCTCGCGCACATCTTCGCCGTCGGCCGCCAGTCCCGCTTGCCGATCGCCGGCCTTGCTGTAGTCGGCCGCCCCCAACAACCGCTTGAGGCCGGCGAACGTCACCTCGCGTTCGAGGACCCGCGCCGTGTAAACCTCGTCCGGCTTGGGATCGGGCACGCGGATTTCGTGGAGAGGCGTCAGTTCGCGCATGCAGTGACGATTCCGTTCAATTCAGCCTGTAATCAATTCATCCCGTAAAACGAGACCGGCACGACCCCGTCGCGGAGGGTGCCGATCTGCACGAAGCGGGCGTCGAGTGGTTCGATCTCGTCGAGCACGATCAACCGCAGGAGAACTGCCCCCCATTGCGAGACGTAGCCGCCGAGCGCCTTGCCGACGTTCTCATGCACGATGAGCACCAACAGAGTCGAGCCCGGAATGTTGGATGTCCGAATTGCCGACGCGATTCGCTCTCCCAGCAGGCGAACCGTAGACGCATCGCCGCTTCCCAGGGACACGACGACACAACCGCCCGCCGCGCTCCGAGCGACCAATTGCAAAATATCCCGGATTTGTTCCGCTGTCGAATTGGAAGTGACGCGGCCGAAGATGGGGACGTCGCGCGCGGCAAGAGGACCGGATCGGGCAGATAGACTGTGCTGCCGGAAATCTGCGTGGCGTAGAGCAGCAGACCATAGACCGTCGCGCGCCCGGCGTGCTGTCGACTCTCGCCGAGCCGCGCAGCCCAGTTGGGAGAGTTGGCGATCCGCTGTGCGAGATCGATGCCCAGGTCGCCGAACGCAGTTGTCGTCGGCAGCGGCCTCCCTTGCAGAATGTCGTAGACCAACTCACCCACGCCGCCGGAGAGACAGAAGATTGGCTCCCGCACCTCGTCCAGCCGATCGAGAGCCACCTGCTCGTGCATTCGGCCGAGCGGACTTGCGAAGGCGGCGCGATCGCCCGTTATGGCCGCGTCGATCAACGCGATTTGCCAGTCGAGGATGCGGCGCACGTCTTGCTCGCTGAGGAAATCGCCTGGGCGCGCGGCGATTGCCAATTCTTGCAACAGGGAGCGGGCGTAGTCCGAGAGGCGGACGATGCAATACGTGCCGGGAACGAACTCGACGTGCCGGGCTCCGACGAACAGCGAGCCGGTGCGAGACACTTCGCCGCCTTTGCCGACCGCGACATTTGTCGTGCCACCGCCGATATCGAGATTGATCACCCAGCGATCGGGCTGCGCGGGACAGCGGGCCGGCGTTCGCCTGAAATGCCAGCCATGCTTCGAGGCAAGGATCGCCGGCCGTCGCCACGAGCACATCGCTCACGCGCGAGCGGACCAGCTCAACGAGCGCCGCCGAATTGGGCTGTTGTGCGGCGAGCCCCGTCACCAGCGCTCCGCCGCTGAAGATCGGTTCGTCCCTGGCGGCGGCCGCCAGCCACTCGTCGAGAAGCTGTTCGAGCCGGACTTCGTCAAGACCGGCTGGCGTAAACGGAGTGAGCTCGATCGGGGAACGAAAGACTTCGCGAACGTCCGAGAATTCGTGCCGGCCGGAAATCACATTTTGCGAGAGCCGAGCCTTCGCCGCGACGCAGCGGCTGGTCGTCGTGCCGAAGTCGAGTCCTACGAGTCGGACGTCAGTCACAGTTGAGCCTCAGGGGTAGCTCAATCGAACGATTCACTCACCGGGTAGCGTGAGCGAGGAAACGGATTCCGAGGAAACGGATTCAGCCGGCTTCGACGCGGCCGCACGTCGGTGCATCTCCAACAAATTCGCGGGCGGCCCCTGAAAGCGGTGCCGCATCACGCTGAACCAGACAGTTCCCGTGACCACGCACGCGCCCAGCACGATCCAGCCGGCCTTCTCGTTCGGCGGCTGGATGCCGATCAACAGCAAGAACCCGCAGCCAAGCAAGCAGACGACTGCCAGCGGCTGATACCAGCGGCCCAGGCTCCAGGGTCCCATGTCGGTCCAGGAGCGCCCGTAGGCCAACAGTCCCAATAGCGTCGGCAGCGCGTACGAGACGTAGAGCAGGATCGCGCAGGCGCTGGCGAGGGTGGAGTACATCGGCGTGTAAACGGTGAGGACGAGGGCCAGAAATGCCGTCATCCAGATGGCGACGGCGGGCGAACCGTACCGCGGGCTGACGCGGCGCAGCGCCTGCGACCAGGGCAGGCCGCCGTCGCGGGCGAACGCGTAAGTCATCCGCGAGGCCGACGTGACGGTCGCCAGGCCGCAGAGGTACTGGGCGATGGCGATCCCCACGACAAAGAGGAGCACGAGCCACGAAGGCAGCACGCTCCGCATCATCCAATGAAAGACGTTGTCGCCCTGGGCGGCCGCCTCGTTCATGTTGGGAATTGCCAGCACCATCGCGGCGAGCATGATCCAGCCGAAGACGGCCGACACGATGACGGAGCGAACGATGGCCCGCGGCACATGGTGGGCGGCCCCGACGGTCTCTTCGGCCGTGTGGGCCGAGGCATCGAACCCCGTGATCGTGTAGAGCGGCAACAGGAACCCGAGCGCGAACAGCCAGAGCAGATTTCCTGTCTGCGGCCAGACCGGCGTCCCCGGTTCTGCCGGCAAACCGCTGTAGTTGGAAAACGTAATCAGGCGGGCAAACTCCAGTCGCGCGGGATCGAAATGCGATGCGAAGCCCAAGAGCGCGATCGTCAGCGCACCAGCCACGACCACAATCCAATAACCGCTGAAGTCGGTGAGCCGCGTCGTCAGGCGAATCCCGAGGTGATTGAACATGGCCTGCGACAGGGTGATCGCGGCGACGCACGCAGTCTGCAGCGCAATCTGCACGGGCTCGGAAAATTTTTCCGGTTCGTATCCGAGCCACGGAGCCAGCGCCTGCAGAGTGAACTGGTAGGCGCCGACGTTCACGGCGGCCAGCACGGTGATCAGTCCGGCCAGATTGAACCAAGCGGTCACCCAGCCCCAACCGCGGTCCCCCAGAATCGACGCCCAGTGGTAGAGGCCGCCCGCCGTGGGGAAGGCCGAAGCGACCTGGCCCATCGTGGCAGCGAAGGCGAGCGCCAGCAGGCACGCCAGCGGCCAGCCGATCCCGATCGAAGCGCCGCCGACGCTGCAGAGCCCTTGGTGAAATGAGGTGATTCCGCCGGCCAGAATGCAGATGATCGACAGCGAGACGGCGTAATTCGAAAAGCCGCTCATCCGCCTCAGCAGCTCCTGTCGGTAGCCCATCTGACGCAGCGTCTCGATGTCGGCGGCGATCACGCGGGCTTCGTCGGCAGAATCAGACATTGCGCGGAGGCAGTCCGTGTTGTGGACAGGAGACTAAAGATCGGAGCCCGAATTCCGGATTGTAAGACAAGCGTGCGGCAGGGCGAAGCTTGCTCAGACCGGATATGCTGGCGGGCGGAGTCGTATTCCGGCCACGGGCGCATGGCATTGACGTTTCAGCGATTCCGGTCGCATTGCCTGAAAGAGTCTCATGTCTCAACCGAGTTGGATCCTTTACGGAGCAACCGGCTACACCGGTCGCGCGATTGCCGAAGAGGCCGCCCGTCGCGGGCTGCGACCGATTCTCGCAGGCCGCAACGCTCAGTCGGTTGCCGAATTGGCCCAACGGTTGAAGCTCGAGCACCGCGTTTTCGACCTGAGCGATGCGTCGACGCTGCGGCAGGGGATCCGCGGCGCGCGGCTCGTGCTCCACTGTGCCGGACCCTTCTCGTCCACTGCCGCTCCGATGATGGAGGCCTGCCTGGCCGAGCACGCGCATTATTTGGATATCACCGGGGAAATCGATGTCATCGAGGCTGCGGCCGCCCTCGACCAACGCGCGCAGGCCTCCTCGGTGACCTTGCTGCCCGCTGTCGGCTTTGACGTCGTGCCCAGCGACTGCCTGGCCGCCAAGCTCGCGGCGAAATTGCCCGCTGCCACATCGCTCAAGCTGGCGTTTCACGCGGTGGGATCGGTGAGCCCGGGGACGGCCAAGACGATGCTCGAATCGGTTTCCACCGGCGGCCGCGTGAGGATCGACGGCCGGCTCACCCAGATCCCGCTCGCCTCCAAGACGCTGAACGTTCCCTTCCGCGAGGGCGCCCGCATGGCGGTGGCAATTCCCTGGGGGGACGTCGCCAGTGCCTACTATTCCACGGGGATCGGCAATATCGAGGTGTACGCAGCGACTCCGCCGTCACAGATTTCCCTGATGCGCAAGGTCCGCTGGGCGCTGCCCGTGCTCGGCCTTCCGCCCATCCGTTCCTTGATCATGCGCCGCATCAATGCGTCCGTGCACGGGCCGACCCCGGAAAGCCGGGCGCGCGAAACGTCGTCATTGTGGGGCTGCGTGGAGGACGCACGTGGCAACCGCGTTGAGGCCACGCTGACGACCCCCAACGGCTATGCGCTCACCATCGATACGGCGCTGGCCGCGATCGAGAGAATCTTCGACGCGCCGCCCGCTCCCGGTTTTCGGACGCCGTCGCGGGCGTTTGGAGCCGATTTTATCGACGGCATTCCCGGCTGCGATTTTCGGTTCGAGACGGCTCCGTTGGCGGCGTCGATCCCCTAGGATCGCTGAGCGCGGCTTGCCGACTGCTAGTTTCGAATGGTGTCGAGCGTCGCGAGCGCTTCGCGGGCGATGGGAGTGCCGGGCGCTTCGCGGATGATCTGCCGCAGGGGCTCTTGCGCCATCGGGGCCAAACCCGCGTTGATCAGAAACTTCGCATGCTTGAGCAACACGCGATGTTCCTCGTCGGCGACGTGGTCGGCGGCCGGGGCCGCGTGCGAGTTGCTCGCGTGGGCCGTGACGGCGACCATCGGCTCGGTCTTCACCGTCCTCGCAGTCTTCACCGTATTCACCGGATTGGCTGGCTTGGCCGGGGTCGGCAGGAACGTGATGTGCGGGGCGTTGATCGTCTGATTCTTCGGCAGGTAAGTCGGCGCGGAGGCGGGAACTTTGTCGGTTCTGCGGACCCACAGGGGCGGCTCGCCGTTAGTCGGCACGCCGTACCGTGTCGGCAGGGGCGAGTTGGCGACGGTGTTGGTCCGCCATCTCACTCGGCTGGCGTTGTTGCTCCCCGCTGATTCGACTTTCCAGTTCGGCGGATCGCTGAGGCTGTCCGGATCGTTCGCAGAATGCGGGCCCGAGACGGCCGACAAGGGCCGCAGATCGCGATACGCGAGCGACAGGCCGCCCACGATCAACACAACCGCCATTGCTCCAATCGCTCGAGTCATGCAAACACCGCGGCTTTGATCAGTGACTGCCCGCTGGAAAATGGAGACGCGCCGGCCGACGGCCGGGCACCCGATATTTCGTCGCCCCGCCGGGAACGGCTTGAGGACAGACGCCAGAAAACGCTGTTGCCCCCCGTTTGCAGCGGCGAAAAAGCTGGATAGACTCGCGTTTCGGCGGGCGCTCGCCTGGCCGTCGGTGAGACCGAGCGGAATCGGACGCGGTCCCACCCCGTCGCAGAGTTTTCGCTCGCGCGGAGAATTGCGGCCGATCGCCAAAATCCGCGCGGCGCCCGGGTCGACGGAGACGGCTGAGTTCAAGCCCGCCAGGGGAGTTCCAGATGTTTGAGAAAATCAGCAATGGCTGGGACTTGATGAAGTCGAGCGCGCAGTGCTGCGCGAAGATACGAGCCTGCTCTTATTCCCGGTCGTGAGCGGCATCGCCTGCATGATCGTGGTTGCCAGCTTCGCGTTACCCCTGTTTTTCACGGGCGCATACCGGATTGACGAGAACGCCCAGCAAGTGACGCACAATCCGATCGCGTACGCGGTGCTGTTGCTGTTCTATTTCTGCAATTACTTCGTGATCATTTTTTTCAATTCCGCGCTGGTGTCCTGCGCGATCATCCGGTTCAAGGGCGGCACTCCGACCCTGAGCGATGGGTTTCAGGCCGCCGTTTCTCGCTTGCCGCAAATCCTGGCCTGGAGCCTGGTGAGTGCGTTCGTGGGGGTTGCGCTCAAGATGCTCGAGTCCCGTTCGGAGAAGGTCGGAGCCTTCGTCTCCGGGTTATTGGGACTAGCTTGGAGCATCGCCACATTCTTCGTCGTGCCGGTAATCGTGATCGAAAGAGCCGGCCCCTTCGAGGCCGTTCAGCGATCCATGTCGATCCTGCGACGGGCCTGGGGCGAAGCCTTCGTCGGAAACCAGGGGATTGGATTCTTCGTCTTTATCGCGGCCGTGGTGGCCTGCGCTCCGGCCGCGCTGGGGTTCGCCGTTGGCAGCGGCGTCGCGATTGCGATCGGCATTGCCATCACGGCTGTTCTCGAGATTGGTCTGGCCATCGTCTCGGCCGCGCTGCACACGATCCTGCTCGGCGCGCTTTACGTTTACGCCGCGGAAGGCCGGATTCCCTACGCTTTCGACGGCACGGTGCTTCAGGCAGCGTTCGCGCGACGGAACTGAGATCGTCGCGGTCGCCGCCTCGGGCAAGACAGCCGCCCCGCAGGCCCCGTTTGCATGTAGGCGCCGCATCTTCGCGCCCGTCGGCAAACTCGACGCATCCGCTAGCTCCGGGCACTTGCCGACGAAAGCGGGGGCTGGCCTGTCTGATTCGGCCCGCGGTTGAATGAGCGCACGCGACAGGTCCGATCTATTCGATACGTGCCGTCGCGGGGCACGAGCGGGCAGACTGCGCCCTGGCGGCAGCCCACCCGCCACCAGGATCAGGCAGCCAAATTCACCCGAAATGAGGCAGAGTCCCACCGCTGTTTGGGAATTCTCACCGGCAAAATCGTCCGCGAGGTTGGTTTCCCGTGTGAAAATGGGTGAAATGTGTTGTTTTCGATGGTTACACCATTTTAGGATAGGGGAAGCGCGGGTCGGCGGTTCCTCGGTCGTTACCGTCCCTCTGGGGGCGTGGCTTCCGGGGCAAGATCGACACCGGCCGGCGTGTCGGGCCGGAGTCTCGGAGTCCAGCATCGAATGGCCCCTGTGAGGATACGGACCTCGGTCCTGATTCTGGCCCTGTTTGCCGGAGGCTATGCGCTCGCGCAGCCCGCGGCAAAGAAAGGCGCGCGCCCACCGGGCAAGGCGGCTGCGCCAAAGCGGCCGCTCCCGCGGATCAGGACGCGGCTCCGCCGACGACAACGCTCCCGCAAAGGCACCGGCCGGGCCAGCTGCTCCGCGCCGCACAGCCCACGCCAGCCCCTCCCGTCGAAGAATCGCCGCTATTGACGGAGCCGAAGACCCCAGCCGAACTGTTCAATGCGGCCGTGATCTGCGACCAGCTCTATCGCCCGCGGCTGGCCAAGCAGTACCTGCAGAAATTCCTCCAGTCCAATCCGACGGACGATGTGCTGCTGGCCCTCCGCGACAAGTACGGCCCGGCGCTTTACCTCCGCCTGTCGCATAATCCGGACCTGCAGCCTGTCGGCGCGCAAGTGGCGACGTTGACCACGGCGGCCACCCGCAAACGCAACGAAGACACCGCTTATCTCGACTCGCTGATCCACAACCTCAGCGGTCCGCCCGAAGATCGAGACACAGCCCTCGAAACCCTCAACAACATCGGCCCCAGCATCGTGCCGCGGATGTTGCAGCACGTCGCCGCTCCGCAGGGGACCGAGAGCGTCGAAGTGCTCGTGCAATCGATCGTTCGCATGGGTCAGCGGGTCGTCCCTGTGTTGCTCGGGGCGCTCGAGTCGCCGACCGAATCGGTCCGCACGGCCGGCATCCAAGCCTTGGGTTACCTCGGTGCGCGACAAGCCGTCCCGTACCTGCTCGCTCCCGCGTTCGACGAACATCAGCCGTCCGGCATTCGTTACGCCGCTCGCCAGGCCCTCTCCCGGATTCTCGGCCTGCCGACCGAGAGGGGAGAAGGACCGCCGTCGTTCGGAGCCGCCGCCCAACTGCGAAAAGTGGCTCGCGAGGCGCTGGCGAACCGTCTTCCCTGGCCGACCACCGACGGCTTGACCGACGTCTGGACCTGGAACAACGATTCAAAACTCGTCGTCGACAATCGGCTGCCTCCCGCCGCGGCGAACGTCTACACGGCTCTGCGGTTTGCCCGGGAAGCGCTCGCTCTTTCTCCGGAGGACCGCGAATCGCAGGCGTTGCTGGTCGCGGCCGACTTTGCCTGGCGTGCGGAAACCCCGGGCGAAAGCGCGAAACTCGCGGGCAGCCCGAACGACACGGCCCTGATCGTCGGCCCAGAAGTGCTGTCCGATGCCCTCACGCTGGGTCTCAAACTGGGGAACCCGGCCGTCTCGGTCGGCGCCTTGCGAGCACTGTCCGCCGTCGGAACGCGACACCAGCTTTACGGCGCACAGGAGCCTCGTTCTCCGGTGCTCGCCGCTCTCAACGATCCGAACCCCGACGTTCAGTACGCGGCCGCAGTCGCCGTATTGCAGGCGCATCCGGACCGGCGGTTTCGCGGTTCGCAGCGCGTTGTCGAAATCCTGACCCGCGCGATTTCGGGGACGAATTCGCCCTTTGCTGTCGTCGTCGATGCCAATCGCCAGCGGGCCAATGAAATGGCCGGATTGTTCACGCAGATTGGTTTTGAAACGGTAACCGCGTTCACAGGTCGAGAAGGGTTCGAGATCGCCTCCGATCGCGCGAACGTCGTGCTGATGGCCGTACACGTCAATGTGATTCGTTGGCCCCTTTCGCAAACCGTCTCGAACCTGCGAGCCGACGCTCGCACGGCGCAAATCCCGATTGTGATCTACGGTCCGGAATCGGAGCGGCAGCATGTGGCGGGCATTCTGACCCGCTATCCGCAGGTCGATTACCTTGCCGAATCGTCGACCGAGGCGGCCGTCGATTCGCAGGTCGGTCCGTTCCTGCGGCGTGCTCTGGCCTTGGCGCAGACGCCTGCCAATCGCGAGCAGCGGATTGCCGACGCGACGGCCTGGCTCGCCGAAATTGCCCGCTCGAATCGCACGGACATTTTCCCGCTCGACAGTGCCGAGAATCCGCTGATGGCCCTCTCGAACGACAAGGCCACGTACGCCAACGCGATGACGGCACTGGCGGCCATTCCTCGCGGCGAAGTTCAAAAGCACTTCGCCCAGCTGGCCTTTACCGACCGCTTCGACGCGGCGATCCGCATCGACGCCGCCCGTCACTTGGCGGAGCACATTCAGCGCTACGGGCTGCTCTTGTCTCGCAGCGAGGTGGCCCAGCTCGAGGGCGCCCTGCACGATGCCTCGAGCCCCGAGTTGGCCACAGCTCTGGCGGCCGCAGTCGGTACCCTGCAGCCGAACGCCAAGCGGGTCGCCACCCGATTGCAAGCGATCCCCGCTCCGGCTGCAGCCGTCCCGTAAATCCGGCTGACCGCTTCAGCTGGTATGCCGAATCGGGCTCCATCTCCGCTCGCCTCGATCGATGGCGGTTTTGTCTAAGACGTGGAAACCTGCCCATTACCGGTGCCTGACTGCTCCCTCCCTAAGCACAACTCCAGCCGTCGACCTGCCCGCGCGAGCTTGAACCACGCGACACCCCTCCAGCCACCGTTGCAAAACGTGCTTCCGCCCACGAAAATGGCAGCATGCTGCAATCTTCATCCGCACCTGGACCAAATCGGGCCGGTGATTCGACCGCGACCAGTGGCTCCGACGAATCCCAATCCTTCGAGGGCATGATTGGCAATAGTGCCGTTATGCGCGAGGTCTACGAACTGACCCGCCGCGTGGCCGCCACCAATGCCACGGTGCTGTTAACCGGCGAAACGGGAACCGGAAAAGAACTCGTCGCGCGGGCCCTGCATCGCCTTAGCCCGCGGGCCACCGGGCCTTTCGTCCGAGTGAACTGCGGCGCGTTGAGCGAGAGCCTCCTGGAAAGCGAACTTTTTGGCCACGTCAAAGGCGCATTCACGAGCGCCAACGAAAACCGCACGGGGCGATTCGAGGCAGCGCACGGCGGCACAATTTTTCTCGATGAGATCAACTCCGTCAGCTACAAGCTGCAAGTAAAGCTGTTGCGGGTCTTGCAGGAACACGAGTTCGAACGGGTCGGCGACACACGCACAATTCAGGTCGATTGCCGAATCGTAGCGGCCACCAACCGCGACCTCCTGGAGGAGATCGAGACGGGCCGCTTCCGCGAGGACTTGTATTATCGGCTGAACGTGGTGCCGATTTATCTTCCTCCCCTCATCGATCGGCGGGAGGATGTCCCACCGCTGGTCGAGTTTTTTGCCTCGAGCTATGCGGCCGCCAATCGCCGGCCCATGCCCATCATTCCCAAGGAATCCCTGGCCGCTCTGCGGGATTATTCGTGGCCAGGCAACGTCCGTGAGCTGCAAAACTACGTCGAGCGGGCCATCGTGCTGTCGCCCGGCGACGCGCTCACGTTGGATTTGTTTCCGCCCCAGGTACGGGGGCTGGCTCCGGTGCGCGTCGGTCGCGAACGCCCCAAAGACGTCGAGTCGCTCTGTCGCGAGTTGGTCGCGCGGGGCATGACGGATACCGACGTTTCGGGCACCGGCGTCTACGACTATGTCGTGTCGCTGTCGGAGAAGACGCTGATCCAGCACGTGTTGAGCGTATGCCAGGGCATTCAAACCAAGGCGGCCGCCCGGCTGGGAATCAACCGCAACACGCTCCACAAGAAAATCCAGGACTACGGCCTCGACGCGGAGCCCTGAACGAGCCGCCGCTCCGCTGCTTATAGCTGCCGCCCGCCGTCTATAATCGGTAAATGGCCAACGTCCACGTTTTTTGCTTCTTCGCCAGCTATGTCATCGCCATCGCGCTCGAGGGCAGTGCCGTGGTGCGGCGAAGCAACTGGCTGCACTGGCTGAGCTTGGGTTTTATCGCCGCGGGGCTCATCGCGCAGACGTTCTACCTCGTCGGCCGCAGTAACACGGCCGACTTGCCGCCCCTCTTGAGCTCCAGCCACGACTGGCTCTTGGTGCTCGCGTGGCTGGCCGTCGTGTTCGATCTCACGTTGTCGGTCATCTTGACGCTCGTGAATCGCAACGTGCCGATGGGTCTCTTTCTCCTGCCGGCCGTGCTGCTCTTGATCGGCGCTTCCGACCTGGTGGGCGACGCCACCAGCCTCGCGATGTCCCAAGCCACCGACGTAGTGCGCCGCGGTGCGGAAGAGCGGGCCCTCCGCGGCTGGGGCATGCTGCATGCGTCGCTCTTGGTGTTCGGCATTGGCGGCGTGATCGTCGGGTTTCTCTTCAGCATCATGTACGTCGTGCAGCACCGGCGGCTGAAACACCCCCGCACGGTGACGAACACCCTTTCGCTGCCGAGCCTGGCGACCCTCGCGCGGCTCAACTGGTGGTCGGTGGTGATTTCGTTTCCGCTGTTGACGCTCGGGATGCTCACGGGAATTCGCCTCGTCTATCTGTCGCGACACACGCAAGGTCCGATCGGTTTTGCCGATCCGCTGGTCGTCGGCAGCGGGCTGGTGTGGCTGGTGATGGTCGGCTTTCTGGTTTGGCTGTTGCGCGCCGATCACGCCGGCGGCAAGCAGGTGGCGCTGCGGACGATCTGGGCCTTCGGCCTCGTGCTGGCAACCTTGTTGGGGCTGCAGGTGGTGTTTAACGGGCATACCTCCGCGCCCGCGCATCGCCAGGCTTCGGTCGCCAATCCCGCGCGATCGGCCGAGCTCGAAGGGACGGCCCGCCAATGAACGTGCAGGTGATTTACTGCACTCATCAGACGACGCCGCTGGCCCTGCGCGAAAGGCTGGCGTTCGCCTCCGTCGAGCAGCTGACGCGGGCGTACGAATCGCTGCGCGCGACTTTTCCCCAGTCCGAACACGTGGTTCTCTCCACCTGCAATCGCGTCGAGATTTACGCCGCCCAGGACGAAGCCAACGCTCCCCTCACGCAGGAACAGGTGGCTGAGTTTTTGTCGCGATTTCACGGAGTGCCGCAAAACGATCTGGGCGGTGCGCTCTTGTGGCAAAAGGGGCCCGAAGCGGTCCGGCATCTCTTCGAGGTCGCCTCCAGCCTCGACAGCATGGTGTTGGGCGAGCCGCAAATTGTCAGCCAGGTGAAGGAGGCCTATCGCGTCGCCCAGGAAAATGACGCCTGCGGCCCCCTCACGCACGCCCTCTTCCAAGGCGCGATGCGAGTCTCCGCGCGGGTTCGTAGCGAGACGGCGCTTGCTGTCGGTCGCGTCTCGGTCGCCAGCGTGGCCGTCGGCGAGTTCGGCAAGAGCATTTTCGACCGCTTCGCCGATAAAACCGTGCTCGTGATCGGCGCGGGAGAGATGGCCGAGGAAACGCTTGCGATACCTCAAGGATGAGGGGGCCGAAAGTATCGTTGTCGTCAACCGCAGCCTGGAACGCGCCCAGCGTCTGGCCGCGGAATGGGGCGGAACGGCCCGTTCGTTCGATGAGCTCGATCACTGGCTGTCGACCGCCGACGTGATCGTCAGCACGACAGGGGCGACCCAGCCGATCGTCGATGTGGCCCGGTTTCGCGCGGCCCGGGAAACCTCGGACGGCAAGCCCGTGTTCATTCTCGACCTGGCAACCCCCCGCGACTTCGAGCCGAGAGTGGCCGACGTCGATGAAAACGTTTTCCTTTACGATCTCGAGGCGCTGCGGGCGACTTGTGACCAGAACCGGCGGCAGCGGGTGCGGGAGATCGAGCGGGCCCGCCACATCGTCGAGGAAGAGACCGACCGCTTTTTGCACGACATCTACCACAAGGCGACCGGCCCGATCATCTCGCAACTGCGGGCTGGGTGGCGCAAAGTCTGCCAGGATGAACTGGACCAACTCTTTTCGCGTTTCCATCAGCTCGACGCGGACGAGCGGCGGGGCATCGAGCGTACCGTCGAACGCATCGTCAACAAACTCTTGCATCCGCCGCTCGAGGCTCTCCGCGACGAGGCCCGCAGAGGGACGCCGCAGGGTCTGCTGGACGCGGTGAAGCGGCTCTTCTTCTCGGACGAGTGAGCACGCGTCGCAGCACGGACGCCGGCGACACGCGAGACGCTCCGCGCTGGACACTCCATGTCCCGACGATGACGGCAATTCTTTAGCCGATCACCGGCCCACTCGACACGCGGCAAGCCATTTGCACGATTGGCCTTTGCGCGAACGCGGGCCTGATGGGCCGTGCTCGACCGAGTCATTTCTCGAATGAAAGCCTCTCCAATGAATAACGGTAGCTTGATTCAATATCGCAGCAAGTTGAAGCAACTGGCCGAACGCATGCGAAGCGACGCGTCGGCCGTCATCGAACAGGCACGCGAACCGGGCGGACAAGGATCCGGCGACCTCTCCAACGCGCCCATGCATTTGGGAGACCGTGGCACAGACGAGTTCCTGCAGGACATCAACGCAACACTGATGGAAAACGAGGAGTACCTGGTCAACGAAGCTCACGAGGCGCTGCACCGCATTGACGCCGGCACGTTCGGACGCTGCGAGGAGTGCGGCCAGGCGATTCGCCGCGAGCGCCTCGATGCGCTTCCTTATGCCCGATTTTGCACCAGCTGCGCCGAAGCGGTCGGCATCTCCGGATCGCTGGCGCGAATTAACCGTCCGGTCGCCACGGTGCTCAACCGTGAGCCGAGTCCGGCCGATGAGAACCTGATTCCGCCTGAGACGATCAGCGACTTCGCCGCTCACGAGAACCCGCAGTTCCCCAACTTCGACCGTCGATTCGATGCCGAGTATCCGGGCGACAGCCACGCGGCCGGAACGCCGGGAGGCGGATCGGCCATCGGCGGTCTGGCCGGTTCGAACGCCGGCTATGGCGATCCGGACGTCGAGGATCTGGAGGAGGCGATGGGCAGTGGATCGTTCGACCGTCGGTCGCCGCGCGACGAACCTGAGCAAACGCCCCGGTCCGGACGATCGGGCGGGGCGGTCGGCGGCACGCCCGCGGGCAAGCGCACCCGCGGCGACCGACCGCCGTCGAAGGGCTGACAATTTGCCCGATCCGGGGCTGGGCCGGCTGCCTGATCGTGGGACCATTTTCTTCCCCCTGAACCCACCCCCCTCGCGCGTCCGTTCCGGTATGATGGGCGGACCAACACGAGGGGAATTCCTGATGAACGTTCTGGTGGTCGACGTCGGCGGCACTCACGTCAAAATTCTGGTCACGGGGGAAACCGAGCACCGCGAATTCGTCTCGGGTCCAACGATGACTCCCACCGATATGGTGGCCGGGATTGAAAAAGCGGCCGAAGGCTGGCACTACGACGTCGTGGCGATGGGCTATCCGGGGCCCGTCCTCCGCGGCAATCCGGTCGCCGAGCCGCACAACCTGGGCAAAGGCTGGGTCGGCTTCGACTTCGAGGCGGCCTTCAAATGCCCGGTGAAAATCATCAACGACGCGGCCCTGCAGGCGCTCGGCAGTTATCGCGGCGGCCGCATGCTCTTTTTGGGATTGGGCACCGGCCTGGGCTCGGCCCTGATCGTCGACGGCGTGCTCGAACCGTTGGAACTCGCGCATCTGCCCTACAAGAAACACACCTTTGAAGACTACGTCGGCATCCGCGGCCTCGACCGGTTCGGCAAAAAGAAGTGGCGGAAGCTGGTGGCCGAAGTGGTCACCACGTTGAGCGCCGCCGTTCAGGCCGAAGAAGTCGTACTGGGTGGTGGCAACGTCAAAAGGTTGAAGGAAATGCCGCCCAATTGCCGCGCGGGGGACAACGCCAACGCCTTCTTGGGCGGGTTCCGCCTTTGGGAATCACAATCCAAACAGGCGACCTTTGTCACCCCCAGCGTCGGGCCATCGTGAGTTCGACGGGGTGATTTGTGTGTCGCGAATCGAGTCGAGTGGCACTGGCGGCTTGTCCGCCAGTGGGCATTGGGGTTGATTCACTCGGTGCCGCATTTGCGGAGCAAAGCATGCGCATTGACCTGATCGCCGAACAGCAAACCTTGGCCGAGCGCGGAGCGCAGTTGCTGGCCGACGCCGCTCGCAACGCCATTCGCCAGCGCGGCCGGTTTCTCGTCGCTGTGAGCGGGGGAACGGCTCCGTGGATTATGTTTGAGGCGTTGTCCAAACTGCCGGTCGAGTGGGACAAGGTCCACCTGTTCCAGGTCGACGAACGAGCCGCACCCGACGACGATCCCGATCGCAACTTAAAACACCTCCGCGACTGCCTCATCGATCGCGTCGCCTTGCCGGCCGAAAACGTCCACGCGATGCCGGTAACCGAAACCGATCTCGCGGCCGCCGCCGGCAAATACGCGGCTATCCTCCGCCAGATTGCTGGGACAAACCCCGTGCTGGACCTCGTCCACTTGGGGCTCGGGCCGGACGGACACACGGCTTCGCTCGTTCCCAGCGATCCCGTCCTGGACGTCACCGACCGCGACGTGGCGATCACAGGCGTCTACCAGGCACGCAAGCGGATGACGCTGACTTATCCGATGATTAACCGGGCGACCCAAATCCTCTGGCTGGTGACCGGCGCAAACAAAGTCGACCCCCTCGCGAAGCTAATGAAAGGGGACCGCTCGATCCCAGCCGGCCGAATCGAGAACGCGCGGGCGGTGTTGCTGGCCGATCCGGCCGCGGCCGCCGGGCTCGAGCAGCGAAAGTAGTTTCGCGCCTCAGGTCGTGCTCGTTCTGTAGGGCAAGCTGCCAGCTTGCCCGCCGATCGCCAGAAGGGAACGTGGGCAAGCTGGCAGCTCGCCCTACGGCGGAAATCGGAACACCGCTCGACCGCTCACTGACCGAGGTGGGACTGGTCATTCCACAACTGCAGCACGGGCTCCTGCAGATTGTGCTCGTAGCTCAGCACGCTCAAGGAGGCTGTGCCGAGGTTAAGACGCTGCCCCGCCGATCCGTCGCATTCGCACCAGCGCGCCCCCAGCACGCGGAGGATGTGGCCGCTGGAAAAGAGCAGGGCATTACCTCCACTCGTCCGCACGCGGGTGATCACCCGGTCAGCCCGGGCCGCAACCTGCTCGAGCGTTTCGCCGCCCGGCACGCCGTCGCGAAAGAGCTGCCAATCAGGCCGCTCGCGGCGAATCTCGGCCGTCTTACGTCCTTCGTATTGCCCGTAATCCCATTCGTAAAGATCGGGCTCGATGACCGCGCGACCCCCAAATCCCGACAGCTCCGCGGTCCGCCGCGCCCGCTGCACGGGACTGACGAGCACGAGCGCAAACGGCTCCTTGATTTTGGCCAACCGCTCGCCCAGCCGTTTGGCGTTTTGTTCGCCTTCCGGCGTGAGCGGAATATCGGTGCGTCCGGTGTGCTGGCCGGAAAGACTCCATGCCGTTTGCCCGTGTCGCGCCAAATAGACCTTTGGCAAAGTTTCGGCCATCGCTCTTGGCTCCCCTCAAGTCGCTATTTTCGATTTTGCGAATTTCGGACCGCTTTGATCTCAAAGACCGTAAGCTGGCTCTCGTACGAATCATTCGGCGTCGTTGGCAACTTGCCGGCCGCCTGGCTGCCGTCGAGCCCCACGCTCCACACGACTGCACGGTCCTTGGCATCGCCTTCCAGCCGGTAGTGAATCGGTTCGCCCTTACCAAACGGATCGAGCGGAATGGATTTCAAATAACCGGCGTGCACAAGTTCCGGAAGGGCGGCGGGAAAACCGCCATGCTCGCGGAAGTAAAGCTGCAGTGCCAGGCCGACCAGGACGGCCGCTTGGTTAACGCGATCCCGATCGACCGAGTCAAAGAGCCACATCATACCCGGCAGTGCATAGTCCTCGTCGGGGGAAGTCCTCATCATTCCCATGTTTGCGAGCCCGGACAGTTGCATCGCAACGAGCTTCTTCAGTTCGGCGCGGGCGGCAGTTTGGCTGACCCCGTGTCCGGCTCGAAAAGGCCGACGTCTTTGTCGCTCATCGGCCTCCGCTGCCAGCGGGGCCGTTCGGCATTGGCGAGCCAGTTGGAGAAGCACACGTTCGCGATCCGCACCATTTTTTCCGGCCGTCCACTCTCTCGCGTTGCCACGGCTACGAAAGGATGTCCCTTCCGCACGTTGGCAAGCACCAGAGGAATTGAATGTCGCACGGAGAGATACTCGACCTTGAGTGCGCGCGACAAGGGCGCGGTCATCGCATCGACCGCGACAACGTCGGCGAGCGCCTGACGCAGGTCGGCCGCGCTCACCTCAGGCCGGGCCGCCCAGTTCAGGATCGGATCCCGCGCGAGCCGATAAACCCGCGCCCCAACCATCCGCTCGATGATGCCCCCGTACATCCCCAGGTGCCGACTATATCGCAGCGCGGCCCGATACCAGCTCCACGCGTCGGCAGTCTGTCCCTCGCTGGTGACCTTACTCGCTTTCAGGAACGCCAGCGTGGCAAACGTTCGGGCCTCGTTGCTGACAGGCAGCTCCGAAAGGTAAGAAAACTCGCTGAGCGGAACTTCGATCGCGTCGGCCCGCGTCGTGCCCGCCTTCCACGCCGTGAGCGACTTTTCATTCGCGTCGAGCCACTTGCGAACATCCGGGTTTGCTTCGGCCCAACCCGCGAGAGCCGCTTGTTGCGCGCTCTTCTCTGTCGCCTCGAACGTACCTCGCTTGTTGTCGAGCTTGACCAGTGACCGCTGTGCCAAGAGGTACAAATAGTCGGCATTTTTGCCGGCCGGCAACGAGTATGCCTCGAACGCCTTGACGTCGAACGGCTCCGCCAGGTCCGGAATGTCGGGTCCGTCGGCCAGAGCGGCGGCCACCCGGAGCGAAAGTCCCAGCAGGACGCCCCCGCCCGCCGCCCAGCGGACGCCCGACTGGCGAAACCGCCTCAGCAGAAAGGAACCAAGCAGCACCAGGACCGACCCGGAAGCGAGCGCGACCGCAACGGGCAGGAGCAGGGCGCTCACCCACAGAGACGGCCGGTTGGGTTCCATTTGGGTGCCGGGGATCTTGTTTCCCCCTTAGTGAAAACGGATCCCCATCACCGCCGGGGATCCTTTTTTCGTCCCCGCCGGGGACCTTGTCCCCACCGGCCAAGCATTGACCGACGCACTTTCACGCGTGACATCGTCGCGTCCCGTCCCGCGGGCGCCCCGTCCCACGGTGTCCGCGAGCGCGCCACACAGTCCGCTTCCTTCATTCAGCCACAGATACGCAATCCGAACAAGATCAGCTTTTCGGCGCGGAAGGATGCCGCGTGCTGAGCACGGGATCATGCCAGCCCCCCGGTGGTGAAACGAGGCGGTTGACTTCGTCGGGGCCCCAGGTGCCGGGCTCGTATTCGTAGACGGGGGTCGATTTTTCCAAGATGGGGTCGACGATTCGCCACGCTTGCTCGACGTAATCCTCGCGGGCAAAGAGCGTCTGGTCGCCGCGCATGGCATCGCCCAGCAGTCGCTCGTAGGCCTCCATTTCATCGCCGTCGGGTTTGTGCGTCGCCACGAGTTCCACCGGGCGGCCGACCATCTCGTCGCCGGGGTCCATCACCATTGTGCCGAGCCCAATGGTAATGTCGGGGCTGAGCCGGAATCGCACGTGGTTGGGCACGGTGCACGACGTCGAGTAGAGGTCGGGTGGACGCCGCAGCTCGGCAAAGACTTCCATGCAGGTGACCGGCAGGTTTTTGCCGGCACGAATGAAGAACGGAACGCCGTCCCAGCGCCAGGAGTGGATTTGCAGCTTGATCGCGGCGAAGGTCTCGACTCGCGAATTCTTCGCGACTCCCTTTTCGTCGCGGTAGCCACGGAACTGGCCTCGCACGACCTTGTGCGGATCGAGCGGCGCAATCGAGCGCAAGACTTTCACCTTTTCGTCGCGGACCGATTCGCTGTCGGTGCCGGCCGGCGGTTCCATGGCCAGATTGACGAGCACCTGGAACATGTGGTTCTCGATCACGTCACGGATGGTGCCCGCCTCCTCGTAGAACGCGCCGCGCCCCTCCACGCCAAAATCCTCGGACATCGTGATCTGCACGCTTTCGACGTAGCGGCGATTCCAGATCGGCTCGAGGAACGTGTTCTCGAAGCGGAAATAGAGCAGGTTGCGGACGGGCGATTTGCCGAGGTAGTGGTCGATGCGGAAGATCGAGCGTTCGTCAAAGTTCCCCAATAGAACTTTGTTGAGTTCTTGTGCAGACGCCAGATCGCGGCCGAACGGCTTCTCGATGACGACGCGGGCGTTCTGAGCGCCGTGGGCCTTGCCCAACTGCTCCACCACCAGCCCGAATAGCACGGGTGGGATCGCCAGATAGTACGTGGGCCGTTGTGCCTTGCCCAATTCCTTGATGAGCGCGGTGAACGTCGCCGGATCGGAATAGTCGCCGTCGACGTAGTGGAGCAGCTTGCTCAGTTTCTCGAAGTCTTGGGGATCGAACGTGCTGTGCTGTTGAATGCTGTCCTTCGCGCGCTGGCGGAATTGGTCGATGTTCCAACCCGATTTCGCCACGCCGATCACCGGAACCGTCAGATGGCCCGCGGCGAACCATCGACTGAAGCGCGGGAAAGATCTTTTTAAACGCCAGGTCGCCCGTGGCGCCGAACACAACGAGCGTATCGGACTGCGCTGCGGCCATTGATTTCCTCCGGCGAGCCGACCCGCTCCGGCGGACCATTCGGCTCGTTCTTATTGTCAGGGGTCACACGGTGTGAGCGACCCGGATCGTCAAATCGCGTGACTGCTCGCCGCCTTGCGGCCGTGGTGTCGATTACAAACCGGCCGATCACAAACGTGTGTCGATCACAAACCGGACGGCGTCTTTTTCTCCAGGTGCCCGCCGAAACCAAAACGCATCGCCGACAGCAGCCGATCGGCATAGTCCGACTCGCCGCGGGAGGCGAATCGTTCGTACAAAGCCGTCGTAAGGACCGGCACCGGGACGGCTTCGTCGATGGCCGCCTTGATGGTCCAGCGTCCCTCGCCGGAATCCGAAACGCGGCCTGAAAATTGTCCGAGCTTCTGATCCTGCCCCAGCGCCTGGGCGGTGAGGTCCAACAGCCACGACGAAATCACGCTGCCGCGACGCCACACCTCGGCCACGTCCGCCAGGTTGAGATCGAATTGATAATGTTCGGGGTCGCGGAGCGGAGTCGTTTCCGCGTCGATCACGTCCTTCTGTTTGCCGACGTTCGCGTTTTTGAGGACGGCCAGTCCCTCGGCATAGGCGGCCATGATGCCGTACTCGATGCCGTTGTGGACCATCTTCACAAAGTGGCCGGCGCCGTTCGGGCCGCAGTGCAAATACCCGTGCTCGGCCGTGGAGGCGGGCATCGTTTCGCGGCCGGGCGTGCGGGGGGCCGCATTCACCGGCGGCGCCAGCGTGGCGAAAATCGGATCGAGTGAGCGGACGATCGCGTCCTCCCCGCCGATCATCTGGCAATAGCCGCGCTCCAGTCCCCACACGCCGCCGCTCGTGCCGACGTCGACGTAATGCAGGCCTTTCGCCTTGAGCTCGCCCGCCCGACGAATGTCGTCGATGTAGTACGAGTTGCCGCCGTCGATCACGATGTCGCCCGGCGAAAGCTTCGGGACCAGATCGGCAAGCGTGCTGTCGACGACGCCGGCAGGCACCATCAGCCACACGGCGCGAGGCGTTTTGAGCTTTTGCACCAACTCATCGAGCGATGCGGCGCCCTTCGAGCCCTCGCCGGTCAGATCCTTCACTGCTTGTGCGTTCCTGTCGAAAGCCACGCACTCGTGGCCGCCTTTCAAGAGCCGACGCACCATGTTGGCGCCCATCCGCCCCAGGCCGATCATTCCCAGTTGCATGTCTCGATCTCCCCTGAACGTTGACCACTGCGTCGAGCTTTACACTGCGTTGAGGCTTTAACACTGCCGTCGAGGCTTTAACACGTCGTCGGGCCCGCTTGCTCAAATACGTCAACCCACTTTTTGAATCTCCGGGCGATGTCCGACGAGGCAGCCATCGCCGACAATTTTCCGTTGCGGAGCTGCAAAATCGGCTCCAGAAACGTCGAACGGCCGATGGCGAACCCAATAAACGCTGGAATCGCCGCGGCGGTCTGCAGCCATCGCACGACCTTCGACTCCTCCTCGCCGCGTCCCAACACGATGCAGCCGACCTGGCTGCGGCCGTCGCGGCGGGCGACCTCCGCGACTTTGACACAATCGTCGGCCCGGTCGAGACCCTCGATCTTCCACACGTCGGGCTCGACGCCGGCATCCTGAAGCTGGCGAATCGCCTCGACCATCAAGCCCGGCCGAATGTCGCTGTCGTAGACCTGCTTGTCGCCGCCAACTTTGTCGAGCTGACCCGGCTCGGGCGGTACGAGCAACTCGAACATGAAGTACCGGCCCGATCGACGGCAGTTGTCGCCGAGCTTGTTCAGCCGGGCGGTCTGCCGTTGGTTGAGCACAGAGTCCCCCTCGGGGTTATAGCGAACGAGCACTTTGGCGAAGGTCGGCTTAAACTCGTCCAAGTGGGCGGCGAACTGGTCTGCGTACTCGAAATCGAACTCGTTCTGGCCGCTTTTCTCCACCGACATCGCTGCGATGAAGCCTTGCCGAGCGGCATCGCGAAGGATGGCCGCCCCGAATTCCTCGTCGACGAGAATCCCGGCCTTCTCCTTCGGCACGCCGCTCTCGATGCTTTTCTTGAAACCCTCGTAAATCACCTGTTTGCTGGCGCCGACCTGGGCGATCTGCTCCGGCGTCATCGGCTCCTTGAAGCCGAACACCTCCGCCCCGTACGAGTGGCGATGATCGAACGGCAGGAGATAGAGCGGCTTGTCATATCCCACCGCCATCTCGGTCTCCCAGGTGCACACAGTCGGTGACAGGCGCTCGATGACAGACGCCGCGAAACACTCCATGTCAGACTTGCATCAGCCGTTGGTCGGCTTCGCCCGCATGCGGCGATAGCGTTCGATGAGCCGCGTGGTCGAGCTGTCGTGCGGAACCTTGGTCGTCGCAGTTCCCTCGAGTTCCGGCACGATCCGCTGCGCGAGCACTTTGCCCAGCTCGACCCCCCATTGATCGAACGAGTTGATCTGCCAGATCGTGCCCTGCACGAAAACCTTGTGCTCGTAGAGGGCCACCAGTTTGCCCAATGCGGCCGGCGTGAGCTGCTCCAAAAGAATCGAGTTCGTCGGCCGATTCCCCTCGAACACGCGATGCGGCGCGAGCGTATCGGAAACGCCGTCCGCCTTCACCTGCTCGAGCGTTTTGCCGAAGGCCAGCGCCTCGGTCTGGGCGAAGAAGTTGGCCATCAACAAATCGTGGTGACGGCCCAGCGGATTGAGCGACTGGCAGAAGCCGATGAAGTCGCAGGGGATCAATTTCGTCCCCTGGTGAATCAGCTGATAGTACGCATGCTGGCCGTTGGTGCCCGGCGTGCCCCAGACGATGGGCCCCGTCTGGTAATCAACGGTCCGCCCATCGAGCGTCACGTGCTTGCCATTGCTCTCCATGTCGAGCTGCTCGAAATAGGCGCTCAGCTTTTCGAGATACTGGTCGTAGGGCAGGATGGCCAGCGTCTGGGCGCCGAAGAAGTCGTCGTACCAGAGGCCGACCAGCCCCAAAATCACCGGCAGATTCTCCGCGAACGGCGCCGTGCGGAAGTGCTCGTCCATTTCGTGGAAGCCGGCGAGCATCTCCCGGTACCGGTCCGGGCCGATCGCCAGCATCAGCGAGAGGCCGATCGCCGATGTGTACGAGTAGCGGCCGCCCACCCAGTCCCAAAACCCGAACATGTTGGCCGGGTCGATCCCGAATTTGCGGACCTCGGCCTCGTTGGTGGAGACGGCGACGAAGTGCTTCGCGATCACCGCCTCGTCCTTCAGGGCATCGATGTACCACTGCCGGGCCGTGCGGGCGTTGGTAAGCGTCTCGAGCGTCGTGAAGGTTTTCGACGAGATGATAAACAGCGTGCGGGCCAGATCAAGGTCGCGGGCCGCTTCGGCAATGTCGGTGCCGTCGACGTTCGAGACAAAACGAAACGTCATGTCCCGGTGGCTGTAGTGCTTGAGGGCCGAATAGGCCATCGACGGGCCGAGGTCCGAGCCGCCGATGCCGATGTTGACGACGTTCTTGATCGTCTTACCGGTTGCCCCCAGCCAGGCTCCGCTGTGCACCCGATTGACGAAGTCGGCCATTTTATCGAGGACGGTGTGCACCTCCGGGACGACGTTCTTGCCGTCCACATCGATCACTTCGTCGCGCGGGGCCCGCAGCGCGACGTGCAGCACGGCCCGGTTCTCGGTGATGTTGATCTTGTCGCCCCGGAACATGGCGTCGATGCGTTCGCGGAGCCCCGACTGATTCGCCAGGTCCAAGAGCAGCTGCACCGTCTCTGTGGTGAGGCGGTTCTTGGAGTAGTCGAGCAGGACGCCGAGCGCCTCGAGCGAGAGCTTTTCCGCCCGCTGTGGGTCTTCGGCGAACAGGTCGCGGAGGTGCCGGTCGCGAATCTTTTCGTAATGCGCTTCGAGAGCCTGCCAGGCGGGACGCTGCCGTAACGGTGACAATTCCATGCTTCCACTCCTCAGCGAGTGGCTGCATTTTAATCAGCGCGCGCCCCGGCGTCGAACGCTGGGGGCATTCCCTCAGAGAATGGCTCTGGGGCTAGCGGCAGAAGCGAAAAAAACAGGCCGGGCGATGAACTCGCTCGGCCTGTTTTTTGAGAAATCGAGCCGGATGTCGGGGCGGGCGCGACACAGGCAACCCGCGCGATCCGCGCTCTGCAAGGTCTTACTTGTGGCTGCGGGCGACTTTCTTCGCGCCGCTCTTGGCCTTGTGCGACTTGTGGGCTCCGGTGCGAGTCTTCGTCGACTTCTTCACGACGCGCTTCTTCGCCGAGCTCTTCTTCGACTTCGTTTTCGCTGCCATTTCGCCATCTCCTTTGGTTGTCGGATCGGGCGCTACCGAATCAGGGCTGGTTTCACATCGGCACCCCAAAAAAAGCAAAACAGCCCATGCTCGAGATTCGTCGCAGCTCCTGGTTCAAAGACGCCGAGATGCAACCTGCTGCGCTTGCGTCGCGACTGGATCAAAGAGGGGAGTTGCGGCACAAGCGAGGGGCGGACTTATAGTGCGATCGAAAAAACTGGTCAAGCGAAATCCTTCCCCGGCAAGCGGTTTGGCAAACGAGGCTGGTCGCAAGTCGCTCCGGGGCGCTCTGCGGACGGCGCAAAAAGCCCCCGCACGCCGTTCGCTCTGGACTTTCGGCATGCGAAATCCGAAATTTGAGGACCGGGCGCCGCGCCCGGCGAGTCCTTTTCTTGGCTGGCGTGTCCTTATATCTTGCAGTGTCCGGGGTTCAAGCGTCCGCAGCTCAGCCAAGGTCATCCGGCCGTCGCCGTTCACCGCGCGGCCGCAAGTGAGTTTGAATTCACATGACTTTCGATTTCGATTCCGTCGCCAAGGCGCCCGACGACGCCATTCTCGGCCTCAATGAAGCCTTCTCGCGCGATTCACGTCCGGGAAAAATTAACCTGAGCGCCGGTATTTATAAGGACGCTACAGGCAAAACGCCCATCCTGCGCACCGTCAAACAGGCCGAATCCCGCATCCTCGAAAACGAGAAAACCAAAACCTATCTCGGGATCGAGGGGACCGAACAATACGGCCGCGTCGTGCAGGATCTCCTGTTCGGCCCCAACCATCCGGCGGTCGCGGCGCGGCGAACAGCCACCGTCCACACGCCGGGCGGCACCGGCGCCCTCCGCGTGGCGGCCGACTTCCTCAAAAAGCTCTACCCCGAAACGAAAGTCTGGCTGAGCGAGCCGACCTGGCCCAACCACCCGGGCGTGTTTCAGGCGGCCGGCCTGAAGGTCGCCACCTATCCCTACTTCGACTCGTCCGGCAACACGCTCGCCTTCGAGCAGATGATCGCCGCCCTCGCGGAGATTCCGGCGGGGGACGTCGTCCTCCTGCACGGGTGTTGCCACAACCCGACCGGCCTCGACCCGACGGCCGAACAATGGCGGCAGATTGCCGAGCTGGTCGCCTTGCGGGGCCTGTTGCCGTTTGTCGACTTCGCCTACCAGGGACTGGCCGACGGAATTCGGGAGGACGCGACCGGTGTCGCCGCCCTGACGCGGGCCGGTTGCGACCTACTCGTGGCCAGTTCCTTCTCCAAGAATTTCGGGCTCTATAGCGAACGGGTCGGGGCGCTGACGGCCCTTTGTCACACCGAGGCCGCGGCCCAGGCCGTGCTCAGCCAGTTGAAGGCCTGCATCCGCACCAACTACTCGAATCCGCCGGCCCACGGTGCGGCGATCGTCACCACGATCCTCGACGATCCCCAACTGCGAGCCCTGTGGGACACCGAAGTCCGCGACATCCGCGAGCGGATCAACGGCATGCGCAGCCTGTTCGTCCGCACGCTGGCCGACGTCGGCGTCGAGCGAGATTTCTCGTTCGTCGCCCGGCAACGCGGCATGTTCTCCTTTTCCGGGCTCAACTCCGAGCAAGTGCGACGGCTCCGCGACGACCACGCCATTTACATCGTCGGTTCCGGTCGGATCAATGTCGCCGGAATGACGACCGACAACGTCCGCCCGCTGTGCGAGGCAATCGCCGCAGTCCTCGAAGAAGCGAATTCGAAGCTCCATGTCTAAAGACTTCCTGAAAGACGTCCGCGACGAATACGACGTCGTCGTCATCGGCGCCGGACTGGCCGGGCTGACCGCGGCCAACACGCTCGCCCGCGCGGGACACTCAGTGCTCCTGCTCGAGCATCACTACCAGCTGGGCGGGATGGCCACCTGGTTCAAGCGGCAAAACGGGCACATCTTCGATATCTCGCTGCACGGTTTTCCGTACGGCATGATCAAGAGCTGCCGCAAGTACTGGACTCGCGAAATTGCCGACTCGATCGTCCAGCTCAAAGGCGTGCGCTTCGAGAACCCGCAGTTCTCGCTGCAAACGACCTTCGACCGGCAGGACTTCACTCGCCTGTTGATCGAGCGATTCGGCATCGCTCCCGAGGTCGTCGCTCGATTCTTCGACATGGCCCGCGGCATGAACTTTTACGACGACCAGTCGAAAACCGTCCGCGAGCTCTTCGACGAGTTCTTCCCCGGCCGGGACGACGTCGTCCGCTTGCTGATGGAGCCCATCACGTACGCCAACGGCTCGACCCTCGAAGACCCGGCGATCACTTACGGCATCGTTTTCTCGAACTTCATGCAGAACGGCGTCTACACATTCGAGGGGGGCACCGACCGCCTCATCGGCCAGATTCGCGACGAGCTGGTGAAAAACGGCGTCGATGTGCGGATCCGCTGCCTGGTGGAGAAGATCGAGGTCGATTCGTGCCGGCGGGCGACCGGTTTGATCGTCAACGGCCGCCGCATTGGCGCGCGGTCCATCGTCTCCAACGCCAACCTCAAAACCACGATCCTCAAACTGGTCGGGCCAGAGCACCTCGACCCGAGTTTCGTCGAGGAAACGCGGGCCGTACGACTCAACAACAGCAGCTGCCAGGTCTATATGGCGCTTAAGCCGGGCGTCGGCTTCGAGCCCTGCGGCGATCTCTTGTTCCACTCGGAACATCGCGGCTTCGACATCAACGCCATGCTCAGCCGCCACGTCAGCAGCCGGACGTTCTCGTTTTATTACCCGAACACGCGGCCCGGCAGCGATCGTTTTGTGGTCGTCTCGTCGACCAACGCAAATTACTCCGACTGGGCCTCGCTCTCTGAAGAAGAATACGCCGCGTCGAAGCACGACCTGGAGCAGACGACGCTCGACTGCCTCGAGCGCTATGTGCCGGGCATCCGCGAGAAGATCGACCACATGGAAGCCTCGACGCCGCGAACGTTCGAACATTACACGCGGCATCAGCAGGGGGCCTCGTTCGGCACCAAGTTCGAGGGCCTCAAGGTGAGCAAGCAGCTCCCCGAGCAGGTCGCCGGACTGTTCCATTCGGGGTCGGTGGGAATCATCATGTCGGGCTGGCTGGGGGCGATGAACTACGGCGTGATCGTCGCCAACGAAGTCGACAAGTATCTCACGCCCGCCGTCGCGAGCGTGTAAGAGCCGCGCCATGGGCATGAATCGCCAGGAAATCGAGCGGCTCATTCCCCATCGGCCGCCCTTCTTGTGGATTGATGAGGTCGTGGACAACTCGCCGACCAGCATCCACGCCCGCAAGTTTCTCGATCCCGGGCTCGACGTATTCAGCGGGCACTACCCCGGGTTTCCCGTGCTGCCCGGAGTGCTCGTCTGCGAAGCGACCATGCAAGCCGGCGCGCTCTTGATCGCCACGCTCGACGCAGGGCCCGCGGATCATGTGCCCGTCGTCGGCCGGCTCAACAACGTCAAGTTCCGCCGCATGGTCCGGCCCGGTGACACGCTCGATATCCACGTCGAACTGACGGAAAAGATCGCGAAGGCCTGGTTCCTCCGCGGCCGCGCCGAAGTCGACGGCCAAACCTGCTGTTCGCTGGAGTTCGCCTGCACGCTGGCGCCCGCAGGCGAATCGGCCTGAACCGAATCGCGGCTCCGCTCAGGATCCAGGGATTCAGTCCCGTGACCTCGTCACCGGAGAAGCATCACCAGCTATCAGCTTGCCCTACGGGCTGCGCAGCTCCGCCTCCGTAGGACAAGCTGCCAGCTTGTCCGGCGCCGGCCTCGCCTCCCGGCGACGATCCGACAGCAAGCGGAGCCATTCGCTCATGCCTTCGCCGCGCTTGGCCGAAACGGTCAGCACCTGCATCCCGGGGCGCACGGCCTCAATGTTCTTGAGGGCCTCCGCAGCGTCGAAGTCGACCGCGGCCGCCAGGTCGGCCTTCGTGATAACGGCGACGTCGGCAGTGTTGAAAATCGTCGGGTATTTGAGCGGCTTGTCTTCCCCCTCGGTCACGGAAAAGACGACAACCCGCATCGCCTCGCCCAAGTCGTAGCTCGCCGGGCAGACCAGGTTGCCGACGTTCTCGATGAACAGAAAGTCCAGCTCCTCGAGCGACCAATCGTCGAGGGCCGTCCGCACCATTTCGGCCTCGAGATGGCAGACGGTGCCCGTCGTGATCTGTCGCACGGGAACTTCCGACCGTGCCAGGCGGCGGGCGTCGTTGTCGGTCGCCAGGTCGCCGACGAGCGCCGCCACGCGGTACTGTTCGCGGAGCGCCACCAGCGTCTTTTCAAGCAGCATTGTTTTGCCTGAGCCGGGGCTCGACACAAAGCTGACGGTGAACACGCCGGCCGACTCGAACCGCTCACGCAGGGCCCGGGCGGCGACGTCGTTCTGCTTCAGGATCTTGGTGCGAATCTCCACGATGCGGGTGTGCGCGCTCATGCGTCGATCTCCAGCGCGGTCACTTCCAGCTCGCGACCACTGCGGATGTCGGACGTCGGGACGCCGCACTGAGCGCAGGCAAACGAGGGGACCGATTCGAACTCGCGAGGCCAGTCGAGCGTCGTGTCCGCGTCGCAGGCCGCACAATGGATCACGATCGGCGACTCTTCGATCAGCAGCCGCGCCGCAGCCAGGGGCGAATCTTCCTGTGCCAGCTCGAAGGCCGAGAGCAGCGCCGACTTGACCACACCCGACAGCTGGCCCAGGCGGACGTGGACGGCACGCACCGCGACACCGCCCCGCTGTTGGCTCTCCTCCGCCGCCAGGTCGATGATACTGCAGGCGATCGACAGCTCGTGCACGTCAGCTCATTTCAGGTATTTCTTTACGTTGCTACGCCACGCAGGAGCTAGCCGCAGCATCACTCGCCGGCCGGCACCTCTTACATCATCTCGATCTTCACGTACCGCGCGATTTCCGGCGCCATGCTGGCGACTCCCACGGCCACGGCCCCGCCTGCGATGAGCGCTCCCCACGGCCAGAGAAAACCGCTCTGCCGGGGCTGCTCCACGCCCAGGGCATTCGTCAGCCGGCGGCGCGTTCCATTGTCTCCCAGCACCAGGCTGGCACCGAGCACTCCAATTGCGATGCCCGAGGCCAGACAAATCATTTCATGACCGCGTGACTCTTGATTCCACGCCATGACTGCACTCCTTTAGTGATGCGCCTCTTGTTGGGCTGACTCTACTTTGGATGATTCTATCGCGCGCGTCGGCTCGACGGTCGCAGAGTCCGATGATGACTCACCCCCGATCGTTCCCTGATCCAGGAAATTACGTACCAACGAAGTCACCACATCCAACGCCTCATCGAGGGCGGCGGCGACCAGTTCGCTGAGGCCCAGCCGGCCCTCGTCACCACCCAGGTCGGCCGGTTCGCAGCCCACGAGCACAATCCCTTTGAGGGTTCCGCCTTGCGCGTGGGCCATCCGCAGCACCTGCATTGGATCGAGCGAATGGGCATCGACCAGGGCCGCTGAACGGGAATCGTCCGACAGCTCAGAGAGGTCCGGCTCGATGACATAAATCGTGCCCGGCGCCCCGCCGCGCGGTGTCGCGTCGATCAGCACGGTCAGATCGTTGCCGTCGCACAGGGCGTAAGCCAAATCGAATCCCCGAATCCCAAAATCGACGACGCGGACGCCGGCCGGCCAGGGGCATGCTTGCAGTCGACGGGCCACCTCGCTGCCGAATGCATCATCCCCTAGGAAGATATTCCCGATTCCGGCGATCAGCACTCGCATACTTGCGTCCATCGCGTGGTCGCTTCCGTCAGGTGGTCGCTTTCGGTGCCGGCCCATCGCCCGCGTCGGCCGCCGGTTGATTGTCCGCCGGCTGGTTGTCCGGCAGTTTCATCGGCTCGACTTCGGCCAGCGAAAAGAAAAAGCGGTGCCCCGGCTGCCGCAGCATTCCTAGGTCGCGACCGGGATCATCGTCGATGACGACGGCCAAATGCGTCCGCCCTTCATAGTCGGTCTCGATGGCTTCGATCGTGGCAATCTTGCCCGCGAGCGCCAGATCCATGATGTCGGCACCGGCCTTGGGCCAGAGGCGAACCTGGTCGCCCGGCGCAGCTCGACACCGAACACGCGGACGCTCTCCTGCCGCTGCGACCCCCCCTCCAGGTTGTCGAAATCGATTTCTTGCATCAGGGCTTGGCGACCTCCTTCAAATCGCGAATCGTGCCGTGCAGATGCATCAGGCTTGCTTGCGAGAGGGCCTCGGTCCGTTCGAGAATTTCGCGGGCCCGCCGATCGACGCCGCGCATCGCCCGCTTTTCGTCGTCGGTCAGCGTCATCACGCGGAGGGCGAGCATTTCGTCCATTTCGGTGCCGTCGAAATAGTCGCCGTCGCTCTCGGGCGCCACCTGCGGATAGTCGTACAGAATAATTGGCGACGCGAGCATCAGATCGCGATTGCCGTGGCTCCCCACGAGCACCGGCCAGAGGCCACGGTTCTGGCAGCCGGCGACCGCCTCAGCCAGTTCGTCCGGCGGCTCGAGCAGCGAAACGAACTGCCCCGTTTGTGCCGCGAGCAGCACATGGGCCGACGCCAGCGCACTCAGTTGGGCCTCGAACCGTGGCACGTCGGTCGCTAGCCGGGTCACGTTTTCGACGTCGACCTTTAGCTTCCACAGGTGGTCGCCGAGCCGCTCCGAGTGAATCGTGACGACAGCCTGGATCGGCTGGTGACGGCGGACGATGGCGCCGACGATCTGCCCGTCCGCATTTCGCAGCGTCTCGCTCGATTGCTGGGTTTCGCTTTCCCAACGGACAGTGAAGGGCGCCTCGGCAAGCCGCGAGAGATTGAGATCCGGCGCCACGATCTCGCGATCGATGGCTTCTTCCCAGCTCTGCAAGATCTCCCCGTCAATTTCGAGTTCGGGCACGATTTCGTATTGGGGTGTTTCCAGCTCCGTGCCGGGCAGTGCCGGGACGAATCCGGCCAACTTCCCGCGCGACGAGTTGCAGAAAACGAACGCGCACGTCGATCCGCGGCAGCATCCCCCTCGATCAGGCATTCCGCGTGCGTGCGGCCCGTCTCGCCCGCTTGCTGACGCTCGGCCCATTCGCCGGGCATCAGGACGCCGAAATTGAACCGCTGGCGGTTCTTGATGGCCGACGCGCGGTACGGATAGAGGATGTACCCCTCGTAGAGGACGGCGTCGGCGATCTTTTTGGCCAGTTCGAGATTCATGCGTGATCGTGCCCGTTGCCTGCGGCTGAGATGACAGGGGCCGCGTCGGGATCGGCCGCCAGCAGTTCCTCGATGAGGCGTTCCCAAGTCGGGATACCGCGGCTGCGTTTGCACGCGGCGAGTTTTTCAAAGGTCTCCCGCTGCAGGCAGAGCCAGGCCGTGTTGGGGTAATAGGCGTCCATCATCGACCGCCAGGTGCTCGCGGTGAGCCGATATTGGGCTTCTTTAGTCCAGGGGACCCGCGTCATCTGCAGGCCACCGTTTTCATCGCGATAAAAGACCGTGCCGCTGAATAGAAACGTGAGCGGCACTTCGCCGTCGTCGAGCGCGTGAAAATACTTCGTGGCCGCCACGTTGAAGTCGAAGGTGCAAGGGACAGCGAGATCGACGGCAATGCGTTCCTCGAACGCCGGCACCAACACGTTTGCGTGCGTCCAGTGCATCGTCCGCAGCGTGCGGCTCCAATTGGAAATGTCGCCGAATAGATCGCGGAGGCCGGCCTGTTCCTCGGGGCTGTAGCGGCGCCGCGTCGTATCGATCTGAATCTGCGCCTGCAGCAGGATGTTTTCGACCGGCTGCCCGCCCGCCGGTTGCGCCACCTCCAGCCGGAAGCCCAGCGTGGGAACCGCGGCAAACCTAATCGGTTCGGCCGCAGCGATAGTGAAACTCAGGTCGGGCATGTTGGGCTCATTTCAACCGAGACGCATTAACGCGTCGCAAAACATCAAACGTTGGGGAAGCGTCGCGACTGATCGTCGATGACCTGGGATTTGCTTTGGAGCTCCGTGAAAAACTTCTCGATCTCGCGCCAGACCTCTTGTCCGCCGGAGAGGCCGCGCCAATGCGCGCGGATCAGGCCGACGAGCTTGTAGCAGGCGTCGATCGGCACCAAAAAGTAGCGCGGCCCCTCGGCGCCAGTCCGCTCGTGGCCGCCGGCCTGCTGCGTGTTGCGGCTGATCCGATCGACGAGCAGCGCCTCCACATCTGGTTCCATCGTGCGGAGAGCGGGGTTGGCCGCGACCAGCTCGCTCCACGACGACAAGTCCAGCAGCGACTCCATCGGACCGGCCGGGCTCGGGTAGATCGCCACCGCCCGCGAGCGCGGCGTGTTGTGGAAGAAGAAGGCCATATTGATCGGGATCAACAGGCTGTCCCACTGCGCGTCGCTCAAGACTAAATCCTGCAGCAGCAAGAACCGCAGCGGCACGCGGCGATATTTCGTCGCCTGGCCAGAAAAGAGCAGTCCGCACGCTTCGCACGAGCAGATCAGCCGCTGAGTGGCGAGCTCCACCAGGTGCCGGTGTTCGGTCGCCAGCGGCAGTCCGCACAGCTCACAACGCTCGACCGGCTCGCGCGGTTTGTTCGCCTCGCGGAAGCGGCCCAGAGTTTGTTTCAGCGAAGAGAAGCCAGCGGACATGGGGTTCCAGACGACGCAAATGTAGGCAGCAGAAGCGTGCTATCGGACGCGAATGGCCTCCAAAGGGACGAATCCGGAAGTCGGGCGGCGGATCGACGACGCCCGCCACTTCCAGGCGCTCGATGTCGGGAGCGAACTCGAAGATCGCCTCTTCGATGGCATTCCGCAGCGTGATCGACGACGACGGACAACCGTGACAGCTGCCATCGAGCTTGAGTTTGACGACTCCGTCGCTGAGATCGACCAGTTCGACGTCGCCACCGTGCGAACGGAGCAGGGGTCGCACCTTTTCGAGCGCCTGCTCCACGCGGGTCGGCAAGTCGACAGGATGCAAATCGTGCAGCATCAAGAGCGGAGCCACCCGCTCGTCGGCCGCCAGGCGGTGAATGAGTTCGCCCATTCCATTCGACGCGGCGCCGTTCGCCGCCGTGCCATTTAACGCGGCGCCGTTCGCCGCTTTTCCATTCGACGACCCCCCGTTTAGACGCGAGGTGTCGGGATGGCCGGCGATCTCGATAATCCGCGCCAAGCCTTGGCGATGCAGATCCAGCAGTAGTTGGACTAACGCCAGCGCGTCGTCTCGTAAACTCGGATCGGCGGCCCCTTCGATCCGCGCGACCAGCTCCTCGATCCGATCCATTCCTTGGGGCAGGGGCGTGGGCTCAGGCATGCGTTCGATCCACGAAGGCCATTCGATCTCCCATCCGTCGGCTTCAGACCAACGCGGGGCTCATTCTGACCAATCCCATCCGGGAGAGCGAGGCTCCCGCCGAGCCTCGGTTCTGTTGCCGCGTCTTCGTTGCTGCGTCAGGCTGCTCTTTCAGGATGTAACTCACTCGCTGTCGCTCGGCGGATTTCCGTCCGACAGTCGAGCCGAGCTTCGCCCTCCCACGTCGGCGGACAAGCTGGCAGCTTGCCCTCCGGCGTCCTTCACGCGTTCGGCACTCCGAACATCGGCTGGTGCCGAACATCGAGCGTGCGGCCATTCCCCAGGAACATGTGCACTCCACAGGGGAGGCACGGATCAAAGCTGCGGACCGCCCGCATGATGTCGATGCCTTTGAACTTGTCCGGGCCGTTCTCCTCGAAGATCGGCGTCCCCTGGACGGCGTCCTCGTACGGACCGGGCGTTCCGTAGCTGTCGCGAGGGTTGGCGTTCCAGGGTGTCGGCGGGTACGGGTGATAGTTGGCAATCTTGCCGTTGCGAATCACGACGTGATGCGACAGCACGCCGCGGACCGCCTCGTGGAAGCCGCAGCCGATCGCTTCGTCGGGCACCTTGAACGGAGCCCAGGTCTCCGTGCGACCCGAGTGCAGCTCGCGAAGTGCCTGCTCGACGAAATACAGACCGCAGCAAGCCGCGTAGACCTGGAAATACGTGCGCGCCCGGTCGCGCTCGATGGCGTTACTCCACTTCGGGATCTTCCACTCGAACTCGACTTCGGGCTTGGTGGCCGTCTTGGGCAGCATCATCTTCACGCTCTGGCCGGTCGCCTTGATGTAGCCGATGTCGACTTTGCCGGCGAGCGCCGTCGCCCACAGCCGAGCGATTGGTCCGCCCCCCGTGTCGAGGGCCAGGTGGTCGCCCGTCCGCTTATCGAGCCAGCGGGGCGACATCACCCACGTGTACTTGCCGCCGAAGTCGCGCTTCTGCGGCTTGGGAATGGTTGTCTGGTTCCACGGGTGCCGGCGATCGACCGGGTTGCCCAGCGGGTCCTGCCGCACGAACGTCTCTTCGTTCTCCCAGTCGTCGTAATACGAGCTGCCGAGGAGAATGCGGATGCCCAGGTTGATATCGACCAGGTTCGTGGTGACGAGTTTGCCGTCGACCACGATGCCCGGGGTGACGAACATCGCGTTGCCCCACTCGTTCATCGTGCGGTATTGGTAATCGCACACAGCCGGGTCCTGGAACGAACCCCAGCAACCGAGCAGGATGCGGCGGCGGCCCACCTCTTCGTAGCCGGGCAGCGCCTCGTACCAGAAGTTGAACAGGTCTTCGTGCAGCGGCAGGCACTTCTTCATGAACTCGACGTACCGCATCAAACGTACGAGGTAGTCGGTGAAGAGCTGCACCGTGGGGACGGTGCCGGTGCCGCCCGGATACAAGGTCGACGGATGGACGTGCCGGCCTTCCATCAGGCAGAACATCTCGCGCGTCATGCGGCTGACTTGCAGCGTCTCGCGATAGAAGTCGCCGGTAAACGGATTGAGGGCCGTCATAATGTCGCCGATGGTCTTGTAACCGTGCGCGGCGGCATTGGGCGACTCGGTCTTTCTGGCTTTTTCCCAGACGCCGGGATTGGTCTCCTTCACCATCTGCTCGCAGAAGTCGACGCCGACCAGATTGTCCTGGAAGATGTTGTGGTCGAACATGTATTCGGCCGCTTCACCCAGGTTGATGATCCACTCGCCCAGCGCCGGCGGCACGACGCCAAAGGCCATGTTCTGGGCGTAGCACGGCGCATGTCGCGTGGTTGTCGCCGCAGATCCCGCAGATGCGGCTGGTAATGAAGTGGGCGTCCCGCGGATCTTTGCCCTTCATAAAGATGCTGTAGCCGCGGAAGATCGACGAAGTGCTGTAGCACTCGGCGACTTGCTTCTTGGCAAAGTCGATCTTGGTGAAGATGCCCAGACTGCCGACGATCCGGGTGATCGGATCCCAGCTCATTTCGACCAGCTTGCCCGGCTCCTTGTCGGCCGCGGTTTTCGGAAGAATAGCAGTCGCCATGGTCGATTCTCCGTTGGCGGCCGGCGAGACGCGCCGGCCGGTTTTATTTGGTGTTCCTCAAACGTGCAGCTGCATCCGGACCAAGTATTCTGTCCGCGTGTCGCGGAGCCGTCGGCCGTGCGTTGGGCCTGATCGGCGTCGCACCGAATCAGGCCCGCCCGTCCCGAAGGACAGGTCAACGGGAAGCCGTGTAACCGGTCGTCAGTACATTCCCCGGATGACGCCACTTTGGCTCCTTGTTGGCCGTACGCTGCGTGATTTTCCGCAAGGACCGGATCACGCTCCCGTAGGCCCGGGAAGCGGACGAGGAGACCATCGAGCCCGGAGGCGGATCCATGAAGGGCATGAATTTGTCGGGGAAGCCCGGCATCGTGCAGCCGATGCAGATGCCGCCGACGTTCGGGCAACCGCCAATGCCGGCCATCCAACCGCGCTTGGTGACGTTGCAGTTGACGACCGGTCCCCAGCAGCCGAGCTTCACGAGGCATTCGGGCTTGCCGTACTCGTGTGCGAACTGCCCCTCTTCGTAGTAGCCGCCGCGATCGCAGCCTTCATGCACTGTGTGCTCGAAGAGCCACTTCGGCCGCAGCTGATCGTCAAGCGGGATCATCGGAGCGAGGCCGGCGACCTGGTAAAGCAGGTAGAGCAACGTCTCCATGAAATTGTCCGGCTGCACCGGACAGCCCGGGACGTTGATGATCGGCACGCCGGCCTTCGACTTCCAAGTCCAGCCGAGGTAGTCGGCCAGGCCCATGGCACCGGTGGGATTACCCATCATGGCATGAATTCCGCCGTAGGTCGCGCACGTGCCGGCCGCGACGACCGCCAACGCTTTCGGCGCCAGCCGATCGATCCATTCACAGGTGGTTATCGGTTGACCCGTTTCGTGGTTCGTGCCGAAGGCCGCCCAGTACCCTTCGGCTTTGATTCGCTCATTGGGGATTGATCCTTCCATGACCAGAACGAACGGATCGAGTTCACCCTTTTCCGCCATGTACCACCACTTCATGAAGTCATCGCCGTTCTCGTAGGCGAGGACTGGGTTGTGCAGGTGGACCTTGGGCAAACCGGGAATGGCCCCCATCACCACATCTTCGACGCTGGGCTGCATGGCGGCGGTGATCGACACGCTGTCGCCGTCGCAGCTCAGCCCGCCGGTCATCCAGACGACGTGAATCTCTTTCACGTCGGGTGGGCGTCTCGCCTGAATCGTTTGCCCCGTACTCCTGCCATTCCCTTTAATCATGGGATCTCCTCGTGTTTTGGTGAGGTTTTGGCGGATGGCGGCGAATTGGATGCGTGGCCAATCGTCGGCAAATTCAGCAGATTCTCGGGAGCTGTTCTCCTGCCAGCATGGTGACGACGCGGTCCCCTCCGATGACCGACCGCATGATGACCATCCCCGGATGGTCCTGGACGATCTCACCGATGAGCGCGGAATTGCGCCCAGAGGATGTTGTCGCATGACGCTCAAGACACGTTCCGCGTGCTCGGCCGGCACCACGGCGATGAGTTTTCCCTCGTTCGCCACGTAAAGGGGATCCAAACCGAGCATTTCACATGCCGCCGAGACCTCCGCTCGGACGGGGAGCTTTGGCTCATGGATATGGACACCGACGTTCGAGGCGGCGGCCAATTCGTTGAGCGCGCTGGAGACGCCGCCGCGCGTCGGATCGCGCATGCAGCGGATCTCCGGACACGCGTCCAGCATCACTCGGGTGAGATCGTGCAGGGCGGCGGAGTCGCTCTCGAGCACGGTCTCGAATTCAATCCCTTCGCGCAGCGACATGATGGCGATGCCGTGGTCGCCGATCGTGCCCGACACGATCACGCGATCGCCGGGCCGCGCTTTGCGGATCGACAGCCGGCGACCCGCCGGCACAATGCCGATGCCCGAAGTCGTGATGAAGATCTGATCACCTTTGCCATGGTCGACGACCTTGGTGTCGCCGGTGACGAGCTGGACGTTCGCTTCGCGACACGCCTCGGCCAACGAGGTGACGATCCGCCGCAAATCGTTCATCGGCAGGCCTTCTTCGAGGATGAAGGCCGCGGAGAGATAGAGCGGGATCGCACCGCCGACCGCCAGATCGTTCACCGTGCCGTGCACAGCCAGACGGCCGATGTCGCCGCCCGGGAAAGAACAGGGGCCGGACGACGAACGAGTCAGTAGTGAAAGCCAGCCGCGGGGCGGCATGCCCGTTGGTCGCTGCGCATTTGCTGCGCCGCCCTGACCTGCGCCGAACGGGACGATGGCCTGATCTTCCAGCGCGTCCAGAATCGGATTGCCCAGCTCGGGCAAGAAACGCGCTGAATGAGGTCGGCCGTCAGTTTGCCGCCGCTGCCGTGCCCCAGCAAAACATGGTCGTAGTCCGTCAGCGGGAGCGGACAGCTCATGCGGTCGAAATCGACGTCGCGAGGTTCATTCATCTGGCGTCCGTCATGCAATAAAACCTCAAACGCGGCACCGGCGTCGTTCCCCGGTAGCGACCGTAGTTGTAGTAAGCCGCGCAGGCCCCTTCCGAAGAAACCATCGTCGCACCGAGCGGTCGCTCCGGCGTGCACGTCTTGCCGAATGCCGGACACTCGTGCGGTTTGCGGATGCCCTGCAGGATCAGCCCGCTGATGCAGACGTCCGATTCGAGCACCTCGAGCTGAGACACCGCGAACCGCGTTTCCGCGTCGTATTCGGCGAATTCCGGCCGCAGTTTCAGGCCGCTTTGCGGAATGGTGCCGATGCCCCGCCATTTGCGGTCGCCGACTTCGAAGACGTCGTCGACGAGCTGGCGGGCCGGCCGATTCCCCTCGCGGCGAACGGCGCGGGCATACGGATTTTCCACGCCCACCTTGCCCGCCTCCAGCATGCTGACGCAGCGGTAGATGCCTTCCAGCAGATCGAGCGGCTCAAAACCGGTGACCACGATGGGAATTTGAAACTCTTGCGCGAGCGGCTCGTATTCCTCGTAGCCCATCACGGCGCAGACGTGCCCTGCTCCCAGGAAACCCTGCACGCGGTTGGTCGGCGACGAAAGGATCGCCCGCATGGCCGGCGGCACCAGCACGTGCGAAACCAGCACGGCGAAGTTCTTGATCCCGCGCCGCTTCGCCTGCATGACGGCCATCGCGTTGGGAGGCGACGTGGTCTCGAAGCCGACCGCGAAGAACACCACGGTGCGATCCGGATTTTGCTCGGCGATTTTCAAACAGTCGAGCGGCGAATAGACGATGCGCACGTCGCCGCCCGCCGCCTTCACGTCAAACAAATCCCGCCGGCTGCCGGGGACGCGCAGCATGTCGCCGAACGAACAGAAGATCACTTCGGGTCGCGCGGCGATGGCGATGGCCCGGTCGATCAGCTCCAGCGGCGTGACGCAGACCGGGCAACCCGGTCCGTGCACCAGCTCGACCTTCGGTGGCAACAGTTCGTCGATCCCATATTTGACGATTGAATGCGTCTGCCCGCCGCAGACCTCCATGATCGTCCAGGGTTGCGTGGTGATCCCGGCAATCGCCTGCCGCAACTTCTGGGCGGCGACCGGGTCGCGATATTCCTGCTGGTACTTCACGGTTTCACCCTCCCGGCGAGCGGCGAGTGTCATGCCGGTTCTTGGTTTTTGATTCCTCCGACCTCGTCGGGCTTGCCAGTCAACAGAAAAGAGCCCGGCAATAATTCGGAACCGGCCGGCTTACACTCGCGGCGCTCGCCCTCAGGTCTGGTCCGTTTGCAGCTCGCCCAGTTCGTTCATCCCTTCCAGGAACGAAAAGACTTGTTTCGCCTCCTCTTCGTCCACGACCTGCAACGCGAAGCCAACGTGGACGATGACGTATTGCCCCGGCTGCACTTCGGGCGTGTGCTCGAGGCAGACCCGCTTCGAGACGCCGCCGAAGTCGACCTTCCCCATCAAAACGTCGTGCTCCCGATACAGGTCGACGACTTTGCCCGGTATGGCGAGACACATGCGTTCATCCTTCCTGTCGTGCGTGCGGGGCTAAGCAAGGGCGACGGGCGGCAGAGTTGAGACCAATCTCGGTTCGAGTGGTTCGAGCAGTTCGCGGCGACGGCTGACCGGGCCTCGGTCCGGCCACCGCGACCGGCGTGTGCAATTCCGATGCCCGCGGTAAAGAAGTGACCGTCCCATGGGCGAGTGCGGCCGCCCCGATCGCCAATTGCCCGAGGCTGATCCCCCCGTCGTTCGGCGGGACGAGCACGTGTCGGTAAACGCGAAAGCCGTCCGCGGAGAGCCGGGCCGCCGATTCGGTGGCAACCAGCGCGTTCATGAAAACGCCGCCGCTGAGGACGACCGCGTCGATCCCGCATTGCTCGCGAATGAGCGCGCAGGTCGTCGCAATCATTTCGACGATCGACGTGTGGAAGCGGCGGGCCACGCGGCGCGGCGTCGACCCCCTGCTGCACGTCGGCAGCAACGGCACGAATCAGCGGCCGCGTATCGATTTGCCACGGCGCGGCGGTCGCAGGCGCGGCTGGTTGAGAACTCTCGGTGACCGGGGTGAGCTCAAAGGGATAGGCTCCGGCAGGCTCGCGACTGCTCCGCCAGCCATTCCAGCTCGATCGCCGCCTGGCCCTCGTAACTGGTCGTATCGCGGACGCCGGCCAGCGCGCTCACCGCGTCGAACAGGCGGCCGGCGCTCGACGTCAGCGGCGTATTGATTCTCCGCTCGAGCATGGCGGCGATCGTCCGCAGCTTGGTGGGTTCGATCCGCGCAGCCAGCAGTTCGTACGAACAGCCGGCGTCGAGCAGGTGGGCCGCCGCCATCCGCCACGGCTCGCGAACGGCCGAATCGCCCCCCGGCAGTCCGACGTAGCGCAAATGGGCGGCGCGACGAAAGCCTCGGTAATCGGCGACGAGGAATTCGCCTCCCCAGATCGCTCCGTCGGTCCCGTATCCCGTGCCGTCGAACGACACGCCGATGACCGGCTCATCGAGACCGTGTTCGGCCATCCCGCTGGCCACGTGCGCATGATGATGCTGCACGGCTAACAGGGGAACTCCGGTGGACGAACCGCGCTGGCGGGCGTAGTTCGTCGACGCGTAATCGGGATGCAGATCGTGAACGATCAACTCGGGGACGACGGCGAACAGCTCTTCGTAAAGCCCGACGTCACGAACGAACGCCCGGTACGCGTCCCACTGGTCAAGGTCGCCCAAGTGATGGCTCAAAAAGGCCTGCCGGCCGCGGCCGAGGGCAAACACGCCCTTCAGCTGCCCGCCGACCGCCAGAATCGGCCGCGGGCAGGCGAGGGGCAACGGCACCGGCTGCGGCGCATAGCCGCGCGAGCGGCGGACGGGCGATTCGCGCGAATCGACAATCCGCGTCACCGAATCGTCGCAGCGTACATGGATCGGGCCGATTGTGGATCAAAAACACGTCCGCGATGCCGCGCAATCGCTCGAAGGCGTCGGCGTCTTCGTAAGCGATCGGCTCGTCCGAGCGATTGCCGCTCGTCATCACCAGCGACTGCCGCGGAAACTCCGCGAACAACAAGTGATGTAGTGGGGTATAGGGGAGCATGACCCCCAAGCGCGGATTGCCCGGTGCGACGGCGTCGCAGACGAGCTCGCCCAACGTCGGCCGCTTCCGCAGCAGGACGATGGGCCGCCGCGGCGACTCCAGCAGTTCCCGTTCGTCGGCATCGATCTCGCACAGCCGAGCGGCCGTCTCGACGTCCCGCACCATCACGGCGAACGGCTTTTCATCGCGGTGTTTGCGCTGCCGCAACTCCTGAACGACGCTCGCGCGGGCGGCGGCGCAGGCCAGGTGATAGCCGCCTAAACCCTTGATCGCACCGATCTGTCCCTGGCGGAGTGCTTCGACAAAGGTCACCACCGGATCGTTCGATTCGATGGGCCGTCCGTCGGCATTGCAAATCGAAAGTCGCGGTCCGCAAGCGGGGCAGGCGGCCGGTTGGGCGTGAAAGCGGCGATCGCGAGGGTCGGCGTACTCGGCCGCGCAATCGGCACACATTGGAAACGCGGCCATCGTCGTGCGTCCCCGATCGTAGGCGCACCTTCAATAATCGTCAGCCGCGGTCCGCAATTGGTGCAGTTCAGAAACGGATAGCGGTAATGCCGATCGGACGGATCGAAGAGCTCCGCCAGGCAGTCGGGACAGGTGGCGACGTCGGGCGAAATGAAAATCGGACTGTCGCCGTCGTGATCGCTGGCCTCGATGCGGAACTTTGTCTCGCCGCGCGGCGCTTCCGACTGGGATGTGATCGCGTCGATCCGCGCCAGCGGCGGCGCCTGTTCGTGCAGCTCGCGAACGAAACGCTCGAGCGAGCTGGGGTTCCCCTCGACCTCGATTCGCACACGACCAGATTGATTCTGGACGAACCCGACGAGATCGAGCCGCGCCGCCAGCGAGTAGACAAAGGGCCGGAAACCGACGCCTTGCACAATACCTTCGACCGTGACGGCTCGGCGTTCCATCCGGACTCTCCGCCCCGGTGCGGACCGGTTCCCCGCGTAGAACTCTCGCGCAGCGAGCACGGCGCGGTCGGTCGCATCGCGTTTGTCATTTTATAGACGAGGGATCGCGGAATCTATGGTTTAACCGAGTAAACGCACGTAAGCATTCCGCGCACAATACCGCACTCTCCGAAGTTTTGCCGACGCGTGCTAACATAGAGCCAAGAGCGAAAATCGGGCCGCAACTCAGCCCAGCCACGGAGCCGAAGTGGGCAGCCTCTATCCCGAACTGAACGCAGCCCTTCGCGAATTCATCGGGCAGCAGAAGATGTTCTTTGTCGCCACGGCGCCGCTCGCGGCCGATGGCCACGTCAACGTTTCGCCAAAAGGGCTCGACTGCCTGCGGATTCTCGGACCGACGACAGTCGCCTACGTCGATTTCACGGGCAGCGGCATCGAAACGGTGGCCCATCTCCGCGAAAATGGCCGCCTGACGATCATGTTTTTGCGCGTTCCAGGGACCGCCGCGAATCCTCCGGCTGCGCGGCCGCGGCCAAGCCATCGAGCCCAATGACATCGCCTGGGACACGTATGCCGGACAGTTGCCGCAATATGACTCCCCACGGTCGATCATTGTTCTACATGTGGAGATGATCGCCGACTCCTGCGGCTACGGAATTCCGCTTTACGAATTCAAGGGCGACCGCACCCAGCTCCCGGCCTGGTGCGACCGCAAGGGGCCGGAAGGAATCGCCGAGTACAAGACCACGAAGAACCGGCAGAGTATCGACGGCTTGCCCGGCCTCAAGCATTTTGCTGATCGCCAAACGGCCGACGGGCAACCGACCTGAATCGATCACCGCGGCACGGGCGCTCGGTGATCCTTCAACTTGAAGTGAGATCATGCGATGGCCCGGTATCGTCGACGCCAGAATCGGGTCCACACTCCCAGCCTGCACGTGCTCTCCATCGCGGCATCCGTCGTGGCGGCGATTGCCCCGGTAGCCATCGGCGGCGATCGACTGTCGGGCGAAACGCCGACGCCAACGGGCACGCCGGTGCGGGCCTACGCCGGGGTCGACAAAGCGGTAATGGAGTTCATGGATCGCAACGACTGCCCGGCAGCGACCGCGGCCGTCTCGCTCAACAATAAGCCGGTCTTTTCCCGCGGTTACGGTTGGCGCGATTCTCAAGAGACGAAGCACACGCTGCCCGACGCGCTGTTGCGGATCGGCGGCATCACCCAGTCGATTACGGCCGCCGCCGTCCACAAACTGATTCGCGACGGCAAGCTGACGGGCGACACCAAAGTCTTCCCGTATCTCAAACTCAAGCCGCTGCGACCGGACAATCCCGATCACCGACTCGACGTCATCACGATCGATCAGTTGCTCGAGCACCAGGGGGGCTGGGACGCCAGCCAGTACGACCCGTTTCTGCACGTCCACGACATAAACAAAACCCTGCACGTCACGCGGCGACTGCGGCCGCTGGAGGTGGTTCGCTATATGCTGAGCGAGCCGTTGCAGTTCGATCCCGGAACGCAGACGGTCAACTCGAATTTCGGCTATTGCGTGCTGGGTCGCGTGATCGAAAAGGCGACGGCCAAGTCGTACGTCAATTACGTGCGCGACGACATTCTGAAACCGCTGGGCATTGAGGACATTCGGGGTGGACGGCACTTCGCCAGCGACCGCGATCCGCGCGAAGTCTGGTCTCCGGTCAAGGACGTGCCCGTCGAGCTGATGGATTCGTTTGGCGGCCTGGTCGCGACCGCACCGGCCCTATGCAAATTCTTTGACCACTATTGGGCCAACGGGCAGCCCCGCCAACTGGGCCAGGACAAGCAATGGTTCTTCTTTGGCAGTATCCCCGGGACTACGGCGATCATTCGGCAGCGGCCCGACGGTTACAACATCGCAATCATCTGCTCGGTCCGGAAAAAAGAGCCCCTCACCGAGAAGGACGAGGGGACGCTGCGGGGCCAGATCGACGAAGCGATCGACAAGGCCGCGGCTGCCGGGACAAATTAAGACGGAACAAGCTGAGCCGGCCTCCGCCACGAATTTAGCCCGAGATCAGGCCGACGGTCTCCCAGTGCACGTTCGGAACGTTCCGCACAGGCGGCCGCCGGCGCATCGAGCACAAGCCCCTCAATCCGTGAAGACGTATAAATTAGCCTTTTTCAACCCTTCCAACGTCTGGCCGGTGCCCCTCCCGTCATTTAAAATTGCCTGTGCGGCCGATTCGTCCCCGGACGATACCTTTTCGGTCTGCCCCTTTTCCGGTCCATCCTGCGGTCGGACCAGGACGACCGGACAATCCTCTTCATGCGAGCTACCACTCGACGATGCCCCGAAGTTGGACTCACCACATTGCCGCGTGGCTCAAACGCCAGGGCGGACGCGCGGCCGGGCGGCGAGTCCGCGCGCGTCGACGCTGCTCCGTCGGAGGCCCGATCGCTCACATCGAGTCGCTCGAAGGGCGCCAGATGCTCACCCTGCTGGTTGGCGTCCACGTCAGCGGTAATTCGATCCACCTGACCGAACAGCGGGGCGGCAGTACGACCGAGCAGGACAGCGTCACCATCTCGTACACCAGCTCTCAGGTAGTGCTCACCGGCGGGACCGACACGGAGTTCCGCGTCAACGGTCAAACGGAATCGACCGACACCATCAACATCACGGGGCCCGCCTCGATCTCGCTGGCGCTCAATCACCACGACAACAGCGTCAACATCAGCGGCGACGGGTCGTCCACGCTCGCCTCGCTCAACGTCGGCGTGAATGCCAGCCAGCAAAGCAACTCGATTACGCTCAGCGACGTCGACGCGGACAAGATCAACATCCACGGCGGGCGATCCACCGATAGCGTCACCATCCAAAATTCGTCGGTGACTGGCAATCTCGACGCCCGCCTGGGCAAATCCTCCGGCGACACGCTGGATCTCGAATCGACCACCATCGGCGGCAACCTGACCGACCGAGTCGGCGCGCTCACGCTCAACGGTTCGACCATCACGGGAAAGCTGCACAACGTCGAGCCGGGGAAAGACAGCACGCTGACCTCGAGCGACACGACCTACACCGGCAGAGCCACGATCCAGATGGGGCAAAGCGGCGTCGTCAATCTCAACAGCGCCAACGCCGGCCAGAATGAATTTCAGAGCGCCGTTTCGTTCCTCGGGTCGCCGCATAACGGGATCACGATCAACCAGGATCCGCAGTCGGTCTTCTTCTCCGTCACGCCGAAGACTCGCAACGCCACCTTCAACAACACGACGCCGACTCTCGCCGCACCGACGGTGAATTCGCAGACCACCACCCTCAACACGGCGCCAGTGATCACCGGCACGTTCGATTCGGTCAACACGTCGGTGCTGACAGTCGCAGCCAACGGGACGACGTACACGCTCGGAACCAATTCGCAGTTAACGTCGCCGTCGGCCGGCAACTGGTCCCTGAACCTGGGCGGCGCCACGCTCGCGTCGCCGGTCACCACCGTCACCGTCACCAGCACCGACAACCAAGGGAACACGCAGACCGGGACGGGCACGATCACCGACGGCACGGCCATCATCAACAAGTATTTGCAGGCGAATAACCTCACTGCCACGACCACCGCGGACGGTTTGAATTACGTGATCACGACCCGGGGCACAGGGGCCACCCCGGCCATCGGTCAGACGGTCAGCGTCGACTATTCCGGCTTCCTGTTGAACTCGGACGGCACGCTCGGCACCGAGTTCGACTCCAACACCGACTCCAAGTTCGGCCACGTGACTCCGTTCACGTTCACACTCGGCGCCGGCCAAGTCATCGCCGGTTGGGACGAAGCGTTCAAACTGCTGCCCGTCGGCACGGTGGCGCAGCTCATCATCCCGTCGACGCTCGCCTACGGCACCAGCGGGTCGGGCTCGTCGATCCCGCCCAATTCGATCCTCGTCTTCAACGTCAACGTGCTGTCGGTCAGCTAGGCCGGTCGACCTTCGCGCGATCGAACGCGCGAGTTCGACCCCCGCTACCTGCACTTCGTCATCCGACCCGATTCCACGAGGGATGCGGCAAAGGCGGCAGCCGATGTTTCCCTTATCCGGCCCATTTCGAGATCGCGCGGCGACTTCACCACATGCTTGCGGAACGTGTCGCACGCGGCATTCGATAGCGGCGATTATGACGAGATGCCGAGCAAGTTGGCTCCACGCAATGCAGCCGCTGGATACGTGCCTATCCTTCGATTGCGAATTCAGCGACCTCCAACCCACATCGAAGACTCAATCGGCACGCGGTCTCCAAATTAGCGCCTCCACACAAGCTTCGCGCAAGCACGGGAAGGCACGAGTTTCAGCGTTTTCCCGTGGCCTCGCTCACTCTCTGCGTGAGGACTTATTCAGTCCCAGACGAACTGAAATACGTGAGCTTGAAACAGTCCAACTGAACTAAGTAGAACGCGGGCGAATCTGAGCAAGCTAATTGATCAGTGTCGATGGCCGTGATGCAAATGAGAGTGACCAGGCCGTTTTCGCAATGTGCAATACATTTCGTCCACCTCGTGACCTTCGACTTCGATTTGAACGGTTGTGTGGCTGATGGCGAAGCGCTCTCCCAGTACGTCGACGACCGACTTCAGGATCTGCTGGCCCTCCCGGATCGTCTGTTCGGTTACGAGGACGTGGCAGCTGCAAGCAATGACACCTGGCCCCACGGTCCAGACGTGAAGGTCGTGCACATTCAGGACTCCCGGCACTCCCGCGATGGCAGTCTCCACTGCACCCATGTCTAATCCGAAAGGCGTCCCCTCCAACAGAACGTTCACGCTCTCTTTGAGAATGCCCCACGAACTCCAGAGGATCAGCGAGCCGATCACAAGTGAAGCGATGGCGTCGGCATAGGGTGAACCGCCGAGCACAACGACGACGCCCGCAATGAGCACACCAAATGCGGAAACGGCGTCTCCCGCCATGTGGAGATAGGCCGAGCGAACGTTGAGATCGTGCTTGGCCCCGGCGTGCAACCAGACAGTGATCGTCGCATTCAGGGCGACGGCCACAATCGACGTCCCAATCATCAGCCAGCCGTCAACCAATGCCGGATTCCGAAGCCGGTCGATTGCTTCCCAAAAAATCAGGAGGGCAATGACCACCAGCGAAACGGCATTGACGAGTGCGGCCAGGATGCCGACACGATGGTAACCGAACGTCATTCCGGTGTGGGCGGGCTTCCTGGCGATCCACAGCGCATACCACGACAGCCCCAGAGCCGCCGCGTCGGCAAAGTTATGGCCCGCGTCAGAAAGTAAGGCCAGGCTGTGCGCGAACCAGGCGGCGAAAGTTTCACCGACGACGAACGCCACGGTCAACAACAAGGCGAGGCACATCTTGCCGGTGTCGTCACTGGCAAGATGATGATGCTGGTGCTCGCCGTGGTGATCGTGACCGCACGTCGGGCTTGAGACTTCGTGCGTCATGTTGGGAATCTTTGAGCGCGACCGCTTAATGCTTGATCGACTTCGCTGCCTCAACGAAGCAGAACGCCCGCGGCTCCCTTGCAGGACGCGGGCGCGTCGGTTCGGCAGGAGCCGCCTAGCTCTTGACGGTCACGGGGCCATGGTCGTCGCAATGCGATCCATGGGGATGATGCAGATGTCCATTCACGAGATAGTCGACATGGTCCCCATGAGGAACTGCGGCGTGGCCGCAATTCGGGCCGTGGACGTGATCGTCGGCGTGCCCACCACAGTGATGGTTGGGCGTGCAGGCACTCGGGTTGGTCGCACCAACTGCCAACTTGTGCTCCTCGACCTTCCCATCGGGGAGTTGGTGGTGCAGATGTCCGTCATGCAGATAGTCGACATGGCCTTGGTGTTCAATAGCTGTGTGACCGCAGTTCGACCCGTGCTTGTGCGCGTGATTGGAATGCAGAGTACTTGACATTTGGCTCTCCTTTTGTCGTCCGCAGAAACGTTTCACGCTTTCTTACTGGTCAGACCGCATTGATCGCTGCCACTTACAGGATCGCGCCCGGTAACACTGCGCCCGCGCGACGGAATCGGTTATTCCTCCGCGTGGGCGAGCGCGTTTGAGATCATTTCCGCCACGTGCCCATCCGCAAACGAATAATAGATGTGCTTGCCTTCGCGTCGTTGTTTGACGATTCGCTCGCTTCGCAACAGCTTCAACCGCTGGGAGACGGCGGACAGGCTATCACCAAGCCGATCCGCGATTTCGGTGACGCACATATCTCCTTCGGCCAGCATCGCCAGCATGTGCAGTCGCGATGTGTCACCAAGGGCTCGAAAGATCGCGGCCGCCCTTTCGCAAGCGTCGCGATCGATCTCGGCCTTTCGCCGCCGAGCATGGTCGCGGGGCAAACATTTGGGAGTACGCTCAAGCATCCGTGTCGACATCGTTACTCATTCAATGAATCGTGCAACTATTGAAGTTTAGGTCGCTCCGCCTTAGCTGTCAATCCGGAGGCCGGAGGTTAAATCTGGTTCACGTCACCTCGGCCTCCCAAGGTGCCGTGTCAGCTTTCAGTTGCAATTGTGACGGTTTCCCATCAGGATCGAGGGCTTGACAGCATTCGGTCTGACCCGTTGCCCTTGGCACGTAGCGTGCCGGCGCGAATCGTGCGCTTCCGAACCGGGAAAGATCGAACGTGCGAGTTCTCCCTCGCCTTCTCTTGGCGGCGCTCATTGGTGGCTTGGTCAGCGCCGGCCGTGCGCAGGATTTGCCGCCTCGCGCCCCCGACCCGTCGCTGAATTCCCGCGACATTACTTCCAGTCGGAACTGCAGCTGCGATTCTGGGCGACCGGCGTCACGTGTTCCACTCGCGTCCGCAGCAGTCGGCGGCCCAATCGCGGGCACATCGGTTTCAAAGTCGCGCATTCTCCTGGGCTTCTACTGCGCGTTGATCGTCGGCGCCTCGCTCTTGGGTGGTTGGCTACCGCAGCGAGTTCAGCTGTCGCATACGAGGATGCAGGTGATCATCAGTGTGATCGCCGGCCTGATGCTCGCGATTGGGGTCTTCCACATGCTGCCACATGCCCTGGCCGAGCTGGGTGACGATGGTCCCGATAAAGCTGCGACTGGAATGATGGTCGGCCTGGTGGCAATGTTCCTGATCCTGCGGATGTTCGCCAGCCACCAACATTCAGCCGACCCTTCTTCGTTACAAAGCGGTCCGACTGGAAATGGACACGACCATTACGATCCAACCCACGGGGGCAAAGAGCACGATGCAGCCCACGCTCATTCTTCGTGTTCAGGGCGGCAGGCCCACTCGCTCAGTTGGGTGGGCGTCTGTCTGGGGATGGGTTTACACACATTGATCGACGGACTTGCGCTGGGCGCCAGCGTTGAGTCGGATGCCTTGGAGGGAGGAACCGGCCTGTTCGGCTTGGGAACGTTTCTGGCAGTCCTTTTGCATAAGCCCATCGATTCGATGTCGATCACCTCTCTGATGGCGATTACGGGCTGGTCGTCGCGCTCTCAATCGCTGGCGAACTCGGCGTTCTCACTCATTTGTCCGTTGGGCGCTGGACTCTTCGTATTGGGACTGCACGAATTTTCCGGCTCCCAATCGACAATTGTCGGCTGGGCCATAGCCGCGTCGGCCGGGGTCTTTGTCTGTATCGCGCTCACTGACCTGCTGCCCGAGCTGGAATTTCATTCGCACGACCGCATCCGACTCACGATTGCACTTATTGGAGGAATCGTCCTGGGTTGGGCCATTCACCTCATCGATCCCGCTCACGAACATTCGCACTCACACGCCCAATCCGTAGATGCCATATCCAATCGTCGCGGAAATGCGGCGACTCGCCTTTGCCGTCTTCGGGTCGCCAACTTTTCAAATGCCGACGGCCACAGGCTCAAGCGTCTGTCTCACGCAGACCCGATTGCGGCCCTCGCGCTTGGCACGATAGAGGGCCCGGTCGGCCGCTTCCAGGAGGTCGGGGCGTTGCGCGTATGCGGCGCCGGAAAGCCCGGCCCATCGCGTAAGGGGTGTAATCGGTCTGTCGGACAGCTGGGGCACCGCCTGACTAGCGCTCCCACTCGCGCAGGCTGCCGACCAGGGCCAGGACTTCCGGACGTTTTTTCTCGAAGACGCCGAACAGGGTGAGCAGGCCGACTCCCAGGGCGAACAAGAAGACCCACCACGGCCAGACGTGGCCGATGCTGCGCGACGCGTGCCAGACCATGCTCACGATCGACAGCAAAAGGAAGGAAGTTCCCAGGTACAGAAAGGCGCGCACGCGAAGCACGATCCCCGCCAGCACGCCGAGCAACGACAGCCCCGCGAGCACCATCGGCAGCCAGAGCGTCGTGCCGATGCCGTGCTGAAACATCTCGCCGGTCGAGCTGACGTAAATCGTCGTGATTGCGAAGTACCGGAGCGACGCCAGCATTTTTGGATCGAGCCGATCACGATTCAATTGGGCGGCCGCCAGAATTGTCACGCAGGGAGGAATCACGAACATCTGCGGATGCAAGAGCAGCGAAACTCCGTGCTCGGAAAACAGGCTGCACAAAGTCGCGTTGCCAACGACGGCCGCGGCCGCAGCGTATGCGAGCGATCCGCGCCGCAGGCTGAGGAACAGATACAAGAGGCCGACGACGACCAGCATCGTCGAATAACTCAAATCCGAGTTCAGCATCCAAAAACCGACGACGGGCAGCACAGGCAAGAAAGCCGCGCTGTATTCAAGCGGCTCGGCCAGCACGGTCACCTTCAGCCGCCGGAAGAGTTCCGAGACGGCCGTCCCGCCGTAGGCGATTGCCATCACGACCAGCGGCCAATAGGGCTGCAGCGTGTGCCGGAAAAATTGGGGATTCGTCAAGTAAACGTGGGCACAGAGCAGCCCGCAGACCACTTCGCTGGCGTAGACGTAGAGGAATCGCTGCCGCTCCGCGTGCAGGAACGGATCGCGACCGGGCAAAACGGCCAACGAAACGAGTCCCGCTGCCAGCAGCACCAGAGTCAACGCCACGAGCAGGCTTTCGCCCACGCTCACCGGCGTCCCTGCGGTCGGGTTGAACGCCGAGATCTCAAACAAGAGCACGAGCGCCAGAGTTGCAATCGTCGTCGCCGCCACGCCGATTGCGGCCCGGCGGATCGACGCAAACCAGGTGCTTTGCGGCGAGACTACGCGGACGAGCGGCAGTCCGTAAACAAAGGTCGTCGCCGCGAGCATCGCCATCATGCGGATCGTCCGCCGCAGCTCCTCGTTTGGCAACGTGCCGATCGGAGCCATCAGGCTCCAGCCGAATTGCACGGCAGCGATCGCGGCGACGCCGAGTGCCGCAGCTTGGAAAATTCCTCGCGCTCGCGTTGTCGCCAAGAGCGCCAAGCCGCCGCCGAGCGCCAGCGTCGCCAGAGCCCCGCTGATTCGTAGCGATGGTTCCTGGAAGGTCAGCACGACCCAGAACTCGATACCGATTACGAGCGCCCCGATCGCCAGGCTCGTTGGCCCCAGCCAGGGAGTGACGCGCTCACCGTCGAGCGAGAAAGAACTTATTCCCAACCGCAGGCCAAACTCCTTCAAGCGACGGCGGACGGACCACAGGGTGCCGGAGAACACCGCATAACCGGCGAGGCAGGCAGCCGCCGCGAAGATCAAATGGCGCCTGTCGAGTTGTCTCTGAATCGAGAATCGTCGCGATCGCGATCAGCCCCAACGCGTATAAGATCCGAATGGAGTGTTCGGCCCGACGTTCCCAAAGCGACCCGGCGGCCAGCGCGGCCATAGTGGCGACACCGGCCCATCCCAGCGGCGTCGCGCCCGTCAGAGTGGGCAAAAGCGAGTGCCTGGCGAAAACGACCAGCAACGCGAAGCCAAGGCACAATGTCCCAATCTCGACGGCGTAGTGATGCGCCGAATGCAGGCTCGACGATTCATCGAAAGGCCGGTCCCGCCGGCGCTCGTGCGTCAATTCGATCGCCAGCCAGGCGAGCCCGTGCAGACCCATACCGAGAACGACGATGTGCGCCAAATCGAGGAACTGCTGCGGACCGGTCGGAGCAAATGCTCCCAACCAGGGCCGCGTGCCGATCGACACGGCGCCCAAAACCGCGAGCACGAGGGAAAGATACGATCGCACCCGGCTCTCAGCACGCGCGGCCATCGCCATCACACAGAGGGAGAGCCAGATCATCGCACCGGCCGCCCACCACGGACGCAGGGGGTCGAATCGTTGCGTTTTGTACGCAAAGGCGAGAATGACCGGCAGCAAGAGCAGGGTGCGATCCGCGATCCCAACGGCACCTCGGCGGCCTTCCCGCGAACGGGTCACGGATGTGGCGACCGCGGCTAGCGCGACGACTCCACACCACCCACCGATCGCCATATGGAACGAAAACCAGTTATCGGCCGAGTTCCGACTTCCCAGCGCCGCGGCTCCGAGGACAGCCGCTGCCGCGAGGAACAACAGTCCGACGTTGATCGCCGAGAGCGGCCAATTGCGGCGTTGCGACCAGATTCCCACCGCCGTTGCCGAAACGAGGAACAGCCAGCCGAGTCCCGTGCCAGATTGCCGCACGGAGTTAAACAGCGGCTCGGGCGACAGCCAAAGTCCGACCGTTGCCCCGCCAATCAGCAGGCCCGCGAAAACAGCGACGAATGCCAGCTGCGTCCAACGCGGCGTCTCGAACGCACCCAGGCGCGGCTCAGACGCTACGTCTCTTCGCTGGGCGAACGCCTCGATGCCGCACCAGATGACGGCGCCGATCACGGTCAACAGGCCGATCTCTTGGAGGTAGCGAGTGACTTGCGCAACCGTCTGCAGCTCGGAGCTCAGGATCAGGGCAAGAGCCGCCGCGAAGCCCAACGCGAATTGGACTAAGAACGTCGCCGCCAACCCCCACTCGACGCGCCGATCGGCAATGGCGTAAACGACGAATGCCGCCGCCAGGATCCCGAGCGGCACCGTGTACGACAGGTAGGGAGCCATGCGAACAACGAACGAGCCAGCGATGGGGGCGAGGGGAACTCTGCCGACGTCCAAGACGTCGAATAACGCTTGCGCGGTCAGGATTAGCAGGGGCAAGCTCGTTGACGCGATGAGCGAGTTGCGGAGAGAGAGGAGTTCCTTCGGCACATTGTCCGATGATCCGCCGCCCGTTCGCGACGCGACCCGCATCACCGGCCCCCTCGAGGCCCACGCCACGGCGACGACCAGGCCGGCAATTGCCAGGGACCAACGCAAAGCGGTCGCCGTTTGCAGATCGGCATCCCAACGGCACGCGGCGAGGTAGGGAGCGGAACTCAGCAACAGTGCAATTCCGACAAGAGTCGCCCGGTTAGGCCGCTCCCAGTGAGCCGCCAGAATCGCCACAAGGGCCAACGCCCAAGCGGCCCACGCTCCGGCACCCCAACCTTGCCCGTAGGGATTCGGAAGACCGGGCCAGTGCAATTCGAAGTGCAGCGGAGCCAAGAGAATTATCACGCTGAAGACGCACGTGACGAAAATCCAGGCCGATGTCTTTGGCCATTCTCGCCCAACCAGCGCGTGGGTGGCGGCGAAAATCGCGCCGACTCCAAACGGAAGTAGCGCGGCCACGGCGTACGGGCTCCCGAGCGCTCGAATTGTGATCGAGGACAGCTCCGCGACCGTTCCCGGCCAGACGGCGAGCCAGCAGGTCGCGGCGAATCCCAGGGCCACGCCGCAGAGCACAACGCGATCGACGCTGGTCGGCGTGCAAATGAGCAGTCGCGAAAGAGTCACGTCTCGCCGGCTCAGGCGGCGCACGGCAACCCACAGCCCGCTCCACACCGCAAGCACGCCGAACTGCCAATTGAGAAACAGCGGTTCGTTGTAAAGGCCCGTCCACCAAAGTTGTTTCCTGCAAAAACCAGTGACGGCGAAGGCGATCCCGATCGTCGCCAGGATCTGTGACGCAACTGCGACTCCTGCGTTCCCCAGCATTACGGCGATCGCGAACCAAAGACCCGCGGTCCAGAATGCGTAAACGCCATGTGTCAGGAAATGACCGTGCCGCACGTCCAGCATCATCGGCAACGCGATCGCCGACGTGGCGATGGCTGCCGCGATGAACGGCGAGAGCTGGAACCGTTCGCGGGCTTCAGGCACGGAAGAGGGCTCGCGCCGGGTTCGGCTGCGAGGACGGCACAGCCCAGGCAGATCGTTGCGTGCACAATCAGGCTCAGCGTCCAGGGATCGGCGGGGGCCACGCCGTGCACCGCGAGCATTTCGGACAGGCGGTCGTTCAGCACCAAACCGTGCGCGAGTGCAGCAAACAGAGCGGTCGCGGCAATCCAACTTGCATAGCTGCGACGGATCCACCACGTGGCGACAAGCCAGCGAAGGGCCAACAGCGCGAACACTGCAGTCGCGAGGTCCTGATCGGGAAGGTCGCGGACGACGGCCCCGACGGCGATTGCCACCGCAACGATCTGGTGGACGACCGAACTCGCAAAATAAGCCGAGGCTTGGGGCCGCGCCTTCGACCGCGCCAAGAGACAGCCGACGCCGTCAGCCGCGATCGACAGGATCGCGATGATGAGGGCGGAACGTGCCGTCAGCAGGAGCAAGGTCAACAGCTCGGTTGTCGCCCCGACGACCGATATCGCGCCGGTCGCCCATTCCAATCCGACCAACAGCGTCAGCGAGAACGAGGCTGTCGCAAAGACATTCAGTGCCGGGAATGCTGCGAACCAAGCGATTGCCGTGAACGCGACCGCATCGAACAGACCGACGGCCACCAGCAAGTCGGGACGCGGCCAGGCCAGAACCAGCGCGGCCAACGCCAACAAACCGCCCCCGAGCGCGATCGACGTCCCCGCCAGTCGAAAGCCGGTTTGCTCCGAGTCGGTGACTCGCTGATGAACGATCAATCCTGCCCCGGTGAGCGTCGCCGCGACCACCGCCAGCATTGGAGACAACAGCGTCAACGTGCCGCGAATGTCGCCGCACTTGGAAGCCAACAATCCGCCGGCGAGCACGAGTCCGAACGCCGCGATTCCGTAGAAGCGAAAAGACTGCGCGACACGACGAACCGTCAACCGCCGGCCCGCCGACAGGCTGACGACATGGGCCATCGCGCCGACCAGAAACGAGAAGAAGGGAAGTGCAAAGAGGCCAAGCGTTCGCCCCAGCTCACCTCCCGGTCGTGCGAGGCGGCCAATCGTCGACATTCCGATCGCCGTCCCCACGACCGCGACGACCATCGGCCACGGATTGCGACGATTCAGCACGCGAGCTGCCGAGGCGGCGATCGCCGCCAGCACCGACAATCCGATCGCAAAGGCCGCGTAGTCGATCATCCCGTACGCCGGCTTCTTTTCGTTGAGAACCATCGCGGCCAGAACGTTGAGCGGCACGAGCAGGGTGGAGACCAAGAGCAATCCGCGGCTCGTCGACTTCAATCGCCAGCGCCGCAACGTGTACAAGCCGGCACCGTGCATGGCGCACGTCGCAGTCAGAAAGACCGCGACGGGGAAATAGGGGATCGCTTCTTTCAGCGTCGCCCAAAGGCTGATCACCAACCCGACCGAGCTGCCGACGATCAACAGTCCGCTGATCAGCTCGCCCCAGCGGATATTTTTTTCTTCCAAGAAGGCCTGGAAGATGTCGGCCAACGCGCACGGCGCAATTGCCGGGCGCAGCGGGCGCTCGGGCGGCACGGGCAGGGGCCCGGAATGCGACCGGGCAATCGCGGCTTCGACGTGCGCTGGCGTCGAAGTCGGGGCGGCTAAGACCCCGTCAACAGCGGATGCGGCGGCGATTGGCACAGCGTCGGGCCCGATGGCCGGCGACTCAGACGGCGCCCGAACAGGCTCCGCGCTGCTCGTTGGCTCGATTTCCGCCCATTGGCTCTCGGGCGGCGCGACTCCGAATTCGCGCTCTCGGACGTCGGCGCGGAGGGCGTCGAGAATCTGCTCCCAGGTAGAGCTCGCGATTTTGCCCGTCTGCATCAGCCGATGAAGCTGCCGCCGCGTGGCGGCCAACTCTTCATCGAGCGTTGCTTGGTGAGCCGAACTGATCGTAAAGCCGCACTTCGGGCAATGAATCTGGCCAGGATTGAGCCGGGTGGCGCAGCTCGGGCACCGATCAAGCACCGGTGCCGAGGAAGAAGTGCCGAAGACCGCCGCCCCGGCCAACCACAGCAAGTGTCCGACGACCGCGACACCAACCAGGACGATGACCAGTCCAGCCAGCCCGCAAAGAATTCCCATCCGCGCGCCCGACCTAATCTAGACGCAGAACTGCCTCCAACCGCTGCAGAAAATCGCCCTCCGCAATTAGCGCTTCCCAGTCTGTGGCAACGCAGTTTCTCCGCCGCCCCCAGTTGGAGACGCCCCATTTGGCGATTCTATTCCCAGGGCGTCGGCAACGGCCGAGATATAACGCGCGATTTTTCCGGGGAACGAATCTGGTTTTGGCCCGTCGTCCGCCGGGATCGTAAATCGTGCTGAGCGTCCTTCTTTGTCACGGTATTAGTTTGGTCACGGCATTAGTTACAATGACGATTGCTCCAGCCGGCTGCCTTGGGAGGCTTTGGGAACGACAGCCTCCCGGGCGCCGACGACCTACTTGCCGAACTTGAACCGGCCTTTGATCCGCACTCGATCGACGGCCGGTGCATCCCCCCAAAGATTTGAGCTCCCTCCCGCCGCCAAAGGGCTCTTCATTGAAATTCCCGGCCATTTGCCGCATCGCGCTCCTTTTTGGCGGCACCATCTTCGTAGTCAGCGCCTCGCTCAGCGCCGAAACGCCCCATCCGGGGACGCAATCGCCAGCGAATAGGCCGGGGCAGTTCATCGCGATTGCCTCCGAATATTCTCATGACATTCGGCCCTTAATCGCGCACGTCTGTCTGAATTGTCACGCGACCGCCAAACAAAAGGGCGATTTGGACCTCGAGCGTTTTGCGTCGTTGAATGAGGTGCGGCGTGACACGAAGGTCTGGCTCAAAGTGGCCGAGATGCTGGACAACGGCGAGATGCCTCCCAAGGAGGCCAAGCAGCCGACCGCCGCCGAGCGCAAGCAGCTTCGCGGATGGGTCGAACGCTATCTGCATGCCGAGTCGCTGGCGCAGGCTGGCGATCCGGGGCCTGTCGTCCTGCGGCGATTGAGCAATGCCGAATACACCTACACGATTCGCGACCTGACGGGTGTCGACCTCAACCCGGCCCGCGACTTTCCCACCGATGGAGCGGCGGGCGAGGGATTCACCAACACGGGCAACGCGTTGGTCATGTCGCCGGCCTTGCTGACGAAGTACTTCGACGCGGGCCGCGAGATCGCGCAACACGCGGTTCTGTTGCCGGACGGCTTTCGCTTCTCGCCTTCGCCGTCGCGGGCCGATTGGACGAACGACCTCTTGGCGCAGATTCGCGCCCTTTATCGCAAGTACTCGGACCAGGGGGGCGCGTCGCAGGTCAATCTGCAGGGAATCGTCTTCAACACCAACGACGGCGGCCGCTTGCCGGTCGAACACTACCTGGCGGCGACGTTTGATGTTCGCGGTCAACTGCAGCACGGCTCGGACGTCAAAACGGCGATCGCCACGGTCGCGAAAAACGAACCGTTTGAACGCGAAGTATCTCGGCATCGTGTGGGACGCGCTCAGCGATCGCGAGCCGTCGCTCTTGCTCGACCAGATTCGGGCGCACTGGCGGGGCGCTTCGGCAGACGACGCGCCGCGGATTGCCGCCGAGATCGCGCAATGGCAGCAAGCGCTCTGGCGATTCGCGAGTGTCGGCCATATCGGCAAAGTCGGCGGCCCGAAGGCTTGGCAGGAGCCTCTCGACCCGATCGCCGCCGCCCAGGAACTGCGGATCAAGCTGCCCGCGCCGGCAAAGGGTCGAAAGGACATCACGCTTTACCTCGTCGCGAGTGACGGAGGGGACGGGAACGCGGGCGATTTGGTCATTTGGCAGCGACCGCGCCTCGTCGCTCCGGGACGGCCCGAGTTGTTGCTGCGCAACGTTGACGACTTTACTCGCGAAATGTCCGCGCGACGCGAACGAACCTTTGCGGCCACAGCCAAGGCTCTTGCGGCGGCGGCTGAGGCCGGACTCGCGTCGGGAAAAGTCGATCTGGCGGCACTCGCGAAAGCGCACGCGGTCGACGTCGATTCGCTCACCGCCTGGTTCGATTACCTGGGCATTGGTTCGAGTGCGGCCATTAAGCTCGATTACCTCGCGACCAAGGTGCCCAAAGCGTCAACCTACGATTTCATCCAGGGCTGGAGCACCAACGACCTGCCTCAGTTACTGACCAATTCGTCGGGCCAGCACGTCCGCGTTCCCGGCAACATGAAGCCGCATTCGGTCTGCGTGCATCCGTCGCCGACGTTGTTCGCGGCAGTCGGCTGGCGCAGTCCGATGGCTGGCACGATCGAGATCGAGGGCAAAGTCACGCACGCACATCCGGAGTGCGGCAACGGCGTGGAATGGCGGCTCGAGCTGCGCCGCGGCGCGACGAGGCAGCGTCTCGCTGAAGGTGTTGCCCAAGGGGGCCGCGTCGGCCTGATCCACCGGACGGAGGGGCTGGCCGTGCAGCCGGGCGACTTCGTGTCGCTGCTGGTCGGCCCGCGCGATGGGAATCATTCGTGCGACCTGACGAATCTCGAACTCTCCCTCAAAACGACGGGCGCTCACTCGCGCGAATGGGATCTGGCTCGCGACGTGTCGGGAGACGTGCTCGCCGGCAATCCCCACGCCGACCGTTTCGGTAACGCCGGTGTGTGGCACTTTTACAGCGAACCGGTGAAAGGCGGCGAGATCGCCGCCGTAATTCCCGCGGGGTCGTTGCTCGCGCGTTGGCAGGCCGCCGCAAAGCCGTCCAATAAGCAACGGCTCGCGCAAGCAGTGCAACAGCTCCTTCAAAGCGGTCCGCCGGCCAACGCTGATGAGAAAGATCCGGACGTCGCGCTGTATCGCCAATTGTCATCGCTAGGCGGCCCAATCTTCATGCGGGCGTGGCCCCGCGTGGCGGCTGAACATCGCGAGAAATCACCGGCGGACACCCGATTCGGAGTGAATCGCGCGCGTTTCGGCAAGCACCCGGACGGGTCCACCATCGAGGCGGCCAGTCTGTGCGTTCAGGCTCCCTCGGTCATCGAAGTGCGCTTGCCCGCCGATCTGGCCGCCGGGACCGAATTCGTCACCGTCGGTTCGCTCGATCCCAAGGTCGGTCATGAGGGAAGCGTCCAGCTCGAGGTATTGGCGAGCAAGCCGGAAAAAACATCGGGCCTGTTGCCGATCTCCGTCACCGACAAGCGGATGAACAGCACGTGGACCGACAACAAGCACAAGCGGTCGGAGACGACGCCGTTCGTCGTCAACGAAGGGAGCGCGGCCCGCATCCGGGTTGCGGCCTCCTTCGAGAAATTCCGCAGCGTCTTTCCCGTGGCCCTCTGCTACACGAAGATCGTGCCAGTCGACGAGGTCGTCACGCTCACGCTCTATTACCGCGAGGACGAGGCGCTTGCAGCGGCTGATGCTGAGCGACGCCGAGACGCGACACCTCGATCGATTGTGGAATGAGCTGCACTTCCTCAGCCGGGACGCGCTCAAGAGCGTCGACGCGTTGGCGCAGTTGCTCGAATACGCCACCCAGGACGCCGATCCCAAAGTCTTTGAGCCGCTGCGGAAACCGTTCAATGATCGCGCCGCCGCGTTCAAAAAGTCACTCCTCGCTGCCGAGCCGCGGCAGGTCGACGCACTGGTCGCCTTCGCCGGCCGGGCTTATCGCCGTCCACTTGACCGAGGCGGAACGGAACGAGCTGCGCAGCCTCTATCGCAACTGCGAAAACAGGGGCTCTCGCATGAAGAGGCGTTTCAGCTGACGCTGGCTCGGATCTTCGTTTCGCCCGATTTCCTGTATCGCCGGGAGGCGGCTCCGGCTGGATCCGATCCCACGCCGGTTTCCGACTGGGAGCTGGCCAGTCGCTTGAGCTATTTCCTCTGGTCGTCGCAGCCGGACGCCGAGCTTCGCGCCGCGGCCGCGAAGGGGACACTGCACAATCCGGATGTCCTGGCGAAGCAGTCCCGTCGCCTGCTGGCCGACCCGCGAATTCGGCGTCTCGCCACCGAGTTCGCCTGCCAGTGGCTGCATATCTACGACTTCGATTCTCTCTCGGAGAAGAGCGAAAAAGTCTTCCCTGAATTCACCGAGCTCCGCGGCGACATGTACGAGGAATCGATTCGATTCTTCACAGACGTTTTCCAAAACGACGGTTCCGTGGTCGGCATCCTCCAGAGCGATCACACTTTCGTGAACGATCGACTGGCCAAATTCTACGGCATCCCGACGGCCGCAAATGACGTCGGCTGGCGACGCGTCGAAGGCGTCCGCCGTTATGGGCGCGGCGGCATCTTGGCGCTGGCGACCACCCTGGCAAAGCAATCGGGCGCGTCGCGCACCAGCCCCATCTTAAGGGGCAATTGGGTAAGCGAAGTGCTCCTCGGCGAAAAGCTGCCCAAGCCGCCGAAAGACGTGCCGCGGCTTCCCGAGAGCGAAACGGGGACGGACGGGCTCACGGTGCGGCAGCTCATCGAGCGGCACCGCAGCGACGCGCGCTGTTCGTCCTGCCACGTCAAATTCGATCCGTTCGGCTTCGCGCTGGAGGATTTCGACGCGATCGGACGTTTCCGCAATCGTGACCTGGCCGGAAGACCCGTCGACACCAAGACCAAACTCCCCGACGGCACGCCGATTGACGGTCTCGCCGGATTGCGGGACTATCTTGCCGTCACCCGCCGCACGACCTTTGTCCATCAGTTCTGCCGCAAACTGCTCGGCTACGCGCTGGGTCGGGGCGTGCAGTTGTCCGACGAACCGCTTTTGGCCGAGATGCAGCAGCGACTGGCCGCGAACAACTATCGAATTTCGGTCGCCATTCAAACGATTCTGGAGAGCCGCCAGTTTCTGGCCATCCGGGGACGCGACTCCAAGATCGCCGAATCACCTTAGACTGGGAACGAGCATGAGCATGCACCATTTCTCTCGCCGCACGTTTCTGCGTGGTGTCGGCGTGACGATCGCGTTGCCCTGGATGGAATCGCTGGCCGTTTGGGGCGACCAGGCCCGCGCGTCTTCGGCCGCCAGCCAGGCGCCCGTGCGTTTGGCAGTCTTGTTCTCAGGCAACGGCTTTCACAGCCGCGAGTGGTGGGCCAAAGGGACCGGCAAGGACATGCAGCTCGGCAAAGTGCTGACGCCGCTGTCGGATTTCCGCGACAAAATGGTCGTCATCAATGGGCTCTTCAACGCCGAGGCACTCAAAGGCAACATTCACAGTTCCCAAACCGGCAATCTGCTCTCTGGAGCTCCTTTGGCGTCGGGAGGCGAAATTCGCTCGGGCACGAGTATCGATCAACTCATCGCCCAGCAGCACGGCCGCTCGACCAAGGTGCCGAGCCTGGTGCTTGGCTGCGAAAAGTCGAACCCGTCGGTCCACAAAAATTACTCGATGCTCTATAGCTCGCACATTTCGTGGAGCTCCCCGACGACGCCCACGCCGCTCGAGCTTTATCCGTCGCTGGCCTTCGATCGACTGTTCAAGGACGGAGTCGGCAAGGGCGACCGCAGCGTGCTCGATGCCGTCATCTCCGACGCGAAATCTTTTCGGATGGGTATCAGCGTGTCCGACCAGCGGAAGTTCGACGAGTATCTCGAATCAGTCCGCGAGATCGAGCAGCGCATCGAACAGGCCGGCAAACGGGGGTCGCTCGAAGGCTGGCGGCCCACGCTGGACAAGCCGAATGTCTCCCGTCCGCCCGACGGCATTCCCCAGAGTATCGCCGACCATATGCGGCTGATGTGCGATATCCTCGTGCTTGGCTTCCAGACCGATGCGACGCGGGTTTGCACGCTCAAGCTCAACAACGATCACAGCTCGCTGCGATTCCCGCATCTGGGGGTGGATTACATGATCCATCACCTCTTGTCGCACTCCGATACGGCCGACTGGCTCAAGGTAAATCAGTTCTTCCTCGAACAGGTCGGATACATCGCGCGGAAGATGGACGCGATCCACGAGGGAGACCGGACGCTCCTCGACAACACGATGCTGCTCTACTGCTCGAGCATGCTCACGGGCGGCCACGACGCGACGAAACTCCCCGTTGTCTTACTCGGGGGAGCCGGCGGGCAGATTCGCGGCGGCCGCGTGCTCAATTACCTGGACAAGCCCAACCGAAAGATGTGCAGCTTGTACTTGTCGATGCTCGACAAATGCGGCATTCATCTCAACAAATTTGGCGACTCGACCGAACGGCTGGCGGAAATCTGACTGTCCCGCGCACTCCGAGCGGCCTTCTGACCGCTGCGGTGAGCTGACGCCCGCCCGTGCCCGTGAATCGGTGGTTTAACGGCGATCCCGAAAAGGCTTGAGTCCGTCGGGAGATCACTGGCACGCAGCGCCTGCTGAGCTTTTTGTCGGCTAATCGGCTGTTCGTCACGAAGCTGCTTTCTTGATCTCGTCTGCCGCGCGACAACCGGATAAATACGCGCCGTGAACGGTGGAGTACATCGTCCGGTGCGTGGCCTCGCCCGCGAAGAAGAGCCGTCCGTCGATCGGGGAAGCCAGCGTGTCCCGATCCTTCGGTTGGGCACCGAGTTTGTCAAAACTGTAGGAACCCAGCGCCCACGGATCGGATTTCCAACGTGTCTGGAGAACCGTCGCCGGCTCCTGGACCTTGCTGCCGAAGATCCTGCGCAACACCTCAACTGCGCCTGCCTTCGCGTCTGCCGCAGTCAGATTCTCCAAGGCATTCTCGAAACTGGGCGGCACAAGACAGACGAGCACGGGCTGGCCCGTGTAATGGTGGAGATTGAGGAACAGCGGGTATTTCCCGCGCCGCTCGCTGGCATAAGCGATCACCTGCTGCTCGTGCGGCCAGAATGCTTTCTCAAATCGCAGCGCAATCTTGTTCATGACGCCCATTCCCATCCGTTCAATCGCCGTGCGTTTGTCTGGCGGCAACTCGGGGACGAATTTGATCTTGTTCGCCTGCAAGACGCCGAGCGGGACCGTCACGACGACCCGATCGGCTCGCAGCGTGCCGTTGTCCGTTTCGATGCCGATTTGGGCTTTCGTGGAATCGACTCGGTGGACCGCGACGCCGGTTCTGATGTCCAAGCCTTTCGCCAGAAAACGGGCGACGGTGTCGTAACCGCTCACGACAAGATGATCTCCTCCGGAGAGTTCCTTGTATTCGTCCGAATATCTGGAGGAGAGCTCGTCAAACCGGGCGGCATCCGAGATTTCCGTCAACGCGGTCACGAGCTCAAACGCCCGTTTCTCGGCTCCCGACCAATTCGTCGAGCCAACGGCTTGGTCGACGACGGTTTTGAGAGAAACATCGGATGCGGATTTGGGCACGTTTCGCGGTGCTCGCGCCAACAGCGACGTGAGTCGAAGGTGCGCGCGTAGCAAAATGTTCAACTCGAGCTTTGTTCCGTCGTTGTCGAACAGAAGCAGTCCCTCGAAACGTGTTCTCGCGAGCACAGCGCCGGACGCGTTGGCAAGCTCCACGAGCGGGTTCCCGTTGATTCCGTGGACCCACGAAGCACCCAGGTCGACCGCGCAGCCCAGCGATCGTTCCGTTCTCATCCGCCCGCCGATGCGATTGCGGGCCTCCAAAACCACGACGGAAAATCCGTGTTTCCTAAGACTCACAGCGGCTGCGAGACCGGCCATTCCCGCCCCGATAACGACGACCGTCTTGTCGGGCTGGATCCTGAGAGCTCCGTCAACGAATCCGGATCCGCCGAAGAAATACGTCCCGGCAACGGTTTTCAGGAATGCTCGCCGCTTCATCATGTTCCTTGGATCTCTGACGCCGCCGTTTCGAACGAAGCCAGGCCGAGTGTACCAGACGCACCGAGGTCAGATTTTGCGTCGCCCGAACGCATTTTGAGAAAGGGCGGCTTGATTGACAGTCCGCGAAGGGTTGAGTTTCCCGGAACGATGCTCTGTCATAGGAGCGACCCGCGCTCGAAAAGCGCCGTTCAGGCACTGGGCCTGGATGTAACCTCATCCCTGCTCGAAGGGAACAGGAGTTCGATCCTATGGCTCCGAGCCTTCTGGTTGGCACCGGTGTGTTCCTCGTCAGCGTGGTCTGTTACGCAATGACCACAACGCTGGTCGTGAATTTGGGGCTGCACTTGATCCGAACCGGTTTAGGATTCTGGACAAGCGTGCCTATCATGATGATCGTTTCACTGCTGACGGCGGCGGCACATTTGGTTCAGATTGCCTTGTGGGCGGTCGTCTACCTGATGTGTGGCGAAATCGCGAGCTTTCAGCGGGCCTTCTATTGTTCCGCCCAAAACTACACCGCACTGGGTTACGGGGACGTTCATTTGTCTGAGCGCTGGCAACTCTTGGGCCCGCTCGAAGCGGTCAATGGCCTACTCCTGTTCGGGCTATCCACCGCGATCATGTTTGCCGTGTTGAGTCGCCTGGTTTCCAACCGGCTGCACCGCGAAATCGATCACCTTGGCCGCGACTGAAAGGATGAGCGATGAATCGGATCTTGGATTGTCTGGTGAGTTACTTCGGCTTGGACGACCACGAACGGCCAAGCTACGACCGATATTTCTCCTATCACGTTCTCGCCGGCCCCGGTCCGACGGCGGGAGCAGGCGTAGCAACGATTGCGACGTTGGCCGTCTCACCTGAGACAGAGCGCTGCCGATCCTGTCGGAACTGGCACACCGTGGAGACGGGCGGCCCAGAAGCGGCGGTGAGGGCCGCTCTTCACTATCTCGACGTCTTTCACGAGGAAGACCACATGCACCGCACGCAATCGGAAATCCGCGGCCTCGAAGCAACGCGGAAATGACCACCACGGAGATCGAGCGGTCTGCGATCGAGATTCAGCGATCGTCGCCAAAGGCATCGTGCAGCAACTTCGGAAGGACGGTTCCCGCCGTCCCTTGCAACGGGCAGTTGCCGCTCGGTTGGGGATCGACGGTGATGACCGTTGCTCCCGCTTCGGCTGCCTGGTCGGGAAGCATGGCCGCGGGATAGACCTCTCCCGACGTACCCACCGAAATAAACAAGTCGCACTGGACGACGACCTCGCACGCTTTGGTCCAAGCGGGTTCAGCCATCGCGTCTCCGAAGAGAACCAGGTTCGGTCGATGTCGACCGAGCCCATCGAGCGGATAGTGGTTCCGCACTTCCGCCGCTAACGACGCGAGGGAGCTTTGCCTCCCAGCATACTTGCGGAGCGCGTCGGCAATCTGCGTCAATTGGCTGCGATCGATTCGTTGAACCACTTGGGCCGTCAAACGATCGATGACTTCCAGCAGGCAGCCGTGAATCTCCAGAACGTCAGTCGATCCCGCCATTTGATGGAGACCGTCGACGTTTTGCGTCACGACGGTCGTCTTCGCCCGACGTTCCAGGGCGGCCACCGCTCGATGTCCGGGATTGACCTCGGCACGGGCGATCGGATCGACCACGTTCAGGACAAAGTCGGCGACGGAGTGGGGGTCGGTGAGCGCCGTCCGCCAGAGCCCGTTCCACGTCGCAAATTTCTCCGGCGGAAAACGCTGCCAAAAGCCGTCGGCGTCGCGGAACGTCGGAATTCCGCTCTCGGCCGACATGCCCGCCCCGCTGAACACGACAACATGTTTCGCATTGCGAAGCCCCGCGACGGCCATGCTCCAATTGTGGGCGTCCATTTTCAGCACTCACGAGTCCGCGTCTCGCCGCTCGCCAAGCCTGCGACCATCGCAAACTCCAACTAGCCGACTTTTCTGGTGCTCTCCCAGTCGAGCACGCGGCGATCAATCGTCACCGACGTCGGGCTCGTTAAGTTGCCCTCGCCGGAAACTCATCCGTTTTTCGGCACGCGGTTTCGCGTGCCGCATTCTCGAACGTTTTGGCGGAATCGGCCCCGTGCGGCGAGAGTGCGTAAAACGCGCTGAAATCCGCGGCAGAATTCGAACGTTTTACAGAGCTGAACGCCAGCTGCCGCTCCTCGACTCGCGCGTTGGCGGGTTCAAACATCGCGGGAAATTCGGTCACCTCGCGCGCGGGCCGGGATAATCTCCTGCCGGCCCGATGCGCGCCAGACTCTTGGTCGCGACAACGGTCGCGTAGCGGAGCCCGTGGTCCGCGATCGAGATGGCTCTCACGCTGGGAAGCTGCTCAGCCACGAGATGGGTGGAGACATCACCCGGAGGCATCTCGATCAAAACTGTCGCTCCAAGCTCGCGCATGACTTCAAGGGCGTTGTACCAGCGGACCGGATGCGCGATGCTGGTTGCGAGGTCCAGGCGGATGGATTCGGCGTCGTAGAGGGCGCGGCCGCCCCGATTGCTCATGTAGGGCATCGTGGGCGTCCTAAGAGTGAGCCTGGCAATTGCCTGCGCCAGGCGATCGGCAACCGGCTGCAGCAGCGGGCAATGCGACGGGACGCCGACCGCCAAACGCTGAGTACGGCGCGCGCCTTGTTGACGAGCTTGGGCCATCACCGCGACGAGCGCCGAATCGCTCCCAGCGACAACAATCTGCCGTGGCGCATTGATGTTGGAAATATAGACTGGCAATTCCGCAGTGCGAGTCCGTTCCACGATGCCTTCCACGCGGACCTCATCGAGGCCCTCGATGGCGGCGAGGCCGAAGCCGGTCGGGAAGGCTTTTTCCATCAGCTCGCCTCGCAAACGGACGAGCGGCAAGGCGTCCTCGAAAGACAGCGTGCCACATGCAACCGCGGCGCCAAAGGCGCCGATCGACATGCCTGCCACGGCATCGGGATGGACATGTTCGGCCATTAGGGCGCGGGCGGTGGCTACCCCGGCGATCAACAGTGCCTCCTGGACCGCGGCAGTCGAGCGCAGTGCGTCGGCGTTGTCGAGGGCAGCGACGTCGAGGGCAAGAATACGACTTGCATCCTCGATCGTCCGGCTAACCTCGTCATGCTGCGGAAGATCGTGAAGCAGACCCGCGCTCTGGGCGCCTTGTCCCGGGAACAGGAACCCAACTGTCATAACGCCGCCTCAAATGATGTAGCGGCGTCCACCATCCAGGGGTCGATCGAAAGGCGAGGACCGAACGGCGTCCGGACGAGTACCTGTGCCCGCATTGCAGCGAGATCCGCAAGTGGCACGCCGCCAATCGGTGTCTCAAGCATCACGTCGATTCGCGCCGGCGCTGCCGCTTTGGCGAGAGCCGCCAGCAGATCGGTCGCTCGATCGGGTTCGAGCCGGCGATCCTGGCGAAGAATCAAATCGAGATCGCTCAAGGCAGTCGCCGTGGCGATACCAGTCGCGAGCTCAAAGCCGACACTCCCGCCGGGTCCCCAGCTGTAACCGCAGCGAACTAGCAGCCCCGGAACGTGGTCTAACGCAGCCAGGGCCGGCACCGCGTCCTTGCGTTTCTGCTCTATGACACGACTCGAAACCGTCAGATCTTCAGGAGAAAGCCGGTCGGCAATCTCGGCGACCGCCACCAGGGCCGCAAACCGGTGTGATCGCGTCGGGCCGCGGACTCCGACCGGGATCATCCCGTCACGAATGTGCCCGCGGCGGACAACCACCCAGGGAATCTGCCGGAGCGCCGGCTCAACCCAAGCTGGCACCGATGCATCCACCGCCAGCTTGATCGGCGAACGCAGCCGGATTAGGTCATGAGTCGGCGCCGGACTGCCTGGCGTCAAACGCTCCATTGTTCTGCCAACCTTCTCCGTACCTCGATCGATGCAGCGCGATGGACCTTCGCATCGGGATTGTTCAGGCGGCTGGTCAGGTCGCCGGGATTCTTGCGGATATCTGCGATGGCTGCGGCCAATCGCTCTTTGACGCGGGCGATCTGGGCGGCTGACGGGGAGTCCGCGTCGACCCCGGTGATCAGTTCGTGCAGCAAGCCGAGCTTCGCGAATTGCCGGATGTCGTACGCCATCGGAATGATGGTTTTACCGAGTTCGTCGAGCTCTTCGACCGTCCGCCGCGTGACGCGCGCGGCCGATTGCTTGCGCATCGCCTGGATCACCACTTGGGGATCGTCGAGCGCCAGCAGGCGATGAGCCTGATCGCCATGCGCGAGGAGGCCGCCCGACAAGGCTGTGCCAACGATCAATGCGACGACCGGATGCCCGGCCATGCGGGCCGTCGCATAGGCGTCAGCGGCTGCGGCGAGCGACAGGTGGATTCCCAACAGCGACTCGATCCGCCCATAGGCCTGGCTCTGGACATCGACGATGGCGATGATCGGCCGCTTCGTGCCGGAACGATCGGCGGCGACTGCTTCACGCACATGGTGGGCGAGCGTCCATCCCTCCTCGAGGCCAAGCTCGCCGTGCCGGGCTCTGGGAAAGCGATTCTGCGGGTCCGGCACAATCGCGAGCAGGCGCACTCGTTCACCTCCCCAGGTTGCGTCGGCGACGACGACGCTCCCGAGCCCGGTGTTAACGGGCTGTGCTTTGTCGGCCAATGCCTGGAACCAGGTCCGTCCGCGGCTCGACAGAGATGTTGTGGTGCTCATTGCGTTTCTCCCTTCGGCCAAATCCGGCGCAGGCCAGGACCGTCGGGCGGCGCGGCCGGGTCGATTTTCGCCAGGCGGCGCCTGTACTCGTCAACGTTCTCGCTTCGATGCCGGGCTGGAACGCCGCGCGCCGCCAGAGACTGGAGGGTCTGCCGCAGCGCACTCACGTCATCCTCGATCAGCGCGTCCGCAAAGCCGGTTTCGTAACGCTGCTCGCCCCCCATCAGGCTCCAGATCAGGTGCTTGTCGCTAGCGTCGAACTCGTCGATGCCAGCCTCCTGCTCGATCACCTCCGGGCCGTTCAATTCAAGCCGCGCTTGCGGGAGGACCACCAGATAGCTGCACAACCCGGCCGTGATCGACATGCCGCCGAAACAACCGACCATGCCGTTGATGACGCCGATGACCGGCACCTGGCGGCGCAGCGCAATGATTTCGGCATGGATCTCAGCGACGACGGCCTCGCCGAGATTAGCCTCCTGCAAGCGAACACCGCCAGTTTCCAGCAGAAGCACTGGCAAGATCGGCTTGCCACTCTCGCAGTCGCGCCGCGCCAGCCCGAGGGCGCCAGCGATTTTGCTGGCGGAAACTTCTCCCATGCCACCCCCTTGGAATGCTCCCTCGATCGCCATGATCACGGCAGGCCGGCCACCGAGCTGCCCTCGCGCGACGATAACACCGTCATCCGACTCAGGAACAATTCCTTCAAGCGGGAGCCAAGGGGATTCCATTCGATCGAACGGGCCGAGCAACTCGCGGAAGCTGCCCGGATCAAGAATCGCCTGAGCGCGCTGCTGCGCCCGCATCTCGATGATGCTCTGGCGCTTCAGGAAGCGATCCCGGCGCTCTTTGGTGATCGGATTGTCGTCGTGTGTGGTGTGCATCATGACCGCGCCTCCTCCGCTGCCTGTTCGAGACGTAAAGTCACCGTCCCGGGCGTTGCCCCGAAGTCATTGATCTCCACTCTCGCAGCGCGTCCAAATCGGGCAAAGAACCGATCGAGCACATCCTTCCAGACTTGGGTATAGCCGTCGACGCTTGTCCGTACGCGGACTTCGGCAGTCGGCTTACCGGACGGTTCGATCAGCACTTCGAGGTCGCCGGAGCCGACAACGCCGACATGAGCCCGGCGAGTCAGTGAGCCCTTTGCCTCATACTCAAAATTCAGCGTTTCCATCACAGGACTCCTACATGTGAGCTGGCAGGACGCGATCCGCCCTCAAGTCGATCGAGAAACAGGGTGACACTCAGCAGATCAGCGCTACCGCCCGGCGATGCCCAACGGGCCATGAGTTCGACATGAAGCCGGTGCAGGCGTTGCTGTCCGGCAGGGGCGGCTGTCCCGCCCGCCGCGAGTACGGCTCGGGCTCCCGCCTTGGCGGCCTGGAGCGCGGCATGCCCGCCGCGATGAAGGAGACAGGTATCGTCGAGGCTGGCCATGATGGCCATGAGAGCATCAAGTCGCGCGTAGTCTTCCGGCACCCGTCGTTCGCGCGCCTCGCGGAGCGTCGGAATGCCGACCTGGATCACATGCGGGAAGGCCGCTTGTGCCTCGCCGCGGGCGCCGGCTGCGCCAAATCTCAATCGGGCGCGCTCACCGTTGCTCAACGGACGGGGTGCAAACCGGTCCGGCAACCGCGCGAGCGCGGCCGCGTGCGCCGCAATCCGGGCTGCGTTTCGATCGGAGCGGCACTGAGCAGCGCCAGCAACGAGTAAACCGAGTGCCCAAATGGCGCCGCGGTGAGCATTGCAGCCGCCAGTCGCCACGAGCATGCGTCGCTCCATGCTGCGACCGATCCGTCCGATTTGTTCGCGCAGCTGCAGTGTGGGCGGTTCGCCAACTGCTGCCTGCGCCAGCGCAACGAAGCCACTCTGCAAGGCCTGAGCCGAACGCCGCAACAGCGGCAAATCGAGGTCGTGGTGCGCTCCATTGCCTCTGCGGTCGACGAGCGCCGGCTTCGGCGTCAACTCGGCTTCCTCGATCAGGGCGGAAACCGCCAGATTTGACAATTCAAGAGGCGACAAGTCGCCCCCGTCGTCCTCAACGACTTCAACCGAGCCCGGCATAGCCAGCAGTTGGCTCATGACCTCACCAGCTTCGGAATTTGGCGGGCGGTTGATAGAGACCGCCCGACCAGGCCACGAGATCATCGATGCTGCGCGGCCAACAGTGTCCGGCTCGCGTCGGTTCGACGGACTTTAAGATCTTCGGGAGTTGCCACAAGGCCGCGCGAGCGCAGATCGGCGGTTCGATTTCGATCGGCCCGCAGACCAATCTGCGTGGCGCCGGCGATGGCTGCGATGGCCGCCTTCCGCTCCTCGAGTCCTTCGGTTTTGTAGAGATAGGCGACACCTTCCTCGGTCACAAGGTGGGTGACGTCGTCTCCGTAGATCATGACCGGCGCCAGCGGCATGCGCGCTTTCCTGCCCACCGCGACTGCGTCCAGCGTGTCAACAATCGATTGCTCCCCGCCCTTGTGGAAAGTTTCGACCACCTGGACCACGAGCTTTCGACCCCGCGCGGTGTCACTCTTGCCCGTGATCATGTCCAGCCAAGCGGTGCTTGAGTGGCGGCGGCCACGCGCATCGCTCCCCATGTTGGGAGCGCCGCCGAAACCCGCCAGCCGTCCGAGGGTGACCGTCGAGGAGTTTCCCTCGGCATCCATCTGCAGCGTGGACCCGATGAACAGGTCGACTGCATACTGCCCGGCGAGCTGCGCGAGGACGCGATTCGATCGCAGGCTGCCGTCATGTCCGGTGAAGAACACATCCGGGCGGGCACGGACATAGTCGGCCATCCCCACCTCACTGCCGAAGCAAGCGATACTCTCCACCCAACCACTCTCGATCGCAGGGATGAGCGTGGGGTGCGGATTGAGAACCCAGTTGCGGCAGATCTTGCCGCGCAGCCCGAGCTTCTCACCGTAGGTCGGCAAGAGTAACTCGATGGCCGCCGTGTCGAAGCCGATGCCATGATTGAGCGTCGTCACCCCATGACGCTCGTAGATTCCTCGGATTACCAGCATGGCGATCAAGATTTGCACGTCGCTGATCAGCCTTGGGTCGCGCGTGAACAATGGCTCGACCTGGTAAGGCCGATCCGCCACTACGACGACATCGACCCAGGAGGCCGGGATGTCAACTCGCGGCAGTTTGTCCACGATTTCGTTGACTTGCACTACGACTACCCCGTCGTGGAAAGCCGTCGCCTCGACGATGGTCGGCGTGTCCTCGGTGTTCGGGCCGGTATAGAGGTTGCCCTCGCGGTCGGACTGCTCGGCGCAAACCAGCGCCACGTCGGGCATCAGGTCCACGAACATCCGCGAGTAGAGCTCGACATAGGTGTGAATGGCGCCGATGTCTACCTTCCCGTCTTCGAGGAGTTGCGCCAGGCGTACGCTCTCCGGGCCGGCGAAGGCGAGATCGATTTTCCGGGCGATGCCGCGCTCGAAGAGTGTCAGATGCTCGGGCCGGCTGACGCTCGAGATCAGAAGGTGGAGGTCATGGAGCTTCGCAGGGTCGGCCTGGACGAGCGATCGTGAAAGAAAATCGGCCTGTTTCTGGTTGTCTCCTTCGAGGGCGACGGCATCGCCAGGTTCAAGCAGCGCTTGCAGCGCCTCGACCATGGCTCCGGTTTCCAGAACAATTCCCTTCATCCAGGGCGCGATGCGGGCCAAACGAGCGGCCTTCTTTGCCCTGCGACGCGACCAGGGGTCGGACTGTCCGGTGAACTGAACTCGAGCATTCATGTCGCTCTCCTTCTTAATGTCACCCGCGAGTCAACAGAATGGCGGCCGGAAGGGTCGCGGCGCTCAGGACAGTTGACGCAATCAAGATCGAACCGGAATCTTGCGACACGATATCATAGCGCAGGCCAAACAAGATGCCGAAGTGCGAAGCAGATATTGGACGCAGTCTCCGCAACAGCGATGTGGAACCCTCACGTCACCCGTGATGCCGAATCGATGCTGACGGGCAACTTCGAGACTCCGTTTCCGGTGCGGCTCGTCGAAAAGGACCTGGGCTACACTGTGCAAACTGGGGGAGAAGCATCGATGCCAACCGTAGCGTACGAAACATTTTCCGAAAAGCGATCGATGAGAACCTCGGCAACTTCAACATGACTGCGGTTGCGAAGCTGCTCTCGGGCGATTCGGCTGAGAGCCAACCCAATCGAAGCGGTGATAGCCTCGCGTCCTCGCGATAGCGTCCATCACCATGCTCTTTTCCATCGAACGGATGCCGTTGGGTTGAAGCTCGGGAGACAGCGCCGCGGGGTGCTGCGCGAGGACCTGAGCCTTGTCCTCCGCTTTCAGCAGCTCAACACAGGCGTCATTGCAGTCGGTCGTGCCTGTCTCGTCGAAGATGAGGTGCGCATCCGATGAATGCTCGAAGAGGACACAGAAGCGGTCCCCGGGAGATGGATTGCCAACAGGTGTCATTGGACATCGTTTCCGAAAACACTCGACTATCGATTGGGCTTTCGAGTCGTCCACCCGGAAGAACGTTCCTCGCGTCTCGCTCCTCTCGGATTGGTTTTACCGCAACGGCAGGCGGATAAACATCGCGGCAAAGGACATTTGGCAAGGTTGACGAGGACTCAGCGCGGCTCCTGGGAGATCTCGACATGGCGGCAGTCTCGCTTACTCGATCCTCTTGCGAATGTCCGAAAAAACGACCGTTAGATGAGAGCCCCGGCCGTCCCGGATTCTCGTACGTTTTTGGACGCACGATTTTCGTGCCGAGAACTCAAATGTTTTGTGGGAATCGCTCTCGCCTGAATGATGACCGCCAAAGTGGCTTGAACGGCAGCGCATCAAAGGAACGGTTTTTGATTCGAGTTCAAATCCCGGCGTGCAGATACAGTCAAAACGACTCGTCGCAATGATTTGCGGTGAGCCGCTTTTCGTTTGTAGCAACGGTTTGCTGTTGAGTTGTTGCTAGTGGGGCCGTCAAACTAGCCCGCCGCCGCCGTCGACCGGCAAGACAGCCCCGGTGACGAAGCCATTACTCATCAGGAATATCACCGCCGCCGCAACCTCTTCCGGACGGCCAACGCGCCCCACCGGGAGCCTGGCTGTGTGCGCGAGAATCGCGTCGCGTTGCGAGCCGAAAGAGTCCCAGAGCGGCGTGTCAATCGTACCGGGGGCCACGGCATTGACTCGCGTTGGGGCCAAATCCAAGGCAAGAGCACGGGTCATTCCTTCCACGGCGGCGACGGCAGCGGCAGCCATCGCGCCTCCGGCGGCCGGGCGCGTCGAGTAGAGGCCAGACATCAACGTAATCGAACCCCCATCCATTCTGGGCTTCGCCTGCCGCACGACATGGGCCACACCCAGAAGCCGGACCTCCAAAATCGACCGCAAACCGTCCAGATCGCAGTTCAAAGCGTCGCCGCCACCCGGCCGAAGCTCCCCGGCAGGCACGAAGACATGGTCGACTCGAGCCTCGTTGGCGAATAGCGATCGAATGGACGACTCGTCGGATAGATCGGCGACTACAGATTGCAACCGATCCGAAGCGAGGATTGTGGCCGCCTTGCGAAGCCTTTCCGCGGATCGTCCGGCTATGGTGACGAACGCTCCCTCCGCCAGCGCTAGCCGAGCTGTCTCCAGGCCAATCCCCGAACTCCCACCGATGATGACCACCCGTTTTCCGTCCAGCCTCATGTTGAGATTCTCCACGATCCTCGGAACTCTTTCCGCGGGCACGCCGCAAAGGACCTGCAGCCGAGAAGCAAGGAGGTGCCTGAGCGACCAATGCCGGGCAACTTTCAGAAATCTGCCCCCAGTCTTCTTGCCTCCTCCAGACCACGTGCGATGCTCTCTTCCCTTTTCTCTTTCTCGGGCCAGGTCGTGCCTTCCACCACGAGGTTTTTGACCTGCTTGACTCCGATCAGCTTCAGCCAGAAATCAATGTATCCTTTCTGATGGTCGAACCGGGAAGCGGGCGTCGGCGAGTCTTCCGCGTACGTTCCGCCCCGCGCATAGACCACGCAGGCGCGGCCCGTTTTCAGCAAAGGGCCGTACTCCGTGCCGTCATAGGTAAAGAGCATGTTCCGCTGGCAGACCAGATCGATCAATTGCTTGAGCTTGTACGGGTAGGCGAAGTTCCACATGGGCACAGCGAGCAGGATGCGGTCCGCTCGCTGGAAGCGTGCCGCTAGCTCCTTGATTTTGTCCCAAACGGCGGTCTCAGCCGGGTCCATCGGTTCTTTGTTGATGCCCTTGTACTTCGCCCCGATGGCCTCTTGGTCGAACTCCGGCAGGTTCTCCTCCCACACGTTCAGCGTGTCCACCGTGAGCTCGCGACAGACGCTGCGGTAGGCTTGCAGGAACGCATCGGCCACGGCGGTGGAAACGGATCTCGGCCCGCGAGGAGAAGATTGGATGTAGAGTAGATACATCGGCTGGTGGGTCGACATTCTCTGCTCCCTTTCAATAAGGGACAATCCAAACCGGACATTGAGTTCAGGTAGCTAACCTTATGCCAGTGCGATGAGGGCAGAGTTGCACGGCCCGTATGGACGAACGCGAACCAGGAAAATGCTCCTAGGCTCTTGCTGAAGTCTGGCCTGCCGCCGGCCCCGCCGTCTGATTCATGTGTCCGGCGAAGTTCGCAAGAGCCACGCGAGCGATGCGAAGGTCATGAGCGAGATGACGAGCGGGCCGTAGGTCTTAAACGGGTCGTGCAACAGGAGTCCGATTAGGGCATCAAGGAGTTGCACGAGTCCCATCGTGACGGCCATCGCTGCAACTCCGTCGCGCGAACGGAAACTTGCAACGGCCAGCACGACCAGCGCGAGCGAGATGCTGCGCACCGCCGCGTACATCGCAATGACATCGGGCTGACCCGGCCCCCGCAATGCCGCCACCGAAAATGACGCGCTCACGATCGCACTGATGGCCGTCACGGCGGCACAGATCCAGAACGCCCTGGTGAAGTCATTTCTGCTGGCCATGGCGAGTCGCTGGGACATCGCGAGTTCCTTTCTCGAGGTTCGGCTCAAGGCCTGGAGATTGTCCCCGTCCTCGTTCAGAGCGAGTCAGATTTTGAGGATGACCCTGCCGAAGGGGCGGCCCTCAACCAGGTAACGCAGAGCATCAGCCGCCTCGGTCAGCGGGAAGGTCTTCGCCACGATCGGTTTGATCGCACCGGATTTAAGCAGAGAGACAATAACCTTCCAAGCGTCAGCAACGGCCGCCTTCGGCTGAAGCGAACATGTTGAGACCCCGGATGCTGGCCTGCGGCACGATGAGATTTGTCACGTCAATGGTTGTCTTACGGCTTGCGGAATACCCCAGTGTTGTGAGGCTTCCTTCCAACGCAGCGCTCCGAGCGCCTCGCTCAAGACTTCACCACCGATTCCGTCGATGACAATGTCTGCGCCGTAACCGCCCGTGATACGACGCACGCCGTCACCCAACTTCTCCAAGGAGGTATCGATGACTTCATTGAATCCGAGCGCCTTTGCCTGCTCGGCTTTCGCATGATTGGTCGTGCTTGACATGGCGTGTTTTGCGCCCAAGGCGCGCGCCAATTGCGTCACCGCATTGCCGATCGATCCTCCGATCGCCGGTGCCAGAACAGTCTTGCCTGCCCGAAAACCAGCCCGGGTAAGAGCCACCTGCGCGGTGAGATACGCGACCGGAATACCTGCGGCACTCACGTCGTCGATATTGTCAGGAATCAGGCAAAGGTCTTCCTTCCGTACGGCAAGCCACTCGCTGTAGGTTCCGTCCTCAAAAGCGCCATAGGGGCCAAAGAACATCACGCGTGAGCCGACGGGAAAGTCCGTTCCGCCTCCCTCCTCCACCACGCCCGCTCCTTCGTTGCCCAGGACTAGCGGCGCCTTCGAGTGGTGAAATTTGCCGGAGAGAATCGTATGGTCGAGCGGCGTGACGCCGGCCGCGGTGATTCGCAGCAATACTCTTCCCGTCCGAGACCGCTGGTTTTGGAAGCTCGACGAGCTTCAATCCTTCATAACCACTGAATTGTTCCGCTCTCATTGCACGCATATCAGTTCTCTTCTTTCTACTTGATAGAGAGCGCTTTGTCCTTGATGCGGTCGTGCCGGTCTTAGGGTCGTCGTTCACGATGCGATCCACTCTCGGATGTACCGAGGGCAATTCGCGATCTTCACCTCATTCGCCTCACACTCTGCCAAGAACCGAACTACCTCGACGTCGACTACTGTTACTTCCTCCAAGTCCAAGGCAAACAGAGCCCCACTACCCTCCCGCTGCTTCTTTAGTTCTCCGAGATCGGACGCTTGAAATTGACCAATCAAGTGAACTGTGATCGTTCCATTTTCTGAACTTTTTTCGATCTTCATGGTTCCAGTCACCCTGAAAAGAGTCGACGGCTACCAGTAACGCAAGCTTTATGCCAATGCAAAATCAGTTGGCTCCGCGAGTAAATGACCGCGAGAAATTGCCGACTTTTCAGGAATCCTGATCTTTCGGAAAAGGAAAAGTAGCGCCATATACGATGCAGCCGCGCTTAATGAACAGCCGACAACGGAGGGAGAGAGCCGCAGTCTGCGCTAGGACCGGGGAAATCAAAGGTGAGGGGAGCTACGCGCAGTAAGTACGCTTCATTTTAGTGCGAGCTTCCCCTTCGGGACGGGACCTTGAAGCGGCGTTTGTCGATGCCGAGGCTTACGATCTTCGACTCAAGAGTTTGGTGGGGAATTCCCAGATTGCGGCCGCGCCGCGGGGGCCTGAAACTCGACCCTGGCATTCTGCCAATGCGGCTTCGATTGCTTTTCGTTCGCGGTCGGCAAACTCCTTCTTGTCCTCGGCGAGGACACCGTGGCGAGAAACCTGCCGCCCAGAATGTTGGTTCGACTTTCGCTGCAGCCATGTCTCGTCGACGGAGAATGTTTCTCCATCGCACAAGATCACGGCACGCTCGATTACGTTCTGCAGTTCGCGGACGTTCCCTGGCCAATCGTAGGCTTGGAGAATATCGAGTGTCTTCTTCTTTACTGGCTGACTCTCTTTCCAGCTCTCCTGCATATCGTTCCACCAATACTCGACCAGCAAAGGAATTCATTCTTCCTCTCGCGTAAAGATGGTACGCGGATGGGGAAAACGTTCAGCCGATAGAAAAGATCCTGGCGGAATTTGCCCGCACTCACAGCGGCTTCCAGGTCCCGATTGGTCGCGGCAACCACGCGGACATCGATGGAAATCGGTTGATTGCTCCCGACCCGCTCCAATTCTCGTTCCTGGAGTACTCGCAGTAGAGCAAGCTGCGTCTCGGGCGAAAGTTCGCCGATCTCGTCCAGGAAAATCGTCCCGCCATCGGCGGATTCGAAGCGTCCTGCACTTGCTGAAGCGCCCCGGTAAAGGCGCCTTTCTCGTGGCCGAAAAGCTCGGAAGCAATCAGAGAAGGCGGAATCGCCGCACAATTGACGCGGATGAATGCTTTCGCCGCGCGCTTGGACCGCTTATGAATGGCACTGGCAATCAATTCCTTTCCCGTTCCGGTCTCACCCAGAATTAGTACCGTGGAATCGGTCGGGGCCACTTTGTCGACTTGCGAGAGCACCTTGCGAAGCGCCTCCGACGATCCCGACAATTGCTTCGTACATCGAGGAACGATCGATCTCTTCGCGTAAGGCCAGGTTTTCATTGCGCATCCTCTGTTCGGCTTGCTTGCGATCCTCGATGTCCGTGCCCGTCGCGTACCAGCGGATAATGCGTCCTTCTTCGTCCCGCAGCGGGTTGTAGCGGATTAGAAACCAGCGATACTCTCCATCTTTGCCGAAAGCACGTTGTTCATTTTCAAATGGCAGCCGCTGGAGAAACCGTCCCGTCGCTCGTCTTCGCAAACTCGCCACATCGTCTGGATGAAAGACGCTTTGTCCGAACATCCGGCGCGATTGCGTCTTCGCTAGCTGCAGCCCGTGTAATCCAGCACCAGTTTGATTCACGTAGAGTTGTCCCTTCCGCGTCCAAGACCGACGATCATGCTGAGGAATGAAATCGATGATTTGCCGAATTCAGCTTCTCTGATAGGCTCTGCTGGAGCCAGTGCCGACTGCGATCGCTCGCGCTCGATGGCGATGCCAGCGATCCGACTGGCGTAATCGATCAACTGGATTTCGTCCGGCCCCGGATGTCGAACGTCGCGATAATAGATGCAGAAAGTCCCCAGCACCTTGCCGTCATGTGACATGATGGGGCTTGACCAGGAGGCGCGCAGTCCACTCTCGCAGGGCAACGTCTCTAAAGCCGGCCCACTTCGGGTCGGAAAAGATGTCCGAGACGAAGACGGGCTGCCGGATGTAAGCGGCTGTGCCGCATGATCCGAATTAGGACCAATGACAGCTCCGTCGGTCGCTGCCCGGTACGCCTCGGGCAGGTTTGGGGCGGCGGCATAGCGCAGGTGCAAACCGTCCTCGTCAAGAAGGAAAATCGAGCAAAACATTCCCACACTGTGGGCTTCAATCAGGCGGGTGATGGTCGTCAGAACCTCGTTCAGGGGTGCGCCGATGAGGATCATCTTCAGCGCATCCAGCACCGCTTCAGCAGACAGGATTTGCGGGGGCCGGCGATTTTCCAGACGACTGGCTCCGAAGGCGTGTTGGTGTTCTCGCGTTTGCCATGACGGCGCCTCTCAGAAGAGCCACGGGATAATCCGATTTCTGGAAATTCGCGATCAGCCCACGCTGTTTTTTATGCGCCTCAATCGGCCACGCCAAGCCTAAAAAAGGTCGGAGATCCTTCCTGTCAGGATGAAGACCGTCGACAACAGAGGGCACCGAAACACGCACGTCTCGTGATTCGGCCGCTTTTTGAGACGCTGCAGAGACTGCCGCTACGGACTGCCGGGGCACTTGACCGGATCCAGGCTACATGCATATACATCTAGTATGGAAACTGAGCAAACCAAATCGGGCGGGCCTTGCCTCTGCAACGTTTTGCGACAGGCGTCGCGAGCCGTGAGCCGTCTTTACGACGAGGAATTGCGGAAGGTCGGTCTGCGCACGACACAGTTGTCTCTCCTCCGGCGACTGAAAGTCGCAGGTGAGGTTCGCCAGCGGGATCTCGGCGGGCTTACGTCCCTGGACGAGACGACGCTGACCCGCAATCTTCGCCCTCTGATCGATGCGGGGTGGGTGGCCATCCGTTCCGGGAAGGAGCGGCGCGAGAAGCTGGTTCGCCTGACCGACGCCGGTGGGGCCGAGCTAAGAGAGGCACGCCCCGCGTGGGAGCGCGCGCAAGAACGCATGCGGGCGCGAATGCCGAAGAAGACGTGGTCCAGCCTTCTGAATCTGCTTCCCGACTTCGCGCGAGTGGCCGACACAACGTGATGTTTTTGTGGCCTAAAAGATGCATATACATGTTACGGAGCGGTGCCGAGGCGAGTGATTCTGAAGGCGGATGTTTAACGGAACGTGCGGCTGCACGACGACAGAGAACGAGGGAGCGTTGCGACTTGACACAGAGGATATCGCATTCGACTCAGCCCCCACGAAGATCATTGCGATCGAGCGGCACTGGTTGCACGGCCGGTGGGAGGAATTTTACCCGATGGGCAACTTGTTGACTTCTACCTCCTTGAGAGGACGGCGATGCAAGCCTGTTGAGGCCCCGGAGCGCCGTTTCAAAGTCGATTCTCAAAGTGTCTCTGGTTGGCACGAGGGGTGCATTGGCTCGGCAAGTCCGGAGGCTCTAGCGACGACTAACTAGGGCACTATCGCATGCTGGTGATGGAAAGGGGACGCGACTATCGCCTCTCGTCGGACTGTTGAACGTTCAACTCTTCCATTCCTCGGCCGTGGAGTGATTCCGCCCCAGGTGCAGGGCCGGTGGGGATCGCATTTTCCGCCACCTTTGCCGAAAGCATCCTCGATCCGACGCCGCGAGACGTCCCAGTGCCCCCGCCGCCGCCAATCACGGTAAGCACGCGCCGGCTTGAGATGTTTTATCGCTACGGCAATTTCGCGATGGCCGACGCCACACTGCAGCCCGGCCTGAAGTACTTCGAGGCGTTTGGCGGCTATCTGGCCTACGACACTTCGCTCGGAATCACGTTCGTTTTGGGCGATCCAGTGGCACCGCCGGAAAGTTATCCGGCGTCATCAAGGCGTTTGTCGAGAAATATCCGCGGTCGTGCTTTTGCCAGATCTCGCGTCCAGTGGCCGAAGTTCTCTCCGATCTTGGACGCTACGTCAATGAATTCGGCGCAAACATTGAGCTGGAGCTACCGGACTACAACTTCGATGGGCCCAAAAAGAGCAAGCTCCGACAGGTGGCTCGCAAGGTGGAGCGTGAAGGCTACACGATCGTGGAGCGATCCAGCGACGAAATCGACCGGTCCTCGCTAGAATCGCTTTCGGCGGCCTGGCGCACTCGAAGAAAGTCAAGCGCGAGGCTCGCTTCTTTGTCCGACCGATGACTTACGAGGACGAGCCCGACGTCCGGAAGTTCTACTTGCTCAATCCCGACCGGCGAGGTCGTCTCATTTTGGTCTTCGATCCGATTTGCGAGCGCGGGGAGATCATCGGCTATTCGCCGGCGATCGAGCGGCGTTCGCCGACCGCTCCGACGGGGGCCGAAGAGGCGATCACAAAATTTGCCATCGAGCGATTCCGCGACGAAGGGCTCGCGGTCTTGCGACTCGGGCTGCTTCCCTTCTACCAAATCAGAGAGAGTGGCTTCGCGGAGAGCGTTCTACTCAAGAAGGCCTTTCAATGGCTCTACCGGAACGGAGATCACTGGATCTACAGCTTTCGCGGCCACGCCGATTTCAAGCATCGCTACCGAGGAACGCTGAGCAAGGTGTACTTCGCCACGTACACTCGATGGCGAAATGCAATTAACATCGTCGCCCTGATGCGATTTTGCCGCTTTATTTGAGCGGGACGATCTCCTCCACGACCCCGACCGTACGGCGAACACAACGTGACTTTTTTGGCCTGAAACATGCATATACATATTTTGAGGTCGAACAGCGATATGAAGCCAGAGCTTCAAACTCAGCGCTCCAGCCTCGACGAATTCGTCGCTTCACTTGACCGAGGCTGCCTTACCCCACCGCTTTAAGGCACACGAGCGGAGCGAGGTGGCTCGAACTGGAATTGGACCTTTCGCACATGATTGCCCAAGCAGTACTGAAGTGGGAACCGTGTGGCACTCCACCTGATCCCTAAGGACGCGAGGCCTCGCGGCATGCGGCGTGGTGATGGTGGCGGTCATGCCCCGCGAGCTGGGGCTTCGCCTCGAAAGGAGTTGAACAATGCGTAATCCTCGTTCCTGCGTTTGTGCCATCCTAGCCGGCTGCGCCCGGGCACCCTGGGGAGAAGCCGCCGCCCACCACGGTCGCCGTTAGTTATCCCATCGAGCGGTAGATCACCGACTACACAACTTCACGGGGAGGACGGCCGCCGTCGATTCCGTCGAAATTCGAGCGCACGTGTGGGGCTATCTCGACAAGGTTAACTTCAAAGAAGGGGATATCGTCAAAAAAGGAGATGCTCTTTTTGAAATCGATCCACGTCCCTATCACTCTGCTTAGACCAGGCGAAGGGAAAAATCGCCCAGGAGGAGGCGCAGTTGAAATTCGACGAGGCCGAGTGCGAGCGAAACGTCCGACTGGTTCGCACCGGGCGCTGACCGCGTCGCAGTTCGACAAAACGACGGCGGTCGGCGACGTCGATATCGCCAACATCGCTGCCGACAAGGCACTGGTCGCGTCGCGACAACTGGATCTCAGCTACACGAAAGTGATCGCGCCCGTTAGCGGTCGCGTCAACCGTTACATCGTCACGGAGGGCAATCTCATTCAGTCGGGAGATCAGTTCGGCGGTACGTTGCTCACGACCCTTGAGTCTATCGACCCGATGTATGCCTATTTCGACGTCGATGAGTACACCATCTGCGCGATCAGGCAGCTGACCCGCGCAGGCAAATCGGATTCGCCTCGCGAAGACGGCTTCGCCGATCTCGTTGGGGTTGGCCAACGAGGACGGGTTTCCTCACCAAGGAACGATCAACTTCGTCGACAATCAGGTTCGATCCGAAAACGGGCACCATGCGGATGCGTGGCGTATTCCCCAATAAAGACCAGGTTCTCGTGCCGGGACTGTTCGTGCCGCGTCCGCATTCCCATCGGCCGACCCCACAATGCCGTTGCTCGTTGCTGATCGCGCCTTTGACACCGATCAGGGTCAGAAGATTCTTTATCGTCGTCAACGACAACAACGAGGTTGTCACTCGCACCGTTCGCGTCGGAGCCGTTCACGACGGCCTGCGAGAGGTCGCTGACGGCCTGAAGCCGGGCGAACGAGTGATCGTCAATGGCCTGCAGCAGGTTCGACCGGGTCTCACGGTCGAGCCGCAAGTTGTGGAAATGCCCAGCCGACCTCGGAAGTCAGAGGTCGGAGAGTCAGAAGACATTAGTCCGGCCAAGTAGTCTCCCTCTTGGGGAAGTGTCGTGCTGGCACGTTTCTTCATCGATAGACCGGTCCTGGCGTGGGTGATCTCGATTGTCATCGTGCTGCTCGGGGCGATCTCGGCGGGCTTCTTGCCGGTCGCCGAGTACCCGGAGATCCAGCCGCCGACCGTCAGGTGACAGCCAGCTACCCCGGCGCCAACGCCCAGGTCGTGGCCGACACCGTGGCCGCGCCGATCGAGCAGCAGGTCATCGGCGTGGAAGGGATGCTGTACATGTCGTCGCAGAGCAACAACGATGGCTCGTACACGCTGGACGTGACCTTCGAGATTGGCACCAACGTGAACATGGCCCAGGTGCTGGTGCAGAACCGTGTCGCCATCGCCACGCCAACGCTCCCCGATGTGGTCCAGACCATCGGCGTGGCGGTGAAGAAACGGTCCCCGGACATTCTGCTGGGCATCAATCTGTATTCCGAGGACAACTCCGGAAACCGGCCGCCCGTATTACGACCCGCTCTACCTGAGTAACTACGCCACGATCAACATCAAGGACGCCATGGCCCGCGTGGAGGGCGTCGGCGACGTGGCCATCCTCGGCCAGCAGGACTACAGCATGCGCGTCTGGCTCGACCCGGACAAGCTCGAGTCGCGGAACCTGACCGTCGGCGACGTGATCCGGGTCCTGCGCGAGCAGAACGTGCAGGTGGCCGCCGGCCAGATCGGTCAACCGCCGGTCCCCCGGGCCAGGATTTTCAGTACACCCTGAGCACCCTCGGCCGGCTGGTCGAGGCGGAACAATTCGCGAACATCGTCCTCAAGACCGGCACCGACGGAGAAGTCACCTACCTCAAAGACGTGAGCCGGACCGAGCTGGGGGCCAGCAACCAGGACACAGCTGGGACGTCTGGACGGCCGGCCGTCGCCGGGCGTGGTCGTCTTTCAGCTGCCCGGCTCGAACGCCCTGGACACCGCCGACGGCATCAAGGCCAAGATGCGCGAGCTGGAAACCCGCTTCCCCAAGGGGCTCCGTTACCTCATCGCCTTCGACACCACGCCGTTCATTCGCGAATCCGTCAACGAGGTGTTCAATACCCTGCGGAGTCGGTCATCCTGGTCTCCCTCGTCATCCTGCTGTTCTTGCAAGACTGGAAAGCCCTGCTGCTGCCGGTGATCGACGTGGCGGTCTCCCTGGTCGGCACCTTCGCCGTCATGGGCCTGATGGGCTTTTCTCTGAATAACCTGACGTTGTTCGGGCTGGTGCTGGCGATCGGCATCGTGGTGGATGACGCCATCGTCGTCCTGGAGAACATCGAGCGCTGGCTGGACAAGGGCCTGCCCGTGCGCGAAGCCACGATCAAGGCCATGAACGAGATCACCGGGCCGATCTTCGCCATCACGCTGGTGTTCAGCTCGGTGCTTCTGCCCAGCGCGTTCCTCGGCGGCATCACCGGCCAGTTCTTCCGCCAGTTCGCCCTGACCATTTCGGTGTCGATGATTATCTCGGCCATCAACGCCATGACCATGACGCCGGCGCGGGCGGTCTGGATCTTCGCCGGCCGCAAGCCCGGCCAGCATGGCGACCAGGGCAAAGAAGCGCTGCCGTGGTGGAGCTTTGCCCTGTTCGGCGGACTGGCGACCGTGTGGCTGCTGGCGCCGACACTGGGCGTCTGGCTGGGCCTGCCCGTGGGCGAGACGAGAGCGGCGAGGCGGCGCCCGGCGGACTGAAGGCCACCTTGCTGACGTGGGGGATCTCCCGTCGTCCTCTTTCTTCCTGGCGCGCTCGCGGGAGGCATCCTTGGCTGGTTGCTTATCCGGCCCGTGAACTGGGCCCTGGGCAATTTCTTCCGCGGCTTCAACTGGGTCTTCGAGCGGGTGACGCGAGCCTACGGCAAGACCGTGGGCTGGTGCCTCCGCCTCAGCGTCATCGTGCTGTTGGTCTACGTCGGCCTGATCGGCCTGACCGGCTTCGGCTTCACACGCGTCCCCAGCGGCTTCATTCCCAGCCAGGACAAGGGCTACCTGGTCGTGAATATCCAGTTGCCCGACTCGGCGTCGCTGGAACGCACCGCTCGAGGTGACCGACGCGATCGAGAAGATTGCCCTCGATACGCCCGGCGTTGCCCACACGGTGCCGTCCCGGGAACGTCGTTCGTCCTCAATGCCAACAGCTCGAACTACGGCAACATGTTCGTCATGCTCAAGCCGTTCCACGAACGCCGGCATCCCTCGCTCACCGCCGAGGCCATCGCGGCCCGTCTCCGCGCACGCCTCCGGCGCGAGGTTCCCGAGGCCCGCGTGCTGGTTTTCGAGGCGCCGGCGGTGCGCGGCCTCGGCAACGCCGGCGGCTTCAAGCTGATGGTGGAAGCCATCGGCGACGTCAACTACGACGCGCTCCAGGCCCGGGCGGACAGCCTGGCCGCCCAGGGCAATCAGCAGCCCGGCCTGGTCGGCCTGTTCAACGGCTTCCGTGCCCGCACGCCCCAGCTCTACGCGGACATCGACCGGACCAAGGTCAAGACGATGGGGGTGGCGGTCAGCGACGTCTTCGACGCGCTGCAGGCGTACCTGGGCAGCTACTACGTCAACGACTTCAACCGCTTCGGCCGCACCTGGCAGGTCAACATCCAGGCCGACGCCCCCTTCCGCATGGACGCGGAGACCGTCAAGAAAATGAAGGTCCGCAATGCCGACGGCGACATGGTGCCGCTGGGCGCGGTGATCGACGTCCGCGAATCCGCCGGCCCGGTGACGATCACCCGCTACAACATGTTCCCGGCGGCGACGATCACCGGCTCCTGGCAGCCGGGGACCAGCACCGGCGAGGTCCTGCGGACGATGGAAGCGCTGGCGGACAAGGAGCTGCCGCGCAACATGACCTACGAATGGACCGAGCTGAGCTACCTGCAGAAGCAGTCCAGCAAGATCGAGCAGTTCCGCGACCTGCGGCAGAACCCGTTCAGCGCCTTCGTGCTGGGGGCGGTGCTGGTCTTCTTCGTGCTGGCCGGCCTGTACGAGGGCTGGTCGCTGCCGCTGGCGGTGATCCTGGTCGTGCCGATGTGCGTGCTGTGCGCGCTCGCCGGCGTCGCCGCCCGCGGACTGGACAACAACCTCTTCACGCAGATCGGCTTCGTGGTGCTGATCGGCCTGGCCTGCAAGAACGCCATCCTGATCGTCGAGTTCGCCCGCGACCGCCAGCTGGAGGGTTCGTCTCGGTTCGACGCCGCCGTGGAGGCCGCCCGGGTGCGGCTGCGGCCGATCGTGATGACGACGTTGTGCTTCATCCACATGGTGCCGCCGTACTTCGCGTCGGGCGCCGGCGCGGAGATGCGCCGCTCGGTGGGCACGGCCATGCTGTGGGGCGCCTTCGGCGTGACTCTGTTCGGCATCTTCCTGACGCCGGTGTTCTTCTACACGGTCGACTGGCTTACCAAACGAAGGGTTGAACCCGCAGTTTCGCAGTCATCGGTCGCAGCTTCCCTCAACTAAGAGCGACGTAAAGATATGAGTATTCCCCGAGTTGCCATTGTTGCCGGTGCTCGCACGCCGTTTGTGAAGTCAGGAAAGGAGTTCGCCTCAATGGGGCCCTTGGCGCTGGCCAAGCACGCGGTGCAGGGGTTGCTCGAACGCCATCGGATCAATCCCGAGAACGTCGATGCCCTCGCGTTCGGTGCGGTCGTTCCCGAGCGCGGCAAACCCAATCTCGCACGCGAAATCGTGTTAGAAACAGGTCTGCCCGCCCGGATCGAGGCTCAAACAGTTTCATCCTACTGCATCACCGGCTTGCACTCGGCGACCATCATTGCTGACGCCATCTCGGAGGACAGGATCGAAGCGGGCATCGCGGGTGGCGTGGAATGGCTGAGCGGATCGGATCCGACGACGTTCAACGAGCCAACCACTGGACTCTCGATGGGCCAGCACACCGAACTCACGCGCAAGGAGTGGGGCATTTCGCGGGCCCGCCAGGATGAGATCGCACTGGCCAGCCACCGGAACGCCGTGTCAGCACTCGAGCGTCTCGCACAAGAGATTGTGCCCTTGGGGGGCGTCAGCGCGGATACCGGCCCGCGTGCCCATACGTCGCTGGAACAGCTCGCTTCGCTCAAGCCCGCGTTCGATCCCCAAGGGACGCTGACTGCCGGCAACTCGTCTCCGGTCACCGACGGCGCATCCGCCGTCCTCCTCATGGTAGAACGCGCACGGCTCGAGGGCCGGCGGCCGCTGGCCTTCATCGAGGCCATGGAGTACGCAGCGCTGCATCCGAGCGAAGGGCTGCTCATGGCGCCCGCCATTACGGTGCCTCGTCTGCTCGATCGTGTCGGACTTCGACTTGCCGATATCGACCTGATCGAGATCCACGAGGCCTTCGCCGCGCAGGTGCTCGCGAATGCCGCGGCGTGGGAGCAGGGTTGGAAAGGGCCGGCCACGAGCCCCGTGAACTGGGATCGGGTCAACGTGAATGGCAGCTCGATTGCTGTCGGGCATCCGTGGTCCGCAACCGGCGGACGAATTCTGACGACGCTGGCCAACGAAATGTCGCGGCGAAACGCCGCTACGGACTCATCAGCATCTGTGCCGCAGGAGCCATGGCCGGCGCTTCCTGCTCACTCGAGAGTAACACGTTGGAGGTTAGCCATGTGTACAGAAGAAAAAAGTGCGATTGCAGGTCTCCCGTTGGTTTTCACGGCGGTTGCTGGCCTTCCCTTGGTTTTCGCTGTCGTCGGCATCGCTTTTCAAAATCAGTCCGTCCCGAAACCGCAAAGAAGTAATCCGATGGATGTCACTCGCATCACCGTTGAACACGTCCGCGTGGCGACCGAAACGCCATTTGAAAAAGTCACCAACGCCTTTGAGCAGCAGCTCGGCCACTTCGATCCGAGCGCTTATCAACAGCTTAACTCGGGCATCGATCCTGATGAGGCGCGGGCGAAGATCAAGGCGATGGAAGGCTCGAGCGGGTTCATGCTCTTCAGGACCACCGATCACGGTGCTCTCCTTCGCCTCGCCGGCCAGAAGAGAAAGTCGATCCAGTATCTGCTTGGAAATCCCTTGTTCGCTCTCCAGATGACGCGACACGACATCCGGGCCAGCCTTTCGCCCCGTTGCGAGTGCTCATCTATCAGACCGAACATGGCAGAACGTGTGTGGAATACGACAAACCGTCGTCTCAGTTCGGCCAATTCGGCAATGCCAAGGTGACGGAAGTCGCCCTCATGCTCGACCGCAAATTGGAGCAGCTCGTGACCAAGGCGATTGAATGAAATGCCGCGGCCCAGCACAACTTGCTTTTCTTCGTTTTTGTGGCCTGAAACATGCATATGCCCGCTTCAATGAGCCATCAGGCGTGATGATTCTCGGTTCGCGTCTGTTCCTGGCAACGAGTGGCAGTCGTCACCGGCCACTCACAACGATGGAGAACGAACATGGCCAAGCTCGAGGGAAAAATCGCTCTCGTGACGGGCGGCAGCAGCGGGATCGGCCTCGCCACGGCGAAGCAGTTTGTGAACGAAGGCGCCTACGTCTTCATCACGGGCCGGCGAGAGGCCGAGCTGGCGAAGGCCGCCCAGGAGATCGGACGCAACATCACAGCCGTCCGCGCAGACGCATCAAACCTTGACGATCTCGATCGACTGTTCACCCAGATCAAGCGCGAGAAAGGGAGGCTCGACGTCGTGTTTGCCAATGCGGGCGTCGCCAAATATGCCCCGCTGGGAGCCATAATTGCTTTGGGGCACTTCAGCAAGGCGGTAATGCGGCTTCACTTCTACCTCGATCGGGATTTCGCGCCTACTGGAAGTGGTTGCCGCACGAGTTCAGAAAACGCGGCTACTCACCACCGATCAACGAGCAGTTACTGACCCTGCCCCGGGGCTATCCCCCACGGAGCAATCGTCAGCTATCCAGTGGATCTGTGGTCACCTGAGAGCGCGACTGCCAAGCGACGGCGTGGTGCCGGGCGACATCGCGAACCCTTACAATCTCCCATGGTTCTTCAGGTTCAGGGAGGAGATCCTTAAGGCAATCACTGACCCGGAAATACGGAAGCTCGCGTGGTGAGGTAAAAGCGGCTGCTCCTAGTGGAGGTTGCCCGCCCCTCTTACCTCCAGAAACGGCCGCCTCGGGCGCAAGACCTCGCCGAGCGCACAATGCCCACCGCATCGCAATGCCGGCAGAAGCCATGACGGTGTGGCCGCCTCCCGCATAGCCCGCGTGCCGTTGGCCACTTCTTCCCTCTGTGCCCGGTCCCACAATCTCAAGCGTATCTGTAGTCGGCGAAAAACGACCGATTTCGCGGAATCGCCAACCTTTAGAGTTGCGCAGCGTCGGTCACATCGACCGAACGCAGCTATGTCGGACCGACTCACGCAGAATGACGTGCAAAACGCCACAATCCGTGTGGCTGGTCAGACTATTGACGCGGGGCTTCGTTGCGGCATCGCAACCAAACGAGCTCTCCAGCACGGCGTTGAGAACCGAAGCGGGCCCAAACAGAGCTGGGGACCGAGGCGAAATCGCCGAGTTCGCGCATGCCGGCGATCGTTAACACGCCGATTTGGCAACGGGCGATTCGACCGGTACGCTAGCGGCATCTGGCAATCGCACTCAAAGCACACGTCGAACGGGGGACGGATCATGTTCCGACTGACGAACGTTCGGTCTGCCGCGGGCGCCTTCGGCCTTTTGCTGTTTGCCGGTGTCGGCATTGCTCGGAACGGTTTGGCCGTGCATGCACGGGCCGAGGACACCGCCATCCGCACGTTTCGCGTCGGGTGATGAGCGTCGACTGAGAAATCCATTTGGGAAATGTCGGCTCATTCAGTGCACTTGCTTTCGCTCACAAATTGGAATGAGTCGCATGCAGACCCGTCGCCTCGCCCTTGTCCACTTGTCAGTCGCCTGCTTGGCCATTGCTGCGGCCGCGCGTGCCGACAGCGACTTCGTCATTCTCGGCGAGGGAAATGCCTTCTGGACCAACAACCAGGCCGCGCCGGTTTGCAGGAAGCTCGCTGCTCTCCAGAAGCAGCACGCGTTTCAGAGCGTGAGCTTTGCGCTCACCGGCGACTGGGTCATCCTGCCGGAAGGCCACGGATTTTACACCAACAAAGCCGACTTGCCGGCCTGCAAGAAACTCGCCGAGTTACAAAAGGGAAAGAACACGATCCATTGCGCGGCCTTCGCCCCTTCGGGCGGCTGGACTCTTTTGTGGAACCAGAATGGAAACTGGACGATCGGGGCCATCCCGGATGCGGCGTTTCAAGGGATGCAGGAAGTCGCGAAGGCCGGCAGCACGCTCCGCTCGCTCGCCTTCGGCCCCAAAGGCGCCTGGGTTTTGCTGTTCGACCAGACGGGCGTCCGCTTCGGCAACGTCCCCGACGAGCTGGACAAGGTCTTGAACAACGCCATCAAGCAGAATCTGGCGGTGCGTTGCGTCTGCTTCGCGCCGAACGGCACCTGGATCTGTCTCACCAGCAACGGCTGGTGGACCAGCGACCCGAATCATCCCGCGTCCAAGATGATCGCCAAACTCGACCAGCAACAGCACTCATTGCACTGGGTCGCCGTGGCCCCTGAGGTCGGCGCACACGATTTTGAAAAATGGACTTCCGTGATCCGTCGGCACCACGAGGCCGACTGGCCCGGCGGCTACGCGTTCGCGGTCCTGCAAAAAGGCAAAGTCGTGGCGGAAGGTGCCGAAGGTTGGGCCCGCGCACCGTGGCAGCCCCAGGATCCAAGCGTCAAATGGACCGTCGAAAAGCCGATGGGAGTGGCCAGCGTCTCCAAGACGGTCACCGCGGTGGCCCTCCTGAGGCTGTGGGAAGAACGCGACAAGAAGTTCTCGCTCGACGCCCCGTTCTGGCCGCACATCCGGGCCATCTGCCCGCGGGCCAGCGCCGGCGCGAAAAAGGTGACGATCCGTCAACTGCTGCAGCACAAAAGCGGCTTCAAGAAAGTCGACGGATGCAACACTCCCAAGGACGTCGAAAAGCTTCTCGAACAACCGCTCGAACATCAGCCGGGGACCAACCAGGCCTACGACAACAACAACTACTACATCGCCCGGCTCGTCATGGAAAAGATCGGCAAGGTCGAATACACCTCTTATGTCAAAGAGCACGTGCTCCGTCCGATGGGCATCACGCGGATGGAGACGCACTTCGAGGCCCACCAGCCCACGTGCGGCTACGGCAAACCGGGAAGTAAAGGCCCGGGTTTCCCCTTCGACTGGGACTGCGCGAAGACGGCCGGCCCCGACGGCTGGTACGCCTCGATCCGCGACATGAGCCGTTTTCTCGTTGGCCTGCGCGACCACAAGGTGCTGAGCCCGGCCACGACGAAGATGATGTATAAAGATCTGTTGGGCTGGGACATTTCCTATCCCGGCTGGGAGAAAAACGGCGGCTGGTCCTGGGACGAAGGAAAGAGGCCCAACTCGCGCAGGAACCTTACGCAGCTCGCTCTATCATTTCCCGGACGACGTCGACGCTGTGATGTTCACCAACTCCGGCGCCGGCGACGACCCGGAAGTCGTGCTGCGCCATGCCTGGATGGAAAGCATGCAGGAATAAGAAATACGGCGGGAATCGCAGAACGGAGCGGCTGCGCCGAGAGGCAATGCGCCCGCGGCTAAATTCAGATTGCGAAAAGGCGAGCTCCCGCCTCCCCAGGTGATTGCTCGCGCCCTCAGCGGGCGAAGATTTCTTACAGTGATTTAACGAGCGGGCGAATCCTCCCGCATTAGTCTCTTCTGAGCCGCCAACCCTCTCTTGACGGTCAACGTAATTCTTCATTGCGGTGGCCGTATCGCGCGCCGTAGCTTAATGGGCTAACGCAGGTTCTCCCTACCGGTCGCGAAAGATCCGCCGAACGAGATACCGGCGTCGCCTACGCCGACGGTGACTGGCGACTCCCCCTCCGAGGATCGTCTTACTGTACGGTCTGCCGATGTCGCCACGACATCATCGGGAGGCTTTCGTGCCGATTAATCCAAATCGCGTTCAAGCGGTCTTCTTGGCAGCCGTGGCGTCGACAGACCCGGTTCAGCGCGCCGAGATCTTGAAAGCGCAGTGCGCGGGTGATGCGGAGCTCCGAGAACGAGTCGAAGAGCTTCTTCGCGCAGCACCAGGCAACCGACTTGCCCGGGGGTCTCAGGGACATCGCCGGCAGAATTCTCGAGACCATGATCGATTCCAGGACAGCTTCTGCCGGCAAGATGATCGGAAGCCGTTACCGGCTGTTGGAAGAGATCGGTGAAGGCGGAATGGGCACGGTCTGGGTCGCGGAGCAGACGGAACCCGTTCGCCGGCGCGTGGCGATCAAGTTGATCAAACCGGGCATGGACAGCCGGCAGGTGCTGTCGCGATTCGAGCTCGAGCGCCAAGCTCTGGCACTCATGGATCATCCGAACATCGCCAAAGTGCTCGATGGCGGGGTTGCGGATGACGGTCACCCGTTCTTCGCGATGGAATACGTGAAGGGCGTGCCGATTACCGCGTATTGCGATCAGGCCCGGCTGACGATCGAGGCGCGTCTCAACCTGTTCGTGCAGGTTTGCCAGGCGGTGCAGCACGCGCACCAAAAAGGAATCATCCATCGCGATTTGAAACCGTCGAACATCCTGGTCTGCCTTTACGACGGTTCTCCGGTCCCGAAGGTGATCGACTTCGGTCTGGCCAAGGCGGTGAATCAACCGCTCACGGAGCACACCTTGTACACGGCGCATGGGATCATGGTCGGCACGCCCACGTACATGAGTCCCGAGCAGGCCGAGTTCAATAACCTCGACGTCGATACGCGCAGCGACATCTATTCACTCGGGGTGATCCTGTACGAGATCTTGACCGGAACGACGCCTCTCGATCGACAGCGGTTCAAAGAAACCCCTTGGCCAGAGATCGTGCGACTCATCAAAGAAGAGGAGCCCAGGAAGCCGAGCGCCCGGCTCAGCGGCTCGGATTCTTTGCCCTTGATTGCCGCGCAGCGGAGCCTCGAGCCGGCGCAGTTGACGCGCCTGGTGCGCGGCGATCTGGACTGGGTTGTGATGAAATCCCTGGAGAAGGAACGCTCCCGAAGGTACGAGACGGCCAACGGCCTGGCTCGCGACCTCCAGCGCTACCTGGCTGACGAAGTGGTGGAGGCCCGATCACCGTCCGCGGGCTATCGGCTGCGAAAGTTCGTCCGCCGGAACCGCAGGCTCGTCGTTGCGGTCGGACTGATCGGGCTGGCGCTTGTTCTTGGGCATCGCCGGGACGACGTGGGAAATGCTTCAAGCCATCGAGGCCCAGCACGACGCCGAAGCGCAAAAGGTCAAGGCAGTCGCTGCCGCGTCCGCCGAGCGCGCCGCCAATGAGCGAGCGCTGCAGACCGAGCAGAAACGCCAGGCGGAAAACGCAGGGAGCCTGGTGGACGAACTCACCAAGTCCCAGATCGGAGAAGTGCCGGGAATTGTGCATGAAATCGGGAAAATCCGTCCCTTGACCGATCCGTTGCTCCGGCAAGAAGACGCTCGGGCTCCCGAGAGATCCGACAAGAAATTGCGTCTGGGCTTGGCGCTGCTTCCTGTGGATCAAAGCAAAGTCGACAACCTGCGGGATGGCCTGCTGCGGGTGTCGCCGACCGAATTTGTTGTCGTGCGGGACGCCCTGTTGCCTTACAAGAACAGCGTGATCGAGCCGTTGTGGCAGGCGGCTCTGGATCCGCGCCTGGAGGCACAAAACCAATTTCAGGCAGCCTGCGCGCTCGCGACCTACGCACCCGACGATGGCCGATGGGGTCGGCTCGAGACGTTCGTGGCGGGTCGTCTGGTGACTCTCGAGACCTCGGCCCTCGTGCAATGGCGCGAGGCGCTGCGCCCGGCCAAAGATCGACTGATCGCGCCTCTCACCGCCATTTTTCGGGACAGCAATCAGGACACCTTGTCGCGCCGGTTCGCCACCGAGACCTTGGCCGATTATTTGTCCAACCGCCCGGACGAACTCTTCAATCTGGTGGCGGACAGTCAGCGGTTTCAGTTTGTGGTCCTGTTCAACAAGTTGACCCCGTATAAGGACCGGGCGATCGCTCTGGCTCTGAACGAACTCGCAACGCACCCGTCCGAAACGGCGACGGACCACGAGAAGGAAGTTCTCGCGAAACGGCAAGCCAACTCTGCGGTAACGTTGCTCCGGCTCGGCGCGCCCCAGCAGGTTTGGCCCTTGTTGCGCCATACCCCCGATCCCACGACAAGAAGTTACATCATTGATCGAATGGCCAATTTTGGAGTCGACCCGGACATCGTCTGGGAACGGTTGACTGTGGAATCGGACGCCTCGGCCAAAGCCGCGCTGATCCTGTCGCTGGGCCATTATCCTCCCGACGTGTTCACGCTGAAGGATGCCGCCTCGAGACGCTCGATGATGGTCGACAACTACCGGAATGACGTCGATTCCGGCGTCCATGGCGCAGCAGCCTGGTTACTGCGACACTGGAATGCACAAGACGAGATGACGCGATGTCACGAAAGCCTTTCAACGGGGAAAGCAGAGAACGGCCGCCGTTGGTATCTCTCGCACCTGGGCCACACGATGACGGTGATTCCGGGTCCGGTGGAATTCGTGATGGGCAGCCCGGCGAGCGAGAACGGCAATTGGGGCGGCGAAAAGCAGCATCATGTGAAGATCAATCGCTCATTTTCGCTCGGGGCCACGGAGATCACCTGCGAGCAATGGCAGAAATACGATCCGAAGTTTGTCGTCGCCGGCACCGAAGGGCAGACGAAAGACTGTCCTGTCGGTTATGCGACCTGGTTCCAGGGCGCTCGATACTGCCGTTGGCTCAGTGAGCGTGAGCAGATTCCAGAAACCGAGATGTGTTACCCGCCAATCGAGCAAATCCGCCCCGGCATGACGCTGCCTGCGAACTATCTCGACCGGACGGGTTACCGGTTGCCGACCGAGGCGGAGTGGGAATATGCCTGCCGGTCGGGATCGACGTCGATCCGTTTCTTCGGCTCCGCTCTGGAGTTGTTGCCCCGATACGCCTGGTATGTGAGAAACGCAAACGAGCGGTCCTGGCCGGTGGGCAGCTTGATGCCGAACGATTTCGGGCTCTTCGATGTTTACGGCAATCACGTGGAATGGTGCCAGGACACATTTTCGGTTGAGTACGATCAGTCGCCTGGAAAGAGCGAGCGGGACCGAATTGTGGATGTGAGCCACGAAAGAATGCAAAAGGGGGGCGCTTATACACAGGTCGGCAACGGAATCCGATCGGCGGTCCGCTCGTGGACCTCGCCCGATATTTATACTTCGCGCACCGGATTCAGGATCGCGAGAACGATCCGCTAGCGCGCAGACTCGACGTCCTTCTCGCCCTTCGGCCACTGCGTGCCCGGCGCGGTTGCGACGAACAGCGTGCACAGTGCCGGTTCTGGAGCGGCGATGGCAAACGGCATCGGGCCGAAAAATGCGGAGTGAAAGCCGGCGCCATTTTCCCGAGACATCAGGCAGACCCAACTGCCCGCACGTTCGAGTGTTGTCCCAACGGACGCGCCCTTTGCTTCCACCAGAATCACTATCACCGTTTGATGGGGTTTGCAAATCGACGTCTCCTCGCATGGTCTCGACGCCGGCGGCGTTCAGGTGCACGCGGTGCCACGATAGCGCCGGGTCGTGCCACTCCAAAACCGGAGTGGCGATGGCCGCCTTCACGCTCTCGGGCCTTCGCTCGAGGAAGCTGTCGAGGGTGCAAGGCGAGGATCGAAGCCGCGGGCGGCGAGGAATTTCCAGCAAATTGATCTTGGAGGAATCGCGTTTTTGTGGCTGAATGGAGAGAGCGGCTCTGTGAGCGAGCGTCTGGTTGCGCGCGCTTCTAGGGTGTCGACAGCTGCCGTGCGCAGGCGTCGGAATCCGCCGAGGCGACCACGCCGGTCGACGCGCGGTTAACGAAATTTCATCCCAAGGGGGTGTGGTGTGGTCACCTAGTTTCACCAGGAGTTTCACCAGGTAGTTGACCACTGAGATAGTTGACCACGGGATGCCGGCACGGGACGGGACACGCGGGAGTCCAAGGTCCAAGGTCGAGGACAATCGGGACGCGGGACGGGACACATTGTTTCGCCGAGAAGTCCCGAGGAATTCGCCCCTCACCCCGACCCTGTCTGGCTCGACTGAGCTCGCCGACGTCCATCCGAAACGGAAGGGGCGAGGGGAAAGAGCGGGACGGGACGCGAGAAGTGTCCAAGGTCCAAGGTCGAAGATCAGAGGCTCGCAATCTTGACCCTTGGACATTGGACCGCGGTACTTTGGACCAACGCCGGGACGGGACAGGTTGTTTTATCGAGAAAAGCTCGACGAATGTGTGCGGCGGAAAGAAATTGGCCGATGGGTCGGGACACTTTGTTTCACTAGGGACAGGACCCACCCTTTCTAGTCCAAGGTCCAAAGTCACGGAAAGCCCGGGAGGCCGATCTTCCCTCCGCAGCCGCTCGACGCGACGCCGGACTGGGACGGGACACGATGTTTTATCGCGAAAAGCTAGCGAATAGCCCTCACCCCGCCCCTCTCCGACTCGACTGTCTTCGACCCTGAGGCTCAGACCCGAAGGGAGCTCGCCGAAGTCCAGCGGACTGGGAGAGGGTCAAGAACTGGGACCGGACACCCGGATCGGGACGGGACGGGACGCCGGGATTGGGACGGGACACGATGTTTCATCGAGAAAAACCAGCGAATCGCCCTCACCCGACTCGACCGTCTTCGACCCCGAGGCTCAGGCCCGGCGACGACCCGGAAGTCGTCCTGCGCTATTCCTGGATGGAAAGCATGCAGAAATAAGGCGACGCCGCCAAACGGAGGGCGAGCTGCCACGTTGCCATTTCCGTTTGGGATTGTCGACAAAAAAGGACACAGCTCTTTTCGGGAACTTGCTGCGGGAGTTCGTCCCAAGCACATGCCCCATTCGGCGACCGCATGCGCATCGGGCGCACCACCTTAGCCGTTGACACTTGTCGGCTCAGGTTGGACAGGATGGCCGCCTAACCCAAGCGTCGGCTCTCCCGTTGCGGTTCGCGGCGGGTCGGTTTGCCCGAACCACTCCACGACATAGTAGAAGACGGGCGTCAGAAAGATGCCGAACAGCGTGACTCCGAGCATGCCGGAAAAGACTGCTGTGCCGAGTGCGCGCCGCATTTCTGCTCCCGCGCCGTGCGCGACCATCAACGGCACGACTCCCAAAATGAATGCGAACGACGTCATGATGATCGGGCGCAGGCGGCTTCGGCAGGCGGCGACGGTTGCGTCGAATCGCGACTGCCCGCCGTCTTGATTGGCCTTCGCGAACACGACGATCAGAATCGCGTTTTTCGTCGCCAAACCCACCAAAACGATGAAGCCCACCTGGACGAAGATATTGATGTCCGATTTGACAATCCACACACCGGCGAGCGAGGCGAGCAAGCACATCGGCACCACGAGGATGATCGCCAGGGGCAGCGAGTAATTCTCATACTGAGCCGCCAGCACGAGATAGACCAGAACCACAGCGCCGGCAAAGGCGTAGTAAGCCGCGTACCCCTCCAACAGCTGCAGGTAGGTGAGCTCGGTCCACTCGTAGGTCATGCTCTTGGGCAATTCCTCTTTCGCGAGGCCGCCGATTTTCGAGATCACGGTGCCAGAACTCACCCCCGGCAGGGAGGCCCCGTTGAGCGCGGCGGCCGTGTGCATGTTGTAGCGCGTGATCATCGTCGGACCACCGATGTCCTCGATCGTGGCGACCGTTCCCAGCGGCAGCATCTCGCCGGCCGCATTGCGGACCTTGAGCTGCCGCACATCTTCGGCCTTGAGCCGGAACGGCGCATCCGCCTGAAGGTTGACCTGCCAGGTCCGTCCAAACTGGTTGAAGTCGTTGGCGTAATACCCGCCGAGGAAGACCTGCAATGTGTTGAAGACATCGTTGAGCGAGACGTTCATCGTCTTGCATTTGGTGCGGTCGATGTCGATATAGAGCTGCGGGGCGTTCGCGCGGAAACTGCTGAACAGGCCGGCGATGCCGGGGAGTTTGCTCCCCTTGTCGGCTACGGTCTCCGACTGTCCCTGCAACGTATCCAGCGGCAGGTCCTCGAGATCTTCGACCATCAATTTGAATCCGCCGGCGTTGCCCAAGCCGTCGACCGCCGGCGCACCGAAGACGGCGACCTGCGCCTCGACGATGTCGGCATAAAACTCCTTCTGCAGCTGGCGGCCGATCTCGCCCGAGCTCAGCGAGTGGTCGTGCCGATGGTCGAACTCGTCGAGAATGATGAACATCGAACCCAGGTTTGATCCCACGGCATTCAGCACGAACGATTGCCCGGGAATTCCGATCGTGTGAATCACGCCTTTCGTGTCTCGCGCCCTATCTTCCACGCGCTTCAAGCAGGCGATCGTTCGCTCGAGCGAGGCCGAATCGGGCAATTGCACGTCGACGATCAAGTAACCCTTGTCCTGCGCCGGAATGAATCCGGTCGGAATGTGTGTCATGCCGAAGTACGTCAGCCCAATCAGTCCTCCGTAGATCAACAGCACGATCACGGAGATCCGCAGGCTCCCTCCCACGACGTGACCATACCCGTGAGCGACGGCGTCAAAGCCTCGATTGAACAACTTAAAGAATCGCGACAGGATGCGGTTCACGGGCTTCGCGATCAGAGTCCCGAGAACGATGCCGGGAATCCACAACGCCAGCCAAATGAGCCAGGCCTTCCACCCCGCGTCTCCCTCCGTATTCAAACTCAAGACGGGCAATGCCCGGCTCCAGAGAAGCTCGGCGCCGGCCCATCCCAGGAGGGCCGCATAGCCCCACCACGGCAGTGCTTCGCGGGTGTCCTCATGACCTTCGCCGCCGTGATGGGCGTTCTGAAAGATCAGGACAGCCCGTGACGGCGTCATGGTCATGGCGTTGATCGCAGAGATGACCATCGACGCGGCGATCGTCAACGCAAATTGCCGATAGAACTGGCCGCTGATCCCGCCGATGAGTGCGCTCGGAAGGAAGACCGAACACAAGACGAGCGTAATGGCGATGATCGCACCGGTGATTTCGCCCATCGCCTCGATCGTCGCCGTGCGCGATCGAGGCCCTTCGCGAGCTTGGTCTCGACCGCCTCGAGCACCACGATCGCGTCGTCGACCACGATTCCGATCGCCAGGACCAGGCCGAAGAGGGTCAGATTATTCAGCGTGAATCCCATCAAATACATGACCGCGAACGTGCCGACGAGCGACACGGGCACGTCGATCATCGGCAGGATCATCGCCTTCCAGTCCTGCAGGAAGAGGAGCACGACGATGGCCACCAGAATCACCGCATCGCGCAGCGCGTGAAAGACTTCGGAGACCGACTCTTGGATGAAGGGAGTCGTGTCGTAGACGATGTCGTAATGCATGCCCTGCGGGAAACGGACCTCCGCGAGTTCCTTCATCTTTGCGCGGATGCTCTTGGCCGTGTCGATCGCATTCGAGCCGGGCAACTGGTAGAGCACCAGGCCGATTGACGGATTCCCATCGAGCGTGCAGCGCGTGTCCTGGTTCTTGGCCCCCAGCTGGATGTCCGCAACGTCCTTGAGGCGAACGACCTGGCCCGTGGGGCCCGCCTTCACGACGATTTGTTCGAACTCCTGCGGGTCGACGAGTCGCCCCAACGTGCTCAGGGTGTACTGGAAATCCTGCCCCGCCGGGACGGGTTGCTGCCCAATTTGCCCAGCAGCCACTTGGACGTTTTGCTCTTTGAGCGCGTTGACAATGTCGCCTGCCGTGAGGTTTCTCGTCGCCAGCTTTTCGGGATTCAGCCAGACCCGCATGCTGTAGTCCTGCTGGCCCATGTAGGCCACGTCCCCCACGCCGTCGAGCCGCGCCAAATCGTCGCGGATTTTGATCGTGGCGAAGTTGCTCAGCTCAAGCTGGCTGAACAGCGGCTTGTGAGTCTTGGGATCCTCGCCGGACGTGAAGTTCACCACGAGCAGGATGCTCGGCGACTTCTTTTTGGTGGAAACGCCAGTCGCCTTCACCGCCTCGGGAAGCTGCGGCATCGCCAGGGCAACGCGATTCTGCACCAGCACCTGGGCCATGTCGAGATTGGTGCCGAGCTGGAACGTCACCGTCAGGTTGTAGCCACCGTCGTTAGTCGACTGTGACGACATGTAGAGCATGTGCTCGACGCCGTTGACCTGCTGTTCGATCGGAGCGGCGACGGTATCGCGAACGACTTTCGCACTCGCACCGGGGTACGTGCAGGACACCTGCACGGTCGGCGGTGTGATCTCGGGGTATTGGGCGATCGGCAGCGTCTTCACCGCCGCGAGACCGGCCAACAGAATCACGGCGGAGATCACCACGCCGAGGACAGGTCGATCGATGAAGAACCGAGCCATTGCTGCGACCGTCCCTGCTGTTTTCCGAGCTGCGTTGCTAGTGGCGACTGCCCGACGAGTCTTTCGCCTCTTCCCGATCTTGATTCTTCCGGGCGGCGATGGACTCTCCCGGTCGGCTGCGCATGTCTCCGAGAGTCGGGGCGACAATCACTCCGGGGCGCACCCGTTGCAGCCCGTCGATAATCACCCGCTCGCCGGCGGCTAGGCCTTCGCTAATCGCCCGCAGTCCCTCGTGCATCGGGCCGAGCTGCACCGGTCGGAAGACAACTTCGTTCTTGTCGTTGACGACGTACACGAACTTGCGTGCCTGGTCCGTGCCGATCGCACGGTCCGCAACGAGCAATGTCGGCTTGGGCTGGCCGATGGGGACGCGAATCCGCGCGAACAGGCCGGCTTCCAAGACGCGCCGTCCCACCGGGGGCTTGGGATTGGGAAAGGTCCCCCGCGTGCGGATCGTGCCTGTCGCCGGATTGACCCGATTTTCGACGAAGTCGATTCTCCCTTTGAACGGGTAACCTTTGTCCGTCGTGAGCCCCAAATAGACCGGGATCACCTGTTCCTTTCCCCCCTCGAGTTTGCCTTCCCGGACCTGCTGCATGAGGGTCAAAAAGGTCCGCTCGTCGACGTCGAAATAGACGTCGATCGGATCGACCGAGACGATCGTCGTCAGCACGGTTTTGTTGGCGTCGACCAGGTTCCCGACGGTCAAGTCACTGCGGCTGATCTTTCCACTAATCGGCGCCGCGATCTTCGAGAAATCGACGTTGAGCTGCGCACGATCCATTTTGGCCTTGGCCGACTCGACCTGAGCGTCCGCCTCCTTCTTGTCGGCAAGCGCCTGGTCGTACTGGGCAGCGGTGATGGCGCCTTTTGTCTTCAGGGCCTCGGCACGATTAAAGTCGAGAGTCACTTTTTCTTGATGAGCCAGGGCCGTGTCGCGCTGGGCTTTGGCCGCGGCCAGGTCGGCCTGAAACTCGCGGTCGTCGATCTCATAGAGCGGCTGGCCCTTTTGGACCTCGTCCCCGTCCTTGAAGAGGACCGCGTTGAGGAAACCCGTCACACGAGCCCGAATCTCGACGGTTTCCGCCGAATCGGTTCGCCCCGTGTAGTCGACCGAGTCGACGACGGATTCCTCGACCGGAGGGCTGACGACGACAACCGTCGGTGTGGGCTGCGCTGCGGAATCGGCCTGCGACTGATCGCAGCCGACGAGCGCCAGCAGTGCGGGAAACAACAAGCACCACGCCACGTTGATTTCGCGCCGTTTCATGTGCGGTCGGTCCCGTAAGCAAAAGTCCGTTCGGCCCAGAACGCAAATGTCAGCGAGCAAATGCCGCTTCAGTCCCGCAAGCAAACGCGACCGAAAACCGCAACTCTTTCTCACCGAAGAATCGCGCTCGGTCTCAGCGACACGTGCAGTCGACGAGTCTCGAACTCCGTGAGCTCTGTCGAGTGGATCGGCGCGAGTCCCAAAACTCCGTCCTTCGGACGAAATTTGAGGAAGTTGCAGAAGGGTTGCTGTATATTAAGACCTCGCAATGTGATTCGCACGTCAAATAATTGAGTTTCCTGAAAAAAGAAAAGTTCCGGTCGGCGGCAGCCAAAGTCAGACCCCGCGATTCCCCGTCTTGAAGCGTGGGTTTCACTGCTTCCGTCCGCTCGCATCCCGGAAGTCGCATCGCTTTCAACGGCGAAAGCCGAGTGGTGATGTAAGAACCTAAGCCATAGGTCGTGACCATGGGACACAACGACAAACGGCAGGCTGACTCAGCCAAGCCAGAGAAGCTCAAAGGCAAGGAGTACCTGCGGCAGCTCAAGCAGCTTCACGTCGAACTCGTCACGCTCCAAGAATGGGTCAAACACAAAGGCCTCAAGGTCTGCATCGTTTTCGAAGGGCGTGACGGCGCCGGAAAGGGAGGCACGATCAAGGCCATCACGGAGAGAGTGAGCCCGCGCGTCTTCCGTGTGGTGGCCTTACCAGCTCCGACCGAGCGTGAAAAATCGCAGATGTACCTGCAGCGCTACGTGCCGCACTTTCCGGCCGGCGGCGAAGTCGTGATCTTCGATCGCAGCTGGTACAACCGCGCCGGGGTCGAGCGGGTGATGGGATTCTGTCCCGAGGAGCAGGTCGAGCGGTTCCTAAAGATCACGCCTCTCGTCGAGAAAGCGATGGTCGACTCCGGAATCGTGCTACTCAAATACTGGCTGGAGGTCAGTCCCGAGGAGCAGACGCGGCGGCTCGAAGCGCGGATCCAGGACGGGCGAAAAACCTGGAAGCTCTCGCCGATGGATCTCGAATCGTACAGCCGCTGGTTCGACTATTCGCGGGCGCGAGACGGCATGTTCGCCGCGACCGACACACCCTGGGCGCCCTGGTTCGTCGTCCGTTCCGACGACAAGAAGCGGGCCCGGCTGAACATCATCAAACATCTTCTCAGTCACATCCCTTACGAAAAAGCTCCGCGCGACAAGGTCGAGCTGCCCAAACGGCAGAAAGCCAAGGACTATCGCGAGCCCGAGTACCCGTTCAAGTACATTCCCGAACCTTTTTGACCGACGCGGGCCTAGGGAGAACTACCATGGCCGACCTCAGCACGTTTTTGAAACGGCTCGACGAACAAGTGGCCGCAGCCCGGACAAAGGTCGAGCAAAAGCAGAGCGAAATTCAACAAGCATACCAGTCGCGCACCGAACGCTATCAGACCTTTCGTCGCGTGATGGAGGACCTGCGGGGAGTGGCGCAGGTGCGCCTCGAAAAGCTTGGCGAGCACTGCAAATTCGACGGGCATCCGATCGAAGACGCCGACGGCAAGAGCGTTCTGCTCAATTTTCAGACGCCGGTCGCCCGCGTGCGGCTGCGCCTCTCGGCTTCCCACGACACCGATATCCACAATCTTGTGCTCACCTACGATCTGGAAATCTTGCCGATATTCGTCAAGTACAATCAGCATGCCGAGCTGCAGATCCCGCTCGACAAGGTGGATCGGCCAACCGTCGAAGCCTGGCTCGATGATCGACTCATCGAGTTCGCGCAGACCTACGCCACGATCCACTTCACCGATGAATACAACCGGGATCACATGGTCACGGACCCGGTGGCCAACGTCCGGTTTCCGAAGGTGTTTGCCCAATCGAAGCTCGAGCAGGGCGGCAAAACGTACTACTTCATCAGCGACCAGACCCGCGGTGAATTCGAGAAACGCCGCTAGCCGGCGGCGGCCGCAGAACCATCGGCCGCTGCTCGTTCCTTCGGAGGTTTTTCGGGATTAGAATCAAATTCCGACACAGACCGGCTCCTCCATTTCCTTTGCGACACCACTCCTTGATTTGAAGGCCGACGATATGCGCGTTCAACACTTGAAGGTCTGCGTTCCGCTCTGTGCGATTCTTCTGCTCCTCGGCGCGAAGACGACATTCGGGCAGTTCAACGATTTGATGGCCCGGGTTCCCGGCGGGGCCAACTCGCTGGTCCTGATCGACGTCGACAGCTTTTATGAGAGCCCGATGGCGATCAAACAGGGCTGGAAGGCGACGTTCGAGCGGAAGTGGAGCGAGCAGCCGATCCTGTTGCCTCCCGAAGCCAAGCGATTCATCCTCGCCTCGCATCTCGATCCGCTCAACAACCTGCGCTCGAATTGGGAAGTCGCGATTGTCGACCTGGCGACTCCGGTTCCGATGAATACCATCGCCCGCGCGGAAGGGGGCTACCAGGATTCAATCGATTCCACGCCCGTCGTCTGGACGCCCAGCCACGCCTATTGCATCCAATTGGACAGCCAAATCCTCGGCATCGTGTACCCGGACGATCGGCAGGCCGCCGCGCGGTTGATCGATCTGGGAAAAACCGGGCAGCTCTCGCCAGTCTCTCCTTACCTCAAGGCGGCGACGAAAAAGCTCCGCAGCGCAGGCCAGATTGTGATGGCCGTCGACTTGTCGAACGTGGCGCAGCCGCATCGGCTCGACCGAGCGCTCAAAGAGACGAACATACTCGAGGGCAAAAACATCAGTCCGATGGTGGTGGCCGGAATTCTGTCGAGTCTTAAGGGAGTGACTGTCGCGATCAACTTCCAGAGCCAGCCGCTGACCGAAGTGCGGATCGACTTCGGATCCAGCATTCGCGCCATCAAGCCGATTGCCAAGGACCTGATCGCGACGGCGATGAGTCGTCTGGGGATGCCCATCGAGGATATGTCGGCCTGGAAGGTCTCCTTCGATGGGGACACGATCGTGTTTCGCGGCATGCTGAGCGAAAAGGGATTGAGGCAGATCTCGAGCTTCCTCGAGCTGCCCACCTCGAAGTTCAGCACGCTGGCCAAGGAGTCGGAAAGCAAGGTCGATCCGATGAAGGCCACCTTGGACGCGTCGCTGCGCTATTTCAAGACGTTGGAAAAGCTGCTCGATGATCTGCGGACCGGTTTGACGACCGATGCCAAGACCCTCTGGTACGAAAAGACCGCGCGCAAGATCGATAACATGCCGATTCTGCACGTCGATGACGAGCTGCTGGCTTTCGGCGCCAACACGGCCAAGGCCCTCCGCGAAACCGCGGAGCAGGGTCGAAACGTCGGTCGCGCGAATTCCGCCAATCAAGTCGCAGCAATCGCGTCGTATGGCAACTACTACGACGGAGGCGGTTATTCCTCGGCCCAGCAGTATCCGGTCATGCAGATCCAGGCGAATAACGCCAGCAGCCAAAACCGCACCCGCGGCCTGCAAGCCATGAATAACGGCTTGGGGGACATCCGTCGCAAGATGACCAAGAAATACCAGGTCGAGTTTTGAATCCACGAACTCCGAAAATCGTTCCTCAAATGGACAGTCCCGAATACGACGAGTTTCTGAAACTCCGTCGTCACCAGACCGGAGCGGTAGTTGTCTGGAACCGGACAAAGCGCACGACGACGAGCGCCTTCTCCCGCAATAGGGTCGTTTTTCGCACGTCCGGGAAACGGTTGAGTTGTTGGCGTCGAATGATCCCGTCGGAGCTAGATGCCCGAAAGTTCGCGGCAAACATATGCCGCCGGAGAAGCTGCGATCGTTGATCACCACCGACGAACGACGAAGTGCGGAAACTGGCTGGGGCTGAGTCTCCGCTCAACAGCGCACGACTCCACCAGATCGTTCGTCGGGGACAGCGAGAAATCCTCGACGTTACTGCTCCGAACACGGAATCTAGGACTTATTGCAACCGTTGGCCCCAGCAGGCATGGAGCAATTCGCTGAGTAACCACACAGAGGTGTCCGTGAAGGGGGCCATCAGTTGCTGGTACTCCTGTTCTCGTGCCCTCGTCAAACTGCCCGCCGCATCCTCGTTGGCGCGGATCCCCTCCAGAGTCTGCTTCCACCAGCACGCCCACGGACTGCCTCCCCGCACCACCTGGGCACTTGCCTCGTGACGGATGTTCTGTAGCCCGCAGCGCTCGAAGAGCGCCGGCAGCTTCCGCCCGAAGGTAGGATCATAGCCGCGGGACGACCACCATTCATTAAAGGCGTCGCCGTAGTGTCGATGAGTGGGATCAACCGGCCCGACCATTCCCCAGTCTCCGTCCTCGTCGACGAGCCAACCACCGGGACGCAAGCATTCCACCATGCGCCGAATAGCCGTCTCTTGTCTCCCGGCCAGCCAAAAGAGCATCAGACGCGAGCTGACCAGATCGAATGAGCCGCGACCGAGGCTTTCCAGCGAGTCGTCGAGAATGTTATGTCGCCGCACTTCGAGGTTGGGAACATTCAGTCGCTCGAGATAAGTTGTATCGACATCGGTCGCCACAACCTGGCCGCTCGCGCCGACTTTCTCTGCCAGCCAAACCGCCATCGATCCCCGGCCGGCCCCAACTTCGAGACAGCGCCAGCCAGGTCGGACCAAGTCCCGCCGTTGGCGCGAGTCCGGATCAAAAAGCTGCTCCAGCAGCCCTAGCCGTTTCTCCTCAACATCCCGACGTCCCTGCGCGGCGAGGCGGTACCCGGGGTCAACGTCCGGACTTTGGCCAGTATTGGAGGGATGGTCGATCATGTTCGCGAAGTTAAGAACGGTTACGCCTACTCCGCAACATCGGCGTTGGTTTCATTGAGACTCTACAAGAACGGATCGTCTGCCCGAAAGGAGCTCTCAGCAGCAGCGACACACTTGACGAGCCATGATCCGCCTGCCTAAACGGGACTCGGACCACCTGTATTTCCACCGAAGCCGGCGGTGGGCCACGAACCGCCATTTTCGGCGCGGTTGAGAAATGTCGCTTTGATGTGCCGGATCCCGGAAATCGTCTTGAAGTTTTTTTTCGGGACACACTGGCCCGGTCCGGAAAATGGGTGGTTTTTCGGTGTGTCCGAAAAAAGGTTTGAGATTAGAACTTGTTTCTTAATCGTCGTTTTTCCACTGATTTCTTCTTATCCTTGGCGTTGCTCGTGCGGTTCACGTCGGAGAGCGTTGGCCGAAAATAGCCATTCATGCATCCGCGACCCGGAGCGCTGTCGCGAGAAGAGTCTGCCCCGCAGTTAATCGGCTTTGCCGGCGTTTGTCGACGACGCTTCTCAAGCATGCGGAGGCGGCCGAAATTCTCGATTCACCAGGCTTTTCGCAAGGAGAATGGAAATGCAGAAGCGACACGAATGTCCGCTCGCCTTGGGCATTTCTCGGCGGACGCGGCTCAGCAACATCACAGTAGTCGGGATTATCGTCGCGGCTCTAGCCGGCAGCGTCAGCGCATCTCCACCGGGACTTTCACCGAATGATGCCGACCACGAGCGTCGCGTAATGGCGGTCGAGCAACGCCTCAAAGTGCTGGAGGGCGAGCGAAGCGAGTTGAAGAAACAAATAACCGTTTTGGAGTCCGAGTTTGGAGAGCTCCGGCGTGGTATGGAGAAGCTTGTCCGCGAATCCGGAAAATTCAGTGGTCCGGCCTCTTCAGCGCCGGTCGTCGGAAGCGCGGGCGTTCTGCGAATGGTCGATTTTGTCCGACGTGACGATCTCGAAGGAATCTGTGACGTACAGGTCAGTAGCGACGGAAAATGGCTGTATTCCGCGTCGTTCCGGGCTGGGTCGATCGCTCAATTTGCAATTGATGCCGGCGGCCACCTCAAACATCAACAGACGATAACCGACCCAAGGCTCGGGGGCACGACCGCCTTCCGAATTTTTGGAGACGGCCAGCGCGCTGTAGCGTGTGCGTGTCATGCAAAAACCGCCGTGCTTTTCAGGCGGACACCGGCGACCGGACACTTGGAAATTGAAAGCGTGTTCACGTCCGGCGACGAGGAATCCACTGGATTGAACTGGCCTGTCGATGTGGCCGTAAGCCCTGATTTCAAGTTCATCTACGTTGCCGACTCGCACCAGCCGGGGAGGAACCGAGACCAAACGCCACCGGGAGGCGAGGTGACGATCCTTCGGGTGGCTGCTCACGGAGGACTGCATTGGGTCGACTCGGATGTCGGTCAAGACGGGTGCTTTGCCGGCGCGGGGAGTTCTCTGTCATCCGAGTGGACGAACGCTGTTTGTCACCAGCCATCGCGCCGGAACGCTCGTGGTCTGCCGGCGCGATCCGCGGTCCGGATTTATTGGCGTTGCAATGGTTTGTCGGCAAGGAGAGTCGGGCGTGAAATGCCTTGAAGACGTGAGTTCGGCGACCCTCAGTCCCGACCACCAGTTTCTCTACACGGCCGCAGGCAATTTTGGAAAAACGGGAGGCATCGGCGTCTTCCACATAAGCGACGATGGAACCGTAAGCGTTGCCCAACAGTTTCTGAATAACGAGAACGGATTCCGCGATTTTGTGGGCGGTAACAAGATCATTGTCAGCCCGGACGGCCGCAGCGCTTATGCGACTGCAACCGCCTCGGGCACATTAGCCTGTTTCGTGCGCGACCCGAATACAGGCTTTTTGACACACGTTACAACGCTCGACCACGGCGAGAAGGGAACACCGCTAGCGGGAGCTAATGGACTCGCGTTCGATCCGACTGGACGCTTCCTCTTCGTCGGCTGCGAAGAGGGCAACGCGATTGCCGTTTTTGAATGCCCGCGCGACGCCAGTTCGCCGGACGGCCCTGCAGGCGGTCAGACGCGCTAACTCCCTTTCGCGGATTCCGTGGCCAGCGTGGCGTCACATTTGCGATCCACAGTTTTATTTCGCGAAATCCTTCGGTTTTTCCCGTTCACGGCCGTCAGTGCCTCGAAGCCAACAACAACGCGGCTGCCGGTGAAGCCCAAGAACTCACTCTGTAATTCAAAACACCGGAAAGCCGTGGGGAACGAGTTTCTTGACACAATCCGCTCGTGGCTTTTCGTTTGGCCTTCCCTCTACAGTCGGCGTGACGCGCCGGAGCAACTGACGCTGCGCAGCGTCGGTCCGACACACCGACGCCGCCTTATGGAATCGACGACTTGCATAAACGTCGCCCTACGAATCGAGCTTTGGTGCCCGCAAATTCAATTCAAAGGCGAACGCGTGGCCATAATCGACGGGCGAAAGGCACCCGCACGGGTCAACTGTCGTAGGAGTCGGCCGCGTCGCGGTCCGGAAAAGAATCCCGATTCGGCGTCTAGCGCATTTCTGGCGGCAGCGCGACAAATCAAGATTTGATGAAGATTGTCGGATGCGACTGAGCGTCCGGGCACACAAATAAGAGCTGGCAGTTCTGTGCGCTGGCGTATAGGCTGGGCCATCCATGCCACAAGTGAAAATCTGATCCCTGCAGACGAGCCCGATGATCTTGGAGGGCCAGGCGATGACCGGACGTAAGAACGGATTCACGCTCGTCGAAGTGCTGGTCGTAATCTCGATTATGGCGATTCTGATCGCCCTGCTGCTCCCGGCCGTGCAAGCCGCCCGCGAGGCGGCACGCCGGACCGCCTGCAAGAACAATCTCAAGCAGCTGGCGCTGGCCTGCCACAATTATCACGACACGAATCACGTCTTCCCCTGCGGGTGGATGGCCGAGAATCAGGCCTCGTGGGGAATGCTGCTGTTGCCTTACATCGAGTTCGGTCTGATTCACGATCTCGTGAACTTCAATGCCCTGATGACCGACACAACGGGGGCGGCGCCAAATCGTAATATCGATCAGATCAAACTTCCGTTGGCGCTCTTCAAGTGCCCGTCGTCCGGCGACGTGAGCCAGACGTCCGGGTTCCGCTGCGCTGGCACCGCTGCGAACACTTTGTTCGGCGCGCCCGGCGACATGGGGGATCGGCCCACGGCGGGCGCCGTTTCGAATTATCTCGCCAATTCCGGCGCGCCCAATTTAACTGCGGCTCCGCTCCGGCCGGGACTCTCGGACGGCATCGGGACTTGGAGCGCGGCGACCGACAACATCAATGTCATCGACCGGGTGACCAATCCCTCGGTTGACAACGGCGGCGTGATGTTCCAGGACAGCCACGTCCGCGTCGCGGACATCTTCGACGGCACATCGCATACGGCCCTTCTCGCTGAGCACAGAGGTTCCACCTGCTCGACCGGTTCGAGCAACACGATCTGCACCGAGAATGCCGGGCAAACTTGCTATGCCTACTGGGCCAATGCCGATGGAACCGGCGGCCAGGGGGTTCCGGAGACCTCGGGCAACACCGTGGCTTCCGACGTCTGCTTCACCCCGTTGTTCGGCATCAACGGCAACGGGCTCGGCTGGACCGGCACCGCGACGATCGCGCCCGTCCCGACCGTCGTTTTCCGGGTAGGCTATCCGGGCGACATCAGCTCGGGACACGACGCCGGCGCCCACATCGCTCTGTGCGACGGTTCGGTGTGCTACCTCAGTCAGAGCATCCAGTCGATTGGCAGCGGCACCGCTTTGCCCGTCATGTATCTGCTCTGCAACCGCTTCGACATGCAGGGCTTCAGCCTGCCGACGCAATAATCGGCGCGAGGAGGAGCTGAGAGCGTTTTCTCTCAACGGAAGACTTGTCGCGGATTGCAGAGGCGTCCTCCGCTACGTGGCCGAGTCGAGCAAGTCCCGCGACACGATGCGTCGGGATCGTTCGCGGGAGCACTTCACACAAATTACATACGCGACTCACCGAATCGAAATATCCCGCCCGTAGGGTGCCTTCCTAATCAGCCTGCTCACACCTGCCATAGCGAAGTTGGAGGAACTTTAGGTCTTGAGCCCGATTGACCTTCTGTAGAAGGCGGTGCCACAAACATGGACGCGAAACTGCGGGTCGTCAGAGGGCCTTTGTCGGGCGAAACGATCCGAGTGCCTGTTGGCAAACTGCTCATCGGTCGCGAAACGGACTGTCAGCTGCGGCTGGATAGCAAATCGGTCAGTCTCCATCATTGCGTCCTGCTGCTGGACGAGTACACGCTTCGGATTCGCGATCTCGGCAGCACGAACGGGACGCTCGTCAACGGACATCGCGTCGGCAAGCATGAATCGATCCTGCTGCACGACGACACGATTTCGATCGACGATTTGACTTTCCGGATCGATCTCAGCAGCGAGTCGGATCCTTTGGCGTTTACGCCGGCGGACGAGCAGCCCGCCGACTCTTCGAGCGCGCTGGACTCAACGGCCATTTTAGGTGGCGACACGCACCCGGTCGTTCCCATCGAAGCCTCTCCCACCGAAGTCGCTCCCGTTGAGGCCTTCCAAGTGTCCTCGCCCGAGCCGCCTTCCCAGGATGAGTCCGCGCTTCCGAAGGCAGCGTCAAATGCCGGCGCCCGAATGACTCTCCAAAGCTCAGGGTCGATGGTTGCGGAGAGACGAGTGGCAACCACAGCGCCGCCCTCCGTCTCCAGTCGGCACGTTACGCCCCCGAAGGCCTCGCCTAAAAAAGTCGTGGAGCATGCCGCCACTCCGACCACTCAATCCAAACCGTCGGCGGTCGAACCGAAACGGACTGCCAAACCGCAGTCGAAGGCCGCCGGCAAAGTCGAACGCAGCGCGAAAACGTCGACCTCAATCGGTCTGGGGCGAGTCCTGCCCATCGCGGGATTGATTGGCCTGGTCGCGCTTGTTGCCGGCGGCGCGTACTTTCTTCGTGGACCGAGGCAGGCGACTCCGTACGCGGCGCCCCCAGCGTATGTCGTGTTCAGTCCAAAGAGCTTCGAGGCGGTGCTGAGTTGCGAAGTGCCCGCGGATTGGAAACAGCGGTTCCGCGGAGGCAAGAACGTCGGCCCGGTGTGGGCCGGGTTCACCGACGGCGGGCTCTCGGTCGAAATCAGCGAGAACCTGACGGGCGGCGCAATTCGAGAGGCCGTCGTCGCCATGCGAAAAAAGGCCGCGCCGGCCCGGCGTGATGCGCCGGCCGCCGAACAGATCCACGAATACCTGCGCGATAAGTCATCCGAAAACTTCAAGTCGTACAACGAGGCGCCGCGATCTCGGGGCATCAAGACGAAAGGGTACGGCGAGGCACAAATTTCGGATTTCACAGCGACGGAGGGAGTTTTCAGCACGGAGATCAGGGGCTGTCGCGCGACGGCCCTCAATCAAGCGCATCAGTTGACCGTGATCTGCAAGTGCCCGGCGTCGCTGTTTGAGGATGCAAGGCCGGTCTTCGAGAAGATCGTTGCGAGCCTGAGCTTTGAAGCGGCCGCTGATGCGAAATGAGGAAGCCCCTACCAAGCTGCGTGCCGCACGAACCAGGTCCGACAAGTCGCCGTAGAAGGGCTGGTCCGTTGCGTCCTGGCCGGGAGTTGTGGTGTAAAGTGACGTCAGATAGATGTTGATCGTCGCCCGAGCGCGTTTCTCCGCCTTCGGCTCCGGCAAGATTGCCGGCTCGAAGAACGCCCGCAGGATCGTCGACGGGGAACGTGGGAGTGGACAGGGGCGGAATTGAACCGCCGACACCAGGATTTTCAGTCCTGTGCTCTACCAACTGAGCTACCTGTCCCGATTGCGGGGGACCGCAATAAGGTCAAAATCATAGGGGAGTGGACCGGGGCTGACAACCTAAGGTTTTTGCTTCGCCGAGCGGCGGATTTTGCCGTTTCCGTGGAGCAGCTTTCGGCCGCTAGCCGGTGCCCAAGACGACGCTCAGACTCAGGAGAACGAGCACGCAGAAGGCGATCAGGCTGAAGGTCCAGTCCCGATCCGCGCCCAGCCGACGGCCAAAATGAGCACGCGGGCCGCGGGAGTCAGCATCAGCACGACCAGGCCGAGGGCCAGCAGCGCCGTCCCATCGCCGTGCAGGGCGCGGAGCGGCAGCGCGAGCCAGCCCTTCTCGGGATGATTCTCAGCGTGATTCCCGGCGGCCGTCCCTTTCAGAAGGAACGCCCCGCCGAGCAGCATGAGCGCCACGCTGGCCGTGAGTCCGGTGGTCAACGTCCAGCTCACCGCGCGGGCGAGGCGACTCTCGCGTTGGTCTGCGGATTCGGTTGTTGACAATTTGTCGGTCATTCCCGTTCGCACCTAAATCCAGCCGAGACCGCGGCCGAACATTTCGAGCGCGACGCCGATCAACAGCACGGCAAACACCCGTTTGACGGCCCGACCGCCAACGAAGCGATTGAGATACGCGCCCACCCAGGAGCCGACGACCACGCCGATCACCACCGGGGACGTGTAGCTCGGATCAACCTGGCCATGGCCGAAATACAAAAACGCGCTGGCCGCCGCCGTCACGCCGATCATGAAAGTGGAAGTGGCGGCCGCCGCTTTGATCGGCACGCCGCAGAGCACGTTGAGGGCGGGAACTTTGAACACGCCGCCGCCAATCCCCAACAGGCCGGACATCACTCCTGCCACGAAAGACACCGAAAGGCCCGCCCACAGGCGATGCAGCCGATAGGCAATGCGGCGGTGCAGGACCGGATCTTCATACTCAGCGGATAGCCGATCGGTAAACCGTCCTGGGCTTTGAGGCGGTGTGAGACCGCTCGTCGCTTCCATGGGCAGCGGCAGGACGGCACCTGTCGCCGCTTGGGTGGGTCCGGTCGGTTTGGGTTCTGCCGCGTCGGCCTCGCCGTGCCGCTGTCGCCACATCACAAAGGCCGTCGGCAACAGCACGGCAGCGAACACGATCTCCAGAGCGCGCGCCGGAAGGAAGGCCGCTGACAGTCCACCGGTCAACGCGCCAATGGAGGTGGCGATCTCGAGCGTCATCCCCAGACGCATGTTGGCCGTGCCCCGATCGAGATTTCCGATCGCCACGGCCGTCGAAGTGGCCACGACGGTCAAGATGCTGGTGCCAACCGCGTTGTGCATCGGCACATGAAAGCCGAGCAGCAGAATGGGGATCAGGAACACACCGCCGCCCGTCCCGAGGACGGCGCCGGCCGCGCCGGTCGCCACTCCGGAGACGAGAAGGAGTACGATGTCCATCGAGCCCGGCGGTGGCATCGTCCCCTTCTCAGTCCAACTGATGAGCGGCCGTTAGTCGTCGATCACGCCGGCTGCGTGACGGACGGCGCGGGCGTTTTCGTCCTGAGTTTCGCTGGGGGCATCGGGCTCCTCCCGGTACCAGCGAGCCTCATGCTCGTCCTCGGTCCAGTCCGAACCCGTCCACCACTCCCGCTTCATTTCGTTCGTGCGTTCGATGACGAATTCTCTCATTTGACTATCTCCCACGCCACGCTCGGAGGGCTTTTTCGGCAATTCGCCCAGGGAACACGCAACGCCAAGAACCATGCCCAATTCGGGAAACGATCGCCGCCGAGTGAACCGTGAGCGTCCGTGCTAAAATAAATGACGCGACCGGCTGTCGAGCCGCTTGTGGACTTTATCGAAGTCTCAATTGATCCAGAGGTTTACGTTTGGCGGTCGATCGAGCCGGGAGCTGCCCGTTCACGAGCCTCGAGATCGCAAACCGCTCCGAAAAAAAAGCCGACTCGAAATCGACTGAAGTCATTAATGCGAAACGCCATTGAGGCCGCCGGACTCTCCAAGCGCTACCAGATTGCCGCCGCCCGGCCGCAGACCGGTACTGGACGCGCGGGCAACGGGTCGCGGTCGATGTTAGCCGCCGTCTGGGACCGGCTTCGCGATCCGGCCCGCATCGGCGGCACCGAGACGCTCTGGGCACTCAAGGACGTCGGCTTCGAGATTCGGCCTGGCGAAGTCGTCGGGATTATCGGCCGCAACGGGGCAGGCAAATCGACGTTGCTCAAACTGTTGGGCGCATCACGCGGCCCACGAGCGGGAGTGCCGTCGTTCGCGGTCGCATCGGCACGCTGCTGGAGGTCGGCACGGGTTTTCACCCGGAACTCACGGGCCGCGAGAACATCTTCTTGAGCGGCGCGATTGCCGGGATGCGGAAGGACGAGATCCGGCGCAAGTTCGACGCCATCGTCGACTTTGCCGAGATGAGCCAGTTTCTCGAAATGCCCGTCAAACGCTATTCGAGCGGGATGTACGTCCGGCTGGCCTTCGCGGTGGCCGCCCACCTCGAGCCGGACATCCTGCTCATCGACGAAGTCTTGGCCGTCGGTGACGCGTCCTTTCAGAAGAAGTGCCTCTCGCGGATGGAGGCGGCCGCGCAGCAGGCGCGGACCGTGCTTTTCATCAGCCACAACCTGGGCGCCATTCGGCAACTTTGCCCGCGGTCGATCCTCATCGACCATGGCCAACTCGTGCAGGACGGCCCCACGCCCGACGTGTTGCGGCGCTACAACGAGCTGTTGTGCCGCCTCGAAGTCGACGCGAACACCAATCTGCGCGACCGGCTCAACCGCAGCACGGGCGCGGTGCGATTCACCGACGTGAGCGTGGAAGATGCCCACGGTGACAAAAAGTGGGACTTTCGCGCCGGCGAAACGGTGCGCCTGCGCACGACGTACCACGTCTTCGAGAGCGTCCCCAACCTCCGCTACTTCTTCTCGTTGGAATCGGCGACGCACTACGAGACGATCACTTCGGTGAGCGAAGTCGTGTCGACTGAGCCGCTGACGGCCGGGACGACGTACTCGATCGACCTCGAGCTGCCGGCGATTGGGCTGCGGGCGGGGGATTACGGGGTGCGCTTCTGGTTGGGGACGGCCGACGGCCGTTCGTACGACGTGCTGACCACGCAGCAGGGGTCGTTTCCGCCGCTGACCGTCTGGTCCGACAACACCGACCCCTTTCTGGCGACGGGATTTTTGTCGATTCCCGCGCGGCTCGGCCGCCCGCAGCCAGCCTGAGCTGCCGTTTCTTCACAACTTTTCGCGACCGGCAGTCGCTCTTCTTGACCGCCAAGTTTTTGCTTCCCGCCCGCACGGCCATTGTTTGCGGCGTGCGACGCGGGCGTTAGAGTACGTGTTACGAAACGGCACTCGCGCCCGCGTGGGAGCGAGTCGAACGTCCGTGAGCGACCCACTCGAAATCCGGAGCAAGTCGATGTTTCGTCGCGTTTGCGTCACGATGGCCGGCCTCGCGCTGGCCGCTGCGCTTGGTCTCGTCTCGCCCGTTGCCGCCGACGAATATTCCGTCGATGGGATGCACGCGGGCGTCAATTTCAAGATCTCGCACCTGGGACTGTCCTGGGTCCAGGGACGGTTCGACCAGTTCGGCGGCGAGTTCACGATCGACACGGTCAACCCCGAAAAATCGTCGTTCACGCTTAACATCAATCCCGCCAGCATCGATACCAACAACCAGAAGCGCGACGAACATCTTCGCAGTGGAGACTTTCTGAACGTCAAGCAGTTCCCGGCGATGAAATTCAAGAGCACCGCCGTCCGTCCTGTGAAGGGGGGCTATGAGGTCACCGGCGACTTCACGATGCACGGCGTCACCAAGCCGGTCACGCTGGAGCTGGTGGGCGGCCATACGGCCGAGTTTCCCAAGGGAGTGACTCGCGTGGGATTTTCCGCGGAATTTACGTTGAGGCGTGCCGACTTCGGGATCGGCCCCATCACGCCGGCCCTCGGCGAAAAGATCTATGCTGCGGTCAGCTTTGAGGGGACGCGAAAGTAGTCGCGTGGTGCGCGCCGGCCTGCTCGGCTCGCAAAGGAAACGCTGAAATGCCTGACGCGACGCTAATCCTCGAGGGGGCGGCCGCCGCGGGCGGCGTCGCCGCTCTCGTGATGCTGCTGCTCGGCGTCTGGCCAGCGCGCAAGGTCGCCACAGCCGCCATCACGCCGATGCGCCGCTCGCGGCTCGCGACTTTCGCCGAAGTGCTGGCGGTCGCCGGCGGAATGGGGATCGGCTGCTGGTGGCTTGGTATCAAACCCAACACGCCGCCGGTCGAAGACAAGGACCGGCTGTTGTTCGTGCTTTTGCCGGCAGCCGGAATCGTCGAGATTCTCGCCGTTGTCTGGCAGCGCCGGCGCTGGGTCGGGCGGACTTTGCGTCTGTTGCTCGCGTTGTCGCTTCCTTTCCTCATGCTTTTCGGCTCGGGGTGGCTCCCAGCGAAATGGACGCCCGGCGGCGACCCCACGGCGCCTTCGACGTGGACCGAGCAAGAAGCGCTACGCAACCTTGTGGGTCTGGGAATTTTGTTGGCGGCCGTCTGGGGCCTTCTGGTTTGGGCGGCTCAGCGGGCGGGAGGATTTGCTGTGCCGGCGGCCCTGGGGGTGATTTCCGCTGCGGCCGGCGCGACTATCATGCTGTCGGGCTATGCCACCGGCGGAATGATCGGCTTGCCCTTTGCCGGCGTGGCAGCCGGGGCACTGCTCGTTTGCCTGCTTTTTGCCCGCGCACATTCGATGACGGGGGTGGTTGGAATCGGCACCGTGCTCGTATTCGGCCTGTTGATGGCTGGGGAGTTCTTCGGCGAGCTGACGACGACGAATTTCACGCTGTTGATCGCGGCCCCGGTGCTTTGCGGTTTGCTCGCGCTGCCGCCCGTGCAAAGGTTCAAGCCCGCGGTGCGATTTGTCGTCGTGCTCGTCGCGTGTTTGGTGCCGGCGGGGGTTGCCGTCGGCCTGGCTCAACGCAGCTTTGCCGCGGCGACCGACGAATCTTCAGCCTATGGAGCGGCATCATCGGGGAGCGATGCGCCAGCTTTTAGCGGAACGCCCGCCGGCAGTGCCAATCCAAGCCTACTGAAGGAACCCGCCCCTTCGCGCTCAAAGGACAGCGCCAGCACTCCCCGCGATCCAGGAATCGACGAAGAACCGAAGCGATCGGCCCCCATCGACCCGGGGGAATCGAAGAATTGACGTTGCCGCCCGCAAGACGGCGCCGCGGCCCTCAGCTACCTAAGACTTCGGCCTCTTAATCGCGCCGTCGACCGGGCTCTTTGCGCCTTCAGTGTATTTCGCGCCGATCAGAGCGTAGGTCTTCTCGGCACGGGAGCGCCAATCGCTTGAGCGCTTCGGGAAAGTCGTCGTCTTTGACGTTCTCGTCGCAAAAGCTGCAGCAGCTCTCCCACGTGTAGCCGAGCTTTTTCCACTGGGTCATTCCGCCAGCTGAGACCTGATCGGTGACGGGGCACCAGACCGGGCTCATCGCCCGCATGAAGTTGTTGACGAACCGCTGCCTCTCGGCCGCCTTCGCGTATTTTTCGGGGTCCTTGAGAAATTTTTCGCGGGCGTCGGCCTTGCTGCCGCGATACTTGACCCCCTTGTATTCCCAGATCGGGAGCTTCGGATCCGAAGCCGTGAGATAAACCGGGCAGAGGTCGATCGACTTCTGCTTCTCCGGAATCTTGACCTTCTCCAGGATCACGGCGTTGGCAGGCAGCTGCGCGATTGCGGAAAGCGGAGTCAGGCACGCGAGGGCCACGACCAAAAGCGAAGTCCGACAGCTCATCTTCCAGATCCAATTCTGCAGGTGGTTTCCCCCAAGTTACACCATCCGTCCAGTGTTCCCAAGCCAGGTCTTGGAACGGCGGTTGCACAGTCACTGGCCGGCCCGCAGAAACGCGTCGATTCCTCGAGGCAACGGCGCCTCGAGCGACGACTGCGCCCGGGGCTTCCAGCGGAGGTTCAGGCAATGATTCAACCCACGACGTATCACGGCCAGCAGCTTGGGATTCCGGAATCGCGCGTGATCGGCTTCGTCGACACGAATGGAAAACTGCAAGCCATCGCCAAGAGCCTCAATCAGGCCGGTTTCCCCGATTCGAAGATTCGCTCGCTCCACGGACCTGACGGCATCCAGATGCTGGAAAACCTCCGCTCGGTCTCGTTTTTTGGCGACTTCGAGCGGGCCGTGGCCGACTTTGGCGTGCAGGAACTGCAAAACGGCCATTATTCCGTCAGCGTGGCGGTTAAGGACCGCGACGAGGCGCTCCGCGTGACAAACATCGCCGAAGCCAACGGCGGCCACTCGTTCACGTATTTCGGCAAGTGGGTCAACGAGCAGCTAACGAAATAAATGGCCGCACGGCAGCCAACGTGAGCGACGCAAATCCAAGTCTTCGTTGGCACGCCTCGACGCCACGCCACAGGTTCAGTGGCCCGAGAAGGTCGCCGATTCGGCGACTGGCTGCGCGAGAGGCGGTCGATCCTCCATGTAGGCCTCCATCCGTTGCGTGACGCGGCGGATGACATAGAAGAACACGGGCGTCAGGAAGATGCCGAAGAGCGTCACCCCCAGCATGCCGAAGAACACGGCCGTCCCCAGCGTGCGACGCATTTCGGCTCCGGCCCCCTCGGCCAGCATCAGGGGCACCACGCCGAGTACGAACGCAAACGACGTCATCACGATCGGCCGCAACCGCAGCTCGCACGCTTTGAGCGTCGCCTCGCCCGGCTCGTGACCGTGCTCGGTCTCAGACTTGGCGAACTCGACAATCAGAATGGCGTTCTTGCACGCCAGCCCGATCAAGACGACGAACCCGACCTGCGTGAAGATATTGATGTCCATCCGCGCCATCAGCACGCCGGCGACCGAACACAAGAGGCACATCGGCACCACGAGGATCACGGCCAGCGGCAGCGTCCAGCTCTCGTACTGCGCGGCCAGCACCAGGAACACCAGCACGACGGCGAGCAAAAAGACGAGCATGGCCGTGTTGCCCGTTTCCAGCTGCAGGAAGGCGAGCTCGGTCCACTCGGCCTTCATCATCCGCGGCAGGGCGCCGTCGGCGCTGGCCTGGGCCCGGTCGATCACCTGCCCCGAGCTGATCCCCGCGGCTGGCGCGAGATTGATCGCCGCCGCGGGATACATATTGTATCGCATGATCATCACGGGCCCGGTGGTTTCGCGGACGCCCATCATCGTGGCGAGCGGAACCATGTTCCCCTGATCGTTGCGAATCTTGATCTGCTTGATGTCGTCGATCTGGCTGCGGAAATCGGACATTGCCTGCACGTTCACCTGCCACGTGCGGCCGAACCGATTGAAGTCGTTGACGTAGAGCGATCCCAGGTACACCTGCAGCGTGTTGAATACCTCGGCGATCGACACGCCCATCGTCTTGGCCGCCTCCCGATCGATATCGAGATATAGCCAGGGCGTGTTGGCCCGGAAGCTGGTGAACGGCTCCTGAATGCCGGGCGTGCGGCGACCGGCGTCGACGACGTTGTCCGCCGCCGATTGCAGCGCCTCGAGGCCGCTGTCGCTGCGGTCCTCGACCATCAGCTTAAAGCCGCCGGCCGTTCCGAGGCCGTCGATGGGGGGAGCACTGAAGACGTTGACGAGCCCCTCTTCGATTTCGCCGCTCAAGGCCTTTTGCAGCCGATTCGTGATGACGACGTCCGACAGCCCGCGGCCCACGCGCGAGTGAAAGTCGTCGAGCATCAAGTACATGGCGCCGAAGTTCGGGGCATTCGCGTTGAGAAGAATCGATTGGCCGGCAATCGACACCGTGTGTTTCACGCCCGGCGTTTTGCCGGCGATCTCCTCGATCCGCCGCATGACCTTTTGCGTGCGCTGCACGGAGGCCGAGTCGGGCAGCTGGACGTTGACCAGCAGGTAACCCTTGTCCTGTGGCGGAATGAAGCCCTTTGGCGTCGCCTGGAAACTGCCGTAGGTCACCACCAACAGGCCACCGTAAACCACGAGCACAATGACGCTCACCCGCAACAGCCCGCCCACCGCCCGCGTGTAGACGGCGGCCGTCCGGTCGAAGCCGCGGTTAAACGCGCGAAACAGTCGGGCGAGGAGCCGGTTGGCGGGCGGACCGATCAGCGCTCCAAGGGCGATGCCGGCTGCAATCGCCACGGCCAGCGGCAGCCAGTTCTCGGTGCCTCCCCAGCCGAAACGCGTGGAAAGGTCCCACGCGAACAGGCCGCCAATCAGCGGGAAACCAAACCAGGGAAGCGGCAGGGCCGTCTCCTTGTCGTGAGCCCGCAGGAGCAGGGCGGTGAGCGCCGGACTCAGCGTGAGCGAATTGAAAGCGGAGATCGCCGTCGAGACTGCGATCGTCAGCGCAAACTGCCGGAAGAACTGGCCGGTGATACCCGTGATGAACGTGCAGGGGATGAACACGGCGCTTAGCACCAGGCCGACGGCGATCACGGGGCCGGAAACCATTTCCATCGCGCGGATCGTGGCCTCGCGCGGGGCAATCCGTGTTCGATTTGCCTTTCCACTGCCTCCACAACGACGATCGCGTCGTCGACGACGATGCCGATCGCCAGCACCAGGCCGAACAGCGTGAGGTTGTTGAGGCTGAAACCCATCGCCGCCATCACGGCGAACGTACCGACAATGGCCACGGGAACGGCGACCAGCGGAATGATGGCCGAGCGCCAGTTCTGCAGGAACAAGAGGACGACGACGGCGACGAGAATCACCGCGTCGCGGAGCGTCACGAAGACTTCGCGGATCGACTCGCTGATGAAGGGGGCCGTATCGTAAACGATCGCGTAGTCCAGGCCCGCGGGGAAGCGGGCCTTCAACTCCTGCATTTTATTCTTGACCGATTGCGACACGTCGAGCGCGTTGGATCCCGGCAGCTGGTAAATCGAAAGGGCCACCGACGATTTGCCGTCGAGCGTGCACGTCTGATCGTAGGCGAGCGCCCCCAGCTCGATCTGCGCGACGTCGCGCACGCGGACGAGAGCGCCGTTCGCGTCGGTCTTGAGAATCATGTCGGCAAATTGCTCGACGTCGACCAGCCGGCCCATCGTGCTGATTGTCAGCTGCGTGACCTGCCCCGGAGCCACCGGCGCCTGGCCGATTTGTCCCGCGGCCACCTGCGTATTCTGCTGCTGGATGGCGGTGACGATGTCGTTGGCAGTGAGGTTGCGGTAGGCCATCTTCCGCGGGTCGAGCCACAGCCGCATGCTGTAGTCGCGCTGGCCGACGTACGTGATGTCGCCCACGCCGGGCAGCCGCGACAGCTCGCCGTTGAGCTGGATCGTGGCGTAGTTGCTCAGGTACAGGTTGTCGCGCGTGTTATCGGGCGAGAACAAGTTGACGATGCACAGCACGCTGGGCGATTTCTTCTTCACCGCCACGCCGCGGCGCTTCACCAAGTCGGGGAGGACCGGGTCGGCCAGCGACTCGCGGTTTTCAACGAGCACCTGGGCCATGTTCAGGTCGACGCCGTTTTTAAACGTCACGGTGAGCGTGTAGGTGCCGTCGTTCGTGCATTGCGACGACATATACAGCATGTTCTCGACGCCGTTGACCTGTTGCTCGATGGGAGCGGCGACGGTGTCGGCCACGGTCTGCGCGTTGGCGCCCGGATAGACGGCCGAAACTTCCACGGTTGGCGGCGTGATCTCGGGATACTGGGCGATCGGCAACGCCAACAGCGCAATCCCGCCGGCCAGCGTGATGATGATCGACAGCACGCTGGCGAAGATCGGCCGATTGATAAAGAACGTCGAAAACACGAACGACTCCAACTTCAGCTAACAATGTGTTCGGCGTCAGGTTCTTCGTCGCCTGCGGCAGTGCGCTCGAAATTCGACGCGCCGATCGGGGGCGGAGTCGACATCGGTGACGGGGCTTCCGCGATGCGGACACCGTGGCCGTCGTGCCCGTTTCCGGCAATCAATTGGCCGCGCGGAGCTCGATCTTTGACGCGGCCGTTCGAAGGTCGGGTACGCCGGCTTGCATTCCAGCGAACAAAAGCGTCGGCAACCTTCGTCCGCAGCGGCTTCAAGGAAACGACCGATAACGACAAATGGTTGAACCGCTGCATCACCAGCGACCGGAATAAGTGCGCGTCGCCCAACCAGTCGATGCTGTAGAAAAAGACGGGCGTCAGCAGCAATCCGAACAGCGTCACGCCGAGCATGCCGCTGAAGACGGCCGTCCCCAGCGTCTGCCGCATTTCGGCGCCGGCTCCACGGGAAACAATCAGCGGCACCACGCCCAGAATGAACGCCAGCGACGTCATCACGACCGGGCGCAACCGGAGCTTGCACGCTTCCAGCGTCGCCGCCCGGCGATTCGCGCCGGAGCGTCGCTGCACCTTGGCGAATTCGACGATCAAAATGGCGTTCTTGCTCGCCAGTCCCACCAACACCACGAATCCGATCCGGGTGAAGATATTCACGTCCATCTCGGCGATCTTGACCCCGATGATCGCGCTCAACAGGCACATCGGCACGACAAGGATCACCGCCAGAGGGAGCGACCAGCTTTCGTATTGGGCCGCCAGCACCAGGAACACCATCACGACCGCGAAGCCGAAGATCATCATGGCCGTGTCGCCCGCGATGACCTCCAGGTACGACATGTCGCTCCACTCGAATGCCATGTTGCGCGACAGCTCGCGATGGGCCAAGCCTCCCAGCAGGTCGATCGCCTGTCCCGAACTCAATCCCGGTGCGGCCAGGCCGTTGATCGAAGCGGCCGGGTACATGTTGTAGCGCGTCAGAATGAGCGGGCCGTTCGTTTCGTGAATGCTCGCCAGCGAGCCGATGGGAACGATCGTCCCGCGCATGCTCGGCACGGCCATCGGAATCAGCTGCTCGATCTGGCCGCGGAACTGCTGGTCGGCCTGCACGTTCACCTGCCAGGTCCGCCCGTAGAGATTGAAATCATTGACGTAGAGCGAGCCCATGAAGATCGACAGCGTGTCGGCAAAACTCTGGAGCGAGACTCCCTTGGCCATGCACTCCCGCGGATCGGCTTCCACGAAGAGCTGCGGCACGTTGGCGCGGAACACGGACGAAAGGCCGATCAGCTTCTGGGTCGCGGTACCGGCGCGGACCAGGTTTTCGGTCTCCTCCTGCAAGACTTTCGGTCCCAGGTCGCCACGGTCTTCCACCATCATCGTGAAGCCGCCGGCCCGGCCGGCGCCCCGGACAGGGGGCGGGCCGAAGACGAAGATCTGCGCCTCTTGAATCTGTGCGACCCCCGCTCGAATTTGCGCGGCGATCGAATCGGCGGAGCGATCCAAGTCGCGGCGCTCGGAGTAGTCGTCGAGGTTGACGAACATCGAGCCGAAGTTCGAGCCGAAGGCGTTGAGGACAAACGACTGACCGCACACGCCCGTCACGTGTTTGACGCCGGGCACTTTCCGGGCGATGGCGACCAGCTTGGCCATCACCACTTCGGTGCGTTCCTTGGAGGCCGCATCGGGAAGCTGCACGCTGCAAATCAAGTAACCCATGTCCTGCAGCGGAATGAATCCCTTGGGCGTCGACTGGATGCTCCAGTACGTCACGCCCAAGAGGCCGACGTAGACCACGAGGACGATCACGCACACGCGGAGCAGGCCGCCGACCAATCCGGTGTAGATCCGGGTCGTCCAAGCAAAGGTGTAATTGAACAGCGTGAAAAAGCCCCGCAGGACGCGGTTGCACAGCGGACCGAGAAACCAGGCAACGAGCCCGCACGCCAGGGCGGCCGCGATTCCCACGGCATTCGGCAGATTATTCACCGCCCGCTGCGCGAGCGTCGCCGGCAGCCAAGCGCCGGCCCAAGCGGTTAGCGTCGGCGCGACGCGGGGCAGCGCCCAGGCCCCCAGCGAAAACCAGCCCCACAGCGCGCCCGCCAGCACATACGCCACGCGCGGCAAGGGCGGCGCGGTCTCTTTATCCCGGGGACGCAACAAGAGCGCAGTAAGCGCCGGGCTCAGCGTCAGCGAGTTGAACGCCGAGATCACCGTCGAGACGGCGATCGTGACGGCAAACTGGCGGAAGAAGGCCCCGGTGATTCCCGAAATGAAAGCGCACGGAACGAACACGGCGCTCAGCACCAGGCCGACCGCGATTACCGGGCCCGACACCTGGTCCATCGCCCGAATGGTGGCGTCGCGCGGCGAGAGCCCGTGCTCGATATGGTGCTCCACCGCCTCGACCACGACGATGGCATCGTCCACCACAATCCCAATGGCGAGCACCAATCCAAATAATGTCAGATTGTTGAGACTGAACCCGAACATCAGCATCGCCGCAAAGGTGCCGACCACGGCGACCGGCACGGCGACCAGCGGAATCAACGACGAACGCCAGTTCTGCAGGAAGAGCAGCACCACCACGGCAACCAGGATGATCGCGTCGCGGAGCGTCTTGACGACCTCGCGGATCGATTCGCGCGTGTAGGGGGTCGTGTCGAAGCCGATTTCGTAGGTCAGCCCCTCGGGGAAGGTCTTCTTCAGCTCTTCCATCTTGGCCATCACGCGGTCGTGCGTGTCGAGGGCGTTGGCGTCGGGCATCTGGAAGATGGCGAGGAAGATCGTATCCTTGCCGTCCAGCCGCGTGCTGACGTCTTCGTTCTTTGCCCCGAGCACCACGCGGGCCACGTCCTTGAGCCGGGTCAGCCGGCCATCCGGGCTCCGCTTGACGATGATGTTGCCGAATTGCTCGACATCGGTGAGCCGGCCCAGCGTGTTCAGCGTGATCTGCGTTTCTTGTTGGTCGACCGCCGGCTGCTGGCCGATCGCGCCAGCGGCAACGGGTGCGTTCTGCTCGCGGAGAGCATTGGAAATATCCGAGGCCGCCAAGCCACGCGAGGCCAGTTTGTGCGGATCGACCCAGACTCGCATGCTGTAATCGCGCTGCCCGAACAGGAAGATATCGCCGACGCCGTCGACGCGCGAGAGCTCGTCCTTCACTTGCAGCACGGCATAGTTGCTGACGAACAGCTGGTCATACCGCCCGTCGGGGGAGAGCAGGGCGATACCGCAGAGAATGTCTGGCGACCGCTTGATCGTGGTCACGCCTGTCTGCTTGATCACGTCGGGCAACAGGGGCACGGCCAGGTTAACGCGGTTCTGCACCAGAACCTGGGCCATGTTGAGATTGAAGCCCTGCCGAAACGTGACGGTGAGGTTGTATGAACCGTCGTTGGCGCACTGGGATGACATGTACATCATCCCTTCGACGCCGTTCACCTGCTGCTCGATGGGGGCGGCGATCGCCTCGGCCACGTCCTTGGCGCTAGCACCCGGGTAGGTGCAGGTGACCTGCACGGTCGGCGGCGTCACCGGCGGAAACTGCGCCAAACCGAGGTTGAAGACCGAGACCCCGCCCGCGAGCGTGATCACGATCGACAGCACCGAGGCGAAGATCGGCCGATTGATGAAGAACCGCGAGATCACCGGCTCACACTCTGACTTGGGCAGGGGGCTCTAGAGCAGGGACTGAGTCACAGGCACAAGCTGAAATCGTTGCCGGGTTCCCTTTCGGGGACGAACCCGCGAGCAGGCAGGTGCGGCCGCGATCGGAGGGACGCTGGAGGGCGACCGATCCGCAGCTCGCATCAGTTTGCAACCGGCTTCTTGCCAACCGGCGCGGACGAGACCTTCTCGGCCGCGAGGTGGTTCGGCATTTCCGCGAGCTTGGGCTCGACTTTGATGCCGGGCTGAACGCGCTGCAGCCCCTTCACGATGACCTTGTCGGCCTTGGTCAGTCCCGACTCGATCACCCGCATACCGGCGAACGATCGTCCGACTTTCACCGGGCGATAAAGAACCTCGTTCTGATCGTTGACCAGGTACACATACTTCTGCCCCTGGTCGCTGGCGAGCGCTTGTTCGGAAACCAGGATCGTGTGCCGCGGCGCTCCCAGCGGGAGATGGCAGCGGACAAAGAGACCGGGCGTCAACATCGCGTCAGAGTTCGCGACATCGGCCCGCATCCGCAACGTGCCCGTGCCCGGATCGACGCGATTGTCCATGAAGTTCACGCTGCCCTGCCGGGGGAATTGAGGCTCGTCCGCCAAACCGATGGCGACCGGGAAAGCCGTCTCCTGCACGTTCTTGATCTGCCCCGTCTGCACCAGACGGCGGACTTGCAGCAGCGTCCGCTCGTCGATGTCGAAATAAACGTACATCGGGTCGACGGACACGATCGTCGTGAGGAGCGTGCCGCCGTTTTGTCCCGACTGGACGACGTTACCTTCGGTCACCTCGAAGCGGCTGACTCGTCCGCTGATCGGCGCCTCGATCCGCGTGAAGTCGAGGTCCAGTTGCTTTGCCTCGAGATCGGCCTTGTCCGCCATCAGCGTGGCCTGGACGCTGTCCCGATCGGCCAGCGCCTTGTCGAGCGTATCCTGACTCGCCGCGCCGCGGGTGTGCAGCTGATAGGTTCGGCGGTAAACCTCTTCATCGTTGGTCAGCTGGGCCTGATCTTGGGCGATTTTTGCTTTGGCTTGGTTGACCAGCGCCTGGTAGGGACGCGGATCGATCTGAAACAGCAGGTCGCCCTTGCGAACGAGCGCCCCTTCGGTGAAGTTCACCGTCTGCAAAAAACCCCAGACGCGGGCTCGCACATCAACGCTCTTCACGGCCGCCGTTTGGCCCGTGAAATCCGCATAGTCGGCCAGGTCCTGCTCGAGCGGACAGCTGATCGTCACGGCGGGCGGCGGCAGCGGGGGAGCCTCGGCGGGCGCCTTCGTGCAGCCGGTGATTGCCAGACAACCAACCAGCACCGCTACCAGACCACAAGCAATTTCGACCACGCGCCCGTGTTGATGCGCGCGATCCGTTCGGTCGCCAGGATGTGCACTTCCGGAGAGATGGATCATTTCCGACCTTCAATTAACTCGAGCGCTCGCGGATTGTAATGACGGCGAATTGCCTCGTCCCGCACCCCCATTCCGCGAAGGGAAAACCAAACGACCTGCTCCACCAGCTCGCGCCGCGACATGCCATAGTCGACGACGGTGCTCGCGGGCAGCAGCGCCATCATCGCCATGCAGCCGACGTGCTGAGTGAGCCAGCCGGCCAAGTGGGGAGGACAGGCCGGGTCGGCCGCCGCGTCACCATTGGCCACGGCCGCCCGCAGGCATTCGTCGATCTTCGGCACCCATTGCGTGGCGACCCGCCGCAGCAATAGCCGGGCAAATTCTCCGTCCTGCGCCAGACTGCGGAGCATGAGCCGAGTCTGGATCGCCGGCTCATCCTCGGCGACGGTCCAACCTTCGATCAGCAGGTGAGTCAGAAAATGCACCAAGAGGACGAGGGTTGAGACGGACGGCTCCAGCTGCTTGATCCGCTCGAGCCGTCCCAGGTCCTGCTCATTCAGGGACAGCTTCATGGCGGAAAAGAGGGCTTCCTTGTTCGGAAAGTGTTTGAAGAGCAGGGCTTCCGACACGCCCGCCGCGTCCGCCAATTCGCGGGTGGTGGTGCCGTCGAAGCCCTTTGCAGCAAAGACCCGGCGGACGGCGCAGGATCGCGCTCCGCCGCTCCTCACAGGAGAGTTTTTGACTGAATTTCGCGCCGCGCGCACTCTCAGTAGCCATACGTGTAAGTGTATGCTCACTTACGTTTCAGGGCAACCGGAATTGTCGATTTCTCGGCGTTCGCACCCTGACTCTTACGGGATGAGCTCCGTCTCGCGGGAGACGAGCAATTGGTGCGCGCCTTGCAGTTGAATTAAAGGGCGATGACTGGCGCGCTCACTGCGATGGGAGCGCTCGCCAGCCCAATGTGCAGGATCGGTCCCAAGTCATGCAAGGAACTCACCAATGATCCACAAGCTCGCATCAGGTAAGTATCGGCTCTACTCCCGCAAGCTCAATCCGTCGACGGGCAAGCGGCGCAACCTCGGCACGTTTAACAGTCGCGCTGCTGCGGAGAAGCACGAACGCGCGGTGCAGTACTTTAAGCACCATTGATTAGCAGAAACACCGACGGCAGCGGATGCAACACCGCTCACCCGCTCAAGTGTCGCGCGCATTATCGAAATAAGCGACGGCGCCTCGCGATCGCAGCAGCGAAATCACGGGACCGGCTTAGCCGTGGTCCTGGCCGCCGGACTTCGCTTCCACATCGATGATGTGGGCGGTCGGCCGCGTGAAGTCGATCACCAGCACGTCGGGCGCGGTGATCTGCGCCGTATTGCCTGCGCGATCTTTCGCGGTGAGCCGCACGTACACCTTGCCCGGCATGCCGGATTCGATCGGCCAGATGTAGTGGCCAGAGTTGGCCTGCCAATCGCCGATCTTCGTCCACGGTCCGTTTTTCTCGACGGCATACTCGAGCAGGACCGGAGTCGCGCCGAAGTGCGCGTCTTCCGCAACCCAACGCAGCAGGACTTTGTTGTGCGATTTGCCGCGGCCGATTTGCGGCGCCAATAACTGAGCGCTCGGGCGGCGTTTTGTCGACCATGACCACAATCGACGGCTTGTCGCCAGGATGCGGCGGATCGTCGCCGATGCCGGCCCCGTTTTTCACGCGCAGCTCGAATCCATAGGTTCCGTCGGCCGGCACGTTGACCGCGAACGGACTCTTGTTCGTCGGGTTCGTCCCGTAGCGATACCACTTGCGACCGCCGTCGGTCGTGATAAACAGCTCGATCTTGCCGAGACCCGAAGGCCCCAGGTCGTCGATGCGATAGCCGATCTGGAAATCGGTGCTGTTGACGACGATCGTCCGCGGTTCGTCATCCTTCGGAGCCGGCGGCGTGGCTGTGAAGTTGGCTTTTTCGTCCACCAACTCGTCCGCGCCGTCTGCCGGCGGGGCCGTGTCTGCGCCCGTCTGTCCCTGCCCACCTTGTTTTTGCATAACTTGTTTTTGGACGATCGCCGGGCGATCGGCGGGCGAGTCGGAGACGAGATCGTTGCGAACCTGCGGCTGAATCTTCAGCCCGGGGCTCGCGGCTTTGTCCTTCGACTCGACGAAGAAGTCGTGATCGGAGGTGAGGCCCCCGTCCACCGGGTCGTTTCCGCCTGACGCGGCCGCAGCGGATGACGGTGCCGCACCAGATGACGGCGTGGCCGCAGGCGACGTGGAAGCCATCGGCTTCGCGGTGTCGATCGGCGGATGTGACGGCTTGTCGGTCGCCGTGTGGTCCGGCGGAACAACGGCAGCCGCTTCGCGAATCGGCACGTCTCCACCGGTCGGATTGGCTTTGGCCACGGGCGCCCGGTATTCCGTGTCGGACCCTTTTGCACCGTGCGGCGAGGGATGCACGGTGATTTCACGATCGGCGTTCACGCTGTTTCCGGCGAGGTCGCTGATCGAGCCGCGCACGGCGACGAGGCCTCCCGCTTTGACCTCCCACGTGGTCTGTCCGTTCGGTTGAGGAACGACGGCGGCGGGCTGCCACTCGGGCGCGTCGGGCTGGCGATACTCGATTCGCAGCTTGCTGACGTCCAAATGGTCGTCGGCGGCCGTCCAGCGCAGCTCGATCTTGCCTGGCTCGAGCTCGGTTAACAGCAGCTCGAGCACGGGCGGCGTGGCGTCAACAATAACCTTGAGCGCCGGCTCGATGTTGTTGCCGGCGGGATGCAGACGGTTGAACGAATCGAGCGTTCGGACAGCGAACCAATACTCGCCGTCGCTCGGTGCGAGAAAGTCGAAGTGGTCGGCTCGCGGCTCGGCCCGATCGACCATCCGCCAGCGCGTGCCGTGATCGGTCGAGACGTAGAGCTGCACTTCGCGAGCCTGCAGCCGCTGCATCTCCGTCGGATCGTAGCGAAAGGGAATGCGGAACCGCCCCTTGGCGGTAAAGACGGCGCCGTTCGGCGGGTCGGTCGCAAGGGCGCGTCCGGCGGATTCGGCGAGAAGAAATGGGGACGCGAGCAGCCCCAGGATTCCCGCAACGTAAATCGCAGCCCGTCGCATTGGCGCGGTCCTTCGACACCAGTCGGGACCAACCGCGCCTGCCTAAAAGCAGTCCGACGGCGCCCCCCTGTTCGGTATCGACAGCGATGATCGGACCACTTGAAGCGAAGACGGAACGAAAAGGGGAGGCAGAAGATGGGGCAATTGGATCGACTTCACGGGCGGGGACGCGGTCCAGCTGACCGTTAGTCTTTCCCGCGATTCGCCAAGTTCCGAGAGATTTGTTGTCGGGCAGACGCGACGTGTCAGGGGCGCTCGGACCGACGACGGACGGTGGGCACCGCGTTATGATGCGATTCGCTCCTCTGAATGTGGCTCACCCGATCGTGACCCACGGACTGGCTGCAGACCGACCTCGCGCTGTGTTGGAACTGGAGATCACTCATGCAAGCTCGAACCCGTCATACGTCGACGCCATCTCTGCTCGGATTCACCCTGGTCGCGGTGTGCGCGTCGGCGTGCGTGCTGTCGACTCGGTCCGCCAGCGCCGCGGACGCTCCGAGTGGCGATTGGTCGTCGCAGCAGATCGCCAAGTTGCCAGCGAGCGAGAAGCCGGTGCATCTCTTCAACGGAGTCGATCTCACGAACTGGGAAGGTCAGATCGGCAAGTACTGGTCGGTCGAGCAGGGGGCCATCGTCGGTCGCAACTCGAAAGCGAACGGCCCGGCGTTCAGCACGTATCTGGTGACGCCGCAGAAGTACCGCAACTTTCGGCTGATCTTCGAGGCGCGGCTCGTCACGAGCGAAATGCACTCGGGGATCGCGCTCTGGGGCAAGACGGTCGAGAAAGGGGGCGACCCGTTCAGCTACCAGGGACACCTCGTGATGTTCCCCTCGGGCTATGGTTTCTACGACCTCTACGGCCGCAACATGATTTACCAGGACAAGGGCCAGGCCGCGAAGCGGGCCGGCAAACAGCATGACTGGAACCGGATGGAGATCCTGGCGATCGGCGACCGCATTCGCTTCGTGATTAACGGCACGCTCGCCGCCGACTGGACCGACCCTAAGCCGGAGCTCTGTCAGGCCGGCCCGATTGGGCTGCAACTGCACCAGAACAAGGTGGCCCAAGAAGTCCAGTTCCGCGGGCTGATCCTCACGACCGACCCGGAGGACCACGTCGTCACGGCGACGAACGCCAAGTAACACGCCCGCGGTTCGACTTGGATGCGGCGATTCAACTTGGAGTCGCCGCTCGAATCGGCTCACCGCAGTCAACCGGTGGTTTCTTCCACCGGAATCAGCCAGGTCGTCTTCGTTTGAGGCGATCGACTCGCGCACCGTCAGGCCGCGCTCGCGCAGCTTCTGCCGCAGCTTTTCCCGCGCCAGACGCAAGCGGCTTTTGCAGGTGGGCAGGCTCGTATCCATCGCCGACGCTACTTCGGAAAGCGGCAGCCCGGAATAATGGTGCATGGTGAAGGTGAGCCGCTGATCGGCGGGGAGCGATTGCAACAACTCGTCGACAATCCGCGCCAGCTCGCGTTGGTCGGCCAGCTCTTCGGGCGGCGCGATATTCGCGGTGAGCCGGTTGATCGCGTCGGACTCACCGTCGTGAGTGCGAGTGAAGGCATGCACGAGTGCGTCGTGCGACTGGCGCCGCACGCTGTCAATCAGCAAGTTGCGAGCGATGCGATAGATCCAGCCGCGGAAACGGCCGGAAGGAAGATAATCCCACGACTGGTTGAAGACCCGCAGGAGCGTCTCCTGCGTCAGATCCTCGCAGAGTTGCCGGTCGCGAATGTTGCGAAAGAAAAACCCGATCAGGGGGCCCTGGTAGCGCTCGACCAGCTCGTTGAAGGCGGTCGCGTCGCCCGCCTGCATCCGCACCATGAGCTGGTCGTCATCGGTCATTTGCGGCACGAGACGTTCAACCCAAGCGGATCCGTTCGAGCATCGAGTTCGACCACACGCGGAGCGACAGCTCGCGCAACCAACCGCGTTGACTGTCTCCGTGCGGCGATTCTACCATAACCCGTCCCGGAAGGAGCGATGTTGTGCCATCCAAGCACGTGGTCTTGTCTTACGGCAACGACCAGCGTTTCGAATGCGAAATCGAGAGCGACCGACTTGTTGCCGAGCACGCGGCGCCGCGGCCGAACTCTCAATATAAAGAGGAGCTGCTCGCCGCCCTCCGCGCGCCGATGGAGTATCCGTCGATCGAACAGGCCGTAATTCCCGGCGACCGCATCACCGTCGCCCTTGACCGATACACGCCGGGCGCGGCAGGGGTCGTCGCCGGCATTTGGGAGGTGTTGGCGCCGCGAGGCATCGAAGCGGAAAAATTCACGGTGATTCAGCCGGCCTCGCGGCTCGAGTCACAGCTACCGGACCCCCGCGCCGAGCTGCCCGAAGACGTCCGCGCAGGCCCGCTGGATTCTGCACGACCCGACGCGCAAAGACAGCTGCGTCTACCTGGCCTCGACGGCCACGGGCGATCGCGTTTACATGGCCCGCGAGGTGGTCGATGCCGACTTCCTGATCACCGCCGGCTCGATCGCTTTCGATCCGCTGATCGGCTACCGGGGGACCAACAGTGTCTTTTATCCCGGGCTGTCGTCGGCCGACGCCATGCTGAAGACCCAGGGGCAGGGGCACGTCGAGCTGGGGCCCGACGAATCGCGGCCGCTTCGCGAGCTGATCGACGAGATCGGCTGGCTCTTGGGCAATCCGTTCGCCATTCAAGTCATCCCGGCGGCGACCAACGGCGTGTCGCGCGTGCTAGCCGGTGTTTGCGACCCCGTGTTCGCCGAGGGCAAGAAGGTGCTCACCAAACAGTGGCACATCGAAGTGAACGAGCGGCCGGACGTGGTGATCGCCGCCATCGATCATGAGAGCGGACTGCACGCGTGGGAGCAGTTGGGGGCGGCCGCCGACGTCGGTCGCAGCCTCGTGGCGCGAGGCGGCAAGATCGTGATTCTCTCCGACCTCGTGGCCGAGTTGCCGCAGGGCCTGGAACTCATTCGTTCCAGCGAAAACGTCCGCGACGCGATCCGTCCTTTGCGCAAGCAGGCGCCGCCCGACCTGGTCTGCGCGACACAGCTCGCCTCCGCCGCCGATTGGGCCCAGATCTACCTCTTGAGCGGCCTGGCCGACGACGTGGTCGATGAGCTGTTTCTCACCCCCGTCTCCAACGAGACGGAAGTGCGGCGGCTGCTCAAGAACGACTCGCGCTGCCTGTTTCTGGAAGCCGCGCAGTTCGTCCATGGTACGGTGCGGGCCGCGTAGCCCCGGGTGCTGCCGACAAGTTCTCGCGCGGGCAGATTCTTGGCGCGGCCCTGTGTTGTCCGACTCGGCGCGGATTTGTATCGTGAGGGCAGTGATCGTGCGTCGAGCCCGCCATGCCCGCCGCTGCCGCGCGGCGCCGTCGAATCCACTCGGGGGTTCCAGACTCCCCACTCAGCTCACCGGAGATGCTCATGACCACTCGCCGGGACTTTCTCGAGAAATCTTTGTTTGCTGCTGCAGCCACTGTCTTGGCCCGCGAAACGAGCCGGGTCCGCTCCGAGGACACGGCCAAAGCCTCGGCGAGCCCCAACGAGAAGGTGCGAATGGCGTGCATCGGTGTCCGCGGCCGGGGACGGGAGCACTTGGACGAGTTCGGCCGCATGCACGATGTCGAAGTCGTCGCGATCGTCGACGTCGATGAAGAAGTCGGTAAGAAGGGGGTCGAGCAGATCAAGCGACGAACGGACAAAGCTCCCGTTTTCTACCGTGACCTCCGCAAAATGCTCGAGGACAAGCGGATTGACGCCGTCTCCATCGCCACGCCCAACCACTGGCATTCGCTGGCCGCGATCTGGGCGCTGCAAGCGGGGAAACATGTCTACGTCGAGAAGCCGGTGAGCCACAACGTCAGCGAAGGTCGCCGCCTCGTGCAGACCGCCCGCAAACACGAGCGACTGTGCCAGGCCGGCATGCAGTGCCGCAGCAATCCGGGCATGCGCGAGTTGATGAATTTCGTCCAAAGCAACCAGATCGGCGAAGTGAAGCTGGCCCGCGGACTCTGCTACAAGCACCGCCCCTCGATCGGCCCCAAGGGCGACTATCCGATTCCCAAGTCGGTCGATTTCGACTTGTGGTCGGGTCCCGCGCAGATCAAACCGCTCACCCGCAAGAGTCTGCACTACGACTGGCACTGGATGTGGGACTACGGCAACGGCGACCTGGGCAACCAGGGCATCCATCAGATGGATCTGGCCCGTTGGGGTCTCGGCGTGCACGACATCGGCAACAGCGTGCTCAGTTACGGCGGCAGACTGGGTTACGAGGATGCGGGCGAAACGGCCAACACTCAGGTTTCGATCCACGAATATTCGAACGGCAAGCGGCTCGTGTTTGAAGTCCGCGGATTGAAAACTCCGCCGTTGCGCGGCGCCGCGATTGGCGTGATCTTTTACGGCACAAACGGCTACGTGGTCGCCCCCAGCTATTCCAGTGGCGTGGCCTTCGACCTCAAGCACCAGCCGATCAAGAGCTTCCGCGGCAGCGCAAGCCATTTTGGCAACTTCATCAAAGCGGTCCGCAGCGGACGCTCGTCGGATCTCAACGGCGAAGTGCTCGAGGGTCACTTGTCGAGCGCGCTGTGCCACCTGGCGAACATCTCGTACCGACTCGGCAAACCGGTGAGCGGCCACGAAGCCGCCGAGCGCCTCGGCAGCGACACGGAAGAGTGGGACACCTTCGATCGCTTCCAGGAGCACCTCTGGTACAACGACGTGTCCATCAAAGACTCGAAGCTGGTCCGCTTCGGCAAGAAGCTGACGATCAACCCGGCGAGCGAGACCTTCATCGGCGACTCGGCGTCCGACGCGAGCGCAATGCTCACGCGCGACTATCGTAAGCCGTTCGTCGTGCCGTCGGAGAGTCAGCTGGCGTAACGCTTCGCGTCGAGCGCGATATCGGGGAAAAAATCCGCCCTCACCGACTCGACTGAGCTCGTCGCAGGCCGGCCCTCTCCCACCAGAATGGGAGAGGGGAAGGAGAGTCCCGACGACAACACCCTCGCCTCATTCCGGTGGGAAAAGGGCAGGGTGAGGGGCCTTTCACCGCAGCGACTGGCGCCGATTTGCCGCTCGTAATGAGCGTTCCGGCCGCGCGTTCGCGTCGACCGGTCGATGTTGAAAAATCGGAACAAGCCGCGGGCGCGGCCGGGTCTTTGTACGCGGTTCCCATTTCGCAACCTATCCGCGTGATCGATACGGCGCTCGTTCGCTGAAAAACCGCGCGGTTCGGCCGCGTGATGCTTGACTGTCGACCCCCGTGGCCTACGTTTTCGTAGCCCGGCGCCTTGAGTTCGTCGGATCGGCGCTCTCCGGAGACTTCCAGAGCAACCGCCTGTGTCCGAATCGGCTCTTGGCTCTCCGGATCCACTGGCTTGTTCCTGGGGCGACCCATGTTCCCGTTCTGGTCCGACGTACCGCTTTCGGCCTGGCTGCAGATTTCGGCCATGTTTGTGGCCATCGTCTGTTGGATGACGGGATTCTTGGTGACGACTCCGGGCCGCCCGCAATAGCGACCCTCCGCGGCGGATGATGCCGCTTTCCCTCCTGCAGCAATCACTCGTCACAGAAAGGTGCGAAGGAATCATGGATTGGTCCCAAGATGTCTTTACGAACTGGCCCGTGCGCCTGGTCTGCGGGCTGCTGATTCTGGCCGCCTATATCGACGGCAAACAGCTCCGCGTCCCCAACTGGCTGACCTTTTCGATGGTCGGCTCCGGCCTGATTTACAGTGCGTGGGCCGGCGGTTGGACGGGGCTGGGTGACGGACTGTTGGGCATGGCGGTGGGCCTGGCCTGCCTGTTGCCGCTCTACGCGGTGGGGGGCATGGGCGCGGGCGACGTCAAGCTGTTGGCCGGCGTCGGCGCCTGGCTGGGTGCGACCACAACCTTTTACGCCTTTTGCGTTTCGACCGTCGTCGGGGCCGTAATGGCCGTCGCGATGGTCCTCTGGCGGAAAGCCTTCGACAAGCATTATGCACAACTGCTGATGATCCTCTCGGAATGGATGACCATCAAGAATCCGCGGGAGTTATCGCGGATTGCCGCGGAACGGAAACCCAAGATGCTCCTGCTGCCGTACGGAATTCCGATCTGCGTCGGCTCGATCGCCTACTTCTTCTACGAGGGAATGATCTAAGCGATTTTTTGGGCCGACGTCCGGCTCCGGCCCGCCGGGTCAAAGCGCGGACGTCGCGGTTAAGTGGTGACGGTTTTCAAAACATCTCAAAAAAGGACTTGAGGCGAGGCAGACAGCAATCCCCCCACAGCCCGAGCCGGCCGAGTCGGTGTGACCGCTCGAACCGGCACAGGCCGCAAGGTCCAGACGCTACAGCCGTTAAGGCCCGAACAGCCATTCCGATCGATATTGTCGTTAAAGGCTGAAGGTCTTACCGGACCGGTGCCGATGAAGAAGGTGATGCGGTTTTGGTGCCGTCACCGACGGCCCAAACCCTGGATCCTTCGTTGCGGCGGCTCGCGGTGGCCTGCCGGTGAACAACCGGCGGCAGTCCGCAAAGCGGTTGGGCCAAACGACGGAAAGCTGCTCGCCACGAGGCGATCCAGGAGCTCCGCAGATGAAGATGAAATCTCTGGTTTTGTTAGCGATGGCGATCGGCTGTGGCCTGGTCGCCATGCTGGGGGTGCAACAAGTTCTTTCCGGCGACAAGAAGCCGCCGGTGGAGACCGGGAAGGTGCTCGTGGCCATCACGAGCATCATGCCGGGTCAGCCACTGGACGATTCAAACGTCGCTTTCAAGGCGTGGGATAAAAACGACGTCCCTCAGGGCGCGGTCACCAAGCCCGAAGAATACCAGGATCGATCATTACGGGTCTCGACGTTACCGAACGAGCCCATCATGATCGCCAAGTTGAACGATAAGGGGGTCTTTGGCGGTTCGAGCGAAATCCCCAAGGGGATGCGCGTGGCCACGGTGCCCGTCACCGTGACGGAAACGCACAGCGGCCTCATCCTGCCGGGGGACCGGGTCGACATCGTCGCGACCTACACCGTCGCGCGACACGTCGCCGGGCAAATGAACAGTCAGGCCGGAGAAATTAAGAAGGCCAAGACCATCCTGCAATACATCGAGGTCTTCGCCACGGACAATATTCGACTGAGCGCCGTTCCGAACGGCGAGAATAAGGAGGTTGCGGCCAAGAACATTTCCGTTCTGGTGACTCCCGATCAATACGTCCTGCTGATGCTGGCCAAAACCAAGGGACAAATCTCCCTGGCCGTGCGGAATCGGGGCGACAATTCGGAAAGCCGCCCGTCGGAAGTGGACGAGACCGCGTTCGAGCATTTGAAGGTAACTCGCGGGCAAGCCAAGAAGGACGGAGACGGCGACGAAGCGGGCGATGCGCTCGATAAGGAGCAGACCAAGGTTGCCGAGGTCAAGAAGCCCGAACCCAAGCCGGAACCCGTCAAGGAAAAGGAGAAGCCGACCTGGACGTTGAAGGTCTTTGAGGGAGACAAGCTCCGCGAAGAACAAGTGGACCTGCCCGAGGACCCGGCAGCCGCGCCCGCCAAGAATGGGGACGCGAAGCCGGCCGCGGGATGGAAAGAGTTCTTCCAAAAAGCCTTCCAGCACGCCCAAGGGTCGAAGGCGTGAGCTAGGGACGAATCACAGGGGGGTGACGACGACAGTGCGGGCGACAGGCGCGAGCCGGTCGTGCCGCGCGGTTCTCGTGACAAGGATCCAGCCGCCACTCGAGGTGCAGGGATGCGCATGTTTGCCCAGTCGAGCCCGAAGTTCTTTCGGATGTTGTTAATCGTTCTGGCCGCCGCGGGGCTTGCCCGTTCCGCGGCCGCCCAGGACGAATCGGCGCCGTTGCCCGTCGACAACGATCCGCTCGTGCACATCGTCGAACCGCAGACCGACCTGCGGCTCGTCGAAAAGTTCGCCAAGATCATCGATCTTAAGAACCGCATCTCGACCGTCTACGGCTTCGATCCCGAAGTCGTGCACGTCACCAAGGTCGACTTGCATCCCAACGAGATCCGCATCCACGCGCTGACGCCCGGCGTCACGTCGCTGGTGCTCGTCGACGAGAAGAACGCCTCGTTCACCGTCGAGGTGTTCGTCATCGGCGACGTGCGGCACCTGCAGGCCTATCTCAAGAACCTCTTCCCGACCGACGCCGTCACCGCCATCGCCGTGCGCGACAGCGTGGTGCTCCGCGGCTACGTCACGCGGCCGGAAGACATTCCGCGAATCATGGACATCGCCAAAGAGTTCTATCCGAACGTCATCAACCAGATGGAAGTCGGCGGCGACCAGGAAGTCGAGCTGAAGGTGCGGGTGCTGGAAGTCGACCGGACCAAGCTTCGCGAACTGGGCTTCAACTTTTTGGGAAGCACGAACTTTGGCTTCCTGGGCAGCTTGCCCGGTGCGCTGGCGCCGCTTTCGACGCTTAACACGCCCATTGCCGCGGCTCCGTGCTGGCCGTCAACCCGACGAACTTCGCCGCCAACCCGTCGCTCTTAGGCGGCGTCGTCAACAACAACTACACGTTCTCAATGTTTCTCGACGCCCTGGCGTCCGAGTCGCTGCTCAAGATTCTCGCCAGCCCCGTGCTGGTGACAACCAACGGCCAGCCGGCCAACCTGCTGTCCGGTGGTGAATTTCCCATCCTGGTGCCGCAGAGCTTGGGCACCGTCACGATTCAATGGAAAGAGTTCGGCGTCCGCCTGACCGCCGTGCCCATTCTCTTGGGCAACGGCCGCGTCCGTCTGAACCTGCAACCGGAAGTCAGCCAAAAAGACTTTTCCAACGCCGTCTCGACCGGCGGACTGACGGTCCCCGGCCTCACGACGCGGCGCGTCAACACCTCCGTCGAGATGCGTTTCGGCGAGACCTTCATGCTGGGCGGCTTGACCGAAATTCAGGACACCGCCCAGACGTTCAAGACACCGCTCTTGGGCGAACTTCCGTACATCGGCGCGGCTTTCCGCCGAGTCAGCTATCAGACGACGGAAACCGAGCTCGTGATCCTGGTCACGCCGGTGCTCGCCGGTGCCATGAGCGACGCGCAGATGCCGCCGGGCGGCCCGGGAATGTTCACCGATCAGCCCAGCGACCGCGAACTCTACTGGTACGGCCTGCTCGAGACACCGTCCTATGGCGGCGTGTGCGGCAGCGGCTGCGGTAACGCGAACGGCACCGGCAAGGGCAACTACGGCCCGACCACCGTCGACTTCGACATGGGACCGCATCCGGCTCCGATGTTCAGCCCGGTGCCGGTGCAGGAACTGCCGCCGATCCACGAACAATTCGCACCGCCCACGTCGAACGCTCCGCCGGCACCCGCCCTCCCGGGCCAACATCCTGCCGCTCAAATGGGCACGGCGCCGAACATGATGCAGAGTCCGATGAACGCCCCGGACCCGCCTACTTCGATCTCGGTCAGTCCGCCTCAGCAGACGCCGGCATCGATGGGCCCGCTGCCCGCTCCGGGGGCACCCACCATGACTCTTCCGCCGCAGGCTCCGGCCGCTCCGGCCGGGTCGGCCAGCTGGTGGCACAACTCGAATGTGCGTCAGGTGAACGCTCAATCCGCGTCGCCTGCACCGACCGGCGCCACTCAGGCGTTGTACAGCACGCAGGCGCCCGCGGCTCCGGTCGCTTCCCCGTCGGGCATGTACGGTGTGCCGGCGGCGGGCGCGCCCCCCGTGAGCACGCCGTCCTCCAGCGTCCGCAATGGGTTGTACGAACCTCAAACCGGGCTGTATGTGCCGGCCGGAGGCAACGGACAGTAATTGCGGTGCCGGCCCCGAACGGCACGACCCACACGTTAGAAACCCTCCCGAGAGTTCAGCTCTGATGAAAAGCGTTTGCAGGCTAGCGATCGTCGACCCCAATGACACGTCTCGCGCAGCACTCAAGCACTTGCTGCTGGGGATCGACATGGTGTGGCTCGAGGCCGAGTGCTCGCGCTACGAGTTCTTCACCGACGTCGTGATGCAGACCCAGCCGGACATCGCGCTGGTCGCGATGGATGCCGATCCGGCTCAGGGACTGGCCATCGTCGCCCGCATCACCCTGGAGCTGCCGACTTGCAGCGTGCTGGTGGTCAGCAGCTCGACGGAAGGCAGCGTCATCCTGCAGGCGATGCGCAACGGAGCTAAGGAGTTCCTCAACTACCCCTTGCGGCTCGAAGACTTTCTGGCCGCGCTGCACCGCATTCAACAGATTCACGGCCTCCGCGAAGGCGAAACCGAGGTCCGCTCCAGCCAGATCTACACGATCGCAGGCGCGGCCGGCGGCGTGGGCTGCACCTCGCTGGCGGTAAACCTCGCCTGCGTGCTTGCGCAGAATCCGGCCAACAGCGTCGCCGTCATTGACCTCGATCTGTCGCTGGGCGATGCCGACGTCTGGCTCGACATCATTCCGGACTACACAATTCAGGACGTCGCCGAAAATATCACGCGGCTCGACTACGCGCTACTCAAGCGGTCGCTGACCAAGCACGAATGCGGCGCGTTCCTGCTGCCGCGTCCGATCCACCTCGAGGAAGCAACGCCGATCAATCCCGAAGAGCTGCGACGCGTGATCACGCTGCTCAAGGCCACGTTCACGCATTTGATCATCGACCTTGCCAAGGCCTACAGCCCGCTCGAGCTGGCCGCGATGAGGGCCTCCGACGCGGTGCTCCTGGTCGCGCAGCTCGATCTGCCCGGCCTGCGGAACGTGGTCCGGCTGCTGCAGTTCTTCGACCGCCAGGAAGGGATCAGCGATAAGATCAGAGTCGTCGTCAATCGGCTGGGGCTCGAAGAGACGCAGATCAGTCTCACCAAGGCCGTCGAAACGATCGGCCGCGAAATCTTCTGGCAGATTCCCAACGAATACGCGGCCATGGTCGAATCGCGGAACAACGGCGTGCCGCTGATCACTCAGGCGCCGAAATCGAAACTGACAAAATCGATCCAGCAACTGGCGCTGAGCATCGACAAGAACGTGGGGGGCGACAGTCCCGACGAGCCCAAGAAGGGCAAGGGCCTGTTCCGCTTCCTGTCGAGCGGCTCGTCGAAGTAGTCGGGCGGTCACTCGAACGACAGGACCGTGCCGCTGCGGTGCGCTTCGGTCCCTTGCGACGTCGCGATGAGCAGGCGTCCGCCGTCGTCGATTCCCCGGCACAGCCCCTCGACGTCGCGCGTGCCGGCGCGCAGGCTGACGTGCTTGCCCGTCAGCACGCAGTAAGGCCGCCAGCGTTCGAAGACTCCGGGACCGTTGAGCGCCAGGGCGCGGAGCCACACGTCGAGGCGCTCCAGCAGCAAGATGAGCACCCCGGTGCGATCCAAACGTGCGCCGGCGACGTCGATCATCGAGACGGCCGTGCGCCGCAACTCCGCCGGCGCGGCAGCCAACGAGTTGTTGACGTTCAGTCCAATTCCTGCGATCAGGCGTGCCGAGCTGCTTTGCGGTGACTCCAGCAGAATGCCGCTGACTTTCTTGCCCGACAAGAAGACGTCGTTGGGCCACTTCAAGCCGACGACGGCCTGTGGCAACGATTGTTGGATCACTTCGCAAACCGCCAGGCCGGCGGCCAGCGCGACTTGCGGATAGCTCTCGATCGGCAGCCCAACGCGCCGCGGCTCGAGCACGACCGAAAACGTGAGCGCTCCCGGCCCGGACCACCAAACGTTGCTCCCGCGCCCCGACCGGCCGTTTGCCGCGCGGCCAGAATCAGGCAAGGGCAGGGAAGTGCCGCATCCGCAGCGCGCTCCGCCGCGCGGTTGTTGGTCGAGCCAATCTCGGAGTGCACTTCGAGCTCGCCGACCAGTCCGGCGGAACGGATCCGCTCGACGTCGGCGGATGTGAACTCCGCTGATGTGCAATCCAACGGGCACCTGCGTGGGAAGGAATCCGGTCGATGGCCACCAGGGCAGGCTGCGCCTGCCGTCTTTATGGCGTCCGGACCAATCCGCGGCTCAAAACGCTCGCAAACGGCCGCCAATGCCACCCGTTGAACAACCGGGACGGGCGCGAGCGGAGCGGCAGGCACAACCGGCCCTACGCGCTAGTGTAGCGGGCGCGCAAGATTCCGACATGCCACCGGGGGCCCAACCGATCGCTTAAGCCGCCTCGGCGCCGGTGGCCTTGGTGAAGCCTGTGAGGTGCCGCTCGACCGCCATGTCGACGCACAACAGGCAACGATCGGCCTGAGTGCCGAACACGTTCTCCCCGTTGCCGGCGTGGTTGAGCGGATTGAAGAGATCGGCCGCGTGCCAATAGGCGGCGTAGCCCAGCTCCGTTAGTCGCTCGAGCAATCGCGCCTCGCGGGCCGCGTCGAGTTGGCTCGTAATGTGGACGATGGGCTTGGCCCGCTTGAGCAGCGAGACCGCCCCGTCGAGCACCGCGCATTCCATTCCCGGTAGACGCAATCCGCAGCAGGTTGCAGCGGGGCAGGTTCATCCCGTCCAGCTCGATCACGGGCACCCGGTCGCCGTCGTTGCCGCCAACTTCGAGGCTGGAGAAATCGATCGGCCGTTCGTGGTCGACCCGCGACACGCAGATCTCGCCCCGACGATCGCCGACGGCCGCATTCCAGCAGTGGACGTTGGTGATGCTGTTGATCGCCATGTTGCCGCAAAGTGTCTGGAACAGCGAGCCGCCGCGGCTCGAAGGCCAGCACGCAGCCCGCCGGCCCGACTTTCTTGGCGAAGAACAGCGTATGCGTGCCGATGTTGGCACCGACGTCGATCACAACCTGGCCTGCCGTCAGGATCTGGTCGAAGACGACGATTGCCCGTTCGCAGTATTCGCCGTACAACTCCAACGACCGGCCGACACGCATGATCGTTCTTGTTATAAACGAGCGTGCCGTAACGCGTTTGCGTGACGAAGTTGTAGCGTTCCGGTGGTCGCACGGCTCCCTCCTTGGACGCTCGATTTGAACGGTCGCGCGCGGTGCGTCAAAATGGCGGCGGATCGTAGTCAATCCCGAAAAAGACGGCAATTCGAGTTCCCGCCCCGTTCGGCGCACTCGGCTCGTGTGCTGTCACTGCTGAAAACCCCACGCTAACGCGATGTTTTCGTCCCGCTTTTTCTGGACTGCCGCCCTCGGATACCTGCTGCTGGCAGCGGCCGCAGCCTGGTTCTTCGGCGGCCTGCCGCAACTGGGGGCCGACCCAGCCGCCAGTGTGCGCGACGGGCGGGACCGCCGTCTGGGCGGCGGTGTTGATGGTCGCCACGCTGGGGCTCTTTTTAACGTGGGGCGTGCTGCACCGGGCCGCGGTCCGGCTGGCGGGAATCACCGAATCGGCCGCCGCCCGCGAGTTGGGGGAACCGCTCTGGTCCGCACCGCCGGCCTCCCGCGGAACGGCCCGCAATCTCGAGTCGGCCATCGACTCGATGAACCGCCAACTCGAAACGCGGATCGAAGAGCTGCAGCGCAAGAGCCGCCAACTGCAGGAAAGCACCGAGCGGCTTGGAGACCGTGCTGGGCAGCATGGTCGAAGGGGTCGTCGCCGTCGACGAGAACCAGCGAATCCTGTTCGCCAACCGGGCCGCGCGCAACCTGCTCGACATGCAGGCCAGCACACCGGTCGGCCGTCCCCTCTTTGAAGTCATTCGACACGCGCGGATCAACGAAGTGATCCGCACCGTTCTCGCCGGCGGCGAAGCCACCAGCCTCGAGATCGACCTGCCCCGCAAGCACGCCGTCGTCGCCGTCCTCGCGTCACGGCTGCCGGGCAACCCGACCTCGGGCGTGGTGCTCGTCTTCCATAACGTCACCGAGCTGCGCCGCCTGGAAAATATCCGCCGCGAATTCGTCTCCAACGTGTCGCACGAACTGAAAACGCCCCTGACCGCGATCCAAGCCTACGCCGAAACGCTGCTCGACGGAGCCCTCGAGGAGCCCGAGCATCGCACGAAATTCGTCGAGCGGATCGGCGAACAAGCCAACCGGCTGCACGCGCTGATTCAGGACCTGTTACGGCTGGCGCAGATCGAATCAGGCGAAAACGTATTTGACGTCCGCGCGGTCGAGGTCTCGCCCGTCGTTCGCGAGTGCATCGACGCACACCTGGCAGTCGCCGAATCCAAGTCGCAGCGTCTGGTGACGCAGGCCCCCGCCGCCGACGTCAACGTGATGGCCGACGAGGAAGGACTGCACACGATCCTCGGCAACCTGATCGACAACGCGGTGAAATACACGCAGGACGGCGGCACGATCAGCGTCCGTTGGCGGATTGACGACGGCATGGCGCAAATCGACGTACAAGACAACGGTCCAGGGATTGGGCCTGAACATCAGTCGCGAATTTTCGAGCGGTTCTACCGTGTCGACCGCGCCCGCTCCCGCGACGTTGGCGGCACGGGCCTCGGCCTCTCCATCGTCAAACACTTGGTTCAGGAATTCGACGGCACCATCGGCATCGCAAGCGAACCGGGGAGCGGCACAACGTTCACAGTGCGACTGCCGTTGTCGGCGTGATTCCTCATTACGTCGGTCCCAAGCGGGAACTTGCGACCGGTGAAAAAGTTTGCTCCCGGAAATCTTTGCGGAAAGCCGAGTTGCGCCGCGGTCCCGACCGACGCCGCGCCGATTCCAGCGGACGCAGGGCTGGGTGGGAAGCACCCCTCGTGGCGGTACAGGAGTGGGTGAGCTAGGATTCGCAAACAACCTACTACGTGCGACAAATTAAATTCCAACTCATGCTTCACGGAAACTTTACCCAACCCACCCGGAAACTTGACATGGTCCCGTTAGGGTCTGGGCGTATGAAGCAGAAGATCCTGCTCATCGAGGATGAGCGGACGATCGTCGAAGTCCTGACCTATAACTTGACCAAAGAGGGCTTCGAGGTTTTCGCCGCCTCCGACGGACGCGACGGACTCGCGCGCGCTCGCTCGATCCTTCCCGACCTCGTGATCCTCGATTTGATGCTGCCGGTCGTCGACGGTCTGCAGGTCTGCCGCGAGCTGCGCAGCGACCCGAAGACCCAGGGCATCCGCATCGTGATGCTCACCGCCAAAAGCGAAGAGGTCGACGAGATCGTCGGCTTCAACATGGGGGCCGACGACTACGTCACCAAGCCCTTCAAGCTCAAGCCGCTGATTCACCGGATCAAGGCCCTGTTGCGGCGGACGCACGCGCCTGGCTCGGCCAATGAGCGAATTTCGGCATCGGGCATCGAGATCGACCGCGTCAACCACCTGGTGAAAGTCGACGGCTCGGAAGTCGGCCTGACGCCGACGGAGTTCCGCATCCTCTGGGTGCTGGCGCGGCAACCGGGGCGCCCGTTCACGCGGAATGAACTCTTGGACAACTGCCGCGGCGAGGACGCCAATGCGCTGGCTCGCACGATCGACGTGCACATCCGCTCGTTGCGACAAAAGCTGCACAAGCGAGCGCAAAACGTCGAAACGGTCCGCGGCATCGGCTACCGCTTCCGCGGCGCGTGACGTACGAGATTTATTCTCGGGTGGCACTGGCGGCTTGTCCGCCAGTGGTATTTCCGCAGGCACCGAGAAGACACTGGCGGACAAGCCGCCAGTGCCACCCGACGCGCCGAAATGCGCGTCGCCCCGCTATACCACGTTGCGCGACCGCACTTCGAGATAGCGGTTGATCAACGGCAGCGTCAGCTCCGACGGTTCGACGTCGAGGACGTTGATGCTGCCGCGGCGCAGAGTGTGCAGAGTTTCCTCGCGCTCGCGCAACAGCCGGTAGGCAACGACTTGTCGCGCGGCGTCCAACCGATTACCGATCGGCGCCCGCGTTTGGGCAAAGAGCAGGGGCGTTTGCAGGGCTGCGAAGATCACAACGTGCCGGGACGCCAGATTCGAGATCGCCACGCGGGCCCGCTTGCTCGTTTCCTGGTCGGCGACGTCCGACAGAATGATGAGCACGGCCCGCTTCTGATGGCGGGCCTGTAAGTGCGCGAAGAGCGGAGCAAAGTCGGTCTCCTGCCAGCGAGTCTGCGCGTTGTAGACGCATTCGACGATCGTCGGCAGCGCGCCCAGTCCCGAGCGGGGCGGCAGAAAGGCAGTCACCGTGCTGTCGAAGAGGGCCAGCCCACAGCGGTCGCCGTTGGACAGAGCCACGCGAGCCAGGTAGAGCGCGGAATCGACGGCACAATCGAGCTTCGTGCCGCGGCCCGCCGCGCTTCCCATCAGCCGGCCGCAATCGATGAGCACAAAGATGTCTTGATGCTGCTCGACTTGAAACCGCCGCACGACAAGCCGCCGCGTCCGCGCGGTGGCCCGCCAGTCGATGCGTCGCGGGTCGTCGCCGGCGCGAAACTCGCTGATCGACTCGAACTCGGTCCCCACGCTCCGCCGTTTCGATCGCGAGCGGCGATCCAGAATCTGAATTTCGGCCGCCAGATTCTGCGACAGGTCGTCCTCGGCCACGAGCCCTTCGGGATAGACCTTCACGCGATTCGTGTTGCCGACGTCCCACAGCGCCTCGAGCGCGCGGCACGGGCCACTGAGCGCAACCGACGGTGGCCCGAACTCGAACTGGCCGCGCGTGGCGATGCGAAACCGAGCGCGAAATTCGCGAGTTTCACTGATCCCCTCGTGGCGAAAATCGGAGATCCAAATCCGCGGCTCCGCTTCCGTCGGCACGACCGTGCGGAGCAGTCCCCGCACCCGCGACACCCCCACGCAGCGAACGCGAAGCGCGACCTCGAACGGCGCATCGCGGCCGGCAACCGGCGGCACGACCTGCGTGACGGACAAATCGCCGCGATGGCGATTCAGCCACAGGCCGTCGTAGACGGCCAGCACGACCGCCGCGACGCAGACGAGCGGGAATCGCCTTCGCGGCCACCGGCGAATAGAACGCCGCCCCGGCAAACACGACGGCCGAAATCGCCAGTCCGATCAGCACGGGGCCCGGCCGAACCTTCATCGCGGCACTTCGACCGTATCGAGAATCTGCGCGAGGACGTCGTCACTCTTGGTCCCCTCCAGCTCCGAATGCGGGCTGAGGACCATGCGGTGTCGCAACACGGGCAGGAAGGCCCGCTTGATGTCGTCGGGAGTGACAAAGTCGCGGCCGGCAAACCGCGCCAGGCTTTTCGCCCCCATCAAGAGCATGAGCCCCGCCCGCGGACTCGCGCCGACGGTCAGCGAATCGTCCCGTCGCGTGGCCTCGACCAAGCGCCGCACATAGCCGATCACTTCCTCGCGCACATGAGTCTGCCGAATGATTTCCCGCGCCCGGTTGATATCGTCCCCTTCGACGACCGGCGTAATGCCCAGCGCCTGCGGCCCGGTGACCGCGCCCGTCGCGTGGTGCTCGCGGAGCACGCGCTCCTCGGCCTGCGGGCTGGGATAGCCGACCTGCACCTTGAACATGAAGCGATCCAGCTGGGCCAGCGGGAGCGGGTACGTGCCTTCCTGCTCGACCGGGTTTTGCGTGGCAAAAGTCACGAATGGGCTCGGCAGCGGGTGCGTGACGCCGTCGTGCGTGACCGCCAGCTCCTGCATCGCCTCGAGCATGGCCGATTGCGTGCGGGCCGACGCGCGGTTGACTTCGTCGGCCAGCAGGAAGTTGGTAAAGATTGGGCCCCGCACGAACTCGAACGAGCCCGTGTTCTCGCGGTAGATCGAGGAGCCGGTGATGTCGCCGGGCAATAAGTCGGGAGTCATTTGGATCCGGCGATAGTCGAGCCGCAACGTCGCGGCGATCGACCGCACAAGCAGCGTCTTGGCAGTGCCCGGCGGTCCCTCCAAGAGGACGTGGCCGCTGCTGAAGAGCGCGGCCAGGCCGAATTCCACGGCGTCGTCCTGCCCGAAGACGACCGCCTCGATGGCGGTGCGGGCCGATTTAAACAGTTCGTCGAGGGACAGCGGCACAGCGCGAAACCTTTGCCAGAGTTGCCTTTATCGTGGTCGAATCGAGGGACGGCGATCGGAGACTTTGATCGATGGCCTGCAGGGCGTCTTTGAGCTGGTCGGCCATGAGCGGATCGCGGCGGCACAGCACCTGCAGCAGCTTGTCCGTATCTTGGAGTCCGGGAGGTTGATTCAGCTCGCGTCTCACCCGCCACAGCAGTCCCTGGCGCAACTCGTTGAGCAAATAGGGAACCGGACGCCGCGAACGATTGAGCAGTCGCGCCATCGCCTCAATATACTCGGCCAGCGTTCGTCGCGAGGGAACGCGCCGCGGGATGGGCGGACCCAAGGCTCGGGCGGCCCGCCAGCCGACGAGCAGCGTGACACCCAGCGTCGTGAGCGCGAGCGCGTTGTAGGGAAAGCGTGTGGACAGCCACAGCGGATTCGAACGAACGGTGCGACCGTGATAAAACTCGTCGAAGATCACAGGGTGCCGCGGGTCGACCAGCAGATGGGCCATCAACACCGCATTGTCGCCGCGCCACACGAGCGAGTTTTGCGCGAGACGCGCGTCGGCCACCACGGCGATCGAACCGCGGTCGTGCGGATAGAGGGCGGCCAGAATCTGCGGCTCGCCCCCCGGCTCCAAAACTGCTCGCACGTGGCTGCCTTTGATTCGACCCAGTTCGGTGATCACGTGGAGCCCCTTGGCCGGCACCGCCAACTCGAGACCGCGGGGAAACTGGGTCGCCAGGTCGCCATCGACGGTCGCCTTGACGAACGAGACGGGAACGTCCGGTGCCTGTCCAACGGCCAGATCGAGCGCCTGGTCCGCGACCTGCCGGGCCGAACGCCGAGTTTTCGCCGACTCCGCCTTCTTCGATTTTCGCGGCGATTCGTCCGCATCGTCGTCGTCTTCGGTGAGCACTTCGTCGCGTGAGTGAAACACGTCCGTGTCGATCTGCGAGAGCGAAAGCTCCTCCAACGGACTTTTCGGCGGCCAGTCCTGCAGCGGCCAGGTCATTCGTTCCGGCTTGGTGACGGACGGGGCGACCACCACGGTGCCGCCCTCTTCGACCCAGGCGGCCACCCGGTGTAAGTAAGCCGGTTCGCTTGTCACGATCACCGGGTCAGGCTCGAAAATCGCCAACGTCAGCTCCCGCCGAGCGCGGCCGTCGGGTGGCACGAGCTCGCGCTCGACGGGAACGTGCAAGGCTTCCAACGTCTCGAAGAGCCCTCGATATCCGTAGGCGTGCGTGCCGAAACTGTCCCGACCGGTGACGCCACTCGTCGGCGATCCGATGAGCGACACGCACGCACTGACCAGCGAGATCACACTCACGGCGATCACCAGGGTTACGACGTTACGCGTGGTGAGCATGCGCTCTCCCCCGCGAGAGCGACGAGATGCGCTCGTACGCGTCGCGGCATTCGGCAAAATCGCTCGCCAGGCACGGCTCGTCCCCGTACCACTTCAGATCGATCATCGAAACCAGGCGGTTCAGCGCGTCGTAAAGAGGCGTCGACCGATATCGATTGAGATGTTCGCGATTGGTCGCCCCCGGCCGAAAAGGCTTTTCTTCCGCTTGCTCAAGCCGCGCCAGGCATGCCCGATAGAGCAGCCGCACGCCCAGGATGTAATTGCCGCGCGCCCCGGCATCGTCGGCCTCGTGCGCGAGTTGGGCCGGATCGACTTTGCGGCGCGTGGCCTCTGCCAGCAAATCGAGGCTCCGCCGGTCCCCGCGAACGACCGTCATCACGGTCCACGACATGTGGCCGACCAAAAGTACGAGCGAAATGACCAGGGCCAGAGTGAGACCATAGGCTAGCAGCGGGGACATGTCGTACAGGCGATCGAACAGGGAATGCAGCAGGTCGAGCACCCGACGGACCAGGTCCCAAAACGCGGCGATCGCGTCGCTGAAATCGGGCGCAGCATCGAGGCGGTATTCCGGGCGGGCCAGCACTTCGCGGGCGGTCTGCCGCACGATTTGCGCATCGGGAAGCGGTCCGCTGGGTGACGCGGGCGTCGCCGCGAGGACCAGGCTGCCGGGGATTGTCATGCGTTCATCCCTGCGACAGGACCGGCTGTTCGGCCGGCGTTTCCGCCACGATCCGCGCCAAATGCAAAAGATCGAATCCTTCGTTACTGCACCGGCAGGAGTAATAGAAGATCACGAGCGCGACCACGGCAAACGTGTAGGTGATCGATCCCAGGATCGCGATGGCCAAAACTTGCACGTGCAGCTGCGGGATGAAATAGGCGCCGCCGTTGATCCCCGCCTGAATCATCACCATCACAAGGTACAACAGCAACAGCTTCAAGTAGTTCGAGTTTCCGGCACCTTTCATCAAGTCGCTGCCGCGGCTGAGGGCCCGCGTGCCCGACACCCGTTCCAGGACCGTGGCCGTCGTACACAGCGAATAGCGAAGCAGGACCAGAATTCCCGGCAGGAAGCAGCAGGCAAAGCCGCACAGAAGGAGCACGGCAAACAGGATCGACGTCCACACGAACGCGAAGTAGCGCCGAGCGCCGCCCGCACCGCGTCCCAGAACGTCGGCGCTTCGCCGAGGTAAATCCGTGACGTGGCAAAGATCAGGGCGCCGTTAGTCAGCGGCGAGACGACCAACAAGTCGATCAGCGCTGCCGGCAGCAAGACGTAAAGGTAAAACCGACCCATGTGCACGAAGAACTCGTTCATTTGGGCGTCGGTCGGCGTCCGAGGCATTTCTAGCAGGTTCGTGGCGGAGAGGTATTGCAGGACAGCGGTTGCCGGAATACGCACGCAGAAGACGATCGCCAGAAACAGGCCGAAGCGGTCTTTGACGATCCGAACCGTCTGGTCGAGGATGCCGCCGACGCCGAGTGGCTTCAACTCGTAACGCATGAATCCGCTTTGCGCTCTCCGTCCGACTCACAAGCCGTGTCACTGTTGCTCATTTGAATCCGGGAGTTGCCCGGCCCAGGGCGACGACTCAGAATACTGGAGTTATGCAGGCAGATCCAACGGGCCATCCGACGAACGATCCCTTCGCGACCGACCGGCCAGACGCCGACTCGCTCGGTCCGACCACGGCGACCGCGCCCGCCGAGACGCGCTGGCACTGGATCGTGCTCGTCGGTGCGTGTCTGTTTGTCGCCGGCGGAGCGATTGTCGACGTCGGGTCAGAGGGAGCGATTGGCATGGCGTCGGCTCCGGCGATCACGTTTCCGGTCGTTTGCCCGTCGCGTCGACTATTCGGCGTCTCATGTCCCGGCTGCGGCATGACGCGGAGCGTGACTCATCTACTGCACGGGCGACTGACCAAATCGTGGACCACGCATCGACTCGGCTGGCTCGTGCTCGCGGCAATCGCCTTCCAGATTCCCTACCGGACATGGCGGCTGACCGGTCGCACGTCGCGATGGGAGGGGCCGCGAGTGGCCGAATTTCTGCTCTGGGGATTCGTCATCGCGCTCGTCGTCAATTGGCTGCTGTCGCGGTGATCGCGGGGAGTGATGTGCCAAATCGTCCGGAATCACGGGACGAGCGACTGGTGGTGACCGCTCACGTGAACCAGAACCGCTGGCCTTGGCGAAACGCCTCGACGCCACGCCGCGTGCTCTCGCTGTTCATCACGGGATGCAGGTTACTGGCCTCCAGACGTAAGGCCGCGCCGAGCGGCTGGTGCCATCCGGCGAGCGCCGACTGCAGATCGGCCAGCATCGCGTCGCGCGGTTGCTGGCAAATCTGGCGGGCCATCGAAAATGCGCGTTCCACGCCGTCACCTTGCGGCACGAGTTCCCAGACCAAGCCAACTTGAAAAGCCCGCTCGGCCGAAATCCGCTGCCCCGTGATGATCAACGGTAACGCGGCCCCCCAGCCAATCAGCCGGGGCAAGTAGACGGTGCCGCCGTCGACCAGCGGCACTCCCCACCGGCGGCACGCGACCGAAAAGGTCGCCCGCGGCTCCGCCAGCCGAATGTGGCCGTGGCAAAACAGCTCCAGTCCGCCCGCGTAAGTGAAACCTTGCGTAACGGTGATCACGGGTTTGGACTGCACGATGCGCGAGCCCCCCATCGGGCCCGTTCCCTCGCTGACGAATTTCGCAATCTCGTCGCGCAACGCGCCGAGGTCAGCCAGCGCGTCGAGCCCCGACAAATCGGCCCCCGAGCAAAATGCTTTTTCCCCCGCGCCACGGAGGATGGCCACGGTGAGCGAATCGTCGTCCCGAAATCGGCGCCACGCTTCGAGCAGCAACTTGGCGGCCGTGCCGTTGACCGCGTTATGCACCTCGGGGCGATTGATGACGATCTCAAGGATCGCGCCGCCGTCGACTTTGTGCGTCGAGACAACGACCAGAGATCCCGGTGAGGATTCGACAACGACGTCGCTCATTCGTTTCTTTTCCTCAGCAGCACCCAGGGGCGAGGGATCAACCCCAGAAAGCCTAAGTGTCCCCGTCGTCCGCTCCAGCGCGCGATCGGGCGCGGTCGCTTCTGATAATCGAAACCAGCCTATCACTTCGTTGCTAGCGTAATCCGGCTGAGCCCGAAGGCGGTACGGCTCGTAGAAGTCGTCGAGGGACACGTCTTCCGTGGATGGCGCCGGTCGCCCCGTAAAATCAAAATGTGTTGCCATTTTGCGGCAGAAGAGGTCGTGCCACCCTTCCTCCTCCTGCAACTGCTCAGGGCTGAGAGCGATTAGCCAGTAGATGAGCGACTCGTCTTCTTCCGTGCCGAGCATGCTGCGATCAACGACGTCATACAGATAGCGGCTACCGCGGACGTCGGCGATTCCTCGCAATGGGACATCGTAGAAGTCGTCGGCCCATAAGATGCGAACCACTGAGCGCGGGATTTCACCAATGGCTGTGATATCGGATTTGGTCACCGTTCCCAGCTTCATTCGGGTATCGCTTGGCAGCTCAAATCTCTTAGGCCTTCGGCCGCACGCCCGAGTGGTTGAATCCCGTCGATTCCGCCGCGGTGAGTGGTCGCGAAACCGGATGGGCCTCGAAGTATTTCATCGCTCGCGACAGATCGTCGAGGAGCAAACCGGCCATGTCGCGGCTGAAGCCATGCCGCACCAGAATTCGCTGCACAACCAAGTCTTCACAATTGGCCGGCATCGCATACGCCGGCACTTGCCAGCCCCGCGTCCGCAGCCGGTCCGCCAGGTCGTAGAGCGTATAGGGTGCGTTGGGATCCGGTTTTTGCGTCCAGGTCACGCCGGGGATACCGCCGTGGCCGGTGTAGATCGGCTCGAACGGCCCGAGCTTCGCGATCTCCGTCCCCAGCCAGGCCGACGTGTCATAGCAGGCCTGCTGAATCTTGCGGTACCCCTCGCGGCCAAGGCGAAGGAAGTTGTAGTACTGGCAGACGATCTGCCCCCCGGGCCGTGAAAAGTTGAGGGCGAACGTCGGCAGGTGGCCGCCGAGATAATTCACGTCGAACACCAGGTCCTTGGGCAGGTCGGCCTCCTCCCGCCAAATGATCCAGCCGCAGCCGAGCGGAGCCAGTCCGTACTTGTGTCCCGACGAGTTGATCGATTTGACCCGCGGCAGCCGGAAATCCCAGACCAGCTTGGGCTCGACAAACGGGGCTAAGAACCCGCCGCTGGCCGCATCGACGTGAATTGGAATGTCCAATCCCTGCGCTGCTGCAGGGCATCGAGCGCGGCGGAGATTTGCTGCACGGGTTCGTATTGCAGTGTGAAGGTGAGACCGAGCGTCGGCACCACGCCGATCGTATTTTCGTCGCAGCGCTTGACGACTTCGTCCGGCGAGAGGAGCAGACGGCCGCGCTCGACGGGAACTTCCCGCAGCTCGACGTCGAAATAGCGGGCGAATTTGTGCCAGCAGATCTGCACCGGGCCGGAGATCAAATTCGGGCGATCGGCCGGCTTGCCGGCGCGGTGGCGCCTTCGCGCCACTTCCACTTGAGGGCCAGGCCGCCGAGCATGGCCGCTTCGCTCGACCCGGTCGTCGAGCAGCCGATCGTGGTCTCGAAATCGGGAGCATTCCACAAGTCGGCCAGCATGTGCACGCAGCGCGATTCGATCTCGGCTGTCTGCGGATACTCCTCCTTGTCGATCATGTTTTTGTCGATGCAGTCGTCCATCAGCTTGCGAATTTCGGGCTCGACCCACGTCTGGCAGAACGTCGCCAGGTTCTGCCGGGAGTTGCCGTCGAGGAGCAATTCGTCGTGAAGCGCAGCGTAAATCTGGTCGCCCGGAGCCTCCTGCTTGGGGAACCGGTCTCGCGGCAAGGACGCGCCGAGAACGGCCGCGGTATAGATGTCGTCCGAATCCGTGTGCTGACGCCGACCGGACTTCCGCACGCGATGCAGGGGCATTTTGCTTCCTTCTTAGCGCCTAGGAGAGATCGTCAGCGTCACAAGGTCGCGAAGGAGTCTCGCCCGTGCAAGTCAACGCGTCCTTCGTGGGCTTTGTGCCCGTTTGGCAACCTGACAGATGGCAACCCGACAGAATCAATGCGACCGAGAGCGACGGCCAACTAACTCGGCAGCCCGCGGCGCCATCGGCATCGAAGTCAGTCGTTTCCCCGTGGCTTGGAAGATGGCGTTGCCGATGGCTGGGGCGATGGCGACGATCGGAGTTTCGCCGGCGCCGACGGAGGGGAGATCCTTGCGATCGACGAGCACGATCTCGATTGTCGGCAGATCGGCAAATCGGGGAACGCGGTAGAGCGAGAGCTTCGGGTTCCGGATCTTGTCCTCGTCGAAACGGATCGCCTCGAAGAGCGCGCCGCCCAGGCCCATCATCAACGCGCCCTCGCACTGGTTCCGCAAGTTTTCGGGATTGATGATCGCCCCGCACTCAAACGCCGTCACCGCCCGCTCGACGTGGACCTTGCCGTTTTGGGGATTGATCGACACCTCGGCACACGTGGCGACATAGCTTCCCTTCTCGGAACCGCAGGCCAGGCCGAAGCCGCGTTCCGCCGACGGCTTGTTCTGGGGTCCCCAGCCGAACTTCTGGGCGGCCGCTTCGAGGACGGCCCGCTGCCGCTCGTCCTTCAGGTTCTTCAGCCGGAGCGCCAGCGGATCGATGCCTGCCGCGTGGGCCAAGTCGTCGATGTGGCATTCGCGGGCGAAGTGGTTGGCCGTCGCTGCCAGCGCCCGATAGGAGCCCTGCCGCAAGGGGGCATCGCTGGGGTGATAGGCAACCCGCTGATGCGCGATCTCGTAAAGGGGACGAATGGCCGAGCCGCCCGAGTTGTAGTTATGAAACTCCCAGGCGGTGATCGTGCCGTCCTTTTTCACGCCGGCCGAAACTTCGATGACGCCGGCCGGCCGGAAATAGGCCCAGGTGAACTCTTCCTGGCGAGTCCAATTCAGTTTCACCGGTTTGCCGGCTGCCTTGGCAAGGCGGGCCGCTTCGAGGGCTGATTCACCCGTGTGCTTGCCGCCGTATCCGGAACCCATATCGGGGACGATCACTCGCACGCTTTCGTCCGCAACCGAGAAAGCACGCGCCAGTTCGCTCCGCACGCGAAACGGCATCTGCGTTCCCGTCCAGACCGTGAGTTTTTCACCCGACCACTCGGCGACCGCCGCCCGCGGCTCGAGCGGCACGTGCGCGATGTACGAAATCGTATAGGTCGCCTGGACGCGATGGTCGGCCGCCTTCAGCCCCTGTTCGATCTTGCCGCGCGAGTAATTCGATCGGCCGCCGAAGCCCGACCCGGTTCCCCCACCTTCGGATTTCTTCAGGTCCTCGAACAGCTGGGCGTCGGAAACAACGGTCTCGGCCTTCCACTTTGCGGTAATGGCCGCGAGGGCTTGCTCCGCGCCAGGCAAGGAGGGCGCCGCCACGCCGACGAAATCGCCGTCATGCACCACGGTGACGCCGGGCAGGGCCTGCGCCTTCGCGAAATCGACCGAAACCAGTTTCGCGTGCAGCGACTCGGGCCGGAGCACCTTGCCGAACAGCATGCCCGGTCGCCGCACATCGGACGCGTATTCGTGCCGACCGGTGACGAACGCTGCGCCGTCGACCTTGGCGACCGACGTGCCCGCGACCTGCCAGCGGCTCGCCGGCGTCAACGGTGCATCGTCGCTGATCGTTTTGGTCAACTGGCCCTTTTTGGCCAACTCGCCGAACGTCAGCGACCGGTGCGAGGCTGCGTGCGAGACGGTGCCGTCGACGACCGACAGCGTGCCGCGATCGACCGACAATTCCTTGGCCGCCAGGTCGAGGAGCAGCTCTCTCACGGTGGCCGCCACGCGTCGGAGCTGTGGTGACATCATGCGCGTGGTCATGCTGCCGGCGGTGCCAAAGTCATACGGAACCAGGTCCGTATCGGCCATGATCAGGCGAATGCGGTTCGTCGGCAGGCGTAGCTCTTCGGCGACCGCCTGCGTGAGCGACGTGCGGATATTCTGCCCGATCTCGACTTTTCCGGTGCAGACGGTGACCTCGCCCGCTTCGTTCAAGTGGAGCCAGGCACCGATCGACTGCGGCACGTTCCCTCCGCGACCGCCTCGACCTCCGCCGCCGCGCCGACCAGGGCGCTGGGCGCAAGCGACTCGCGTCACCAGGCAGATCACAATGCCTCCGCCGAGCGTCTTCAAGAAATCGCGCCGGTCTGCCTCGAAGCGATACTTGGGCTCTTCGCGCAGCTCGTATCGCTCCGGCTCATCCAGCGCCGGCAGATCGATGTGGACGTCGCGTTGGCTCGCGGTCAACAGGCGCGAGTTTTTGGCCACGCGGGTCATCGCTCGGCCCTCTTCGCCGCGCCCGCTCTCTGCGTTTCAGCCGCCTGGTCGATGGCCGCGAGGATGCGTTGATACGTGCCGCAGCGACAAATGTTGCCCTCCATTGCCTGCACAGTCTGCTGCCGCGTGGGTGCGCTGTGCCTGGAGAGCAGGGCATAGCCGTTCATGATCATGCCCGACATGCAGTAGCCGCACTGCAGCGCCCCGGCATCGAGAAAGGCCTGCTGCAGCGGATGCAACTTGCCGTCGTGCGCGAGCCCTTCGATCGTGGTGATCGGCTTTTCGGCACAGTCGGAGAGCGCCATGCGGCACGATCGCACGGCCCGGCCGTCCAGCACGACCGTGCACGCGCCGCATTGTCCCTCGCCGCAGCCATACTTGCTGCCGGTCAGCCCCAATTCGTCGCGGAGCACTCCGAGGAGCATTCGCTCGGGCTCGGCCGGGACGTGGTGCCTGACTCCATTCACGCGGAGTTCAACTTCGCCCATCGCGGGATCTCGCAAAGAAGGCACGCGGCGCCGTCTGTGATAAGCGCCGCATGAGAGCGAGTCAACAGCGCAGGCATTGGCGAAACTTTGGAGGCGATCCCGCGGACGTGTAGGGCACGCTCTGCCTGCCGTCCGTGTTCGAGACGTAGCGAGCGGCAGGCAGAGCCTGCCCTACAAGAAAAGACCTGCGCGGTCGTAACCTGAGGTCAGTGGCTCTTAACCAGCTCGCGACGCAGCTGACGGACGATCATTTGGGCGAGGATCGGCAGCTTCGAGCACAAATAGTTGTTGCCGTTGAACCAGCCTTCCGGCTCAGCGAAAGCCGCGTGGTATTCGATCAGGATCGCGCCCGACGGACCGAGCAGCCGCGTCGCCTTGGCGTAGCTGCCGTAGCCGAAGTATGGCTCGGGCTTGCCCAGGTATCTGCGGCCCGTGTTGTCATCGCGAAGCACCGGTTTCCAGCGGTTCGCGTAGGCGGAGTCCGCTGCGAAACGCGGATCGAGCAGTGACGCGGAAATGACCGAGTCGCGCGTTACTTGCTTCGAGCCGCGCGTCGTCACGGAGACTCGCACGCGATCCAACAGCGTCAGCTCGGCGAAAACAAACTGCGAATCGTCCGCACTCTGCGGGCCCTTGAGCCCGTGACGAAGCAGCTCACTCTCCGGAACGACCTTGGCCACGGCGCCGTTGTCCGGATCGGTCTCGTTGCCGGTGGTCTTGAACTGTCGCTCGAGCCATTCATTGTTTTCGAGCGTCGACATGTTGCCATAGGCGACAAACCACAAATCGACGCGCCGACCCAATCGGCTCGAATCGATTTCGTCCTTGCTGATCTTGAAGACGAACGGAGCATTGACCGAGCGACGCGTGAGATCCTCCCACGCGCGGCCGTCGGCGATCGCTTCGATCGCTTGCTGCTGTTGTGCGGCGGTCATGCCGTCGGTGAGCGTGGGGGCGGGCAGGCGGACAATTTCGCGAACGCTGATCGGCACGCCGCCACGCAACAACTCGTCATATACCGGGTTGCCGCCGCGACAGATCTGCGACGGGACGAGCGTGACGATAAAGAGAAAAGAGACGGCCCAAAGCTTTCCCATGTCGAATGCTCCCCTGAGTAACGGAGCCGCAAACGATGGGGCTGCCGTGCCGCCAACGCAGTGGACTCCCTTCCCTCTCTGCGGCGCCCGGATTCCGTCCGGCGCGAGCCCCACTGTAGCGAATTCTTGCCGGCGCGCGTACCCGAAACCGGACGCTTATTTACCGTTGATGCGGTCCAGCGACGGCTCGATGTCCCACAGATAGAGGAACGCCGGCATCCGCGTCCGTTCCAGTCCCGGAATATTGAGCGCCAGCAGCTTGTCCTGCAGCGGCACGTTGGGGGTCGACGAGTAGGCCGAGTAGGCCGGATCCCCCTTGCGATGGTAGAAGACGACTTCCGAATAGTTGAGATGGGCCATGCCGTTGGCCAGTTGCACCGCGTCGTCGAAGTAACCGATCTGGTCGATCAGCCGCACCGCGAGCGCCTGGCTGGCGGTGAACACCCGGCCGTCGAACGTGGCGCCGTTTTGCGGATCGACCTGCGGCCGCCGGCTCATCACGATGTTCTCGAATCGCTGGTGGAATTCGTCGGCCATGCCCTGCAGCAGCTTCTTGCTGGCGGCATCGAGCGCTTTGATCGGCGTGCCCAGGTCGACGTTCTTGCCCGACTTGATCGGGATGCCGACGACGTTGAACTGGGCCATCATGTCCTGCAGGTTGTAAACGTTGAGAATGCAGCCGATGGCCCCGGTGACCGTCGTGGGGTGGGCGATGATGCAGTCGGCACCGGTGGCCAGGTAATAGCCGCCGCCGGCCGCCACATCCATCAGGCAGGCGACGACGGGCAAACAGGTGCGAGCTTTGAAGGCCTGCAGGTCGCGCCACATGATGTCGGTCGCCGTCACGCTGCCGCCAGGCGAATGAATTCGCAACACGACGGCCCGCACGCAGTGATCGTGCTCGATGGCATCGAGCCGCTCGCGAAAGAGGGCAACCGGATTTTCTCCCAGCGAGCCGATTCCCGTCGCGTCGGAATCGAGCAGCACGCCGTCAACGTCGATGACGGCTACGCGGCAGGCGCTGGGGAAGTGGGGCCGGTGCGGCAGCAGCGAGGCGAAGACGGGCGTTTGTTTCGGATTGGGAGCAATTGCCGCATTAACGCTGATGTCGCCGAAAGTGTGCAGGTGAAAGAGCGGATCGGCGCAGCCGACGACGCTCAATGCGCCGACCAACACGGCGACACAGGCAGCCGCAATCCATCCCTGGCGCGCGCGCCAGGACTCGTCGGCGCAGGGCGCTTGGCGAAGTGGAGCTTCATCCGGAATCTTCAAACGGGAAGTTGGAAGGCGAAGGAAAGGCGAGGCGGCGAGTGGAACAGGCCCGGATTCAAGCGTGAAAGCGAAGAGAAGTCGAAGGTGAGAAATTCGATGGTGGGAAATTGGACGCTGAGAAATTTGGCGGTGAGACTGGAAGGGGCCGGATGATATCGCGGCCGCAAAAATGCGTCGAGAGGAATTCGGCCGCGCTGCCGATCACAGCTGCGGCGGTTTAGGAGCCTTGACTCGGACTAGTACTCCCAGTGAAGTCGTGCCCCGAAGACGCTGACGGGGCCGCGGTCACTGTTGAACGCCGGATCGGCGAAGAACTGGTAATCAAACGCCAGGCGACAGCCCGCCGCGATGTAAAAGTCATAATACGTTTCCAAAGACTTCTCGCACGCGTAGGTCAGGTTGCCGTCGCCGTTCAGAATGCCCGTGCCGCCCACCTTCAGGAAGGCTTGCTGGTCTGACGAAGCACCGGCCAAATTCCCGAGCAGACCGAAGGTGTCGTTGGGACGGTGCCATGTGGCGCCTTTGACGCTCACACCAAGCTGTACCGTCCAGTCGACGTCGTCGAACGCCGCCGCCGCAGTTTCGCCGTCTTGCCAGCCCACCCGACCGAACGTGCCGACGTTCTTCGCAATTTCCTGTTCCCAATTCACCCCAAAGCCGTACTTGGAACGGTAACTGAAGGCGGCCCCGGGGATGGTGATTTCCGCTCCTGGAGGAGTATTCGCCGGCGGAGGCGAGGCGACGAGAAGCGTGGTCGCCGCGTTGTAGCTGGCGAGGAGACCGTGGTCGACCCAGGCCTGCAGCCGGATGGCGCCGGGATGATCGTCGATGCGCCAACGGCGCTCGACTTCCGTGATCATGCCCCACTCTTTCCAAAAGTTTCCGTCGGAGGTGACCTCCCCGGGCTCGACGGGATACATGAAGATCCGGTCGTCGGCGGTGAAGCCATTCGGAATGCTGGGCAATTGAAACCATCCATAGCGCACGGCCCAGTTTGGCTGATTCAACTCCAAGGCAAGTCCCGTCGTGTAACCGATGGTGTCGGCGGGATAATCCCAGGTGAGCATGGTGCTCGCCCAGCTCATGAACTGTGTGTGCGGGTCATGGTTGTAGGTGTTCTGGTCGAAAAGCTCCGCCATGTTGAGCTTGCCAGCGGTGATCGTCAGGCGCGAAACGTCCCGCTTGCCGGGCAGCGTGAATTGGCCGTCGGGCACGTCCTCCTGTTCTCCGCCCAGGCCGATCGTTTGGCGAACAAAGAAGTGTGAAAACATGAATCTGGGACTCGCGCTGCCGGCTTTGTACGCGTCCGCGTTGGGAAAGGCCTCGAGGCCAAAGCTGTTACTCAGGCCGAAGCCCTGCCATAGAAGAAAATCCGCGTGAAACTCGGCGCCCTGCCATAACGGCGCGCCGAGAAAAAGGTCGGCGGTAATCGTCCCTTCGCGATCGCGGGCCGTGCCCAGGCTGTTGGGACCGGAGTACAGGGCACCGAATCCGGGTTGGAAGTCGTCGATGATGGTGGTCTGAGCGTGGAAGTTCCAACCCTTGGGCAGCAGGTTCCATTCATCTTTTTTGTCTTTGTCGCCAAGCTTGTCATCGTCCGTCTTCTTGTCCTTGTCCGTTGCTCCGGACGCTGAGTCCGTCGCGAGGTTACTTGCGGCCGAAGGATTGGCGTCCGGGCTTGGCGGAACTTCATTGGCGGGCGGCGGTGTGGTGCCGGGGGCAGGCGCAAAACTGGCAACAATGCTCGGAGGCTCTTCGTTCGCAAAGGGCGCTTGATTGAAAGCCGAATCGCCGGCGATCGTCCCCGTTATGCTGACCAGCGGCGCCGACGCTCTGGCTTCACCGTTTGCTGAAGAGCTTGCGGTGGACGAACCGTTCGCGGCCGGGGGAGCGGGGTCGGCCGCGCTCGGCGACGCAGTTCCACAAAAACCCAGCACACAAAAGCAGACGCCCAGGATCGAGCGACACGCCCATCGGCTCTGCGTCAGGTTTTGCTGGGATTTCAGCACGCAGTTTCAGTTTCGCATCTGCCGCGCAATTCGGGCGCGGCCACTTGGTGACTGACGACAAGCGGATTACGGAATGTCAGGCGTGGGTAGGCGAGGTCTGTCCGTGACGGCTGCGGAGCCGGCGTGTTACGGAGGCCGATTGGCTCGAAAGACGAGTCTGGACTGCGGCTTTCGCCGAGCCGGAGTGAAGGAAACGGAGCGGGGAGAGTTGCGGCGGGAAGTGCGGAAGCTGCCGGTCTTTATAGATCCTGAGCGGCGTGGGCAGAAGTTGTACTCTCGACAGCCCTTTCTGCCAACTCCATTCTTAGGCCGGCAAATTGTGCCGCCATGCCTGCCCGGCTTTTCTGGGATGACCAACGAATGTGCCGGTTGCTGAACGGTTAAGAGCACGGTTGAGCAAGCTCAACCATGGCACCCAAGGCAAATCTCCCGTCTGCATTCCCGCCGAGTAACCGCGAAACCTGAGCGTAGAAAACCGATCTTGGTTGGTTGGCAATTTGTGGCAGAATGGAGTTTGGCCCGTCGTGACGGCCGAGATCGGCTTGCGCGCCGGGGATGAAATCGCCGCAAGGCCGTTGAATGGGCACCGACGGGATTTCGTGGACGCCTGACAGCGGGCATTCGGCGATCGGCGGCCGTTCGGTGATGGGTGGCCATTCAGTGATCGGATGACGACGGGTCCGGTCCGGACACTCTCATTTGAACAACGAGGACCGGCGGTCGCGGACCCTGGGGGCGAATCTGCTGGCTCGACCCCAGCCAGACGGTGCTGGGCTCGACTATAAGCACAAAACGCCGAGTCAGGTCCGGTCCGGTCTAATCTTCACAATTCGGATTTAGACCGGGGTTAAGAGCTGCAGCAGACGCGGTTTATGACGAAGTCTGAATCCGGTCCGGACACTTTCATTTGAACAAGGAGACCGGCGATCGCGGACCCGGGGGCGAGCCTGACGGCTCGACCGAATGACTCGAGTCGCGACCAGTCGAGTCCGGTCCGGTCTAATCTTCACAATTCGGATTTAGACCGGTGTTAAGAGCTGCAGCAGATGCGGTTTAGGACGAAGTCTGAATCCGGTCCGGACACTCTCATTGAACAGGGAGACCGGCGTTGCGGACCTGGGAGCGAGCTGACAGCTCCACCCCGGTCACCCGGACTTGGCTCGGTAATCGTCGACCAGTCGAGTCAGCCAATTTCTGCGTCTTTCTTTGTGCCTTCGGGGCTTGGTCAGAAATACGCGATCGGCCTTAGCGGCGAGCCCGAGCCGTTTTCAATCGGCAGCGGCGCGGCGACCAGGAACACGCGCGACGGCAGCTTTTCGAGTTGGGCCAGGCACTCCACGATCAAGATGCCGTTGGGCAGCCAATGCTTGCGGTGGCCGGGCGCGTCGCCCGCCACGCCTTTGACGAACGGAATCTCGCAGGCGATCGTGTCGGCTCCCACTGCGCGGACTTTGCCGCTCGGCGAACAGCACCGTCACTTTTTCGTCCATTCCCGGGCTGGTTGCGCTCGTAGAAAGCGGGTGAACTCCAGTGCCGGCGGTGCCAGCCGAAGCAGACCAGCGGCATGTCGCCCGCTCCCGCCTGCACGCCGTGATCGCGCTCGTACTCCAGAAAGTCGTCGGCCGTCAGCGTCTGGCCTGGCTGCAGGTCGCGCTGGGAGAAGTCGTAGACGACGGCCGGACCAACAAGTTGATCGACGGGCAGAGTATCGACGGTTGAATCCATCAGTTTGGGGACCGTGTGTGCCGGCGCGTTGACGTGGCAACCGATGTGTTCGGGCATCGACAGTGACTGGCAGTAATAGCCATGACGCTCGTGCGTGACGGTCGGGTCGATGATCAGGTGCGGGTGGGCCGGATATCTCGGCATGCCCCGCTCCAACCGCGGCGCGAGGTCGACGGCCGTCATCGACTGCAGCAGATCGGCCAATTGTTGCACGCGGTCCATGATTCTTCTCCCGGTTCGGTTTGCTGTGCGGGTGCGCTCGGCCCCTCCGGTTTGCGTCCCGGCTTTAGGGCACGGCGATGCGGCGTCTCTCCACCACTTTCCAAACCCAGAACGCCGGCACGCCGGCCAGCGTGACTCCGACCGTAATCGCCAGGACCAACGGCTTTTGCGTTGCCAGCACAAACAGCCAGCCAACTAAAGCGATGAAGCTGGGAATCGGGTAAAGCCGCATGCGGAAGGGCAAGCGGGCGTCGGGTCGCGTCGTACGGAGAATATGCAGCCCCACAATCTGGCCGACAAACTGCACCAGGATGCGGACGGCGACGGCCGCATCGACCACATCGCCAAGCTGCAGATAGCAAACGGCCGTCGTCAGTGCTCCCAGGCAGATGATCGAGATCACCGGAAAGCCGCCGGCGTGCAGTGTGCCGAAGACCCGAAAGAAGTCGCCGTTGCGGGCGGCCGCGAACGGAATCCGCGAATAGCCCAGCGACATGGCAAACACGCCCGGCCAGCGCCGTCCACACCACTAGCCAGGCAAACGCGGTCGCCAAATGCGGGCCGAAAACCAGGGACACCAAGTTGGCGGCGACCGCCTCGGACTCGGCCGCCTCCCGCCAAGGGATCACGCCGATAATGGCGACGGTCATCAGGATATAGAGGATCCCGATCATCCAAACGGAGCTGATGACGGCCCGCGGAATCGTCTTGCCGGGGTCTTTAACCTCGTCTCCGAGGAAGCAGATGTTGTAGTAGCCGAAATAGTTGTAGATGGCGATCGTCATCGCCGCCCCCAATCCCCAAGCAAAGTGGGGAGCGTTTTGCACGTCGTAGGTGCCGGCTGGGACGTGCAACAGGCGCCAGTCGAGATCGGGCAGGCCGGAAACGATCACCAGGAGCAGGGCCCCGAGGATCCCCGCGCAGAAAAACACGCTCAGTTGGCCGAGCACGCGAATGTTGCGGCACAAGAGGATCGTCACCGCGACACTGAGGGCGGCCGCCAGCGTGTGCGTGCCGCCGGGAACGTGCCAGCGAGCGAGCGTCTCCTCGAGCCCGGGAATCGCATACTCGAGATATTTGAGCCCCCCGATGTAGGCGGAGGCCGTCTCGCACGTGCCGCTAAACAGGAACTGCCAGACGAAGAGGAACGGGATCAGCCGTCCCCAGGTCGGGTCGAGTCGCCCGTAAATCTCTTTGAGAAAGTGGTACGACCCGCCGCTGCCAGGCAGCGCGGCCCCCAACTCGCTCCAGACCAGGCCGTCGCACAATACCAGCAATCCGCCCACCACCCAGGCCCAAATGACCTGCGGCCCCGGCATGGCCGCCAACATCAGGGGAATGGTGATGAACGGCCCGACACCGACCATATTGGCGATGTTCAGCGAAATGGCCTGCGGCAGATTCAGGCTGCGAGAAAGCGCCGGAGGTCCAAGGTCGCGTCCAGCGTGAGCCATGAATCGCAAGTCCAGGCCGTTGAACGGAGATCGTCCGATCTCGAAAGGCCGATCCCGCCGGACGGGGCGGGTTTGTGATTATTTAATGGTCGGAGCGGGCGAACAAGCAAGGACGTCGCGCAGGCACAGTCCAACCAGAGTGGCCGGTTGAGAATAAGAACACGCGGCGACCTCCGTGAGTTCCGGGACTTTTGCCCGCATCCCGCGAAACCGGACCAAAGGCCTCCTCCTTGACGACATCCGCTCATTTTCGGGAGAATTGCCCGTTTGCCAATTGCGGGCGACTATTCCGCCCGCGGCCTGCCGGGCAAATCGCCAACCCGCCGGATGCCGCACAGGCATTTTGCAACCGCGAATCGGCGGCCGCCATCGCACCAGTAAAGAGGGCGCCAACTTCTCGTGTCGAACGAAACGACCGGTCCGGCCTCGTCTTCCCCCTCATTGTCTACTCCCAATGGTGCTCCTTCGGCCGGGCTTTCGACCACCACCGCCAAGGCCATCCGCGCTGCCCAAGTCATCGTCATCAGCAGCGTGACGTTTACGTTCATTTCGTACTGGCGGACGGCGGCGGTCGTACTCTGCGACCTGGCGAGCACGGCCTACTACATCGGGGCGATCGTCGAGAGCGCCATCGGACCAGCGGCCCCATGGTTCATCTTGGGGGTACTGCTGTTCAGTTACGCGATGCGCTCCGTCTATATCGAGTCCAGCGCGTTGTTTGTGCGCGGCGGCGTTTATCGCGTCGTCAAGGAGGCGATGGGGGGCTTCGTCGCCAAGCTCTCCGTCTCCGCGCTCCTCTTCGACTACATTCTCACCGGGCCCATTAGCGGCGTCTCGGCGGGGCAGTACATCTGCGGGCTGGGGATCGACGCGCTCACCATCTACCTGCACGTCCCCATCCCGGTCGGGCTGCAACACGACATCAAAGGCTGGGGGGCCGTCGCGATCGCCTGCGTGATCACCCTCTATTTTTTCCGCCAGAACATGCTGGGGATCCATGAATCGAGCGACAAGGCGCTCAAGATCATGATCGCCACCACCATCATGGGTTTGGTGATCCTGGCTTGGAGCGGAGTGACGCTGGCGACGAACGGGGCAGCCAACAAGGTGCCGAGCTGGCACCCCGACCTCAATCCCAAATTCACCGTCACCGACACGGGCGAGCGGGTTCCCAAGATGAACCCCGTGACCGGCCGCCAGGAAGATCCACTGGGCTTCCTGGGCGCTTCCCCTCGATTGCCGAGCCCCTGCGGAACTCCGGCTCGGCCGCCTGGCTGACTTTGATCGGCTTGGCGGGAGTCGTGATCGCCTTCGGGCATTCGATCCTGGCGATGAGCGGCGAGGAGACGCTTGCGCAGGTCTATCGGGAGGTCGAATCCCCCAAGCTCAAGAATTTCAAAAAGGCGGCCTTTATCGTCTTTGTCTACAGCGTACTGCTCACGGGCTCGGTCAGCTTTCTGGCCGTGATCCTGATCCCCGAAGGCGAGCGGATGGGCCAATATTACGACAACTTTATCGGCGGCCTGGCGATGCATATGGTGGGACCGGTGCCGCTCAAGCTGTTGCTCAACGCTTTCGTGGTGGTCGTCGGCTTCTTGATCCTGTCGGGAGCGGTCAACACCTCGATCATCGGCTCCAACGGTGTGCTCAACCGCGTGGCCGAAGACGGCGTGCTGCCCGACTGGTTTCTCAAGCCGCACGTGCGATACGGCACGAGTTCGCGGATCCTGTGGCTGATCGTCGGCTTGCAGCTGTTTACGATCGTTGCCAGCCGGGGCGACTTCATTCTGCTGGGCGAAGCGTATGCCTTTGGCGTCGTTTGGAGCTTCACGTTCAAGACGCTGTCGATGGTGGTGCTGCGCTTCAAGGACCATACGCCGCGCGAATTCAAGGTGCCCTTCAACATTCAGTTCGGCAAGTACGAGCTGCCGATCGGGCTCGGCATCATCTCGGTGGTCGTGTTGGCGTCTGCGATCGCCAACCTGCTGACGAAGGAAGTCGCCACGATCAGCGGGGCCGCCTTCAGCGCGGTGTTCCTCACGATCTTCGTCGTGACCGAGGCGGTGAACGAGAAACGCCGCGGCACCAAGCACGTGCATCTCGAGCAGTTCAACCAGCAGGTGCTACCCGAAATCAAACAGGAGAGCTTTGGGCTGACCAAGCCATATCGGAAGCTGGTGGCCATCCGCTCGCCGCACAACTTGTTCATGCTGGAGAAGGCGCTGGCCGAGAGCGACCCCAACACGACCGACGTCGTGGTGATGACGGCGAAAATGACGGTTCCCGGCGGGGAGACGGGCACCGGCCGACTCGACCTGGATACCTACGATCAGCAGCTGATGACCGCGGTTGTCGAGCGGGCAGAAAAAGTGGGCAAAAAGGTCCGTCCGCTGATCGTGCCGACCAACAGCCCGCTGCACGCCATTTTGCGGGTGGCCAAGGAGATCCAGGCCCAGGAAGTGGTAGTCGGCGCGTCGAACAAGTTCACGGCCGAGGAGCAGCTCGACCAGATCTCGTTCTATTGGATCAGTCTGCACGACGGCCGGCCGCCCGGGCTGACGGTACGGGTCTTGAGCCGCAACCGGGACGTTTATTTTGACGTCGAAGGCGGGAATCGCATTCCCAAGTTCGGCGAGCGGCACGCACGATCGGTTGCCGACTTGCGCGCGGCCGGGGTGGGTGTCGACAAAGTCCTCCTGATTCACGACGCCACGCCCGTCAGCAGCGACCTCTTCCTTTGGGTGCTGACGATGCTCGATCGCAAGGTCGTCCTCGACGTGGCGGCCATCCCGCCGCAGGAAGAATCGAACGCGTCGACCAACGGCGTGTTGCAACGCGACCTGGAACGAGCCCGCACGCTCGGCCGCGAGATCAAAGTCGACTCGTTCGGTGCCGCCTATGGACAGGACGTGGTGCGTCTGGCGAAGGACGGGCACTACGAGTTAATCGTTCTTGCCGCTGCCGCAGGAACGCCCGCTGGAAAGGGGCCGGCTGTGCGGCTCCGAAATGAATTACGTGCTGACCCACGCGCACTGCCCGGTCTTCCTGGCGGCCCACCCGGTGATCCCCGCCGAAGTCACGGAATAACGGCCGGACTGCCACAGCCGGCATCGCGCGTCCGCATGACACGGACACCGACGACTACTGCGCCAGCGGCGCGTTCTGCCCGCCGACGGCGCGGCGTGACAGCGCGAACGAATCGGTCGTCGCCGACAAGTGATAGGGGCCCGCCGGTTGGAGCCGCCGGTCGGACACCAGCCACTCGTCGTTGGCCATGTAGGTCTTCTCGCGCAGTGGCACCTGGCGGTCGAGCTGCAATTCGAGCATCAGCAGGTCATTGCCATCGAGATCGACGGCCGCCACGTGACGGTTGTCGGCCTTGATCCGTTGGCTGATCGTGGCGATTTCCTCTCCGCGGCGGGCCTCGGCCGCAGCGCGGGGCGCGTCGATGGCCAGCCAATAGACCACGGCGATCAACATGTGGGCCGCGCAAAACGCAGCCACCGCAAACACGCGCCGCCGCTCACCCGGCTTGATCAAAAACGCCAGGCTGGCCAAGAAGATCGGCAACAGCGGCACGAAAAACCTCGCACCGGCCTCGTACGGATAGACGACGTGCAACAGCACGTAAAAGGGAACGCCGAGCAGCAGGGGATCGGCCGTCTCCCGCGTCAGCCGCCACCAGGCCCACGTCAGCACCAGGCAGGCCGGCACATAAATGAGGAGATTGGGGTCGAGCCAGCCGGTCTCGTTGTAGGCCTTGAACATGCCGGGGATCACGACGCGTCCGCTGTCGCGAATCGCCAGCCGCAGGCCCTCGAGATACGAGGCGAGCGGACTGCGGGCCGAATCGCCGAAGTTGCTCAAGTAAGTGCGAGCCGACTCCTCGGTCGCGGTCGACTGCTCGATCTTCATGAAGGTGACGACGCCGATTGAAGCCGGCACTCCCAGCGCCAGCGTGATCGCGACCGCCCGCAGCCACGTCGTCCGCTGGCACGTCTTCCTCTGGCGCAACGCTTGCCAGCCGAGGCTCAGCCCAAAGCCGACGGCCAGCATCAGTCCCGCCGGCCGAATGATGGCCGTCACCGCCACCAACAGTGCGGCCACGATGGTGAGCACAATCGTCCGCGATAACGTCCGGCTGCGGTACGCGGCGATCCCCGCGTTGGCCGACCAGACGAGCGCGCACATAAAGGGAACTTCGCTCAGCACGCGGGCCGCGTGAAACCAGACGCCCGAGTTCACCGCGCTTACGGCGGCGATCCAAACGGCCCATTGCGGCACGATCCGGCGGGCCCACTGGTAAACGCCGACCATCAACAGGGCGGCCGCCACCCACTGAAAAGCCGAAATCAGCCAGTCCGGCTGCTCGCTCACCCAATACAGCGGGGTCAACAACAGCGGATAGCCCGGGAAGTACCAGAGATGTTCACGCCCAAGGTTCAGCATTTGTCCCTGTTCGGCCAGGCTGCGGGCCATCGACAAGTAGCAGCGGCTGTCGGGTTGCGGAATCCACCAGGGACGAACCTGGGCGATCAAGAGCAGCACCAACAACCCCAGCCACAAGCGCGGTCGTTGGTTGACCGACGACAACCCGCGCTCCAACTCGGCGCGAAGCCGGCCGACAGTCGGGCGAGAAAGCGTGTTGGTGCTCATGAATCGTCCGTGATTCGGGGTGCCGCGGCCGGTTCCATTCGGGAAAGGCGACGTATTTTGCCGGTAAGCGGTGAAACCGCAACACCAGTTTCCCGCCCATCCATTAAGGCTCCGTGAGTCATTCCCGGCTTTTCGCGACAAATCGGGATAGAGCTCGATCGTTTGCCCCATCAGCCGCAAAAAAAGCGATTGGCGACCAACGACAATCGAACCGCCGCTTTTTATGCTGGGTTTACCCCCGTTTGGATCCCTCGCCGGAGACCCTCGCCCGATGCCGTCCGCCCGCCTGAATCTGCCCCGCCTGCCAGAAAACGTTCGTCACATCGCCTCGGTCTTTGCCCTGGTTCTCTCGCTCGTCGCCACCGTCGCGACGCCCGCCTGGGCCCAGCGTCGGAAGACCACCACCGAAAAACGGACCACGAGCGACAAGCCGGCATACAACGTCAAGTCGCACTACACGAAGTTCGAGTATCAAATCCCGATGCGCGACGGGGTGAAGCTCTTCACCGCGATCTACATCCCCAAGGCTCGCAGCCAGAAGTATCCGATCCTGCTCACGCGGACTCCCTACAGCTGCCGGCCATACGGGACCGACCAGTACAACGGCCACATCGGACCGTCGGAGCTGTTCGAAAGGTCGGGCTACATCTTCGTCGAACAGGACGTGCGCGGGCGGTTCATGTCGGAGGGGACGTTCGTCAACATGCGTCCCTACATCGAAAACAAGAACGGCTCGACCGACATCGACGAATCAAGCGACACCTACGACACGATCGACTGGCTGATCAAGCACGTGCCAAACAACAACGGCCGCGTCGGCATGTGGGGCATTTCGTATCCGGGCTTTTACACGGCAGCCGGCATGATCGACGCTCATCCAGCCCTGGTGGCCGCGTCGCCGCAGGCTCCGGTCACCGATTGGTTCATGGGAGACGACTGGCACCACAACGGAGCGCTGCAAATCGCCCACATGATCAGCTTCCTGCCCTGGTTCGACCGGCCGCGCCCCAAGCCGGTGAAGGAATATGGCGCGAAGTTCGATTTTGGCACTCCCGACGGCTACAACTTCTTCCTGCACATGGGACCGCTCAGCAAGGCTAGCGATCGCTACTTCAAGGGCGAAACGGCGTTCCTCAAAGAAGTCTGTCAGCACGCCAATTACGACGAGTGGTGGAAGGCGCGGAACCTGCGGCCGCACCTCAAGCACATCAAGCCGGCCGTGCTCACCGTCGGTGGCTGGTACGACGCGGAAAACCTGTTCGGCGCACTCGAGGTTTATCGCAACCTCGCCAAGAACAGCCCCTCGACCGACAGCCATCTGGTGATGGGTCCGTGGGTGCACGGCGGCTGGTATCGCGGCGAAGGCTCGCGCTTGGGCGACGTCACGTTCAACACGCCGACGGCCGAATACTACCAGTCGAAAATCGAGTTTCCCTTCTTCGAGCACCATCTCAAGCACACGGGCAAATTCGAGGAGGCCAAGACTTGGATCTTCGAGACCGGCGGCAATACCTGGCACAAGTTCGAGACTTGGCCGCCACCGGCAGGCGGAGGCGCGCTCCTACTATTTCGGCGCCGAACGGCGGCCTATCGACGACGGCGCCGACCGAGAAGAGTGCCGACGAGTCCGACGAATATGTCAGCGACCCGTCGCACCCGGTGCCTTTCTTGGAAATGATTGGAACCGGGATGACCCGCGAGTACATGACGGCCGATCAGCGGTTTGCCTCGCGACGACCCGACGTGCTGGATTACGAGACCGAGCCGCTGGCGCAGGACGTTTCCGTCGTGGGGCCAGTTAACGTCGACATCAACGTCTCGACGTCGGGGACCGACTCGGACTGGGTCGTCAAGCTGGTCGACGTCTATCCGAACAACGCGCCCGATCCCAAGGTGAACCCCTCCGGCACCCACATGGGCGGCTACGAGCAACTGGTTCGCGGAGACGCTTTCCGCGGCAAATACCGCAACAGCTTCGAAAAGCCGGAGGCCTTCGAGCCCGGCAAGCCGGCCGAGATCAAGTTCAAGATGCAGGACATCTGCCACACGTTTCGCACCGGCCACCGGATCATGGTGCAGGTGCAGTCGAGCTGGTTTCCGCTGATCGATCGCAACCCGCAGAGCTTCGTCGACATCTATCAGCGCCGACCCGAGCACGTACCACAAGGCGACCGAACGCGTCTATCGCTCGCACGATCGTGCGTCGCGGGTGACGCTGATGGTGATGCCGTCGCTGAGCGGAACCGGGACGGTTTCGCGTTGACGGGGCGGGGCCGAGCAAACTTGTCGCTGGTTCGCGGAAAGACGAACCGGCGGGCTGACACCCGCCGCTCGCCCATTTTGGCGCCAACTGACCCGGCCTGTGCGATATGCTGGACGCTCAACCTCTGGAGAATCGACCCCATGCTGCCTCTTCGTGAAGTCGTCTCTCGTCGCCGCACACCGAAAACCTGTCCAGCCGCCCGCCTGATCGTCGCGCTACTGGTCGTCGCCAATGCCGCGGCGCCCGCTTGGGCCCAGCGCCAGCGGCCTATCGACGATAAACATCTGGCCGAGATCAAGGCCAAGTACACGAAGTACGAATACCGCATCCCCATGCGCGACGGGAAACGGCTCTTCACGGAGGTCTACGTCCCCAAGGACCAGAACCAAAAATACCCGATCATGCTCAACCGGACGCCGTACAGCGTCGGCCCTTACGGGGACGAGTATCGCGATCGGCTCGGCCCCTCGCCGCTCTTCGAGAAGTCGGGCTACATCTTCGTGCTGCAGGACGTCCGCGGACGCATGATGTCCGAGGGCGAGTACGTCAACATGCGGCCGTACATCGCCGACAAAAAGAAGCCGACCGACATCGACGAGTCGAGCGACACCTACGACACGATCGACTGGATCATCAAGCACGTCCCGAATCACAACGGCAAGGTCGGGCAGTGGGGCATCTCGTACCCCGGCTTCTACACCGTGACGGGCATGATCGACGCACACCCCGGCGCTGGTGGCCGCCTCGCCGCAGGCGCCGGTCACCGACTGGTTCATCGGCGACGACTGGCATCACAACGGGGCGCTGCAGATCGCCCACATGCTCAACTTCCTGCCGTTCTTCGATCGACCGCGACCCCAGCCGATCAAGAAGTTCGACACGACCTTCCAGTACGAAACGCCGGACGGCTACGACCTGTTCTTGCACTTCGGCCCCTTGAGCAAGGCCAGCGATCGCTACTTCAAAGGCGAAACCGCCTTCCTTAAGGAAGTCTGCCAGCACAGCAACTACGACGACTGGTGGAAGGCGCGGAACATTCGCGCCCACATCAAGAACATCAAGCCGGCCGTGATGACGGTCGGCGGCTGGTACGACGCCGAGAACCTGTTTGGGGCACTCGAGGTCTATCGCAAGGTACTCAAGAACTCGCCCGCGACCGATAATCGCATCGTGATGGGGCCCGTGGGTGCACGGCGGCTGGTCGCGCGGCGACGGGTCGAAGCTGGGCGACGTGCAATTCAACGCGTCGACGCTCGAGTTCTACCGGGAGAAAATCGAGTTCCCGTTCTTCGAGCATTTCCTCAAAGGGGCAAGCAACTACGAGCATCCCAAGGCCTGGGTCTTCGAGACAGGCACCAACCTCTGGCGGAAATACGAAAACTGGCCGCCCCGGCAGGCCCAAGCCCACGCGTATTTCCTGTCGCGCCGGCGGCAAGCTGTCGACCGACGCACCGTCGCAGGCCAGCCCCAACGAGGCCGACGAATACCTGAGCGATCCGGCACGGCCCGTCAACTACCAGGAGACGACCACCACGCGGATGACGCAGGAGTACATGACGGCCGACCAGCGGTTCGCCTCGCGTCGGCCCGACGTGCTGGTCTATGAGACCGGCGTGCTCGACGGCGACGTCACCATCGCCGGACCGATCAAGGTCGACCTGACGGTTTCCACGACGGGCACCGATTCCGACTGGGTCGTCAAACTGATCGACGTCTACCCGAACGACTACCCCGATCCCGACGCCCAATCCCGACCGACATCCGCATGGGCGGCTATCAGCAACTGGTGCGGGGCGACGTCTTTCGCGGCAAGTTCCGCAAGAGCTTCGAGAAGCCGGAGCCGTTCGAGCCGGGCCAGCCGGCCTCGATCAAATTCAACATGCAGGACGTCTGCCACACGTTCCGCACCGGCCACCGGATCATGGTCCAGGTGCAATCGAGCTGGTTCCCGCTGATCGACCGCAACCCGCAAAAATTCGTCGACATCTACAACGCCCCGGCCAGCGACTACCAAAAGGCGACCGAGCGGGTCTACCACACCCACGACCGGCCCTCGAGCGTGACCCTGCTGGTCATGCCGTAAGGCCGCGCGCTCACCCGGCGAGCCGCCTGCGTCAGCTGGCGGGTGCTTTTTCCTTTTCAGCAGATCTGATGCAGATCCGGCGTCCACCGTGCGCCCCGGCCCGCCAACTCGTGTTTCTCTCGCGTGCTGCTATGATTCAATCGGCAAGCTCCACGCAGTTTCCGCTTGAGGTCAGCCGGGTTGAGGCCAGACATGGATATGGGACCAGTCGCCAGCGAACATTCTCCGAGTAAGCGCGCCAAACGCCGGCCGCCCGCGCAGCTCGCCGACGATCCGGTCTGGCAGGCGATCCGTGAAGAGGTGGCTCGCGAAGTCGATCGTGAATCAATCCTCGCCAGCTTCCTCTACGCGACGATCCTCAAGCACGACACGCTCGAAGACGCGCTCAGCTTTCACCTGGCAGGCAAGCTTGGCGGTCCAAGCCTCTCCGAGATGCTGATCCGCGAAGTGATCGACGAGGCGTTCGCTGCGTCGCCGCAGATCAGCGAGGCCATTCGGGCCGACCTGCGGGCCGTGCGCGAGCGCGATCCGGCCTCCACCTCGTACTCGCATCCGTTCCTGTACTTCAAGGGCTTTCAGGCGCTGCAGTCGTACCGGGTGGCGCACTGGCTGTGGACGCGTGACCGCCGCTCGCTGGCACTCTTCCTGCAGAATCGCGTCTCGCAAGTCTTTGCCGTCGATATCCATCCGGCCGCCCGCATCGGGCAGGGGATCCTGATCGATCACGGCACGGGCGTGGTAATCGGCGAAACGGCCGTCGTGGAAAACGACGTCTCGATGCTGCACGACGTCACCCTCGGCGGGACCGGCAAGGAAACCGGCGACCGGCACCCCAAGGTGCGGGCCGGCGTGCTGATCGGCACCGGGGCCAAGATCCTGGGGAACGTCGAGATCGGGACTGGGGCCAAAATCGGAGCCGGCAGCGTCGTTTTGACCTCGGTGAAACCGCACTGCACGGTCGCCGGCGTGCCGGCCAAGGTGGTCGGCAAGCCGTGCGAGGACGATCCGGCCCTGACGATGGACCATCGCCTGCCGCCAGACGCCGGCGGCGGGATCTAAGCTGATGGAAGCCAGCAGCATCAGCCGCACTTCAGGTTCGCCAGTGAATTTCGCGGCTCCCTGAAAAAGCGGCGTGGAGGATCCGGGCAACTGACCGTTACTCTCGTTGGGAATCGCGGCTCGTCCGCCCCGATGGTTTCTTCAGAGGACGCTTCCATGGACTCGCTCGATCACGTTTTCCGTCGCACCATTGCCATTCTGGCATTGGCAATTGGTGGCGCCGTGTTGCCCTCGGTGTCCTTCGCTCAAGGACCGCCGGACCGGCCGGGCCGGCCCGAAGATGGTCCTCCCGCAGCCCCCAAGGGCAAACCCGATCCGGCCGCGGTCGATGCCTTCGTGGCGCGCTTGATGGCCTTCGATAAGAACAAAGACGGCAAACTGACGCGCGACGAAATTACCGACGAACGCTTGCTGCGGACGTTCGATCGGGCCGACGCCAACAAAGACGGCGTGGTCACCAAAGACGAGTTGACGGCCCTCGCCACGCGGCTGCTCGCGGAAGACGACTCGAACGGCGGCCGACGGGGATTCGGATTCCCTGGCGGCCCCGGGGGTCCGGGTGGGCCCCGCGGCCCCGGTTTCGGCGGACCACCGAGACCAGGGCAAATCCTGCCGAACTTCCTGCAGGACGAACTGCATTTCACTCCCGAGCAGAGGGACCAAATCGCCGCGCTCCAGAAGGAAGTCGACGAAAAGCTCGACAAACTGCTAACCGACGCGCAGAAGCAGCAGCTCAAAGAGATGCGGCAACGCGTTGGCCCGCCGGGTCGTCGCGGTCGACGCGGGCCGGGTGGTGGCCCGGATGCGAACGGCAGACGGCCGGACGGTCCGCAGAGCGACAACCGGCGCGAGCGCGGTCCGGGCGATCCGCCGCCGGAATCTGATCGCTGACATCGGCGGGCAAGCTGGCAGCTTGCCCCGCTAACGCGAGTTGTGACGCGCCCGTCAGTCGCCGCGATCTCAGCGATCCGGTTCAGCGATGAGCGAGCGGGGAGCCTGGGCCTTTCGCGCGGACGTCGTAGCAGAGGATGTGGTCCTGCTCGCGCAGGTAGAGCTTGCCGTCCAGGATCACCGGGTGCGACCAGCTCGGCCGTTCGCCGCTGCCGGGCACTTTGAATGAGCCGACCTCGGCGTATTTCTTCGGCGAGGCCTTGGCCAGGACCATTGTGCCGTCGGCAAAGTGAATGTAGAGGTGGCCGTCGGCGGCGGCCATCGCGGCCGAGCCCCGGCCGGAGCCGCGCTTCTTCCACATGATCTTGCCCGTCATCAGCTCGGCACAAAACGGAATGCCCGAGTCTTCGGTGTCGCCGTAAACGTAGTTGCCGAGGAGCACTACGCCGCCGTGCTTGTTGGCCATCTTCGGATTGAGTCCGTAAATCTCCTTGACCTCGACGCCCCCGTCGGCGGTCGGCACCTGCTGGAAGAGGATGCCGCCTCGTTTGTAACCGATGGAGAAGTAGGCCAAATCGCCCTTGATGATGGGCGTGGGAATGACGGCCGGCGTCTGGTCGATCGCGTGCGACCACAAGAGCTTGCCGTCCGAGGCCCGCACTCCGATCGGCCCGCTGGCCGTGTCTTGCACGTAGACCTTCGTCCCGCCGACGTCGGAAATCATGACGCAGGAGTGGGCCGCCCCGCGGTCGCCGGGCCGGCTCGACTTCCAAATGAGGGAGCCGGTTTTCTTGTCGAGCGCGACCATCGTCTCCCGCGATCCGCCGGGGGTGCAGATCAGGCGATCGCCGTCGATCAGCACCGATTCGCTGTAGCCCCAGCTATCCCCTTTGCGACCTTCAAAATCCTCCTTCATCCCTTTTGCCAGCGCTCCTGGCCGTCGGCCGTGTCGAAACAAATCAACTGGCCGTAGGGGGTGAGGAAGTAGACCACGTCGCCGTCGACAGTCGGCGTGCTTCGCGAGCTTTGCCAACTCGGCTGCCCGGAAGTCCAGGGCTTACCGGTCATCTTGCTCCAGAGCCGCTTGCCGGTCTGGCGATCGAAGCAGATGGCGTATTCGTTTTTGTCCTTTTCGCTCGAGGGGCCGTCGCCCAGCGTGAAAATGCGATCGCCGGCAATCGCCAGGCTCGCATAGCCGCGGCCCGCGCCCTGCACGTGCCAGACCAGCGGCGGCCCGTCGCTGGGCCACTTCGCCATCAGGCCCGTCTCTTTCGAGACGGCGGAGCGGTCGGCCCCGCGGAAGCTGGGCCAGTCATTCGCCGACGCCGGATGCGCGGCCGGAATGATCGACAGGAACAGCGTGACAGCCAGAGCGCGGTGAGAGACAACGGCGGCAGACATCAGCACCCACTTCTTTCCAATGAAGGCAGGATCAATTGAAGGCAGGTCAATCGGCTGGTGTGAACGATCCGGCAGGCAGCAATCACCAACTTGCGCGACATTGGCAAGAGCGGGGAAACGCCGGCAAAACTCCTGGTATCAGGTTGCTTTGCAACCGATCACTCGATTGTGGATCGGTGATTCGATCTTAGTCAGTCGGCGGGCTTCCAGGGAAGTGGGCCGGCCTTCGCGGGAAGCCGAACGACGGCAAGCGCCCCGGATCAGACGTTCAGGAGACTAGACCCGCAACCCGCCGCCCGTTCGTGTCGCCTTGACGAATAACCGGGCGTCGAGTCGACTGACACCATTAGACGGCACCTGTAAGTCGAGCTCACAACGAAGGACCGCCGCCATGACCGCCCCCATCGAGACGCGTCGCGTCCAACCGCAACCGATTGCCATCGTCCGCCGCCAGGCCCGGCTCGATGAGCTGAAGAATGTCGTGCCGGAGGCCTGCGGCACCTCGTGGAACCTCGTGAAGCAGCTCGGTCTCAAAGGGGGACGCAACGTGGCCGTCTACTTGGATGCCGACGTCAGCGGTGTGATCAACCTGGAAGTAGGGCAGGAGGTCACCGCCCCGTTTGCCAGCACGGCCGATCTGATCTGCTCCGCGACGCCCGGCGGCTCGATCGTGACGGCCACGCATTTCGGAGCCTATCATCGGTTGGGTGAAACCCATCGGGCGCTCGTCCAATGGGCGGCCGATAACCAGCGGACCTTGGCCGGACCAAATTGGGAGATTTACGGTCATTGGACCGAAGACGAGTCGCAGTTGCGAACCGACGTTTTTTATCTCCTCGTCGACGACACCAAGTAGAAAACACTCACAGAGCAGACGACACAAAACAATCGGAACCTTGATGAATCGCTTCGCCCCGGAACGCCTGCACGAATTCTGCCGACGCGTGTTCGAATCGTTCGGCATCTCGCGAACCGACGCCGACCAGGCCGCCGACATCCTGATCGTGGCCGACCTCCGCGGCATCGACACGCACGGCGTCGCGCGGATGAAAAGCTACGTCGACTTGATCGAATCGGGCCGCGTCAATCCGCGTCCGAATATTCGCATCGTCCGCGACTCGCCCGCCGCGGCCACCGTCGACGGCGACGCTGGCTTGGGCATGACGGTCTCGATGCGGGCCAACGAGCTGGCGATGGAAAAGGCGGAGAAGGTCGGCGCCGGCTGGGTCGCCGTCTGCAACACGAATCACTTCGGCATTGCGGGTTATTACCCGCTCGAGGCGCTCAAGCGCGACCTGATCGGCTTCGCGATGACCAACACCACCAGCATTGTGGCACCGTTGTGGGGGGCGCAGCGGCGGCTGGGCACCAATCCGATCGCCGTCGCGTTCCCAGCCCTCGAAGAACCCCCCATCGTGATCGACATGGCGACGACGTCCGCCGCCTTCGGCAAGGTCGAAAACGCGGTCCGACGCAAGGAGACGATTCCCTCCGGCTGGGCCGTCGACGCGACGGGCCGCGGCACCGTCGATCCGCAGGACGTTTATAACGGCGGGGCGCTCCTGCCGATGGGCTCCGACAAGGACCGCGGCGGCCATAAGGGCTATTGCCTGTCGGCGATGGTCGATTTGTTGTGCGGGCCGCTGTCGGGGGCCAACTGGGGTCCGTTCACGCCGCCGTTCATCATGCTCAAGGTGCTGCAGGAGCGCGAGGTGGGAAAGGGGATCGGCCACTTCTTCGGCGCCCTGTCCGTCGCCGCCTTCATCGACCCGACCGAATTCAAACGGCAGGTCGACGACTGGATCCGCACGTTCCGCGCGACAAAGCCGGCCCCCGGCACCGACGGCCCGCTGATTCCCGGCGACCCCGAGCGACTGGCCGAAGCCGTGAATCGCGTCGAGGGAATTCCGCTCCTCGGGTCCGGTCGTCGACGATCTGCGGGAAGTTTCTCGGCGGACCGGCGTGCCGTTCGAATAAACGCGACGCGGACTTGGCTGAATAAACCTGACGCGGACTCGCACCTTGGTCCTGCGGTCGCTCGCTCGGTGATACAATCGTCTCCGTTCGCTGGGTTGATTCTGGGAACGGAATGCAGGGGACCCAACCATGTCGCCGCTTTGGATGACCGCCGTGGCCGGCCGCATGCCGCCGCGAACTGCCGTTGCAACCCGCGAGGCCCCCACGCCTCCGGGCAATTTTCTCATCGGGCATGCCGGCGAAATGATGCGCGACGCGGCGCAGTTCCTGCTTCGCGCGCACGCCGAATACGGCGACATCGTCCGCTTGAAGCTGGGTCCGCGCACCGCCTTCGCGCTGTTTCATCCGGACCATGTGTATCACGTCTTCGTCAAGCATCGCGACAACTACACCAAGCAGTCGCGCGGCTTCAAAAAACTGCGCCACGTTGTCGGCAACGGCCTGATCACCAGCGAAGGCGATTTCTGGCTGCGGCAGCGGCGCTTGCTGCAACCGGCGTTCACCGCGCCGAAGCTTGCCGGTTTCGCCGCTCCGATGGTGACGGCCACGCAGGAGATGGCCGACTCGTGGGAATCGGCCTCGCGAACGGGCGAACCGATCGACGTCGCCGACGAAATGATGCGGCTGACGATGCGGATCGTCGGCGAGACGCTGTTGGGCACCGACGTGACGGGCGAGGCCAGCGACGTCGGCGCGGCACTCACGCTCGTCATCGACGAAATCAGCCGCCGCATCCATTCGCCCTGGAACTTTCGGGAGCGCCTGCCGGTCGCCAGCAACCGTCGCTACGAACGGGCCATCCAACGGCTCGACAAAGCCGTGCAGAAGATCATCGATCAGCATCGAACACAGCCAGCCGCGCGCGAAGACCTGCTGACGATGCTGATGGCGGCCCGCGATGAAGACGGCTCGCAGATGTCGGACAAGCAGCTCCGCGACGAGGTGATGACCTTCTTCCTCGCCGGCCATGAAACGACGGCCAAGGCGCTCACCTGGACCTTTTATCTGCTCTCCCAGCACGTCGAGGTGCGCACGCGGCTTGCAGCGCGAGGTCGACGGCGTGCTCGCGGGCCGCTCAGCCACGGCCGAGGATCTGCCCAAGCTGCCTTACGCCAAGCAAGTCATCCAGGAATCCATGCGGCTCTACCCGCCGGTGTGGGGGCTCGCCCGCATGACGGCGGCGGACGACCAAATCGGCGACGTGACCATTCCCGCCGGCGCGCCCGTGCTCTTGTCGCAATTCGTCACGCACCGCCACCGCTCGTTCTGGGACAACCCGGAAGGTTTCGACCCGGACCGATTCCTGCCCGAACGATCCGAAGGCCGGCACCCGTACGCTTACTTCCCCTTCGGGGCCGGTCCGCGGATCTGCATCGGCAACCACTTCGCGCTCATCGAGTCGGTCCTGATCCTGGCGACTGTCACGTCCGGCTGGTCGCTCAACCTCATCCCCGGCCGGCCGGTGGTCCCCGAAGCCCGGGTGACGCTCCGCCCCAAGCATGGCCTGTTCATGGCGGCCGAACCGCGATAGCCGCCAGCAAGAGCGAGGAACTCATGGCGAGTGTTCAATCGGTGATGGCCGAGTTGAAGGCGAAAGGGAGCGAAAGCACCCGCCGAATTTATGTGCGCCACGGCACCGCGGCCGATCGCGTCTTGGGAGTGAGCGTCGCCCACCTAAAGGACATCGCGAAAAAGATCAAAGGCGAACAACGGCTCGCCTGCGAGCTGTACGACACGGGAACCATGGACGCCATGTACCTGGCCGGCCTGGTGGCGGACGGAACCCAACTGAGCCAGCCGCAGCTCGACGCGTGGGCCAAAGCCGCCAAGGGGCTGCCAATGGTGGCCGAATACACGGTTCCCTGGCTGGCGGCCGAGCATCCGACGGCCCGCTCGCTGGCGCTCAAATGGATGAAGTCCAAAGACGAGTCGGTTGCCGCCGGTGGCTGGTGCACCTACTCGGGGATCGTCGCGACGACGGACGACGAAGACCTGGACCTCGATGAAATCGCCGAGCGATTGGCGGTGGCCGCCAAGGAAATCCACACGGCGAAAAACCGCGTCCGCCACGCGATGAACAATTTCGTAATCGCCGTCGGCACCCACGTGAAGCCACTCGCCGCGCAGGCGAAGAAAACGGCCCAAAAGATCGGCGCGGTCACTGTCGATATGGGCGAGACCGCGTGCCAGGTACCGCTGGCAACCACTGCGATCGCGAAAGCCGAGAGCTCCGGAAAGCTCGGCAAAAAGCGGAAGACGATGCGCTGCTAGCGTCGCCGCGACCGCCGTCACGCCGTCGCCAAATCTTCGATCATCGCGACTTCGTCGGACGTTAGCTCAAAGTCGAAGATGTCGAGATCTGCCCGCATGTGCTGGGCGCTCGTCGTGCCGGTGACGGGCAACATGCCGACGTCGAGCGCGAAGCGGAATACGATCTGGCTGACAGTGCGGCCGTGTTGCTGGGCGATTCGCACGATCTCGGGATGGGTGAGCACGTCGCGGTTGGCAGTCAGCAACGAGAAGCCCTGGTAGACGATCTCGTGCGCACGACAGAACTGCCGCACGTCATGGTCCCAACCCTGGCTCGCGTAACAGCGGTTCTGCACGAACCGCGGCGGCACCCGGGCGCCGCGAGCCAGGCTCTCGAGCTGTTCGAGGCTCACATTGCTCACGCCCAGCAATCGGACTCGGCCGCTCGCGTGGAGCGACTCCATCGCCCGCCACGCTTCCCAATCGGCGACGACGAGTCCGGCACGCAGCGTCGGGCCGTGCAACACGTACGAATCAACGGCCTCGACGCCCAGATGTTCGAGCGAGCTGGCGCACGATTGCATAACCTGCTCGGCAACGGGCACCTGCGGATCGTAGGGCAGCCGGTGATCCTGGCCGCGGCGAAACGTGAACTTGGTCTGCAGGAACAAATCGTCACGCGCGAGCTGGCCACCGGCGATCGCGGTTGCGATGGCACGGCCGACGCCCGCCTCGTGGTAGTGCTTGCGCTGGTTGGCCGTGTCGACGCCGCGAAAACCGCACTCAAGGGCCAGGCGGGTCAGACGCTCGGTCTCGTCTTCCTTCCACGCCGTCCCGTACAGAAAACGCGGAATTCGCACGCCGTCGATCGTCAGGTGCCGTTCGCTCATCACTCTGGGCTTACAACTCGGCGTCCGGAAACTTGCCGAGCGACGCCTTCAATTCGCTCGAACCGAACCAGCCATGATGCGCGATTGCCCCGCCGCTGACGAGGAAGGTAAGCCGGGGCAGCCGCATCGGCGAGCGCGGGGCAGGGCGCCGGCAACAGAATCCGGCAACGGCGAATAAGGCGAGGCCGCAAAACACGCAAACCGGGGCGAGGGCATTGCGCTCCTCGTCCCGGTCGTGATGAGTCCTGAACTTGATGCTGTCCAAGATCCGCAGGGTGACCGCGAAACGTTCAGCGGGCAGTGATTTGCACCCGTGAACGGACGTCCGCCTAGAACTCGGACCCCACCGTTTCGACGGGAACGGGGCGGCCGAAGTAGTTCTTGAGGCGATTGACCAGGCCGCGAGTTTCGGAATCGTCGTCCGCGTCGATCCGCTTACGCAGCTCCGTGTTGAGCCAGGTCATGAAATCGACGCTGATATCGGGCAGGGGGCGGGTCTGCATGGGATTTTGCTCTCGCATGGGGAACGCGAAAAGTTAGGTAAACGGCCCGCGGAGCGGCCAACGCGCGGCGCGGCGGGCGAACGGTGAAATTCGTACCATCTGGCAGGCTCAGCAAGTATTCCTGATATTCACGGTTGTGCCGCAGATTTTCGGCAGCCAGAATGCGAAGAAGTGGAAAATCGCGGGCACCTTGCGGACTGCAACGGGTTGACCGTCGAAGCCGATCGAGGGGCCGCTCGATCGCTCGCGCAATCGGCATTCCTGATACGCACGTTTTGTGAGGCGGCAGAAAAACCGCTGCCGTCCGTCATCAAACCGACGGACGGGCCGCCGCGGCGAAGCAACGGACAAGTCGCCAATTGACAACCGAGCCGACTGACAACGAGACGACGGCGCCCGGAATCGCGACATCAGCGAAGTGAACGACTCGAAAGTAGACAACAGAGGACGCGACATGCGCTTTGGCTGGCGGAATCTGCGGGACGGCGGGCTGGGACATCGTTGTGCTCTCTCGGCGTTCACCGCGGCGCTGTTGGCCTTGTGGGTGGCGGGCCCCGTCTCCGCGCAGATGACGCGCATGCGCAAGAGGGACAAAGACAAAGGGGCTCCTGCCGACGCTCCCGTGGCCGAGGCCAAGCCGCCGGGGCCGCCGCTGACCAAGACGCAGGCCGTCTTCTCAGTCGTTTACGCATTGGCCGGCAACCAAAGCGACGCCGCCCTCAAGACATTGGAATCGATCGTCGAGGGAAAAATCGCCTTCGGCGGACACAATCAGCAGGCTGCGGAGATGGCCCTCGTCGCGCTGACGCTGCGGCAGTCGCCCGCCGCAGACGCCTTTCTGGTGAAGCTGATTTCGACGCCCGACGAAACGCTGCGTGCAGGCAAGGACTATTCCGGCGCGGCTGTGCGGATCGATGCGGTCCGCGTGATCGCTCGCGTCGGTTCGCCGGACCTCCGAGCCAAGGTCGCCAAAGTGCACGACCAGGTGACACCCGACATTCGCAGCGCGATCGAAACGGCGCTGATCAAGCCAAGCCCGGCGAGCTTCGCCGCGCAAGTCGTGCTGATGCGGAGCCACGCGCTGCCCGACGTGCTCCGCTTCGATTTGCAAAAACAGGTGCTCGAGCAGAACGCGACCGCCCTGAAGTCCGCGCTGCGGCTCACACCAGAGGCGCCGGCGCCGAACCCGCAGGCAGCGGCCGCCGCCCTCATGGCCGAGCTGGCGAAGGTCGCGGGCGGTGGCCCGCCGGGTTCTAATCCCATCGCGGCCCTCCAGGGGCAAACCACCGTCGCGCCTCCCGGTGGCCCGGCAACGGCCGGCGCTCCGGCGCGAGCGGTCGCGGCGGAGGCGCTCAACAATCCCGTCGCGCTGATTCTGGAATTCACGGAAAAGTTGCTCAACGCGACCCCCGCCGATCCGGCCCTCGTCGCTCGTGATCTGTGGCAAAGCGCGTTCATCGAGGCGCTGGGGGCGGAGCTCGCCCGGCCCGGCAGCAATACCGAACAAGTCCTCACTGCCGTCGGCTCGATTCCTCTCAAATCGGCCCGCGAACAATTGCGGACCTACCTGCTGCAAAAAGCTCCACATGAACTAGGCAAGCCCGATAACCCCGCCTCACACGTGGCCGCGGGAGCCGGCGCCCCCCAGGGCGGAGGGGGCGCGCCTTATGGTGGAATGGGCGGAGGCGGCATGCGGCCCGGAGGCATGGGTGGCGGAATGGGTCGCGGTGGCATGGGCGGGGCCGGAATGCGCGGCGGGGCCGGCGGCACAAATGCGGCCGCTATGCCGGGCACGATGTACCTCGTCGGTCCGGAGTGGCTCGATCCGGGGGCTCTCATCGCGATGAAGTCGGTCGTCTACAGAGATCGCCCCAAGACGCGGCACCATACGCCGAGCACGCCGCCCAGTGGTCACCACAGCGCGGCCGCCGAGAAGAAGGCCGAAGAGGCGGCCGAGAAGCAGCGTCAGACCGATATGCAGTACGAGTGGCGAGACACGATCGAGCGCTTCGTCACGCACTGGGACGAGCGCCTGGCGGCCGTGGCGCAGGCGGCGGGCGACGACGCTGCGGCCGACGCCAAAGACGACAAAGACGCCGACAACAAAAAGGATGCGGCCGCTGATAAGAAGGCCGACAAGAAGGCTGACAAGAAGTCGGGCACCACCAAAGCGGGAAAAGCCGACGATGCGGCCGCGAAAAAATCGTCGCGCACGGCTGACGCCAGTGGGCAGGGGCACGAGAAGGGCAAAAGCGGCAGTTCCGCACCGACTCCGGCCGTCCCCGTTCCGTTCGTGTTGCGGCCCGGCGAGCACATCATCAAGGAGTTTCACCTGCGCTGGCCCGAGGATTCTGCCGTCGAACCTGACGGCCGCCGTCAGCGAGCCGCTCGTCGTGCATTACATCCAGCTGGAAGGCACCGACGAGATCAGCCGTACGGCCAACTTCTATCACTCCGCGATGGCCAAGGGGACGCGGACCCAAATACACGCCTCGACGCACGACATTGGCGAAGAAAAGTGGGTCGATGTCGTGCAGCACGATCTGGCGACTCAGCGCACGCGCTCGCTCGATGTCATCGTCACCCGGCAGCCCTCGACCGAGCCCGATGCCAAGAAGACCAAGATCGGCGACCTGACGATCCAGGTGCTGATGATCGAGGTCGAGACCTTTGTCCCCGTGAAGGGGACGGAGAAAGAAGAAGCGAAGGAAGCGAAGAACGAGAGCCCGTAAGCGCCGCCGAATTTGAGACCGAAGGCGCTCAGGCGTGACGATAGGCTTCCGGCGCGCTTCGCTGTTCTCCCGCTCACGATGTCACTTCTGGCGCTCGCGCCTTCCCCGCGCGCTCTTCACCGCGGCGGCGAGCCTCCTCGTGTGTACGACAAATCGTCCGCCAGCGGTCACACTTTTGCCGCTTGTTTTGGTCCGCGGGCGCGGGATTTGCAATTCCCTCTTTCAGCCACGTCAACCGACGAGGTGAAAAACGAAGCAGTGAAAACGAAAGCGTGAAACAATAAAGGGTGGGCCTAAAAAACCGGCGGCAGCAAGGCGGCCGGGAGCAGATAACAGAGGAGGCGTGTTATGAAAAAGCTCATTATGGCCGCGTGTGTCTGTGCTTTGGGAACTTCGGCGTTCGCTCAGACTCCGGTCAGTGCGCGGCCTCGACCCAGTGTCGATTACGGAATGTACGGCGGTCCGACTGCCGCTCCCGCGGATAATTACAGTACGCGTCACTCGCGCGAACCGCTCCTGGGGCTCGAGGGTCCCTATCGTCTCTACGGCGTGCCCGATGACCTGACCGCCGCCGAGATTCAGCAGCAGCAAATTCGCGACGCGGCCGTCGAGTTTGGACGGTTCCGTCGCCAGTTCAACGGCTCGACGCAATTCTGGATGGACGAGCACCGCACGGAGCTGGCCAAGGCCCGCTACGCCATGGATGAGCCGATGTTCCGCGCTCTGCATCCGCCGGAATACTACGGTCATGGCGGATACCTGTATCACACGGCCGATTCGGTCGGTGCTGAGGTGGTGTGGGGAGCCGGTCGCCCGGTGCCCACGGCTAACACCATCCCGAACACGACTCCTCTGACGGTCCCCGGTACGGACGAGGTGATCGGCGTCCCAACAGCCCGGACCCGGACGACCTCGGCCACGCGGATGATCGCGGGCGAGAAGCCGGTGTACGACGCGACCTCGTCGCTCAACGGATCGAGTCACTAGCAAACGGAGCAGGGTGGCCCTCAAGCGGGCCTGAAACAGTTCTTCTCGCGAAGGCGAGGCGGAATTCAGCAGGTCAACGCTTCCGAGAGAGGCCGGCAATTGCCGGTCTCTCTTTTTTGCGCCGGTCGATCGGGAAACCGGGTCCTCGAGCCGCCAAGGGGCAAACGGCTTGCCCGCCGGGTTAAATCTCGCGCAGTGTACCGTGGCCGGTCCCGGCAATCTTGGATCTGGTTGGGTCGGCAAATCGGTAGTAGAATGGCCGACGAGGACGTTGGCTGCCGCCTTATTTCTTATTTCGCTCGGATGGATGCTGGGGATCAGAGTCTAAGTCTGGGCGGGCCGGGAATCGGACCATTCCTGTGCCAGTCTCGCAGGCAGCCAGATTCGTTCGTATCGCGCGTTGACGGACAATCTGTACGCAGACGAAGGGGAGATCGATGCACAAATTCCGTGGGCGACGGCTGGTCTTCGCGGCAGCGTTGTTGGTGGGTCTGACCGGTTCCGCATTCGGCGTCGAGTCGGCTGTCGGCCGCAAGATCGATCCGTTCACGTTGCAGGACTTCCGCGGCAAAGAGCATGCGCTCGCGACGATTCTCGCCCAGCACAAGGGAGTGGCCGTCATCTTTTTGGGCACTGAGTGCCCGCTGGCCAAACTCTACGCGTCGCGCCTGCAGGAACTGTCGGTCGAGTTCGCGAAGAAAGGCGTCGCGCTGATCGGCATCGACGCGAACCGCCAGGATGCGATCACCGAAATCGACGCCTTCGCCCGACAGAACAGCCTCACCTTTCCGATTCTGAAAGACGTCGGCAACAAGGTGGCCGACCAGTTCGGCGCCACACGCACGCCGGAGGCATTCTTCCTCGATGCGAAGGGTACCGTCCGCTACCACGGACGGATCGATGATCAGTTCTCGTTCGGCGCCGGCGTCGGCTATGCCCAGCCGCAACTCAAGCGGAAGGATCTGGCCAATGCCGTCGACGAAGTTTTGGCCGGCAAGACTGTGACGGTCGCCACGACCGAATGCAAAGGCTGCATCATCGGCCGCATCCGCGAGCCGCAGAAGGACTCGCCGGTGACCTACTCCAACCAGATCGCGCGGCTGCTGAATGCCCGCTGCGTCAGTTGCCACCGGCCGGGCGAGATCGGCCCGTTCGCCATGACCAAATATCAAGAAGTGGCCGGCTGGGGCGAGATGATTGCCGAAGTCGTCCGCGAACAGCGGATGCCGCCGTGGCACGCCGACCCGCACTACGGCAAGTTCGCGAACGAAAATGTTTTGACCAAGGCCGAAAAAGAAACGATCTACGCTTGGGTCGAAGCCGGCTGTCCGGAGGGAAATCCCGCCGAGTTGCCCCCCGCTCCGAAATTCACCGAGGGCTGGCTGCTCGACAAGCAGCCCGACGCGGTCGTTTACATGTCGAAAGAGCCCGTCGACGTGAAGGCGGAAGGAGTCGAGCCCTATCGCTTCTATGTGGCCGATCCGGGCTTCAAAGAAGATAAGTGGGTCAAGAGCGCGCAGTGTCTGCCCAGCAACCCGAGCGTCGTGCATCACATCATCGTCTTTATCGCGCCGCCGCAAACGGCCGACCGCATCATCGAGAATCAAAAGCGTCAGCTCGAAGCACTGGCCAAGGCGAAGGCCAGCGGCAAATCCGTCGAGCAGCTGCGGGCCGAGTTCCGCGCCCAGCGGCTGGCCCGCGCCAAAAAGGCCAAGACAGGCGCCGCCCAGAAAGCCGCGAAGAAGCCGGCACAGCCCGAAGATAATGGCGAAGACATTTCCGCCAGTGATCTCTTGTGCGGCTTCGCCCCGGGCACGCGACCGTTCCTCGCGCCGGACGGCATGGCGAAGCTCGTGCCCGCCGGTTGGAAGTTCATCTTCCAGATGCACTACACGCCGAACGGACGCCCGCAAAAAGACCGCAGCTCGATCGGCCTGTTGTTCGTCGACGGCAAGACGGTCAAGGATCGCCTGGTGACGACCAATACGGCCAACTTCCAGTTCGAGATTCCCGCCGGGGCCGAGGACTACAAGGTCGAAGCCCAAAAGAAATTCGCCCAGGACACGCTCTTCATCGGCATGTACCCGCACATGCACATGCGCGGCAAAGCCTTCCGCTACGAGCTGACCTATCCGGACGGCAAGAAGGAAGTGCTGCTCGACGTGCCGCGCTACGACTTCAACTGGCAGAACTGGTTCAAGCTCGAGAAACCGCTGGTGATCCCGGCCGGCTCGAACCTGCTCTGCACGGCCCACTTCGACAATTCGGAAAACAATCTCTGCAATCCGGATCCGTCGAAGCCCGTCCGCTGGGGCGATCAGACCTGGGAAGAAATGATGATCGGCTGGTACGACGTCGCCTTCCCCAAGGCCGAAGCCCAAAAGCTGATCGACGCCCAGCACGAATCCGACCGCCAGGAACTGCAAAAAGCCATCAAGCAAATGCAGGAAAAGGCGGCGAAGGAACAGGCCGCCAAGCAAACGGCCGAGAAGGCCAAGCCCACCAAGCGTGAGAGCAAGCAGGCACCGAACGACAAATCAGCCGGCACGTGAGCAGCCGGGGGTTCGAACCCGAGTCAACCGAGGCCCGGCAATTCGCCGGGCCGCCGGCATTTGCGCGAAGCAAAGGGAACGGAGTAGCGCGCAATAAAGGCGAGGTGCGGTTGGCCGTCTGTCACATGCTGCCTGCAGCTTACATTCGACATCGTTGACGCACGGATGGCCAGTTGGTCTAATCATGCGCGCTAGCTATGGGACGCGCTTGGGACAGCGGTGAAGCCCGTCGATCCCTGCTGATTTGAGGCGATAGTTGTTGAGATAGTAAAAGCACAAAAGTCGCGACTTGTTGGTCGCACAATTCAAGTTCATAGCTCTTTTGGAGGAACTTGCCGTGCTAAAAAAGTATCTCACACGGTCTAACATCGCTTGTGCAGCCGTTGCTTTGTTTGTGTTCGCCTTTGTTATCCCCAAGTTGGCTCTGTCGGGCGGGGCGAGCCCGGCGTCTGTGCGCTCGACGTGCGGACTTGGCGTGCCGGCCGGTCCCTGTGGTTGCACCTACGAGACTTGCGGCAATTTTGCCTGCTGTACGTGCACCAATAACGGTTACATCTACGTGTGCTACGGCTGCCCTTATCAGTGCTCATGCTGCTACTACGATCCCGATGACTACGGGGACGATGTTTATTGTTACCAGTGCTTTATTGTCGTTGACCGATAACTAGGGCGACTGCGTGGCACTGGCCGATTGGCTTGTTTGCGTCCGAAATATCGCAGCTCAATCCCATCTTGTGGTTCTCTGACCGCTCGGCCGTGCACATTAGTTGACGGGCACATGGTAGCGGTTGGCAGGGCATCACTTCTGCGAACTAGCGGACGGTGCGCCGAAACAGTTTGACTGGCGCCGGGTCGGATCTCACTGGGTCATTTTTTGACCTTGCGAGGTTGTCGACTTCGGGCTGGCGGTCCCAACGATATTGCGACAGCCGGGAAATCAGCAGCTGCCTAGGGTGGCCGAGCCATCACGGGCGGTGCCGAACGCGAATCAAGGCGGACCTCGTGAAACGGTTCCGTACGGTCGCCATCGTTGTTCTGCTGGCCGCACTCGGCGCGGGCGAGTGGGTGATTCTACGGGCCTGGAGGGATCGTCACGCCTCGGCAGCACAGTCAGTCGATCCTGCCATCATCGAGAGTGATTCCCAGCGACAGCGTCGGCTGGCTGGGCTCCTCGCGGAATGGAACTCGAGTGTAGCGGTCCCTCTCGCGTCGAGAGACGTGGCGGGAGCCGTACGCGACATCCCAGCGCATAATTGCTTGGCTTGCCCCATCCCATCAGCCGCCGTTTCCTTGAGCGACTTGGCGCCCGAGCAAATACGAGACCTGGAAACGGCGATCACGGGATTTCTGAACGCGTATTCGGAGGGCACCGCTGACGCGGTTTTTGGTTATATGCAGGAGCGCGGGAACAGGCTGGATCCGAAGCGACGCAAGGCAGACGAACAATTCCTGGGCAGATTGGGTCAGAAGGACGTGAGCGCGCTGTCAGACAGGGAAGTCTTTGCGCGTGAATCCAAAGCCAATAGTGCCGGACCGACCCACTGGCAGTCCCTCATTCCCAGTCAGTGCTGTCGGCAGATTTGGGATGCTCGTGGAGTCGCGATGGAGAAGGTCCTGAATCTCCCTTCCAAGACCGATCCTTCGTCGCCCGTCCACGACTTGTACAACGTTTTTCTGGCAATTCAGACGTTCGCTCCAAGCTTCGTGGCGGAAACAGGGGATCTCGAGGCGGCACTGCGGAATGGGCGGTCAGTGTTGATTGCGGACGTGGAGTTGATCATCAAGCTTGATGCCGAGCACTACGAGGCTGCGGAGCCGTATTTTGTTCGCTTCCGGTACAATGATACGGCCAAGAAATGGCAGCCGATTCAATTGGCGAGCATCTCAACGACGCGTCGTCGTCGCGATGTCACGGTTTACTATTTCTGAAGACGAGCTGCGCGATGAAGCAGCGCTTATTGGAAGTCGCCCGATACCTGAGGGGCGATCGGCTTCTGCTTGGGCTGATTGCAGCAGTCGTCGTCGTGGGTGGCGCCCGGCTTTACGCCGTGACCTGGGGGGCGTGGGCACCGGAGAATCATCCCCGGTGGTTCCGCTCTCTTCCGGCAAGGTCTCCCTTGCTTTGAACCCGGCAACAGTTGACTTAGGTGAGCTGAACGCCGGCGAGAAACGGACGGTCGAGGTCGCGGTTCTCAACAATTCCGACCAGAGCGTTCGGATGAACAGGCCGACCGCCAGTTGCGGTTGCGTCGCGGCACAGCTCAGCGATTCCGTTCTTCTGCCGCACGACAAAGTGTCGCTCACATTCGTGGTGACGGTGCCAAGCACGCCCGCCGAGCTTGCGAAGAATGTCAAACTCACATCGCCCGATCTGCCGGGCCGAGTCTGGGAGGTCCAGATTCACGGCAAAGTTGATCCCGTCGTTTGGTCCGATCCTGCAACAGTTAGTGGCGAGCTGGATCACGACGGCGTCGCTGACTTCAGCGTCGTCGTCAAATTTCGTAAACATCGTCAACCTGTACGCGTGACCTCAAAGTCGAATGAGATCCAAATTACCTCCGTGGTTTCCGGCCCATCGGAGGAGACGGTCAAAGGAACGATCAGGAGCCAAGCCGCCAACCGTGCCACGCTCGATGTGGTTAGAATAAGCCAGGAAAAAGCGGACGGGCCGCTACTGCAAATCCCGGTGGCCTGGCATTTCCGCCCCGAAATCAGATTGCAGCCGAGCGCAGTTTGGGTTGGTGATTCAAAATCTTCGTCGATCAGTCAAAAGAGATTGACGATCATGGCGGTGACCGATCCCCTGCTTCGAGGGCCGCTGCGCGATTGTGGTTGAGTCGTTGGTGCCATGGGCAAAAGTTTCGAGTCAGCGTGCCCTGAATGCCAACACGACAGAGCTGGGGATTGACGTCGACACCGCGGCTGCGCGAGGCGGCGAAGCAGCAAGGTCGCCTGTTGTCGGTGCGACTTCGTGAAAACGACCGCGGCGATCAGTACGTGATTTGGATGAGACCCCCCTAGGCCTTGCCCCAACTGCCATCATTCGGCCAGTCGCGATCGGGTTCGATTGCTTCACCCTGATTCTGGCGAGGTAAAACAACAAAGTGCCAGTGGTTGCTCATCACCACGTAGGCCAGGATTCGTAGCGGCACTCGCGCGCGCCTCGCCCAGGATTTGCTCGAAGGCAGTGAAGTCTGCCTCTTTGTGAAAGAGCCGCAAGCGCCCCGTGGCCCGGTTGAGGATAGGATATTCGTACGCTCCAGCCAGCGATTGAGCCGCCTCGGGCATGTCGACACGATACAACCGGCCGTCCCCTTTAGTTCGGATCGCGATCGCACTGGCCGCGCTCATCGTGCTCAGCGAGATGGGTGCCGCCGCCCCTGCCCAAACCGCCGATCGCCAGTGCTGGGAGTACGGCAACGGGTCGATCCGGCGTTCGCTCACCTGGGTCGAACAGTCTCGCAAGACAAGCCACACGTTTGTCGAAGTCGCGCGTAACCCCATCTTCGTCGAGCTGCTCGACCCGGTGCGGCACTACACCGTGCGGCTCTATCCGCACAAAGTGCTCCTCCGCGGCGGGAAGGGGGGCGTGAAAAGACTCCCCAAGTTTGCGCGGGTGTCAGAGGGCTCATGGACTGATCCCGACACGCGGCTCGATTGGCAGTCGCCGGCCGGCACGTTCCGGGCGCAAAACAAAGAGCCTGGCGGCACAGGCGCATCATCCGAGGCCGCGGTCTGGGTCGAGCGCAATTTCGACGGCATCAATGTGTTCCGCGAAACAGGCCGCACGAGTGAGTACGTCGAACTCAAGGACGCCAAGCGCGATTACACTGTCCGCCTCTCCTCGGATTCGCTCAAAATTCGCGGCGGGGAACAAAACGGTGCCGAAGCGTTTCGCCGACCTCACGCGGCTCTACGCGGGCCACTGGGCGGCGGACCGCAAACCGGTGGTCCCGAAAATCGTCCTCGATCTCCACGAGCTGCACGAGGCAGCGCGGTGGGCGGCCGGAGCCAAACAGCTCTGCGAAGAGTGGTACGCAATCATCTACGACATTCTCTACCCCGTCGGCCATCCTCCCGCGCGGACGATCACGATCCATTTCAAGGACCCCATCAAGACGGTGGCCTACACGTTCGCGCAACAGGGGGAAATTACCATTAGCGCCAATTGGGTGAAAAAACATCCCGAAGACATCGGCATGGTGATTCACGAACTGACGCACGTCGTGCAGAACTACCCGGAATCGAAGGGCGTGACGATTTCTGGATCGGCGAAGGGGTCGCCGATTATGTCCGCTACTTCGAGTTTGAGCCGGAAAAACCGTTCAAGATCGACCGCAAGAAAACGTATCGAGACGGGTACGGAACGGCCGCCGCGTTTCTCGACTGGGTCGAACGGACGCACGGCCCGCACGTCATCGAAAAGCTCAACGTGCGACTGGCGATCGGAGCCTATACCGAAGAACTGTTCGAAGACTACGCCCATGCGCCGCTCGGCACGCTGTGGACGAACTTCGCCGCAACGGTGCATCGCTGAACGGGACACAGCTTCGCGCGGACTCCGCGATCGCATCGCTCCTCGTCGCTGCCCAATGATTGATTGTCCGCGACGTGCGCGGCCAGGTAGACTGAGGCGAAGGTTCAACTCACGGAGAAAGTGATGCCGCCAAGGTGTCGCACGGTTGGACGCGCTTTCTTTTTGGCCGTGATTCTTGCGGCCACGTGCGGTTTTGCGGCTTGTCGAGCCGATGATCCGCCGGCAGTGGCGGATCGCATCCTCGAATACTGCAAGCAGCAGCAGGGCAAGCGGGTGGGCAATGGCTCCTGCACGACGTTTGTCGGTGCGGCATTGCAGTCGGCCGGGGCAAGGCTGCACGGCCCGCATGCCGCCAAGCCCGATTCGCCTCAGGGACGGTCGGACGATTTCAACTGGGGCGAGCTGGTCTTCGTGTTGGAGCGTGTCGGCACCGAATTCAAGACGAAGGGCGACGTCAAAGACGTCCGCCCGGGCGACATCATCCAATTCACCCGCACAACTTTGACCGGTTCGCTCGACGACGGGAGCACCTATACCATGACCGCGCGGCACCACACCGCCATCGTCGCTCAAGTCCTCGCGGGCGGGAGGGTGCTCAACATTTATCACCAGGGAGCCAACGGCCGAAAGGCCGTCTCCGGCGATCAAATTCGACTGCTCGACCTGGAGTGCGGTCGGTTTACGATCTTTCACCCCATCGCGAAAACCGCGAGCGAACCAACGCCCAAGTCCACCGCACCGAACGAACCTGAGGACTCGCCGACGCCCTGAGCTGAGTGCACAAAAACCGTCATGCGCGATGCTTTCGGGGAAAAAAGGCGTGAACAAATCAGGTGTCTCGGAGTATCCAAAAGAGGGGCCGATAAAACGCGACAGTGGGCGACCCGGCTTTGCTTCAAACCCCCGCGCCGGTGCGCGGAAGTCTTACCAGGGTCCTTGCGGGTTCGGTGTCCGCCTGTAGGGCAAACTGCCAGCTTGCCCCTCCCGTCTCGGGTTTCAGATACCTTTGGACTAGGGAACTGGAGATCAGGGGGCAAGCTGGCAGCTTGCCTACGGGGTTTCGCGTAGCATTCAAAGGACGGATCGCGATCAAGTGAGGCTTGAGGCAAGGGCAGGGCAACCCCATGACGACGATCATGCGCAGACGGGTCTGCTTCTGGGCGGGAGCCTGTTGCCTCGGGCTGATCAGCGGCCACGGACTCTCGACCGACGCCGCGGCAATGTTCGAGCAGATGCCGAACGCATTCGGATCGCCGCGGAAAAACTGGTCCCGCTGCATCGGACCAAGACCGCACCAGGCCCGCAGGATTGGCTGGCGAATCATCATGAGAACGGACAGACGGCCGACGAATATCGGCGATCGAATCCGAACCGCCCCACGCAGCGTCGTACGACGATCTACGTGCAACCGATCGGCGAATTCACGCCGGCGGAACCGTGCCGATTGACGAAAGCCACGGCCGACCTGCCGGCGCTACTACAACTGCGCACCAAGGTTCTGCGCCGCTGCAGCCTCGACGTCATTCCGCCAAAAGCGCGTCGCATCGAAGGCATTCGCGAACAGATTCTCACAAGCTACGTGCTCGACCAGGTGCTCAAACCGCGACGGCCAAAGGATGCCGTGGCGGTGCTCGGATTGACGACGTCCGACCTGTGGCCCGGCGAGGGCTGGAATTTCGTTTTCGGCCAAGCGAGTCTCTCGGACCGCGTCGGCGTCTGGTCAATCGCCCGCTACGGCAATCTGGAAAATCCGCAAATGAGCGGGCTGGTTTACCGTCGCACTTTTCTCGTCGCCGTCCACGAGACGGGGCACATGCTGGGCATCCAGCACTGCACCGCCTACGAGTGCACGATGAACGGATCGAACTCATTGGACGAAGCGGACCTGTGCCGATGTGGCTGTGCCCCGAGTGCGTGCAAAAGGTCTGGTGGGCGTGCCACGCCGACCCGATCAAGCGCTACAAGTCACTTGTCGAATTCGCCAAAGAGCACGACCTGAAGGCAGAGGCTGGCTTTTGGCAGAAGTCGCTCGAGCCGCTTGACGCCGGCGAGAAAGGCGAAGATTCGGCTGCCTCGCACCCGCCGCTTGCCGGGAATGAATCAACCAACGAGTTCGCGAGGCCGTAGGACAAGCTGCCAGCTTGTCCATAACTTTGCTTTCAATGGGCCGTGGCATCGCGGGAGTCGTGCTCGGCGGGCAAGCTGGCAGCTTGCCCTACGGAAACCCGACGCTAGCCGTCACGCTAAGACTCGACAGACTGCCGATAAGCTAAGCCGAAAAGCGAGCCCAGTAACGAGCCGATCACCACGAAGTACGCCAGGACGGGCGACGCAACGGAGCGCCGCAGCTCCGCGACGATCGAGAACCGAGCCGGACTGCGGGCCAGGTCCAGCAGCAAAGCATCGATGACGGCCACCGAACCGACCCCCACGCCGCCCAACAAAGTTCCGCCAATCATGTGCCAGGTACTCGGGGCGGGGGTCGTCGAGGGAACCTCGGAATCGGACACTCTCGTGGCGCTCAACCGCGATCATCATGGCCATCGGCTGACTCCTGTTTCGTGGTGATTGCCAACCAACAGGCGCCGGCCGAGGCGGCATATCACTTGGATTTTCGACAGACATTACCGAATTGGGGAGACCAAGACGTTCCCCACGACCACGGTTGGACTTTCGGAAGTTGTTTCTACGCGGTTGGAAAACTGATCTGGCTGGCAAAGCCGGTTCGTGCACAATGGATCTTGGTGCGCACTCGGAAGTCGCTCCGAGTGCCGTGTGCGGAGAATTCGGCGTCCGTCCAGCTCGTGCTGTCCAGACTCTGTCCAACCCTGACGGCGAACAGAATGGCCGGTTGAGCGTCCGAGATTGGGACGGGACTTCACCAACGGGACGCTAATAGTGGGACGGGACTCGAATGCAGTATTGGGACTCGAAACTCGGGAACACTCCAATGCCGCGTTCGCTCAGGAGTTACGGAGATAGCTGAATTGGGACGGGATTGAATTGAAAATTGGGACTCGGGCGGCTCGAGTTGGAAATTGTCCCCGCTGGGATGTCGGCATGAGCGATGAGCCGAGCAAACGGTCGCGGGCGTGGTTTGGGTTGGGACTCGCGCTCGTGATTGCGATGTATCCGCTCGCGGTCGGTCCGTTGGATTGCATTTATCGGCGATGCGGTGACTACCCGCGGCTCCAAGCGGCACTGCGAGTGACGTACAGCCCACTTCGTTTTTTCTGCGACAGGTCAACAAAGACTAATGCGTTCGTGGGCTGGTATCTCGCGCTCTGGCATCGGATGACCGACTGATGCCGAACCTTACCTGCCAATTCCCGGCCTCGACCAAAGAGGGCCGCGGCGAATGGGACCGGATTGAATCGAAATCGGGACGGGACTCCAACGTCGGGGACTGGGACACGAACATTGGGACTCGGACTGAAAGATGGGGACGGGACTGAACGCCGGACTGGGACTCGAAAGTCGGGCCAATCTCGAAAGCCAACTTCAATCAGGAGTTACAGAGAAAGCTGAATTGGGACGGGATTGAATTGAAAGCGGGACCGGATTGACGGGACGGGATTGATTCAAATCGGGACACATCGGCCAATCGACCCCGAGGCTCCGTCAAGTCGAATCCGCCAGGCCCCACTTGGCGGACAAGCTCCCACCACCCCCTTGTTAGACTGCCAAACGCCAAGCGAGCCCGGCATTCAATCGGTCCCCGGCCAACCGCGGCCCGCGAAGCGCAGGCCGCACCGGGTGCAGGGGCGTGCCCCTGCCTGCCGTTGACCGGATTGACTGGTTGCACTAGATTTCGCCGCCTTCCGGGGCGCCTGAGGCGCTTGCTCAGCGGAACAGTGCAACTGGGACTTGGCGAATGACTCGCAGTCGACAGATCGCGTTCGTGGTGGTGGTGATCGCCGCGGCCGCCGCTTCGGGCGGTTGGATTTATCACCAGACGCATCGCTTCAAGCACTTCGCCGTCCACGATCCGGGGATGGTTTATCGCTCGGCGTTTCTCGGCCCAGACGCGTTGGGCCAGCTCATCGAGACGTACCAGATTCGCTCCGTCGTGAATCTGTGTAATCCGGACGAGATGACGCCCGAGTTGTGGGAAGGTGAGCGAAAGGCCGTGGCCTCGGCCGGGGCGATCTTGCACGCGGTGCCGCTGCCGAACTCGGTTGATTTCGATCCGCAGGCGTGGCAGCAGCACCTCGACATTCTGGCCGATCCGAACAACTATCCGATGCTGGTGCACTGCCAGCACGGCGTCACCCGCACGGCGATGCTGCTGACCGCGTACGACGTGATTTACCGGCACAAGACGGCCGAGGATTCGCTCAACACGCAGCCTTGGTTCGGCCATACGAAAGACAACGTGCACGTGCACGCCTTCGGCAAGAACCTGCAGAAATTCTCCGACGAGCATCACGACAAGCTGGCCGCTCGTCCCCTGGAAATCCTCCGATGACTTCCGGTCGCTCCGCGTCTGCTCCGACCGTGACGATCTGCATTCCGCACTGGCAGGCCGAGCTGTTCATCAAGCTGTGCCTCCGCTCGATCCGCCGGCACTCGCAGAAGTACGCGCTCGAAGTGATCGTCGTCGACAACGGCTCGCGGGACGCCAGCCTCGGCTATCTGCGTTCGCTCGACTGGATTCGTCTGATCGAGCGGCCGCAGGAAGTGCACACGAACTGGCCCGAAAACGTTTTCACGGCGTGGGACCGCGGCCTGGTCGGAAGCGACGGGCGAGTACTACGTCACGATGCACTCGGACGTGTTCGTGCGGCGAGACGGCTGGCTCGACCCGCTGATTGCGGGAAATCGATCGCAGCCCGCAGCAACGCGGCGAGCGGCTCGTGGAAGCTCGATCTGGAGAATCCGTTCTACGCCTGGCAAAAGCGGGTCGTGGGGTTCGCGGGGGCGAAAGCCCGGTCGTGGGTCGGGCTGGGCAAGGCGGTGAAGTGGCAGGTCCAAAACTATCCTCGCGATTACTGCGCGATGTATCGCAGCCGCGTCGTTCGCGAACACGGGCTGACGTTTCGCGGCATTAACGGCTACACGGGCGGCGGCTATTCCATCTCTCGGCAGCTCTGGGATGCCGGCTATCAAACGCCCGTCTTTTCCGTGAGGGAGATGGCGCAGAGCGTGTTCCACGTCGCCCACGGGACGGCGGCCATCGCGCCAGAGAAACGGCTGCGGCACGCTCGGAAGCAGAAGCAGACCGAGCACAAAGTCGCGCGGCTCTTGTGCAGCGAGTGGATCCAGGACCTGGCGAGCGACGATCGCCTCGACCGGTCCTCAAACGCGAAAGCCGCGTGAAGCCAGGCTTCGCGCGGCCGCGATAATTTTCGAATCGAACGGCAGCTTAGGCGTTCTTGCCGTTAATGAATTGGCTCAAGTGCTTGACCAGGTCGCCGATTTCCAGGCGGCCTTCCATCACCAGCCGCTCGCCCAATTCCAGCTCGCGGTTGAGCGTTTGCACGGCCAGGAGCCGGGCGACCTGCGAATGGCTCAGGAGTCCGAGCGACTCGGCCAGTTCGCCGAACCGTCGGATGTTTCCTTCCCGCTCCTGCATTTCGAGGATGTGGTCGATCTGCTCGACGGAGAGCAGGTTCATCCGCAGGGCGAGCATGCCGATGGTGTTGCCGGCGTCGGCCCACTCACCGGGGACCGGCAGGTCATGCTCGGCAAGTGCCAGGCGATTCGTCAGGAAATCGACAAAGGTCGGCTGAGATTGGGTTGCAAGCATCGGCGGAGGGTCCGAAAGGGCGGTTAAAGGCCAAAACGGGCGTGGTCGTTGCTGCGGGTCGATCGGGTTGAAGTCACACTCAGACAATAGCTCGCCATTTTGCCTCAAGCGCAGGGTTTCCCCGAATGGACCCGTCGGCACCCAGAAAATCTCGAGGCGGCAGTTCGGCGAGGCGCCAACGGGAAAACCTTCAAAACCGGACGCATCAGCACGGCCGGAAAATCGAGAGCGACTGGTCCGAGAGGGGCGGGGGCGGGAGTCGGATGCGAGCCACGCCGGCCGCTGCACGGGCATTTTGCGCACCGAAAGGGCGACCTGCTTTCATCAAGGACAAGCCGACGCGGAGCGTGCCGCGAAGGATGTTAGTGCCGAAAGTGCCGGCGACCAGTGAAGATCATCGGCATGCCGTGCTCGGTGCAGGCAGCAATGACTTGGGCGTCGTTACGCGAGCCGCCGGGCTGAATCACGGCCGCAATGCCGAAGCGGGCAGCGACGTCGATGCCGTCACGGAAAGGGAAAAAGGCATCGGACGCCATGACCGCGCCGCGGCTGCGCTTTTCCGCCTTTTCAGCCGCCAGGCGGACGGAATCGACCCGGCTCATTTGTCCGGCGCCGACGCCGACGACTGCTCCGTCGCGGGCCAGCACGATCGCGTTCGATTTGACATGTTTGGCGACGATCCAGGCGAACTTGAGATCGGCCAATTGCTCGGCCGACGGTGCAATCTGCGTGGCGACGTTCCACTCCGTTTCGCCGCGGCCTGTGCGATCGGTTTCGTCGCGGTCCTGCACGAGCGCCCCGCCGGAGATCGAGCGGACCTCGAGCGTGGCGGCCCGCGATTCGCCCAGCGCGGGGCATTTGAGCAGACGCACGCTCTTGGCCCACTTGGGCTGCGTCGTCAGTGCTTTGTAGGCGTCGGCTTCGTAGTCGGGAGCGATGACGGCCTCGACGAAGCGGTCCGGCTCGCACATCTGCTCGACCGTGGCCAAATCGAGCGGGCGATTGACCCCCACGATCGACCCAAAGGCGCTCACCGGATCGCCTTCGTACGCCTTGGTGAAGGCGGCGGCCAGCGTATCGCCGACTCCGCAGCCGCACGGATTGTTGTGCTTGATGATCACGACGGCCGGTTGGTCGAACTCGCGGACGATGGCGAGGGCCGCGTCGAGGTCGAGCAGGTTGTTGTACGAGAGTTCCTTGCCGTGCAGGATCTCGGCCCGTGCCAGCGTGGACGGCCCGGCGTCGGAGGCGCGGTAAAAAGCAGCCGTTTGGTGTGGATTTTCGCCGTAGCGCAACACAGCATTGCGGACGAGCTCCACCGTCAGTCGTTCGGGGAATTTGGCGTTGGATTCGCCCCCGGTGACCTGCGTGCTCATCCAGTTGGCGATTGCCCGATCGTAGGCGGCGGTTCGTTCGAAGGCCGTCCAAGCCAGCTCGCGTCGCAACTCGGACGACAGGCTGCCGCCGCGCAACGCCTCGAGCACGCGCGAGTATTGCCGCGGATCGGTGACAACCGCCACGTGGGCATGGTTCTTCGCCGCAGCCCGGACCATGCTCGGCCCGCCGACGTCGATCTGCTCGATGGCCTCGTCGAACGTGACGTTCGCTCTGGGCGACCGTTTTCTCGAACGGATAGAGGTTACAGACGACGACCTGGAAGGGAATGATGCCGTGCTCGCGAATCGCTGCCGCGTCGCCGGGTTCGGTTGGACGTCCGAGGATCGCGCCGTGGACCTTGGGATGCAGCGTTTTGACCCGCCCCTCCATGATTTCCGGAAAGCCCGTGTAGGCCGAAATGTCGACGACGGGGATGCGATTTTCTTCGAGGAAACGCCGCGTGCCGCCGGTCGACACGATCTCGAAACCGAGCTGCACGAGCCCCTGGGCGAACGCGGCCAGGCCCGTTTTATCGCTGACGCTGATCAGGGCCCGCTTGCGAGTCGACGCGGGCGAGGGGGAAGCCATGAGCGGTCGATCCTTCCGGGGAAAATCGAGTTCCCGAAGCGAGCGCGATCGTATCCCCGCGGGGAAGCGCCGTCAAACGCTCGCAGGCCGCTCGATAGCGGTGATTTCGGGTGGCGCGATCAGCGGGCTTTGGGGCCCGTCAGACGCTGCCAAACTCGCACGCCGGAGCGTTTGTTCGCTCTAAACGGTCGCGAGCGACTTACGCGCCAGCTGGACGCCACGCGGCGCGGGAACGAGGCGGGTCGAGTCGTTCCGGGCGGAAGCGGCGGACGTCGACGCGGACGGTGCGGCGTCCTGCGGCTCGACCTGCTCCATGGCCAGCATCATCCGCATCAGCTCGCGACGGCTCAAGTTGCCGATCAAATGGCCCTCGTCATCGACCACGGCCATCCGGGCGAACGATCCGTCGCGGAACTTGGGGCACAGCGCGACCGCGCTCTCGTTGGGATGAACGGTCGGCACGCTGCGGGTCATCAGGGTCTCGGCCGTCGCCTTCCGGTCGCCGCCCAGAACCTGGTGTTTGAGCACGTCGTAATCGGTCAAGATGCCCGCCAGGCGATTCTCGGGATTCGTGACATAGACGCACGCCAATCCTTCGGCAACCAGGGTATTGAGGACTTCGTCGATGGTGGCTTGCGATGAAACGGCCACCGGGCAACGCGTCATGACGTCTTCGACCATCACTTGCATGGCCACACTCCTTCGGGGTCCAGCGGGCAGAAAACCTCTGGCTACCCCAAACCTAGGATGCGTTTCGGCAACATGGCGAAGAAATCCGCGGCACAACAAAGGTGCCGAACCCGGGTCACCGCCGGGCGTGACATTTGCGCCGGCTGTGCGCTTCGCTCGGGCGGAGGGCACCGGATGAGTGGCAGCGCGGGTCGCGAAAACGCCGTTGCCCGATTTGTGGCTTCCGCGCTAAACTGGCAGTGTCACGGGCCTTTCTCTTGTCATTCGACATTACGTTCGGAATCTTCGGTGCAAAATGACGCCGGACAGTTCCGCAAAGCTGGTCCTTTTGATTTATCTGGCCATCGGCGTCGGGATCGGCGTCTGGCGGTTTCGCCGCTCGAACTTCGAGCCCAGCACATGGTTCCTGTGGGGGCTGGAGCGGCTTTACGTGCCGTTCATGTTCCACTGGCGGGCCAACCGGCGCTGTCCGTTTCCGGCCAAAGGGGGCGGCTTGGTCCTGGCCAACCATCGCAGCCCCGTCGATCCGCTCCTCATCTGGATGAACAACCATCTGGGCGAGCAATCGGGAGCCCGCCGGTGCCGGGTGATCGGGTTCCTGATGGCTCGCGAGTACTACGAGATCCCCGGACTGACTTGGATCGGCCGCGCCATGCAGTGCATCGCCGTCAACCGCGAGGGCAAAGACATGGGACCCGCGCGCGCGGCGCTCGAGCGGCTGCGCCAGGGCGATCTGATCGGCGTCTTTCCGGAAGGCGGCATCAACGACGGAACGGCCCTGCGCGAAGGGGACACGGGCATCGCCTGGCTGGCGCTGCATGCGCAAGTGCCGGTCTTTCCCGTCTATCTGCGCGACTCGCCGAGGGGCGGCGACGACATGGTCGCCCCGTTTTACACCCGCAGCCGCGTGTCGGTGATCTACGGCGACCCGATCGATCTTTCGGCTTACTACGATTGCAAGCGCACGCGGACGCTGCTGCGGGAGGTCACCGACCTCTTGATGCGGCGTCTCGCGGAATTGGGCGGCGTGACTTACGCGCCTGATGCGGTCTGCGCCGAACGACCGACGGTCGCCGCCGAGTCGAACGCGATGCCGCGCGCCACGGGATAACGGTTATTCGCGGAGGGCTCGCTTGAGGATCTTGCCGGTGGGACCTTTGGGGAGCGCGTCCAAGATTGTGACAATTCGCGGATACTTATAGGCTGCGACCAACGTTTTGCAATGTTGCACGATTTGCTCGGCCGTGGCCGACATGCCCGGCCGAAACGCAATGACCGCCTTGACCTCTTCGCCCAGCCGCGCGTCGGGGACGCCGATGACGGCGGCTTCCGCGACGGCGGGATGCGCGTAGAGCGCCTCTTCGACTTCGCGCGGATAGACGTTGTAGCCGCCGCGGATGATCAGATCCTTTTTGCGATCGACGATGACGAAGTCGCCGTCCTCGTCCACGTAGCCGATGTCGCCCGAATGAAACCAGCCACTGCGGAGGGCCGCCGCCGTCGCCTCGGGGCGTTTGAAATAGCCTTTCATAATGTTGTGGCCGCGGATGACGATTTCGCCGCGCTCGCCGCGGGGCAATTCGCGGTCATGCTCGTCGAAAATTTTCATTTCGACGCCGAAGGCCGGTTTGCCGATGGCGCCCGCCTTGGCGGCTTCGTCGATTTGTTGGATACAGGCCAAGGGCGAGGTCTCGGTGAGCCCGTAGCCTTCCTGTACGGCCAGGCCGAAACGCTGGGTGAATTGTTGCTTCACTTCGACGGGCAGGGCGGCGCCACCCGAAAGGCAATACTTGAGTGATGCCAGCTGCTCGGGGGAGACATCCGGATCGTTGAGCAAAGCGATGAACATCGTGGGGACGCCGGCGAAGAACGTGACGCGGTCGCGAGCGATCCGCGCGGCCGCATCTCTCGGACAGAACCGCAATTGGTACGAAACGGCGCCGCCGGCAAAGAGCAGGGCGTTTTGGATGTTCGTTTGGCCGAATGCGTGGTACAGCGGGAGCGATGCCAGCCCGACGTCGCCCGGCTGCAGGATGACAATCCGATCGGGCCAGCGGCCGAAGTTGCGTTCGGCCACGAGCTGGGCGTTGTAGTACAAGCCCAGGTGTGTCAACTCGGCGCCTTTCGGTTTGCCCGTCGTGCCGCTGGTGTAGAGGATCACGGCCGTGTCGTCGCCGGCAGTTTGAGCCAGGTCGCACACGGGGGCCGAGTGAATCACTTCTTCAAATCGTTTCGCGTCGGCGGGCAGCGCAGCGGCGGGGCTGAAGCCAATCGTGTAAATCTGTCCGCAGCCGGGAACGCGCTCGGCTGCCTCAATCGCAACGGCCGCGGTTTGCGGATGCACTACCAGAGCGCGGGCCTCGCTGTCCTCCAGTTGAAAGGCGACCTCATTCGCAACGAGCAACGTGTTGAGCGGCACGACGACGCAGCCGGCGTAAAGCGTTCCGAAATAGGCGATCGTGAAGCCGGGGAGGTTCGGCACCATCAGCGCCACGCGGTCGCCCGGTTTGACGCCGCTCGCCCGGAGTTCGCCGGCAAACCGTCGCGCGGCTTCGTCGAGCTCGGCGAACGTCAGCTGCCCCGCATCGTCGATCGTGGCGGTCAAGTTCGGCGTGGCGGCGGCCGAATTCCTGAGGAGCGACGCAAGATTGAGCGACATAGTTCGACAACTCGAAGATAAGGCAGAGACAGCCAGCGGACCTCACGGCTGGCGCGGCTGCACTTGATCAGCTGCAATAGCCCCCGCGGAGTCCTCTTCGTATCATGTGCCTGTCTTCGTATCATACAGCGGTTCTCAAACCAATTCTTTTCCGCACGCGCACTCAGCAACGGCACCTCTTATGACCACTTCCAATGCCGCCCTGTTGGCCGACGTCGAAGCCTTTTGTCAGGAAGTTCGACCGACCGAGGAAATCTGCTATCTCGAACACCGCTTCAACGCGGAGTCGATCGAGCTGGCGAAAAAGTACAACCTGTTCGGCATGCTCACGCCGACCGAGTACGGCGGACGGGGCTGTGACCTGTCGACGTATGCCAAGGCGCTGATCCGCATCGGACGCGAGGGAACCGGGCTGCGCACGCTGTTTTCCGGCCACATCTCGATCGGCCAGATGCCCATCATGGACTGGGGCAATGATGAGCAGAAGCGGCGCTATCTCCCCGCCGCGGCCAAGGGCGACAAGATCATGGCGTTCGGCCTCACCGAGCCGGACGCCGGCTCAAATCCGCTCGAGATGACGTCCACCTATCGCCGCGAAGGGGACCACTTCCTCCTGAACGGCGTGAAATATCTGATCTCCAACGGGGGCATTGCCCAGACGATCATCGTGTTTGCCTACCCCGAGGGAAAAAAGGAACGGGTGAGCGCGTTTATCGTCGACACCGACGGGCCCGGTTTCCATTGCGAGGATTTGACCGCCAAGCTCGGCCTGCCGACCTCCAACACGGCCATGTTCGAGCTCGTGGACCATGCGGTGCCAGCCCACAACCTGCTGGGCGAGGAGGGAAACGGTTTCCGGATCGCGATGACCACGCTGATCAGCGGCCGGCTGAGCGTGGCGGCCGGCTGCGTCGGCGTGATCGAGGATTGCCTGATCGAGGCCATCGCCTACGCGAAAGAACGGCACCAGCACGGCAAGCCCATCGCCAAGCATCAACTCGTGCAGGACCACATCGCGCAGATCGAGATCAGCCGACAAGCGGCCGACAGCCTGTTGTTCACGGCCGTCGCCGCCAAACAGGCCTCCAACGCCGACCGCAAAAACGCGCAATTGCGAGAGAAGGCCGACATGCTGGCCGCGCACGCGAAATACTTCGCCAGCAACGCGGCCTGCGAGGCGGCTGATCGGGCAATCCAGGTGCTCGGCGGGCGGGGCTACTCGGAACTGTATCGCCCGGGCCGCCACTGGAAAGACGTCCGCGTGTGCCGCATTTACGAGGGGACGGACGAAATCCTCAAGCTCAAAGTGGCGCAGTCGGTGCTGGGCAAGGAATACAGCGCGTTCCACTAAGAGTGGGTGCGACTCGCCAGCCGCACGTTCCGTATCGCGGTGCGACGATTTCCGTCCGTTAGGTCGCCGCGACCTCGGCCGGGGCGGCGACGCGTGGACGTTCTTCGGGGAGCGCCGGCTCGAGATTCCAGAAATCGGCCGGCTTCCCATATTGCGTGAGGAACGACCGCAGATCGTCCCGCAGCAGGTGCGACACCCAGGCTCGCGTTTCGGGTCGCCACTGCGGACGCTCTGTGACCTTTTGATAGAAGAACGTGCGGGCCACCGTGTCGCGCAGGAAAAAGGGGACGCGGTCAACGGCCCGCCGGTAAACGCGGATCGAGCGAAGCTGCGAGAGAAAGGGAGCGGCGATCGTTTTGCCGTCCGATTCGTTGAGCCGCGTCTTGCCCGCCGACACGTCGACGTTCGCATCGACGCCCAGGAACTCGAAGCACCGCTTCAGCACCAGGGCCGGATCGCGGCGAAAGTCCTCGTAGAAGACGACGTGAATCGAGTCGTCGCCATAAAACTTTCGATACGGCTCGAGCTGCCGCAGGTAGTTGGACGCATCGGTTAAATCGGCCCGGTTGGCAAAGACGGCCTTATTGAAATCGGGATGAGCGTAGTCGGGATGATGCGAGCGGAGCTCGAGCCAGAACGACTCGATCCGCGAAAAGGGCTCGCGGACGACATAGAACAGCTTGAGCTTGGGCAGAAAGCTGGTCAGCCGCTCGAAGGCCTGCGGAAACCGCTCGTGCATCGTGTACGAATTCGAGCCTTCGCCGCGCCACGGGCGATCGCCCGCTTCGTCGAAGAGCGACTCGTACCACTTGTGACCGCGCTTGAAGACCCAATCGTCGTTAAAGAACTGAGGCTCCGGACGCACCATGAAGATGTCCGGATGGCGTCCAAGAAGCACGCGGATCGTGGTCGTGGCGCATTTGGCCGCACCGATCACCAGATAATTTGGCTTCATAACTCCCTACTTCGCCCGCTCTCTACCGTTGGCCGCTCCCTAATTGGTCGCAGTCGCCGGTTAGCCCAAGGTTCGCTGCTTCATCCGCCGCAGGGCGCCGTGAAACCAACGCTTGGCCTTTTCGGCGGGCATCGCCACCGTGCCCTTGAGAAATTCGTCGGGGCGGGCGCGAAAGATCGTGGAGTGCGACTGGCCGCCCCAGTGCGCGGGCGCCGCCGTCGTGTAGTAATAGGCGGCGAACGACTTCCGCGCCTGGCCGGGCGGGCATTTGACGGCCGACACGCCGTGGAAACTGATTTCGTTGGTCTCGAACACCACGCAACGATTGAAGATCGGCAAGTGGGCGTGATGCCGGACCTTCACCTCCGCATCCCACAGCTCGAACTCGCCGCCCCATTCGGCCGGCCATTCGCGATTGAAAAAGATCAGCAGGTTGGCGCGGCGGTGCCACTGCCGCTCTTCGAGAAAATTGAAATCGACGTGGACGTCCAGGTGGCCGCGGGCCGCCGTCTGATGCATGCCGCCCCCGACCAATTGGGAGTCGGCCAGTAATTCGGGAATATCAAGTGCATACGAGAGCAGACCGAGCAACTCGGGCGCTGCCAGCAGCTCGTTCAGTTGGCGGATCGGCTCGGGGAATTGTGCAGAATCCGTGACCTGAACTTTTCCTTTTTCGTTCACCGCCTGAAACGATCGCCCCACCGCCAGTGCCTGCTGGTAAGGCGGAAATGCCTCGGCAACGCGCTGGGCAAAGTCGGGCTTCAGAAAATTGTCGATGACGAAATTGGGGACAGGTTTTGACTTCCGGACGTGCGGCGCAAAGCGTCCTGGTCGATGGGATTCAAAAGATCACTGGGGGACATGCGAAGTTCGCTCTCACATTTCAATCAGCGGACGAAATTACAATGCCGACAGTGCCAGTTGCAACAACCTCAGTTGCATCAATGTCAGTCGCGTCCCTGCTGCATCGAATTGCCCGCCGTCTCCACGCGGAAGCCGTCCAGACTTCGCCGCCCGCACCCAAAAGCGATGCGCGACGCTGAGAATACATCACGCGCCGCGCGCGTAAACAATCAAGATCAAGACTGCGCGAATTTGTGCGTGACACGCGAAACTCGTGCCAGAACGGAGCGCTTGTCTGAATTCGAATGTCGCGAAGGCGATCGTTGATTTGAGACAAGCACCCTAGACTCTAAACGCGCTGACCGGTAATTTCGCACTTCGATGCCTGCATCTTCTCCGTCCATCCCCGTTGTCGTTGAGCCACCGACCGACAGCCTCGAGGGATCAGCCAGCAGTTCCGCCGCGGCGCCCAACGCAGGCGACGCGACCGCGACCGTTGGCACCATTGCCGCCGACGCTCGTCAGTCGATTGGGCGGCCCCAAATCCTCCGCGGCTCCGCCGTCACGATGATCGGCTTTGGCGGCGGGCAGGCGCTGAGTCTGGTGAGCAGCGTCGTCCTCACGCGACTGCTCGATCGCGAAGCGTACGGACTCTATCGCCTGGCGAACGTTTTTCTCGAAGGGCTCGCGAACTTCACCGCGACCGGTTCCGGGCCGGCCATTATTCGCGATCAGCGCGGCGACGATCCGGCGTTCCTCAACACTGCGTGGACGCTGCAAGCGGTGCGAGGAGTCGGGCTGTGGCTCCTGGCCTGCGCCCTGGGCTTTCCGTACGCCTGGTTTTATAAGCAGCCGATTCTCGGAATCTTGATTCCCGTCGTCGGGCTGACCGTGTTGATCGACAGTTTCGACGCTTCGGCGCTGCATTGGTGCGTGCGGCACATGAAGCTCGAGCGGGTGACGGTGCTGGAATTTCTAAGGCAGCTCTCGGGCTTTCTCGTCACCGTCGCCTGGGCGTGGATGTGGCCATCGGTGTGGGCCTTCACCGGCGGCACGACCGTGGGCTGCGTGCTGGTGCTCGTGCTCTCGCACCTGGCGCTGCCGGGCCCGCCCAGTCGGTTTCACTTCGAGCGCGACGCGGCACGCACGCAGTTTCATTTCGGCAAATGGATCTTTGTGAATAGCGCGCTCGACTTCACGGCCCGGCAGCTCGACGTGCTACTCTTGGGGCGCTACATCTCGATCGGTCAGGTCGGCGTTTACGGACTGGCGATCAAGCTGGCCGACCCATTGGTTTCGCTCAATCAGCGGCTGTCGCGACAAGTCCTGTTTCCGGCGTACAGCTCGGCCTTCCGCACTGCCAAGAGCGACCTGATCCGCTCGTTTTACCGACTGCGCGGGGTCATGGAGCTGTTGCACATGCCCGCGCTCGGATTTTGCATGACGGCCGGCACCGGGATCGTGAAGCTCCTTTTGTCGGACAAATTCTGGGAAGCCGGTTGGATCTTTCAGATCCTTTGCATTCGCTCGGCAATGAAGTGCCTGTTCAACCCGCTTTCGGCATGCTGCATCGCCATCGACGCGACGCGGGCGATCGCGTTTAGCCTGGCCGTCCGCACGGTCTGGGTCGTGATCTCGGTTCCGCTGTCCTATTACCAGTGGGGGCTACCGGGGGTCGTGTGGGCGGTGGCGCTGTCGGAGACTCCGGTGCTGGTCATCCTATATGCGACCTTATACCGGGCCGGGCTCTTGCGGTTCGGACGGGAGCTCTGGCCTGTGGCCATGACGCTGGCGGGTTGTGCCGTCGGTCTGGTCTTCATGCGATTCGTTCCCTGATTTGTTCATTCTCAACGCATGAGTGCGGAAACCTCCACGCGACGTGGCCCGCTCTGTGTGGGGTTGTCGACCCCGGACTGGCCGCGCGGCGCCTCGCCCAACGGCATCGTCACGCACACGGTCGAGCTTGAGGCAGCACTTCGCGAACTGGGCGTCCGCCCGGTGATCTTGACCTGGCACGTCGCGCCGAGCACTGACCAGCAGCCGCAAACCGCGTCCGACTCCGGCGACATTCTCGACATCTCGCAGTTCCAGCCGCGAAGCACACTTTGGAGCCGAGTGGCCAATAAGGCCAGCCGCTTGTTCGGAGCCGACATTCTGCTCAACACACGGCTAACCATGATGGCACGTGCCGCGCGCGTTGCGGTCGAACGGTTTCCGCTCGATTTGATCGAGATCGAGGAGGCGCTGGGCTTGGCGCTGCCCGTCATCAAGCTGGGACGAGTGCCGGTCGTGGTTCGCTTGCACGGCCCGTGGTTTTTGAACGGCCGCGCACTGGGCGTGAAGGAAGACGCTGCTTTTGCCCGCCGAGACCGATTGGAGCGCGAGGTCATCGCCCGCGCCGACGCAGTCACGTCACCATCGCGCGACACGCTGGAACAAACGCGTGCGCACTATGGACTGGCGCTCGAGCACGCGGCGGTGATCCCGCCCCCCATCGATTGCCGACTGCGCGGCCCGGCTTGGAATCTCCCCGACTGCGATCGAAACCGCATCGTGTTCGTTGGCCGCTTTGATCGTCATAAGGGAGGCGACGTGATGATCGACGCGTTCGCGCTCCTGGCGGCCGCTCGCCCGACTCTCACGCTCGATTTTGTCGGGCCCGATCGTGGCCTGCTCGACGAGACGGGCGAGCTGGTTCACGTCGACGCGTACCTCAACCGGCGTGTTCCCGATACGAACGTCCGCAAACGGATCGTCGTCCATGGACAGCAGCCGCCCGGCGCGATCGACGCGTTTCGACGGCGTGGACTGGTCACTATCGTCCCCTCGCGTTATGAGACCTTTGGCTACACGGCCGTCGAGGCGTTGAGTCTCGGCTGCCCGGTGATCGTCGCCAACTCCGGCGGCCTCGCCGAAATCGTCCGCGACCTGGAAACGGGCTTGTTGTTCGCTTCCGGCGATCCGCGGTCGCTCGCAAACCAGATCGCCCGCTTGCTCGACGCGCCGGAATGGGGCGCGCAGCTGGGCGAGGCCGCTCGGTCCGACGTGGCCCGACGGTACGCTCCGCGGTCGATTGCGGAACAGACGGTCGAAACCTACGCTGCAGTGGTCGAGCGCCGCCGGGGTCGGGCCACCCGCGCAACGAATCGGCCGAGAACGAACGCATGACGATTCTGGTTCCGATTACCCTGTTCGGCTGGGTACCCTGCGTGTTGCTACTGTTCATGTGGCTGCCGCCGCGGCGCGCCGTTGTCACCGCGTTCATGGCCGGCTGGCTGTTTCTGCCCGCAGCAACCTTCGACCTGCCGGGCCTGCCCGACTATTCGAAGATGGCAGCGACCTGCGCAGGCATTCTCTTGGCGGCCATGGTGTTCGATATCGACGCGCTGCTCTCGATTCGCCCGCGCTGGATCGACCTGCCGATCGTTATCTGGTGTTTCATGCCCTTCGTCACGAACAGCGTCGAAGGGATCGACATGTACGACTCGTTGTCGTGGTCGGTCAACCGGTGCATCACCTGGGGCATGCCGTACTTCATCGGCCGCGTCTACTTCACTGATGCCGAGGCCCTAAAGGAACTGGCCTTCGGCTTCGTCATTGGAGCGCTCATCTACATTCCGATTTGCTGGTTTGAAATCCGCATGAGCCCGCAGATTTCGAAGTTCCTTTACGGCGTCGAGGGGGGCTTTTCCGGCACCCGGCTCGGCGGCTGGCGGCCTCAGGGTTTGATGGCCAGCGGATTGATGCTCGGCATGTGGATGACGAGCGCGTCGATCCTGGGGATTTGGATGTGGTTCACGGGCGCTCTCAAGAAGATCGGCAAGCGCGACTCGGGCTGGATGATCTTCGCGCTGTTCGTCACGACCATCTTTTGCAAGTCGACGGGTGCAATAGTCCTTATGATGGCCGGACTCGGCTGTCTGTTCGCGATTCGCAAATTGGGCCGGGCGACGCCCATTGTGTTCCTCTGTGTGCCGGCCGTGGTGTATCCGATGCTGCGGGCCGGCTCCTATTGGGACGGGATGCAAATGGTCCACATCGCCGAGAGCACGGTCGGCCGAGAGCGGGCCCAGTCATTAGAGTTTCGACTGCAAAACGAAGACATCCTCTCCACCAAGGCCCTGCAGCGGTATTGGTGGGGCTGGGGCCGCTTCGGCCGCAGCCGCGTGCTCAACGAGTACGGTAAGGACATCTCGACGACCGACGGCGAGTGGATTATCGCGCTCGGCGAATCGGGGGTCATCGGCCTGGCGGCTGTGACGATGATCTACATACTTCCGCCGATCCGCCTCTGGTGGCGGCTGAAGGGGCCTTTGTGGAGCGATCCCTCCTTTGCGGCAATCTGCGCGTTTGCCGTGATTCTGACTCTGTATTCGATCGACAACATTCTGAACGCCATGCTCAACCCCGTGATCACGGCGGTAATCGGCGGAGTGAGCGGGGCCGTGCTGCGCCCGGTCTTCGCGAAGCCTGAGCCCATGGAGGCCTTCGAGGCCGCGCTGCCGCTGCAAAAGACCGGCCCGCGGCGGGCGCTTTGGCCGCCGCAACCCGCTGGCGCGCGGAGCGGCGCGACCACTTCGGTGTGATAGGGCGATCGAAGACCGTGAGCGACGCAGAACGCGGTTGTGAGCCCGCCATCGGATCGAATTAAACCTGGCCCGTCGTTTTGACCCGTTCGATCAGTCGGCCGATGTAAGCCACGGTTTGCGATTCCAGGCAATTGGCCAAGGCAAACTCACGGCCGGTGGCGCCGAGGCGGGCGGCTTCGTCAGGCCTGCTCCACAAGTCCTCGATGGCGCGGGCCAAAGCACTTGCGTCTTGAGGGGGAACGAAAACGCCCGTGCCGCCGGGAACGACGTATTCTGCGAGCGCCGCCGAATTGGTCGCCACGACGGCCCGCTCCTGAAACATCGAGTAAATGATCGTCACGTGCCCGCAGGCCGTCCGCTCATCCCGCAGAGGCACGACGACAAATCGCGAACGCCGCATCACGGACTCGGCCTCAGCCAGGGGGATGTTTTGGCGGACCTCGACGTTGGGGGGCGGGCTGAGCCCCTCCAGATTCTTGGCTCCCGCCACCAGAACGAGCGGGATGTGCGGCACCAGTCGCATCGCCTCAAATAGCGTGGCATAGTCGCGCCCCTGGCTGCCGACGGCACAGATGGCGTTCAGCCGATCCGCGACTCCGGATGCAGTCGCTGACGTCGCGTCGCGATTCAACGCGGTCGAGGCGCGGGGGTCGCGGATGCGCCACGGGATCACGTCGATGCGATCCTCGGGGATGCCGAAGTACTCGCTATAGAGATTGCGCTCGAAACTCGAGAAGACGATGAACTGATCGACCGTGCGAAAGGCCCGCCTCATCAGGGCCAGCCGCCGGCCGCCCGGCAGATCGGTGAAATTGAAGGCGAACGCTATGTGTGGACAGCGACGACGCCCCAAGCTAAAGAGCTCCGTCCAACAGGTCATGAGGGGTAAGTGCGTGAAGATCAGATCGAACTTGCCAGTAGCCGCCCCGCGGGCCAATTCGCGACAGGCCCGATAACGGGCGAGCGCGGGCCGCTTGATCACCCGTTCCCACTGATTGCGGGGGCGGGTCAGCACCACCGTCCACTGAGCCAGGGGCGGCCCTAGGTCGTCGCCCAGCCAACGCCAGGCCGGATCGGTCACTTCGGCACAGCAACCGACGCGAACCACGGGCTTAATTTCGCGGTCGCTTGATTGGCTCGACGTCACCTGAGTTCCGATTAGGCCTGTACGCAAGGTTAGTTAGTCAATTGTCCGGAGAATCCGCAAAGCGCGCCGGTCCAAATGTCGCGAGCTTCGTTGGCGACAGTATGCGGAAGCTTTCCCGACGTCAGTTCGCGTAAGAGAGAAATCCCCCGCCCCAGCGTCCAGCACAAATTGGCCCGTAGCGGACCGGTGCGTCCGTAGTGCTTGGCCAGGTATCGCGACCGCGCCTCGTAGTAAAACCGCGGACGGCGTTTTCGCTCTTCCTGGGCAAACTCCTGAGGGGTGCGATCGCCGCGCAGATGTACGACCCGGGCTTCCGGAGCATAAGCAATTTGCCAGCCGGCCGCGCGAGCGCGGCAGGAGTAGTCGACATCCTCGTAATACATGAAAAAGCCCTCATCCATCGGGCCGATGGCGGCGAAGGCTTCCGCCCGCACCAGGACGCAGGCGAAGCTGATCCACTCCACGGTTTCGGACTGGGCACCGTCGCGCGGATCCATGGGAATCGGCAGGTCGCCGCGAAGGAGTCGGGACAGCACGCCTGTCTTGGCTGCGGCCGCCAGCTCACGCACCGGACTGATCGCGCGGAAGCAGCTGGCTTGGACCTCACCGGAGGGCCATTCGAGCCGCGGACCGACCAGTCCAGTCTTCGGCGAGCGCGTCAGTGCCACGGCGAGCGCTTTGACGGCGCCGCGATGGATGATCGTGTCGCTGTTAGTCAATAAGTAACCATCAAGCTCTCCCAGCTGACGGGCGGCGGCGATCCCGAGGTTGTTGCCCGCTGAGAAGCCGGCGTTTTGCTCCGATCTGACGATTTCCACCCAACTTTCCCAGGACCGCGATTTTATCTCGCGTTCCATAATGGAAACGGAGTCGTCGTTTGACGCATTGTCCACCACAAATGCCCGAGAATTAGGAAGGTCCGCCAACTCCGGCTGGAGCGAGGCCAGACAATCCAGAGTCAAAACGGGGGTTTTGTAGTTGATGATGATGGCGGCGATTTTTGGGAACGTCACTTGCTCATGTCCCGAGCCCGTCCTGAAGGTGAGCGGATTTCGCGGCGACGCTGCCCTCGAGCCGCGCAGCTGGCGAGCGGATGAATGGCGGACTGCGGTCCGCGCGAGGGGGGCCTGACTTCGATCTGCATCCTGAGAATGCCACGAGTCAGACGGCCGCAAGCCTGAGCTTTTCCAGCCTCTTTCTCCCCAGAACGGTGCGTGCCAGCTGTCAGTCTCTGCGGCCCGGAGTGTTCAAACGCTAGCGGGTCGTCTGTGAAAAATGAACTCCATCGCGTGAATCGATGGTGAGGGCTTGGAAAAAAACCGGTGAGTTCGCGCCCCAACGCTTGAACTGCGTGATTGTAGATTGGTAAAGTCCGTGCTTGTCAAACTGCGGGGTGTGGAGACACTTTTCTCAAGAGTCCAATTTTACCGGAGCTGTATTCCCGCAGAGCGCCTAGCTTATCCCTCCGTACCCGCAGTGGGCCAAAACATACACACGAGCAAGGGAATTGTTCGTGGTACGGGGCGCGATCAAGGTCTCTGCTGCTTGCTCGAAGACGTTCAGCAAAATGATTTTGCCTGTTCCGCCGTAGCGACTTGGACGGAGTTCAGGTTTTTACAGTAGGAGTCGAGCAGTCCAATGACTCACGAGTATCCTTCGGATGCTGCGATCGATGCTTCTCAGTTTCGCACCTGGCAGACGTTTGTCGACACGACCGAGGCCGCTCACGTCAGCCTGCGGGGCTACCTGATCGCCAAGCGCGTCCTCGACTTGGCCGTCACGTTGCCGATTCTGGTTCTGATCTCACCCCTCTTGGCATTGGTCGCACTGTCGATCAAGCTTTGGGATCATGGACCGGTGTTCTTTACGCAGACGCGCGTCGGCAAAGACGGCGCGGAGTTCACGTGCTACAAGTTCCGCTCGATGGTCCCGCACGCGGAGCGGCTGAAAGAAGAGCTGCAGGCGCTGAACCATCACGCCGATCCGCGGACGTTCAAGATCCCCGCGATCCCCGGATCACCTGGATCGGCCGGATCATCCGCAAGACGAGCATCGACGAATTGCCCCAGCTCTGGAACGTTGTGGTGGGCGATATGTCGCTCGTTGGTCCGCGCCCGCCGGTCCCCTCCGAGGTGAACCTTTATTCTGATCGCGACCGTCGCCGCTTGCACGTCCAGCCCGGTATCACCTGCATCTGGCAGGTGAGCGGCCGCGGCGACCTTCCGTTTTCTGAGCAGGTGCAGCTCGATCTGGACTACATCCAGAACCGCAGTTTGCTGCTGGATCTGAAGCTGCTGATGTTGACCATTCCGGCCGTCGTCACCGGACGCGGGGCCTACTGAGAATCGCGTTCTTGGTCAGTGCCCATACGCGGCCGTCCCGGTGGCCCTGCGAGACACGCTTAAGCTGCGGCCTTGGAAGGGCATCACTAAGAAAAGGGTTGCGCGGAACCATCGCCAAAATCCGTCGCGAGGATGTGGATTTTTGTTCCGCACGCTCGCAGACTGAATGGGAGCGGTTTAGAATCTTGATGTTCGAGTCTCGCTCGAACTGACGCCGAGCGTCAGCCGGTATTGCCCAGAAAGGAATCGAGGATGCGGAACCGCCGCCCTGAAGTTGGCTCGTCACGCGCTTTTTCGAGCCGGCTGGTCAGTCCGAGGCGCTCCATTTGATCGGAGCACCGCACGGACTCGAGCAAGCCGTGCATCGCCGGCTGCGCTCCCAGCCGGGGCTGCAGATTGCCTCGCTGGTGATCCGCCGAATTCCCAACGGGGTGTGCCTCGAAGGCGTGCTGGAAGGCGAAACCGACCACGACATCTGCAACCTGGCCCGTAGCGTGGCCGGCGTCGACGAAGTGCTAAACCATCTCGTCGTACGCCAGTGCTCCCAGCCGGTCGGTGCAATCTAAAATCGGTTTTCTGCGATCATCGTCGCATTAGGCGGGCGGCGGATCAGGCACATGCCGATCGAGAACGCCCAGACCACCTGAACTGCCGCGTCATCCCGGTCTTGACAGCGGTGCCTCTCCGGGCCTAAAAGACGGCCCTTTCTCCCGTCTCGTTGTCCGCGCAGTGCTGAATTCCGGCGCAACGCGGCGTTCGCGATTCGCTCTCCTACAAAAAATCCTGATCGTCCAGGGCTCGAAGTAATCCTCTTCGCCAGGATTCGCGCTGAGCCTCGAGCGACTGTCGCATGCCCGAACCTTTTGGCAGCATTCTGAAGTCCGCGCCCAAGCCAGCGGAAGACGTGGCCGAACCGAGCCCATCCGCCCGGTACCAGGGCGGAGCCCCGCGCTTGTTGTGCGTTTGCGAGCGCGAGCCCTCTTGGGTGTTGCTCACCGTCGGACTGAACGCCGTGGGGTTAGCGCCGCCGCGGCTGGTTTGGGTCTCGTCGCCGCGAGCTGCGCTTTCGCGTCTCCGCGAAGAGCAGTTTGACTGTCTGCTCGTCGATGTGCCCGCCTCGCTCGCGGCTCCCTCGGACGATAATGGGCCGTTCGGGCTGATCCGCGCCGCCCGGACCGCCGGCTGTCTGGAGCCGGTGGTTGTCGTCGGCCGCCTGCTGACGGATGCCGAGTGGAACGAAGCCTGCAACTGTGATTGCGATGTCTTCGTCTCGCCGCGCGGTTGGGAATCTGCCTCGCTTGGCGGAGTCGTCAAGCGATCGCTGATCCGCGGAGTGTTACAGCGAGAGAACCGCACGTTGACCACAGCCAACCATCGCCGCCTCGTGCGTGAGCGCGACGAATCCGAGCAATTGCTCGCGCACCAACGACAATTGATCGCCGAGTTGGAAGCGTTGCCGCATCCTTTGCGTCAACCGACCAACCCGCGTGCCGAACGCTTCCACCAGGACGTGTCGGTCGAATCCGCCGCTGTCGAAACCGAAGAGGATGCTACGCATCAGTTCGCGGCCGACTATGCCTCGCTGCTGCGTTCTTACGTGCTGATGGGTTCCGGCAGCCTGGCGGCCGAGATTTCGGAAATGACCGATCGACTGCTCGCCGCACGGATGCCGCCGCACGAGGCCCTGCAGTTGCATTTGGGCTGCGTCGAGAGCCTGGTGAAGGGCCTGGGCAACCGCAGCGCGCGTCACGTGATGTCGCGAGCCGACCTGCTGGCGGTCGAAATGATGACGCACCTCGCGCATCGTAGCCAGGCCGTGGGCGGACCCGCCGCGCGTGCGGCCGAAACCGCTCCCCTACGCAACGTGACTGGAACGTCGGGCATCGATCTGTCCGAGCTGTCCGAATACGAGTCGTAGCCGACCGGCTCGGTGACCGCTAGGTCTCAGACGGCTCGATCGTTTGTTCTGCGGCAACGGAACTGGGCCGCCGTAGCCAGAACGCTCGCTCGTGTGTGATGTATCCGTGGCGCAGGGCGCAGCTCAAGCAGTATTTCTCGGTGCCGCGCTGCAGGTAAATCTCGCCCGTGACGAGCAAGTGATAAAACTCCTCGCCCGCACGCTGGATGTAACAGTATTCCTTGTTCCAGTCCTGCTTGATGGCTGCCTTCCAGCCGGCATGGTCGGGCACGTAAAGCCGCTCTTCAACTCCGCCGGACTTGGGGACTTCGGGCATGGATCACTCCGATTCGCGGGGATGCTTTGTATCTTAGCAGGCTTCGTCCGCGGCGGAGACGGACCGGCCCCGGCAAAAAAATGCGAGCCGGTCGGTTCGGGGGCAGAAACCGGCCGGCTCGCAACGGCCTCGAGCGCTGGGATCTCGCTCGAACTGCCGGAGAGCTACTTCAAACTGTCGGCGATCTTCGAGAACTCCTCGAACGCCGCATCGAGCGACTGTGTCGGCGGGTTCGCGGAGCCTCCGGCGCCGCTGGAGCCGGAGTCGCTCGAGTCGGCCGAATCAACCACGCCGCTGTTCGCCCCCGAGGACGAGGACGCAGCCGCCGAGCCGCCCGCATTGGCGCTCGTCGTGCCCGTGCCAGACCAGCTCGTTTGCAGGGACGACAGTTCGCTTTCCAACTCGCTGAGTAATGCCGACGGATTCGTCGTCGCGGTGCCACCCCTTGCCGTGACGCGCGTCGTAGCGCCGGTGTTGCCCTCGGTTGTTCCGCCGTTATCACCCACGGTCGACTGGGCTCCTGATCCGGTCAGGATCGACTGCAATGATGACAAATCGGCCTGGAACGATTGCGGGCTCGTGCCGCTGAAATTGAGTCCCACCTCGAAATTGACGTTCGGAAAGTTCTGGCCGCCGCGAGTCACGGTGATGGTTCCGGGACCTTGGCCGATCTGCTCGAGGAACGACGGCAAGACGACGACGATCTGATAGGTCCCCGTCCCGCTCACGCCGGGAGTCAGCGCCAGGTTTGTGTTGCCGGTGCTGAGCTGGTTGAAGCTGTAACTGCCGCCGCGACCGGTCGTGGTTGTGGCCAAAATGTCGCCGCTCGTGTCCTGCAGTTGCACCGTGAGTCCGGGTAGCCCGATTCCGCCGCGGTTTCCGCCGAACAGATTCAGGTTGACCGTCCCGCTGATCGAAGCCTTGAACAGGAACACGTCGCTTTGCAGGTTGGTGATGTTGGTGTTGGACTCGATGACCTTCGCCAACGTGTTTCCCTGGTTCAGAATCGCCTGCTCGGCCGGCGTGAACGTTTCGTTGAGATAGAAGAAGCGATCTCCGTCCCTCAACCGTGTAAACTGATTGACCAGAATCGTCTGGAATAGCTGGCCGACGTCCGACCCGGGGACATGGTCTTCGGCCAGCCCCCCCTCGAACGCGTCGATGTTATTGACGTTGCCGTATGCTTCTTGCAGCTCCTTCTGGACCGTCACATTCGACGTGATCTGCGCGAAGCTGGTAACGGGCGCCAGCCCCAGCGCCTGGCGGACTTCGTTGTACGAGCCGATTCCCTGGTCGCGGCCCCGTTGGATATCGAGGGCAATCAGGTCCTGGCCGTAACCGACGCCGGGCACGACCTCGTTGAAGAGCTCGTCGCGGACTTCGTTGATCGTCTCGACGTCGGAGGCCTGGGAATTGCCGTCGGCATCGCCTTTGAGAATGGCGCCGATGCTCGTGCTCGTGAGACCCGTGAGCGGGTCGACCGTGGTCGGCTGGCCTTGGCCACTGAGCAAGTTCGGGTCGAAGAAGTCTTGTTCGAGCGGTACGTCGCCGGCGACTGCCTGACCGTCATTTCCCTGCCGTTCAATCTGTCCGCTTAGGAGGCTGTGGCCGAAGCGGAAGGCCACGGTTGAGAACTCGTCCGCGATCGTGGCGTTGACGTTCGGATTGTAGCCCGTGTAGGCGGGCAGGGCATTCTGGCCCAGCACGGCCGGAATCCACTCGTTGTAAATGATCGACTGATACTCCGCGATGTTAAGTTTGCGGGCCTCATCGAAGAGCTGCTGGTCGGTCCAAGTCGGATTCTCCTTCTGCAGCTCCGCCGCAATGCGGTTGTGGTTGTCGAGAAACAGCGTCTGCAAAGCGGTCAGCTCGAGGTTCTCGTTGCCGCGGGTGTCGCCCGTGACGAACATCTGCGACTCGGGCAGCGGCCCATCGTCGGCCATTCCGCCGACCGAGGCGTTGATTTGCGCCAGCTGGGTTGGGGTGAAATAGGTGCTGTTGTCGAGCGGAAGCAATCCACCCGCGCTGGTTTTCATCTGCCCGCCGACAAAGGTCCGCAAGGCGTTGTCGGTCGCCAGGTCCGAACCGTAGACCTGCGACAGGTCGAGATACGAAGTCACCGACGTCGGATTCTGCAGCGGGTTGCTGGTGCTCGTCCCCGTTGCCGGATCGGTTGCCGAACGCTGGAAGGCCAGAGGCGTGTCGTTGGGCCCGCCGATCGGATCACCCACCGGCACCTGAATCGGATCGGACGCGCCCGTCCCTTGCGTCAGATCGAGGTCATGATCGATGAACTGACCGAAGGCGTAGCCAAAATCGGACAGGGAATTCTGATCGACCGTCGCGATGTCCTGCGACGGATCGGCCGGATCGGCCTGGTTGTTGACGATATTGGAAATGAGCCGGGCGCTCGGATCTTGCGGCAACGACGGCGAATTGATGCCGTTGGCATATTGCGCGGGAGTGAGCCGCAGCAAGTCGGTGCCCGCCTGACCCCAAGTCGGGTTGGCGATGTTGTTGCCGGCACCGTTGAAGGATTCGACGCTCGACGCGGTTGGCGCCGGGGTTTTCGCCGCCGGAGCGGCCGTCGTCGCCGACAACAGCACTCGCGGCTCGAGCACGTCGGCGGCATGTTGCGTGAATTTTTGCGGATTGCGTCGTAGGGCTCGACTCCGGTTCCGTTTCCAACTGCGTTTCATCGTGGTTCCCCTTTTTGGAAATTGGCCCGGTTCCTCTTTCGGTGTTCAGGTACGAAGGGCTCAGTCACGCGACGGTCGTCCGCCGCACGCCGACTGACCCGGCCAGGATACAGGCCCTGACTCGATGGCCCGCGTCGTTTGACCCGAGTGATTTGGCCAGACGGGCCGACCGGTTCGCGGCAACGACTCGCTCGATACGGCGATCCCAATCGTTCGCCTAAACCATCGGACCCCACGGCCCGGTCGTGTGAGTGCTGCCAACTACTCGAGCGGGGCGCGCCCCGGAATGTTGCTCGGGTGCGCCACACCTGGGAGTGCAGCCGGCGCGTCTCCCGTCATCAGAATCCGAAGCCGTCGCGGCGCCCGACGTGACCAAGGCCAGGACTCGTTGCTCGCAAACGTCGGCCGGATGCTGAACGAAGCGAACGGGATCGCACGGTACGCGCGGAGCCGCGCTCGTCGGCGATTGCGATTCATCGTGGGTTCTCTTTCGCGGCCCGGCTGGTGACGTGGGTTGCGAGACGTTGGACCGCGGCGGCACCGTGTCGCGCTCGGCGCGCACACTACCCGGCGCGGCTCATCGCCGATTTCAAAACGGATTGGCCCCGGGAATTTGCCGGCACTCGTGAAGGACAGAGTTTGTGGCGGCTCAATTGTTCGACAGGATGTTCTGGCAGGCCCGAGCGGTCCCCAGAGAGGAAACTGCATACCAATGGACTGCTCGACGGCGGACCCCGCGGTTTCGCCGCGAAACGGATGGCAAGAAACCATCCAACATGCATCGATCGCCGGATGCGGCTCGGACGCTCGCAACACGACGACGAATAAGAACTTCGGGGGGCCGGCGTCGCGTCCGCGGAACTCAAGTCGCGAGACCACCGGAATTTTTCCGGACGGCGACTTTTGCGTCGGTCCCAGAGGGGGGCCGCCGCCGGGCGCAGCGGGTGCGTGGAAAGATTTACCAAAACAGTTCCATCGAGGCCCGCGCGCTCAGTGTACGGTTCAACACTGAAATGACGTATGCACACGCAAAGCGCGGTGACAGTCCCGCTGGGCTGCCCTCCCATGGAACGGCACGCGATCCGGCCGTGCTCTAACATTGACGTGCCGCGGCGGTTGCGGCTAAGCCTCCGTCGTCCTGGCGACGAATGCGCTGAGCCGAATCGTGGCGCCGCAGCACGGCGCTAATAAACGCAAAACGCGTAAGAGAATCCACGACTGATCCAAAAATACGTCCGAATTTCCGCCAACCGCTGACAGCCGCCGTTCGATGGGCGAGCAAAATGCAGGCGTGGGCGCCGCAAATCCTTCCGCAATCACGCAAGAACGGCGCATCGGCGACGAACTACACGCGCGACTGGCGGCAATGGACGGATTGCGCTTGCTTCTCAATAATGAGCGAACGTCCACATAGCCCCGCTTGTCCTTGCGTTAGGTATGCGCTCCGTCATCCACTGTCAAAATCTCGTGAAGACCTACGAAGGCCGCCCCCCGGTGGAGGCGGTCCGCGGTCTCGATTTAGAAGTCGTCGAGGGCGAGTGCTTCGGATTGCTCGGCCCCAACGGAGCGGGCAAGACCACCACGATTGAGATCATGGAAGGCCTGCTCGCGCCGACGTCAGGCGACGTCGAAGTGCTCGGTCGTCGATGGGGCCAGCACGAGGACGCCATCCGCCAACGGATCGGCATTTCGTTTCAAGAAACAAAACTGTCCGAGAAGCTGTCCGTCCGGGAAACGTTGGACCTGTTTCGCAGTTTCTACAAGCAGGGGACCGAACCGGCCAAAGTGATGGAGCAGGTCGAACTCACGGAGAAAGCCAAGACCTGGGTCGGCAAGCTTTCGGGCGGTCAGAAGCAACGGCTGGCCGTCGCCTGCGCACTCGTCGGCAATCCAGAGCTGTTATTTCTCGACGAGCCCACGACGGGCCTCGATCCGAAATCGCGACGGCAGCTGTGGGAGATCATTCGCGACTATCGCCGCCGGGGACGAACGGTCCTGCTCACCACGCATTATCTTGACGAGGCTGAGCGGCTCTGCGATCGCGTCGCGATTGTCGACCGCGGTAAAGTTATCGCGCAGGGAACGCCGCGTGAGTTAATCGTCAGCCTGGGGGGCGAACACGTGATCGAGTTCACGCTAGGAAGCGACTCGAACGGTGCCGCGAACGAAATCTCCGGCGACCTCGATCTCTTCTCGCGCCTGCCCACAGTGCAGTCGGCCTACGTCGATCACGGACGGATTTGTCTGTCGGTCGCCGAGCCGCACCGCACGCTGCCGGCATTGCTCACGACGCTCGAAGGAAAACGCTGGCCGCTGGCAAGCCTGTCGACGCGCCACGCCAGCCTGGAGGACGTTTTCGTCAAGCTGGCCGGCCGCCACTTGGAGGAAGAGGACGTTTCGACCCCATGACCATCGCCGAGACTCCACCTCCTGCGCAACAGATCGAGTCGGCGGCCGCACGGCCGCGCGGATTCTTCGATCGTCCGATCGCTCAGCTCGTGCTGGCGCGCCTAAAGGAATTCTTTCGCGAGCCCGAGGCCGTCTTCTGGGTGTATGTCTTCCCGATCCTGATGATCGTGGGGCTGGGTATCGCCTTTCGTAACCAGCCGGCGGAGCACGTGATCGTCGACGTCGAATCGGGGCCGCAGTCGGTTACCATCGTCAAAGCGCTGTCGGCCGACGCGCGATTCCAGGTCAGGACGTGCGATGCCACCGAGTGCCGCGTTCGTTTACGAACCGGCAAGACGCAACTGGTCGTCTCGGCGACCGGCAGCCCGGTGACCTACCAATACGAATTCGATCCGTCGCGGCCAGAAAACGTCGTCGCCCGCGAGTCGGTGAACAATACCCTGCAACAGGCGGCCGGCCGTGTCGACCCGGTCAAATCGACCGAGCAGAAGTTCGAAGAGCCGGGCGGCCGCTATGTCGATTTTCTCGTCCCCGGATTGCTGGGGATGAGCCTGATGGGGGGCGGCCTGTGGGGTGTCGGCTTTGTGACGGTCGACATGCGGATTCGCAAACTGCTCAAGCGATTTCTGGCCACGCCGATGAAGAAGGGGGACTTCCTGGCGGCGATCATGCTCAGCCGCATGCTGTTCATGATCCCGGAAGTGCTGGTGCTGTTGCTCTTTGCCCGCTACGTCTTCGGCGTCTACTACTATGGCTCGTACGGGACGGTGGCCGTCCTGGTGGTGCTGGGGGCGACGATGTTCTCCGGCCTTGGCCTGTTGGTGGCCAGCCGGGCAAAGACGGTCGAGGCAGTCTCAGGATTGATGAACGTCGTCATGCTGCCGATGTGGATGCTTTCGGGCATCTTCTTCTCGTCGGACCGGTTTCCGGCGGCCGCCCAGCCCTTCATCCAGGTCCTGCCGTTAACCCCCTTGATCAACGCCTTGCGTTCGGTCATGCTGGAGGGGTCTTCCCTGGCTTCGCAGGGGGGCCAAATCGCAATCATGGCGGTCTGGAGTGTCGTGTCGTTCGCCGTCGCACTCAAGATTTTCCGCTGGCAATGAAGTTTTTTAAGACAAAGCCGACCCCGGACAGCGTCAAGACGATCGTGGACACCCACGATTCAAGCGAATTTGCCGACCGCGTCCGGTTCTGTGCCGAACGGCTGGCAGAGCAGGGGGTCAGTGCCCTTGGTGGGCTGTATGACGCAACTGCTTCGCGGCTCGTTCGTTACGCCAGCACGCTGACCCGGCAACGGGACGACGCCGAAGACGCCGTGCAGGCCGCGCTGGTGCGGATCGCTCTGCGGCCTGGCCTGCTCGCGCGAGCTCGCTATCCCTGGGCCTACCTGCTGAAGATCACCCGCAACGAGGCCCTCAACATCGTCCGTCGCCGACGGCCGATGCGGTCGCTCACCCGACCCGACGCCCGGATCTGGTCCGATGCTCCTCCGCACGGGGAGGAAGAAATCCATCAGCTGGTCCGGCTGGCGCTGCGAAAACTTCCCTCCACCCAGGCCGAAGTGGTGGTCCTCAAGATCTGGGAAGAAATGACGTTTGCGGAGATCGGAGAAATTCTCGGCCAGTCTCCGAATACGGCAGCCAGCCGTTATCGCTATGCCCTGCAAAAGCTTTCGCAGCACCTCCATTCCGTGGTTCAAGAGGTGCGGCATGCCTGAGTTGCCGCTGGAGCAAGTCGAAGAACTGGTTGAAGAGTCGGTCTTTCATCCCTCCCCCTGCAAACGGCATCGGGAACAGGTGCTGAAGAGCGCCGTCCAGGCGACCGTTCGTCAGAAGGTCTCGCACCGGATGATTGCCGCCGGCTCCGCATCGATCCTCGTGCTGGGGATGGGAATTCTACTCATCCGGGCGGTGGCCACATCGCGTCCGGCCGTTCCTGAGAACACGCCGACGGCCAGCCCGACTTCCGTCGAGGCGACGACCGTGGGGGCTCCGGCAACGCCGGCCGCCGCGCCGCACCACCCCGGGTCAAGCGGCTCGCTGGGCGAAGAACTCTACCGCTCGTCCGAATCGGCGGACGGGCCGGTTGGCCATCGCAGCGGGCTCTAAGCGGCTCGCGCCTGTCTCGGCCGCGACCAATTCGGGTATAATTGCCACGGCATTATTGCCGCTGAGTGATTCGGCTGATCACAAGCCTTCCCGCTTTGTCCGACCAGCCGAACGCATCGCCTTTCCACTTCGCCGCGATCGCGATCCAACGGAAGCCTCATGCAGCCAGGCCGGCACGGATTGTACACGGGTGTCGTTCACTGCCGCCGTTGCCCCGCGCGGATCGTACTGACCGCGATCGTCCTGCTTGTCGCGAGCGGCCAGCCGCTCCGGGCCTCGTCGCTGGAAATGGCGTTCCTCCGCGGCCTGCGGGAGCACGGGCTATACGATTACGCTCTGGTCGAGATCGATCGGCTCAAAGCGCAACCACATCTCTCGCCGGAGATGGCTGCCACGCTCGATTTTGAGCGAGCCGTCACGCAGTTGCAGGCGGCGCGGACCCTCGTAAACGCAACCTCGCAAGCGCGGGAGCTGCAACGAGCGGCCGCCGAATTGGAGAAATTCGCGAAGGCGCATCCCAACAGCCCACAGTGCGCCACGGCCGATTTCGAGCGGGCCAACCTGCACCTTGACGAGGCACGGGCGGCGCTTGCCGGCGTCACGTCGCAGGACCCGCAATTCAAGCGCGAGACCGCGCAGAAAAAAGCCCGCAAGCTGATCGACGAATCGCGGGCCATCTTTCAGACGGTGTTTGACCGCTCGAAGGCCGAGTACGAAAAGTTTCCCAAGACCCATCTCGACGACCCCAAGGCCAGCGAGGCCCGCAGCCAGGCCGAATCGAGCTACATGGGCGCGCAGATCATGCTGGGCGTCTGCAGCTACGAGGAGGGGCGGACTTACGATCCCAAGTCCGACGACTTCAAAAAGACTCTCGACCAGGCAGTCAAACAGTTCGACCAGATCATGGTCACCTATCGTACTCAGGGAGCCGGCCTCCGCGCCCAGTTCTGGGAGGGGCGCTGCTTCGAGGAGATGGGCAAAACGACCGAGGCCCTCGGGATCTACAGCCAGCTCTCGCAAAAGCAGGGAACGAGCAATTTCATCAAGCAACTCCGCGACGACGCCACGCTGGCTCACCTGTCGTGCTTGAACTCGAAGCCCGGCAAGAACGACTTTATCGTCGTCAACGAGGCGACCAACTGGCTGGCCGCCGCCAAGGACCGCCTTCGAACTCCAGTAGGGCTGGCGATCCGCTGGCAGCGTGCCGTCGCTTCCGAACACCTCGCTGCGGCGAAGGACAGCAGTCCGGCCGATCGCGATCGTCTACTCCACTCGGCGGCCGACGATGCGCGGGAGGTCAGCCGGGTGACCGGCGAGTTCCAGACGCCGGCGGTGGCGATGCTGGGCCGGCTACGGACTGACACCGTCAGTAAGCGGGCGGAGGCGCGTGACTTCGTCTCCGGTTTCGCCCTCGCCGCCAAAAGCGTCGAGGCCATCCAGGGCCTGCACGAGCGGCTGGAATCGGCCAGCGCCGACGACAAACCGAAAATCGAACGCGAGCTGCAAGCGCAGTTGCGTGACGCCCGCCAGAAGCTGATGAACGTGATGTCGACGGCCGACTTGCGTCGCGACCCGAAGGATCTGAACCGCGCGCGCTATTACCTGGCCTTCGTCGAATACGAATTGAAGGACTACGACGCGGCCGCCGTCTTGGGCGACTACGCCGCCCGGCGTTTGAAGACGATCGACTCCGAATGGGCCCGCGACGCGGCGCACGTGTCCCTGGCCGCACTGGACCAGGAATTTAAGACGTGCCCGGAATCGCAGCGGCCCGTCCTGGCCCGCATCGCCCGGCCGACGGCCGAATTTCTGATTCACAACTGGCCCGATCAGGACCGCGCGAACGATGCCCGCGCGATCATGGCGGAGCTCTACGATCAGTCCAAGCAGCCGCTCGAGGCCGCGCAGTGGTATGCGAGCGTAACGCCTGGTTCAGACGGATATGCCGAGGCGCAGATCGGCGCGGGCCGCGAGTATTGGAGCGCGGCCCTGTCGGCGCCGAAAACCGTGGCCGGCGGCCCCTCGCGCGAGGCGCAGATTAAGGAGTGGACGGCCTCGGCCGAAAAACACCTGCAAAACGGCATCGGCAAGGCCGGCGATCCGGCTGACTCGGCCGGCAATCCGCCCGCGTGGCTCGTTTCCGGGAAGACGGTGCTTGCCAACCTCGAGATCGGGCAGGGCAATTACGACGAAGCGGTGCGGCTGCTGACCGAAGGCGCACATTCCGTCACAGCATCGATTGCCGTCAACGACGAGACGGCCCGCCCGTCTGCAGGAGTCAAGAACAAGACCTTCGCCAGCTTCGTCTATCAGTCTTTGCTGCGCGCCCAGATCGGCCGGCACCAGGTTGACGCGGCAATTGGCGCCATGCAGCAACTCGAGAAGATCGCGGGCGCTAGCGGGGTCGAGGGGGTCACGGCGATCTATGTGTCGCTGGGCAAAGAGATCGAAAAGGAGATCGCCCGACTGATCGCCTCCAATGCATCGCCAGAGACTGATCGAAGTCCGCAAATCGTTTGACCGATTTCTCGAGGAACTGACGAAGCGCAGCCAGACGATGTCGTACGGTTCCTTGCTGTGGATTGCCGAAACCTACACCGGGCTCGGGGAGGGGATTTCCGACGACGAATCGGCGGCTCATGAATATTTCGGCAAAGCCGCCGCCACCTACGAACAGATCCTCGCCAAGACCGCGTCCGATCCGTCGCCGGCCGCCAAGGAGCGGGCTCTAAGCTTCCAGCTACGACTCGCGAACTCCCGGCGGCGTCAGGGCGATTACGAGCACGCGCTCGAAACCGTGCGCTCGGTCATCGCCCAACGGCCAAAAACGCTCGAGGTGCAAATCACGGCGGCCGGTATTCTGCAGGACTGGGGTGCGTCCCAAAGTGCTGACGCCGAGCGCCGCTCGCTCGAGGCGATCCGCGGCCTGCACGATGGGGAAGGCGGCAGCGGCGTGGTTTGGGGCTGGGCCGAGATCGCCGCGCGGATTCAGCGCGTGCTCGCCGGTGGCAAAGCCGACAACGACCTCCGCGAAAAGTATTTCGAGGCCCGCTACAACATCCCCGCGTGCCGACGGCAATGCGCTCTCGTCGACAAGGACCGTGCGATGCGGTCCAAAATCCTCGAAGTAGCTCTGGGCGAAATCCGGGCCTTCTCGCTCGTTTCTTCCGACGTCGGCGAGGATTCCTGGAAGCGCTTGGACAGCCTCTATCAGCAAATTGAAACTGACCTCGGACGACAGCCGACGCCGCTTGCCCGACCCGACCTGCGTGCGACGGCGGTGGCGGCGACTCCAGGCGCGACCCCCGCGGCCGCTTCCGGGTCACCGGAAGTCGCACCAACGGCTACCGGCACAACCACCGCTACCGCGCCGCCGCCAGCCGTCAAAACGGCGAGCGCCCCGGCCCCAAGCGGCACGTCGCCATTCTGGCTGCTGCTGGGATTTCTAGCGCTCGCCACCGTTTCCGCCGGAGGCATGTGGTGGGGACTCGGACGTCAGAAGACGCATCGCAAGACTTTGCCTTCGTTCGCGGCTGACGACGATGTCGATTTGCCTTCGCGTCCTGCCCGCCCGGCCGGTGCGCCCTCGGCCGCTCGCCCGACCCGCACCGCCGCTCCGGGAACGGCTCCGGTCCGCACGGAAAAGCCGGGCGCGGCGCCGGTCAAAGCCACCGCTCCGCGTCCGCCCCGGCCAAAGGCGAAAGACCAATGAAAGACCCGCGAGAGAGGAACTGGCCTGTGCCTCGCCGACAAATCATTCGAATCGACCTCCGTTCGCTCTCGCGGCTTCTTGCGGCCGCACTGTTGTGCCTATGGCTAACCGCCGGCGCGCGCCTCTCCGCGGATGACGCGGTCTATCGCCGAGGGTCGACGACGCCGCTTCATGGCGATATCACGTCGGTGACCCGCACGGAAGTGGTGCTGACGGGACGCACTAACAAAAAGGACTATCGCATCCCGGCCAACGAAGTTGAGCGGATTCGCTGGGAGGCGGAGAGTCCGCAGGTCAGCCAGAACCGCATCGAAGAGCGCAACGGGCAGTACGATAAGGCCATCGCCGGCTATGACACCGCGCTCAAGCTTGCCACAAACGAAAACCTGCGGACCGACCTGGAATTTGACATCGCCCGGGCGACGGCGGCCAAAGCCCTCAAGGACGAGGACCAGTACGACAGCGCGATCGGGCTCCTGGAAAAGTTTCGCACCAATCATTCTGCGAGCTTTCGCTATTACGAGGCGATGCGTCTCTTGGCCCAGCTCTACATGAATAAGGGCGATGTCGAAAAAGGAAATGCCGCTCTGCAAGCAATGTCCGACGCTCCCTGGACCGATTTCAAGATGGAGACCGATATTCTCAAGGCCAAAGTGGCACTTGCCCACGACGACGTCGGCGCGGCGCTCAAAGCACTCGACGGCGTGATCGCCGTGGCCCCCTCCACGCCGGCGGAGAAATCGCGTCGCTACGAGGCTCTGTTGACCAAGGCCTCCTGCTTGCAAAAGCAGTCGAAATTCCAACCGGCGACCGACTTGCTCACCGGCATCCTCGATGAAGCCTCCGACGACGACACCAAAACGCTCGCGGAGACCTGCATTCGGCTGGGGGACTGTTACCAGGCCGGCGGCCGCACGAAAGAAGCCATCCTGGCCTATCTCCGCGTCGACATCCTGTTCCCCAAGGAAAAGAAGCAGCACGCCGAGGCGCTCTATTATCTGTCGCGGCTCTTCTCGCAGGACGGCAAGCCGGACCGAGCCGCCGACGCCGCCGCCCGCTTGCAGGAGCATTATCCGCGCAGCCCCTGGACGGCCCGACTGACTTCCGCTGCTCCCAAGTAGGCCGGCACGAGCCTTCCGCGCCCGTTGTCGGTGATCGTTGCCGCCTAATCGACGCCCGTCTCGGCGAGATCGTCCAGCGGCTCGATCGGCCGACGAAGGTGCTGATACGGAAAGCTCCGCAGGTCGCTGCTACAGGGGCCGGGCGTTGCGACCGTAAAGCTCGCCTTGACGACGCGATCGTACGCGCGACGGTGCGCCACCGCCGCCTTGACGCCGATGACCGACAGTTTCTCCGGTTCGATTCCCTGGCTGCGCAACTGGCCCAAGTCGAATGGCGGCGTCTTCTTGCTCGTCAACAAGATCGTGACGCCCGCGGCTCGCACCACGGCGCATGGCCCCATGTCGATTCGCACGCCACACATCGACGCCAGATGACTTTCACGATCCTCCAGTTCAAAACGGCCGTTGCTCCGCGAAACGATGGTCAACTCCAGGTCGAGCGGCGGATCGGTGAGACGGCTGACCTTGCCACCAATCCGCAGCCGCGTCGCGCCGCCAATCGCGACGCCCGCGAGGGCCGCGACAGCCTCCGGATCGTTCAACACGACGGCCGCACCAGTCATACGTTGCTCGATCAACGTCCGCAGCAAGGTTGGCGCATCGCCCGGCGCGCCGCCGCCGATGTTGTCCGCCGGTTCGACCAGTGCTATCGGCGTTTGCCCGCGTTCAATGCACGCGCAGGATTCGCGGCAAACACTCGGCGAGCGGCAAGTCGACGACGTGCGCCAGCCGTCGATTGGCAATCGCAACGTCGCAAAGCTCGCGCAGCCGACGCCGGGCTTTTGTCGGATCGCCAAAGGTGATGGCCGAAAAGCTGAGTCCGGTGTCGAAAGTGTCTGCGAAGGAGTAGCCGGCGAAGACGTTGACCGCGGCCAGATCCGGATCGTCCCGTTCGGCCTGACGGGCCAGCTCCTCGAGTGTCTTCATCGGTTCGTCGGCCGTGCCTGTTGCGGTCGGCGGCAGCAGGAGCGAACACGGCTCGAAGAGACTTAAGGGCTGCCGTCCCGTAGTCAGAATCCGATCCAAGAGCCGTGCTGCGTCGACGGCGGCCTGCCGGGCGTCGGTATGCGGGTTCATGCGGTAGGCGATCAACCCCTGAGATTGCTCGATGGTGCGGCGCGACAAATTGCCGTGCAGATCGAGAACGCCGCAGACCGGCAGCTCGCGAGCGCCCGGCAGCGCACGAATCCGGTCGATCAGTTCCCCTTCCACGTCGCGGACGCTCGCACACGCCATCGCTCCGTGCAGGACGAGAAAAATCCCGTCCAGTCCGGCTGCTCGTTCCCGTTCGTAGGCGGTCGCGAATTGCTGCCAGAAGAACTCGAAGACGGCGTCCTCGACCGTCGCGCTCGGCGTCGCCCGCAGATCGACAACCGGACGCACGTCCCACCGACATGTGGCGGCCACTTCGAGAACGCCGGACAGGGGGGAACCGTCGCCAGCCGCAGCCAGCAGTTCGTCTCCGCCGCGGATCGAGAATTCCGACAGCGGCGTCGTCCCGTCGAGAAACGTATGCGTCTCGTGGAACAGCCCGGCCAACAGCACACGTTTTGGCATCACGGATCGACCCACTTGATGAGCTTTCGCCGTTTTCCAGCATACCGGGCGACAACGAAAACGATACCAGCTCAGGTCAGTTTGCAGATTGGTTGCACAACCGCGCAGGCCGAATTAAATAGACGGACGGGGGGTGGACTATTCCGGCACCCCCGTTCACTCGAATCGATTGAAAGGGCGTCCCGAATGAGGTTTGTGCGAGAGTTTGTGACCCTGCTGGCAATCCTGTCGCTGGCAGTCGTTCCGGTCATTGGCGTCGGCTGTACCGAACAGCCTCCGGCCAAACCCGTAGCCGAGCCCACGGTGGACCTCGGCAAGAAGGGCGACGCCAAACCGGCCAAAAAGAAGGGACGGCGCAGACGAAAGCGGCTCGACCACCGGCACGCTGGGGGTGAAGCCGCCCAAATCAGTGCCCGACAAGTCGACCAAATAAGCGGCCCGAGCCGCGAGGACGCAACCCGTCCTCGTCCGCAGCGCGGATTCGAGATCCGCAGCGGGGTCAGCGGGTCGGGTTGGCGCCTGCGCTTGAGATCTCGAGGCGAGCTCGCCAACGTCCCAAAAAGTCCCGCATGATGAATCGACGTGAATTTCACCGCCGCCTGGCGACGGGCGTCAGCGCATTGTGCCGCCGCCCAACACCTGACCGCGACGGCCGCTCCGCCAGGCAAAAAGGCGTCCAAATACATCGATGTGCACACGCACGTCGGCACCATTTGGAACGGCAACAAGGAACTGACTGCATCGCTCCTCGTCCGTTGGATGGATGAGCACGACGTCGCCAAGGCGGTCGTGCTCCCGCTAACCTCGCCCGAGTCTTCGAGTTTCCTCTGTCTGACCGAGGGAGCGCTTCAGGCCGCCAAGGAATTCCCAGATCGGCTGATTCCGTTCTGCTCGATCGACCCGCGCACGTCGGTCGTCGGAGGGGTCCGCGGCTTCGAGAGCATCATTCGCCGTTACGTCGACCTGGGAGCTAAGGGATTCGGCGAACACAAGGTCGGACTCGACTTCGACGATCCGCTGATGATGCAGATCTATGAGGTGTGCGAGAAGATCGGCATCCCGCTGCTCTTTCACATGGACACCCTGCGCGGCAAGGACCAGCCCGGCTTGCCTCGCCTGGCGCACGCGTTGGCGACGTTCCCCAAGCTGACGTTCATCGGCCACGGACCAGGATGGTGGGCTTCAATCTCGGGAGATGCAAAAGCGGCCGACTTCATGAGCTATCGGCCACGCCCTGTAACCCCCGGAGGCGCGATCGACAAGCTGATGGACACGTACCCCAATCTTTGGGGCGATCTATCCGCCGGATCGGGAGCCGAGGCCATCGGCCGCGACCCTGCGTTCGGCCGCGAGTTCTTAATTCGCCGCCAGGACCGCCTGCTGTTTGGCACGGACTACCTGCAACCCGGACAGCCTGTGCCGCAGTTCCAGTTGCTCGACTCGTTCAATCTGCCCGAACAGGCGCAGCAAAAAGTCTTTCGCGGGAACGCCGAAAAGCTGCTCAAGCTAACCTAGCGCGTCGACCGGCAGCCGCCGGCTGTTGGCATGGTCGGCCATATTCCCGCCAAGCGCCCCCGCGTCGTTCGCGCGTGAGCGTCGCTCAATCGTGCTCGAGGCCGTCGGTTTCGGGAATCTCATCGTCGCCGAGCGAGTCCCCATTTTTCCCCTTCGGCTCCTTGTTTCGCGTCGGCCGAAAGACGGCCACAACATCGTCGATGGGAACGACAAAGAGCAGATTATCCGGCTCGAAATCGACCGGAATGGCGTTCTTCGGGTGGAAGAGGATTTTGTCGTACTTGCGAATGGGAAAATCCTCGTCGCGAGCAACTTGCACGCTGACTTCCACGACCCGTCCGGTGATGGTGGGAATTTCCGCCGCATCGGGAAGCACGATCCCTCCCCGCGTCTTTTGCCGAGCTTCATCCTTACGAACCAGGACCCGCTTACCGACGGGTTCGACAAACTCACTCACAAATGCGCTCCCATGAGGACACTCGCTGACCCACATTCATTTCCATTATAGGAAAAGGGTCGAATCCCGCGAGAAGGCCTCCGATCGCACTCGTTTGCGCTTCGAACTTCGGTCGGCCGACAGCGGCGGCTTTTGCCGGTCAGACAATCGGTCGGAGGCCACAATTTGCGACCACATTGACCCGACCGGTCATCCTGCTAGAATGCGCGCCGTCGCCCGACCGTGCCGCCGGCTAAGGCAGCCGCTCGAGCGAGCAAAAACGGCACGATTCCCACGGGGCGTGGCTCAGCCTGGCTAGAGCGCTTGGTTCGGGACCAAGAGGTCGCAGGTTCAAATCCTGTCGCCCCGACTGTTTTTAGAAATCAGCCCTTCGGCCAAAACGTCGAAGGGCTTTCTTATTGTCGGGACGAGATTTGTGTCGTCCAGGCGGCAGTTCAAAAACACGATTTCGAGAATTCGACGCTTTGCCGCGTAATCAGCCGTAAGCCACTGCTGGCGAAGTGTTTGAGAAGGGTCAAAATCATTCGGCGCTAACTCCGCCGTTTCATCGTGCGATCGGTCGAACACGTCGAGTTCCCGCTTGATCTTAGCCAGCCGATCCGGGGCCGGCCGAGAAAAAAGATTTTACCGAATCGCTCGAATTGCCGCTCGGGGACAAACGCATCGAGTAACAATCGGCGGATCAGCTGCGACTGCGAGAGCCAGGCATCGTAAGTCACCTGTTCCCGCTCGTTCATGCTCGCCAGCGCGTCGAGCTTGGGCCAGAGTCGCCGTGCCATTTGATTGCTCGAGACGGCGTGAACGAATCGCAAGAAGGGGGTCAGCCAGGGCTCGACGATCGCGACTTGTCCGGTCGGTCGGAGAATTCGATTGATCTGCCAGAAGACGCGTTCGACGTCGCCGGCCAGCGACGGCAAGTGGTGCAATCCCCCTTGGACAATGACCAGATCCTTGCTGGCCTCCTCGAAGTGGAGTTGGCGGCAATCGCCGACATAGAGCTGGGCCGACCCGCGATAACGGGCCGCCAATCCGGGCGAAAGGTCAACTCCTTCGATCGAGCGAAAGCCCAACTGCTCGAGTGCAACGAGTCCGTTGCCGCGACCGCAAAACAGCTCGACCACTTGCGATGATCGAGAAAGCGATTCGAGCCCAAGTCGACGATAACGCCGCACAAATTTCCGAATTTCTTCCTCGGGCGTCTCGAACCGCTTGTAGGCGGCCTCCCACGCTTCCTCTTCGCAAACCTTGCCGGACTCCCAGTGCACAACGGAGGTCCGCTCACCCACAGCGCTTTGGGGCTTCGAATTATTTGACCGATCGTTCACGGGGCTGGCGCTCGAACCGTGCCAAATGGCGTGAGCATTCGTCGACTTTTCAAGGAGCGTTGCGTGAAGCCGTCAGGGCGCGATCGAACGTTCGCCGTGTTGCACGGTGGCCCCGTGGAACCGACAGATCGCAATCGGATTGGCGACTGTTGCCCCGCTCGCGTTGCCAGATCGAAATCACTTTCATCAAGAGCGCAAAGACGGCCGTCTGTGCCGCCGAGAAGACTGTGAAGGCTCCGGCAATCAGCCGCGACCAGTGCATGTGCACTTTTCCAGTCCCGACGAACTCCACGAAGCCGGGGCAAAGCAGGACGAGCGAGGCCGCGCTCAACGTGCCCATCAGCACGGCCACTGACGGCCAGCGGAGCAGCGCCGAGACCAAGGCCGGCCAGAAGGGAGTGGCTTCACGTCGCCGCGGTCCGAAGCTGGCCATCTCGTTTGTGAGTGCGGTTGCCAAAAGCAGCAACAACGCGAATGACCCGAGAAAATGGCACACTACGAATCGATAAATCATCCATTCCTCAACTCGTCGCGTCGAAACATAATGTTCGACCGGGTGCAGCGCCATTAGCAAGACCAACATCAGCGAGGCGGTCACGCCGCAAAGCAGCAGACGCTCTGGGCGATAACAGAGCACGCCATCGAAGATCGTTTGAAGAAATCGAACGCCGTCCCGCACGACACTCAATTTGCTTTCGCCGGTGCGCTCGTCATAACTGATCGGCGTTTCGATCACGCGCAGGTCGTTGAGTAGGGCCCGCGCGCTCATCGAGGGGGTGAAGTGCAACCCGTCGGGGAGCGGATAGAGCCGTCGTAGCGACTTTCGCCGCACGACGCGCATACCGCTGGCCGTATCCGTAACATGACGTCCGCATAGAAACCCCAGCACAAAAGCGTAAAAATGGTTGCCAATCCGCCGGATGCGAGGCATCTTCGAACCGGGTACCAGTCGCGAACCGAGCACGACATCGGCCGAGTCGGCGATCGCCAGTCGGCACATCTCCCCAAAATGGCGCGGATCACAAGTTCCATCGGCGTCGAGAAACGCCAAGAGCGATCCGGAACTTTGGCGCCAGCCCTCTTTGATCGCCGCGCCGTATCCCCGGTTCTGTGGGAATTCGATCACGCTGATTTCGTCAAAGCCGTGGGCGATTTCAACCGTGCGATCGGTCGACCCGTCGCTGACGACTAACACTTCGACATCGCTCAGTCCCGCGCATTCGCAAATGTAGTTCCGTGCGGCGAGACAACGTCGGATCGTATCACCGATTGCCTCTTCCTCGTTGAGCGCCGGAATCACGATCGACAACCGCGGAGCATCCATTTCGTCCATCCTCTCCAGAGGCCCCCGGAAACTGGACGAGACGCGGTCCGAGACCGCTACAGTACCTTTACGGCAACGAGATCAGCGCGTCAACAAGGCCACGTCCTTTCGCGAACCGCCAATGTCGGTAAAGACGCCGACCGATGTGGAGGTTCGCGGTCGTCATGGCGATCAACCACTCAGTCAAAAAGACGCTCGCTTTGAAATGGTGGCACCGACGTAGCGACCGGGCCGACGCTCGCGTCCACCCTAGAAGACGAGGCCATTCGGGCGATATCTGAGCGCAAGCTCGACGAGTCGCGGTGTATACAGCTTCGCAAGCGGGTAAACTAAACATCACTGAGAAGCGGATGATTCTGATCACGATGAGCATTTGATCGTGTTGAATCTCGCAATAAGCCGAACCGATGCTGTCACACCGATGACGCTATTCAACGTGCGATCGTGGAGTCATGCCAATAGCGCTCGGTATCGGTCGCATTGATGTGGTAGATGTAAATTGAATAGCCCGCGCGGGCCACGGGCGTGAATTGCAGAAAGTACCCATAGTATCCGGTGGTCGTCTCGCTTGCTCGTCCCGGCCAGTCGTCACCGTGAAGCACGTTGACGTTCACGGCAAACCAGCCTGGCTGCGGGCCAAACTTCGTTGACAAGTCCGGGGTTAGGGGCGTGTTGGGAGGAGGTCCCGAAGGTGCAACGGTGTACTCAATTCCAGCCACTGCCGGATCGACAGTCCTCATGTTCCAGATCGCGAGTTTCATGGGCCGGGCTTGGGGGTGCTTGTCTAACCAATCCTTCAGGAACAAAAGATCCTGTCCGTAGTCGATGTTGCTGCCTAGCAGATGAAAATGTCCGCGGCTCGGTCCACCGACGAGCTCGTTGAAGTACGACAGGCTGTGCGGATAAATCGCCAGACTGCTCCCCACCGACCAGGCTAACGCCGCTGCTGCCGCGATGCCCAGCGTCCGCGGACGAACGATGGCGATGGCGGCGATGCGACTGATCCAGACGAATGCGAACGGCAGCATGGGGAGCAGGTAGCGAAAATGATCGGTGAATCCTAGCTGCGAACTTGCGACCGTCAGCAAGAGCACGGGGGGAACGACAAGCAGCATCTCGTCTCGCCACGCGACAATTGAGTCGACCTTCGAGAACCTCATCGCGGCTGAGAATGCCAGCAGGCACCAAGTCCCCAGGGGCACCTTGATCGCGAGGGCGTAGAGGTAAAAGTACCACCACCCGCGGGTCGCCCATTGGCCGCGTAGATAAGAGAACTGGACGCGGTTGCCGACTTCCAATTGATGCTTTGTTTCATCGAAACCGCGAACATAGTTCTCCGGCAATGGAACAGGCACTTCCCCGAGCAATGATCCGGCAAAGCGGTAGCCGCCGCCTTGGTTTTGCGCGTCGGGACCGCCAAGAAACTTGCTCATAAAACGGAATTCTTTCAGGGGTCGGCAAGTTCCCTCGAACAGATAGCCGGCGTTAAGCACGTCTAGCGCCAAAAGCAAAATACAGCAGAGTTGAGCAGTCGAAAGAGCCCATCCAACCTGGCCGTCCTTCTTCTCACCCGTCAACCGCCAAACGACCCACATAATGGGAAAGGCAAAGATCAAGATTAACAAGCTCATCTTGGCCAATTCGGCGACACCCAAGACGAGTCCCGCGGCGAATGTCAGGCCCCACGTTGGCTGTCTTAGCCAGCGCCAGAACGTGTAAGTCGCGGCGATACCAAACGCGGCCGCGGCGCAATCGTTTGAGATCAACTGTCCATGGGCCAGGATGTTCGGGCAGAAGCACCATAGAGTCAGCGCGACAAATCCAGACGCCGCCCCGTAAAGTCGCCGCGCCCACGAATAACAGACAAATCCGCCGACGAGGCTGATCGGAATGCAGGCCCACCTTCCGAGAGTGAACAACCAAAAGGATCGAGCGCCGTATCTCCGAACCAGATCGCCCCCATCATTCAGGTGGGCGTCGTCGCGTCTCTCGCCGGTCAGAGCCCAGGCCACAGGCGCGGCCGCTAACATTCGCACAGTCGGTGGGTTGACGATCGCCGTATCGAAGGTCCCCGTCTGCCAGTGCCGGATGCCAGCCGGAAGCCACCGCGCCTCGTCGATCGTCGGCGAGTGAAGACTGGCGCTCCAAGCCAGTAGGACGGCCTGACAACAGAGCAGGCCGGAAACTCCCAGCGCGCGCACGATGCGGCGGCCGACTCGAGCGTCGTTCCCGACTGAAGCTCCGGTCGCAGCAATCATGGTGAAATCCGAGAGACTCGCACCCGCGTGTTCGCTTCGGCCTTGGGCTAGGCGATACTTAATCGACGAAAATCGCACGTAGGGGTCGACATGCGAGGGTCAGAGGACGCAGGTGATTCCAGCCACCTCGCTCAAAACGTCTCGAAAAATGGTCTCGTGTGAAAACGCCGACGATCCCTCATTGCCTCGTCCGCGATAAATGACCTCATTCCAGGGGATGCTCTAGCCGCAACAATTTCAAACGTCTGACCGGCAGTTTTAACTTCACGGTCTCGCTGTCTTCGACTTCTCGATGACCAGATCGACAACATTGGAAACCGTTTTTAGCGAGATCGCTTCTTCGTCCGTGATCGTCGCATTCCATACCGCTTCGAGTTCAAAGCGCAATTCCAACAAGTCGAGTGAAGCGAGGCCAATGTCTTCAATAATCCGAGCATCCTCCGGCAGTTGATCCACTTTGGCTCGTCCGTTCGAGACTTTCGAGAAGGTAGATTTCAGCTGCTCGATGACGTGGACGCGGGCCTCCGTGCTCATTGGTTCCTTCCCAAAAGTATGCACGCGTTGTTGCCGCCAAAGGCGAACGAGTTCGACATTGCGACCCGCACGGGATGGTGTCGGCCCACGAGCGGCACATAGTCGAGACCGACGTCGGGATCGGGCTCCTCGCAGTTGATCGTCGGCGGCACGAATCCGTGGCGGAGGGCTTCGACGCAGATGATGAACTCGAGCGCTCCGCTTGCGCCTCGCGCATGGCCGAGCATCGACTTGGTCGAGCTGGCCGGCATGGAGGCGCCGCGCGGCCCGAACACTTCGGCGACCCCGTGGCCCTCGGTCTCGTCGTTGGCCCGAGTCGCCGTGCCGTGCAGATTCAAGTAGTCAACGCGTTCGCACTCCAGTTGGGCGTCCGCAAGGCACGACCGCATAGCGGCGACCTGCCCGGCCACTGTGGGTGCCGTAATGTGGTGCGCATCGCTGGACGTGCCATAACCTAGGATTGTCGCCAACGTTGCGACGCGTCGGCGCTCTGCGCTTGCTCGCGATTCGAGCACTACCATCGCCGCGCCTTCGGAAAGAACAAGTCCATTGCGCTGGCGGTCGAAAGGGCGCGAAGCCTTTTGCGGATTCGTGTGCCGTGCCATCACACGCATACTAGTCCAGCCGGTAAACATCACTGGCGTGAAAGGGGCATCCGCGCCGCCACAAAGCACGATATCTGCCCACCCCTGACGAATGAGTAGCAAAGCCAGACCGATCGCGGCTGTCCCAGATGAACACGCCGAGGCGATCACGTGATTGGGGCCCGTCAGTCCGAAGTGAATCGAAACATTGCTCGAAAGTGAGTTAAACATTCCTTTCGCAATCGCGGTCGGACGCACCGCCCGTGGTCCCCGGGAAAAGTATGCAACGTACTGTGACTCGGGCTCGTGGCAGGCGCCATGTCCGCTGCCCGCGATGACGGCAATTGGATTGGCATCCGGCGGAGCGATTTGAGACTCGTTGAGGAGGCCGGCGTGCTCAAGTGCCTCATGCGCGGCCACCAGCCCCATTTGCACGCTCTTTTCGAGACGCACTTCGCAGTGTTTGGCCAAAAGCTTGTCGACGTCAAAGCCGGAGACTTCCCCAGCGTAGCGGACTGGATAGTTCTCGGGATCGAGTTCGCCGAGAGATTTGATCCAATCGATGCCGCTGTGCCCCGCGCTCACGCCGTTCCACAGAGGTGCAATGCCGATCCCGAACGGGGAAACCGCCCCCATTCCCGTCACTACAACCTCTCGGCGGCTTCCGTTCATTCATCGCGCTCCATGTCGCAGCGCTGCCGTTCTTTTTTGCGAATAATTCGACGAGTATTGTCCAAGCGTCGCAATCCATGGCGACCTATTGCTGTTCTCGACCTGCTCAATATGTCGCGCCATTTGGTCGGGCGGGACGTGTGGGATCCGCGCCCCTCACGCTTTTTTTTGGGACAGCCGTGCTCGTCGCGGAGTCGCTCGAGGATTCGACGGGCCGTTGTGCCGCCGTTTTTCCAAGCGATTTCGATCCTTACAAGCATGTTCTCAGAATCTGGATTCCGTTCGCAACTCAACTCCTCTGCCCTACGTTCAGACGGGCCAATCCGCGACATCCGTAGCCGCTCGCGATGCCTTTTAGCTCATTCGCATTCATTCTTCGCGGCTGTGCTGGTCGTTCACTCGCTGCCGCAACACCCCGCTGGAGCCCCTCGCCATCCGCGTGCCGTGGTGGAGCGTCTCAATCGCGCTGGCTCTCATGCTCGTGGCGATTCGAGCGACTGGCAGAGCTTTTTGTACTTTCAGTATTGAGCGGTTGAGAGTCGCCACGGAAAGGGAATCGATTCATTTGTCGAGGAGCTTCTTTGCACACGTACTGGCAATTCTGCCGGGCTCGCCGTAACTTAGCTTACATCCATCTCGCAAAGCTGCCTCGCTCCGAGAGCCGCCCTGCAAATTGGGAGCGAGGCTTCCTCCCGGGAACTGACGAACTGCTCTAGGAGGCGACATGGCTCTGGTTCACTTGGCAAGATCCACGCAGTTGATTGGCGCACCCCAGCTCCCATGGCTTCCGAGCGGATGCTGTCCCCGATCCGGGGCGATCGGGAATCCGCGGGGGCAATACCGATGAAACGATGCGCGCCAGTCGGTTCCAAATCCGGTTTCACGATAATCGAGCTGATAATCGTGATTGGTATCATCGGCCTGCTGGCGGCGTTGTTGTTGCCGGCGGTGCAGGCAGCGCGTGAGTCCGCGCGCGCGACGCAGTGTTTCAATAACCTCCGCCAGATCGGCGTCGCGCTGCACAACTATCACGAATCACACTCCTGCCTGCCGCCAGCAGTGACTTGGAACGGAGGGCCAGGGGAGCCGTTGGGGGGCGGCGTTTGCTCCGTAGGGCCGATTGACCGCGTGGCGATCGGGTATTCACCTGCCAAGGGGCCCGATCGCGTCCTCGCCAACTGGGCGGTTATGCTCCTGGCTCAGCTCGATCAACAGAATGCTTATGCGAAGCTCGACATGAGCAAGCCGATCGACGATCCTGCCAACGCTGAGGTCCGCTCGACATTTCTCTCAGTCATGCTTTGCCCGAGTGATCCCAATAATACGAAGCCGTATGAGCGGGCCACGTTTTCGGGCGTGACCACCGGGCACACCTATGCACGCGGAAATTATGCGTTCAACGGCGGACCCGATCGGCAGTGTTACATGTCCGTTTCGGGGTGCACGAACGGCTACAACGTGGCCGACCCCGATTTGCTAAATAAGAATATGGTCGTGTGGGGGACCGGCCTAGGAGGCGTCAACAAATCGTTTCGTCTGCGAGATTTTCCCGGCGGAACGAGCCGGATGACGGCTATCGATGAAATTCGTGCCGGCGTCGACCCCCTTGATCCGCGCGGCGTTTGGGCGCTGGGCATGGTCGGTGCGAGCATCACCTGTTGCCACGGGATTTACAATCTGGGCAACACAGGCCCGCCGAATAACCTGTCTCCAAATGCCGACGACATCGTTGGCTGCTCCGCCTTGATTGCGAAGTACGGATTGCCACGGCTAACGCAGATGGGTATGCCATGTCAGGTGAGCAAGGCCAACGGAATCGAGGTCTCAATTCAAGCCACTTCCCGCAGCATGCATCCTCTGGGCGTGCATATTTTGATGCTTGACGGTTCGGCTCACTACATCAGCGACAACATCGATCCGCAGGTCTGGCAGGATTTGCACTCCAATCTGACCAGCGGAGATTCGGCTCTGCCGTTTGATTAGAGCGGTTACCCGAGTTGCTACCAGAGTCGGAGTTGGTTGTGCGCCGGCAATCTCTTGTGTTAATCGCCGGATGGTTAGTGTTCACCTCCGTTCAGTCGGTGGAGGGTGGAGTACCGGGCAAGGCAGCGATCGGCGACGTCGTCAAAGACCTGGCCGCCAAGGACATCTTGGGGGCGACTTTTTCGTTGACTCAGGTCGGCCGCGACAAGTTGATCGTGTTTGCTTTTCTGGGTGTCGACTGCCCCCTTGCGAAGTTGTATTCGCCGCGACTTGTCGAACTCGCCGGAAAATACAAATCGAGCGGTGTCGTCTTCATTGCCGTGGACTCGAATCGACAAGATTCGGTAACTGAAATCGGCGCTTTTGCACGGCGGCATGAAATCACATTCCAGATTCTCAAAGACCTGCGGCAGACAATTGCCAACCGACTTGGGGCGACGAGGACCCCGCAGATAGTCGTCCTAGACCGCGAGCGCAGAATCCGCTACCGGGGACGCATTGACGACCAGTTTGGGTTCATGCCAACTAATCGGACGGCCGGCTATCACAAACCCAAGCCGGAGCGGAGGGACCTTCAATGTGCGATCGACGAGTTGCTGGCCGGCAAGCCAGTTTCCGTCACCGAAACTCAGGCGGCCGGATGCCTGATCGGTCGGGATCGCGAACCGGCGGCGCACCTGTCTTTCACCTATGCGAAAGACGTCGCGCCAATCCTCAATAAGCGATGCGTAACCTGCCACCGACCGCAGCAAATCGCCCCTTTCGCTTTGACATCGTATGAAGAAGTCGCTGGATGGGCCGACATGATCGCCGAGGTGACCGAATTGAACCGCATGCCGCCCTGGCATGCCGATCCCAATTACGGATCATTCCTTAACGACTCGCGCCTCAGCGACAAGGAAAAACTCATTCTCGCAGAATGGGCGACCGCCGGGGCGCCGCAGGGAGATCCGAAGGCTTTGCCGGAACCGCCAACTTTTGCTGACAAGTGGATGATTCCCCAGCCGGATCAAATCATTTATATGTCACCTGAGCCGTTCAACGTTCCGGCGAACGGCGTAGTTCCCTATAAAGTCTTTGTCGTCGACCCCGGTTGGAAAGAGGATCGTTGGATTTCGGCCATTGAGCTGCGACCGGGCAACCGGTCGGTCGTACATCACATTCTAGTCTACTCGCTGCCGGCGGACGCAAACTCATTCGACCCATTGCGTGAGGACGAAAGCTACTTCGCAGGCTTCGCTCCCGGTTTGGTGCCGGATCAGTTGTCTTCCGGATTCGCCCGTCGTTTCCCAGCGGGTTCAAAGCTCCTCTTTAATGTCCACTACACCCCCAACGGCTCGCCACAGCAGGACCGCAGCTACCTGGGCATTAAGTTCGCCGATCCGCGGTCAGTCGACCGCGAGGTGACCGTCTCGTGCGCATTTAACAAAGCCTTTCAAATTCCACCTGGCGTTTTCAACCAAGAAGTACGTTCTGAGTATATTTTCCAGCGTGACTCACTGCTGCTGTCAATGCTCCCTCACATGCACCTGCGCGGCAAGGATTTTTGTTACGAAGCCACCTACCCTGATGGCCATCGGGAAATGTTGTTGTCAGTGCCTCACTACGACTTCGGCTGGCAAACAACTTATCGCCTCCGAGAGCCAAAGATTATGCCGCGCGGGACCGTCATCAACTGCGTAGCACACTACGATAATTCCGGGGCCAACCTCAATAACCCAGACCCAAAGGCCACGGTTGGGTGGGGAGGGCAAACATTCGACGAGATGATGACCGGCTTTTTCGAGATTGCTCCAGCGGCCGAAGGGTTAGTTCACCGGACTCCGTGGTGGGCCCCGCTCGTGGGCCGGTTTTCAGCGGAAACACTCGGTGCAGTAATCTTGACAACCGTAAATGTCTGTCTCATCGGGGCGTTGGTCGTCGGAGCAGTGCGTTCCAAAAGGAGGTCCCGGATCCAGGCCGCGTCGACATCGACTTCGACCGACTCGGAACTTCCGAACGTTGCTTATTGAGAATTCCGTCTCGACCAAGAAAGGGCCATTAAGACCGGAGGTTCGCGTTCGCCAGGGAGAAGATGGTGCGTGGAGTCCGTCCCAATCGGGATTTGGCTCGCCCGTGGTTGTGTTGCCGACTCCCGGATTGACGGGTTCCTTTATACCGCCCGCTGCAGAGTCGGTCGACCTGCTCTCTGCGCACCGATCAGTGTTGCGTGCCGCGGCGAGCGGCCGTGCCGCTGACGATGTTCGTGCCCATGAAACAGACGTTGGGCAATTCGAGCTGGCTGGCGCGACAGCAGCGAGGCTCCGACGACCGCCAGCATGGCCATTGCCGTGATCCGCCCTTTGCGCGTGTTATGCGCGCGGAACCGCTCGGGCACGATGGCCAGCAAGGCGAAAATGCCCCCCCCTCGCCATGTGGTCGGCGCGCATCACGAAGCAGGATACTTGACGGTCACCGGCATCACGAGCGCCCGCAGCATGAGCGATACGATGCCGTACAAATCGGCGACGGTTGCTTTGGCACCTCCAGCAGCGATCAAACTCCTTCAACGTGTATAAGGGACTCGTGCCGATATCGCCGAATACAACCCTCAAAGCTCCCAACATGAGAGCCGCCAGGCTCGCTGAGCGATCGCTGTGTTCACGGCGCTGTTGGGGGATATGAAAGGCGGGGCTTCAGTCTGGACTTCTGATGCTGCCGTTTTGTCTCCGGAGAAGACGCACCATTGGACAGACTCCAATCCGATCCGGCAAAGGGGACTCGCGCTGCCTGTTGAGCGCAGCCCAATTCGCCCGGTAACCGGGTTGCAATTCGCCAGGTCACGAGCAAGCTTGGCCGTTAGGGCGGCCGTATGCGGTAGTCGACAAGCCAATGGCAAATGGTGGTCCTTCCTTGATGGAATTAAACCGTTAGCCGTTTCGTTATGAAGCAATCTTCAACGCCTGATCGACCTCGTCAACGCGCACTGCCGGTTCGTGCCGATGTCATCGTCATCGGCGCAGGAGCCGCCGGCGTGTTCGCCATGCGCGAGCTGCTACGCTGCGGACTTACGGCGATCTGCGTGGAGGCTCGCAATCGTATCGGAGGCCGCATTTTCACCCGGCGCTCCCTCGCCCGTCACCCCATCGAGCTCGGGGCTGAATTTGTTCACGGCGAAAGCAACATCGTTCATCAGCTCAGCGTCGAATACGGCCTGACTTTGGTTCCCCACGTGGGCGAGACTTACTCCTGGTTTGACGGCCAGCTTGTCCCAGACTCCGAATTGCCTCGGCCGCCACAACTGTTGCTGCATGAACTGCGCCGATTGGCGGAGCGTTTCCGACGCGCGGGTGGGGGAGCCGCACCCCTTCCCGTGTTTCTCGGCACACCTGAGGGCGCCGAGATTCTGGCTCGTTCGGCCGTCACGCGCCGATACATCGAGCAGCTCATCAAGAACGATCATTCCGTCGAACCGACGGTACTCACACTCGAAGGCTGGCTTGAACCCGATGTCACCGGTTTTGAAGCAAACTTCCACGTGGACCAAGGCTACTCGGCCCTGCTTCACCGCGCCTCGGAGGAGGCAAGCCTCGACATCCGTCTCAACCGGCCCGTTCACCGAATTGAATGGGAACCCGGCAGCGCCAGCGTGTTCGCCCGCAACCTGAAGCTCCAATCCCGTGCGGTCCTCGTGACGTTGCCACTAGGAGTGCTCCAGCAAGGCGATGTGATCTTCGACGATCCGCTCCCCTCGTCGAAGGCTGAGGCGATCGACGCGTTGCGTGCGGGCAAAGCGTTCAAAATGGTCACGAGCTTTCGCCCCTGCACCGCGGCAAGTCGTTCTGGCCCGAGGGGATGGCATTTCTGGCGAGCGCCCTCGACTCACAATTGCACTGGCCGACTTCTCTCTGGCGACGCCGCGGGCGACGGCACCTGCTCACACACCTTGTGGGTGGCGATGCGGCCGATCGTTTCGGACACCACCCCGACCCGCCACAAGCGATCATCAATCAACTCGTCCACATGTTCCGGAACGAGCGGATCCGTGATCTCTTCGTGCGCGCCGAGTGGCGCGTGTGGCACGACGATCCTTACAGCCGCAGCGGCTACTCTGCACTCCCGGACGACACGTTCCCGGATGCCAGGGAAGCTCTCGGCAAGCCGGTGGCCGACACCTTGTTCTTCGCCGGCGAAGCCGTTGGCGTCAAAGACAAGCCAGGCAACGTCGCCTCCGTCCATGGAGCGATCGAAAGCGGAATCCAAGCCGCGCACGATTTGATTGCGTCGCTAAGGAATTGAAAACGCGAAGGCCACCTTCACCCGACCGGACGTTGTGAATAATCCCCGCCGTGGTGGGGACACCGGCGGGGACTTGACGCACTTAGACGGCCAGGTTTACTCGGCGGCTTGGCTTCCAGAGTTACATGGGAGCTAGCGCGTACGTCGCGGCTGCGAGGACGCAGCAGCGACGAACGCTAGGACGAGCCCCACAAGCTCGTCTCTCAGTCTGCGTTCGGCCCAGGTCCCTCGTTCTTGAACTGGGGCGACTACGGCGAGGATGCGATCGGAGATCTCCTCGTCATTGGCTGCGCGAAAACAGCAGCCCGCCGACAGCCAGTGCCGTGATGGCCCAGGCCCGGTCCGCGGCCGAACATCCAGCGACGTCAGCCAAATTCGGCGCCATTTTTCCGATGAGGCGTGTCAACACTTGTGGATAAGCGTGCGGACCTCATCGTCGGCCCGCGCGACATACATCCTTGGCCTGCTCGCAAAGCGACGAAGCAATGACATTTGCCTGCTCGGAGGTCATGCGTTGTTCTTCGTCACGGGACAGATGCGGTAATAGAGCGATTCGTATTTCGGCACGATCCTTTCTGCTGAGAATCGCTCCTGGGCGATCGCCTTGCCAGCTTGGCCGAACTCCAATCGCCGTTGCGTGTCGCGAATAAGTGCCTCGACCGTTGTGGCGAATTCCGCCACTTCGCCAAAGGGGACAAGTTGGCCGGATCGATTGTCGTCGATGACTTCAGGAATGCCGCCAACGCGCATGGCCACACTCGGACACCCGAAACACATGGCCTCAAGAATACTGAGACAAAAACTCTCGCTTTCCGATGTGACCAGATTCAGATCGGCGGCCTGGAGGTATTCCTCGATGTCCTTGACTCTGTCTAACACGATCACCTGGTCTTGCAGCCCCAGGCGCAGTACTTCGCTCGTGAAGGGCGAAAAATCCTCGCCGGCCAAGATCATCAGCTTGAACGACTCGCGCGGGCGGATCGCGGCGACAGCGGCAAGTAACAGGTCGACGCGTTTAAGACTTCGCAAGTTCGAACTGTGCAGCAACAGTGCCTGGCCATTCGCGATTCCTAATTCGTTGCGGACCGCCTCGCGAGATTGCCTTGGTTGGCGAGGCTTATAGAAATTGTGGATCACCTCGACTTCGCGACTCACGTCCAACAGTCGGTGCGTTTCCCGCTTGAGAAACTCTGAAACGGCCGTAACAGCGTCCGAGCAGTCGAGCGCGTGTCGAATTGCCGGGCCGTAGTTCGCGTCGCGCCCAAAAGCGTAGTGTCCGTGCCGTGCAAAGTGGTCACGACACGCGGCTGAAGATTCTGTGGAAGCATTGAACGAGCAAGAATCGCGGACGTGGCATGCGGTACGGCATAGTGGGCGTGTAGCACGTCGAGTCTGTAGTCTCGGCTAACCTCGGCCATCTTCACCGACAGAGGTAACGTGTAGTCGGGATACCGAAACAGTTCGTATTTATTGACCGAAACCGGATGGAAATGGACACGTGCGGACTGGTCGGGAAATCGAAATGGCCGTTCTGAGCTAATGAAGTGCACTTCGTGCCCGCGCGCGGCCAGTTCTTCACCGAGCGCTGCGGCCAAGATTCCGCTTCCGCCCACAGTCGGATAGCAGACGATGCCTACTTTCAACGGCCGCGGGTGTGTCATCTGTGCTGGCTCTGCTTGATCAAAAGACACGAGCGGCGCGCTCGACTGCGGCCAACGAATCCAAAAGGATTGGATCGTTTGGGAATAGCGGGATCGCGTGGCTCACACCCGCTCGGAGCCCGTGATAATGCGCTCGGCTCAATTGGAGCTCGACGTACTCGCGCCTCGAACCTGAGAGGCGTGGGCCTGCATGGCGGCGGTCCATGTCGCGATGACCTCCGGGGGCGAGACATCGACCAAGATTGGCATCGCATCGCGGGGTTCGGCTTCGGCACCGAGCGCGTAGAAAAACAATTGCTCGATTCGATGCGGCGCGAGCGCACGCAGCTCTTCCAGGCCGCCGTAGCGAGCCAACCTCACGGCATCGCGAACCAGCGTCCCCAGCCGCCAGTGATCCGGGTGCTGATTCTGGACGACTGTCGGCGCCAACACGATGTCGGGCTTGTGCTCCCGCACACGTCGGGCCAGCGTGATGGCGTGAGCCGCGCGAAGCTCGAGATGTGCGTCGCCATCGAACTCGACGAACTCGAGCGACGCGCCCAACACTTTGGCCGCGGCCTGGGCTTCGGCCACTCGCTGTTCGGCGCTGCCATACGTGCCGGCTTCGCCTTTCGAACAGACGACCAAGTGAACGCGGCGGCCAGCGCGGGTCTCCAAGGCCACGATGGCACCGCAGCCGAACTCGATATCGTCCGGATGGGCACCGAAGACCAAGAGCGGTCCCGGTTCAGAGTTGGAGGTCGGTATAGGCTTCATCTGCTCGCTCGATCGTCTCTCGGCGTACAAAGTTTACCTCGGGCGCGTCCGCGACACGCAGATAGTCCTGTTCGCTTGCTCCCGCGACATAGTGCGTGCACTGCACGACCGACTGCATCCATTTCAAGCGGGTGTCGCGCGCCGGGCTGATCTGCTTTTTGCCAAAAGGGACACGAGGGCACGTCTCATAGACATCGCCCCCTTTGTGGAGCATCAGTTCGCCTTTGACGTAACGCGCGCGGACAATTTCGCCCTCGTAGGGCACGTCGACATAGTAGTCGTCGATTTCGCAGGCCGCTTCCCGGAAGGCCGGATCGCTGGATCGCGCAATCGTCCATTCCCTCCAAGAATCCCATCCGCTTGTACATCTCGAGGCAGAAATCGGCGACGTTCGTGGCGTGCGTTTCCTCGAACGCTTGGACTAAAGAGGGTTCCACGTAGGGATGCAGCGTCATGGCCGTTTTGGCTTGCCACTCGGGCAGAACTCGCTTGGCGTAGAGCGGCGAGAATTTGCGCTGCCACTTATTGGCGAAGGCGAAATTCAAGGGCAGCGGCTCGCCAAGGCGACGGTGGCGCACGATGGTCTTGGTTTCGCGCGGATCGTGATCGGAGTCGTGACAAAAAAACACAATTCTGCCCCCGATTTCCGCCTGCAAACGCCGGGCGGTCCGAATCTTCGCCACGAGGTAACGGCGTGGGAAGAACCCGCACGGTTGCTGGCCGAAGCAAATGAGGGGCTCCCCGCTCATGTTGGGTTAACCCCGCGGGTTGGCTCGCGATCAATCGGGCCGAGGCCAATCTGCACGCACGCGCTCAAAACGACACAAATCGCACAGCCAATCACGTTGTACCAAAGGTAGCTGATGGGGATCGTGAAGTAGAGCACGAGCACCGCCACCTGCGACACGATTGCCGCATAAAAGACGGCTGTCCCGCCAATCCATCGCATCAAGAACGCGACCAGAAACATCCCCAGCACCACGCCGTAGAAAATCGAGCCCACGATGTTCACGGCCTGGATCAGGTTTTCCGCCATGTTTGCAAACAGGGCAAAGCAAATCGCAATCAACCCCCACATGGCCGTGAAAAATCGCGATGCCTTCAGGTAGTGCGCCTCCGTGGCCTGGCGAGTCATGATGTGCCGATACAGGTCGACGGTTGTCGTCGACCCCAGGGCATTCAGCTCGGCAGCCTTTGACGAGAGCGTCGCGGCCAAGAATACGGTAATCAGCAGGCCGATCAGGCCGTGCGGCAAGTGATGCAGAATAAACGTCACGAAGACGTAGTCGGCATCGTTGGAAGACGCGCGCGGGTGGCGGCTGTCAGGGCGCGTTTGGCCTCGGCTCGGGTCGCTTGGCTCTGCTGGTAAGCCGCTTGCGCGTTGGTTCGCGCAGCATCAGCCTCCGCGGGATTACTGCTGTGGCCCAGCGCCAGCCAGCGGGTGATTGCGGTCTTGGTGGAAGCGCATTCGGACTCGTATTGCCGGGCCAGTGATTGCAATTGGCCGCCCGACTTAGTCGCAATCGCGTTGTTCCAGGCCGTTTGATTGAAAAAAATTGGCGGCGGCTCGAACTGATAGAAAACAAACAGCATCACCCCCAGCAGCAGGATGAAGAACTGCATAGGAATCTTGCAGACCGCGTTGAACATCAAGCCCAGGCGGCTTTCGCGCAGTGATCCGCCCGACAGATAACGCTGCACTTGCGACTGGTCCGTGCCAAAGTACGACAGAGCGAGAAACAGTCCACCGAGCAGGCCAGACCAGAACGTGTAGCGCTTGCCGACATCGAACGAGAAGTCGACGCCTTCCAGCTTATTCAAACCTCCGGCCACGGTCAGCGCACCGGAGAAGCCAACGTCGCCGGGCAGCTTCGACACCAAAACAAAAAAGGCCGTGATCATGCCGATGAAGATGACGCCGATCTGGTACTTTTGCGTCAGGTTAACCGCGGCGCTGCCCCCGGAAACGGTGTAGGCGATCGCCACCAATCCGCTGCCGATGATCGTCAGGTCCAGACGCCAACCCATGACCGTCGAGAGCACGATGGCCGGAGCGTAGATTGTGATCCCGGCGCCCAGCCCGCGCTGCAGAAGAAACAAGGCCGCCCCGAGCAGGCGCGTCTTGGAATCAAAGCGGCTCCCCAGGAATTCATACGCGGTGTCGACATTCAGACGGCGATAGATCGGCAAAAACACGACAGAGATGATGATCAACGCGAACGGGGCTCCAAAGTAGTTCTGCACGAACCCCAGTCCACTCTCATATCCTTGCCCGGGAGTGGAGAGAAACGTGATGGCGCTGGCCTGCGTGGCCATCACCGAGAGGCCAATCACCATCCAGCTCGTTTCGCCTGAGCCGTGCAAAAAAGTTCGAAGACTGCGCTGGCCGCGTGTGCCCCAGATCCCGTAGCCAGCAATGCCCAGAATCGTGATGAGCAGGACAGCCCAATCGATTCCGTTCACGAGAACGTCCTCGCCAAGACTGCGAGGAGCGTGACCCAGAGGACGAACGTGGCCACGACGAAGGCATAAACCGCGGGCCAGGTGCGGAAGACAGGCAGCCGGGTCGCTTCGTTCTCTGCGGAGTCCGACGAGTCGGCAGTCCGTTCGGCCATGGCGCCCGTCCGCGCTGGAGGATTTTCAGCCCTTGCCCAACGAGACAAGGTTCGCAAACAATCGGTAAGCGCCGGGAACACCCGCCGGCAGCTCTCGAAACCAGGCCAGGCTGGTGTAAATCACGTTGCCGCGGCCGTGTGCCGCGATCAGAATCCCGCCTTCGAGCGGCGGTTCGTTCGGGTCTTTTAACGCGAGGATCGGCTTGAAGTGTTGATCCCACTCATTCGGAAAATAGATCCCGCGCTCCTGCACCCACCCATCGAAATCGGCCCGCGTGATTTTGTTGGGCGTGTTGAGCGCCGGATGATCTGGAGCCAGAAACGTCACCGGCGACTGCTCGTCGGTCACCCGCTGACTCGAGAGACCCAAGTCGTACGGAGCGAATCGATCGCTCTTGAGGCCCTCGGGCCGGTTGTATTGCACGATCAGATTTCCGCCCGCCTCGGCGAACGCAAATAAGGCCGGCATGTGCTTGCCCAGATCTTTGCGCACGTTGAACGCGCGAACGCCGATTACGACTGCATCCAGACCGCGCAGACCTTCTTTTGTTAGATCCGTGGCTGAGAGCGGCTTGACCGTGTAACCCATCTGCGCGAGACATTCGGCGACGCTATCGCCGGCGCCTTCGACGTAACCGACATTCCGCCCTCGAATGTTCAGATCGAAAGACGCGGCAGTCAGCCGCGCGGTCGGCTGCAACAAGAGGTGACCGATGTGATCATAACGGATGTCGACGCGCCCGTTGTCGTAGGTGCGGCCGCCGACCGTGGCCTGGGCGACGATCGACGCCGAGGCGGCGTGCGCCGGAGGCGTCACTTCGAACGTGTACCTGGCTTGGGAACCCGTGTCGATCTGAAACTTCTGCGAGCGGGGAGCCACCTTCCAGTCCGCTGGTGCCGACAACGTGAGCTCGCCGGTAACCCCGGGGCGACTGCTGGACACGGTGACCTGCACGTTTCGCTTCTGTCCCGGTGCAAAACGGGCTACCTCGAACGGGAAGCCGAGGAACACCGGCGGGACCACTTCGAGGGAACGCTCGATCTGCTTTCCGTTTTCGATCACCCGGGCGGTGGGCACGATCGGCACCACGAACGTCTGCCCCTGGACCTCAAATTCATGCTCCACGAGAAGCGGAGGCGGCCCCAGGGGCTGGCCAATCAAGCTCGGCTCGGCCACGCGATACACGCCGACGCCTGGGACCTCGCGAAGCCAATAGGGCTGGCTCACCGGATATGTCGTCGGGCAAAGTTTGCTGGTCGGTGACCTTCACGACCTGGTCTAACGTCAACGGATCGGTCCGCTTCAGCTCCTTGTTTAAAGTCGGGTAGCGAACACCCCGCCAAGTGACGGGCACTTTGCCTTTGCGGACGACAGAATGCTCGATCGTCACGGAGTCGCCAGGCGAGACCTCGGCCGTGCTCAAGGTTGACTCCACGACCAGGCCCAGGCAGGCCTGTAGAATCTGGTCGAAGTCGCGACGCTTTTCGCGAACGAGCGGCTCGTCCGCAAGAGCTGTCAACTTGCGGCGCAGAATCAACAAATCGGGAACGCTTGCGCCCGGATCGCGCCGGATTGAACTTGGCGATCACCTCGCTGACCAGTTTCCCGATCTCTGCACCGCCGCGCACGCGGGTCCATTGCACGTCGATCCCGTCGAAGATGTCCTTTTTGGCCGGTTCGCCGGCCAGGAGCTGAAACGACTCCGTCCGCGGCCGGCTGCCGCCGCCGCGCCCGCCGCTTCCAAAATTGCCAAACCCTTGGCTCTTGTGCATCGCACGACTGCGCGATGCGATCGTCGAGAAGCTCTCGCCCAGCAACACGTCGGTGCCGCCGACGTCGAGCTGCACGGCGCCCTCTCCGCCGCCGCGACCGCCACCAAGGCCGCGGTTCATCAGTATTCGCTTGGGCTGCCAAGGCTCCAGTTCTTTGAGCTGATCGGGAAACGCCGTCCGGTCGCCCGAGAGCTTGAACGCCTCCACGGCCAAAATCGCTGAGGCCGTGTGATGCCCATGCGTGCGCGAGGCCTGCGGACTGAACCGAGTCACAATCACATCGGGCCGGAATGTGCGAATCACGCGGACGACGTCCGACAGAACCGCCTGCTCGTCCCAGATCTTGAGCGTCTCTTCGGGGTCCTTTGAGAAACCGAAGTCGATCGCACGCGTAAAAAACTGTCTCCCCCCGTCCAATCGCCGCGCGGCCAGAAGCTCGTGCGTACGGATCAGCCCCAGTTGCGGGCCGAATTCGCCGCCGAGCACATTCTGCCCGCCGTCGCCTCGCGTAATCGACAGATAGGCCGTGCGGACTCGCCGCCCCCGCGCCAAGTACGTGATTAACTGCGTATTCTCATCGTCGGGATGGGCGGCGACGTGCAGCACGCTCCCCATCTCTTGAAAGGCACGCAGTTTTTCCAGGATCGCGGCTCCCGCGCTTGCGGGCGGCGATTCCGCCTTGGACTGCGCCGAGCGCGACAAGCATCAGCGCGACGGCGGTCCAAGCGGCAATCCGGAGTCGTGCGCGAATGCCGACGGTCGTCGAAGAGCTGGATTGCATAGGCGCACTGTCAGATTGCTTGCGACGAGTCGGTGGGGTTGGGCGGATCAAGATCGGCGCGCTATTCGTTGGTGAAGTTCACAGTGTACTGCGAGTCTTCCCACATGAACTTCAGCACGCCGCCATTGTCGCCCTTCTGGACGGCGATCGCCAATTGATCAAGCGCTGGCGAGAGCGGCTCTTTCTTGACGTCGACACGGACCAGATCATTCTTCTGGTCGACGGGAACCCCCCATTTACCCACGGTCTTGCTGAAAGCCAGCTTGCCGCCATTCTCTTCGGGAATCAGGTACAGCGTGTAGGTCCCGGCAGGAATCGCCGCGTCGCCAATCTTGATCCCCTTTTGCAGCACGATGGTCGTCGCCTCGTCGGCGCCCAGTCGCCAGGCTTTGCCGTAGGGCACCAGCGATCCCCAAATCTTTCGGATGTCGGTGCCGCGCGGATTCTTGGAGTAGGGCCGGCCGTAGGTGATCTTCACCTCGTTGCCTGCGATCACGGCACTCACGGTCTCGTGAGGGCTGACTCGCTTGCGCGTGGGCTCGTTGCGCGTCAGCGGGAACGGTGCTCAACAAGCCGACCACAGTCGCCAAGACGATTACGCGAAGCATGCTCATGATGTCTCCTCAAAGCGTTAGGGGAGGAACTGGTTGTCAACCAACGCCAGCCGACTGATTCGTGCAGTGTCGCCCCAATTGACCGTGTTGGTCAAGCAAGGCTAATTATTTCGCCGCAGCCGCCACCGAGGCCGCTTTTTTCGGATATCTTGGATCGGCCTGCACTTCGATAATCTGCTTGCAGTGACGTTCTGTGTGCAAAGGCAAGTACAGCAGCCAATCGTGTGCGTTCAGCCAGTTGAAGATTGGGAAGGGATGCCGGACGGTATGGTTTTTGATTTCGCGCGGCATGGTTTCGAGATACGCACGCACCTCGCCGTGGATCTTGTAGAACTCTTCGATCGCCTTCGCGCGGCCCCATTTCTCCGTCGGCTGGATTTCCAGCGGTGCCTGCGCGCCGCCGACGCCACCCGGGTTCCGGTTTGGGATGACCCTGCGAATGAAATCCGCTTTGCCTTTGGTACGCGCGTACCAGTCCGGGTCAGGCGGATTCTTCATCGCTTGCATCGCGTTTTGGAAGAGAGCGCGTTCGGATCGCACAATGTGTTCCGTACACTCGCCCACGGACCAGCGCTTGGCGTTTTGCTTGAAGGTCCATTGCTCGTCGCTGAGGCCGCTGATGAGACCGAGCAGCATGTTCAGCGAGTGATCGTGCGATTTGATGAGTTCGGCGAATTCCTCATCCGTCAGGTTTGGACTGGGTTCGTCGGCGCAGGCCATTGTCGCCGGAACGAGTAACAGCACCAGAAACGCAATGATTAGGGTCCGGATGGCAATAACTCGTCGGATCATGGCCTCGTCCCCTCTTCGTCGGCGTGTAGCCATCGCTGCGGAACAAGCGACCCGCAGCCTCGTATGAACATATCACAGTTCGTCTCGGATTGAAGCCATCGCCGTCGGTCAAGTTCTTCCGGGGGGGTGCCCCAAGGCTGCATGAGTTTCCGGTGCCTATCAGGGCAGCACTGGTCGGTCCATTTCTGGGCTTCACGAAAATCGGATGAGATACCACGACTAGAGCACAGTCCAGCCACCCGAGGCGTTCCGCTGGTTAAATTGATCGGCGAGAAGTTGTGGATGCGGCCGAGGCAGGGCCTTGGCCTTTCGTCCTTTCTGGCTCTAGAAGCGGACTGCCGAACATGGCGACCAAACCTTCGGCTGCGGTTGGGTGGGCGAAGATCGCATCGCGAAGCGCCGTATAGGGCAGCCCGCCCAGCATCGCAGTCTGCACGACCGCCATCATCTCGCTCGCTTCGGCTCCAAATGCTGTAAACCCGAGAATCCGGTCATCGGACCCGATCAGAGCCTTTGCAAATCCTCGCGTCTCCGAAATTGTGTACATCCGAAGCACGCCCGCCATTGGATGCTTGATCAGTCGATAAGGAACGTTCTTGCTCATCGCCTCCGATTCACTCATGCCAACATGGGCCAGTTCGGGGTCGGTGAACAAGCAAGACGGGATCACGCGACCTCGGGTGGTTCGATTGCCGCCGTCGAGATCGCTCAGCACGACGCGAAAATCATCCTCACTCACATGAGTGAATTGCGGACTTCCGGCGCACTCGCCGAGGGCCCAGACGTTTGGTGCTGTGGCCTGCAGCCGCTCGTTCACGCGAATATAACCGTGCGAATCAACTTCGACGCCTGCTGTGCGCGCGTTGATTCGATCCGTGTTCGGCGTTCGCCCGGCTGCCACCAGGATGTCGGAGCCTTCCAGTGACGTTTCCTTCCCTCCGGATCGAACCTGCATGGTTACGCCGCTGCCCGATCGGCCGGAGACATTCAGCACTTGCGCCTGCAACAAGACCTCAATGCCTTCATCCTTCATCAGCTCGAGCATCGCACTGGCCACTTCGGGATCTTCGCGATCTAGTAGTTGCGTTCCTCGGTGAATAATCGTGATACGGCTGCCGAAACGCCGCATCGCCTGGGCGAACTCCAGGCCGACGTAACCACCGCCAATGACCAGCAGATGCTCCGGCAATCGCTCGAGGTTCAGGGCTTCCACATGCGTCAGCGGCGTGGCGGCGGCAAGTCCCGGCACGTCCGGAACGTTGGCGTGGGTTCCCAGGTTGAGAAACACGCGTTCGCCGCGGAGCATCCGCGTTCCTCCGACATTCAGCGTCACCTCAACTGTCTTCGACTCGGTGAAACGCGCTTCTCCCATTACAAGCTCGGCACCGCTCTCCTTGTAGTTGGCAACGTGGATCTCGACCAGACGGTTGACCATCTCTCGCTTGCGGCGAGCCACCGCGGGCATATCGACTTGAAGTTGCCCTTTCGTGACACCAAGACCGCGCTTGGGATCGACAAGTGTCACCGCTTTGGCACTGTAAATCACGTTCTTGCTGGGCAGGCAGGCCACGTTAGGACACGCGCCGCCAATCATCGATCGTTCCACCACGACCGTTCTTTGGCCCCTCTTGGCAAGAGTCCACGCGATGAGCTTTCCTCCCACGCCACTGCCGATCACGAGGTTTTGATAATTTTCGACGGTCATACTGATGCTCTCTATGCGAGGAGGGGTTTGCTGAGAAAGATGCCGGCGCGCGCGTTCAGCATCCGACAACCTCGGCGATCGCCTCTCGGAGGGTATCAACGACGACGGAGGGCGCCGTTACGATTGCCGTGTGATCGACGGGATGCGCGCGCACCCGAGCCTTCATCCGTTCGGCCATGAACCGCTGATTTTCGTGGACGATCATGCGGTCCTGCTCGGCCACGAGGTACCAGGTTGGAAGGTCTTTCCAGAGCGGTCGATCGACGGCAACGTTGATGCATGCCGGCGAGAGCGGTCGCTGAACCGCTGCCAACACGGCCAGTTCCGCCGGGACCGCATTTTGGGCGAAGGCCGCGGCGAAGGCGGACTCGGGCAGATAGATCAGCCCGTGCTTGTCGGGAGCCAACAGGGGCGCCTGAGGGTGCGGCTGAGTGCGGTAGAAAACATCCGCGACAGTTTCGCCCTCGTCCGGAGCCAGGGCTGAGACGTAGACGAGCGCCTTCACCTTCTCGCCGCGCGTCGCCGCGATGACGGCGCCCGCATAGGCGTGGCCGGCGAGAACGATCGGCCCCGTCACGCGCTCCAGCGTTCGATCGAGGGCCGCCACATCCTCTCGAAACGATGTGAGGGGCAACGGGGCGGCGACGACTTTGACGCCGTCGGCCGCCAGTGGCGCGATCACCTTTGCCCAACTCGATCCGTCCGCCCAAGCGCCATGCACGAGCACAACACTCACGTCAGACGAGGACATCACCGCACTCTTTCCACCGGGACGAATTGCAACCGGCTATCAATCGAAGTTGTCTTCGCGTGTGGGCCCGACGCGGCCGCTGCCGTCAGATCGACTTCACCTCCCCACCATCCATCCGGAGCGTCGAACCGGTCATCCAGCGGGCGCCCGGCGACACCAGAAAGGCCATCAGCTCGGCGATCTCTTCGGGCTTGCCGTAGCGGGCGATGCCGGCCTCCTTCGGAAATTTGGCCGTGGCCTCCTCAACCGTCATCTGGTGCAGCGGCGCCCAGTGCTCGAGATACGAGCGGCGGCGGCCGGTCATGCACGGGTCCCGGCAGCACGCTGTTCACCTGAACGCCGTCGGTGATGCCGCGATCGGAAAAGGCTTTAGCCAGCGCGATGATCGCCGCGTTGATTGTACCGACCGCCGCGTAAGGCGCCTTCGGGAAGAGGGCCGAATTGCCCGACATCAGCACGACCGAGCCGTTGGCCTCCTTCAACGCGGGCCAGGCGGCGATGGTGAGTCGCCGGGCGCCGTGCAACTTGAGCGCCAGGCCCGCCTCCCATTGCTCGTCCGTCATCTCGAACAGATCGATCTGTGGGACCGCACCGGAGATATTGAGCAGCGCGTCGATTCGGCCAAAGGCCTGCACGGTCTGATCGACCACCGTTCGGGCGGCCGAAGGCTGGGCGAGATCGATATCAATCACCAACGCTTGGGCGCCGGCCGCCTTCACTGCTTCGGCCGTCTGCTCCAGATTGGCACGGTTCCGCGCGACCAGGACCAGCGATGAAAAATCGCGGGCGAGACGGATCGCCGTCGCTTGACCAATCCCCTGGCTGGCCCCCGTGACAACGGCAACTGACGTCGACATCTAATGCCCCTTGTTTCAAAAAGATGTGTGTCAGTACGGCCCGCGCAATTGCGCTAGCCGCCGAGGTCTATCTGGAAGCGAGTCGTTTCTCAAAAAAGCGATGGATGTTGCTGGAGATGTATTCCAGGCAATCCTCGACGGCGAAGTGGCCCGAGTCGAGGCGGTGAATCTCCGCTTGGGGCAGGTCTTTCAGATACGCTTCTCCGCCCTCCGGGGTGAAGAAGATGTCGTTCTGGCCCCAGAAGATGAGGGTCTGAGGTTTCTGCGTGCGTAAAAACTCCTGCCACTTCGGATACAGTTCGACGTTGGTGCGGTAATCATAAAAGAAATCCATCTGGATCTGTCGAGCGCCCTGGCGGTCCATGTACCGAAAATCCATGTTCCAGTTATCGGGGCTGATCAAAGCCGGCAGTTTGTGTCCATGCAGATAGACGCTCTTAATCGCTTCCAGCTCCAAGAAACCAGAGAGGGGCTTTTCGGACTCGGGGGTCCTGCGTTTCCAGAGGGCGTTGCGGAAGCCGTCCCAGACGGGAGTGAAACCTTGCACGTACGCGTTCGTGTTCTGAATGATGAGCCACTCGAGCCACTCCGGATGACGGCAAAGGATCCGAAAGCCGACGGGCCCGCCGTAGTCCTGCATGAAGACTCCGAAACGCTTGAGACCCTTCTTAGTCAGGAACGCTTCGACGACTTCGGCGGTCTTATCGAACGTGTACGAATACTTCGCCGGGTCGGGCATCGAGCTGTTGCCGAACCCCGGGTAGTCCATCGCGACGACGTGGAACCGATCGGCCAGGGCCGGAATGAGGTTGCGGTACTGATGCGACGAGGCGGGAAAGCCATGCAGCAAGACGATGACAGGGCTACCAGGATTGCCGGCTTCCCGATAGAAGATGTCGAGTCCCTCGACAGCGAGGACTTCGCTTCGCACAGTGCGGTCAGAGATTTTGGGCTCATGGTTCATCGAGTTCTCCTTAATTGGAGCTAGTCAGGGGTCGAGCCAATTGCGTCACGGCCCCGTTATTCACGAAGGGCCGCAGATCAATGTCCGGCGTACCAGTCGTAGCCGCGCTCGGCCCAGTAATCGGCAGGACGCTCGTCAGTGAAACGGATTGTTCCGATGCGCTTGATGTTCTTAATGCCGTACTTGACGGGAATCACAAGCCGCAGCGGATGCGCCGTGCCCAGGGGTCAGCGGCGCGCCGTCCATTTCGTAGCAGAGCAATGTCTGCGGATGCAGCGCGCTCTGAATGTCCAGGCCCACGTAATACGCTTCGTCTGGGGTCGACAACTTCACATAGGGCAGCAAGTCCGCGTCAGCTTGCTCGAGATCGGGTTTTGCCCCGCTTCGAGTCGCAATCCCGGATCGAGACACGAGGTCGACGAGGCGCGCGCCAGTCCAACGCACGGGATCACTCCAGCCTTCGATACAGCGGAGCTCGGTGACCATCTCGACCTGCGGCAACGATTTGATGTCATCAAGCGTGACTGTCAGCGGCTTCCCGATGACCGAGTTTTCGAGGCGAAGCGACCAGTGTGCCGGATCGAATCGAGCGTCAAGACCGACGTGGCCGTTGGCTCGCGGCATGCGGGCAGCGCTGGCGGGAAAGGTCGGCGACAGCCGGGTCCGCCGGAAGTAGGCTTGCGCAAGCCGCTGATTCCACTCCAGCATCCGCCGCAACGGCCACGGAATGCCGTCCACGTCGGCGCGCGTTCGTAGCCAACGCCACCCCGCCAAGCCTGCCGTCGCAGCCACCGCGCCTGTGCCGAAGGAGCGTCGCGTGATGCGGCGAATTTGCCTCGCGACCTCGTCCTCCGGGTTGTCCTTTTGTTGAGGAGTCGCGCTCACGGTTGTTCACTCGATGGCTTATGTCGCTTTGGGGGCTCATGTCGGTTTGGAGGCCGACCTTACTGGTCCGGTTACGATTGCCGCACGGCCAATTGGGGGTGTCGCGGGAGAAGGTTGATTTCCCTCCGCAACCTCGAATCCCGTCACCATCGCGCGGAAGTTGTTCCATCCGGCCCGGATGACTTGCGAGATGTGGACCACGAAAAACAGCGAGTAGCCGATCGTAAGCAGGAAGTGTTCCAGTCGAGCCGCCTCGTAACCGCCGAGCAGCCCAGTCAGCCACGCGAGTTGCACCGGCTTGTAAATCGCGAGCCCCGTCGTCAGCGAGCCAGCCCCCATCATCACGACACCGGTGTAGGCGAACCGCTGAGCAGCATTGAATTTGCCTTGGGGCGGCGGCGTCTTGATCAGTCGCAGATCGTGCAGGACGACCAGGATCGCCTCGCGAAACGACCGACGGTTCGGCACGAGTTCCCGCCACTCGCCCGAAAGGCAGGTATAGGACACGTAGAGGACGCCATTGATGGCGAAGAACCACATCAGAAAAAAGTGCCAGGCCATCCCCTCGGCCAGGCGAAACCTCAGATTGAGCGCGCGATAAAACCAATCGGGAAAGAAATGAAATAACGTGAAGCCGCCCCAGCCGATCCGGTAGATATCGTTGGCCCAATAGATGAGCAGGCCACTCCAGACCATCCCGGTCAGCAGGGGCACATTGATCCAGTGAAACCAGCGAATCGCGCGGGGATGCTTGGGGTCGAGTCGCTTCACGGACCAACCTCCCGACTGCCGCGCAGAAGACGACGCGAAATCAGATTTTTCTTGAGCACGGCGTTCAGAGCCCGCTCAGGGAAACTACTTCCCGTCGCCCATTTTGTCGGAGCCCATCTTGTCGGTTCCCATTTTGTCCGAGCCCATTTTGTCGGTGGCCATTTTGTCCGAACTCATCTTGTCCGAACTCATCTTGTCAGACCCCATTTTGTCGGACGACATTTTGTCTGAGCCCATCTTGTCCGAACTCATCTTGTCGCCCATCTTCCCGGTGGATGATTTTCCGCTGGGCGTGGCATCCGAGGAGCCACAGCCGGCGATTCCCAGACCCAGGCCAATGGCCAAGACAACTAAGGGGACTCCGTTAACGAGGCGACGCATAAATCTCTCCCGATCAAATGGATGGCCACTCGACGACTGCCGCGGGGTGGAAAGTTCAACGACGAGGCTTTGGTGAGGCGTTCCCGCTCCAGATCACTCTGATTGGATGATTTGAGATACCCGCAGGTTACGGGATTTCGCGAAGCGAACCCGAATGCGAGCGTTCAGCGGTGGGAAATTGCGCGGTCCCACCCGCTGAGCGCAGAGATGAATCGGGTTGGCCCGTCGCGTCGCTCAGGTTCCGCCTGACGCGACGGGGACCCCGAAGGTTAGATGCGGGGCGAGTGGTGGGCGTTACAGCGGTGCGCTCGGCGTTCAAGAAAGCCGGCCTGGTCGCGCGTCGTCGCCGGTCCTGCGGATGCCCAGCTTTTTCATCCGGCTGCGAAGCGTATTCGGATGCATGTCGAGAATTCGCGCAGCACCGTTGGCTCCTTCGATGACGCCGCCGGTTTGCTCGAGGACTCTTTGAATATGGTCTCGCTCGATGGCAAGCAGTGAGCCCCCGGTCAGTCTCGCGGGCTCAGCGGGGACCAGGTCGGAGTCGATCTCGAGCACCGACCCCGTCGAAAGAATCAAGGCACGCTCAATCACGTTCTCCAGCTCCCGCACGTTTCCCGGCCAGTGGTAGCGCAGAGCCGTTCTAGCGAGTCGCTGTCAATCCTTTCGATCAGTTTGCCGATCTGCCGGCCGCACTTTCTTGTCAAGAAATGCGCCGAACAGGGGAATGTCGTCTGTCCGGTCTCGCAAGGGGGGAACGACGATCGGAAAGACATTCAGCCGGTAGTACAAATCCTCGCGGAAAGTCTTCTCTCGCACGGCCGCGAGCAAGTCGCGGTTCGTCGCCGCGATTACCCGCACGTCGACGCGGATGGGCGATTTTCCGCCGACTCGTTCGAACTCCTTCTCCTGAAGCACCCGGAGCAGTTTCGTCTGTGCTTCGAGCGGGATTTCCCCGATCTCGTCGAGGAAAATCGTCCCGCCGTCAGCCAGCTCGAATCGGCCAATGCGCTTCGCGATCGCCCCGGTGAATGCCCCTTTCTCATGGCCGAACAGCTCGCTCTCGACCAGGCCGGTCGGCAGGGCGGCACAGTTAATCTTGATCAACGGCTTTTCGCGGCGGCGACTGTTGGAGTGAATCGCGCGGGCGATGAGTTCCTTACCGGTTCCTGTTTCCCCGGAAATTAGAACCGAAGCATCCGTGGGCGCGACTTTGAGCACGTTGTCCAACGTCTTCAAGATCACCGGACTCTGTCCAACGATCTCTTCGAAGTTATGGTCAGCTTTGATCTCTTCCTGCAAATAGAGATTTTCGGCCTTGAGCCGCGCCTGCTCGCGCTCCATGAGCACGCGCTCGGTGATGTCGACGAACATCGTGCGCGTGTACTTCCCATTGGGCTCGGGCTTCGACCACCACTGCACCCAAACCGGCTGGCCGTTGTCTTTCCGTCGAAGCTCGAGCACGATGCCGCCGGTGTCGGTTCCCCGGCCGACCGCTGCGAATGCCTGCTGGATTGTGCGTTTGTTCTCGGGCGTGTCCGCCACCAGCGACATGCCAACCGTGCCGACGACCTCGTCCGAGTCGAGGCCCAGAATCCGCACGGCGGCCCGGTTCGCACGGACAAAGCGAGAATCGAGATCTTCATGGACGTAGGCGATCGGCGCCTCTTCAAACAGGTCGCGGAAACGCTCTTCGCTCTCGATCAGGCCGCGCTCGACGCGAAGTCGCGCCAGCTCCGCTGCCGCGCGGGCCGCAAATATGCGGAAAATCAGCAGCTTCCGCGGCATCTCGGGCATTGGTCGGGGATCGAAGACAGCCAGGTGCCCCAAGTGCTCGCCATCGGGCGCAAGCAGCGGCACACCCAAATAGCTTTCGACGCCCATCTTCACCAGGGCCGCATCCCCGGGGAACTTGAGGCGCACGCCCGTTGGGTGATGGCATAAGTTCCCCCGCACAACGTCTTCGCAGGGCGTGCCGGGCAGATCCCATTCCTCGTCTTCGAGAATCCGGCCCTCACCCCAGTAGGCAATTGTGTGCACGCGGGTGTTCGAGCCGGCGAACTCGGCGACGAAGGCGTATTTCGCGTCGAGAGCCCTTGCCAGATGCTCAACGAGGGTTTGGAAGAACGCGATCCCAGAGGTGTGCCCGGTGCCTTGCGCGATCTCGCGCAGCGACTGCATTTCTTCGAGATCTACTCGCTCGCGCTCCTCGGAGTCGGTCTCGTCCGGGCGCGAAGCGATCGACCTGCGATCCTCGTCCGGGGCGTCGGTCGGATCAATCATATTCCACGTATGCTGTTGCGAATCTTCACAGCGGGATCCGTGACTCTCATGATACCCGGGCGAGACCGGGCACGCAGGAAGAGAAGAGACGATCCGCAGAGCGGCATGTGATTCGTTCGCCAGGCGGAAACGGCCGTCCGTCAATCCGATCGCTCGAATCGTCCGTCGGCCGAGCGCCCATCACCGTGCCAACGATCTTTGCGACGAAGACGTCGGCCATTGGCTGACGCGCCTCGCACATCGCACATCGCAGCCTTCTCAGCCCTCAGCGTGGTTTCGTAGGACCGAAGGTAATTGCGGCAATGCCGGCACAACCAGGTATGAATCCTCAGGCGCAATCTCGGGATCACATGCAGATCGCCGTCGACAAGGTCGCCAAGTCGTTCGATTACATCGCGACAGTTCAACGTTCGTCCCGTCTCTGAGGCGCCGGCGACGGTGCGCGTGAAGTGGCTGCCCCAATATCGGATGACGCAACAGCCGCCGAAGTTACAGAAATCTCAGCTCGCCGCGCCGAATCTCGAAGGGGGTCGTGCCCACGAAAGCTCGTGGACCCACGACATTTCGAGGCTTGGCAGCGCAGCAATCGAGGGGGCACCGCGACTGAATCGTCGTACGCAACTGCTCAGCCCCCATGGTCTTCCGATGTTCCAGCGTCGTCTTCTAAAGAGGCGGCACGTCCTTCGCATTTGTCTGGTGGCGTCTCCGAGGAAAGAAGCAATCGTGCTGAAAATCACGCAAAGAGTTACGCCGGTCGAGGGAACGATCGTGGTCTTGGAGGGCAAATTACTCGAGCCCTGGGTGACTGAGGTTCGCGCCCTGTTTTCGCAACGAGTGCCCCCACTCCTTCCTCGACTCGACCTGTCGGCACTCACGTTCGTCGACGCGGCCGGAATCGAGCTGTTGCAAAACCTGCTGCGAGAGGGGGTGGCGGTCGAGTCGTGCTCTGCCTTCGTCGCGACGCTCTTGCGACTGAACGACGAGCGGGAGGTGCGGCGTCCAGATGAGCAGTGAGACGGCGCAGCTCTCTCCGCTTTATCCCGATGACCTGACTTTGGCGGCCGCGCTCAAAGACAGGGAAACGAACGCCGGCGAAGAGTTTGTGCGAAGGTTCGGCTCAACGGCATTCGCGACCGCCCGGCGATTTCTGCAATCCGACTCCGACTGCGAGGACGCGGTCCAGGAGAGTTTTCTCTCTGCCGTTCAGTCGATCGGAACATTCAAGGGAAACTCGGCTCTCGGGACCTGGTTGCACCGCATCGTCGTGAATGTTTGCCTGATGAAACTCCGCAGCCGAGCCCCTCAGCCTTCGCTTTCGATCGATGCTTTGTTGCCAACCTTCGACACTTCCGGGCGCCACAGGCAGGCAGTCCGTCGATGGAAATCGGCTCCCGACCATAGGCTGCTGCGCGAGGAGACTCGGGAGCTCGTCCGCCGTTGCATCGACATGCTCCCCGACGATCACCGAACCGTTCTGATCCTCCGCGACATCGAGGAACTGAGTACTCAGGAAACGGCGGAAATACTGCGCGCGACTCCCGGAACAGTGAAGACCCGACTCCACCGCGCTCGCCAGGCGCTTCGCTCGCTTTTGGAGCCGCATTTCCCTTGAGGTTGGTCCCGAGGACGAATTCCGCATCAGCGACCCCGATGAAGGGCAGCGATTGGGAGCGTTGGCAGTTTTCGGATCAGTGGTCTCCGATGACCGGTCAGCATCGAGTTCAGTGGTTCCATACCTCCAAATCCGGTCGGTGGTTGTTCGCCCGTCAGAACGGGGGCCACCGCAATCCGGGGAGCCAAAATCCCGAGGCTCTTTCTGCTCGCAACTTCGACGGCGAACTCAGTTTATCCAAGGAACATTCAACCAGCGCAGCATTGGAAAAACGCTCCGCAAGCGAATTATAGGATTCGACGGGTTTCCGGAACTCGGACTTTGCAAATCGGACCGGGTGGCCATCCGATACCGGACAAAACTCGGGTGTATTGCCGCCTACGGTCATCACGAAAGGAAGAGGGGACTCGAATCGCGACAACGCCGGGATCGCCTGCGAGCATTTCCCGCACGGGAGCTAGGTAGAAATCCCTAGCCGAGAACGCGCCCAGAGCTCGGTCGAGTTAACTATACTGACGAGATAATGGACGCGAGGCTGAAGGTAGTTGGCGGCCCTTTATCGGGACAGTCCATCCGACTTGCCCGAAAGCTCCTGATCGGGCGCGCGGAAGACTGCGATCTCCGAATCGACAGCGACTTCGTCAGCAGGTACCACTGCATTCTGTTGCGCGACGAGCACTCGCTTCGACTCCGCGAGCTCGGGAGCAAAAACGGGACGTTTGTCAACGGATGTCGGATCGGCACGAATGCGATTGTCCTGCTGCACGACGACAACGTCTGCATCGGTGAGATCAACTTCTTGGTTGATCTGTCGCCCGCGACAGAGCCCACCAGTTCGCCGCTCATCACGGAAGCTTCCTCGACCGGGACGGGCGGGTTCGCCAACTTAGACGACGAACCGATCCCGGCCGACGATGCCGCAATCATTCCCCCCGGCTCGGATCCAGTCCACCCTCCCCAGCGAGAGGAGGATGGCGATGCCTGACCTGAGCGGCTGTCCGTGGCGCGACGAATTACACCAGATGGTCTTGGGGAAAGTTCGCGGCACCCGGCGCAGACGATCGCTCAACACGTGGATACCTGCGCGACGTGCTTGGACGCGTTGCGGCAATGGATCGTCTCAGACGAAATCGTCGAAGCCGCGCGGGCGGGTCGCGCCGCTGGCGAGCCGACAAGGACGATGTACCTTCCGCTCGGGCGAGTGCGAGATGCCCTCTCCACGTGGCTCGTGACCCGTGATGATACGTGTCCCGATCACGACGCGCTATCTCCCTCGTTGGCCGATTTCAAAACTGTGCTGTCCCCGCCGCAATCTGCAGACGAAATCGGTCGAATCGCCGATTTCCGTGTCCTGGGCCTTTTGGGTATCGGCGGAATGGCAGCGGTGTTCGAGGCGGAGGACACTCAGCTTAAGCGGCGGGTCGCTCTGAAGATTTTGCATCCAGCCATTGCTGCCAGGCCTGGATCGACCGAACGATTCCTGCGTGAGGCGCAGAGCGCCGCAGCGCTCAAGCACGAGCACGTCGTGACGATCCATCAAGTGGGATCGCAAGGGGAGACGCCCTTCCTTGTCCTGGAATTGCTCCACGGCGAAACCCTCGAAGACCGTCTTGTCCGCGCCGGTCGATTGAGTGTCCCTCAAATTGTCCGGATCGGCCGCGAGATCGCCGAGGGGCTGGCTGCGGCTCATGCACAGGGCCTGCTGCATCGCGATATCAAACCGACCAACGTCTGGCTGGAAGGACCGCAGCCGCCGAATCCCGTGAAGAGCCTCTTGCGAGACGACGGACAGGGCGACTCGGTGGCTCCGCCCGGCGAGTCCAAGAGTTCTCTGCAAGTTGAGTCTGCGTCGGGAAGAGTCAAGATCCTGGACTTCGGCCTGGCGAAGTTGTGGGCTGCCGAACCGGAAACCAGCCACGCGGGAATGTTGATCGGCACGCCGCGGTACATGGCCCCCGAACAGGTCGCCGGAGATGCCGTTGATCCGCGGACCGATTTATTCAGCCTGGGATGCGTCCTGTATCGGATGGCAACCGGCCGAGCTCCGTTCGGGGGGAGCGATCTGCTCGCTGTGCTACGCGCGCTGGCCTGTGAGGAACCGCTTCCCTTGCGGACGCTCAATCCGCAGGTGCCCCGTGCGCTGTCCGACCTGGTCGACAAGCTCTTGTCGAAATCGCCCGATGACCGCCCCGCAACGGCGCAAGTCGTTGTGGGCCAGCTGCGGGCCATCGAGCAAGGGCTCGCGCGCGAACAAGTCACCCCAAGGCCAAGCGGGAGTGATCCATCATCGGATACCGGGTCTCGCAGCAGGTGGAGGAAAAAGTGGGCGATCGGCACGGGCGTCGGCGTCGCGGTCCTGGTCCCTCTTCTCTGGTATTACTTCGGCCCTCAAATTGTCCGGATCGCAACGAACCGTGGACAGGTTGATTCGGCGGAACTCGACCTGACCGACACCCGCGTTTCTACCAACGGGTTCGCCGCCCCCAAGGCGGCTCCTCCGCGTTCAGTACGCGTCGCCAGGTCCGACCCGAACACCACTGCGGCCAAAGCGGTGCTCTCGGCCGGCGGTACGGTCGAGATTCGCCTGCAGGGAGCCGCGGCGGACCGCTCGATCAAGACGATCGGCGAATTGCCTTCCGCGCAGTTCCGGATCACCTCCGTCAGCCTGGCAAGCGCACGGCCCCCGCTCGAGCCGATCTTTGCTGCGCTGACCGATCCGGGAGTGGACGGCTTGGTCTCTCTGGATTTGTCCGGCCTCGCGTTCGACCGGGCGCATTTGACAGACGTGGGACTGGCGCAAATTTCGGGCCTCACTGCCTTGAAAACTCTAACTCTCAAGAACACGGGTGTGACCGACGCGGGGCTTAAGCACCTCGAGGGTCTAACCAGGCTCAAGAGCCTTGCGCTCGAGGGAACGCGAGTCTCCGACGCCGGCCTGAGTCACCTGCAGCGTCTGACGGCATTAACCACGCTCGATCTTACGAACACATTGGTGACCGATGCCGGGTTGAAGCACCTTCAAGGTCTGACGCAACTCGAGTCGCTGCGGCTGAACGGCACTCAGGTGACCGACGCGGGGCTGAAACTTCTTCCAGTTTTGAAGAAGCTGCACGTCCTCATGCTGGAATGGACACGCGTCACGGATGCCGGACTCAAACAACTTCAAGGTCTGCCGCAGCTTGATCGGCTGTGGCTACGGGGAACCCGCGTGACCGACGCGGGGATGGTGCATCTGAGCGGCCTCACGAAGTTGGGAATCCTGGACCTGACCTCGCTGCCCGTGACCGACGCAGGGCTGGCACACCTGAAAGGACTGACGCGCTTGGGACGCCTCTACCTCGGCGAGACGCGCGTCACAGAAGCCGGACTAGTCGAGCTTCAAGGTCTGAAGAACCTCCACGTTCTCAGCCTGAAGGGGGCGACGCAGATCGACGACGCCATCGTGCCAAGAATTCTGAATCTGGGAAATCTGGCGGAACTCGACCTGACCGACTCCCGCGTTTCCACAAAAGGATTCGCAGCCCTCAAGGCGGCTCTTCCGCATTCAGTACGCATCACTTGGTCCGACCCGAACACCACCGCCGCTAAAGCGGTGCTCTCGGCCGGTGGGACGGTCGAAATTCGTCTGCAGGGAACCAAGTCGGACCGTTCGGTCAAGGCGATCGCCGAGCTCCCCTCGGAGCCGTTCCGGATCACCGCCGCAAGCTTGGCCGGCGCCGGCCACCGCTCGAGGCCGCATTTGCTGCTCTCTCCGGTCCAGGAGTGGATGGCTTAATTTCCCTAAATCTGTCCGGCACCGTGATCGGCGACGCCGACTGGCTGCGCCTGAAGGGATTGACCCGCCTCCGTAGTCTAGCATTGGAGGGCACCGTCGTTCGCGGACCCGAACTGAAGCAACTCGGTGGCCTCACAAATCTCGAAGAGCTGGTGCTCAGCCGTACCGAGACGACCGACTCGGGGCTCGCCCACCTTCGCGGTCTGACGAGACTGACGAACCTGATACTTGACCGCACGCGCGTGACAGATGCCGGCCTGGCGCACGTTGCGGGCCTAAAGGCACTAAGAACTCTCAGTCTCAAGAACACGGCGGTCACGGATGCAGGGCTTGCCTACCTCGAGGGTTTGCCCGAGCTCAGGAGTCTAATCCTGGAAGCGACGCGCGTTTCTGATGCCGGGTTGAAGCAGCTGCAGCGTCTGACGAAACTCGAGAGCTTGTGGTTGGGTTATGGTACTCCCGTGACTGATGCCGGGCTTGCGCACCTCCGGCAGATGAAAAGCCTGCATGAGCTCTCCTTGACTCGGACGAACATCACGGATGCAGGGCTGGCGCAACTGGAGGGGCTTCCGCAGCTGGATAGCCTCTGGTTGCGCGAAACGCATGTGACCGACGCAGGCCTGGAGCACCTCCGCAGTCTCAAAAAGCTGCGAAACCTGAGCTTGAGCCATCTGCCTGTGACCGATTCCGGGCTGATCAACGTCGAAACGCTGAAGAATCTGCAACAACTCTTTCTGGACCAAACGCATGTGACCGACGCGGGGCTCGTGTACCTGAAGGGCCTGACCCAGTTGTATTCACTCGACGTCAGCGAGACGCGTGTCACGGACGCCGGACTTGCCGAGCTGCAGGGCTTGAGGAACCTCCAAATACTCAGCTTGCAGAGACTGCCTCGCGTGAGCGATGCAGCGCTACGGCGAATCCTGCATCTCCGCGGTTTGCGGTCCATTGACGTCCGCGACACGCACATCTCGGCTCGGGGAATCGAGATTCTCAAGGCCGCTCTACCGAACCTGCGCATCACGTGGTCCGAGCCGAACTATGCTTTGGCCCGCGCCGTTTTGGAGGCTGGTGGCGGCGTCGATGTTCGCCTTGAGGAGAACGGGACCAGGCGCTCCGTCAAGGCGATCAGCGAACTTCCCGTTAAGTCGTTTCAGGTCACCCGGGCCCGCTTGGCCGGGTCGCGGCCGGCCCTCCAGGAATTGTTGTCTGCGATTGTGAATTCGAAGCTCGGTGCACTGGTTGCCATCGACTTGTCTGGCACCGCGATCGAGGACGCCGACGTTGAGCGCCTCAAACCGCTGGTCACGTTACAGGAGCTGAACCTTGCGGACACGCGGATCACGGATGCCAGCGTCCCGCAGCTGCAAAGCTTGACCGCGCTGCGGAGACTCGTGCTGGATGGCGACGCCATCCGCGGACCGGGCCTCACACACTTACAGGATTTCACGGAACTCACCGAACTCCGGCTCGGCTGCCCGGCGCTCGCGGAGCTGTTTCTGGTGGAACTCGACGGACTGAAGAAACTGGAGCGACTGTCTTTGGCCAGGAGCCATGTCTCCGACGAAGGCGCCAAGTATCTCTCGCAGCTCACACGACTCAAAGAACTCGACCTCAGCGACACCCATTTCACGGCCGCCGGTGTTGCGGAGCTAAACAAATCGCTTCCGCAATGCCGAATCATCACGACCCCGGTCGCGCGACAGGTTGCGAAACCTTAGATTCCGGTCGTCGTCTCACAACGACCTTCGGCCGACTGAGACCCAATGGTCGACCGCGTGGCTCTGAAAGCCGTCCTCCGTCTTCCGACCTGATTGGGCCACTTGCGATTGCCCGTTGAACGGAGTCCTCAGTCGCGCGGCGCGCTGGGGACAAGTGATCGGCGGTTATCCCGTTTCCACGCTGTTGCGTCCGCGCACACTGGCCGCCACAATCTACGAGGAGCTGGAAAGTCGGCCCGACCCGGTCATCTACGACCGCCTGGCACACCCGCTCAACTGTGTGCCGGCGAACAATTCTTACAGTTGTACCGCGTAAATGGCGCTTACCGCGCCGTGACGTCGATCCGCTCAATTGCATTGAGTCCTGTTCAATATCTTGTCCGCGCTCAGCGCTTTCGCCCGGAATTTCGGCTGCTTCGCGGCGATCCCGCGGAAATGCGGCGATTTCGAGCAGTGAGCAGCGGGGGTCGGAGCATGTCGCCGGTCCATAAACTAGGTCCGTCAAAACGTGTCCAACTGGCCCGCTTTCAAGAGCTTGCCGAGTCGTTGGATCAGAGTCTCGTTCTGGTCGCCGCCGACTTGACTCAGGTGCTCTACGTAAGCCCCGCCTATGAACGAATGACCGGGTTCTCGTGCGATGGCTCGGACAAGAGCCCGCGCTTGGATGGAGCCAATTTACGAAGAAGACCTGCGATTGGTTCTGGAGATGATGGCCAAACGGCGATCCGGGGAATTCCAGGGCCGTTCGGAGCTGGAATATCGAATCCGGACCGCGTCCGGTGAAACGCGTTGGTTGCGCTCTGTGATCACGCCGACCTTCGATGGAGCAGGACATGCGGTTTGCTTTGTCGAATTGGCCGAAGACATCACGACACGCAAGCAGGCCGAACTGCGCCTCAAAGCCGAGCAGGCGGAATTGGCGCGAGAAGTGGAGTTGCGAGCCGAGGAATTAACGCAGACGGTGACGAGGCTCCAACAGGAGATCGAGCAGCGTAAGCAAATCGAAGCAGATCTGCGTCGAAGCGAGACGCGATTCCGCCGGCTGTTTGAGGCCAACATTATCGGAGTCGTCTTTAGCGACATTTACGGCAAGGTCTTTGATGCCAACGAGGAATTCCTGAAGATGACAGGGTATTCCCGTTCGGATCTCCCGCTGCGCTGGGACAACATGACGCCGCGGGAATGGTCTCACACGTCTGAATTGATTGTGCAACAGTTGGTTCGGGAGGGGACCGCGCCGCCGGTCGAGAAGGAATACATTCGAAAGGACGGTACGCGGATTCCCGTCCTGATCGGTTCAGCGCTTTTGGAACGCGAGTCCGGGCGGTGTGTGACGTTCGTCATTGATCTCACGGGGCGAAAGACTGCGGAGGAGCAGGTTCGCGAGGTCAATCTTCAATTGGAACATGCCTCCCGACTGAGCGTGATGGGTGAAATGCTCGCCGATCTGGCACATGAAATTCACCAGCCGGTTGGAGTGATTGCCAATAACGCCAACGGAAGCCTGCTCAGGCTGAAGCAGGGCGAGCTGACGACCGACGCACTGGAAGACCGACTTCGCGAAATCGCCACAGAAGCGATGCGTGTTGCCGATGTCGTCCGCCGAGTCCGCGAATTCATCCGCCGTCGCGAACCAGAACGCCAGCCCGTCGACCTCAACTCAATTGTGATGGACGCGCTGCAATTGACGCGTCTCGAGCGGCGTGAGCACCGCGTGGCCGTCATTCTTCGGCCTGACAAGGACCTCCCGCCAGCACTGGCGGATCGAGTGCGGATCACACAAGTTTTGTTGAATTTGTTCTCGAATGCCATCGATGCGGTCTCCGCGGCAGACCGCGAATCTCCGAAGATTTTAGTTTCGACGTACGTAAATGACGCCGGGTTCTTGGAAGTTTCCGTGGCTGACAATGGCGCGGGGATTGCAGCCGAGTATCTCCCCAGCATCTTCGAGCGCTTCTTCACGACCAAGTCCGGCGGATTGGGCTTGGGCCTGTCGATTAGCCGCTCGATCATTGAATCACACGGCGGTAACCTTTGGTGCGATTCATCGCCGGCCGAATCCACGGTCTTCCGCTTCACGCTACCCGCGCAGGGCTCACCAGGCGCGGCGTTAACGTAGCCGTCGATGCCGGGTGAGCCGCGCTTGTCTTCGGTCCGCAGCGCTTGTTCGACAGCGCCTGGCGTTCTGAACCGGCTGACCGTCCAGCGCGTTAGCAATTCACGTTGGGGGAAAAAGGCGGGAGGACGAGTTTGAGCACGTAGGATGGTCGTCTCTCCATCTCCGAAGAGTCGACAAGCCGGACCTCGCCGGCCGGAAAAAGTTTCAAAGTTGTTTACACGGTCGTAGAAACTTGGGGTTGGCACCGGGCGGTTTTTGCGGCAGGCTGGGGATAGCCGTCGTGCTGCGCGGAGAGGGACCGTCGCCGTGCGCACCGGTGAATCGCGTTGCCGATTGTCGGACCTTTTATTTCGTGCGGAGGCTGTCTGGCACGGCGGCGAGGAGGGGCGGAAATCTGTCCCGTGGGAATCGAGTCCCGGCGGGGACGAAAATTGGATCCCCGGCGGTGATGGGGATCCGTTTTCACTAAGAGGGGGAAAAGATCCCCGGCAGCCGGCGACGAGGCATTGGTGCCCCGGTGCCCGGGACAGGTGGCGCGGACACCGAGCCACCTGCCGGGAACGGTGGGACAAGTGGTCCCGGCGGGACCGTGAAAAGTGGTCCCGGCGGGACGGGACTCCGTGCATTGATATAAGGGGGAGTGCCAAAAGTGGTCCCACCACGCGGGCTTTCGCCTCTGGGCAACCCTCGCGCGGCGGGACGGGACTCGAAGTTCGGGACGGGATCGATCTAAGAGGACAGAAAACGCAGCGGGCTGGCCGGGACTACTCGTCGTCTCGGCCGCGAAGCGGCAAGAGGGTTGTCGAGAACCCGCCGCCTTGGCAACGATGCGTGCAATGAGCCCCGCGCCAATTAGCCCTACCAGCGGCGGCACTCTTGCGGGGTTGAATCCCGTCGCGACGAGACTTCTGACTCGCACGACCGACTGGCCCTGGACGGCGGGCACGACGAGTATCGCCGCCCGGTCGGTGTGCCCGCGAGCTGGATCGATTGAGCAACCTCTTGCTGGCGCGACCCGCGGACAGCACGCCTGGCTTCAGTACTCTTCTTCGATTTCCGGCTTGGGGAAGAATGCATCATGTGCTTTGGCGTGACTTATGACTTCACCAATCCACTTGTCACGGAGGCTACTCAGTTCGCCTTGCAGTCTGGTCCAATTCAACTCGACGAGCGAACCATTCACAGCGTCACTGACCCACATGAGAGTCTCCAAGCCAGCGTGCCACCCGTATTCCTGGATGGCCGATAGCCTGACAAAGACTACATCCCACAGCGCGTTCTCGGCTGTCTCTTGGGCCGAGGAGCCATCGGAAACGAAAAGAGCCCTGCGAGTGAAAGCCGGAGTTTCATCGATTTCTTCGAGCAATCCTAGGACCAGCCTGTAAGAACTGGTCCAAGTGCCACAGTGATCCATGTAATGACGTACAAGCGAGGCATGCGCAAGCGACCGTTGGCCATCAGCTCCTGCAGTAAAAGCCTGGATCACAACCCATCTGCGTTCTGCTTTAAAATACTGTGCGAGAGCATGGGTAAGCGGATCGAACTCCCTTTTCTCCCAATAATACTTTTCACTATAAACGATACGCTCGATCGGCTCTTTCGTGTCGAGAGACACGAGTCGAGGAAAAAGTGCGTATTCCGCTGCATGCTCCCGGATTCCTTCATCAACTACAAAATGAGGGAGATCCTTCCTGTGAAGATACTTGCACGTAGTCCTGTCGGGATGGGAAATGACGGAACTGTGCTTTAGGCAATAGCCCGCGCCATTTCCGGTGTTGAGGCTTTGGCCGCAGTTGTGAATACAATTACGGCAACTGAATAGTTCGTCCATCGGTCTATATCCGGGCAAAGTACTTTTGGATTATCTTCTCCGCCCAGCTGATGAGGTCCTTTTGGGCTACTCCTGTGGTCTTGAACGACCAACTGACAAGGCCTTCCCTTCGGCTGGTGGCATATCTTAAGGCCTGAACAGCTCTCAGCCGAGCTTCCTTCGTTTCCTCTCTGGCGACCCTTCGCAATTCTGCGATCAAGGTTTCATGTTCGACGAGGCCATGCCCGTCGCTAATGGCCGACTCTCTCTCCAGCTTATAGTTGGTATCCCCGAAATCGCGAATCTTGCTCAAATCCAAAGAAACGCTCGTATATTGGGTTCGCTTGCCGCGAGCATGCACAATATGCTCCGCGAACGTGCAATCGTTCGCCAGATTGGGAGGAGAGATTCCACCCTTCTGGTCCCGTCGGAAATAGTCGCGAGGCTTTGTCTCAGCGCCGCCCAAGGTGACCTCCTGAAATCGTTGAGTCGCCACTCTCCAAGCCCTCCATCGTATCCCTAAATGCGCGTTTTAGCCAATGCTCCTAAGGTGGTTGAGGGGGAAAAGCCAAGGCGATCTTGCACGTCGGTCGGACGAACGAATGTGCAGGAAGCCTCGTCTTACGATGCCAAGAAAGAGGACGCATTCCTAATCTCTCTGACTCGGCTCAACGCCCACTCTGGTCCTCCCATCACCGCGGCTTCGGAACAGCCCTGATCTTCTGCCGCCATTCGGCGGCTTTTCGGGTTTGCCCCAGGCGTGTAGAGCTTCACGACGCGGTCGGCGGTTTCGGGGAGGCGGCGTTTGCCTTGGGGGAGGATTGTCGACTCTGCGGCAGATCCACCTCGCGAATAAGACGAAGACCCAAACCCGTCCATCAGTTCCGGAACGGAGGAACGACGAGAGCAATATTTGGACCCTGAGTGCGAGAGGGAGACTTGAGCGACGGGCCCGGCTGCTGTGCTTTGCGTTGCTCGTCGTTAAAGACCAGCCGGCGAGACCGCTTAATTCGCCGCGACGACAGGAACGGTTCGATTCGCGAACGCGATGCCTCAGCGGCCATACGACAGCCTGATCCTGTACCTACTCCTTGAACGCCGACGCCATTGAGTATTCAAGGGTGAGCGGCATTCAGATGCTGATCGACGTGTACATCGACGCGGCGGGCAACATCTGGGGGGGCGAACAATGGGAATAATCTCAACGCGGTCGCCGCACCTGAGACGAGCGCGCACGCGTCTTCGCAACGCACAGGCCGTCCATCAGCAGTTGCCACACGTCGTTGTACGCCGCATCGATGGTCGGGTCGCCCCATTCGGTGGCGTGGGCCGGGTGGTGGAACCGGGACGTAGCGAACAGCACTGCCCGGCCGGCGGCCAGCGGGTCGACGGTGTGGAACGTGCCTTCCTCCACGCCGGAGCGGATCACCATCGCCGTCAGCGCGATCAACTCGTCGACGTGGGCGTCGACCACGGACTTGGCGTCGGCGGCCAGCGTCCGATAGGCGGCGAATAGCTCCGGGTCGTTAGCGACGAGGCGGCGTTTGACGGCGATCAGGGCGTCGAGAAGCTGTCGCAATCGCTGCGGGGCAGGGCTCTTCGAGGCGGCGATGGCCCGGAGCGGGGGCATGGTCGCCTCCGCCCACCGGCCGACGACGAGGTCTCGCAGCGCGGCCTTGGTCGCCACGTGCCGATAGACGGCCGCGTGGCTCACGCCGATGCCCGGGCGACGTCGACCACGGTCGCCTTGGCCGGGCCGAACCGGCGGAGGACATCCTCCGCAGCAGAGACGATCCGATCGAGGGTCAGCGGGGTGTCAGCGGGGGACATTTAGACCTCTAGACATGCTATCACCAGGGCTCCGCGCCGGATTTTTCAAAGAAGCCGCCGGTGGGCCCGTCGACCGGCAGCAGCGCCAACCGAAGGATTTCTTCGGCGCCCTCCGCAACCGTTTGGTGTCCGCGATGCTGATTCAGGTCCGTGGCCGTATAGCCGGGATTGGCCGAATTCACTTTGATGGCCGTGTCCCGAAGCTCATAGGCCAAGTGCACCGTCAGCATGTTGAGAGCTGCTTTTGACGCGCTATAACCGATGAACTTGGTCGAAGCAGAACTCCATGCCGGATTGCCCTGATGCGTCAACGAACCCAGGCTGCTGGAGACGTTCACGATGCGTCCGGCCTCGGCCTTTTTCAAAAGAGGCAGCAGGACCTGCGTGACAGCCAACGTTCCCAGAAAATTGGTCTCCAACGTGCGCCGCACTGCGGCGAAGCTCGCGGTGCTGGGCAACCCGTCCGAGGGGTCAGCAATCCCCGCATTGTTGATTAGGATATCGAGACGCTGGAAGTCTTTCTCGATCAGGATGGATGCGGCTTCGATCGTCTCTTGGCGGAGAAGATCGAGCTCCACGAACCGCGCATCGAGGTTTTCGCGCTTCATCTTCGCCGCCGCTTCGTGTCCCAACTCCGCGTTGCGTGCTCCCAGCAGGACGGTCAGTCCGCTCCCGGCAAGCCGTCGCGCGACTTCAAACCCGATGCCCTTATTCGCTCCCGTGACGAGTGCCACCTTCGGCATATTGTTCTCCTTCAATTCTCGAAATATTTGAGCCGGTCGAGGTCGGCAATCAGTCCGGGCCTCGTCGGCTCCCACCCCAGCAATTCCCGAGTTCGCTGACTCGAGGCTGGGCAGTCGATTGCGGCGAAATGCGCGAACCAGCCAAAGTGGCCGGCTGCCTCCTCGAGTGACTTGGCGACGACGGGCAGCTTCAAGCGTCGGCCGATCACGCCCGCGATCTCACGGAAGGGCACGCCCTCTTCGGCGACTCCGTGATACCGCGCTCCTGCGGCCCCTTTCTCGAGAGCCAGCCTGAAAAGACGGGCAGCATCGAGCCGGTGCACCGCGTTCCAGCGATTTGATCCGTCGCCGACATAGGCGGAAACGCCCTTTTCGCGGGCCATGTTGATCAGAATTGGGACGAAGCCGTGATCACCGTCGCCATGAACCGAAGGAGAAAGGCGTACCACCGCCACGCGCACGCCGCGCGCCGCCACCGCAGCTGCTGCGGCTTCGGAAGCACGGGGAACGCTGGTTTTGGGCGCGGGCGGAATGTCTTCTGTCGCAAGGCGACCCGGCGAAACCAGCGCGGTCCCAGAAGTGACGATCAACGGGCGGTGAGAGCCAACGAGCGCGGAGCCCAGGGCCTCAATGGCGCGCTCATCGACCTCACAGACTTCCTTGAATCTCGAGAAGTCGTGGATGAAGCCTGTGTGAATGACGCCATCCGAGGCAGTGGCCCCGCTGCGCAGGCTGTCCAGGTCTTGAAGATCACCTCGATGCGGCTCGGCACCAGCGGCAGTCAGCTGCTTCGCGGCCGCCTCTGAGCGAGCAAGACCCAGAACCTGATGGCCCGCGCCGATGAGTTCCCCAACGATGGCAGAGCCGATAAACCCTGTAGCGCCCGTGAGGAAAACTCGCATGTTTTGCTCTCCTGATTAGTGCCCAACCGCGGTCGAGGCGATTCCGTCCAACTCCGACAAAACTTGAGGTGAGAGCGTCAACTGCCCTGCGGCCAGGTTCTCGCGCAGGTGGGCGACCGACGACGTGCCAGGAATCAGCAGGATGTTAGGCGAGCGGTGGAGCAGCCACGCCAGCGCGATCTGCATCGGAGTGGCGCCGAGCCGGCCCGCGACGTCTGACAGCGTGGACGACTGCAGCGGCGTGAATCCGCCGAGCGGAAAGAAGGGCACGTAGGGGATGCCCTGCGTGGCCAGGTCGTCGATCAGAGCATCGTCGTGGCGGTTGGCCAGATTGTAGTTGTTCTGCACGCAAACGATGTCGGTGATCGCCTGTGCCTCGGCGATCTGGGCGGCCGTGACGTTGCTGAGACCAACGTGGCGAATCAGCCCCTTGCGCCGCAGGTCGGCGAGCACCGTCACTTGCTCGGCGATAGGCCCCTCCTTGGGGCCGTGAATCGTCCCCAGCGCGCGGTAGTTGACGATGTCGAGCACGTCCAAACCCAGATTGCGAAGGTTATCATGGACGCCCTCGGTCAGGTCCTGGGGTGAGACGGCCGGCTCCCACGACTTGTCCGGCGGACGACGGCAGCCGAGCTTGGTGACGATCACCAACTGGGACGGGTACGGGTGCAGCGCCTGCCGAATGATTTGGTTGGTCACGTGCGGGCCGTAGAAGTCGGACGTGTCGATGTGGTTCACGCCGGCGGCGACTGCCTCGCGAAGCACGGCGACGGCACCGTCGGGGTCCTTGGGCGGCCCCCACACACCGGGCCCAGCCAGTTGCATCGCGCCATAGCCGATCCGTTGAACCGTCAGGGACGTCCCAGGGAACGTGAACCGGCCGCCGAGAGTTGCGTCATTCATTGGATTGCTCCTTTTCCAGGTGGACAGGGGGCAATCTTAGCGACATTGTTACAAAAGTCAAGTAATGAAACTTGTAATTTCAATGGATGACTGCGTCGAAATCAGGGTCGTTGCGGCGAGAAGCGAGGGCATTCCTAGATGCCGGTAATTCGCGTCCGAGTGATAGATGTGGCCCCAGTGCCGGTCAATGCGGCACTGGTCCTAGCGAGCAACATGCGCGAGGGCACTGCAACCGCTCCAAATAATTTCGATGCCGATGCACAAGAGGATGAAGGCCGACAGCCGCACCACCACATTTGTCCCGTGCTTGCCCAGTCGCCCGATGGCCCCGCCGGCAAACCGGTAGCACACGTAAATGGTGGCGGCGATTGCGATCAGTCCGGCGACGGCCGCGCCCGCGAGTAAGGTCACATCAGCAAGGGGCGCCCGGGGTCGCTGGCTGCCGAGCGTGATGGCCACCGCGATCGACCCCGGTCCCACGGTCATCGGCATTGTGAGAGGATAAAATGCGTCCGTCGGTACGACAGGTTTATGCCCGGTCCGCTCGTCGTCCCCGCTATCTCCCGCTTGGAGAACATTCCACCCGGCCGCGGCCACGACGAGCCCACCAGCCACACGCACGATCGGTAAGGTCAGACCAAAGAACTCGAGCACATACGAGCCGACGAACAGCGAGCCGAGGAGCAGCACGAAACTGTTGAGCGCGACTTGCAAGGCAAGAGCGCGACGTTCGTTGGCGGTGCAATCTCGGGTCAGGCCGAAGAAAATCGGCGCGGCGCCGATCGGATTGACGATTGGGAATAATCCCGCATAGACCAGCAGGAATGCATTGACGAGGTCGTTCACGGACTGTGTCACCGGGCTTACCTCTGACGCTTCCGTCGGTGTGGACTAGGCGGGACCTGCTGAGGGCTTCGATGCGTGTGCCGCAGGTCCGTCGGCACGCCGTTGCAAGCGCTGGCGCCCGCGTGCGAGGCACGAACGCCCCGTTCGAACATTCCCGCTACCTACGTGTACCCGGTCCCACTTCCTTACAGCCGAGTTTGGAGGCCGGCCGGCGAAGTGACTTCGATGTCGGGACTCGTTTCGACATCGGGCGGCGGCGTGCTGTTGTCCGTCGTTTGGCTGGCAACTGTCGGATTCGCGGTGGAAATGGTACCTGCCCCGGTCGGAGCAGTGACCGAACTCGCGGGCGCGGCAAGCAGAGGGGCAGGGGGACTCACCGGGGATCCTGTTCCCAGCTTCGTGACACCCTTTGTCACCGTGATGTCAATCGTCGCCGAAGCCATCTGGCCGTCACCAACGTCCGCATATGAGAGGACAATCGTTGCGTTCCCGATCAGCGCCGGCGAGAAGATCAGGCCATTGAGGGCGGCATTCAGCGCGGCCAGCGTGCCATTGATCGTCATCGAGGCCGAATTGTTGGCACCCGACGTAAAGGTGATGCCGCTCGTGGATCCCAAAGTCAGCTTTCCATCCGTCGACGTCAGTGTGAGCGGTTCGACCGCGCTGCCCGCGCTGACGTCGGCAATGCTGATTGCGTACCCGAACCTGTTCCCAGTCGCGAAGACCAGCGGATTGGTGATCGCGGTCACCGCCGTCGTGGGGGCCGTGATTGCGGCCAGGCTGCTGAGGGCCACGCTCGCGGAGGCTGAAAGGCGATCGACTGAGTCATTGAGCGAAATGACCAGCGAATCGGACCCTTTGTAGGCGGACGTCGGCTGATACGTCAGTCCGTTGAGGGCTGCATTAAGACTGGCCACGGATCCGGTCACAGTGATCGAGGCCGAGCCGTTTGCGCCCGCCGTAATCGTCAATCCGGCCGTGGTGGAGAGCGTGAGCGTCCCGGACGAGGCCGACAGGGTCAGCGAATCGGAGCTGGCACCCGGGCCGGAATCTGCCACCGTGATGGCGTTCCCGTTCGCTGCGGAGAATACCAGCGTGCCACTCATGCCGACCGCGGCGGAAGAGGGAGCCGTGATTGTGGGGGCGTTAACGGTGAGCGCCACGCTTTTCGACGCCGATTCGCTGTCCCCCGGATCCGCGATCGAAATCGTCAGCGACGCGACGCCCGAGTAGCCGGCCGTCGGCTGATAAGTCAGACCGCTCAGGGCCGCGTTAAGATTCGTCATCGTTCCGCTGACCGTGAAGGAAGACGAGCCGTTGGTGCCGGCCGTAAAGGTCAAACCCGTCGTCGTGGAGAGCGTCAGCGTTCCGTTCGTGACACCGAGCGTAAGCGAGTCGGAGCTGCCGCCCGCGGCCGTATCGGAGACCGAGATCGGATTGCCATTGGCCGACGAGAAGACGAGCGATCCGTTCAGGACCACAGAGGCCGTTGCCGGAGCCCCGATCGACGGAGGCGCGAGGCCGTTGATCGTCAGCGCCACACTCTTCGAGACCGAGAGGCTGTCACCCGCATCGGTCAGCGAAACGGCCAGCGAATCGGAGCCGGAGTAACGCGTCGCCGGTTGATAGGTCAGTCCGTTCAGCGCCGCATTGAGATTGGCGACCGATCCGGTCACGGTGAACGAGGCCGATCCGTTCGAGCCGGTGAACGTCAACCCGGTGGTTGTCGTCAGCGTCAACGTCCCGTGCGTGACCGTGAGCGTGAGCGAATCCGCGCCCGGGCCGGCATCGACGAAACTGATCGCATTGCCGTTAGACGACGAGAAGACGAGCGAACCGTTCTCGCTCAACACTGCCGAAACCGGGGCGGTGATCGCCGGCACACCGGGGCTGACTGTCAGTGCGACGCTGGTCGACGCCGACTTGCTGTCTCCCGGATCCGAGGCCGAGATTGCGAGCGAGTCCGAGCCCGCGTAATTGGCGTTCGGTTGATAGGTCACGCTGCTCAAGGCTGCATCGATATTCGTGACGGTGCCCTTGACCGTGAATGAGGCGGCGCCGTTGCTGCCGGACGAAAAGACCAGCCCGTTCGTCGTTCCCAGGGTCAACGTTCCCTGCGAGACCGACATGGTGAGCGAGTCGGCATTCAGGCCGATGCCGCTATCGGCGAGGGAGAGAGCGTTGCCGTTGCTCGCCGAGAAGACCAACGATCCGTTTTCGTTCACCAAGGCCGTCGCGGGCGCGGTGATCACTGGCGGGCTCATTCCGACCGTAATGCTGGTCGACGTCACGCCGGTGAGAGTGCCGTCGCTCACGCTCAGCGTGTAGTTGCCAGCGGTATTCAGCATCAGGTTGCTGAACGTGGCCACACCGCCCGCGGCCGACACGCTGGTTGTGCTCCCGGTGGCGAACCCGCCCGGCCCGCTCGCGACGGCGATCGTGACGCTCGACGTGTTGCTCGTCACGATGTTGCCGAAAGTGTCTTCGATATCGACCACGACTGCAGGACTGAGCGGCTGCCCGGTCGCGCCCGTTGTGGGCGTCTGTTGGTAAGCCAGTTGGCTCGCGGTTGCCGGGCTGACGACAACGTTGCCGGAAGTCGCGCTCGTCAGCGTCCCGTCGGTCACTATCAGGGTGTATGTTCCGGCCGTGTCCAAAGTCAGATTGCTCAAGGTGGCCACGCCGTTCACGGCGGCCGCGCTGGTTGTGCTGCCGGTGGCAAATCCGCCGGGTCCGGTGGCGACGGCGACCATAACAGTCGAGCTGTCGCCCGTCATCACATTCCCGAAGGCGTCCTCCACAGCAATCTTAAGCGCACTGAGCGCCTGCCCGGCCGTGCCGCCAGTCGGCGACTGCTGGACCACCAGTTTGCTGGCAACTGCGGGGCTGATCGTGATCGAACCCGTGGTCGCCCCAGTCAAGCCGCCGTCGCTGACAGAGAGCGTGTAATTGCCGGTCGTGTCAAAGAGCAAATTGCTGAACGTCGCCACGCCGCTCACTGCCGCTACGCTGGTGGTGCTGCCGGCTGCAAATCCGGATGGTCCCGTGGCAACGGAAATCATCACAGTGGAGGTGTCGCTTGTGACCATGTTGCCGAAGGTGTCTTCGACCGCAACCTTGAGTGCATTAAGTGCTTGACCGGCCGTGCCGCTCGTCGGGGACTGCTGGAGCACTAATTGGCTCGCCGAGGTCGGGCTGATCGTGATCGAACCCGTCGTAATGCCGGTCAATCCCGTGTCACTGAGAGAAAGCGTGTAGTTGCCCGTGGTGTCTAGGATCAAATTGCTGAGTGTCGCGATGCCGCCTGCCACCGTGGCGCTGGTGGTGCTGCCGGTCGTGAAGCCGGCTGGTCCCGTGGCAACCGTGACCGTCACGGTCGAGGTGTCGCCGGTGATTACGTTGCCGAAGCTGTCTTCGACCGCCACCTGCAGGGCGCCGATGCCTGCCCCGCGGTGCCGCTAGTCGGCGACTGCTGGAGCACCAGTTGGCTCGCCAACCCCGCGCTGATCGTGATCGAACCCGTGGTGACGCCGGTCAATCCGCCGTCGCTGACGGAGAGCGTGTAGTTGCCCGCGGTGTCGAGCACCAAATTGCTGAAGGTTGCCACGCCACTCACCGGCGTCACGTTGGTCGTGCTGCCGACCGCGAAACCGGCAGGTCCAGTGGCAACCGCGACCGTCACAGTCGAGGCGTCGCTTGTGACCACGTTCCCGAAGGAGTCTTCGACGGTCACCGTGAGGGAGGGAGCCAGCGCCTGTCCGGCGGTCCCCGTCGTCGGTGACTGCTCTAGCACCAATTGGCTGGCCGTCGCGGGACTGATCGTGATCGAACCCGTCGTCGCGCGAGTCAAGCCGCCATCGCTGACGGAGAGCGTGTAGTTGCCCGTAGTGTCAAATAGCAAGTTGCTGAACGTCGCCACGCCACCCACCGCCGCCATACTCGTCGTGCTGCCGGCGTCGAAGCCGGCCGGTCCCGTGGCAACGGCAACCGTCACAGTCGAAGTATCGCCTGTGATCACGTTGCCGAAGGAGTCCTCGACAGCCACCGTGACCGACGGGCTCAGCGCCTGGCCGGCCGTCCCGCTCGTCGGCGACTGCTGCAGCACCAACTGAGTTGCCGATCCCGCAATGATGGTGATCGTGCCGGTCGTTGCCGCCGTGAGGGTGCCGTCACTCAGAGACAGCGTGTAGCTGCCCGCGGTATCCAGGATCACATTGCTGAATGTGGCGATCCCGTTGACTACGGTGACGCTGGTCGTGCTGCCGGAGTCCAACCCGCCCGGCCCGGTCGCGATGGACACGGTCACCGTCGACGAATCGCTCGTGAGCACATTGCCGACGGCGTCTTCGACAGTCACCGTGATCGACGGACTCAGCGCCTGTCCGGCCGTCCCGCTCGTCGGCGACTGCTGGAGAACCAGTTGGGAAGCAGTACCCGAACCGATGTTGATCGTGCCGGTGGTCGCGCCCGTCAGCTTGCCGTCGCTCAGCGAAAATGTGTACTGCCCAGGCGTATCCAGGATGAGATTGCTGAACGTAGCGATGCCGCCCGTGACCGCTGCGCTCGTCGTGGATGCAGTGTCGAATCCGCCGGGTCCGCTCGCGACGGCGATCTTCACCGTCGACGTGTTGGCAGTCGCCAAGTTGCCGAAGGCGTCTTCCACCTCGACCGTAACGGAAGGACTCAGCGCTTGTCCGGCGATTCCCGTCGTCGGCGCCTGCTCGAGCACGAGTTGACTTGCCGAGGCCGCACTGACCACGATGTCGCCGGAGACGCTACTCGGCAACGTCCCGTTGCTGGCGACGAGCGTGTACGTTCCGGCGGTGTCCAAGATGAGGTTGGTGAGTTTGGCGACTCCGTTCGTCGTCGCGACGCTGGTCGTGCTCGCCGGGTCGAAGTCGCCGGGCCCGCTCTCGACCGCGACTGTGATTGTCGAAGTATCGCTCGTCACCACGTTGCCGAACGCGTCTTCCACCGACACGCGCAACGTCGGGCGGAGTATCTGGCCTGCCGTCCCCGTCGTCGCCACGCGGGTATAGACCAGTTGGCTGGCCGGCGCCGTGCTGACCGCAAACTTCTTGGAAGTGACGCTCGCCAGAGCGCCGTCCGTCGCGGTCAGGCTGTAGTTCCCGGACGTGTCCAACACCAGAGGATCGAAGGTGGCCACTCCGGCGACGGCCGCGACGCTGGTCGTGCTTCCCGCGGTGAATCCGCCCGGCCCGCTCGCGACTGCGATCGTCACGGTGGACGTGTCACTCGTGATCACATTGCCGAACGCGTCCTCCACGGCGACTTGAACCGCCGGGGCAATGGTCTGACCCACCGTGACCGGTGTCGGCGCCTGCTCATAAACCAATTGCGACGAGGCGGCCGGATTGATCGTGATGTTGCCCGAGATGGCCGCCGTCAGCGAACCGTCCGTGGCCTGGAGCGAGTAGCTCCCAGCCGTGTCGAGGACCAGGTTGTTGAACGTAGCCACGCCGCTGACGGCGGCGACATTCGTGGTGCTGCCGGTGAATCCGTCCGGACCGCTAGCGACTGCGATCTTGATATTCGATGTGTCGGAGGTGACGACGTTACCGAACGCATCTTCCACGACGACGGTGACCGCCGGAGCCAGGGCCTGGCCCGCCGTGCCCGTGTTGACGATCTGCTGATACAGCAATTGGCTGGCCGTTGCCGCGCTGACGAGAATGTTGGGCGAAGTCGCGCTCGTCAGCGTTCCGTCGGTCACCGTCAGCGTGTACGTCCCGGACGTGTCCAGGAGCAGATTGCTGAACGTGGCAACACCACTCGCGGCGACCGCGCTGGTGGTACTCGCGACGTCGAACCCGCCGGGCCCGCTCGCGACGGCAATCGTCACGGTCGAGGTGTCGGTCGAGATCAGGTTGCCGAAGGCGTCCTCCACCGCCACGGTGAGGGACGGACTGAGGGCTTGCCCGGCCGTCCCCGTCGAGACCGATCGCGTATAGACCAATTGACTGGCAGGCGCCACACTCACCGCGAATCTGGCCGAAGTCACGCTCGTCAGCGCGCCGTCGGTCGCCGTCAGGGTGTAGTTCCCGGCTGTGCCCAATATCAGATTGTTGAAGGTGGCCACTCCGCCGACGGCCGCGACGTTGGTCGTGCTGCCCGCGATAAACCCGCCGGGACCGGTGGCGACCGCGATCATCACTGTCGAGGTGTCGGTCGTGACGACATTGCCGAACACATCCTCCACGGCCACTTGCACCGCAGGGGCGATCGCCTGGCCAGCCGTGACCGGTGTCGGCGCCTGCTCATAAACCAATTGGGTCGCAGCCGCCGCGTCGACCGTGATGTTGCCCGAGGTGACGGCAGTCAGCGAACCGTCGGTTGCGTGAAGGGTGTATGTCCCCGCCGTATCCAAGACCAGGTTGCTGAACGTGGCCACGCCGTTGACTGCCGCGACGTTCGTTGTGCTGCCAATGAATCCGCCCGGGCCGCTAGCGACCGCAATCTTGACGGTCGATGTATTTGTCATCACCACGTTGCCGAACGCATCTTCGACCGCCACGGTGACCGCCGGAGCGAGCGCCTGGCCCGCGGTTCCCGTGGTGACAATTTGTTGATACGCCAGCTGGCTGGCGGTTGTGGCGCTAATGACGATACTTCCGCTGGTCACGCTTTTCAGCGTGCCATCGGTCGCCGTCAGTGTGTAGGTCCCCGCCGTATCCAAGTACAGATTGCTGAAAATGGCGATGCCGCTCACGGCGCTCGTGCTGGTTGTGCTTCCGGTAAATCCGCCGGGCCCGCTTGCGACACCAATCGTCACCGTGGAGGTATCGGTCGTCACCAAATTTCCGAAGGCATCTTCTACGGCCACCTTGAGGGAAGGACTGAGGGCTTGCCCGGCGGTCCCTGTCGTGGGAACCAGCTGATCGACCAATTGACTGGCCGAGGCGGCGGCGATCACGATATTGCCCGAGGTGACATTCGTCAGGCTGCCATCGGTCGAGGTCAGCGTGTAGGTCCCTGCTGTATCGAGAACCAGATTGTTGAATGTCGCCACGCCGCCGACGGCTGCCACGCTGGTCGTGCTTCCGGTGAATCCGCCCGGCCCAGTGGCAACGGCGATCGTGACGGTGGACGCGTCGGTCGTGACGACATTGCCAAACGCGTCCTCGACGGCGACCTGGATCGCGGGAGAAAGCGCTTGGCCGGCCGTTCCCGTCGTGGCGAGTTTTGAGTACGCGAGTTGGGTCGACGTTCCGGAATTGATCGTGATGTTGCTCGAAATGGACGCCGTCAACGAATTGTCGGTCGCCTGGAGCGTGTAAGCGCCGGCCGTATCGAGGACCAGGTTGTTGAATGTCGCCACGCCGTTGACCGCCGCGACTCGCGTGGTGCTGCCGGTCGTCAAACCACCGGGGCCGGTGGCGAGCGCAATCTTGACGTTCGACGTATTCGTCGTCACCACGTTGCCGAACGCATCTTCAACGGCGACGGTGACTGCTGGGGCGACCGCCTGGCCGGCGGTTCCTGTCGTCGGGACCTGCTGGAACGCCAATTGGCTGGCGGCCGCGGCGCTGACGACGATGTTCGTGGAAGTCGCGCCGGTCAGCGTTCCGTCGATCACCGTCAGCGTGTAGGTGCCTGCCGTATCGAGGATCAGGTTGTTGAACGTCGCCACGCCTTTAACGGCCGCCACGCTCGTCGTGCTGCCGACGGCGAATCCGCCGGGCCCGCTGGCGACCGAAATCGTGACGGTCGACGTGTCCGTCTTCACGACAGTGCCGGTTGAGTCTTCGACATCGATCTTGATGTTGGCCAGTCCTTGGCCGGCTATTCCCGCGGAGGGCTGCTGGGCGAAAGCCAACATGGTGGCCGCCAGCATCGTGCGGTTTTCCAGACACTCGATCGCCGACGTCCTTCCGGAATAGATCCGACTTTGTCGGCGACGCGGCCGCGACCTGGAACGGCCCAAAAAGAAATTGAACCGTCTGCCCCTCAAAGATTGCTTCCAGATGTTGACCATTGGTTGCCTGTTAGAGATTTCAGTGAAGGGGGGCTAAGCCTGCTCGTTGGAATGTCCGCAAGATGCCATTGAAGGAGGAGCCGACAGCGCCTGGAACTGCGGCCTCGTCATTCCAGTGAGCCCCTCGCCGGGGGGGGAACAAAAACGAACTGCGAAGCCCGTTCTCATTGGCCGCGGGACGGCAACGTCGATGAGGGCACGGCGGTTATCACGCTCATCCGCGGCGGAACTGTGGTTGGCGGAAATTGGAACCGTCGCTGCGGTCGGCGACGAAGCTCTTCCGCTCGCCGCGGTGAACAGTGCGCACGAGGTTGGGAGCGCACCAAGCCCGCCGGTCTGCCCATGTCCCGTACATTATCTTGGCCCTGTCGAAAATCGACTTCGGAATGCCACCAGATCTATAAACTTGGCCAGTACCCTAGCATAAATCAAACCAAACCGCCCGAACTTGGGTAATTTACGCGGACTTTTACTCGTGCATCGGGACCAAAGGCTGGGCGCTTCGTTGCGGAAATCTCAATTCTCTGCTGCCCCGTGGCTCAGCGAGGGGATGACGTCCAAGTTCCTGAACCCCATGCTGTGGGGCCGATGCCGCCCAACGTGATAGAACGCACAGCCCAAGTCACTCGAAGATGACCATCGAGTGCATCTCCACCTTGGGGACAGTGACTTCGATCCCGTCGCTCGTGTGGGTGATCGGCAAAGGTTTGCCTTCAGGCTGCTGGGTCGCCTTGGTGATGTGCGGCAGGCGACAGCGGACTTTGATGTCGTGCAGAGGAATCACTTCTTCGCGGACGGGCCAGGTGCCGCGGAGCTCCGACTGGTTCGGAAAGCCCCACGATTTTTGCAGCTCCGCGGGGAGCGGGGCGAGCTTTTGATAAATCGAATGGCGGCCGTACGAGCTGTGGTCGTTGAGCAGGTGCACGACGGTCCTGCCCTGCTGCGGCTGACTACGGAAGGTGGCGGAGAGAATTAAAGGTCCCTCGACTTCGACGGGCGGCGGTTCATCGCCGGCGGCCCAGCGGCACGCGTTCGCGATGAGCTGTCGCATGTAGGTGTCGGGGTAGAAAAACATCGCCTTGTCGATTCCCGCGGGAAGATAGACCACGCGGCCTTTCCCGAAGCTCGACGTGATCACGGCCGGATACCGCCCGGTGTTCTTCTCCGCTTCGCTCAAGCGATAGCTCATCAACACTGTCCCACCGCTCTCCGGTTTGACTTCGACCGCGCTGGCGATCAAGGCCAGCGAGCCGTTCGCGGGAAGCTCGTCGAGGCCGCCCAACCAGGCCGTCGCCTGCTTTTGGCGAATGAGCGGGTCGATCACGATTTCGTGGGCGCGGTCAATCGTCAGCGACAGGTTCTCGCTCCGCAGCTGAACTTGATGAGTCTTCAGGTACCGCGCGTGAAAGACGTCTGCTAAGGCAAAAGTGGGCCGGCGTTTGAAATCCTGGTCGTACAGTGAGGTCTCAAAGCTGGCGACCAGGCCGCCGCCGTTCTGCACGAAGCGCCGGACAACCTCCGCGGCCCGATCTGAGAGGCATGCGACGTTCGGCAGCACGAGCACGCGGACGCCGTGGAGATCGCCATCCTCGAGGTCGTATTCGGTCATCACGCGGATCGGCCAATGCTTTTCAAACAGGGCACGGAAGGCGCCCAGCGTATGGGAAAAGTAGACTGGCAACGCGGCCTGCGCGTACAGGTTTCGCGTTTGTTCCGACGCGACGATGCCCACATACGGCACCGGCTCCGATTGACGCCACCATTCCTCGCGGGCTTTGACGTTGGCAACGTGCAGTTTGAAGTACTCTTCGCGTCCGGCCGACTCCACGAACTCGGCCGCGATCCCCCACGGCGTGCCCTCGAGGCCGCGGAGCTGAATTTCGATCGGTGACGCGACGCCTGAAACACCGTGCGCCGAGGGTTGAATCCAAACCGAGCCGCCGTGGCGACCGGTCACTCCCTGTAGAAACGCGTAACAGAACTGCTGATAGAGGGCGTCGCCGGGAACGTCCCAGTAAAGCTCGACCGAGCACACGTCGACGGCGCGACAAAAAGCGGCGGGGTACTCGCCCATGTACATCTGCGGGTAATACCAGGTGCGATTGGCCGAGTAGTTGGCCCAGATCGCGGCGTCCGCTTTCTCTTTGCGAATCGCGCTGCGCATGCGATCGGCGAAGTCGACGAAATATTGCTGGTGCCACGCCAGGTACTGCCGAGCAACCGGGTCGTGCACCGGATCAAACGCTTTCGGAATCGCCTTGCCGCCCGAGAGCGCGGCGAACTGGCGCTCGGTCGCTGCGTCGTAACTATGCAAGTGGTCGGGCGCGTAACCGTCGAACCAAAAGCCGTCGGCGTGATACGTGCGGGCCACGTAGGCCAACTGATCGCAGAGCCAATCTCCGTACCCGCTGCGGATGTTGCCGAAGTTCGGATCGCGCGATCCGTCCGGCTTTACTCGCAACCACTCCGGATGAGCCACGCGCAGCTCCGGGCTCAGCCAGGGGACCTGCACGGGACCGATGTAGAGCACGCTCTTGGCGCCCGCCGCGTGAATCGTATCGACCACGCGTCGCAAGATATTCATCGGACCGTTTGACGCGTTCGGCCGAGTACCACGCCGCCCCGGGACCGACGCAATGCCACGCGTCCAGGCAGTTGACCGTCACGACGTTGTAGCCCGCCTTGAGAAACTCCCGCACCATGCGTTCGCTGTAGCCGGGCAGATGGCCGATCCGCAGATTGGTTTTGATCCATTGCGGCACGGCCCGATCCGGCGGCGCGGCGATCAACGTTCGCGGCGGCAGTCCGGCCAAATCGACACTGGGGCCGTCGGCAACGGCGCGTCCGGTCCCAAGCACCGCAGAAAAGCTAGCCAGAACGAGACAACGCCACAGAACGAGGCTGTGGCCCAACATGTCACGATCAAACAAGTCGGGTCCCTTTGCTGCTCGGCTTGCCGCGCCCTGCGAAGGGGGAGCGTGGTCGCGAAGCATCGGCGGGGACGCGGGGAGAATGGCGCCCATCGCCAGACAAAGACAGCTTACACGAAATGCTCTTGGGTGAGCCGGTCAAATGCCTCTTCGATCGCGCTTCCGGCGCCGATCATGGGGCCGCGTGTTCGCGTGCAATCGCCTCATCGAGCAACGACACGTCATCGTCGAGCAACCGCACCAATTTATCGCGGCCGAGCACGGCCGAATCCTTGCCGCGCGGCATTTTGCCGTCAGCAATCTTGCGCTCCGCGAGTACGACCGAGTGCGCGACGTGCTTGAAGATGCCGGTCAAGATTGCTTCGGCGCGTTTCCCTTCTCGCGCCGCCGCCAAGTCGCCGCGCGGCTCGGCTCTGACTTGTTTCAGGTGCCAGATCGATGCGCGGAGGAATTCTTCGTATTCGACCAGCTGCTGGGCCGAATCGTCGTCGGTTCGACCGTGCAGGCCAGCCCAGGCGGTGAAGACTTCGCTCCACATCTCGACGGCCGTCGTGGTCAGCTCGTGTTCTTTGAGACCGACGAAAATCTGCATGAAATCGATGGAAGAGCGAATGGGTGCTCTCCGGTGTAAGCGAGTTTTGAAGCAAGCCGGACTCTCACGCAATCCGCGTCGAATCGTCTCGCGACGGCAGTTCCGGAACGCCCGTTGCGGGAGGCTCGTTCAGGGATGGCTCTTTTCTGGCCGCGCGCTTGGCACGCTTATCTTCGGCCTTGCGACGTTTGTCATTTTCGCGCTGGCGTTTTGCGACCGTGTTTCTTTGTCTGGCAATAAGTCACCTGACTTTCGGTTAAGGTCGTTCGCTCGGCGGATCGCCCTCTGTTGTCGTCCCTGCGCTGCCCATGCATTGCCGCTTTGGCAATTCCCTCACCACGCGATCCGCAGTCCGTTCGGCGGGTGTGGGGAGAACATGATCTTCGGCGGCGATGGCGCGAAGCAGAGGATCGGAAAGCCCCAGCTCGTGAAAGGTCATTCGCAGTCCCGCAGAAAGAGAGGGTCGCAGGACCAGATGCAAGAAACGCGCCCTGCGTTTCAAAAGACCCCCTGCGTTTCAGAAGACCGATTCGGCCTGAGCGCGATCCAAGGGGCAACACAGAGTGGAAATCACTCTTCGAACTATAGCACTCAAGGCAGTGAAAACAAAGGCGAGTCGGCGCTCGCTGCGCGGACTTGCCTGAGAGAAACACTGAATTGTCTTGCAGAAACTGCCGATTGAAGATACAATAATTGTATGTGCAAGATTCGTACGAGCAATTTTGGGATTTCCATGCTAGACCGGATGAATTGAGGAGTGCAGACGATGCCCGAGATTCGGTTCACGCGCAAAGACTTTCTTGAGGATCGGCAGGGTCGCACCTTCGCGGACGTGCTCAACGACCCGGAACAGCCCTTGGATCTCGTCCTCGAATTCTTTAACGACGCGGAGCATCAGCGGCGCATGGAGGAGTCGGAAATCCATCACGATCGCCCCGCCTTGGCGGGCGTCGTCCGCGAGCTCGAATCGCTCAAGCCCCTGGATCAGTTCCTCGGCAAGCAGCATCCTCGACGCACCAAACGTCTTCGACAGGTTGTCGGCGTCGTCGTGCGAATGATCATGGAACGGCGGGGATGGCGCAAGACGGGACGCAAAGGGTCGCTGGGAGTGCGTGCCACCGTTTCCGGGCGCACGACCCGACCTGGCACGTACCACAATACGGGCGGGCTGGCCTTTTGGTTCCTAAGGGCCGAGCGCTATCGAGCGCGAGGCCGGCATGCCCTATCGCTCGGTGCGGCAGCGGCGACGCACGCACGATGCGGACCGTAAAGAGGACCAAGCGCCGGCCATCAAGCGTCGCAGCAAGAAAGAGCACCGCAACGGCGAAACCTCGAGTCGGGATGACGCGGGCTCCTTGCGCAAAAAAAGGCATTCAATGACGCCTTTTCGGGTCTGGATTAGTTCCGAAGGCGATTTCTGCCATGTCCGCGTCGATGGCAAGGACAACGCGAAAAGGCTGCTGACTTGCCTCAGCCAGGCCTTCGTGTTCAAGACCTTCGATCCGATGACAGAGGATGACGGGTCGTCTCTTTGCCATTTCCTCGTTCCCTACAATCCGCCGTTGTCACCCGCGTCATTCATCAAAATGTTGATGGCGATTCCCGATGTGCGGCTGATGCGCGGCCCCGCCTAGCGGCGCCGGGCTGGGACCGCCGAAAGTCAAAAAATGTGGAGCTGGATTGAGGCTTGCGGCTATCTCACGTATCGCCTGCTGACAGCACCGTTCCGAGCAATCTGGAACGCGGCCTTGCGTGGCTTTGCGGATTGAGCGCGGCCGCCAGGCGAGGCGCCCCGTCAACGACAGTCGCAAATCGAACTGAGACCTTCGCTGAATTCGATGCGATCGATCCGCCGTCGTCCTCGTTCACGCTTCTGGTTGGTGTCTCGCATGCGTTGACCTGACGCCTGAGCGAGGGCGATGCAGGAAATACGCACTTCGATTGACCGAACAGTCTCGCGCAACTGAATGTGCCTGCGCGGCACTAGAGAGCAAAACGACAATGGCGGGAATCGTGGCTTGGATTACGTGTGGGGTCGTCTGCGGTTACATCATGAGCTATCTCATTTCGGGCGCTGAAAAGGGATTGGTGCTGCTGACCCTCGGGGTCGGCGTGGCCGGCGCCATCGCCGGCGGGTTTATCGCCCAAATGTTTGGTCACGGATCGAGCGCGTCGTTGAGCTTCTTCGCGCTGGTGTTTGCCCTGGCCGGCGCGAGCCTGTGCCTGGTCACCTACAAGCGGCTCATTGGTGTCTAATGGCACTCAGACGAGCCGAGCCCGCCGCCGGACCATGTTCGATTTTCTGCTGCTCAACTTGTCGCGTCGACCGGGATGCATGGGACTGAGCGGCCCCGCCATCTCCGGGACAAGCGGCACTCAAGTTAGTTGATCGCTCGCGGCGCCGATCTTCGAGCGAAGCGTTGAGCGTCTTTTCCCCCTTGCTCTCCGATCACATGTCGGTTATGACGTTGCAAGTGCAAAGTTTGTAATTGCAGATCACTCGATACGAAATGTCCGCCAGCGTCGAGGGACGCCAACGAGAGGCGATGCCAGTGACTCGCATCACGCGCAAAGATTTTCAGGAGGACCGGCAAGGCCGGACATTCGCGGACGTGCTCGATGACGCGGAGCAGCCGCTCGACCAGGTCCTCGAATTCTTCAACGATGGCCGCCGCCAGCAACGCATGGAGGACTCGGAAGTCCACCACGACCGTCCGGCACTCGCAGGGGTCGTGCGCGAGCTGGAAACTCTCGAACCCGTCAATCGGTTCCTGGCGACGAAGCATCCGCGACGGACAAAACGCCTGCGGCAGGTCGTCGGAGTCGTGGTTCGCATGATCATGGAGAGCCGCGGATGGCAGAGGACGGGCCGCAAAGGGTCGCTGGGCGTTCGGGCCAAGATCTCCGGTCGACGGAACCGGCCCGGCAGCTACCACAACACGGGGGGCCTCGCTTTCTGGTTCCTGCGTGCCGAGCGCTATGAACTCAAGGCGGGGATGCCGTTTCAGTCTGTCCGCCAAAGGAGCCGCGTGCACGACGCTTCCGACGGGAAGGCAGTGCGCGCCACCGATCGACGGCGAAAAAAAGTCTGACGGCCGACCGCGGCAACGCATGGGATGCGAGACGCACCAGCGCTGACACCTTCGGCGAACAACTCGTCGCTGCCGATGTCTTAACGCGGCAAGAACGCGACTCCGTAATCGTCGTTCGGATTACGAACCACCGTGTGGACGTGGCCGGTGCCCCGCTGGGGCGCGTATTCGATCACAATGGCGGGACCCTGAATGCGAAAGTAGGCCGCGCTTCCCTCTTTCGTCGGGCCGCTCCACGCAAAGTACGTTTCGCCGATCTTGCCCCGGATCTCCGTCATGCGGGCGGCGGCCGCCTCGGGGTCGACGATGTTCACCCACGCGGCAATCACGTTGAGTAGTAGCCGCTGCTGGTCGTCGGTGAGAGCGGAACCTTTGACTCCCTGCGGGCTGATTTTGCGGCCGTCACGTCCCGGGCCAAGCAGCAACTCGCCTCGAGCCCGCGTGCCGATGATTGCTTGCGCCTTCTGCTTCTCGTCGAGAGCGTTGACCAACTTGAAGGCCGCGTCGTTCTCTACGCCGAGCGGCCGGACTTGTTTGCCGTTGCGCTCGAACAGCGTCGGCTGTGCGCCGGTATGCGTCGGTGTGAGCACGAAATGCTTGCCGATCACGGTCACGTTGAGCCCGAGGTGATGGCCGCCGAACTGCAGCATCCACGGCTCGGTCGGGGAGGGCTTGCCGAAAAAGGCGAGGTAATACAAGTCGGATCCGAACATCCCGTCAGGTCCGCCGCGCCCCTCTTCGTCGGCCAGGCGTTGATCGCCGTCCATGATGTCGACAATTTTTTGATAGCCCTCTTTGCTGAGCACGGAAGCGACGGCCTCCAGGGCCAGGCCCCGTTGCGTTTTGTTCAAATCGCCCAGCCGGACTCCGTTCCGCGGAACCATGCGGACCGGCAAATTCGACCAGCGCGATTTGTCGGGGCTGCCGAACTGGTAGACGGCGTGCTCGCGCTGTTTTTCATCAAGCGACTCGATGAACGCTTTGGCGGCCGCCACTGCGTGCGGCGCCGACTCGTCCTCGACAACGGCCGTGGCAGGTGTGGGCGGCAGCAGCGTCGCTCCATAGAGTGCCGCAGCGATCAACACGGCCGTGGCGAACATGGGGAGCGGCTTCGCGCGGGGTAACGCGTGCTGCCCGACGATTTCGGACTTTGTTGCTCGTTCATGGATTCCTCCTGATCGCTTCGCACTGACTGCGTCGCGTCTACTTCGCTCCGATGGCGTAGAGCGTGTCGAAGCCGCGGAAATAAATTCGCCCGTGGGAGATCGCCGGGGACGCGGTGAAGTGATCCTCCAACCGGTTGGTCGCCAGCACGGTGTAGGTCGGCCCCGGCTTGATGACGGTCACGGTCCCGTCGCGGGCGGTGAGATAGATCTTGCCGTCGGCGTAGACGGGCGAGGCGCGGTGCCGTTCGGTGTGCGTCCGCTGCGAGTAAAGCACCTTGCCGTTCTTTCCGTCGACACACATCAGCACGCCGGTTTCGCGGCACAAATAAACCAGGCCGTTGACGATGAGCGGCGAGGGAACGTCCGGGCTGTTGCGATCGATCCGCCACAATTCGCCGCTGTTGCCGGGCGTGATGATTCCCGCGGCATCCGGCCGTACGCCGACCACGACACCGCTCTTGGCGGTAGGGACAACGATCAGGTCGGCGCTGGCGACGGGGGAGGCGACGAAACGCAGGTCGGGGCGATAGTTGTCTTTGGGATTCAATTCGCCGACGCGCCAGATTTCGGAACCGTCGGTCAGGCGGTGAGCGATCGCATAGTCGTTGCCGTGCGTGATCAGGTAAGCGTCGGCCCCACGATGCCAGAGGCAGGGCGAGGCGTATGAGTGCTCGTTTTCGGCATAGCCGTCACTCTTGCGGGCAACTTTCCAAATCTCTTTGCCGGTGGCCGGATCGAGGGCGATCACCCACGCGCCGCCCGAGTGAATCAGTTGCATGTAGAGCCGGTCCTGATACAGAAGCGGCGTCGTGTGCATGCCGTGCTGCGTCTGGAAGCGGCCGTAGCGATCCTGCGCGTTGAATTTCCAGATTTCATTGCCGCCGAAATCGAAGCAGGCGAGTTGCCCCGAGCCGACAAAGACGAAGACGTGTTTGCCGTCCGTGCTGGGCGAGGGGGAAGCACCGTTGCCTTCGTCGCCGCGAATCGGCCGGTTCGCGCCGATGGGCCTTTTCCACAGCAGCTTGCCGTCGGTGCTGGCAGCGACGACGACCAGATTGTCGCCGTCCTGACTGGTCAGAAAGATGTGCTTGTCCCAGACGGCGGGCGTCGAGCCGCCCATGCCGGGCATCTCGAGCTTCCAAACAACGTTCGACGATTCGCTCCACGTTGTCGGCAGATTCGTTTCGTGGCTGATGCCGTCGTAATCGGGGCCGCGCCACTGCGGCCAGTTTTCCAATGCGCCCGAGGGCTGAGCGTCGGCACGGCCGATCGAGGCCAAGTGCTCGCCGGCCGGCGGGCCGCCCGCGCCATTGGTGTCACGAGCGCCAACCACGGGCTGTCCCGGCCCGCGTTCGGGAGGCCCGTCGCCCCCAGGACCACCGAAGCCGGGTCCGCCGCGGCGGCCGCCATTAGGACCACCGTTCCGCTGGGTCATCTCCTTGAACTGCTGCTTTTGGTGATCGGTGAGCAGGAGGGCAAGTTTGCCGTCGACTTCTTTTTGCAGCGTGCCGAGCCGCTTTCGCTGCGCTCTTGAGGTTCAATTCGTCGACGACCGTGGGCGAAAAAATTTGGCCGAGCGGACCGCCGCCAACACCAAATCCACCCGGGCCGCCGAATCCACCCCCGCGTCCGAAGCCACCTCCCGGACCACCGGGGCCGCCCGGCCCACCGAATCCAGGAGGACCATCGGGCCGTTGTCCGCCGGGGCCACGGTCAGCGCCGCGATCGCCTCGATCACCCGGAGGTCCATCGGGGCCGCGGCGGTCAGCGTTAGGACGATCATCGTTCGGCGGGCCGCCTCCATCGGGCGGAGGTCCGCCGGGGCCGCGATCGCGTGCGGAATTCTGGCCTCCCGGTCCAGCCTGACCACCCCGGCTGCGATCCGGCGGACCATCGCCCGGCGGCCCGCCGTTCCCGGGGCCACCATCAGGAGGCCCACCCGATCCGCCGCGACCGCGACGCCCCGGTCCAAAACCACCCGGGCCACCCTGTCCAAATCCACCGGGGCCGCCTGGGCCAAATCCGCCCGGGCCGCCACCGCCCGACTGCAGATCTTTGAGTCGCTGCTTCTGTTTCGCGGTGAGGATTGTGCCGAGCTCGTCGTCGACGTGCTTTTGCAGTTCGGCGGTTTGCTTCTTTTGTTCATCGGTCAGCTTGAGCGTGTCCATCAGCGTCGGCGACATCAGCTGGCCGGGCTTGGTCCGCGCGCCGAAGCCGCCAAAACCGCGTCCGCCGGGACCACGGCGACGTCCGGGGCCACCCGGCCCACCAAAGCCACCGGGACCTGGCCCACCGGGCCCGCCGTCCGGAGGCCCCATACCTTGTCCGTCACGACCGCCGTCTTGCGCCGCCTCCTTTGTCGCCCACGCAGTGAGCTCGTCTTTCGTGACGACTCCGTCGTGGTTCGCGTCCGCGCGGTCGAACGCCCGCTGCATCCGCGGGTCGGCGATTTCGTCGCGGGTCAGTTTGCCATCCTTGTTCTTGTCGAACACCATCATGCGAGCGACCAGCGCGTCGACCGCCGCCTTGTCCGGGGCTGCTTTTTCCGGAGCTGCACCGGGCGATGCCTTCGGGCCGCCGTCACGCGGCTCGGCTGGCGGCTGTGCGAGGGCAACCACGGCGGCCAGACCGATCGCAACGGCGACGGGCAAAAACTTCGAGGCAGGGCGCATGAGGCGTTTCCTTCCGAGTGATCGGCGAATATTCGGTTTCCGAGGCGGTCCCGAGTTGGTCACGGGCTGACTCAGCTCAGAGAGAGCGATGCAGAGATAACGACAAATTGGCAGAGTTTAGGGGCGTCCTCGGCGCGGACGCGGTTCGTCGTGCGGGGCTTCTGCCGGCGTGCGACCGAGCACAACGTCCATACGGGCCGCCAGCTCGCCGATCTTCGAGTCCTTGATCGGCTTGAAGTCGACGAGCACCAGCTCCCGCTCCAACGGCCCGCCGGCACCCATAAAGATCCCGTCGCTGCGATTCTGCGGGTGACCGTTGATGAAGAACTGCGTGGTGAGCAGCTCGCGGTCCCCCTTCTTGATCTTCACATGAATGTGCGGCGTGCGGCCGGGGTAGGGGACCGGCTTGATCGTGCGGAAGTAATACTCGCCGGTCGAGCTGGTGAGAAAACGGCCGAACCCCTGGAAGTTCGCGTCCTTCCCTTCGCCGTCCTCCTGGGCGATGTAAACGCCCTTCGCGTCGCACTGCCAGATTTCGACGACGACGTTCCGCATCGGCTCGCCGCTCGGCAGTGAGAATGCGCCCGGTGAGATGAGTCACCTCGCCGACGGCGGGCGTAATGTTGTCGTTGATCACGAGCAGATCATTATCGGTGTCGAGCGGCAGCTTGGGTGGATAAAACGGTCCCTCAGTCAGACTCGGCGTTTGGGCGAGTTCCTCCGCGTAGGCACCGCGAACAAACAGGGTCGAAGCCCCCAAGGCCACCGCGCCGCGCAACAGGCTGCGTCGGCTCAAAATGCCGTCGATCGGATTCATCACGTGCTCTCCGTTGGTAGTGCGGGTGAATTCGCCTAGTGAACATCGTCGCGCGGTCCCTCGTGACCCCGCGAATGGGATAGATCGTTGAGGCCCGCGAAGCGAGGTCCGGTCATTTCCTGCCAGCGGGCCAGTTGCTCGGGACTGAGCAGTGCGAGCGCCTTCGACAGGTCCGCTTCGCGATGATGCCCGGGTCCCCGCCAGGGGGGCGTGTCGCCGTGCTTGCCGTCGTGATTGGCGAGGGAAACGCCGCGCGGCGGAGAAACGGGTCCCGAATCCGCGTCGCGGCCGGGCCCATGATGTCGGCCCGGATGAGGTCCGCACAGCGAGCGCAGCTGCGTCCGTTGTTCGTGCGTGAGGTTGAGCGCCGTGACGACCTCCGGCTCCTGCAACGCCTCCACGCCGCGGACCTGCAAGGCGATTTGCGCCAAGCGAGTGAGTTGCGTGGGGGAGAGAATCGTCCCGATGGCCGTTTCGTGCGTCCGCATCTCGCGGAGCAATTGACCCGACCGGTCGTCGCCGCTGCCGGGCGGGGGCTCCCGACGCGGCGGCGAACCGGGCGGAACGTCTCGAATATCGCTCAGCACGGTTGCCAGCCGCGTGCGCGTCTCGGGCGACAGCTTCAATTCGTCTTGCACGGCGCGGTCGGTCAGCAGCAAATGTCGATAGGCGTCGCGCATCAGCGTGAGGTCGGCCAGGATCGCCTGCACGTGATTGCGGGTCGATTCCAGGTCGGCTTGAGCGCCGGGATTGTCCCGCCGCAATTCGATGAATTCCTGGTAGTAGGCCACGGCCGATTCCAACAGACGGCGGCGCAAACGTTGCTGCTGCCCGCGTCCCTCAGCCGTTTCTTCCTCGGCGATTTGGATCATCTCGTCGGCCAGACGCCGGGCCAACGCAAATCGTGCCTCCTCGCCGGCGATCGCCTCCTCCGCGAGCTTCTGCTTGGTCCGCGCGTCCACCAGCGCGAGGCTTTCGGCCTTGGCCGAGGCCTTCGCCTGCAGCAAGCCGACCGTCGTGCCGACCATACCTGCCAGGAGCGCCAGCAAGAGCAGGCACGCCGCCAGAACTGTGCCGCGGTTCCGATGCACGAACTTGTAGAGGCGATACCCGGCCGACGGGGGACAGGCCCGCACCAACTCGTCGTGCAGGAATCGCTCGATATCGAGGGCCATTTCGTTGGCCGTCTCGTAGCGGCGATTGCGATCTTTCTCCAGCGCCTTCATCACGATCCAGTCGAGCTCGCCGCGAACGAGCCCGCTGAGCTCGCTCGGCTCCAAGCCGCGATTAGCGGCGACCGCCGGCAGCCCTTTGATCGTGCTCAGCCGGACGCTCGGTCGCTGCGGCTCTTCCTCGCGAATGAGCCGCAGCACTTCCAGGACGGCCGTGTCCTGAAAACGCTCCTTCCGCAAGGGCGTCGTCCCGGTGAGCAGCTCGTACAACAGCACGCCCAGCGAGTAAACGTCGCTGCGAGTATCGATATCAAGCTGATTAAGCTTGGCCTGCTCGGGACTCATGTACTCGAGCGTGCCGACGATCGATCCGAACTCGGTGAACAGCGTCCGTTCGGTGAGCTTGATGCCCGCGGCCTTGGCAAGCCCGAAGTCGATCACTTTCGGCACGGGTCGGTCGTCGTAGAGGCACACCATCACGTTCGTTGGCTTGAGATCGCGGTGAATGATTCCTTTCTGGTGCGCGTGCTGCACGGCCTGGCAGACGGGGACGAAGAGCTGCAAACGCTCCCGCGGCGTAAGGTGCTGCTCGTCGCAGTAGCGGGTGATCGGTATCCCCTTGACCAGCTCCATCACGAAGTAGGGTCGGCCCGAACCGCCGCGCGTGATGTCGCCCCCGGCAGAACCGGCGTCGAGCACCTTCGCGATATTGGGGTGATCCATCAGGGCCAACGCCTGGCGCTCCGCCTCGAAGCGGGCCAGCACCTGGCGACCGTCCATGCCCGGCTTCATCAGCTTGAGGGCGACTTTGCGCTGCACCGGCTGCGTCTGCTCGGCCATGTAGACCGCGCCCATCCCCCCTTCGCCGATTTGCTGCAGCAGCTTGTACGGCCCAATCACCGTGCCGGGGGTTTCCGGCGTAATTGCCAGGTCGATGGTGGCGGCAAAGCCGGCGGCCGGGGATTCCAGAAAGCTGCCGGCACGAAAGTGATTCTCGATCAGCTCTTGCACGCGGGCTCGAAGGGACTCGTCGCCGCCGCAACAGTGCTCGACGTACCTCTGCCGCTCTTCGACCGCCGAGATTTCGACGGCGGAGGCCAGAATACTCTCGATATTGGGCACTTTTGTCTCGATGGCCACTCTTCTCCGGAGTCCGTCCCTAATCAATGCGTAAACCGCGCCCGGCCGGCTCACAGATTTTGGCGGATTGCTCTATTTTCGCACCTTCCCAAACAGCCAGGAACGGGCGTAAACCCAATGCCGCTTGGCGGTGGCCGGGGAAATTCCCAGGGCGGCGGCCGCATCGGGGATCGATAACCCGGCGAAATACCGCAATTTGACGAGGCGGGCCTTGAGGGGATCCTCTCGCTCGAATTGCTCGAGGGCCGCGTCGAGCGCCAGCAGTTCATCGGGGTCCGGATCATCGGCCGGCGCGAACAAGCGATCGTCGAGGTCCACTCGCTGTAACTGGCCACCCGCCTTGGCGCTCTTTTTCCGCCGCGCTTGATCGATCAGGATCCGCCGCATCGCCTCGGCCGCGGCCGCGAAGAAATGGCCGCGGCCGTCCCAGCGGGTCGGCGCATCGCCTCCGATCAGCCGCAGGTAAGCCTCGTGCACGAGGGCCGTCGCTTGCAGCGTTTGTCCAGGTTTTTCCAGGGAGACTCGCTGTGCGGCCAGGCGTCGCAATTCTTGGTAAACCAGCGGCAGGAGCTGTTCCGCGGCACTCGGATCGCCAGCCTCGATCGCGGAGAGGAGCCGCGTGACCTCACTCATCTGGGGCGGTGCCCGCCCAGGGGTCATCTGCGGCGGCTGGCGCGGCACTCTCTGCGGCGGCAGGTGATCGGAACCGGACATGACGAACTCGGAATCAAGTCGTTTGCGAGACGGGATGCGTTCAAAATAGCAGCCGGCTGGCCATGGCACCAATCCGCGCTGATCCCGCGCTGCGGTCGTCAGCCCGTGATCGACCGGTCCGGTCGTGGGCTCGTGCCCGACGCTTCCAGGCCGTCGAAGATCGATTCGAGCCGCTCGATCACCTCGAAGCAGTCCTCAAAAGAGGTGTACAGCGGGCTAGGGCACAGGCGGAGCCGGTCCGGATGGCGAAAGTCGGCAATCACCTGGACCTCGTGCAGTCGGCTGCAGAGTTCCTCCGCCCGGGGATGAGCCAGCGACACATGGCCGCCGCGACGTTTGTCCTCGCGGGGAGTGATCAACGACACGCCGCGTCGCGCGAGCCGCGTATCGAACAAGTCGATCAACAGGCCGTTGAGCCGGAGCGACCGGGCACGCAGCGCTTCGATCCCCGCCTGCGCGATGATCGACAGCGAGCCCAACACGGGCGCCAAGCTCAGTACAAACGGCGTGGAAATCTGCAGTGCCTCGGCATCGCGGGCCGGGTCGAACTGCGCGGGCATCTCCAGCAGGCGATCCTTGCTGCCGCCGAACCAGCCCGCCAGGCCGGGAGCGCGGCCGAAATGGCGGCGATTGAGATAGAGCCCGCCGACCGCCCCCGGCCCGCCGTTCAAGTACTTGTAGTTGCCCCAAAAGGCGAAGTCGGCTCCCCAGCGGCTCAACTCGTGCCGCACGCAGCCAATCGAGTGACTGCAATCAAAGCCGATCAGGATCTCGCGCTGCCGCGCGGCGGCCGTCAATCGCGGCATGTCCAACAGCTGCCCCGTGTGGTAGACGACCGACGGCAAGACCACGCAGGCGACGTCGTCCTCCATGCGGTCGATCAACATCTCTTCCGACAACAGCACCCCGTCGACCGTCGGCACCATGACCAGGTCGCCGACGGGGTCGAGCCCCCGCAGCGCCAGGTGGCTGCGAATCGCGTAGAGATCGGAGCAAAAGACGGTTTCGTCGACCAGAATCTTTCGCCGGGTCTCGGTCGGCCGAAACAGCGTCGACAGCAACTGATGCAGATTGATCGTGGTCGAATTGGCGACAGTCACTTCGCGCGGCTCAGCCCCAATCAACGGCGCGATTTGCGCGGAGGCTTTTTCCATCATCCCCAGCCACGCGTTGGGACCGGTAAACCAGCCATCGACCGCGACCGACCGCCAGACGTCCAACACCTCGCGCACGGCCTCCTCAGCCGGCCGGGACAACAAGCCCAGCGAATTCCCATTGAAATAAAGCAGCCCGGGGCGCAGATAGAACAGCTTGCGCAACGGCGCGTAAAGCGTCGGCCGCATCGAGTGCCCGCGCCGCCTCACGACTCCACTCCGCCATTCCCCCACCTCGCCTTTGCCGATGTCACGACTGCCGCGCTCTTTCTGCGCGGCCGTAATTAATACGTAACAGATTGGCATGCGAAAGGGAGGCAGGGCGGCAAGCGATGACTAGCGGCGGGCCGCGGCACTGAGCGGAATGTCGCCCAAGTCGATCGGGTTCGCCGGCGTTTTACCGAGGAACATCGCGCGCGTGATCGTCATTTTCTTGGAATACTTCGGCCGATACCACTGGTCTCCCGGTGCAACCACACTCAGATTCAACTCGTAGTCCGCGGGCTCCACGTTGACGAAATCGAAAGAGCCGTCCGGTTTGAGCGTCAGGAGATCCCGGCGCCGTGCGATTCGCTGGAAATTTCTCGGCAGCTTCGTTGTCGCGTCAGGCGGCGTCCTTTGTTCCCAACACATCATCGCGGCGCGGCTCTGACTCCAATCGATGGTCGCCCCCTTCGGCAAAGAGACACGACCGCGCACCTCGGTTCCCTCTTTTCCAAGGTGCTGCGAGACGATCTGTCCGGGCGACAAGGTCATCCACAGCGTTGTCTCATCGTTGAACTGCGTCGACCAGGAACCGGAGCGCGTGGATGGTACACGAAGGTTTCGTTCCACTCCCCCGCAACGCAGCGATCGAACCGGTACTTTCCGTCGACATCGGTGGTGGTGTTGTTGAAATAGCTGATTCCCGGAAGTGAGGATTGGAACTGGAGGGGGTTCGATTGGTTGAATTGGACCGCAAGATGCGCGGCCGGCTTTCCCCCTCTCCAAAGCACTCCGTCAACTTTGGCCCACGGCACCAGCGAGATCTTGCCGCTCTTGAACAAGTCCACGTCCATCAATTCGGCGTAGCCCGAGTCGTGGGTGATGAAGCAAATGAAGGGATCGACGCTGGGAGCAATATGGATTTCTCCCTCGACGTCCGCGGTGGTGAACGTCGTGGCCGTCGACTGATTCGCGACTCCGCCAACGACCTCGAAGAACTGATAATCGTTGCGGCGTTTCGTGACCGTGTAGACTTTCGCCCCCGCCGCCGGCTGACCATCGGGCGTGCGGACCACGGCCGAATATCCGCTGTCTTTCACCAAGCGAAATTCAATCGATACCGGCTCGGCTGAGTGCTTTTCGGCGTCGAGCACCTCCGAGACGCTCGGCCGATAGCCTTCGGCTTGGATCCGAAAGCGAATCGTTCGTTCCAATCCCTTCAAGGAATCGTCAAAGCCGCCCGGCTTCGCGCGTGAGGAGGGCCGCTGCAGTTCCCACGACCAAAGGTCGGGCCGATTCGCTTTGAAGTGGGTCCCTTCGTAAATCTGGAAATTCTTGATCGGTTCGCCACTGGCCGCATCGACGACCTTGGCATGCACCGGAATCCGGCTGCGGAAGACCAGCGTATGGGGCGATCCGGCCGGGCCATAATCGCCCGCGGGCAACGTGAGCACACCGGGTGAGTAGATCTGGTAACCGAGCGGCTGACTCGGCGCGTTTTGCCAGACGAAGACGCCTCGCGCGTCCGACCGGTTCTTGATCAGGTCCCGATTGCCCAGAAAGTCGAGCACCTGCGCGTCGCCCTCATAAGTACCCTCTTGCGGCGGCTGCGGATGAAAGCGAACTCCCGCAACAGGTTCTCCTTGCTCGTCGACCGTATGAAATTCGACGCGCTGACCCTTTTTCAAAACGATTCGCAGGGGCTCCTTGAGCGGCACCGAGAACTTGACGGACTGGAGGGCCCAATCGAACGAAAAGATCGTCGCCGCGTGCAGGCCGGGTGAGATGGCGGTCATCGAAAACGCGCCCTTCGCATCCGTCCTTGGAATGTCGTCGGGGTAGTCCCGGTAGAAATTTCGGCCTGTCAGGAGCACCATCGCGCCGGAAACCGGTTTGCCAGCGGGATCGACGACGATGCCCGACGCGGCCGCGGCGGGCGGCAACCGACGCACATCGGTGAACGCTTTCAATCCCGGAATCTGGTCACGCGGGACGCTCAGGCTGAGGCCCGCAGCCGCACCTTTTTCGCGCTCGATCATCAGGCCCAATTGTCCGAGCTCCGCCGGTGCGCCCGACATCTGCCATTCGCCGGCCGCGTTCGTGTAGACCGTCTGATCGAGAGCGTCGAAGCCGGCCTCGATGGTCGCTGCCGTGGGCGAATACGCATAGACCCACGCGTTGGCCACCGGCCGCCCGTCGGCGTCGACGACTTTGCCGCCGATCTTGACCCCCGGTTTCAACTGAAACGCGTAGTGGTCGGGCACCGCGAAGAAAGGTTGGTCCTTCGCCCGGCGATACTCTTTGAAATGCGACAGATATCCCGCCGAGTCGAGCTGAATCGTCATCTGATCGAGCTCTCGGCTCTTGAACGGAATGACCGCCTTTCCCTGTTCGATGGGGTACGTGTCCTCGAAAAAATCGCCCATCCGCGTGTTGCCCCGCACCTTGGCCTCGCCTTTCGCAATCGGCCGTCCCTGCGGATCGGTCACCAGGAACTGTGTCGATACCGGCGTCGTCGATTGGGCGGGTTCGCTCTTCGCCAGCGGCGGGTCTTTTGGCGCGGCGATGACCCAACGCACCGAGATCGCCAGGAGCAGCAATCCGGCCGCCAGGCACAGGCTCCGCCCCCGGTTCGTGAGCGGCCGCGGGAGACTTTGGTGCAGCACGACCTGAACCCTCTGCTTGAGTGCGGAGCTGCGGCCGAATTCAGTCGCTAGCAACGGCGAGCGACGGACCGGCGCGAGCCAACCTGCGGCGGCGAGCAGCGCGTCGCAGTATTCCACCTGTCGACCAGGGAAGTTGGCGATCACCCACGCGTCGCAGCAGTGCTCCTGCGCCGTGTGCAGCCGCCCGCGAATCCAGCGCACCGGCGGCAACCACCAGTACGCGCACTGCACGAACGCCTCGAGCCAGCGGACGCGGTGATCGTGCCGGCGAATATGGGCCAGCTCGTGAGCGAGCACCATCGAGCGTTGTTCGACGGTGAGCGTTCGCATCAACGCTCGCGGCAACAAGACAATCGGCCGCCCGAACCAACTCCAAATCAGCGGCGAAATCTCGGCATCGACGACGCGCAACCCAGGATTGCGGCGGATTCCTGTGGCCTGGCACATTTGACGGCAGGCGGACTGTAATTCGTCGTCGGGCGCGCTCGTCGCTCGGCCGCCAATAAACCGGTGAAACCGATAAGCCCGGAAGAGCAGCATCCCCGCCGCCAGGCAGGCCCCGCCCAGCCAAATCCAGACGAGGCCGATGCGGGCGAGACTGTCGACCGTCCACCGCGACAGTAACCAACTCTTCACAGTGGCCATGGAGTGCTGGGGAGGAGTCGCCTGCGACGGAGAATTTGACGCGATCTCGGGAGCGGCCGGCAGCCGCGCCGCAGCCTGCGATCCACCCGGCGGGCTCGAGGCGACGTGCTCCCCAGATGCCGCCGGGATCTCGATCGCACTCTCTGCCGCCGTCCGCAGCGAAGTCTGAGTTGCCTCGGCTTCGTCGGGAATCAACGCAGTCGGCTGGCCTTCGGTCGAGGCCAACGCCGGGAGAGCGACGGAGAAGGGAACCACCGGCGGCATCACAAATCTGATCAGCACCACGAGCCAAAGGACGGCTTCCCAGTGGACGTTGGGCCGCCAGCGCGCGATCAGCACCACGATCGTCGCGATGAGCAGCGCGAAAATCGCGTTCGTAATCCCGATTTCGAGCAGCTGGGAGGACATACGACCTCCTTCAATGGCGTTTCTTGCGATGCTTGTCGATCAGTTTGCGAATTTCATCCAGCTCCTCTGGCGAGAGCTGGGCCGATTCAACGAGATGGACCAACAGCGAGCCCAACGAACCGCGAGTCAACTTCGCCGCGCCTTCCGCCAGTTGGGCCGCGGCAAATCGGTCGCGATCGATGAGCGGCGCAATCGTGTGGGCGAACGAGGAGCGATCGCGTTCCACCAGCCCCTTGGTCTCGAGTCGGGAAACCAGCTTCTGCACCGTCGCCAGATCGGACGCGGTCTGCTTGGGATAAAGCTGCCGCGCGATTTGCCGCGTGGTCAGGCGTCCCCAGTCCCACAACACTTGCAGGACGCTCAGTTCGGCGTCGGAAACGGCGGCGATTTTCACCAGCAGTGCCTCAAAAAAGACCCATCAAAGACATGTTGTCTTTAAGTATAGACGCAGTGTCTCTTCGCGGTCAAGCGACGAGAGCCCGGTAAGCAGCCAAATTGAAAACCAAGCGTCACGATCGCTGGTTGATCGTTAGAATTTGAGCGAAGGCTCGCACATCTCGCACGGCCGAATTGAGGAGAAACAAGTCCGATGCCTGCCGAACCGCGAAGGGCGGCTGCTTGCGTGCTGGTGCGCGGCGACGCCCAGCTAGAGGTGTTGCTTGGCCGGCGGAATGCCTCTCTGCGATTCATGGCCGGGCATCACGTCTTTCCCGGCGGCCGCGTGCAGGACGATGAACGGATCGACGTGGTGACGCATGCGGCGGACGCAGGCCAAGCGCGGGCCATTGCGGCCGCGGCGCGCGAAGTCTTCGAGGAGACCGGCCTGCTCACGGTCCGCGGCACGCTGCCGGCGCGAGAACAAGTTCAGCAAGCCCGCCGCAGCGTGATCGAGGGCCAGCTCGGTTTTGGCGACTTTCTCGCACAGCACGCGCTCTCGATCGACGCCGATGATTTTCAACCGGCGGGCGACTGGCTCACCCCGGACTTCGTACCCGTCCGCTTCGACACGCGGTACTTTCTCTATCATCTCCGCAGCGAGCAGCAGCCGGAGTTGATCGAAGGTGAGATGGTGGGACTCGATTGGCTCACGCCGGCAGAGGCCCGCACGCGGTGGCATCGCGGCGACGTGCACCTCTCGACCCCGGTGGCGTACACCCTCCGTCAGCTGGCGGCCGTCGGGTTACAGCGTGCCTTGCCGCTTTTGGCTCGAGGGACCGAGCGCGTGCCCGGACAGCACAACTGGTTCGAGATCCGCTGCGGTGTCACGATGATTCCGGTGCGGAGCCCGACGATCCCGCCGGCCACCCACACCAACTGCCTGATCATCGGGGAAGAGTCGCTCTACGTCATCGATCCGGGCGCGGGAGACGCCGCCGAAGCCGCCCACCTCGAACGGCAGATCGACCACCTGATCGAGATCGGCGGCCGTGTCGAGGCGATTCTGTTGACTCATTCGCACCCCGACCACACGTGCTCGGCCGAGGCGCTCCGGCAGCGCTATGGCGTGCCGATCCTGGCCCATCCGGCCGTGGCCCCGCAGGTCTCGTTCAAGATCGACCGGCCACTCGCCGACGGCGAGGTCCTCTTGAGCGGTCGCGATCCGCAGTGGCGGCTACGGTGCGTCCACACGCCGGGCCACGATCCGGGACACCTCTGCTTCGTGGAAGAAACCACGAAGGCCCTCTTGGCGGGGGACATGGTGGCCAACCCGGGCTCAATCGTCGTCTCGCGGAAATACGGCGGCGACATGACATCCTTCATGCACAGCCTCGAACGGCTGCTGCAACTGGACTGCAAGCTGCTCATTCCCGGCCACGGTCACCCGGCTGGTCGCCCCCGCGAATTCATCCAGCAGCAGCTCGACCATCGCCGATGGCGGGAAGCCAAAATCCAACTCGCCTACGACGAAGGTGCGAAGACGTTCGAGCAACTCTTGGCCAAAGCCTACGACGACGTCCCCGAGCGTGCACTCCCCTGGGCCCGCCACCAACTGGACGCCCACCTGGCCAAGCTAGGAATCGACCTGCCGACCCAACTCTCGCGAGATCCGGCCGTCCCCGAAGTGTGACCGGCCCTTGGAACTCGAGTCCGGTCTAAAACTGATCTTGGTCCGGTGCGCCGTTCTGGCAGAATGGAATTTGGGCGCCGCGCTCAGGCAGACGTTCCCAGTGCGCGCCCAGTTGACGCGGAAGCAGGTGCGGTCACATCCCGTCCGGTCACAGCTTAATTCGGTCCGGTCACTGTGTGGTCCGGTCACTGTGTGGTCCGGTCACTGTGTGGTCCGGTCACTGTGTGGTCCGGTCGCGGTGCCGCCCCGTGACCTCGCTGGTCCGCTTCAGGGTCCGGTTCACTTCGCCGGCCGGTCCCACATCGAGGTCCGGTCTAATCTTAACAATTCGGCATTTAGACCGGTGTTAAGCCATAATCGCGAAAAGACTTAAGGACAAACCTGAATCCGGTCCGGACACTTTCTTGAAATAAAACGGACCGGTCCAGTCGCCTCAGGTCTGGACGCGCGATTGGGCACGTGACTGGATGGACTTGCCCCGAAACATCCGGTCCGGACACTTTCGTCAATCAACGGGCCGGGGTCCAGTCCGCTCAGGTCCGGACCATTCATCTGAGGGAGGTGACCAAACTCCTCAGCGTTGACTGTCACATCCGCAACTTGCGCTTCAATTCCAGATAGCGTTCAATCGTGCGAACGGCGATCTGGTCGGCCGGCGTGTCGACGATTTCCGCGCCGCTGCGTCGCAGACGTTCCAGCAGCTCGGCCCGTTCCAGCATCAGCAGGCTGGCGACGCCCACCTGGTACAGCTCGTCGGCCGTCCGCGGTTCGACCAGCTCCTGCGACTGCAGGCTTTCATCGGCAATCGTGACGACCAGGCACACGTGTCGGCGGTTGAGCATTTGCACGTAAGCCAGCATTCGCCGCGCCGCCTCGGTCACGGTCACGTCGGTGAACAGGACGACTAGGCTGCGGCGCCGGATGCGGCGGCTCACCATCGTCAGCACGGTCTCGAAATCGGGTTCGACCAGCCGCGGATATTGGGCGTAGAGCGTCTCCATCACGCGTGTGTTTTGCGCCCGGTCGCGACGGGGAGGGACGTAAGCGTCGACCCGGTCAGAAAAGAGCATAAGGCCGACGGCGTCCGCCTGGTCGAGCGCGGCCCGTGTCAGCAAAACGGCGGCCTCGAGCACGGTGTCGAACTTGGTGCGCGAGCCGCAATAGGTCGTCATCATGCGGCTGCCATCGACCATCAACAACAGATTCTGGTGCCGCTCGACTTCGTAATTGCGGGTGATTGGCGTCTGGCGGCGCGCCGTGGCCTTCCAGTCGAGCCAGCGGATGTCGTCTTCAGGGCTGTAGTCGCGGAGCGATTCGAACACCGTCCCCGCGCCGCGCCAGCGGTAACGATGGCTGCCTCCTTGCCGAACGAGTGCCGTGCTGGCGGCCAGCTCCGCCGCCTTGCGGTTGCCGAGGTGGGGCAGGGACCGCACGCTGCGCGGGCCGGGATCCGAAATTGTCGGCAGCAGAGTCCCAGCGGGCCGGCGATTCTGCCGGTCGCGTCCGCGAACGCCAGCAGTCCCCGCTTGGTGACGTTCACGCGATAGTTGGCCGTCACTCGCGACCGGCCCGGCAGTCGCACCGTCAGTCGGTCGGGATCCGCGGTCCCCGATTCCGGCAGCCCGTCGCGGAGCTCGAGCGTGATCTCATCGATGCCCCGATTCTCGAACTTCCACTGGACCGGCTGCGGTTGATCGACAAAGAGCTGCGCGGGCACGTCGCGACGCAGGTCAATCGTGCGGATCCGCAGCGAGGCCAGCACGCCATCCACAATCCCCGCGACAACCACCGCCGCCACGATGAGCCACGCGACGTTGACGCTCCAAGCGGCGCCCTGGCCGGCCAGGATCACGGCGAGCGCGATCGTTCCCAACAGCAGCAGACGCCGCGTGGGAATCATCGCGGAACCTCGATCCGTTCGAGCACTTCGGCGGCGACCTGGTCGGGCGTGCGGGCGGAAACCTGGGCCTCGGCCGTGAGCAGCAGGCGGTGGCGGAGGACCGCCGGCGCGGCCGCCTTCACGTCGTCGGGCGTGACGAATTCGCGGGCGTTAATGCCGGCCATGCTTTGGCTGAGCAGAAACAAATGGATGGCGGCGCACGGACTGGCCCCCAGCTGCACGTCGGGATGCTCGCGCGTGCTCCGCACGATTTGGGAGATGTATCGCAATACGTCGGGTGTGGCCTGGATCTGCCGGATTCGCTCGCGACAGCCCAGCACGTCTTCGGCCGTGGTTACGGGCTTCAGCTCGTCGAGGGCGACGCGATGCAGGTCGCGGCCGTGGTTGTACTGTTCGAGGATCTGCAGATCTTCTTCAGCCGTCGGGTATTTGACGAGCAGCTTGGTCAGGAACCGATCGATCTGAGCCTCGGGCAGCGGATAGGTACCTTCGTACTCGACCGGATTTTGGGTGGCAAAGACCGTGAACAGGGGCGAGAGCCGGTGAGTTTCGTTTCCCAGCGAGACCGTGCGTTCCTCCATCACTTCCAGGAGGGCGGCCTGCGTCTTCGGGGGTGTGCGGTTGATTTCATCGGCCAACAAAACCGTCGTGAAAATTGGGCCTTTGCGAAGTTGGAAACTCTGCGTCGACAATTGAAACGTCTCGGTGCCGAGGATGTCGGACGGCATGAGGTCGGGCGTGAATTGCACGCGGCGAAATTCCAGCCCCAGCAGCCGGGCCAGAGCCTTGGCGATCAGCGTTTTGCCGACGCCCGGAACACCTTCGAGCAGCGCATGGCCGCCGCAGAAGAACGTGCCGACAAGTTGATCGAGCAACTCGGCCTGGCCGGCGAAAACGCTTTGCAAGCCGCCGTGAACCTGCTCCGCTTGCTGGCGGACACGATCAAGATCCATAGAGTTTCTTCCTCAGAGCAATCATTCTCCGGACGAGGGCACAAATCTCGGTCGGTTTGGCGGGTCGCTCGGCGCATCGCGGCAACGCGGTCCGCCTGCTGCAATAGCTCGGCCATCTCCGCGCTCAGATGGCCCCGTTTGAGCCCGACCGACGCAAACGCCGAACAATGCTTTCGACGGCCAGCGGGGCCGCCCGCGCCCGTTCATTGAGAAACGCGGCCGCTTCGACGTATTCGCGTGCACTTCGACGCTCGACGACGACATACGGCTCCGGCGAGCCGAAGCGGATATTGCGACCGAGCAAGAAGAGGCCCACCAACAGAGCCGCGATCAGACAGAATGCGGTGCCACCCCGCAGTCGCAGCAGGTAAGCCGCAAACGATTCCGCCCGCCCATGGCCGTGCCGATACTCATCGAACCCGAAGACGCCGGCATGCACCTCGCGCGACAAGATCGCGGCGAGCGTCTTGGCGTTGCCATCCGCATCGAAGCCCGCGTTCGTCCAGGCGAAATCGTCGAGCAAGAGATAAAGAGATCCCTTCCCAATCTCCTTTCGCACCCACACCACGCCGTGCACGTCCCGCCCCGCTTCCGTGTGCTCGGGCGTTTTCGGCCAACGCGGGCCGTTGGCGCGCACGGTCAGCATTTGCTTGTCCGGAAGCGTGGCGGTCGAGGTCGCCGGAATGGCCGCGACGTCGGAACTGCCGAAATCGAACTCGTCCTCTTCGGCTGTCTCTTTTTCCTCCCCCGATTTTTTGTGCGAATCGTTCCGGCTCGAGCCGCTCGGCACGCCGCCTTTCGCGGTTGTCGGCACGGCGGAGCCACTTTTGAAGCCGCTGTTCGCATCGGGAGGCCACAGGTCATCCAACACAGTTTTGGGCAGAGTGCTCGGGTCACTTGTGACCACGATCAGCGAGTTGCCTCGCGCAATCCAGCTCTTAAGCGGCGACCAATCCTCGCGCGTCAGCTCTTCGTTCCAAGGCGACCAGGCACCGTTGCCCGCGGTCAGAAAACAGTTTCCAGTCTTCGAACTCTCCGTCCCGACGGCTTCCCAAAGTGGATCCTGCAAGGCTACACGGAATTCCCATCTGTCGCACCCATTGCACCACGCCCAAGCCGCCGCCGGTGCCCGGATCGAACACGCAGCATCGCAATTTCGATTCAAAGCCGATCGAGGCGCCTGGCCCCCCACCACGCGATCGCGACGATGAACACCGCGGCGGCCGCCGGCAACCAGAGATTCCGTCGTGAGATTCGGCTCATGTCGACGCCGCCGGAGCCATCAGCAGGTTTTGACAGAATTCGAGGGTCCGCTCGACGTCGGCGCGTTCAGGCCGAATCTTGCCGTAAAAGGCTCGATCGAAGGGCAGGGCGACGCGACGAAAGCCGCGGCGAGCGTCGGCTGCGGGCAGGTCGCGGAAGTACTCGCTGTTGGTACGCGCCGCGTCGTAGCGGACGATGCCGCGATCTTCCAGACTCGCGAGCACCGCATGGAAGGCCAACCGCAACGCCTCGAACGTGTCACCCGCGTCGAGCACCGCCTTGGCAAGGTCAGGAGCAACATCGCATCGGGAAGACGTTCCGGCTCGGGAAGCGGTTCGGCCGCAATTCCGTCCGTCAGCAGCCGGCGACGTCGCACCGTGCGATAGATCAGGAAGGCGATGACCACCAGCGCAGGATTCCCAGTCCCCACAGCAACCAGCTCGTACCGCCGGTCGGAGCACCCAGGTCACCCATGACCCAATGCGGCATCAGCCACGACAGAAACTTCAGGATCTTCAGCACGACCCATTTGAAAAAATGGCCCACTTCGGCCAACGCCTGCCAAATGCGATCGAAGATGGTCAAACCGCGCGTCGGGTCTTCGATCGCCTCGCGATGTTTCCACCAAAAGGGCGATCCCTCGAACACGTGGCGGGCGACCTCCGTCGCACGATCGCCCGGCGCGCGGCCGGCCGAGGAGTGACCGCCGGCACGCGGTCGCCACCCGGCGGCGCGGCGAACGTCGCGAGCGAAAGCACCGTGGAAACGAGGAACGCATTCATGGCCGCACGGATGCTTCCGAGGGTTGGGCCGCCAGGTACTCACGTCGCAGCTCGTCAACTTTGTCCCGCAAGAACTCGCCCTCGCGACGATCCGCACTTCCCGATAAGCAGCGTCATCGAAATGCACCAACCGACCGCCACGGCAGAAATCAACACGGCGCAGCCCAACGCTTCGCCGATCCACAGGTGGTCGGCCAGCCAGCGCGAGTCGAGCTTTCCACCAGTCGACCCTGGAGGCGAGGAAGATGCGCGGCAGAAACAAGAGCAGCAAGAGCACAGAAAGATGCCGAGATAGAGCACGGCCAAGATATAAATCGCCGTATCTTCCTTGAGCAGTCGCTTGAGAGCGCTGAAAAATACGCCGCTCGTCTTCAAACAATGCGATTGCCGGCCACGCAGGTCCGCGGTCCAAAGTACAACAGCGGGACGCCAAAGAAGACAAACCAAAGAAAGTAGTACACGAACAGCCGCAGCGCGACGGGAATCAAGCGCCGCCCATCCGCTGGACGCAGAACTGAAAACATTCGCCCGTCTCCGGCAGTGTCCCGGACGCACGCCGCCAGGCGAAGACGGCACTCGGCAGCGGGAGAAAAACCCCCAACCACAGCACGATCGTCGGAGCGACGATGGCGTACAGGACGTAAGCAAAACACCCGGCAGATCCCAGAGTCTGCGTGATCGACACCAGGACGACAGCCATTGCAAAAACGGCCACCAGCATCGGCGTCGCCAGTGCCGCTAACTGCGTGAAGTGCGCATGCAGATACCAGAACGCCAGATCCATCTGCACGAGGGCCCGTCGAGTAAGCGAGGAATGACGCGTCGTCATCGAACAGGAGTTGTCCGACTGCCAGGCTATGAACGACCGGCAATCGCCAAACGCAGAATTCGGTTGTTTCGGCCACAAATTGAGAGTGCTAGACTATACCGCTTCGCAATCGACGGCGAAATTAAGAAAAAGTCACCAGTCAATCGAATCTCGTGCATCGCGACGGGACAGAATCGCGCTGCGGCTTGGTGGCGAACTGAAATCAGGAGACGGGTCGATGGCCACGATACCGGCGGATCGCTACAGCATCGGTTGGTGGATCGAATCGGCGGACGACGAGATTTACGGTCCGGCGTCCCGCGCCACGCTCGTACGTTTTCTGGGCGAGGGAGTGATCTCGCCCAACACGCTCGTCCGCCACTGCACCGAGATGACCAAGCGACCGGTGATCGACGTGCCCAGTGTGCGCGAGGGCATTCCCGCTGGCGCCAATTTGCTGTCGCACGGCGACAAGTTGAGCGCGGCGTGGCCCCGTCGCAAGAAAGATCGCCTGGCCCTGGCACAGGACAGCATTCCCTGCGTTTGGAAGAACCAGCCTGCCGTGCTTGTCTGCTTGCGGTGCGGCGGCCCCTACTGTCAAAAGCTGCAGGCAAAGCCCTTCAATCGACAGTTTTATTTCTGCCGCCGCTGCCAGGCCAAGCTCTATAACGGCCGCGCATTCGCTTACATCGTGGATTCGTTCCTGCTTGCCGGCTTGCTGGTCCTGATACCGTTCGTCGCGATCGGAATCATGATAGACTCGCGTATTCTTACGCAGCAGCAGGGCGGTGGGCTCATTTATCTCTTCTGGTTCCTCAATGCCATCGTCTTCCTTTTCCGCGATCGCATCTTTGGCGACGCCGGTCCGGGTAAGCGGCTCTTTGGAATTCACGTCGTCCGCAGCAACGACGGACAAACCCCGCTCGGCTCGGGCCAGGCCTTCATTCGCTGGCTGAGCCTGATGATCCCGTTCTTTAACCTGTTCGATCTTTCGGTGCCGTTCCGCGACCCGCTCATGCGTCGCTACGGCGATCGCTGGGCCGGAACCCGAGTGATCGACACCGACAGCCGACTCACTCGTCTGCGACAACAGATTGCCTATCGCCTCTTCAATAAGAAGGGCGTTCAGCTAACAAATCCGGTGCAGACGCCGCTGTCGGAATTCGCCCGGACTGCCGGATAACGGCGGCCAGGAACGATTCGGCACTTTGTGTCGGCTCTAGAGGCAGGCCGCCAACCTTTGCGATCAGCGCTCAGCTCGACGGCGATCTGTTGACGATAGCGCGGGGCCAGTTGATCGCGGTGAATCACGAACTCGACCGCCAAATCCACGATCCTGCTGGGGACAGCCGACAGTCGTCCTGCCGGCAACACCGGCTCGCCGACTGAGTCGACTGCAATCGGCAACAGCAGATCGTCCGAGTCGAGGATCCTGATAGACCACCAACGTGCCGGCGACCAAATCACCCAACCGCTGGCAGCGCGACGTCATGAGCAGGCTCGCCGCGCCGACGCCATAAAACACCGGTAGGAAATCGACGAATCGCATCAGGTTTCGCAACAGGACATCGAGGAACCGGAGCGAATAGCCTCCGACTTTGATGACGCGAATACCAACGAGCCGCTTGCCGGGAGTTTGGCCACTCAAGAGCCATTCAAAGAAAATGAAATAGCCGTTGAAAATCACAAACGCGATCAAACCCGCGATAGCCGCGGCCCATTCGGGGCCGAGCGGCAGCGCTGTCAGGCCAATCAACAGATTGATCCCGAGCTGAGAGGCGACGATCAGGATGAAACAATCGATCAGGTACGACGCCGCCCGGCTCCCCGTGCCGGCCAGAGCGTACGTCGACTCGAGATTCTCGGGTGTGCGGATCGTCGTTTCGAGCTGTAAGAGGCCGCCACTGTGAACGTTCATCAGTTCATCAACTCACGGCATGCCGAGTGGCGGGCACTCGAAGACTTCGTGCAACAGTGCGAACGGCTCTCACTCGGCGCGTCCCCCTCGATCAGTTCCGCTCCGGCACTGCGCTGTATCGCCGAGCCGTCTCCGACCTGGCCTACGCACACATGCGCTATCCGGGGTCGTCGGCGGTGAAGGAACTGGAACGAATGGTGGCGCGAACTCACAGCGTCGTATATCAGGCGCGACGAGGCACGTCAATTAGCTGGTGGCGGTTCCTGCTGCGGACCTGGCCGTCGACCGTGCGGGCAGCCGCTCGGCCGATCTTGCTTTCCACAGCGATCTTTTGGGTGGCCGCAATGGTTGGCTTGCTCGCGGCCGCCGCGCAGCCGCAGTTCGAGTCCTTCTTTGTCAGCCCGGCGATGCGGGGGATGGCCAAGGGACATCTGTGGACCGAGCACATCACGAGCATCGCCCCGCAGGCCTCGAGCCGTATCGCGACCAACAATATCACCGTGACTCTGCTGGTGTGGGCGTTGGGCATCACGTTCGGCATCGGAACGGTGTGGCAGGTGATTTTGAACGGGCTCATGCTGGGGGCGATTTTTGCCGCATGTATGCGGGCGGGGCTCTTTTCGGCACTCGTGGAGTTTGTCATCGGGCACGGCTCGCTCGAGCTGCCCGCCATCTGGATCGGCGCGGGGCCGGGTTGTTGATGGCGGAAGCGCTGATCTTTCCCGCGCACTATTCACGATCGGTCGAGCTGCGCCTCGCCGCGCGCCGTTCCGTGCAAGTTGTCGCCGGCACGATTCCCATGCTGTTGATCGCCGCGTCGGTCGAGGCCTTCATTTCGCCGAGTCAACTTCCGGGCTGGGTGAAAGCCACGTTGGGAGGGACTCTCGCGCTCGCATATCTCACCTATGTGCTCGCCGTGCCCGCGCCACCCAACACCGATGCCGCACCCGCATCGATTTGATCTCCGGCCGCCGGTAGCATGACCGCTCGCAGCCTTCGATCCGTACCGACATTCTTCCGCACACCGATGAATCGACTCACCAAACTTCTTCTCTCTCCTCTTATTATCGGCCTCGCGACCGCACTGCTGGGTTGGCCAGCGCCCGTATTCGCGCAGGCTCCCATTCTGGACACACCCGAGAAGCTTTGGCGAGATTTTCGGGTCGATTCGCCCGAGCTCGAAATCCAAACGATTCGCAGCTGGCACGAAAACGGCGTGGATCTCGAGACGTTGCGTTTTACGGCCGAGCGCGAGCCTGAGGGACGCGTTCGCGTGTTCGCGATCCGCGGCAGCTCCGACCGACGGCAGGCATCTGCCGGGCATTTTGCACATTCATGGTGGCGGGCAGACGGCCTCGCTCGAGTGGGTGCGGTTCTGGGCGACGGCGCGGCTACGTCTGTGTCAGTTTCGATTTCACGGGTCCATGGCAAGGTCGCAAGGACGTCACCGACTGGGGGCCCATAACCCAGGCCAATCTGGAGCACGCCAACGGCGGACTGCAAATCCGGCCGACACCCCGCTCTTCGAGCTGGTACCACTGGGCCCTAGTGGCCCGCCGTGCCCTGACCGTCCTCTCGTATCATCCCAAGGTCGATCGCGAGCGGCTGGGCATCTTCGGCGTGAGCATTGGCGGAACACTTTGCTGGCTCGTCGCCGCCACCGACGAACGCGTGAAGACCGCGGTGCCGATTTATGGCTGCGGTTACAACTTCGACAAACACAAAACCGCCTGGGGCTTCCCCGAACTCGAACCGGCGGTCGTGTTGTTCAAGCGGGTCCTCGCGCCGAAGGGTACGCCTCGTCGATTCGCCGTCCGTTGCTCCTGCTGGACGCAACGAATGATTTTCACGGTTGGATGGACAACGCCTACGAAATTCTCGGGCAAGTCCGCGGGCCGTGGCGGGTCGCCTTCACGCCGCGCTACAACCACCATATCGACGATGCCCAAGGCAACAACTTGCCGGCGTGGATGGATTGGCAACTCAAAGACGGCCCGCCGTTCCCCGCCGAGCCGAAAGTGAACTGCGGCTCGACTCCGCAGGCGATCCCTTGGCCGACGTGCAAATTCCCGATCAGGCGCCGGTCGAGAAAGTGGAGGTGTTTTATACGCTGGGCGAAAAACCGTCGCCCAATCGGTTCTGGCGTCGGGCGTCAACCGTTGAAGGCGGCCCGATCCTGGCAGGCAACACTGCCGGTCGTGCGGACGGGCGATCTGCTGCGGGCCTTCGCGAACGTCACCTATCACTCGGGCGTTTGCTTGAGCACGAATCTCGGCCCGGGCGACTCCCGATCGGCTGGGCCCGGCTCGCAGCCTCGCTGGCGTGGAGGGCGGAGCCCGCGGCCGAACCCGACGATCCCGGAGCCCCGTTCGTCTATCGCGACGGCCAACACCGATCCGAACATCTCGCTCGCGTTACTTCGTGAAATCCGACGATCCCCAGCACCCGAATGCGGTTTGCCTCAACCCGGCGATCTTTGGCGAGCACTTCCAATTCGGCATCGTCTCGCACTACCTGGGCGATCCGGGCTACGCGGGACGCGACGGGATGTCGCTGACATTTGAATATCGGGGCGAATTTCTGGAAAAGAAGGCGCCCAAGCCCGGCCAAGCCTGGAAAAAGAACGGCAATGAACCGCCGGGACTCGAGGTGCGGCTCACCGCCCATGATTGGACGCCCCAGTCGAAGACTTATACGGCTCGAGTCCCCACGCCTGACGGGGCTACCGGCTGGCAGCGGGTTTCGCTCCCCGTCGTGAAGTTCGTCACAGACGACGGGCAGCCATTGCGAAGCTGGAGCGACCTGGACAAGATCGAGATCCGTGGCCTCGGCACCAGGCGGCGTCCGCCGCAGTTCGCGCGCTTCGAGTGGTCGACTCGTTGACCGGCGCCACGCCCGCGACGGACTGATTACGCCCCCACTGCCGGAGCCCACGTGATGACCGAGCCGACCGACGCACTCCGAGAACTGGCATCGCCACCGGGCGATGCGGACAGCCAGGTCCACGAAGCTGTCGGCGGCACTGCGCATCGCCCCGTTGCATCAGCCCTACATTTCCGACAAGCAGACGATCCCGGAATTCACGTTCCAGGCCGTGCTCGCCGGTGCGCTGCTGGGCATCGTCTTCGGAGCGTCGTCGCTCTATTTGGTGCTGCGGGTCGGGCTGACCGTCTCCGCCTCGATCCCGGTGGCCGTGCTGTCGATCACGCTGTTCCGCGCGTTCAGCAAGATCTTCGGCATGCGTCCGGCCACCATCCTGGAAAACAACATCACGCAAACGGCCGGTTCGGCCGGAGAGTCGATCGCCTTCGGCGTCGGCGTCACCATGCCGGCGCTGATGCTGCTCGGTTTCGAAATGGATATCGTCCGCGTGATGGTCGTTTCGGTGCTCGGCGGTTTGCTTGGCATCCTGATGATGATCCCGCTGCGGCGGGCTTTCATCGTCAACATGCACGGCAAACCGGGTGAGCCCAATACCCTGCTCTACCCCGAAGGAACGGCCTGTGCCGAAGTGCTGATCTCGGGCGAGAAGGGAGGCGCGAGCGGCCAGACCGTGTTCATCGGCTTCGGCATCGCCTTCCTCGTGAAATTCCTCATCGAGGGGATGACGCTTTTGCGGCTGACCGTGAACATCCCCCTCAAATTCTTCAACCGAGTCGCGGTGATCGCCACCGATATGGCTCCCGAGCTGCTCGGCGTCGGCTACGTGATCGGCGTGCGGGTCGCGTCCATCATGATGGCGGGCGCGGTGATCGGCAATCTGGTGATCGTGCCGGCGATCGCGACCTTCGGCGACCAGCTGACGACCGTGATCGCTCCCGGCGACAAGCTGATCCATGAGATGAATCTGGGTGAAATCCAGAAGAACTACCTCCGCTTTATCGGGGCAGGCTGCGTGACCGCCGCCGGCATCATCAGCATGATGCGGACCTTGCCCCTCGTGTTCCGCTCGTTCCGCTCCAGCCTGGGCAGCCTGCGCGGAGCCGGCGGGGCCAGTCGCATCGTGCGCACCGACCGCGACCTGTCTGGGAAGGCCGTCCTGATCGGTTCAGCGGTACTTTTGGCGCCTTCTGGCGGTGTTCCTCGTTCGCGAGTTGACCCTCGCCGGCGTGAGCGGCGCTCGATCAAGGGCGTGCTCGGCGCGGGACTGGTGCTGATCTTCGGTTTTCTCTTTGTCACCGTTTCCTCGCGGCTGACCGGCGAGATTGGCTCATCGTCCAACCCGATCTCAGGCATGACCGTCGCCACTCTCGCGCTCACCTGCTTGATCTTCCTCACCCTGGGCATGACGAGCCCCGTCGAGAGCGTCCTCGCGTTGTCGATCGGGGGCGTGGTCTGCATCGCCGCCTCCAACGGCGGCACGACCTCTCAGGATTTGAAGACGGGTTATCTGGTCGGCGCCACGCCGATTTACCAGCAGTGGGCCATCCTCATCGGCGCGGTCTCATCGGCCTTGGTCATCGGATTCATTCTGCTCGCTCTTCAATCAGGCAGGCACGGTCTACAGCCGCCAGCAGGTCCCCGACATCGTGCTGTCGGAAAGAGACTACGACGCACTCACCGACCGGCAGGTCTTTGAGGGAACGGAATATCGAATCTGGCACCCGCAGGACGTCAAAGGCGTGCAACCCGGCAAGTATCTGGTTGACGCCAATCGCAAACCAGCCGTGCTCGAAGATCCGGCCATCACCGGCCGCCTGGAAAAGCGCGACGACGACAGCGATGTCAAAATGAAGTTTGAGTGCGCCGAAGACTGCCGTGATCGGCATCATTATCAGCGGCGTGCTCCAACAGAAGCTGAGCTGGAGTTTGATCTTGATCGGAGCCATGCTCGTCGGTCGGCCTCGAGTTGTGCGGGGTTGGCTCCCTGGCTTTCGCAGTCGGCGTCTACATCCCCATGCAATACACGACGCCCATCTTCCTGGGCGGCCTCATCCGGTACGCCGTGGACCGGTTCACGGCGAAGCCGGCGGCGGCCCAGGTGGACGAAGCCACGGCGATCGCCGAATCGGAAACAGGACCGGGAGTGCTCCTGTCGTCGGGTTACATTGCAGGCGGCACACTGGCGGGAGTGCTGATCGCGTTTCTGGAATTGCCGTTCTTCGAACGGGTCAAGAACCTAGTCAATTTCGGCCAGAAGCTAGAGGGTCCCAAAGGGCCGACCGAGCCCTATTTGCGGCTCTTTGCGGGCAGCGTCGATTGGGCATCGGTGATCGTGTTCGCAGGACTGATGCTCGTGTTACTGCTGGGTCGGCACCCGCTACCAGCCGCGAGCGACAGATAATCAATCGCCGTCGTCGCCACGCCGCTGAAAGCGAACCGGCAGGTTCTTACAGGAAGCTCAGTCAACAACCGGTCACACCATGCCTGTTCACATCGCTTTCTTGCGCGGGATTAACGTGGGCGGCCGAAATGCGGTTCCCATGGCTGACCTCCGCGACATGGTCGGCGGCTTGGGTTTCACCGGCGCCAAGACGCTGCTGCAAAGCGGCAATCTCGTGTTCACTGCCGCCAGCAAGTCGGCCTCAGCTCTCGAAAAACAGTTGGAACAGGAAACGGAGAAACGATTCGGAGTCGCCGCCGACTACGTCATCCGCAGTGAAAAAGAGTTGGCCCAAGTCGTCGCCGCCAATCCGTTTCCCAAAGAAGCGAAGACCGACCCCAGCCATCTGGTTGTCATGTTTTTGAAGTCGGCGGCGAGCGCCAAAGACGTGCAAGCCTTGCAGGAAGCGATCAAAGGCCGAGAGATCGTCCGCGGCGACGGCAAACACCTCTACCTCGTCTACCCCGACGGCATCGGCGAATCGAAACTGACCAACGTCATCATCGAAAAAAAGATCGGCACGCGCGGCACAGCCCGCAACTGGAACACCACGCTCAAGCTGCTGGCGTTAGCGGGGCAGTCCGAAAAGTAGACGCCAGCTTGATTCGCACTTGCGCAACGAAGACGTCTCGCCGATGGAGGTCTCTAATTAAGACGTCACCGTGAGACCGATGGTTCACCGCCCTCCGGCTGCCTGCGCGAAATGCAGCCCGGCGAATACCTTGCAATCGATGTGTTTCCCCGAGCGCGCCTGGCGGCGGAGCCATGCGTCGGCCCGGGTTAGTTTGACCTTGTGGATGACGATGTCTTCTCCTTCGATGCCTCCGCCGGCGCCCACTTTTTTCAAGCCGGCCGCTCGAAAGAAAGATACGACCTCGGTCGTCAGTCCCGGCGACGTCGGTGCGTGTGCGAGCAGCGTGAATCGCCGGGCGTCGTAGCCGGTTTCCTCGATCAGCTCGCGTTGCGCGGCCGTCACGAGTTCTTCGCTTTCTGGTCCGTCGCCGGCCAAACCGGCCGGCAAGTCGATCACGCGGCCGTTCACCGACCGCCGAAACTGCTCGGTCAGAATCAATTCGCCATCAGGCGTGACGGCGACGATTGCCACGACGCCGGTCGCTTTCACCCGTTCGACGAACTCCCAGCCGTCGACTTCAACCAGACGCAGCCAACGGCCAGCTCCGAGGACGACTGGCTTATTCGCTATCCGTTTATGTGCCATCTGCTGCGTCCACTTTGCTCGCCAATCGTCCCAAGCAGCCGTGCCAGCCTTTCTGGTGACGATCACGATCCGCTTCGTCGGGAAATCGTTCATGGATCAACGTCAAGTCGGTTGCGTCGCCGTTGGGCCGCAGTTCGATCGTCACCTGCGTTTCCGGAGTGTTCGGGCCACGCGATACCGGGCACCAGGTAAAACTCAATAAGTGGGGCGGCTCGATGCGGCAATACTGCCCCCGGTGCATAAAAACTTCGGTGCTATCTTTCGGCCGCATGTCGACGCGGTAGTTGCCGCCGACCCGCAGGTCGACCTCGACTGCGGAAGGAACGAAGTCGTCGGTCGGTGCGAACCAGTTCGCCATCACTTCGGGCCGGGTCCACGCCTCGAAGACCTTCTCGATCGGGGCGGCAATCGTCCGCACGAAGCGGAGCGTCGACTCCGGTGTCCTCGTCAGCAGCCGCACGTCGGCATTCATTTCCCGCATCTGTTGATAGCGCCGCTCTCGATCGCGTTCGAGAGCCCGCCCGACGATCGGATCGAACCGCGGGTCAGCCGCCGAGGAATTCGACGGAGGCTGGAAGCCATCGCGGGGCACTTGGCCGGTCAGCATCTCATAGCAGACGACGCCGGTGGAGAAGATGTCCGCCCGATGGTCGACGCTTTCAGGCATCGAGATCTGTTCCGGAGCGATGTAGCCCCAGGTGCCGGCCACGGCCGTGTCGCGAGGTCCGTCAATCCCCGCAGACCCGAGCCATTTCGCCAGCCCAAAATCGACCAGCCGCACTCGGTTGCGGCGATCGACGATGATGTTCTCCGGTTTCACGTCCCGATGCACGATTCCGCTGTCGTGGGCGTATTGCAAGGCTTCGCCGATCTGGGGCAGATAGTCGAGAACATCCCGCTGGGAAACCGATTTCTGGGAGAGGAAGTGCCGAAGGCTGTTGCCTTCCACGTATTCCATCACAAAGTAGAACAGATCGCCGGCTTTGCCACAGTCGAAGACATTGACGATGTACGGATGTGTCAACTTCGCCAACGATCGTGCCTCGCGAATGAAGCTCTGCTGTGACTCCTCGTTGTTGAAATCGGGGCGAATCAACTTGATGGCGACCGCGCGATCGAGAAACGGCTGTCGCCCTTTGTAGACGACACCCATTCCGCCGTGGCCAAGCATCTCGGTCACTTCGAGATTGGGAAGCCGCGCCGTCAGCTCCGCGGGCGACGGAGGCACGAACGAGCCGGGCCGAACGTCGATCTCGGTGCGTGCACCATCCTGCGGCCTGCCGATCATCGTGGTCAAGCCTCCTCGGTTTTGAGTCTGGCGCCGGCCGCGACGACTGGTGCAACGTGATTCAAGTCGCGGCCGACACTCACAATAGCTCTACGCGAACGCGCTGCCACTCGGACCAGCACTGAGTGGGGTCGATGTCGTCGTATCCCCTCTTCTCAGCCATCTCAACAGCGTGCCTGCGGCGCATCATCACCACTGCCGACTTGTCGCGGATTGCGAGGACCTCTTCTTCTGTGAGCGGAGACCCCTTGTCGCGCTCACTGCGGAGCAGAACCGAGACCAGGCTCGGCATGAATACGGGAATCAGCTCGTCTTCGCTCAAGCGGCCGCCTGTTTTTCGCTCTCGATCACTTCGCCATGTGTCTGAACCAGCTCTGCGCGTATTCGGGATCCTCGATCGCCTGCACGCCTTGGCCGACCTGTAGGGGACGGAACGTGTCGAGCATGACGGCCAGCTCGTCGGTCCGTTTCTTGCCAATCGACTCCTCAACCCGTCCGGGATGCGGCCCGTGGGGCAGGCCGCCCGGATGGAGAGTCAGCGAGCCATACGAAATTCCCTTGCGGCTCATGAACTCGTTGTTGGCGTAGTAAATCACTTCGTCGCTGTTGACGTTGGAGTGATTGTAGGGCACGGGTACCGCGTCGGGGTGGAAGTCGAATAGCCGCGGCACGAACGAGCAGACGACGAAGCCGTCCCCCTGAAACGTCTGGTGCACGGGGGGTGGCTGGTGCAGGCTGCCGACGATCGGCTCGAAGTCGTGGATCGACAAAATCCACGGGTAGTAGTTCCCGTCCCAGCCGATCACGTCGAACGGGTGGTGATCCAAGATCACCTCGGTCAGCGCGTCGTTCTGCTTGACGACGACCGGGAATTCGCCCGTCTCGTTGTGCGACTGCAGCGTCGTCGGCCGGCGGATGTCGCGCTCACAATAGGGGCTGTGCTCGAGGTACTGACCGACCTCGTTGACGTATCGCGCGGGCGGCCGAATCGGGCCCGCGCTCTCGATCACCAGCATCCGCGGCGGTTTGTCGCCGAGCTTCCAGCGATGCGTGATCCCGCGAGGGATGATCACGTAGTCGCCCGCCTGGTACGACAGGTCGCCCAGCATCGTTTCGAGAACGCCCGTCCCCTCGGAAACGTAAACCAGCTCGTCCCCTTGCGCGTTGCGGTAGAAAAACGTGTCGGTCGTCGTCGGCTGCACGTACGACATCGCCACGTCGGCGTTGAAGAGCAGGGGGCTGCGGTTGAGCGTGACACTCTTTTGCTGCGGCAGACTGTGGGTGGCGAAGTGCCGCATCCGCAATGTGGCATCGTCATCCCGCACCCATTCGCACTTTTGCAACAGCCGCGACGAGATGATGGCGGTGGGGGGCCGGCGGTGATAGAGCAGCGACTCGGGGCCGGAGAAGCCACGGCTACCCATCACGTGCTCGTGATACAGGCTGCCGTCCGGCTGCCGAAAGACGATGTGCCGTTTGCGAGGCAACTCGCCCAAACGATGATACGAGGACATAAAGCACCTCGCTTCCCGCCACCAATTCGCCCGACAACGTCAACTTGCAGGGTGGCACTGGCGGCTTGTCCGCCAGTGGAATTTCAACTCCGAAAATGCGCACGGGCCCGAAAATGGACACTGGCGGACGAGCCGCCAGTGCCACCCATCAATGCAGTGTTCGATCTGCCGGCGACTTTTGTCCGCTCGAATTATAGGTTCCCCCGAGCCGCTTGTTCGCGTTCAATCGCCTCGAACAGGGCCTTGAAATTGCCTTTTCCGAAAGCGTCAGAGCCCTGCCGCTGAATGATCTCGAAGAACAGGGTCGGCCGGTCCTCCACGGGCTTGGTGAAGATCTGCAGCAGGTAACCCTTTTCGTCGCAGTCGACCAGGATCCCCAAATCCTTGATCGCCTGGTGGTCCTCCCGCACCTCGCCGACCCGGTCCCACAAATCCGAGTAGTACGAAGTCGGGACCATCAAAAACTCGACACCATTGTCCTTCAGCACCGAGATCGTGTGGATGATGTCGCGGGTGGTGATGGCTACGTGCTGGACGCCGGCCCCGCCGTTGTAGTCGAGATACTCTTGAATCTGGCTCTTGCGCTTGCCCGGAGCCGGTTCGTTGATCGGGAACTTGACCACATTGTTCGGAGCGGCCATCACCTGGCTGCGGAGGGCCGAGAACTCGGTCGAAATGTCCTTGTCGTCGAACGACATGAACTGATGGAAGCCGAGGACCTTGTTGTAAAACGTCCCCCAGTCGTTCATGCGGCCGTCTTCGACGTTGCCCACGATATGGTCGATCCGCTCGAGCCCCGCTCCCGGAGACGGTCGGCGGCGGACCTGGTAACCCGGCAAAAACGGCCCGGTGTAGTCGGCCGTCGAGATCAGCGAATGGAGCGTGTCGCCGTAGGTGCGAATCTTTGCCCGGCGAATGCGGCCGGACGGATCGCTGCGATCGTAAGGCGGCAGCGCCGGCTGCGCACCGCGCTTCACGGCCTCGTCGTACGCCGAATCGACGTCGTCGACCAGAAAGGCGATATCGAGCACCCCGTCCCCGTGCCGCCGCAAGTGGTCGGCCATCGCGTCGTCCGGCGACAGAGGCGTGCTCACCACCAGGCGGATGTCCCCCTGGTAGAGCACGTACGAGGCCTGATCCTTCAGCCCGGTTTCCGGACCGGCGTACGCCAGCTGCGAAAACCCGAAGGCGTGCCGATAAAAATAAGCAGCCTGCTTCGCATTTCCGACCAGCAACTCAACGTGATGAATGGCCTTCAATGGCAAACAATCGCCCGTCATAGTGATACCTCCTGGCCGAATTCTACCGGCAGGGGCACGCCCCTGCACCTGTTGCGGCTTACCCGACTTACGACTCAAAACGGGGCGAGCCGCCGCAGGCGTGCTGGGAAGCGTTTAGCTCGCCAAGGTTGAGACGGCAGACCGCGATTGGTCGATGCCGCATAATAAAGATGTCAAGATTAATGGGGCGGCGTAACATGGCAGCCGCGATTCTTCGTGATCGCTTGAGCTTAAGGAATCGGTCGTGCCCCTTGCCGGACCTCCTCTGACGCGTGCCACGGCGATCGCCAATCTGCTGGGACGCGGGCTGAAGACCAAACCGGACGATCTGGCGCTGATCTCGGCCACTTCGTGCCTGAGTTGGCGGCAACTTGACGAGCTCAGCACGCGGCTGGCGGTGCAGTATCTGGCACTCGGTTTGAAGCCCGGCGATCGGGTGGCGTCGCTGATGCCCAATCGCCCGTCGCTCGTCATTCACTATCTCGCCTGCCTGAAAGCCGCACTGGTGGCGACGCCGCTCAACTATCGCTACATGCCGCCGGAGATCGACCACGCCTTGGAGGTCAGTGGCGCGTCGCTGCTCTTGCATCATGCGGAGCGCGACGGAGATGTCGCCGCCAGCCGGTTCGCGAACCGTCTCCCCAAGGGCGTGATTCGTTGTGAGGCGAGTGACGGCCGCGGTCCGCATTACGAAGAGTTGATCGACGGTCCGCCCGCCAGCGGCGAACTGCCCACGCCTCCCGCCGACGCTCCGGCCTTCATCTATTTCACGTCGGGCAGCACGGGCAAGCCCAAGGGCGTCACGCATACGCACGGCTCCTACGCCGGCATGATTGCGACCTTCATTCAGGCGATGGAACTCGCGGAGGGCGATACATTCCTTCCCGGCTCGTCGTTTTCGCATATCGGCGGGTCGCTGTTCGGACTGTCGACGCTTGCGGCTGGCGGTCGCCTGATCGTGCCAAGTGCCAGCGATGGTCCCGAGATCTTGCCCCTCCTGCAGCGGTATCGCCCGACGGTGCTGTTCATGCTGCCGGCCGCTTTGATCGCCTTGGTCCGCGACCACGACGCCGGCCCGCACGACTTTTCGTCCATCCGGCTGTGCCTTTCCGGCGGCGACAAAGTCAGTGCCGAGCTGGAGCAGGAATTCATCGGCCTGGCGGGCTTCCCCGTCGACGAAAGCTACGGCATGACCGAGATCGGCGTCGCCACGCTCAATCCGCCGTCCGGCGAAAACCGGTTGGGCTCGATCGGCAAGATTTGTCCGGGCTTTGAAATGTCCCTCCGCGACGATTCCGGCGTCGAAGCGTCGGCCGGCACCTCGGGTCGGGTCTGGGTCCGGTCGCCGGCCATCACGGTCGGCTATTGGGGCAACCAGCAAGCCACCGCCGAGACCATCGTCGACGGCTGGCTCGACACGGGCGACCTGATGCGCGTCGATGCCGACGGCTACCTGTGGTTTCACGGCCGCAAGAAACAGATCATCGTGCACGATGGCTCGAACATCTGCCCCCAAGAGGTCGAGGAAGTTTTGGAAGAACACCCGGCCATCGAGTCCGCCGGAGTCGTCGGCGTCCACGATCTTGTCCACGGCGAAAACGTGCGGGCCTACGTCACCCTCCGCGCAGGAGCCAAGCGGCCCACCAGCGCCGAGCTGATCGCCTTCGCGCGAAAGCACGTCGGCTACAAAGCGCCCGAGGAAATCGTCGTCCTCGCCGAAATGCCGCTGAATGCCACGGGCAAAGTCGACCGGGTGGCTCTCAAACAACTCGCCGAAGACCAATCACATCCCCATCTGACGCGCTAACGCGACTAGCGGAGTGCTGGACTCGCAACTCGGCATCGTTATCGCGTGTCGAATACTTCGTGAGTCCAGACGTTGAACGATGCCAATTGGTTCGCGCCGAACGTGGTCGTCAGTGCCGCGTCTGCCGCGTCTCGGCCGCGGGCCATGAGAATCCGGCCGATCCGCGGGATATTGTTGCGGGGATCAAAAGCCCACCAGGTTCCGCCCAGGAAGACTTCGAACCACGCACTGAAATCCATCGGATGCGGCGAGGACGGCACGCCGATGTCGCCGAGATAACCCGTGCAGTAACGGGCCGGAACATTCATGCAGCGGCAGAGCGTCAGGGCCAGATGCGTAAAATCGCGGCAGACACCGATACGCTCGCGATACGTCTCCAAGGCAGTTCGGTTGGCCCGCGCTTGCAGATAATCGAAACGAACGTGCTGGTTGACGAAGTCGCAGATCGCCTGAACGCGCGGCCAGCCGGGCGCCACCTGGTTAAAAAGAGAGGCGGCGAAGTCGGAAAGCTCGCTGTCGACCTCGCAATAGCGGCTGGGGAGCAAGAACTGCAGGACGTCGTCGGGCAAATCGCGAACTTCGTGTTGCGGAGCGTCCCAGCCCTGCGGATCCGTTTGGCCGTCGTCCTCGACGATGGCATCGTTGCGGAGCACCAGCCTGCCTGCCGGCGCGAACAGGCGGCCACACCGGTTGCCAAACGAATCGACGTACTCGGAAACAGGAACGTCGGGCTTGACCTCGAGTCGCTCGGGCTCGCGAATCGACGAGGCGCGCGACGGATGGACGTAGAGCATCATCAGCGTCGCGGTCGGCTGGGACAAATCAAAGCCAATCTCGTAACCGACGCGAATTAACAAAGTTGCCGCACTACTTGTGACTTCTGTCGCTCAATGTCCCGACACCGCTTCCCCCGACCCATCCTCCCACAGTACAGACTCACTCGTCGCGCACCTGCGCCCACAGTACAGCAATCAGGGCGGCAGCTCCAATCCGCGATCAGTTCTCCAGCGACACAGTCGGATTCTTGGAATCGATTTGAGCGGAAGTGGCCCGGCCCGTGTTCCGATCATAAATGATGTAGCTATTCGGAACCGAACCCGGATGAAACTCGAATCGCTCCGGCTTCATCAATTCTGCTGACAGGATCATGGCGGAGCCCAAGATCAGCGACCCGACAAAAACTGCGGCAGCAACTTTATGGTGGCCGTGAACCGGCCGTTCGATCGACGTGGTTTGCACTGACGAGCCTCCTTTGAGGAAGAACCGAGGTCGGTGTCGCGCGAACCCTTACACGACCCGACGGCCCCCAAGTAGCTGGAGGAGCAGCACGACGACCGCGATAACGAGCAGCAAATGAACCAGGTTTCCGGCGACGCCAAAGCCAAAACCGAGCGCCCACAGAACCAGAACAACTAACAAGACAGTCCACAACATGGGGTATCTCTTCTTATCTGCGAGCGTCGCTGTAACAACGCCCTGAGCCACCAATCGAACCTGGGCCACTTTGAATCTGTCCGCCTCGCAGTGGCCGAGAGCAAAGCCGGTGCCGTGTCGGCCGAATCGGAGTCGCCGGGTGATAACGGTCCGCGTTTCGCGGCAATGCCCCTTCGGGAGCGCGCTCAACATGGCAGTCGCAGGCTCAATACGACTCCAAGCGACTCGCTTTTCTTGGGCGTGCGCAGGAGCCGCTCTGCAGGCCCAACGGGCCGAGACATCTCTCGCCTGGGTCGGAGCGCACCGCAGGCCCAGGATCCAGCGATCCCCAAATCACCTCTTGAAGCTCCAAGGGGGCGAGACAGCCTCAGCAGTGGTGTCTGCGAACGTTGCCCCAAGAGCCGGTCCTGGCCGCCGTCCGCACCATTCGCGCGATTGTGTCCGGACCGTCGCACGCGTCTCAAATTTGTGATCGGAGACTGTCGACCTACGCCGCGTGAACAATCCGGCCCCGATTCAATCCCGTCCCGTCCCGGTCCCGATATGTCCCGTCCCGTTGGCGTCCCGGGGCCGGGCGCTCTCGCCGACTCCAATCCGGTCCCCACGTCCCGTCCGGTCGCGTGTCCCGTCTCGACCTTTCCCGTACCGATCCCGTCCCAATCCCATCCCGTTCCGTGCAATTCAATCCCGTCCCGTTTCGTGTCCCGTCCCGCGGCTCTCCCCGACGACGTGCGGACAGGTCGTTGCCAGGGCCGAATTCGCCGGGATTTTCTCGGTGAAACAACGTGTCCCGTCCCGGTGTTGGTCCAAAGTCCCGCGGTCCAAAGCCCAAAGTCAGGATTGCGAGCCTCTGATCTTCGACCTTGGACCTTGGACTCGATCGAAAGTGTCCCGTCCCGGTCCCGTGTCCCGTCCCAGTCTTCCCCCTCGCCCGCCCGCTTCGGGTGGGAGAGGGTTGGGGTGAGGGCCGTTTTCTTCGGGCATTTCTCGGTGAAACAACGTGTCCCGTCCCGTCTGGACTGAATCCGGATCTCTAACCACCAAGCCACCAAGGAGTACGTGACCCCCAACGGATTCTGTCTGCCTTGGTGATCCTAGTGGCTTGGTGGTTCAAATCCGTCAGTGAATTGATCGTTGGGACCCGATCGCGGACGTGTCCTGTCTCGCTCCGAGCCATCCCCTCGCCCGTCCGCCTCGGATGGACTTCGGCGAGCCCAGTCGAGCCGGAGAGGGCCGGGGTGAGGGCCAATTCCTCGGGCATTTCTCGGTGAAACAACGTGTCCCGTCCCGGTGTTGGTCCAAAGTCCCCCGGTCCAAAGTCCAAAGTCAGGATTGCGAGCCTCTGATCTTCGACCTTGGACTTGGACTTTGGACCTTGGACTCCCGCGTGTCCCGTCCCGACGTGCGATCGGCGGTGGGTCACGAATCTCGTGTGTCATCTACAGAGAAAACAATTGTGACCCAACCCCCCGTGAAAGTACTTAGCCCCTGTCGGCGAAAGTGTCCGGACCGGATTTCGACCGGTCCGCTCGGCTCGCCGACGCTGACGGGGATCTTTTTCTCCATGTGTGTGAAAAAAGGATCCCCACCCCGTCGGGGATCCTTTTTCGTCCCAGCGGGCGCCATCCGCGCGCACAAAACCGCTCGCGTCGAGATCCGCTCTCTCCATTCAGCCACAAAAATGAGATTCGTCCAAGATCAGTTTCCGCGGAATCCAGGATCTGACGCCCGCGGCGTCGGCAGCGACTGGGCTGGCGTATCGATTCTGAATCTACGCCCCGCCAAGGGGCGACAGAGAATAGCCCAGGGTTTTCAACCCTGGGTAACACGAGCCTTCCTGCAAAAGATCTTCGAGCCCCGGCAGGGGCGACAGAGTTTTTTCCCACGAGCCAGCGAGAGTCGGGCTAACAGACTGCCGCCCCTCGCAGGACGGAATCCGCCGTCCAGGATCCCAGGGTTAACCCTGGGCGATTCTCTGTCGCCCCGCTGGGGCTCAGGAAAGAAGATCTCAGCCCGTTGGGCCTCAAGACTAAGAGCGGGGTGCCATAGTTCTCCGCTCGGGAACGAGGGCAAAATCGTCCCTCTGAATCCCCGACAGTCTCACGGCTCCGCGTGGGCATGTCTTCGATTTGATAGGACACTCGCTCTGCTGGCTATAATCAACGACGCGTCTGACGAATGGGAACGAGCACGAGCCGCGAAATGGCGACGCCGCAATCTACTGCCGCCGTTGACGAACATCCGGCCGATTGGGCGGTGTGGCTCCTGCTGAGCCTGTTCGTTGCAGCGATCTTGGCCGAGTTTTTCGGGTGGTGGGGAGCACTCGCCGCCTTGCCGCTCAGCGCAGGCGCGGCGGGCCTGGTCCACTTGGGTCACGTTCGCACTCGGCTGTGGCGGCTGTCCGAGATTGGGCCGATCGACATGGTGCTGGTGGGGTGCGGTTACAGCGGCAGCATTTCACCCCGGTGGACCCGCAGGGTGTACCAGTTTGCGGGTGGCGTGCTTCTGATTGGGTTCGGTGCCTACGCCTACGCGACCCTCGACGATACCGAGCCGGGCACGAGAGCGGCGGCGGTCTGGCAGATCAGCCGGCATTTTCTCGAGTTGCTGGGATACGTCGCCTTGAAATGGGTGGGCTTTAAGAACTCGACGTGGCGTCTGCTGATCGCCGGCGAGGGACTGTTCCGCCTCACCGATCCGACGCGTCCCTGGGTGACGAAGAGTGACGTGCGCGAGCCAAATTCACGGCTGCGCACCATGCGGATTTACGTCTGGGACCAGATCGAGCGGTTTCACATCAGCGATCGCGACAATGGGTCGACGCTGCACTTGAACGTGCGGTACCCGAATACGCCGGTTGCCCAGCGCATGTCGTACGACCTGCCGTCGCTGTCGGAAAGCGCGCGGGAGCAATTGGAGGAAGCGCTGCGTCAGCATATTCCGGCGGCGCCGGGGCGCACGAGCTGGCGACGGTTTAAGCGCGAGCGGCGCAGCAGGCTCGACTGGTCCTCGATGTCAGAGGGACATCCAGCACGCATAGAGCAAAACGACGGCACTGAGCAAGGAGGCCAAGACTCCCAGGCTGTTGCCCGCGAAGACGAATCGGTTCGACAGCGGCCCGGAGGCCGTAAGACCACGCTGGCCTACCCAGGCGGCGACTGGCAGGGCGAGGGCGAATCCATAGCCTGATGCGATCGAGGAACCGGCGATCAACCAGCGGGCGAGAGACCCGACGCTGAGCTGCGAAAGAACGGCGGCGATCGCGACCATCATTGTCGCCCCAACGACCAGGCTCCCATGCGCCAGTCGCCACGCTCGGATCCGCTCCTCAGAGTCGCCGCGATTGATCGCGGCACCGTACGGGAACCCCGCGAGGAGGCCGACGAGGTAGACGATCACCGCATGCAACAACAGGTGCCGTGCAGGAACATCCATCGATCAAAATCTCCGCCGCCCAGCGCCGTTGCCACGTTTCGGGCGTCGATCTTTCGCTCTGTCTCGCGCCGCGACAAGAGGTTCAAGAGCGAACGAGATTCTCGCCGTCGGCCGCCTCTTGCGGCTGGCTCAGGCGTCCTCCCCCAGCCTGATCGACGACGGCATTCGCAGTTGATTCAGTTCTCGCACGAGCGTTCCTGCTGGATTGCTTCGAGAGTAGCGCCGGCAGCATCGCAAGACGCGCTGGGCATTTCAAGCCGGTGCGGGACACTCGGGTCGCTCTGCCGGATGACGCTGAATCCAGATTTCCTTAAGTGCGCAGCGAAGCCCCAGCGCTGCGAAATTGTGAGCAGACTCACAGGACAGCTCAGAAAGTGCCGCAGAAACGCAAAACATTGAGCCCTTGGCGTGGTTTACGACCCGGGAGATGGCAAAATATTTGTCTGGGCTTCGGCAACGCGCTTGACCCTCTGGTGGTCGATTTTTTTCGGCCGCGAAGCTAAAACCAGCGCAACACGATTTCGACCGCACAATCGGGAGTCGCGTGCATGGCAGCAAGTGTTGGAGCGTCGAACGCACTGGAAATGCGTCTTTCGGAATTGGCGGCCTTCGGTCTGGGCCGTCCCGCGAACGTGCTCTTCAGCGAGTACGTGACGGTCCTCGTGGCTCGAGGGGTCATCGACGCCGCAACCGCCGAGCAGTTGAGCATTGGATTTTACGCCGCCCGTTATGGCGATCCGAATAGCGAGGACGTGGGCGTCCGCGAGACGATTGTGCGGCTGGAAGACGTGACCAGCCGGCTGGCTGCGATGCCAGTCGAGGCGCGGCTCGAATTGTCCGAGCAGGTCCAGCGCGACCTGCGGACCATCTCGGAGAACGTGGCTCGCTCGACGATCACGAAGGTGCCGATCGCCGCCGACCCGGCGTGGGAGGCACCGCCTCTTGCCGCGGCGGATGGGCTCTGGGATGCGGAACCGTTGGCGAACGAATTTGCGGACGAGGGGCCGTTTCTGTCGGTGGCTGTCCAGCCAGCCGACTCGAACTCGCGCCGCGGACGCCGCCTGACTCTCGAGATTTTTGCCGCAGTTGCGCTCTTCTTTGCCGGTTACGCGTCTTACAGCCCGGTCGAGAAGTTCGTCCAGCGTAATGGCAAGGACGTCAGCCCCCCGCGCAAGGACGTCAGCCCCGAGCAAGCGGCGCGGGAGAAGCCCAGAGTCGTAGAAAGTCAACCGCCGAAAGAGGCACTCCTCCGCAATTGGGCTGTGTCGGAAGCGCGCTTGCAGAACGATCAAAAAGCCAGCCTGGCCTACGAACTGCTTCTGGCGTATCAGCCGGAGGATGCGCTGACGCTGAACAATTTGGCGTGGCTCTATCTGACGACGAAGGACCCTGCCGTCCACAATCCCCAGCGTGGCTTCGAATTGGCGACACACGCCATCACACTGCGTCGCTCGGCTGAGTTTCTGGACACGGCGGCAGAAGCGCATTTCCAAACCGGCAATCCCCAGGAAGCCGTGACGCTCGAAAAGGAGGCCCTGGAGCAGACACAAGAGAATGCCCCGTTTCAACGAGGGCTGGGGTCGATATTGCAGCGGTCGCTGGAGAAGTTTGAAGCGGCTTGCAAGCCTCAACCTCCCTCCTCCACGCCGTCCCACGGCCCCGCGCCGACGAAGGCCCCGGCCGGCACTTCGACGGGAATCTGATCTCGCCGCTCGCGCGCTCGGTCGGGCAGAGATTGTCGCCGGCCTCACAGCCTCGCCAGATTGAGCGAGAGTAGGTCGCCGAGGTGGTCGATCGTGACATCGGGCGACGGATTGGCGGCGAGCGCCTCGGCATCGTGGGCGTACATTCCCTGCTTGGGGAAGACGGTGGTCACGCGGGGGCCCCAGATTTTTTTGACGGCGGTGAGGATCCGCGGCTTGTCGTCGATCAGGACGTAGTGGTCGGCCGGGTAGCGGCGTTCGACGTCTTCCAGCTCTTGTTCCTTGTGGATGTAGATCAGCACGTGGCCGTCGACGGTGGCCCAGATGCCCGCTTGCTGGGCTTTGCGGGGCTGGAAGACGACGTCGCCGTCGGAGAGTATCACCGTCGGTGCGTGGGACTTGAGGCGCTGTCAGGACTTCGAGCGCTCCGGGGTAGAGAACTTTGGCGAACGGGTAGTCGACCAGCCAGAACGACAGGGCCAAGAGCTTCACTTCGTGCGGGTTTTCGACGCGGTATTGCTGCAGGGCGCCCAGGTAGTCGCGGTAGCCGAGCGTGTCGAACAGGCGTTCCAGAATCGCCCAATAGCGGTCGCGCGGGCCGGGGCCGAATTCGCGTTCGATGTGCTCCTTGAGGTCGGCCTGGATGCGGTCGTTGTCCAGGAGCGTGTTGTCGATGTCGACGAGGAAGACGACTTTTTCTCGTGCCATTCGGCGTCTCGCGGAAGGTGCGATTGGAGCCGGCTATATGTTCAAAATGCCAAACCGCGGAGCGGTCACGCGAGGGCGGCGTTCACGATTTGTTGGGCTTCGGCGACGATCTGGTCGAGCCTGCTCTGGCTCGTGAAACTTTCGGCGTAGATCTTGTAGACGTTTTCGGTGCCGGAGGGGCGGGCGGCGAACCAGCCGGTTTTGGTGGTGACCTTGAGGCCGCCGATCGGCGCGTTGTTGCCAGGCGCCCGCGTCAGGCGAGCGACGATCGGTTCGCCGGCCAGCGTCTCGGTGCGAACTGCTTCGGGCGAGAGGTTCTTGAGTTTTGCCTTTTGCTCGGGCGTGGCCGGGGCGTCGATGCGGGTGTAGTAGGGGGTGCCGAACTCGGCTGTGAGCCGCGTCACGTGTTCGCCGGGGTCTTTGCCGGTGACGGCGGTGATCTCGGCCGCCAGGAGATCCATGATCGGGCCGTCCTTGTCGGTGGTCCAGACCGTGCCGTCGAGCCGCAGAAAGCTCGCGCCGGCGCTCTCCTCGCCGCCGAAGCAGCAGGTGCCGTCGAAAAGTCCCGGGGCGAACCATTTAAAGCCGACGGGGACTTCGTTGAGGCGGCGCTGCTGTCGAGCGACGACGCGATCGATCAGGCTGCTGCTGACGAGCGTTTTGCCGACGGCCGCGGCCTGTGGCCAATTGGGGCGATGCGCGAGCAGGTAGTCGATGGCGACCGCCAGGAAGTGGTTCGGATTGAGCAGGCCGACCGACGGGCTGACGATGCCGTGGCGATCGGAATCGGGGTCGTTGGCAAAAGCGACGCGGAATTTGTCCTTGAGGCCGACGAGCCGGGCCATTGCGTAAGGGCTGGAGCAATCCATCCGGATCTTGCCGTCGTGGTCGACCGTCATGAAGGAGAACGTCGGATCGACGGCCGGGTTCGTGACGGTGACGTCGAGGCCGTAGATTTCGCAGATCGGTCCCCAGTAATGGACGGCCGCGCCGCCGAGCGGATCGACGCCCAGCTTCAGGCCGGCGCTCTTGATCGCCGCCATGTCGACGACGTTCTTGAGATCCTGCACGTACGGGAGGCAAAAATCTTCCTGATGCGTCGTGGCGGCTTTGATCGCGGAGGAAAACGGAACGCGTTTGACGCCCGCGTTTCTCTCACGCAAGAGGGCGTTGGCGCGGTTCTCGATCCAGCTGGTGACGTCGGTGTCGGCCGGGCCGCCGTTGGGCGGGTTGTACTTAAAGCCGCCGTCCTCAGGCGGATTGTGCGAGGGGGTGATGATGATGCCGTCGGCCAGGCGCTCTTTCCTGCCGCGGTTGTAGACAATGATCGCCCGCGAGATGACGGGGGTCGGCGTGACGCCGTCGTCGCGCTGGATGATCGTCTCGACGTCGTTCGCGGCCAGCACTTCGAGCGCCGTGCGCTGGGCGGGGCCGGAGAGGGCGTGCGTGTCCTTCCCCATGTAAACGGGGCCGTCGATCTTCTGCTCGTGGCGGTATTCGCAAATGGCTTGCGTGATGGCGGCGATGTGCGCGTCGGTGAAAGAGCCGTTGCGCGGCGTGCCGCGGTGGCCGCTCGTGCCGAAGCTCACCTTTTGATTCGGGTCGGCGAGATCGGGAGTGCGAGTGGCGTATTCGCGCTCGAGCGCGGCGACGTCGATGAGCAAGCTTTGCGGGGCCGCTTTGCCGGCCAGAGGCGAAAGAGACACGTGTCCTCCTGACGCAGCCGTCAAGGCGCGTACCGGGTGAAGACCAAGTCGCGAGATTTGATCTTCTGATGGCAAGGAAAGCACGTTTGAAGCAGCGCCACTGCGGCAGGTTTCTCCTCGCGGCCATTGAAATGACCGAAACCCCAGCCTCCCGTCGCGGCGTACTTTTTCGAGTCCTTGACCATGAACTGAACGCTCGTGGGAGCGCCGGCAACGAACGATTGGGAACGTCCAAAGATCTTGTTGTTTTCCTCTGACGGAACGTGATGCCAGTGCAAGGCAGCAACGATCGCGCCATCGGGATACGGCAGCGTCCCCTCGCGAGCTGCCTTGAGCGCGACGTCGTTACCCAACACGGCGGCGAAACTGTGAAGATTCCCTTCTTCGTGGGCGACAGAAATCAACTTCCAGTCGCGATATCCTTCGGGGACCTTGTCTACGAAAATCGGGGCGGCCTCCCCCTCGGCCAGTCCCGACGCCGGCGTCATCCAGGCAACCACGCCGGAAATCAGCCCCACGAGAGCCAGCAAGGCAGTCAACCGTCTCATGATGTGTCCTTCTTAAAGGTGCGTCACGGGTCCGCTGGCGACAGACTCGCTCTTATGACGGCGGAGCGGCCGGCACCGCGCAGGGGTGTGCGTGCCAGATTTCCGCGGCGTATTCTTGAATGGCCCGGTCGCTGGAGAAGCGGCCCGAGTTGGCGATGTTGGCCACAACTTTGCGGAACCAGGCGTCCGCGTCGGCATACAGGGCACCGGCCGCCGTCTGCGTCTTCACGTAGGCGGTGAGGTCGGCCAGGTGCATGTAAAAGTCGCCGTGCTCCAGCAGCGTTTCGTGGATGGGGGCGAAGATTCCCGGCTCGTAGCGGCTGAAGTGATCGGAAGAAATCAGGTCGAGGGCCTCTCGCGTCTCGGGCTCGTTGTCGTAGTGCCAGTGCGGATCGTAGTGGCCCCGCCGCGCGGCGACCTCTTCGGCCGTCAGTCCGAAGAGGAAGAAGTTGTCCTCGCCGGCCGCCTGGGCCATTTCGATCGTGGCGCCGTCGCGGGTGCCGACGGTGAGCGCACCGTTCATCATGAATTTCATGTTGCTGGTGCCGCTGGCCTCGTAGCCGGCCGTCGAGATTTGTTCGGAGATGTCGCTGGCGGGGATCAGCCGCTCGGCAATGCTGACGTTGTAATCGGGAATGAAGACGACGCGAAGTTTGCCGCGGGCGGCCGGGTCGCCGTCGATCGTCGCGGCCACGTTGTTGATGAACTTGATGATCAGCTTGGCCAGCGCGTAGGCGGGTGCCGCCTTGCCGGCGAAAAACACGGTCCGCGGCGGCGGATCGAACTTGGGATCGTGGCGAAGGCGGTTGTAGAGCACGATCACGTGCAGCGCGTTCAGCAGCTGCCGCTTGTACTCGTGAATCCGCTTGATCTGGCTGTCGAAGATCGTGTCGGGATCGACGACCTGGCCCGTCGAAGTTTGCAGCCACTTGGCGAAGTTGGCTTTCGCCGTTCGCTTGGCCTGCCGGACTCGGTCGCGAAACGCCTTGTCATTGCCCAGCGGCGCGAGCTTGGTGAGCTGCGAGAGGTCGCCGACCCAGCCATCGCCGATCGCCTCTTTAATCACGGCGGCGAGCGCCGGGTTGGCCAGCTCGAGCCAACGGCGGGGCGTGACGCCGTTGGTCTTGTTGTTGAACCGCTCGGGGAACATCTCGGCGAAGTCGCGGACAGTGTGCGTGCGCAGAAGTTCCGAGTGGAGCGCCGCGACGCCGTTCGTGCTGTGGCTGCCGAGGATCGCCAGGTGGGCCATGCGGACCTGCCGGACGGGCGTTTCTTCGATCAGGCTCATGCGGCGGACGCGATCGTCGTCGTTGGGGTGCTGAGCGGCGACATCGTCGAGGAATCGCCGATTGATCTCGTAGACGATCTCCAGATGCCGCGGCACGATCAGCTCGAACACCTCGACGGGCCACTTTTCGAGCGCCTCGGGCAAGAGCGTGTGATTGGTGTAGGCGAGGGTCCGCACGGTGAGATCCCACGACTCGTCCCAACCCAGGCGGGCGACGTCGAGGAGGATTCGCATCAGTTCGGCGACGGCCAGCGACGGGTGCGTGTCGTTGAGCTGGATCGCCACTTTGTCGGGCAGGGCATGCCAGTCGCTGTTGAAGCGGCGGAAGCGGCGGATGATGTCGGCCAGCGACGCCGCGACGAGAAAATACTCCTGAGCGAACCGCAGGCGTCGGCCGGCGGAGGTGGAATCGTCCGGATAGAGGACGCGGGTGAGGTTCTCGGCCGCCACCTTGTCGTGCACGGCGGCGAAGAAGTCGCCTCGATCGAACTCGCGAAGGTCGAAGTAGTCGGGGTGGACGGCTTGCCACAAGCGGAGAGTGTTGATCGTCTTGCCGCCGTAGCCGACGACCGGGCGATCGTAGGGAATGGCAAAGAGCGAATGCGGCGCGTCGCCGACGATCTTCGCGACGCCGTTTTGAATGCGGAGCCGGGCGTTCGACCAGACTTCCACCTGCTCGGAGGGGCGGGGGACCTCCCACGGATCGGGCTGACGCAGCCAGTTGTCGGGGCTCTCGACCTGAAAGCCGTCGCGAATTTCCTGGCGAAAGATGCCGTACTCGTAACGCAGACCGTAGCCGATTGCCGGCAGCTGCAGCGTCGCCATGGAATCGAGATAGCACGCGGCGAGGCGACCCAGGCCGCCGTTGCCCAAGCCGGCGTCGGGCTCGCTTTCGGCCAGCTCCATCAGGTCCAGTTTCTCCCGCTTCATCGCCTCCTGTGCGATCGGCTCGACCAGCAAGTTGTGAATGTTGTTGGTGAGCGAGCGGCCGATCAAGAACTCCATCGACAGGTAATAGACGCGCTTGGGGTTCGCCCGATCGTACGTGTCGGACGTTTTGATCCATCGCTGCGACAACAGGTCGCGCAGCGAACGGGCCACCGCCTCGAATTTTTGCCGCGGCTCGGCGTCCTCGGGATCGACGACGTTATCGTAGACCAGGTGCCGCTCGTACGAGGCATTCTCGTCGCCGGAGAAGCGAACGGGCCCGCACTCGTACTGCTCCAGAGCTTGGGCGATTCGCCGCGTCGGAGCCGCGGCCGGCTGACCGTCGACGGGGGGGCGGAGCTACGCGGCCGAGGGCGCAGCCGAAGCCGGAGGTACGGCGGGAGTGTCAGATTTGCGAGGCATCAAGAACTCCTCGACGGGGCGCGGCGTCAGACGTGCCACTTCCAGTTGCGAATTTCAGGCATGTCTTCGCCGAACTGCCGGATGTACTCTTTGTGCTCGATCAATTTGTCGCGGCAGGCCTGCTTGATGTAGGCCGCCTTGCCGCCGAGTTGCGGGAGACGATCGACGGCGTCCATCACCAGGTTGAAGCGGTCCATCTGGTTGAGCACCGTCATGTCGAACGGCGTGGTGATCGTTCCCTCTTCCTTGTAGCCGCGGACGTGCAGGTTATCGTGGTTGTGCCGCCGATACGTGAGGCGGTGAATCAGCCACGGATAGCCGTGGTAAGCGAAGATCACCGGCTTGTTCTTCGTGAAGAGTGTGTCGAAGTCGTTGTCGTCCAGGCCGTGCGGATGCTCGCTGGCGGGTTGCAGTCGCATCAGGTCGACGACATTAATCATGCGGATTTTCAGCTCGGGCAAATGTTCCCGCAGCAGCTGAATCGCCGCCAGGATTTCGAGCGTGGGCACGTCGCCGGCGGCCGCCATGATCACGTCCGGCTCGCAATCGGCGTCGTTACTGGCCCATTCCCACAGGCCGATGCCCGCGGTGCAATGCTTGACCGCCTGGTCCATGTTCAGCCATTGCGGAGCCGGATGTTTGCCGGCCACGACAACATTCACGTAATGCCGGCTGCGGAGGCAGTGGTCGGCCACCGAAAGCAGGCAGTTGGCGTCGGGCGGCAGGTAGACCCGCACGATCTCGGCCTTTTTATTGAGAACGAGATCGATGAAGCCGGGGTCCTGGTGCGTGAAGCCGTTGTGGTCCTGCCGCCAGACGTGCGAGGAAAGCAGGATATTGAGCGAGGCGATCTGCCGCCGCCACTCGATTCCCTTCGTCACCTTGAGCCACTTGGCGTGCTGATTGAACATCGAGTCGATGATGTGAATGAACGCCTCGTAGCAGTTGAACAAGCCGTGACGGCCGGTGAGCAGGTAGCCTTCGAGCCAGCCCTCGCACTGGTGCTCGCTCAGCACCTCGATCAGGCGGCCTTCGGGGGCGAGGTGATCGTCGCTCTCGATGACCTCGGCCTCCCACTGCTTGTTGGTCGCGTCCAAGACACCGAACAGGCGATTGGAGGCCGTTTCGTCCGGACCGAAGACGCGGAAGTTCCTCTGGTCGGCGTTCTGTTTGATGACGTCGCCGAGGAATTTTCCCAGCACCCGCGTGTCTTCACCGTTGACCGATCCGGGCTTGGGGATTTCCACGGCGTACGCGCGGAAGTCGGGCAGACGCAGATCGCGGAGCAGAATGCCGCCGTTGGCATGCGGATTGGCCCCCATCCGCCGATTGCCCTTCGGCGCGAGCGCGGCCAACTCGGGAATCAGCGTGCCCTTCTTGTCGAAGAGTTCTTCGGGCTTGTAGCCGCGCATCCAGCTTTCGAGGATCTTCAGGTGTTCGGGATTCTTCGAGGGTTCGGAGAGGGGCACCTGGTGCGCGCGATAGGTTCCTTCGACCTTTTGTCCGTCGACGACTTTCGGACCCGTCCATCCCTTGGGGCTGTTCAGCACGATCATCGGCCAGCGGGGCCGCGTGAACTTGCCGGATTTGCGCGCGTCGGATTGGATTCGCTTGATATCGGCGACGCACGCGTCGAGCGTTTCGGCCATCAGCGGATGCATCTTGGCCGGATCATGCCCCTCGACGAAGTGGGGCTCGTAGCCGTAGCCGCGGAGCAGTTGCTCGAGTTCTTCGCGTCCGATCCGCGCGAGGATCGTCGGGTTGGCGATTTTGTATCCGTTGAGATGCAAAATCGGCAGCACGGCACCGTCGTGGATCGGATTGAGAAACTTGTTGCCGTGCCAGCCGGTGGCGAGCGGCCCGGTCTCGGCCTCGCCGTCGCCGACGACGCAGGCGACGATCAGGTCGGGATTGTCGAACGCGGCGCCGAACGCGTGACTCAGGCTGTAACCGAGCTCGCCCCCTTCATGGATCGAGCCCGGCGTTTCGGGCGCCGCATGGCTCGGAATGCCGCCGGGGAAGGAGAACTGCTTGAACAGCCGTCGCAAGCCGCCTTCGTCCTGCGTGATGGCCGGATAAAGTTCGCTGTACGTTCCCTCGAGATAAGTGTTGGCGACGACCGCGGGCCCGCCGTGTCCGGGACCCGAGATATAGATCATGTCGAGGTCGTATTCCTGAATGATCCGATTCACATGCACGTAGACGAAGTTCTGGCCCGGCGTCGTGCCCCAGTGGCCCAACAAGCGCGCCTTCACGTGCTTGAGCTGCAACGGCTCCTTCATCAGCGGGTTGTCGAGCAGGTAAATCTGCCCGACGGAAAGATAGTTGGCGGCCCGCCAGTACGCGTCGATCTTCCGCAGTTTTTCGGGAGAGAGGGGCTCCGTCATGTTCGTTGCTCCTGCTGCTGGCTGCTCAGGGCGACCGAGGCAATCTCACGCATTTTCTAGGACGAGCGACGTCGGTTGAACGTTGCGCTGTGAATCGTTCAAGCAGGTCCGACATTTCCCCAGCCGACGGTCTGCGGTCGGAATCCGGAGCCGACGGCGAGCCGTCGGCTTGGGAAAGGTGGATGGTTTCCAGGATTCCAGCATCGATTGGTGCCGATCATCTCGCGCGGAGAAGGCGCAGGTCACTTCGACCACTTCTTGATTTGCTGTTTGGCGATGGCAACCATCGCGTCGGGCGTGAAGCCATACTTTGTTTGCAGTTCTTTGAGGGGGGCCGACGCGCCGAAGGTGTGCATGCCCACGCTTTCGCCGCCGGTGCCCACGTACTGACACCATCCCAGCGTGCTGGCAAACTCGATCGACACGCGGGCGCTGACGGCGGACGGCAGCACGGTCTCCCGATAACTCGGGTTGTGCCGGCAGTGGTATTCAAAGACCTCCCACGACGGCATGCTCACGACCCGTGCGCCGATGCCTTCCGCGGCGAGTTTCTCGTAACAATCAACCGCAAGCGACACCTCGCTGCCGGTCGCCAGCAGCAGCACCTGCGGCTTTCCGTCGGGCGCATCCGCCAGGACGTACGCGCCGCGCTGGAGTCCCTCGGCCGACGCATACTTCTTCCGGTCGACTGTGGGCAGCGCCTGACGCGAGAGAACGAGAGCGACCGGCTCGTGCTGCCGGTGCATGATGAATTTCCACGCTTCGACCACTTCGTTGGCGTCGGCCGGACGGAGCGTGATCAATCCGGGATCGCGCGCAGCGAGGCCAGATGTTCGACCGGCTGGTGAGTCGGCCCGTCCTCGCCGACGCCGATCGAGTCGTGCGTGAAGACGTAAATCGTCGGAATCTCCATCAGGGCCGACAGCCGCAGCGCGGGACGCAGGTAATCGCTGAAGACGAAAAACGTCGAGCCGAACGGCCGCACCTTGGAGACCGAAAGGCCGTTGATGATGGCGGCCATCGCGTGCTCGCGAATGCCGAAGTGGAAGTTGCGTCCGCCGTAACTGACGGCCTCGAAGTCTCCGGCTCCTTCGAACGTCAGGCGGGTCTTGGTCGAGGGGGCCAGGTCCGCCGCGCCGCCGATCAGCCAGGGCACATTTTTGGCGACTGCGTTGAGCACCTTGCCCGACGATTCGCGCGTGCCCATCCCCTTGGGGTCGGGCGGGAATGTCGGCAGCTCTTTGTCCCAGCCCGCGGGCAATCCGCGGTGCTGGATTTTTGTGAGCTCATCGGCCAGCTGGGGCGACTTCTTCGTATATTCCTCCAACTGCTTGAACCAGGCGTCGCGGAGTCCTTTGCCGCGCTTTCCGATCCCGTCTCTGAAAATGCTGGTAGACGCCGTCCGGCACCAGGAACTTGGCGTCTTCGGGCCAGCCGTAGTTCCGCTTGGTGAGGCGGATTTCTTCCTCGCCCAGCGGCTCGCCGTGAGCGGCGCTCGTGTCCTGCTTGTTCGGCGCACCCCAGGCGATGTGGCTGTCGACGATGATCAACGTCGGACGATCCTGCGTGTCCTGAAAGTCCTTGAACGCGCGCTCAACCATGGCGAGGTCGTTCGCGTCGCCGACGCGGGTCACGTTCCAGCCGTAACCCAAAAACCGCGTGGCAACGTCCTCGCTGAAGGCGAGCGCGGTGTGCCCCTCGATCGTGATGCGGTTGCTGTCGTAGATCCAACAGAGGTTCGACAGCTTCCAGTGGGCGGCCAGCGACGCGGCCTCGCTGCTGATCCCTTCCATCATGCAGCCGTCGCCGCAGAGAGCGTAGACGTTGAAATCGAACATCGTGAAGCCGGGCGTGTTGTAGCGCGACGCCAGCCACCGCGACGCGACGGCCATGCCCACGCTATTGGCCAGCCCCTGGCCGAGCGGACCGGTCGAAGTCTCGACGCCGCTCGTCCAGCGATATTCCGGGTGACCGGGGCACTTGCTGCCGAGCTGCCGGAAGCGCTTGATTTCCTCCAACGGCACCGACAGCCCGCCCTCCCGTTCGTACTTGCAATTGACCGCCTTCACGCCGGTCAAATGCAGCAGAGAATAAAGGAGCATCGACGCGTGCCCGGAGGATAGCACGAAGCGGTCGCGATTGGGCCAGATCGGATCGTCCGGGTCAAACCGCAGAAACCGCTGCCAGAGGACGTAGGCCGTGGGGGCCATGTCCATCGGCGAGCCGGGATGCCCGGAGTTGGCCGCCTGGACGGCGTCCATGCAGAGCGTGCGGATCGTGTTGACGGCCAGCTTTTCGATCGGAGCCGTTTCGCCGGCCACCGTAAGACCAACCGTGACGGTCATGACTGAATCCTCGCGAGGTGACTGCCGGACGGGCTGGTCCGGGGGTGATGCAAACTCGGGCCGCTGGCCAGTAGTTTCCCGCGACCGGCCCCAAAGAGCCAGTGAGCCGGCCCCGCGATTTTTCCAAAGCACGCTCCGTCAGCGAAAACGTCGATTTCCGGAAGGACACATCGGCTTCCGGCTCCTGGCGCGCGAGCCGAGCGGCACCGAGCGATCGTGGACTCTGGGGCGGCGTCCACCTTTCCCAGCCGACAGCTTGCTGTCGGTTCCGGAACCAGCCGAAGATCTGGCCATCTGGAACCAAATCCTAAGCGCGGCGCTGGACATCTGGACCAAATCATCGCGTGTCGGCGGTTAGAAGTCAGGACGGCAGTCATCGATGCCCGAGAATTCAAGAAAGCTTCACAATGGCCGCGACGACGCAATCCAGTGAAACTGAATCGGGGGCGATTCCAGGCCGCTTTTCCCCGAATTGCCCCAAGATTTCGTGCGTTCGAGCGAACAGCCGTTTAGAATCGCCGGAAGACGTCCAAAGGGAAGGCTCGGTCGAATGTCCCGTGCGGCCGCGTGGAATGGGTCGTGGTAACGGGTTGAGGAACGCAGTTATGTCTTTCGATTCGTTGGCGGTCCCGGTCCTGGCATCGGATGAGGGGATCTGGGTGCTGATCCCGCTCGCGGCAATCGTGATGGTGATCGTGATCGTGAAGTCGGTCATCAAGCATCGCGAGCGGATGGCCAAGATCGGCATGGGCATCGACCCCGACTACGACCCAGCCGACGTCGACCCGAATAACCCACACGCGAGTGCCGGGCCGTACCGACGCCCACACGACCCGACTTCGCAAGTGGGTGGCTGAGGAGCAAACATGGCATTCCACCTGATGTCCGCCCTGGCAACTTCCAATGGGCCTCCGCCGGATGCGGGCCTGATCGCCCTGTGCATCCCCGTCGTGGCGATCGTTTGCGGATCGGTCGTCATGATTGTGAAATCGGTCATCAAGCACCGGGAGCGGATGGCCAAGATCGGCATGGGCATCGATCCGGACTACGACCCCCACAAGTACGATCCCAATCATCCGCAAGCGCCCGCCGGGTATTGATCTTCGCCTCTGGATAACGGCGACCCCGTTCGCGAGACCGCGATGTCCTCTACCTGCCTCTCGCTGATTGCCGATTCGCCCATCGTCATCGATGCGGGCGTGTTTGCGCTCTTGATTCCGATTTCGGCGATCGTGTTCGGCTCGCTCACCGTGATCGTGAAATCGATCATCAATCACCGCGAGCGGATGGCCAAAATCGGCATGGGCATCGACCCGGACGCGCACCCAGGCCAGCAGCCGCCATACGGCCAGCGCTAGCTCGCGCGGCCGGGCGTCAACCCACCAACCCGAAGCGTGAGCGAGGGCTCTTCGATCGCATCGGGTTCCCGGACGCTGCCAATTCAGCCGGCCGGCGATCGACGAAAACTTGTCGCAGCGCCCGCTCGATTTGGGTATCGTGACGGTGGCCGCTCGACCCAAGTCTCGGAGTTCGCATGATGGACGCGGATCGCCGGACGCACGCGCGTCCTCGTCCTTGTCGCCGTTGCGAGCTGCTTGTCGAGCCTGCAGGCCGACGACGGGCCGCGCATCTCCACGAAGAAGGCGGCGGCAGTCGCCCCCGCGGCCCCGCGACAAACCGCCGACGACGCTCAGAAGAGCAAAAAGATCGCCGCGACGGGCATTGGCGGCGCGTTGCCGCGCACGTGGATCACGACGGCGGAGCGTTAAACGAATCTCGGCCTTCAGGCCGTCCAATCCTGTCAGCGGCACACAGACTATCTTCAGCTCGAAAACGCATTTGCGAGAAAGAAATTGAAAATCAACTCGGCCGGTCGGCAGAATTAGATACCTCAGCATTAGATATCTCAGCGGGTTGTTTGCCATGCACTTCGCGCCTTGGTGCACAAACACGGCAGCATGTTTCTTGTTATCGCCGGCGATGCGCTGCGCTGTCGTGGCCGGGGCCGTCTTGCAAGCCGCGACGGGCGAGGTGGCCGCTGAGCCGCCGACCTCCCGAGCCGCGGTCGCGCCCACGCAGGTCGCCTCGACGTTCGACCTCCGCATCGTCGCTTCCGACGGGAAAGCGATTCCGCGCGTTCAAGTCGACTTCCTGAGCGAGCCGGCCATTCACGCGGCTGAGGTCCGGCGCGGCAAATTCGTGAGCGAATCAAGCTACGGGGAGACGCTCGAGTCTGATGGCGAAGGCCGAATCGTTCTTGTGCGGCCGGCCCAGTGGAACCGTCTCGATCTTTTTATCGAAGCTCCGGGTTACGCCCGATATTGTGCGTCGTGGCGCCCCCAAGTTCGCTCCGAGCCGATCCCCGCGGAATACATCGCCAAACTCGAACCCGGCTGGTCCGTCGGCGGAACGATCGTCGATGATCAGGGGAAACCGATCGCCGGCGCGAGGATTCTGCCCCCAGTCGATTTGCCATTCGATCAGGAGGCCACGGAACGCTGCCTCGACAAGCGGCCGCAGAGCGACGCCGCAGGAAAATGGCACTTTGATTGCGTGCCGATTTGGCGGGATCCCGTCACAGTCGAGGTCGACCATCCGAATTTCATGCCGAAGTCCGTTACGTTCAATCGCGCGGATTTTGACGTCAGGCGGGGACAAACGCCTTCCGCCAAGATTGTCCTGGACCCTGGCCTGACAGTCGTGGGCAAGGTCACCGATGCGGAGGGCGAGCCCGTCGCCGGCGCACTGGTCCAAGCCAACTTGCAGCTTTGCAAGCGCAAAACCGTCACGGATGCGGAGGGCGCTTACCGCCTGGTTGGCTGTAAGCCGTTGGGGACGACGGTGCTGGCTGCGGCCAAGGGACTCGCGCCGGCCTGGCGTCCGGTTTGGATTCAATCCGGGATGAAGCCCGTCGACTTTCAGATGAAACGCGGAGGGACGGTCCGCCTCCGGCTGCTTGACGAGCACGGGAAGCCGATTCCAAAGGCGCGGCTCCTTCTCTGGCCATTCGCCGATTACGAGTTGGAACGGCCCAGCGAATACACCGACAGCCAGGGAGCGTGGGCATGGAGCCAGGCGCCTGCGGACCAATTCAGCGCGTGGATCAATCTTCCCGATGGCAGAGGGCTCAACAGTCAGCCGCTTGTCGCCGGCCCAAGGGAGATCCTTTTTCGGCGCCACCCGCCGTCACCTTCTCGGGCAGAGTGATCGACGCCCGGACCAAGCAGCCGATCAAGAAATTTCGAGTCGTCCCGGGAGCGTCCTCGTGGGTCTGGAACGAGAACTTCCTCGCGAGTGGCGGCAGCTACTGGTTTCGTGCCAAGAACCAGACGGCTGTCAATCAAATCCGGATCGAAGCCGACGGCTATCTGCCGGCTGAGTCGGGCCGGATCAAGAAGGACGAGGGCAACGTGACAGTCGATTTCGCGCTGACACCCGCCGAAGACATCGCCGGGATTGTTTCTGACCGCCGACGGCCGTCCTGCCGCCCACGCAAAAGTGGCGATGGGACATGTCGGATCCCATATCACCATCACCAATGGCGAACTTCCCGATCACCCATTCGGTGCGCAGCAACGCCTGACCGACGACGCGGGTCGCTTTCGTTTCCCGCGCGAGAAAGCGAAGTATTGGCTTGTGATCACGCATCGAGGCGGCTACGCGAAGGTCGAATGTTCGCCTGACTCGGACCCCAAGCCCATTCGCCTGACTGCCTGGTCGAGGCTCGAGGGGACCTACTACGTCGCAGGAAAGCCGCAGCCGTATATTTCGCTTTCGGTCATGCGCCACAGCAATGACTTGGGCGGCAAGAACGCGCCGTCCATCTTCTCGTCGTTCTCCCAGACAACCGACTCCCGAGGACGGTACGAGTTCGATCGGCTCATGCCGGGAGCGGGAACCATCGGGCGGCCGTTGTTGCTCATGGAGGAGGTCCTGGAGTTGGGGATGGCATCGTACGGCGAGCAGCCCCTTCAGTTTCAGCCCGGAGAGACGGTGCACTTCGACCTGGGGGCCTCCGGCCGGCCGGTGATCGGCCAGTTGCGGCGAGCTCCCGATTCGAAGGAGAAAGGTCCGTGGAGCCACGCTGTCATCCTTGTCCAGGCCCACAACCCGCAACTCAGGGAATCGAGTCCCAGTTTCGGTGCCACGTTGGCCCCTGACGGCAACTTCTGCATCGACGGCGTTCCGGCCGGCAAGTATGTCCTGACGGTTCGGGTCGCCTGGATCGCAGCGCCCCAGCTGGAGCACCACTTCAACGTGCCCGCGATCGACAAAAAACTATGGCAAAGACCCGTCGATTTGGGCGTGCTGACATTGAAAGCACCGTAAGGGAAGCATCCGATGGGCAACGACCAGATCGGCGGCCGAAATGTGACGACACGATGCCGCGCGCGGCCGCACCATCCGGATCGCGCCGCAGTTTGCTTGGGAGTGCTCATCACGTTCATGACGCGCGGATTATTGGTTGGCGACGACGGCCAGCCCGGTGCCGCAAACTCAAAGTCCGCTGCTGCGCCCCCGTCGGCAACCGCCCCCTTTGATTTGCACGTCGTCGGGCCTGACGGTAAGCCGGTCGCCGACGTCAAGATCGAGGTCTTCAGCGAACCGCTTGTTCAGATCGGGCAACTGCAACGCGGCAAGCTCGTGCGGAGTTCGAGCTCTCGAGCGACGCTCCAAGCCGACGGCGAGGGCCGAATTGCTTTGAAGCCGCAGGTCGAGTGGAAGCGACTGGCCCTCTATATCGAAGCTCCGGGATACGCGCGCTATTGGTCATCCTGGTCGCCCTCTTTGCGCTCCGAGCCAATCCAAGCGAAGTTGACGGTGAAGCTCGAGCCCGGTTGGTCGATGGGAGGCACGTTCGTCGATGTCAACGGGAAGCCCATCGCCGGCGCGACGATCTTGCCGCCCGTCGATTTCGCCTACGGCTGCCCGGAAGCCTTGCAATGGCTCCGGGACGAGCGGCTAAAGAGCGATGCCGATGGGAAATGGCACTTTGACTGCGTCCCGCTTTCGAGTGATCCAGTTACCGTTCAAATCGCCCATCCCCTTTTCATGCCGCAGGCGCGAGGCTCAAGTGCGGCGGAGTTCGGCATCGCGACGAACAAGAAGTCCGCTGGCAAGATCATCCTCGGCCCCGGGCTGACCGTGACCGGCCGCGTCACCAATAAATCGGGCGAGCCCATCGTCGGGGCCGTCGTTCTAACCTTCTATCGAAATACTTTCCTTAAGGCCGTCACGGATGCCGACGGTTTTTACCGGATGGTTGGTTGCCCCCCCGAGCCGGTGATGTTTACGGCGCGGGCGAAGGGGTTCGCACCTGCCTCCCAGCCGGTTTCCAGGGCGGCCGAAAACGCGCCCGTCGATTTTCAGTTGACGAGGGGCGGAAAGTTCCGGCTCCGCGTGCTCGACGTGCAGGGAAAGCCCATCCCGAGTGCGAAGGTATTTGTGTACCCTTTCGCCGATTACGACACGAGCGACACGAATCAACTCACGGATCACGACGGCGCTTGGGAATGGAACGATGCGCCGGCGTCCGGTTGCGTCGTGGGGGTCAGGCTTTCCGATGGCAGCTGGCTCAATGGAGGGAACAATTTGGGAGCCCGCGAACAGGAGTTCGTGTTGCGACAACAGCCCGACCTGCGCGTTTCAGGCAAAGTCGTCGACGCCCAAACGAAGCGACCGATTGAGCGGTTTCGTGTCGTGCCCCAAGGAAGCATGTCTGCGTCGCGATGGCTCTGGGCCGACGGCTTTGAGGCAACCGGTGGCACCTATTGGCTTCGGCACACAAACGGGCAACCGGCCTTCCGCGTGCGCGTCGAGGCCGGCGGCTACTTGCCTGCCGAATCCGACCCAATCAAGCAGAACCACGGAGATGCGACAGCCGATTTTGCACTCACGAAGGGCGAAGACATCGTCGGCACCGTTCTGACGGCCGACGGCAAGCCGGCCCGCAATGCGAAAATGGCGCTCTTGACCGCCGGCGCGATATTCAGAATCGAGAACGGCGACCAGGGCGATTCCCAAACAGTGGCACGGAGGATCACCGACGAAGCCGGCCACTTTCGTTTCCCGCGCGAAAAGGCCGACTATTGGCTCGTGATCACACACTCGTCCGGTTATGCGGAGGCGAAGTGTTCTCCCCAGTCGGATCCCGGCAACATTCAGCTGACGCCCTGGGCCCGGTTGGAGGGAACGTACCTGGTAGTGGGAAAACCGCAACCGGCGGCCTCGTTATCACTGTCACGCCCGAGGGGTCGGTTCGATCCCAAAAGGCCGCGGATTATCTGGTCATTCTCTGAGACAACCGATGCCGACGGGCGCTACGTCTTCGACCGATTGCTGCCGGGGCAGGGAACGATCGCACCTCAGATTGAGCTGTTCGACGAGAACGGGACCCACGGAATGGCCTCAACGGGCTCGATGCCCGTCCGACTCGAGCCTGGCAAAACCACGCATTTTGACCTGGGAGGTTCCGGACGGCCCGTCATCGGCCAGCTCCGCTGGCCACCTGAGACGAAGCAGACATTTCCGTGGAACCGCGTTCTCCTGAGAGTTGATAGCCGGGATCCTCGCCTCGCCGAATTGAAGCCGAGTTTCGTCGCCGCGCTGGACGCAGAAGGGAATTTTTCCATCGATGCGGTTCCGTCCGGCGACTACGAATTGAGCGTTCAGGTACAGACCTTCAAGGGAATCCCACTCAAGCACCGCTTCAGTGTCCCCCAGATCGACAAAAGGCTGTCGCAACGTCCGGTCGACCTGGGGGTGCTGACACTGAAAACCGGCGACTCGCGTTAAAGTGAGGGTGCCATGGACGACAACAAAATTGGGCGCCAACGAGTGTCGAAGCGGTCGAACTCCGGGTTAATTGAACGACCTTATCGCTCAGTTTGCGCGAGCCTCCTTTTGGCGTTGTTGGGGATGTCACTCCTACACGCCGACGATGGCAAGCCTGAGAATAAGTCGACGGCTTCAACGGCGGCGCCGCCCGCGGCCCAAAACACCGCGCCCGCTGCTGATTCAAAGACCTTCGAGGTGCACGTCGTCGGGCCGGATGGGAAGCCCGTTCCTCACGCGAAGGTCGACGTACGGAGCACGCCCCGGCTTCAAGGGGACCAGGTGCGCGTCGGCAAATACCAGCGGCGAGCGACTTATGGAGTGGGCATCACGGCCGATGCGGATGGGCGGCTGGTGTTCACTCGGCCGGCCGGATTGAAGTACTTGGACTTCCTGTTGGAAATGCCCGGGTACGCGCCTTACTGGACCGGTTGGGTTCCGGATGTCAACTCCGAGCCAATTCCGGCGGCGTTGACCATCAAGCTCCAGAGCGCGTGGACGGTCGGCAGCGTTGTCGTCGATGGCGACGGGCAACCGATCGTCGGGGCGGAGATTTGGCCCGTCATTGAATACGCGAAAGGTCCGGGCAAAACGCGACAGCTCGTGACTGGCACTCACCTCCGCACCGATTCCAACGGCCGCTGGAGCTTCGACTGCGCCCCCGATTCGGTGCAGGCGGTCCAGGTCGAAATCAGCAAGCACGACTTCATGACCCTGCGGACGAATTTGCCGCGCACCAAGTTCGGCATCAAGCGGGGTGACAAGCCAGCCGCCCGAGTGACCCTGCAAGCGGGGCTGATCGTCACGGGCAGAGTGACCGACGAGACCGGCAAGCCGATCGCGGGCGCCGTCGTAAGGACGAAGTTCGGCAACAACGTCCGCAAAGACGTCACGAGTGCCGACGGCACATACCGGGTCACCGGAGCGGAGCCGGGCGAGGCCCGCATCGTCGTCTCCGCCAAAGGCCGCGCACTCGAAATGAAACATGTAGCGATCGCCCGCGGCACCAACGTCGACTTTATCCTGCAGCCCGGCCGGACCGTCCGCGTGCGCGTGCTGGACGAGAAGGGGCATCCGCTCCCCCGCGCACGCATCTTCTTCCAAAGATGGCGGGGACCGATTCAATACTTCGAGTTCGACTCGGTGACTCAATACGCGAACAAAGACGGCGTGTGGGAATGGCACGAAGCGCCGGTCGACACGTTTGCCGCCGATATCTGTCGCCCCGGCGGCATGCAGCTGAGCTATCAGCCGTTGGGCGATGGGAAGGAGGAGTACACATTTCGTGTGCCTCCGGCGCTCGTGATCTCAGGCAAAGTTGTCGACGCGAAAACGAAGCAACCACTCAAAACGTTTCACGTCGTCCCAGGAGACCGGACCTCTCGGAACACGTTCGAGGGCTTTACTGCGGCCGACGGCCAATACCGCCTCCGAGAAACGTATGCGCAGGGATTGTTCGGCGTGCGGATCGAAGCGGACGGCTACTTCCCCGCCGATTCCCGCGACATTCCGACTGACTCAGGGAACGTCACCGTCGATTTCGACATGAAGCGCGGGGAAGACTTCGTCGGGACGGTCGACAGTCCCGACGGCGCACCGGCCGCCGGTGCCAAACTCGCCCTGGGCGTCCACGGTGCGCAGATCATGGTCACCAACGGCCACATCGACGAGAACCAAACTTATTCCCTCCGCGAGATGGCCGATCCGCAGGGGCGCTTTCACTTCACACCGCAAGTCAAGGATTTCTGGCTCGTCGTCACGCATCCGGCCGGTTTCGCCGTGCTGAAGTGCCAGGCTGCGCACCTGCCGAAGGAGATTCGCTTGACCGCGTGGGCCCGCGTCGAAGGGACGTTTCGCGTCGCTCGCAAGCTGCAGGCCAACGTTCCAATCTGGATTAACCAGTGGTCGCACAATGTGATGGCAGGCGATGCACCCAGCATTCTCTTCAACTATGGGCAAACCACCGCCGCGAGCGGCCGGTTCCTGTTCGAGCACGTGGCGCCGGGTGATGGTCTGATCGGCCGGAATCTTCAACTCATGGCCTTCACCGGGTCGAACGCGATGACTTCGTCCGCGATGGTCCCGATCAAGCTGACAGCGGGCACCACGACGCACGTCGACCTGGGAACCTCCGGTCGGCCGGTGGTCGGGCAACTGCAGACGCCGGCGGAGTCGAAGGAAGAAGTCCACTGGAGTTTCGCGCTCATCGAGGTCGATGGCAACGGCCTGCACTTCGCCGCCACGGCGGATCCTCACGGGAACTTCTGCATCGACGACGTGCCGGCGGGCTTTTACTCGCTGAGCGTGCGTTTTACGAACGACAATGGAATCCGGTTCAACCGCCGCGTGGAAGTCCCAAAGATTGATGAGAAGCTTGCACACGCCCGATCGACCTGGGCGTGCTCAACCTGAACGAGCCCAAGGCCGTGCCCGCTCGCAACCCGTAAGCAGAGGATGCCATGACTCATCGACCGATCACGACTCCGGGCGGGCGAGTGCGATCGAAGTGCTGGAGAGTCGTCACGCTCCTGCTCGCGCTCGGCGCGCTGCTTGGGTCGGACGGACGGCCGATGCCCGTCCTGGCCGCGGGCGATGACGGCCCAGGCGCCGCGAGCAAAGCCAAAGCCGACGACCACAAGACGATCGCGCCGGCTCCCACTCCCCAGGCACCCGCTCCGCAGGCAACCACCGCGCCCGCGCCTCGAGCGCCGGCGTTCGAGCTGCGGATCGTTGGGCCCGATGACAAGCCGGTTCCGGATGCCAGGGTCAGTCTGTTCATAAACCCGCGGCCCAAGGACGTCCGGCTCCGCGCGGGGACGTTAGTCACGAAATTGCGCAACAGCCTGGTGGTGAAGTCGGATGCGGACGGGCGCGTGGCCTTCGAGCGGCCGGCTCATTTGGACTATCTCAACTATCAAATTCGTAAGCCCGGTTATGGCTACTACCTGAACTGGGTCAATTTCCAGAACAAGGCCGACGCCGTGCTCGCTCCACGGACGGCCCGATTGCAGCGGGCCTGGACGATCGGCGGCATCATCGTCGACAACGACGGAAAACCCATCCCGAACGTGCGGATTATCCTTCAGCTTCAAATGACCGGCGGACAAATCACCTTCTCGGACCGCATCTGGTCCAACGGCAAGGGCATCTGGAAGTTCGAGAGCGTGCCCGAATCGATGAACGCCGTCACCGCCCAGATCAACGACCCGAAATTCGTGCCGGAAAACCCGACGCTCGACCGCGCGGAATTCGCGGTTAATCCCGGGCATGATCCGACGGCAAAAATCACCCTCAAGGGCGGCTTCTCCGTCACCGGCACGGTTACCGATGACGGCGGGAAGCCAATCGCCAAAGCGCTCGTGCGGACGAGGGCTAACAACGACACCCGCAGCGCTTTCACCGACAAAAAGGGGGTCTACCGCCTGGAGGGCTGCGGGCCTGGCAGCGCGGATCGTGGCATCGGCGAAGGGGCGGCGCCCCCGCCTTGCAAGAAATCGAAATCGGCCCGGGGCTGGGCCCAATTGACTTTCGGCTGAAACCGGGCAACACGATCCGCGTGCGGGTCCTCGACGAAGAGGGGCACCCGGTTCCGAAAGCCACAGTCTATTTCCAGCAGTGGCGGCCAGGGTTCGATTTCTTCGAGGTCGACAATGCCCCGCGGCAGACGGACGTCGACGGTCTCTGGGAATGGAAGGAGGCGCCCCCGGAAGAAGTTCTGGCCAACATCGGTCGTCCCAACGGGATGACCCTGAGCAATCGAGCCCTCTCGCCGCGCAAGGAAGAGTACGTGTTCCGCGTCCCCAAGGCACTCGTCATCTCGGGCAAGGTGGTCGACGCCGAAACGCATCAGCCGATCAAAGGTTTTCGGCTGACGTCCGGATACGTCTGGATGGGGCAGCAGGTCGTCTGGGAGGATCAGAACGGCAAGCCGTCAACCGGAAGCACCTACGAAATAAAAAAGACGGACGATACGGGCGCGAATCTGGTGCGCGTTGAAGCGGACGGATACATGCCGGCCGTATCTCGCGAGATCAAAAGTGACGAGGCGAAGGTCACGATCGATTTCGAGCTGCTCAAAGGGAAAACCGTCGCGGTAACGGTTCTTGACGCCCGACGGAGCCCCGGCCGCGCGAGCGAAAGTCGCGATCCCCGGCCCCGGGGAGCAAGTGGTGGTCTCTGGGGGTGAACTGCAGGAGCAGGGCGGCGGCAACGGTAACATGGGGGGACTTATCGTCGGACTGATCCGTCAATTTCGCCAGCCGCGCCGACGGCTGACCGCCGTGCACGAAACCGACAAGGACGGCAAGCTTCGTGCGGAGGCGAAGAACACGAACTGCTGGATCGTGGTCACGCACCCCACTGGCTACGCCGAGCTACCGGGCATGCCCAGTTCCAATCCGCGAATCGTCAAGCTCAAGGCGTGGGCGCGGATCGAGGGAACGTTTCAAGTCGCTCGACAGCCCAAGGCAAACACTTGGATCTCTGGTTCTAGAGCCCAATATTTTTTCGGCCAGAATTCTCCGCAAATCATGGCGCAATCGCTGCGAGCAACCGATGCGCAGGGCCGGTTCGTCTTCGATCGGGTCGTGCCGGGCCGACAGCAGATCAGTTGGGCGCGGCCGAACGGCTCGGGCGACGGCCAGATGACGTCGAGCATGACGATGACCGCGACCTGTCCCCCCGGCGAGACCACGCACGTCAACTTGGGAGCCGAGGGACGTCCGGTCATCGGGCAATTGCGCAAGCCGCCGGAGGCTAAGGCCGACCAATTGGGTTCGGCTCAGATCTGGGTCAGCCAGGAGGGTGGCCAGATGTGGGGCGAGTCGGAGCTGCAGTTCAATGCGACGACCGACCGTGACGGAAACTTTGCCATCGACGACATTCCGCCAGGCAATTACTGGTTGAACGCCTACATCCCCAACGCTCAGGGGCAGAATCTTCAAATGCAGCAGCACCGTTTCGTCGTGCCGAAAGCCAAGGGGAAGTTGTGGCAGCGGCCCGTCGATCTGGGTGTGCTCACGATGTCGAGCCCTGAAGCAGCCCGAGCCGCGCGAGTGAGAGCCGCTCGATAATGAGCTTCTCGGAGAAAAGGTTGCCTACCGGCATGTGGCGACAGATCGCGGCGACGCAGCGCAGCGCGAGGGCAGCGTTACTCTTCGGTGTCGTCGCGCTGGCGTCTCCGCACGCCGACGCAGATCCGCCTGCCAACTCGCCGAAGAACGGTCCTTCCAAGAGCGCCGCGAGCGGCACGACAATACTCACCCCGGACGGCAACCCGGCTGGTCGGGCCAAAGTTGCGCTGGCCATCCAAGGAGCGCAACTCAACATTCTCAATGGCGACGACATTTTCGAATTGACGGGGATCGAGCGACGCCAGGCGGATGCCGCTGGCCGCTTTGATTTTCCGCTAGTGACCGGCAACAGCCTTCTCGTGGTCACGCACTCCTCTGGCTTCGCAGAGGTCAAATGTTCCCCCGTCTCCATTCCCCAGCCGATTCGACTCACCTCATGGGCGCGGGTTGAAGGAACATACCGAGTCGCGCGAAGCCGCGACCCCATGTCAAAATCGAGATTTATCCCAACTCCGTGTTCGGCGCGTTCAACGCCCCGCCGCGAGCCTTCTTCCGATCAGAGCAGAGGACCGACACGAACGGGCGATTCGTGTTCGAACGCGTCGTCCCAGGCGCGCTGCGGATTGGCCACACGCTCGCGTTTTCGGCGACCGACGGCGCGAGTGAAATCGCTTCTGGAGGTTTTGTGCCAATCAGTCTTACGGCCGGTCAAACGAGGCAGGTCGACCTCGGCACCACAGGCCGGCCGGTCATCGGTCAGCTTCGGCGTCCCACGGGTGCGACGAACGAAGTTCCGTGGAAATTCGCGTTCGTCGCAGTCTCGTCCGATCACCCCCTGGCCGGCGCCCTAGACCTCAACTTTTCGGCGACCTTAGATCCGGCCGGCAACTTCTGCGTTGATGACGTTCCCACCGGCAAGCACGTTCTGAGTGTGTTTTTCTACAAAGGCCGACAATACATCCTGAATCATCCGTTCGAGGTGCCCACGATTAACGAAAAGCTGTCGCAAAGGCCGGTGGACTTAGGCGTGCTCCAACTCAATGTCGGCGGCCGATGGTAAGAGCGCGCGGATTGGAGTTGTCCATGAACCATAAATTCAACAAGCATCAGCCGCGACCGGCTGCGTCACGGCAAGCGGTCAATCCGAGAGGTAGTGTCGTCGCCTGCGCCGCGATACTCCTCACAGTCCTGGCACTGCCTGCGGTGCAAGCCGACGATGGCAAACCAAATGCGGCAGGGGTCAAATCCAAGCCTGCCAGCGCGCCCGAATCGGCGACGCCCGTGTTCGACTTGCGGATCGTCGGGCCCGACGGGAAGTCGGTGCCCGAGGCCAAAATCGAACTGCGGACGACGCCGGTTATCCAGGCCAAACAAATCCACCGCGGAAAATTCCTCCGCCGAATGCGCTACGCCGCGACTGCCACGGCGGATGCCGATGGCCGGCTTTCCTTCGAGCGGCCGGCCGAACCGAAACGTTTCGATCTCTACGTCACGATTCCTGGCTACGCCCCGTACTGGGCTGGATGGTCTCTCACCTCGAATTCCGAGCCGATCCCCGCCTCGCTCACGATCAAGCTGGAACCCGCGTGGACGGTGGGGGGCGTTGTCGTCGACAGCGACGGCAAACCCATTCCCAACGCGCGCGTGGGACTCCGGATCGAATTCACCAAACGCCCCGGCGATTCGAGGCAAATGGGGACCGGCGACCGAGTGCGGACCAACAACAAAGGGGAGTGGACCTTCGAGAGCGTCCCCAGCTCTCTCAATGCCGTACCCGTCGAAATCTACGATCCCACCTTCATGGCGCAGCGGCTGACCCTGTCGCGCGCACTTTTCCAGGTCGAGCGGGGACACCGGCCTACCGCCAAAATTCTTCTGAATCGCGGCCTGATCATCACGGGTCGGGTCACCGACGAAATCGGGAGACCGATCGCCAAAGCCAACGTCTGGACCAAATACGGCAACAACGAGCACTCGGCCGTCACCGATGCGACGGGTGTGTATCGGCTGGAGGGTTGCGAGCCAGGACCGGTCCGAATTGTCGTGGCGGCGAAGGGGCACGCTCGAGCGCTAGAAGAGGTGCAACTCGGTCCGCGCAATACGCCCGTCGACTTTCAAATGCAGCCCGCCGCAACGCTACGCGTCCGCGTTCTCGACGAACACGGCAAGCCGATCCCCAAGGCGACGATTTTTTTTCAACAATGGCATGGTCGCATCCAGTACTTCGAGTTCGAGAACGTGCCGCGGCTCACGGACGAGCAAGGACTGTGGGAATGGAAGGAGCGCGCCCGTAGACCCCATCCAAGCCGACATCTGCCGCCCGGATGGCATGCAACTCGGCAATCGGACGCTTGTCCCTGGCGAGAAAGAACAGGTGTTCCGCGTGCCGCCGGCTCTCGTGATTTCGGGAAAAGTGATCGACGCCGAAACGAAACAGCCGATCAAGTCGTTTCGCGTCATTCCGGGCATCCAATGGTCGAATGCAAATGTCTTTTGGAACACCGACCACGCTTTTAACGCGATCGACGGCCACTACCAATTTCGCGAGAACCGCGAGCAGCACGCCTACCAGGTGCGGGTCGAAGCGGACGGCCATTTGCCGGGCGTCTCACGCCAGATCAAAAGCGACGAGGGGAATGTCACGATCGATCTGGCGCTGGAAAAAGGCCACGACATCGTCACGACCGTGGTGACGGCCGCTGGAGCGCCCGCCTCGCGGGCGAAAGTGGCGCTCCTCAACGCCGGCGCGCACGTCATGCTCGAAAATGGCGACTTTGCCCCGGGCCAGGTGAACTGCCCCAGCCAGGACGCTGACGAGGCCGGCCGCGTTCACTTCGGCCCGCAAACGTCGGAGTTCTGGCTGGTGGCCATTCATCCGTCGGGTTACGCCCAGCAGTGGTGTTCACTGAAGTCGGTCCCCAAGACGCTCCCCCTGACACGCTGGGCCCGAGTTGAAGGGAGCTATCGAGTCGCGCGAAAACCGCAGGCCAATGCCAAGATCTCGATCGATCACCAGGCCAACGCCCAACTCCGCGCTCAAAACGGCGCATCGATCTACCTCGACTACAACCAGACAACCGACGCCAACGGACATTTCGCCTTCGAGCACGTGATTCCAGGCCAGGGATCGATCGGCCGGTACATCCTGATCATGGTGGACACGGGAACGAGCGAGACGACGTCGAGCACGATGGTGCCGGTCAAGTTCATCGCGGGCCAGACCACGCACATCGATCTTGGAGTCTCGGGGCGGCCCGTGACCGGACAGCTGCGAGCGGCAAACGGTGAAAAGCCGACGATTGGCTGGAACTTCGTTCTGGTCCAAGCCACAGGAAATGGTCGGGACTTCCAAGCAACGGTCGATCCCGAAGGCAACTTCTGCATCGACGACGTCCCGCCGGGCGAGTATTCGCTCAGCCTTCAGTTTCTCAAGCCTGTTCGATCTCAATTCAATCCACACCGTTTTACCGTAATGGCCGTGAACGAGAAGTTGTCGGCGCGGCCGGTCGACGTCGGAGTGTTGACCTTAGAACCCGGTAAGTAGTGAACCCAGGACTCAGGACTCCTGAGACTGAGTCCCGAGTGAATGCTCCGTAAAGGGAGCTGCTATGGACTACGAGCAGACCGAGCTCCGGCGAGAGTCGAAGAAGTCGAGGCGACCGGCTTCTCGGCCGGTGTCATCCTTGATTTGCGCGGCGATTCTCATCGCCCTGCTGCTGGCGCAGGTGCCAGCCGACGACGGCCAGACAAAATCCGCGGCGGCAACTGACAAGGCTGCCAACACGACCGCGTCCGCGCCCCCCGTGTTCGAGCTGCAGATCGTCGGGCCGGAAGGTCAGCCGATTGCGGGGGCGAAGGTCAATTTGGCGACGCAGCCGCCGTTGGAAAAAGTTCGACTCCGCGCAGGGAGGTTGCTCAATAAGCCGCGCTACGGAGTCAACCTGCAGTCCGACGCGGACGGACGCATCATTGTCGAGCAGCCGTCGCACTTGGAGTCACTCAACTTCCGCGTCCACAAACCCGGCTACGCCTTCTACTCCTCGACTTACATCTTTCGCTATGACAAGCCGCTGACGATCAAGCTGCAGAAGGCCTGGACGATCGGTGGCATCGTGGTCGACGGCAAAGGCCAGCCCGTGCCGAACGCGCGGGTCGTGCTGCAGATTCGTTTCGAGGGGACGGGCCAGCTGGGCTATTCCGATCGTCTGTGGACCAACAGCAAAGGCGTCTGGAAGTTCGAGAGCGTCCCGGAGTCGATGCAGCTCGTCAGCGCGGAGGTCAGCGAGCCCAAATACCCGGCGCACAAGGCGAGTTTGAGTCGCGAGAAATTTGCGATCGAGCCGGGACACGAACCGACTGGAAAAATCGTACTCGAAGGAGGGGTCACGGTGATGGGCAAGGTCACCGACGAGGCTGGCAAGCCGATCGCCAAAGCGCTCGTCCGCGCGCGGGTTGGCGAAGATACGCGGACCGCCTTCTCGGACAAAAACGGCAGCTACCGGCTCGAAGGCTGCACACCGCAACTCAAGCTCGTGGCCGCGGCCAAGGGGTGCGCCGCACAGCTCCGAGAGATCGAGCTCGGCACGCTCGAGGCGTCGGTTGACTTTCAGCTCAAACCGGGCAAGACGCTCCGCCTGCGCGTGCTCGACGAGGCCGGGCGCCCTGTGCCGAAAGCGCAAGTCTCACTTTGGGGCGAGTTCGGCTTCGATGCCTTTGAAGTCGATCAGGCCCCCCTGAAGACGGACTTGGACGGAGCCTGGGAATGGCACGACCTGCCCGGGGAAAGAATGCTGCTCAGCATTCATCGCTCCAACGGGATGACGCTCGGCTGGCAGAGGGTTACAGCCCGGCAGGCCGAGTATGTGTTTCGCGTTCCCTCGGAGCTGGTGATCACGGGACGAGTCGTCGACGCCGATACCAAACAGCCGATCCACAACTTTCGCTTCACGAGCGGATATCGCACGAGTGGGCGGCAAGTCGTTACGAACGAGACCAAGCCGGCCGCCGCGGATGGCACCTATCAGATTCGTCAGACCTACCTGCAGCTCGCATACCTAGTGCGAATCGATGCCGACGGATATTGGCACAGCGTCTCGCGCGAGATTAAATCGGACGCGGGGAACACCACGATCGATTTCGAGTTGCTCAAAGCCAAAGACTTCGCGGCGACCGTGCTCACGCCCGCCGGCCGGCCTGCCGCGGGAGCAAAAGTGACGGTTTTGGGCCCGAACGAAGTCGTCTCTCTCAACCGGGGCGAGTTGGAAAACCAGCGCGACGTTCATGACGCGGATCAAACCGGCCGGGTGCAGATTGCCGCGAAGAACAACAACTTTCGGCTGGTGATCACGCATCCTTCGGGATACCTCGACCAAAGCGGGCTCCCGAGCGGCAATCCCCGGCAACTCAAGTTGACGCCGTGGGCGCGGGTCGAAGGGACGGTCCAAGTCGCCCGGCGACCGCAGTCCGACGTCGAAGTTTTGCTCACCAGCCCCTCGTCCGCCTCGAACGCGCCGCCGCGCAATGCTCCTCCCCGCGATCAAGATACACAGACGACGGATTCAAGCGGCCGATTCGCGTTCGATCGTGCCATTTCCGGACTGCATTGGATCATCGTCAAACGCGTCACCGGCAAGGGCAAGTCCGAAACCACCTTCACGGCCACCGTGCCGGTCGACTGTCCCGCCGGCCAGATCATGCACGTCGACGTCGGCGGCGCGGGGCGGCCGGTAATCGGTCAGTTACGGCGGCCGCCCGAATCGAAATCCGACGTTTCGATGAGCTCGGCCTCGATTATGGTCATGCCGGATATTGATTGGTTTGATATCGAAAGCGTCCCGACATTTTCCGCCAAGCCCGACAGCGACGGCAACTTCTCACTCGATGAGATCCCACCCGGCGACTACCTCCTGCACGCCTTTGTTCCCGGCCCGCCGCCCCTGCTGCTGCAGTCACACCATTTCACCGTGCCGCGGGTCAACGCAAAGCTGTCGCAGCGCCCGGTCGACCTCGGGGTGCTCACGCTGAAGGCACCCGAACCGTTCGCCGGGCCTGCGAAAGTGCGGCGTTAGAAGAGACGCATGAGCGACCGGGACATTTCAATTCGGCGATCGTTGGGCAGGACAAAATTCCGCATCGTGATCGTCGTCGCCGGAGTGCTCTTATGCTTTGAGGCATTGCATGCGACCGGAGTCTTTTCCGGGTCCGGAAAATCGTTGGACGTTACGGTTGCCGTTGTCGGCAGCGACGGGAAGGCAGTGACCGATGCCAAGGTCGTTCTGCTCGAACTCGGTGAATCGGCCGCGGTCTTTAACGGCGAACTCGTCCAGTCACCCCTGCCGCTGCCGACAAAGCCCGACCAGAGCGGTCACTGGCATTTCACGACCGACGCGGACGAGTTTTGGTTGGTCGCCGTGCATCCTTCGGGCTGGGCCCAAGTGAAGGGCACGCGAACGTCTCCTCCGAAAACGATCTCACTGTCGCCGTGGGCGAGAGCCGAAGGGACGTACATGGTCGCGCGTCAACCGTGTGCAAATCTGCAACTGGGAATCGAAGGGCACACCAACCTGTGGATCGGCGAAGGTGTCGCCCACCTGACAACATCGAATCAACAAAAAACCGACGCCCACGGCCGCTACGCCTTCGAGCACGTGTTACCCGGCCTGAGCTACATTAGGAGTATTCGCAATCGCAAACCGAGCGAGCCCCGCGAAATGACGTCCACCTGCCGGATGACTGCCCACTTTTTTGCGGGAAAGACCACCCGCATCGACTTCGGCAACGCAGGGCGCACGGTCATCGGACGACTGAAGGCGCCCGAAGGCGGGCCCGAGCCGCGGTGGGGTGACGCTAACATTGATATTCACCGCGATCGAAGAGGCGGATTGGGGGAGCTGAGTTTTCTGGCCACCGTTGACGATCGGGGAGAATTCTCCATCGACGATGTGCCGGCCGGTAAATACTACCTAAGCGTACCTCTTATTGGCGGCAAGCTATTCGTTATGGGTTACGCATTTGAGGTGCCGCCGATCAGCGAAAAACTCGAGCGGCGGCCGGTCGACCTGGGCATGATTACGCTGAAAACATTCGCTCCACCGGCGGTTCCCGTGAAAGCGCACTCTTAGCTCACGGCTTTCGTCTCTTCCAGCCGCGACCGTTCGTAGAGTCCGCGGTTCGACCGGACGGGCTCGATCGACTTTGCCATTCGCTATAATCTTCGCGAGTCACCCGGATCGCTTACGGAATTCACACAGGAATTATGGTCAAAATCATCTCGCCGATCGATGGCTCGGTTGTCGCCGAACGGTCCTTGGCCACGCAGTCCGAGGTTGATGCTGCACTCAAGGTCGCGCAAACGGCGCAGCGGCAGTGGAGCGCCACCCCCGTCGCCGAGCGGGCGCGGTTCTGTCTGCGGGCCGTCGATGCGCTCGTGGCAATGGCCGACGAAATCGCCGCGGAGCTGGCGCGGCAGATGGGTCGACCCGTGCGGTATGGTCGCAACGAAGTGTTGCGGACGGCGGAGCGGGCCCGGCACATGATCGAGATCGCGCCGAGCGCGCTGGCCGATCATTGTCCCGTGCCCGTCGACGGTTTTCGCCGCTTTGTGCGACGCGAGCCGCTCGGCACTGTGTTCGTGATCGCGCCTTGGAATTATCCATATTTGTCGGCGGTCAATTCTGTCGTGCCGGCGCTAATGGCGGGGAATGCCGTGCTGCTGAAACACGCGGCGCAGACGTTGCTCGTGGGCGAGCGGTTTCAGGTCGCCTTCGATCGGGCCGAGTTGCCGCCGGGGCTGTTTCGTAACCTGGTGCTCGATCATGAGCAAACGGGGCAGATCATCCGCTCGGGCCGCGTGCACCAGGTGAATTTCACCGGCTCGGTCGCGGGCGGCCGCCAGATCGAAACGGCGGCCGCCGGCACGTTCATCGGCACAGGTCTCGAATTGGGCGGAAAGGACCCGGCGTACGTGCGGGCCGACGCCGACTTGCCCTACGCGATCGAGAACATCGCCGACGGGGCGTTTTTCAACTCGGGGCAGTCGTGCTGCGCGGTCGAACGAGTCTACGTGCACAAACGGCACTTCGATCGCGTGGTCGCCGGCATCGTCGAATTCGCGTCGAAATACGTGCTCGGCAATCCGCTCGATCCGGAAACCACGCTCGGCCCGATGGTTCGCGGGACGGCCGCCGACTTTGTGCGAAAGCAAATTGACGAGGCCGTCGCACAGGGGGCCCGGCGTCTCGTGCCGCCCAATACGTTTCCCCCTGATAAGCCCGGTTCCCCGTATCTCGCACCGAAGGTTCTAGTAAATGTGAACCACGAGATGGCCGTGATGCGCGACGAGACGTTCGGCCCGGTGGTCGGCGTGATGCCCGTTGACTCAGACGAAGAGGCCATCCGCCTGATGAACGACAGCCCCTACGGTCTGACCGCCTCGATTTGGACACAGGACGTCGACGCTGCCGAACGCATCGGCGAACAGATCGAGACGGGCACCGTTTTCATGAACCGTTGCGACTATCTCGATCCGGCACTGGCGTGGACGGGCGTCAAAGAAACGGGCCGCGGCATCACCCTCTCGGCCCTGGGCTATTCGACGCTGACGCGCGTGAAGTCCTATCACCTGAAGCAGCTTCCGAAACCGTGAGCGGCCGTAGCAATCGCGCTCACGCCAAGAGCGCTTGAGCTTCGTCCCAGATTTGTCGCACGAGGTCGCCGGCGGGGATTGGTTTGGCCAGCGCCGCGGATTGGCCGGCCCAGGCCTGCATGCGGTGCACGTCGTTGGCGGCGGCGCCCGCTTCCTTCATCGCGCCCGTCAATCCGCGTTGCACTGGGTAGGGCGAGGGCGGTGGAGCGCCCGGCGCGGCGGCCGCTTTGACGTAGTTGGTGGCGATCGCGCGGCCCAGACGTCCGGTGAACGCGCGGGTCAGCGTCGTGCCTTCCGGCTCGAGCTGATCGAGCGCGGCGGCCCAAGCCGGATGCGTTTTGGCTTCCGGGCAGCGGAGCAGGGCAGTGCCGACCATTGCCGCACTCGCGCCAAGCACGAGCGCCGCCGCCACGCCGCGACCGTCGCCGATCCCGCCGGCCGCGATGATCGGAATGCCGACGTGATCGGCCAGTCGCGGAAGCAACGCAAAAAGCCCGACGAGTTGTCGCTCGGCTGCCGCCTGGTCAAACGATCCGCGGTGGCCGCCAGCCTCTGCCCCTTGAGCGATGATGGCATCAGCCCCCGCGGCTTCGGCCTGGCGGGCTTCGTCGAGTGTCGTCGCCGTGGCGAACCAGGCGATGCCGTTTTGCTTGAGTCGCGAGACATACTCGGGCGGGTAAAGCCCCATGATCGAGGAGACGATCGTCGGCTTCAGTTCAAGGAAGACTTCGACCTGCGCGTTCATGTCGGGCGGGGCGACGTCCCCCGCGTTGGCGGCGACAGGCGGTCCCCACGAGGCGAGGAACTCGCGGACGCGGGCTTCGGCCTCGGCATCACGGCGCGGCGGAGGGTCGGGAATCCACGTGTTGAGTTGGCACGCCTCGCCACCTGCCGAGCGAAATTGCTCAACCCACGTGCGAATGGCGGCCGGTGGGCTGACGAGGGCTCCCATCGCTCCCATCCCGCCCGCGTTGGCCACCGCGGCAGCGAGAGTCGCCGGGCAGGCGCCGGCCATCGGCGCCATCAGGATCGGCATGCGCATCCCATATTTCGCGCAGAACGCGGCCGCCCGTACGCGCAGGACTGACCGAAGAAAGACGAGCAGTCGCTGCCATGCTGGGTGATGTCATGCTGGGATGCCTCCACGGCTCGGACCGCGCGATTTCGCGGCCCGATTACCCAACTTTAGCAGTCGCCGGGCGATTCGGACCACCGCCCCTCGCGTCCGCCGGTCACTTCGGCGGATCGGCCGTCTTGATGTAGGCGTCCCACTTATCGAAGGCATGGCTCTTGACCGGGTCGACTTTCCCCTGCTGCTCTTTCGGCGCGTTCAAGATGAGGCGAGTCATGTCGGCGGCAATCGCGGCGGCGCTGCGCCTCGTTGCTTGCGGCTGTCCGGACGATTTCACTTTCAATCTGCAGGGCTTCGACGCGATCGATCCGCACCAGCAGATCGCCGACCGCCTTGGCATTCCGCTCCTGCGACAGCGTGCGGATGAAGCTGGCAACGCGCTGGGCGTTTTGAATGTCTCCCAACCAGGCCGCGTTCTGTTGGACCAGCTTGAGCGTCTCCGAGATGCTGGCGATGCGTCGCTGCAAATCGGCGCTCTGCTGATTGGCGAGAGCCAGCTGCTGCTCGGACCGGTCGAGGGCGCTCTCGGCGCCTTCCAATTCCTTCTGCACGTGCACGATCTGTCCGATCGCCGTTGTGGTAAGCGACTTGATCGAGTCGTTGAGCAACTCGCTCCGCGACGCCACGTGGTCCTTGACCGCCTTCGACAATTCCGTCGTCGTGGTCTGCTTGAGCGCGTCACGCGCGTTGATATAGAGCGTCATCACGGCGATCAGGCTGCCGATGCCGATCGCCGTCCCCCAGCCGAGCACAACCTTGCGGACCTCGCGGAGCACGACGGACTTGCGATATTGCTCGTCATTGAGAAACAGCTCGGAGGCCACCTGCTGCAGCACGCGTTCGTATTCTTCCTGCGAAAGCTGGGGCGTGCCGGCCAGCCGCAGCGAAGGCCGCAGATCGCCGGCGGATGCCGCCGCATCGGCCGTCGGGACGGAAGGGACAGGCGACTGGCTTTTGAGGGCTTCGTTCTTCATCGCGATCTCGGGATTGGCCTCGGGCGATCGCAGGTGCGGAGCCCGACGGAGCGGACAGACGAACGGTTTCGCAAACGCCAAAGGAGGCTCGAAACGGTCGCCTGTTTCGCCAAATTTGCTCATTTGGTCAACAGCAAGGCCGCAGCTACCCCCGGGAGAGAGGGACCGTCGGCCGCGGGGAGCCGCGCCGTCGCCAAAGCCCCCCGCCGTACGAGAAATGACGCAGGTCGGGCGGCACGGCTAAGGCTTGTCCGGCGGAGTCGCGACCGGCGGCGTGGCGTCTCTTTGAACCCCCGGCTCGGCGGGGATAAGATCCGGCTGCGGACCAGACCGTTCGCCGCGTGCTCGGCGAATCGTCTCTCTGTGCCGCGAGCGGCAGCAGCATGGCGAAGAAAAAAAAGCCACCGGGCGGCAAGAAGTCCGTCCGGCGAACGAAGCCCGCGAAGCGCCGGCCACGGTCGTCCCCGCGCCGGTCGAACGGCCCGCGCGGGTTGGCCGCAGCGAATCGCGGAAGAGGTCACTTCGGTCAATGAGGACCTGCAGTCACTCAACGAAGAGATGCAGACCGTCAACCACCAACTCGCGCAAAAGGTCGCCGAGCTGGAATCGACTAATAGCGACTTGGACAACCTACTGTCGATCACCGAGGTGGCCACGATCCTGCTCGACCCGGATCTGCGCATCAAGCGGTTCACGGATGCCACCGCGAAACTCTTCCGCGTGATCCAATCCGACATCGGTCGACCGCTCGGCGATCTTGCCAGAAACTTCACGGACGACGACTTATTGCCGGATGCCCAGCGGGTGTTGCGTGACCTGACGCCCCGCGCCAAGGAGATTCAAGACACCGCCGGCCGCAGCTACTTGCAGCGAATCGTTCCGTACCGCACAGACGATAGTCACATTGGCGGAGTCGTGATCATCATCACGGACGTGACCGATCGTCGGGAGCGCGAACAAGCCCTGACGGACTACGGCGTACAGCTGGAAAAAGACGTCGCCCAACGGACGACTCAGTTGGAACAGCTGGCGTACGAAATGGCCGACCTCACCGAGCAAGAACGCCAACGGCTCGGCCGGGCGCTGCACGACACGCTGGGTCAGCAACTGACCGCGATCGGCGTGCTGGCCGCGACGTTGAAGGATCACCAGGAGAATGAGCGGACGTCCGCCGAAGTGTCCGAAAAGCTCGAGACGAGTATTGAGGAAGCCAAGAGGCAAATCCGCGCGCTCTCCAAGGGACTCTTCCCGGTCGACGTCGATTCGCAGGGTCTGCGGATCGCTCTCGAGGAGCTTGCCAAAGAGACCTCGTCGATCTACCGCATTTCTTGCCGCTGCGAATGCGAGAGCGCCCCACCGATCGAAAGCAACTTTACGGCCACCCAACTGTTCCTCATCGCCCGCGAAGCCACAATCAATGCAGCCCGACACGCGAACGCCACCCAGCTCCTCATCAAGCTCGAAGAGACCAACGGCCTTCGTCTCACAGTCGAAGACAACGGGCGCGGCCTGCCCAAAGATCCCGCCGGGAACTCGGGGATGGGCCTGCGGATCATGCGGCACCGTGCCGAGTTGATGGGCGGCACTCTGCAGTTCGATTCAATAGCCGGCCGAGGCACCCGCCTGATTCTCAAGTTGAAAAGTGCCAAGTAGACGGCCGCGCGGACCGAGTTTTATCCTCTACGGCAGATGCCGTCCGTGCCGAGCAGCGCGCTCGGTCGAGTGACTCGCGCCTCGGAGCCGTCCATGATCACGCTCTTGTCCGTGCTCGATTTCTGCGGGACGTTTGTGTTTGCCATCAGCGGCGCCGCCGCCGGGGTGCGGCGTAAGCTCGATTTATTCGGGGTGCTGGTGTTGTCGTTCGCGGCGGCGACCGCGGGGGGCATCGCGCGAGATTTGATGATCGGCGACGTGCCGCCGGTCGCCGTGCGGGATTGGCGGTACGGAGTCGTATCTCTGCTGGCTGGCATCGTGGTCTTTTTCGCCGACGGATTTGTGGAGCGATTGAAGCATCCGGTGCTGATCTTCGATGCGGCCGGGCTTGCGCTGTTCGCCGTGGCGGGGGCGGAGAAAGCGCTGACCTTTGGACTGCATCCCGCGCCGGCGGCCGTCTTGGGAATGCTGACGGGCATCGGCGGCGGCATGGCCCGGGACATCTTGCTGGCGGAAGTTCCCGTCGTGTTGCGGGCCGAGCTGTACGCGGTAGCCGCGCGAGGCGGAGCGACGATTGTCGTGCTGGGAAACCAGATCCAAATTCCGTCGGCGATCGCGGCCTTTCTCGGAGCGACCTTGTGCTTCAGCCTGCGCTTGATCGCTGTCCGCCGCGGCTGGCACTTGCCGGTTGCCGGCGAGCATGGGCATCATGCGCATCACGTAACAGCGGCCCCGGTGCCGGCTCCAGCCATCGGCGGTGAGCACGAGCCCACGCGCACCGTGTGAAGGAATCGCGCGTGCCGACGGATCGCCGCCAGAAGGTGGGTGGCACATAGCGAGTCTTACTTCGCGGCGGGCGGTTGCGGCGGCGGCGCTGGGCGGAGAACTTCGCCATTGGTGAGGACGTAGATCCCCAGCGCGGCCAGGATCACGACAACCGCGAGCCACACGCGCCAGTCTTTATGGAACTGACGACCCGGCTTTTCCTCGGGGTGATGACCTGCGTGATCGTGATGGTGATGGCCCGGATGGTCGTGGTGTTGATTCATGACGGCTCGTGTTCCTAGCAGCCCTGTATAGTTTCTGGTCTCGATGGACAGATTCGAGAGAAGGAATTGGTCGAGTTGACCAGAGCTTGATGGTCGACTCGCTTAAAAACCAGTCACAATTCGTCGAAATCATCCCAACTGATGCCCGTTTGATGAAGCCGCCGACACACTCCGGCCGTTGGCATCCGAAGTGCTGAGGACGCTTTGGCGGTTTTGCGCTTGAACCGTCGATCCCCGTTACGGTTCGGATGGTGTGCGGTTGTCATGCCGGTCTCCTCAACTCCCGCCACCCTCCTGCCCGCCACGATTCGTCCCCGCACCATTCTGATCGTGGAGGATGACGAGGTCCTCGGCCAGGTGCTGGCGCGGGTCCTCACGTTCGACGGGCGGATCGCCCTCCACGTGCGGACGGTAGCCGAGGCGCTGCAGCAGATGCAAGCCGGCCGCCCGCAGCTCGTGCTGGTCGACGCCGGATTGCGGGATGGCAGGGGATTGAAACTCGCGGAGACGATCCGGTCAACGGAAGCCAGGGTGCCGGTGATCTTGCTTACAACGCACCGCCTGGAAAAATCCGACCTGCCCAGCCGCGGAGAACGATTGGTCACGAAATCGATTGATCTGCCCGAACTGCGCCGCACGATCGACGCCGCGTTACGCGAATCTGCCTTAGTTGAGTCCGAGGCAACTGAGGTGGCAACGGAAGCCGCCTCGCCGCAAGCACGCGTCGCCCGTCGATGAACCATTAAGTCCGCCGGCCCGGTTTCGAGCCCGGTCCGGTTTCGAGCCCTGAGGAATTCCCATGCGGGTGTTACAGCTGAAGTCCGTCAAGACGATTGGCATGATTCTCTTCGCCGCCCTGCTGGTGGGCGGGGTAGTCGGATTGCAAAAACTGGCGGCCGACCGCGAAGAGCGGAATGAGGATCCGGAAACCAAGTCCGGCTTGGGCGTCGAGCTCGTGCCAGGCCAACCGCACACGCTGTTCGTGCCACCCGACGTGCGGACGACGCTCGGCATTCGCAAAGACAACGTCGACAACATCGTCACCGCCGTCAAGCCGACGCGCACGCGCGACTTGCCCATGCCGGGCACCACCATGCTCGACCCGACGCGGCTGATCCCCATTCGCGCGCTGTTCGCGCCATCTCCGTCCTCGGCCCAGTGCGTCGAGATCGGGACGATCGAAGAAGATCGCCTCAAGACCGGGGCAACGACGAGCCATCGCCGCGAGCTGCGTTCGGGCGACAAGGTGACCAAGGGCAATCTGCTGGCCGTCTTTTACAGTGTCGACGTGGGCAACAAGAAAAACGACCTCATCGATGCCATCTACCAGCTCAAGCTCGACGTCCAGATTTTGGATCGATGGCAGGCCAAGGCGGCCGTCGTTCCAGACATCCTGCTCTGGCAACAGAAAAAAGCGGTCCAAGGGGATATCAACGCCCTCAATCGGGCTGTCAGCACGTTGCGGACGTGGGGCATCCCCGAGGAAGACGTTCAGGCCGTCCGTGAGGAGGCCGAGAAGGTCAAGCCAGAGGACGCGGAAAAACGGCTCAAGCAGCGCGACAAAGCCAATTTCGACCGTTGGGCCCGCGTGGAGATCAAGGCCCCGGACGACGGCATCATCGTCGAGCAGAACATCACCGCCCACACGGTCGTCTCGGACAACACCATCAACCTGTTTCAGATCGCCAAGCTGGACCCGGACGGCGGCGGCCCGCGGCTGTCCGTCGTGGCCAACTGTCCCGAGGACGATCTGCCGGCGCTGCAAGCCCTGCCCGAACGGGCGCGGCGCTGGACGATCACCACCGTCGGCAGCACGCCCCTGGAGGGCTTCATCGATGACATCAGTTACATCATCGACCCCAACGATCACACGGCGAAGGTCAAAGGACACATCGACAATAAGGAAGGCCGCCTCTTGGCCGGGAAGATGATTTCCGCCAAGGTGCAGCTGCCGCCCCCACAGGACGTTGTCGAGGTGCCGCCCTCGGCCGTGGGCGATGACGGCCAGCAAAGCATCGTTTTTGTCGAGACGGATCCGCAAAAACAGTACTACACGATGCACCGGGTGGAACTGGTGCGGCGCTTTGAAAAATCGGTCTTCGTCCGCAGCCGGCCGTTCGCCAAGGACGAGCAGCTCACGGTCGAGGAGCAGGAACTGGGCCTGCAGCCCAAGCAGCCGCTGTTGCCCGGCGAACGAATTCTAGGCACCGGTGTGGGCGAGCTGAAGTCGGCCCTGACGGAGATGGAGTCTCAACCTCAGAAAGACGGATCGGCTCAGAAAGACGCGCCTGCGCAGAAGCTCGCGGCGGCTCAGAAAGACGCAGCGTCCCAGAAAAATACGGACGCGCCGGCTCGAAATGAGGCGGCGGCCACGCCATGACGCCTTGCGGCAGCTGGGAACGTCCGGCAGAGCAAGTCCCAAGGAAGTCTCTGGCCCCGAGTGTCTCCCGACGGAGATGGGCCACGTAACGGGCCGACTCCCCCGAAGCGCCCGAACAAACAACCAACACCCGAATTTCGGTTGGATCGTCTTCGATGGTTCGCAAACTGATCGAGTGGGCTCTGCATAACCCGCTCGTCGTCATTCTGTTCTCGATCGCGCTCTCGATTGTCGGGATGTATTCGTTTCTCAACATCAACGTCGAGGCGTATCCCGACCCGGCGCCCGCGATCATCGAAGTCTTCGCCCAGTTCCCCGGTGCGTCGGCCGAAGAAGTCGAGCGCCAGGTCACCGTGCCGCTGGAGATCACGTTTGCCGGCATGCCCGGGCTCAATTCGATTCACAGCAAGTCGCTCTACGGATTGAGCGACCTCAAAATGAACTGGAATTACGGCCGCAACTACACTTACGAGGCCGGCCGCCAGGAAGTCATCAACCGGCTGGCCACCATTTCGCAGCCGCTGCCCGCCAACGTCACGCCGCAGATCTCTCCCGAGTCGCCGACCGGCGAAATTTACCGCTACGTGCTCAACTCGCCCAAGGATGCGGCCGGCCGCGAAATTTACACGCTGAACGACCTGAAGGCCCTGCAGGACTGGGTGCTCGAGCGCGAATTCCGCACGGTGCCGCGGATCGTCGACGTCTGCGGCTGGGGCGGCACGGTCCGCCGCTACGAAGTTCAGCCCGATCCCGATCTGTTGCGGAAATTCGGCCTCACGCTGATCCAGCTGCAGAACGCCATTTCCAACAGCAACGCGACCGTCGGGGGCGACTACGTCGACCAGGGCGAAGTCGCGATGACCGTCCGCAGCGTCGGCCTGTTCGGCGGCGGCACCGATCCGACCGTCAAAGTGCTCGGACTGAAGAGCCCGTCGCAGCCTCGGCCATCCTGCGGGCCGAAGAGCAGCGCCGCTTGCAGGATCATCCGCTCGCTGGTCATCACCTCGACCAACAACCAGCCGGTCCGCGTGGAAGACGTCGTCGAGGGGGGACGAGCATCGCCGGGCGAAATGACCGACCGCGGCGTCGTCGTCAGCCATCAGACGCGCTCGGGCCGGATCGGCTACTGGAGGGCCGACAAGGAACGCCCGCCGCGATCGGCGCAGAGCCTGGCGCAAATCGGCCACGACGAGCCCGACGTCGTCGAGTGCATCGTGCTGTTGCGGAAGAACGAAGAGACGCTGCCGGCGCTCAAAGACGTCGAGGCCAAGGTCGCTGAGCTGAACGATCCCAAGGGCGGGCGGATGCTGCCCGGCGTCAAGATCGAGACCTACTACGACCGCCGAGAACTGCTGGGCGTCACGACCGAAACGGTCCGGGAGAACCTGCTCCTGGGGATGGGGCTGGTGACGATCGTGCTCTTGATGTTCCTGAGCAACGTCCGCAGCGCGCTGATCGTCGCCATCAACGTGCCGCTGGCCCTCTGCTTCGCGTTTTCCATCCTCTATATGCGAGGCATGTCGGCCAACCTGCTGTCGATCGGGGCGGTCGATTTCGGGATCATCGTCGACTCGTCGGTGATCATGGTCGAAAATATCTATCGCCATCTGAGCTCGGGCGAATATCCCGAGCTCAGCTTGAGAGAACGGATCCTCAAGGCGACGCACGAGGTCGAGCGGGGCCTGTTCTTCACGACGGCCATCATGGTCTGCGCCTTTGTCCCGCTGTTCACGATGCAGGGACCGGAAGGGCAAATCTTCGGGCCGATGGCCGATACCTACGCGTTCGCCCTCTGCGGCGCGCTGTTCTTGGCGCTGACCATGGCCCCGGTGATGTGCCTGTTGTGCTTCAAGAACCTGAAGGCGGCGCCGGACAACTGGCTCGTCCGCGGCATGAAAGCCCGCTACCTGCGAAACCTGCGGTTCTGTCTGCGGCACCCCTACGCGACGGTCGGCGTGATGGCGGCGCTTACGATCTGCACGACTGCACTCTTGCCCCTCTTGGGCCGCGAATTCATGCCCGCGCTGGAAGAGGGCAACCTGTGGATTCGCGGGACCGCTCCGCTCAATATCTCGCTTCCCAGGCATACGCAGCTTTCGGCCCAGGCGCGGGCCATCATGGCCACCTATCCCGAGGTCGAGTCGATCGTCAACCAGCTCGGCCGACCCGACGACGCGACCGACACCGACGGCTACTACAACAGCGAATACTTCGTCCCGCTGCGACCGGAGAAAGACTGGCCTCTGCTGGTCGAACGTCCCAAATGGCAGCGCTGGATGTTGGGGGCCAAGCGGGCACGGACGAAGGATGAAATTGTCGACGCAATGAACGCCGAGCTGGGTGAAAAGCTCCCCGGCATCACCTGGAACTTTTCGCAGAACATCCGCGACAACGTGATGGAGGCCCTGTCCGGCATCAAAGGGGACAACTCGGTCAAGATCTTCGGGCCCGACCTGGATCGCCTCGAGCTGCTGGCGGCCAAGGCCAAGAATGTTCTGCAGCAGGTGCGGGGCATCGAGAACGTCGGCATCTTTCACATTCGTGGCCAATCACACCTCGAATGGCGCGTCGATCCGAGCAAGTGCCAGCGCTGGGGCGTGCAGACGGCCGACGTCAACAATGTGGTGACGAGCGCGCTCGGGCGCGGGCCCTGTCGAGCATGGTCGAAGGCGAAAAACTTTTCGACATCTCGGTCCGCTGGCCCAAGCGGCTGCGGAACAGCGAAGCCGACATCCTCGACATCCCGGTCGACATCATCAACAACAACGTCGTGCAGAACACGGGCCCGGGCGTGGTCCCGACCTCGATCGGCACCGGCAACGCGACGCCGTCCAACGTCGGAGCGCAGGCCAACACCGGGAACATCATCAGCAACACGCCGCGGCTGCGGCTCCGCGACCTGGTTTCGCCGGTCGGCGAGGACGGAGCTCCGCTGCCGGACGGCCAATATCAGCAGCACGGCGCTTCGACGATCTATCGCGAACAGGGCAAGCGGCTGATCGCGATCAAGTTCAGCGTCCGCGGCCGCGACCTGGCCGGCGCCGTCGACGAGGCACAGGCGAAAACCAAGGACCTGTTCGAGGCGCCGTATCACTCCGTCTGGAGCGGCGAATTCGAGGAAATGCAGGACGCCGAGGCGCGGCTGATGGTCATCGTGCCTCTCTCGCTGGGGATGATCATCCTGCTGCTCTATATCGCCTTCCGCAACGTGCTCGACGCAGTGATCGTCTTCTCGAATGTGATCGACCTGTCGATCGGCGGCGTTTGGGCCCTCTTGCTCACGGGGACGAACTTCAACATCTCGGCGGCCGTCGGCTTCATCTCGATTTTCGGCGTCGCCATCATGGACGGTCTGTTGCTGTTGGCCTATTTCAACCAGCTTCGCTTGCAGGGGCTGCCGGTCGAGGAGGCCATCCTCACCGGTGCCGAAAAGCGAGTCCGCCCCGTGATGATGACCGCGCTCACGGCGATTTTCGGCCTGATGCCGGCCGCCATTTCCACCAAGATCGGTTCACAGACGCAAAAGCCGCTGGCCATTGTGGTGGTGGGCGGCATGATCACCACGTTGTTTCTAACCCGTTACCTGATGCCCGTGCTCTATAGCTTCTATGGACACCGAGAACCGCCGGCTTCGGCCGGCAGCATGGCGCACTGACCTTCGAGCCCTTGGCCTCCAGGGGGTCAGACCGGACGCCGGTTGGGCGTCGCCGCGAGTCGGCAGACAAACATGAGTCCACGCCTGCTCATCATCGACGACGAGCCGAACCTGCGCGTACTCGCTCGAGCAGAGCCTGCGCTCCGAGACGCTCGAGGTCGTCACCGCCGCGAACGCCAGCCAGGGAATCGATCAGGTCCGCCGCCAGCCGCCCGACGCGGTGCTGCTCGACGTCCGCTTGCCCGATATGTCGGGGCTCGATGCGTTCGACCGCATCCGCCAGCTCGATCCGCGGTTGCCCGTAATCATCATGACCGCCTACAGCAGCACCGACACGGCGATCGAAGCGATGAAGCGCGGCGCGTTCGAGTACTTGCTCAAGCCAGTCGACTTCCGGTCGCTCCGCACGCTCGTGGCCAAGGCGGTCGAGCTCAGCCGTTTGCGGCACGTGCCGGCCGTCTTTCCCGATGAAGGTTCAGCCGACGACGAACGCGTCGATCGCATCGTGGGCGACACGTCCGCCATGAGCGAAGTTTATAAGTGCATCGGCCGCGTCGCGCCGCTCGACGTGCCGGTGCTGATCCAGGGTGAAAGCGGGACGGGCAAAGAACTGGTCGCCCGCGCCATCTACCAGCACAGCCTCCGCAGCGAAGGGCCGTTCCTGGCCATCAACTGCGCCGCCATTCCCGAAGGACTGCTCGAGAGCGAGCTGTTCGGCCACGAAAAGGGGGCGTTTACCGGGGCCGACCGCCGCCGCATCGGCAAGTTCGAGCAGGCCAACCGCGGAACGCTGTTCCTCGACGAAATCGGCGACATGACGCTGACGACGCAGCCCAAAGTGCTGCGGCTGTTGCAAGAGCAGCAGTTTGAGCGGGTCGGCGGCGAGGAAACGATCCGCACCGACGTCCGCGTGATCGCCGCCACCAACCAGAACCTGGACGAACTGGTCGCCGCCGGCCGATTCCGGGGCGATCTGTTGTACCGCCTCCGGGTCTATACGATCACAATCCCACCGCTCCGCGATCGCCGGGACGATCTGCCGCTTTTGATTTCCTACTTCCTGACTCAGTTGAGCCGACAGTTCGGCAAGCGTGTGAATTCGGTTGCTCCCGACGCGATGCGGATCCTGGAGTCGTACCCCTGGCCGGGAAACGTTCGAGAGCTGCAAAGCGCCATCCGCTTCGCGTACATCCAATCGGCCGGCGAAGTCATCACCCGCGATTCGCTTCCCGATCACCTGCAAGGGGACGGCAGCGCAATGCGCCTCGAAACGCCCGGAGTCCGTCATGCGGCCGATGCCGATCCGCGCGAGCTCGATGTAGCGGCCCTCGTCGCCGACATGCTGCAATCCAAGCAGTCCGATATTTACGACAAGGTCTGCGCGGCCGTCGATCGCACGGTCATTGAAACGGTGCTCCGCCACGCCAAGGGAAACCAGCTGCGTGCCAGCGAGATTCTCGGGATTTCGCGGACAACGCTGCGCGGCAAGTTGCGCTCGCTCGGCCTGGCGATCGAGAAGCAACTCTTGTCAGAATCAACCCGCTTCGACTGATCGCGCGCGACCCCGCATAGCGGCGAAAAGGTTCGCAAACCGCCTCTAGGGGTTAACCCTCAGCTTGCCCTTGCCCGCGATCAGGGTTCTTGTTGCCGCCACTGGGTCGTGGGATAATCCGCATGTCCGAATCCATCTCAGGGACCGGCGGATGCCTGGCGACACCGAGCTTCGGCAGCGGCAGACCGTGCGGGTCGCCCTCGAAGTCGCTTCCGGCCCGCACCAAGGCAAGCACTTCGAGTTCGATCGGTACGACACGTTTCTTGTCGGCCGGGGGTCGTGGTCCCATCTGTGCTTGCAGGATGACCTGCACTTCTCGCGGCATCACTTCCGGATCGAGATCCGTCCCCCCGATTGCTACCTGGTCGACTTGGGGAGCCGCAACGGCACGTTCGTCAACGGGAACCGCGTCAACGCCACGTTTCTCCGCGACGGCGACGTGATCTCGGGGGGCAAGACCGAGATCCGGGTGAGCGTCACCACCGGTCGGCCGCGCGTCGCTGTCGACGCGCCCACCGTGCTGGGGTCGTTTAAGTCGACCATCACCTTCGAGAGGCCGACCGAGACGCGGCTCGAAAAGAAGTTCGCCTCCGTCCGCGAGATTCCCGGATACGAGCTGCAAGAAGAGATCGGCAGCGGCTCGATGGGCGTGGTGTTCCGCGCCGTCCATTCGGCGACCGCCAAGCCGGTCGCCATCAAGGTGATTTCGCCGCGGCAATCGGCTTCCGAGGCGGCGATGCAGCTTTTCGTGCGCGAAGCCAGTCTGTTGGGCCGGCTCAATCACCCGCACATCGTGCAGTGTCTCGATTTCGGCTACAACTCCGGACAGCTGCATCTGATCATGGAGTACGTTCCGGCGATCCCGTACGAAACGGTGCTCGAAGAACAAGGGTCCGCCCGCACACGGATCTCGTGCGCGATCATCTGTCAGATTCTGCTGGCCCTGGACCACGCGCACGAGATGTCGATCGTGCACCGCGACATTAAGCCCGAGAACGTGCTCTTGTGGCGCAAGGGGCGAAAACTCAACGCCAAGCTCGCCGATTTCGGCCTGGCGAAGAATTACGCCTATGCCGGCTTGAGCGAAATCTCGCGCCTCGGAGACATCCGCGGCACGATCGCCTACCTCGCTCCGGAACTGGTGATCGATTGCCGCCAGGCGCGGCCGGCCGGAGACATCTACGCGGTCGGCGCAACCCTTTACCGCTATCTTGCCAACGAATTTCCGTTCGACTTCGACGACAAGAACAAGCTCGCGGTGGTGCTGGAAGATGACCCGGTCCCCCTCCGCCGGCGGGCCCCGCAGGTTCCGTCCGGCGTGGAAGAGATCGTGCACCGCGCGCTCGCCAAAGACCCGGCCGCCCGGTTTCCCTCCGCGCGAGCCATGCTCAAGGCGCTCGAACCGTTTTCAGTCCGCCGCAAGAAGCGGCGCTGAGCGACAGGGCGCAGTCGACGAAGTCGCCCGCCCAAATTCGCGAGTGGGAATCACCGAACCCTCGCCGTCGCCTTGGTCATCGGTCGGTCGCCGGAGCGCCTTACGTCCATTTGAATCCGTTCACGCGCTTCCTCGTCCTTGGCGTTTTTCAAAAGTGTCTGGATTGCGAGTTCGTGAGCCTTCTCGAGTGCCGCGTCGGCGGGGACGGCCACGTCCGGCTTTACGCCGACGCCTTCCCAATCGGTTTTCGTGATGGGGTTGATGGCTCGGCCGGTGGGCACAAACATCATGAAATGATCGCCAAGCGGGCCGAGTCCGCCGGGGTGCGCCCCGCCGCCGGTCGTTTGGCCCACGAGCACGGCGCGTTTCTGTGTTTGCAAATCGTAGGCGAATTCTTCCGCTCCCGAAAACGTCCGTGGCGCGATCAAGACGTAGACATCCTTGCTCAAATAACGTTTGCCGGCGACCTCCTTGCGCGTCCAATATTCCTCGGTTTTGTTTTCTTTGCGCGAGTAGAGGCTGTTCAAATGGACCGGTTGGCTCCCGAAGAAATAGCTACAGAGGAGGGCGACGCTTTCCGGGTCACCGCCGCCGTTTTTGCGAAGGTCGATGATCAGTGCGTCTGTATTTGCGAGAAAGTTCATGGCCGCAGCGGCCGGCTCGGCCGCGACGTCGGGCGGAAGGAAGCCATCGACGGCCAGATAGCCAACGTTGCCACTGAGACGCTTCACTTCGCGGTAGCCGGCATTCATCCATTGGCCCATCTGCCGCATCTCTTCTTTCATTTGCGGCGTCGGGCCCTTGTCCTGTTCCGACCCGTCTGGCAATTTCGGCAACTTATCGGTGCTGCAGGTGATCCGCAGATGTTTGTCCTTGGAGACTGCCTGCAAGTCCTTGGTGAGCCGATCCGCCAGAGCCTGACCGGTTTTGATGGCGGCGTATTCCTTGTCAGCCTGACGCTTGCGGATCGCCTGGACCATTTGCGCGGCGACTTCGGGAAACACGTACTCCGCCTCCAGCCGCTTCAGCGCCTCGTCGATCACCGTGTTGGCTGTCTCCGCGTCGATCGGCAACGGTGGTTGGTCCGGCCTGATCATGAATCGGACCTGCGCGAGCACGTTTGCGGAACGAATACTGCCAGTGCGGCAAGCAGGGCCCACCGCCACGCACGACTGCCTCTCATGAACCCATTCTCCTTGGAGAAACTCGAACTTCGAAACGGGCGCTCGGAGAGAATAGTACGAGCGAGACAGCCCACTTCGTCAAAGACGATCCTAAGCAGCGGAAGGCGAGGGCTCTTGAACGGGATTCAGCTTTTGGAACGGTCTGCTGAGCGCGACGTCGCCTTCCGGTAGGCGGCCGGAGTCAGTCCGAGTTCGCGTTTGAACGCGCGGGTGAAATGACTCTGGTCGGCAAATCCAGCCCGCAAGGCGACGTCCGCCAGCGGCGTGTCGTCCTCGGTCAAGGCGCGGCAAGCCAGCGCAATCCGCTGGCGGCGCACAAAGTCCCCAATCGTGCAGCCGAAATGGCGGCGGAATGACGTTGCGAGGTAACCCGGGTGAACGCCAGCTTCGGCCGCGACAGCCGCCAGGTTCCATGAGTCGGTGCAGCGCTCGCGGAGCAGCTCGCTGACCCTCCGCAACCAACGGGGCGGGGCGGTCTCACAGCGCACCTGCCGGTCGCAAACGCCCAAGAGTTCGAGCGTCAGCCCCTCGATGATCAAGGGTGATGACGCGTCGAAACAATTGAATTCGTCAAGAATTCGCACCGCGAGGCCCACTGCCGGTCCCGCGTGGCAGTCGAAGGGTTCGCTCAGAGGGAGGGCTCTGCCAGCGGATCCGCGTACCCACAACGAGGTGATTTCGATATTGAATGAACAGACTTCCTCTGCGTCGACGTGCTCCGCGTGAACCTCCATGGGCGGATGGAAGGCCAGCATGTGCGGGCCGCAAAACCGTTGTCGGTTCCCGTACTCCTCCCGATAGGTGCCGCGGCGGATGAAGCAGAAGTAGGCCCGTTCGTGGCAATGCCGCGGCAAACGGGCGCCCGCCGGGTGGCGAGTCTCCGTCAAAGACAGCCCGGCGCAAGCCTGCTGGCGGACGACCTTTCCCAGAAACCCGCCCGGGGACAGGCATTGGCACATGGCGATTTCTCCGCGAGCGGCGGCCGATCCCGCCCCCAACGATGGCAAGGCTGAGACGGTTAGTTATTCGCTGTCGCCGGAATTTCCTCGGCGAGCAACTCGTCGATCTTCTTTTCCATGATCGCTTTGCCCTTGGCCCCTTTCCAGCCGAGTTCGCCATCCCAGCGGTAGCGAACGAAGCCCTGTTTGTCGATCAGGTAGATCGAGGGCCACCAGCGGTTGCCCCACGCCGTCCAGGTCTTGCCGTCGGCGTCGACGACGATCGGATACTTGAGTCCCCGCTCCTCGATGCTCTTTTTGAGCCGCTTGAGATCGTGCTCGCGCGGTCTCGGGCGTGTGGACGCCGATCATGGTGACCCCCTTGGTCGCGTACTTTTGAAACCAGGCTTTGTAGGCCGCGTCGTTGTGCCGGCAGTTGATGCAGGCGAAAGTCCAGAAGTGAAGCACGACCACCCGGCCGCGGAGCGCGGACAGCTTGAGCGGCGGCGAGTTGAACCAGTCGTCCTGCGCCCGTTCCGGCAGCTCGGGCGGCTGGGCATGGAGCACGGCGGGCGTCGGCTGCTCGCGCAGGCTCGGTCCGTCATGAGAACGGCGATCGTCAGCAAAGAGAACACGACGGCGATCGAAGCCCACTGATTGCGAAGGCTCTGCCGAATCCGCCCAACCGTCGCGTGAGATCGCATGCCATGCTCCCGAAAGCGAATCCGTCGCGGAAAACCTTGCCCTGATGGCACCGGCGAAAATTATCGCATCTTCGCGAATTCCGAACAAACGGCTTGACGGAACGGCCGCGACTGTATTACAGTAGTAATGCACTTATGCAAGTGACGCCCGCTCCAATTTGAAGTTCATCCCTCCTCCGGTGTCCCGATCTACCGGCAGATCATGGATCAGGTGCGGGCCCTCGTCGCCGGGGGCAAACTGGCCCCCGGCGACACGCTCCCCAGCGTGCGACAAATGGGGGCTGAGTTGGGCATCAACATGATGACCGTCTCCAAGGCCTATTCGAAGCTCGAGGCGGAGGGCGTTGTCAGTCGGTCCCGGGGGCAGGGGATGGTCGTCGACCGGGTCGATGTCGGCGGCACGGTCGCCGATCGCCGCAAGGAATTGCAGCCCTTCGCCGAACAATTGGTCGTGCGGGGGATCCAACTGTCGCTGTCCGACGAACAAATGCTGAGTGTGGTCAAAAGCTCGCAACGCGACTTGCGGGAAACTGCCAGCGCCTGAGAGGAAGTTGCCCAGGAGGAAGCGGTGTTCAGCATGTCCGATGCCGTCATCCACGTTCGCAACCTGCACAAATCGTACGGGCGGTCCGCTGCGAAGCCCGTGCTCAACGGGGTCGATCTCACCGTTTCCCGAGGGATGGTGCTGGGACTCGTCGGCACCAACGGGGAGGGAAAGTCGACTCTAATCAAGTGCCTGCTGGGATTGCTGCGGATCACGTCGGGCGAAATTCGCGTCTTCGGGGAGGATTCCTGGAACCTGAGCGCCGCGAGCAAGGCCCAGATCGGCTACGTCCCGCAAGAGCCGGCGCTGCTGCCGTGGATGACGGTGCGGCAGCAGCTGGCCTACGCGGCGGCGTTTTTTCCCACCTGGGATGCGACCTTCGCCGCGGAGCTGGTCGAACGCTGGCGGCTGCCGGCCAACGAACGGATCGGCCCGCTTTCGCTCGGTCAGAAACAAAAAGTGTCGATCGTGCTGGCGCTGGCTCATCGGCCCAAACTTTTGATCCTCGATGAGCCAGTGGCCAGCCTTGATCCCGTCGCGCGGCGGCAGTTCCTCGAATCGCTGATGCAAACGGCCGAGAGCGACGACAACACCATCCTGTTTTCGACCCACATCACCTCCGACCTCGAACGGATCGCCTCGCACCTGGCCATGCTGAAGGACGGGCAGATTGTGTTGTGCGACGAGCTCGACCACCTGAAGGACCGCGTGAAGCGGCTCCGCATCTCGGCTGGGGCGGATCTGCCACGGACGTTCGCGATCGGCGGCGCCCTGCGGACCGAGGTGCACGGTCGCAACGCGCTCGTGGCGATGGCCTCGGTGGACGCCGGACTCGTGGAGGAGTTGCGCACCCGCTGGAATGCCGACGTCTCGGTGGAGGATCTGAACCTCGAAGAGATCTTCGTGGAGATGCAAATTGCTTAGACGCCTGGCAGCCGTCACGCGGGCCTGGACCACGCGCCGCTTGCTGTGGCTGTGGACATTCGCGTACGCCTGCGTCTGCACCAGCGCATTTCTGTGGCCCGTGTCGCCGAAGGACACGTACTTCCAGTGCCCGGAGTTCTTGCTCCCGTCGGACACGGCGGACTTGGCGACCGATGTATTCGGGTCGGACGGTCGACCCCGCACTTTCCAAAACCCCGCCCTGATCGTGCGACCAGGCGTCGGTTCCTATGCCTACCGCCTGCCGCGGAGCGCACATCGGGACAACGTCGACGCCGTGAGAGCAGCGCTCAACAATCTGCCCAATTTGGAACGCATCTATATTGGCGGCTACAACGACGCGGTCCAATTTCGGCGGATCCGCGACCGATTGCCGGGGATCCGCGTCTGGCATTTGGAACTCAACGGGGGACGACTCGCGTCGACGCTCTTCTTGCTTTTGGCGACGTTGACTCTGGGAGGCGCCGTGCTGCAGCAGAGCCAGGCGTTCTTTTCCCTGCCGCAAGCGCGGATATTCCCGCGGTACGTCGCGCCCCACCTGCTGTTTCTGGGCATCCTTTCCGGCCTCGGGATTCTCGTTGCGACGCTGGTCGCCGGGAAATATGGCGACGATCTCTTTGCTGCGGCGGCCGTCCAGGCTTTTGCCTGGGGCGCGTGGAGCGCGTTTGAATTCCGCGTGCTTGCGCTCCCCGGCGCCCCATTCGGTTCGCGGCAATCCGCGGGGAGCAAAGTCGATCCATCGGGGGCTCGGGTACCGGTCGCGGGGGACCAAATCGGCGGGGCCGTCTCTGCTCGGGGCGACCACCGTCTGCTGCGGGATGTTCATCGTCCGGCCCTATGTGCTGGAAAGCTTTCTGCTCGGAGAGTTGCCGTGGCTGGCAGCCGGGTTCCTGCTCACGGGGGCGATCCTTGGCGTCGCGGTGGCCATGCGGATGCCCGCCTATTGCGTGGCGGCGAGCGAAGCGGGTGCGACCCCCATCCTCTCGCTGCAGGATGTGGAAAAACGCCGCGTCGCGCGCGGCGTCCTGCCGATCCGCTTCGAGCGTCGCCTGGACCGGCTCCGCGGGCCGAGTCGCCTGCCGCAGTGGCTCTGGCAGATCCGGGCGATCCATGCGGGCAACCCGGACGTGCTCATGCCCGTCGTCGTTCGCATCGTGGCTCCGATCGTTTTGGTCGTCTTGCTCGACCATTTTTGGCCCTCGAGCCTGTTTCCTTGGCCCTCGCGCCTGTTTTCGACGCTGCTTGTCGGCCTGTTGCTCGCGGCCGGCTGGCTGATCTCCCTGTCGCATATTTTCTCGAACTGGTGGCAACGGCGAAAAACCTTCTCCGTTCAATTGCTCTATCCGTGGACGCGCGGCCAATTAGCCCGCGCGGCCTTCGTCGCATACGTCTTCGACGTGCTGGGAATTCTGGCGGTGCTTTTCGTGACGCTGAAATTCTGCGACGTTGCGCTGCGCTGGCGGTTGGAAATGCCGGTGATTAGGCTGGGCGGCCTGGCAATCGCCTTGGCAGCTGCGCTCCTCGTCACGGGCGGACTGTGGCTGCTGACGCTGCGACACCGGATGTTGGCGAGCTTTCTGGCCGTCGGCGGGGTGCTGCTGTTGTTCGCGGCGATGACGATGGCTGGTCGACTTGTGCTGGACCACGAGAGTCACTGGCGCATCGCGTTGCCGTTTGCGTTCTTGTCGTGCGTTTTCGGGTTCGACGCCTGGCGCCGGTGGATGCGGAGCGAATGGGGCCTTTTTGGTCCTTAAACGGCGGGTCGAGCGCAGGCGAGGGATCCGCAACGCATTCCGTCACTTTGCCGCAACGGGCGGCGAATGCGCGAAGGGCAGCGTCGGGTCGCCGAAGAACATGAATTTCTCCCCTTGAAAGAAGATCGAGGGGGGATACCAGTCGTTGTTCGGCACCAGCTGAGCGAGCCGCTCCTTTTGATGGTAGTAGCGGATCGCGCTGACCCAGCAGTCTCCGACCAGCGGCGGCTCGGGCTTGCGCATTGCGGTCAAGAAGCCTTCCAAGAGGCTGATCGCGCAGGGCTGGGCCCCGGTGTTGCAGCCGATATAGATCACCGCGCCCGTGTCGGGATGCTTGAGCAGCTGCTCGCCGAGCCCCGTCGGGTTGTACTTGCCCTTTTGATAGGGCGACGGCGGGGGAGGCGGCGCGCGGAAAACTTCTTTGGCGTTGGTTCCCGCATGCTCCTTACCGTCGACGTCCACGTAAGCGCTGTACGGCGGCAAAGGGGCGAAGTTCGCCGTGCTGCAACCGACCGAAATCATCACCGGGAGGCGATCGGCGTCCTTCAGCTTGGAAAGGCCGCGCGTCGAAATCGATTTGAACCACGAATTGTCGCTGCCATGGCCGACGTGTGCGATGAGCGCGCAGCCTCGGTCGGCCGCTTCCATCACGTGGGCCTCGTCCGGCGGCGGCGTGTGGTAAGGCTTTTTGTCGTCGGTGTAAAAATAGCGGCCCGCACTCCAGCCGGGTGGTAGCTCGCGAGCCCAAGCGGTCATCCGATCGCGGACGTCGACGTAGCCGGCCGTGTTAAAGAAATCGGCGCGCCGCAGCCCGGGATGCGTCCCGTCGCGAATGCTCTTCTCGTAAGCGATCGTCTTGGTCGCAACGGTGCGAACTTGCTGTTCGGTGCTGACCGGCCAGCGGCCGAAGGCGATCTTGGGCTCGTAAGTGATCTGATCGTAATTGATCGGATCGCGTTTGAAATTCTCGCCGCGGACCTCGCCGATATAGAAGCGGTGAAAGCCCTCCTTGACCGCGTTCCAATCGTCGAAGCTGCCGTCTTTCCGGGCGAGGTCGGCGTAATACAGGTCCGACGGATAAAAGGCGTAGTCGAACGCCGCCGGCGTCTTGCGGTCGAGCACCATGTACCGCACGGGCATCACATCCACGTCGCCCACGAGCAGCACGTAGCCCAGCCGCTGCTTGTGCCACGCGTTGTAGAGAAAGTGCTTGAGGCGTTCCGGATCGTCGAGCCCGGCATTCGACTTCAGCACCTTTTCCAGCGAGATCAGCACCGTGGGACGGACCGAGCGCTTGTACTCGAGATACTCGGCCAGGGCCGGATGAAAGGCCTCGGGTGCGATCACGAAGAATTTTTTGGGGCCGGCATGTTTGGATGCAGGCTTGGGCTGTGGCTTCGTTTGAGCCTTCGTTTCGACGGGGCGACGCTGCTGGCCGACCGCCGTCGTCCTCCATGCGAAGAGCACGAACAGCGCCGTGAGAAGACGGGCGCAGGAGGCCCAAAAACGCGGTCGAGCGGGGGAGAACCGTGTCATCGTCGGAAGTCCTTTCCGGAACGAACGCCAAGCGGCCCCATCCTATCGCCCTCGCGCACAGGCCGCCAAGCGAATGCCGCCGCAGTCAAACCGCGACGATTCGGATTCGCAACCCGTCCTAAGCAGATGACGCGGCCTGTCAGCCGGCCGAGAGTTGCAAGAACTCTTTGACCTTGCCGACGTTGAGCTTGGAACCTTCCTGCAGCTCGGCCGTCCGACGCCGTCTCAGGACTTTGCCCTCTTTGTTGAGCAGGGCCAGGAACGGCTCTCGCAGCTCGTCCCGCACGTAGCGGGCCGCGAGCTTTTCATTCGCCTCGATGTCGACGAGGACCAGCACGAAGGCCTTCTGAAAGGCGTTCGCGATCTCCGAGTCCTTGGCGATGGCGCTATTGAGCCGGCTGCACGAGTCGCACGCACTGCCGCCGAACTCGACCAGTACGTGCTTGTTCTCGCGACTGGCCGTATGCAGGGCCACTTCAATGTTGGCCATCGCATCGGCGCGGATCGAAGCTCAGGGTCGTCCCGCTGAACGACTCGCTTGGTGGGCCGCCGCCAGCGCCGTCCGCGGGGACGCTCTCGCCCGCGGGCGAGTCTGACCGGGCGACCGAGGCGTCGGCCGGCGACGACGCTGCTTCGTTGGCACGCTCGCCGCGCGACATCTTCGAGTCGTCGTTCGAGCTATTCCCATGAATCCAGGGGGTCGAGCCGGCGACGTCGCGGCCTTCACCGGCCGCCGTCCGCCGTTTTGGCTTGTCGTTGTTGGCGGCCACAGTCTCGCTCGATTCGGAAGCCGCTCGCCGCCGTCGCCCGTAGTCGCTGGTCGGCGTGTCGAATCCGTCCGTGCCGACGACGGTCCCCACGGGATCGGTCTCGGAGTTCCAAGTCCAGACGATCGTTCCCAGGATCAGTATGCCGAGCGCCGCCGGCACCAGGATCTGCGCGAAGGTGGCGTGAACGCCCCCCTTGGGACGCCGTTTCGGCCGCGAACGGCCTTCCGCCTCTTCGTGCTTTTCGACCGCGTTTGCGGGCAGATCCTGCAGACGCTGCAATCCGAGCTGCAGCATGCCGTCCCCTCGGGCCACGTTCACGACGCGGACGCGATGAAAGCCGTTCGAAGTCGCCATCAGCACAATGTCGCCCACTTCGACGATCGACTCTTCGTCGACCTCGATCGACTGCTGGTCGAGATCGACGCGGAAGCCGTCGGACGACAGGTTGACCAGTCGCGCGGGCCGTTCGATCCCGTGATGACGGACCACGACGGCGTCGCTCCCGGTCGTGACCGGATAGCGATAGTATTTCCTGCGTTCGTCACCCATGAGCGGCAAACCGTCAAACGTGCGGGCGCGGCAAAAGCGGCCCAAATTACCCACAGAAATCTATGTCGCTCCGCGGGTTCGGGACGCCAAAAATTCAGGCAAACGAGCGCCTCGCCGGGCCGGCCCGCGCGGCGGGTCGCAACGTCTCGAACGGTTGTATCTGCCGTGCGCGTGGCCACCGCAGCCGCCCGCGCAGTTCCCGTCTGCGACGATCGGGTCCTGAGGGTTAGAGCGATGAGAGCGACGAACGTCCGTCGAATCGGTACTGGCTGGCTGTTGATCGCGCTCGTCCTGTGGGCCGGTTGTGACGGTTGGAAGAGATGCCGGGCGGCCGATGTTGTGCTCAAAGTTTCGGCCGCGGCCGCTGCACGACGGCCGGATCAACCCCATGCTTTTCGGAAATTTCATCGAACTGCTCGACGACCTGTGTCCGGGCATGTATGCCGAAATGCTCAACGACCGCGGCTTCGAGGGAGTCCGGCCGCCCGCCAACTGGGTCTATTACGACGGATCGCCGACGTTCTGCGACCGCCAGTGGGACCGCGGGACGGATTGGGAAATCGAAACGAAGGACCCCTTCAATGGACCGCGATGCGCTCGCATCACGGCCCACGGCGGCCGCGCGGCCGAACTCACACAATCGGGCCTGGCTGTGATCACGGGCCGCGTCTATCGCTTCTCCGGCTGGTTGAGGAGCAACGGCGGCGATGTGAACGTGCAGGCCGTCCTTCAATCGAAGCTGCCCGACGGCCGCTTTGCCGAGCTGGCCGCGGTCGACTTGTCCGCGCCGTTCGTCATCTTGGGTCCGTTCGTCCGCCCGGCTCGAGCCGAAGGGCACGTCCGACCACGCCGTGTTCGCGCTGCGCGTCGTCGGCCAAGGCACCGTCTGGGTCGACAAGCTGTCGCTGATGCCGGAGGAGAGCGCGACGGGAGAGCTGAACGGCTGGCGACGGGACGTAGTGGACGCGATTCGCGCTGCGCGTCCGGCTCTCATCCGTTGGGGCGGCAGCGCCGTCGATCCGGGCCGCTACCGCTGGAAGAACGGCATCGGTGACCGCGATCGGCGCGTTCCGTTCGAGAACGTCAACTGGGGACGGATCGATCCGAACGACGTCGGCATCGACGAGTTCTGCCGGTTTTGCGCGCTCGTCGACGCGCGGCCCCTCGTCTGCGTCAGCTTCTCCGACGGTCCCCAGAGCGCGGCCGACCTGGTCGAGTATTGCAACGGCCCGGCAACGAGCACGTGGGGCGCACGCCGGGCGGCCAACGGTCACGCCGCCCCCTACGCCGTCAAATACTGGCAGCTCGGCAACGAGATCAGCGGCGACGACGACGCGTATATCAAGAAGTGCACCGATTTCATCCGAGCGATGAAAAAAGTCGACCCGTCGATCGCCATCGTCTCCTCGTTCCCGTCCCAGAAGGTGCTGAACGTGCTGGGCCGCGACCTCGCCTTCCTCGCGCCGCACCACTACACGCGGGATCTGCGCCGCCTGCGAAGCCGACTTTCAGCATCTGGCCCAGATGATCGCCCACACGCCCGGCTGCGGCCACTTGCGCTTGGCCGTCACCGAGTGGAACTTCACCGCCGGCGACTGGGGCCTGTTGCGAGGCAAGATGCTCACGCTCGAAGGGGCGCTCTTGAACGCTCGCTACCTCAACCTGCTCGTCCGCAATTCGAACCTCGTCGACATCGCCTGCCGCTCGAACATGACCAACAGCTTCTGCAGCGGCATCATCGGCACCAACGCCTCAGGCATGCTCAAACGGCCGAGCTACCACGTGATGCGGCTCTACGCCGAACACGCGTTGCCCGTCCCGCTGACCGTCGGCAAAACGCCTCGCGGCATCGACGTCGTGGCCTGCACCGACGAACGGCGGCAGCGCGTCTGCGTCTTTGCCGTCAATTCCAACCGCGAGCCGGCGAACGTGTCGCTCGACCTCGGCGAACTCGCGGGCCCGATGACGGCGCGAACGATCGAGACAGTCTGCGACACGCACGACTCACGCCAGCCCGACGTGATGAATCACTGGGAGACGCCGAACCGAGTTCAAACCGTCAGCCACAAGCTCACTAGCGGCAAAGTGACGCTGCCGGCGCTCTCGGTTTCCGCGATCACCTGCAGTCGCCAGTAAGGGTCAAAGAACTGCCGGGGATCTTTGTTCCCCCTTAGTGAAATCGGATCCCCATCACCGGCGGGGATCCAATTTTCGTCCCCGCCGGGGATCCGTTCCCCACCGGCGAATTCCTGACCGCGGCCCGCCCTTGCGACCGAGTAAGAGTCCTCGCACACGCTTCCGGTTGGTCTAACGCATTTACTAACCCGAAGCGTCAGCGAGGGCTGCTCGATCGCGTCGATTCCCGTCGGTCTCACTCTGACGCGTGTCATGCCACCCGCCGTGGGTCACCAACTGCGCGGCCCCTCGTGAGGGTGGGTCACCAATTTGTGGGTCACCTATACAGTAAAAAATTGTGACCCAACCCCCGGGGTTTTCCCCTAGTCGATTTCAGCTCGCAGCGAGCAGGCCTCGCTCACTCCGGCTCCGTTTCGCGCCGTCAACTGCGCACAAGCTCGCGCAAAGGGCCACTCCTTCTATTCAGCCACAAAACATCGAGTCGGCCAAGATCAGTTTTTCAGTTTTCCGGAGTTGAACTCCGAACTACACGGCCCGCGATCGCGGTCACAACTGGGCGGCGAACGGGGGACGCCCCGGCTTAGCGATTGCCAGCGGACTTGGGCCTCGCTGCACAGGCTGTGCAGGCGGGCGACGGCCTCGCGGCCGCAAGGAGTGAGCCGTGCGGCGCGTTCGATCTGGTCGAACGCCTCGACGATCTCCTGATGGATGTTTTCGCCGAATTCCCGCGCGTCGTCGGTGATCTCCCAGGGCAGGCCCGCGAAGGCTCCTTCCGCTAAATCCATCAACAGCGTCCATTCGTAGAGGTGTGTGTAGGGGACTTGCAGCACGGTCCGCAGCGAGAGGGCCCGGCCGTAGCGGGGAATGACCTCGGTGTAGTCGGCCTGGTTCGTCGTCAGGGCCTCGCCGCGAACGTGCAGGATCGTCTCGATCAGGTAGCTCTTGGTGTGCCCCAGCTCGTGTCCAAGCCAGGTGAAGCAAAACGGACAGAGACGCGGCTCGTCGCCTGGCCCATAGGGGACGTTGATCCCCATCACTCGCGGCAGGGTCGGATCGGAGAAGGATTGGATCGTGCCGTAGGCGGCGGCCGGCAGCTCCCAGCCGCGCACGGTCGACATCAGCGTGTCGAATTCGCGGGCGATCGCGGGCGAGTGCCGGCCGAGCGCACCGAGCAGGGCGGCGATGATGCCACCGGTGAGTGCGAAATGGTCGTTGCCGTTGGCGAGGCGGACCGGCTCGTACCGCACGCGCCGACCGGGCAGCGGACCGGCGTGTTGCAGCCGCGCCGTGACGTCGGCCGTCTGCAAGCGAATGCGGTCGCCGTCAAGTTGGGCGTCGTTCGCGACGATCATCCGCAGCCACTCGTCCCGCGGCATGACGAGCAGAGTCCCCTCCAGGAGTGTCGCCTAGCGCCAGGTCGCACCTCGCGGCGAGTCAGCGACGCGGTGATGAGGTCGTCGGACAGCACACAGCCGGGCCCGTCCGCCGTCCGCGAAAGCGCCATGCTCCAGTCGCAGAGGGGAAATCGCAGCCGGCCATAAACGTCGGTCCGCAGGGCGACTTCTCCGCGCCAATGCGGGTCGACACGCAAGAGCAGGGGCAGCAGCGAATTGCCCAAGCGGTGCGCGGACTCGGCATCGGCCGGCGGAGCGATATTCGCGATGCTCGGTTCAGCGACCCGCCGATGCCAGTCGGCCAGCGTCGGCGACAGGAGCGTTGCGCGATGCAGCCCTTCAACAAAAGCCGGATCGACCAGAAATCGCCGCGCAAACGCTCTCCCCGATGACGCCGCACTCCGAGCATTGGCGGCCACGCTGGTGAAGTGGTCCAAGAGCGAGGCGATCGCCGCGGGCAGCCATCCGGCGGGCCGACGTGTTGTCGTCGCCTCCGCTGCGGCGCAGCTCAAGAGCCGCCGATGGGCCTCAGCCGCGTGGCCGAGGATTTGATCGGTTCGCTGAGTCCCGTCGCCCGGCATACGAAAGAGCCGGGCGAGCAAACGATCGCGCTGAGACACCGCTGGGCCCGCCGATGCTGTCGGGTTCGAACAAGGACGTTCGCAGACAACACGGATGCCTCATCCACGGGCCGCCAAGCGCGGACCCTGGCTCGAGGCAACGGTATCAATCAGAAAGGTGGGCGAGATGATCGGACGCGAGCTGAGTCGAGAATAAACTGGGAGCAATGAACTGAGAGCCAGGAAGAATGGGAAAGCGCGCCGCACCCTTCGAGTCATCAGCAGTCAGGCCGCAGCAAGAAGCCGCGGGTTAGCCGCCAATCGTAGTCAGCCCGCCATCGCGAATTCCACAAAAATCGGGACAAGTTTGGTGCGGATTCCCGAGAATCCGGCGCGGGGCCGCCGGTACAATCCAGCCGCGAACGCCCCACTGTCGGAGATCGATCAAAACATGTTTCGACGTCAATTCGTGCAAACTGTCACGCTCCTGCTTTCGCTCGTCGGCACGTCGGCAGCCTGGGACGAGCAGCCGAAATTGAACTCGGTGCAGCCGGACGCCAATCGCCAGAAACTCAATTGGCAACAGGTGACGTCCGCAGCAGCCTGGCAGCCCCGCGATTCTCAGGGCGAAGTCGTGTACCACGATCGACTTTGGATTTTCGGCGGCTGGTTCAACTCGTACGAATCGCCGCCGCGCGACGTGTGGAGCTCGCCCGACGGCAAGAATTGGACGCGCGTCACGGCAAGTGCGCCGTGGAAGCACAGCGACCTGGCGATGACGGTCGTGCACGACGACAAGATGTGGCTGATGGGGGGCTGGTACAACGGTCGACTTCCGGGCCACGAAGCCAGCCACGAAGTCTGGTCGTCGGTCGACGGGGCCAATTGGACGCCGGCGACACGCGCCGCCGGCTGGTCCCCGCGGTTGGCGGCCGGCGTCGTCTCCTTCAAGAGCCGCATGTGGATTTTGGGCGGAACCGAAAACTACTACTTCGGCGACCAGAAGAGCTTGAAGAACGACGTCTGGGCCAGTCCGGACGGCGCGAAGTGGACGCTGGTGACCGAGCACGCCGGCTGGGCACCGCGGGCCTATCATGCGGCGGTCGTTCAGGACGGCAAGCTGTGGGTGCTGGGCGGCGGCAACTACGTGCCCGAGTATCGGGCGCTCAACGACGTCTGGTCGTCGGACGACGGCGTGACGTGGACGCAGGTGCGGCAGACCGCCCCCTGGCCGCCCCGCTTGTGGTTTTCCGCAGCCGTCTACCGCGACCGCATCTGGGTGCTGGGAGGCTGGTCGAATCAATCCGTCGCAGAATCTCGGCGATGTCTGGTACTCGCGCGACGGCAAGGATTGGACGCAATTGCACTCGGACGTGATTTGGAAAGCCCGACACGAGCTTTCGACGTTCGTGTTTCACGACCGCCTCTGGGTCGCGGGAGGCCACGCTCGACCGCTGTCCAACGACGTCTGGTCACTGAGCATCCCGACATCGTGGAAACAATGACGAAAATGGGGAACGTGATGTTCGAGCTAATCGCCAACCGAATCGGAGACCGCTCGTCGCGTGCTTGGCAGCGGAGGATTGTCGTCGGCTCGACAGTTGCGTGCGTCCTGCTGTCCGTGGGTGTGGTCGCGCACGCAGCGGCCGAATTTCGGGGAGTGCGGCTCAACGTCTCCGATCCGGCCGCAGCGGCTCAGTGGTATTGCGACCACATGGGCGGCACGCTCGTGAGTCCGACGCCGTCTGCGGCGGGTGCCTCCTCAAACGACCGGGGCCGCGTTCGTGTCGTGCGCTTCGGCAAGACGACACTCGAATTTCATCCCACGGAAACGAAGGTTCCCGTGCCCGGCAGCGTTGGCTCGGGCATCGATCATCTGGGCTTTGGCTACGCCGACCTCGACCGGGAGATGCGGCGGTTCGCGACGACGGGCGTGGAGATTGTTTCCGGAGTCGAGCAGGAGGGGCCGATCCGCTACGCCTTCATTAAGGACCGCTGGGGGACGTTGATCGAGCTGGTGGAGGACCGTGAGATTCACGGCTTCCATCATGTCCACCTCGCCACGACCGACCCCAAGGGCACCTTGAAGTGGTACACCGAGATCTTCGGCAACCGGGTGACGCGTTACGCCGGTGTGCTGGCGGGCGTCCGCTATGGGGACGTGTGGGTATTGGTGAAAACCCTTAAACATCCCCCGGCATCCACGCGAGGCCGAGCGATCGATCGACTTATCTGGACGGCCGACCTCGATTCGACGGCGGAGCGGCTGCGAGCCTCGCGGCGGAACAATTCCCACCCAGATGCTGCTCACACCGAGGCTGCCGGCCCGGCAGATCGGCTCATTTTCACCGGCCCGGACGGCGTGGAGTTGGAGGTCCGGTCCCGGGCCAAATAGGGCCGGTGTGCCTGTCGAGAAACGCTCGACGCACCACGAGAGGCCTCGGGCAATCCGCGATGTAAGGAAAAAGAGCGGTTGGAAATCGTTTTCCCGCGGGGCTATGATCGGAGTTTCGCGGGCGTTCGGTCGATTAAAAGTCGTTAAAGCCTGAAGAGCGACTTCTGCAATGCGTACAATTCCTTGCGTAGAATTCACTATCTGCAACTCACTGCGGCGGGCCCTTCCGCCGCAACGACCGTTTCGCCAAAACAACCAGAGGGAAGACTTCGGCACAGGGAACATCTCAGGGATCACCCATGATGAGGCGGGCGCGCCGACGAAAGATTCAATGGCGCCGCGTCGCTCAGTTTGAACCAGTCCGAGTGGACGGACCCCCAATTGCCCAGGAGGAAGCAGCGGATCGGCCGAGCGGCCGGGCATTAGTCGAACCAGGCACGCGCGTTGCGCTCGTGCGTGAGCGGAAGAACGAGCGCGACCCCCACGCGGTCATTGTCGCGTCGCTCGACGAGCAGCCGCTCGGGTATCTCCCTGCGGACGCCGCCGCTTGGGTCGCACCGCTGATGGACACCGGGCGGATGGCATTCGATGGCCGCATCTATGCGGTCTGTGCCGCCGAAACCGGCCCGCCGGCCCAAGCCGCCGGTTTCTACGTCTCCCTGACGCAGTTTGAACTGGCCCCCGTCGAGCACTTTTCGTTGACGCTGGCGGCGCGAGCGCTCGTGCGTCTGCCGCTGCAAAGCGCGAACTGGTGCTTCGGCCACATGGTCGGCTGTATTTCACACGTTCAGCCCGCCCTCGCCGCAGCCGCCGGAACGCTACGCGACCGACGATCGCTCCGGCAGCTGAACCAACGCGCGGCGCGGTGGCAAGCCCAGCCGCTCCGATCTCTTTCGGCGACGCGGGCGACGGCTCACGCGCGACACGGCCGTCATTTCTTTTCGCGACCGGCTTAATGTACCGTGGTGATCGCGCCGGAGCGGCAATGAACGTGCGCCACGCGTCGTCGTCGTTGGCGAGCAGGCCGCGATTTACACCAGCGGAGACTTCCATGCGATTTTTGGCCGGACTCCTCGGAATCGCGACGATCGGCTTGATTCTCGTCGACGCGTTCGAGGCCGTGCTGTTGCCGCGGCGGGTCACGCATGCGTACCGGTTGATCCGCTTGTTCTACCAGGTCACGTGGCCGGTTTGGAAAGCCGTCGGCCGGATGTTCGCCTCGCCGCGACGGCGCGAATCTTTTTTGAGCATCTTCGCACCGCTCTCGTTCTTAATCATGTTTGCCGCCTGGGCCGGCGGCATGATTTTGGCGTTCGCCCTGTTGCATTGGGCCCTTCAAACCCAGATGGCCGTTGCCAACCCCGCGCGGAGCGCGATCTCGTACACCTATTTCAGTGGTGTGACGTTCTTCACCGTCGGGTACGGCGATTTGTCGCCGGTGGATGGTGTCGGCCGATTCCTGGCGGTCTTCGAGGCCGGAATCGGTTTTGGCTTTCTAGCCCTCGTGCTTAGCTATCACCCGATTCTTGCCCAAGCCTTCTCGCAGCGCGAGACGATGATTTCGCTCCTCGACGCGCGGGGCGGTTCGCCGCCGACGGCCGAACAAGTGCTCGTCCGCAGCCAGCCCGGGCGACGGCCGGAGGTCATCATTTCATACTTCCTGCAGTGGGAGGTCTGGTGTGCCGAATTGCTCGAGAAGTGTCTGTCGTTCCCTGTGCTTGCCCTCTACCGCTCCCAGCACGACAACCAGTCGTGGCTTGCCGCGCTCACGGTCGTGCTCGATACGTCGGCCCTGGCGATCTGTGGCGGCGGCGGGCGGGACGTCTACCAGGCCCGGTTGACCTTCGCGATGGCGCGGCACGCCGCCGTCGACTTGTGCCTCGTGTTCAAGATTCAGCCGCAAGAGCCGGCCCAAAATCGCCTGCCGCCGGAAGGTTATCGCGAGCTGGTCGAGCGGCTGAAGGCGGCGGGCGGCGTGTTATCTCCGGAAACGGAGTTAGCCAGTTCGGTCGATGTCACCGCGATGGAGTCGCGTCTTCGCGAGCTCCGCGGCATGTACGAGCCGTTCGTCAACGGCTTGGGACAGTATCTTTCGTTCACGCTGCCCCGCTTTTTTCCCGAGCGCCAGACGGCTGACAACTGGCAGACGAGCGCCTGGATGCCGCGAACGCCGGGAATTCGCGATCTGCCTGGCGTCGATTTGTCCTCCTTGGCGCGGGGCGATCATTTCGACTAAAGAACCGGCCGGCGCGGGTGCCCAGCCGCTCAAGCGGACCGTCGGCAAAGTCTTCCGGCCTTACCCAGGTCGGTTCGCCGTTGGAATTTTTAACCGGCAAGCCCATCGCCAGTCCCAACCGATACTGATTACGCCGCGTTGCCAAACCGCGGCACCGGTCGCGATCGCGGGCCCCGGACGGCTTGGCCATTGGCCGCTTTTTCGCGCGTGCGACCTTCCGGATGTGTCAGGGCAGTGAGCAGGGCAAGGAGTGCACCGATGCGGCCCGTTTCTTTTGCCAGCCTGCGACAGGCGACGTTTCGATTTTCAGTTTGCCTGTGCGTCGTGAGCGTCGTCTGCCTGCGGCCTTCGGGCCGCCGGCCGGGAGCCCCGAGAAGTCGAGCGGGAGACGCGCGTCTTTCGCATCTCGGTCGACGGCACCGAGCGCGGTCAGTGCACGATGCAGATTCATCACCGCGAGGACGGCAACGACCTCGTGGAGGGCAACGCGGGCCTGCTGTTCAACTACTACGTCTACAAGTACCGCTTTAGTTCGTGGGGCACGGCCCTCTTCAACGACGGCCGCCTGCTGCAGATGGACCGCACGGCCAACTTCAACGGCACGCAATACCACGTGACGGCCGGCGCGAGCCGCGAGGGACTGACGGTCGAAACCAACGGCCGCTCGTCGCTGAACTCGCCCGAGCTGTGGTCGACCACCTGCTACCAGCTGCCCAAGCACTGGCAGACCGAATCGTCCCCCGGCGCGCGGAGCGTGATGATCCTGGACGCCGACAAAGGGGGCCGCGTGTTGGGGCAACTGCAACGCGTGGGCGACGAGACGATGGAAATCAACGGCGAGCAAAAGCCCTGCGTGCACTACCACGTGGGAGGCGACGTCGACGTCCACCTCTGGTACGACGCGCGTCTCCGCCTCATTCGCCGGCAATCGGTCGAGTCGGGGCACAAGGTGCTGATGGACCTGGTGCAGATCACGGCCGAATAGTCGGCCGCGCGGACTGCATCGTTCCTCGCGTCGCTCGCGTCCTACTCAGCCTGAGGGATGTATTTGTTGTACATCGCCGCGTAGTCTTCGCGGACGGGGCTGAAGACGTCGAGCACGACGGCCGGCCCGCCGACGGCCACCGCTTTATGCGGCGTGTTGGGCGGGATCAGAAACATCGAGCCGGCCTCGCAGACCCGCGTCTCGCCGCCGATCGTCAGCTCGATCTTGCCCTTGAGCAGCATCCCCCCTTGCTCGTGCGGATGGTTGTGCAAGGGCACCACGGCCCCCTCGTCCATCTCGAGGTACGAGAGCATCAGGTGTGTGCCGTACGGGGTGCGCATGCGGCACCCGGGCACGGCCTCGATGGGGGGAATCTCCTTGATATCGATGAAGGGCATGATCGAGCCTCTCGTTTGGCGTTCGTCCGCGGTTTCGCGCCTGGACCCGCGATTCGGGCTTGTCGGGCGGTGGGGCGCCCGCTTGGGAGTGCGTTCGCCCGGTGAGTCCGTGCGGGGCTTTTTTCCCCAACCTACGGCTCGACTCTCGTCAACGCAACCACAGCCGCTACAATTTGTTAAGCGGCTTCGTCGCCCCGGCCGCACCGGCATTTCCGACTCGACCAGTGGGCGGCCAGGCGATATTATTCTCGCGCTTTGATCCCCGGCACGCTGCCTTCGCCCCCGGTGTGCGCCAGGTAACCGAATAAGTTTGATCTGCGGGCGCCTCAAGGGGTTGCGGGGAACATCCGCGGTTGCCGCTAATGGGGGACCGGCGGACAAGGTGTCCGGGTGGACTCGCCACGCAGCAACCGGCCAACGGCTCGAACCGAGCCCCGGACGCATCATCGTCCTCCTAAGACCGAAACCGACAGACTGACCATGGATTCGCGATTCATTCGCAACTTCTCGATCGTGGCCCACATTGACCACGGGAAGAGCACGCTGGCCGACCAGCTCTTACTGATGAGCGGGGCGATCTCGCAGCGCGAGTTTCGCGAGCAGGTGCTCGACGACCTCGAGATCGAGCGGGACCGCGGCATTACGGTAAAGGCCCGGGCCGTGGCCATTCACTACACGCTCGACGGGCAGGAATACGAGCTCAACCTGATCGACACGCCGGGGCACGTCGACTTTCACTACGAAGTCTCCCGCAGCCTGGCTGCTTGCGAGGGAGCGCTGCTGCTCGTCGACGCCTTTCAAGGCGTGCAGGCCCAGACCGTCGCCAATGCGTTCGCGGCGATCAACGGCAACCTGGTCGTGATCCCGGTCGTCAACAAGATCGACCTGCCCGTGACGCGAATCGACGAAATCCTCGAGGAGATCGAGACGGTCGTTGGACTGGACGCGACCGAAGCCCTCATGGTCAGCGCGAAGCAGGGCATCGGCATCGAAGACGTCTTCCGCGAGATCATCAAGAAGGTGCCGGCTCCGAAAGGGAGTCCGACCGCTCCGTTGCGAGCTCTCGTATTCGACAGCAAGTACGACACCTACCGCGGCGTGGTGACCTACGTGCGAGTCATGGAGGGGACGCTGACGACCGGCAAGAAAATGCGATTCATGCGGACCGGCACCTCGCACGAGATTCTCGAGCTGGGCCAGTTCCGTCCGAACACGGTTGCCTGCGATACGCTGGGTCCGGGGCAAGTGGGCTACATCATCACCGGTCTCAAGGAACTCGGGACCGTGCACGTCGGGGACACGGTGTGCGATCCCCAGAATCCGCCCGCGGAGGCGCTTCCCGGTTATCAGTTGCCGCAACAGATGGTTTTTTGCGGCATGTATCCGATCGACGCCACTGACTTCGAGAACCTGCGCGAGGAGCTGCAGAAGCTAAGCCTCAACGACGCCAGCTTTTCCTACATCCCGGAAACGAGCGATGCGCTGGGGTTCGGCTTCCGCTGCGGGTTCCTGGGCCTGTTGCACATGGAGATCGTTCAGCAGCGGCTGGAGATCGAGCAAAACATCGACCTGATCCAGACGGCGCCGAACGTCACTTATCAGATCCTGAACAGCACCGGCGAGCTGATGACCATCGATAATCCGCAGATGGTGCCCGATGCCGGCCAGATCGAAGAATTCCGCGAGCCGATCGCCAGGGTGAACTTCATTCTGCCTTCCGATTGCATCGGGATTATCATGACGCTGTGCGAGGATCGGCGCGGCGTCTACAAGGGCACGGAGTACCTGGGCCCAAAGCGAGCACAACTCATTTACGAGCTGCCGCTGGGCGAAATCGTGTTCGACATGTACGACAAGCTCAAGAGCGCGACCCGCGGCTACGGCACGATGGACTACGAAGTCATCGGCTTCCGCCCGGCCGACCTGGTCAAACTCGACGTTTTGGTGAAGGGCAATCGGGTCGATGCCCTCTCGACGATCGTGCATCGCTCGAATGCCGACAAGCGGGGCCGCGCCCTGGTGAAGCGGCTCAAAGGCGAAATCTCCAAGCATCAATTCGAGATTCCGCTTCAGGCCGCCATCGGCTCGCGGGTCATCGCCCGGGAAACCATCTCCGCGTTGCGCAAGAACGTCACCGCCAAGTGCTACGGCGGCGACATCACCCGCAAGCGCAAGCTGCTGCAAAAGCAACGCGAAGGCAAGAAGCGGATGAAGCAGTTCGGCGAGGTCGAAATTCCGCAAAAGGCCTTCCTGTCTGTGCTCGAAGTCGGCGGCGACGAATGATGCTTCTCGGGATCGGTTCGCGATGGCCGCGCTGCCCAAGTCTGATCCGGTGACCGTGCTCGACTCCGCGCCGCGCTCTCCAGCCAGCCCGCAGCCGGAAACACCCGCCCCTCGTGCCAAGAAGAGGCCACGCGGCAGCGTGCGGGGGCTCATCGACGCGGGTCTGTGTCTCTACATCGCGGTGATCCTGTTCCGCACGTTCGAGATTGAAGGCTACATCATCTCGACGGGGTCGATGGCGCCCCACCTGCTGGGCTTTCACAAGCGGGTCGTCTGCCCGACCTGCGGCTACGAGTTCGCCCACGGCATTCCCGTCGACGAAACCGGGACGACCGCCGACACGACCGAAGAAGTGTCACGGGACGGGCCGGGCCAGGTGCGCTGCCCCAATTGCGGCGAAGATCGCATCGATATCCGCACGGTTCCCCCCAATCACGGCGATCAGCTGCTCGTCCAAAAAAATGTCTACGAGTTCCGCAAGCCGCGGCGCTGGGAAGTGGTGGTGCTGAAAAGCCCATCCCGCCCGACCCCCTTCGTGAAGCGGGTCGTTGGACTGCCCCACGAGTCGGTGCAGATTCGCAACGGCGACATCTACGTCGACGGCGCGATCTCCCGCAAGGACCTGGACCTTCAGCGTGCCATGCGAATCCTGGTCAACGACAACGACTTTCTGCCCAATGATCCTCCGGACGGCCAAGGCTGCTGGACGATCGAAGACAAAAACGGCGGCTGGTCGGCCACACAGCAGGGGCACAATTTCGCGTTTGCGCCTCCAGCTGGCGGCCAAGGCGCGGACAATCGCGCACCCAGCAGCCAGCCCGAGCGAGTCGCCGGGCCGAGCGGCCGCACAAAACCGCACGGTTTGGATCGCCTTTCGCCGCTGGGTGCGGCGCGGCGGACGCTTTCACACGTCCGTGCCGATCGCTGATGCCAAACCGGTGGTGCACCTGAAGGTGAGCCTCTTTCCCGAAGTTCGCTACGACCAGGCGAATCGCCGCTTGGAGGCGACGGGCGCCGTCGATCGGGCCGAGCGCGATCGGCTGTTGGCCCTCAACACGCAACCCGCCACGCGAGCCGCGATCGAAGAGCTGGCGGCCGCGTCGCACGTGGCCGCCGTGACGGACGACTACGGCTACAACCGCGCCAGCGCGGGACTGATCTCGTTGCCGGTTCGCGATTTGTTTCTCGACTGCCGGGTGGCCCTCGGCTCGGGCGACGGCGATGCCGTTTTCGAGATCGGCGATGGGCGGCTGACGTTTCAACTCGTGTTGAATCGCCGCCGCGGGGACGCCGAGCTGGACCTCGTCGGACAGCGAGAGCCGCTCCGCCACGCGCGCTGCCCGGCCGGCGCCTTGGACCAGCCGTTTCAACTGGAGTTTTCCACGTTCGATCGCCAGGTACTGGCGGCCGTCAACGGCGTGCTCTTGTTTGCCCCCTGGGAGTGCCCAACGGACGAAGCCGAACCGTCCCGCGTTCCCGTACGGATCGGAGCCCGCGGCGTCGCCGTCGAGGTCTCCAGACTCTCGGTCTATCGCGACATTTACTACACTCGGGGCGGCGGGCGGAACGCCTCGGACCAGCCGATCCAGCTCGGAGCGGACGAATACTTCGTGCTGGGCGACAACAGCCCCGTCTCCAACGACGGACGGAGCTGGGTGCAGGGCGCGATCAAGCAATCGCAACTGCTCGGCAAACCGTTCGTGGTGCACCTGCCGTCGCGGCCCGGCCGAATCAGCATCGGCGGGTACACGCGTTACATTCGCGTTCCTGATTTCAGCCGGATTCGATATATTCGGTAGTGACGTCGGCATCTCGGGTTGCGACGACGAGACGAGGCCAGAACCCAGCGACAAAACCAAGCTTTCGGCCGCGCGGACGAACTTCCAGAGTCACCCCGAACCCGACCCCACTCGACAACATACGGAGCAGCCAGGTCTTTCATGGCCTCGACGACAAAACCCAAAGGACCGTCGCCCGAACCCGCCAGGCCCTTCGAGCCCAAGAGCAAAGCCAGCGCCTCGAAAGCCGCCGCGCCGCCCGAAACCGCCCGCCCGACGGCCATGCGCGAAACGATCGAATCGATCGTCGTCGCCTTCATCCTGGCCTTCATGTTCAAAACCTTCGAGGCGGAGGCGTTCGTCATCCCCACCGGCTCGATGGCGCCGACGCTCTACGGCCGCAACAAGGCGGCCACGTGCCCCAAGTGCGGCACCGAGTTCACGATCGGCGCGAGCGACGAGGTCGAGACCGAAACCGACTATGTGATCCCCGGCGCCCGGATCGACTCGGCCATTTGCCCCAATTGCCGCTATCGCCTCGACCATAAGGACATCTACGACGTCCCCGTCTTCAAGGGGGACGGGATTCTGGTCAACAAGTTTTCGTTTGAAATCCGCGATCCCCAGCGGTGGCAGGTGGTCGTCTTCAAATATCCGGAAGAGCCCAAGACCAACTACATCAAGCGGTGCGTCGCGCTGCCGAACGAAACGATCTGCATTCGTCAGGGGAATCTGTACCGCAAGAACGACCAAGACGCGTGGGAGATCCTCCGCAAGGACGATCCGAACAAGCAGCGCGTGCTGCAGATGAACGTCTACGACAACGACCATCCCGAGCGCGACCTGTTGAACGCCGGCTGGCCCGAGCGCTGGGCGGCCGTCAAACGGGGGGACGGTGCCAATGCCATCGCCGGCTGGGCGGCCGATGTGCAGGGCTGGGTGCCCGACGGGCAAACCCGCACGTTCCATTTGCCGCTCGACCGCGGGGCCAAAGAGCTTCAATGGTTCCGCTATCGCAACTACGTTCCCACAGAGGAGACCTGGCGGAGGGCCGGGCAGGGTCAGCCTTTGGAGACGCCCCAGGCGCGGCTGATCACGGACTTCTGCGGCTATAACGCCTTTTCCAGCGGTCGCATCGCGGCCGACGATCTGGGCTTCTACTGGGTCGGCGATCTGACGCTCAATTGCCGGATCGACGTGCAGCAGGCGCAGCCGGACAGCCAAGTCGTGCTGGAACTCAACGAGGGCGCGCGGGTCTATCGCTGCCGCATCGACCTGGCCAGCGGCCGGGCGGCTCTCGTCTACGCCGAGCCGCGCGACAAAAAAGACCCGGGCCAGGAACACAAGCTGGCCGAGGCGGACACCCGCTTCGTCGGCACCGGGCAGCACGACGTCTCGTTTGCCAACGTCGACGATCGTCTCTGTCTCTGGGTCGACAATCGGCTCATCGATTTCGGTCAGGGAGCCTGCTACAGCCCCTACGGCGGCTCGGATATCCAGCGGCCGTGGGACGAGGATTCTGATTCCCGTCGGAGTCGGCGCGAAAGGGGCCGAAGCCACCGTGTCCCACCTGGTGTTGCAGCGGGACGTTTATTACCGCAACGACTTCGTCCACCAGCGAAGCGGCCCCTACACCGACGAGTCGTCCTACGAAAACATCGAGGAATTCGACGGCGACAAGAGCCAGCTCGTCGCCGAGCAGACCCGACCGTCCGATTGGTACCGCACCTACGAGAACGGCCTGGCTTCCCGCCATCACGGTCCGGGCGAACGGTACGAAACCATCTCCTTCGATTTCACGTTGGGGCCGGACGAGTTCTTTATGATGGGGGACAACAGCCCCCGCAGCAAAGACAGCCGGCTCTGGTGGAACACCCGGCACGCGGCGCATAACTACGCGGTGCCGCGGGAGGCCCTGGTCGGCAAGGCCTTCTTCATTTATTGGCCGCACGGCATCCCGTTCCTCAACGACGGGCGGGGCTATCCGGACGGCCCGGACTCGATCTTGCACAACGATTTCACCGGACCATTCTTCTACAACTACACCCGCGACTCGAACGGCGATCCCGAGATCGATTGGAACTATCCCAAGCGACGGATCCCGTTTTACCCCGATATCGCCCGCATGCACCGCATCCGCTGAACCCGCCGCCTAGCGCGGCGGGCCGTCAAGGAGGACGTCTCATGGCGCTTTTGGAATGCCAAGGCCTGGTGAAGGATTACCCGGGCAAGCGGGCCGTCGATGACATCGATTTCTACGTCGAGCGGGGGGAGATCGTCGGCCTGCTGGGCCCCAATGGCGCGGGCAAGACCACGTCGTTCCGCATGGCCTGCGGCCTGATCGCTCCCACCAAGGGGACGGTCCGCCTGGGAGGCAAGGAAGTCACGCGCTGGCCGATGTACAAGCGGGCTCGGGCCGGAATGGGCTTTCTGCCGCAGGACAACAGCATCTTCCGCAAGCTGTCGGTCGAGCAGAACGTGTCAGCCATTCTGGAATATCTCGACCTGAGCCGCAAAGAGCGAGTGTCGATGATCGATCGATTGCTCAATCAGTTCGGGCTCCAGAACAAACGGCGGCAAATCGCTTCCACGCTCTCCGGCGGCGAGCGGCGGCGGCTGGAAATCGCCCGCTGCCTGGCTAGCAAGCCCTCGCTGATTCTGCTCGACGAGCCGTTCACCGGCATCGACCCGGTCACGATCGCCAGCATTCAGGACATCATCGCCGAGCTCTGTGACAGCGGCATCTCGATTCTGCTGACCGACCACCGAGAGCGCGAAACGCTCACGATCACCCACCGCAACTACATTATTTGCGCGGGCAAAGTCGTCGTCAGCGGCGATGCCGAAACCGTGCTCAACGATAAGATGGCCCGCGACCTTTACTTCGGCCACCGGTTCGACGCCGGCTCGATCATCGAAGGCAAGGACGCGTTCAACTCGTCGCTCAACGCCCAGTCGGCCGAACGGAGGCGCTACGAGAACGAGTGGGACGATCAGGCCGCCTGACGGCCGCAACCGCCTCCGCCGTGTTCCTGCCCGTGTTGGCAAGGCCAGTCCCACCTACGACGGCTTGGCCGCGCCCACCCGCCGCGAATTCCCCGCCTTAACGCCGCTGAACTCACTGTCCGAACTCACCGTCTGAACTCACCCTCTGAACTAACCCTCTGAACTAACGTTGACACGCACGCCGCGGTCGGCATAAAGTCCGCATCCCTCCAACCTCTCCACAATTCCTTTCTGCTTTTTCCCTACGCCTCACCCACCCCCATGGTGACGATGCTTTCGTTCCCGGCGCACGCCGTCCGGCGGAATTCCGTCCGGACCCCGCGAGCGATGCGCTGCGTGCTTTTGGTCGCGCTCTTGTGCGCGGGCCTTTCGCTCGGCTGCGCGGCGACCGAGCATCATTACATGGCTGGAGAGCTGCCCAGCGAATTGCGGGCCCCGCGCTGGCAGGCGCCCTGCGGCGTGGATCTGGCCGCGAGCACTCCCGACCACCCCGCGCCGAAGTTCGATGCGGGCGACGAAGTGGAAGTGCTCGTGGCGACCGGCTTAAACAACACGGACTTGATGCGGCTCCGCACCACGGTCGGCCGCGACGGCGCTGTCGAACTGCCCCTCTTGGGTAAAATTCCCGTCGCCGGCGTGACCACCGATTATTCTCAAGCCGCGGTCGTGCAGGCTTGCCACCAGCAGGGGCTCGCCCAAAAACCGCTCGTGCAGGTGTCGCTCGTGCAGCCGCGGCAGCACCACATCACCGTCACGGGGGCGGTGCAGCATCCCGGGCTCTATACGCTGCCGCGCCAGTCGAGCAACCTGGTTTCGGCACTGGCGGCCGCAGGCGGACTCTCGCGCGATGCCGGCACGACGATCTCCATTCACAGCCGCCGCACACCCGACGTCTCCCCGGCGGGAGCCGAGGCGACTGCGGCCTCCACGCCGTTGGAGGCTGCGCAGCCGGCGCTGCTCAATACGCCGGCCGCGCCGCTCTCGGAAAATCGAGAAGTCCATCTGGCGGTCGGCTCACCCGATCTCGCGCAACAGGAGCTGGCCGACGGCGACGTCGTCAGCGTCGAGCGGCACGATCCGCCGGGCGTGGTCGTCACCGGAATGGTGCACAAGCCGGGCTGCTATGAGTTCCCGATCGGGACCGAGTTTCGCGTGCTCGACGCGATTTCCCGTGCGCAGGGCGCCACGTACAAGATGATCGACTCGGTGCTCGTTTGCCGCGAGGTTGCCGGGCAAAACGACCGCGTGCTGATTCAAGTCAGCCTCCGCGAAGCCTCCCGCAAGCAGAACGAAAACATCCTGCTGCAGCCGGGAGACATCGTGCTCGTCGAAGGCAACCTGAAAGTGATGCTGCAGGACAGCTGGGACTTCGTCAGCCAGGTGCTCTTAGGCGCCGCGCCCGCCGTGATCAAATAACGCGGGAATGCCCTACACGATCTGGCGAACGACGACGCGGTTGCCCGAGACCTCCACCACCTCGACCCGAGTTTCCGGCTGGATGAAGGGCCCTTCGCTCACGACGTCGATCGTGCGGCCGTGAATCTTGGCTTTGCCGGCCGGACGCAGCACGGTGAGTGCCGTTCCCTCCTGGCCGACCAGCGAGCGGGGATGCTCGGAGAAGTGGCCGGCGCCGTCGTCAGCCAAGCGGGGATTGAGCCGCGGGCCAAAACGCTGCATGTCCGGACCGCCCGGCGGCGAGAGCACGAGCTTGTCGAACACGCGGACGTGCGGCAAAAACCGGCTCGTGACGAGCGCAATCACCACGATCGAAACGATCGACGCCCCCAGCGTGCCCATCGTGTACGAGAGCCGCTTGTAGTCTTCGTTGGGCTCGAGGTTGCCCCACGTCTGGCTGGCCAGAATCAGCGAGGCGAAGATCAACAGCACGCCGGTCACGCCGAAGAAACCCGAGCCGGGAATCACGAACATTTCGAGCGCCAGGCACGTCGCGCCGATCAGGAACAGGATCACCTCGAGCCAGCCAGCCGTCCCGCCCAGGAAATGGCTCCAGAAGAATAGGGCAAAGCAGAGGGCGGCAATGATCGAGAGCAACCCCGTCATCAGGTGCAGCTCGATGTAGATGCAGATGAAGCCGACGACGACCAGGAAGAACAGGGCCAGCTCCGTATTGAGCCAAAACACCAGGGAATCGACCCAGGTCTGCTTCGCTTCTGCCACGGTCACTTCGGCCGGAATGCCCAACCGCTGTTTGAGATCGTCGAAGTCGCGGACCGGCGTTTCGGCCAGGCCCAGTTCGTGGGCTCGGGCCGGCGAGAGCGTGAGCAGGTGATTTTGCCCCGTCTCCGGAACGGGCAGGCCTCGCTCCCACTCGCCATTGGAGGCCTGAATCTCCGCATCCGACAAGTACCAAACCCGGCCCGTCCGCCGATTCTTGACTTGAAAGACCTGGAGATCCTTGTCGGCCATCGCTTCCGCGAGCGCCGGCGGCCGCCCCTTGCGGGTGGCCAAGATCTTCAACACTTCGCGGAGGTTGCTCAGAATTTTTTCCGGAACGTGCTCGAACTGGTGCCCCGTCCGCAACTCGATCGGCTCGGCATCGCCGATGGTGAGCGCGTCGCGATCCATGTAGATCTCATCGCAGCCGAGCGCAATGATGGCCGCGCCGCTCGAGCGCTTGCTTCCCTTTGGGCACGTAGGCGATCGTGCGGATTTTTTTCGGGTCGAGGTCGGCGATCGCATTGGCGAGACTCGTGCTCTGCAGCAAGCCGCCGCCGGGGGAATCGATCTCGAAGATCAACGTGTTGACGCCCGCCGCGACGGCCCGGTCGATCTGCCGTTCGAGGAATGCTTCGAGCACCGAATCGATCACTCCGTCGACCTTGATCATCTGCACGTGGGGCTTTTCGCCCGCGATCGGGTCGTCGCGGAGGGCCTCGCGCGGCAGGTTGTAAACGTCGGCAAGTTCGCCCCGCGTCTGGATGGTCTGCACCGTCAGCACGCCCAGGCCGCGGGCCTTGCTGCCGGAATAGGTCCCCAGGTCGCCCGCTTCCTTGATCGTCTGCACGTCGAGAATGGGCAGCTTGCTGCGTTGCAGCCGCTCGAGTTCGTCCTTGGTGACGATACGAAATTCGGTCGTTTCCTTGGCGTCTTTGCCCGACGGCGGCATTTGCACTTTAGCCCGCAACGTCTCCCGCTGCGGATCGCACATGCCCAGGACGAGGGCAGGGCTGAGCAGCGGGTTGTGCCGCTTCTCGATCAGTCGCAGCACGTCCTGCTGCTCGTCGCGGTCGAGCGGTTTGCCCTGTCCGATGTCCCCCAAGTCGGCGTCGGGGTGCATGATGATTTCGTTGCACGCCAGCGCGATCACGACGTTGTTGCCGGTCACATTTTCGGGGACCCAGGCGACCGTTTTGACGTCCGCAATCTCCGCCGACGTCAGAAACTTCGCCAGCCCGTAGACCTGATGAAAGGGGGTCGTCCCGTGTGTGATTTCGAGAATCAGCACGGCCTTGCGATGCTGCTGCTGGGCCTGGCTCTCCAGGTTCAGAACGGCATTTTTCACGCGGCCGAAGACCAGGTCGTCGACCGGGCTGGTGACCGTGATGTACTTCCCGAGTGGCTGCTCGGGCGGCTTGGCTGCGTCGACCGCTTTATCGCCCCCGCTCTTGATGCCGGCGAGGATGTCCGGCGGATCCGCCCCGAGCGCCGTTGCGGCGTCCAGCGTCGCCAAAGACAGACAGGCCCCGAGGAGGATCCCCAAGCGTGCCAACGAGGTTCGCAGACAATCCATAGACTGTGAGCTTCCCGAATAGCGGCAGACTCAACGTGGGCCCGCCCCCCTCAAAGTCAAACGGGGCAGGTTGATCCGGTCGCTGCCGGATCACCGTTGCCGGACTGCGTCGCTGTCTCCCGGACAGTGCACTGACCTAAGATCCGTCACTGTCTCGCTGAGACCGCGCTGGCATCGGCCCGTGGCGCCGCGCCGAATAAGGAACCTCCGACAGTGCAACCGATTATATCGGCTGGAAAAAACGGGCGTCAAATTGTGGGGGGCCATGGGGCCGCGTTCACCGGACGAAACCGTTGCGCCGCACGCCCTTGCGTGCATGATGAAGATTCGATGGCGAAGATTCCGCACTTTTCATTCCCCCCGTCGCTCGAAAAGCGAGCGACCGATCCCGTCTTGTCGCAGATTGAGGGCCGTCGCGCAGATTGCCGGTCTTAGCGCAAATTGATCGGGTCGACGTCGATGGTCCACTCGACGTCCTCGCGCGGTGAAAGTTGCGACGCCACCTGCCTCCACAGGGTTCGTACGGCATCGCCCTGCGGGGCCGCGAGCATCACGTGGAAGCGATACTGCCCCTTGATCCGTGAGATCGGCGCCGGCGCCGGGCCAAGCAAGCGGACATCGAGTGCCTGCGCTTTGGCGGTTTCGCTGCACAGCGTCGCAATGCGGCGGGCCTCTTCGCGGACCTCGTCCTCGTGCTCACCGCGAATGATGATTCGCGTGAATTGCCGGCAGGGCGGGGCCAGCAGGGCCTGGCGGTGTCCCCATTCCTGTTTCACGAACCCGGCAAAATCGTGCTTCGAAGCCAACACGATGGACGGGCTCGTCCGGAACGGACGTTTGCACCAGCACCCGCCCGCCGCGTGGGCCACGTCCCGTCCGACCCGACACTTGGGAAATCAACTGAAACGTCCGCTCCGAAGCCCGGAAGTCCGGCTGATGCAAAATCGTGTCGGCATTCACCACGCCCACCAGCGTGACGTTGGGAAAATCGAGTCCCTTGGCGATCATCTGAGTGCCCAGCAGGATGCGGGCGTGACCGTGGCGAAATTGCTCGAGGGCCGCGTCGTGGCTGCCGCGCTTTCGCATGGCGTCGCTATCCATCCGCACGCAAGCGACGCCCGGGAAACCGCGCCCGCACTTCCTGCTCGAGCCGCTGCGTGCCGATGCCCACGTAACGCAGCCCGGCATGGTTGCAGCCGGGACAGAAGGCGGGCGGGTCGCATTCGTAGTCGCAGACGTGGCACAAAGCCTTGCCGCGATCCTTGTGCCAGGCCAGCGTGACGTCGCACGTCGGGACATTTGACGCTGGCCCCGCACGAGCGGCACCAGATGGCCGGCGAAAATCCGCGGAGGTTGAGGAACAAGATGATCTGGCCCGTGCCGTCGTCGTGAAGCACGTGTCGGATCGCCTGTTCGAGAGCCCGACCGATCGCCGCCCCGCGACGCACCATTGGATCGTTGCGGACGTCAACCACGATTACCGGCGGCAGCGGCCGGCGCTCGACTCGCTTGGGCAGCGAGACAAGCGTGTCCTGCCCCTGCTGCACGCGGAGCCACGATTCGAGCGTCGGCGTAGCGGAGCCCAGGATCAGCGGAATGTTTTCGAGTTGGGCCCGTTGCCTCGCGACGTCTCGTGCGTGATAGCGGGGCGTCGTCTCCTGCTTGAAGGTCGTTTCGTGCTCCTCGTCGATCACGATCAAGCCCAGGTTGGGCGTCGGGGCGAAGACCGCGCTGCGGGCGCCGATCACGACTTCCACGCTGCCCGAGGCGATCTGCTGCCAGTGCCAGTGCCGCTCCGCGTCGCTCAAATGACTGTGCAGACACGGCGACTGAAGCAAAGCGGCGGCGAAACCGCCGGATCGTCTGCGGCGTGAGGCTGATTTCCGGCACCAGCACGATCGCCTGGCGACCGTAACTGACGACTTCGCGAATCGCCTGAATATAGACCTCGGTCTTGCCGCTGCCGGTGACGCCGTGCAACAAGACGGTGCGGTGCTGGCCGGCGCGCTGGAGACCCAAAATCGTCTCGAGCGCCCGTTGTTGATCCGCATTGAGCGCCAGATCGGCTTCGCGCGACGGCGGTTCCGTCGGGCGGGCCTGCGTCTGGCGATGTCGAACGGCGCGAATCAGGCCTTTTTGTCGCAACGCGGCCAGTGGCGCCGTGCCGCATTCGGCCGCTTGCGTCAGCTCGGCCGCATCCATCGGACGTCCCGCGGTCGCCAACACGTCCAGCAGAGCTTTTTGCTTGGCCGACAGCTTGGGAGCCGGTCCGTCGCCGGCCGGTTGGTCTGCGCACACAAACGACGTGACCAGCCGCGTGCCGGCCTGCTGCTTCACCCCGGCCGGCACCACCGATTCAAGCACCTGGCCCCAACTGCAGAGGTAATAGTCGGCAATCCACCGCGTGAGCCGCAGCATGCTCTCGGAGACGAGGGGCCGGCGATCGAGGATTGAGTCGATCGTTTTGAGCCGCTTTTGCTCGCTCGTCGCCGCGATGCGCCACGCAGTAGCCGACGGTGTGCCGGTCGCCTTTGCCGAACGGTGCTTTGACGCGCTGCCCGGGCGCAATCAGCGTCCGCAAGCCATCCGGCACCAGGTAGTCGAACGGCGTATCGATGGGCCGATTGAACACCAGCCGCGCGACCAGCCGATCGTTCTCGGCCGCCACCTCCCACGGCAGTGGGTCTGGCGGAAAGCTTACGGCGTCGAACAGAGCCGGCTGCGAACTTTTCTTTGCCACCACGTCTCGGGCGTCCCTCCCAGGACAATTCTATCCGACGGAATTCTATCCGACGGCAATGCTATCCCAGCACCCGGGTCGACAGAAATGGACGGGCATCGAGGGTGTCGGCTGGTTCTCGAGTTCCGGAGGAGTCTACAATTCTCCGGAATCGAGGCGGCCGGTCGGCCAATCGACACTGGATCGGCGCGTGCCTCGCCCACGGACTCATACGATGCGACTCGGCCTACTCGGCGGAACGTTCGATCCGATCCATTTCGGACACCTGCTGCTCGCGGAGCGGTGCCGCGAAGAATGCGGGCTCGATCGCGTCTGGTTCCTGCCGGCCGGTCAGCCGCCGCACAAGGCGGCCGAAGGAATTTCCGCGGGCCAACAGCGGGCCGAGGTCGTCGAGTTCGCGATTGCCGGCCATCCGCAGTTCGAGGTCAATCGGCTCGAGCTGGGCCGGGCGGGCCGCAGTTTCACTGTCGACACGCTCCGCGAGATTCACGCCGAGGATCCGTCGCGGGAATTATTCTTTCTGATCGGCGCCGATTCGCTCGCCGATCTGCCTGGCTGGCGCGACCCGGCCGGCATCGTCGAGCTGGCGACGATCGTAGCCGTCAACCGGGGTGACCGGCCGTTGCCCGATCTCGATCAACTGCGCCGCGCGTTGGGCCACAAGGTTGCCGATCGGGTGCGGCTCGTCACCATGCCGGGCATCGATCTCTCGAGCACCGACATCCGCGCCGCGTGCGCGAAGGCAAGAGCATCCGCTTCATGACTCCGCGGCCGTGCGAAGTCTACATCCACGAGCACGGCATGTACCGCGAGCCAGCTGCGGAAGCATGAATGACGAACTGGGAATGACGAAGAAACGACCGAAGCCCGCAGGAGTCGACCCTCCCTCGGGCTTCGTGTTTCTATCGTTATTCGGTCTTCGCGCTTAAGCCTCGCACTTACGCGGCGGCGGCGAACGGTAATTCTTCCGCCACGGCATCGATTTCGTGGCCCGTGATTTCCGTCAGCTCGTCCGCATAGCCGACGACCAGGGCCAGGTCGGCCAGCCGATTGATGCGACGGGGGACGCCGCCGGAGCGTTCGCACAGAGCGTCCAGCGCGCTGCGGTCGAAGAGGTCCCGCTTGGCGCCAGCGACCGACATGCGGTGCGCGACGTAGCGAATGGTCTCCGTCCGCGACAGCGGTTCCAGCACGCTGCACACGGCCACGCGATCGTTCAGCTGCGGCGTCCGCTCGAGGCGTCCCATCAGGCCGAGGCCGCCGGCCAGGATCAGCGAAAAGTCGCACTCGGCGCTGTGCTGGAAGTTGAGCAAGAGCTGCAGAGATTCCCAGACGCGCACGTTATCGATCTGATGCGCGTCGTCGATTACGATCGTCGGCCGACGCCCTTTCTTGGCGAAGTCGTGCAGCACGCTCTCGATGCGCTGCAGCGTGCGGTCCAGGCCCGTCCGCAAGTCGGCCGGTGCGTCTCCGCCGCCCAGCTTGGACGCCAGGTAGGCGAGAAAATCGGCAGCCGGCATTTGTGGAAACAGGACGTGCACCACCGGGCCGCACTCGACGCTCAACTCGTGCGTCAGCTCGGCGGCCACGGCCGATTTGCCGCTGCCGATGCCGCCGCACAAGACGCCGACGCCCAGGCGATTCTCGATCGCGTACCGCAGCTTGAGCAGCGCGGATTCGTGCGTCTCGCTGTGGAAAAAGAACGGCGTCGAAAACTGATTTTCGAACGGCCGGCAAGCCAGGTCCCAATATCGCTCGTACATCAGCTTTCCCCTTGGATTCTCAACGGAAGACCGACTCGGGCGTGGAGCGTGTATTGCTATTGGAGTCGGCGGTCTGCGGCGCCTGCACCTGAGCCGGCGGACGTAGCGGTGCGTTCGAATACTGACGGGCCGATGTGTTCACCGGGTCGATTGTTCCGGTCAACACCGCGCCCTTACCTTGTCGGGAGCGGACGGCGTCCAAGCGACGGGTCAAACGCGACGTTTCCGGCGGCTCGCTGTCGTCGGCCGGAGGCACGCCGAGCGTGAGACCGGGCACCTGGTTGGACGGTTTCTCGTTGCCCCCCAGCCAGCGATGCAACCACGAACCGCTTGGCGCGGAGGCGGACGCCAAATTTGTGACGTCGTCAAACTTCTCTTCCGGCAGATCAGGCGCCGGCGCGACGAACGAGTGCTTCGTTTGCCCCAGGGAGAGAACGCACAAGAGGCCGCACGTAGCCAGCATGGCGCCGAGGAGCCAGCGTCGGCTGGCCACAAACGCCCACGCCAGACCCGCCGCCCGGTCGACTGCAAGCAACTCGCGCAGTCGATGCAGATGGGCCCGCGGCGCCTGTTCTCCGTTTTGCACGTCCCTGCCTCTGAGTCTCGATTTGAGCCGGGGAGAGCCGCGCCCCGTCCCGCGAGGCGCCGACCTCGCGATCAAAGCGCGACCGCGAGGCGCACCGACTCAATCCCATGGATCGGTCTCTGACCGTGAGGAACTTGAGGGATCTGCCGATTTGGCAAACTGGAGAGAATGCGATCCCGAAGGAATCCCGCACGCGTCAGCCGAGACCGAGGACGTCGGCCATCGAGTAGACGCCCGGCCCCTTCGTGACGAGGAATTTGGCGGCGGCCAGCGCGCCATAGGCATAGCTGTCGCGCGATTGGCCGCGGACGTGGAGGTCGATCGATTCGCCCATCAGGCCGAAAATGATCGTGTGCTCGCCGACGTTATCGCCGACGCGGACGGCGTGATAGCCGATCTCGGTGCGGGGTCGTTTGCCGGGGCGACCGTGCCGGCCGTGCACATGCTCGGTTTGACCCATTTCCTGGGCGACGATGCGACCGAATTCAAGGGCCGTGCCGCTGGGGGCATCCTCCTTCATCCGGTGGTGCCGCTCGATGATCTCGACATCGACGCCGGCCGGGTATTTGACGAGCGCCCGCGCCGCGTCCCGCACGAGCTTCATCGTCAGATTGACGGCCAGGCTCATGCTGGGGGCGAGAATCAGCGGAATCACATGTCCGGCTGCCAGAATCTCCGACTTTTGCGCCTCGGTGAGGCCGGTCGTCGCGGCCACCAGCGGAAGCTCGCGTTCGGCACAGAGCGCTGCCAGCCCCACCAGCGATTCCGGGACGGAGAAATCGATCACCACGTCGATCGCACCGTCGAGCTGTCGCTGGATGCGAACGTTAATCGGTCCGATCCCCGCGACGTCGCCCGCATCGCGGCCCTGAACGGGCGAGTTCTTGTTCTCGACGGCGCACGTGACGGCGAGATCCGCGTCGGCGCTGGCCAGAGCGATGATCCGCTGTCCCATGCGGCCGCCCGCGCCGTTCACCGCAATTTTGATTTTTTCGGACATGAAAGTTCCCGGGAAGGTCACGCCTGGCCGGCGCGAAGGGCCGCATCGAGCTCCGAACGAACGGTCGCATTATCTTCAACGCAAAGTCGGCTTTTCAACGCCGCGATCGCGACGTCACCGCCGATCTCGCCCAGGGCCCAGGCGGCCGCTCCGCGGACCACCGCCTCTGCGTCGCCGAGCGCTCGCTGGAGCGCCGGCACGGCCGCCAGACTCCGCTGATTGCCCAGCACGAGGGCCGCATTGCGAAGCAGGCCGCTCCGACCGGGGCGAGCCAGCGCGCTGGCGCCGAACTGCTCACGAAAGCCGGCTTCATCCAGATCGAGGAGTCGTTCGAGATCGGCCGGATTGAGATCGCCACGTGGGTGAAAGGCCGGATCGTTTTTGCGTGGCGATTTGTGATTCCAGGGACAGACATCCTGGCAGATGTCGCAGCCGAAGAGCCAATCCCCCAAGCCGCTGCGCAGGGATTCGGGAATCGAACCTTTAAGCTCAATCGTGAGGTAGGCGATGCACTTGCGGGCATCGAGAACGTACGGCTGCGGAAAAGCATCGGTCGGGCAGGCGTCGAGGCAGCGGGTGCAGGTGCCGCAATGCGCCGTCTCGTGCGGCTGATCGGGTTCGAGCACCACGTCGGTCAGCAAGCCAGCCAGGAAGATCCAACTGCCTTGCCGCTTGTTGATCAACATCGTGTTCTTGCCGAACCAGCCGAGCCCCGCCGCCCGCGCGAAGTCCCGCTCGAGCATTGGCGCCGAATCGATTACCGCCCGCGTGCGGCATCCCGGTTGTTGGGCATGCAGAAAATCGGCCAGCCGCCGCAAGCGTTCGCGGGCGACCGCGTGATAATCGGCGTCGCTCCAGGCATAGCGGGAAACGCGTCCCGCGCCGGGGCAGGGCGGGGCCGGATCCTCGGTGCGATAGTTGAGCGCCAGCATGATCACGCTGCGGACGCCGTCCAGCACGTGCCGCGGGTGCTCGTAGGCGGTCTCTCGACGCGAAAGCCAGGCCATCTCGCCGTCGTAGCCCTGCCGCAACCAGTCGTGAAAGCTGTCGAGTCCGCCGGGCGCCGTGGCCGGCGCGATGCCGACGAGGTCGAAACCGATCCGCAGCGCCTCGGCTTTCACGGCGTCGGTCAGCGCGGTTGGAGAGAGAGTGGCGGGCGGCGCGGGCACGGCGCTCACGCGACCGGCTGCTGCATGCGGGCCCATTGCCGCCGTCCGATCTCGAGGATCATCGAATCCGGCCACTTGTGCAGCGGGGAATAGCGGGGGTGCCGCGACTCCTTGTAGGGATCGTTTTCGCGGGCGTTGTAGCAGCAGATAAAGGCCCACCGCGGATCGTCGCTCTTGTTCTGGTCGGAACGGTGCAGCACGTTGCAATGAAAGAAGACAGCCGAGCCCGGCTCGAGTTCGCAATAAACCGTCTCGAGCCGCTCCACCGCGACGGCGACGCGCTCCGGATCGGCTCCCGTCTGGTCGCCGACCTTCGCGTGGTTGATACGACCCAGGTGATGCGACCCCTTGAGCACCTGCAGGCAGCCGTTGTCTTTCGTCGCGCGGTCGACGGCGATCAGGCAGCTTGCCAGGTAGGGAAACAGGCAGCCGTTGTCGTACCAATAGCCGTAGTCCTGATGCCAGGCCCAGGCACCGCCGACCTTCGGCTCTTTGAACACCATTTTGTGATGGTAGTGGTAGACCTCGTCGCACAGCAGCAGTTCCATCGTTTCGATGATCCGCCGGCTGCGGACGATGGCGCTGTAGATGTCGCTCTCGCCCAGCTCGTTCTCGACGCTGACCTTGACCGCGCCTCCTTCGCCGTCGGCCCGCAAGGCGGCGCCTGCGGCCAGTTGCGTGTCGGCCCGCGCGATGTCGCGCAGCAAGTCGACCTCTTCGCGGTCGAGTAGGTTCTCGGCGATGAAGAAGCCGTCGTCGTCGAAGGCGGCGATCTGGTCGTGGGTCGGCTCGAAGCGATTCATCAATTGGCTCCCGGACGCATCGACTCTATCACAGGCGTGGGGAATAATAAATTTCGCTCCAAAAAGCCCGCCAGCGAGCCGCGGCTCGATCTTGAGGATTGGCCCCGATTCCACCGACCAATCGCTCGGAGTGGCGGAGGGTGGCCCCCCAAGTCCACGATCTGGTGCATCGAAAAGCCGTCGCGAGCCTGCCCTAAGCATGCATGGGCGGACCCGTCGCGCCGATCACGTTCATTGTCTTCCATTTGCCGTTGACGAATCGCAGGCAGCAGACCGTTCCCAACAGGCAAATGTAAATCGAGCATGCGGTCCAACAGGCGAAGAGACCGCCGTGCCCAGTGCGGACGATCAGCCAGGTCGGCAACACCAGTATCGACCACGCCGACACCAGCGTGTAATAGAACGGAAACCGGGTGTCGCCCGCGCCGCGAATGGCAAACGCGAAGACCAGCTGCATGCCGTCGAAGAAGGTGTAGAGCGCGATGAACCGCAACAAGACGATGACCGTGTGCTCGATGCCGACCAGCTCGGCCGACGCGTTCCCTCCCGTGAAGGGCCGCAGAATGATCTTGGGGAAGAGCACGAACAGGGCCCCGAAGAAGAGCATGTAAGCTCCCGAGACGCCGGCGGCCAGCCACACCGTGCGCTCGGCCAACTTGGGTCGTCCCTCGCCCACGCGCTTGCCAACGAGCGTCATGACCGCGGTGGCCAGCCCGATCATCGGCACGAACGACATCATGTTGACGTTGAATGCCAGGTTGGTGGCGGCGAGCGATCCTTCACCCAACCGACCGATCAGCACCAAAAACACGGTGAAGGCCGAAAGCTCGGCCGCCATCTGCAGACCGGTCGGAATCCCATAGCGCAACAGACGTCCCAGCAGCTCCCGGTCGAGGCCGACGTGTTTCCAAAACTCGTATTCGATCGAATCGCGGTGGCGGAAGGAGAGCACGATGTACGCGATCACGGCGACGGTGTAAGCCATCACCGTCGCCAGCCCGGCCCCCACGATCCCCAATCGCGGAAACGGTCCCAAGCCGAAGATCAGGCATGGATCGAGCGCGATGTTCGTCGCGGCCAACAGAAAGTCGACGTACATCACGACCCGCGTTTTGCCGCGGCCCGAATAGAAACAGCCGAACGCCATGGTCAACAGCATCGGCACGGCGCCGAACGAAAGCGTTTGCAGAAACTGCGTCTCGTACTTCTGCACGACCGGGTCGTGTCCGGCTTGCGCGAAGAGGAACGGCGCGAGCGGAACCACCAAGAGAAACACGAGTCCCGCGCCGATGGCCAGAAAAATTCCCTGCCAGACCGACGCGGCCACGCGATCCTTGCGGCCGGCCCCTTCGTACTGGGCGACGAATGCGTTGCCATAATTGATCATGCCGATGAACGCGCTCATGACCGTCCAGTGCATGGCCGCGGCGGGCAGACTCGCAGCGAGTGCCTCCTCCGAGTACCAGGTGAGGAACAAGCGGTCGATCGTGATCATCAGCGTGACCGAGCCGCTGCTGAGGATCAGCGGCACGGCGACCGTCATTAACTCGCGGAGACTGCCCGGCGCGGCAGTGGCGGGAGACGGGGCGGGAGACGGGGCGGCACCCGCATCGGCTGCCGGAGTGTCACCGTCCGATTCGCGAACGGTGGGCGACAGCGGGAGAGCCGGGTGGCTTTCCCTGTCGGCAGTCCCTTCCGCAGAGGTCGTAATCCCGGCCATGATGATCCGACTTCCCGATCCGAGCGATTCGTGAAATCGCCCTTTTGCGCCGGCTGCCGACGCGGTTTGTCTCGTTCGACGAGTGCGCTGCCGCAACGCAAGTACACCGCCCCCAACCCCGTCGACGTCCGGCTCCGAAGGCGACACCGACTCCCAAGACGAGGTTCGCGATCAAACCGCCGCGACGCGAGATCGTTCGCGAAATTGGCAGTTACGGCTTTCGCGATTCTAATGGACGCCCGCGCCCGCGGCTGCCGTCACTCGCTTAACCGCGCGGCTACTTCGCCGGCCGCTCGCTGCCCCGACTCGATTGCCCCGTCGATGTACCCGGTCCATTCGACGGCCGTTTCTGTCCCAGCCCAATGAATGCGGCCGCAGGGCTGTCGCAGGGCCACTCCGAAGTCCGTCATCACACCCGGTCCCATCACGCCCGCGTAGCAGCCGCCGCTCCAGGGATCGTCGCTCCAGTTTTTTTCGAGAAAGCCGGTGGGATGGGCGGCTTGGGGCCCGAAAAAACGGGCGAATTCCGAGAGCACGGCCTGACGGCGTTCTTCGGGCGGACGATCGCCCCAGATGCGAGCCGCGCCACCATCGCTGAACGTGACCAGGGCCGGCTGCGAACCGTCGTGTGAAGAATCGTCGAAGGTCGTGGTGGTCGGCCCGGTGTCGCTGAATGCTTCGCCCGAAAAGCCGGCCTCCCGCCAGAAAGCGCGCTCGTAAGTCGCCACATATTTGATGCACGAGCCCATCGGCATCCGCGCCATCAACTGTTCGCGACGCGGAGGCAGGGCCGACGCGTAACGAATGCGGCCGGCGAGCAGGGGGGGAATCGCGAGGATCGCATACCGTCCGCGAAACGTGCCACGCGGCGTCTCCAGGGTCACGCCATCGGCTGTTTGCTCAAGCGACCAGACAGGACATTCGAGCACGACGCGATTGCCGAGCGCCTCGGCCATGCGGATCGACAGTTTTTGCGCGCCGCCGACAAACCGCGACTCCTGGGCCCCGCCCGGAATCGAAGTCAACATTTCGAGGCCGTGTCCCGACTTGATGTAGCTCAAGAAATACAAAAACGACAAATCGCGCGGCTCCGACGTGAAGACGGCCCGCACAACGATGTCGAGAAACAGCCGCGAGCCGCCGGCCCGCAGATGACGCCGCTTCCACGATTCGACCGTTTCGCCATCCCACTCGACCGCGCGGCGAGCATTCCAGGGAGCGTCGGCCGGGAAGGTTTTGCCATAACGCTTCACCCGCAGATCGAGCAGCCCCAGCTCGAGCTGCGTCGCCAACGACAGCCAGGGCAAGCTCCCCTTGAAGCTGCTGATCTTGCCCCCCCACGAGAGGAGCTTTTTTCCCTCGTGGTGCTGCGGAAAGATGGGCACATCGAGCTCGCGGGCCAGGGCGGCGAGGCGATCCTGCGTCGGTCCGATCCATTGGCCGCCCAAGTCGACCCAGTCCTTGCCGAGCTTCTGGGTGAACGTGCGACCGCCGACGCGGTCGCGGGCTTCCAGCACGAGACACGCTGCGGTTGCGCTTCACCAGCTCGCGGGCCGCGATCAGCCCGGCCACACCGGCGCCGACGATCAGCACGTCGGCTGACTGACTCTCCTTTGCGTCGCTACCGTCGCCGCCGGACATGCGTAGTTCGCTCCGCTCTAAGCACTCAGTCGTTGTGCAGTTGCCGCAACCGGGCCGAGGTTCGCAGCATCAACTGGATCCGCTCGAATTCGTTGAGCCAATCCTGGACGACGTTCTGCAGCAGCGTTTTGTCCGGCGCAGCGATGCCCGTGGGACAGGAAGGACCGAGCTGCTTGGCAGCGATATCGCGATAGGTCGAAATCGTCCGGTCGCCGGCGCGGCCGCAGGGAAATCCATCCTCGCTCAAGAACAGAAGCGAAGGGACGCGCGGGCCGCCGCAGATCGACAGTTCCTGTGCCAATTCCTTATTCTCGTCGCGATCGAAGAAGTGGATGCGAATTTTGTCGTTTTGCGCGGAAAAGTGCTGGAAGATCGGACACTGATTGACGCAGTCGCCGCACCACGTCCCCGCGACCACCAGCACCTTCATCTCGCGGACGAAGCTGGCAAGCAGCCGATTCTGATCGGTCGACAGAAGCACGTGCGAATAGACCGTTTCCCAACGGCGGCGCTGCTCGTCGCTGCCATACTTGGACAAAAACGCCTCGTACCTCAATCCCTGGTCAAAGACCGCGGCGAAATTCATGACTCCTCCTCGTGTCGCGGGAATTCGTTCTCCGTCATCGTGGCAGGATTACAACAGCTGTCAAGGACGATTGCCAGAGGAAATCGCACACAAGTACAGTGACGCATCGCGATCTTGATGACATGTTTTGAGACTGCACGCATGCAACCGCTGATTGGCTCGCAGAAACTGGATCTCGATACGCCCCTCTTGTGCCTCGACTTGTCGGCGATGGAGCGGAACATGGCCTCGATGGCCGGCTTCATCGCTGCGCGTGGCAAGCAGTGGCGGCCGCACATGAAGTGCCACAAGTCGCCCACGATCGCCCTCCAACAACTGGCGGCCGGGGCCATCGGCGTCACTTGCGGCAAGGTTTCGGAAGCGGAAGTGATGGCGGCCGCCGGCATCCGCGATGTGATGATTGCCAACATGATCGTCGGGCAGCCCAAGCTCGAGCGGATCGTTTCGCTGTGCCGCGCAGCCGATCCGATCGTCGCCTGCGACCATTACGTCCAGATCGAACCGCTGGCCGAGACCTGCCGCCGCCACGGCGTGAGCTGCCGCGTGGTCATCGAAGTCAACGTGGGCATGGATCGAGTCGGCATTCGTCCGGGACGCGACACGTACGATCTGGCCGAGGCCATCGATCGGCTGCCGGGCGTCGAGATGGTGGGGCTGATGGGTTACGAGGGACATTTGCACCAGGTCGCCGATCCCACGGAAAAACGGGCGAAGATCAACGAGGCGATGGGCGTCTTGGAATACTGCCGCGACGGTTTGACCAAGAAGGGCATCCGCTGCGACGTCGTCAGCGCCGCCGGAACCGGCTCGTACCAGTTCACCGCCGATCATCCGGCCGTCACCGAGTTGCAGTGCGGCGGCGGTATCTTCGGAGACCCGAAATACACGGGTCAGTACGGCGTGACCGGGCTGGAGCCGGCGCTCACCGTGCTGACGACCGTCGTCAGCCGCACGAAGCTCGAGCGGGCGATCGTCGATGCCGGCAGGAAAGCGGTGAATGGCGACATGTGCATGCCGCTCGTGAAGGGTTTTACGAACGCGAACGTGGTGCAGCTGAGCGCCGAGCACGGGTGGATCGACGTCGGCCCCGGTTCGCACGACCTCAAGATTGGCGACAAGATCGAACTCATCGTCGGCTATGCCGACTTCACCACCGTCCTGCACGACGAGTTTTGCGTCTTCCGCGGCGATCGCTTGGAAGCGGTCTGGCCGATCGCCGCCCGCGGCATGTTGCAATAGCCGCGCCTCCGCAAATTCACACGTGAACACTCGACCTGCGCCGACCGCCAAAAAAAGTTCGGGCGTTTGTCAGATCGCGGTGCCGCGTGCATTTCGCGTTCGGATGAAAAACGGCATATTTGTAAGAGCTTTGGAAGCCCGCCCGCCCTCCCACCTTTGAGGACACCACATGCCTCGCCCACAACGAATCGCGCGAATCGTTGCTCTGAGCTGCCTGACGCTGCTGGCCGGCCTGACCGGTTCGAGCCGTGCCGACGTGCGGCTCCCGCACATCTTTGGCGACCACATGGTTTTGCAAAGAGAAAAGCCGGTGCGCGTCTGGGGCTGGGCGGACACGGGCGAAAAGGTCACCGTGACGATCGGCAACGAGCACGCGGACGCCACGGCCGACGAGCACGGCGCGTGGAAAGTCGAGCTGCCGGCGGTCTCGGCGAAATCGGCCATCGAAGTGAAGGTCGCAGGCAAGAACACGATCGTGCTGCACGACGTGCTCGTGGGCGAGGTCTGGGTCTGCTCCGGCCAGTCGAACATGCAGATGACCGTTGCCTCGTCGAACAATGCGCGGAAGGAGATCAAAGAGGCGAACCATCCCGAAATTCGCCTGTTCACGGTCCCGATGCGGCCGGCCGGCGACCCGGCGGAGGACGTGACCGCAGCGTGGACGGCCTGCTCGTCTAAAACGGTCCCCAACTTCACGGCCGTCGGCTATTTCTTCGGGCGTGACCTGCACGAGCAGTTGGGTGTGCCGATCGGCCTCATCAACTCATCCTGGGGCGGCACGCGGATCGAGCCCTGGACGCCGATCGTCGGCTTTCGCGACGTGCCGGAGCTCAAGGGGATTCTGGGCGACATCGAAAAAGCCCGGGCCGAATTTGCCAAAGCGACGGCAGCCGCGCTTCCTCGCTACGCCGAATGGCTGAGCCGCGCTGAGAAGGCCAAAGAGAACCACGAATACATTCCGTCGCCGCCCGAGTGGCCCGTCAGTCCGCTGTCGACCAACTACACGCCGACCGGACTTTACAACGGCATGATTCACCCGCTGGTCCCGTTCGCGATCCGCGGCGCCCTCTGGTACCAGGGCGAATCGAACCTGGGCGACGGCATGCTGTATTTGCAAAAGATGAAGGCCCTGATCGACGGCTGGCGGTCGGTCTGGAACGAAGGCGATTTCCCGTTCTTGTTCGTGCAATTGGCTCCCTACCGCTACGGCACCGCCAACCCGACTCTCTTGCCGAAGCTGTGGGAAGCGCAAACGGCCGCCCTCTCGATCCCTGATACCGGCATGGCCGTGACCATCGACGTCGGCAACCCAACGGATATCCATCCCAAGGACAAGCAGGACGTCGGTAAGCGGCTCGCACTCTGGGCGCTGGCGAAAACGTACGGCAAACAGATCGTCTACTCGGGCCCGCTCTACAAGTCGATGAGCATCGACGGCAGCAAGATCCGCGTGAAGTTTGAGCACGTGGGCGGCGGACTGGTCGCCCGCGACAACAAGCCGCTCAACTGGTTCCAAGTCGCCGGCGATGACAAAAAGTTCGTCGACGCCGAGGCCGCGATCGACGGCGACTCGGTGGTCGTCTCGTCGTCCAAGGTGCAGAAACCGGTTGCCGTCCGCTTCGCCTGGGACCAGGTGGCTGACCCCAACCTGCAAAACGTCGAAGGCCTGCCGGCGGCAGCGTTCAACACCGAAAGTGTGCCGGCGGAAAAACACTAGCGGCAGCGCAAAACTCGAAGCACGAATGACGAAAGAATGCCTGAATGACCTAAGCCCGAACGAAAACCGCTCATTTGGGCTCAGTGCTTCGTGCTTCCTTCGTCATTCGTGCTTCGTCATTGGTGCTTCACACGCTAGCTTAGTTTCGCGGCCGCGTCGCGGACCGCGGTCAGGCTGACGGCGATGTCCGAAAGCGGGTTCTGCTCGTTCTCCTCGTATTCCAGCGCAAGGCAGCCCTGGTAGTTGAGCTTCTTCAGCACCTTCAGGCAGCCTAGGACGTCCAGGTCTCCCTGGCCGACGATCGTGAAAATCTTTTTGCGCTTGCCGTTGTCGGTGACCGTCCGCACGTCCTTCAGATGCACGCCGAAGACGCGGTTCGAAAGCCGCTCCAGCGCCTCGACGGGGTTTTCGTCGCTGCGAAGGTAGTGCCCCGTGTCGACGCAGGCGCCGATCTTGGGGTGCCGGTCTTTCACGATGTCGGCCACGTCGCTGATCTTGCTGTAGAGCGCGTGCGGACCGTGGTTGTGGATGGCGATCGGAATGTCGTACTCGGCCACGAGCTTGTCCAACAAATCGAAGGTCGCCTTGTTCTTGTTGGGGTTCGCGCTGATCGAATACAGCCCCATCGCCTTGGCAAAGTCGAACGTCTGGCGGGCCTTCGTTTCGTTGCCGTCGAATCCGATGACGCCGAAACCCATCAAGGTGATGCCCGCGTCCTGCAGCAGGGCCTTGGATGCTTCAATTTGTTTGGGCAGCGTCGTGAGGGGAATGTGATTGGGCGTCGCTTCCCAATACTTCAGTCCCAATTCTTTGGTGTGACGCAGGGCCGTCTTTGTATCAAACGCCCGCAACGAGAAACTCTGCATCCCCATCTTGAGGCCGGCGTAGGGATCCTTGTCGTCGCTGGCACGCGCGAGCCCCGGAACCAACGTGGCGGCGGCGCCGGTCGCGGCAAGCTGCAATACCTGGCGGCGGGACAGGGGCGGATTCTGGGCAAGCGTCTCTCGGACGAACATCGGTGGCTTCTCCTGCGCGAGGAAGATCGGGCGTGCATCGCGAAGTCGGGCGGGACTGTCGATCCCGCCGCGTGCGTCACAGGATCGCAGCCTCAGCATAACCCAGAGAGCGACGCCGACTAAAGCGACAGCGATTGAAATGAAGCGGGCTGCGGCCTGTCCGGCTATTTCCCGATGCGCGGAGCGGCTGGGGGCGCGTGCAGCGACCGCTCCCGCGACTCGATCACCGCCCAGGGATTGGACGGCACTTCGCTCGTGTCCACGTAGCGTTCGAGATCCCCCAGGGCGATCACCTGGAAATGATGGTCGGCCAGATACTGCATGTATTCCCGAAACCGCTCGACCGGCGAATGCACCCAGGGATGAGCCAGGTCGGGCACGCCGTGAAACTGGAGCACGGCAATGCGGCCGGCGCGTGCCTGGTCGACGGCTCGCTTGAAGTCGGAGAGCGTCCAATCGGGCCGCGCGTCGCCAGCCGACGGAATCAAAAGCGGATGATCGCGACCAGGCTCGTAGGCAAAGCCGCGGCCTTCCTTGTACGGAAACTCCGGCGCTCCGCCCCGCCGGGCGAACTTGAAACCGAGAGATTTCAGTATCGGCAATGCGCCCGAATCGATGCCGTTGCCCGGGAAGGCAAACACGGTCGTTCGCGGCAGACCGAACTCCGCACAGCGGTCGTTGATCGCCTCGATCTGTTCCTTCAATCGGCCCAGGTTCTTCTGGATGACGGCCATGTGATCGCGCGTGTGGTTCCCGATCTCGAAGCCGTCCCGGTGCAGATGGGCGATCTCCTCCCAGGTCATGTAGTTCTGCTTGTCGGTCTTGAAATTGAAGCCCTCGGTGATGAAGAACGTCGCGCGGAAGTGGTGATTGAGCAGAATGGGCCGCACGATCGTGAAGTGCGATTTCACCGAATCGTCAAAGGTGAGCACAACCAGGCGATCGGGAATCGGCTCGCGGGCCAAGGCAGGGCGGCTAGCGACCGTGGCGGCGACGAGGCACAGCACCGCAACACGCGACGAGATTGAGACGAATCGTCCGCGGCGCTCACGCAACTCGCGGGCTCGCTCGATGGTTTCCGGCCTTGCAGGCTCGGGAGGGATCAGTTGCCGGCGAGTGCGGCGGGGACCGGCCGGCGGCAGAGATTGTCGAAGCGGGCTCGACATTCGCGCAACAGTTCGCAGTAGTTCTTGTCGCCACAGCAGCCTCGACCAGGTCGTCAGCTCATAGTAGCCGGCGTACCCAGCCGCGTCGAACGCCTGCACGATCGCCGAGAGAGGAATCTCTCCGTCACCCAGCATGCGGCGGCCGCCGCGATGGCCGCGCCAAGCGTCGCACAGCTGCACGAGCGCCACGTGCGGCGCCAATTCGGGAATCCGCGAGAGCAGCCGCCGCTCGTTCCAGAGGTGATAGACGTCGAAGGCGATCTTCACGGGCGGCTCGATGTTACTGATGACCTCAAATGTGGCATCGAGCGCATTCACGAAAGTCCACGAACGGGAGAAATCGGGATGCATGGGCTGCAGGGCCAGCGTCACGCCTGCGTCGGCCGCCTCGGGGGCCAGAATGGCGAGCGCCTGGGAGATCAGTCGCCGCGCATGCCTATCGGTGTGTCCGCTCCGAGGCCCGCTGACGACATTGAGGCACTCAGCCCCGACCAGCGCGGCCGCCTTGATCGCCGCCCGGGCGTCGGCCAGCGAGTCCAAAAAGCTCCAGCCGTTGCTGCCGGTGAAGCCGCCGGCCCACGACAGGCTCGAGACGGAAATCCCCAATTCCCGAAACAGCTCCGCCGCCCGCTCTTCACCGAACTGGCTGAGCTTTGGCCGCCAGAGCCCCAGGGCACGAAAGCCCTCTTTGTGGTAGGCGATGGCCTCGTCGTCGACTTCCCAGGCCAGGGTCGTGAGCTGATTCACCGCGAGCCGCAGCATGTCGGGGCTCTTGGACTGCGGTTGAAGTCGCGGTTCGGCTGCGGATTGTGTGAATGCCGACTGTTCCACCACGATTGATTTCTCCAGTGATTCGCGGCTGCCCACCCGGGTTATCCCCGGGCCCGGTGATCCCTGTCTCACAGTTGGCCTCGGCCCTGTCGAATTCTCTCGCGGCTCTTCCCCGGTGGTGTCCGGGGTGCGTCCGCGAAATTCGTCCCAAATGTGGGACGGCATCGATTCCGTGAGTGCGTCTTGTCTAATCCGTCAAATGCGTCTGTCTAACGGCCCGGCATTTCCTCAAACACTGCGATTCAGCCCGAAACAGAGCGAGAGATGGCGCAAGCGAATCAATGGCTGCGAACAAACGAACGTGTTCGCGGACCGGCGCGACGGCGCACGAGTGGCAGCGTTGCGATCCGCGCACGACGGCCGCAGCCGCAACGAGCGCGGCCCGCAAGCGAGATGTGACGAATGGCCCCAGTCACGTGTGCCGCGCCCAATTGCAACTGCCTCGAAATCTTTTCGAACGACCGGCCCCATCATGTGGGCCACGCAAGAGCGTCACAGCATAACGGTCTCTGCCGACGCGGGCAATCTTTAATTTGGCCCGCGCGGATCAACCGACGGCAGTGATCCGCACCGAAGGATCATCCGCCACATTCACCCAGACGTGCACGTGGGGACTGCCGCGGAAGTGCCAGACGAATGAGGGCCCTTCCAGCCGCCAGATGTCCCACACCTGGTCGTTGCCGATATCCCCCGATTGATAGAAGGCGATGCGGCACGCGTCGAGGCCGCCCTGCGCGTCGAGACAGCGAATGACATGATCGCGGTCCGACGTGCGGTAGGGCTCGATGAGCGATTCCAGCACCCCCTTGAGATGGGCCTTCTGGTCGGCTGACAGCTCCGAGGCCGGCAGACCTTCGATCTTGTTGCGATCGCGGAACTGCACGCGGCTTTCTTTCGGCGCTTGCGCGATCAGCGCCTCTTTCCGGAGTCGCCCGTCGAGCATCTTGAAGAGCGCGTTGGCCTTGAGCCCCTGATGCCAGAAGACGTTCCCCGGATGGTCGGCCTTCTCGTTGAAGCCCTGGGCCGCGTGGCCGTAAAAGATAGGCCCGCCGAAGGCGACGTGGCCGGACGAATTGCCGTCGCAACGGATCGTCAGGTGGCGGCCCGTCATGACGAACTCGAATTTGCCGCTTTCAGGCGTGCCGAACATGGCGATCGACTGGGCCTGGCCGTAGCCGCCGGCGTCGTCGGCCAGCTGCTTCTTGATGCGGTCTTTCCAGTCCGGATTGTAGAGGCCGAAGTAAAGCGCCTCGATGATGTCCTGCTGGTCCTTGGTAAAGAAGTCGCTGGCGACTTTCTCTTCGGTGATCTGCCAGTTGTTCTCAACGTGCATCCGCAGGAGACCGCGCTTGTCGGTGTAGTCCCAGGGGAAGGCGATTTTCTGCCGCTGCGTCGGCGTGAGGGAGGCATAAAGCTTTTGAGCGAACGTTTCGGGCCGCGCGGCGTTGCCGGAGCCGGCAGCTTCTTTGGCAAATGCAGTCCCCGTGAGCGAAACGCTCGATGCGGCGACTGCGGTGACGCCGATTGTTTTGACAAACTGGCGGCGATTGACTGCCGACAATTCTCCGTCGGCACAATCTGGACAATTCTCGAACGGCCGCATCGTCCTCTCCTTCTCCAGAACCGTCGAACCGACTCTCGCCCCGCAAAAAATCACGGAGCGGCCGAGGCACGGCTCAAGTATGCCAGTGAGCGCGCGAAAAACGCAATTGCATTCAGCAAGTCGGTGCGTGCTCACCAGAAACGCGCGTATGCGCTAACGAACGACACACCGCGGTGCGCGGACAATTCCCGCGGGAATGCGCATGGCAGCGCGCCGAATTTGCGCGGAAGCGAACAGGCTCGCGAAAGGACAAACTCCCAAAGGACACAACGTCCGACCGAAATGTCGACCGATGAGTGCGACGCTCTTGCACGCAATCCGACAGCGGGGTCCAGCAGGGTGGTCCAACTGCGCCGTCCTAAAACAGCGTGAGGGCGGTCCGCCGTAACGGATCGCCCTCACACGCAATTTCTGGTTGTTTGGATCAGCGCGGAGCGTTACTCGTTGCCGCCGCCGTTGCCGCGTCCACCACCCCCACGGCCCCCCCCACCACCACCGTTGCCGCCGCCGCGACGTTGGCCTTGGCCACCGGGCGTTTGACCGGCCGGCGTCTCGCCCGTCTTGACCTCGCCTTGCGTCGTCGTCGGCTTCAACAGCTCTGTGAGCTTCTTCTGCAACGCCTTCGGAGTCGATGCCGCTGTTGATCTTGATCATCTGAATGCTTTGTGCCACGGGAACGGCGGCCTGATCGAGCCGTTCCACCATTTGTTCGATGTTTGGCATCAGCACGGCCGGGCAGGAGACCATGATCGTATTGGTGGCATCATTGGCGGCAAGCGACAAATAACCTTTGAACCGCCCCTGGTTCAGCTTGCCGTCGTCCTCGTGGTCGCCGAAATCGAGAATGGTGGTAAAGCGTCCGCCACGCCCGCCCCCCTGGCTCTTCGTCTGGTTATAGCTTTCCAGGGCCTTGTCGTTGGCACTCAGCAAATCTTTGTAGAGTTCCTTGACCATGTCGGAGATGACCGACGCCTTGTTGTGCTTGATCTGAAAGATTTGGGTGATCCGCGATTGCCGCGAGTTCGGCTTTTCCGGTCGATCGTAAATCTTGATGATGTCGCCGATCCGCCGCAGTTGATCGGCCGACGCCCCTTGCACGAGGATCGAATTGGTCGCGTCGTCGTCGATGAACTTGAGCGGCTTGCGCTGCGAGAGGCGGGGCGTGTCGTCCTTCTTGTTGTCGTTGAATCGTCGTCCCAAACGACCAGCGGCGCATGCGCTGATCGGCCGCCGATTCCTTCTTTTCGACCGAAAAGAAATCGTCCAGCATGATCCGCATCGAGGCAGCCGTCGTGAATTGCAGGGCGAAGATCTCATAATCCTTCCGCGGCGGGGCGAGGCGCGCCATGATCTCTTCGAGATCATCCAAGGCCCGCGTGTCGCGAGAAGAGATGAGCAGCCGACCGTCGGACCCGCGGGTGATGTAGATCGGATCGCCCGGAACTGAGTTGTCGGCGGGCCGCTTCGCGGCCGACTGTGCCTCGGGAGCGGGCGCGTCGACAGCCTCCGGCAGCCGGCGCGGCATGCGGCCCCGCCGAAAGCCGTTTCGTCGGGGATCGCGCTCTTGGTTTATCCTCGGCGGCGTGGCCATGGAGGGTTTTGGCGTGCTCTCAGTCTTGCTGTCGGCGGGAGCCGACTTGGCGTCGGCTTGCGCCAACTGCGTCCCGCGCTCGAGACCGGCCATGCGGATTTCCGCCTTTTGCGCGTTGGGTCGTGACGCCGCGGGTTCGCTCGTCGAAGCGGACGGTGCCGTGGCCGAGTCCTTTTTGGGAGCCGGCTGTTGCTTGTTCGTGTCTGCCGGAGCCGGCTCGGTGGGTTTTTTCGGAGGCACATCGATGATCAGCTTGTTGCCGTTTTTGCCCATCGAGGGCCACGCCCGGCGGAGACGCTCCAAGAGCTGCTGCTCGTCGTCGCCGGCGCCAAAGTCAAGCACACGCATCGTCTCGGCGCTGCCCTCTTTCGGTGGCACCTCACCCAGCTGGGCGAGCATGTTTTCGACCTGATCGAGCTCGATCTTGTTGGAGAAGACGAGCAAGCGATTGGCGACCACGTCCGCTTCGATGCGGAACTTCGTGGTCGGCTGTTCTTCCTGCTGGTTCTGCTGACCGAATCCGCCGAAGAAACGGCGACCAAAGCCGAATCCGCCGCCGTTGTTGTTGTTATCCTGCTTTTTTTCGTCGACGAGCAGCGCCCGGATCGTGCCGGCGACCATGTCGGCATCCAGCTTGCGGAGCCGGATCACGTGCAGCAAGCGATCGGTGCCGTCGAGGTTCTGCACCATCGCGGCGATGACCTGCTGATCCCGGGGACTCGCGTAGGCGATAACCGTGCGGTTCTTCTTGTCGACCTCCAGCTTTGTCTGCGGGTCGAGATCGGCGACGGCCTCCAGCATGCTGATCATCGATTCCGGATCGAGCGTCGCGAGCCGGTAAGCGTGGAAGAGCGTCCCGTTCCCCGCCAACGAGGCGCGTTCGGACGGCACGTCGATGTTGAAGATCGCCGAACGGATGATACCCATCTGGTCGGGCGGAGCGTTCACCAGCACGCTGTTATTGCGCTGCAGCGCCAAGAGGCGAATTTCCGGCTTCGGCTGCGCACTCGCCTGTGCGGCCTGCTGTTGCTGGTTCTGTTGTTGCTGCTGCATCTGCATGGCCATCGCCATCATCGATTGCTGCCCGCCCTGCGGCGCCGCACCGGCAGGCTGGTCCTTCTTCAAGTTCAGGAAGCTTTGCAGCTGGTCGACGACGTCGGCCGCGCGGGTATAGCGCAGCTCGAAGATCTTCACGCCGTGGTCGCCTTTGCCGTTCTGTTCTTCGTCGAGCAGTTTGGAGATCTCGCGCAAGTTTTCGACCGCGTCGATCGCCTCGAGCCGGTTGGTGGCCTTCAAGGGGAAGAGTTTCCCCTTCGGCGAGAGCATCGGCTTGAACTCGTCGACGGCCTTGTCGGCCGGCAACCAATCAAGATGGAACGAGACCTTCACGAGGTCGTGGGGCGGCAAGTTTTCCAGGTCTTCGGGAGCGACTCGTGGAACGAGCGCGGTGGTGAGACTGTCGAGATTGACGACGTTGATCGACTGGGACTTGTTGTCGACCAGCATCGAGTAGCCGCGGGCCAACAGCTGGGCGTTGACGACGTCGCGCGCCTGGGCGATCGGGTAGCGTCCGCTGGAACGCAGGTTCAGCGAATCGCCCGGCAGAGTCTGCCAGTCGAGGGTCATGTTCGAGACGCGGGCCACCTCGTCGAGCACGAAGGGCCACGGGGCTTCCTGAAAGTTGAAGCTGACGTCGTGCTTCTTGTCGTCGACCCGCATCTTCTGCGTTTCCAGCACAGCCGGATTATCCATCGCAGGCGGCCGAATCACCGGAGGCGGGCCGGTCGGCTCCTTGGGAGCGTCTTTCTTCTCGTCCTTCTTTTCGTCTTTTTTCGGTTCTTCCGTCGCAGGAGTGGCCGTGGGAGGAGTGGGCATGCCGTTGGGGAACATGTTTCCCCAATTCCCGCCGCGTATTCGCCGCCCTCTGCCAAATCCCCCGGGTCCGCCGCCACCACCGGGATACGGCTGCCCAAAAGCGGTCATCGGAGGAGCGGCCAGCGCAAACAACAAGGCCAGCACGAGAACTTTTTGCACAGCGTGGCGACTCATCTCACCCCCTCTTTGGGTCAATGGAACAGATAAAAGTATTGCATTGCCCAAATCCATTATGCAACGCTGAATTCTACCTGAAGGTGTTTCTGCGTCTCTAGTTCCGAAGACGAAGGTCACCCTTGCTTGCCTGTCTGAGCGAGCGTAGGATCTTAGGAAGTACCTTTTCAAAACGACCTTTGCAGCGACCCCTGACACCTTCGGAGCTGCTCCCCGCGGCTCTCAGTGTTGACCGCCCTGTCGCTTCCCTAGAGAGATTAGCTCTCTAAAACCGGGGTGGCTCCCTCCCGCGAGGCAACTGTCCGTGGATATTGGTGAACTTTTCGTAAAACGCGGACTTGTCACGCGCGATCAGCTCGATGCCGCTGTTCCGCAGGCGAACGGTCGGCGTATCGATCAGCTGCTAGTGGAGCAGGGGATCGTCACCGAGGAAGACGCCCTCAAAGCTCTCGCAGAGGCCCTGGGTCTCAAATTCGTCGATCTTCAGTCGATTGAGATCGATCGCACCCTGCTGGCGAAGTTTCCCACGTCGGCGGTCTTCCGGCATGCTGTGCTTCCGATCAGCCGAACGAACGGCAAAGTCAAAGTCGCCATCGACGACCCGTTCAACCTGGAGGCCCTCAACGAGCTGAGCGCTCTCTCGGGCTTTCGGCTCGACCCGGTTCTCGCCCGCCGCGACGACGTTCTGCAGCGGATCAAAGAGCACCTGGGCGTCGGCGGCGACACGATCAACGAGCTCGTCTCCCGCAGCCTGGAAGAAGGGATCGAGGTCGTCTCCGACCAGGGAGACGGGGCCGGCGACCTGGCGGAAATCGCCCAGTCGGCCTCGGTCATTCGGCTCGTCAACGAACTCTTGGTCGAAGCCCTCGAGCTGCAGGCGAGCGACGTGCACATCGAGCCGCAGGAAAGCGGCCTGACCGTCCGCTTCCGCTTGGACGGCATGCTCCGCGTGCAACCCGTCCCGCAGGAGATCAACCAGTTTTACGCGGCGATCGTCACGCGACTGAAAATCATGTCGCGGCTGAATATCGCCGAAAAGCGTCTCCCGCAGGACGGCCGCATCAAGCTCAAAGTCTCCGGCCGCGAGATCGACGTCCGTGTGTCGATCATCCCCATGCTCTACGGCGAAGGAGTGGTGCTGCGGTTGCTCGACAAGGAGCGAATGAAGTTCGACTTGAGGGGCGTGGGCATGCCCGAGGACGTGCTCAAGCCGTTCAGCGAGCTGATCTCCCTGCCGCACGGCATCATTCTGGTCACCGGCCCGACCGGTAGCGGCAAAACCACCACGCTTTACGGAGCTTTAAATGCCATTAAGGATCCGACCGTTAAGATCATTACGGTCGAGGATCCCGTCGAATATCACACGGTGGGCATCAGCCAAATCCAGGTGCACTCGAAGATCGGGCTGACGTTTGCCATGGGACTGCGAAGCATTTTGCGTCACGACCCCGACGTGATTCTGATCGGAGAAATCCGAGACGGCGAGACCGCGCAGAGCGCCATCCAGGCGTCGCTGACCGGGCACCTGGTCTTCAGCACGCTGCACACCAACGACGCGTGCGGCGCCTTTACGCGACTGGTCGATATGGGCGTCGAACCGTACCTGGTCGCCAGCACGATCGAAGGCGTGCTCGCCCAACGCCTCGTGCGGTTGCTGTGCTCGCGTTGCAAACAAGCCTATCGGCCCACGGCCGACGATTTACCGCACGATTTTCCCCAGCCGGTGCCGGAAGAACTGTTTCGCCCCGTGGGGTGCCGCGTCTGTCGCGAGACGGGCTACATGGGGCGTTCGGGCGTTTACGAGCTGTTGATGACGGATTCGACTGTGCGACACATGTGCGTCGAGCGGGCCACCTCGGGCGACATCCTGCAGTACGGACTCAAGAAAGGGTTGAAGACGCTGCGTCAAAGCGGCTACGAAAAGTGCCGCCAGGGCACGACGAGTCTCGAAGAAGTCCTTCGAGTCACAAAGGGGACGTCATTTTAGCACCGGCTGAGCAGGCAGAAGGGCGCGGGGCGGCCGCCGATCCCTTGCCCGGTCTGGATCTCAGCCGGGGCCATCCCCGCGGCCGCCAGGTACGCTGAGCTTCGTGGTGGAAGGGGATCACCGGATCCGAGCCGCCAGAAGGAATTTGCCGGAAGTCGCTGGGCGTTGAGCGAATCGTCGGAAAGAGATTAGGGCGGACACGAAACGCCGCACGAGCCGCGTCTGGGTAGTCAGGTCGAGCATGTCCGATTTCCAATACGTAGCACGGGCCGCCGGCGGCAAGCAGGTCACGGGAGTCCTGTCCGCTGGCACCGAACAGGAAGCGCTCAGCCAGTTGGCGGGCAAGGCGCTCTTTCCCCTGCGGCTGCACCTGGCGCCCGCGGCCGTGGCCCAACGCAAGGTGCGGCACGCGCCGCGTGCGCCCCAAGCACCTGGCAATCGCGTACAGCCAGTTGTCGGACTTGCTCCGCTCAGGCGTTCCGCTGCTGCGGTCCCTGGAGCTCCTTGAACGCAAGGCCGGACAGTCGTCGCTCAAAGCGGTGCTGGAAGTGGTTCGGCAGGACGTCGCCGAAGGAACGCGGCTCGGCGAAGCCATGCGCAAACATCCCAAGGTCTTCAACGACCTGGCGGTGAGCATGGTCCGCGCAGGCGAAGAAGGGGCCTTCCTCGAAGACGTGCTGAAGCGGATCGCCGACTTCACCGACCACCAGGAAATGCTCAAGAGCCGCGTCGTCGGCGCCATGGTTTACCCGGCGTTCCTCGTGGTGATGGGGACGGCCGTCGTCACGGCGATGTTGACCTTCTTCGTCCCCAAATTCACGCCAATCTTCGAGCGAATGTCGCAAAAAGGGAGCCTGCCCGCCGCCACGACGTGGCTCTTGTGGCTGAGCGAAACCTTGCAGCAATACGGACTGATCCTGCTGTTGGTCGGGGGCGGTCTCGGGGCCTACTTGTGGCGGCTTGCCCAGACCGATGCGGGTCGGCTCTGGTTCGACAAGGCGCGGCTGCGAATCGTCGGCGCCGGTCCGATTTTCCGCAACTTTGCCATTTCGCGGTTCTGCCGCATCCTGGGCACGCTCTTGAAGAACGGCGTTCCCATTCTCGAAAGCCTGAGAATCGCCAAGGACGCGACGGGCAACAAGGTTCTGGCGGCGGCCATCAGCAATGCGGCCGACAACGTCTCGACCGGTAAATCGCTGGCGGATCCTTTATCGCAGTGCGGTGAGTTCCCCGCGGAAATCGTGGAGATGATCGCCGTCGGCGAAGAAGCCAACAACCTCGAACAGGTGCTGATCGACGTCGCCGACACGCTCGAGCGGCAGACCAACCGAACGCTCGACATGTTCGTGCGAATGCTCGAACCGATCATGCTCACCGTGATGGCGGGAATCGTGCTCTTCGTCGTGGTGGCGCTGTTGCTGCCGATTCTGCAGTCGTCGACGGTGTTCTAAACGTTGCTGAAAAAACAAAGACATTGTTTGTGAATTCTGAAAGCCCAAAACTGAAACCGAACCCCCCGGTTTTGCCAACAAACCCTCAACCCGTGCCATTCGAAAGGATTGGAAACATGCGTAGCCAGCGTCTCCGTCGAGCCAAGCGTTCGGGCTTTACCCTGATCGAAGTTTTGCTGGTCGTCGCGATTCTGGGCGTGATCGCCGCGGCCGTCGTGCCGGCTCTCTTGGGCCGCCAACAGGCCGCCTATGAGCAGCAGACCCGCAACAACGTCAAGACCCTGCAGCAGATTCTCACCATGTACGCTCTCGACCACGACGGGCAGTATCCGTCGGGCGGCCGCGAGGCGCTCACCTCGTTGACGAGCGCCGCGGACTATCACGGCAAGAAGATCGGCGCCTACATGGACGCCACGCCGAAGGACGCCTGGGGCGAGCAGCTGTACTACGAATACCCGACCAGCAAAGGCAAGGGCGACAAGCCGGCCGTCTGGTCGTCGGGACCGAATCGTCAGAACGAAGACGGCTCGGGCGACGACATCAACAGTTGGAGCGAACAATAAACGTCGCACGCCAGCGGCAGGGCCAATTTCATGCAGGTTAGGGCGCGATCCGGGCAGATTCGATCCGCGGCAAGCTGGCCCGCCGCGGGTCGGTGCGCGCCCCGTCGCCGCGGCCGTTCGCGGGTCGGCTTCACCCTGCTCGAGCTGTTGCTCGTGATCGGCATTTTGATGATCTGCGCGGGGGCGGTCGCGCCGTCGGTCATGGGAGTGCTGGCCAATTATCATCTGAAGGATGGGACGCAGCAGGTGCAAGCGGCGCTCGCCGGCACGCGCGTGCACGCGATCGACGCTACGTCGACCTATCAGTTTCGGTTCGAGCCGGGGGGCCGCCGCTACGTGGCCGTGCCGATCGACATCGAAGTCCTGAGTTCTCCGGGAACGGCCCTGAGTTCCGATGGGGCGGTCGCTGGCTCCGGGGATGTTTGTCGCAGGGACGCTGCCGGAGACGCTTTCGTTTCAAGTGAGCACGTCGAGCGCACCGCCGCCGGACTCGCCGCCGCTGCCCGCCTCGGGCGATCCGGGCTGGCAGGCCGGAATGGCAAAGCTGCCGACCGCGCAAGAGTACGCGTCGGCCACCTGGTCCGATCCAATTTACTTTCATGTCGACGGCACTGCCTCCGACGCCACCTTCGCGATCGTCGACACGCGCGGGTCCGGTTATCGCATCACCGTCCGCGAAGTCACGGGTGAGATCTTCGTCAAGACTCTCGAGACGGAGGCTCGCTGATGAAGCGCCGAGCGAAAAACCGCAGCATCGCAAGGGCCGGGGGCTTTTCACAGCACCAAGGCCTCACCCTGTTTGAAGTGGTCATCGCGATGGCCATTTTCGCCGGCGCGATCACCGCATTGTCGCAGGCTCTCTCGACGGCCACGCGGGCGGCCCTCCAGGCGCGATTGCAGTCGCAGGCCGTCCTGCTGTGCCAAACGAAAATGGCCGAAGTCGTCGGCGGGGCAATTCCCAGCAGCGGGTCAGGCGAGTCGTCGTTTAGCGATCCGGGGCTCGACGGCTGGACGTATAGCGTCAATGTGAGCCCCGGCGCGCATACGGGGATTAATCAGGTTGAGGTGACCGTCCAATGCCGGCAGGCGCAGCAGGCGGTCGACGCATCGTTCACGATGACTCGCCTCGTCCGCGACCAGCAAGCATTCGTCAGCAGTGCCATCCAAGCCGCCAAGCAGAAAGCCCTGCAGTCGGGACTGACTCAGCAGCAATCGCAGGCCAGCCAGTGAGAATCGCCCCGTGAAGCAGCTGACCCTCCAATCAATGCGTAAAGTGCGCAGGCCCGCCGGCCGTCGGCGCAGCCGCGCGGCCTTTACGTTGATCGAAGTGATCCTGGCAGTCGGGCTGAGCACTCTTTTGATTCTTTGCATCGCCTCCGCGATCGACTTGTACCGCCGGATGACGACGGCCGCCACGGACGATATGAGCGAAACGCGGCTCGTGCGGGCCGTCTTTGCCAAGCTCGAAGTCGATCTCCGCGACGTTGTCCCCCCGCAGCCGATCGCCGCCACCGCCACAACGACCGCGGGCTCCAGTTCTGGCAGCAGCAGTTCTGGCAGCAGCAGCTCCGGCTCTAAGAGCGGTTCCAGCTCCGGCAGTAGTTCCAGCTCGAGCTCCAGTTCGTCCAGCACGCAAAGCGCTCAGGGCACCGATCCGCTTCAATACGTCTACTCGCGAAGCGTGTTCGGGCTCTATGGCGATGCTAATTCGCTGGTCCTCAACACGCTGACGCCGCATCCCCTCCCGCTGGCCGCCCAGCAACAGACGGGAGCACAGTCGGCTTCGCAGACCTCAAGCGCCGGTCCCTCGCAAATCGCGGGCGTGCACGGCGACATGAAGGTGGTCGCGTACTTTGTGTTGGGCGGCCCCCAGTCTCCCATTTTGGCGGCCGGCGGTTCCGGACAGATGACGCCCGATGGCAAAGAGATCACCGCGGGACTGGCGCGTGTGGAAGGCGAGCGGACCGCGATCGGCTACGCGATTGAAACTGGGTCGACGTCGTCACTGTGCGCGCCGCGTCGTCGCACCGGAGATCGAGTCGATCGGCTTTCGCTACTTTGACGGCACCACCTGGCAGACGAGTTGGAGCGGCGCGACCTTGCAGAGCCTGCCACAAGCGGTCGAAATCACAATCAGCGTCGGGAAAAACGATCCGTACAACGCCCGGACGCAGGCCAGCCAGGACCAGGCGTCCCGCAGCTATCGACACGTCGTTGCGATCACAAGCTCGGCGGCGCCCCAACCGATCTCGCAGCAAACGATCAACAGCACCGTTACCAACATGTCCCAGTGACCCGAACGGTGAAGATCCCTATGAAGCGAGCTATCTCCAAACCGTTTACGTCTCGACGGGCCACCGTCCTGCTGATCGTCCTCGTCATCATTGTGCTGTTGGCGCTGGCGGCCTACACGCTCGTGGAGATGTGTGTCGCCGAAAACGAGGCCACGAACCGCTTCGGTCGCTCGGCCCAGGCCCGCGCCTTCGCCGAGTCGGGCATCGACATGGCCGTCACCATCTTGAGCGACCCGACCGAGCGGCTGCAGCCTGAGTTCGTGATGAACCGGCCCGACGCGCTTGAGGCCGTTGTGGTCAAGCAGTCAGACGTTCCCCGCGGCCGCGGCCGCTTCAGCGTCATCGCGGGCGACTCCAGTGACCCTGCCGCCAAGGGCGTGCGCTACGGGCTGACGGACGAGTCGGGCAAGCTGAATCTCAACTCGCTGGCTTTGTGGCAGCAGAACTCGGCCCTGAACATCAACGACACCACGGCCCGCAACTTTCTCCTGAACCTGCCCTACATGACCAACGACCTGGCCGACGCCATCCTGGATTTCATCGATCCGGATGACACGGCCCGCCAATACGGCGTCGAGAGCGACTACTATTCGACCCTCTCGCCTCCGTACCGCGCCGCCAACGGACCGCTCCAAAGCCTCGACGACTTGCTGCTGGTCAAAGGGGTCACGCCGGCTCTGCTCTATGGTGAAGACCTCAATCGCAACGGCGTCATGGATCCCGGCGAGGACGTCAACGGCGACGGGTATTTCGACCGCGGTTGGTCAGCCTACTTTACGGTCTACAGTGCCGAGCGGAACATTCAGCAGGATGGCTCTTCGCGGATCAATATCAATCAGCAGGACCTGCCGGGGCTCTATGACCAGTTGGCCGGCTTGCTCGGCGTGAAGCAGGCCCAGTACATCGTGGCCTGGCGGATGAACGGCGCCGCAGCCACGACCAGCAGCGGGGGCGGAGGCGGGGGCGGCGGTCGCGGCGGTTCCGGCGGTGGCTCCGGGGGCGGTTCGAGTGGTTCCTCAGGGAGCAGTTCGTCGAAGGGCTCTTCGTCAAGCAGCAGTTCGGGGGGCGGATCCGGCGGCGGCTCGAGCGGGCAGACCAATGGCAGCTCGGGCAACGCGCCCAGCCGCGGCAATCGGAACAGCGGTCAGACCGCCCTGCGCGACGGGCTACAGATCCCCATGCCGCCAGCAACCGGCAGCCACACCTTCACCTCGGTCTACCAGGTGATCGGCGGCACGGTCCGCGCAACTGTCAACGGCCGGGCGACAACGCTCACCAGTCCGTTCTCCTCCTCACAGAGCCAGATCGTGACGTATCTCCCGCAACTGCTCGATCAGCTGACGCTCACGGACGACCTGTTCATCCAGGGCAGAATCAACGTCAACACCGCCCCGATCCAGGTCCTGCTTGGCCTGCCGAATATGACGGTGCAACTGGCCACTCAGATCAGCGCCGCCCAAACGGCCGGCAGCACGTCGCAGGCGGCCAGCTCGCAGAGCCCGCGGGCCACCAATGCGTGGCTGGTGATGGAAGGGTTCTGCTCCGCCAACACGATGCAGGGGCTCGACCCCTACCTGACCGCCCGCGGCGACGTCTACCGCGCCCAGTCGGTCGGCTACTTTGACGACGGAGGGCCGGTTGTGCGGCTTGAAGCGGTGATCGATGCGGCCGTTCAGCCCGCGCGAATCCTCAACATCCGCGACCTGAGCGAACTCGGCCGCGGATTTACGCGACAACAGTTAGGAGTGCCTTGACCGCCCGGCAGGGGGGTCGGGCGAGCCGTAAAATGGACCTAGGCTTAAGGAATCCGTCACAAACACCAAGGTCGCCCAATCAGGCGTGACACGCGCCTGTTTCGTGCGGTCGACTTTGAGTTCTGAACGGCGGACTTTGGACTAACTTCGAGAGATCGATGGCCGACTATCTTGCACTCGATTGGGACGACCAGCGGCTGGTGGGCGTGGCGGCGCACGTGGCGTCGAAAAACGTCCAGGTTCGCGCGGTCCTGGACTTCAAATGGGCCGAAGGGGAGATTCCTTCGGAGCAGCCGGGAGCAGCCGGCAAGCGGCTGCGGGCGGAGCTTGATCTGGTCTCCGCGTCGAACGGACCGGTGATCGTTTCGCTGCCGCGCGAGGAGGCAATCGTGCGGCTGCTCGAGCTGCCCGAATGCAGCGACGAAGAGCTGCCCGAGCTGGTCCGCTTCCAGGCCGTCACGCGTTCGGCCGTGCCGCTCGAAAAACTCCTGCTCGACTACCTGCCGTTGCCCGCGCTAGAAGAGGCGCCGGGACGTCGCGTCTGGATGGCGACGATCGGCAAACCGTTCGCCGACCGCGTGCAGACGCTGTTATCGGCCGCCGGACTGCAGGCCGAGGCGATCGGACTCAGCTCGCTCGGTGCAGCCGAGCTCATTGCACACCAGACGGGGGCGTCGGGCGCGGCCGCGGACCCCGCGATTGTTGTCGTCACCTGCGTCGATCAGCGGGTCGAGGTGACGGCCATCTGGCAGAGCCGCATCGTGCTGATGCACTCCGCCACGCTCTCCGCTCACGACACTCCCGAAGATCAGCTCGCACAGATCCTGGCTGAGACGGCCCGCGCGACCGTCGCTTTGTCGCAGGCGGCGCCCGGCGTGCAGATCGGGTCCGGCTGGCTGATCGGCGCTCGCGCTGATCGCTCGCCGCTCGCCGAAAAGCTCTCCGAGCGGTTCGAGTTCAAATTCCACGTGCTGACCGATCCCGCCTCGACTCCGGGCGTGACGAACGAAGCCGGTTCTGCCCTGCTCGATGCTCCGCTGGCCTGGCCGGCTTTGGGCCTGTTGCTGGAACACTCGAGTCAGCAAATCGACGCGGTCGACTTTCTGCATCCGCGCCGCCAACACCCGAAGCCCGATCGCCGCAAGCTCTACATGATCTTGGGGGCGGCGGCCGCAGTGCTGCTCTTGATCGGCATCTGGGGGGCCATTCAACGCAAGGTCTGGCAGTTGGACGACGACATCGCCAAGATCGACGCCAGCAACAAGCAAGCCCAGGATCTGCTCAAGAAAAATGCCCCGCTGCTCGAGACGGCCGGCTCGGTCGACGATTGGACGCAGCGTGATATCGACTGGCTCGAGCAGTTCCGCGTGATCGAGCAAGCCAAGGGCGGTGCCGACAAGCTGTACCTCACCATGTTCGATGCGAACGTGGGCACGCGCGACAGGCTGGCGACGATCGTGGCCGCCGGCCGGGCGAAGCTGCCCAACGAGGTCGACGACTTCGAGGACCACCTGCACGACCAAGGTTTTCGCGTCACGCCGAAGGAAATCTCCGAAGACACGAGCGATCGGCTCTATCCGGTGAAAATTGACCTGAATCTCGACATCGTGCCCAAGTCGGCGGGAGCGGCCGAGCCGAAAGCCGGCCCCGGCATCACGCGACCTGGAGCACATCCTCCCGCCACACCGAGCAACTCGTCGAGCGCGCCGGCGTCCGCACCCGCTACGTCGACTCCGCCGCCGGCGTCGACCGCTTCGCAACACGCCGGCGCCGGCCGCGCCGAACCCGGCGCCTGCGGCTGCCGCTGCGCCGCAACAAGCCGTCAACGAGCCGGTCCAGACGCCGACCGCCGTCCAACCGGCAAACGGGCAACAGTCGGACAATCCCATGCCGATGCCCGAAGTCGAGGGACAGCCCGCAATGGACACCGGCACGAACGGTCCGTCGCCAATGCCCGAACCGCCGACGAGCAAGGGCTAACCGCAATACTCAAGAGGCCACCGGCCCAAAGAATTCAATCCAATGCAACGTCGCGAAAAAATCCTGGCGCTCCTGTTGATCAGCGCCGTGCTCGCCTGGTACGGGTCGGGGATTGTCCACCGGATCTTTCTTGGTCGACTCGACGAACGCAAAGACAAGCTCGCGCTCGTTAAAGAAACTCAGGCGAACGTCTCCGCCAAAGAGCAGAACCTGCTCAACACGATGAAGAAAATGGGCGACTGGCGCGACCGCAGCCTGCCCAACGAGCCCCTCGAGGCACTGCGCCTTTATCAACAATGGCTCACTGATCTCGGCCAGACTTCCGGAATCACGCAACTGCACGTCACTCCCGAGCAGCGGCAGGCGAACGGTCCCGGCTGGAAGAGCATCAGCGTCAAGGTGACCGGGGAGGGGACGTTCGAACAATTGACCACGTTCCTCCACGAGTTCCAGCGGATCGCGCTCTTGCATCGCATCGCCAGCATCAAGGTGGAGGGGCCCAAGACATCCGGTCCGCTCAAGGTCACGATGGTTGCCGAGGGCTTGCTGTTTGACGACAGCGCCCCGAAGACGCGGCTTTTGGCCCGCACCACGCTGGCCGAATCGCTTCCCCGGAGCTTCGACACGGCCAAGGTCGTCTCCACCGAAGGCTTTCCCACGGAACCCGGGTTCGGCCTTCGCATCGAGAAGGAGCTGGTGCTCGTCACGAAAGTCGACGGCGACAAATGGACCGTCAAGCGTGCTCTCGAGGGAACCACAAAAGCGTCGCACCCCCCGAAATCGGAGGTCGAGATCTATCCAGTTCGGCCCGAACGCAAAGACATCAAGCTCGAAGACGTGCGCAAAGCGCTCGTCGCCAATCCGTTCGTCAAGCCGGGGGCGGTCACTCGCACGATTGATCCGAACGATCCGGCCCGCCAGACGCGGCTTATGGCCTCCGTCGCCGAGCCTGACGACCAGAGTGCCTGCCTTTATAACGCCCAGACCAAAGCGCAGACCGTCGTCCGCAAGGGGACTGAAATCTCCATCGGCGACATTCAGGGAACGGTCGTGGCCGTCGAACCCAAATACATCCACATCAAGCGCGGCAACGACGTCTACCAGCTCAACATCGGCAAAGATCTGCGTTCGATGGTCCGAGCCGACGACCTCTCGAGCGGCATGGACATGATGGACCTGGGTGACATGCCGGGCGGGGGACCGGGCGGCTTTCCCGGCGGACGTCCCCCGTTTGGCGGGCCTGGCGCGGTGCGGCGCTCTCGACGGTGCCGAAGGCGAACGCGAAGCGCGCGGCGATCGGGACGGCCGAGGTGGCGGCGGGTTCCGCTTCCGCAGATCCCGCGGCCCGGACAGCATTCCGGGCGAAGATTAAGCCTGCGGGACGTTCCAGACGAAGTCTGACGCGGCTCGACGACTGCGCGAGCTTAGGTGCGTATCTGCCGGCGCTTCAGCCGCCGGGCCTTGGCACTGGCCGGCCGCTTGCCATGATTGGCCTTCTTCAGTTTGCGCTGGGTCTTCGACACAGAGTCACTCGCTTTCTGATCGCGTGGCGTTGATCGAACGGCAAACGTCGCATTCTAGCGATCGCCCGGAAGGGGGAGAAGCCGGAGCCGGCCGCTCCCGGAATTCCGCGGTTACCGCGGCGCCGCCGCCCGCCCGTTCTGCCCAATTCCGCCCCCAAAGTCACTGCCGCATTCCGAGATCGAGAGAACATCCTCCGTTCGAACAGCGCGCAGACTTTTGCGGATCATGAACGAGCCAGCTCCTTCTTGATAGCCGCCGTCACTTCGTCCGGAGTCCCCAGCGCGTCGATTTGGGCAATCAACTCGCGCGGGTAGAAGTCCAGCACGGGTTTCGTCTCCTGCCGATAAACTTCGAGGCGGCGGCGAATGACCTTGTCGTCCGCATCGTCCTTGCGGCCCTCGACTTCGGCCCGGCGCTTCATGCGGTCAATCATCACCCGCTCGTCCGAGCTGACCAGGTAGATGATGCGGGCGACGTCGAGCGCTCCGTTAAGGTTCTGGGCCTGGTTGACGTTGCGGGGAATGCCGTCGAGGGCCAGGGTGTCGCAAGCCGGGTCGAACTGCTTCAAGGCTACGAGCCGGGCGACTGAATGTTGAAAAATGCGGATTGTCAGCTCGTCGGGGACAAGCACGCCGCGCTCGGTGTAGGAACGGACCTCCTTCCCGAGCGGCGAATCACCATCGACCGAACGAAAGACTTCACCCATCGACACGTGGCGAAAGTGGGGCAATTGTCCGATGCGCTGCCCCTGCGTCCCTTTTCCGACACCCGGTGCGCCGAAGAGTAGGATCGCCCGGTAAGTGGGATGGGACATAGAGACGACGTCCTTCACGCGCGAGCAAAGGTCCCAAGCATACTAAACGCCGGCCCGCGACGACTCAAGGTTGCCCCGAGCGGCGTGCGATCGCCCGTCATGGCGCAAGCGCCACGCGGTTTTTCGCGGTGATGCGATAAAGTTGCGACTCGGTGCGGATCAGCAGGCTGCCACGGACGATCGCGGGCGTCGCCATGCAGAGCTCGTCGAGATCGTTCTTGCGGAGAATCTTTGGCTTGGTGCCCCCGGTCTGCACAACGGCGGTCTGCCCCTCCTCGCTCAGGCAGAAGATCTTGTCGTTGTAAGCCCAGGGCGAGGCGGTGTAGTGCTCGCTCGCCCCTAGACTGCGCAAGCGGCGGCTCGTAAAGCGGCTCCCCTGTCCGCGCATTGAACGCCGCCAGAAACCCCCGGTCGTACAGGACGTAAATCACGTCCTTATACAGCACGGGCGAGACGTTGTACGGACCGGCCTTGGGATTGGACCAGGCGATGTGCGCGTTGGACGTCTCTTTCTTGTCCGCGTTGAGCGAAATGTCGCCCGATGCCCCCGGCTTGATCGCAAACAGCGGCTTCTTCGGCGAGAGGACGTACCCCGAGGTCACGTACAGCAACCCATCGGCCGCGAAGGGCGTGGGGATGACGATCGACGACATCCCCGACAGCTCCCACAGCAAGTTGCCGTCCGTGTCGTACGAGCGAACGCGCTTCACGCCGCAGGTGACGATCTCGGTTCGTTTTTCGTTCTTCCACACGTAGGGGGTTGCCCAATTCGATTTCTCGTCGCGATCCTTCCGCCACAGCTCCTTGCCCGGTGACGGCATCGATCGCCGAGAGAAACGAGTGTTTCTCGTTGTCGTCGATCACGTAAAGCCGCCCGTCGCTGAGTGCCGGCGAAGACGCGGTCCCCCAGTTGAGCGCCATCGGATACGAGCCGAGCTCGCGGGTCCATTTCTGGTTGCCGTCGAGGTCGTAGGCAAACAGGCCCACGTTGCCGAAATACGCGTAAATGCGCTCGCCGTCGGTGACCGGCGTTTCGGACGCCATCGAGTTCTTGAGGTGATGTCCGAACTTGGGAACGCCTTCGAAGGCCGTCTTTTCCCAGAGAACCTTGCCCGTGTTGAAATCGAGGCAGACGACGATGTAGCGGTACGGGACTTTCGGGGTTTTCCGATCGCCGCCGAAGTAGAGCCCCGTCTTCACCTTCTCGGCCTTGCCGTCCACCTGGATGGCCGAGGTGATGAACACCTTGTCGCCCCACACGATGGGGGAAGACCAGCCACGGCCGGCGATCTTGGTCACCCACGCCACATTCTCGCTCTTGCTCCAGACCTCGGGCAGATCGCGCTCGTCGCTGATTCCGCGCGCCCCCGGACCGCGGAACTGCGGCCAATTATCGGCGGCAATCAAAGACGAAACCAAGAGCCCCCACGCACCCGTTGCGACTCCGAGAATTCGAATCGTCGCGATCCAACGACTCCGCATGCCCTGGCTCCCGATGTGTGTCGAACGACTGCAGACTGGAATGAACAGGTTGTAAGGTTAGGCTCAGCTCCACCGAAAATCCAGCGGCGCCAATCGCCCGGAAGAACTGCTCACCAGCGTTCGACCGGGCCCGAGGGGACAGGAACCTGCAGATCGGGCAGCACGCCGGTGCGATCGCCGCCGATCGGTCCATGGTCCTGAATGGCCGCCAGGGCGGCCTCGATCTCGGCCGCGTCGGCGGCCGTTTGAAAGCGGGCGCGGAGCCGCGCGGCACCCGCATCGCCTTCAAGTACCAGTGGGCCGTTTTGCGAAACATCGAAATCGCCGATCGCGTGCCGCGAAGCTCGGCCAGGTAGTCGAACTGCTGCTGGAGCAGTTCGAGCCGCTCCTCGAAGTTGCCGGGCGGATCGTAGCGGCCGGTCTCTTCCCATTGGACGAGCTGCCGGAAGATCCACGGATTGGCCAGCGCCCCGCGGCCGATCGAAATGGCCGCACAACCCGTCTCCTCGAACATGCGGGCCGCGTCGGCAATGGTGCGAATATCCCCATTGCCGACGATCGGAATTCGCGACACGGCCTCGACCACGCGACGGATGCCGTCGCGGTCCACCTGGCCGCTAAAGCCCTGTGCTCGCGTGCGGCCGTGGATGGCGATGGCGGCCACGCCCACTTGCTCGAATTCGGCCGCAAACTTGGGGGCCGTGATCTGCGAACTGTCCCAGCCGAGCCGCATCTTCACCGTGACCGGAATGTTCACCCCTTCGACGACGTGCCGCACCAGGTCGATCGTATCGGCCGGTCGGCACATCAGGCTGGCCCCCGAGCCGTTCTTGGTGATCCGTTCGACCGGGCAACCCATGTTGATATCGACCGAGTGCACGCCGCGAGCTTCCAGGAATTGGGCCGCCTCCCGGAGGATCGGGGGCTCGCTGCCGAAAATTTGCACGGCAAACGGGAATTCCTCGGAACACGTCTCGATCATCGAGAGAGTTTTGGGGCTGCCCCCCAACAGGCCCCGGGCGTTTACCAGGTCCGTGGTCGTCAGGCCGACGCCGCCAATCCGCCGAACCGTCCGCCGAAATGACAAATTTGTGAATCCGGCCAGCGGCGACAGCAAATATCGCGAGGAAAGGGCGAGTGTGCCGTATTTCAACGGGGGTCGTGAAACCGGACGGGGCGGGGGAAGGGTATTCATCGCGTACTGAACTGTATCGGATCGTTCTCGAGATGAAAATCCGTCCATCACGGGGACTTGCGGCGCGGTTCACTCGAATCGTCTTCGCCTCGAGCAGCCCACCTCCGCGAGCCACCGTTTACTGATCTGGCCCGGTCGCAGTTGAAATCTTCGCAAATGCGGGCCAACGCTCTGCGACCGGGCCTTACAAATTACCGACCCCCGTTCGACGTTCCGGCGTCGGACCGGGCCGCCTTTGCCGACGAGCATCGGAAAACGAACCGGGAGGCCGCGTTGTCGCGTGCGGCCGTTTCATTTCAACAAGTTTCCGCAGTTTTTTTGCCGACAAGGTTTGGTCACTCCCATCTCGCGGATGAGATTTCTTAAGCGGGACGCCGACGGCCAGGAGGGTCGGTGTGCGCCCTGGGAGACAGTCGATGACGGTAGGCGCTTCCTCATCGCTCCTGTTGACGCTGCTGCTCTCGGCCACGCCACTTCCCACCCCCCAAAATCCCGCACCGCAAAATCGGACGCTGGGAAAGCCCGAGCTTAAGGCCTCGACCCTTCCGGCGCGTCGGCAACGCAGACCTCGCCCGTCGGCCGGCGGATCGAGCATCTGGCCCTGCGCGACGTGCTGGGAGCGCCTCGATCGCTGGACGATTGGAAAGACAAGCAGGCGATCGTCGTCGTCTTTTTGTGCGCCGAGTGTCCGCTAGCGCGGCAGTACGCACCGAAGCTCGACGCGATGGCGCAAAAGTACGCCGACAAGCGGGTGCAGTTTGTCGGCATCGACGCGAATCCGCAGGACACGCTGGCAGAGCTCGAACACTTTCAGAGAGTGCATAAAGTCGGGTTCCCGATCCTGCGCGATCTGGGCACCAAGGTCGCCGACGAATTCGGCGCGGCGCACGCCGGAGATCTTTTTGCTCGATCGCGGGCACGTTGTGCGGTATTGGGGACGAATCGACGATCAGTTCGGCATCGGCTACGGCCGCAACAAACCGGTCCATCGCTGGCTCGAAGACGCGCTCGACGCAGTGCTGGACGGCAGGAACGTGCAGACCGCGGCGGTCGAATCGGTTGGCTGTCGCATCGGTCGCGTGAACCGCCAGCCCAAAGGCGACGTGACCTACGCGAAGCAGGTCGCGCCGATCCTGCAGTCGCGCTGCGTGAGCTGTCACCAGGCGGGCGAGATCGCCCCATTCGCGCTCAACACCTATGCCGACGCATCGGGCTGGGCCGACACCATTCGCGAAGTGGTCGAAGCCCGGCGGATGCCTCCCTGGTTCGCCAATCCGCAGTACGGCAAGTTCTCCAACGATTGCCGGCTTTCCGACGAAGAACGCCAGTTGCTCTGCACCTGGATCGACAATGGAACCCCCGAGGGCACGCGCGAAGGCACGTCGTCGGCCGCTCTTCACGAGTCGCCCAAGCCGGCGTTTGCCAGTGGCTGGCGGATTTCCAAGCCTGACCTGGTTGTGCGGATGCCCAAGCCGTTCAAAGTGCGTGCGACAGGCATCGTGCAGTACCAGTACTTCACCATCGACCCCGGCTTTAAGCACGACGTCTGGATTCGCGAAAGCGAAGGCCACGCGGGCAACGCGTCGGTCGTGCACCACATGGTGCTGTTCTTCGTGCCGCCCGAGCAGAAAGAGCCGCGCCCCGAGGATCCGCTGTTTCGCACCATCGGCTCATTCGCTCCGGGCACGCCGGCGATGGTTCCGCCCGACGGTGTTTCGCGTCGCATCCCGGCCGGCTCGAAGCTGGTCTTCCAAATGCACTACACGCCCAACGGCAGCGAACAGTGGGATCAGAGCGAAGTCGGCTTGGTCTTCGACGACCCGACCAAGATTCGCAAAGAGCTGAAGATGGGGGCCATCGTCAACTTCCAGTTCCTGATTCCCCCGGGCGCCAACGACTTTCGCCTCGACGCCGATGACGACTTTGACGAAGACACGTTGATCTACGCCATGCTGCCTCACATGCATTTTCGCGGCAAAGCGTTCCGCTACACGGCCATTTACCCCGGCGGCAAGCGGGAAGTGCTGTTGGACGTGCCGCACTACGACTTCAACTGGCAGAACGTGTATTGGCTGGCCGAGCCCAAGCTGATGCCGGCTGGCTCACACTTGCTTTGCGAAGCCGTCTTCGACAACTCGGCCGACAACCTCGCGAACCCCGATCCGATGCGCTCCGTCCACTGGGGCGATCAGACGTGGGACGAAATGATGGTCGGCTCGTTCTACTACTGCCCGGCCAACCAGGACTTTACGCTGGGACTTCCGCAAGTGACGCCGAAGGGCAAAGACCGCTACGAAGCCGTCTTTCGCTACCGTCCGTCGAAGCCGCCGAAGTCGCTGTACCTCGCCGGTTCGTTCAACGGCTGGAAGAAAGACCAGACCCGGATGTCGGGGCCCGACAAGAACGGCTTCTACTCCGCGTCGGTCGAACTGCCCACCGGCCGCCATGAGTACCGGTTCTTCGTCGACGGCAAGAAAGGCCGCGTCGACCCCGGAAACCCGGTGCAAGTCGGCCCGCACAACAACAGCCTGCTCGTCATCGGGAAGTGAAAGAGCGGCGCGGTCAGCCGATAGACGACCTCACTCGCCAATCACCTTCACCAGCACCCGCTTCGGGCGGCGGCCGTCGAATTCGCCGTAGAAGATTTGCTCCCACGGGCCGAAGTCGAGCTTCCCCTTGGTGATCGCCACGACGACTTCGCGGCCCATCACTTGCCGCTTGAGGTGCGCGTCGGCGTTGTCCTCGCCGGTGCGGTTGTGGGCGTAGGTTTTCGGCGAAGCGTCGAACGGGGCGAGCCGCTCGAGCCACTTCTTGTAATCCTCGTGCAGGCCCGACTCATTGTCGTTGATGAAGACGCTCGCCGTGATGTGCATGGCGTTGACGAGCACGAGCCCTTCCTGCACGCCGCTCTTCTCGACGATCGCCTCGACGCGGTCGGTGATGTTCTCGAACGCCATCCGCTCGGGGAGATTGAAGGTGAGGTATTCGGTGCGCGATTTCATGCGGCATCCGCAATCACATTCGAACTCGCCGAAGTCTCACTGGCCGATCACCCCAATCACACGCCCGGGGAGTTGGCGCCGGTCCAGGATCTCGGTGTCGGCTGGCGCGGGGAATTTCTTGTAATCGAATTCATCGGCCGCGATCGGCTGATTCACTGACTTCCAGGTGAACGTGATCGTTCTCCGCTCTTCGTCGACATTTTTGTGTTCCAGGTAAGTGTGGACCGCGACGGGGACCGCCACATCGCCACGCTTCTCCCAGGAAACGTCGATTGTCCAGGGACGGCCGACTTCTTTTCCGTGCTTGTCGAGAAACGACGTCGCGCTTTTTGTCGGCACGAAACCCAAACTCGAATCGATCGCAATCCGCCTCACAATTTTGAGGACGGCGCCTTCCTGGGCATGTTCCGGTTGGAGTGGCTCACCATGAGCCGTCAGGACCGGAAATTCGATCGAAAGAATGTAGCCAGGCGGCTCGCGAGGCACGCTCACATGCCCCTTGGCCTGGTGTGCCGCGAGGAATTTCTCATACTCCGCGAACGACGGCCACATCTCCGGCCCGTCGGTGCTGACCCCCGAGGAGATCGGCCCGACGAATCCCAAAGCCAAAGGATCGATCGGGCACTGTTCGGCCCACAACAAGGCGTGACGATCCGGGAGAAGATAAATCGGTCCGCTATTCGTCCATAAGGCCGTCGCTTTGTCCGTTTCCACGACGAGACACCGATCGAGCGGCCCACGGGACTTGCGCGTGCGTCGGAACTCGTGGCGTCTCCGAGTTCGACCGGGCACGCCGTCGAAAACACCTCGCAGTTCATTGACCACCCGAGTTTGTGTGCCCTCCACGGTCTCCTGTTCGATGACTTCAGCGGCGAGAAATTCGCCCGAGTGTAAGGCCGCGTGTCCGGCGCGAATCTTTTGGAGGAGAGACGCAAGCTCGACACCGGTGGCGCCGCGTGTCGTTGCCTGAGGATCGGCCGCCCAGCCCACTTCGGTCGCAGCCACTAAAAAAACAGCGAGCAGAACACGACGGCAAACTGAGAGTTGACGCATTCGTTTGCACCTCGGCATGCCAGGGACGCTTGCACTCGGTCAATCGAATCACGCGGCCATTGATTCGTAGGTAGTCTCAGAGTTTTGCAGGCTTAGCCGTTTTCGCCTCGTCGGCCGCGGGGCCTTTTGCCGGCGGTGGCGCGGCTGACGTCAGCGGCGGTTCGGCGGCTTCGCGGGCCAAGAGGCCAATCAAAAAACCTCGCCAGGATGAGACGAGCTCTGTCGGCGAGAAGCTGGAATTTGCCGCGCCGAGCACCTGTTTGACGGGCCGGGCTTGGCCTTGTCGGCAGGCGAGCGCCGTGCTCCACTCCATCGTCTCCTCTTTCATCGCGGGGTCATCGAGCAGTCGCGCGAATTGGAAGGCTTTCGGGAATTGGCCGGCCGCGACCAGTCGATCGGCGATGATCATGCCGGCGCGTTCGCGATCGGAGCGTTCGACGTCTTCGATGGCTTTGAGGTTGTTGACCAATTCGCCTGGCTCGGCATCGTTGGCCTGCGCGATGATTAGGTCGAGGCGGCCGACGGCGTTGGGGGTCGTTTCGCCGGCGACCTTGCCGATCGCCAGATAGGCCCCCTCGTCCGGCTTCACTCCTTTGCTTTTGAGACGGACGGTCAGTTGCCACGGCAGCGGCGTGAGCAGGAAGGGCTCGCGACGATCCGGATCGCCGGCCGTCACGCGGTTGCCGATCAGATTCCAGATTTCGGAAGGATCGGCCCAGGAGAGCGCCGTGTCGAGGATGTTGGCCTCAAGTGCAAAACGCGCGTCGGCCGCGTGCCCGAGTTGGTCTCGCAAATTGCGACCGTACTGACCGAATGCGGGGTCGACCTGATTATCGCGGAGCTTGAGGGCGCTTTTCAGATCCGAGCGCAGGCCCGACCGATTGCGCTGGTCCCGCTTTTGCCTCGCATCGACGGCGGCCGGACTGGGAGCGGAGGCACGCAGGCAATCGAGAGCCATCGCCAAATTGTGATGGGCGTCGGTCAATTGCCCCAGCCCTGCCTGCAGGCGGGCAATTTCGGCAAACGCAAGCGCGTTCTGACGGGCCGGCTCGGGGTCGGTCGGCTGCAGGTCGTAAATTTCCTTGACCGGCGGCAGGACAAATTCGGCGCCCGGCTTTGCCGATCCGAGCGCGGTCTGGGCCGCCTTGAGCTGCGCCTCGGCCGCGGCGCGATCGTTCTTTTTCACATCGAGCAGACCGAGACGGGCGTGGCACCGCGCCTGGGCGGCGGGCTTTAGCTTGGCCAGCACCGCATCGGGCGACGTGTCCGCGGTTGCCGGCGGCTTGCTCGCTCCGGCCAACTTCGCACGTGCGACCGCTTCGACCCACGCCAGCTCGCACTCGGTTTGCAAGCTCGGCTCAGGAGCGGACTGAGCGAAGTGCAACGCCTCCGTAGGGAATCCGGACGCCACCATCAGCTCCACGACGAGTGGCAATTGCTCCGATTGCGCATCGATCAGCGGCCGCTCCTGGTCGCTCGTGTCGACGTTGTAGCCGTTCCACGCCGTGGCTCGAGCTTCGGCGGCGGCCAGGCGTCCCGCCGAATCTTTACAGGGAAACTTATTAGCCAGTGTGCGGGCTTCCTTTTCCCGTCCCGCGGTCGCTAGCGCGGCGGCCAGCCACGCGGCCGACTTTATCGAAAACGTGCCGACGGTCGGCAGCTCGGCCGTGGCGCTCACCGCGTCGACGAGAGTTTTCTTGGCGGTCGCACTATCGCCGGCCTTAACACTATCGCCGGCCTTAATACTGTCGCCGGCCTTAAGCTGTTGCCAGGCGATGGATGTCAGCGGCGTGACACGATAAAAGCTCAGGCCGTTCTCCGCATGCTGCAATCGGCCGAGAAAGTCGTTGGCCATCGCCAGGTCGCCACAGTCCGCGGCGGTGTGAGCCGTGAGACGCTCGCAGAGGGGCCGGCTCCGGTTGTGACTCTTCTCCTGGGAGGCCCGGGCCATCAGTGCCAGCGCGTCTTGACGCTCCGCCGACACGAGCAGCGGTTTTTCCGGTGGCGGCGCGACGGGCTTCGGTTCCTGGTCCTTGGAAGGCGTCTGCGTCATCTGCTGATGTGGGAGTTCCGCGTCCTTCCGCTGTGGCGGCGGCGCGGGCTGATTGATGTAGAAAAAATAGCCCGCGAAGCCGATCATCGCCAGGCAGGCGACGACCATCATGATCTTGGCCGGGGTCAGCGGCTTCTTTGCCGGCTTCTCATCTTCTTGTTTCTTTTCCGGGCGCGGAGCGACGAAGACCGGCACCATGCAGTCGCGATTGGCGCAGCGAATCTCTTTGCCGGCGGACGAGCGCGGCACGTAGCCGACGGTGTCGCACATCGGGCAGCGCACTTTGTACGACTTGGTCTGCGATCGCTGCCGCGAGGCCTGGGGCACGTCGAGCCCGGCGCTCGAGTCGACCTTCAGCGATTCTTCGAGGGCGGCCTCCGCGGCGCTTCTGGCCGATTGCTCGGCTGTCGACATGTCTTTGCCGCTCGACGCTTTGGCTGGTGGCGAACCGGCCGACCTCGTCGGGTTGGCCGATTTGCTCGGAGCGGGTCGACTCGGCGAAGTAGACGGCTTGGGAGACGCGGCTTTGGGCGATTCCGGTCGACCGGCCGAACCTGGAGCCGCCGGGCGACTGGCAGCCGCGGGCGGAGCGGGGCGACGAGCGGCCGGAGCGGCGGCTGCGGCAGCTCCCTTTTTCAGCGAGGCGCCGCAGAAGGGGCAGAGTTCGGCCTCGTCATCGAGTACCGACTGTTTGCACGAAGGACAAGACGGGAGTTCCATAATCCTTCCGAGGTGATTCGCGTCGACCCTCGAGCGAGTGCGACGCAAGAACCGGCGAGACTTAAGAACTTGCAGGACCGGCGCAATTTTATCGGTCGGGTCGACCTTTTCACAGATCCCTCCCGCTTCGATTGCCTACGTTGGCAAGTCGTCGAGACGCCAATTGCCACCCCGAAATGGCGGTGTTAAAATGACGCTGCCGACGCGATCGGCGGCCGTTTTGGCGAGCAATTCGCGGCCGCATTTCGCGGGCGAGCTTGTGCCGCCGCCGCTCCCCGGACCTGCTTGAGCTTTGGCGACGCGAGAGGGTGCACTGCCCTATGGACAGCCGCGACAATCCTCTGTTCTGGTCGATCCCGTGCGGCAATTGGTTTATGACGCGCGTCCGCGTCAGCCTGCTCGTGCCGCTCCTGATCCTCTGTGCGATGCCGAAGTTCGGCTTCCGGCTGTCGCTGGTGATGGGGGCCATCTTCCTGGCGTCGCTGTTGGTGCACGAGCTGGCTCACGTGTTCGCCGTGCGGCTCACCGGCGGCGTCGGCAACGAAGTCTTGATCTGGCCGCTGGGCGGATTGGCCTTCGTGCAGCCGGCGGCCACGTTTCGCTCGCAGTTTTTCACGCCGGCGGCCGGTCCGTTTGCCAACCTCGTCGTTTGCGGGTCGATTTCGGCATTCCTGTGGCGGACCGGTGCCTTCCCGGCCGTCTTGAATCCGCTGATCTTTCCCGTCGATCCGTCGCACGCGCTCGGAGACTACTGGGTCAACGACGTGCTCAAAGTCGGGTTCTGGTGCAACTGGATTCTCCTGCTGGTGAACCTGTTGCCCGTCTTCCCGCTCGACGGAATCCGCATGACGCTGGCCGTGCTGAAGCACCGCGTCGACATCGAGTCGGCGGCCGATTCGGCGATTCGCATCAGCTTCGTCGTCTCCGGCCTGACGATTGCGGCCGGCCTCTTGTTCGACAGCGCGTGGGTCGTGTTCTTCGGGTCGCTGGTGCTTTTCTACACGTTCTTCGAGTGGGTGCAGCTGCGGACGGCCGACACGTTGGACGATTCGTTCATGGGGTACGACTTCTCGCAGGGCTACACCAGCCTGGAACGTTCGGCACGGCAAGACCAGCCGGCCGCGCAGCGTCGCAAAAGCTGGATTGAAGGCTGGCGGGAAAAACGTCGGGCTGAAAAAGAGCGGCGCGCGAAGCTGGAAGTCGAACAGGCACAGCAACAGCTCGACGCCATTCTGGAAAAAGTGCACCAGCAAGGCATGAGTTCGCTCTCCGACGCCGAGCGCCGGCAACTGAACCGGGCGAGCGCTCGCCTCCGCGATCGGGACAAGCAGGCCTGATTCGCTCTCGCAGCCAGCAGCGAGAAAGCGAATAGCCCCCCGCCGCGGCAATTCCTCGCTCTGTGGCTCACTCCATCGGCACGAGGCGAGAGTGTTGAAGCGACGCTCGCGCGTCCGGCGAGCAGGAAGACGGGCGGGCGACCCATCAGCGAACACCGATCTGTCGTCGGGGATTGTCGTCGCAAGTCATATCGGCCCTTGCGCTTGATAGCATTCCGCCCCCTCGGCAACTGCGGCCCAAAGATTGCCAGAAATTTCCCTAAGTCCTGTCGAATTCGCCTCAAGATTCGATTTCGCACGGCGAACAACATCGCATAGGAGGAAGCAGTTAGCTCCTCCCGCGGCAGCTTACATCGTGAGCTTTCACGGTTTTCCCAAGTCCTGATCGCTCGTGCGAGGGGAGTCAGTCATGTTGAAGAAGCTTTTGATTGGTGGCGGATCGGTGGCGTTGCTCGGGTCTTTGATCTTCGGCCGCGACGTCGTCAACTATGCCCAGACTGCCTGGTCGGCGACACGCGAGGCGGTCAAACGCGAAGTGCCCTTGGAGTTCCAGATCGAGCGGGCCCGAACTTCCGTCAAGCAGCTCGACCCGGCCATTCAGCACACGTTGAAGGTGATTGCCGAACAGCAGGTCGATCTGGAGCAGATGAACCACCAGATTCACGATCGGTCCGCCGACATGTCGACCGCCAAAGAGCAGTTGATGACGCTGAAGCACGATCTGGAGTCGGGGAAGTCGACCTTCCGCTACGCCAGCATCGACTACACAGCGGACGACGTGCGGCGTGACATCCGCACGCGGTTCGAGCGGTACAAGGCCGCGGAGGCCATGCTCGATCGTGACCAGAAGATCCAGAAGTCGCGCTCGGTCGCACTCTATGCGCATGAAAAGCAGCTCGACCAGATGCTGTCGCAGAAGAAAGATCTCGAGGCCGAGGTCGAGCAGCTCGAAGCTCGTCTGCAGACCATTCGCGCTCGAGCAGTCCGTCAGCACTCCGGCCATCGACGAATCGGAGCTGTCCAACGTCAAGCGGCTGATCTCCGAGGTCAACAAGCAGCTCGACGTGCAGGAGAAACTGCTCGACTCGAACGGCAAGTTCGGCACCGGTCTGATTCCCGTGGAGACGAAGCCGACGGTCGAGATGGGCAACGTGTCGGCTGAGATCGACGCCTACTTCAAGCCGGCCTCCGACAAGAAGGCCGACGACGTAAAGCCGGCTCCTCAGGTCGTGACGGCCGAGCGGTCGAAGTAACACTCCGACCCCTGTTGGCAAGAGCGACTGCTCCGCCGAAGTCGTAAGACCCAGGCGGGGCGGACCGGCCCCGGAAACGAGGAGCGGCCGGTGTGAGCTGGCCGGACGCTTTGAGGCCCCAAAAACCGGTACCCGCTGTAAGGAACTGGAACGGCCGGGGATCGAAGCACCGGCCAGCTTACGCTGGCCGCTCGCCGGGGCAAGTGGCGTGGACGCGGTGTGCCGAGAGACGTGGTAAACAGGCAACGCGGCCCGCTGTTTCTAAGACAGGTCCGCACGACAGATCGGTCAAACGTTTCTCAAATGAACCGTTTTGTCGTCGGATGCGTTAAGATGCGAGAAGCGGCGAGAAAACGGTCTCAGGCGACTGCTGAACAATCCGCAGCCGGCTTGAGTGGGACGGAAGACGACCATGATGACCGGTTTCTCCAGGAGCGACTCCGCTTTGAATGGCCCGACGTCGGTTGAACGTTCCGCTGCCAAAGACTGCTACTTCCTCTGGGTCGATGGAGTGGGAGCCTTTCAGCTCTTTACGTCGGGTGAGGTCACCCTCGGGGGACCGACTCGCGACAAGCAGCCAGCGGACTTGGTGCTGCTGGCCAACTTGTCTCGCAGGCATGCAACCTTTCTACGCTCCGAAGAGGGTTATGTGTTGGAAGCCCACGCCGCTTGCAAGGTGGCCGATCGAGCGGTCGAGGGAAGCACTCACTTAAACAACAACTATCGTCTGGAGCTGGGTTCGGGAGTGCGGCTGCGGTTCCGCGTTCCCTCAGTGCTGAGTGCGACGGCGGTGATCGACTTTCTCAGCGACCATCGACCGACTCGCAGCATCGACGGCGTGATTCTGATGGACGAGACCTGCCTGTTGGGGCCGACGGCCGACAATCACGTCGTGTGTCCGGACTGGAGCGAGACCGTGCTCTTGTTCCGCAAGGGAGACGGGTTCTGGGCCAAATCGCAGTCCCAGATTGAAATCGACGGCAAATGGATGTCGGAAAGTGGCGGGCCGGTGAAACCCGGCAGCTATGTCAGCGGTAACGATTTCGGTTTTCGGCTGGAAGCCTGCAAGTGAGGACGGCGATGATTGAATTCCTGGTCAGTTCCATCGTGGGCGTGATCAGCGGCATCTTCTGGCTGGCGTTCACGGCCTTTATGATCTGGATGATCGTCGATTGTGCGCTGCACGAGACGCGGGTCGGCAACGAACGGCTGATCTGGGTGATCATCAACGTGTTCGTGCCGTACGTGGGCGCCGTTGTGTACTACTTGTTCCGGCGACCGGAGCGCATCCGGGCACTGGGCAGTTAAGGTCGAGGTGTTCGAGGTTTGGTCGGTGCATAGGAAAGCGGCGAGTCATGTGCGGGATATCGCCGATAGAGGCGGGTGGCTGCCATGGTCGAAACATTGGCCTTCGCGGACAAGTTCCAGGAACCTCAGCCTAACGGCCCCAAATCCATGAAGTTCACCTTTCAGCCCGAATCCAAGCCGCTCGACGGCTATACGATCAAGCGGGCCATCCATCGGGGCGGCTTCGGCGAGGTCTATTACGCTCTGACCGACGCCGGCAAGGAAGTCGCCCTCAAGTTGCTCAAGCAGCACTACGACGTCGAGCTGCGCGGCGTCTCGCAGTGCTTGAACCTCAAGCACCCCAACCTGGTGACGATCTTCGACGTCAAGACGGACGCCGACGGCGATCACTGGGTGATCATGGAGTTCGTCGCGGGCAAGAGCCTGGCGCAGGTGCTCGACGAATATCCCGACGGGATGCCAGTCGATGAAGTCACGCGGTGGATGGCCGGCATGGTTGAGGGGCTCAACTTCCTGCACGATCGCGGCATCGTCCATCGCGACTTGAAACCGGGCAACGTCTTCATCGAAAGCGGCGTGGTGAAGATCGGCGACGTGGGACTGTCGAAGTTCATCTCCGAGAGTCACCGCAGCGCGCAAACGCAAAGCGTCGGCACCGTGTATTACATGGCCCCGGAAGTGGCCCACGGCCGTTACGGCCGCGAGGTCGATATCTACAGCCTGGGCGTGGTGCTCTACGAATTGCTGACGGGCCGCGTTCCCTTCATCGGCGAGTCGGCCGGTGAGATCCTGATGAAGCATCTCTCCGAGCGTCCCGACTTACAGCCCATTCCCCGCCGCTTCCGTCCGATCCTCGCGCAAGCGCTCGAGAAGGATCCGTTGCGACGGACGCCGACCGTGCGGCAGCTGCTCGAGGACTTCAAGCGGGCGGCCGTCGGTTACGAAGCTCCGCAGCCGATTCCAGACGAGTCCTTCGTGCACCACACGATGGCTGATTCATCGACCATCGATCGCGAACGCGGTCAGGAACGGGCGCACGCCGCCACGATCAACTTTCCGCACGCCCCACAGCCGGGACCGGGCTCGCCGGGACGGGGGCCGCAGGGAACGCCCCCGAACTTAAAGGACATCTTTCGCGGCGACGTCGCCAAGGCAATCAAAGTGGCCGAAGAGGCGGCCCGCCGGGCCGGCGAAATCGCCGATCAGGTCTATCACAAGGCCTATAACCGCAAGCAGTCGAAGTACGACCGCAAACGCGAGAAATGGGTCCGCCGTGCGCGGAAGCTCCGCGAACAGTATCCGACCTTCTGGGGCTGGCACGCGCGGCGCAACCAGGCACAAGTCCAGCCGGCCGCCTATCAGCAACCGGCTCCGCAAGGCGCGCCGCAATATCCGCAGCCGCATTGGAATCCGCCGACGCACGTCGGATTTTCTCGCACGCCCTGGTTCAAAGTGCTGGCCGTCGGACTGGTGGTCCTGGCGGTCATGCCCGGGTCGTCCGCCAGCGCTAAGTTCGAGACAATTTCCCTGTGCGCGATCATCGGGGTCGTCGCCTACTTCGTCTTCCGAAGTGCGACGTTCGCCCTCAACGGGACAGTGAGAGGATCGGCGGTGCCGCCGGCGAATCAAACAAACGCCGGGAATCCTTCGCCACCTGGCGCCGCGCCGGCGGCCGCCGCCGTTCCCTATGCCTACGCTCCGCCGGGCCGCGTGCCCGTCCGCCAGCCCGGTGCGCCGCGGGTACGGCGCTGGACGATGCTCGATCCCGACACGCTCCGCTCGGTCCCGTTACGACAACGCTTCAGCGAGCTGATGCTGTCGCTGACCTACGCGACCTTCTCGACGGCCCTGATTGTCGGCGGCTTGTACTGGGCGACCGGCCTGTTTACCGATTGGTCGCAGGTGGCGCAGTTCGGCGGGACGCTGCTCGCCGGCTCGTGGCTGATCCTCGTTCAGTCGAAGCTCACGGAAGGTACGGGGATGGATCTGGCCACGCGCCGCATCGCGCTTGTCCTCTCGGGTCTGGCGATCGGCGGCATGTCGCTTTGGCTGAACCAACTCCTGGTCGTCACGATTCCGACGGCCGACTCGTTCCACGCCGCGGTTGATCACATTGGGCCGCACGCGCTGGTCGAGGCGGGCTCGAAGGGGCAGCCCTCGCTGGCCGGATACATGGTCTTCTTCGGCGGCCTGTTGGCGCTCAAGCGTTGGTGGAGACAGGCCGATTCCTTCCGTCGCAAGCGGTTGGCGATCGGTGCAATCATCCCCTCAGCCCTGGTGGGGCTGGCGATCACAGCGCTCTTCGCGTTCCCCACTGTGTGGGGCACCGTCTGGGCGGCCGCCCTGTCGGCCACCGTCCAACTGTCCGCGACCTGGCTCTCACCGAACGAACGTGTCGCACTGATGGAGGCGGCCAACCATGCTTAGCCTATTCCTGAGTCAAGGCACGGACGGCTTGTCGTTCACCCTGCAATTGGGATCGCAGAACGCCGTCCTCGGTTTTGTCTGGTGGCCGTTCCCAGCACTTCTTTTGGGATGCGTGGCGATGTGTTGCTTCGCTGGAATGTCTGCGGGTCGCGGGCCGCGCGGTTACGCTCCTCGTGGTTACGATCCGCGCGGGGGCTACCGTCGGGGCCCGTCGCGATTTTGGGCGATCATGTTTGCCGTCGCGGTGGTGGTGCTGGTGAGCCGCGGAATGAAAGAGCACGTCCACACGACGATCGTCGTCGATCCGGACAATCGCCCAGTCGCCGCCGTCGCCGCCGAACACCGCCGCGAGCGCCTGGATGAGGCCGTGACGCGGCTCGAACGCCAGCTCGATCGCGCGAGCGATCAGGTCGACCGGGCTCTCGCTCACAGCGCGGCGCAAATCGACCGGCAGGTCGATCACGGCACCGACCAGATGTCGCGACAGCTCGACAGAGGCGCCGCCGACATGGCCCAGCAGCTCGAGCACGCAGCCGCGCAGCTCATCCACGAGATCGAGCATCTCGGACATCAAATCGCCCAACGACACCACGACGTGCCCGCCGCTCGCTCGATCACCGTCACGACGCCGCCAACTGAGGCAGCGGTGACTGAACCGAATGCCCCGGCTTTGCCGGTGGCAGGAGCGCCACGAAGTCGACGTGGTTGTGGCCGCGCCGTCGGCGTCTCCGTCGTCGTCGCCTCCCGCCGCTCATGCACAACCCGCGCCGCCCGCTACTCCCGCCGCGCCGAGTGCCCCCGTTGCCGCTGCTGCACCGCAGGCCGGACCCAGTTCGTCCCCTAGCGCGGACGTTGCAGGAGAAAAGTTGCCCGCTTGGGCCAAGACTGAAATCGTCGACGAGGACAATCGGAAGCTCGTCGTCGTGCAAGGCGGTTTTGCCGGCACGCAGAGTGAGGCCGAGCACGACACGCTCGAAGCAGCCCGGCTCGTGCTGGGCGACGCGATCCAGCGGGCTTATCCCAAGGTCGGCAAGTGGTTGCCGCCGGCCGAGTCCGTGCGCGAAGTGGCCGTCCGCTTGACGTATGTCGAAAAAATTCCGCGGAAGACGCTCAGTTCAGGGACGCCCTTCATCGTCTATCGGGCCTATAAACAGGTCGAGCTGTCGCCAGCCGTCTATTCGCAGCTGCTCTCCAGTTGGAAAGAGGAAGTGGTGCCCCGTCGGCTCGAGGCCCTCGCCGGCTTTGCCGCCCTGCTGACGTTGACGTTCGCTACCGGGGCCGCCTATTTTCGACTGGATGACCGGACGCAGGGCCGTTATCGCCGCCGGCTGAAGGTTGCGGCCGTGGCGGTCATTGGCGCCGGCGCGGCGGCCGCCGCAGCGCTGATTTAATTGGCAGCGGTTTGATCGGCCGCGGATCGGACCGGCTCGACAGCCCGGCCTGCCGGTCGTCGCCAGCCTGGTTGTCGTCGATTGAAGGACGGGATTTGTGCCCCGAGATGCCGCCGAGTCGCTCTTAGTCGTCGAGGTTCGCCGCGGGAGCGAGCAGGCCTGGCAGGATTTGATCGCCCGCTACGAGGGGCGGCTCTTCGCCTTCGTCGACAGCCGGCTTCGCAATCCCACGGCGGCCGAAGACATCGTCCAGGACACGTTCCTGGGATTTCTGGTCAGCCTGCCGAATTACGACTCTGCCACGCCGCTCGAGACGTATCTCTTTTCCATCGCCGCCCACAAGCTGACCGACGCGCTCAGGCGGAAGGGTCGCCGGCCGACGATTCCGCTGTTGGCGCCCGACTCCCAGGGTGGCTGGAACGAGCCCGCCGGCAACGACCGCCGTGCCTCGAGCCTGGCCCAAAGCCGCGAACGCCGCGTGGCCGAGGAAGGACTGATCGCCGAGTGCATGCGGACGCTGATCGACGGCTGGAAGGCCAACGGCGAACAAGAGCGGCTGCAGTGCATTGAGCTCTTGTTCGTGCTGGGATGGACGAACAAAGCCGCCGCTGAACGCCTCGGGATCAGCGAGCAAGCGGTCGCCAATCACAAGCACTTCGTCGTCGCCAAGCTGAAAGAGGCGGCGAAGAAAGCCCGGCTCCGCGACTTCAACCCCGCGGATTTCGGCCTCTAAAAGCTGCGCACGCCCTTCGGCGTCCCACTCCAAGTTGGCGATCCGGCTGTCGATGACAGCGGATTTGCAAAACTGATCTTGGTGATTTGGCCGTCTGTGGCAAAATGGAATTTGGGATCACCGATCCCTGTCCCGATCGCGGTGCGCCGTCTTCCGCGCCGCCAAGGCAAGTCCACGCGCTGACCGCGGCAGCCGCCGATCGCCGGGAGTCCGCCGCTCGCAAATGCTGCTGAGGTCTGATCCGCTGCCAATCTGGCGGGTCGCATCGGGATGGAACTTGCCGAGCCGGCAGGCACTTTCGTGGCCATGGACCTGCACCGCACAGCAATTGGGAATCTCGGGACGGGATTGGGACGGGACGGGATTCGTCCGAGACGCCACCGCTCGAGTTGGGGACGGGATTCGTTGGGACGGGATTGGCGGGACGGGATCCGATCGTTACCGCCCGACTCTACCACAACTCTCTCGCCAAAATGCACCGAGGGCAAAGTTGGGACGGGACTCAAACGAGTGATTGGGACTGGAATCTCACGAGGCGTCGAACGCTCGACTCAATCAAGAGTTGCGGCGAAAGCTAAATTGGGACGGGATTGAATTGCTATCCGCGCAACGGGCAGCCAAGAGGGTTCACCGCCAAGCCGAGAAGGACACCAAGAAGACCGAATCCGGTGACGGACGCCGGCTAAGATTCGGACGGGACTCGAAACGACGGGACGGGACGGGATTCAACGACCGTTGGAATGCTGGGCGGGACGGGATCACCGAATCGCCCCCAACGATCGAACAACCCCGCATGGGACGGGACTGATAAACCGAACGCGTACCCGGGCGCAAACACCGGGCGGGACCGTGGGACTGGACCCTTTCAGGAGGCGTCCCACGAAGGATCAGGATCGCCGCCAGATTGGCAGCTGCCGACGGGCGCAGCCCGACCGCCGAATGGCGGGGTCGCCAACAGCGTGCCGCGTCGAAGGGCCCTCTTCGCCACGGTAGACCGGACGCCCCGGGTCCAGGGGCACGCCCCTGGCTAGATGCCGGGCGGGTTGGTGGTGTTGGCGGTATTGTTGGTCCAGGTGTCGGCGGTGCCTGCGGTGCCGGTGCCCACCGAGCTGTCGGAGAGGTCGAAGACGGCATTGCCCTTGGCAGTGTTGCTGTCGAAAGTGTTGTCGTAGGAGTTCACGTCAACGTCGAAGCCATCGTTGGCATTGTTGTTGGCAGTATTGGTGGACAGTGAGTTGCCCCACGCACCGACCAGGTGAATTCCGTCGCCCCCATTCTTGCTTGCGGTATTCCCGGACACCGTGCTGTTGGCGAGGCCGTCGAGGACCAGTCCGTCGCCGACGTTGTTGCGAGCAATGTTGTTGGTGATCGAATTGCCGACGCCTCCAATCACGAAGCCGCCGGTGTTGCCGACATCGCCGGCGGCACCCTGGTTGCCGTTGGCGGTGTTGCCACTGATGGTGCCGTCGTCGCACGTGACCAGAATACCGGCCTGCAGGTTGTTGTTGGCCGTATTGTTGAGGACGGAAGGCGCGTCACCCGCAATGCCAATGCCTGCGGCCCCGTTGCCATTGGCCGTGTTGCCGCTGACGGTGCCGGCCCCCATGGCAATGCCAATTCCGGAAGCGGCGTTGCTGTTGGCGGTGTTGTTGAGGAACGAAATGCTTTCCGCGGCAATCGAGAAGCCTGCGTTTCCGTTGGAATTAGAGATGTTGCCGGAGAGCGTGCCATCTTGCATGGCCATCTCAAATCCATAATCGGCGTTGTTCCGGGCGACATTGTCAGTGAGCATCAGCGTACCTCCGGCGGCCATCGAGAACCCGCTGCCGGCGCTGTTGTTGGCCGTGTTATCGCTGATCGTTGCAGACCCGACGGCCATCGAGAATCCGAAATCGCCGGCTCCGTTGGCCGTGTTGCCGCTGATCGTCGTGCCATCCCCAGCCGCGACCGTAAATCCAATCTGGGCGGCTCCGTTGGCTGTGTTCCCGGTGACCGTTGCGCCCGAGTCGGAGGCGATCGAAAAACCGAACGAGCCCGCATTGTTGGCCGTGTTGTTGGTGACCGTCGGCGAGTCCCCAGCGATCGAAAAGCCGATGAGCGGGTCGGAGTTCGCGGTATTGCCCGTCACGGTGACGTCGTCGCTGGAAATCTGGAATCCACCGCCGTCTGAATTTTTATTCGCGATATTGCCACTCACCAGCATCCCACTCCCAGACAGGTCGAACCCGGTACTCTCGTTGTTGTTCGCAGTGTTGTTCAGAAAGCTGTCGTCATCACCGGTCGAAAGGAACCCCTGGTTCCCGTTGCCTGTCGCCGTGTTGTTGAGAAACGTCACGTCGTCCGCGGCGTTCTCGAACCCGTCCCCGTTTTTCACGACATTGCCGGCGACCACGGCGCCCGTCGCGGACGCATCAAGAAAGAGGTAGCCGAGATTGAGGATGTTGTTCGTGAACGTGTCGTTGGCGTTACTGACGCTGGGATCGCTGCTCGACACATAGATCGCGAAGGCTTTGCCGGCCGCACTGGAATTGTTGGCTACCTCTGTCTGAGTCACACCCCCGTTGAACGTAATCCCGGCTGTGAGAAAGACGTTGTTATCAAAGGTCGAGTTGGCGGAGTCGGTCGCGAGGATACCAGTGTCAGTCGACGTGAGCGGGTTCGCAGCCCCGATCTGGAAACCTTCGATGGTAACGCTGCTGGCCGATACGGTGAACCCGGTCGACTCGAATTGCAGTTTCGATGGTCCCTTCTCACCGGGAAGTTGCGGCTGCCCACCCAGAATGGTGACGGGCGTCGATACCGTCACATCTTCGTTGTAGAGACCGGGCGCGACCTGGATCGTGTCCCCCGCGGAGGCCGCGTTGACGGCCCATGAGGCGCTTTCATGTTTTTCCCTAGTCCCGCATGCCCGTCAGTCAGCGCGATGATCCTTACCCGCGATGGGTCGACAGCTTTTTGTCCGGCTCGGGGTCGCAGCGTTTGCGTAACCGCAGCGGCGTGGTAGAAATGAGCCCGCTCGCGTCGGTGGTGCCGGATCGGCGTCGAGACTTGGAACAACGACGATCGAGATTCTGCAGACTGCGGGCCCGCGCGGTTCGACTTGCGAATCCTTGCTTTTTCGCCGCCGCCAGGCTCGCCCGGTTCGATGTCCATCGAAACGTCACGCAGAATTGCCGCCAACGATTACGGCCGTGGCATCGGCATCTTCCTGGTCGTCTTGGGGCACGTGCTGATCGGTCTGGACGATCACGCCATTCTTGCCGAATCGTCGTACCCGATCGGTCTGGCGTTTTCACGCGGAGCCGTCGCGTGGATCTACGCCTTCCACATGCCGCTCTTCTTCTTCCTGTCCGGCTCGCTCGCCGAACGATTGGTCCGCAAACCGTTTGGCGACGTGCTTTCCAGTCGGCTCCGCGGCATCGCCTGGCCGTACGTGCTCTGGTCGCTGCTCCAGGAGTCGCTCCGCGAGCTGACCGGCATCTCGCAAGGGCACCGCCGCCGACTGGTGGCGGATTCTCTACCGGCCGATGATGCAGTTCTGGTTTCTGTACGTGCTCTTCTTTCTGTCGTTGGCCTACTACGGCCTGCGGCGGCTGGGCGTCCCGCGGATCGGCGTGTTGATCATGGCCGCGGTGCTCCATGCGGGACACCTTTATACGGATGTCCCGATCATGGGCTGGGTCTATCACGAGTTTTGTAAACATGGGATCTATCTGGCGGCGGGTGCCGTCGCTGCGGAGTGGCTAGAGCGCGGCACGATTCGCATCGCCGACTCCGTGGTTGTGCGGTTACTCGCTGCGGCCGCCGGATATGGACTGATCGCGGCCTGCGTCGCGCGGGGGTGGCCGGTCGAACCGACAGTCTTGGCCTTCGTCGGCATTGGGGCAAGCATCGCGCTCGCGAGCGTGCTAGCAACCTACCGCGCGGCTCCGTTCATCGAACGGTGGGGGTTGCTATCGCTCCAGATCTATGTCGCACACACGATCGTCTCGGCGGCGGTCAGGACCGCGCTCTTGCGCTACGGTGTCCACGATCCGCTCACGCACCTGCTGACACAAACGGCGGCCGGTCTCTACGGGCCGATTGCGCTCTGGGAAGTTTGCCACAGCCTGGGGTGCGACTGGATCTTTACCTTGCGACGTCCCGCATCCGCCGCCCCGATAGGCAGCGCGTCCGGGGAACGTCCACAAGCAGACGCGGGCGTCGTACCATCGCCCGCGCAGGACCGTGGCAGTTCCTAGCGAGCAAAACGCGAGGCACCGTGACGCTTACACGCTCGCCAAGTATGCGATTGCCGCTTCACTCAGGCGATTTTCGCGCTGAGTCATCGCCGAGCGAATGGACCCAGCCCTGCGGCGCCAGAGGAACACTATGGCCGTCGATCTCGACGAGAGTGCACGAGGGGTCGGCCGTAATCTCGCCGATGTGCGACAGTCGGACGTCGCACGGCGGGTGGCGCAGAGGCGTCCTCCGTCCTCCGGCGAAACGGTGAAGAGCAGCTCGAAATCTTCGCCGTCGCCGAGTGCGTGCTCGACCGGCGACCGCAAATCGTCGATCCGCAGCGCGGCCTCGCTGATCGGCAGGTTGGCTGCTCGAATCGTCGCGCCGACGCCGCTTTCGTCGAGCAGATGATGCAGGTCGGCCGCCAGCCCGTCGCTGATATCGATCATCGCGTGCAGATCGACGGCCTTATGCAACTCAAAGGCCTCAAGGACGCGCGGCCGGAAAGCCAGATGCTTCCCCAAGATGCTTCCGCCCAGGTCGCCCGTGACCATGATCCAGTCGCCCGCCTGGGCGCCGTTTCGACGCACGGGTCCGCGAGCCGTCGGACTGCCGAGCACCGTGGAGCAGATGACGAGCGGCCCGTCCCACGAATTCGTGTCGCCGCCGATCACCGCAACCTGAAACTCGGCTGCCAGCGCGCTCACGCCGGCATGGATCCGCTCGGCGAGCTGGCGGCCTCCGTCTTTCGGCAGGGCTACGGCGATCACCGCGGCCAACGGTCGCCCGGCCATCGCTGCGATGTCGCTCAAGCTGACCGCCAGGGCCTTGCGACCGACGACCGACGGCTCCAGCTCATGCAACCAGAAGTCGACGCCGTCCATCAGCATGTCGGTAGTGATCAGGCACTCGCCTGCTTCACCGAAGCGGAACAGGCCCGCATCATCGCCGATGCCGATCTGCACGCCGGGATAAGCCGGGGTGCGCGAGCGAATCCAGTTGATGAAGGAGAACTCGGAGCGGACGTCAGTGACGTGATGATCTGGCACGCGATGATCCGGCACGCAATCTCTGGCACGCGATGATGGAACCGGCCAAGAGCAATCGACCGGTTACCATTCTAGTCGGTTGACCGAGGGTTGCGGCAAGCAACGGGCGTCATCCGGCGGGCCACCCGCTCGGGGCCGGCGTCAACTACCGTTGCTGCGTCATCAACTGCAGGTCACCGAAGAGGGTCTCGGTCGAGCGGACGATGTGAAACCGCAGCGGCGTGACTTCACTCTCGCGATGGTCAAGCACCCACGAGACATCTTCCATGCGGACGGTCGTCCAACGATCCAGTCCGACGAGTACGTCTTTCGGTTGGATGCCGCCGTGAGCCGCCGGGCTGTCATTACGAATGGCGACGACCTGCAGGCCCCCTTCGTATTTCGAGTTCACCAACTTGGAATTGCTGCGGGCCACCTTGGCAACGCGGACCCCGATCACCTCCCAGATGCGCTCCGACATGGGGTCGGTCTCGCCTGGGTGGACAATCACGCTGCCCGCGCCGGCCGCCAGCGTTTCACCGTTCGCAGGACCCAGCTTGAGGCCGATTTGCTCCGGGCGACCGTCGCGTCGCACCGTCAGACGGACTTCGTCACCGACGCCGTGACCGAGCAGGGCCCGTTCCAGGTCGGCATTGTCGACGATCGGCATCTCGCCGGCCTTGAGCACAACGTCGCCCGGCTTGAGTCCGGCCACGTCGGCGGCACTGCCGGCTCGTGCGCCTTCGACGACCAGTCGGCGGTCGCCGCCGGCCTTCACGTCTCGAGCGATCAGTCCGTGCGAGGTGCCGTCAAAGTATTCGATTTTCAGCAAGTCGGCGATGATCTTGCGGGCGTCGTCCATCGGAATCGCGAAGCCGATCTTCTGGGCACCGGCCCGGATCGCCACGTTGATTCCGACGACTTCGCCGTTGAGGTTAATCAGCGGGCCGCCGCTGTTGCCCGGATTGATGGCGGCGTCGGTCTGGATCAGGTTCTTATAGGACTGGGTATCGTTCACCTCGACGTCCCGGTGCAGGGCACTGACGATGCCCATGGTGATCGTGCTTTCGTAGCCGAAAGCATTGCCGATCGCGAACACGGTTTCGCCCAACATCAGGTCGGACGAGGTGCCCAGCGGCATCACGGTCAGCGGAACCGAGGCCTGGATCTTGAGGACGGCCAGATCGCGAATCGGATCTTCGGAGATCACGACCGCGTCAAAGGTGTTGCCGGAGGCGAGGGTGACACTGAGCTTGTCGACGCCGTTGACCACGTGGTGGTTGGTGACAATGTAGCCCCGCTCGTCGATGATGATGCCGGTCCCCATGCCGTTGACCTTGCGGCCGTGTCGGCCCGGCGTGGCGAACGCAGGGTCGGTGACCGGTGTCGTCTTCTCGGTATGGATGTTGACGGCAGCCGCTCGAGCGCGTTGTACGGCGCGGACCAGGGGAGTTTCCCGCTGGTTTTCCGCGCACTGCGCAGCAGTGCCCTCGACGCCGCCAGCACCCAGGCCGGCGCCGGCAGCGAGGATCAGAGCCAGAAACAACGCGTGTGCGAGGGGGCGTTTCGGCATAGCGGGGGGAGACTCTACGAGTGAACAACAGGTGGGTGAGGTTCCGTCCGCTTCACGGAGCGCGTTCCATCGTGCCTCCGCCACGCCAGAATCGACTAATCCAATTCCGCCGCTTGATAGCGTGAGAGGCGACGTGCATAACTTGCCTAGCTGGAACCGAGTTACGAGTGTGCAGAATCTGACGGCGGTCGCCCCGCGTCGCTGCCGGCCGGCGTTTTTTTTCCGCGGTTGCCCTTCAGTTCCGACGGCAAATTGCGGTGATGGGGAGGCCTCACGGTCATTCGGCGGTCGGCCGATTCTGAGCGACCGACAGAATTGCTAGAATCGGACACCAGAGTTGAGTTTCAGCCGCAGGCGACGAGTTCGACTCAAGCCGCGGACGATCGGATGCTTCAGCAAAACTTTCCCAGGACTCAAACTTGCCGACGACCCGACAGCTTGAACAATTGCTGGAGTCCGATCCAGACGACGTGTTTTTGCAGTACGCGCTGGCCAAGGCCTGCGTCAACGAGGGAAACCTCGAACGAGGCCTCGCGCAGTATCAGTCCGTGATTGACCGGCATCCGGAATACGTCCCCGCCTATTTTCAAAAAGGTCAAACCCTGGCCGAGCGTGGACGAACGGACGAAGCCCGCGCGGTCCTGACCCAGGGGATACAGATCGCGCGCAAAGTGCGTGACGGCCACGCCGAACGTGAAATGACCGAGTTTCTCGAGGCCCTGACTTGAATCGCCGGGGTCGGACAACGCGACGACAGCGAGCGTTTGCCCCATTCCCAGCGACGGTAACCATGAACCAACCTGCCTCCGGTCTGCCCGTGGAGTTGCCCGACGATCTCGAGCGGCTCTGTGCTCAGCTCGAAGAACTTTCGCCGCAACTGCAGAACATCGACGACTGGCCCGCCGAACAGATTCGTTTGCTGGCCGATGCGGGAGTCCTGGCCTGGGGCCTACCGGCCGAGTTTGGCGGGCACCTGGCGACCGACGTCCAGGTGATGGCCGCCTACGAAAGATTGGCTGCCGCCTGTTTGACGACCACCTTCGTCCTCACGCAGAGGAACGCGGCCTGCCAGCGGATCGCGGCCAGCGCCAATTTCGAGATGAAGTCGGGAGCTCTTGCCGGCGCTTTGCCGCGGCGAGACCTTTGCCACAGTCGGGATCTCGCATCTGACGACGTCGCGGCAGCACCTGGCGCAGCCGGCGGTGTCGGCCGTCGAAGCCTCGGACGAGTTCGTGCTGAATGGGACGGTTCCCTGGGTGACGGGTGCGGCAGCGGCTGAACACATCGTCACCGGCGGCACGCTGGCCGACGGACGTCAGGTGCTTATGGCCGTGCCGACCGCGCTGGCCGGCGTCGATCGACAGCCGCCCATGCGACTCTTGGCACTTTCGGCATCGCAAACGGCCACCCTCGCGCTCGACAACGTCCGCGTCCCCCGCCGCAACTTGTTGTTCGGGCCGATCGAACAAGTGATGAAGCACGGAGGCGGCGGGGCCGGCTCGTTGACGACCTCGGCACTGGCCGTCGGTCTGACGTCCGGCATCCTCGGCCGACTGAAGGGCGAAGCGCAACGTCGCGCGGAACTGGTGCCGATTCTCAAGGCGCTCGAGGCCGAGCACGCGACCGCGCGCACCGATCTTTATTCGGCGGCCGTCACGAACGGATTGACACCGAGCGCCGAATCGGTCCGCCACAAGGCCAACTCACTCGTGTTACGGGCCGCCCAGGCGTATTTGGCCGCATCGAAGGGGGCCGGCTTCGTCGTCGGTCATCCGGCCGAGCGCACTGTTCGCGAGGCGATGTTCTTCCTCGTCTGGTCCTGCCCGGCGCCCGTCGTGTCGGCGGCCCTCCGCGAGTTCGCGTGCGTGATCGACGAGGGCTGAGAATTTGCCGTGACGCGCCGTCGGTGATCGCCGATTCGACTCAGATCGGCACGTTCAGTCGAGCACGAGCCGATCGGCGGGAAAGACTGGCCCTTCGATGCAGGTTCGGCGGTAATCCCACTCGCCGTTTTCCATCCGCACGGCGGTCACGCAGCTAAAGCACGCGCCGAAGCCGCAGGCCATCGGAGTTTCGAGCGACAGCCAACAGGGCACGTCGGCCGCGACTGCAGAGCCGCGCGGCCGCGTGCATCATCGGCTCGGGGCCGCAGCAGTAGACGCAATCGGGTCGATCGGCGCCGTCGAGCGCAGCGGCCAGCAGCTCAGTGACAAACCCATGATGCCCGAAAGTGCCATCATCGGTCGCGAGTCGCAATTCGAGGCCCGGCAACGCGAAGTCGTCGCGTCCGGCGAGATAGTCGGCAGAGCGAACGCCGTAGCAGCCGGTCACCTTCCGCGGTCGCCGGCCGACAATGCGGGGCGGCTGCCCGTACGTCCGCAAACCGAGCGCCTCGCGGGCGACGGCCAGGAACGGCGTCTGGCCGATGCCGCCAGCCACGAACAATAGATGGTCAACGCGGGGGACGGGAAATCCGTTGCCCAGCGGCCCCCAGACTTCCACGCGATCCCCGGGACGCCAGGAGGGCATCAACCCAGTGAGTTTGCCGACCACCGTATATCCGAATTCGACGCCGATCGGCCGATCGCCATCCATCACGGTGTCATAGAGTGCGAAGGGGCGGCCCAACAGCGGGTCGACCGAATCGGCGGCTCGAACCATAAAGAACTGGCCCGGCACGATGGACGCCGCGAGCTCGGGCGATTCGAGCGCGAGGGCATACGTGTCGCGAGCGAGCTGACGCTGTGACAGGACGCGTACCCGCTGCTGAAGGGAAGGGGGCCGCGGCGCGATTGGTGGGGCCGGATCAGGCATGGCGCTGGCGACGTTTCCGCGGCCCGCGCGAACCGTGGTTTCGCGCACCCTGTCCACCCTCGCCGCGAGTGCGAACGGCAGCCGCCCGCTCGCGACGCCCCGCTGTCTTCTGCGAGGCTGTTTTCTGTGAGGCGCCGGCCCGCTGCCGCGTGCGCGGCCCGCCGCCTTGCAGCGAGCGCTGTCGCTCTCCGGCGAATTCCTCTTGCACTCTGCGCTGTTCGCCCCGGCGACCAACGCGGCGGCTTGCCAGTTCTGCCTTGGACATCGGCGGACTCATCGCGCGGCCGCTCGCGACCGGCGGGTTCGCGCTGTTGGTCGGCCTGCCCGGGCGTATCGTCCGGCCGGTACCGGGGGCGAGGTTTTCGATTCGTCGCCAATTCGCGGAGCGCAACCAACTCCGAATGCGTCAGCGTGCGATGCCGTCCCTCACCGAGGTGGCCGAGCAGGAGTGGCCCGAATGCCACGCGGCGCAGCCGCATCACTTTATGTCCGACCCGGGCAAAGAGCCGGCGAATTTCACGGTTCTGCCCGTGGCTGAGTCCAACTTGCAGGAAGGTGCTGTTGCCCTTCGTGCTGACTCGCTTCACCCAGCGAACGTGAAAGCGGCCCTCCTGGAAATAAAGTCCCTCTTTAAGCGTGGCAAACGTCGCCGGCGTCGGCCGACCAGCGACTTGGATGGCGTACGTCCGTGGCACCTGGAACCGCGGATGGGCCAGCTTATGTGCCATCTCGCCGTCATTGGTCAACAGGATGAGGCCTTCGCTCCCCTCGTCGAGTCGGCCGACCGTGAAGAGCCGCAACTTGCTTGGCGGCAGCAGATCGAGGGCCCGCGGACGGCCGGCCGGATCGCTGGTCGTGCAGAGATAGCCTCGCGGCTTGTTGAGCAAGAAGTAGCGCGGAGGATCGCGGCGGACGATTTCCCCGTCGACGCGGACCTCCTGCTTGCCGGGGTCGACGCGCGTGCCCAGGTCGCGGGCGACGTGTCCGTCTACGCTGACCCGTCCGTCCACAATAAATGCTTCGCATTTGCGGCGCGAGCCGAGTCCGGTGGCGGCCAGGAACCGTTGCAGGCGGATGCCGGCCGCGGGAGTCGTCTCGTCGTCGGCCGGGTGATCGTCAGATGGGAGGGGCATGGAGGTCGCTTGAGTCTTTCGTGTGCTGCGATCGGCCCAAAGCACGGCAGCTGTGTTGCACGTCTCGCGATAAAACGGGCGGCGCGGATAGGAGCGTGCGCTTGACGCGTGTCGTTTACGCGATCGGGCGATGTGTCTCAACCCGCAAGGCGGGCCAACGTTGTGAGTTTAGTCCCAGCGGGACAGTCCTGTCACCCGTCGAGCGAGGAATTCTCCGGATGTCGAGCACCCGCGGACGCCAATCGGCCCGACATTTTGACGATCGGTCGGACGCGAAAGGATTTCGCGCGAAGCGAAAGCCGAAGGAACACTACGTCGGCCGTCTGTCGCGGAGCGGCCGTCGACCTGGGCGCCTTGATCCGCAAGTTTGAATCTCCGAGAGTACAGCCGTGTCCGCAGGGCGCAACGCAGCACAGACCGTGGGAAAATCTTTCCCAAACTGCGTCCGCGCCCGAATCCGGGCCCGTGACGGGCCCACTTTCGAGTCCTGTTGAAACACGGCCGATCCACTCCCGCCGGAGAACGGTCTTATCGCTGATTTCGAGCCAAATCGCCGGTGGGAGTTGCCGAGGCGAAGGGCAGGGGGCTCGCAGGCCGTGATCGATCGGTTCGACCGGATGTGTCAGCGACAGAGTTGAGAAGGAGCACCGCATGCAGAAACGTTTGATCGGGTTTGTCACCATCGCCGGAGCGTTGATCGGCGCGGCCACACTGGCAGCCGATGATCGACCGGCGGACCGATCCGGAAGCAGGGAGACCCCGGCAGAGCGGGCGATCCTGTTGACCTCCGGACAGGCTCCGCTAGCCGAGGTGGGGAGCTACGAAGCGCCCCCGCCCGCACCGGGCATCGAGGGAGCAGTTCCGCCGGGACCCATGTCCCAGCCGCTGCCCCCATCGGTGCAGCCGGTTCCAGAGATGGGACCGGCGGCGGCCGGGGGTCCGCCAATCGTTATGGCCCCGGGATTCGCGCTCTACCCGCGAGTCAAGTATCACGACAAGCGTCATATCGCTCCGTGTGCCGTGCCGATGGTCGTCGCCGTCCGCGATCCGTGTGCGCATCGGGATCCGTGTGAGGCGTGCGGCCCGCCCAAATGCGTGTTCGTCCAGATCTGTGTGCCGCCCTGCGGTAGCCCGAAGATCTGCACCAAGCACGACGGGCAAAGGGTTCGCTATGACTATGGCAAGTACGCGGTGAACATCACCTCGAGACATGGCATCGTCGTGGTGGACTATGACGGTTGATCCGTGAAGTTCGCAGTGGTTCCCAGGACGAGGTCGAGCTCGCCAAAGTCCTGACGAACCGTGGAGATTGGGGAGGGCGAGGCTCCCGCCGAGCCGACGCTCGCTGCGATCGTCCTCAACGTGGCGAACGCGGCTCAGCAGGGGCTTCGCCCTCCCGGGAATGACGAAACGGCCGAGGATTCTCTCCCCTCGGCCGTTTCTTTTTTTCGTTCGACGCCTTGCTGTTGTGAGCGATAGACGGCTTCAGCCCGCGCGAGACTGCAAAGGCACTTCCACAGGCTCGCGTCGCGACGGACGGGTCGGCGAATCGAGCTGATAGACTACGGGCGCAGGCGCGCCGAAGGTGACCGGATCATCGCTTTCCGGCTCGTTGCTTCGCGACGGACCCAACAGCGTGAAGCGGGCCGCGGCGGCCAGGCCGCGCAGCGAACTAAACGTCTGGGCCACGGCCGTCGGCTCGTACCCGCAGTGGACCATGCAATCCTGGCACTTCGGATTACCGCTCTGCCGGCCGTAGGCGCTCCAATCGGTCGTTTCGAGCAGTTCCTGGTACGTGCCGCAGTAACTCTCCTGCTGCAGGTAACAAGGGCGCTGCCAGCCGAAAATGTTGTAAGTCGGATTGCCCCAAGGCGTGCACTCCAGGTCCCAATTCCCTTTCAGGAACTCGAGGAACAGGGGCGACTGGTTGAAGACCCAGCCGCGCTTCGGACGCGCGAGCGTGCGGCGAAACAGCTCGACGGTCTGAGCCCGCTGCAGAAAGTGGTCCTGGTCGGGGGCTTTTTCGTAGGCATAGCCCGGCGAGATCATCATCCCCTCGACCCCCAGGTCGGTGAGGATGTCGAACATTTCCCGCATCCGCCGCGGATGAGCCGTGTTGAACATCGTGGTATTCGTCGTGACGCGGAAGCCGGCGGCCACCGCCACGCGAATCGCCCGCACGGCGATGTCAAAAACTCCCTCGCGGCAGACTGCGACGTCGTGCTCTTCGCGCGGTCCGTCGACGTGCACCGAAAAGGTCAAGTACTTCGACGGTTTGAAGCGGTGGAGCTGCTTTTCCAAAAGCAGGGCGTTGGTGCACAGATAGATGTACTTCTTGCGGGCGACCAGGCCCTCGACGATCTGGTCCATCTGCGGATGCAACAGCGGCTCCCCGCCCGGGATCGACACCATCGGGGCGCCGCACTCGTCGACCGCATGAAAGCACTCTTCCGGCGAAAGCTGCTTCTTGAGGATGTCGGCCGGATATTGAATCTTGCCGCAGCCGGCGCAGGCCAGGTTGCAGCGAAAGAGCGGCTCGAGCATCAACACGAGCGGATAGCGTTTTTCACGGCGAAGCGTCTTGCCGATCACATAGCGTGCGACCGTCACCATTTGCGATAGGGGAACGCCCATCCGTGTCTCCCGGTGGAAATCCGTCTCTGATGCGAGATTTTTGGCTGGAAATTGAGCGGCAGCCCTGCCGCGCGGTGGGTTCATAGCAAGTTCGGTGCCGGCTGTCAGCCCCAGAGCGCATGCCCGCAATCCCCAAGGGCGGACGGCAAATTTTGCCCCTTTTGGCCCGCTCTCCCGCTTTCCGGCAAGGCCCGCACGCGAAAAGGCCTACCCGATCTGCCCGCACGGATTGCCTGTCCGTGCTTCCGGGCGGAGAACGCCGGTTTGCCCCACTTTTGCGCGCCGCGAGGTGGTGTTCGGCCGAAGATAGAGAGCGCAACAGTTGGAGCGTTTGTCACGGTCGCGGTCTCGCGGCGAATTGTGCCGAACCGCGGACGACAGCAGGCGTACCCACCGAGCAACGCACCGCATGAGTCACGCGAGGGCCAACGTTTTCCTGGCCGACGGGACGCGCAAGCGACGGCATTCGCCGAACCGGTCCAAGCGACAGTGGTACGCGCGGCACCGCGCGATCCGCTTTGCCCGCCGATTCACCGCCCAGTCGATCGCCTGAACACGCTGAGGCGTGCCTGGTCGAGAACAGCCGATGGTCCGACCATCGTTTTTCATAGACCCACGGAAGGGCTTGGCCCACCGTGGGTTTTTTTATTTCTCCCACGCGACTCTCGGCAAACGAAGGTTATAAGCGCCGGTTTTCAGTCCGTTTCGCGTTCGGCTCGAGCGACTTACAGCTGCTCGCCCAGCAGGCGGCCGCGAAAGTGCCCGTGTGCCAACATTCGGACAGTGACCAAAACGACGAGTGAGACGGCGATCATCACGAGCGACACGGCAACAGCCCCTTCCACGTTGCCGATGCTCAACTCCAGGTAGACGCTCACCGGCAGGACCTCTGTCCGTTGTCGGGTCGCTCCGGCAAACACCAACACCGGCCCGAATTCGCCCAACGCCCGCGCCCACGCCAACGTCGCGGCGGACAACAGTCCGTAGCGGGCCTCGGGCAGCACCACGCGCCAGAATGCCTGCGCGCGACGGCAGCCCAGCGTCAGGGCGACTTGTTCCTGGCGCGGCGAAATCTCGTCGAAGGTTGCGCGTAACGTCCGCACTGCGAACGCGCTCACGACCGCAAATTGGGCCAGAATGACCGCCGGAACGTGGAACGCCACCGGCCACCGATCGTCGAAGTAACGGAGCGGCGTTTGGCGGAACAGGATCAACAGGCACAGTCCCACGACCAACGGCGGCAGCACGATCGGAATATCGATGATCGCATCAACGAGTTGCTTGCCCCGAAAGTCGCTGCGCGACATCAAGTAGGCGATCGGCACACTGACCCACAGCGCGAGAATCGTGCTGATGCTGGCGGAGATGACGCTCAGGCGAATCGCAAAACGGATGTTTTCGTCGGCGAAGATGCGGGAGAAATCGGCCAGTCGCGCATACCCGATTTCGGCGGCGACCATCGCCACAATCAACAGGACGTAACCGCCCCCGAGAACTCCGAGCGCTGTGTAGAAGGGAGCGTCCGACTTGGCGTGCGAAACGCTCGAAGGTGAGGACATGCGTGAGGCTCCCGACCCCGTGGAATCGGATCCGCGCCCAGCCATTCGCTTCTGCAGACCGAAATGACGAGGATCGTGAACTCAGTGCGCGGCAGGCGGCTGCTTGGTGATGACGTCGTAGCCGTACTCGGCGAACACTTTGAGCCCGTGCTGGGGATCCGTGATGTAGTTGAGCAATTCCTGGGCGGCCTGCGGATCCTTCGATGCGGACAACAAGCCGACGGCGATTTGTCCGCGGGCGTGGTCGAATTCGGGCACACGCACGACGGCCAGATCGGGATACTGGGCGCACGTGGCGTTCCAAACGATGCCCGCGTCCGCCGCTGCCAATTTCACGTCGTTGCCAACTTCGTTGACCGTCTCCCGATGGATGACCGCCTTTTTCCACAAGGGCTCCCAGCGATCGTCTTTTTCCAGCAGTCCGCTCACCACCTTGCCGATGGCCGCGCGCTCGGGATCGGCCAGCGACAGCCGCACGTCGTGCTTGAGCAAGTCGCTCAAGCCGGCAATGTGCTTGGGATTTCCTTTTTGCGTCACGATGACCGGAAACTGGTAGGCGATCCCCTGGATTTCCTCCGTCAACTTTTGTTCCGCGGCCTTGTCGAGATAGAGTCGATCGGCTGCCACAAACAAATCCCCGCCACCGATGAGGACTTGGCTCATGAGGGAACCGGAACCGCCAAACTTGGTCTCAACCACCACGTGGTGCGACGTCTGGTAATCCGAGGCGATTTTGGAAACCGGCGGCTGCAGTCCGGCGGCACAATAGAGCAAAATTGTCTGCGGAGTCGTCTTCGCGACTTCTCCCGGCCCCGTCTGTGGGTGAGGCGCCCCCGGCTGATAGAAAATCAGCACGCCGATGAGCGCGGCGAGGGCCACCGCAGAGGCCGCCATTAACTTTCCGAATCCGATCTGCATCTCGCCGCTTCCCAGTTGAGAGATTTGCCGCCGAGGCCGGCGGCTTCTTAAAATCGCAGTTGACTCAGATCCCAATATTAGAATCGCAATGTCATTAGAATCGCTATTGTAACCCGAGCGGCTCCCCCTCCGCACGGTTCAGATCGACCGTCGCGACACCAATTACTCGAGCCGCGAATTCTTCACCCGGACGATCAGGTCACTGCTTGACGAACGACGATGAATCATCCCGGACTGGCGGAAACACGCGACTGGCGTCGCTCTTTGAAAGTGTGCGCGCAGGTCGCCTGACGGTCGATGCGGCCGTCGAACAGGCAGCGGGCGAAGTCGCACCGATGACGTTCGCAATCGAAGACGCACACGTCGATCTCGATCGCCGCCGCCGCTGCGGCTTTCCGGAAGTGGTCTACAGCGAAGGGAAGACGGCGGAGGCCGTCGTCGCCATTTTCGAGGCTCAGTCGCAGCACGGCGAGCGGGGATTTGCCACGCGAGTTTCTCCCGAGCAAGCGACCGCGGTCCTCAAACGCTTTCCGACGGCGCTGCACAACCCGGTTGCCCGCACCATCCGCTTGCTCTCGTCGACTCCGAAAACGCCCGTCGGCTCCGTCTTCGTAATCACCGCCGGGACGAGCGATCGACCGGTCGCCGAAGAGGCGCTCGAAACGCTCCGCTGGATGGGATGCGGCGTCGATCTGATCGTCGATATCGGCGTTGCCGGACCGCAACGTCTGCTCGAGCAAAAGCACCGCTTCGATGCGGCCGACGCGGTGGTCGTCGTCGCGGGTATGGAGGGCGCGCTGCCCTCGGTCGTCGGCGGATGGGTCGCGTGTCCGGTGATCGCCGTTCCGACCAGCGTCGGCTACGGCGCGAACTTCGGCGGAATCGCCGCATTGCTCGGCATGCTGAACAGCTGCGCCTCGAACGTCTGCGTGGTGAACATCGACGCAGGTTTTAAAGGCGGATATCTGGCGGGCGTGATCTCGAAACGGCTGCACGAACGCCGCGCGTGAGCGGTCCGTCGAATCTCCGCCGCACGTTCCCTCCAGCACCCGTTGCATCTCGAGTCAGCTCTCGCAAATTGCCCGAAGATTCGCCCCGCGGCGCGCTGATCTGACTTTTCGCTGTCTCAAAAGCACGGAAACTGCTCACTTCGCGCGCAGACTTCAATCAAAAACCCGTCAACTGGGCAACCTTGTGTGGGTCTAGGCGCGCACGTCCCGTCTCTCATTACAACTGGAAAGTCAGGACGATCTCCCATTGTCCGCAGTTTCTGCGCAATGCGCACGCCGTGGCAAATCGCCACCCTCGAAAAAGTCACCGCAGTTTGCCACGGCAAAGTTCATCAGCAGCGTTCACACGGACTTGTAAGGGAATTGGTCCATGTCGATTCGCCCGTTGCTCGCCTGTTGCGTCGTCGCGTCGCTAAGCGGGTGCTTGTATCACGCCCGCGAGCGTACCGATGGGACGGTCGCCAGCCTGGTTTCGCATCCTTACGACACCATGCCTGCCGGCGCGGCTGCGACGCCTCCGGCCCCTCCGGCCGCGGATGCTCCCGCGTCCACCGTCGCCGTCGGGAACGACGCCCGGTGCTACTCCACCGCCGGGCCCCGCAACTCCTTCCACGGATGGAAAGACGTCGAGCACCGGTGGCTCGGGCACGCGCCGGGGGCCGGGGTCGACGTGCTGACGTCCAAGTATCTGCAGACCTCATATGAAGAAGTCGCCCCCGACCAGGCGCCGAAGAAGTTTGAGCCGAAGATCCCCTCCGACCTCCCTGGGTCCGAAGCCAAAGCGATTGAGATCCCCAATGACCCGGCCGCCAAAGAGCGCGCGATCAACCTGCTCTTCCCGAAGCTTCCGCCGCTCGCCGCCGAACCTGTCGCGCTGCCCAGCCCCGAGGGGCACCCCTATACGCTTTCGGAGCTGCAGTTCATTGCGGCAGGGAACAGCCCGGAGCTGCGACAAGCGGCTTCCGACGTCGAAGCCGCCCGCGGCAATTTGATCCAGGCTCGCGCCTATCCCAACCCCACAGTGGGCGTGCAATTGACCCCGTCTAACGATGGCAGCGTCATGAGCACGGATGGACCGTTCATCGACCAGGTCATCAAAACCGGCGGCAAGTTGAAGCTTGCCTCGGCCGCGGCCGAGATGGATTTGCAAAATGCCCAGCTGGCGCTGCGCCGGGCGCGCAGCGATCTGGCGACTCGCGTCCGTCAGGCCTATTACTCGCTGTTGGTGGCGAAGGAGACTGTCCGCGTGAACCGGGCGCTGGCCCAGTTCACCGACGAAGTTTACATGCTTCATGCGGGTCTGTTGCAGGCCGGAAACGCCGCTTCCTACGAACCGATGGCCCTGCGCGCCCAGGCCTTCTCGGTCCGCCTCGCCTACGACCAGTCGATCCAGAGCTATCTCTACGCCTGGAAACAGCTCGTCGCCACGATCAACCAGCGTCAATTGCCGCTGACTCAGGTGGAAGGGCGGATCGACGCTGTCATCCCGTATTTCGATTACGACACGGTGCTCAACTATGTCCTCCGTAACCACACAGACGTGCTCACCGCGCGAAACGTGCTCGACAAGGCCAAGTACCAGCTCAAGCTGTCGCAAGTCATTCCGGTGCCCGACATGGAAATCAACGTGGCGCTCTTGAAGGATCTCACCGTCGAACCCAAGGGCTTGACGCCAACCGCCACGATCAGCTTCCCGCTGCCGATTTGGGACCAGAACAAAGGTAACATTATCGCTGCCGAGGCGGCCCTCGTGCGGGCCACCGAAGAATCCCACCGCGTGGAGCTGGCCCTCTCCAACCAGCTGGCCACTAACTTCAACGGCTACAAGACGAATCTCCAGGCGCTGGACTACTATCGCAATCACATCCTCCCGGACCAGGTGCGGGCGTATCGCGGCGTGCTGGAACGGCGTCAGCTTGATCCGAACGCTGCCTTTAGCGACCTGTTCGGCGCCCAGCAAACTCTGGCCGGGTTTGTCACGACGTACGTCGGGGTGCTCAACACGCTCTGGACGTCGGCCGTCAACGTGGCCGACATGCTGCAAACGGACGACATCTTCCAGCTGGCCGATCCGCAAGCCGTCCCGTCTCTGCCGGATCTGGGCGTGCTCTTGCCGTTCCCTTGTTGCCACCCGAGCGCGCCCGGCGAACCGCTCGTGCACTACGATGTGGCGTCCAACGCGCCGCGCTCCCTGGCTGGCTCGCCGCCGACAGTCCAACGATTGGCTGTCGCGGTCCAGCCTGCGGCCGTCCCGCCTGCCACGGTGTCGCATGCCGTTATCTCGCCTGCCGTGGCTCCTGCGTCGCAGGCGAACCAGTCTCCGGCGATCCGTTCGCTGGCCAACGGCAGCCCGACCGAAAGCGCCGCCAACTTTGGCGCCCCGCAGCCGGGCCGTGTCACTCCCGTGGCCGGCGTTGCCCCGACAGCGGAAGTTCCCTCGGTTTCGAGTGCCGCCGGCCATTCGCTCTTGCCTGCTGTGAACGAGACCCCGCTCAAGGCGCCCGAGCTGCCAGACTCGGAGATCCATACGGCCAATTAAGCCTCGTACACCGATTCGTGACGAGCCTGGGTCTGAATGGACATCGGACAACATCTGCCACAGAGGTCGGACATGATTCCTCAAACTCAAATCCTCGCCAGCTCCAGCCGCCTCCCCGCGCGACGCGACAGCCAGCGACGCTTGCCCCTCGGGACGGCGCGGCGCGGCGGACTGTTCCGCGCTCTTGTGCCGCTGTGCGCTCTGGCCGCGCTTGTCGTCCAGTCGGAGCGAGCCTCGGCGCAGTTGCCCGTCTCGATCTTGTCGGCGGACCCCGCGCCGACGGCGGCCGTGCCGACGAATTCGAGCGGAAGTGAAACTCCGTTCTTGAGCGGGCTGCCGCAAAGTCCCAACATCCCCGCATCGCTTTACGCTCCGGCGACGCCGACTTACACGTGCTCCACGCCAGAGTGCCCCTATTTCGACTGTGACCCGAAGCTCGATCCGTTCTGCCTGCCGCAGCCCGGCTGGGTGGCGGACGTCGAGGTCGATGTCAATCTCCCCCACGTGAGCGATGGAATTCACGACACAGTCACCCTCGGAGGAGTGAAGAGCCAGGTTGCCGTGGGGAACGCGCGGCTCGACTGGACCGGTTCGCCGTTGTTCCAACTCGGCTACCGCCTGCCCGACGGGTTCGGCGAGTTCGATCTCTCCTACCGTTTCATTACTTCACGAGGCACAGGAACTATTGAAGGCCCGGGCTCGGCGCCCGATGGCCCGGCCTCGCTCCTCAGCCGCCTCGACATTCAGGAGGCCGGCTTTGAGTACGCGAGCAACGAGATCTCGATCTGCTCCTGGTGGATGAAGTGGCACTTGGGCTTGCGAGGCACGGATATTTTCTTCGACTCGACGGCCGATGAGACCAAGGCCGCCGCGGGAGCCCCCGGGGCCAGCGGAATCTACGAGCGCCGTGTGAACAACAACTATTGGGGCCTCGGCCCGAGCTGGACGCTCGATCTGGAACGCCGGATCGGCGATTCGGGATTCACGCTGGTCGGCCGTCTCGACGGTGCGCTCTTCATCGGCGAAGACCGACAAGGATTCTTCGAGACCGCCACCTCTGGAGCCACTGCTCAGACAATTCGGTCCAATCCGCAGCCCGCGCCGACCGCAAACTGGTCGCTGGGCGTTGCCTGGAGACCGCCCAGTTGCCAGGCCCTCCGCTGCTTCATCGGATATCAGGGGGAGGGCTGGTGGCAGTTCGCCGATTTCCTGGGCGCCTCCAGCGGCTCAGGCGCCCAGATCTACACCGAAGGCGTCCTGTTCCGCGTGGATTACAACTACTGAGCGCTGCAGTCCCGGCGTCCCGCGGTACCGTTCCCAGTCCCGGTGTCCCGTCCCGACGATCCGGGGAAGGGCGTATGAACAGGAGTTAACGGAGCTAACAGAGGGAAGATCCAAGCCATTTCACCCTAACCTCTGTTGCCTCCGCTACCTCCTGTTCAAAATTTCTGGTCTTAACTGTCGCCCGGCGTGCCCCGCTGCTTGTGGGTGACTTCTGTTGATGGGTCACCGTCCCGCCAGGGCGCCGGGCCAACTATTTCGCTGGGTCACTCCCGATTGAAACAAAGCGTCCCGACCCACCGGCCAATGCCTTTCCGCCTCCCGCCTCACTCTTCCCCCAACTCGCCCACCCCTGGCGAGCCGACCGCGTCAGCTATCGGGTGCTTCGGTCTTCCCAGAGTTTCTCCGGGGTTTTCTCGGTGAAACATCGTGTCCCGTCCCGCTCGGAGGGGAGGATTTCACCACAAGACACGAAGGCACGAAGTAGAACCTATTCAGGTAATCCCTACTCAGCGGATCGGATTTGTTGGTGTTCTTGTGGTGACAAATCTTCGGTCTTGTCCCGCCGCGTCCCGTCCCGCTGGTCTGAATCAATCCCGTCCCGATTGCCCGGCCGGATCGCCGCTGGTCGTACGCCACCTTTCCCATCCCTAATGCTGGAAGCCGCCTAGTCGGTTTGCTCTTCCCCGGAGTCATTGAGCTCGCGGGAGAAGGGCTTTCCGACCTCGTCAAGCGGCTGGATTGACCAGGAATCACAATCCGGCAAACCGTGCCGCCTGAACCCTGGCATCTCGTCCAGCAGCCTCATGTCGACGACAGGTTTTCCTGTCTTCGATTGAGGTGTTCAATGTTACTTCGAAAGATCGTCATTTTTGCGCACTTTTCGACGGACATGCAGAATCCCAAGTCGTGCGCAGATCAGGTAAGGGAAGTTCGTCAAAAACTCAGGGAAAAAGGCATTGATGCGACCAATGCTGTAGTGATTGAGGAGGACGCCGAAAGCGGAACCCGCAGCGATCGGACGGGGTTCTCGGAAATCGTCGCAATGATCGCACGCAAGGAAGCGTTTCTACTCGCGGTTGACGATCAATCGCGGTTTAGTCGCGCGGACAATGTCTTTTCCTTCATCACCGATTTGGTCTTCGTCGGCGGCCGGTTCATCTCCACCGGTGAAGGCATCGACACGGAAGAAGTGGGCTGGGAGCTGCACGTCAAGGTCATGGAGCTGCATAACTCGACGACCATCCGTGAACTCGGGCGGCGTGTGCACCGCGGACAACTGGGGCGGGTGCTCGACGACAAATGCGCGGGCGACACGTGCTTCGGTTTCGAGTCTTATTTCATCGACCCGGACTGGGCCCAGAAGATGGTGCAGCGTGGCCCCAAGCCCGTCAAGGGAATCCGGAAAAACGAACCCGAAGCTCGCTGGGTTTGCCGAATCTTTGAGTGGTTTGCAGTAAAGCTCTGGTCGATCAACGCGATCGCCCGCGAGCTGACCAAGCTCAAGGTCCCGAAAGGAGTTCACTCCAAGAAAACGGTCTGGCACCATCAGCAGGTTCGACGCATCCTCAGCAATTCAAAGTACATTGGGCGGTGGAGCTGGGGAGCAAAACGGACGATCCGCAACTCCAAGGGTAAGGTCAGACAAATCCCTGTTCCGGAAGATCGCAAGGCTGTCCGAGAACGTCCTGACTTGCGGATCGTCCCCCAGGAGCTTTGGGAACTCGCGCAGAAACGTCTGATCCAGCTGACCAAGCAATTCGGTATGCAACCGGGTCAGAAGCGCCGTGGCCCGCGCGTGCATCACTCGGTTGAATATCCCCAAGGACTGCTGCGAGGCTTGGTCGTCTGTGCTGTCTGCAAGCGGCGAATGTGGCAAGAAGGACGCGGAGGCAAGTACTTTCTCGCCTGCCCGGATAGCGGGGATGGTCCCGGGCTCTGTCCCATGTGCACTCGTGTGCCGGTGAAAGCGGCGGAAGACGCGATCCTGGGCACCTTGGCCGACCTGCTCGAGAACTGGCCCGAGTGGATCTCGCGGGCCATCGCCACGATGCGCGCCACGCTTGAGCAGCAATTCAAGGTCGTGCCCGAGCAGCTTGCGGCGGACAAGCGACGCCTTCTGGAAGTCCAAGAAACCATCGAGGTCATCTTGAAGCGCTCGAAAACCCCAAGCTGAGTCAAAGCGACGCGCTCGACGAACGTCTCGTCGAGCGCGAAGCCGAAGCGGCCGAACTGAAGCGCGCGATCGAAGCGGTCGAACAGGCCGTTGCTAGCTCCGCAGAGCTTCCAGATGAGGGGTGGATTCGTCAGCAATTCCAAAACACCCCTGCACTGTTTCGCGAGGACAAGGCGCGGTCCGGTCGCCTGCTCCGTCGCCTGATCGGGCGCATTGAGGCGTCGGCCGTGGTAGCCCCGGGCAAAAAGCGTGGTTACGCCCGGCTCACGTATCGGGTCAATGCCTGGGACATTATCCTCTTCGCGATGGATGGGACGATTCCCGAAAGCCTCGCGAATGGATGCGCGGTTCGGCGGAGTCCCAAGGCAGTCCCGAATTCGTGATCGACTTGGGTCGTCCGACCCGGATGGAGGAGTGGGCGCCGAAGATCGCCGAAATGCGGGAAAGAGGCCTCCCTTGGTCGGAGATCGAGCGCGTCACGGGCTTGAGACCGGGCCCGGCATATAGCACGTGGAAGCGTTACGTGGACGCCATGAAGTTACGACAGGATGAGAAAGGGGGTCCTGGCCAAGCAGCCGGTTAGTTCTTCCGCGTATTGAAGTCACTCAGAAAGCCCAGCGTTTGAGCTGGGCTTTTTTTGTTTCGAACACTCAAACGGAGACCCAGCGCATGACCGACACGATCTGGTTCGACTTGGCCGACTGCATTGGCCAGGCCTTAGCCAAGCGTTGGCTGGCCCGGCGGCGAGAACCCGGGCCGCGGCCAGCCACAGAGCCGGTTATCGCCGTAAAGCCTGTGCCTGAGCGCCAGGGGCTTGAGGACAAGGCCGCCGGGGATGGCAGGCCACATACGGATTCGACCCCAAGCTGAGTGAAAGCGGCGCTTGGACTCCCAAGGCTTCCCCGCGCTTGTCTTCGGCTTTGAGCAGGGGCGCTGGATGTTGCAGCGCCCCCATAGCTGTCCCTAGGGCCTCTGCAAGTCGCGGAGGCGGTTGTTTCTTAACGACCGCCTCTGCGAAGGGGCGGTCTCGTTTTGAGAGGTCGCTCTATGTCGAAAAGAAATCGAAAGTCGATCGAACGGCTTCAGCAAGATTTTGTTCGTCTCCTTCCGGATATCGAACGCTACGCCGAGCACGTCTTCCGACGCTGTCGTCTCGCGGATCGGGATGAGCTTGTCTCTGAAACAATCGCCCGCATGTGGCTGTTTTTTGTACGGCTATCCGCTCGGGGCAAGGATCCCAGGCGAGTGTTCCGGCCCCTGCTTCGATTCTGCGTTCTGGCCGTTAAAGACGGCCGCCGAGTCGGAGGGCATCGCAACTGCCGGGAGCTTTGTCATCGGGCTCGTCGGGACGGACTGCGGATCGTGAGCCTGGAGGATTGGGACGACAAATCGCGATCACCTTGGCGAGAAATCCTGGCTGAAACCAGAGCGTTTTCTCCCGCCCAGACGGCGGCCGCACGGCTGGACATCGAAGCTTGGCTAAAAGAGCAATCTGCCAGAGACCGGTCCATTGCGAACCTTCTGGCTGGTGGAGAACCGACATCGTCTGTGGCTAAGAAGTTTCGGTTGTCTTGCGCGCGGATTTCCCAATTGCGAAATGAATTCCGAGACAGTTGGGAGCGGTTTCAGGGAGGTATGAGACAGAGCCACGCCAACATCGCGGAGGTGAGCTGCTTCTGAAGACCTTTTGACCCGGTGAGCAGCGGCTTCTGCGGCTGCTCTCCGGGTCGCGTTCTTTCGCGTAGGACAAAGTGCGCAGCGAATGCGCCGGGACGGGAGACCGTCGATTCCCGTAAATGGGTCGTTTTCCGCTTCCGGCAGCAATTGCATGAGCTTCTGCAAAAAGGTCGCCAACAAGGTCTAGCGAGTCGCACGCTTCCGATCAATCAGGCGTTGAGAATCTCCACAGCGGCGGTCAGGCCGACCCAGAGAATCGATTCCTCGTCCATGTCGGCCCCGACGTTGTCGGCCGTCGGACGCTCGAGGAGGTACAGCGAGTTCTTGAGCCCGCCCTCTTTGACCGTGTCCTTACCGCCTTGACCAAAGACGAGCAGCGGGCCGCTCGTCGTAAACACACCCTCGTTCACGCCGCCCAGCGTCACGTCGATTCCGCACTTGCCGGAAGCCGCGAAGTCGATCGTTTCGGTCCCCGAAGTACCGACAAACAACGCCGTCTGGCTGCTCTTGAACGCAGGCCGTCTGCGACTATCGCCGAAGCCATGGAGTCGTTTGGTCTTTTCCAGCAGGCATTTTCTCGATGTCTTCGCCGTCCGCTGGCTGGGACTGGAGCCCGCGGCAGGCCGGTATTTCACCGGTATTTCTTCCTGAGCACGGCTGCCTTGAGCATCGTCGGCTACCACCACGGCCTGCACAACCCAGTCATACGACTTTGGAACGATGGCCGTCACCCCGACAGGATCACGGCACCTTCGATCATCCACGGGATGGGACCCCAAAAATTAGGTGAGGAATTGCAGGAACGGATTGGTCTTCCTTTGTTCGAGCTCGTTCGGCCCATATTGAGTCAGCCGTCTCTGCGCGTTGACTTGACTAACGCCGTCCGGCGACGACTGCAATTCTTTCTACACCTCAGGCATCGAAAGCGTCTTCCGACGATCCTTCTTATCGGACATCGATAAGGGCTTCGATTCAGGAGCCGTGGTCGGGTCGACATCGGTTGTCATGATGTGGAATCCTTCTGCGCCGTGTCGCCAGGTTGCGTGAGTTGCGAGCGACGAGCGCTTCCGCACTCGTTTGGGGCCGCTTCACTTCAGTGGTGACTAATCCCGTGTGTCACCTCTCCATCGCGTGAAGCGTGCCCAGAAACGTGATGATGTTTTCGCGGCTCAACATGCCGACGATCTGACCATCGCGCATGACCGGCAATTGATTGACTCCGTCGTGAGCCATTTCCTCGAGTGCTGTCCACAATTCAGCCTCCGGCTTGATCCGCTTCAATTGCTCTAGCGGAACCATGATCTGAGCAACCGTCGTGGTCTCCCATTGCGACTGCGGCACTTCCTTGATTCGGTGCAGCGTCGTTAACCCGACGGCACCGTCGCCACGTTTGATGAGGAAACAGCGAATTCCCCGGCCGAGCACGTGTTCGTCCACTAAGCGCTGCAGGGTGAGGTCGGCCGGGACTGACTCGAAGTGACTCTGCATGGCTTGCGAAACGTGATGCCCGGCGAGCAGAGCTTGGAGCGTGGTCTGTTGGAGTTGCGCTGTGGCAGCACTTTCGAGGAACCAACCGATCAACGCGATCCACGCGCCGCCGAAGTTGCCCGAGAAGATCTGCCACACGCCGACAAAGATGAACAAGAACCCGAAGAAACGGCCGACGTTTGCGGCAACGAGCGTCGCACGGCGGAGGTTGTTGGTGATCGCCCAGACGATCGCGGAAGGACCCGACCGCCGTCCAGCGGATAGCCGGGGATCAGATTAAACAAGCCGAGGGCCAAATTGATGTAAGCCAGATACTCGGTCAGGCCCAAAAGTGGCTCGCTGGCTGCGACCAGGGGCTTGAGTGCGTAAAAGAGGAAGCCGAGGGCCACGCTGACCAGGGGACCGACGATGGCGATCAGAAACTCGGCGCCGGCGTGGGGGGTTCTGCCTCGATCTGAGACACGCCGCCGAAGATGAACAGCGTGATGTTCCGAACGGGCACCCCGAACCGCAGCGCGACGACGGAGTGTCCCAACTCATGCAACAGGACGCTCACGAAGAGCATGACCGCCGTGATCGCCGCGATGAGCCAATAGAGCGCTGGCGACCAGTCCTTAAACTCCGACGGATAATAATTGACGGCCAGAAGCCACGTAAGCAGGGCGAAGATCAGAAACCAGGAGTAATCGAGGCCGATCCGAATTCCAAATACCTTGCCCAACTGGACCTGGTGTCCAAACATGGTGATGCCTCGCTTTGTGCGATGTGCCCGGCTTGTTGTCGGGAACCACTCGACATCACGCCGGCCTGAAGCTGTCGGTCCAACGCTCGTGAGGACTTCGATCGCATGGCAGCGATCCAGCTACTACTGGTGCTGGTGAACAAACTGCCGATGCGGTTGTCCGCTCCTCGCAGTTTGAGCCCGCATTGCGGGATCTCCTCCTGGGCCCTACCACCATCCGGCTCTCGGACCGAAATAATGCATCAAAACCGAGAACGCTAAGAATGCGATCAAAAGAACGCAAAAGAAAAGCAGGACGGTCCGGATTCGCATGGTCTTGCCCTCTTCCTAACCGCCTTCCGGTTTCGCGAGTGCCTGCCGAACTTCAAATAATCGGGCGTCCCCAAGTGGCCTCACTGGCGCCCTGAGGTCCCGTGTTGGGCCGCATCGCCATCTTCGTTTTCTTTGCCAGTCCCATTGAGAACGTGGCCAAGCCGGCCAGACCGCCAAGTTGCATGGTTTCGACGGCCGTGCTGGGGACAATGACGATCGTCGAATTCTGCTTCAACCCCTCATGAAGCACATCCCGGTCCCTTTAGAGAACGGAATCGCCCCAACCGCAGGACCACCGCCTTTCCCACTGAACTGCAATCTTTGTTCCGGATGCAACGGCAGCGGCGATCAGCAGGGCCGCGATTCCGATTGATACGCTCGGGGTGCTGTTCGCAGGGTTAAACTCGGCATAGGCAAGG
>CAWFAK010000016.1:17500-524068 GCA_963813715.1 uncultured Planctomycetaceae bacterium | reverse complement strand
GTAACCGGCTGAGCCTTGTGGGTCACAGCGGAGCGTGGACAACTCTGGCAGTTTGATTCCCGCGTAAAAATCTCTCTTCGTTGAATGTCGGGGAACGGGTTAATCCCGTGACCGACTGGAATGCCTTCGAGAACTCAACGCGAGAGAGCACAGCGTGTCCGCTGGCTTGGCAGAATGCCAAGTAAGCCAGATAGAGAGGCCGAGCAAAAACGCGGCAAAGGCCGGGTCTGCTGCATCTCCACGCTCGCAGAGCGTGTCAATAAACCGCTCGATTGAACGCGGTTTGGGTTGGGCGTTGTTCCCTGCCTATTTCGTCCTGTGTCCTTCATGTACGCGAGCAACAGCGAGCGTATGTTGTGTTCCTTCACCGCTCGCCCGCGATTCAATTCGGTGTGTCCCTCCGCACGAATCGTGCGGCAGATGTCCCGGTAACTGTGTCCGCTTTCGTGGAGAGCGAGGATTCGAGTTTTGGTGGTGTCGCTCACAACGAACCGGTTAACCAGTCCACCTCGCCGGCCATTATGTTTGGCAGTGAAGCAAGTCATCACGGCCATCACATCGTAGGCGAGTTCCTCGCTTTCGGTGCGTTCCTTGTCCTCATCGGTGAGACCTTCGGTCGGTCGAGTTTCGATTACTTCCACTCCCATCTTCAAGCAAAGCCTGTAAACAAGAGAACGACAATTCCTGCTGATGCGGTCTCCAAATTCACAAAGGACTCGTTGCACTCGTCCTTCCAAAACCGAGTCCAACGAGTCGCACAAAGCCTTTGCGTTCGTGGTTGAGCCCCGAACCCGTTTCCTGAATGGTCACAGTCGGTTCGCCGGGGAAGTGCTCAGCCGCGAAGCGTTCCAACCGTTCAACCTGTCGAGTGAGATTTCCCTCTTTGCGTTGTTTGTCTGTGCTCACCCGAGCATAAATTACGGTCTGGCGTTGCCGGCTCCCGCGTCGTCAGTCGCGTCATCGACGTTGAGACCAAGAGCACGCACCAAGGAATCGCGTTTAACGAGCCGATGCCCGCCGACGGTTCGCTCAGTCTCCACGGTTCCTGCGTTGCAGTAGTACCGGAGCAATTCGACCGAGATTCCGGCGAGTCGGCCAGCATCTTTCATTCTGAGCAAGCTGCCGCTTGCAACGAACGGTTCGCTTAAGCGAACAGATTGGACAGACCGATGCGCAGCGTGCAGAATTGCCGTAGCCATTTTCAAACCCCTACAGTTTGAGAGTGGTCAGCCCCGCTGCCGTGGTATCAACACGTCATCGGGGCGTTTTCTCCCTTTCGGGAGAGCGGGCGACAGCCCAGCTTTTTATAGATTAAATCGGTCCGGTGCTTGATTTTTCGATTATCTGTGATGCGTGCGCCGAGGTTGCGCGCCCTGAGACATTTGGAGCGCGACTCAATGACTTGATGCGCGCCCGAAGGTTTGCAGTGAGACTCAAGAACCGGCGGGCTGACACCCGCCGCTCGCCGTCAGGCCGCGCGGCGAACCGCGGGTTCTGCTTCGCGCTCCGCGGCCGCCAGCGCGAATGGCCGCAGAACGGGGGCGGTGCTGGGCGTCGTTACGGCAGTCGGTCGTCGTCGACGCAGCGTGAAGTGGTTCATCCAGTCGAGGAACCACGGAGTGAATCGCTTGGCGTTGAACAACACGTGAGCGATGGGAGTAATCACCACGACCCGACGATTTCGGCGGATCGCGCGGATGGCGACGTCAGCGATGTGCGCGGGCGTCGCGCACAGCCAGTTCGGTGGCACAGGCACCGGCTTGCGTTTGCTGCCGCTAACCGCCGACTTATACAAATTCGTCCGCACCGGCCCGGGGCAAAGGGCGGTCACGCCGACACCGCGGCGTCCGTACTCAGCGCGAATGGATTCCGTGAATCCCACAAGGCCGAACTTGCTGACGTGATACGCGGCCGAGCGCGGCCCGGCGACCAGTCCGGCGACGCTGCAGACATTCAGCACGTGGGCCTCGTGCTGCTGCAGCAGCACGGGCAACAGTTCGCGGATGATCTGGATCGGCGCGAGCAGGTTGATCGCCAGCAGCCAGTCCCATTGTTCGGCGGTCATCCTCTCGGTCGCACCGTAATAAGCGACGCCGGCGTTGTTAACCAGGATGTCGAGGGCACCCCACTCGGCGAGCAACTCCGCGAGGGCCGTCGAGATTTCCGTGGCCGCGCTCAGATCGCAGCGTCGAGCGACGGCTTGCACGCCGCAAACCCGCGCATCGCGGACGACCTCTTGCAGACCGTCGAGATCGATGTCGAGCAGCCAGAGATCGGCGCCCTCGAGCGCCAGTCTCAGCGCGATTTCGCGTCCGATCCCCGACGCGGCCCCGGTCACCAGCGCTCGTTTGCCCCGGAACGATTTCATGCCTGCCTCCCGTTTTGATGCTTGCCCGTCGGGGGCGGGAATTTAACCAGATCGCCAAAAGGGAGGCAAGACGCGTTGCGCCGCATGCCGATTGACCTGTCTCGGTCGGGCCGCAATCAGCGAGACCGCGCGTCACGCTGAGCGGCGGCCAATCGATCGAGGAATTCTTCGCTCATCCCGGCTTTCAAGCGGGGACCGCGATTCAGCTCATCGCCAATAGACTTTTCAGCACGCAACGGCCAGTGCAGGTGCGCGCAGTAAGCGTCCCAATCCGATTGATCGGCCGGCTTCAACCGCCGCAGCCAGTCGAGACCGAAGCGGACGTGGCCGATTTCGTCGCGATGGATGGTGCGGAGGATGGCCGCACTTTGCGGATCGCCGGCCTGCTCGAAAAAACTCTCGAATTCGAGCGTGTGGTCGAGGTTGCGGCCCTCGAAGGTGAGCGGCAGCCCGGCCACGTAATCGAGCACCGACTCGAATACTTGGGCCTTGGTCCAGATGTAATCGTTCACCGGCAAATCGCCGAAGCGAATGCCCAGCTCGGCGCCCGGTCAACGTGCAGCCGCGTGTGTCGCTGTTCGTCCCGCATGATGTCGAGCAAGCCGCGGCGAAACTCGGCGGGAGCAGAGGGAAAGGCGAGCAGCACGAAGGCCATCACCTCGAGGGCCTGCAGCTCATGGTTGGCCAGAATGTGGTGCGCGATGGCCCGCTTTTTCGGATCGCGAAGCGACTCGCCGCGGGGCATCGCCGGCGCCGTCCGCCGCGGCGCGAACTTTAACTCGGCCGGCCGCCCGGGAAGGGTGACGCGCAGAACCTGACCGGGCCGATCGTCGGCCGGCTCAACCGGAATTTTGGCCAGCTTGGTCTCAAGCCCATCGGCGAGGAGGATCCGCTCGGCGATTTCTCGGATCTGCGGCGGGGAGAGGCTCGGTGGGACGTTCATCTAGCCGCGGCCGCCCTCGCAACAGGTCTCGCAGATCGCCCGGCAATTGGCGCACTGCAGCTTCTGCTTGATCTCGACCAGCGGTCCGCCGCAGATGGGACAGGCAGGGCGTTTCGGACGCTCGCGATCCCCCGGGCCGCCGGTCTCGTTTTGACCGGCATGGCTCGCCCGTGATGCTTCAAGAGACATGCGATTCGTCCTGCGTTGAACTGCCCGAAGTTCAGGCAAATTCGCACCTTGCGCGGTTGAGTCATGGCGAGCCGCCGACGCATCCGCTAAGTTAGAAATAGGACGCGCCCAGACTCGTTCCGCTTCTGCCGGAATTATCCCCAGTGGGGATACCGGCGTCCACGATGACTTGCGGAAGACGCGAAATCGATTTGCAGACAGCCTCCAGGCTGAGGACTTTTTGACGTGACGACGGCGAGCACCCGACAGGAGCAGGCGACGCGGTCCCCGGTGCCGGTTGCTCTGACTTTTTGCTGCCCCAAATGCGAGCGCACCAGTCGCGTCCAAGTCGCCCCGGGTAACGGCGTTCGGTGCGCAAGCTGCGGTTGGCAGCGGGCCTCCTCCTCTGGCGACTTTGCCCAAGCTAAACCTGCGCGCTGCCTGGTCTGCGGCTGCAACGATCTCTGGCGGCAGAAGGATTTTTCGGCCCGCGTGGGATTGCTGATGGTGGGCACGGCCATTCTCTGCAGCACCATCGCCTACGCCTTTTGGCAACCCGTGCTGGCGCTCGCCATCTTGATGGCTTTCGCGCTCGTCGACGCACTGCTCTTTCTCTTCATGCGGGACGTGTCGGTCTGTTATCGCTGCGCGGCGCGGCACGGCGGCAGCGCGACTGCCGCGACGCACGAATCTTTCGATTTGGAGGTCGCCGAGCGTTATCGCCAGGAGCGGCTGCGGCGGCAGACGCTCTCGCAACCTTCCTCGTAAATCCCGCTTCCCCGGAGAACGCGAAGCTCGTGCCGAGTCTCTTGGTTCCCCATTGCGGCTCGCTTTCGCCCACCTGCCACGGCAACAACACGTGAACGAACGGCAGCGCCAACTCAGCGAAGACCTGTCCGGAATCTTCCGGGGGGACGTGTGTTGCGAGCCGTTGATGCTCTCGGCCTATGCCAGCGACGCCAGTATTTTCCAGGTGACGCCGCTGGGCATCGCGCGGCCCCTCGATCGCGATGATGTCGTCGTGCTGGCGAAGTACGCGGCCGAGACCGGAACTCCGCTCGTTCCCCGCGGGGCCGGTACGGGCGTCGCCGGAGGGGCGATCGGCGAGGGGCTGGTCGTCGACTTCGCCTGCCACATGACCAATGTCGAGTCGATCGGCGAAGAAACGGTCCGCGTGCAGCCGGGCGTCGTCCGCGATCGGCTCAATCAGATTCTGCGACCGCACGGCCGCTATTTTCCGCCCGACCCGTCGAACACGGCGGTAACCACGGTGGGAGGAATGCTTGCCGTCGACGCGGCCGGTTCGCATTCGATCCGCGTCGGCTCGACGCGCGACCACGTGGCGAGCATCGAGACGGTGTTGGCCGGCGGCACGGTCGTCGAGTTTCGCGAGGAATCGCTGACGCGGACGCAGCTCGAAGCCGCCTTCGTCGCCGACACGGCGCTCGACGCCCAGCCGTCGGCCAACGGCGATCCCGAATCGACGCGGCGGTCGATCGTCGAACGGCTGGCGGCCCTGCTCGTCGAAAACCGCGACCTGATTGCGCGTCGGCAGCCGCCGCTGATCCGCAATGCGGCCGGCTACTATTTGCGGGGCGTGTTGGCAGGCTCGACGCTGAGCGTGCCGCGGCTGTTGGTCGGCTCTGAGGGGACGCTGGGCCTGTTTACGGCGGCCACACTGCACACGTCGGTGCTGCCGCCGCACCGGGCCGTCGCGCTGTTGTTGTTCGGCGATCTCGAGTCGGCGATCAAAGCCGTCCAGGAGATCGCCGAGCACGAGCCCAGCGCGTGCGACCTGATGGACCGCCGCTTGCTTTCGCTGGCGCGGGATGCCGATCCGCGGTTTGAGCAGTTGATCGCGCCGACGGCCGAAGTGGCGCTGATCGTCGAGCAAATCGGCTTCAGCGACGCGCAATGCCGCGACCGCATCAAGATGGTCATCCGGGCCGTCCGCTCGCTTAACATCAACGCCGTCGTCGGCTACCAGGCGCATTCGTTCGAAGAGGTCGAATTCCTCTGGACGCTGCCCGGCAAAGTCGTGCCGCTGCTCACGCGGCTTAAGGGGCAGACTCGCCCGACGCCGCTGGTCGAAGACATTGCGGTCCCCCCGTCGATGCTGTTGGACTTTTTGCGGGCCGCGCAAAAGGTGTTCCAAAACCACGAGGTGACCGCCTCGCTCTACTCGCACGCCGCCGCCGGCCAGTTGCACTTGCGTCCGTTTTTGTCTCCGCCCTCGCCCATCGACGGCCCCAAGCTCGAAGAATTGGCCCGCGACCTGTACACGGCCGTCTTCGCAGTCGGCGGGACCATCAGCGGCGAGCACGGCGACGGTATGTCGCGAACGGCCTTTCTGCGGACCGAATACGGGCAGCTTTATCGCGTGTTCGAGGACGTCAAAGAGGTCTTCGATCCCAAGCACGTGCTCAACCCGGGCAAGATCGTCGGAACCGACGTCCGCTGGCCGCGGGAACACATCCGGCCGACGGCCGCCCGCGAGGCCGAGCCCGTGCCGCTGCAGCTCCGTTGGAGCGAGCGGACGCTGCTGGACGAAGCGCTGACCTGCAACGGCTGCGGCCACTGCAAGACGCAGTCGCCCGATTCGCGGATGTGCCCATTTTTCCACATCGAAAGCCGCGAAGAAGCCAGTCCGCGCTCCAAGGCCAACGTGCTGCGCGATTGGCTCACCGGCCAGCTCGATCCGAGGGAATGGACGTCCGAATCGATGAAGTCCGTGAGCGACCTCTGCTTCAACTGCAAGCAGTGCCAGCTCGAGTGTCCGACCAACGTCAACGTTCCGCAGATGATGATCGAGGCCAAGGCCGCGCAGGTGGCCGCGCACGGCATCACGCGGGCTGACTGGATCCTCTCCCGCGCGCACTCCTACGGTTGGCTGGGCAGCACGGCGTCGCTGGCGATGAATTGGGCGATCGGCAACCCGGCCGCGCGGTGGTGCATCGAACATCTCGTCGGCATATCGCGACGGAGGAAGCTGCCCCTCTTCGCTCGGCGCTCCTTCTTGAGCACCGTCCGCCGTGGTCCCGGCAAGCCGCAGAAAAATCGTCGCGGCCGTCCCACGGTTGTCTACTTCGTCAGCGATTACGCGAACTATCACGACCCGCAATTGGGGCAGGCGTTGTTGGCGGTGCTCGAGCACAACGGCATTTCGGTCTACGTTCCGCCAGCCCAAACGTCATCGGGAATGGCCATGATCTGCGCCGGCGATCTGGAGGCGGCCCGCGTCGTCGCCGACCAGAACGTCCGCGAGCTAGCCGAATTGGCCCGCGAGGGCTATCCGATCCTCTGCACGGAGCCGACGGCCGCGCTCTGCCTCAAGCACGAGTACCCGATGATCCTCAACCACCCGGACGTCGATGTGCTCGCGTCGCAGGTGATCGACGCCGGCGCGTACCTTCACGATTTGCATAAAAGCGGCAAGCTGCGGACCGATTTTCGTCCGCTCGACCTCGATGTCGCCTATCATACGCCATGCCACCTCAAGTCCCTCGAGTGTGGCACGCCGCTGGCCGATTTGCTCTCTTTGATCCCGCAACTGCGGTTGCATAGAATCGAGAAGGGCTGCTCGGGAATGGCGGGCGCTTACGGCCTGACCGAGCGCAACTTCCGGACGTCGATACGGATCGGCTGGGAGCTGATCACGGCGATGCGCAATCCCGAATTTGACGCCGGTGTCACCGAATGCAGCGGCTGCAAGTTCCAAATGGAGCAGGGGACCGAAACGCCGACCGTCCACCCGCTCAAGCTGCTGGCGTACTCCTACGGACTGATGCCCGAAATCGAAAGCAAACTGCGGCCCACGAAGCGCAAGCTGGTGGCCTCATGAAGCTGGACGTGCGGCTGTTTGCGCGGGCCCGCGATGCGGCCGGGGCCGAACGGATCTCCGTCGATCTGCCGGCCGGCGCCCGCGTGGCCGATTTGCGGACCGCTTTGGCCGAACAGTCTCCGAACCTCCGCCCCCTGGCGCCGTGTCTGTTGGTCGCCATTGGCACCGATTACGCCGATGATAGTGTCGTCCTCTTACCGCAGTCGGATGTGGCCTGTTTTCCTCCCGTCAGCGGCGGATAGCCCGATGCAGCGACTCACCGAGGATCCGATCGACTTTGCCGCACTGACGGAGTCGGTGCGTTCGACGGACAGCGGTGCGGTCGTGCTGTTCCTGGGGACTGTTCGCGAAATGACCGAAGGACGCCGCACCGACTCGCTCGATTACGAAGCCTTCGGGCCGATGGCCCAGAAGAAACTGGACGAGATCGAGGCGGAAGTCCGCCGCCGCTGGCCGCTCGACCGCGTGGCCATCGTGCACCGGACCGGTCGGCTGGAGTTGGGCGAAGTGAGCGTGGCCGTCGCCGTGAGCGCGGCCCATCGCGGGGAGGCGTTCGACGCGGCCCGCTATCTGATCGACACGCTCAAAGAGACGGTGCCCATCTGGAAAAAAGAGAACTGGCACGACGGCACGAGCGAGTGGGTGCATCCCGGCGTGGAATCGACGGGATCGAATCGGGGGACGTCGCCGTGATCGACGCCCCGCGGCCCGCTCCGCTCATCGACGGCTTCGGCCGCGTGCACACGAACGTGCGGATCAGCGTCACCGACCGCTGCAACCTCCGCTGCTTCTATTGCATGCCGGCTGACGACGCCCAGTTCATGGACCGCAGCGAGCTGTTGACGTTTGAGGAGATCGAACGCTTCGTGTGGGTCGTTGCCAAATTGGGCGTCAACAAGGTTCGCCTCACCGGGGGCGAGCCGCTCGTCCGCCGCGACATCGACAAGCTGGTCGCCCAGATCGCTCCCATTCCGGGAATCCGCGACGTCGGCCTTACGACCAATGGCATCCTGCTCGCCGAGCAGGCCCTCGCGCTCTGGGACGCCGGCTTGCGGCGGCTCAACGTCAGTCTCGACGCCCTCAACCCGGCCAAGTTCAAACAGATCACGCGACGCGACGGGTACGAGAAAGTCATCGAAGGGATTCGCTTCGCCCAGCAGATCGGCTTTGACCCGGTGAAGGTCAACGCCGTTTCGGTCCGTGGACTGACGGAGTCGGAAATCGTTCCGTTCGGCCACTTCGCTCGCGAGACGGGCGTCGAGATGCGATTCATCGAATACATGCCGCTCGACGCCGACAGCGCGTGGCAGCGCAACAAGGTGCTCTTCGCCCAGGAGATCGTCGACACGCTGTCGAGCGAGATTATGCCGCTAGTGCCGTGCGGTCGGCCCGACCCGGGCGCCCCGGCGACCGAATACGTGTTCGCCGACGGCGTGGGCCGCATCGGCTTCATCGCCTCGGTGAGCCAGCCTTTTTGCCTCGACTGCAATCGCTTCCGCCTGACGGCCGACGGCCAGATCCGGAACTGCCTGTTCAGTCTCGAGGAGACGGACATCCGCCGGATTCTGCGCGGCGGCGGCACTGACGCCGAGATCGAAGCCGCGGTCCGCAGCTCGATCGGCGTCAAGAAGGAAGGGCACGAGATCAACACGGCCCGCTTCATCCAGCCGTCGCGGCCGATGTACTCGATTGGCGGCTGATGTTTGAGAAGCCCGAATGGCCAAGACGAAGCTCGAATGAATGACGAATGAGCAAGTGCCTCCATCATTCGCGGTAGTGCGAATGGATGACTCCGACCTCGATATTCCGGCCGTCGCGCGACTGATTGCCGAACTGCTGGACCTTTCCCTTGTCGACCTCATCCAGGTTCTGCCCCAGCGCTCGGGAATTCTTGCGGAGAACCTGGCGGAACACGTCGCCGATCGATGCATCGCGATTCTCGCGGCAGCCGGTATCAATGCACGGGCGGTGCCGCAATCAGCCGTTGTCGAGCCGCCCGAGGTCGTCACACTTCGCTCCGGACGCGCGGACGAGGACGTGTTCTTCTATGTCGCCTCGCACCAGAAGGGGGTCGTGAAATGGTCCGAAGCGATCTGGGTCGACCTCGTCTCCGCCCAGGAGCCTTTCATGGAGGAGGGTGTCGTAAGTTGGACGTTCGGGGGGGTTGGGAACGGCGGCATGGCCGGGCCTGTTCAGCCGATCGGGGGTCGCCAATTAGTGACGAAGCGGCTGCTGTTCGCCGATCTTGTGACGCGCGAACCCTGGCTGCTTTTGCGGATTCCGCAGGAACGTTTTGAGTATGCCGCGACCGGGCTGCCGGTGTTTCCGGATCGTCGCGAGAATCTGATTGCCTTCGCAGCCACGATTGCCTCGCGCGAGTGCGGCACGTCTGGGCATCGGCTTGCAGTGGCTCGGATCACAATCACCGCCGCGCAAAATCGAATGCCAAGCCAGGCGATTTACCAAGGCAATCTGCGCTGGCAACTGACACGTTTGTTCCTCAAATAGGCCCGCCCGACGGCAGCCGTTCGCCTTCAGTCTACAAAGTTCCGGCCAACGATTAGCGTGCCACGAATTTACCTCGACAACGCCGCGACGAGCTATCCGAAACCTCCCGGCGTGATAGAAGCGGCCACACGCGCACTTTGTGACGAAGGGGCCGCTGAGGGGCGAAGTGCGACGCGCGCGGCCCTCCGCGTCCACGAGGTCATCTCGCGTTGCCGACAGTGCGCGGCGTGGCTGCTGGGTTCAGCGAGTCCCGAGCGAATCATCTTCACGTTCAACGGCACTGATAGCCTGAACCTGGCGTTCCACGGACTGTTGCGCCCCGGCGATCACGTCGTCACGTCGGCCAGTGAACACAATTCGGTTCTGCGGCCCTTACGCCATCTGCGTGGTCGGGGCGTCGAAGTCACGTACGTTTCCGCCGACGCGGAAGGTCGCATCAGCTCGGAGGACGTCGGACGCGCGCTCGAAAAGAAAACTCGTCTCGTGGCCCTCGTGCACGCGTCGAACGTGACAGGAACCATCCAGCCGATCGACCGCGTCGGCGAATTGGCTCACGCGGCGGTGGCGCTGTTTCTGGTCGATGCGGCACAATCGGCAGGACATTTGCCGATCGATGTCTCTCGCTCGCCGATTGATCTCTTGGCCGCGCCGGGTCACAAAGGGTTGCTCGGTCCGCTGGGGACGGGAATTCTGTACTTGGGCCCCGGCGTCGAGGAGCAGCTCGACAGCGTCCGCCAAGGCGGCACGGGCTCGCACAGCGAAGATGATCGCCAGCCCGAGCGGCTACCCGACAAGTACGAAGCTGGCAACCACAACGTCCCCGGCCTGTTCGGTCTGGAGGCGGCGCTCGCCTGGATCGAGGAGAGGGGCGTTCAAGGGATTTGCCGACACGAGCGCGAACTGACCGAACAGCTGATCGCCGGACTCTCGCCAATCAACGGGCTGCGGATTTATGGGCCGCGATCGCCGGACGAACGCGTCGGCGTAGTGAGCGTGACGCTCGACGGGTTCGAGCCGCAGGAACTGGCAACCGTGCTGGATAGCTCGTTCGGCATCGAGACGCGGGCTGGCCTGCACTGCGCTGCGGGCGCCCATCGCAGCCTGGGGACTTTCGCGGGAGGCGGCACGCTACGAATGAGCGTCGGGCCATTTACGACGCCGGAGCATATAGAAGCTGCGCTCGCTGCATTCCGCGCCCTGGCGAACTCCTAACGCTTTTGCGCAGTGAGTGGCACTGGCGGCTCGTCCGCTTGTCTCTTTATTCTTCTGAAACAGAAGCCCACTGGCGGACCAGCCGCCAGTGCCACCCGAAGGGCTTAGGCCAAAATTCCCATCACGGGATCGGCCTTCACCATTTCGCGCGGCTGGTTGAGGTGGTTGTAGATCGTCTGCCGCGGCACGAGACCGACGCTGTGGTAGACCGTGGCCAACAGCTCCATCGGATGGACGGGATTCTCGATCGGAGACGAGGCCGTCTTATCCGACTTGCCGTAGACAAAGCCACGCTTGACCCCGGCGCCCGCCACAACGGCCGTATAGCAGTAGGGCCAGTGGTCGCGGCCGTCGTCGGTGTTGGAGTTGCCGGAGGTGCTGACGCCACGCTTCGGGCTGCGGCCGAACTCGCCCACCGCTACGACGAGCGTGTCTTTGAGCATGCCGCGATCGTCCAGGTCAGCGATCAGGGCCGAGAGTCCCGAGTCGAGCATCGGCGAGTTTTCGTTCTTCATCCGTTCCGACAGGCCGACGTGGACGTCCCACGAGTGCCGATCGGAGTTGGCAACTTTGGGCCAGTTGACCTCGACCACGCGGGTGCCGGCTTCGACCAAGCGGCGAGCCAGCAGGCAGCATTGGCCAAACGTGTTGCGGCCGTAGCGGTCGCGGGTTTCCACTTTTTCGGCCTTCAGATTGAAGGCGTCGCGGGCACGACCAGAAAGGACGAGGCTGAGCGCCTTGTCGTAGTACTGGTCGAGAGCGTAGCTCTTCACGGCCCGATCGAGGTCGCCTAGGCTGGCGTTCACCATGTCGCGGAGATGGGCGCGGCGCTCGAGCCGGGCCAGCGGCACGTCTTTACGCAGCACCAGGTCGTCGATGCTGATGTGGTCCATCTTGGCCATATCGAGATCGTCGCCGGGCGGGTAGAGGTAGTACGGGTCGTAGGCGCGGCCCAGGAAGCCGGCTGTCCCCGCCTTGCCGATCACGTTGCTCTCCTGCAACGGACGGGGCATCATCACGTAGGGAAGCATCGGCACTTCGGGCGGACGCTGCTTGATGATGTTGCAGCCGAAGTTCGGAAAGTCTTTCGGGCTGGGCGGCTCGAGCTGGCCCGACGGGCTGACGTTGTCGGCCGTGTAACCGGTGAGCATCTGGTAGATGGCCGCCGTGTGGTTGAAGAGGCCGATCGGCGTGTAGCTCATCGAGCGAATCATCGTGAACTTGTCGTTCACTTGCGCCAGCTTGGGCATCACCTCGGTGAATTGGACCCCCGGCAGTTTCGTGGGGATGGGCTTGAAGACGCTTTTGACGTTATCGGGGACGTCGGTCTTCGGATCCCACAAGTCCAGGTGGCTCGGTCCGCCTTGCAGATAAAGCAGAATCACCGATTTGGCTTTGCCGAAGCCGGCTCCCGCGCCGCCTTCCACGCTCGTCGCTGCGGCCGCTTGGGCCGCGGTGGTCTTCAACATGCTGGGGAGGCTCAGGCCGAGAAGAGCCGACCCGCCGACCCGCAACAGCTCGCGACGACTAAAGCCGTCACAGGTGTCCTTGCCGTACTGACCGGGGATCACCAGCATGACGCATCTCCTTGCGATCAAAAGGCGGGAGCAGGCGGCCGGCGTCGCGGAGGACTGCGACGTGCGCTGGAGGACAAAACACAAACCGCGTGCTGAAGTTACGACGCGCGCAAATTAGACTAATCCACGCATATGCTACTGGAGAAACGCATCAGCTGTCAATTATACGAGCGGGTGCGCTCGCGAACGGCACCCGTCTTATCTAACTGTGGTCCAGCGTATCCAGCCGACTCTAAGCCTTGGCTGGGCCGGTCTTCCGGCGACGGGCCACGATTGGTACGATCCCCGCCTCCCTTCATCGACCGATTTCTCGCTCCGAACTCCTTTCTTCGTCTGATTTCCTCCTTCCGTCGAGCGCGGCTTTCGTCGTGCGGACGCTGTGCGCCCAATTACCTCCTCGCGAGTTGCGGGCGATGGCTCGTTACGCGCTGGTTCTCATCGTATTCGTTCCGCTCGCGGCGGGCTGTGGGCTCGTGCCGCTGCTTAACCGCCGCTCGGCGGAGGAATCGGCACGACTTACGGACGAGGCCAAGCAGGCGTGCGAACGAGGCGAGCGAAAACAGGCCCGCGAGTTACTCTCGCGCGCAGCTGCGGTGGCTCCCGACGACCCCGAAATTCAGCGGGACATCGGGCGCGGGCTGTTGCTGGCCGGAGAAACCGAAGAAGCGGTCAAGCATCTGCGCTACATGATGCACCGCGGCGTCGACGACCCGGACGCGTATCTTGACCTGGCGCGGATTCTGTTTGAGGAACGCCGGTACAACGAGTGCCAGGAGTTGGTCGATTCGGCTCTGCGACTTGTCCCCGGTCACACCGAGGCGCAGCTGCTCAGGGGACGCCTGGCCGAAGTCAGAAATCGGGACGAGGAAGCGCTCGAGATCTACTATCGCATGCTGGCCGGCGATCCGAGTTCGACCGAAGCCATGCTCCGCATTTCCGACTTGCTGGTTCGCACGGGCCAGCCGAGCCAGGCCGCGCCGCTCTTACAAAGCATTGCCGACTCGGACCGGGTCGCGCCGGAGGAGCAGGCGCGGCGCACTGGGTGCTGGGGCAAATCTATGCGAAGGACCGCCGCTGGCCGGAAGCGTCCGAGCAATTGTCGGCCGCTGCGGAGGTGCGTCCCAAGCTCTCGGCCGACGATTGTTACCAGGTTGCTTATGCCGCGTGGGAGGCCGGACATCGCGACCAGGCTCAGCAATTCCTGACGCGGACGCTGACGATCAATCCGCAACACGGCGATGCGCTGGCTTTGGCGGCCGTCTTCCACCAGAGCGAAACGGCCGCCCACGCCGCCTACTCGCGCAGTCCGCTTCCGGCACCCAAAGGTTGGGACGAGAGCAGCCGCGAGCGAGTGGTACCGCAGTGAACGCTTCGAAGCAGTGAAGTCTGGCAAGCACTAGACTCGTACGCGGTGCCGGCTCGCCAATTCGCATCCTATTGCGGCAAGTCGGCCGCGACGCGGAAGCCCAAGAAGTAATCGCGATAGCTGGGCACATCCCAATAACGGAAGGCCGAGCGGCACAGGGCGGCGGCGTCGTACCAGCTGCCGCCGCGAAACACGCGGACTGTGCCGGTCGGCGGCCCGGCCGGGTCCTTCTCGGGCGACTTGGCGTAATAGTTCTCGCCGAACCAGTCGCGGCACCACTCCCAGACGTTGCCGTGCATGTCGTAGAGCCCGAACGGATTCGGCTGGAACGAGCCGACGGGGGCGGTGAAGACGTAGCCGTCGCGGCCGCTGATGCCCGTCCATGCGGTGAATTTATCACGGGCGGTCGCGTCGGCCACGTTGGCGACGGCCACCAGGCCCTCGGGATCGTCGCCGTAATAATAGAGCGAGGTGCTGCCGGCGCGGCACGCATACTCCCATTCCGCTTCGCTCGGCAGCCGATAGGCGATCTTCTCCTTGCGGCTCAGCCACTGGCAAAAGGCGACGGCGTCGTTCCAGGACACGTTGACCACCGGCTGGTCGTCGGTTTGTGGAAAGCCCGTGTTCTCCCAGTTGAAGTGCGGGTCCTGCCTGAATTCGCTCGTGGCCGCGTCGAACCCCATGCCGCCTTTGCCGTCGCGCTGGGCATCGGTCACGTACCGCGTGCTGCGGACGAACTCGCGAAACTGGCCCCGTGTCACCTCGCACGCGCCCAGCAGAAACGGCCGGCTGATCTGCACGTGATGCTGCGGCTGCTCCTCGTGTTCCCAGTCCTTGCGAAACGCGGGGTCGGCGCGACGCACCTGGTGGATCTTCTCCGGCGTCGAGCCCATGAAAAACTCGCCCGCGGGAATGACCACCAGCTTCATGCCGATCGAGTTCGTCGGATCGACGGGCAGCTTGAGGCCGTCGGCCCACCATCGCTGCGCCGACTTGGCGGCCGTTTCGTCAAAGGGCGCGGTGAGCAGCGCGGGCCGATCTTGCACGGAGACCGCCGACGCCAGCGCAATCAGCCCGTTGCCGAAGCTCGACGGCCGGTAGGAAGAGATGAGCGGCTTCTCGCCCGCGAATTGCCCGCCGGCCTCGGCGGCCGCGCCGCGCGCCGCAACTTCTGCGGAAAGCCGCACGATGTGCGGGACGTTGACCCAACCGGTGCGGCGATAGAGGGGCCGCGCCTCGTCGCGAGCTTCGTGCAGCCACTTGATGCCCGCTTCGCAGGCGACGATGCGAGCCTGGCTCGCCGGCGGCGGGCCGCTCGGCCCGGCCTGCAGGACGAGCAATCGTCCCAGCACCGAGCGCGCGAGGCCGGGCACGTCCTCTTCGGAAAGCTGAAACTCGTCGACCCATTCCAGAAACGCGGCCGCCAGCTGGCTGTTGACGGTGAGCGGTAAATCGGGCCGCGCGGCCCAGACGATCTTGCCGGCCGCATTGACCAGGTTGCCACGCGACGCCCGCAGCTTGGGAAGCATTTCGGCACCGTCGGACGAGCGCGAAGCGGAGCCGGGCTCGGCCGCGAACCAGCCCCCCTCGGGCAGCTGTGGATCGACATTGGCGAGCGTTTTGTTCTTGCAGCCAGTCGGATGCCGCCTCTTCGAGCGCGCTGAACGCGAAGGCGCCACTGCGGGTCGCCTCTTCGCCACCTGCGCGGCCGAGCGGGCGAGTGACGCGGCCCAACCGCCGCTGAGTCCGCCCTGCTTCTTCGTGAGCTTCGCGACAGACTTCGGTGATCGACTCGCGGCCGCCGTAAAAGAACAGGAACGGACGAAAGGCGTGGATCGCGCGACGGACGCCCGCGTGCAGGGCATCGTTATCGAAGCCGAAGTCGTCCTGCCAACGGCGTAGCTCGTCGCCCAAGAACGCGTCGATCTGCGAGTCGCCGGTGGTGGCGGCCGTAGAGGCGACCGGCACTGCGCCGGACCGTGCGTCGGCAGTTTTCTCAACAGATGCCGGAGCATGCGACGCGTTGTCCGGCGATCCGGGTGCGATGGTCGGGGCAGTTTCCGGTTCGGCGAAAGCCTGTCCGTCGGCGGGCGGGACGACCTCCTGCTTCTGCGCATAGTCGATAAAGAGCAGGGCGCAGAGCGCGATGCAGCCCAGGCACCAGATCCACCAGTGCTTCCAGGGAGGGGCCGCGGGTGCCGGTTGCGGAGTGGTCATCGGGCAGTCCTTTGCCGACGGAATTCCGCAGTGTTTTAGCGCTCGAGCGCCATTCCGGCAACGTCATTCGGCCCGGACGGGGTTTTTGAGCGTCCCCAGGCCATCGATTTCGACCTCAACCTGGTCGCCGTCCTTCAGGAAGACGGGCGGAGTGCGGGCCACGCCGACGCCAGGTGGCGTGCCGGTGAAAATGATGTCGCCGGGCTCGATCGTGACGACTTTGGTGATGTGCTCGATCAGCTTCGCTGGGCTGAAAATCAGCTCTTTAGTGGTCGAATCCTGCATCGTCTGGCCGTTCAGCCGCAGACGGATTCCCAGGTTGCAGGGGTCGGGGACTTCGTCGGCCGTCACCAGCCAGGGGCCGGTCGGGCCGAAGGTGTCGGGCGTTCTTGCCCAGGAGCCACTGCTTTCCCGGCTTCTCGGTCTGCCAGTCGCGGGCTGAGACGTCGTTCCCCACCATGTAGCCGGCAATATACCCGGGAGCGTCGGCCGCGGAGATCAGCTTGCCGCGGCGGCCGATGACGACCACCAGCTCGGCCTCGTAATCGACCTTGTTCGAGGCCCGCGGCAGGAGGATGGTCACCCCCGGCCCGACGATCGCGCTGGAGAACTTGCTGAAGACGATCGGCTCGCCGGGAATCTGGGCCTTGGTTTCCAGGGCGTGGTCGCGGTAGTTGAGGCCGATGCAAAAAACTTTGCCGGGGCTGGGGAGCGGCGCGAGGATCTCGCCCGTGACGAACTGCTTGGATGCGGTCGCCTTGGTGAGTGCCGCGCGGACGCGGTCGAGTCCGCCGGCGAGCGCCAGGATGCCCGCGACGGTGGCGGGCAGCTCGGGATCGGCCGCGCGGAGATCGACGAATCGGTCGCTTCCGGCGTTCTGATGAACACCGACCGCTCGGGGTCCCTGGGGCGTGAGCACGGTGGCTAACCGCATGGCAAATCTCTAGCTCGAATGTGCGAAGGAGCGATGTCTTAGCTTCGTCGCATGTGCAAACGTTGTTGTTGACCGATCGGCAATGGCCGAATCTGGCAAGGCAGGTGGCTTGTACGAGTTTAACGGGTGGTTGCGTTTGGGCAACCCGCGGAAAGGCTGTGAAGAAGGAGCACGCTGCGCAGTCTGAGGATCACAGCAGGAGTCGTCTTCGACCTTCGTCGTGCGCAAAAAAATTCGGGAGAATTACTGTTGTGTTTGGTCCCTCGGCGAGTGAGCATGGAGTTCATGCTCGCCATTCAAACAGACACACTGCCGCAGACGGGCCTGAGCTACTTTGCCTTCCGCATTGCGTTCCAGGAAACGCTGGAACGGATTTGCCTGGCGCAGCAAGTGGGCAATTACACTGCGGAATGTTTCGGGTTTTTGACGGAAGTGCCGTTCTTGCGCGCCGTGCCGCCGCACGTCCAGCTCGACCTGATCGCCGAGACCTGGTGCAAGCATGCGTCGACCGAGAAGTTCGTGGCAAACCTCGTCGACGAGAGCGTGATCTACGCGGCCTGTGAAACGTCGGCCCGCATCGTCGAGCAAGAGCCGCACGTGATCGCCCGCTATCTGCACGGCGGTCCTCAGTCGGTTTCTCCCAAGATCGACGGCCTGCTCGCCGGCGAGTTGCGGGCCCTGCACCTCAACCTGGCCAGCGACGGCGATTTCCTGATGATCAGCCAGTTCGAGGATATGCCTCCCACCGAGGCGGCCGAGTCGAAACGGCAGTTCGGCCTCGACGACGACCGCTTCGAGGTGATGTTCGACGTGCTCGGCCGCTGGGCGATGTCCCATTCGTTCCTGCAGAACCTGTGCGGACTGATGACCAAGGAAGAAATCGTCCGCACCGCGCTCGAACTGGGCGTGACCTGATTTGCCGTACGCGGCCCCTTTTGCAGGGGCCATGATCCAAGGTCGCCCGCCATGGCCAGTCCGAAGACGCGGCGAGCTGGGACCGCCAAGAAAACTGCGGCGACGAAAACGCACGCCGTGAAAAAGCCGCCGGCGAAGAAAACGCCCGCTCAGAAAGCGGCCCGCAAGACCGGAAAAAAGCCGGCGGGCACCAAGAAGACGCCGGCCCGCCGCAAATCGAGCGGGTTCGGCCGCGTCCGCGTGCCCGTCGACGCTCGTCTCGATCTGGTCTTTCAGAAGGACTACCAGGCGCGCGAGGTCTTCGACTTTCTCAAGGTGCAGACCATCCGCGAGCTCGAGCAGTTCGGCCCGGCCGAGATCCTCGACCGGCTCACCGGGCCGATGCAGCAAACCGTCCTGCGAATTCGCAAAACCCTGGCGCTGGCCAACCGGCATTTGGCGCGGGATGAAAAGTTTGCGAAAGACTTCTTGCTGGAGGTTTCGCCAACCTCCGTAAACCGCCGCACGTCGCAGAAGTGACATCGCGAGTTTGCTTTTCTTAAGACGCATTAAGACTAAGCGGAGTTCTTGGTTACCGCGCTCGCTGGCCGGGTCGTCGGCCGCCGTTCGGTCTGGCCCGATTTCGCGATTTATCGTACAAGCTCGACCCCCGCGAGGAGCCTTTCTGTGAGGGTCGAGATGGTCTCTGAGACCACGGTTCGCCGGTGCGATCATTTTCGCCGTCGCGCTGTTGAGCGCAGGACAAGTCTTTGGCCAGCCGGAAGGATTCTCCTCGCCGCCACCTCCGCTGACGCACGAGGGTTTCTCCGCTCCCCCCGGCGCCCAGCCGCCGGGTGAAACGCCCAATCCCTACACCGATGCTTCGAGCCCGCCGCCACCCGGTCCCGGCTCCGGCCCCCCCGGCTATCCGGCGCCGCTGACGGGTCCGCCTCCCGGATACGGACCTCCGCCGGGGTATGGACCGCCGCCAGGCTATGGTCCAGCGCCGGTTTACGGACCGCCGCCGGGATACGGCCCCTATCCGGCCTACGTGCCGGGGCCGATGGTGTTCTTCCCCGCCTTCAATCCGGAGCCGCCTCGGTTTTGGATCCGCTCCGACTACCTCGTCTGGTGGACGAAGGGCGCGTCGTTGCCGCCGCTCGTGACGACCGGCAGCACCGGCGATACGTCGCCCGGCGCCCTCGGACAGCCCAACACCGCCACCCTCTATGGCGACGGCAGCGTCGGATTCGGAGCGACGAGCGGCTGGCGTCTCGACGTCGGCGGCTACTTCGACGCGCATGAGACCTGGGGCATCGAGAGTGTCTTCGTCATCCTTGGCAGGCAGGCGGCCGGCTTTGATGGCTATTCGGATCAGAACGGCAACCCGCTCATCACTCGCCCCGTGATCAACGCCAACAACGGCACCGAAACCGCGTACTCCGACGCGTACCCCGGCTCGCTGGCCGGCGGCACCTCCATCACGAGCACGAGCCAGTTCTTGAGCTGGGACATCAACGCACTCCGCAAAATTCTCCAGACCGACCATTGGCGAGTCGAAGGCATGGTGGGCTTTCGCTACATGAACCTGACCGAGTCGCTCGAGGTCGACGACGCACTCTACCCGCTGACTTCCGGCGCGCTCACCTTCCTCGGTCAGCCCGTCGATACGTCGAGCACCATGTACGACTATGACCGCTTCAAAACAATCAACAACTTTTACGGCGGCCAGTTGGGCGGCCGCGCGACGTGGTCCTCCGGTCCCTTCCAGATCGAATCGGTCACCAAGCTCGGCCTGGGTGCCACGGAGCAGACGACCGAGATCAGCGGCGCGACGACCGTGGTCAACGGGTCCGGGGTTGCCAACACAGCTCCGGGCGGCGTCCTGGCGACGACGGCCAACATCGGCACCTATCACCAGGCCCGCTTCTCGCTCGTGCCCGAAGAGGACCTCAATTTCAGCCTGGCGATCACCCCCTACATTTCGGCCCGGCTGGGTTACTCATTCATCTACTGGAGCAACGTCGTTCGACCCGGCGACCAGGTCTCACGCGTCGTCAGCCCGACCTTGGTCCCCTCCGATCCGACTTACGGCACCGGCGGACCGAACGAACCCGGCAACCACTTTCAAACCACCGGCTATTGGGCCCAAGGCCTAAACATTGGCCTCGACTTCCACTTCTGAGCGCCGCTGATCGCTTACCGGGTCGATCGCGTCCCGTCCAGTCTTTCTCCCTCGCCCGTCCGCTTCGGATGGGAGAGCGGCTGTGTTTCTTTTCAAGAGTTAAGTGGTTGAGATTGCAGGGTTCCAGTGCGTGTTGTTTTTGACCATCGTGTTGAGGATCACCAGCAGCTTGCGCATGCAGGCGGTGATGATGACCTTGGGTTTTTTGCCGAGGGCTTTCAAGCGATCCGAGAAGGCTCTGATGACTGGGTTGGAGCGTCGTGCGCTGAGCGTCGCCATGTACAGGCTACAGCGCACCGAACTTCGGCCGCCGCGGATCGCGCGGCGTCCTCGGAACTCGCCGCTATCGCGATTGAAGGGGGCCAGGCCGACCAGTGCGGAGATTTTTCGTCGACTCAGCTTCCCCAACTCGGGGACCTCGGCGATCAGGGTTGCACTCGTGCCCGGTCCAATCCCCGGCGCTTTGAACAATCTCGGCCTTCTGTTTCCACTCGTCGTCCGATTGGACCAGCGCGGCGATTCGCTTCTCGAAGCGTCGGATTCTGCTTGGTGAGCGCGTCGACGCTCTCCTGAAGGCTCTTTTTAACAAACTTGCTGGCGACGTTTTCTTTGCGGTTCATTTCGGCGGTTCGCAGCTCGACGAGCTGCCGGCGGCGGACGACGAGGTCTTGCAGTTCGAGCTGTTTTTCCGGGATTTTGGTCTGGGTCCGCGGCACGACGGCCTGCCCGAAGCGTGCCAGCACGGCCGCGTCGATCCGATCGGTCTTGGCGAGGATTCCGCAGGCTTTGGCGAAGTCGCGGACTTGTCGGGGGTTGACGACCGCAACCTGATGGCCCGCGTCGATCAGTTCGGCGACGAGGGCCCGCTCGTAACCGCCGGTCGCTTCCACGACGATCAAACACTCTCCGGGAGGAGGAAGCTTCTCTCGGAGTTGCCCTCGGCCCTTGGAATCGTTTGGCGGCTTGAGCGACGTTCGCTCAGGCAGCACGTGCACGTCGAGGGTCCGTTTGGCGATGTCGATACCGACGAAGGATTTGAAGGCGACGTCCATGACGATGTCCCGTCCTTGCGAATGCGAGCTCGAGCGGCGACTGGCGCCCCGACGGCTCTGACGGCTGTTCGGGCTGATCTCATGAGACCGGCGGCGATCCAGCTCTCCCACGGTCTTCTTGGACCTGAGGGCGGACGATCTACCGCCGGCCGCTGTGGGAAACCTTGCTTCGCTACGCTTCGCAAGCCTTCCCACAGCTGTCACCATCAAATGCGCAGATTGATCTTTTTTCAACATACAAGGTCGGGGTGAGGGTCGATTTCTTCGGGCATTTCTCGGTGAAACAACGAGTCCCGTCCCACCGGTCCCAATCCCTGGGGTGGGACCAGTCCCGCCAGGCGGGGCACCGGCCCACCATCCCCAGTGGACTCCTTCTCTAGAGCGGCCGGGAAGAAATGGTGTGCCTGCGGCCGCAAGGCGGCCTTGTCGACACCCTACGAAACGAGACCCGTTACCGTTCGAGTCCCGTCCCACTTTTCGCCCTCGCCCGTCCGCCTCGGATGGGTGACGGCCACTTTCTCCGGGCTTTTCTCGGTGAAACAACGTGTCCCGTCCCGCGGGTCCCGCTCGAAAAGTGTCCGGACCGGACTTGGACTGTCCGCAATCGGCTCGGCGTCGGCTGCCGGGGATCTTTTCTCCGCTTAGTGAAAAAGGATCCCCATCACCGCCGGGGATCCTTTTGCGTCCCGGCGGGAGCAAGATCCCCACCAGACAATTCTTGACCAGTCGGCTCGGGTGGCACTCGCGCGCCGCGGCCATTCCGGAGTCCCAATGCGTTCGTGTCCCGTCCCGCTCTACTCCAGCCCCAACGGAGCGCGACAGCTGCAGCTGGGTCGGAGCGCAGCGCAGGCCCGGGGACCCGAAACCCCAATCTACCTCCAATCTTTCCCCCTCTCCCGTCCGCTTCGGCGGATGGGAGAGCGGCTGTGTTTCTTTTCAAGAGTTAAGTGGTTGAGATTGCAGGGTTCCAGTGCGTGTTGTTTTTGACCATCGTGTTGAGGATCACCAGCAGCTTGCGCATGCAGGCGGTGATGATGACCTTGGGTTTTTTGCCGAGGGCTTTCAAGCGATCCGAGAAGGCTCTGATGACTGGGTTGGAGCGTCGTGCGCTGAGCGTCGCCATGTACAGGCTACAGGCACCGAACTTCGGCCGCCGCGGATCGCGCGGCGTCCTCGGAACTCGCCGCTATCGCGATTGAAGGGGGCCAGGCCGACCAGTGCGGAGATTTTTCGTCGACTCAGCTTCCCCAACTCGGGGACCTCGGCGATCAGGGTTGCACTCGTGCCCGGTCCAATCCCCGGCGCGCTTTGAACAATCTCGGCCTTCTGTTTCCACTCGTCGTCCGATTGGACCAGCGCGGCGATTCGCTTCTCGAAGCGTCGGATCTGCTTGGTGAGCGCGTCGACGCTCTCCTGAAGGCTCTTTTTAACAAACTTGCTGGCGACGTTTTCTTTGCGGTTCATTTCGGCGGTTCGCAGCTCGACGAGCTGCCGGCGGCGGACGACGAGGTCTTGCAGTTCGAGCTGTTTTTCCGGGATTTTGGTCTGGGTCCGCGGCACGACGGCCTGCCCGAAGCGTGCCAGCACGGCCGCGTCGATCCGATCGGTCTTGGCGAGGATTCCACAGGCTTTGGCGAAGTCCCGGGCTTGCCGCGGATTGACGACCGCAACCTGATGGCCCGCGTCGATCAGTTCGGCGACGAGGGCCCGCTCGTAACCGCCGGTCGCTTCCACGACGATCAAACACTCTCCGGGAGGAGGAAGCTTCTCTCGGAGTTGCTGGCGGCCCTTGGAATCGTTTGGCGGCTTGAGCGACGTTCGCTCAGGCAGCACGTGCACGTCGAGGGTCCGTTTGGCGATGTCGATACCGACGAAGGATTTGAAGGCGACGTCCATGACGATGTCCCGTCCTTGCGAATGCGAGCTCGAGCGGCGACTGGCGCCACGACGGCTCTGACGGCTGTTCGGGCTGATCTCATGAGACCGGCGGCGATCCAGCTCTCCCACGGTCTTCTTGGACCTGAGGGCGGACGATCTACCGCCGGCCGCTGTGGGAAACCTTGCTTCGCTACGCTTCGCAAGCCTTCCCACAGCTGTCACCATCAAATGCGCAGATTGATCTTTTTTCAACATACAAGGGTCGGGGTGAGGGCCAATTTCTTCGGCGTTTTCTCGGTGAAACAACGTGTCCCGTCCCGGGCGTTGGTCCAAAGTCCCCGGGTCCAAAGTCCAAAGTCAGGATCGCGAGCCTCTGATCTTCGACCTTGGACATTGGACTTTGGACCTTAGACTTCCCCGAGTCCCGTCCCGACCTGCGATCGGCAGTGGGTCACGAATTTCGTGGGTCACCTATCTGAGAATAAATTCGTGACCCAACCCCCCGTGTTTCCACCTAGACCATTCCGCTGCACTGCACCTCGGCGCGCAAAATGTCCGCTCTCTCCATTCAGCCACAAAAACCAGATCCGTCCAAGATCAGTTTTCTTGGAATCCGGGATTGACGGTCCCCGTCGTGGGCGAGGGGGACTGCCGCAGCGATTCCGAATTCAAGCCCCTCCCAGGGGCGTCAGAAAATAGCCCAGCGTTTCAACGCTGGGTAACGCGTCGCGTTGAAAATCTCCGAAGCCCCGACAGGGGCCGTGAGGGGCGAAAGAGTTTCTGTTCGCAGCGGGCGTCGTTGCGGCGCTGGCCCTCGCTGACGCTTCCGGTTAGTGAATGCGACAACCAACCCGAAGCGTGAGCGTTGGCTCTTGGATCGCAGCGAACTCCCGGACGTCGTCACGGCTCGGCGTGGGCATGGCCGCTCACGAGAACGCGATCGCATCCGGCCGCGCAAAAAGAAAGCGGCCCCCGGAATTGCTTCCGAGGGCCGCTTGGCTATCAACAACTCTTCTCGTTCAGTCCATTCAGCTCGAGGCGGTCAATCATTCCGAACGAGTCGAGCGGGCTATCGAACTAGCCCTGCTGATCGCGAAGGCGCGAAGGGAAGTAGGCCTTCGAGTCTTCCGGAGGAGCCGGGGCCGGCGCCGTCGCCGGGGCAGGAGCCGGGGCCGGAGCCATCTGGGGCGCCGGAGTCGGCATCGGAGCCATCGGCTGCGACGTCGAAGCACAACCACCGACCGGACCCGTGCAGCCCGGTTTGCAGCAGTTGCCGTCGACCACGTCGTAACCGCACTGCTTCAGGGCCTTCTCCGCGTGCTTGCGGACGCTACGATCGCAGTCCGCCAACGCACAGGTCAGGGCCGCCACGACTTCGCGGCTGCAGCAGCAGGGGTTCTTCTTCAGCGAGTGACCAATCGTCTCAGCCGACTCACGACGAACGTGCTCGTCGGCGTCATTCAAACCGTAGACCATCGCGCACAAGATTTCCGGATTGCACTGGCAGTCATACGAGCCCAGCTTGTGGATGGCGTGGGCGCGCTGCTTGCCGTAGCAGGCCGTCTGCGACTTGTAGATCAGGTCAGCAACTTCGCAGGGGTCGGCGCAGCAAACCTTGGTCGTGGTGCACGACGTCTGGTAGCAAACGCCCTTGCTGTGATGGAAGATGTCGAACAGGCCGTGCGGGTAGCTGTTGCAGGAGTTGCAGCTATTGCACGTGTTGCAGGCCGGAGCGGCCGGCACGCAGCAGCTGGCCGGAGCCGGAGCACAGTACTTCGGCGCACAAGTCGCCGGAGCACAGCACGTGGCCGGAGCCGGGCAGCAGTGAGACGACGGAGCGGGGCAACCACAGCTCGCCGGAGCCGGGCAGCACTTCGGCGCTTCGCAGCACCGAGGAGCGGCACACGGAGCCGGGCAGCCGCAGGTGGCCGGAGCCGGGCAGCACTTCGGCGCTTCACAGCACCGAGGAGCGGCACACGGAGCCGGGCAACCGCAGGTCGCCGGAGCGGGGCAGCAGTGAGGAGCAGCGGCACACGCAGCCGGAGCGCAGCAAGCCGGAGCAGCGGCCGGACCCGGGCAGCAGCGGGGAGCCGCAGCGCACGGAGACGGAGCACAGCAAGCCGGAGCGGCGGCCGGAGCCGGGCAGCAGTGCGGAGCCGCGGCACAAGGAGCCGGGGCACAGCAAGCGGCCGGAGCCGGAGCACAGCACTTGGGAGCCTCGCAGCAACGGCTGCAGCAGGCCGGTTTCTGACAAGCACATTGCCGTTGGTAGCAGTGCACCGTCGGGCAACAGGGCTTGACGATTACCGGCTTGCAGCAGCAGGGCTGACAGGCGCTCGTGCACCCACAGCCCTTCGCACAGCCATCATGGTTCCAGCTGTGGAACAGGTCGAACATGTCGGCCTGTGCGGCAGTGGCCAGGCCGAAGGTGGCGACCACGGCGCTTAAGAGTCTCATCCATTTCATGACGCAGAGTCTCCTTCCCTTGGGATTCGGATTCGTGGGCCGTCTCCATCGGTCGGCGACGTGCCGGCAAAAATTTTGTTCGTGGGCACTCGTGGCCTCGGATCTGGTTCGGAGATCGAGGCCGCCCGGCGACGCGCGTCGCTAATTCCGAGTTACCGACCGCAGTCGCGCCGCTGAGACGACAAAACGTTTTTAACCACGCAGGGAGAGCCTTCATTGGCCCCCTGTTTGGGCTCAGGTTCCCCACCCGAGCCGCACTTCCAGGCGGTACATGAGGTACGTCCTTCACTCTCGGTCTTTGAAGGACTGGACCAATCTATCGGCGGCATTCGAACGACCGCTTTAGTCGCACAAACCATTAATTCGCAAGGCGGTTACGTCAAACCGAGGGCCGGTTTTTTCGGGCGTGCCGCGTGCGAAAAATGGATGCGACCTTGACGCCGACAGGTCTGCCGGGAGGGCCAGCCGCGCGGAATGGTGGAGAGGATGCGCGGGGGACAGAAGACTGGGAAGAGTTTTCAGATATGCGGAACAGTTTTCAAATGTGCGGGTCGTTGGCCTCGATCAGCCTCAGGAGATAGCGCCCGTAGCTGTTATTGCGCATCGGCTCGGCAAGACGGCGGACCTCATCCTTGCCGATGTAACCCATGCGATACGCAATCTCTTCCAGACAGGAAACCTTGAGCCCCTGTCGCGCCTCGAGCACGTGCACGAAAGTGCCCGCTTCCAAGAGCGACTCGTGCGTGCCCGTGTCGAGCCACGCCGTGCCGCGGCCAAAGATCTCCACCGTGAGCCGGCCCGCTTCGAGATAGCGGCGGTTGAGATCGGTGATCTCCAACTCGCCCCGCGGCGACGGCTTGAGCGATTTGGCGATCTCGCAGACGTCCCGGTCATAGAAGTAGAGACCGGTCACCGCGTAGCTGGAGCGGGGCTGCTTGGGCTTCTCCTCGATGTCGACGGGGCGGCCGTCAGCGTCGAGCACGACCACGCCGTAACGCTCGGGATCGGCGACGTGGTAGGCGAAAACCGTCGCGCCCGAAGTGCGCTCGGCCGCGCGGCGGAGGTTCTGGCTCAAGTTCTCGCCGTAAAAGATGTTGTCGCCGAGCACCAGGCAGGACAGGTCGCCCGCGAGAAACTTCTCGCCAATCAGAAAAGCTTGCGCCAGCCCCCCGGGATTCGGCTGCTCGGCGTACGACAGCTCCAGTCCCCACTGCGAGCCGTCGCCCAACAGCCGCTCGAACATGGGCAAGTCGACGGGCGTGCTGATGATCAGAATTTGCCGCATCCCCGCCAGCATCAGCGTGGACAGCGGATAAAAGATCATCGGCTTGTCGTAAACGGGCAAGAGCTGCTTGCTGACGACGCGCGTGGCCGGGTGCAGGCGCGTGCCCGCTCCGCCCGCCAGAATGATGCCCTTTCGAAGAGGCGCGGAGCCCTCGGCCGGCACGTTCATGGCTGGGGATCTTTCTCGAGCAGGGCCCGGTAATACGCGATCGTTTTCGTCAGCCCGCTCTCGAGGGAGACGCGCGGCGCCCAGCCCAGCACCTTCTTGGCCCGGCTGATGTCGGGGCAGCGCTGCTTCGGATCGTCCTGCGGCAGCGGCATGAATTTCAGCTCCGACTTCGATCCGGTCAGCCGCAGCACGGTCTGGGCCAGTTCGAGCATCGATGTTTCGACCGGGTTGCCCAGGTTGACCGGGCCCGTCGTTTCATTTTGATCCATCATGCGGATCAGCCCCTCCACCAGGTCTTCGACGATAGCAGAAGGAGCGGGTCTGGCGGCCGTCGCCGTAAATCGTCAGCGGCTTCGCCGCGGAGCGCCTGCACGATGAAGTTGGAGATCACGCGGCCGTCGTCGCGGGCCATCCTCGGGCCGTACGTATTAAAGATGCGAACGATCCGCACCTGGACTCGATGCGCCAGGTGATAGTTGACGCACAGCGACTCGGCGACGCGCTTGCCTTCGTCGTAACAACTCCGCGGACCAATCGGATTGACGTGGCCCCAGTAGTCCTCCGTCTGCGGGTGGACCTGGGGATCGCCGTAAACTTCCGAAGTCGAAGCGTGCAGGATGCGGGCCGAGCACCGTTTGGCCAGCCCCAGCACGTTCACCATGCCGACCGTCGACGTCTTGATCGTCTTGATCGGATTGGACTGATACGCCTCGGGAGAGGCGGGGCAGGCGAGGTTATAAACCTGGTCGACTTCCAGGAACACGGGGCGAACGATGTCGTGGCGGATCAGCTCGAAGTGCGGCCGAGAAATCAGCTGCTCGACGTTGTTGCGGCTGCCCGTGAAGAAGTTGTCGAGGCAGAGCACGTTGTCGCCCCGCTCGATCAACCGGTCGCAGAGGTGGCTGCCGACAAAGCCGGCACCGCCGGTGACTAGAATCGTTCGCATTCAGTTGTCCAAATTAACGCGGCGGAACGGGTCGCGGCATTCCGTCGTCATTCGTGTTTCTTCGGTTGCCCGTTTAAGCGGGCGGAAATCGCTTTTTGCGTCTGCGGCTTGAGCGTCGTCAGGTATTCGACCACGTTGACCAGGTCGTCGGCCGTCATTGCCTTCTGGAGATCGGCCGGCATCAGCGAGACGCTTTGTTCCTTGACCTCGTCGACTTCCGACATCTTATAGGTGCGAGTGATCGCGTCGTTGCCTTTGACGGCGATGGAGTCGGCCGTGCGGCTGACCAGCAGTCCCGTGACGACGTTGCCGTTGGTGAGCACGACCGTGTAAGCCGCGAAATTATGGCTGATCGCCGCGCTCGGGAACAGGATCGATTCGTAGATCGCCGGCCGGCTGAGCTTAGCACCGATTTCGGAGAGATTGGGGCCGACGTCCCGCCCCTGGCCGTTCACGACGTGGCACTTCGCACAGGTGCCGATGGTCGCAAACACGATCTCGCCCTGGCGCACGTCGCCTCGACGCCGGATTAGTTGGCGGACGGGCGGCAAGGGCCGCGCGTCGGCCGACGGCGGCAACGGGAAGACCTTCGCGGCTCGGGCGCGAATTGCCTCAGATGAGGAGGCGTAAGCCGCGGCAGAGGCGGCTTCGCGGAGCGAGGCGTCGAGTCGGCCGTGCTCGGCTCGTTCCAGAGCTTCGACAGCGCCACGACGACTCTGGGCGGCCGCTCCAACCGCTTGCCGGCGGACTTCGAGTGGACGCTTCGTGTCGTCGACGATGGGCCACAAAAATTTGCCGGAGCGTGGATCGGCGGAGCTGGCCAGTGCGGCAATTGTGTCGTGGACGACTTTTGGATCGCGACTCTTCAGGGCATCCTCGAGATCGGACTTGTCTGCCGCATCCAGCAGCAGGCGCATCGCCCGAACGCCGAGGCTGTCTTGAGAGTTTGCTTGAGCGACGGCCAACACTTCCGGCGCATAACGCGGGAGCCAAAATCGCTCCATTAAGTCCACGAGTCGCGGCGTCCCGCTGAGCGAGCTGACCAGAGCGGTGAGCGCCTCGGCATGCCTGGGGTCGTCCAGCACGTCTTTGCGATCCAATCGCGAGATCGCTTCCGTGCGGATCATCTGCGACGCACCAACCTCGTCGGGACGAGCGTCTCCAAATGCGAGTCGCAAGAGCGACTGCTGTCTGTCCGGGGCAGGCTGAAAATCGAACGCCCGCAACAAGCGAGGCAGTTCCTCGTGAGGCGTCGTTTTTGACAATAGAAGCTCTTCCAAAATCTCCGGCGTTCGATGGCCGCGCGAGCGCCACACAATGTCTCGAACTGCCTTCTGTCGGGCCACCTCGGCTGCGGTGTCACTCACGTGTTTGCCGGGTTCCTTCGTGGCGGCAGCCGCGGCAGCCCAGCTTCGCGCTAACGAAGCGTCTTGCCAACGTGCCAAACACGCGTCCCAATCGCCGTCGGCGCCAATTCCGAGAGCTTCGAGATACCAGCGGTCGCGACCATCATGTGCCAGTGCGAGTTCCGTCCAAAGTTGTGCGCGTTCCACGTTCCCCACGTTGCGCAGGGCAATCGCACATTCGCGACGGACGACGGGCGAGGCGTCGTGTACCAACGTTCGGATCGTTCCTAGACTTCCGTGACCGACACGCCGCGCAGCCCGCAGGGCGGTTACCCGGATGTTGGGATCGGAATCTTTCGAGGCGCGTGCGATGTAGTCACTGCCGCGTTCGTCCAGCATCGCGAGCAGCCACAGGGCCCGCGCCCGCTGAGTGGCTTTGCCAGATTTCTCGAACGCTCGAGCAAGCTCTGCCTCCGCCTGCGCGCCGCGTGAGCGCAGAGCGGTCCAAGCCACATAACGCGTCGCCAGGTTGGGACTGCCGAGCGCTTCGATTGCACCGGAAACTGAATTGAAGTCGTGCGAGGGGACGCGATAGGGCGTCTTCGGCGGCGCGAGGCGATAGATGCGGCCTCGCTTGATGTCGCCCATGTGGTGGCCGCCGACGCCCGGATCGTACCAGTCGGCCACCATCAACGAGCCGTCCGGCGCGACGCAGACATCCGACGGACGGAACCAGTGATCGCGGGCTCCCGATAATAAATTGACGGTCGCCGTCGAGCGGTAGCCGGCTCCATCCGGAACAATCCCGTAGGAACGCACGACACTCGGCCCGGCGTCGGCGTGAATCACCTGTCCCTGGAACCGCGTCGGCAGCAGCGTCCCCTCGTACGCGACGATGCCCGTCGGCGAGCCGGCGCCGGTGATCGAGCAAGTTGGGGACGACGCCCGGATCGTTCTGGTGCCAGTGCTGCTCGGGGATGGTGGCTTCGAGATTGGTCCGCGGCGTTTGCCAGCCGGCGCCGGTCATCTGGTCGCGATAGCCGTAGTTGCCGTATTCGAGCAGATAGTTGATGCGGACGGCCCGGTTGCCGTCGTCGTCGTTGTCCGACTGCCACAAGCCGCCGAAGGAATCGACGGCCAGTTCGTAGTTGTTGCGGAAGTTGTCGGCGAGGACCTCGAAGCGGCTGCCGTCCAGCTCGCAACGAAAGGCCATGCCGCCGTGAAAAGGCTGCCCTTTGTCGACGACCGGGCGACCGAAAATATCCTTCACAACGTTGCCGTTGCGATCGTGGACCGAGTGCCCTTCGTTGCCGAAGTTCCAGTAGAGCCGTCCGTCGGGGCCGAAGACGAATTTGTGGGCCGTGTGGTCGTGCTGCGGAATGCCGGTTTTCGTGAAGAGGACTTCCTTCTTGTCGGCCTTGCCGTCGCCGTCGGTGTCGGTGAAGACGAAGATGTTGGGCGAAACGGAGACGATGACCCGGTTGCCGAGCACGCAGATGCCCATGGCCGAGTCGATATCGCGTCCCTGGTAGAAGACGGTCGACTTGTCGGCTTTGCCGTCGCCGTCGGTGTCTTCCAGGATCAGGATGCGATCGCCCTCGGGGCGCTCGCCGTTGCGATGGCGATAGTTGACGACCTCGCAGACCCACACGCGGCCGCGGGCATCGACGTCAATATTGGTGGGGCTGAGCATCATCGGCTCAGAGGCGAAGAGCGTGGCCTCCAGCCCGGGGCCGACGTCGAGCCCGGCTAGGGCCTGCGATGGTGGGTGCTCGTCCTGGGCAAAGAGCGGCACTTGGCTGAGTGCCACGAGCACCATCGCGCACAACGCGCAGGCGAGCCGCCAGCGTAAGCTGGCGGGTGCATCGGGTGCCCAAGCGAGTTCGGAAATGTAAAGCACCCTGGGGCTGACGCCCCAGGCTCGCCAGGCCGATTCTTCCGTCCCCTTCACGAGCCGCTCTCCGCACGCCACTGGTCCAATAGCGCCTGGATACGGGCCGGGTTGAAGTCGGCCGGCTGCGGCTTGTCCTGGTTGGCCTCGAGTTCTTTCAGTGTGAGCGGGCGGGACGGCACGCCATCCTGCGGCACGTCGACGTGCGCGGCCCAGACGATGGCGTTCAGCACGAGCTTGCGGAAGTTGTCGTTACCCCAGTTCCAGTGCACGTGGCCGCCGCTGAGGCCGAAGCCCCGTCCCCCATCCGGTCGCTCGCGGGCCCAGGCCATCGTTTGCGGCTCGCCTTTGGCGATCGCCGCGCGGACGGCCGGGTTGCCGCTGTGCGTGCCGTCCTTGCCGACGCTGCTCTTCGGGGGAAGGTCGGTGAGGATGGGCGTCACATCCCCTTGCGGCAGAAACCGCATGTGGTAGTACCACTCGTCGTTGATCTTGAACGGATGCACGCCCCGCGTGACCGGATGCTGCGGCAGTGACTTATAAGTGGCCGTCCAGTGCGGGTTCACGGACCAGTTCGGTGAGAAATAACCGCCGGTCCATTCTTCCATCGCTTCTCCCGCGCCGCCGTTGGGAACCTCGACCGCGTAGTGAATGCAGACGAGGCCGACGCCGCGCTTCATCAGTTTGTCGAATTCGGCCAGGTGCTTGACGAGCGGGTGACCTTCGCCGCCGTCGGCATAGACTACGATGCAGTCGGCATCATTCAAGATGCTCGCGTCCTTGGGCCAGCCGTTCTCGACGACCACGGCGTGCACCTGGGGGACGTTCTCGTTGAGGGCCTTTGCCAGGAGCAGCGAGCCGGCGCGATGTTCGTGCTCGGCATAGCCGTGGCTCCGATGACCCGCGATGAAGACGATCTTTTTCTGCTTGCCATTCGGCTCGTTCGAGGTCGAGCCTTCCGGCTTGAGCTCGCGGTACTTGATGTTGCGGAACTGCACCTTCATCGGCACACCGGCGTGCAGCTGCAGCGCCAAGATGCCTTCGGATCGGCGCATCGTCTTGTCTTCGTCGTCGCAGACGGCCGTCAACACGCCGTTGATCCGCTGCTCGAAGTGGAAGCCGCGGACCGTGATCTGGTAGGTGTTCCAGTCGTCCTTCTTGATGTGCGACTGAATGTCGCTGCCCTCACCGAGAGTGCCGACGACCTTCGCCTTGTGATCGTCGCCGATGATCGTCTTTTGCCCGCGAGCGGCGAGCATGCCGCGGAAGCCTTCGCCGTAGATCGAGCCCGAGTAGGTATTGCCGGCGTCGATGTCGGCCTGATAGCCGTAAACGACCCACTTCTTGCCGGGCGCCTCGAAGCTGCGGTATTGGATTCCCGAGTTGGGCTGGAAGGCCGGCGGCGGCTTCACGCCGGAGCCAATCTTGTACTCGAGCGTCAGGTCGAAGTCCTTGGTGTTAAAACCTTCCTTGAGCAGGAAGGTGTTGCCCTTCGTCGGGTGTTCGACCGTCGTTTCGCCGACGATCGTGCCATCCTCAACCTTCCAGAACTCCGGATTGCCCGTCCAGCCCTTGAGCGATTCGCCGTCAAAGAGCAATTCGACGCCGGGCTCGGCTGACTGCACGACATGCGGCGCGGTCAGGCACACGGCCCAAGCGGCCGCCACGGCCAGTAAAACACGTGGGAAAGTTAAGCGAGGGGGAACGCTGCGCTGCATTTTCTTCTCACTCCGACCAAGGGGGGGACGGCACGTGCGGATGGTGAATCGACGCGCCCGAGTCTGGCCGAGACTTGCTCGGGTCGGCAACGGGACGCGAAAAAATCTGCGGGCGGACCGCAGGTATCCATTGTGGTCCGCCGCGAGAATAAAGTCCAAGCAGTGACCGACTGAGAACGCCCCTTGGACGATGCGCGAACAATCGGGTTCGCGGTACGCCAGCGACGAGCGATCGCCTCTCGCGTCCTTGCGGAATTCATGCGGCTCTCGCACGCAAAGTCGGCCTGCAAACCCATTGGCACGGGAAGTGCGATCCTTCTTCCCATGGTAGTTTTGCGCGGAAAACAGCCGCGTCCGGGCAGTTTGACGCGGCGCAACGCGCACGAGTAACTTGACCCCTCCTTGCTGGCCGAGTCGACCTTCCAGGGCTATTCCATTTGGCCACGGCGGTTCGTTTTGGCCCGACAGATCATCAATAGCAGACCGTTAAGTACTGCCGTGACGAAGCCGCTTCCGGGCGTTCAGCCAGATCAGCAGTCGCCGGGCAACCACCAGCCTTGTGCCGTGGTCGGCATCGGTGCGTCGGCGGGTGGCATTCAAGCGCTCAGCAAATTCTTCGGCGGAGCCCGGCTGGGAGCCGGCATCTGCTACGTGGTCGTCCAACATTTGCCGGTCGACGTCACGAGCCCGCTGGCCGAGCGTTTGCGGAAGGACACGCCGCTGACCGTCGTCGAGATCGCCCCTGGAATGAAGGTGGCGGCCGATACCCTTTACATCCTGCCGCCGGGCAAGTTCCTCGAGATTCACGAAGGCACGCTGGCGGTGCACGAGCCGATCGAGCCCCGCGGCGATCGCATGCCGATCGACGGCTTCTTCCGGTCGCTGTCGATGGATCAGCGGGAAAACGCCGTCGCCATCATCCTGTCCGGCACGGGCCACGACGGCACCAAGGGCATCCGCGAGATTAAGGAGCGGGGCGGCATGGTGATGGTCCAGGAGCCGGAAGAGGCCGGCTTTCAGGACATGCCGCGCAGCGCCCTGCAGAGCGACGTGGCCGACTACATTCTGCCGGCCGAACAGCTACATCAGGTGCTCATCAATTATGTCGAGCACAACGAGCTGTTTGACGACCGTCCGCAAAACGTGGCCGACGAAGCGGCCCAGATCGCGGAAATCGTCCTCATGCTCGAGGCCAACACCGAATACGACTTTCGGCAGTACAAGCACTCGACGCTGTTGCGCCGCATTCGCCGCCGCGTCACGCTCCGCTCGCTGTCGACGATCGACGAATACATTCATCTGCTCCGCGACAAGCCGGAAGAGCTGGAGGAGCTGGGCCGCGATCTGTTGATCTGCGTGACCTCGTTCTTCCGCAATCCCGAGGCTTGGAAAGAGCTGCGGACCGAAGTGCTGGAGAAGCTGGTCGAGGAGAAGCAGCAGACGAGCGAGCCGGTTCGCGTGTGGATCCCGGGGTGCGCCACGGGCGAAGAGGCTTACAGCCTGGCCATGCTGCTCAGCGAGGCCGTGCAGGGCCGGCGCGAACGGGTGCAGCTTTTCGCCACCGACATCAGCAACAACGCCTTGAAGGTGGCCCGCGCCGGCCTTTATTCGCCGGTGATTTCCGCCGACGTCAGCCAGGAGCGGCTACGGCGGTTCTTCGTGCGGGACGGGGACGGTTATCGCGTCGTCAAGTCGCTGCGGGAGATGGTCGTCTTCGCCTCGCAGGATATTAAAGGAGATCCGCCGTTCTCGCGGGTCGACCTGGTCAGCTGCCGCAATCTGCTGATTTATCTCACGCCGACGGCGCAGAAGAACATTCTGGCCAAGATTCATTTCGCGCTGCGGCCGGGCGGCTTCCTCTTTCTGGGGAACTCGGAAACTCCCAGCCGCGGGACCGCCCCCTTCGAGCCGATCTCGACCAAGTGGCGAATTTATCGCCGGGCTGGCGGCGATTCGCTCCCCATGGCCGATGCTCGGCGAACCCGCCGCCCTTCGATTTACGCGACCGAAGCCGGTGCGCGCAAACGCCAGCCGGCCGGTTATCGCGAGCTGTTGGCCGATATGAAGCTGCGGCACGCCCCGGGAGCCACGCTGCTGGTGAACGCGCGCTGGCAGCCCGTTTATATCGCCGGGCTCGTCAAGCAGTTCTTCGAGGTCTCTGAGGGGGAACAGCGGCAGAGCATTCTCGATATGGCCCGCAGCGGCCTGCACTTGAAATTGCGCAATGCCCTGCAGCGAGCGGCCAAGGAAAACTCGGCCACGTCGTTCGAGCGGGCCCGCGTGAAGCAGGACGTCGGACCGGCGGTGCTGGTCGGCGGGACCGTGCTGCCGGTCAAGCATCCCGAGACCGATGAGGCGATGTTCCTGGTCGAGCTGGTCGGCGTTCCCGAGCCGGAAACCGAGCCGGCCGCCCCGCAAGCCGAAGAGAACCGCGAAGAAATGGCCCGCCAGCTCGAGCACGAGCTGCACGAGACCAAGGAACAGCTCAACAGCACGATCGAAGAGCTGGAGCAGGCCAACGAAGCGCTCAAGGCGGCCAACGAAGAGGCCATCTCCGTCAACGAAGAGCTGCAATCGGGCAATGAAGAGCTCGAAGCCTCGAAGAAAGAACTGCAATCGCTTAACGAAGAACTGACCGTCGTCAACGCGCGGCTCGAGGAAAAAGTTCGCGAGCTGGAGGCAGCCAACACCGACTTCGACAACCTGCTGTCGAGCGCCAAGCTGGCCGTGATCTTCCTCGACACGAATTTCCGCATCCGCAACTTCACGCCGCAGGCGGCCGACCTGTTCCGGGTGATTCGCAGTGACGTCGGCCGGCCGATTGCCGATCTCACGAACAACTTTATGAGCGGCGACCTGGTGCCCGACGCGCAGCACGTCCTCAAGACGCTGGGGACGATCGAGCGGGAAGTGCAAACGCTCGACGGCCGCTGGTTCCTCCGCGAAATGCTCCCCTATCGCACGCGGGACAATCGCATCGAAGGGGTGGTCGTCACCTTCCACGACGTTTCGCGGCTCAAGCAGGCGCAGGCCGAGCTGCAGAAGCAACAGGACCAACTGCGGCTCGTCACCGATTCGCTCCCCGTGCTCATCGCCTATATCGACCGGGACGAGCGGTACCAGTTCCTGAATGCGGCCTACGAAGAATGGCACGGCCGCCCGATCGCTTCGAGCCTGGGCAAGCGGCTCAGCGACGTCGTCGACCGCAACGATGTACGACTCGATTCGGCCCGACATGCAGCGGGCGCTCGCCGGCGAGACAGTCTTCTACGAGCGGGAGCTGGCCTACCCGAAGGGGCCGCGGTTTGTGCAGGTCCATTACATTCCGCAGCGAGCCGAGGATGGGGAAGTGGCCGGCTTCTACGCCCTCGTCCAGGACATCACCGACCGCAAACGGGCTGAGGCGACGTTGCGCGAAAGCGAGAACCGCTTCCGCATCATGGCGGACGGCGCGCCCGTGCTGATTCTGGCGCTCGGGCGCGGACAAGCTGTGCAACTGGGTCAACCGGGGCTGGCTCGAATTCACCGGCCGCGTGCTGGACGACGTGTTGGGCACGGGCTGGACGGCCGACGTGCATCCTGATGATCTGCCCGAGTTCACCCGCGACTACGAGGCGGCCTTCGACGCACGCCGGCCCTTCGAGATCGAATTTCGCATGCGGCGGGCCGACGGCGCCTACCGGCACCTGCTCGAGCGGGGCGTGCCTCTCTCCGACGGCGCGGGCGATTTTCTCGGGTACATCGCCTCCTGCATCGACATCACCGAGCGGACGCAATTTGAGCGCGAGCTCGACAAGGCCCGCGAGGAAGCCGACTCGGCCAACCGCTCCAAGAGCGAGTTCGTGGCCAACATGAGCCACGAGATCCGCACGCCGATGACGGCCATCCTGGGCTACGCCGACGTGCTGGCCGCCCACCTGATGGACGAGGACGATCTGCATTGCGTCGAGACGATCCGCCGCAACGGCCGCTTCCTGCTGGAGATCATCAACGACATCCTCGACCTCTCGAAGATCGAGGCGGGCCGGCTGGAAATGAACTTCGAGCGGATCCGCGTCGATTCGCTGGTCAACGAGATCTTGGCGATGATGCGGCTGCGGGCCGTCGAGAAGGGCCTGAAGCTCGAAGCCGAATTTGCCGACCGCATTCCCGAAACGATCGAGAGCGATCCCCGCCGGCTGCGGCAAATCCTCATCAACCTGATCGGCAACGCCATCAAGTTCACCGACCGCGGCACCGTGCGGCTGACGATCGGCTTCGACACGGACCGAATCGCAAATCGCTTTCGAAGTGACCGACACGGGCATCGGCATCAGCGAAGAGCTGCAGTCGCGGCTCTTCCGACCGTTCACGCAGGCCGACGCGTCGGTCACGCGGCACTACGAGGGGACGGGGCTCGGCCTGGCGATCACCCGCCGCTTGGCCGAAATGCTCGGCGGGCAGATCTCCGTTCAGAGCCGGCTCGCGGAAGGAAGCACGTTCCGCGTGACTGTGCGGACCGGTCCGCTCGAGGGAATTCCGCTCGTCGAGCCGCAGTTCTTCGAGGAGGTGGCCCCGGTGGCGCCGGGCGTGCCCAACCTGTCCGATTGCCGCGTGCTCGTCGTCGACGACCGTAGCGAGATTCGCTTCCTCGCCAAGCAATTTATCGAGAAGGCCCGCGCCGAGGTCGAAGTGGCCGTCGACGGAGACGACGCCCTGCGGATCATCGAGCGCCTCCGAGCGTCGCGGCCAGCCGTTCGATGTCGTGCTGCTCGACATGCAAATGCCGGTGAAGGACGGCTATACCACGGCCCGCGAGCTCCGCGCCCGCGGCTTCCGCCAGCCGATCATCGCCGTCACCGCCCACGCGATGCAGGGGGACCGGCAACGCTGTCTCGACGTGGGGTGTAACGACTACACTCCCAAGCCGCTCGAACAACGGCGGTTGTTGGAATTGATTTCCCATTACTATCGCAAGCACGTCTTGCGCGGTCCCGGAAGCGAGATGGAGCCTTCCATGTCCGACAGAACATTCGATCTGCGTCCGCATCACGGAGTGAGCCCGGCAGTCGACAAGTCGGGAACGCAGCGCGAGTCGGCCAAAGATGCGTGCGGCGGTGCGTCGTCGTCACGTTCCCAGCGGGTGTTGCTAGTGGACGACAGCGTCGACGCCTGCATCGCCCAGAGCATGCTGCTTCGCTTGCGCGGCTACGACGTGCAAACGGCCACCTCCGGCCGCGACGCCCTGGTCGCCTACGAAAAATTCCAGCCCGACATCGTCCTGATGGATCTGGGCATGCCCGAAATGTCGGGCTACGACGTCGTGCGGGAATTGCGCGGCAAGCCGGGGTTCGACCACTCGCTGTTCATCGCCCTCTCGGGGCGAGGCGAGGAAGAAGATCGGACCAAAGCCCGCGAGGCCGGTTTTCATCGCTATGCCATCAAGCCCGTCGACCTGGCCGACCTCGAACAGATGTTTCGGCCGAGCGCCGCCAGCCCGCAACAGAACTGACGCGCATCGCCCGGGCCGTTTCGCCAGCGGCTGGACAGCGGTTGCCGGGGCGACCGATGATGGCTGGACGCCCGTGTTCGGCGTGCGTCTTGCGCCGAACGCCTTTCGTCCCTCGCCTGCGCTTCGCCGCGATGCCCGAGCTGCCCGATATCACCGTCTATCTCGAGGCGCTCGAGCGCCGCATCCTCGGGCAAGTGTTGCTCCGGGTCCGCGTCAACAGCCCGTTTCTCCTGCGGACGTTCGAGCCGCCGTTGAGCGCGGTCGCAGGCAAACGAGTTCGCGGGCTCAAACGGATTGGCAAGCGGATCGCCATCGGGCTCGACGATGATTTGTGGCTGGTGCTGCACTTAATGATCGCCGGCCGCCTGCATTGGAAGGATGCGGGCGCGAAGCTGGCCGGCAAGCAGAACCTGGCAGCGTTCGACTTCGAGACCGGCACCCTCACGCTCACGGAGGCCGGAGCCAAGCGGCGGGCCGGGCTGTGGATTTTGCAAGGGGCGGCCGCGGTGGCCGAGCTCGATCCCGGCGGCCTCGAAGTTCTCTCCGCATCGTTCGAGCAATTCGAGACCGAGCTCAAGCGGGAAAATCACACGCTCAAGCGGGCCCTGGCCGACCCGCACTCATTCAGCGGCATCGGCAACGCCTACTCCGACGAAATCTTGCACGCCGCGCCAGCTTTCGCCCCTGGCCCAGACGCAGAAATTGTCGCCCGACGAAACCCGCCGCCTGTTCGACGCCGTCCGCGACGTGCTCAACGAATGGACCGACCGCCTCCGCGAACAAGCGGGCGAGAAATTTCCCGAAAAAGTCACGGCCTTCCGTCCCGAGATGGCCGTCCACGGCCGTTTCGGCAAGCCGTGCCCCGTCTGCGGCGCGCCCGTCCAACGAATTCGCTACGCCGACAACGAAACGAACTACTGCCCCCGCTGCCAAACCGGCGGCCGAATTCTGGCCGACCGCTCGCTCTCGCGGCTGCTCAAGAACGACTGGCCGCGGAGCTTGGATGAATTGTGACGCCGTGCCGTGCTAAAGACGCGGCGGCGCCGGACGCTGCTCATCGGTCGGTGGAACCCACTGGTTTTGCTCACCCGGGTAGGCGAAGCGCACGATCACGTTGGCGAAGCGCAGAATGATCACCCCTAGCACGAGATAAATGCCAACATAGATCAATCCGCCCATGCCACCTCCGAACCAAGTCCTTTGCATTCCTCCCCCATTGAAACCCGGCCCGCCGAACTGATACTCGATGATCAACGCGACGCACTGGGGCAACGCTTGAATGAGCAGGTAAAGCCCAAAGCCGCGTACCAGGATGCCGAACCAGTCTCGATGGTTCATCTCATTTGCTCCGCGATGAGAGTTGACGAAGCCTGCCGACGCTCGCTGGCGCATTGTAGCCGAAGACGACGCCCGCTTTGCGGACACAATTCACCAGGCCGAGCGGCACCAAACGACAGCGCAATCAACGGCGGCCCCGCGCCCACCCGGGACAACGATCGACGCGGCGAGCGTCGGGCGTAAGCCCGATGGTGCTGTGGGACTTCGATTCGTTTGCATCTTCCGGGTCAGCATTAAAAAAACGAGCTCAAAGAGAAGCACCCCCCAGTTCACACTGGGGGCTCGCCGGCGCGTAATGTCAATCCGTCACCGATCGGCGGGCCGGCATCTCGCGTGCGACGAACCGCGGGGGAGAACCCCGGCAGCCCGCCTCGTGTCCTACCTCCCGGAGTCGTCATTTGTCGTATTTCAGCGGTCATTGACGCTCGCTGCGCTGCTGGGCTATATACCAGCAGGCCCGTCCCAAGCCCGCGTGCCGCCATTCGTTGAGGCGGAAACGGGTTGCGGACTTTCGAGGATTTTTGACTCATGATTTCGGTTCGCCTGCCCGATGGTTCGGTCAAGGAATTTGCGGACGACAGTACCAGCCTCGACGTCGCCAACAGCATCGGTTCGCGGCTGGCTCAGGCCGTCCTGGCGGCCAAAACAAACGGCACCGTCGTGGACAGCGCGCGGCCGCTCAAAGAAGTGGCCGACGTTTCGCAGCCGGTCGACTTGAAGCTGCTCACCGATCGCGATGCCGAGGCGCTGGGCGTGCTCAGGCATTCGTGTGCGCACGTGATGGCGCGGGCCGTGATGCGGCTCTTTCCCAAGGTCAATCTGGCCTTCGGGCCCACGCTGGCCAACGGCTTTTATTACGACATCGACTGCCCGCACAAAATCAGCGAGGAGGATTTTCCGCGGATCGAAGAGGAGATGCGGAAGATCGTCAAGGACGCCGAGCCGTTCGAGCGGTTCATTCTCGATCGCAAAGAAGCCCGCGAATTCTGCGACGGGCTGAGCCAGGAGCTGAAGGTCGAGCACATCGACACCGGGCTCGCCCAGCATCCAACCGTCAGCTTCTACCGGCAAGGCGAATTCGTCGACTTGTGTCGCGGCCCGCACATTCCCGACGCCGGGCGGATCAAGGCGTTCAAGCTGCTGACCGTCGCCGGCTCGTATTGGAAGGGGGACGCGGCCAACCGCCAGCTCCAGCGGCTCTACGGCACTGCCTTCTTCAAGAAGGACGAGCTCGAGGCCTATCTCACGCAGGTCGAAGAGGCCAAACGCCGCGACCACCGCGTGCTGGGCAAAAAGCTCGGCCTCTTTTCGATCAGCAACGACGTCGGCCAGGGGCTCATCTTGTGGATGCCCAAGGGGGCCACTGTCCGTGCCCTCTTGGAAGAGTTCATCAAGAAGGAGTTGTTGGCTCGCGGCTACCAGCCGGTCTATTCGCCGCACATCGGCCGCGTCGAGATGTACGAGACTAGCGGCCACTTTCCCTATTATCGCGACGCGCAGTTCGCGCCGCTCTTCGGCCACGACGCTGGGCAACTGGTCGACTTCTGGATCCGCCAGCTCACCGCCGGCACTCTCGCGACCGAGCAGGAGAAAAAGCTGATCGCGGCCGCGGAAGTGATGGGGGCGAATCTCGACGGCTATCACGCGGCGGCGTCGAACGAGGACAAAATCGCCGTGCTCCGTCGCTGGGAGCACGCGCACGAGCGCTACCTGCTCAAGCCGATGAACTGCCCGCACCATATCCAGATCTATAAGGCCGAGCCGCGAAGCTATCGCGACTTGCCCGTGCGTCTGGCCGAGTTTGGCACCGTCTATCGGCACGAGCAGTCGGGCGAACTGAACGGCCTGCTCCGCGTCCGCGGCCTGACCCAGGACGACGCACACCTCTTCTGCACACCGGAACAAGTCGAGGACGAATTCCGCGTCACGCTCGATTTGGTGAAGTTCGTGCTCGAGTCGGTCGGTCTCGAGGATTATCGCGTGCAGCTCTCGCTCCGCGATCCCAACAGCGACAAGTACGTCGGCAGCGAGGAGAACTGGCAGAAGGCCGAGGCCGCGCTGCGGAACGTGCTCGAGCGTTCGGGATTGAAATACGTCGAAGCGCTGGGCGAGGCCGCGTTCTACGGCCCCAAGGCTGACTTCATGGTCCGCGATTGCCTGGGCCGCGAATGGCAGCTGGGCACCGTGCAGCTCGACTACAACCTGCCCGAGCGGTTCCAGCTCGAATACATTGGGGCCGACAATCACGCCCATCGCCCGGTGATGATCCACCGCGCCCCGTTCGGCTCGATGGAGCGATTCGTCGGCGTGCTGATCGAGCATTTTGCCGGCGCGTTTCCGCTCTGGCTCGCTCCGGAGCAGGTTCGCGTGCTGCCGCTCTCCGACAAGTCGCTCGATTACGCGAAGCAAGTCGAGCAACGCTTCCGCGAAGCCGGCTTCCGCGTGACGATCGACACCCGCAACTCCAAGGTCCAGGCCAAAATTCGCGATGCCCAGATCGATTTGATCCCCTACATGCTGGTCGTCGGCCCGAAAGAAGCCGAAACAGAAGCCGTCGCCCTCCGCGACCGCATCGACGGCGACCTGGGGACGATGCCGATCACCGCCGCGCTCGACCGGCTCCGCGAAGAAGTGTCGTCGCGCAAGATCCGGCAAATCGCCAAATCATCATTCGCCGGCGTCGAACAAGAGCAGGGCGAGCAGTTCGAGTACTAGGCGGGAAGAACGATGCCCGCCAGTCGGATTCAGCTCCGATGATCCAAGTCCAAAGCCAGCAATTCCGTTCGAGCGGAGGGGCTTCGCGCTTCGTTTGTCATTAGCGGCAGGGGCGATTTCAACGGCCCGGAGCGCCGTCGATTTCAAGCTCCGACTGACGGTTGCGGCACGACGACAGAGCACCATGACCGAATGACCTTGGGAGGGCGACGTATGTCGACCGTGTCCTGGAAGCGCCGTGTTGCGCGGTTTGCGGGGATCATCGGGCTGCTCGTCTGGTCGGGGGCGGCTCGCGCGGAGGACGCTTATTTCGAGATCCCCCTCCGCGAATTGAAAATCACGCAGGGGACGCTTCCCAAGCTCGAGACGGATGATTCCCAGTACGCCTATTGGGGCGGCAACAGCGCGGTCCGCGACTACTTGGGTGCGTATGCCGTGCTCGACGGGCCCGGCGAAATCTACGTGACCGGGATGGACGCCTCCTATGGAGGATTCGAGCTCAGTCGCACGCACGGTTCCGCGCCGAGCGTTTGCATTCGAGCCGCGGCTGGCTCGGACGTCGCCGGCACGCTCTACGTTCCGGACGCCCGTCGCACCCAGCTGCACAAGGTCCGCTTCGCCGCGCCCAAGAATGCGGCTGATCCGAAGAAACGCACCACCTTTTACGAGGCGAAGGCGCAACACGATCAATGGCTCGCCGACCGTCGCCTTCCGGGTGCCGCCTGGTTCCGCTTCCAAGCCCTTGGAGCCCGGGCGACCCTCTCGGGCAAGAGCCTTTCCGAGGCTCCCGTGGTCAACCCGTCTGCGCCCGATGAGACCCGCCAGAGCGAATTTGCCGAAACGCTGGATGTCTTCTCCGGCGGGCGCGCGCTGTCTGAAAGCCTGCAGCTCAATCGATTGATGCCCTCGACGCAGCCCGGCCAGGCGACGGTCGAACTCGCTTCGCTTCCAGGAATCAGCGTCGCGGAGATGGACTGGCGGCCGCTCGTGGCGAAGATTCATCCCGAAATCGATTCCCTGGCGGGCGCCCTCCCTTCCGACCAGCACGCGATTTTCTTTCCGAGCTTAGACGCTCTGCTGTCGACGATCGACGAGGCGGATCGCGACGGCACGCCGATCAAGCAGATCCTCGAAGAACGGGCGGAAGATGCCGGCACGCGGGCCCGTTATGAACGACAGCTCTGCCTGCCGCTCAATTCGGTGACGCGGCTCTTCGGCGATCAGATGATTGCCAGTCTCGCGTTCACGGGCTCGGACCCCTATTTGCCGAGCGGCTCCGACGTGGCCCTTCTCTTCGAGCCTAAACCGGGCAAGGCGGCCGCGCTGCGGAACCAGATTGAGCGACTGCAGGCCGCTGCCCGCGAGGCCGACTCGCATTGTCAAAAGGTCGAAGGGAGTATCGGCGAGACGAAATACACCGGTTCCGTCTCGCCCCATCGAAGAGTCTGTTCCTATCTTGCCACTCTCCAGGATCGAGACCGCCACGAAACGCTCGTCGTCACGAATTCGCTCTTCCAACTCAAGCGGATCGTCGACACAGCGGCCGGACGCTCGGAGTCGCTCGCCGCGCTCCCGGAATATCGCTTCTTTCGAGACCGTTACCGACGCGGGGGCGCGGAAAGCGGCTTGCTCGTCATCAGCGACAAGAACAATTCGCCGCTGGTGTGGCGCCAAGTGGCGGATCGGTAACTCGCGCCGCACACGGGCCGCAGCCATCCTCTCGGAATACCAGGCCGAATACCTGGACGATCTCGTTCACGGGAGCGTCGAGCCGCACAACATCCATAGCTTATGGCCCGTCGCCGAGCTGGGGACGCTGCGGGCGACGCCCGAGGGAATTGCTTCGTCGACCTACGGCACGCTCGAGTTCCAGACGCCGATCGCCGAACTCGATTTCACCAAGGTGACGCCGGCTGAAGCCGACACCTACAAACGGTGGCGCGAAGGCTACCAGCGGAACTGGAGCCAGTTCTTCGACCCGATCGCGGTGCAATTCTCGACCCGCAAGGACCGGCTCTTCGTCGATGTCACCGTGATGCCGTTGATCACCTCGAGCCGTTACAGCGACTTCGTGGAGATCGTGTCGGGGGTCGAATTGAAGCCGGCAGCCGGCGACCCGCACCCGGGGACCCTCGCCGCTTTGGCCGTGGCGATCAACACGAAATCAAAATGGCTGAAGTGGGCCAACAATTGGGTGGAAGGCCCGGTCAAAGTCAGCCTGATGAGCTGGCTGGGGAACTCGGTTTCGATCTATGCCGATCCCGATCCGTTCTGGGCCGAATTGTCGCAGGCTGCCAAGGCCCGGCCCGCGGCCACGACCGATCAACCGCCCGAAGATCCGGTCGAAAAGTTTTCCACGGCCAATGTCCACCGCCTGCCCGTCGCGATTGCCGCCGAAGTGCATGACAGCCTCAAGCTCACGCTCTTCTTAACTGGACTGCGGGCCTTCATCGAGCAAACCGCCCCGGGGCTGGTCACCTGGACGTCGCAGGAGTATCACGGCCATCCTTACGTGAAGGTCGCGCCGACGGCGAGCGGCCGCCAGTCGCTCCCGGTTCCTGAGTCGTTCGCCATTTATTACGCGGCGACTCCGCGTCTCTTGACGTTGACCTTAAACGAGGACCTGCTCAAGCGCGCCCTGGACCGGGAGTCGGCGGCGGACGGCAATGCCAGACACGACACCAAAAAGAAAGAACCGCCCGCTCCGAACTCGCGGCCGGCCGACGTGCGACCCTGGCTCGGCAAAAGCGTGGCGCTGCAGATCGATCGACGGGCGATCGAACTCCTGGAACAGGCGTTCGGCCCGCGCCAGTATCAGTCGCTGATGCAGGCCCGCGCCTGGGCGAATCTTCCCATCCTCAACGAGTGGAAGAGGCGCTACCCGGATCGCGACCCTGTCGACGTCGAGGAGCAGGTGTGGCACACGGCCCTCGTTTGTCCGGGTGGTGGAAAATATGTGTGGAACGCGGACTATCAGACGATGGAGTCGACCGTCTACGGACATCCCGGCCAACCCAAATTCGGCCCGGACGTTCCCGCGCCGCTTGCCGATGTCCGTTGGATCGACTTCGGCCTAACCTTCGAGAATCGCGGCCTGCGCGCCAAAGCCGAAATCCACCGCGGCCGCGAATAACAAAGATGCCTGTGGGGTCGGTCTGACAAGATCGCGAAGCCCCATCCGTGGTGGGTCCTTTTCGCCAATTCACATCGAGTTCACACGTGACTGCCGCGAAGCGTTTCCCTCCCGGCCCGCGACATGGTTTCTTCGACCTGACGCTCGCGCGGCGGTTGCAAACCGAGCGGCTCGAGTATCCCCTCGAGCTGGCGCGGACGTTTGGCGATTTCGTCCATGCCCGGCTCGGCCCGCAGCACGTCTACTTCGCCAATCATCCCGACCTGGTGAAGGAGGTGCTCATCACCCGCGGCAAAAGCTTTCGCAAGCTGCCGCGGATCATCAAGCGCTCCGCGACGTCGACGGCAACGGTCTCGTGCTGAGCGAAGGCGACTTTTGGCTTCGGCAGCGGCGGCTCGTGCAGCCGGCCTTCAGCCCGAAGCGATTTGACGGCTACGCTGGGACGATCGTCGATTGTGCGCGGCAAGCCGTCGACTCGTGGTCGGCCGAGTCCGAAATCAACGTCCCGTTCGCCATGCGGCGACTGACGCTGGCGATCGTCTCGCGAACGCTGTTCGGAGCCGATATCTCCGGGTCCGAGGATGCCTTGGGAGCGGCCACCGAAGCGATCTCGGAGATCGTCACGGTGCAAGCGGGCCGCATCATCCAATGGCCGATCTGGGTGCCGACGGCCGAAAATCGCCGCAAGCGCGCCGCGATCGCCGTCGTCGACCGGGTGATTCGCCGCATCATTCGCGAACGGCGGGCGAGCGGCGAGGATCGGGGCGACCTGTTGTCGATGCTGTTGGCGGCCGTCGACGAAGAAGGGGACGGCACGGGCATGACGGACGAGCAGGCCCGCGACGAATCGATCACGCTCTTCAACGCCGGCCACGACACGACCGCGTCGTCATTCACCTGGACCTGGTATCTGCTTGCCACGCATCCCGACGTGGCGACGCGCGTGCTCGACGAAGTGCGGAGCGTGCTGCAGAGCCGGGCAGCGACGTACGCGGATTTGCCCGCGCTCGCTTACACGACGCGCGTGGTCAAGGAGTCGATGCGGCTCTACCCGCCGACCTGGGCGCTCATTCCCCGCGTGGCGACGCAGCGCGTGACGATCGGCGGCTACGAGCTGCCGAAGGGGGCGTGGGTCAATATTTATCCGTGGGTTCTGCATCGCGACCCCCGGTTCTTCCCCGAGCCGGAACGTTTCGACCCCGATCGCTTCGCCCCCGACCGCGTCGAAACGATCCCGCAGCACGCCTACATCCCGTTCGGCGCCGGGCCGCACGTTTGCATCGGCAACACGTTCGCCATGATGGAGATGGTGCTCGCGCTGGCGACGATCGTGCCCCGTTGCCGCTTCACGCTGCCCGTCGGCCATCCGCCCGTCGTGCCCGACGCGCTGATTGCCATCCGCCCGCGAGACGGGCTGACGCTGCAAGATCGAACGGCAGACTCAGGACAGTCTGGCGGGCGCGCGCGTCAGCGCTCGGCTTAGGGCGCGAGGAGCTTCGCCGTCAGGAACGCTTTGGCGTCGGGGTATTTGTCGGGTGTCGAGGTGCCTGGAATCAGCAAGTAGCATTCGTGCCCCACGCGATCGGACTTCTCCTTCAGCTTCACGCCGAACATCGGGTGGTGGATGCCATGGCCGGCGTCTTTGGAAGGGAGAGTCATGTCGTCGCCGTAGGTCATGAAGAGGGGCGGGTCCTTCGCGTCGACGTGGTTATAGGGTGAGAACTCGGCGTAGGTCGCTTTGTGCTGGTCGTAGTGCGCGAGGGCGTCGGCCATCGACTTCTCGCCGACGGCCATCCAGATCATGCCGTGCTTGAGCACGTTCGGGCCGACCCAGTCGACAATCACCTTCGGGTCGATGGACGTCTGGCCGGCGGTCACGGCGGCGGCACAAACGCGGGTCGACTGCCGCAGGACGGGATCGGACGACTTCGGATCCGCCAGGTCGTCGTGAAACAACAGCCACATCGACGTGCACGCGCCGGCGCTGCCGCCCGTGAGCGCGATGCGATTGGGATTGATGTTCCACTCGGCCGCCTTCGAGCGGAGGAACTGCACGGCCCGGGCCGCGTCGTGGACCGGGGCCGGCAGCGGGTCCTTGCCTGTCAGGCGATAGTTGATCGCGGCGCACGAAATGCCTTCGGCGAGCCAGGGCCGAATCGCGTTCGGACTCTGCTTCTTGTCGCCGCCCACCCAACCGCCGCCGTGAATAAAGACCAACAACGGCCGCGGGCCGTCGCCGTCCGCCTTCCAGAAGTCGAGGACGTTGCGCTCGTGCGGGCCGTAGGGCACGTTCGCGTGGGTCGGCGGCAACGGTTTCGGATCGGCGGCCGTCGCCTGCTGGTTCGCGACGGCCCAGGTGAAGAGGACGAATAGGGAAACGCACGCTCGCATCATTTTTCTCCGCCTCGGCAGCTGAATTCTCGTCGCTCAGGGATTTATCCCCTATCCTGAACGTCATCTTCACGATTTGTCGGCGACGACGCCACCGAATCGACGCGCGGCGACGACAAGCCCGAGAGAAGGAGCGAAACCATGCGGGAGAGGCTCGCCAGAGCACTGTCGGTTCTTGCGGGGATGCTCGCGTACCTGGGACTGGCCGTCGCCGGCTGGGGCGGGTTCGACGCCTACTTCTCGCATCCGCCGTTGGTCGCACTGGCAATTGTGCTGGCCGGCGTGTCGGCCGTCGCCTTCTTTGCGGGCGGAAACCTGAGTCGCGGCGAGACCGAAGATCGGTCCAATCGCTGGGTGCTCATCGTGTTTATTGGTGTCGGGCTGCTGCTGGGCTATCTGCCGGCGTATACCGATCGCGAAGAATTCTGGACGCTCGATGGCGACACGCTCCGCTGGATCGGCGTCGCACTCTTCGGCCTCGGGACACTGCTGCGGATTTGGCCCGTCTTTGTTTTGGGCAACCGCTTCAGCGGCCTGGTCGCCATTCAACGCGGACATACGCTGGTCACGACGGGACCTTTTCGTTTCGTGCGGAATCCGAGCTATTTGGGGCTCATCATCGCGTCAGCCGGCTGGGCCCTGGCGTTTCGCTCGGCCGTCGGCGTCCTACTGACGGTGGTAATGCTTCCGGCGCTCGTCGCGCGAATGCACTCGGAGGAGCGGCTGCTCGGTGCGCACTTCGGGGCCAAGTACGAGGCCTACCGCGCGCGGACGTGGCGACTCCTGCCGTGGATCTATTGAGGCAGCTCCGCCACTTGACGGCTCATCACCCGGCGACACACTCGCCGGCCGCTCATTCCGCGGTGCCCATTCCCATCCGTCGCCACAATCGCTCCAGCACGGCGACCGATTCTCGCGACGGGTTCTTGCGCGCATAGGCGACTCGCACGTACAGCTCGGCGGTCGACGTCACATCTTTCGCCAGCGCGGGATCGCGGCGTCCCAACTCCTGGGCGAATTCTAGCGGCGTTTGCTCGGGCGGCCGGGCGACGACGCGTTCGCGGGCCCACGCTTCGAGCGCCTCGAACGTGTAGCGCACCAGCTGTGCGGGGGGCATGCGTCCTGCCGCGCCGCTGAAAAACGGATTCTCGAAGGCCGCGAAACGGACGACGGGGAGCGGCGCCGCGCCCGGTTCGGCCGACGCGTCCCGCTCGTCGCCGCGTCTTCCGCCGAAGGCCGCGAGCAAGTCGGCCCAGAATTTCGCCAGCATCTCGATGAAGCGCGACCAATGACGGATCAGCAGAAAGGCGACCGCGACGGCGATCGCCGCGTAAATCAGCCACTTGACCGAGGCGGCCAGGAACTGCAGGAAGCCGCCGAACCCTGAACCCGAGGGAGGGCTGGGCGGCGGCGTGGCGCGCTGATCGCTGTTTGACGTTTCTTTCGGCGGCCGCACTGCTTGCTGCCGATCGGCCGGCTGACGATTTTCGCCATCGCGATTTTGCCCCTTGTCGCGGCGCCCACTGTTTCCTTTGTCGTCGGACTTGTCGCCGCCTTGGGCTTTGCCTTTTTCCTTGGAGTCGCCCTGGCCGCCGCTTTTGTCCGGCTGTTGACTGCCGGGATTCTTCCCGCCCCCGTTTTTTCCCGGCCGGCCGCCGTCGCCGGGCTGGGCCTTCCCCTGTTGATCGGGCGGCTGATTCCGCGGCGGTGACTCGCCCGCTTTGTCGGCCTTGGGATCCTGATCGCCGATTCGTCGCCCTTCCCCCTTGGCCCGATCGCCGGGCACGACGGCAAAACGCGAAGCCGCGCGGAGTTTGGCGTCAACATTGTCGACGAGCGCGGTCACCGAATATTCCCCCTGCGGCTGCGGCAGCAAGAGCGCAAGGCACAAGATGGCGAGCGCTAACCCCGTTCCCATGGCCAGCCACGTGCGGGTCATCGCGGCCGGCATTTGCAGCTTGCGTTGCCGCAAATAGCGCCGCAGTCCCAGAAAACTTGTCGTCAACAGCAGGCCGAGCGCCGACGCCACGTAGACGCCGACCAGGCTGAAGCCGTACGCGCGGGCCGCCGTGTCCTTCGAGGGAATCACTAACTGACCGGCGCCGAACAAGGGCAAAGCGGCCAACGAAAAGTAGACGACCCATTTGCCCGGTGCGTGCACGGTGCGACGCTCTCGCGCGGAGCCGTTCGAGCCGTCCGCGTCGGCCGGCGTGTCGAGGCCGGCGACTTGCAGCAGGCCTTCGCCTGAGGCGTCTGCGCGGTCGTCAATCAGCGTGCAGTCATAAGTCAGTTTCCACGTGCACCACCAGGTGACACCGAGCAAGGTCCAGCCCAACAAAATCTGGTCGACCAACCGCACCACGGCCAGGGCGACGGCCGCGGTCAGCACCAGGCCGAACAGGCTCGCGTATTCCTTCCCCTGCTCGATGGCAATCCGTGCCACAAGCACCGCGGCCAGCACGAACCAAAACAAAATCCATTTCATCCGCACCTCGAACTGGCCGTGGTAGGTCAGTTCGAGCAGAAAGAACGCCAGACTGCCCACGAGCGTCATGATCAGCACGGGACTGATGGCAATGACGACATAGTCGGCCAGCGTTTTCTTGCGAGTTCGTTTCGACATTCCCAGCGATTTCGCCTCTCAGTTCGTCAGCGCACCAGTTCGGCAGAGCAGACGGTTTCGATCGCCGCCTCGGTGTCGACGCGCCGCACGTCGATTCCCTCCGCCATCAGTCGGCCCAGGCTGGCCGGAGCGTCCTCGTCATCATCGTACGTCACCAGGATCGCCGTCACCGCGTAGCCCCGTCGCTTGAGACTGCCCAGCGCGATGGCCGTCTCGGGCTCGGCCGTCGGCAGGATGGCGACGACGGTGGCATCGCGCGGCAAGCGGCTCGCCGCTTCAATCGCCAGCTGACCGAACGAAAGGCCCTCGGTCAGCTCCAAGCGCGCCAGGGCTTCGAGGATCTGCAACAGCTGCTCGGGACCGCGGCGAGTTTCGACGATCACGGGTCGCAGCCGGTTGCTTTGTTCTTGCATCTTGGCCGTGTCGAGCGCGAGCGAACGCGTGCGGAACTCGTGCCGATAACCCTCTTGCAGGATGCGGTCGGCCGCGTCGCGACCGTTCGTGACGAGACCGACCTGCTGACCCAGTTGATAGACGGCGTTCGCTAGCGAAGCCGTCAAGGTCACGGCCAGCTCCGAGCGATCAGGCTCGCGGCGGGCCGTGTAGACCGACTTGTGAAAATCGAGCAGCAGCGTGACGCCCGCGATGCACGACGGCTCATAGATCTTGCAGTGCAGCGTGCCGGTCCGCGCCGTCGCCCGCCAGTGGACGCGGTTGAGCGGATCGCCGGGCTGGTAGCCGCGGATGCCGGCAATTCGGGTCGGGTCTTCGAAGAGCCGGTGCGTCAGCCGCACTTCGCCGATCGGCCGACGCGAAGCCAGGTCGTAGCCTCGCAGCGGAACGATCTTGGGAAAGACCAGCACAAACTGTGGCTTCGTTTCCAGCCGAAACCGCCGATGGAGCCCGAACAAGTCGCCGCTCTCCAGGAGCAGCGGCCCGAGTCTGATAAAAGCCCCGCATCAGGAACGTCACCTGGTACAGCAGCGATTTTTCGCCCTGGGCCGCCAGCTGCAGGATGTTGGTCCGCTTCCCCTCGATGGCGATCCGCGGCGGCCGCTGCGTGAGCGCGCTCTGCGCGGCACGCTGTCTTCCGCGATCAACCAGGGGACCGGCAATTTGCCCGTGTTGCGAATGTTGACGATCACGGCGGCCTTCTCGCCGATTTGGGCCGTGGGCCGGCTGCATTCGCGCTCGGCCGTGATCTTCTCGACCCATTCGCGGGCCAGGTAGCGGCTCACCAGCATCACGCCCAGCAACACGTACATCGCGTAGACGAGCAGTCCCATCTGGAACGCCAGTCCGATGAGCAAGAGCGCGAGGGCGCCGGCAAACCATCTCATGCGATGTCGGTCCCTATCGAAGCGCTCTGGCCGGACGAAAGGGTCGGCACCGACGTCTCGGCCAAGACTTCCTGGACGACGTCGACCGAGCGGACCTTGCGCAGCCGGCTCTCCGGGCGGACGATGAGGCGATGACCGAGGATCGCGGGCGCCAGCCGCTTGACGTCGTCGGGCAACACAAAGTCATGGCCGCGAATTGCCGCCAGCGCCTGCGCGGCTCGACAGAGCGCAATCGACGCCCGCGGGCTGCCGCCTAGCGCGATGTCGTCGTGCTCGCGAGTGGCGCGGACGATCTCGACGATGTAATCGCGAATTTTCGGATCGACAAAGACGTCGCGGACGGCCTGCTGGGCGGCTAGGACGTCGGCGGCCGACACGACGGCTCCCAAACTTTCGATCGGATGCTCCTGCCGCAGCATGTCGAGCAGCTTGCCCTCTTCCTCAGCACTGGGATATCCCAGGCTGAGCCGGATGAGAAAGCGATCGAGCTGGGCTTCCGGAAGCGGGAAGGTCCCTTCGTGGTCGATCGGGTTTTGCGTGGCGATGACGAGGAACGGCGGCTCGAGACGATAAGTGGTGCCGTCGCTGGTGACGCGCCGCTCGGCCATCGCTTCCAAGAGGGCCGCCTGCGTGCGGGGCGTGGCGCGGTTGATCTCGTCGGCCAGCACGATCTGGGCGAAGAGGGGGCCGGGCCGAAACTCGAACTCGGTCGTCTTGGGATTGAAGATCGATGCGCCGGTGATGTCGTTGGGCAACAGGTCGGGCGTGCACTGCACCCGCTTAAAGGTGCAGCCGACGCTCGCCGCCAGAGCGCGGGCCAGAATTGTTTTGGCGACGCCGGGCACGTCCTCGAGTAGAATGTGCCCTTCCGACAGATAGGCGACGAGCGCGAGGACGATCTCCTGCCGTTTGCCGATCACCACTTTCTCGATGTTGGCGATGATCTTCTTCGCCGTCGGCGTCACCTGCGACATGTGCTTTCCTGATCCCCTTGAAGGAGCTGAGCTTGCGGAATTGGCCCAATAAGAAGACAAGACTGCGGAGCCGGGCCGATTTGTCTATTGAGTATGACGGATTTGTCATCGCGATGCCGGGAATTGAGCCGTCCGCGCGGGCTCGTCAGTGACGTGACACACGTCATTAAAAGGGGACTGGAAATCGGGGCCGCGTTTGCTCAACAATCGAGCTGACGTCGGGAACGCGACGGAGACTGCGGAGCGGAGATATCGATGCGAACACCGTGGAGCCAACGTGGAGCCTGAGGCCGTCAATCGTGAGTTGATCGATCGAGCCCGCGCCGGCGATCCGGCGGCGCTCGGCGAACTGTTGCAAAACTACCGCGGCTACTTGTGGGGGCTGGCCGATCGCATGCTCGACGATCGGGCGGCGGCGCGGCTCGACGCGTCGGATATCGTGCAGCAGACGTGCCTGTCGGTCCACAAGCAGATCACCGAGTTCGAGGGGCAAGATCCGGCCCAGTTCGCCGCCTGGCTGCGACAAATTCACGAACGCAACATTCGCAACGCGGCCCGCAACCAGCTGCACGCGGGCAAGCGGGCCATTGATCGCGAAAAAAGAGTCAGCGACGGCGACGTGCACGCCGCCCGCCAGGCGACCGCCAGCCAGCAAGTCGTGCGGAGCGAAGAGTCGGCCCGCTTGACCCGCGCGATCGCGCTCTTGCCGCCGGACGAGCAGGAAGCGCTGCGACGCCGCTATCTCGACGGCGAGTCGATGGTCGAAATCGCGGCGGCGATGGGCGTCACCAAAGACGCGCTCATCTGGCTGATGAAGCGCGCGATGACCAGCCTGCGCGAACACCTGGCCGAGCCCGAGTGAGCGGGTGTCCCACGTAGCGGCCTTCACGACTTCGTAGTAGTCGGCCTATTGGCAATTGGCTGGCGCAGCCTGCCCGACAAGACTTAAGTCGCGGCAAGTTGAGAGAATGGTTGATCTGCACGGCTGAGCGCAGCGAGCACACGGGCGACGATCAAGAGTGCGTCGCAGTTCGCGTAGCCGTCGAAAAACCAGTGGCGGCCCGTGTCGCCTCCTGCGTAGACCGCCCGGTGTTCGCGGACGGCCGCGGCAATCGCGGCAGCGTCGCTGTCGCCGGGCTGGCAACGTCCGCCCATCGCCTCAATCAGCGGACGCAGCTCGACGAGTGCCGCCGGCTCCAACACGACGGTCGAGCCCGGCTGTTCCGCGAGCAAAGGCGGGACGACCAGGCGGGCGATGGCGGCGGACGCGACGTGGCGGCCCCGCTCGTCGATAAACCCGCATCGCTGCCCGTCATCATCGAACAGAATGCCGAGCTGGGCCTGCCGCTCGCGCACCGTCTGCGAAAGCTGCAAGATGCCCTCGTCGCGTCGCCGGGCCGGGTTGCGAATCTTCACGGGCAGCGCCGTATACAACACCTCGCACTCGGGATTTTTTTTCAGCATTCGCTGCAGGACCTCCCCGACCCGCGCCGAGGACGACGCACAGGCAATCTTCTTGACGCGGAGGTCAGCAAACCGCGGTGCGAGTGACTCTTCATAACGAGCGACGGCGGGAAACGTGCGCTCGGTGCCGGCGCTGCGTGTCGGACGTTTTCGGACGAGCGACGGGCCGCGATCGAGCTGGGCGGCGCTCCGCAGCTCTGCAATCTCCGCCGCAGACGCGGGTCGTGCGTCTTCCCAGAGAAAATCGAGGCCCGTCCACGCGGGCTCCGCGCCCGAGCCGGTCACGAACAGTCCGCCCGAAGCATGCACCTGAGCGACGGCGAACCAGAAGCAAGGCTTGGTCACCAGGCCAACGTCGAGCACGTGGCAACCCATCCGCCGCAAACCGGCAACGGCCGCCGCGAAGATCGTCGGCGACGAGGGGCGGTCGTCATAGCCGACGACGACCGTCGGCCGCGCCACTCGCGCCCCGCGGTCGATGCCGTCGTTGGGACCGCGCACCGGCGCTCGCTCCCACAACATCTCGGCAAATCGCGCGGCAACCCTCTCGGCGAAGTGACGGGTGATGTCGTTGAGAAAGACGCCGCGCAGTCCCTCGGTCGCCGGCAGCTCGCGACGGCGGAGCGCGGGCGGGTCCGGTTCGACAATGGGCAGATCGCGGACAGCGAATCGCGTCCCGTCCTCGCGGAGTGGACACTCGCGACATGGCGGAAAGGCCGCGGCCAGCCGGGCGAGGTGCACGGATCGCGAAATCGCGTGCGTCTCGCCGGGGCAAATGTAGGCCTTGCTCTCGACGTCGATTGCCATCGCCGGCATCCAGTGCTGTAATCGGGCGGCGACTGTAGGCGTCGCTCTCTGGCAGGTCAATCCCCAATGCACGCGACCGCGTTTTTGAAGTCCTCCGAGCAAAAAGTCGGCGTCATCGCCGTCCTATTTGGGGAAGAACAGTACCTGAAGCGGGCCGTCTTCGAGCGTTTGTGCCGACTGGTTTTGGGCGAGGACGAGGAACATTTGGGGCTGACTCGATTTGCCGGCGACCAGGCCGACCTCAAGACCGTGTGCGACGAGCTGCGGACCATTTCGATGTGGGGGAGCAGCCGGCTGGTCATCCTCGACGATGCCGACCGTTTCGTCTCGCAGAATCGCGAAGGGCTGGAGAAATACCTGCAGAAACCGGCCAAAAACTCGGTGCTGGTGCTCGACGTGAAGGCCTGGCCCAAAACGACCCGCCTGGCCAAGGCGGTGCCCAAGGTCGGCCTGGAAGTGGAATGCGGGCCGCTGTCCGGCAGCGATCTCGTGCGCTGGATCGCCGAGACGGCCAAGACCGCGCACGGCAAATCGGTCACTCGCGAGACGGCCAATTTGATTTACGAGCTGGCCGGCGGCGACCTGGGCCTGCTGGAACAGGAACTGGCCAAACTGTCCGCCTACGTGGGCCAGCGGACGACGATCGAAATCGCCGACGTCGAAACGCTGGTCGGCGGCTGGGCCACCGAAACGACCTGGTCGATCGCGGCGGCCGTCCGTCGCGGCGAAACGGGCGAGGCCCTCGACCTGCTCAATCAACTGCTCGACGCGGGTGAGTCGGCGCACAAAATTCTCGGCGGCCTTACGTTCGTATTCCGTCGGTTAGCGCAGGCCGTCGCCTTATCGGGCCAGGGGACTTCGCTCGACCGCGCTCTGGGAGAAGCGGGCGTCTTCCCCCGGGAAATCGGCGAATCGGCCGCGTACTTACGGCGGCTCGGTCGCGCGGAGGCGCAGCGGATCTCGTCTCGCTTGCTCGAAGCCGATAGCGCGCTCAAGGGTGCGTTCCTCATTCCCGAAAGGCAAGTGCTCGAGACACTGCTGGTGAAGCTGGCCGGGACATCTGCCTTGTCCCAGCGAAAATGACCGGCTATAGTCCCGAACGACACTCCACACCGTTGCTCAGGACACCCGTCTGGAAGTAGGGAGCCTGGGCTCAAGCGCTGACAAATGAATTGCCGGTCACCGCAGACGACGGCGACGGCCGGAGGTGGATGATGTGCTCTCAGGCAGTGTTATCTCAGGCAGTGCTATCGGGGCGTTCGGCCAGCATTCACGAAGAAGCGCGGCGCGAAGCTCAACGTCATAAGTGGATCGAAAGCCAGAAACACGGACGCGACCTGGGCGACCAGGCCATCCGCGACTGGTATCGCAAATACTGGCGCGCGTACTGCCGTTATCGCCGCATCGAACATCTGCGCGGCCGCAAACGCTGGGCCGAGTTCGACGACGAGCCCTTCGGCAAGATCGACGCGCTGATCGCCAGCGGCGATTGCCTGGTGGATCGCGTGCTCGATCGGGTGTACGCGGGGCACGAAAACCTCGACATCATCAATTGGGCCATCGATTGGGGCCTGCCGACGGATCGCGTGGTTGATATCCTGGCGCAACTCGATGTCAACCGCGCCCGGTTCGAGCCCGTCGTGCGATAACTCCCCGGAACGCGCCGCGTCCACCGCCGGCGGCAGCCGCGGAGTAACGGCCGGCCTGCGGACTGTCAGCCTCTTGACGGTGGCCAGCCGCGTGCTCGGTCTGGTCCGCGATGTGGCGATGGCGGCCGTCTTCGGCAACGGCGCGCTGATGGACGCATTCTCCGTCGCCTTCCGCGTCCCCGGTCTGGCCCGCGGCATGTTCGGCGAAGGCGCGCTCACGGCCGCCTTTCTGCCTGCCTTTCTGCAGGAGCGAATGCACAAGGGGGCCGACGCCGGCTGGCGGCTGGCCAGCGGCGTGCTGGCGGTGCTGGCCATCGGCCTGACGCTCTTGGTCATCGCCGGCGAGCTGATCGTGCTGTTGATGTGGCTGGGCAGCACGCCGGGGTCGGACCTCCGCATCCTGCTGGGGCTGACGGCCGTCCTGCTGCCGTACTTGATCCTGGTGTGCGTCGTCGCGCAGCTCAACGCGGTAATGTACGGCCTCAATCACTTCTGGTGGCCGTCATTGGAGCCGGTGCTGCTCAACGTCGTCTGGATCGCCAGCCTGTGGCTGTGGGTGCCTTTTATCGAATCGCCGACGGCCAAGATCTACGCGGTGTCCGTGGCGATCGTGGCGTCGGGCTTCTTCCAATTGGCAGCGCCGCTCTCGACCTTGCGCCGCTTGGGATATCGCTACGTTTCCGATTGGCGCCTCGCCGACGGGCGACTGGCCGAGATAGGGCGGGCCATGTTCGCGGTCACGATCGGCCTGTCGGTCACGCAGCTCAATTCACTTCTGGACGGACTGGCGGCGTGGGGCTTCACGCGGCCGGAATCCGCGGGCACCATTCCCTGGCTGCCGGGCGGGCTGGCGTATCCGCTCGATCCAGGGACGGCCTCGGCCCTCTACTTCGGCGCGAGGGTCTATCAATTCCCGCTGGGCGTGTTCGGCGTAGCCCTGGGGACGGTGTTGTTTCCCATTCTGTCGCAACATGCGGCCGAATATCGGATGGACAAACTCCGCGAGGATTTAGCGCGGGGGCTGAAGCTGGTGCTGTTCATCAGTGTGCCGGCGAGCGCGGGACTCGTCGTGCTCGCGCGGCCGCTCACGATTCTGTTGTTTCAGCACGGCACCTTCGACGACGAGGCGGTCCGTCAGACGACCGACATGGTCCGCATGTTCGGCTGCGCGGTGTGGGCCTATTGCGCGTTGCTCATCGTCCATCGCGGATTCTACGCCGTCGGTGACCGCCGTTCCCCGCTGCTGATGAGCCTGGTGGGGATGGCGATCAACCTGACGCTCGACGTGACGCTAATCTGGCCGATGGGCGGGGGCGGGTTGGCGCTCGCGACGGCCGTCTCATCGATCGTGCAGTGCGGCCTCGTGCTCTGGGTGTTTGAACTGCGCGTCGGTCGTCTCGACTGGCGGGCGCTGCGTCGCAGCTGTTTGCAGACCGGCACCGCGACGGCAGCGATGACAATTGTCTGCCTGATCGCGCTTGCCTGTTGCCCGACGGGCCACAGTTGGGCCGCGCGGTTGTGCCGCGTCGGCGCGCCGGTGGGCGCTTCGCTGGCGACTTATTTCGGCCTCGCTCGCGCCTTCCGCATGGACGAAATCGGACTCTTGTTCCGCTGGCACCGCCCCGCGTCGTGACGTCGGCGGCCCATTGTGCGAACGCTTCGATTCAATCCGAATTTGCAAATCGTGAGCGATTGGTCGGGCAACGGGCGCGATTCTGGGACTCCGATCGGCGCGGTGACTGCGCGAGTCACTTCGGAGGCGCGGCCTGGTTGGCGAGCAGGCGGTCGATCGTTTGGCCGATCCGCTGGACGAGGTCCACTCGATAGCCTTCGTGGATCTCGGCGATTTTTCCCGTCTGATCGAGGATGAACAGCGTCGGCGCCGCCGATGAAATGCTTGGCGGCCTCGTCTTGATAGAAGGGGAGAGCGGGCCTGGCTTTTAGATTGGTGTAGGTGAGGGCCATCTCGCGGATCACGTTCCGCGCGAGGTCCGCTTCCTCCGGGGCGTCGGTGTTCATCCCGAAGACGACGACCCCTCGGTGCTTGTACTTTCTGGCGATATCGTTGACCTGCGGGTACGACTTGATGCACCAGCCACAGTTGGCAAACCAGAAATCGAGGACCACGACCTTTCCGCGGTATTCGCTGAGGCGATGCTTGCTGCCGTCGAATGCCGTCAATTCCCAGGTCGCCGGCCCGCGGGCGTAGAGTGTCTCCTTGAGCCGGGCGTCATCGAGAGCAAAGGTTGTGTCGCGATCGACCATCTTGAGAAAGGCGACGTACTGCTCTCGCACCGGATCCACGGTCGCCGACTTCTGGGCCGTGAGGACTCGCTCGCGCGTTCGATCGGTCAGCTCCCGGCATGCCTTGACGGTCCGCGTCCGCAGGCATTCGTCTGCGAGCTGATCGTATTCCCGTTTCCGGAGGAACAATTGCTCCGATTCCTTCTTCAGCGCGTTGATCCACACGAGTGGTTTGTGGCTGACCGACTTCAGCTTGAAGACCGAGTGGCGGTGCAAGCGCGGCTGGCCTTTGCGGGCGCCGCGCTCGTCGGATTCGCGCGTGTATTCCAGCAGGCGACCAGCGGCGACGTCGAACACACACCGGCGTGACTCCTTTTGATCGTAGGCCGCGTGCATCGGATCGTGCTCGGTGCAGTTGATCACGACGGGGCCCTCCGAGCGTGCCGTTGGATCGATTGCGCATTTGAAGATTCGCTCGCCGCGCTCCGGCAAGGCACAGCCGGGCATGGCCCTCGACCATCCTTTGGTGAGCGCCGCGCGATCCGCAGGCAACGGGATGAAGAGCGCGCACGGGTCGATCAAGTGTGGAAACGACCCCCAACTCCCCAGGGTGTCGTTGGGCAGCACGCGGCCGTCCGGAAAGACATCGCAGTAGGCGAACACGCGGTTCGTGAAGCGTTCGACGGGCGTGTCGGAACGCGGGTTTCCAGCAGCCGCAGATCTCCCGGATCGCGATCACCGCCGGCTTCCATCGGCATTCTCGTTGACGACCCAGACGTGCCAGTCCCGAAGGACGGGCTTATTGAAGTTGCCGGGCTGCGGCATGAGGGCTATCCTCGCGATTTCGCAGATTTGGTGACGCGGGTGCTGGCCGGCCGGGAGCGGGGGCGCGCTGACGAGGCGGAAAGAGACTGATCGCCGAATTCAGGGCTCAGGGACGGCTCAGTTTGTTGACACTGAGTCTCAATTGCAATAGATTGCTCCCATGCAACTCGGTTTTCGCCCGCCGTCCGCTGGGAGGTCGTGCGCTAAATATGAACTCAGACCCTGCCCCCGCGTCCGATCACAATCCGCTCAGGCCCTCCGAGTTTCACGCGGTGCCGAGCGAAAGTTTGCCCCAGCGCACGGTCAATTCGGCCGACCTCTTTCAGGGCGCCCGCGAAGTCCAGATCCGCCACGACGAGAAAATCTATCGCCTGCAGGTCACCCGCAACGGCAAGCTGATTCTCATCAAATAGCGACGGGCTAGCGCGACGCCCGCGCGTCGTCGTCGCGAACGGTTAGCGATCCCGTTTCGGCCGGCGTTTGAACGGATAGAACCAGACGCCATACGGCAGAAATCGCGGGGCTCGTGGCGTGGCGAATCGCCGCGGACGAACGACCTCGTAGGCGAATTGTCCCTTCAAGAGCTCAGCCCCGACGCAGGCCGCCGGCTGATCGCTGGAACGCGCGAGTCGGCAGTCGATCAAATCGACGGACCCCACGACTTTCCCGCGGGGCAACGACTCGACATCCAGATCGAGACGGCGTACCGCCGCGTGCGCCGCCGGCAGGGCCGACACACGTTTGCTCGCGTACAACAGGATCGTGCCGCGCTGCCGTGTCGGCTGCGAACGAATCTCGAGGGTTTTGATCCCGCGGAGGATCAGCTCGGCCCAGGGTTGCTGGATTGCCAGCGCGATGCGCTCGCGATCGTCGTCCGCCCGTGCCTCGTCCGTCGGCCCCTCATCCGACGCACCGGCGGCCGGCATCAATGAGCGGCCCCGGGCAGCGCGGCGTGCGTCTCGCTCTCGGCGGGCGGCGTGACCTTCGCCGTTACGTCGCGAATCCGCAGCGGCACGGGAATCTTCGGATAGTGCGGATCGTCGGTCGTGATGTAGACCGAGCAGTCTTCGCCCGCGGCGGGCACCTGCGCGGCCACGCGGACGATGACCGTCGTCTCGCGGCCCCCTTCCGGATCGTCGACCGTCTTTCCCAGCTCGACTTTGACGAGCTTGGAGCGGCAGTAGGCCGACGTCACGCGGAAGGGCTTGGGCCGCATGTCCGTGAGCTGGACCTTTTGCTCCGTCTCCGTATGGCCGTTCTGATAGATGATCAATTGCCCCGGGCTCAGCGTGACTTCGCGGCGGATGGTCAGCTTGAACGTGACCGTCACCGAGCGCGGCTGCGGATCTTCGTAGTCGATCGTGACCAGGTACTCGTGCTGGCCCGGCGTCTGATGCGTGGTCAAGACGCCGAGCGTGAACTCGCTGATTTCGCCCGGCGCATAGGCCCGTTTTTCGATCTTCGGCGAGAGGCAATTGCAGCTGGGCGTCACGTTCGTGATCCGCACGGGGAAGCTGCCGCAATTCTTGAAGCGGAACTTGGCTTCGGCCCGGGCCGTGTTGTGAATCTCGCCCAGGTTGACGAGGTACTGATCGAAGACGACCGCCGGACGCTCGACCGAATCGCGGAGCGGATTCGGCTTGCGCTCGATCGAGCAGAAACCGAGGGATGCCGCAAACGGCAAAGCTGCGGCCCCGATCAAGACCAGGCGACCGATCGTCAGGCGTCGGGGCGAGGCAGCGGGCAGTGGAACGCTCGACGGCGGAACGTTCGAGATGGAGACATTCGACATCGTGTCGTTCATCGAACTTCGCTCCGCGAAGGACCGCGAGTAAGGCAGGGATGCGTTGGCGGCAGGTCTTTTAGCAAAGACGGCCAAATCGGGCAAGATGCGCACACGCCGCCCGTTCGGGGTGTCTTTTTCTTCGGCGAACAGCCGTAGGCCCGTGGGAATCGGCCGCTACCGCGAGTCACTGGTCTCGGAAATGGCGGTCGCCAGGCAGCGTGAGAAGGCGCCCGAATCGTTGATCTGCTTCGCCCAGCGCGGGTGGGCGAAGACCCGCACGCGTTTGACGTAATCGTCGAACTGGGTCCGGGCGAGCGCTTCGACCACCGGCGAGACGGTGTGCAGCGGCCGGTAAACGCCCTCTTTGGGGAAGAAGATTTCGACGTTGAATTCGATCTCGCGATCGGGCGGCGGGGCGTCGATCAGCACGTCCGTCGGCTGCACCTGCTCGCCCAGTTCTTCCGCCAGCTGTTCGGCCAGCGTTTCGGCACACTCGACGAGGTACCCGTACGGCCGCCGCGCGAGCAACCGATAGGTCTCCGGAAGTTGGTAGAGGCTGAATTCGGCCACCCGCTTGTAGAGCTCGCGCCGTGCGCCGAACAGCGCCTCGAGCAGCGGGCGCAGCGCGTCCCGGCGGCCGCCTGGACCAGGCGAGTGATCGATTCCGATTCGCTGAGCTGGAAGAACGATTTGAGGTCGAGTTTTCCCCGCAGCTCGAAGAACGCTCGGGCGAACATGCTCGTGGCCGAGCGGACGGCGTGGTGCCAGTAGACCTCGCTGAACATCACGTAGCGGGCAAACACCATCAGCTCGGCGGCCGTCTTTCCCTTGGTCGAAATGGCCAGCCCGTTTTGCGCCTCGTTCAAGAGGAGCGACTGGATCAGCCGATTGCGGTCGAAATTGCGGCCGTAGGGAACGCCGGCGTGCAGGCTGTCCCGATCGAGGTAATCCATTTTGTCGATGTCGATCGGGCCGGAAAGGATCGAATGCAACAAGCGGCCCGACGGCGATTCGTCCCGCGCGGTCACGATGTCGAGCACTTCCTGCGACTCGACCTCCCATTGCTCCCGCAGCACGAAGCTCAGTTCGCTCGTGTCCGCGAGAAAATGGGCGGCAAATTCCTCGTGCGGCGGCAGATCGTCAAGTCCCATGTCCTCGATCGGGTGACAAAAGGGCCAATGCCCGACGTCGTGCAGCAGGGCCGCGCACAACAGCACCTCCGCCCGGTGCCGATCGATGACCTCGCGAAACCGCGGATCCTTGCCGAGCTGCCGGAGATAGCGGACGGCGTTGTAAAAGACGCCCAGCGCATGCTCGAACCGCGTGTGCGTGGCCCCCGGATAGACTCGCGACGCGAGCCCCAGCTGCGTAATGTGCTTCAACCGCTGAAACTGCGGCGTATCGACGATCGCCCGGACGCGCGGCGTGAACGGCACGTCCAACTCCATCGGAATCCGCACCAGCCCGAGCCCCGTCTCCAGGTTGGCCAGCTCAGGGATTTCGAACAAGGGATGCGGCATGACGTCACGTCGGGTTACAAATCTAGTCTAGAGTCACTGCTACGATTTCAGGTCGGGCCACACAGTCTCCAGCCAGGCCCCGTCGAAGAACGAATTGCTCAACACGCGAATCACCCCGCCGTGACGATAAACAACCAGCACTGGGCTACAAGCGACATAGGGCGGCACAATCGTAAGATTCTTCGTGTCCCGGGGACCATAGATTGCGGCGGAAGTGCCATCCCGCAGTTCCTGGCGGAGCAACGGCTTCCCAAACAACGCTTCGACGTTGGCGGGCGTCATTCCGACGGTCACGCGGTTGCCGTCGAACGTTTTCATCATCTGGGCATTCCACCGATAGGCCCGAGCCACCGGCGCCGTTGACGAAGGAAACAGAAGGCTCATGGCGGCGAATACCGCCGTCAGGCCGGGATCAGGAGGGTTTCGCTTCTCGCGAGCGCGGCTTTCACGCTCGCCCGCCAGGATCCGCTCCGTGAGCTTGGGCATCGCTTTCGCGATGTCGTCGCCGCGCAGCGACTTGACGCGTAAAAACTCTCGCACGCGTGAATCGTCGTCGTATGCGGCTTGCGGGGTGCGTCGCAGACGCTCCGCTTTGCGTCCCGGATCCTCGATTTCGTCCGGCTTGAGACCGATCAGCGCCTTGTAATGGTTCCATGCATCCATGTAATCCACGACGCCAAACAAAAGCCCCTCCCGATAGAGCAGATCAAAGGCGGAAGACGCATCACGGGGAGATTCGGCGACCGTGTACTCGACGCACTGCCAGGTGACGCCTTCGTGGTCGACGTACGTGAACTCGTGCTCGCCAGCTTTTCCCAAAAGGCTGTCCGCCTCGCGTTTGCTCATCTTCTGACGGAGTTGAGCGAATTTCTTCAGCGGGACGGCGTATTGTCTCATCCCGCTCGCAGGAGGGCCTTCGCCCTCGGGATCGGCGGCTTGCAGCGGAAGGAGGCCGCCGGCGAGAAGCGCAAACGCAACGCAAACGATAAACACAGGCGTGCGCATCGAGACCTGGCGCGACGAAACGGACTCCGAGGTTCCACTCACGCCGGACGTCGGTACGCACATTTTCGGGTCTCCGTTTTTGTTTGGGCGATGCGACGCGCCGCCGCGACACTGTCTGCGCGGGCCGTCCCGTGCGCGATCTCCATGATATCGCACTCGTCAAATCATTCCGATCGGCGGGTTCCACGCCGCTGACCGGAAGACGAAGGTGCGGCCCCGATGCGTCTAAACGATCAGCACGTCGACGTCGGGAATCGCGACCAGCAACCGCTCGAGAATGGAGGGGCCGAGCCAGCGGCGGTACCAGGGGCGCTGCGTACGGCCCAGCACAATGTGCGTGATGCCGTACTCGTTGACGTAGGTGGCGATCGTGCCGACCACGTCCGAGCCCTTTGCCTGGAAAGGCGTCCCCCCCATTTGCGTGGTGAGAGTGAGGGTGTTGGAGATCTGTCGCTGCGTGGCCGCGTCGATTCGGTGCACGTCTTCCGTTGGAGTTTGGATGTAGACGGCGTACCAGGGAGCGTTGAACCGATCGGCCAGACGGGCGGCGCGGCGCAGCAAACGCTCCGCATTCGGACTGCGGGAGCTGAGGCAGACCATTACGCGGCCCGACGTGCTGTGTTCCTGGTCTTCCCTGGCTTCGGTCTGGCGGCGATCGAGGCGATAGGCAATCTCTTCGAAGGCCAATTCTCGCAGACGGGTCAGATTCGCGTTCGTGAAGAAGCTTTCCAGAGCCGTGCCGATCCGCTCGGCGGGATAAATCTTGCCCGATTCGAGCCGTTCTCGCAGGTCCTCGGACGACACGTCGACGTTTACCAGCTCGTCGGCCATCCCCAGCACATAGTCGGGGATTCGCTCTTTGACCTTCACGCCGGTGGCCTTCTCGACGACGTCGTACAGGCTTTCCAGGTGCTGGATGTTGAGCGTGCTGATGACGTTGATGCCGGCGCGGATCAGCTCGTCGATGTCCTGGTAACGCTTGGCGTTGCGTGAGCCCGGCGCGTTGGTGTGGGCCAACTCATCGACGAGCACGACGCCCGGGTGCCGGGCCAGCACGGCGTCGAGATCCATTTCGTCGATGGTAACGCCCCGATATTCGATCGTGCGGCGGGGAACCTGCTCGAGATCGCCGATCTGGGCGATCGTTTCGGCTCGCTTATGCGTTTCCACGACGCCGATGACGACATCGACCCCCTGCCGCTTGAGGCGATGCGCCTCTTGCAGCATTTCGTAGGTCTTGCCGACGCCCGCCGCAAAGCCCAGATAGATCTTCAGCCGCCCCCGCTTCTGCTGGCGGATCATCGTCAGAAATCGCTCGGAGGCGGGTTCCTGCTGATCGAGGCTCACGCCAAAAACTCCGACGTTAAAAAGCTCACGACGTCACGAAACGGCCTTGAGCGCGGGTGGGAAGCGTCCGACGGTCGATGCCCGCAAGGCCGGCAGACGAATGCGAAACTCGGTCCCCTTCCCGGGATGGCTGTCGCAGGTGATCGTGCCGCCGTGCGCCACGACGATCTCCTGCACGATGGCCAGTCCCAAGCCGGTGCCCGTCCCTTTGCTTTGCCCGGGAACGCGGAAGAATTTCTCGAAGACGTGCGGCAATGCGTCGGCCGGAATGCCGATGCCCGTGTCGGCAACAGTCAGCTCCACCTCGTCGCCGACCGACTGGGCGCCCAGAGCGATCCGGCCGCCCCGGTCCGTGTAGGTCAGCGAATTATTGAGCAGGTTGAGGAGCGCGCTGCCGAATCGCGACACGTCGACCTGCACTTCCGGCAATCCCTCCCGCAGGTTGAGCACCACATCGATGGAATGGTCGGCTGCCCGCGCCCGGATCGAATCGGCCGCGGTCCGCAGCAGCGACTCGGGCCGAATCGGCTGAAAGTCGAGCTGACGCGAGCCTTGCTCGAGCCGCGCCAGATCGAGCAAGTTGTTGACCATCGCCAGGAGGCGTTCGCTGTTTTCGCGGGCGTCGAGCAGCAATTCGGTTTGCTTGGACGTGAGCGGACCGACCGTCTCCTCCAGCAACAAGTGCACGGCCAGGCGGATGCTGGTCAGCGGCGTTTTGAGCTCGTGGCTGGCCGTGGCCACCAGGTTGTTTTTCACCTGGTCCAGCAAGCCGGAGCCGGGTAACGTCCTGCAACAGCACGGCGGCTCCCAGCGTGCTGCCGTGCGGATCCCGAATGGCCAGCACGCGCGGCAACACGGCCCGCTCGCGCCCGTCGGAGCCGAGCAGAATCACATGGTCGAATCCCTCGGGCGAGTAGTCCCGCTGCTCCTTGAGCGCGTCGGCCAGCGGCTGCCGCAGTGGTTCCGGCGGTTGCCAGGTGCTCGAAGTCGGTTGTCCGTGGTGCTTGGTCAACACGCCGAGCAAGCGACGGGCGGCCGGATTGGCGATTTCGACGAAGCCTTCCGAGTCGATGACGATCACCGGGTCGGGAAATGAATCGACCGTGGCCTGGCTCGCGCGCTGCGCCCGCAGCAACTGGGCCGACTGCGACTGGCGAAACTCCCGCAAATGGCGGGTCATCGTGTTGAAGGCGCGGGCCAACTGCCCCAACTCGTCGTCTGCCTGATAGGGGACCAGCTGGTTGAGGTTGCCGCCGCTGATGGCCAGCGCCGCCTGCGTCACCGCCTGCACGGGCCGCAGGATCGTCCGCATGGTGTGCAACACGGCAAAGCCAGCCAGGACGAGCGCGATGGCGAGTGCGGCGGCGAAGCCGATGGCGGATAGCTTCGCCAGATGCCGCGCGTCGGCACTGGCCTGCTCCATGTTCGACTGATTGAGGTGCAGGATTTGTCCCGAGACCTCTTTGATCCGGCCGAATCCTTCGAGCAGGCCGCCCGGCTGGTAGTAGGCCTGCGTCTGCCGCGACTGCGTTGGACGAAGGCGTGGTGTCCGCGGGGGTCGCGTAAAACTCGTTCCCCTGTTTTCGATAATCGTTGGTCGACTGTTCCAGCTGTGCGACCAGCTCCGCTTCGCCCGGAACGGTGATGTTATTCTTTTCGATTTCCAGATTCTCGAGGTACGACTCCCAGCTATGCGTGTACTGCTGCCAGGCCTTGTCGCGGCGTCCGCTGAGCGCGAATTGAAACGACGAGTCGATCCGCTCGACCGCCTCGTTGAGCCCCTCCATCGCGATGACGCTGCGATAGTTCTCCCGCAAAATGGCATCGACGCTGTTGCCCAGGCGGAACAACAGCACAATCCCCCCGCTGCCGATCGCCGCCAGCAAAAGCAGCAAGGGAATGAGGGTGATCAAAATGCGATGGCGCAAGGAGAGGGTCACAGTTCGCATTGTTGCTCGCCGATCGCGACGAATGCAATTCGAGTGTTGCCCACCCCGACCTGACGCGGCCAGACTCCAAACGCGACGTGCAATTTGCACAGACGAGCGTGCAAATTGCACTCCACCAGCGGCCGCCGAGCTGAGCGGCAACACGCGATGTGCCCGCGCAATCAGGAGTTAAAGCATCAGCCTAACGTCGGCATAGAGCTTGCGTACTGTCGCGACCGGCGACCGGTCCGCGCTCTTCACGAGACGACTCACTTCTCCCGAAAAACGCGACGGTCGCGGAGTGAAGTGACATGAATCTGATGATTTGGCTCCCCGCTCTGTTCTTGGTCGGCGTGGGGGCGATCGGGCTGGTCTTCGCGTTCGCCGCCGGCTGTGAACGCGTCTAATGCTGAACGCGTCTTTTGAACGTTTCGGGCGGCAACGAGCCGTGTCGACCTGGGCCCCGTATACGAAGACGGACGCGTTTCCCCGACCGGCGGTGGCAAATCGAGTGGCGATTGAACCTCGCCTTCGCATCGCTGACAACGGATCGTGCTGACAACGGACTCTGAAAGATCCCCATGATTGTGCTGACGGGCCTCGTGACGCTGCTGTTGTTCGTCTACTTGCTGGCCGCCTTGCTTCGGCCGGAGTGGTTTTAGGCCGCCCGCTCGCACGCCCGATCCCCTCGTTTTGATCCTGCAGTCGGTCAACGCCCGACGACTCGCGGGCCACGCTATTGAGGCTGTTCCATGTGGTTCTTGCCGTTTGTGATCATCGCCACGACCGTGCTCTTGTCGATCCCGTGCGGGTTTTATCTCGCGTGGATCATGGACGGACGGTATCGCGCGCCGCGGTGGCTGCAGTGGATCGAGGGGCGGCTGAACACCGGGCCGCAGCGGTGGACGCAGTACGTCGCCTCGCTGCTGCCTTTAACGCGCTCTTGTTCATCTTTGGCTTCGTGGTCCTCGCCCTGCAGCCGCTCTTGCCCTTTGCCCCGGCCGGCAAGGGCATGCTGGCGCCGACGACGATCTTCAACACGGCCATTTCCTTCTTCACCAATACCAATCTGCAGCACTACGCGGGCGAGCAGCACCTCTCGTACACGTCGCAGCTGCTGTTCGTGGTCACCAACATGTTTCTCTCGGCGGGCGTCGGCTTTTGCGCCCTGTGCGCGGTCATTCGCGGGCTGCGAGGCGACGCCGACATGGGCAATTACTACGTCGATTTGTGGCGGGCCACCGCCTACGTCTTCTTTCCCTCGAGCCTGGTGATGGGCGTGGTTCTTGATGGCGCGCGGCGTGCCGATGACGCTCGAGCCCACAATCGACGTGCGGACGGTCGAAGCCGGCGCGATGGGGCACGAGACCAACGGTGCGGCGAAGCCCCAAAGCATTTCCCGAGGCCCGGTCGCCGCGGTGATTCCGATCAAGCACTTGGGGACTAACGGCGGCGGCTTCTTTGGCGCCAACTCGGCCCATCCCTACGAGAACCCGGACGATTGGACGAACTTCTTCACCTGCGTGAACATTCTGCTCTTCCCGTTCTCGCTCGTCGTGATGTTCGGGAGGATGCTCAACAACATGCGGCATGCCGCCGTGCTCTATTCGGCGATGATGGTGCTATTTCTGGCGCTGGTCAGCTGGGGCATCGCCTGGGACACGCTGCAGCCGAACGCCGCGCTCGACTGCCCGGCCCGCGATCACGGATTCTGCCGGGAAGCCGTACGTCATCGACGTTCAGGACGACAAAGGAGCCCGCAAGTCCACGCCCGTCGAAGTCCCGGCCCTCGCCGGACTGCCGGTCGACCAGGAGTTGGGCAACCTGGAAGGCAAGGAGCTGCGCTTCGGCACCTCGGCGGGAGCGACCTTTGCGGCGGTCACTACGGCCGTCGCCTGCGGCTCGGTGAACTGCATGCACGACAGTCTGAATCCGCTGGCCGGTATCACGCCGCTTGGGGGGATGTGGCTCAACTGCATTTTCGGCGGCAAGGGAGTGGGCCTGATCAACCTGCTGATCTACCTGATCATGGGAGTCTTTCTGGCCGGCCTGATGGTCGGCCGCACGCCGGAATACCTGGGGAAAAAGGTGGAAGCCCGCGAGATGAAACTCGCAATGCTGGCGCTCCTGGTCCACCCGATTCTGATTCTCGGGCCGACCGGGCTGTTCGCGGCCTGCGATTGGGGAACGAAAGCGACCAACAACCCCGGCGCGCATGGCTTTTCGGAAATTCTGTACGAGTTCAGCTCGTCGTCGGCCAACAACGGCTCCGAATTCGGCGGCCTGACGACGGCCTGGGGTTTCAACAATCCGCAAGAAAACGCATCGCCCCCCGCGCCCTACAATCCGCAGTGGGACATCGCCACGGGGCTCGTGATGATCTTCGGACGGCTGATTCCGATCGTCGCCCCCATCGCGCTGGCCGCCGGCCTGGCGGCGAAGAAACGGACGCCCTACACGGCCGGCACGCTCCGCACCGATACGGCGACGTTCGGATTTGTGTTGCTCGGAACAATTCTGCTCATCGGCGCCCTCTGTTCCTGCCCGCCGCCGTGCTCGGCCCTGTGGCCGAGCATCTGGGGCCGATCCCGTTTGGCGGGTGACGGTCTTCGCTGACGATCTCTGACGAACGATTGCTGACCGACGATTTCTGACGGCACGATTTTCTGACGCTTGAACGGATGACTGGTCCTCGTGACCCAGGTACTTTCGCCATGTCGAGCACGTTGATCGATTCCCCGCCGCCGGGCGCCGTCGACGATCCGTCGCCGGAAGAGCTGAAGCTCAGCCGCCGGGCCACGCGCCGCTATGGCTTGTTCGCGCCGCACCTGATGCGGGCCGCGCTCAAGCAATCGTTCGTGATGCTGCGGCCGGACATCCAGTGGAAGAACCCGGTGATGTTCGTCGTCGAGGTGGGGACGGTGCTCAGTGTCATCTTTACCGTCGCGCGGTTAGTCGGCTATTCCTCGCCGGTGCGGGTGACCTATCTCTTGGCGCTCGACGTCTGGCTGTTACTGACGGTGCTGTTTGCCAATTTCGCCACGGCGCTCGCGGAAGCCCGCGGCAAGGCCCAGGCCGACGCGCTGCGAAAAACGCGGCGCGAGACGCCCGCCTTTCGACAGCTACCCGACGGCACGCTCGAGGAAACCAACTCGACCCTACTCAAAGCGGGCGATCTGGTCGCCGTCACGGCGGGACAGATCATCCCCGGCGACGGCGAGATCATCGAAGGTGTCGCCTCGGTCGACGAGTCGGCCATCACGGGCGAATCGGCCCCCGTGATTCGCGAAGCAGGCGGCGATCGCTCGGGCGTCACCGGCGGCACGCGGGTGCTTTCGGATCGGATCGTGGTGCGGATCACCGCCGGCGCCGGCAAATCGTTCCTCGACCGGATGATCGCCCTCGTCGAAGGGGCCATCCGCCAGCGGACGCCCAACGAGATCGCCCTCTCGCTCGTGCTCTCTGCGTTCACTCTGATCTTTTTAATCGTCACGGCCGCGCTCTGGCCGATGGCCCGCAACGCGGAACTCTACATGCAGGCCTACCTCGGTGCGCCGCAGCCGATTCAGAGCCTGGGGACCGACATACCGACGCTCGTGGGTCTGTTGGTTTGCCTGATTCCGACGACGATCGGGGCCCTGCTGGCGGCAATCGGCATCGCGGGTATGGACCGGGCCCTGCGAGCCAACGTGCTCGCCAAGAGCGGCAAGGCGGTCGAAGTGGCCGGCGATATCGACACGCTACTGCTTGATAAAACCGGCACGATCACGATGGGCAATCGCCGGGCGACCCAGTTTCTGCCGTTCGACGAGTTCACGGCCGCCGAAGTCGGGCAGTTGGCGGCGACGGCCTCGATTGCCGACCAGACGCCCGAGGGCAAGAGCGTCGTCGAGCTGTACCGCACGCTGGCCGCCGACGGCACCAGCAAGCTGCGGGCCGCCTCCATCGAAGCGCTCGTGCTCTCGGGTTCGCGGTTCATCGAATTCACGGCGCAGACGCGAATGAGCGGAGTCGATCTGCCGGACGGCCGCCGCATCCGCAAGGGCGCTCCCGACACGATGGTCCGCTACATCCAGGAGCTAAAGGGGGGCGTCTCGCCGCAGGTGCAGTCGCAAGTCGACTCCGTCGCCGCCCGCGGGGCGACGCCGCTGTTGGTCTGCGAAGACAACCGACTCGCCGGCGTAATCGTGCTCGAAGACGTCCTGAAGCCGGGCATGCGCGACCGCTTCGAACGCTTGCGACGCATGGGGCTGCGGACCGTGATGGTCACCGGCGACAATCCGCTCACCGCCAAGGCGATCGCCGACCAGGCGGGCGTCGACGCGTTCATTGCCCAGGCCACGCCCGAAGCCAAGCTCGATTACATCCGCAACGAGCAGGCCGGCGGAAAGCTCGTCGCCATGATGGGCGACGGCACCAACGACGCGCCGGCCCTCGCCCAGGCGGACGTCGGCGTTGCCATGAATTCCGGCACTCAGGCCGCCAAAGAAGCGGGCAACATGGTCGACCTCGACAGCGATCCGACCAAGCTGATCGAGATCGTCGAGATTGGCAAGCAGCTCTTGATGACCCGTGGCGCCCTGACGACTTTTTCGATCGCCAACGACCTCGCCAAGTATTTTGCCATCGTCCCGGCGCTGTTCGCGGCCACACTGCCGTGGCTCAAAGCGTTCGACGTGATGAACCTGCACTCGGCCACGTCGGCCATTCTGTCGGCCGTGATCTTTAACGCGATCATTATCCCGCTGTTGATTCCCATCGCGCTCAAGGGAGTGGCCTATAAGCCGGTGGGCGCCGACGCACTCTTGCGGCGGAACCTGTTGATCTGGGGCCTCGGCGGCGTGATTGTGCCGTTCGTCGGCATCAAGTTGATCGACATGTTCTTAACGAGCTTGAACCTGGTGGCGTGATTCAGCGGCGATCGCTGCTCGCGGTAGTCAAAGCCTCCTCTTGAAATCGAAGACCCAAAACATGCCCTCCGCATTGCGTGCCAATTTCTGGCTGTTCGGACTGTCGCTGCTCTTGTGCTGCGTGATTTACCCGGGCTTGCTACTCGGCATCGGTCACGTGGTGTTCCCGGCGCAAGCTGCGGGCAGCCTGGTCTTCGACCGCGACGGGAAGCCGATCGGCTCGCGCTTGATCGCTCAACCGTTTACCGCGGACGAATTCTTTCAGCCGCGTCCGTCAGCCGTCTCCTACAACGCGGCCGCCTCGGGGGCCTCGAATTGGGGTGCGAACAATCCGCTTCTGCGCGATCGGGTCGCTCGGCAACTCGGACCGATCGCCCGCTATCGCACCGGAGACAAGGCCCATCAATTGGTTGGACCCGACATCGAAAAGTGGTTCCAGCAAAATCGCTTCGGGCAGAAGCCGGGAATCGTCGCTCAATGGGCGCAGGCGCATCCGGCCATCGCCCGCAGCTGGGCGACTTCCGATAGCGCCAATTCCGACGCCATTGTCACCTGGAAAGCCGCGCATACCGCAGAGGTGTCGCAGTGGATTCACGAGAACCCGGACACGCCCGAACCGAAGCCCGAGGACCTGGCCGCACTCTACCTCGTCGATTTCGCTCAGACACACAGCGGCGCGTTTCCGGTTGCCAGCGAGCAGAAGCAATCCAACGGGGCGACTGAAAAAATCGTCGGCCCGGCAACGACGGGCCCGGAAATTCAGGCGACGTTTTTCGACATGTGGCTGCAGGACCACCCGCGGGAGGAACTGGAATCGGTGCCGGCCGATCTGGTGATGGCGTCGGGCTCTGGTCTCGACCCGCACATCACGCTCAAAAACGCCCTCTATCAGCTCGACCGCGTCGCGGCAAAGTGGGCCGGCGAAACGCGGCGTGATCCGGCTCAAATCCGGGGCGAGATCGATACTCTGCTGCACGAAAAAGCACGAGCCCCCATGGGGGGGCTCGCGGGTGTCGAATTGATTAATGTGCTCGAGATCAATCTCGCGTTGGTTGACCGCTATCGGCCGGCTCAGTCGAGCCGCCCCAACTAACGGGTCGCCGTGCCCGGCGCACTTGCATACTGCGGCATCGGTGCGCTGGCCGGCATCGGTGCGCTGGCCGGAACGACCGCCGGGCCGGCTGTCGCCGCGTCCGCGGCACCGGCCTGCACAACATACAGCGAGGTCCCGATGATTTTCGCCTGGCAGCCCAACTTGGCCATCTCGCTGTTCAAGATGGCCAAAGTCTGCGTCGGCGTGTAACGGGCCGAGTCCCAGCGATTGAACGTTCCGTCCGGCATCGCTTGCATCCGCAGTTCGAGGCCCGTGGCACTAGCGAATTTCGCGAGCACCAGCGACCAGGGAGCGTTCCGGAACTGGAACGACATCACCTTCGTGTGATCCAGGCTCGTCAGCGGATTGGCAGCCGGCTGACCGGCGCGGCCGCGGGCAACTCCGAGTAATGTGAACCCGGAGCGTCAGCAGGCACCTGCTGGGCCGTCGGCTGAATCGGCGAAGCGGTCGGTTGCGTGGCAATCGGTTGGACGGTGATCGGCGGAGCCGGCGCCGGCACATACTGCGGAGCCACCTGCTGCGGCGCGACCTGTTGCGGCACGACCGGCTGCGGAGCAACGGGCGGCGCTTGTGCGATCGGCCGCATCACGGGGGCACGCTGCCCGCCCGGCATCGCGAAATTCTCCGGGCGGCCGGGGACGATTGTGAGCGTCGGCGTGTTGGCAGCTTCCGCGGAAACTTGAACGGTGCTGGTGGGAGCCGGTCCAGCTCCCGCCTGCGTGGCTGGCCACTGCGGATTGCTCAGATCCACCGACTGACCGCCGGCCGGCGTCGCTGGTTGCACAGCCGGGTAGGAGGGCAGCGCGGCGGATTGATTGATCGGCAGCGACGACTGCAGCGGCGCTTGCGGCTGCGCGATCTGGCTTGCAACCGGCGAGGCGTTCCCGGGCAAGCTGCTCATTGGGTCGAGCGGTGCATGCGTCGAATGGTCCGCGGTCTGCGCCGTTCCATCGAGGTCGGCCGGCAGAGAGTCGGATTCGTCCGTCGCGTGCTGCACCGCGCGACTGGCGTGGTGATGCGATTTGGTGGCAGAAGCGCTGTCGGTTGCGTCGCTCACGAGGCTGTCGTCCGAGGACTGATCATCCGAAGCGACTGCGCGAGCCGAGTGGGAGTGACCGTGCGCGGCCGGAGCATGCACATGGCCGGCGTGGCTCGACACGGACGCCGGAGCGGCGCTGTCGTCGTCCGCGTCGTCGGGCGTGTGGGCGGCCAACCGCAGCGCAGCGCTCGAGTCGACGGCGACGGTGTCGTCATGGTGCTTTTGTGGCGGATTGAAGATCCTCTGCGCAGCAAACAGCCCGGCGCTGATCAACACGCTCAGCGAAAGCGTGCCCACGACCGAGATCCGCGGCCGCTCGCCTCCCAGTCCGCGGGTAAACCAGCGCGGTCCGGCCGCGTCGGCCGGCTGGATATGAGCGTGCGATGGGGCCGACACGTGCGCAGGCACAACGACATGTGCCGGCGCGGTGGCGTGCGTCGGCGGGGCAGCGTGCTCGGGGGCCACAGGCGCCGCAGCGCTCGGCTGAGCCGCGGCCGGCTCAGCAGGCGAAGCATGGGTCTGAAGCTCTCGCTCTTGTGCGGTTCGAAGACTTCGGTAAATGCGATCTTCCACCCCCAACCGCCTTTCTCGATATCGCGACGGACTGGTTTGCCGCCTGCGATTTGGCCCGCCGAAACTCTTCTGCTCGGTCTTGCCGGAGAGTGCGCGTAGTCGGCAGAACCGATTCCTTCGGTACTATCGGCAAGATCGGGAGCGTCGGTGCACAAATGGCTGCGGCAAATCTGCAGACAGCAATGGCCAGTTCGGCCCGCCTGTGCCGCTTGCCTAAAGCCCCGTGGGGAGCCGCATCATGCGGGCCGCGCGAACGACTCGGGGTGAGCTTTGTCCGGCAAAATCTGCGGGAAGGGCAGGCCAGACTCTTCGACGGTCCAGGCAGACACCCAGTCGGACCAGCGGGTCAGCGTGCGGCTGAACACGAGCGCTTCGGCGTCGACCGAGGCGGCATGGGCCGCGTCGGCATCGATCTGCGTCCCGTCCGGCATTCGCGGGATGATGCGGGGCGTCTCTTCCAAATCGTAAAGCGTGGATCCCAAGCGACCGCGCGCGGCAGCAAAACGAGGCCCTCTTCGGTGACGTCGAACGGCCGCGCCTGCGAACCGAGACAGGCCAGGATCTGTTCGTCGACGAGGTCGGTGCCGCCGACGCGATAGATGCCGATCAACAGTCCGCGCAAGGTCGCCAATTGGGCCGGGTTCAGCCGCTCGAGCCAGCCCGCCTTGCTCACGTGGGCCATCACGTAGCCCGACTGCTCCTCGAACGCGATCCAGAGCGACTCGTCGCCGAGCTGCGGCGCGCGGATTTCCGCCCGCAGACTGTTGGTGCCGACGTCAGTCTCGCCGACTTCCAGCGCGATCCCCGCAAACGCGGACGACTCCGCGAGGAAACCCAAAAACTCCCGCTCGAAGAAATGGCGAACGCTCAACTCGACGTGATGCAGCTTGGCGTAGGAGCCCATCAACTGGCGGACGCGACGTGACGGATCGCTGCGACGGGCAGCGCGGCGAACCTTGCGATAAAGCCGAGGCAGCGTGCCCGAGTGGATGCCGAATTTCATCAGCCGCACCATCGTCTCACCGTGGCTGCCGACCACCACGGGCCGCAGGTCGCGGCGCCGGTTGACGGCGTACAACCTCCAGTTGCCGCGAAGTTCCCAAACCAGAAAGCCGACAACACCCGGCATCATGAGCACGGTCATGCCGGCGACGGTGTTGGCCAGCACGGCGCCGAAGATCGGCACGAGCTGCTGGGCCAAAAGCGGCTGCATTGGCAACAGAACCTTGTGCGACACCGTCACGACGGGAAAGTGCTTGATCGGGTTGATCTGCGGCTCGATCAGCACAGTCACAAAAAACGCAATGAAGAATCGAGCGACGGCCCACGGCACGCCGAGCACGGCCTTTGTCCAGAGCATGGCCCGCGTCTCGTTGCTCTTGAAGTAAAACCACTCCTGGATTTCGTAAAGAATCCGTTCCAGCCACTCGAGCACGCTCTTGAAAAAATCCATCACCAGGTCGAACAGCGCGACGAAAACCCGCACCCGCACTCGGTGCCAGATCAACTGCAGCCGTTCGGCCGACAGTTCCTCGATATCCCTTCCAATCCGCGAATTGAGGAGCGCGGCCAGCCCCAGGAAGACCAGTCCGGTCATGGCGGGCGTGGGATGGCGATACCAGTGGACGGCGGGGATCAAACCGCAAAAAACGCCCGTCAAGATGGTCGACATCAACAGCCGCCGGCGGAAAAAGACGACGGGCACACTCGCCAGCAGGCGCTTGACGAAAGTCACTTCCATCAGCCAGGCCGGGATGTCGACAACCAACGTCCGCAACCCGCGTCCCATTGCCCGCAGCAGCCGCCAGACCATGCCCCGAAACTGGGGGCTGTGAATCAGTCCGAAGATCACGAGACCCAGCGGGATCGTGAAGAGGGGGTGCGTCAAACCGAGCGGCTCCGCATGGGACGAGTTGCCTCCTGACCACCAGATCCGGAGCCGGTGGATCTCCTCGTGCATGTGATCGAAGAATGAGAGGACCACGAACGCGCCACCGAAGGGAATCACGGCGGCCAACGTGAGAAACCGCCCGGTGTTCGTGCCGAACGCGCACGAGCTGAGCCCCTGCAAGAGCCGCAGGTAGATCGCCCCGCGCTGGTAGACGCCCTCGAGACGACTGGCCAGGCGACGGTCGGCCCGCAACAAGCGGTCGCCGGCCACCAGCTCCAGCGGGTCGGCCACGTCGTCCAGTTTGAGGTTGTTGCGAGCGATCGCGTCGCGGATTTCGCCCATCGAGAAATAGCCGGTCTCGACGACGTGATCGAGCAGCTCCTCGACGATCTTGCGGAACGAGACCCGCTCGGGCACGTTTTGCGGCAAGAAGCCGACTTCGATCAGAGTCTCCTGCAGCACGGGCCGCAGCCGATCGCGCAGGCGCATTTCGGCACAATTGTTGGCCTCGTGCAACAGCCTGCCGAGCTGCTCGCGCTCGCCCTCCGAAATCAAAACCTTGGCGATCCGGGCCTCCGCGGTCTTCAAGTGCTTCGACATCAAAGCTTCGCGCCTGCGCGCAGCGGCCGCTTCAGAGGCCGCTTGCCGAATGACAGCAGCCAGGAGAGCAAGTCGACGACGTAACTGTCGCGTTCGAAGTCGAGACAGACTCTTTGCAGGTCGTAAAGCATCCGACCCGCGGGATTCCAGAACCCTTGCGCAGACCGCGCAAAAGGACCGCCAACAGCTCCTGCCAAACCGCCGCCGAGTGCTCCGAGAAGCCCAGAGCTTTGTGCAGCCTTTTGGTGAGCCGCTGCACGTCCGCAGCCGCGAGCGCCCGGCGCGGGCGGCGCGCTCGGCATTCTCGGTCCACGAAGCCCGCGTGTGCACGATGCCCGCGCGGACGTCGTTGCCTCGCCGGGCAGCCTGAGCGGCGACGCGCGAATGTCGTCCGAAGCGCCGCTCGTCCGACGGTGCGGCGGCAATCGAGCGGTTCCGCATCTTGCGCGGGCCGCGGTGCAGCTCACCGGTTTCAAGCGGACGCGTGCGGACGAGCGCGCCGGTAAACGCCAGCACACTGTCGAGATCGACGTCCCGGGTCAGCAGCCGTTCGATCCGATCGAAGTCGTCGATCGAAGGAAAGTAGGCGGCCACAACGTCGGGCGCAGAATATCGCAACTCCAGGAACACAGCCGCGAATTCGATATAGACCGAAACTGTCGAGACCGGCGGCAGCAAAAACGCCTCTTGCTCGAGGACGGACCGAATTTCGTCGAAGACCGACGAGCCGATCTCTTCCAGACGCTCGGCCACGATCAGTTCGGTCAACGCGCCCTGGGCCCGCCGCCGGTCGAGGGCGACGTGGACGCGCGCATGAAAATGCAGCCGCCGGTAATACTCGCGGAGCGCGTTGGCGCTCATCGACTCGAGCTCGTGCTCGTCCGGCCGCGCCAACAGGATCACCGTCTCCGGCAGGGCCGAGTTGGACTCGAGCCCCAACTCGTCATTCAGCACGACCGATTGCGCCGCTCGCCCGACGTGACGAAGCTCTTGCGATGGGGTAAACGGCCGATCAGCGTGGGGAGATCGACGTCGTTCAGGATCACTCGGCGGACGATCCGCGATGCGACAGGAAACGCGCTCGGATCCGCGTCGCGAATGGCGCGTTCGACCGACGCCAGAGCCGACGTGGCCGTCTCGACCGTGGCAGCCGGCTCGGTGACTGAAATCGGGTCCGCCATTGTCTCCATCATACGCCGTCGTGGCGTTATTCGTCCGATCGCCGCCAGAATTGGACGCGTTCTGCGGCCGACTTATTCCCCGCACATCGTAATTGCTGGCGCCGGGACCGGCGATGGCTGCCCGGCGGCCAAATCGCGGGCGTTCCGTTGCGCCAACTTGCGCGTCGGTGGTCACGTTCTCGCCGGAGCCCCTGGTCGCGATTACAATCCGCGATTACCCTCCGCGCCGACAACCGAGGGGCTGACTGATCCTGAGGCGCGGCGGCACACAACATATAACGGCAGATAAGGGCCTCAGCGCGGATTTTGATGCAGGGCAGCCAGGCGATCGCGGAGATTCTCAAGCGCGAAGGGGTCGAGCAAGTTTTTTGCTTCCCCTTCACGCCGATCCTCGACGCAATCGCCGAAGCCGGCATTCGTCCGATCGTCGCCCGGCAGGAACGCGTCGCCGAGAACATGGCCGACGGGTTCTCGCGGGCCACGCTGGGCAAGCGCATCGGCGTCGTCACGGTGCAGCAGAATGCGGGCGCGGAAAATGCCTTTTCCGGGATTTCGCAAGCGTTCACCGATTCGAGCCCGCTGTTGTTTCTTCCCGGCCACCCGGGACGCGAGCTCGTCCGCACCCCGCCGACCTTCGATGCCGTGCCGAACTACGCGGCCACAACCAAGTGGGCCGACCTGATTCCGTCGGCCGCCACGATCTCCAATCGGCTCCGGCGGGCGTTCACCCTGTTGCGCTCGGGACGACCGGGGCCCGTGTTGCTCGAGGTGCCCGTCGACGTCGCCCGCGAAACGGTCCCCGAACCGTGGGATTATCGCCCCGTCGTGCCGACCCGTGTCGGCCCCGATCCGCTTGCCATTCGCGACGCGGCCCGGCTCTTGCTCCAGGCACAACGGCCGATGATCTGGGCGGGGCAAGGCGTGCTCTACGCCGGCGCGACGGCCGAACTGACCGCCGTCGCCGAGTATCTGGCGGCTCCCGTGATGACGACGCTCCTGGGCAAAAGCGCTTTCGACGAAAGTCATCCCCTCTCGCTCGGCTCGGGCGGCATGAGCGCGACCGACATGGTCCGTGATGCGCTCGAGCGGTGTGACACGGTCTTCGCCGTCGGAGCGAGCCTCACGCGAACGGTCTTTGCTCCCGAGATTCCAAGCGGTAAACGGATCGTGCACGCCACGCTCGACCCGCGCGATCTCAACAAGGATTACGTCGCCGACGTGCCCCTGCTGGGCGACGCGGCCCTCGTGCTGAGTGCCCTGCTCGAAGAACTCAAATCGCAGCATGGCACCAGCGGCCGCGGCGAGCGCTCGGCGGTTGAGGCCCAGCTCCGCAGCGAGCACGAGCGTTGGAAAGCCCGCTGGGCTCCCAAGCTGGCCTCCGACGAAACGCCCATTAACCCTTACCGCGTGATCGGAGAGTTCATAAACATCGTCGACCGCCGGCAGACGATCGTCACCCACGATTCGGGAAATCCGCGCGACCAGTTGCTGCCCTTGTACGAATCAATTGTGCCCCGCGGCTATATCGGCTGGGGCCACTCGACGCAACTTGGCTTTTCGCTCGGCTGCGCCATGGGTGCCAAGCTCGCCTGCCCCGACAAGCTGGTTGCGAACTTCATGGGGGATACGGCCATCGGCATGGTCGGGATGGACATCGAGACGGCCGTCCGCGAACAGATCCCCATCCTCACGCTGGTGCTCAACAATTCGGCGATGGGCAATTACGAAAAATATATCCCCGTCGCGACGGCCAAGTATCGCACGAAGTTCACGTCCGGAAATTATGCCGAAGTCGCCCGCAGCCTGGGGGCGTTCGCCGAACGGATCGAGCGCCCGGCCGACGTCCGTCCGGCGATTCGTCGGGGCATCGCCGTCACGCGCGAGGGTCGTCCGGCGGTGCTCGAGTTCCTCACGCGCGAAGAGCCCGACATGGCCTTCCGCCGCTAGTTTCATCCTACACTTCCTCAACGAGGTTTCCCGCTCATGCCGACGCAATTCGAGAAAGCCCAGGCCTTCCGCAAGCTGCACGAGCGGGCCGGCGCCTTCGTGATTCCCAACCCCTGGGACGTCGGCACCACCCGGCTGCTCGAGCGGCTCGGCTTCGAGGCGCTGGCGACGACGAGTCTGGGCTATGCCGTCTCGCAGGGGTTTCGGGATTACGAGCTGGGACGCGACCGCGTGCTCGAGCACTGCCGGTCGATCGTCGCCGCAACGTCGCTGCCGGTGAGCGCCGACTTGGAGAACTGCTTTGGCGACGATCCTACGGTCGTGGCGGAGACCATCCGCCTGGCGGCCGAAACAGGGCTGGCCGGTGGTTCGGTCGAAGATTCGACCGGTAACCCGGAAAGCCCGATCCACGATGCCTTCCTCGCCGCCGAGCGCGTGCGAGCAGCCGCCGAGACAGCGAAGAAGTTGCCCTTTCCGTTCGTGCTGACGGCCCGCTGCGAGAATTACATGCATCAACGCCCGGATCTGGCCGACACCATTCGCCGCCTGCAGTCGTATCAGGAGGCGGGGGCCGATGTGCTCTACGTGCCGGGGCTGAAAACAGCCGAGGAAATCGTCACCGTCGTCCGCTCGGTCAACCGCCCCGTCAACGTGCTGATGGGACTTGCCGGAATTAACCTGAGCGTGGCCCAGCTCTCGACGATCGGCGTCAAACGCGTCAGCGTCGGCAGCGCCCTGACTCGCGCGGCCATGAGCGCGGTGCTGCGGGCAGCCCGGGAGATGCGCGACGAAGGCACCTTTCGCTTCACCGACCAGTCCGTGCCGATGGGCGAGCTGAACTCACTACTGGACTGACAGCGCACTCTTCGAATCCCGCAGACGCGGTGCTGATGCCGATGAAAATGATCGCACTCGGTTGGATGACCGCCTTCATGCTCACGCCCGCCGTCCTACTCACGATCGCGTCGGCGAACACCGCGTGGGCACAGCGAACGGACGAGACCGCCGCTCCGAGTGCTCCGATTGCGTCGCTGCCGGACGTTTTGACCGTGGAAGCTCGGCAGATGATCGCGAGTTATCCGAACACGCGGTACAGCCACAAAACGCACATCGACAAAGCCCAAGGCGTCTGCGAAGTCGATTGCTCGGGATTCATCGTCTCGATCCTGAGGCGCAAAGCGCCCAAGCTGCTCGCCGCGATCCATACGACCCGCAAGCGACCGTTGGCTGACGACTTCTACGCCGCGTTCGTGCCCCGGTCCGGAGCGCCGGCTGGCGGCTGGCAACCAATCGCGAGGCTCGCCGACGCGCAGCCTGGCGACGTCATCGCCTGGGTGAAGGCCGACCGCGTGCCGGGCGACAACACGGGCCACGTGATGCTGATCGCGGAGAGGCCGATCCCCGCATCGGCCGGGCGTTTTCGCGTGCGGATCTTCGATTCGACTCTGCACGGCCACGCGGAAGATGTTCGCACGAACACCGGCCGCTCCGGCATCGGGCAAGGAACGCTTTGGTTCGATGTGGATGGGCAAGGCCGGCCCGTCGCTTATCGCTGGAAATCTCCGGTCGGCCAGCCACACACCGCGCCCATTGCAATCGGCCGCCCCATGCTGGTCGACTGACGCCGAGTCGGCGCCGGCGAGCGACTTGCGAAATCGCCGCGCGTCGGCGAATCTTGGGAAAGACAAATTTAGCACCGATCGCCGTCCTGAGTGGCATTTCGCGGCGCGCGGTCGTCGGCGCCGCGGCCGCCGCCCGCGGCGCCGAATTCCGCAGGGCACATGACCGAATTGACTCCAAGGGCTGACCTCTGTTCGGACCTCCTCCTTCCGCACGTTCCTCCACGCTGGCGGTTCGCGCCGTCGACTTGACGAAGGCCTACGGCAAGGCCCACGCCGCCGTTTATGCGCTCAAGGGCGTCTCGCTCGAGATCGAGCGCGGCGAACGAGTGGCCCTGCTGGGCAAATCAGGCTCGGGCAAATCGACGCTGCTTAACTTGCTCGGCGGAGTCGACCGGCCGACGGACGGGGGACTGGAAGTCGCCGGCCGCGAACTCAATCGCCTGTCGAGCCGCGGACTGGCCCGTTTCCGCTCGGCGGCGGGGGGCATGATTTTTCAGTCGTTTAACCTGGTGCCCTCGCGAACCGCTGCGCAGAACGTCGAGTTGCCGATGATCTTCGCCGGCCTGTCGCGGACGCAGCGGCGAGCCGAGGCGCGGCGTGCCCTGGAAGCAGTGGGGCTGGGGGAACGTCTCGAACATCGGCCTTCGCAACTGAGCGGCGGCGAAAACCAGCGGGTGGCCATTGCCCGGGCGCTCGTCAATCGGCCCGAGGTGCTCCTGGCCGACGAACCGACCGGCAATCTGGACAGTGCGACGGCCCGCGAAGTGATGGCGCTGATCACTGATCACCTGGCCAAGAGTGCAGCGACGCTGGTGCTCGTCACCCACGACGAAGACCTGGCCCGCGCGTGCACCGATCGCGTCGTGCGGCTCAAGGACGGGCAAGTGGTATCCTGAATCGTTCGATCGAGGGGCAGCCGTGCGTTTCGGCGACTTGTTGGCGTTACCGCTGGCGGCCATGTGGCAGCAAAAGTTGCGGACGCTGCTGACGACTTTGGGTGTCGTCTTCGGCAGCTTCGTGCTGGCGGCGAGCCTGTCGATCGGCCAGGGGGTGCAGGACACCTTCGAGCGCGAGACCCACAAAAGCGACGTCCTTCGCGAGATCCGCATCCAGCCGCAATGGGGCGACCCCAAGGCCGACGCCAAGAAGATCGACGTCAAAGGCCAGATGGCCGACGCCCGCCGCGCGCGGATCCGCGAGGCGATCGCCGGCCGTCAACGCAATATGTCGGCTCCGCCCGTTCCGCTCACCCGCGAACGCCTCGACCAGCTGGCCCATTTGCCGCACGTCGAGGCGGTGGTGCCGCAGACCTGGCAAAACTGTTACGCGATTTTGGGGAAGAAGTCCGTTGCGACGGGCATCGGCGCAGCGCGGATCGACGATCGGTCGGGTCACGAGCACCTGATCGCCGGGCGGTATTTCGAGTCGCCGAACGAACAGGCCGTCGTCGTCTCGGAATTTCTGCTCTATCGCCTGGGCATCGTGGACGACGCGGAGCTCAACAGCGTCGTCGGCAAGACGATCAAGCTCGAATTCCGGCCCCAGCGAGAGGGGGCCGGCCTGGCGATGGCGCTCTTCAAGTCGGACGGCGACGATCCCAGCCACGACGAAAGTGCCGCCATAGACAAGCTGCGACAGGAGCTGCCCTCCGTGCTCGAGCACCTGCACCTGACGCCCGTCCAACTGCAGATTCTGCAAAAGGCCTTTGCCGGGTCGGCCCGCAAGGCCCCGCCCGCCATGGTCCGCGAGTTCACCGTCGTCGGCGTGACGCGGGGACAGAGCGCCGAAGAGGATCGCGCCTGGGATCCGATGCGGGCCGAGGGGGACCTTGTGCTCCCCTACGGCACGGCCACCGACTTATTCACGACCGGCAGCTCGCACATGCGGGGCGTCGAGATGGCCAACGTGCTGGTCGATCGCGATACCAGTGTCGAGCCGGTGCTCGCCGAAATTCACCAACTGGGGCTGCCCGCCTTTGCCTTCATGGAAGGAATCAAGCACGAGCGGCTGATGTACCTCTTGATCTTTGCCTGCATGACCTGCATCGCGGCTGTGGCACTGGTGGTGGCGGCGATGGGCATCGCCAACACCATGCTGATGAGCGTGCTCGAGCGGATGCGGGAGATCGGCATCATGAAGGCGGTCGGCGCCAGCAACGGCCAGTTGCAGATGGTGTTCGTCGTGGAAGGCGCCTTGATCGGCCTGGTTGGCGGAGCAGTGGGCCTCTTGATGGCGATGGGCAGCGCCTACCCCGGCGACGCCTGGGTTCGCGACATGGTGAACCGCGACATCAAGATCGAGCTGAAGGAAGCCCTCTTTGTCTTTCCCACCTGGCTTTCGCTCACGGTGCTGGGCTTCGCCGTCGTCACGACGACGCTGGCCGCCGTCTATCCGGCGCGGCGGGCCGCCATGATCGATCCGGTCCGGGCGCTGCGGCACGAATGAAAGCTCAGGCCGCGGGGGGAACAAACCGCGCCGCTGATTGACAATCGCTCGATCGACTCTCGATGATGCTCGCCATGTCGCTCGTGATCCTGGTTGTCGGCTGGCTAATCTTCGTCTTTTGGGTCGCGGGTGTGGCCCCGTCGCTCATCAGCCTGCTCTGGCGGCCCCTCGATTCCGTCGTCGCCGCGCTCAAGCCGCCGGTTGACTGGCCCAAAGTCTCGATTATCGTGCCGGCCCGCGACGAAGCGGCCAAGATCGAGGCCGCCATGCGCTCCAAGCTGGCCCTCGATTACCCGAACTTCGAGCTGATCGCCGTCGACGACCGCTCGCGGGACGCCACGGGCGCGATCCTCGACCGCCTGGCGGCCGAGGATCCGCGGCTTGTCGTGATCCACCTCGACGCGCTGCCCGAGGGCTGGCTGGGCAAGAGCCACGCGATGCACGTGGCTGCCGCCCGCGCGCTCGGCGATTACTTACTCTTTACTGACGCCGACGTCTTCTTCGCCACCGACATCCTGCGCAAGGCGGTAACCGCCTGCGAAGGAGGCTCGCTCGACCACCTGACGCTGGCGCCGCATCTCGAATGCAGCGGCTTCTTCGAGCAGGTGCTGCACGCGTACTTTTTCGTGCTGTTGTGCATCGGGGCGCAGCCTTGGCTCGTGCGGACGCCCTTTCGCATGTCGTACCTGGGGATGGGCGCGTTCAATTTGGTGCGACGCTCGGCCTACGAGCACTGCGGCGGGCATGCGGCCATTCGCCTGGACGTGCTGGACGACGTGAAGCTCGGCAAGCTCATCAAGCACAGCGGCCTCAAGCAGGACGCGCTCGACGCGGGCGGCGGACTGAGCGTGCAATGGCAAGACTCGTTCTTCGGCGTGATTCGCGGCCTGGAAAAGAACGGCTTCGCCATCTTCGAGTATTCGCTCGTCAAGCTGGTGGGGTATTCGCTCGTCGTCGTGCTCTTCAACTTATTCCCGTACGCGGCCATTCTGATCTGGCCCGACTTGCGGGGAAGCGGCTGGCTGGCGAGCGTGCTGTTTTTACACGCGGCGACAGCCGTCACGGCGCGGATGCTCGGGTCGTCCGCTGTTGTTTCACTCGGGTTGCCTGTCGCGATTCTCGCGCTGCTTTATACGATGTGGCGGTCGGCTTACTTGACGCTGAAGCGACAGGGCGTACGCTGGCGCGACACGTTCTACCCACTGAGCGTGCTCCGTGAAAACGTCTACTGACTTCCGGGAGAGAGCACTCATGATTCGACGACGATGCCGTTTTGGTGCGGCCGGGATCGCTGCAGCGGCCGCATTCCTGACTCTCGTGAATTGCGTCGCTGCGGCCGACCAATCGGCGGCCGGTAAACCAGTGATCCTGCTCTGGCCCGAGGGGGCTCCCGGAGCGCATGGCACGGCCGACAAAGACAAGCCGACGCTGACCGTGCATTTGCCCGCTCCCGCCATCGCCAACGGCTGCGCCGTGGTCATCTGCCCGGGCGGCGGCTATCAACACCTGGCGATCGACTACGAAGGTCACGACGTGGCCGAATACTTCAACACCTTCGGCGTCGCCGGTTTCGTGCTCAAGTACCGGCTGGCTCCCGACTATCACCATCCCGTCGCCCCTGCAGGACGTGCAGCGGGCCATGCGGATCGTGCGGGAGAAAGCGGGCGAATGGCACATCGATCCGCACCGTGTCGGCGTGATGGGCTTTTCGGCCGGCGGACACCTGGCCTCAACGGCCGCCACGCACTTCGACGCAGGCAAGCCGGACGCCTCCGACCCGATTGACCACCAGAGCTGCCGGCCCGATTTTGCGATCCTCGCCTATCCGGTGATCACCATGTCGGACAAGTTCGGCCACGGCGGATCGAAGAAGAACTTGCTCGGCCCCAACCCGGAAAAGGGCCTGGCGGAGAGCCTGTCGAACGAAACTCAGGTCACGGCCCAAACGCCGCCGACATTTCTGTTCCACACCGCCGAAGACAATGCCGTGCCTGTCGAGAACAGCATCGAGTTCTTCCTCGCGCTGCGAAAAGCGGGCGTCCCGGCCGAAATGCACGTTTACGAAAAAGGCCGGCACGGCCTGGGTCTCGGCACGAAGGACCCCAAGATCGCCTTCGCCTTGGGAACGTGGCCGGCCCGGCTGCACGACTGGATGCAACTCCGCGGTTTGCTTGCCCTGCGGAACTAGCGTGGAAGGATCTCGGCGCACGGCTGAAACGCCCAGCAGCAGGATTACTTCCCGAAAGTTTTACCGCCGCGCGTGCGGTCCCGCGGCGCCACTTGGGCCATCTTCTTACGGAGGTGCGGCAGCTTGGTCGCGGGCCGGCGGACCGATTGACGACCTTTTCCGGACATTTCGCAATCTCCTGACGGAGAAGAAGCACGTTCCGCGCGGCGTCAGGTGACGGAGCGCGGCGCTCAAGTCTCGCACGGACGTTTCTCTGGTCAATTGTATCCGCCGCGCGCCGGCTGCGCAATGAGGGTCGATCGCCTCACGCCTCGATCTATCCGCCAGCATCGCGGGGCGGGACCCACTTCGGCTCGCGCTTCTCGCGGAACGCGGCCAGTCCTTCGCGGGCTTCGCTCGAACCGCGGGCCTCGGCCGAGACTTTGCGTCCCGCTTCGAGTTGGTGGATGAGCGTATCGAGGGCGAAGCTGCGGACGAGCCGCTTGGTGACCGCCAGCGCCTGCGGCGCCCGCCCAGGAGCGCCGCCACCAATTCGCGACGCCGCTCGGCGAGCTGTTCGGCCGGCGCCAGGTAATGGCACAGCCCCAAGCGGTACGCTTCGTCGCCGTTGATCGTGCCCCCTTCCAGTAACAGCGGCATCGCCGGCCCGTGGCCGATGCGATAAAGCAACAGCGGCGAGACGACGGCCGGGCTGATTCCCCGCTTCACTTCGGGCAGCGCGAATTTGGCGGCGGGCGTCGCCAGCACCAGGTCGCAGGCCAGCACGATGCCGAATCCGCCGGCGATCGCCGGCCCGTGCACGACGGCCAAGGTCGGCATGTCGACCTTGAGAATGGCGACAAGCGCGTCGCGGAAGCCGGCCGCATCCTGGTCCCACTGGCGCGAGCGTCGGGAGCCGCCGCCCGCTGCTGCATCTCGTCGAGATCCATCCCCGCGCAAAACGCCGGACCATTGCCTTCGAGCACGAGCAGCCGCGTCGCCGGGTTGGCCGCCGCCTCGGCCACGGTGGCCGAAAGCTGAGACAGCAGTTCGCGCGTGAGTGCGTTGCGTCGGGCCGGACGATCGAGCGTCACCTGGGCCACGCCGTCGTCCGTCATCGTCAGTTTGACGAGCCGCTCGGTCATCGTGAGGTCGCCTCGGGGAGTCTTAAGCGGTTTGGGGATGGGTTGCGGACGCCGGTCGTCGCATCCGCTCAAGGTCTGCGGGCGGGGGCGCGGGAATCGGCATTTCCAAAAGCGCCAGCGCGAGCGTCTTGCCCTGGCTGTCGGTTCGCAGCGAGCGGCTCGCTCCGCCGCCCAGCACGTTGAACAACAAAAAGTTGTACGCGCTCACGCCCGGCAGCTCGTAGCGCCGCACCTCGGTCGGCCGCAGCGGCAAAAAATACTCGGCAACGCGGGCCTCGGTCAGCACCTTGGCCAGGTAGCGAAAGCCCTCGGGAGTGAAGGCGATCACGCCGACGTTTGCGTGGTTCCCTTTGTCGCCGGAGCGGGCGTGGGCAATTTCGCCGAGGCGGATCGTGCCGTTCATGCGATCCACTCCCGGGCCGTTTTCACCGTCGACCGCGCGGCGACCTGTTCGCGGGAAATCGTGGTCGGCCAGTAGGCGAGCACGGGTCGGGTCTTGGCCCGGCCGCCGACATAGCCCGTCACCCCGGGCTGCCCGGCCGTCACCAGCGGCGCGAACTCACAGGTGAAGCGCTCGAGCACGGCCCGCGACGGATCGGCCGCACTCACCCGCAGCACGACCTCCCAAGGCGCGGCCCGCTCGCCGGGCAACCCCGGAGCCGTGTCGCCGGCGCCGAGCACTTCGACATTCGTCCGCGCGGGCATGACGCCGGCCAAGCGCAGCTTTTCCAGAATCGTCGCTCCGGCCGAGCGCGCCGTCTCGACCGCGTGGGGGCCGCAGATCGTCAACGTCGACGAGACGAGGTAGCCGTCCTGATAGGCGATCGAGACTTTGAACTTCTCGGGAGCCGAATTGCCCCGGGCCCCCGTCATGCTCACGCGATCGGGGCCGGCTTGCGTCAGGCGAACCTGCGTAAAGTCGGTGTCGATGTCGGGAGTGAGGTAGTGGGCCGGATCGCCGATCTCGTAGAGCAACTGCTCGGACACCGTTTCGACCGTCACCAGGCCGCCCGTGCCGGCGGGCTTGGTGATCGTGACGTCGGCCTGCTCGCTGATCTCGGCAATCGGATAGCCGATGTCGGCCAGACGAATGTCGGGCGTCCAGCCGGAGTACATGCCGCCGGTGCACTGTCCGCCGCATTCGATCAGGTGGCCGGCCACGGTCGCCGCGGCGAGCCGCTCCCAGTCGCGAAAGGTCCAGCCCAATTCGTGCACGGCCGGCCCGACGGTGAGCGAAGCATCGGCCACGCGTCCGGTGATGACGATCCGCGCCCCGGCGGCGAAGGCCTCGACGATGCCGGCTGCTCCGAGGTAAGCGTTGGCGCTGACGATCCGGCTGCGGACCGCGTCGATCGCTTCGCCCGTCTCGAAGTGGGCCAACGTTTCGCCCGCGCGGGTCAGTTCGTCGAGCCGCGGCAAGAGATCGTCCCCGGTGACGATGCCGATCGGCGCCTCCGCGAGTCCCGCTTCCGCGAGCACTCGCGAGACGGCCGCCGCGCAGCCGGCCGCGTTCATCCCGCCGGCGTTGGTCACAATCTTGAGGCCCGGTTGAGCGCGAAGAGCGGGGAGCAGATCGCGGAGCACGATCTCGAAGTCGGTCACCCAGCCTGCGGCGGGATTCCGCGACTTCTGGTGCGCGAGGATCGACATCGTCAGCTCGGCCAGGTATTCGAGCGTCAGATAGTCGAGCTGCGCCCCTTCGCAGAGGCGGCGGGGCGCATCGAGGTTGTCACCCCAAAACCCGGCGCCGTTTCCTACGCGAATTGTCTTCATCGACCTCTAGATTGCGTGTTTGTCGCTGACGGATCGCTCAAGGCCCGCATTGTAACAAAACCCGTCTGGATTCCCCTGCCCGCTTCCACTATCCTCTCGCAGCAAACCGGCATGACGAAAGGCGTTGCGAGTCCATCAGTTGGTTGGACCCAGCGTGACAAACCTTGAGCGCCAAGCGGCATCCGGCCGAAGGACCGACGGGCCATGGGATGGAGCTATCGCAAAAGCGTCAACTTTGGGCCGTTCCGCGTCAACCTGAGTAAGGGAGGCGTCGGCTATTCGGTCGGCGGCAAGGATTTTCGCGTCGGCGTCAACGCCAAGGGCCGGCGGTACGAGGCCCTCACCGTTCCCGGAACGGGCCTGCACTATCGCAGCAGCGAGGGGAAATCGCGCGGGCAGGCGTCCGGCTGCATGGGCGTGGTCCTCCTGATGGTTTTGGCGTCGGAGCCGGCATCCCTCTCCTTTACTTCTTCGGGTGAGTGCGAGTTATGGCCCTGCATTTTGTGCGTTCGCTGCGAACTCCCTACTCCGAGCGTTTTCTGATCCAGGCCGAGCCGGGCCAGGACAGCGGCGCCGTCGAGCTGCATTATCTTCCGGGCGAGCGCGTCGTCGGGACGGTGATCGTCCTCGACGACAAAGTCTTCCCCGACAAAAAAATCCCCGAATTGCTCAAAGAGATCGACGAATTCCTGCTCCCCGACGCCAGTATTGAAGATGGCAAGCTCCACTTCACCGTGGTCTCGGGGCACGTCGTCGGCACGTTCTTCCCCCACCCGAGTTAACGCTTCGCCCATATCAAGGTGGTCCGGCCGCCGCCGCGCCGAATCCACCCGACCTCGGTCAAGCGCACGTCGACTCGGCAGGAGATCCAAGGATGGACTTTCCTCGCGCGAGCGCCTGGATGGCCGGGGCGCTGCTGGCCGTCTGCTGCGTCAACATTCCTCGCCCGGCCGCAGCCCAATCGTCGCCGCCGCCGCCAACCGGTCCGGCCGTCACGTCAAATTCACCCGCGCCCGCTCCCGCGCGGACGCCGCTCGTTGACGAAGCGCTGCGGGATGACGCCAACCTGCACGACGTCTGTTTTCTCGGCAGCCGCGATGGCTGGAGCGTCGGCGATCGTGGCACCGTGTGGCGGACTGAAGACGGCGGCCAGACCTGGAAGCTCTTGCCCATCCCGGCGGATTGCGTGCTGCGCAGCGTCTGCTTTCTGACCGATCGCATCGGCTGGGTGGCCGGCGGAGCGACAACGCCATTCACGCGCGTCGGCGTGGGCGCCATCCTGTCGACGCGAGACGGCGGCAAGACGTGGACAAATCTTGCGCGGAGCGGGCGGCCCCTCCCGCAATTGCATTACGTGCGGTTCTTCTCGCCCGACGCGGGCGTCGTAGTCGGCGAGCCCACGTCCGAGTTTCCCGCCGGCGTGATTACCACGGCTGACGGCGGCCGCACGTGGCAACCGGTCGAGGGCCCGCGGCACGACGGTTGGCGGGCGGCCGATTTTCTGGCGCCAAGCCTCGGCGTGGTTGCCGGCCTCGAGGGGGAAGCGGCCCGCATCGACGGCGGACGCGTGCTCGACGTCCGCGCCGGCCGCTTCGGTCTCCGCGGTCTCTACGATGTGAAGCTCGGTCGCGACGACAGCGGCTGGATGGTCGGCGACGAGGCGCTAGTCCTCCGCACGCACAATCGCGGCGTGGTCTGGGAAACGCCGACGACGCCCCTGCCCGACGAGGCACGCAGCATCTTCAATTTCCACGCGTTGGTCGTGCGCGGCGAACGGTTGTGGATCGCCGGCTCGCCGGGGAGCGTGATCTGGCATTCGCCGGATGGCGGCCGCAGCTGGCGGCCTCAGCCGACGGGCCAGACGGCGCCGCTCGAACGGCTCGCCTTTGCGACGGACAACTCGGGGTGTGCCGTCGGCACCTTCGGCTGCATTCTGCACACGGCGGACGGCGGCCAAACGTGGGAACCGTCGCGGGCGGGCAAACGCCGGGCGGCGTTTTTGGCCGTGCAGTCGCGGCCCGATCGCATCTCGTTCAATGCACTGGCCAAGGAATCGGGCGAGTTGGGCTATCGCAGCGTCGTCCTCCTTCCCATCCGCGGCCAGGCCGAGGGGGAAGGAGCCCGCGATGCAACCCTTGATCTCAAACTACACGAAGCGGTGACTGTTGCCGGCGGCTCGCAGGGCGTGACCGGCTGGCGTTTTCCGCTCGACGTTCCGGGGCTCGACCGCGATCCGCAAAAGCTTGTGGCCGACTGGATGCGGCGCACGGAAGGCAAGTTTCAGCCGATGTTCTACGGCCACCTCGTCTGCCAGATTCGCATGTGGCGGCCGACGGTCGTGATTTTCGATCAGCCCGCGGCCGACGACGCGGCGGGAACCGTGCTGGCCAACGCGCTGATGGGGGCCGTGCGACAAGCCGGCGATCCGGCAGCGTTTCCCGAGCAGACGCGCGTTGCGGGTCTGGCCCCGTGGACCACCGCGCGAGTCTTCATGCGGTTGCCCACGGGCAGCGCGGGGGACTGCCGGCTCGACGCTCAGGAAATTCTGCCGCGGCACGGCTCGTCGGTCGTCACGCTGGCCACGGCGGCGCCAGCCTGTTGATTCCGGTCGAGTCGGCTGTCACGGAAACCGAGGCCTATCGACTGGTGGACGTCGCTCCGGACGCGAACGGCACCGACCCGCGGATGACCGCGCTGCGTGATTTCTTCACGGGCATCGGGCTGGGGCCGGGGACCGACGCGCGACGTCGGCTTCGCAATGTGACCAGCGAGGTCAATGAGCAAGCCGAACGCCTCGCGAGGAGGGACCGCAACTTTCGCGCGATGGTTCGGCAACGCGTGGTCGGCGGCGCGGCGGGAGCTGACCTGATCGGCATGCTGCACCAGCAAACCGGCGGAATCGACAATGCGTCCGCGGCGCTGCAGCTCGTGCTGTTGGCCGACGCCTATCGGCGGAACGCACAGTGGGAACTGGCCGAGGTCACGCTGATGGACCTGGTGGAGCGATTCCCAGACGAGCCGGCCACGTTCGACGCGATGCAATGGCTGTTTCAATACTGGACGTCGGCCGAGCTGACCTATCAACGCCTGCGGAAAGAGTCGGTGCGGACGTCGCACGTCCAGGTTAACTCATCGGTGCTCGAGGAAAAGATCGATAAGGCCCTCGCCCAGGCCGCCGTCGAACCCAAGGACCGCGATCCCGGCGCGCTCGACGGGCCCGATCCGTTGAGACTGGTCACGACGTCACGCCAGCTACACTACGGCAAGTCCGACATGGCCGGACTGCGTTGGGCCGGTCAGCGCGACTCGGCCCTGAAGATGGCCGCGCTCATCCGCCGCAAGTCGCCCTCCCTCTATCGCACGCCGGCAATCCAGTTTCCGTTGGCCGCCCTGATGCGCGAGACGGGAATGACCTCGCTGCCGGGTGAAGCGGTCGAAACATCCAAGGTGGTCCAGGCCGGCGCCACCGATGCCGATGCACCCGACGGCGCCGTTTCCAAGTCCGACGCGCTCACCGCCGCGTCGCTGGCTGCTGCGCAAATCGGCGAGCGCTTGCCGCAAAAAACGGTCACCTGCCAGGTGCCAACCGAGCGGTTGACGATCGACGGGCTGCTGTCCGACGTCGGCTGGCAGGAGGCCGTCGAGGTTCCCCTGTCGACGAGTGCGGTGCCGCTCGCCGGCAACGCGCCGCACGCTTTCGTGATGTTCGCGCACGACGCGCAGTTCCTCTACTTCGCTGCGTCGATTCCCCGCGTGCCCGGAATGCCAAAGGACGGGCCGATGACGCTGGGCCGCACGCACGACATGGATCTGTCGGCTTACGACCGCATCGCCCTCTTTCTCGACGTCGATCGCGACGGCACGACCTGGTACGAAATCGACATCGACCAGCGCGGCTGCATCGCCGAATCGTGCTGGAACGACCCGAGCTGGGATCCGAACATCGCCGTCCGCGCCGAAGGGGACGATGAGCGCTGGCGGATCGAAGGGATGATTCCCTTCTCGGAGATGGTGCCGCAGCCGCCGCGTCCGGGCGAGGCGTGGGGCCTGGCCATCGTGCGGACGGCGCCGGCCGTCAAGCAAGAGGCATGGGTTCCGCCCGCGTCGACGAAGCCGCGGCCCGAATCGTTCGGCCTCTTGCGCTTCCAATAGCGCAGCGATTCGTCCGTCGAGCCGCCGAGCGTTTGAAATCGGCCTCCCGTCTGTGCTAAGAACAGGGGCGCGAGCGGCAGACACGACGGTCTGCCCGCGGCAAGCGAGGAGCGCGCCCCGACATGGGAATCGTCATCGGAATGGATGAGGCCGGATACGGTCCGAACTTCGGGCCGTTGGTGCTGACCGCCACGGTTTGGGAAGTTCCCGGACGTTGGCCCCATCGGACCGACTTCTGGCAGGTCTTCGCCGACATCGCCGAACGTAAGGCAGTTGCCGCAGCAACGGACGATGGCGAAGCAGAACCGGCCGTGCGCAAGCGAGCCACCCGCACCGTGCGCCGCAAGAAATCCACCGCAACGATGGACGACGCAGCCGTCGCCGTTGCCGAGTGTGAAGAAAGCCCGGCCGCGGAAGAACAATCGGCGCCGCTCACGATGAGCGATCGCCTGCACATCGCCGACTCGAAAGAAGTCTATAGCCCGGCCATCGGATTGGGAGCTCTCGAGCGAAGCGTGCTGGCGACGTTTGGCATCGCGTCGGAAGTTCCGCGGCGCTCAACGAGCTGCTCGACGGATTGATGGGCCCCGATTCAGCGTCGGATGACACAGATGGAAGCGTCGACGGCAAGTGCGGCGGCCGCGCCCGCGATCTTTGGTACTCCGATGACGTCGATCTGCCCCTGCCCGTGAGCGAACAGGGACACTCGGCTGCAATCGCGGCGGAGAAGTGGCGGACGATCTGCGAGGCTACCGGCGTGCGGCTGCGAGCCATCCGGAGCGACGTCGTTTCCCCCAGGCGCTGGAACCGCGAGAACCGCCGCACCGAAAACAAGGCCACGAGCCTGTCGCGGCTCCATCTGCAGTTGCTGCGGCGAGTCTGGAACCCGGACGATGCAGGGCCGACGGTCGTCATCGCCGACAAGCACGGCGGCCGCAACTACTACGGCGATCTACTGGTCGACTGCCTCGACGGCCGGATGGTGGTCTGCCGCGGCGAGTCCCGAGGGTCCAGCATCTATCGCGTCGGTCCGACGGAAATCCGCTTCGAGGCCAAGGCCGAGCGACACTTTCCGGTGGCCGTGGCGTCGATGGTCTCGAAATATGTCCGCGAGCTGACGATGGAGCTGTTCAACCGCTTCTGGCGGACACATCTCCCGGAACTGAAGCCGACGCACGGCTATCCGAGCGACTCGCACCGCTTTCGCCGCGACGTCGCCGAAGTCCAGGCACGCCTGGCCATCGCCGACGAAGTGCTCTGGCGCGAACGCTGAGCGTCCCACGACGGGTCGGATCAGCGGACGCCGTCGGGTTGCGCTCTCCCGCTGGCAAGTTCGACGCCTTCGCTGGGCTCGGCGTGTATGATGAGGCACGTTGTTGCACTCGTCACCGGCGCGAAGGAGATGAGCTGGCCATGTTGCAGACGCGGCTGACCGAACTGTTGAACGTCCGCTATCCGATCATGCTGGCCGGAATGGCCGGCGTTTCGCTGGCCGAGGTGGTGGCGGCGGTGAGCGAGGCTGGCGGTTACGGCGTCCTGGGCGCAGGCGACCTGACTCCCGGCCAGATCAGCGAAGAAATGGCCCGCGTGCGGCTGTTGACGAACAAGCCGTTCGGCGTCGACCTGTTGCACGCGCTCAACGACAACCCGATCGAAGAAGTGCGGCGGATCATCGACGGCGGAGCGACCAGCTTTGCCGCCGGGCTCGGCGTCCCCAGTCGCGTGATCGGCCTGTGCCACGAGGCGGGCCTGAAAGTGATCACAGTTACCGCGACCGTGAAGCACGCCCGGATGGCAGCGGAGGCCGGCTGCGACTTGATTGTCGCCCAAGGCTCGGAAGCGGGGGGGCACACAGGCTCAGTCGGGTCGTTCGCCCTGTTCCCGCAAGCGGTCGATGCCGTCTCGATTCCCGTCGTGGCCGCCGGTGGCATTTACGACGGCCGAGGCTTGGCGGCGGCGCTCGCGTTCGGGTGTGCGGGCGTGTGGGTCGGCACGCGGTTCGTCGCTTCGCAGGAAGCGCGGGCGGCCGAGGTCTACAAGCAAGCCATCGTGCGGGCCAGCGAAAGTGACACGGTCGATCTCGCGCTGCTGGACGGGCAAGACGCTGCGGGCCCTTCGCAACGCGACAACCGAAGATTGGGAACGCCGCCCGCAGGAAATCAAACCGTTCCCGCAGCAGGCCGAACTCATGGCCCAACGCGGGCTGCTGGGCTTTCTCTTCCCCGAGATGGCCGAACGCGACCCGGCACACAACTGTTTCCCGGCCGGCCAGGGTTGCGGCGGGATCGCCGCCGTGCAAACGTGCCGGGAGATCGTCGACGAATTTATCGCCGACGCCACGGCTGCCTTAAGCAGGCTGGCATCGTGACTGCGATCGCAGCGTGATGGTGATCGCCGGCGTTGACGTCAGCAAACCGGACTGGTAACCACAAGGCAGCAAATGCGACGCCCCGACGCGACCCCGCGTTCACTCGGCAGTCAGCACCCGGCGCCGCACTCCTGCCCCCGCGACCAGAAGGAAAAAATCGATCGTGACTTCCTCGCCGCGTCCGCCCCATTCGCACGGCCACGCCCCCACCCCGCTGCCGGAACCGACCATCCGCATGGCCGAGGGCTGGCACTGCCTGCACCTCTATTACCGCGTCGACCCGCAGGCCTTAAATCAGCTCGACGATGCCACGCGCAAGCGCGGCCGTAAAGAGCTGACGCGGCTGCTCAATCCGGAACGCCAAGGAGCCCCGCAGCGGTTGCAGTGCTGCGCTCGTTTCGGGTCACAAGGCCGATCTCGGCCTGATGCTGCTCGATCCCGATCCGCTGCTCGTCGACTCGGTGCCACAGGCCATCCGGGCAAGCGGGCTCGGCCCGGCGCTCGTTCCGATGTACTCCTTCGTCTCGATCACCGAAGTCTCGGAGTATGTCCCCACGGTCGAGCAGTACGGAGAACGGCTGCGGCAGGACGGCACGGCTGAGAGCGACCCCGCTTACCAGGCCAAGATGAACGCGTACGCCCAGCGGCTGCCGGCGATGAACAAGCAGCGGCTCTACCCCGATTTTCCGCCGCTGCCGGTGTTTTGCTTTTACCCGATGAACAAGATTCGCGACCCGGCGGCCAACTGGTATCAGCTCCCGTTCAGCGAGCGGAGCGCGCTCATGGCCGAGCACGCGACGTCGGGGATCAAGTTTGCCGGCCGGGTGAGCCAGCTGATCACGGCATCGACCGGTTTCGACGATTGGGAATGGGGAGTGACGCTCTGGGGACGAAACCCCGAGTCGATCAAGGAAATCGTTTACACGATGCGGTTCGATCGCGCCTCGGCCCGCTACGCTCAGTTCGGCCCGTTCTACCTGGGCTATGTCACGCCGATCGAACAGGCGCTTGAGCACCTGCGGGTTTGAGTTCGACTACCGGCGGAAGTTGTAGGTCTTGTTCGCCCGGTCGAAGTCGTCGTTGGCCAGCTGCTGGTTGAATTGCAGCTCCGTGTAGGCGTAGTGCTCGACCAAGGTCGCCTCGTCGAGAGCCGTATCGTTGGCAAATGTCTGCTTCGCTTCCGGCCACGTATAGTTCTTGACGCAGATCGGCAGGAGCAATTCGCGGTCGATGTATTGGATCGACTTGCGATATTCCTCGGACAGCTTGCGATCGAGATAGACCGACACGAAGCAATAGCAGGGGCGGTCGTTGGCCGTTTCGTTTTCGATGAACTGGCAGCGGATCGGGCACTTGCGTTCGATCTCGCTCTTGCGGCGAGCGATGATTTCGTCGGACAGCTTGAGCAGGCCGACCATCGTGACGGGGTGTCGCGATTCGCTCATCGCCAGCGAGCTGTCCGGTTCGAGCTTGATGGCGGGGACGATCCGGGACTTCCAGCCGCCCGGATGCACGGTCATCTTGTTGTCTTGCTCGCCGTCGACGTAGAGCAGCTCGCGCCCTTTTTCGCCGCTGAGCCATTTCATGTAGACGCTGAAGGGCTTGTGCCGCATCTTCAGCTCCATGATCTGCCCTTCGCCCAGCTCGCTGCCGAGCCGCTCCTGCTTGAAGAAGGTGCAGGTGTAGTCGGAGACGTCGGCCAGCCGCTTGCGACCCTGTTCGAGCAGGATCATGTTCATCAAGAGGGCCATCCGGTCGAACTCGCCCGGTGCCTGCGCGGCGACCTTTTCCCCCGGTTTGCCCGGCGTGGTCGGCAGGGGGACGACAGTCGTTGCCGCGGGCTTGGGGAGCGATTGGACGGTGGACGCCAGCCGCGCGAGGTCAATTTTTCGGTGCTTGCGATCGGCGCCGGCCGGCGCGGGTTCAAAGTTCAGGTAAAGAAAGCCAACTGCCGCCAACAGCGTCAGCCCCGCCAGAAAGCCCGAACGCTTCGACGAAGAGCTGCCGCGCCAAACTCGCATCATGAATAAAATCCTCGGCCGCCGTCATGGTAAGTCGAGAAGTGCTGCGCTGCCGCGCGGGCCCGCGAAGGCAATTTTGTAGCGCGTCGGCACTAAGGGATCGGCCGGGAATCGCTGGCGTTGTGAAGGATTCGCTTCGTCGCGGGACAACCGGCGCGCGAACGATTTCAGGCCGATTCGGACGAATCGTCGCCATGAGCGTTTCAGCCAGAGACCCGCACGACAACCCGGTCCCCAAACTCAACGCTGGCCGCAAAACTTGACGCGTCGCCGCCGGCCGGAGCCGCCGCCCGTAGAAATCTGATCTTGGTGATTTGGCCATTTGTGGCAAAATGAAGTTTGGAGCCTTTGTGCCGCGGCGATGCGACTGCGCGCCGGCCGTGCGCAACCCCGTGATCACGCCCCGCCCACGGACGAGGTGTCCTGCGACGGCGACGCTTGCTGGACAGATCGGTCCGCACTCACCGGTCCGGACACTTGTCCGGAAGTCCGCGGGGACCGGCCGGTCCTATTTGCCGGACCCTTGTCTCCGGTCCGGACACTTGATCGGGGTAAGGTCCGGACAGGTCCGGTCTCTTTCGGAAACAGACCGGACAGGATGCGGTGACCGGGACGAGATGTCGGGGACCGGTCGCAAGTCATTGGCCAGATTGGAGAATCGGCGAAAGGCGCGCCGGCGGGCGGACCCGGACACGTCAGGTCCGGACACTTTCTTGGAAAGGGGGCCCTCGCGTCGGACCGGGTCCGGTCCGGACACTTTCGTGAAAACGGAGACTTGAGGGCTAGGTCAGGTCCGGACACTTTTTCTTGAACGAGACCGGCAAGGTCCGGACTCGGACTTGGGTGAAAACACCAGGGTGAAGATGACCGGTGATACGGCACCACCCGCAAGGTGCAACCGATGCGCTCAGCGGCTCACGCGAACGAGTTCGTCGCTTGGAATGGGCGGCTGGCTTCGCCGTCTCGCGCTCGGCCCGCTCCTGGAGGATCCGCTTGGCTTTTTCCAACTCGCGTTTGTGGGTCGCGGACAGATTCTTGCCCGCGCGATTGATGAAGTATTGGATCATCCGAATGCCCGAACCGATCCCCTTCGGCCTGACCTTTTTGCTGGCCATGGTCCGGGCGACCGTTTCGGCGTCCTGGTTGAACGTGTCCCGCTGGGGAAACAGCGGAACGTGAGGATGGTCGCTCGACGACCAATGAGTGTCGCCGAAGAGCACGCCCGGGACCCTAGAGTTCACGCCGCATGCCCAGACGGGGTAAGCTACTCGCAGACTTTCCTGCTGTCGGTCTGGGACAGCCCCTGGCATGCGGCGTGCACGCAGTACAGTGTCTCCGCATCGCATCAGGTCGTGGATCAAGGAGTTCGTCATGCAGAGTTCATCCGGACGTGGCGGCGAGACGTGCGGCCAGGTCAACGTGGGTCAGATGGAGCGATTGGCGTCGGTGATCGCCGGCGGAACGATCCTGATGACGATGGGCGGCTTTCGCTCCCTCCGCGGAGTGGCTGCCACCGCCATCGGCTCGGGTTTGATTTGGCGCGGCCTCAGCGGTCACTGCGGGGTCTATCAACGTCTGGGGGTCGACACGGCCGAGCAGGAGAACGCCGTCGTCGTCGAGCGGATGGAAGTCTGAGCGTTCGGATCGGCGCCAGCGAAGAATTCCAGCGCGTTGTTCACGGCGCGGAACCGGCCGGCGGACCGCGCGGAACTCGAATCCGTTCTTGGATTCAGAGTCGATACGAGCTACCAGGATCACTCGTAGGGCGAAACGGCTTCGCGTCCGCGGGCGGACAGGCCGACAGCGACGCCGCCACGAGCCACGCCACCCAAGGCTACGCCACCCACGGCGAACGCGCCGACCGCGACGCCGCCGAAAGCAGCAAACAACCCCAGCGTGCAGCCGCCGATCGCGATCAATCCTTCCGACAAACCGCCGACCGCGACCACACCCTGTGCCAAGCCGCCAATCGCCAGCACCCCGGTCGCGTGATCGCCGAGGGCAATCAGCGCCTTGGCATGTCCGTGAGGCTCAGCCCGCCTAGGACCAAATGCGATCTCGAACAGCGGAAATCCGCCAATTCGCGTGCGGGAACGGTGGCGAATCGACGGCGCGCGCAGTCGTCGCCAAAGTTCGCCGAACGCCGACGGCGTGCAGCATGTGCCGCGTGGCCGGTTCGAGCTTCATGGTCCTCACCCTCTATTGTCCGCAGACGGACTCGTGGAGATGGGGCCCCTCAAGCGACGTCGCGGCGTCGCAGCATCCGCGTCACTCGCAGCAGACGAATCGTGCGACTCCGACGTCGCAGGACATCGGCATCCACCCGTTTCGAGCGTCGCCGGCTGATCGCATGACCGGCCCACCCTCCAATCACGACGCCGGTGGCTGCAGACGTATAAATCGCCACGCTGCCCGCCCCGGCGGCTCCCATCGCCACGCTCACCAGCGCCGCCCCGATGGTCGAACCAAAGCCGGTGCCAAGCGGATAATAGCCGAGAAGTTGACTTGGCCCCGAATGTGGCGCAGCGGCTGCGGAATTGATTACTAGCGAGTTCTCTTGAGACATGTGCCCTCTTTGTTCTGGCGCTTCCTTCGCCATTTTTTCCTCACCGCGACCAATTCGGTCTTTCGCAAGGCTGGTTTGTTGAGGGTGCAAGTTGCGTGCCCCCCCAGCCGCGAGCCCCGCAAGGCGCGAATTAACGGTCGGACTGTCCGCTTTTATTCGCGAGAGTTCCTTATGAATTTCCCTTCTCTACTGCAGTGAGCCCTTCGCTGCCGCAGTCGGAGCGATGGACAAAACATGTCCGCGTCCTTACCCGCGCGCACTCGGACATTTGACCGGCGCCAGATGAGCCGCGCGGGCGGCACACAGTTTGCGATTCTCACTCGGCGTTCTGACTCGATGGCTTCTTTTTGGATGCGCGATGGATGCATCGTGCGACGGAGAGAAGTCCGAAAAAGTGAATCAAAGGCAAACAATCGGAGGGAGTCGACGCGGCTGCCGGCACGTGAGCGGTGGCCGTGGGGGCAGGGAATTGGCCCCGTTTCAAAAACCGCTCCCGGCCGATTTTCTGAAGGAGAACAATCATGTTGGGTTGGGCAATTACCTTTCTCATCATCGCGTTGATCGCGGGAGTCATGGGATTCGCCGTGGTCGCGGGTACTGCTGCCGCCGTGGCGAAGATCCTGTTCGTCGTGTTCATCGTGTTGTTCCTGATCAGCCTGGTGACGGGCCAACGCACGCCCGTGCCCTGATGCGGGCAGAGAATCGCGAATCTGCAACCGGCGCAAGTCGGCGGTAGACGAAACGAAACTCATCGGGCGGCGGCTGGCGGGGCGGGTGCTAATCTTGCCCCATTTGGATTGGAGCCTGATTCCGTTCAGTCGTTTTGCCCGAGCAAACTGGCCGCGATCGACAGATCCGCGGCCAGTTCTTGTCTCATGCGACGGCGGACCGCCGGATCCGGAGCCCGCAAAACGGCCGAGGGATGATGCGTGGCAATTGCCGCCATTCCATCCGGTCCCATCACTCGCTGGCCCCGTTGCCGGCTCACACGAAAGGCGCGGCCCAACAGCGCTTGAGCGGCCGTCGCCCCCAGACACACGATGACCTTCGGTTGGAGCACTTGGAGTTCGGCGTCGAGCCAGGGGTGACAGGCGGCCATCTCGCGAGCACTCGGCTTCTTGTGAAGTCGTCGTTTGCCGCGCGGCTCCCATTTAAAGTGCTTGACCACATTCGTCACGTAAACCTCGCCTCGATTAAGCCCCGCTTCGACCAGAGCGTCGTCGAGCACCTTGCCCGCAGGTCCGACGAAAGGTTTCCCCTGCCGATCTTCCTGATCCCCGGGCGTTTCCCCCACCAGCACAATTTGCGCGTCGGCCGGCCCCTCGCCGAATACGGTTTGCGTCGCGTCGCGATACAACGGACAGCCTTCGCATACCGCGGCCGCTCGTCTGAGCGCCGGCAGCGTAAGTTTCCGCGGCAAATAGTCGGCCGCCGATTCGCTGGCGCCGCCGCCGAGCTGCTTTCTAACGAGATGCTTTTGAACGGGCCGAATCATCGGTATTTCCTCCGGGCGAAGTGCCTGGATCGATCTGCCGGGAGCAACGAATTGCAAATGGCTTGCCGTGCCATGAGCGGCCGTGCATTGAGCAAGGACCCGAAAAAAGAGAAGATCCCCACCCATGGACGAGCTTCGGGCCATCCTGCAGAAGTACTGGGGGTACGACAGCTTCCGCCCGCTTCAGGCGGAGGCGATGCAGGCCGTCGTCGCCGGACGCGACTCGGTGGTGGTGCTGCCCACTGGCGGCGGCAAATCGCTTTGTTTTCAGGCGCCCGCTCTCTGTCAGCCGGGGTTGGCCGTAGTCGTCTCGCCGCTCATCTCGTTGATGAAGGACCAGGTCGACGCACTGGGCGATTGCGGCGTGCCGGCCGCCTGCGTCAACAGCACGCTCTTGCCGGGGGAAAAACGCCGCGTGGCCGACGAGGTGCGCGCCGGCCGCGTCAAGCTGCTTTACCTGTCGCCCGAGCGGTTGATGACCGACCGTATGCTCGACTTTCTCAAGAGCGTCTCGGTGTCGTTCTTTGCCATCGACGAGGCGCACTGCATCAGCGAATGGGGGCACGATTTTCGCCCCGAATACCGCATGCTCCGCCGCCTGAAAGAAACGTTTCCCAAGTGCCGCCGTGCACGCCTACACGGCGACGGCGACGCAGCGCGTGCGGGACGACGTCGTTCGCGAATTGGGACTCCAGGCGCCGGAGGTCCTCGTCGGCTCGTTTGACCGTCCAAACCTCGTCTATCGGGTGCAAACGCGGCACGACCTGCGGGGGCAGATCCGCGAGGTGATCGATCGTCATCCGCGAGACGCTGGGTTGATTTATTGCATTCGCCGCACCGACGTGGAGGAATTATCCGCCGACCTGCAAGCGGCCGGGTATCAGGCCCTGCCCTACCATGCCGGTCTGCCCGACGAGCTGCGGCAGGCGAACCAGGACGCATTCATCAACGACCGTGCCAAGATCATCGTCGCCACCGTCGCCTTCGGCATGGGTATCGACAAGTCGGACGTCCGTTACGTCGTGCATGCGGCCGCACCCAAATCGGTCGAGAACTATCTGCAAGAGTCGGGCCGGGCCGGACGCGACGGTCTGGAGGCCGAGTGCTGCTTGTTCTTCTCCGCGGGCGACTTTCGCACCTGGCGCCGCATGCAGGAAGAGCTCCCCGAGCCGGCGTTCAACGCGGCAGTCGCGCTCTCGGCGCCATCGACGGCTACTGCAACGGCGTGGTTTGCCGACACCGCGTCTTGGCCGGCTATTTCGGGCAAGACCTCGAGTCGGAAAATTGCGGCGCGTGCGACGTCTGCCTGGCCGAGCTCGATCTGGCCGAAGATCCACTCGTGCTGGGTCAGAAAATCCTCTCCTGCGTCCACCGCTTGGGCGAAAGTTTCGGCGGCGATTACACGGCCCAGGTTCTCGCCGGCGCCCGCGAGCAGCGGATTCTGGCCAATGGGCACGACAAGCTCAGCACCTGGGGCATTCTGCAGGGCGAGGACCGCAAGAGCATTCGCAACTGGATCGAACAGCTGGTCAGTCAGGGTTTCTTGGGGAAAATCGGCGAATACAACGTCCTGCGGATCACGCCCGACGGTCGGCACCTCCTACGCGGCGAACGGACACCGCGGCTGCTGCGGCCTGCCAAGCGGGCCCGGAAAACCTCTCGGGCCGCGCAGGATTCATGGGAGGGAGTCGATCGCGACGTCTTCGAGACGCTACGGCAATATCGTCGCGACAAAGCGGCCGAGCGGGGGCAGGCGCCCTTCATCCTATTCAGCGACGCGACCCTGCGCGATCTGGCTCGCCATCGTCCGGCCACGTTGGACGAACTGCGCCACATTCGCGGCATCGGCGACAAGAAGCTCGCCGACTATGGCGTGGACTTGCTGCACCTGTTGAAGGGCGAGGCGCAAAAAAACGCTGGAGTCGACGATTAGTCCGCTCCAGCGCTCACCACTTAGGGATGGCCAGCCGCATCGCTCTGGGAGGACCAGCCACCCCAGTGTCTGTCTTGAGTTTCGCCGCCTTCGTCGCCCGCCCCTTTATTGTCCGAGCATCTTGGCGACCACAAAAATCACGAAGGCGCCGAATACACCGCCGCCCGCCAACAGGTAAACAATCGAGTAACCGATGGCACTGACGACCGGGACCGTATGAATGAGCATTTCCATTGTTGTTTCTCCAGGATTAAGTTCAGTGTGAAATCGCGTGGAAGTCCACGGCAACCCGTTAAAGCAACCAGTGTGCCAATTCAGAAGAGCGTGTCTGCCAAGGACCTGAGGAACGAAGGTGCCCCAGCTGTGACGGCTCAGGCAACACGCTGGTCGCAGAGAACGCAGCGATGGGAGATAAACCGGGGCGCGGAACGTCAGGACGCGTCGCGCAGCCGGCGGTCGTCAGGCGTCCCGCGGTCTTTCGTCGATGGCGGGGTCAGCCCGGCCGAGCGCATGCCACGCGACAGGGGCAGTGGCAGAATCTCCGGCGGCGACGGCGCTGCGGCGATCTCGGTCGGGATGGCTTCGCTTGCGGGAATCGTCCGGCGCGAGCGGGCGTGGAACAGCCGCTCGTAGATCGGGCACGTCGCCAAGAACTTGCTGGTGCGTGCCATAGGCCACCAGGCGACCGTGATCCATGACGGCCACCTTGTCGATCAGCTCCAACACGCTCGGCGTGACGGCGTGCGTGATCAAAAACGTCGTGCGGCCCTCGACGAAGGTCAAAAGGGCCTCGTGAATGAGCCGCTCGCTTTGGGCATCGGTGGCGGAGGTCGCCTCGTCGAGGATCAGAATCGCCGGGTTCCGCAGGACGGCGCGGGCCAGAGCCACGCGTTGCCGCTGGCCTCCCGAAAGTCGGCCCCCTTTCTCGCCCACGCGCGTCTCGATTCCATCGGGCATCTGATCGAAGAAGCGGGTGACGTGCGACTGGGCGGCCGCGTCTTCGATGTCGCGCCGCGTCGCGCTCGGTCGCCCGTAGCGGACGTTTTCGTAGATCGTATCGTCGAAGAGGACCGTCTCCTGCGTGACGACCGCAATCTGGTCGCGGAGATCGGCCAGCGAGACGCCGCGAATGTCGACGCCGTCGATGCGAATCGAGCCGAAGTCCGGATCGTAGAGCCGCGGCAAGAGGTTGACGAGCGTCGATTTACCGGAGCCGTTCTCGCCAACAACTGCGATCGTTTCGCCCGCCTCGACCTTGAGGGAGACGCCCTCGAGGGCGGCCGGGCGGGGAGCACCACTCGGGCCGCTGCGGGCGTAGGCGAAATGAATATTGTCGAACTCGATGGCGACGGCGTGTCGCGGCAGCGCGACCGGCGAGACTGGGTCTTCGATCTTCGTCTTTTCATCCATCAAGTCGAAGATGCGATCGGCGGCCGCCCCCGCACGTTTGAGCTTGGCATACGTCGTCGAGAGCTTGCGAGCCGGATCAATGATGCCGGCCAACAGCACGTAGAGTGCGCCGAGGTCGTTGATTCCCATCTGGCTGCTCGTCAGCCGAATGCCCCAAATTTCGGTTGTGCCGCGGAGCACGAGGTAGCAGCCCGGCAGCAGGGCCAGGTAGGCGGCCACCCAGGCCATCGTTTCAGTGATCGGTCCGGTGAGCGCGTCGATCCGCGCGATCTTCACCGAGCGCTCGTAATAGTCCTTGCTGTCACGATGAAACCGCCGGCGATGCCGGGCCGCCGCGTTGAAGGCAACCACGACCTTGTAGCCGTCGAAGGTCTCTTCGAGCGTTTTGTAAAGGCGGGTCATGCTGTCCATCATGCGGTGGCTCGCCCGCTTGAGGCTCGAGCCGATGCGGGCAAAGACGATGGCGAGGACGGGCGCGGTCAACAGGGATAAGAGCGTCAGCTGCCAGCATACAACCATCGCCGCGCCGATGCAGACGATGGCCTTCAGCGGCTCCTGGATGATCTTGCCCCCCATCAGCCGCAGGCCCGACGCCATCACGTTCATGTCGTTGGTGAAGTGCGACATGAGCTTGGGCGTGCCTTTGAGCGAAACCGTCTGGTAGTCCATCCGCAGCACGCGCCGCAAACAGTCCTTGCGAACGCCCATCAGCGACAGCTCGACCAGCTGACAGATCAGGTTCTCCTGCACGAACTCGCAGATGCCCTTCGCCAGGGTCGCCAGCAGTTGGACGGCCAGCACGACGGCTAGAAGGTCGAAACGGTCTTTGGGCAGCTTGGGAACGACATTGTTCCGTAGCCAAACCAGCATCATCAGCTTGTACTGGGCCGTGCTCAGCACCGACTGTTCGTTCGATTGCCGGCGGAGGATTTTGTACTGCTCACGCTCCGAGTCGCGCGGCTTGTCCGCGTCGAGCTTGCGGAGCTGGCCCTCGCGCTGATCGACCTTTTGTTCCTGTGCGGCGATCGATTCTTTGGTCTTCTTGATCAAGTCGTCGACGTACTTGTCGAGCGGCTTGTTCTCGAACAGAACCGTGATGATCGGATAGGCGGCCGAGAGGCTTAAGCCCCACAGGCCCGCTACCAGCACGGCGAACACCGCCGACAAGTAGAATTTGCGGCGATGCGGCCAGACGTACTGCACGAGTCGGGGGAACGAGTTCAAGCGAGGACCATCCCTGGTCAGGGCCTTCGAGAATCGGCGCAGTTCGAGCGCCGGTCGCTGCGGTCATGTAGCAAAGACGGCCGGACCGGTCCAGAGGAATCGACTGGGAGTAGGGGCAAAAACAAAGCGGACGCCGCGCCCGGAGGCACGGCGTCCGCTCATGAAATACGCGCCGACGCGGCTTACTCGGCCACGGCACCCACCAGTTCCTGGTTGGCGTCGGTCATTTCCGCGTCGCTGGGCAGGAAGTCCTGCACAAAGCCCTTGAGATGGGTGCTGCGGGTCGTGTGCTGCAGCTTTTTCAGGGCCTTGGACTCGATCTGCCGGATCCGCTCTCGGGTGACCTTGAAGATGCGTCCGGTCTCCTCGAGCGTGTAGCTATAACCGTCGCCCAAGCCGTATCGCAGGCGAATAATCTCGCGCTCGCGATAGGTCAGGCTCTTGAGGACGTGCTCGATCTTGTCCTTCAGCATCTGCTGGGTGGCCGAATCGGCCGGGCTGTCCTCGTTGTCGTCCTCGAGGAAGTCGCCGAAGCTGCTGTCCTCGCTCTCACCCACGGGCGTATCGAGGCTGATCGGATGCTTCCAGGTTTTCATGATCCGCTCGGTCTCGTCGACGCCGAAGCCGACCGCGGCGGCCAGCTCCTCCATCGACGGCTCGCGGCCCGTGTCCTGGCGAATCTGTTCGCTCTTGGCTTTGAGCGTGGAGATGCTCTGGAACATGTGGACCGGGATGCGAATCGTGCGGGCGTGATCGGCCACGGCCCGGGTGATCGCCTGGCGAATCCACCACGTCGCGTAGGTCGAAAACTTGTAGCCCCGCCGATACTCATACTTCTCGACACCGCGCATCAGGCCGGCATTGCCTTCCTGAATCAGGTCCAAGAAGCTCAGGCCGCGGTTGCGGTACTTCTTGGCGATCGAGACGACCAGCCGCAGATTGCCGCCGCTGAGCTTTTGCTTGGCGTCGGTCCAGGCGTCGAAACGGCGCTTAATCTCGCGGCTGCGGGCCCGGAACTGCTCCGGCGTCTCGAGGACCATCTCGACGATTTCCGCCAGCTCACGCTTGAGCAGCTCGGCCTCGTTATTCTTCGAGTGGCTCCGCGAGCTGCGTTGCAACTGCCGTTGCAGTTCGGTGATGCGTTCCGCGACCTGATGCATCCGCTTCATGATGGGCTGCAAACGCTGCGTGCGGAGGCTCAACTCTTCGCACAGCGTGGCCATCTTTCGGCGGCGGATCTTCATGCGATCTTCGGCCGCCTTGCGCTTTTCTTTGGGAGCTTCGGCATTGCGGGCAATCCGAGAGTCGACTGCGTTCTTTTCGAGCAGGACCCTGAGCGTTTTCAGATTCTCGGTCATCCGCCCTTGGATCTGCTCCTTGCCGACCGCCTCGGTCTCGGACGTGCGGAGCGTCCGTTCAAAGGGCAGTTCGTTGGCCCGCACCTTCTCAAATGTCTCGACCGCGATCTTCAGGGCGAAGTCGGACTCGAGCACGGTGCGGCGAAATCGCTTGCGGGTGATTTCGATCTGCTTGGCCAGGAAGATTTCGCGTTCGCGCGACAAGAGGGGAATGTTCCCCATCTGGCTCAAGTACATGCGGATGGGATCGCGGGAAGACAGGGCGGCCGCCTCCGCCCCGATGATCGAGCGGGCCAGCGACGCCCCGTCGCTGTCGTCGGACCAGTGCGAGCTGGCCGGATCGTCGGCGTCCGGCAATTTTCGGCGCTGAGGGTCGTCGGCCAGATCGAGTCCCAACTCCTCCATCGTGAGAATCAATCGGTCGGCCAGACCCGGATCGCCCCCCTCGTCGGGCAGATATTCATTGACCTGATGATACGAGACAAAGCCGCGCTTCATGGCGCCGTCAACGACGCTCTTTAGTGCAGCATCAACCTGATACACGGAAAGCTCCCTTCCACATGGAACCGTTTCGGATCGCACATCCTTGCACGAGAAAGCCCAATCAAACTTTTCGTACTTCCTTGCACTCGTCCGACGGACGAATCAGCCGATAGGAGAAACGACTCTTTCGAAACCGCTCTCGTTCGCGCTAATCGCCCTGTCGGTCCACGACGCCCGCCTGGAGCATGGGAGTCCCGCCAGCAGGCAAACCAAGCCCGGCATCGTCGCGGAGGATCACTCTCCTACGACGTACTCGCCCTGGGGCCGATTGCAGAAGAAACGCTGCTGGATGGCCGGCAAGCAATGAGGGAAGAGTGGGTTCTCTGTGATAGCATCCTTTCTCTCCAACGAGAACCAGCCAAGGCGAATCCATTATTCGCCGTGATAAACCGCCTATGCTAACACAATCCCACTTTGCTGCCCAACAATCCCACCGGTCAGACGAAAAAAAAGAGAAATTTTTGTCCGAACGGTTTCGCGCCGTTTCCGCATGATTTGCTTCGGAAATCGCGGATCTCCACTGCCCGCGCAGCCACCGCGATCCAGAGCAAAGGGCCGACCTCAGATCTGGCATCCGCCCTGATCCGTCAGGCGAATTATTCGCACTGCTGCGGTCGGAGGTCAATTGGACGAAGTGAACTTAGGCCGAGATTAGACGCCGCAAAGCACTGCCCGGAAAGACGTTGCAGATCAGACAAAAATCCTTTGTCAAAGGCGAATTGAATCGAGTCGACCCTGGATCACAACGAGGACGATGAATTGCGGTGGTGGTTGGACCGACCGCTAGAGCACTGACATCAATCGATGGCCACGCGACATCCTTTCGCCGGCGTGATTATAATTGGCTCACATCTCTGAAAGGACCGAACATGACGGATCGATCCTTCGTAGTCACGATCAGTGATCGGGCGTTGGGACCTTCGGTCGAGAACATTGGCAAGAAGCTGCTCGAGCTCGAAGATCAGGGCATCCATTCAAACGCCCGGCCGCTCGACGCCGTGTTACATCATCTCATTCGCGGAGTCCGCGACGACGTCTTGCTCAAAACAAATCTCGAGCAAAGCGAACTCGAAGGCCTGCTGCGAAAGCAGCTGGGCAGCGACTACAAGCTTTGCACCATCCGCTGGATGGGTTGATCCCGCATCGATTTAGCGGGCAGCGCCACTACTCGCGAGCGCAGCTTCAGGACCGCACGTGCGTCTGTCAGAGCCAAAGCTTCTGACGGATGAATTCGACCACGTCGCCAAAGAGGACGTAACCCAGGCTTCGTTTGCCGCAGTTGATCTTCGCTCGCACTTCGGCGCCGATCCACAAGTCGGGAATCTTCGAGGCGTCGGTCGAGGCGTGCATCTCGAAGATGTTCGACTGCTCACCCGAGACGGCCGAGCGCGTGGCAATCGAATCGAGAGTGGCGTTAAAGGTCGATTCGAGCGCCGTTTCCGGGATGAACTCAACCTCGAGCTGGTGCGTCGGGCTGGCGTTCCAGGCCCGCAGCACGTGGCCCATGCGGTTGCCGTCCACCTCGAGCTCGAGCCGCCAGGGCCCCTTTTCGTCCATGATTTCGAGCAACATCTCGCCTTGCTGGACCGGGCGATTCTGCAGCGTCTCTTCGACTTGGAACGAAGCGACCCGTCCGTCGATGGGCGCGGTCAGCAATAGATGGTCGACCCGCTCCTGTTGGATGTTGACAATGTCGGTCAAGCCTTTGACTTCAACCTGGGCCTTGAGACGTTCGGCGTTGGCGCGGAGCTCTGCCGGACGGTCGGCGTCCTTCGCGGCCGCAACCTGCACCGCGCCGAAGAACGCATCTGCTGCGCGGCTTGATCGAGCTTCGAGACGTTTTCGTTCAGCTCGGCCGTCAGCTGTTGGTTGCGCAGCTGCAGCAGTCGCTGATCCTTCTTGACCATGTCGCCGCCGTGGACGTAGAGCTGAATCACATCGCCGGTTTCGGCGCGAAGATCTGATGCCGCAGGACAGGCATCAGTTTTCCCTTGCCGGTGACCCGATAGTCGTATGGAACGAGCCACAGGGCAGCGACTACGGCAATCACGAGGGCCAGCCCGGCCAGCGCCTTGGCCAGACGGCGACCGTGGAACCATTCCACGCCGTGGCCCAAGGCCTGCCACAATCGCAAAAACAAAATGCGATCGCTTTGCCGGGCCCGTGTCATGACCGCGCTGACGTGCTCGGCCAGCAGACCGGAGCGGGATTCGACCGTGAGCCGCGGACGGCTTTCGGCCGTCTGTTCGATCACCAGGCAGCCGATCGTCTCGCGCGGCCGTGGTGGCGATTTGCGTTTTTGATCCTCTTCTCGCCGGCTAACGAGCGGCTCCGGCTCGACGAGCGGCAGCAACTTCACCATCCGGGATCCGCTCTCGTGCACGAAATCGGCCAGAGGCTGCTCGACCTGCGGCGGCAGTTCATCGATCTTGCCACTGAACGTGAGCGGTTCGCGCAGCTCGATCACTCGTTCGGCTAGCAGAGCCATCGCACGTGCCAGGTTCGAGCGTGCATTGACGCTGTCCTGCCCGCTGATGGCCACGATCGAGGTCTTCACCCCTTTATGCACAGCGACGCTGAGACGATCGCAGCCGAGTAGCTGCCGACCGTCGTTGGCGGCAGTCGTCGCCACTTCTTCCACATTCTCGCCGCGTTGCAACTGCAGCAAAAACTGCTCGAAGTCGGCCAGAAACGAAGCGGGATCTTGGGGCTGGCGCTCCACCTGCTGCCGTTGCAGGTAGCCGGAGGCATGCCCGACCATCTGTTCGACAAACTGCAGAAAGCCGGGACGGGCGTCGCGCGGCGCGTCGGCCCGCTGAAAGACCTCGACCACTCCCATCGACTCTTCGCCGACCTGCAGCGCCGCCAAGAGCACGAGGTAGGGCGCCGGCACCCTGTTGGCGCTGGCGGGGTCATCGGGGGCAAAACTAACCGCCTGACCGGTGGTCAGGGCCTCGTTGATCAGGCGGTCGTTGAGGGCGGCCGCCGGCGAATTCTCGCGAATGCCGATTTCGATGAACTTGAGCTCATGGGCCAGCCGCAGCCGCGATCCTCCCTCGAGCAGCCAGATCGCACCGGCCCGCGCTCCCAGCGAGTTGACCAAGAGTCGCAAGAACTCGGGAAAAAACGTCTCCGGCGGGGCTGCCGTCTGGGCAAGCTCCTCGATCTGCCGGGCCATTTGCAGCACGCGGTCGCGCGCTTGCTGAACACTGGCGACGTTTGTCATGCGACCAGAATGATTTGGAAATCGCGGGCGGGCGGAAAAACCGTCTTCTAATCTTAGGGGAAATCGTCCGCTTTGCCACAGGAGGTGCAGCGACTAAGGCTCGAGTAGCGTATTTAATTGATGCCGCGTCGCAAAACTAATACGGCTCTCGCGGACGTCCCGCGGGCGCGGAAAGCTGAAACGAATTTTCCGGTCGGTCACCAGCACCTTGCCGAACGGGTCCCGCCCGCGTCTTGTTGAGGGTGGGACGTTCTGTGAGAATTTCCCTGTGACAGTTGGGTTCACTTTGAAAGTGTGGCTGGGGACCTGTAAGAGCTGGCGGGGAACTTGTGCGGGACGTCCAAGTCTTTCAGGGAAGGTCGGTTCCTTTTTCGGGTAGTGCCATGAACCTGCTTCGACCAATCGCGGCCAGCGGCCTGGTGGCTGCCTCGTTTTTGGTGCCCGTGGCATTCTTGCTGCCGCTGGCCTTTATTGCGGAATCGGATCGCCCGTTGGCGGCCGCCGACCTGCAAACTCCCTCTCAGTCCAGTCAGATTGTCATCAAAGACTGCAACATCAAGGCCGTGAAAACGGCCCGCGTTGCCACTGACCGCCCGGGCGTCATTGCCCGCATCGATCCCCAGGAAGGTGATACCGTCAAAGAAGGTGAGGAAATCGTCCGGCTGATGGACGACGTGCCCAGAGCCAACTGGGAAGTCGCCAAACTCGTCGCGGACGACAAGATCGAAGTTCGATACGCCGAAAAACTCAACGCGGTCGACGCGGTCGAATATCTCCAAAGCGTCGAGGCCAACAAGAAAGCCCCGGGAACGATCTCGGATATCGAGCTGCGGCGGCTCAAACTGGCCGAACAGCGAAGCGCGTCTGCAGATCGACAAGGCCAAGCACGACATGGCCGTTAACGACATGAAGGCCACGCAGGCCAAGGTCGAGCTCGATACCTACCACATTCTGGCTCCCTTCGACGGCGCTGTCAGCCAGGTATTGAAACATCGGGGCGAGGCCGTGAAGCAGGGAGACACGATCCTGGAAATGGTCAACACCGACATGGTTCACGTCGAAGGACTGGTTGACGAACACGACATCTGGCAGGTCCAGCGGGGCTCTCCAGTCACCGTTGTCCTCAACATCAAGAATGCCGACCTCCCGGTCGAGAAGCAGGTCTTTCACGGAAAGATCGGTTTCGTCGACGCCGTGTCGACCGTCGGCCAGACGCGCGTCTGGGCGGAAGTGCCCAATCCGGGCAACGTGCTGCGGCCCGGTTTCAACGCAACCATGACCATCCTGGTCGGGCCAGTCGAGGCCGGGAATCCGGGTGCCGCCACTGACCGTCCGGCGCCGGTCGGCTCGAAAGTCGGACAGCGGGAACTGCCAGCGCCATGAGCATCACTCTCGGGGGGACGATGCTGCCGTCGAATCGGCGGCCGATCCCGCTGCGTCGCCGCCCCGACCTGGGCGTGCGCCGCATCGAGTACCAGGGAATCGGGTCCTACGTCATCAAGGATCCCGTGGGACTCAAGTATCACCGGCTGCACGCCGAGCAGTTCGGGGTGCTCTGCCTGCTCGACGGGTCCCGCAATCTCGACGAAATCCGCAACGAGCTGCTCCGCCAGTTTCCCACGTTGACCGTCACGCTCAACGACGTGCAGCAGCTGATCACCGACCTGCACGACAAGGGCCTGCTGCAAAGCATGCGGTTCGGTCAGGGAGCCGCCCTGATCAAGCACCGCCGCGCCCAGCGGATGGAGAAGTTCTGGGGCTTCTGCCGCAACCTGCTTTACATCCGCCTGCCGGGCTGGGATCCGGAGCGGATGTTGAAATGGCTGCATCCGCGGCTGTATTGGATTTATTCGCCTTGGGCCGTCGCGCTGTGCGTGACGCTCGTGGCTTCGTCGCTGCTCCTGGTCGGCACGGAGTTCAGCGAGTTCCGCCGCCGCCTGCCCGAGTTCCAGCAGTTCTTCACGATGAAGAACATGATCTATCTGTGGATCACCGTGGCCGTGACTAAGATTCTGCACGAGTTCGGCCACGGACTCACTTGCAAGCACTTCGGCGGCGAATGCCACCAGATGGGCATCATGCTGCTGGTCTTCAGCCCCACCTTGTATTGCGACGTTTCCGACGCCTGGATGATGCGGAACAAGTGGCACCGCATCTATATCGGTCTGGCCGGCATGTACGTCGAGACGGTGCTCTCGGCGGTCGCAATTTTCGTCTGGTGGAACACGAACCCCGGCCTCCTGCACTACCTCTGTCTGAACGTCTTTTTTGTGTCGACCGTGTCGACGGTGATCTTCAACGCCAACCCGCTGATGCGCTACGACGGCTATTTCATGCTGGCCGACTATCTCGAGGTGCCCAACCTCCGCCCCAAGGCGGACAAAATGCTCAGCGAGAAGTTCTCCTGGTATTGCCTGGGGATCGAGACACGTCCCGACCCCTTTATGCCGGAAACGGGCCGCGTCTGGTTCGTGATTTTTGCCATCGCGGCGGCCATCTATCGCTGGGTGATCGTATTCGGGATCACGCTCTTCTTGTATCGCTGGCTCAAGCCGTACGGACTGCAGAGCATCGGGATCTTTTTGGCAGTGTGTTCGCTGGCGGCAGTCGTCGGCAATGTGTTTTATTCGGTCTATCGCATCGTGAGCGCCCCTCGGAGTGATCCCCTGGACATGCGCAAGCTGACAATCACCATTTCTGCGGTCGTCTTGTTGTTGGCCGCGGCCCTCCTTGTGCCGTTGCCGCTGCATGAAGAAATGGTCTTCATGGTCGAGCCGCTCGATGTGGCTCACGTGTACGCGATCACCCCGGGTCGGGTGGCCGAAGTCCACGTGCATCCGGGCGACCGCGTCGCCAAGGGCGATCTGTTGGTCAAGCTGGTTAATCAAGAGACCGAGCAGAAGCGCCGCAACCTGGCAATGCAGCGCGACGCTCAGCAGCAAGAAGTCAATTTGGAGCGAGCGCTGGCCGACTCTCCGCAAGAGCGGATCGCCAGGACGGTCCTTGCCGGCATCGAAACGCAGCTGGCCGATTACGATCGCCAACTGGCGCAGCTGGAGTTGCGGGCACCGTGTGACGGTTACGTTGTGTCGGCCCCGCGCGTGCCGGAGCCGACCTTGCCCGAACAGAGCCGGCAGCTGAGCCGCTGGTACGGCAATCCGCTCGATCCGGAGAACCTCGGCTGCCAACTGACCGAACGGACGCACGTCCTCTCGATCGCCCCCCACAAAGAATTCAACGCGGTTTTGTATATCGACCAGGCCGACCGCAAAGACCTCCGCTTGGGGCAGACCGTGCAGATTCAACTCGAACACATTGCCGACCGCACTTACACCGGCAAGATTGATCACATTTCCGACCGCGAGTCGGAAATCGCGCCCGAGGTGCTCTCCAGCAAAGCAGGCGGTGAGCTGGCCACCACCGCCGATCAAAAAGGGCACGAGCGGCTGACCAACAGCGCTTACCAAGGCACCGTGCGGCTCGACGACGACGCCGACCTGCTTCGCAGCGGCATGCGGGGCCGCGCTCGCCTCACCGTCGAGCGGCGGTCAGCGGTCGGCTGGATCTGGCGCTACTTCCGCCGCACGTTCCACTTCCGCATGTAGTTCGGAACTCGCGGCGTCAGTTCCCAGTGGGGATAATGCCGGCGTTCTCGACCATCAGCATCACGGTCTTTTCCGGCGCCCGCGTGCGGTGCACAACGCCCTTCGAGACGACGTATCCCTTTCCGGGGGTCAGCTCCACCGTTCGGTCTTCGAGGTCGATCAGCAGTTTGCCGTCGACCACGTAGAAGAATTCGTCGTCGTCATCGTGCTTGTGCCAATGATACTCGCCCTTCACGACGCCGAGCCGCACAACCGAATCGTTCACCTGGCAGAGAGTTTGGTTGTACCAGGGATGTTGGCAGGCTTCGACGAGCAGCTTTCACGTCGACCACTTCGCCCTGCGCGTAGCGAAGATCCAGGTGCGTTTCGTACGGATAGCTTTGGGTCTCGCTCATCCTGGCACACTTTGGAAGCTAAGCAGCGGTCCTCCCGCTCGAGACTCTGTCGTTTCGACCAGAGCAGTCGCGTTTGAGGATCGCCGCGGACACGTTCGATCGGACCCGCACGGCGTTTCATCATACCGCAGACCTCGCCGCTGCGAACATCGTGCTGCCGCCGTTGTGAAGCCGTCCCGAGCCGACTTAGAATGCTCGTCTGTGCTTGGCGGCACTTTCTTGCGACCTTCCGGAAGGACCCGGGTCCTTGTCCACCATCGCTCGCGACCGCACCGTCGATCTGAGTGCGGCAGTCGCTCGCTATCAGCAGGTGTTGGCGGCCGACCCCGATCAGTGGGACGCTCTCTATCTTTACGGGACCGCCTTGCTGCAGCTCGGTCGCTTGCGCGAGGCGATTGACGTCTTCACCCGCGCGGCCCGGCTCCGCCCCGACATCCCCGACATCCAGAACAATCTGGCGGTGGCCTATCAGGTGCTTGGCGCGGTCGACGCGGCCGTCCGAGCCTATCGCTCGGCAATTGACCTGAATCCCGACTTCGACCTGGCCCACGCCAATCTGGCCCGCTTGTTGGAGTCGGCCGGTCGCTTCGCCGAAGCGGAAATCTCCTTGCGCCGCGCCCTGCGGATCAAGCCCGCGGAATCGGCCTACCACCTGCAGCTGGCTCGCGTGCTCCAGCGGCACAACAAAGACGCCGAAGCGATCGCGGTGCTGCAGGACGCGCTCCGGCAGCAGCCTGACTGTCTCGACGTGATGATGGCTCTGGCCGCCGCACTGGTGCGACAGGAGCGACTCGACGAAGCGGCCGACGTCTATCGCACAGCACTCGCCGAGCGACCCGAATTCGCCGAAGCCGCCTGTAGCCTCGCATTCGTGTTCGAACGCCAGGGACGCTTGGACGAAGGGCTCACGGAGGCCGAGCGAGCCGTCGCGCTGAAGCCCGACTATGCGGAGGGCTTCAACAACCTGGGCGTCGTCCTGCGATCGCTGCATCGATTGGACGACGCCTGCACGGCGTTTCGCCGGGCTCTCGAGCTGGACCCGAAGTTCGCGCTGGCGGAGTTCAACCTGGGGACGACGCTGCTGCTGGCCGGCCGCTACGCCGAAGGATGGGTCGGTTATCGACAGCATGCCCGGATCGCGGGAACGAGCGCCCCGGGACCCGCGACGACCGAATGGGACGGCCGACCGATCCCCGGCCAACGGCTGCTGGTTTACGCCGACCAGGGATTGGGCGACACGATTCAATTCGCACGCTTTCTGCCGCATTGCCGCCAAAAGTCGCAGGCGCGCGTGATCGTATGCTGTCAGCCCGCTCTCCGCCGGCTGTTGGAAGAGTGCGAGGAAGAGAACTGTCTCGGGGCCGACGTCTGCACCAACGAAGACGCATCTTCCCCAGTTCGATTGGCATGTGCCGTTGGCGTCTCTGCCTGGGTTGCTCGGCGCGACGATCGCCGACGTCGGCCAGTCGGTTCCTTACTTGCATGCGCCCGAGTTGTCGCCGCCGCTTGCCCGGCTGATCGGCGAACGCGATGCCGCGCGACGGGTCGGGCTGGTCTGGCAGGGAAATCCCCGGCAGACTCGCGACGTCGTGCGCTCCTGTCCGCCGGAGAAGCTGCGTCCCCTGATCGAGCTTCCCGGAATCCGCTTCTTCAGCCTGCAATACGGTGCGACGTCCGGCGCACAGCTGACGGCGGCCTTTCCGGCGGGCTCCGTGGTGGACGTCGGCGGCAGGCTGCCAGACTTTGCCGACACGGCAGCCGTCCTGGGTCAGCTCGATCTGCTGATCACCGTCGACACCGCAATTGCCCATCTGGCCGGGGCGTTGGGGCGTCCCGTCTGGACGATGCTCTGCCACACGCCCGATTGGCGTTGGCATCTGGACCGGTCCGACTGCTCCTGGTATCCGACGATGCGTCTCTTCCGCCAACCAGTTTGGGGGGACTGGGATACAGTCGTCGACCAGATCCGGGCTGGCCTTCAAGCCATCTGATCGGCGGTGGGTGGCTGTCGCGACGGCGGCTTGGTTTAATTGGTCAGACCGTGCTTGCACCGGTTACTGTCCTGCCTGCAATCGAGGCCTTAAGCCAGGAGACTGCCATGTCCGCGCCGACCATGGAAAAACCCCGCGCCGTCAAAGCGCCGATCGTGAAAGACCAGCCGCTTTTCATCGACGGCCATTTCGTCGATAGCAGCAATCAAAAGACGTTCGCCACGATCAATCCGGCCACGGGCGAAACGATTTGTCACGTCGCCGAAGCCAGTGCCCAGGACGTCGATCTCGCGGTGAAGGCGGCCCGGCGGGCGCTGGAAACGAGCCCCTGGAAGACGATGGACGCGGCCGACCGCGGCAAGCTGATGTTCCGCCTTGCCGACCTGGTCGAGGAAAACGCCGAAGAGCTGGCCATCCTCGAATCGTTCAACAGCGGCAAGACGGTGAACGACGCCCGGGGCGACGTGCAGGGCGTCCTCAACACGCTGCGGTATTACGCCGGCTGGGCCGACAAGATCGAAGGCCGCACGGTTCCCGTCCGCGGCAACTTCCTGTCGTACACGCTCCGGCAGCCCGTCGGCGTCGTCGGCCAAATCATTCCCTGGAACTTCCCGCTCCTCATGCTGGCGTGGAAGTGGGGTCCGGCTCTGGCTTGCGGCAACTGTATCGTGATGAAGCTCGCCGAGCAGACGCCGCTCACCGGCATGAAGATGGCCGAACTGGCCCTCGAAGCCGGCTTCCCCAAAGGCGTGATCAACGTCCTCAACGGGATGGGCGAAACGACCGGCCAGGCGATGGTTGTCCACCCGGGCATCGATAAGATCGCCTTCACCGGCCACGTCGACACGGCCAAGATCATCTCCAAGGCCGCGGCCGACACGCTCAAGCGAATCACCTTCGAGTTGGGCGGCAAGAGCCCGAACGTGGTCTTCGCCGACGCCGATCTCGATCAGGCTGTGGCTGGCGCGTTTCACGCCATCTACTTCCACGGCGGCCAGTGCTGCACGGCCGGCAGCCGTCTCTTTGTCGAGGACAAGATTCGCGGCGAATTCGTGGAGCGTCTGTCCAAGGCCACGAAGGGCCGCAAGATCGGCGACCCGCTCGATAACGCCACCGAGCAGGGCCCACAGGTCTCGCAGGAGCAGATGGACAAGATCCTGCATTACGTCGATCTCGGGCAGAAGCAGGGTGCCAAGCTGGTCGCGGGCGGCAAGCGATCCGGCGGCCGCGGCTTCTACGTCGAACCGACGATCTTCGACGACGTCCGCGACGACATGGCAATCGCCCGCGAAGAGATCTTCGGGCCGGTCGTCAGCGTCCTGCCGTTCAAAGGCGTGGACGAAATCATCAAGCGCGCAACGACACCAACTACGGCCTGGCCGCCGCGGTCTGGACAAAGGACATCGACAAGGCCCATCTCTACGCTCGCGAAGTCAAAGCCGGCACGGTCTGGGTGAACTGCTACCACGTCGTCGACACCACGACGCCGTTCGGCGGTTTCAAACAGTCGGGCCAGGGTCGCGAGAACGGCGAAGCGGCCATCGACCACTACACCGAGCTGAAGACCGTCACGGTCAAGCTCGGCTAAATTGCGGTTTGATCGCAGCGAACTCTCCGCCCTGCTCCCCTCTCCCTTCGCGGGAGAGGGGTCGGGGGTGTGGGGGCTGGCCGCTGATTTCGTGAGGCCATGCAGATCATCGAAGACTTCGCCTGCACGCTCTGCAGCTGCCTGTGCGATGATCTGCGACTGACAGTGCATGGCGATCGCATCGTCCGCGCGGAGCGGGCCTGCGCGATGGCCGAGCCCTGGCTGCTCGGCCAGAACTCGCAGCAACCGCCCATCGCCCGCGTCGACGGCAACGCCGTCCCGCTTGTGGCGGCGGTCGCCCACGCGACCAAGTTGCTGGCGGCCGCGCGGTATCCGTTGATCTTCGGCCTCTCGCGGAGCAGCACCGCCGGACAGCGGGCCGCGGTGAAACTGGCCGAGACGCTCGGCGCGACGATCGACACCACCGCTTCCGGAGGCCACGGCCCCTCGATCCTCGCCGTGCAGCAAGTCGGGGAGTCGACCTGTTCGCTGGGCGAAGTCAAAAATCGCTGCGATCTCGTGATCTTCTGGGGCTGCGACCCGCTCACCACTCACCCGCGTCACTTGGAACGTTACTCGGCCGAATGTGCCGGCCGGTTCGTGCCCGGAGGCCGGCGAGACCGCACACTGATCGTCGTCAACGCGGACGACACCGCGACCAGCCCGTCGGCTGACCTCGTGCTCCGCGTCGATCGTCATCGAAGACTTCGAATTGATTTGGGCCCTCCGCGCTCTCCTTCGCGGCCAACCCCTCGAAGGAGACACCTTTGGCGGCCTGCCTCGTGCCGCGGTCGAGGATCTGTGCCAGCGGATGCGTGGCTGTCACAACGGCGTCGTCTTTTTCGGCTTCGGCCTGGCCCGGCAGCCGGGGGCCAATCTCGTCATCCAGGCCTTGCTGCAACTCGTCACCGATCTCAATGACGTCACCCGCTTTTACGCGCGGCGGCTGCGGGGCTCCGGCGACGTGGCCGGCGCCGACAGCGTGCTCGCCTGGCAAACCGGTTACCCCTTCAGCGTGAACCTGTCGCGCGGTTACCCGCGCTACGGCCCCGGCGAATTCTCGGCCAACGACATGCTCGAACAGGGCGAACCCGACGTCTGCCTCTTCGTCGGCAGCCAGGGCACCCGCTGGATGAGCCCCACCGCCAAGGACGCCCTACGCCACATTCCCACAATCGTGCTCGACCCACCCCAGGCCGAGCCCGACTTCCGCCCGACGGTGCAGTTCACCACCGCCATCTACGGCATCCACCACGCCGGCACCGCGTATCGCATGGACGAAATTCCCATCCCGCTCCGCGCCGTCCTGCCGACGCCCTACCCGACCGACGAACAGGTCCTGCAGGCGATTCAAGCCGCGCTGGGGACCTTGTAAGAGAACTCCAGCCCCAGGCACGGGACAATTGTGTCGCAAGTGATCGAGCGGGCAACCGCGGTTTTGCAAAAGGCGCCCAAAGACCTCGCCTCGACCGGTGGCCGGGGGCTCCTCCTCCGTTGAGGTCATCGCAGATATGCTGGAGCCGTGGTTGCTGCACATCGGCGGAAATCGACGACGCGAAGATCAGCGCGGACAACCGCGAGCGTGCCGGCGCGCTCCCTCGGCTGCTTCGTCTGCACGCGCGCTGCTACTTGGCAGCTCGAGCGGCTGCGGATCAACCGCAACCCGATTCGCCTGTCGCAAAGTCCGCCGGCCCGCGCACCATCCAAAAAATTCCGACGAAGATCGCCGGCACGTATCGCCACGGCCGGCTGCTCCCCCTGCAGGTGCATGGCCGGATCGCCTATCTCATCAAGCCGACGGGCCCCGTCGACGCTCAGAAGCGTTGGGTCTTTGAGTTTCCCTTCTGGCTCGGCATCAACGACGGATTCGGCAACGTGGCCCATCGGCACTATGTCGAGAAATCGCTTGCCGCCGGATTCCATGTGGCCGGCGTCGACGTCGGCGCCTCGTGCGGCAGCCCGTCAGCGGCCGATCTTTGCCAGGAATTCTACGAACTCATGATCTCGCGCTACGGCCTCAACAAGCGAGCGCGCGTGCTGTGCCACAGCCACGGCGGCCTGATCGCCTACGGCTGGGCCTTTCGTCATCCGACGTGCGTCGACCGGATCGCCGGCATGTGCCCGGCCACCGACTTCCGCACCTACCCCGGCCTCGGAAACGTCATCGCCGGCCCAACGAAAGGCCTCGACTACGGTCTCACGCTCGAAGAACTCAATCGCCGGGCGGGCGAATTCAATCCCATCGACAACCTCGCTCCGCTCGCCAAGGCCGCTGTGAAGATCCTCCACCTCCACGGGGACGAGGACAAATTGGTGCCGACGAGTGCCAACTCCCTCGAATTGGCCCGTCGCTACCGCGACTTTGGAGGGGCCGCGGAGATCGTGTTGCTACACCTGCCGGCTGCGAAGCGCGGCCACGACGGGCCGGAGCTCTACGAATCAGCCCGGCTGGTGAAATTCTTGCTGTCCGACTGACCAGTTGTCCTAGGCAGGATTGGCGAGCGACACCTTGGCGCACAGGTCTCGAATCAGCGCTGCTGCTTAATGACGGGCTGACGTCGTCCTCTCATCCTTTCCGTCGGCATGAGCCTCATCTCCCGCGACAAATACCATCTGCAGTTGGTGCGGCCGCAGCACTTGCGAGTTTTCTTGCCCAATTCCGCCGACAACTGACCTGTGTTCTCGAGGCAAGTTCGCGCTTGGCGAAATCGCGGCGGCGCAGCTTTGCTGAACGGCACCTTCGTTCGCTTCACTACGCAGCTAACAACGGACTCCTCCCGGAAAGTCACCTTATGTTCCCCATGCGCGCAGGCCGTCCTCGGGTTCGGAAGACGTTCAGGAACGTCGCTCGGCCCTCGTCTGCGTTGGAGACGCTCGAAGATCGAATCTTGTTGAGCGCGATTACGGTCTCGAATCTCAACGATTCTGGCAGCGGCTCCCTGCGCCAGGCAATTTTGAATGCGAACGCCCAACATGGAGCCGACACCATCAACTTCACCGTGGCCGGCACAATCGTGCTCAATAGCGCCCTCCCCAATGTGACCGATACCGTGAATATCGACGGCACATCGGCCCCCGGCTTTGCCGGTGCGCCCGTGGTCGAAGTCAACTTCAACAACTTGGCCGGCCTGAACTTTACGGCGAAAGCGAGCGGCTCGGAGCTCCAATCGCTGGCACTCGTCGATGCCTCGGGCAATGGTGTGACCCTCAACGCCGTCCATCAAATGTTGATCGTCGGCAACTTTGTCGGAGTCGGGACCGACGGCGCGACGGCTGCCGCCAACCAAGGGAGTGGAATTGAGTTGATCAACTCATCGGGCAATACCATCGGCGGCACCTCGGCCCAGGACCGCAACATCGTTTCGGCCAACCTTCAACAGGGCATCCTGGTCAACGGGTCGTCGAGCAACATCATCATGAATAACTACATTGGGACTAACGCGACCGGGACGGCGGCCCTTGGCAATGGCTTCAACGGCGTCTTGATCACGGGGAACAGCAAGCAAAACCTGGTCGGTGGCGAGGAGACCGGCGGCAATGACCCGACCCAAGGCGTCTTCGATGTGCCGCCCGAGGGCAACCTCATCTCGGGCAACGGCGACGATGGCGTCCTGATCAACAATCGCGCTTCGGAGAACCAGCTCAGCGGCAACTTTATCGGGACAGACGTCTCTGGCAACGTGGCTCTCGGCAACGGGGGCGATGGCGTCTCCATCCAAGAGGCCAGCAACAACTCGCTGCTCGGCTGCACGATTCAGACCGATCCGTTCGTGTTCTACAACGTCATCAGCGGCAACGGCGGCAACGGACTGAGCGTCATCAACTCGAACAACACCACGATTCAAGCCAACTTCTTCGGCATGGGGGCCAACAATGACACCGCCGTCGGCAACGCGCTGAATGGCGTAGTCATCGAAGGGACCTCGTCCCACACGACCATGGGCGGCCCCATTCCGCTCGGGAACGTCGACGCGGCCAACGGGCAGAACGGAATCGTTGTGCAGGATCACGCCAGCTACTTCACCTCTTACAACACGTTCTGCGGCCTGGCGGCCTTCAGCACCGACCCAGACTTCGGCAACGGCGCGGACGGGATGTTGCTGACTTCGACCGGCGGCGACATTCTCATTCGCACCAACGTGATTACCGAGAATGGCCAGAACGGCATCGAGATCGGCGGCGCGGCCCAAGGGATCCACGTCACCGGAAACATCATCGGGCTTGATACCAATGGCCAGGCTGCGATGGGCAACGTCGGCAACGGCGTCGAAGTTGACGGCACCGCGCACAACATCGTGATCGGCGGGCCCCAGCCGACCTTCAACGTGATTCCGCAAAACACGATTTCGGCGAATGGGGGCAACGGGGTCGCCATTACCGGCGCCGCGCACAACATCACGGTCAACAACGGGTTCATCGGTACCAATGTGCCGGGCCTCGTGGCCTTCGGAAATGCTGAGGCGGGAATCTATCTCGGCCCGGGTACGAGCAAGAACACGATCGGATCGACAAGCTCCAGCCTGACAACTGTTGTCAGTGCCAATGGAACCTCCGGCATCAACATGCAAGGTTCCAACAACAACACAGTCATTGGCACCTGGATCGGCACCGATCGCACCGGAACTGTTCCGCTGGGCAACGCGGCTAACGGCATCCTGCTGAACAACAGCTCCCACAACACCATCGGAGGGACCGCCGCAGCGGCCGGGAACCGCATCGCTTACAACGACCTCGACGGCGTGTTCGTTGAATCGGGAACGGGCAACGGTATTCACGAAAACTCGATCTTCGGCAACGGCGGTCTCGGCATCGATCTGGGCTCCGGCGCGAATCTGAATCAGGCGACCCCGGTGCTGACTTCTCTTCAAACCACTGGTCCGGGCGTCCAAGTCCTCGGCACACTTTACAGCACGCCAAAAACCTCGTTTACGATCGAATTCTTCGCCAGCAGCACGATCGAGCCGTCGAGTCGCGTCTATCTCGGGAAAATGAAGGTGACGACAAACGCCGCCGGCACTGCCACGATCACCTCCAACCGCTTAGTCCCCCCGGTCGGCGCGAGCTTCATTACGGCGACGGCGACGGACCCCGGCAACAATACGTCCGCGCTCTCGAACTCCGTTTGGTAAGGCGGTGTGTAGACCGGGTTCGCGGAATGGGGATAATCGGCGACGATTCGATTTCGAGTCGCGATTATCGATTCAGCGTGTCGTGAAGCGAAGATGATAAGGCTATTTGCCGGGACGCCGTTCGACCGGCCACCGACCTGCGAACGCTGCGGGAAGTCGGTCGAGGATTGCGCGTGCCCACCTCCGGAGCCGGAGCGCACGCCGCCCCCGCAGCACGTGAAGCTTGCGCCCGTGAAGATTGCGATCGAGAAGCGCAAGAAGGGAAAGGTCGTGACGGCGCTGCGCGGGCTAACGGGGCGTGAGGCTGAAGTCTCGGAATTGTTGAGCCATCTCAAGTCGGTCTGCGGCGCGGGCGGCACCTTCAAAGATGGTGTGCTCGAGATTCAAGGAGAGCACGCCGACCGCGTGCGAGACGCACTCTTGAAACGGGGCTATCGCGTTCAGGCGAAGTGACGTTCATCCGAATCTGGCGGCTCGACTTTGCGGAAGGTGTCCCACACGTAGCCCGCGACGATGCCGATCACGCTCCATAGGAAGAGCCGTCCCCACCACTCCTCCAAGCCCTCAGGGTCTGTGATTGTCGTAAAGGCGTTGGTCATCGCCCAGACGAGCACGCCGCCCAGCAAGCCGGCGATCACTCGCGATCGCAGCGCTGCCGCGCAGGCCACATAGACCACCAGGCTGGCCACGGCCGCAACGCCGTGAACTCCCGCCTCATGCGGAAACCGCCGCTTCGCCCACTCGACGGCGATCGGCCACGCCACGAGAAACGCGACGAACGTTGCCCGTCGGATCACAGTGCGGCGGCTCATCCTCGACCCTCGCCTGGCTCTTAGGAGCCTTTATCGACACTCGCGACTGTGCTCGCTGCACTTCGTCGGCGGCCCTAATCCCCCGCTCCGTTCCACAGGATTGATCGGCAAAGGCGAGTTTTTTGTCTGAGGGGGCAACGATTTGAGGCGTGAACATGCTGCGAGAGCCCAGGAAGGCGAACTCCGCCAGCCGGCCCCCTGAACGCCGAAAAGCCCCCGTCCGCTCCTCCGACTTCAAAACTTGCCACCGCGCAGGCACTCCCGGAGCCGAACCGCCACACCGACGTCCTCTGGCAAACCGCTCAAGCGATCTTGGAGCACGGACTGACGCGCGATATGTTCCCCGTCCGCGTCGGAGTCGGGACCACGCGTTCACTAGCGCACCGGCCAACCAACGCAGCCTGCCAATTGTTCTCTTCAAACGAGTGCCGCGCAGTCGCTACGTCTCTTTTGGGGAAGGGAAACCATGCCCGCACGTCACAATTCGGTTCGATGGTCGGCAATGATCCTGGCACTCGGCCTCGCCCTGGCTTCGGGCGGCCGCTGCCTGGCCGCTCGCTATGTGCCGATCACCATCTCGGTCAACGATCGCGCGGTCTTAAGGGGCGGGATGGGCGACAACGGAGCGGCTGACCCCGATCTGATCTGGGGATATCTCAAAAACGCAAGACTGCAGCCCATCGGCGAGTTTAATGTCGAGCACGATCCCCAGGACCCGTCGCGGGCGACACTGACGGGCAAGATTGTGCTCGAGGTCGCGTCAGCGGGGCGGGCCGACGTGTCGGAATTAAAGCTCATTCGAGCCAACGATGGCGAAAGCTGGAAGGTCGCCCCCGACGAGATCGAACGCACGTTCAAGACCCGCCATAAACCGTTCGACTTCCGCATCTCGATCGCCGGCCAGCCCACGCTTTGGACGAAGCAGACCACCAGAAGGGGCCAGAAGGCCGACACCCCCGATAACGTGTGGGTCGCGTTCAAGCGACTGACCATTTACGGAAAACAGATCAATCCGAATCCCAACAACCCGCTGCGCGCGACCCTCAAGGGCGGCGTGCTGATCAAGCTGTCGTACGCCGGGGAACCTTGGGGCGAGGTCGAAGTCTCCCATCTGAAGCTCACCCGCGAAAACCCAAACACCCTGTGGAAGGTCGACCCTGAAGAGTTCGAGCGGCTCCTGGAGAATCGGACGAAGATGGAGTAAGCGTCGGGAGTCACGTGGCGATGCCGGGCGACACTCGAGTGATCCTCGCGCGCCGCTCCCGATGTGTCCCGTCCCAGAAGCAGGGTACGGCCAAGGCTCGCTCGGATCTCGCGGCGCCGAGATCTCCCCGGCATGCGCGGATTGCAGCGCTATTGGACTACGGAGAGTAGCCGTTCCCGGAGATGCCGCTACTGTAGTAGCCGCCTCCGTCGTAAGCCGGCGCAGAGTGGTTGCCGGAGGAGCCCAAATCGACGGCCCCGTAGTTCAGTCCATAGCCGCCGTTATTGCCGTAGTAAGGGCTATAACCACGGAAGCCGCCGTCGTTGCTCAGATAGCCGCCGCCGGAGTTGTCAGAGCTCGACTCCAATCCTGCGCCGTAATAGCCGGTTGCAGGACGATTGCCGCCGTAAGAGATTGCCGCTGCCGGAGAGATTGCCGCTGTAGAGATTGCCGCTGTCGGGATTGCCGCCGGGAGCCCCTAGGGATTGCCGCTGTAGGGATTGCCGCTGTCGGGATTGCCGCTGTAGGGATTGCTGTTGTCGGGATTGCCGTTGTAGGGATTTCGGTTGTCGGGTCCGTAAGCACTCGGAGTTCCATAGGCCTCATAGACGCCGCCAGGTTGCGGTTCTCCCAGCAGTGCCCTCAGGACTCCATTTTGGACCTGGACCTGCGTATCTTCCAATGGGATGACAGGCGTTCCAAACCTGCCGTTTGACGCGGAGCTAAACCTCCCGTTTGGCAAGGGAGCAGGAGTTCCGAAGGTTGCGACGCCTCCTGCCTGCCCCGCCCAGGGAGGCGTTGCGCCTGGGGGATTGGGCACCAATGTGCCAAACTGGCCTTCGCTTTGTGCCCTTGCTGTCGAATTTGCGATTCCCGCCAGCCAACAGAATGTCAGGGTCGCCAAGGCGAATTTGAAAAATGGTCGTTTCATGTTCGATTCCTTCGGGGCCCTTCCCAATTATACGTCCGCGGCTGCCGCGGTCCGAGAGAATGCCGCCCCGATAATCGTCCCGGTTGAGTCGGAACTCGCCGAAGTGTCGTCGGCCGAGAGCGAATTGTTCTCGATGCGATGAGGTAATCCTGATTTCGGCAAGTTTGCCGGCCCCAAGAGTCGAGCAGACAGCGCACCTGCGCAAAACGCAAGCCGCGCACTGCCTTCTAATCCTGGAGCGAGTGAAGCCGCGACGTTCCCCGGCTCGTGTCCCGTCCCGTCCCCCGAGGCTTTTCCCCTCGCCCCTTGCGGGAGAGGGGCCAGGGGTGAGGGGGATTGTCCCGCGTGTCCCGTCGCGTGTCCCGCTCGACTGGAGTGTCCCGTCCCGTCATGGCAGGGGGTGGGTCAACGACTTCGGTGGGTCAGCTACCTATTGAATCAAAGTGTCCCGACCCACCGGCCATTCTGTGACCGGTCGCCGGTCCAGTCCCAACGTGTCCCGTCCCATCCTTCTCTCTCCCGCCCGCTGCGGATGGGTCCAGGCCAAACGCCGTCGAGCTGGGGCTGATCGCCAATTTCTCCGGGCTTTTCTCGGTGAAACAACGTGTCCCGTCCCGAATGGCACTAACTCAAGCCGGAAGGAGTTGGCAGTTGGAAGTTTATGTCGGGTGAGGAGCGTGACGGAATGCGTCTCTGAGGAATCCCGGCCTCCTGCGAGAATGAGGTTGCTAAACGACCCATTTCCACAGGAGGCCAAGGATGGCGCCATTTATCGAGTCTGTTTTGGAGCAGGTCAAGGGGGATGTGACCGAGGCGCTTTCGCCCGAGCGGATCGAGCAGATCTGTCGCGAACTCAATCACGTGTGGCGCGACTGCACACTCAATCCGATCACCACCGTCTATGCGTTCCTGCGGCAGGTCTTGGCGGGCAACATCGCCTGTGATCACGTGCCCCATCTCCTGGATCTGGATGTCACCGGCGAGGCCTACTGCAAGGCCCGCGCGCGATTGCCGCTGGAACTCTTCCAACGGCTGATGGAGGGGGTGGCGCGTGCTGTTGGTGCGCAAGTGCCTAACTGCTGGCGAGGTCATCGTCTTTGGCACGTGGATGGTTCTGCCTGTTCGATGCCCGACACACCCTCGCTGCAGGAGGCCTTCGGGCAATCGGGGGCTCAGCGGCCCGGCTGTGGATTTCCGGTGGCCCGTCTCCTGACACTGTTTGATGCCAGCACCGGCTTTCTCTTGCGGGTGCTGCCAGCTCCTTTGCGGTCGCATGACCTGTCGCGGGTTCAGCGCGTGCACGAGGCCTTTCAGCCGAACGACGTGGTCGTCGGCGATCGGGGATTCTGCTCCTACGCACATCTGGCACTGCTCAATTTAGCCGGCGTTTTTGCTGTGTTTCGCATCCATCAAGCGACGATCGTCAACTTCCAAAAAAGGCGGCCTTACTCGCCGCAGAAGCGTGCGAAGAATGTCCCACGCGTGAAGGGACAACCGACGTCCCGCTGGGTCCAGTCGCTGGGCCGACACGATCAAATCGTCGAGGCGTTCAAACCGACCCAACGGCCATCGTGGATCACCCCGGAAGACTTCGCGCGGCTGCCCGAATCCCTGCTCCTACGGGAGCTGCGCTATCGCATCACTCAACGGGGGTTTCGAGTCCGCCAGGTGACCCTCGTGACGACGCTCTTGGATCAACGACGTTACCCGGCCGTCGAACTGGCCAACCTCTATCTGAATCGCTGGCAGATCGAGACGAATCTCAGGCATCTGAAACAAACGCTCCGCATGGACGTGCTGCGCACCAAAACAGTCGACGGGATTCACAAAGAGCTGGCCATGTTCGCCATCGTTTACAATCTGGTGCGCTGCGTGATGCTGCGTTCGGCAAAACGCCAGCGCGTGCCGGTGACTCGGACCAGCTTCATCGACGCCCAACGACGACTCTGCCATGCCCCGCTCAACGCGGCCCCCAGAAATCTGATCGTTGTTCCCCACCGCCCAGGTCGTTGCGAGCCACGCGCCTCTAAGCGACGACCAAAACAATACGATCTCATGAACAAACCACGTCGCCAACTTCAACAAGCCCTGATCCACAAACAAGTAACGCCTTAAGTTAGTGCCATTCTGTCCCGTCCCGGTGTCCCGTCCCGCCGCCGACCCGCTGCCTGCCGATCGGTCCGAAGACTTTGGACCTTGGACTTTGGACCTTGGACTTCGAAACTAACGTGTCCCGTCCCATCCTTCTCTCTCCCACCCGCTGCGGATGGGTCCAGGCCAAACGCCGTCGAGCTGGGGGTGATCGCCAATTTCTCCGGGCTTTTCTCGGTGAAACAACGTGTCCCGTCCCGGTGTCCCGTCCCCGAGTCGGGTCCCACCGCCGACCCGATGCCTGCCGATCGGTCCGAAGACTTTGGACCTTGGACTTTGGACATTGGACCCGAACAAACGTGTCCCGTCCCATCCTTCCTTCTCTGTCCCACCCGCTGCGGATGGGTCCAGGCCAAACGCCGTCGAGCTGGGGGTGATCGCCAATTTTCGCGGGCTTTTCTCGGTGAAACAACGTGTCCCGTCCCGGTGTCCCGTCCCCGAGTCGGGTCCCGCCGCCGACCCGATGCCTGCCGATCGGTCCGAAGACTTTGGACCTTGGACTTTGGACATTGGACCCGAACAAACGTGTCCCGTCCCCTTGTATGTTGAAAAAAGATCAATCTGCGCATTTGATGGTGACAGCTGTGGGAAGGCTTGCGAAGCGTAGCGAAGCAAGGTTTCCCACAGCGGCCGGCGGTAGATCGTCCGCCCTCAGGTCCAAGAAGACCGTGGGAGAGCTGGATCGCCGCCGGTCTCATGAGATCAGCCCGAACAGCCGTCAGAGCCGTCGTGGCACCAGTCGCCGCTCGAGCTCGCATTCGCAAGGACGGGACATCGTCATGGACGTCGCCTTCAAATCCTTCGTCGGTATCGACATCGCCAAACGGACCCTCGACGTGCACGTGCTGCCTGAGCGAACGTCGCTCAAGCCGCCAAACGATTCCAAGGGCCGCCAGCAACTCCGAGAGAAGCTTCCTCCTCCCGGAGAGTGTTTGATCGTCGTGGAAGCGACCGGCGGTTACGAGCGGGCCCTCGTCGCCGAACTGATCGACGCGGGCCATCAGGTTGCGGTCGTCAATCCGCGGCAAGCCCGGGACTTCGCCAAAGCCTGTGGAATCCTCGCCAAGACCGATCGGATCGACGCGGCCGTGCTGGCACGCTTCGGGCAGGCCGTCGTGCCGCGGACCCAGACCAAAATCCCGGAAAAACAGCTCGAACTGCAAAACCTCGTCGTCCGCCGCCGGCAGCTCGTCGAGCTGCGAACCGCCGAAATGAACCGCAAAGAAAACGTCGCCAGCAAGTTTGTTAAAAAGAGCCTTCAGGAGAGCGTCAACGCGCTCACCAAGCAGATCCGACGCTTCGAGAAGCGAATCGCCGCGCTGGTCCAATCGGACGACGAGTGGAAACAGAAGGCCGAGATTGTTCAAAGCGCGCCGGGGATTGGACCGGGCACGAGTGCAACCCTGATCGCCGAGGTCCCCGAGTTGGGGAAGCTGAGTCGACGAAAAATCTCCGCACTGGTCGGCCTGGCCCCCTTCAATCGCGATAGCGGCGAGTTCCGAGGACGCCGCGCGATCCGCGGCGGCCGAAGTTCGGTGCGCTGTAGCCTGTACATGGCGACGCTCAGCGCACGACACTCCAACCCAGTCATCAGAGCCTTCTCGGATCGCTTGAAAGCCCTCGGCAAAAAACCCAAGGTCCTCATCACCGCCTGCATGCGCAAGCTGCTCGTGATCCTCAACACGATGGTCAAAAACAACACGCACTGGAACCCTGCAATCTCAACCACTTAACTCTTGAAAAGAAACACAGCCGCTCTCCCAGGGACCTTCCCCCTCGTCCCCTGCGGGAGAGGGGCCAGGGGTGAGGGGGATTGGCCTCTCCCGTCCCATGTCCCACTCTCGTCCCGTCCCGTCATGGGGGGGGTGGGTCACCAATTCTGTGGGTCACCTTTATGAGATAAAAAAGGTGACCCAACCCCCGGTGAAAACACCTAGGGGCCTTCAACCCCCGCCTAGTGGCCCGAACAAGTTGACCTGGCTACCCTCCCTACAATTCGTCCCATGGCCGTGTTCGAGTCCCGTCCCGGTAGTGACTACTGAAAAACATATGAGCGAGCGGCTTCGCCGATTTTCCATCGGAGACCGGGTCCGGGTTTCGCCACGTTGCTTTAACGCGAAATTGTGGGGGGCCGTTGGCGTCGTAGCCCCGAAGCTGAAGGTCAGCATCAATGCGCCGAATGAACAAATCCTCTGGATCGAATTGGAACCGGCGATTCTGACGGCCGACGGAAGCGTGATCGAAGCGTCCGAGGTAGACGTCGACGATCTCGAGCCCGCCTAACTCCCGTGCCGCGTTCGTGTCCCGTCCCGCCCTTTGCAAACCAGTCCCGTCCCGCTTCAGCTTTATCTTGAAATCATTCGCCTGCGACGCTTTAAGGCGGGACAAATGCCTCCTTCATGGAGGTGTCCCACTGTTGGAAGTTGTCCCAGGTCCCAACGTGTCCCGCGTGTCCCGTCCCAAGTTGATTGGCTGAGTACCAGAATTCTGAACCACCAAGCCAGCAAGAGCTCCAAGTCTTGGAGTCATCAATCTGGCTTGGTGTCCTTGGCGCCTGGTGGTTAAAGACATCTCCTCGGGCCGGCCGCGCACACCGCGATCTGTCGCGAGACGAGCCCTACCGCCAGCCTACGGGCAAATCCGAATGCCAAGAACCCCGAGTTTCCACGCCCATAGAAACAACTCCGAAACTTTTCCGCGTCTGTTCTTGTCCACGAGGCGGGCTGATCGGGCGGGGGCGGCCTGAGGCTTTGGAGGCCTTCTGACCCCGAAGCGATTGAAGCCTTGACGATCCTCGGAAGAGCCCCGGAAGGGGCGGCACTCTTCGCAGAAAGCGTGGTCGCCCCCTTGCGGGGGCCCAAATTCAAGTGGGTGATGGCCGCCTATCCACCGGTTGACACCGGTGGCAAGAGGAGAATCACCCCTCGCGGGGTTAGAATCAGAAGCGGATCGGGTGCCACGGGCGGCCGGCTTCTCTGCCCGTGCTCTTCGCGGTCAACTACAGGCGATTTCCGGCCAAGAAGACGCGGGCGGGCTAAGCTCCCGCCCAGTGGCACCCGTCCGTTCTTAGTCGCCGCTTTCGTCGAAGTAGTCGGAGTCAACACGTTTGATCTCGTATCGACGAGCGAGGATCACGCCGACATTGTGATCGATCATGAAATCGGCCAATTGATCGCCGTCGATCAACACGATCTTGTGCTCAATGTTCGCAACAAATTCGATTGCATCTTTCGAGAATTCCGAAGTCGTGATCATCACGCCCTTCTTGGTGTGAAATCGGGCCAAGCTCCCCGCAAACGCCTGGACCTGCGGACGGCCGACAGTGTTTTGCCATCGCTTCGCTTGGAGGCAAACGATGTCCAAACCGAGCTTGTCCTCCTTGATGATCCCGTCGATTCCTTGATCGCCGGGCCCGCCGACCGCCCTCCCGGCATCTACAAGCGAGCCCCCGTATCCCATTGCTACAAGCAGTTCAACGACCAATCGCTCAAAGAACGCGGGAGAGCAGCCACGCAACCGCTCCAACAGATCGTCTGCCAAGGCAGCTCGGAGCTCCTGATAGGCACCATCGATTGCGTCATCGGGCGTCTGATCGCCGGTGAAAACTTCGGCAGCTTTAGGTCTGGCGTCGCGTCTCTTCAACTTGAATTCCGCGAATGCGGGATATTGAGCCAAAAATCCGTCGTCAATTTGGCGTCCCTGGGCTAGGGCTCTTCGCCCTTCATCCGTGATCCTTACAACGCCCCGTGCCGGACTTTCTATCAGGCCAGCCTTCTTCAGATATGTTCTCGCCCATCCGACGCGGTTAGCGACCAATGTCTGTTGACCGCTTGGGAGAAGTACTTGGCGGTCGTCGCCCGAGAGTCCAAAGCGATCCGCGATTGATACGGTCACGTCGCGCATTCGATGCTCCGCGCCGTTTTGAATCGCCTCCAAAAATGGATGCATAATCGTTTCGTAATTGGGAATACTCACTGATTGTTCTCCCGCCAGGTTGACGGTCATTCTTGACCAGAGAGACCTTCAAGGCAATCGGTGGGTCTATTACCCGGGAATGGCACCGGGAGCACGCACGCTGATCGCCGGTTGCCACGGGCGCCGCAAGCGGCATCGGCGATTTGAGGTCACGGCATTTGACCCAGCCTGAAGCGGCGCTGTACGGTGTCGGGTATGATTCACGCGACGGTGTTTCGCGTTTTCGTTGCAGCTCCCTCCGACGTCGACAGGGAGATGAAAGTAGTTTTGCAGCTAGTCCAGGAATGGAACCAGACCAACTCCCGCAATGGCGTTCTGGCAGAGGTGATTTACTGGAAGCTGCACCATCGTCCAATGGGAGGGGACGAACACCCGCAGAAAATCATCGATCGCCGACTCATCGCCGGATACGACTGCGATGTTTTGATTGGCATCTTTGGGACTCACCTCGGCACACCAACTGATACCCATGAGTCCGGGACTGTCGAAGAGATCGAATACTTCTCTAAGAAAAAGGGGAAGTCCAATGTGATGCTGTTCTTCGGCGAGTGGGACATCAAGCGAGACACCAATCAAAAAGAACTGACGCGCTCAACAAATTCCGCAAGGCGGCTCAAAAGTGGGCGGTAATTTCAAAAATTGAAAAGCGCAAGGACGCTAAGGACGCGATCCGAGATAGCTTGCACAAAGTCCTCAGCGAACTGACTGAGTCCGCTGCTAAGCGAAGAGTGCCATCGAAGCCGAAGAGACGGAAGCGGGGCGAAGCCAAGGCCGCACGATCGCTCGTCGCAGAATTCGCCGGCACATGGCAGATGGTTAAAGTGCCCGGCTCTGACGCATTTACGATGGTGTTAGACCCATCGTTTAGCGCCCAAAGAATTTGGCGGACCACGGTGACTCAGGGCAGGTGGAAAATCGAATCAAGCGAATCAGGTGAGGCGGGCAACGTGGGACGATGGCTGGAAGGATAAGCTTTTCCTAATTCCGGACGGCAGTGCGATGAAAGTCGCATTTGACCGAGAAACTGACTGGAACGGAGCTCCACATAACCGGCAGCCAGCAAACAAAGTGGTGGACTGAAATGAGCATGCATCGGCGAGACCTCTTCGAAAGAGGGTTGATGTTGGGTGGACTTGTCGTGCTGAACGCGTTCTCGGGACAAACTTGGGCCCCGGCGGATCCTTCGACGCTCGTGACCACCGCCCCCCGTCCCAACCCCATCGGCGTCTCCACGTATTCCTTCTGGCGGTTTCAGGACGATTGGAAGCTGTCGATTCCGGAATGCATTTCGCGCAGTGCCGACATCGGGTTCGACTTTGTCGAGATCCTCGAGATGCAGATGGATCACTACACAGTGTCGGGCAAGACAGTGGCGGGCGAGCCGCCTGTACGGCCCAATCGCGCGGCGTTGGCGGCGATCAAGCGGCAGGCGCTCCTGTTGGGGATGCCATTGTGTGGGTTGTCGACGCATCAGGGGTTTTTGTCGCCTGACGTGAGCGTGCGGCAGCAGAATATTGCGAAGACGATTGCCTCGATCGAGCTGGCGTACGAGTTGGGCATTCCGACGATGCGGGTCAACACGGGGCGGTGGGGGACGAGCAAGAGTTTCGACGACTTGATGAAGCATCGCGGCATCGAGCCGCCGTTGCCGGGGTACACCGATGCCGACGGGTTTCCCTGGGTGATCGAGTCGCTGGAGAAATGCCTGCCGACGGCGGAGAAGTGCGGCGTGACGTTGGCGCTCGAGAACCATTGGGGGCTCGGACGGCTGCCGGAAGGCGTGCTCAAGATCGTCGATGCGGTGCATTCGCCGTGGCTGGGCGTGCTGGCCGACACGGGGAATTTTCTCGAAGAGCCGTACGAAAAGCTGGCGAAGCTGGCCCCGCGGACGACCTTCATGCAGGCCAAGACGTATTACGGCGGCGGCATTTATTACACGCTCGACCTCGACTACAAACGAATCGCCGCCATCTTTCGCAAGGTGAACTATCGCGGCTACATCTCGCTCGAATTCGAAGGCCACGAAAGCCCGATGACGGCGCTGCCGAAGAGTTTGGCGCTGTTGCGAAGCACGTTCAACGCGCCGGCGTGAGTGGGCGGCGTGAGTGAATGGCTGGCGGGGGCGGTCCGGCTTGCCGGAAGCCCCCGTCGGAAGCCGCTAATAGATTTGCCGACGGTCCGGGGCTTCCTACGGATGCCCCAGCCACGCCATATAAACTCGAGCCGAAGGGCGGGTGCTCAGTGCGTCGTCGTCTCGCCCTTTCAGGGCTCGCGAATTCTGTGGGACTTCTTAACCCAGGGCTGCGGCGGACCTTCGCCCTGGGCTATAGAATCTCGCCCTTTCGGGGCTTGAATTCGCCGATGCGGCAGTCGGTTACAATCGATTGCCACGCACAGCCTGCTTTTCCGGGGCGACGATGTTGGATTTGGCCCTCTGGAACGCCGTTGCTCGCCGATTTCGCGAATGCGACATCGGCGGCACGGTGGCGTTTTTGGAAGAACGCCTGGCTCAAGAGAAGGTTGAGCGCTTCGGGGGGCTGTTAGGGCGCACGTTCAGAAACGAACCTCGCGAGATTTTGTCCGCGATCAACGAGTTCATTGTTGCCGCCGGTTCCGAGTTCGAGGTCAAAGCTGTTTACCTCGAGATGAACGGCTTCGACATCAATCCGGATCGGTGGTTTTTTGATTTCTTTGGATTCGACCATTACTCGGACGATCGTGACGACGTGGACTGGCTTTGCGAATGGAACGCATTGGATTGGCCGGAGGTCACCCTCACCGGGCTCGAGTCCGTTCAGGCTGATTTCGCCTGGTACATGAACGAGGAAATGTACAACGACGCGAAGTTCGAGCGGGCCGAAGACGTTGCTGTGCTGCTCGTGATGGGCAAGTTTGTTGAGTTGGTCGAAGCGGCCCTGGCGTCGGGAACGCGAGCGAAGGCGATTCCCGTTTTCGCGACGGCGCATGACTTCGATATTGTGGGGCGGTTTGACGCGTGACGCGTCTTGGTCCATTGTCTCGCCCTTTCAGGGCTTAGGGCTTGGCGAGGCATCAAACTCGCAGTGTCCTGCGGGCGTTGCCGATCGGCGGAAATTGCCGGTTCGCCTGTTTTGCCGCACCAAAACGTGCGGCCCGGGATCTCCTGAGCAAATTTACCGGTCGTCACGTTCGGGCAAATCAGCTACGATTCGCTGGAGCGTTCGCTCTCACGCACCGATCTCGGGCTTGCGCTTCCCGCTGCTCGGTTTGATCAATTCGGCGTTTCGACAATTTCGGCGTCGGCCGGGCGAACGTTTTGCGCCTTCGCGTGTCCGTTTCGGCGGACGGGGACCGTTGTTCATTGGAGGCTGGGGTGACTCATTTCGGGGAGGCTGGCGAAATTGCCGCAGCCTCGAACGGCCACGAAACCGGAGCCACGGGGACGGACGCCCGCAAGACTGCCGGGATCAAAACAGATGGCCGCGTGACCGCTGAAACAGCGTCCATGTCGACCCTTGCCCGGGCGAAAACCGCCGCGGACACGCAGCACTGCGGTGTCGCGGACACCGCGCACGCGACGGTTGCGCGCCCGGCTCGTGGAAATTCGTCCGTGAGCGGCGGCCAGGGATCGCGCACGCCCGAAGCGTCGCGAGTGACCCGCGAGCGGATCGTGCGTGTTGATGCTGGCATCGGTCCAGTTCATCTCCATCGTCGACTTCATGATCATCATGCCGCTCGGCCCGCAGCTGATGCGGAAGCTGGCGATCGGGCCGCAGCAGTTCGGGCTCGTCGTCGCGTCTTATACGATTGCGGCGGGGTTGGCGGGTTTAGTCGCCTCTTCGCTCGTCGATCGTCTGGGTCGCAAGGCGGCCTTTTTGGGAATGGACGCCGGCTTTCTCATCGGCACGTTTCTCTGCGGCCTGGCCCCGACTTATGCGACCTTGGTGCTGGCGCGGGTGCTGACCGGCGCGTTCGGCGGAATTTTGGGCGGCCTGGCGCTGGCGATCATCGGCGACGTCTTTCCCGAAGAGCGGCGCGGTCGCGCGACGGGAGCCCTGATGTCGGGGTTCGCGCTGGCGTCGGTTGCCGGCGTGCCGTTCGGACTCTACCTGGGAACGCACTTCGGCTGGCACGTGCCGTTCATTTTGCTCGGCATCTTGGGGTGCCCCGTGTGGGCGATTGCCGCGTGGACGTTGCCGCCGCTCCGCGATCATCTGGCGAAAGCGACGAAGACACACCCGCTGCAGGTCGTGTTTGAGACGTTCACGCAGCGGAATCACCTGAACGCGTTCGCGCTGATCGTGATGCTGATGGTGGCCGCGTTCACGATCTTTCCCTACATGAGCCCGTTCCTCGTCAGCAACATCGGCATGACGGAGGACGAGCTGGGTCTCGTGTATATTGCCGGCGGCGCGGTGACGCTCTTTTCCGCGCCGCTGATCGGATGGCTGTCCGATCGTTACGGCAAGCTGCGGATGTTTCGCATCGTGTCGCCGCTTTCGGCCGTGTTCACGCTGGCCGCGGCGAACCTGGTGCCGGTGCCGGTGGCCGTGGCGGTCGCCATCATGGCGGCCCTGATGATCTGCAACTCGGGCCGCATGGTGGCCGCGATGGCGATGATCACCGGCAGCGTCGAGCCGCACCGCCGTGGCGGATTTTTGAGCGCGAACTCGTCGGTGCAACACCTGTCGATCGGGTTCGGCACGTACATGGGCGGGCTGATCATCGCCGAGGCACCCGACGGCCGCCTGCTGCACGTGCCGATTCTGGGCATAGTCTCCGCGGCCGCAACGATGAGCTGCCTCTGGCTCGCCGGCCGCATCCGCCCGCTCCGCCCGACGGCCGAGCACCACATCACGACCACCGAAGCCCTCGCCGCCGCGGCCGAGATGTACGACGCGGCGGAGCCGGTTGGGGCGTGCGAAGAGCGCGAGTGCTCGAGTTCGCCCAGGCTCGACTCTTTCGAACCTCGACTTGTTCTCGTGACGGCCGGGCTGCGCCGGCTGACCCAATGGGCGAGAACCTCTGCGATCGTCCACAGGCATGCTGACGTGCACATCTGTCCTGAGTCTGAGCCCATCGCTCTTCGATGCTGACCCGCGCCATCAGGATTTCTACCGATCGCAGGGTGCGAGTCGCAGGCCCTTCATCGCGCTGGACAGACTCGCGCTCGCGTCCGCGCTCACCTGTTTAGGCGATTGAATTCAAGATTTTCTGGAGTAGAAAGACTGGAGTCATGACAAGTGAACGTTCGGTCGCGTAGTGATCGATCCGCGGTGCGCGAATCGCCAATCCACTCTTGGCAATCCATCGTGCGGCCGTGACCACGACCAGCCGTGAAATTGGGATGCTCTGCTTCGTGTCACAACACTCGATTGCAAAAGGTGGAACGATGGTAACTCTCAGCAAGTCCTATGTGAAACACCAACGGCGTGGCGTTCGACGGGACGCTGCTCCGGCCGCGAAGTCGTACATCGCCTTTCCGTCCCCGCTGCGGGCGCGGGCGACCTCGAACTGGCGAGTGGCCGATCTCTGCGCCGCTTACAAGATTCCAAAGGGAACGTGCCCAGGTGGCGGCGTCGATCGGAATTCTCGAGCTTGGCGGCGGGTACACCCAGGCCGATCTCGACAAGTTCTCCGCCAATAACGGCCTGCCCAACATCGTCGTCACCGACGTCCCGGTCGGCGGTGCCAATTCGCCCGGAGGCGCCGACGATGCCGAGGTCCTGCTCGACATTCAAGTCGCCGCGGCCGTGTATTACTACGCGACCGGCAATATGCCCGAGATCAAGGTCTTTTGGGCCCCCAATCAGTTCAGCTCGTTCGAGACAATCGTCGACAAGGCGGTGGAAGAGGGGTGTGACGTGCTATCGATCAGCTACGGCGCTGATGAAACGCGGTGGGAGCAGAACTGCGCCGGGTGCCGCCAAAGCGTTGGAAGCCGCGGTGGCCCAAGCCGCCGAAAAAGGGCTCGTCGTCTTTGCCGCATCGGGTGATAACGCTTCGGGCGATTCCGACCCGGGAGCCAACGTCGACATGCCCTCGGCCTGTCCGCACGTGATCGGCTGCGGCGGGACCACGAAATTCCGCGGCGCCGAAGAGATCGTCTGGGGTGATAATAATCCCGATGGGCAAGGCACGGGCGGCGGCTATTCCAATATCTTTCCCATGCCCGATTGGCAAACCAACAATCATGCGCCGCCGGGCACCAACGGGGGTCGGATGGTTCCGGACGTCGCTGCCGACGCCAATCCGCAGACGGGCTACCTGATCGTCATTAACGGCCAGGAGCAACCGATCGGCGGCACGAGCGCCGTGGCGCCCTTCTACTCGGGCTTGTTTGCCTCGTTCGGCAAAGGCCTCGGCTTCGTCGGCCAGACGCTGTGGGAAAACCCGTCGGCGTTTACGGACATCGTGACCGGCTCGAACGGCGGCTTCAGCGCCGCTGGTGGGTCCCGACCCGTGCACCGGTTTGGGAGTGCCGATCGGGACCGCGATGGCGTCCATCTTCGAGCAAGAGGGGACCGGCCACAATGGAGCGCCGAGTGCCAAGACCGGTTCCGCCGTCGGCAGCAATTTGCCGGCCCAAGTGGTAACCGTGCCGGGCCAAAGGAACGGCGCCGCCGCTCACATGAGTGGAGTCAGCTACACGGGATTTGCCACGTGGAACGGAAACGGCCAAGTGAAGTTGACGATCAACGACGCGAACATCACGGCCGATTCCCGCGTGGTCGCCGCGCCGTGCGAATACGCGACCGACCCGAGGCTCAACCGCTTCATCGGCTCGGCACAGATGTCGATTGGCAATGTCGCGCCGACCAATGGCTCGGTCACGGTCTGGCTGACCGTGAATTGGGGTTCGCCCCTCAACGTGCGGATCGACTACTTCGTTGATCCGCAGTACGTCTAACCACCCGACGGGCGCCTCGTGACACGAGGGCCCTGTTCTCAGCGCTATCTCGTGCAAGCTGCGACGATGACGACGCTGGATCAGCGCGGCGGCCCGTTCTAGGGCAACCGCGACGTATGGTCATGCACGATCACCCAAGCTCCGTCGATCTTGCGGAAGACGAGCGAAAAGTTGCCGCCCACGGGGTTGGTGCGGTCGAGGTGCCAGTGGCCCAGTAGGAGGGCGGCGGTGTCGCCGAGGGGAAAGACTTCGAGTTGGTCGAAGGTGAGGTGGCCCATTTGGTCGCGGGTGGGGTAGCGGCGCTTGTAGTTGTCCTTGGTTGTTTGCCAGCCACGGGTGGTCTTGCCGCCGGAGCTGAAGGTGAGATCTTCGGATTTCCAGTAGTGCTCCATGAAGGCGTCGATGTCGCCGCGGTTCCAGGCGGCGGCTTGCGTTTGCAGGATGTCTTCGAGGGCGTCGAGCAGGTCGTCGTTCGGGTGGATCGGGCCGAGCCGTGAGTCTTGGCGGATCGTGAGCATCATGGTCTTTGCTGCCGCCGAGAATCGGAACGTCGACGCTCGCGCGAGAAGTGGTCGCCGGTCATTTTGAGGCGCGGCTGGAGAGCGAGAGTCTCGGGAGTGAGGGCAAGCTCGTCGAGCTTCGTCGCCCAGTGGCCGTGCTTTTCCTGGAACGCGCGCTGGTGGTAGTAAATCTCCATCAAGGCGTCGCGGGCGGGCAGCGTCGGATCGGGATGGAACCGAGCGGTGCCCGGCGCGGCCGTGGAGAATTGGACGTAGCCCCAGCGTTCCGGGCGGTGCATGTCGACGATGCCGGGGGGCGACCAGATCCAATTGTCTTCGTGCGTGTTGGGCACGCGTTGGTATTTGCCGCCGACGATTTGGTGCTGCCATTCGACGCGGGAGAAATCGACGCGCCATTGGTCGCCGTCGTGCGGCGGGGCCGGGCGGTGGGCGAATTCGCGGAGGGCCTCCCAGGGGATGGCGATTTCGACCGACCAGCCGGTGTCGCGATCGGTGGGATTGTTGAGCGTGCCGTCGACGTGGACGGCCGTCTTGAGGCCGGCGATGTCCCAACTGTTGTCGGCCCGGCCGTCGTCTTTGTACGGCTTGGGCAGGAACAGATCCCAGCTCGTGTTGAGGGCGTTCATCTCGAATTCGTAGTACTCGAGATTGTCGCCGTTGGGATCGATGAAGACCTCGAAGTCGTTGTCGTTGAAGATGACCGCGTCGTGCTGGGTGAGCGTGCCCCAAACGTGCGGCTCTTCCAGCTCGGCCCCGATGTAGAAATATTTGTCGTCCCAGAGCATCTTGGCCCGCGTGCGGAACCGCGGCTTCGGCCGGCGGTCGCCTTCGATGTCGCGAAAATCTTCGGTCCACGGAACTGCCTGCCAGGCCGCATCGTCGAGTCGCCCATCGATCTTCGGCGGCTTGAGCGGCGCGATAGCAGACGTAGCCCCGCGGCGTGATGGGCTTCATGCGGGCCCACTCGGCGGTCCAATTTCGCTGGGGGTCGGCAAGAATCGGGTCCGCCGAGCGAATCATCCAAATGAAGACAACGGCCAGGAGCGCCGGCTGGAATCGGGAATCGCGCCACAAGGCGCGGCGTGAGATCATCATTCCATCCTTTCGCCGTCAGACAAACGGGTGCGACAGACGTCTCGAATCATGGGCCGAACATGGGTGATTGGCAAGTTGGTTGACTTTGCCCAGGCGGGGCGATTGTTTGATCGATGGCGTTTGCCAGCGCTGGGCATCGAGCAGTCTATTTCTTGTGAGCCAATGCGATGAGACGAAGACAGTTCCTCAAAACGGCTGCCGCAATTCCCGTTGTCTGGGCCGGCGGCTCCGCCACTGGCCTTACTGCGGGGCAGGTTGGGGCGGCGGCTCGCCGAGTTCGTCCGGGCGATCCCGGGTGGCCGGCGCCCGCGACCTGGGAGAAGTTGAAGCAGGCGGTTGGGGGTCGGTTGGTCGCGCTGACGTCACCGCTGGATGCCTGTCGCACCGCGCCCGAGAGCGCGGCCTGCAGCGAGCTGTTCAAGGAGCTCAAGAATCCTTACTTCATCGGCGACAACCCGGCGCTCACTCAAACGTCCGGCTGGGTTGACGCCTGGACGTCGGCCCCGAGCGCGTACGCCGTCGCCGCGGCGGAGACGTCCGACGTCGTGGCGGCAGTCAATTTCGCCCGCGAGCACAATCTGCGGGTGGTGGTCAAAGGGGGCGGGCACAGTTACCAGGGGACGTCGAACGCGCCCGATTCCCTATTGATCTGGACGCGGGCGATGAATGGCATCGCGCTTGTCGACGCCTTTGTGCCGCGCGGTTGCGAGGGAAAGGTCGCGCCGCAGCCGGCCGTCACCGTCGGGTCGGGCGCGATCTGGTCGCACGTTTACAATGCCGTCACGACGAAGGCGGGGCGCTACGTGCAAGGAGGCGGCTGCGCGACCGTCGGCGTGGCGGGACTGATTCAAAGCGGCGGCTTCGGCAGCTTCTCGAAGACTTTCGGACTGGCCGCGGCGGGCCTGCTGGAAGCTGAGGTCGTGCTGGCGGACGGCTCGGTGCGGATTGCGAACGCCTGTTCGGATCCGGAGCTGTTCTGGGCCCTCAAAGGGGGCGGAGGGGGCAGCCTGGGCGTCGTGACGCGGCTGACGCTGCGGACCCGCGAGCTGCCGGAATCGTTTGGCGTCGCTTCGGGGACGATCAAAGCCCGCACGGACGGCGCCTTTCGCGACTTGATCGCGCGTGTGATCGAGTTCTACCACGAGCGGCTGTTCAATCCACATTGGGGCGAGCAAATCCGCTTGGTGCACAAGAACACGCTCGACCTCCAAATGCTCTCCGCGGGCCTCGACCGCACGCAGGTGGCCGAGACGTGGCAGCCGTTCTTGGATTGGGTGGCGCGCCGGACGGCCGATTTTGTCGTCGCCAAGCCGGTGAGGATCGTGGCGTTGCCGGCGCGGCGGTTCTGGGATGCGAAGTTCTGGGATCAGATCCCGGCCAAAGTCGTCGTGCACGACGATCGTCCGCATGCCCCCAAAGAAAACTTCTTCTGGACCGGAAACCGCGGCGAGGCGGGGCAGGTGATTCACGGCTACCGGTCGGCGTGGCTGCCGGCGTCGCTGTTGGCCAAAGATCGGCAAAACGCACCTGGTCGACGCGCTGTTTGCGGCGAGCCGGCACTGGACTGTCGAGCTGCACTGCAATAAGGGCTTGGCCGGAGCGCGGGCCGACGATTTGGCGGCCGCCAAAGAGACGGCGACGAACCCGGCGGCGCTGGACGCCTTTGCACTCGCGATCATTGCCGGCGAAAGCGGGCCGGCCTTCCCGGGAATTGCCGGGCACGAGCCGAGCGTGTCCGCCGCCCGCCGCGACGCCGCCGCCATCAATCGGGCGATGGACGCACTTCTAAAGGTCGCGCCCGAGCCCGGAGCGTATTTGTCGGAAAGCGATTACTTCGAGCGGGACTGGCGGCACGCGTTCTGGGGCCCCAACTATCCGCGACTGGCCGCCGCGAAGCAGAGGTACGATCCTAACGGACTGTTCTTCGTGCATCACGGAGTGGGCAGCGAGAACTGGAGCGCCGACGGCTTTACGAGGACGAGCCGCAGCTGAATGCCGCCCGATTCCTCGCGAAACAGGAATCTCGGTTAGAAATTGCGCGCCACCCGACTTGTGCTCGCTTCCTTCGTCGACGATCCCCGGTCGCGGCGTCGGACGGTCTTATGATCGGGGCTCATGAGGTGGCCTTGGATCTCGAGCCGAAATCGCGCTGATCGGTAGCGCCGCTTCCTGCGTCGTCCGACCAAAAATACAGGTTCGTTGCGATGACGTGTCTGCGATAATTCAGACCGCGACCGTTTTGTCGGCAAGGGGGGACAGAGCATGTTTTCGCTCGAGGGGATCGATCACATCGCATTAGCTGTGAAGGATGTCGAGCGCTCGGTGGCCTGGTACTGCGACGTGCTCGGCCTGGACCGGCGGTACGAAGAAGTGTGGGGGAACTGCCCGGCGTTCGTCGGCGTCGGCACGACGGCGATCGCTTTGTTCCCGGTCGAAGGCGCACAGCCTCAGCCATCACCCGGGGCGGACGTGCTGGCGATGCGCCACTTCGCGTTTCGCGCCAATCGAGCGAATTTTGCCGCCGCCCAAAAAACACTCCGCGACCGCGGCATCCCCTTCCACTCCGAACACCACCGCATCGCGGAATCGATCTATTTCCACGACCCGGACGGACACGAACTCGAGATCACGACCTACGAACTGTAAGCGACGACATGCCGTCGCAACGTGACGCTGAGGTGGGTTGCCGCAAGCACGGCGACGGTGACGACATTTCGGCAATTGTCGAGTTCTCGGCAGATCGTTTGGACCGCATCCCCACGCCTCATCAGTCTCCGCACGGTGCCCTGAAGGGCGAAATTCGTCGGGGCGCGTTTGGCCTGGTGTTTGCGTGATGCGTGGCCGCTGATGAACGGTGCTGCGACTCCACCCGCCAATTTTTGCCTGGCCGCCTTGGACAATCGGAGTGTCCGCGGCGGCGGCTACAGCCGCGACTCGGCCCTTCGAGGCAGGTCGTGAACGGTGCGAGTTTTCGAGTCCTTTGCAGCGTCTCGGGGCGGTGGACTTAGGGCATTTCGGGCGAAGGCCACGCCACCGCTCTGTCCGGGTGGTCAGGCCATGTCCATTTTGATTCGAATCGAGTAGCTTGGTGCCTACCAGGTTCTCGGACGGGCTGGGTACCTCCTCATGATGGCGACAACTGTGCTGTTGGCCCTGGCCGAATCGCAGGCGGAAAACCTGTCGATTTTCGACCCGGCCGCGCCTCCGTCGCAGTCGATCCGCACGCTGTCGGTGCTGCTGTTTGCGATCACCGGGCTGATCTTCCTCCTCGTCGAGGGAATCCTGATCTACAACCTGGTGCGGTTCCGCAAGACGTCGGCCGGCACCGAGAGCGAGCCGCCCCAGGTCTACGGCGGACAGCCGATCGAAGTCGCCTGGACAGTCGCGCCCACGCTGGTCGTCTGCATTTTGGTGCTGGTGATGACGCGGACGCTCTGGGAGGTCGACGTCACTGCGTCGCAGCCCAAGCCGGGCGACCACGCGCTGTTTGTCACCGTCGTCGGCCGGCAGTGGTGGTGGGAGTATCGCTACGACACTTACAACGGCCGTCCGCTCGGATTCATCACGGCGAACGAGTTGCACATTCCGGCGACGACCGACTCCGCACATCGGCCCGTATTCCTCAACCTGCAATCGGCCGACGTGTGTCACAGTTTTTGGGTGCCGCGGCTGGCGGGCAAAACCGATTTAATCCCCGGCCAGTCGAATCACATGTGGTTCGAGACGCGCGAGCATGGCCTGTTCCTGGGGCAGTGTGCCGAGTATTGCGGCACGCAGCACGCCGGCATGCTGTTGCGGGTGGTCGTCGACACGCCGGAAGAATTTGAGCTGTGGCTGAAGAGCCAGCTCGCACCGGCACACGACGATCCGGACGCGCTGGCCGGCAAAAAGGCCTTTTTGAGCGAGGCGTGCGTCAATTGCCATCGCGTTCGCGGGACGTCGGCGGCCGGTACGTACGCCCCCGACCTGACGCACTTGATGAGTCGCGAAACGCTGGCGTCCGGCTTGTTTCCCGAATGATGCGAAGAATCTCGAACGCTGGGTGGCCGACCCCCAGCAGATGAAGTACGGCTGCCTGATGCCCGCCTTCAGCTTTAGCGAAGCGCGGCGGAAAGACATCGTTCGCTATCTGACTACGCTGCACTGACGAAACTGCACTCATGAGCCTGGCCGTAGAACCCAAAGTCGACTCTGAGATCGCCGCGGCGAAGGCGGAGCCCGTGCGCTCCTGGCCGGCCACCCTCCACGATTGGGTGACGACCGTCGACCACAAGAAGATCGGCCTGATGTATATCGGCATGGCCATCTTCTACCTGGTGGTGGGCGGCTGCGAAGCGATGCTGATCCGCTGGCAGCTCTTCTACGCGCACAACAATTTTTTGCGCCCGACACGTTCAATCAGCTCTTCACGATGCACGGCACGACCATGGTCTTCTTCATGGGCATGCCCATCCTGATCGGCATCGGCAATTACCTGGTCCCGCTGATGATCGGCGCACGGGACATGGCCTTTCCGCGGCTCAATGCGCTCGGATTCTGGGTGACGCTGTTCGGCGGGTTGCTCGCGTATTTCAGCTTCGCGGTCGGCGGGGCGCCGGCGATCGGCTGGTTCGCCTACGCTCCCCTCACGGAGCCGGCCTTCGCCCGAGGACTGGGGACGGAGTTCTGGTGTCTGGGACTGATCGTCAGCGGCATCGGCACGATCACCGCCGCGGTGAATTTTGTCGCCACGATCATCGGCATGCGCGCCCCTGGCATGACGATAACCAAGATCCCCTTCTTTGCGTGGACGATGCTGTGGACCTCCGTGCAAATTTTGATCGCCATTCCGCCGCTGACGGCGGCGCTCGTGATGGTGATGTTAGATCGAGATTTCGGGGCCCACTTCTTCGATGTGCAGAACGGCGGCTCGGCCCTGCTCTGGCAGCACCTGTTCTGGTTCTTCGGCCACCCGGAGGTCTACATCCTGATCCTGCCGGTGTTCGGCATGATCACCGAGGTGATCCCCGTGTTTTCGCGGAAGGTGCTCTTCGGCTACGAGTTCATGGCCGCGGCGACCATGGCGATCGCATTCATCAGCCTGGGGGTGTGGGCCCACCACATGTTCTGCGTCGGCATGAGCCGCATGCAGGATGTTTGGTTCGCCGTCGCCAGCTTGCTCGTGTCGATTCCCACGGGCATCAAGTTTTTCAACTGGCTGGCGACGATGTATGGCGGGCGCATTCGGATGGCGTCGCCCATGCTATTTGCCTGCGGATTTCTGTCGATGTTCCTCATCGGCGGGCTGACGGGCATCATGCTGGCCGCGGCCCCGTTCGACTTTCAGCTCTCCGACAGCTATTTCGTCGTCGGTCACTTTCACTGGGTGCTGATCGGCGGCACGCTGTTTGGCACATTCGCCGGCATCCACTACTGGTATCCCAAAGTCACTGGCCGGATGCTCTCCGAGCGGCTGGCCCGCTGGCAGTTCTGGCTGTTGTATATCGGGTTCTTCGCCACGTTCGGGCCGATGCATATTTCCGGCTTCCTGGGCATGCCGCGGCGGATCTACACGTATGAGCCGAGCCGAGGCTGGGAGTTCTTGAATCAACTGACGACGATCGGCGCGCTGATCCAGGCGCCGAGCTTTGCGATCTTCGTCTGGAATGTCGTTTGGTCTTATTTCAAGGGGCGGCCCGCCGGTGACGACCCCTGGGACGCTTGGACGCTCGAGTGGGGCACGTCGTCGCCGCCGCCGTCGTACAACTTCGCGTCGATCCCCACGGTCCGCAGCCGCCGTCCCCTCTGGGATCTCAAACATCCCGACGATCCGGATTGGAAATACGAATGAGCGCGTCCCAACCGGCCCTCAGCAGTGCGACCGCCATCCCCGGCGGACATTCCGCGCACGCCGCCGCGGGCGCGAAGCCTTTGACGGCATCACAGTGGGGCATGCTCGCCTTTCTGCTCTCGGAAGTCGCCTTCTTCACGACACTGATCGTGGTCTACATCAGCTACCTGCATCGCGACCGCGTCGGGCCCACGCCGCGCGAGGCCCTCTCGCTGCCGCTCGTCATCGGCACGACGATCTGCCTGCTCTCCAGCAGCGTGGCGATCCACCTGGCGGGAATGGCGCTTGAGCGGCAACGGCAACGGCTCTTTTGTTGCTGGTGGGCGCTCACCATCGCGCTGGGCGTCGCCTTTCTGGCAGGCACGATCTACGAATGGCACGACTTGATCGAAGTCCACGGGCTGACGATCGGCCGGAATCTGTTCGGCACCACGTACTATACGCTCGTCGGTTTTCACGGGCTGCACGTTACCATCGGCGTGATCACGATGCTGATCGTGCTGGGTCTGGCGCTCGGGCGGCGGGTGACGCACGCCAACCAGATCGGCGTCGAGCTGGTCTCGTGGTATTGGCATTTTGTGGACGTGGTGTGGGTGTTCGTGTTCAGCATCGTTTATTTGTTTGGCCGCTAGGGCTCAGTCCGTGACCGGCGAACCGCAAACAACCGGAAGCGAAGCCATCTCGCGGGAGACCTCCGTCGAGATGCCGCGGCCCACCATCGCACCGCTGATCGTCGGCTTGGGGACGACGTTGTTGCTCAGCGGCTTTGCGCTGGGGCCGGTGCTCGGCCTGGTCGGCGCGGTGATTCTCATCTACGGGATCGTCGCGTGGGTGGCGTCGCTGTTGCCCGGTCGCGGTCACATGCACGAGGCAATCACCGCTGCAGGCCCAGCGATCGCCGCCCAAATGGGAGCCGTCGAGCGGCTGGAACTGGGGATGCCCGGCTATCGCATCCGGCTGCCCGAAAAAGTCCATCCGATTTCAGCCGGCGTGAAAGGGGGCCTGCTGGGCGGGCTCATCATGCCGATTCCCGCCCTCGTCTATGCTCTCTTGAGCGGGCACGGCCTCTGGTATCCGCTCAATCTGCTGGCCGGAATTGCCATGCCGGGCGTCGGCGGCCTCGGGCGCGAGGAGCTGGGGCAATTCCATCTGTCGCTGTTCGTGGTCGGTGCCCTCGTGCACGTGACGATGTCGGCCACGCTGGGACTCTTGTACGGCGTGCTCCTGCCGACGTTGCCGGAGATTCGCAAACCGCTCGCCTGGGGCGGAGCACTGATGCCCGTGTTCTGGACGGCCGTGACCTTCAGCTTTATGGCGGTAGTAAATCCGGCGCTCAACAATGGGGTCAACTGGCCCTGGTTCATTGCGTCGCAATTTGTTTTCGGCGTTGTGGCGGCGTTCGTCTTTATTCAGCTGCAACATCGGTTGCCGGCACCGGTCGTCGGCGTGTGCGCCGGGCTGGTGGGCGGGCTGTTGATGCCGATCCCCGCCGTGCTCTGGAGCCTGGCAAGCGGTTACGGCCTCTGGTATCCCGCGAATTTGCTGACGGGAATGGTCCGCCGCGGCTTGGACCACTTGTCGACCGAGCAGTTGATGCAGTTCAACGGCGACTGGCTGACGACGGCAATTGTCATCCACATCGTGATGTCGCTCGGGCTGGGGCTCTTGTATGGAATTCTGCTGCCGCGACTGCGGCCGATTCCCGGCCCGTTTGTTTGGGGCGGCGTGCTGATGCCCATTCTCTGGACCGCGGCCAGCTACAGCCTGATGGGCGTGGTCAACCCGCTGTTGCAGGTACGGGTGAACTGGCCCTGGTTTGTGGTGTCGCAATTTGTGTTCGGCATTGTGGCGGCCATTGTGATCGTCCGTTCGGAACAGATCCTCGTGCCGCCGGCAGGAGCAGCCCCGGGGCCGACATGAAGACTCACCCCGTGCCAATGACGCAGACTTCAACGCGACCCAATCCGGGCCGTGCCCGCCGGGGTGCGCCGGTCGCGGGGCTGGCCTGCTTGGCGCTCGTCCTCGTCGGTTGCGACTTCCCCGGACAGCGCAATGCCCAGATTCGTACCGTGCCCGCCGACGAAGTGCTGGGTTTCGACGCACTTTATGCGACGAATTGTGCCGGCTGTCACGGTCCGGACGGACGGCTCGGTCCGGCTCCGCCGCTCAATGATCCGCTATTTCTCAAAATCGTCCCCGATGCGGTCGTGCGGGACGTGATTCGCGACGGCCGTCCTGGCACGCTTGATGCCCGCCTTCTCGCAGGACAAAGGGGGCACGCTGACGGCGAGGCAAATGCAGGTGCTGACGACGGAACTTAAGACGCACTGGAAGCCGAGTCCAAAGGATGATCACGCAGTTCCCGCCTACGCGCTGCCGAAGGAAAAAATCGACCACTCGACAGCCGCCGTCCAGCGGGGCGCGCAAGCCTACGAGCGAGCCTGCTCTGGCTGCCACGGCGACAGAGGAAAAGGCGACTCCGCCGGCGCGATCGGCGACCCGGCCTTTTTGGCGCTCTTGAGCGACCAGGTGCTCCGCCGCCTGATCATTACGGGCCGATCCGATCTCAAGATGCCCGACTACGCCCAGACCGATGGCCGGGACGACGACTTCCGCCCGCTGTCCTCCGACGAAATTAACGACCTCGTGGCCTACCTGCGATCGCTGGAGAAGCAGCCGGCGGCTGTCGCATCGGCCGGCTTGGGTTCGCAATCCGTGGAAACAACTCGCAGCGACAGGACTCCGTGATGGCAGCGACCGAAGCCCAGACAGGCTCGTCCCCCGCGCCGAGCGGGCGCCCGATCCGCCACGGCGTTGGTTCTTTCGTGTCCTCACGGGGGCGGTCTCCGTCGCGGCGGGAGTGCTCGCCGGCGCACCGCTGATTGCCTACGTATTGCGGCCCCGCCAGACGCCCGTCGATTGGGTCGGCCTGGGGGCGGTGGGCGAATTTCCGCTCAACGAGACACGCCGCGTCACGTTTGATAATCCGTTGCGTCAGCCTTGGGACGGCATGGTCGCGCGGGCCACCGTCTTCGTCCGTTACGAAGGCAAGGACTCGGCCGGCAAAGATCAGTTTCTCGTGCTCGATGTGAACTGCGCGCATTTGGGCTGCCCGGTCACCTGGTTTCCCGAGTCGGCCCTGTTCATGTGCCCGTGTCACGGCGGCGCTTATTACTCCGACGGCAGCCGCGCTTCGGGCCCTCCGCCGCGCGGCCTTTATTCCTGTGTGTGGCGGGTGGAAAGCGATCGCCTGGAGATTCAAGCTCCGCACTACCCGACACTGCAAAACACGCTGACGAAATCGACCGAGGTGGGGGACTGCTCGGCCCGGGCCGCCTCCTCCAAGATCGCCTAAAGAAATCACCTGAAAGAGATCGCGATGCGCTGGGTGCGCCAGGTTGGGGATTGGTTCGATCGGCGGCTGGGAATCAGCAGCACGCTGTTGCCCGTGCTCCGCCATCCGATCCCCCGTGCGGTCGACGGTCCGATGGGCTGGTGGTACATCTTCGGCAGCGCGTCGATGACGCTGTTGGCGGTGCAGATTGTCACGGGCATTGGCCTGGCGCTCGTTTACGTCCCCTCGGCCGACAAAGCCTACGCGAGCCTGCTCTATCTCAACGAGGTTGAGCCCCTGGGCTGGTTCCTGCGGTCGCTGCATTATTACGCCGGCTCGGGCATGGTCGTGATGGTGCTGGCCCACATGACGCAGGTCTTTCTGCAGGGGGCCTACAAATATCCGCGCGAGATGACCTGGGTCGTGGGCGTCTGCCTGCTGTTGTGCACGTTGGGCATGTTCTTCACTGGGCAGATTTTGCGGTGGGACCCCGATGCGTATTGGGGACTGGGGGTCGGCGCGTCGATGGCCGGCCGCGTTCCCGTTCTCGGGCCGTGGATAGTGGAGGTGTTGCTCGGCGGCCCGGTGATCGGTGCCGATTCGCTCAGCCGCTTCTTCGCACTGCACGTCTTTGTCATTCCCGGCACGCTGCTGGCGGCGCTCGGGGTTCATTTGTGGCTGGTGTTGAGCTGCGGCATCAGCGATGTGCCGCGGCCCGGCGTGCTCGTCGACCCGCGGACGTACGACGCGGAATATCACGAATCGGTGACGAAGTCGGGCGTGCCGTTCCTGGGCGATGCTTTGCTCAAGGACCTGTTCGCCTCGGCCGTCGCGGTGATCGTGGTGGTGGCGATCGCGGCCATCCTGGGTCCCAAGGGGCCGACCGGCCCGCCCGACCCGACGCTGCCCGGAGCCAATCCGCGTCCCGAATGGCCCTTCCTGTGGCTGTTCGCACTGCTCGCGCTCAGTCCGCCGTCGATCGAGACGTTCGTCATGCTCGTCTTTCCCGTGGTGTTGATCGTCGCCTTGTTCCTGGTTCCCTTCGTCAGCAACCGGGGCGAGCGGGCGCCGAGCCGGCGGCCGGTGGCCGTGCTTTCGGTGATTGTCATTTATACGGTGCTGGGCATATTGACGTATGAAGGGCAAACGGCCCCTTGGTCGCCCGACGATGACCGCATGGAGCGGCGACCCGATTCCCGTCCGCCTCGTCGAGCACAGCTCGCCCCTGGAATTGCAGGGCGCGGTCGTCTTTCAGAACAAGAATTGTCGCAACTGCCACGCGATCGACGGCATCGGCGGACAACGCGGCCCCGACCTGACGACGGTGGGCGTGCGACTCACGCGAGACCAGCTCATCGACCAGGTCAGTAACGGAACGCCGGGCGCCAAGGGCGCGCCGGGAGGCGGCGAGATGCCGGCTTACGGCAAGCAGATCGATGCTCCCCAGATGACGGCGCTGGCCGCGTTTTTGGCGAGCCTGCGACCGGCGGGCCAGCCGCCGGCCATACCGGCCGCGCAGCCACACGCTGATCCACAGCCTTGAATTCAATATTGCCTTGAATCGCACGTTGCCATGAATCCCGCGTTCGACGCGTTCTTGCGATCGTGGCCGTCCAATCCGGCGCTGATCGTAACGCTCCTCTTGAGCGCGGCTGTTTATTTACGCGGCTGGGTCGAGTTGCGTCGTCGGGCGCCCGCCCGCTGGACTGGCGCACGCCTCTTGGCGTTTGTCGGCGGGCTGGCGGCGATCTTTCTCGCGCTCGGCTCACCGATCGAGCCGTTTGCCTCGCTCCTGTTGTCGCTGCACATGGTGCAGCACCTGCTCTTGTTGATGGTCGCACCCGCGTTGATCTGGCTGGGGGCACCGTTCTTTCCGCTACTTCGCGGCGTGCCGGCGACGATTCGCACGCATTGGATCGGACCCGTGCTGCGGGCCCGCGTGGTGCGGCGATTTTTCGGCGGGTTGACGCATCCGTTCGTGGCGCTGCCCGTCTTCATTGCGGCGATCTGGATTTGGCACGCACCGGGGCCGTACGTCTGGGCTCTCCGTTCCGATGCCAGCCACTACCTCGAGCACGCGTGCTTTCTGGCCGCGGGGCTTCTCTTCTGGTACCCGGTCATCCGACCCTATCCGAGCCGGCCGACGCTGGTCGCTCTGGCTCCTTGTGCCCTACCTGATTTGGCCGACGTGCAGAACACGCTGCTCTCGGCGCTCCTCGACCTTCGCGAGTCGCCCCCTCTATCCTTATTACACGGAGATCCCGCCGCTGGCAGGGGTGTCGCCGCTCGCGGACCAGGCGGCGGCCGGCGTCATCATGTGGGTGCCGGGGTCGGTGGCTTTTCTGGTGCCGCTCTTCGCGATCGGCGTGCGGCTGCTGTTCTCCTCGGGAGCGCGCGTTGTCACCGCGCGGACCGCCGCGAGCGCCACGGGCTCGCACCGCACCCGCGCTTTCAACATTCCAGCTCCCTGTGCTCCAGTCTGCGCCGGCCGGGGGTTTTGATCTGCTGCATGTTCCGCTGATTGGGCGGTTTCTCAAATGGCGACATGCGCGCGTCGCGTTGCAGTTGCCGCTCGCTGTTTTGGCGGGAGCAGTGATTGTCGATGGTCTTCACGGGCGGCAGCTGGCCCCCTTGAATCTGGCCGGGGTGCTGCCCTGGATTCATTGGCGCGGCTTGCTGATCCTGGCCCTGCTCGTCGCGGGCAACTTCTCCTGCATGGCCTGTCCCTTCACGCTGCCGCGGCGACTGGCCGGCCGTTGGCTGGGCTTCGGCCGCGTCTGGCCGCACTGGCTGCGGACGAAATGGCTGTCGCTGGTGTTCGTGGCCCTGTTTCTCTGGGGCTACGAGACGTTCGCGCTCTGGGACAGTCCGCGGTGGACGGCCTGGATTGTCGTCAGCTATTTCGTGGCGGCGTTTGCCGTCGACGGATTCTTCCGGGCCGGCACGTTCTGCAAGTACGTCTGTCCGATCGGCCAGTTCAATTTCGTGCAGTCGCTGGTGTCGCCGCTGCAGGTCAAAGTCCGCGCGCCCGATCGCTGCGCCTCGTGCCGCACGCACGAGTGCATCCGCGGGAGCGCAGTCGTTCCCGGCTGCCCGACGCGGCTCTTTCAGCCGCACAAGTCGAGCAACATGGACTGCACGTTTTGTCTCGACTGCGTCCACTCCTGCCCGCACGACAACGTCGGCCTGATTGCCGGCCTGCCGGGAGCGGAACTCTGGCGCGATCCGTTTCGCTCAGGGATAGGTCGCTTCGGAACGCGGACGGACCTGGCCGCGCTCGTCGTCGTGCTCACGTTCGGGGCGCTCACCAACGCGGCGGGAATGGTCGGACCGGTCGTCGACGAGTTGGATCAACTGCGGACCTGGCTGGGCGATCCGCCGGCGTGGGTGACGACCACGCTGTTCACGCTTCTGGGCCTGGTCGTGCTGCCGGCGACGACGGTCGGACTCGCCGCCGCGTTCAGCCGCCGCTGGGGACAGTTTTCGCGGAAGCGTGCTCGACGTGGCCACCCGGTTTGCGTACGCGCTCGTGCCGATCGGTTTTGGCGTTTGGCTCTCGCACTACAGCTTTCACTTTTTGACGAGTTGGGAGACGGCGCTGCCCGCCACGCAGCGGGCACTGCAGGATCTCGGCTACACCTTCGGCGGCGAGCCGCGGTACCAATGCGCCTGCTGTCGGCCGGTGGGCGACTGGCTCGTGAGGTTGGAGCTCGTGTTCGCTGACGCCGGATTCTTGCTGTCGCTTTACACCGGTTATCGCATCGCACAGCGGGACGCCTCGCGACCGTCGCGAGGCGCTCGCGGGATTTGCCCCGTGGGGCGTGTTGATCCTCTTGTTGTTTGCGGCCGCGGTCTGGATCGTGTTCCAGCCGATGCAAATGCGCGGCACGTTGCCGGGAGGCGGCTAAGCATGAGCCAATTTCGGGCGAAGTGCGGCTGGCGGGTTCCGTGTCGATGGGCAGCCCTCGCGCTCTCGATTGGTGTGATCCTCGCTGGGTGCAGACGCTCGCGACCTTCGCCGACGGCGGCACCGTGCGGCTGTCACAGACGCAGGGACCCTATCGCATCACGGCCCTCACCTCGCCCAATCCGTTCCGTTCCGGCCCAGTCGAGATCAACGTGCTGGTCGCAGGATGCGACGACGGGCGACGCCCTGCCCGACGCCAATGTCCGTCTGTCGCTCGCGCCGCGCGACGAACCCGACGAGGCCCGACTTTATGTCAGCGCACAGTGGGGCCACGACCAACAAACTGTTTCACTCGGCCACGTTCCAACTGCCGACGGGCGGGCGAGTGGACGGTCTCGATTGACGTCGAAGGACCGGCAGGGACCGCGCGGACGTCGTTCGACGTCACGGCGGGCGACCGGTTGCCGCGCTGGGTCAGCTTCTGGCCCTGGTTCAGTTGGCCGTTTCTGGTCGTCGCGCTGTTCGCCGTCCACCAAACGCTGGTCCGCTCGACACCGTCCGACGGCTCGCCGCTCTTTCGACGAACAATTCCTCGCAACGCGGCGGCGACGGCGATAATCTCGGCTATTGATGACACATTTGCTTTCCTCCCCGCGTCACCGCAGGCGAACGATCATGCCCTCACTCATTCTGGCCGCAGTCAGCTTATTGGCCGCGTGGCCGGTGTCGGCCGCTCAACTGGCAGGCGGCGATGGCTCTGCGGCCAATCCGAAAACACCGCTGGTGTTGAAACCCGCTGCGCGTCTTTGACGGCGAGAGCGAGACCACGCACGAAGGCTGGATCGTCGTCGTGGAAGGCGAGCGAATCGATCAAGCGGGACCGGCGCAGGAAGTCAAAGTCCCGGCGGGGGCGCGGACGATCGAGCTGCCGGGGATGACGCTCTTGCCGGGACTGATCGAGGCCCATTCGCACATGTTTCTGCATCCCTACAACGAAACGTCGTGGGATGACCAGGTGCTGAAGGAGTCGCTGGCCGAACGTGTTTGCCGCGCGACGCAACACGCGCGGGCCACGCTGTTAGCCGGCTTCACCACCGTGCGCGACCTGGGGACGGAGGGGGCGGCTGATGCGGACGTGGGACTTAAGCAATCGATCGAGAAGGGCATCATTCCCGGTCCGCGGATGCTGGTGGTGACGCGGGCCATCGTGGCGACGGGTAGTTACGGTCCACGGCGCACCGATAGCCACCTGCCCGTGCCTCAGGGAGCCGAAGAGGCCGACGCGTCGAATCTCGTGCGTGTCGTGCGGAGCCAGATCGGGGCCGGGGCCGACTGGGTGAAGGTGTATGCCGACTATCGTTGGGGGCCGGGCAACCAGGCGCAGCCGACCTTTTCCATCGACGAGCTGAAGCTGATCGTGGCCACCGCCCGCTCAGCAGGCTGTCCCGTCTCGGCTCACGCGACAACCGCCGAAGGGGCGCGGCGGGCGACGCTGGCTGGCGTAGAAACGATCGAACACGGCGACGAAGGAACTCCGGAACTCTTCAAGATGATGGCCGAGAGCCATGTGGCCCTCTGCCCCACGTTGGCCGCCGGCGACGCGATCGCGCAATACCGCGGCTGGCGCAAAGGTTCGCAGCCAGAGCCGGCTCGCATTAAGGCCAAGCGAGCCAGCTTCAAGGCCGCCCTCGACGCGGGCGTGACCATCGCCAGCGGCAGCGACGTCGGCGTTTTCGCCCACGGCGACAACGCCCGCGAGCTGGAGCTGATGGTCGACTACGGCATGACGCCCGTGCAAGCCCTCAAGTCGGCCACGTCGATCGACGCCCGCGTGCTGCACCTCGACGATCGCTTGGGTACGGTCAAACCGGGACTGCTCGCCGACCTGATCGCCGTCGAGGGCGATCCGACCCGCGACATCTCCGCACTGCGGAAAGTCCGCCTGGTGATGAAGGGCGGCACGCTCTACAAGCAGCCGAAGTAGGGCGGCGAGCGCAGCGCATACACGCAGACACAGTTCAACTCGTCTGAGGGATTCCATGTTACGTTTGTTGCCCACTTGGCTTCTTTGCCTGTTTGCCTGCGCGGGCACGGTTGTCGCGACCGCCGCCCATGCTGACGAGTCTCGCGACGTCCCATCAACCGTGTTCCTCACGGTGCGCGAGCCGCAAGCTGTCGGGCCTGCGGGCGGAATTCCGCCGATGGGAATGCGCGAAATCGTGCGGCAAGCGTTCCTGATCGCAGCCCGCGACGAATTGGGGCTGACCACTCGCGATTCGATGCTCCGCGAGGAGTTTCCGGAGAAGCCGGACGAGCAGTCGGTGCCGTTCGAGCTTTTTTGCCGCACCCGCGATCCGAACGACGACCGCAAGCTCGAATATGTGCTGACTCGCCAGGGAGCGCCCGAGAAACCACTTTGGCAATTGAAATTCACGGTCGATGACTTTCCGCCCCTCGTCTCCATCAACGTGAAGGCCGAGGTTTGGTCGCGGAAGGAGTTTAAAGACGTCCTGCTCCAGGCGGGTTTCAAAGGCCACGTCCCGCCGGCTCGGACGACGACGGAAGTTCCGCGCAAGGCGTACGAACTGATCTGGACCTGGAACGAGATTTCGGTGATGGCCGGCGTGCGTCAGCTCCATGCCGAAATCCGCGAGAAAGGCGAGTCTCGCGATCTGTTGTCCGCGTTGGCAATTGGTTATGCCAATCTCGGTTCGCTGGTGGACTTCCACAACAGCGCGGCCCACAAGGTTTACTATGCGCGGGCCATGCTCTATCAGGAGCGACTGTCCAAGCAGACGAACGACACGCCCTGGTCGCTGTTCACCAGTGCCTACGTTGCGGCGCAGATCGGCATGCCCGACGCCGCGAGCATCTGGATCGATCAAGCCAAGAAAAAGATGACGGACACCGACCGGCCGTGGCCTTGGTTCGCTGACGTGATCGACAAATTCTCCCACGGAGACTTGCGCGGCATGATGAAGTCCGTCGGCTCTGCGCGGGAGCGCAGACTTGGCGCGCTACCTCAACCTGCAGGCTGTCCGCTTCGGGGATGTGGAGGATCTCACCATCAAGGCCGCACTGGAATTGCAGAAAGACTGCCCCGAATGCCCCCGCGTTTACAACATCCTGGCGATATCGAGTTCGTTGGGCCCGATGAGGCAGGGAGCGTACAGCGCGTTTGAGGTCGCGGGCACGTTGCTGCGAAAACGGCTGCCGGACATCGACCGGCCTGCCGGAGTCCGCGCGAAAACTGATCCGCGGTGCCGGCGAACGTTTGCCCGAACGGTCGGAAATCGACTTTCGCAAGGATCTGGTGGCCGCTTTGAAACGAGAGGGAGCGCCCCAAACGGACCGCGATGAGCCGTCTCTGTCAGCTCTCGGGCACATGATTGATGACATCAATTTCGCCAAGCCCTGCGCCGCGTGCGGTTCGAGGGGGACAATGTCGACTCGGCCTCGCTTTGTGCCGCCCATCCCTACGCGGCTTGTCTCGGCGCCTTCACGTTCAACAAGGCGGCGGCGGAACCCGCGGCGAAAGCGCTCAAAGCAAAGATCGATCTGACACAAGTCACTTTCAACGACGCGCCCGTTTTACAGTGGCTGTATGCCATGGAGCCCACTCCGCAGCTTCACGGCTGGCACCAGGTCCCCGGCTATCACTGTGACGCCCTCCTGGCCGATCAGATGCTGTCGATCAAAGACGGCTGGTTCGGCAAGCCCGACGATACCGGCGTCAACCCCGGCAACATGGCATGGTGCTGGTCGATCTGCAGTAAGCTGCCGATCGCGATCGCCACGCGCATCACTCGCGATTGGCAGCACGCGGCCAAGGAGATGGAGAGCTACGAAAGGACCTACGCGGACGATCCATTGGTGACGAAGGCGTTGACGGATCGCTACTGCAAATTGAAGCGCTACGGCGACGCGGAGCGGTGCGCAAAACTGCTCGTAAAAGCCGATCCCGACTATCCCTCGTATCGAGTGTTGGCGTCGGTCTATCGAGCCACGAAAGATCACGCGCGGTGGAAGGAGACGTTGGACAAAGCCATCGAGCTGCCGACGTCGGGGCTCGAACGCGCACGAGTGCAAAACGACATTGCTTTGGACTCGCTCGATCGGTTCGATTTTCAGGAGGCGACGACTTACGCCGATGCCGCCGCCGAAACGGGCGCCGCCTGGGCTATGCTGACGGCGGCGCGCTGTCACGAAATGCTGGGTGAGTGGAAGAAGTCCGAACAGCTGGTGCGAACCGTCTCGGAAAATTATGAGGGCAGCCGATTTGACTGGATGTATTGGTGCCATCGGACCGGGCGCGGTGACGTGCGCCAGGCGGAGGAATTGGCTCGTAAAGAGTGCGAAAGCTGGGGAACGACCCTCTTCGCCGAGCAACATCGCAGAATTGCGTGCTACTACCTGGCGACCGGCGAGCCGGACAAAGCCTTGATCCTGCTGCAAAAGGCCTACGGATACCTCCACGAATGCTATGCCGGCATGCACGGGGTGATCGTCGCCGACACGCTTGGCAAGTCGGACGAGCGCAATGCGCTGCTCAAGCAAGTCATCGAGACGAAGGTCCCGGAGAATTTTGTCGAATCACGCGGAATCGAAGTCTATACCCCGCTTGCCGTCCTCTTCCGCGAGGCGCTCGCAGCGAAGGGCGCGAAGCCTCTCGATCTCGCGAAAGTCGACGCGATCCAGAGCAAGTCTGGTTTGCCGGGATCGGTCCTGCGGTATTTTGTCGGAGTTTTTCTGAAGAACCGAGGCGACCTGGAGAATGCGAAGAAGTATCTCATCCGCTCTGCCCAATCGACCGACTGGAACCAGTTCGAAAATCTGCTCGCCTGCCAGTTACTGCGCGAGATGAAGGTCCAAGTTCCGCCTCCTCAACAGGAGGCGAAGGACAAAACACCGGTTCCGGACTCGAATCAGCCGAAGCCGGGCGGCCCGTGAGTTGAGCGCGTCACCCAGTCGAATTACCTGGCAAGCGAATCGAGGATGATTTGCGTGTGCCAGGCGGCGCCCAGCGGCAGGGCCGATTCGTCGGCTTTGAATTTCGGATGGTGCACGTTGTGCCGCGTTTCCCAATCGGCCGCGCTCACGCCCAGGAACGAGAAGCAGCCGGGAATCCGTTGCTGAAAGAAGGCGAAATCTTCGCCCCCCAAGAGCGGGTCCATTGGCCGGATGTTGTCCGCGCCGACAAGCGCCTCGGCCGCCCTCCGCATCAGAACCCACGATTCTTCGTCGTTGACGGTTGGCGGATAGTCGTCGTAGGGGTGGGTGATCGTCGCCGTACAGCGGTTGACGGCCGCCACGCCGTGGATGATGTCCGCGATCCGCTGCTTGACGACATTAAGCCCCGTGTTCGAGAGGCTGCGGTAGGTGCCGCTGATCTTCACCGTCTCGGGGATGACGTTTGATGCCACGCCGCCGTGAATCGAGCCAACGGTGACGACCGTGGGCGAAAACGGGTTCATTTCGCGCGAGACGATCGTTTGCAGCTCGACGATGATTTTGGCCACGCAAGTGACGGGATCGATCGTGGTGTGCGGCATCGCGCCATGGCCGCCCCGCCCTTGAATGGTGGCTTCGAAACGCGCCCGTCGCGGCCAGAATGATGCCCGGGTTACCGGCGAGCGTCCCCGTCGTCAGCGCCGGGTAGACGTGCATGCCGAAGATCCGTTCGACCTTGGGTTCGTCGAGGGCCCCTTCCCGGCACATCAGGTCGGCGCCGGCTCCCCCTTCCTCGGCCGGTTGGAAGAGCAGCTTCACCGTGCCGCGCAGCTCCGACTCGTGACTCTTGAGCAGCCGCGCTGCGCCCAACAGCATGGCCGTGTGGCAGTCGTGGCCGCAGGCGTGCATCTTGTGATCGACTTCGCTGCGAAACGGGACGTCGGTCTCTTCGTGGATGGGCAGCGCATCCATGTCGGCGCGCAGCGCGAGGCACGGCCCACCGCCCTTGCCGATCGTCGCCACCACGCCCGTCTTGGCGACCGGATACTTGTAGGGAATGTGCAGCTGGTCGAGCGTGTCGCGGACGAGCCGGCTCGTCTGCACTTCTTCGTACATCAGCTCCGGATGCCGATGAATGGCCCGCCGCAAGCCGACGATCCACTCCGCGATGCCCTTGGCTTCTTCGAGTATGTTCATGTTCGTTCTCCTTCCCAACGCGCGCGGTTGGTCAGCTCTTTTGTCGCGATTGTGAGGCAGCCGAGACGGCCGGGCCAGAATCCGCGGCTTGACGAAGTGCTTGCGAGACGCCACGGCACAGTCCACGAATAGAATAATCCTCGATTTCTTTTGCGTTGGCGACCCGGTCGTGCAATGATTGGGTTCTACTCGCCGACTTCCGATCGCGGTCCCCTCCATCTCAGACCCAGTCGGTCGTCGCACCGCATGGCTCGGCTCGCCGCGCCCCCACTCCACAATCCCTGCCATGGCAAGTCAACGAGCTACGTCCGTAGTGTCGGGTCTCGGTTGGGGCACCTCAGCAGCCCTGATCTTAGGCTTTTTGGTGCATCGTGCAGCCCAACCTCAGCCTAACACAAGACTATCGTCATACGCTCCCGAAGCACGAACAGCCGGCAGCCCTAGCGGTCCCGTCGGGTCGGCAAATCCCGGGTTGTCGTTGACGCTCAACGTCAGTCTCGCGAAGGATGCGCCGCCGCCGTATCTCGCTCCGATCGCGGAATTCATCCAAAAGACGCCCGAAGAGCTTTGTGCGAAGAAGACGGCTGCCAATTTGGAGGGTGCGCGTGCCGAGAAGGCCTGGGCCGAAGCCAGCGAGGCTTGCCGTTGGGTGACACGTTGGGGGCCTTCATTCGCAGCTTACCGTCCGCACTTCTTGATTGTCTTTTTGGCTGATCCTGAGCGGTCGCGAAGTGGCTATCGTTTTGACCTCGCGATTGAGGCCATCCAGGCGCAAGGCCAGCGCGAGAGACCCGGGCAACCCGGAAGCCACCTATGTGCTCGACCAATACTATCTGCCCTGGAAGAGTCCCGGTGAGGATCGTCCGTACGACCCGGCCGCCGCGAAGAAATTCCCCGGCGTGGCGCTCTTTCGCTCACTACCACGGCATGATCCCCAAGCCGCGGGCCCTGGAGCAACGGAGCAGTCCCCACGGACTCTGGTGGTGTTCCTCGTCGGGGACGCGCCGACGGGAGGTATCCACAAGCGCGCCTTCGGGACGGCGCTTGACATCGTCTCCTGGTTTGAGACGCATCGGCCACCCGGTTCCACGCCGCATGCTTCGTGCGTACAGATCGTCGGCCCCGCATTTTCCGGATCGCAGCACTCACTGCAGACCGGATTGCAAACGTGGTGGACGCAGCGCCGAAAACTGCTCGGAGCCGTAAGTCCCTGGCAATTAAAGCGGATCGGCGAGGGGATTGAGTCCTGGTTCGGGACGCCACTTGCGCGAGGCTTGAACTGGAAGTCCGTCGTCGATCCTGCGACGCACTGGCTGCGAATCGGATTGCACGCGTGCTTCGCGCTGTGCAAGCAGCTACCGGCACGCAAGAACATGTGGACGATTGAAGTGATCGGCACGGCGACAGCGCTGCAGCCGGAGCAGTTCCAGCCCGGGTGCCGCTTGTCCAACGGGGAACCGTTCTTGGATCCGGCTCCCGACCGTGTGTCCCTAAAGACGACGTGCATTCCCAATCACGTTTTGGTTCACCACCTGTTGTCCTACGTTGAGAAACACACCACGTCGGGCAAAATTCGAGTCGCTCACCTGCGCGAGTGCAATACCGGTTACGGCGCGGAGACGAACGCAGTCGACGCGTCGCCATTTATGGGACACCAACATCCGAATCTCGAAATCATCGACGTGCCGTTTCCGATGCACATTTCCAGGGTCCATGCCAGGCAAGAAGAGGCGATGAGACGCGATGAGGCCAATGTCCCGCAGTTCAGCGCGTTCGATCGTGGCCTGAAAATCCCGGCGGACGAAGTCGAGGGTGCCGAATCGATCCCGCAACAGGATCAGGTGATGACCGCCCTTTATCAGGACGTGGCACTCTCAGCGGCATTGCAGACGCTGGCGAAGCAGCAAGCTCATTACATCCTCGTGAGCGCCATGGATCCGCGGGACAAGATTTTTCTCGCGAGCGTCGTTGCCCGGCACTGTCCCGATACGCGGCTGCTGATCACGGTGGGCGACCAGCTGTTCACTCACACCGATTATGTGCGCTACCTGGCGGGCGCCTTCGTCGTCAGCAGCTACCCGCTCTCTCCGATTGCCACCGAGCGCGATCCGGGATTTGCTCACGGCGATTTCAGCCGGTCATTCGAATTGACGTCGCACGGCGAAAATCTGATGTTCTCTTATTACAACGCGGTCGCCGCGCATCTCAACAAACCGGGGATCCTTCTCTTTTACGACCGACGGATCGCCGATGATTGGCAGCAAGATCAAAGTGAGGGGGCCGCGACCGGACCGGGAGTTTGGATCTCGCAGATTGGACCAGAACGCGCTGACGTCATCAGCTTAGAGATGCCGACTTTTCCCGATCCGCACGCGCTCGAGCACATTTGGTCTCCTCCCGCAACGGCCGTTCTCAATCCTCAAACGCCCGCACAACCCACAGAGGCCCTAGGCGGGCCGCATTATCTGCTCTTTCCGGAACCCACAATTTGGTGGCCGATTTGGCTGTGGGGAACTGTGGTTGTCGAGAGCGTCGTTTGCTTTTTGGCGTGGGGTCTCGGGAAGGAGTATCTTCGCATGTCGAAGGAGCAGCCGAAGTCGACTTCAACCGACCCCAGCGACCGCGATCAAGCTCGTCGCGCGCGACTGAATCGCATTCTGATCGTCGCTCATGTGCTCGCGGTTTTCACGGTCAGTGCTGCGGTCGGTTACATCGCCGGCGTCGTCCTTATGCGGGACTCGGAACCGTGGATTACCTGTATTGCGGCCGGTGTGGGCGTCATTCTGTGGGTCTTGTTAGTCTCGTTGGACTCCTTTTGCTGGTTCTATGGGTCGACAGCAAAGAATGCCCCAGTCACGGACGGACGGTTCCGTCGATTGCGCTCGGCCTGGCTTTGGGTGTGTTCGTGTAAACTCCTGCACATCGTCTGTTTTATTGCTTGCTCGTTGGGAGTTGCCTTCTGGTTCTGGTTCCTCGCGCCCGCCGCCGACAATCCGTGGCTCCATGCCAAAGTCGTTCACGTCGTCGGCTGGAATTCGCCCCTCGTCCCATTGTTGTTGGTCCTTGCCGTCATTCTCTGCTGGTGCTGGCTGCAAGGCGTCCGTGTCCGGCGAGTCGTGGACGTGGAGAACCAGTGGGATCCCATCGGCGTGCACTACGCCGCGGCCCGCATTTTCAACCCACAGTCAAAGGTTCCGGACCAATACGAGTGGATGGACCACTTGTGGCAGAGTCTCAAGCGCGAAGATGAGCGATTGCTTGAAACACTCTCGCAGTGGATCTGCTGGCCTCTGTCACGCGAATTGCGACCGGAAGGTCGGCTCCAAAAGCTCGGAGCGGCGGCTCACGATGCGTGGACAACTCTGCGCCGCCCAAAATCTGGGCTCGCGCCTTGGCTCGATCCCGCAGAATGCGCGCGAACTGGTACATGATGGTCGGACTTGCGTGTGCCATTTTCGGGTTTTTCGCCATCCAGCCCCATTGGGCCGAGGGACCCGACGGCCAAGTGGTGCGAATAATCGGCATCGGAATCGTCATTTGCTGGTTTTTGATCGCATTGGAAGTCGGGCGCATCTGGGAGATCTGGAGGCAGTTGGAGAATGTCCACCGCGGCGCCGCTCGGCTTCCCATGCAGCGAGCGTTTGCCAATTTACCCGAGTATTTCGTTCGCAGTTACGGCGACATGTTGTTCGTCGAACGGTTTCGCAATTCGAACTCTCCTGCATTGGATCAGCAGCTGAACTGGCTGCTGCGAGAGAGAATGCGACTTGGGATGAATCAGCCATTCAAGCTCTCGGAGATGATCAGCGACAAAGGGCGCGATCCCCATGAGCGCCGTGGACCGGGAAGTTGGATCCGCCAGTACAACCGGGCGGCCCGTCCGGGAGTATTCGCATTGTGGGGAGAGCGACTGGCGAAGGAATCTTACGTCTATCCATCCCCCACGACCGACCGCGAGCGCGAGACGACTCTCAATGAAGTGGCTCCCCAATCGGCGACCGCGCAGGTCGAGCAAGTGACAGGTGCCGAAGTCGCTCAATCCCGGGATGATGCGATCCAAAGACGGCTGCGCAGCAGGAGGAAGACTTGCTGGCCATGAGCTTCGTGGTCAACTACAGCCAATATCGGTTGCAGCTCAAGGCGCTCGCCATCTTCCTGATGGGCGCCCCGATCGCTCTGCTCTTCGCCACGGCCTCGTATTCGTTCATGCCGCAGGGAATGCTCATGGATTTCACGGCGCTTTCGGCCTTGCTCTGTCTGATCGTGCTCGGGACGATCTACTCCGGGCTGAACCGCGACGAATTCTTGAGCCGCGTGAATGGGACGGCACCCCACTGGTTCGCGCTGAGTACCGACTCGGTAACGACGTTTCTTGTGCTCATCCTTCCGCTGGTACTCGCACTTGCTTCACGCCTCCCCGGCGGTGAAGTTGTTTACGGTTGGATCTCTTCTTTGATTCGAAGTATTCCTTCGCAGTCCTAGAAGGTGCACCGACCCGCCGCAAGCCGATGAGATTCATGCGAGTGGTTCACTCCGCGCTTCGGACGCCTTCTGCCTCAGGGCTCCTTCCAGCAGCCAGCTCGGTTCGCCCATGCAGATGAAATGATAGCCGTCGCGGACGAGCTGCGTGGCGTCGCCGATCATCCACATTTCCTTGCCCTTCGCGGCGCCCGCTTTTTTGATCTGGGCGAGGGCTTCGCGGACTTTCGGATGATTCTGCTCGCTGCAAACGCCCAGCTCGGCCGACAAGTCGTACGGGCCGACGGCGATGCAGGTCGTCACTTCGTGGCCGGCGATTTCGTCGACGTTGGACAGCCCGACCTTGGTCTCGATCTGCGGCAGCACGATGAACGAGTCTTCGACCCCGGCCTTCCAGGCGGCCTGAGTGTGCTCGGTGAGCCAGCGGTTGCTCGGTCCGCCCGGTCGGCGGCGGCCTCGCGGGGGAACGCGAATCGCGTCGCGGACGGAGTCGAGTGCGGCGGCCGACTCGACGCTCGCCAACAAGAAGCCGCAGCAACCCAGGTCCATCGACAACCGCAGCGTGGCGTATTCGTTGTTCTGCGGCCGGATCAGGACGGGGAAATTGATCATCCGCCCGACGGCGCACATCTCGGCGACGGTTTCGATGTCGGCCACGCCGTGCTCGATGTCCAGGATCAGGTAATCGATCGCCGCGCGCTTGGCGATCTCGATCAAATCGAGCCAGAGATGCTGCGTCACCAACAGGCCGAGCGTCACTTCACGTCGGCGGACTTTGTCGATCAATCGCTTGGCGGGTTCCATCGGGGCCTTTCCAGGTGTGTTTTCGACAATAGTCGCTGCTGGAGAACCCGTCCAGTCCCGCGGGAGAGCGTGTTTTCGGCTGTGTCGCACTTCTTTGCAGGGCGTCGGACGACAAATTAAGATGGATCGAGGCTCGATTACCGAGCCCAACTGCATGCCTAACTTCCTTCCTGATTTTCCCCCGCCTAGCAAGGACCCAGGGACAGCGACGTCCGCCGAAATCACGCCGCGATCGTGGGCATTTTCGCCCGCGTCGCCTGAGTCCCTGGCCCCTCCGAAATCAAACACGAAATCAGCCACCGCTACCCGGAGTTATCGATGAGCGCTTTGCGTGTCTGCGGCACTATCCTGGCGGTTCTCGCCGGTGGGTCGCTCTTTGCGGACGACCACTTCGACGCCCAGTGGATCTGGTACGACACGGGGCATCCGGAACAACGCGCTCCCGCCGGCAAGGTTTGGTTTCGCCGCGAAGTCCGCGCCGACGACCCGTCGACCGGGGCTGCCCGCGTGATGTGCGGCAGCCATTTCGTGCTCTGGGTCAACGGCATCAAGATCGGCGAAGGCGACGCCAATCGACTCTACCGCTTCAACCTGAATGACATCGTCGACCGCGGCCCGAATGTGATCTGCGTCGAGGCGGAGAACCGCGGGAGCAAGGCGGGACTGTTTGTCGACGGCGAGGTGCGGAGCCAAGGGGGCCACAAGCTGCCGTTCGATTCGGGGGCCGCCTGGGTAGCGACGACGACCGCGCCGCAAGGAACCGCTTGGCTGCAGCCGAAATTCGACACGCACGATTGGAAGCCGGTCAAAGTCATCGGCCCGCACGAAAAATCGCCTTGGAAGGAGATCGTCCTCAAGGAAACGTATCTCGATCGCTATGACGTGCCGAAAGGCTTTGAGCTGACGCGGATCGCCGAGCCGCAAATGGTCGGATCGGTGGTGGCGATGACCTGGGGCAATCGCGGGCGGATGATCGTCTCGCGCGAGCGCGGGCCGATCCTCTGCCTGATCGACGACAACCACGACGGCATCTACGACCGCGTCGTCGAGTACACCACCGACGTCAAGAACTGCCAGGGACTGTGCACAGTCGGCGACGACTTGTACGCGGTCGGTCAGGGGCCGAAGGGCGTCGGCGTCTATTGCCTGCCCGACAGAAATCACGACGACAAGGCCGACGACGTCCGTTTAGTCGTCCGCAGTCAAGGGGGCATGGGCGATCACGGGCCGCACGACGTGATCTTTGGGCCCGACGGCTGGCTCTATCACAACATGGGCAACCACGCACACATCCTTGAGCAGCCGGAAGCCACGTCACCCTGCCGCGATTACGACGAAGACTACCTGCTCGTACCGAAATTCGAGGACGCGGGCGGCCACGCCGTCGGGATCAAGGCCCCCGGCGGCACGATCTGGCGGTTCACGCCGGACGGCAAGCACTGGTCGATGGAGACCAGCGGTTTCCGCAATGAGTACGACTTCGCGTTCAACTCGGCCGGCGACATGTTCACGTTCGACGCCGACATGGAATGGGACGTCGGCGCGTACTGGTATCGTCCCATCCGCGTAAACCACTGCATTGCCGGGGCCGAGTTCGGCTGGCGAAGCGGCGACGCCAAGTGGCCCGCTTATTATTTCGACTCGCTGCCGGGCACGGTCGACGTCGGTCGCGGTTCGCCGACGGGCATTGTTTTCTACGAGCACAACCAGTTTCCGAAGAAATACGCCGGCAGCCTGATTATGGGCGACTGGTCGATGGGGCGGATTCTCGTGGCCCATCTGCAAAAGGCGGGAGCAACGTACACGGGGACGTGGGAGACGCTGGTCACTGGCAATCCGCTGAACATCACTGACATCGAGGTCGATCGCGACGGCTCGATCGTCTTCACGACGGGCGGCCGCGCGTCGGAAGGCGGCGTCTATCGCCTCCGCTATCCGGGCGGCAGCGCGAAGCCGGCCGAGGCCAACAGCGTGGCCGAGTTGCTCAAGCTGCCGCAGATCGAGGCGGCGTGGGCTCGCGAAATTGCGGCCCGCGTGAAAACTGCTGCCGGCCCACAATGGGAATCGAGCCTGGCCGCGGCCGTGCGGGGAAAAAACCCGGCGGCTGCCCTGCGGGCGCTCACGTTGCTCAACCAGCTGGGCCCCAAGCCCGATTTGCGTCTCTTGCTGGAAGCGTCGAATTCCCGCGACGCGGGCGTTCGCGCCTTCGCCACGCATCTGCTCGGCTTCCACCAGGGCCTCGAGGTGCGTGCCGCGCTGGTGCGGCTGGTCGAGGACACGGATCCCACGGTGGCCCGCCGCGCCTGCGAAGCCTTCATCCACAGCGGCACCGAGCCGCGCTGTGCCGAGCTTGCTGAAGCTCTTGGCCAGCGACGATCGCTGGCTGCGGTTTTCCGCGCGAATTGCGCTCGAGCGCGTGCCCGTCGATCGCTGGCAGCGAACGGCGCTCGCCTCGTCGAATCTACATGTCGTCACCGAGGCACTCTTGGCGAGCTATCGCCGCGATCGACGCGGCTCTGGTCCGATGATCCTGACCGAAGCGGCCAAGATCCTCACGCAGCCGAACGGCAAGGTCACGCCGGAACATCAAAATGGCCGCGATCCGGCTGACGCAATTGGCCCTTTTGCAAGGGGCACGCAATCCGGGCTCCGACCAGATCGGTCACACGCTGCTGGCCGGCATTCCCGACCGGCTCGACCGAATTCGACGCCGAGACGGCGCGGATCCTGGCGGTGCTCAACCTGGCGCCGGCCGCCCAGCCGATCATGCGGCTGGTGGAAACGTCGCCCAATCACGGCGTGCAGCTGCACTACGCGCTCACGTTGCGCTATCTCAACTCGGGTTGGACGTTCGACCTCAAGCGGCGGCTGCTCGCCTGGTACGAAGGGACGCGCGATTGGGAAGGCGGCAACAGCCTGACGGGTTACGTCTCCAACATCGTCGGGGCCACGACCGAACGTTTCACACCGGCCGACCGCAAATATTTCGTCGAGCATGGCTCGCAATTTCCGGCCGCGGCCGCACTGCTCGTGCGGATCTGCAAACCCGAGGAAATCGCCGACTATCAGAAGATCCTGGGCGATCTGCTTGTCGGACACGTCGACGAAGAACGGCCGCGGCGGCGAAGAGCTGGTCGCGGCCGCCATCCAGTCGCTCGGCAAGAGCCAGTCGCCCGGCGGCCGGGCCATGCTCCGCCGCTTGTACGACGACTACCCCGATCGTCGCGAGATGATCGCCCGCGCGGTGGCCGGCAAGCCGATGCCCGACGATCTGCCCCTGTTGGTGCGGACGCTGCAGTTCGCCGATTCGACGACGATGCAGCTCTGCCTGGAAGCGCTGGGCGAAATCGATCAGCGTCCGGAGAATGCCGACGCGTATCGCACGCTGATTCAGACGGCGCTCAAACTGGGAGCCAACGGCGGCCGCGGGGCGATCAGCGTGCTCCACGATTGGACCAAGGCCGACTCGAAGGCCGGCCGCGATCTCGATAAGTCGATCGCATTCTACCAGAAGTGGTATCGCGACAAATTCCCCACCGCGCCGGCTCCGGAGCTGCCCAAGAACGAAGCCGCCAAGCCGAAGTACTCGTTCGATCAGATCCTCAACCTGGTCGATCACGACTCGCGCGGTGCGGCGACGCGAGGACGTGCCGTCTTCACCAAGGCCCGCTGCGTCCGTTGTCACCGCTTCCAGAACGAGGGCGAATCTCTCGGACCCGATCTCAGCTCGGTCCGGCGGCGCTTCCAGCGCAAAGAGATCGTCGAGTCGATCGTCTATCCGTCGCAGGTGATCTCCGACCAGTACCGCATGGTGCAGGTCGTCACGCACGAGGGGCAGGTCTACATCGGCATGCCCGTCACCGGCGCCGCGAAGAGCGACAAGCTGGTGCTCCTCATGTCGGACGCCACCAAGCTCGAAATCCCCAAGAACCGGATCGAGGAGCAAAACCCCTCGAAGATCTCGGTGATGCCGGCCGGTCTGCTCGATCAGTTAACGCTAGCCGAAGTCGCCGACCTGTTCGCCTTCCTGGAGACGAGCAAGTTCAACGCGCCTGTTGCGCAGGCCGCGGGACGATAGACTGGACGTAATCGAGCAACCAATCCAAGTGGTGGGTGGCACTGGCGGCTTGTCCGCCAGTGTTCTCTTTTCACGGGGGCGAAGAAGACACTGGCGGACAAGCCGCCAGTGCCACCCAGAACTCACTTCCATGCCTGCCAACCTGACGCCGCAGTATCAGAAGGCCGAGGAAGAATATCGCCGCGCCAGACGCCGGACGAACAGGTGCGTTGTCTCGAAGAAATGCTCAAGCTCATCCCCAAGCACAAGGGGACCGAGAAGCTCCAGGCCGATCTCAAAACGCGGCTCAAAGAGGCCCGCGGCGCGGCCGAGACTGAGGCGAAGTCTCCCAAGAAGGTCGGCAAGAGCTATCGCTATCCGCGGCAGGGGGCCGGGCAGGTGGTGCTGTTGGGCGGGCCGAACGCCGGCAAGAGCCGCATTCTGGCCGAGCTGACCCACGCGACGCCCGAAGTCGCTCCGTACCCGTTCACCACGCGTGAGCCGCTCCCCGGCATGATGGCCTGGGAAGACGTGGCCGTGCAGCTGATCGATACGCCTCCCATCACCGATTCGCATTTCGAACCGTATCTCACTAGCATCGTGCGTTCGGCTGATCTGGCCCTGCTCGCGTTCGACGGTTCGTCGGACGATGCGCCGGACCAGACGATCGACGTGTTGAAACAGTTCGCCAGTCGCAAGACCGAGCTGGCCGCCCAGTCGGGCTTTGCGGACGAGGATTTTTCCACCGTGCGGATTCAAACGCGGCTCGTCGTCACGCGGGCCGACAATCTGGGCTGCGACGATCGGCTCGCCTATTTTCAAGAAGCCATGCCTCACGACTTCCCGGTGGACAAAGTCGAGTTCGACCGCGCGGAAACGCGGGACGCCCTGCGACGCGCCGTTTACGACGCGCTTCGCGTGATTCGCATTTACACCAAGCGGCCCGGCCGGCCTGCCGAGCTCGATAGTCCTTTCACGATTCCGCTGGGCGGCACGGTGGACGACTTGGCCCTCCGCGTGCATCGGGAGATGGCCGAGCAGCTCAAATTCGCCAAGGTGTGGGGAACGAGCGCCCGCGACGGCCAAAGCGTCGGCCGCGACCATGCGCTGGCCGATAAAGACGTGGTCGAGCTGCACTGGTAAGAGGAGCGGAGGGGCGATGCGGCAGTTGGGAACGGTGGCGGACCAGACCGCGGCACAGCGATTCGGGGATTTCCTGCTCACGAAAGGGATCTCCGTGTCGGTCGACCCTGCGCCCGGCGGCTGGGCCATTTGGGTCCGCAACGAAGATCATCTCGACGACGCGCGTCGCGAGTTCAACGCATTCACGGCCGACCCCAACGCGACCGTCTACCGCGAAGCGGCCCGCCCGGCCGAGCAGTTGCGCCGAAGAACAGCGCCGCGCGTCCGCGGCGAAGAAAAATCTCGTTGATGTCGGCCGCCGCTGGCGCCGCCCGGGAGTCTCGGGCACTCCTGTCACGGCGTTACTGTTGGCGGCGAGCGTTGTCGTGGCCGTTCTGTCCAACCTCGGCACTGATCAAGGCGTTCGTCTCGCGGCTGACAATCGATCTCTACGTGGCCACGCCGCAGGGGATTCTGCCGGCCCTGCTTTGGCTGCGCGAGCCTTGGCGACTGGTGACGCCGATTTTTCTGCACTTCGGCATGATGCACATTCTGTTCAATATGATCATGCTGTGGCAGTTGGGCATTCCGGTCGAACGGGCGATCGGATCGTTGCGTTACGCATTGCTCGTTCTGGCCATCGCGATTCCCTCAAACTTCTCGGAATACCTCTGGGACCTGCATCTGTTGAACGAGAGCATCCGCCAGTTCGGCGGCATGTCGGGCGTCTTGTACGGCCTCTTCGGCTACATCTGGATGAAGAGCCGGTACGACCCCACGAGCGGGTTTATGATCTCGTCGCAATCGGTCGTGATCATGATCGGCTGGTTTTTCCTGTGCATGACGGGTCGGTTGGGCAACATTGCGAACGTGGTGCACGGGGCCGGCTTGGCGGTCGGCATCGTGATCGGATTGTCCTCGAGCTTCATCCGCCGGCTGCGCTAGGTGCGGCGAGTCTCCGCCGCGGGCGAGGCTAAGAGCCGTGCCAAGTCGCCCGCCAGCGTCTCGAGGCAGAGCGGAATCGAGGCGTTCGCGTCGATCTGTTCCTCGGCGTCAACGCATCGCTCGACGGCCCGCGCGAGTGATTCCGTCGTCTCGACCTCGGCGGGGTAAGCCGCGCAGGTCGCGCGGATCTTGGTCTGCAGAAACTCGACGGCGAAGCGGACGATCCAGCGGGCGTTGGTGCGTTGGCGCTGAGTGTCGCCTCCGAGGCCGTCGAGCGCCTCCAGCAGCGTTTTGCCGATCGTGAACGGTTCGAGCCGGCTCTTATCGAGCTCGACGAAGAGCGCTTTGCGGACCGCCTGCAGCTGCGGATCCAACACCTGCTGGGCGACGGTGAGGCTGCCGCCGGAAATCTCCGCGGCCGCCCGCGCCTCGTCCGGACTTTCGGTCCAGCCCAGCGTGAGGACCAGTTCGGCCACGTCGTCGACGGGCAGTGGGTTGAAGCGGATGGTCTGACACCGCGAGCGGATCGTCGGCAGGATTCGTCCCAGGTCGGCCGCAATCAGGATGATGAGCGCGTAAGGCGGCGGCTCCTCGAGCGTTTTGAGAATCGCGTTCGCGCTTTCCGTGCTCATCCGGTCGGCATCGTCGATGACGGCCACGCGGCGCCGGCCGAGCATCGGCCGCAGCGACAAGTCGTGGCACAGCCCCTCGCGACCCCGGTTGTCGAGACTGCCCACCAAGAGTTCGATTGGCAGCTCGCTCTTGCCTTCCGGACAGGCGACCGAGAGAAAGTCGGGATGATTGCCCGCGGCCATCAGCCGGCACCCGCGACACTCGCCGCACGCCTCGAGCTGGCCTTCTGCCGATCGCTCGCACAAGAGAGCCGTCGCCAACAGCCGCGCCGTCAGGTTCTTGCCGACGCCCGGCGGCCCGGCAAAGAGCAGCGCGTGGGCCAGGCGACCGGCGGCCGCGCTTTGCCGCAGGTATTCGATGGCCCGCGATTGCCCGCGAACGGCATCCCAGCTCACGTCGACTCCTCCGCGGTCTCGAGCCAGCCGAGCACGTCCCCCGTGCGGACGACGGCATCGAGCGGCCGCTCGATGCGGGTCAACGTCCCGGAACGCTCGGCCAGCACGTCGAACGTGATGCCGTCCATCAAGATTTCGATCACGCGGTCCCCTTCGTCGACGGCATCACCCAAGTCGACGAGCCAGCAACTGACGCGCAGCTCCTCGTCGCCCACGCCGAGATCGGGAAGAGTGAGGGGAGTTCGCATGGGGGACGACCGTTTGGCCAAGCGACGCCCGCCCAGAGCATCGGGCGAGTGCAAGCTTCGAGTGAGCGACTCAAGCGTCGCGACCGGTATAGAGCGGTTCGATAACGTTGCCGTTGTTGAGCCGATGCGTTCGCCCCTGAATGTCGACGAATTGCGACGCGGGATCGATGCCAAGCGCCGTGTAGACGGTCGCCGCGACGTCGGAGTGGTGATAGGCCTGCGTCATTGGATGGGCGCCGATCGCGTCGGAGCGGCCGATGACTTGTCCGCCGCGGACGCCGGCCCCGGCAAAGAGGCCGAAGAAACAATCCATCCAGTGGTCGCGTCCGGCACTCTTGAAATGGGGGATCAACCCGTCTGGCTTGACGAGCTTGGGCGTCCGGCCGAACTCGCCCATCATCACCACCAACGTTTCCTGGAGCAGGCCACTCGTATCGAGATCATCCATCAAGGCGGCGACCGCGCGGTCGAACTGCGGCAAGAGCTGGTTCCGCAGGCTGGGGAAATTGTTGTAGTGCGTGTCCCAAAAGGCATGATTGGTGATGTTCGCCTGCACGATGGGAATGCCGGCGGCGATTAACCGCCGGGCCATGAGCATCGACTGGCCATACACATTGCGGCCGTAACGTTCGCGGACGGCGGCCGGCTCATCCTCGACGGCTAGCGCCCGCGCCAAGCGGCCGTTGGTCAGCAAGTGGAAGGCTTCCTGGCGGTCGTGATCGTAGTTCCGCGTTTTGAAGGAGGCGTCGAGTTGAAAACGCTGCCGGTCGAGCGCGACTAACAAGTCGCGTTTGGAGGCCAGGCGGTCGATCGAGAGGCCCGCGGGCATCCGCAGGCTCTCGTCGACGCGATAGTTCTGGTCGGCCGGATTGCTGCGAACCTGGAACGGATCGAACTTCGCCCCCAAGAGTCCCGCATTTTGCGCGGGATACAACCCGGTGCCCGGATCGAGAATTTCGCCCGGCAGCACCACGCTCGCGGGCATGCCGTGACCCGATCGGCGGAAATACTCGACGCTCGCGCACCACGAGGGCCAATCGTGCCGCGAGGCGGCGAGCCCCGCGCCGGGCGGCAGCTCGTCGACGCCTCCCAGCATTCCCTGCACAGCGAACCGATGATCGCCAAAACTCGAACTGCACGACATCGAGCGGACCAGCGCCCAGTGGTGCATTCGCTGGGCCAGTTGCGGCAGGTGCTCGCAGATCTGCACGCCGGGGACCGAGGTGTCGATCGGCCGAAACTCGCCGCGGCACTCGTCCGGCGCTTCGGGCTTGGGGTCGAACGTGTCGAGATGACTGGGACCGCCGAACAGGAAGAGAAACAGCACCGACTTCGCCCGCGGCGGCGTGACACTTGCCGCGCGAGCCCGCCCGCCGATCAGCGTCGAGAGTCCCAGGCCGAGCGCCGTCGAACAGCCGACTTCAATCAATTCGCGGCGCGATAGGCGGCCGATGTTCGCAACATTCGACATGCGAGGGCGTGCTTTATCAGGCGTGCAAAGCGGGAGGGACTCCGCGCGATTCTAGACGCGCAGGACCCGCGAACAAGCACCGCGAGGCGTCTGCGCCCCGCGTCGACACCCGGGCCATGTTCGGCAAGGGGCCGCGCGACGTAGAATGTCACCGTCAGACGAGATGTTGCTGACCATCCGTTGAGCCGTGCGTCCAAGTTTCATTCTTACGGGCAGCGCAAAGGGAGGAAGCAATCATGAAGGCGATTCGCGTTCACGCGTATGGCGGTCCCGAACAGTTGCGCGAGGAAGAGGCGCCGATCCGAAAGCCGACAGCGGCAAGGTGCTGGTGCGAATTCATGCCGCATCGGTCAACCCGATCGATTTCAAGCTGGCTTCCGGAAACATGCGTCAGATCATGCCGATCAATTTCCCCTGGATTCCGGGAGGAGACTTTTCGGGCGTCGTCGCCGAAGTGGGCCCCGGCGTCACCGGCTTGAAGAAAGGCGACGCGGTTTACGGAGACGCGTCGGGCGGCGGAGCCTACGCGGAACTTTACGCCGCTCCGGTTGGCATGGTGGCGGCCAAACCACAGAAGCTGAGTGATGTCGAGGCAGCCTCGGTGCCGCTGGCCGCGCAGACGGCCTGGCAGGGGCTGTTCGATAATGGTCACCTGGCGCGCGGCGAGACGGTGTTGATTCATGGAGCGGCGGGCGGCGTCGGCTCGTTTGCCGTGCAACTGGCCCATTTGAAGGGGGCGAAAGTTCTGGCGACCGGCTCGGCGTCGAGCACCGAGTATCTGCGCTCGCTCGGCGCCGACCAGGTGATCGACTACAAGGCCACGCCCTTCGAGTCGGTCGTCAAGAACATCGACCTGGTGCTCGACTTAATTGGCGGCGACACGCAACGTCGCTCGTTCGGCGTCCTCAAGTCGGGCGGCCGCCTGATTGCCACCGCACAGCCGCCCTCCCCCGAGGAAGCAACGAAGCACAAGGTGCAGGCCGCGATGATGCAAATGAAAGCCAACACCGCGAATTTGCAGCAGCTGGCCGAGCTACTCGACTCGGGCAAGCTGAAAACCGGCGTCACCAAGACCTATCCGCTGTCGAAGGTCCGCGATGCCTGGACGGAAATCATCGCAGGCCACGCGCGCGGCAAAATCGTGCTGCAAGTCGCCTCGTGAGAGCCTCGTCGCGGCGGTTCAGGGTGCGCGCTGAAGCGTCCCGTAGCTTTCGGTGATTAACGTGTGGGGACGGCCGCCGGCGTCGATCACGAACGTCACGTCATCCGGCAGCGCGAGGTGGCCGGACGGGTAGCGGAGGGAGAACGTGTCGTAACCGACGTGCTCGAGCGGGCCGCCGAAGTGTTCGGGACCCGCTTCCCAGCGGAGGCCGTCTTTCACCAGTTGGATGGTCATCGGACCGCACAGATCATTCGAGTAGACGCCGGCATAGCGGGCGAGGGGCAGGCTGGCCGGCCCGCCCTTCGCCTTAGCGGGTGGAGACGTGGAGAATGACTTCTTGATCGCGGCTTGAGCCTGCCGAATCTCGCCCTGCAAGTCGCGACCGGCGGGTGCCACGACCATTTCCAGGAACTTGCGCGGATCGCTTCGGGGAGCACGGTCAAATTCATATTCGCCAGCACCACGATGCCGGCCTTCTTCCCGGGCACCAAGGTGACGACCGATCGCATGCCCGCCTGGCGCCCCCCTTTTCCACGATCTGGCTGCCCTGGTAGTAAAAAATGCCCCAGCCCAGGCCGTAGCTGAAACCGGAGTGCTGATCGATCGGCGCCAGCTCGGCAAAGGTTGGTGTCTCCACCATCGCCGGTGTGTGCATTTCGCGAATCGACTTCGCCGAAATCACCTGCTTGCCGTCGAGACGTCCGTCGCCGAGCTGCATGCGGACCCATTGAGCCATGTCGGCCGAGGTCGAGGTGATGCTGCCCGCTGGCCCCATCGGATCGTGATTGTTCCAGGGGACGACATAAAGTTCGCCATCCGGCTTGGCAAAATGGGCCTCGGCCACGTTGTTCGATTGATCCCGGTCTTTGACCGAAACGCCCGAGTGAGTCATCCCCAGCGGCTGGAAGAGCCGCGTTTTCACTAGATCTTCCCAACTCGCGTTCCCCACACGTGCCGCGACGAGGCCCGCCGCCAAGTAACCCGGGTTCGAGTAGCCGGCTTTCTCCCGAAAACTATGCGTCGACTTGAGGTAACGAATTCGCCGCAGGATTTCCGGCCGATCGAAGCCAAGCCGCTCGAGATTGTCTCCCGCGAAGGGCGGCAGTCCCGTGCGGTGCGCGAGGAGATCGCGAATCGTGGCCTCGCGCGTCGGGTAAGGATCGGGCAGCACGAACTCGGGCAAGCGATCGATCACATGGTCGTCCCAGCCTAACTTCCCCTCGTCCACCAGTGTGGCGAGAACCGCCGCGGTGAACGGCTTGGTGTTGGACGCGATCATGAACAGCGTGTTTTCGTCCACGAGTTCATCCCGGCCGGAACGCCGCACGCCGTACCCGCGCACGAGTACAACTTTGTCGTCCTTGATGAGCGCCACTGCGCAACCGGGGACGCCATACTCCTTCAGACCTTGCTTGATAAAGGCATCCAGTTCGTCGACCGAGAAATCGGCGGCGCGGGTCACGCACACTGGCGCAAAAAGAAAGAGGACGAAGAAGAGAAACGAAAAACTCAGGCGGAGGGGCGCACGGGTGTGTCGGCCGGGTCTCATCGGGTCATCTCCGGTGGGGAGTCTGGGAGTACCGCAGCGAGATTTCGCCGGGGGCCCGGCAGTGATCGAGCGTTGGCCGCGATCCGGTGAATCGCGTGCCGCAATCAAGCGAGCGCCGTCGCCATTTCGCCGGCGTGGTAGCTCGAGCGGACGAAGGGGCCGCTGGCGACCAGCTTGAAACCGAGCTTGCGCACCTGGTCGCCGATCGCGTCGAACTCCTCGGGCGGAACGTAACGTTCGACGGGCAAATGCTGCGGCGTTGGCTGCAGGTACTGGCCGATGGTGATCATCCCGCAGCCGACCGATTTGAGGTCGGCGCAGAACGGCCAGGATTTCTTCGATCGTCTCCCCCAGGCCGAGCATCAGGCCGCTTTTGGTAGGAATCTCGGGCGCTCGATCTTTCACCCGAGCCAACAGGTCGAGCGTCCGCTGGTAGGCGGCGTTGCGGCGGACGCGGTGATAGAGACGGGGCACCGTCTCCGTGTTGTGATTGAACACGTCGGGCCGGGCCTCGATCACGCGGTCAATCGCGGCGACGTTGCCCAGAAAGTCCGGAGTCAGCACTTCGACCGCGGCTTCGCAGCGCTCCCGCACGGCCAGCACGCAGCGATAAAAGTGGTCGGCCCCGCCGTCGGCCAGGTCGTCCCGCGTGACGGACGTGATCACCACGTGCTTGAGACCGAGCCGGACGACGGCCTCGGCCACGCGGCTCGGCTCGTCGATCTGCACGACTTCGGTCTTGCCCTTGGGGACCGAGCAAAAGCCGCAGGGACGCGTGCAGACGTTCCCCAGGATCATGAACGTGGCCGTGCGCTGCGACCAGCACTCGGTGCGGTTCGGACACTTCGCGCTTTCGCAGACGGTCTCGAGCCGCAAATCCTCGATGACGTTGCTCGTGAAGTACATGCCGGGCGCGGGGAGCGGCCGCTTCAGCCAGGGCGGCAGACGGCGCCTGGGAGCCGGCGGCACGTCGTGCAGGATTTCAAGCGTAGACATTGGTCACCCTCCGCGTGCGAACGAGCAGCGGGTGTCCGGTGAAAATCTGGTATTCCGCATATCCCAGGCGGTGGGCCAAGTTGCGGATCAGGCTCTCGCGAACGGCCGACATGGAAATCGCCCGGCCTCGCAAAGCCTGCAGCGACGTCGGTCGCAGGTCGCCACCGAGGGAAACGAGACGTTGCATGTGCAGCAACGGATGCACGTTGACGAACAGTCCCTGGTAGGCGACCCAGCGTTTGACGGCCGCCCCGACGAAGGCGAACTGCGCCGCCGCGGCCCGCCACGACGCTGGGATTCCCCTCGAGCGGCGCGGCCGCGATCCCCAGCTCTCCACACAGATCGAGGACGCTGCCCACGAGCGCGGTCCGATAGTCGCCAAGTCCCAAGCCGAGCCGCTGGAGCGGCACGACCGGATAGACGGCCAGCTGTCCCGGAGCGTGAACCAGGCAACCGCCGCCCCGATTGAGCCAGCGGACCTGCAAGCCCCGCGCGGACAGCTCTTTTTGTTCCAAGAGGACGTGGGCCCGGCTGCCCGCGCGGCCCACCGTGATCAGGGGCGGGTGCTCGCACAGAAACAGGCTGCCGAAGCGATCGCTGCGCCCGCTGATTTCGTAAACGCTGCGTTCGAGCAGAAACTGGGCCGACTCAAAGTCGACCGTCCCCAGCAGCCGCACGTCCAACTGCGGCGAATCGCGCCAATTCGGTTGTAGGCTGGGTGAAATCGCGGACACTGCGGAACCTTCCTTGCGGACGGATCTCCCGACGGAAGTTCAAATTCGTGTTCGGCGACGACATGTCTTACACCGATGCGACGAATTGATTCGCGTCTACGGACAATTTTGATCTTAGCAGAGCGCAAAAGCGCGAACAACGCGTGAGATCCGCGACCGAATTCGGGTCCAAAGTCCAAGGTCTAAAGTCCAAAGTCACCAGCAGTGGGGCGACCAATGGTCCGCACGACCTTGGACCTTGGACTTTGAGCCTTGGACCGATCTCTACTGGCAGACGACGGGCGTGCGCTCGACGCGGGCGCTCTTCGGCTCGATCAGCTCGCGGCGGCGGATGGGCACGCCGGACGGGGCCTTGATGCCGATCTGCACGCGGTTGCCACGGAGTCTGACAACAGAAACGCAGAATCTCGTCGTTGATGATGATTTCTTCGCCGATCTTGCGGGTGAGGACGAGCATGCCACAGTCTCCTTTGCGATTCGTTCGCGTCTGATTTTGGGCTGCGCGAATTGCGATGAACGATGCCGAGCCGCCGTGCCGTGGATGTCACTCCCTTTGCCAATTTCCTGGCGGTTCAGGGTGACGGTCATCGCCTAATAAACGGGGTAGATTCTGTGAAAATCGGGGACCTCGGGTCGCGGTTTAAACGCGAGGTATAAACGCGCGAGCAGTACTATACATACGTTTAACTCGATGGCAAGTGCAAAGGTTGGAATTTCGCAAAAGACGTCCGAATCGCTGCGTGGCCCGGGCGTTTTCGCGGTTGAGTGAATGCGTCAATTGCGCCGATCGAGGAGCCGGTCTCGCGCCGCGTCGGCTGCTGGCGCCGCAAACGCGGCTGCCACCCATCGCGGTTCGGGGCTCGACTCTTGCCGCGGCCGTCCTTCTCGATGATCTCCCCGCGACCGGCGCAAATTGTTCGACGACCGGTGGCTCCCACAACGTTTTACCGCAGAACGAAAGCGGTTTGCGGCGACTGGCGTCGAGCGGTCGATAAAGAAAGAGAGTTCCCTTCCCGACGGCTGCGGCCTTTGTTATCCTCCGCGCGTCTTCCTGATTGGCAGGGAATCGCCCGCTTTCACGATGAGAAGCGCAGGAACGAGATGGCAAGGAGGCCTTCCGTGAGCCAGAAAAAAGTTTCCGCCCAAGAACTCAAGATCCAGATCCGCTGGCTCATTCGGCGCGACATGCACGATGTGCTGACCATCGAGCGCGCCTCCTTCGATCATCCCTGGACCGAAGAAGACTTTCTCTGCTGCCTCCGCCAGCGAAACTGCATCGGCATGGTGGCCGAGTACGAACACCGGATCATCGGCTTCATGATTTACGAGTTGCACAAGTCGAAGCTCCGCGTTCTGAATTTCGCCACCACGCCCGACATGCGGCGTCAAGGCGTCGGCTCGCAAATGATTCGCCGGCTGGTCGACAAGCTGTCGCAGCAACGCCGCAGCGAAATCATGATCGAGGTCCGCGAGACCAACCTGGACGCGCAGTTCTTCTTCCGCAGCCAGAATTTCCGCGCGGTCTGCGTGCTTCGCAGCCATTACGACGACACGTACGAAGACGCCTACGTGATGCAGTACCGCCTCACCGGCGTCCAAGAAGAATGGCTGCTCCCCTTCTCGCCGTCGAACCGCATCTCGGAATTCGACGCCGCCTGAAGCCAGGGCCGGCACCCGCTGTTCCGTTCCGCCCCAGCGTGACCGGCCTTCTGCTGGCGCCTGCTGCGCTCACTTCGCAGTGACGGCGAGGCGCGAGCCGTGAGTCGGCACCGCTTGAAGTGGTCCCCGTGGCCAGGCAGTCGACGGCCAACTTTCCGCTGAAGCCGTCCGAGAATTCGCTGCGATTCGAAGAGCCCTCGCTCACGCTTCGGGTTGGTGAGTTGCGTCTACTACCCGAAGCGTCAGCGAGGGTGGTGCAGGATCACACGACAAACCGCCGGACAGGATCATTGCGCTCGAGCCGTTCGTCGCGGCCGGGCGATCGTCATCCCCGCGACTCCGTCCACCCGCGCTCAGTTCCCTCATTCGCCGACCGCCCGCTTACGGCATCGGGCTGCCGTTGATCAGCAGTTCGCCGGCGGTCGTGCCCGTCGGGGCGAAGAAGGTCGTGTTGGCTCCACTGATCGTGTTGTTCGACGCGCTGGACAGGTCGAGGAAGAACGATTGGCTGCCGTTGGAGGTGCCGGTCACGTTCGAGATGATCACGCCGCTGGTCAGCTCAGCACCGTTTTGCGACAGCTGGATGGTGTTGCCCGAGAGGGCCAGGTTGCTGGACGCGGCGATCGTGTCGAACAAAATGCCGGTGGCGCCGTCGGACGTGTCGACGATGGTGTTGCCGGTGATGTTGACCGTGGAGGCGGATCCGATCGAGAAGTGGAACGCCGTGCCGCTCTCGGCGCCGAACTGCACGCCGTTGGTGGCCACGTTGACCTGCCCGGTTCCCGCCAGCACCAGGTTGAGGGCCGTATCGCTGCCGCCTTCGCTGGTGAACAGGTTGTTTGTATAGGCGATGGTGGAGAGATCGGTCGTCGCCCCGTTGGCGATCTTGACGCCGGTGTTGGTGCCGCCTGTGGCCAGGAACGAGTTCTGGGTGACGGTGGCCGAGAGCGTGCCGTTCCAGTTGACGTTCACGCCGGCCGTGCCGACCGACTCGTTCTCGAAGGTGTTGCCCTGGACGACCAGGTTAACCGTGGCGCCTTGCCCGCCGGAGAGCGTCGTCACCTGGACGTTGTCGGACGTCGTCGAGGTGAACTTGTTGGCCAGGAAGCTAAACGCGTAGGAGCCGGTGGTATCGACCTGGGTGGCGACGTTCGGACCGCCGTTGCCGGAGAAGGTCGAGCTCAGGACCACGACGGTTTTCGTGTCGAGTGCGTTGAGGCCGAACGACGAGGAGTTGGTGACGTTGCAGTTGGTCAGCGCGAGGTAGGTCGTGTCCTGCGACTGGACGCCGGTGCCGTTGTTGGTCAGGTTCATCGAGAGCAAGCCGACGGTGCCTGCGTTCTGCAGCTGGACGCCGATCGTGTCTCCCACGATTGTGCCGCCCGCGCCCGCCGTCTCATTGCTGTCGCCGTAGATGGCAATCTGGCCCGGCGCGTTGAGCAACTTGATACCGAAGGCAGCGTTGCTGCTGGACACGCTGAAGAGCGAGATGTTCATGGTGGTGTTTTCGATGTCCAGGGCCGCGCCGTTCGTGGCGGTGATCGTGCCACCGGCCGCCGCCACCTGGGCACCGTTGATCACAAGGGTACCGCCGTTATTGGCGTAGAGCGCGGTGCCGTTGATGCTCGACACGTCGAGCACCGTGAAGCTGGTGGTGCCGGTGTCGTTGGTCAGCGTCACGCCCGGATTGACCGTGGAGCTAACGACGTTGACCTTGCCGATGAAGTCGACGAAGCCCGTCGAGTTCTTGACGTCGATGGCCGAGGCGCCGGTGCCGCCTTCGTTGGTGATCGTCGTCTGGCCGTTGACGTAGACATTGCCGGCCGAGTTGTTGACGACGAAGCCTTCGTCATGCCGGTTGTTGATGTCGATGGTGCCGAAGTTGACGACGCCCGTGGAGGCGAGGCCGTTGATCAGGATCGAGGCCGCCCCGCCGCCCGAAACGGTGGTCAGGCCGGTGAAGTTGACAGTGCCCGTTTCGCCTTCGATGTCGATGGCGTTGGAGGTGGTGTTGCCGACCGAAAGGCCGCTGAAGTTGACAGTGCCGGCGTTGTTCAACAGCAAGATGCCCTGGCTGCCGGAGCTGGGGAATTGCGCGTTGGCCATGTTCATCACGCTGTTGGTGCCGATGTTCTCGATGGCCAGATCGTGGAGCTGGTTGCCCATCAGGCTGCCGCTGAACTGCACGTTCGAGTCGCCGCCGCTGATCATGAGACCGTTCCCGACCGACCCGATCACGTTGACGTTGGTGAGCAGCGAGTTGCCGCTGGCGTTGACGATTTGAATGCCGTCCGAACCGGCTCCGTTGACGGTCACGTCCTTGATGGTGATGCCCCCGACGCCGTTGGCGACGACGCCTGCGCCGGTCGGATTGGTGATCGTGAAGCCCGACAGGACCGAGTTGCTCGCCAACGTGATGGCCGTGCCGTTGGACCCATTGAGCACGGGCAGAGCGCCGGTCGTGGGGCCATGCGGCAAGAGGATTTGTCCGTAGGATGAGATAGGCAGGAGATTGCGTTCGCCCGTGCCGTCGCCGAAGAGAAACTCGCCGGAGTTCATGGCGACGGTGTTGCTGCCGTTAAAGACGCTGCCCGCGTGGACAAAGACGACCGCGGCGCCGCTGGCCTGGGCCGCGGCAATCGTCTGATAGGGGGCATTCACGCTACCGTCGCCGCCGGGAGCCGCGTTGCTGTCGACGTGGGCGATGACGTAGGGCGTATGCGTGGTCGGATTGATGGCAATGGGGTCGACGATGTCGCTGTGCGAGGTTGCCAGCACCGTGTAGTTACGGGTGATGTGTTCGCCCAGGCGGCCTTCCGTCGTCGCCTGCGAAAGCTCGGAGCGGTGCAGCGGGCCGAAGGTCCACGAAACGTTCACGAAGGCCCGCGTGTTGAAGTAGTTGTCGTTGGTGACTTGGACCGACGCGTCGAGCCCCGACCAGATGTTGGCCTGCACGCGGCCCGAGATGCCCAGGATGTGGTCGCCGTCATCGTCGTCGTAGTAATAGCCGCCGAGATAGGCCCGAATGCCGTGGTCCTGGGAAAAGCGGCCGGGCAGGCCGACGCCCGCTTCAAAATCGAGGCCCCGCATGGCTGCCAGGTACGTGGTCAGCGTGTCGAAGGCCAGGTTCTGGCCGACGAATCGTTGCGACCCGTTGATGATCGATGTCCCGCTTTGCTGGGTCGTCTGGCCGACGGGGAAATACAAGTTGGTGCGAAAATCGATCAGGCCGTAAGTTTCCAGGCTCAGGCCGACTTGCTGGAAGTACTCGTCGCGCGTGCCATCGCCGTCGTACCACACGCTGACGCCGAAGATGCGGTCGAGCCCGCGGCTGAAGTATCGGTAGCCGGCGCCGGCGCTGCCGCCGAAGGTGCCGTCGATCGTCGGGTAAAACCGCAAGTCGCCGAAATAGAGCGAGTCGTTGAGCAGGAACGAAGGAAATGCCTCGATCGGCGCGAGGGGCCGGTCCTGGACGACGCCCTGGCCGTAGGAAAATCCGCCGATGAAGTCGACCCCCAGGCCGTCGTTCGGCGCCCCGGTGTTGAGAGGCGACGACACGCTCGACAGCTTCTTACCAGTCGAATCGCCCTCGTCATCGTCGTCGGACGTCTTGCGAATCGGCGGCTTCTTGACGGGAGCGTCGTCTACTTCGTCGTCATCGTCGTCGCCGGCGCGGACGACCCCGCACATCCAGACGAGCAGTCCAAGAATCAGGGCGATCGCCAACGCGGCCCGGCCGACGTTCCGTCGTTTGGCCAGGGCGCGCGGAACGAAACGGTCGAACTCTCGCGGAGTTGGTGCGAGCATAGGTTGGACCTGCGTGGGGAGTGCGCCGCCGAATCAGGAAGGCGAACCGGCGGTGAGGACGGAGGGAGTGATTGAACGGAGATGTGGAGAGAGGACTGGCGAGAGGGAGGCGGTTTATACGACGGGAACGCCACAGGGGTCAATAAGAAGACGCGGCGATTGGGCCGTGTAGTGTCTCGGGACGGCTTGGCCAATCTTCAGACTTCCGGTTAATTCGGCCTGCCAATCGGCCTTGCGTCGTCGTCAATTGTGCTCATTAAAATTCAGAAATGGCCTGGATTTACGCTCGGAACGGCGTGCGGGCCACCGTTTTCGACCGTTCGCAGGACGCGCGTCCACTTTCGCGATTCGGCCTGATGCCGTTGCGGTGGCAGCCGTCGTTACGTCGGCCAGTTTCGCTTTCGATGCCGGTTTGCAGGACGAATCGGGCCGGGTGTCCCGTCTTCTCCTCATACTTCTTGCCATTTTTTTGACGCTTTTGCCGGGATGAAACTCTCTCGGCGGCGTCATATCCCCTGAATGACCACCTTGAAACGCTCCGTGGGATGAGCCGAATCTCGCCGGAACTGATCGCGCGACTGTTCGACCGCCACGCGGCGGCCCTCGAACTGTTCGCGGCCCAATGGATCCCGGCGCCGGCCGACGTCGTCCAAGAAGCGTTCTTAAAGCTCGTGCGGCAAGGGCGGGTGCCCGACCGACCGGCGGCCTGGCTCTATCGGGTCGTGCGGAACGGGGCGATCTCCGCGGCTCGACGCGATGCCCGCCGGCAGCACAACGAGCAAACGGCGATCGGACTGTCGCGGTTGCGGCTCGAAGCCGACGGCGAGAACCCGCTCGACGCCGAGCTGGCCGCCCGGGCGCTGGAGGCGCTTCCGGACGAAAAACGAGAAGTGGTCGTTGCGCGAATTTGGGGCGGTTTGACGTTCGAGGAGATCGCGGAGTTTGCGGACATCTCATCGAGTGAAGCCCACCGCCGTTACGAGGCGGCCCTCGCCGTTCTGCGAAAGAGTTTGGGTGTCACATGGTTGACGAAAACAGCAGCCACCAAGAGATAAGCGGCGAAGAGATCGAAGATCGCAGCGAGCTGGAGCGGGCCTTGGCGCTGCTCAAGCCGTCGGCCAGCAGCATCGATCGCGATTCTTTCCTGTTCCTGGCCGGGCGCGCTTCGGTCGAAACCGTTCGGCCGGGGGGCCCAGTTCCGGCAATGGATGTGGCCGGCAGCCACGCTCCTGAGCAGCGTCGCCGCGGCCGTGCTGTCAGTGATTCTGGTGACGCGACCTCAGCCGGCCGCTGCCCCGGTCGACATGCGAACCGCGAAGGCCACACAAGTGACGCCGGGGGTCAGCGTTGCGACTGCCGAGCCCTCGTCGGCCGGCGAGACTCAGCCAGCCAGTTCCACAGCCACGCAGGACCAAGAGCTGGCGCTGGCGCCGCCGTCGCGAGACGAAGCCGCGCGTGAGCTGGCGTCGGGGACCAATTATCCCCGTTTGCGCTCGTACGTGCTCGCGTATGGGGTCGACGCATTGCCCGAGCCGGCTCCGATTCGGGCGCAATCACTGGATTCGATCCGGGATGAGCCGCGCACGCAGCGCGAGCTGCTTCGCGCCTTCTTGCAGGACCGCACCGCAGTCAAAACCTCAACACACTCGGCTGGATGATTTCCTCGAAAGGACGATCCATGTTTCGACGCCCTAGATCCGCCCTGCTCGGCTCGCTGGCGACACTTGCAGTCGTCGCGAGTGCCGCGTCCGCGCCGCGAGCCACGCTCGATGCCGCGCCCCCCGGCGATGCCTCTCACAATGGGAAGGCGACCGTGGTGCAATTGAACGTCGATCCGGCGGCCGAGCCGCAGCCGGCGTTCAAGTACACACTCTTGGTGCCGGCCAGCGAGCGCAAACCGGGAAACGCAGTGCCGTTTTATTATCGGGCCATCCTCGCCTACGCGACTTCTCAAGCCGCCAATCAGGGGGGAATGGATAACAAAATTCAGGAGTGGATGTCCGCCCCGCTGGCAACGTTTCCGCGAGACGCCGTTCGCAAAGCACTGGCCGGATTTCGCGCCTTCGACGAATTGCGTGAAGCGACAAGTCGCGAGGAGTGCAATTGGGACTGGCGTCTCGAGGGTGTCTCGGGAGTCAAGAGCTTTGAATTTCTCTTGGACGAAGTGCAGCGCTCGCGCGGCCTGGCACGCTGGTTGGCAGTCAAGGCCCGTCTCGAAATCGCCGACGGCCGCTACGACGATGCCGTCGACACGCTGAGAATGGGCTACCAGCTGGCTCACGACTTCGGCAAAACGCAGGTCCTCATCACCAGCCTGGTCGGCATGGCCATCAACAGCACGATGGACGAACAGGTGCACGCCTTCATCTCGGCGCCGCACTCGCCCAACCTGTACTGGGCGCTGACCGAGTTGCCCCAGCCGTTGACCGAAACGCGCCTGGCGGTCGAATTCGAAATGACCTATCCGGCGCGAGTTTTCCCGTTCCTGAAGGATCCGGAGCACGCCGAACATTCCGCGCTCCAATGGGCCGACCAGGTGACCGAGGCCTATGGCACGCTCACCCGCCTTGCCTCGGACAACCTACTCCCCGTGTCCGGGAATTGGGGGGACCGGCTCGTCGCGACTGGGCAGGCTCTGCGCGGTTACACGCGGGCTAAGCGGGAGTTGATCGCTGCGGGCTTCCCTGCCGCAGAGGTCGAAGAGATGCCCGTCGGTCAGGTCATCGCCATCGATGAGGCCCGCATTTGCCGCTACGCCTGCGATGAAACGCGGAAAGTGACGCTGATTCCGTATCCGGCAGGCGCGCGGTGGCAGCAGGCGTCGGAAAACGCTCTACGCCAAGCCGGCTACCTCGGCCCGGCGTTCAGCGGCCGCGAAATCTTGCCGGTGGTTGCGATCCTGCTCCCGGCCATTCGTTCGGTCAGCGAGGCGACGATCCGTCGCGAGACGTCGACTGCGGCCGACCGCGTGATCGAAGCCATTCGCATGCTGGCGGCCAAGAATGGCGGCAAACTGCCGCAATCGTTGACCGACATCACGATTGTGCCTGTCCCCGACGATCCGCGGACCGCCAAGCCCTTCCTCTACACGGTCCATGGCGACACGGCTGTCCTGGAAGTTCGCCGCGGCAGCCGAGCGCCCGAACCGCTGCAGCAGACCGACTTCGTCTTCGAGATCAGTATCGCCCACGATCGTCAGTCGAAGAGCGCAGGGAGCGGCCGATGACAGCACGCATCAACCACCATACGAACGCCCGTACGCCTTTTCGGAGTCGGAGCATGCCCACGATGTCAGCGCCACCCGTCCGCCGCCCCCGTGTTGTCGGTCGCCGAATATACACGCGAGCCGCGTGGACGACGCTGCTGGCCATCGGCTGCTGCGTATCGGGCTTCGCGACGGCGAACGCTCAGGCAGCCGAGCCGAACGTGCCCGCCGCGGTCATGTCGCTCTTCGACGACCAGGCCTGCGGTTTGCTCTCCGTCGACACAACCCGGGTGGACCTCGAGGGGGCGATCGCGCAAATCGCAGCGCTGCCAATGTTGACTGAGCGAGACCGAGAGGACCTGGCGGTCCACAAGAAGGACATCGTCGAATGGGTGAAATATTTCCGCGGCGCGGGCGGACGCGACCTGTGGGTCGTCTTGTCGCTCGCCGACGATCTCGCCAATAGCGCGTTCGTGGTCGTTCCGCTGCATGAAGGGGCGAACCGCCAGGTCCTGGAAAAGCTGTTCGTGGCGGACAAGCTCGCGGGGCGACCCGGGTTTAATTTCCTTTTCGTCGCCGATGCCTCGCTCGAGTGCGACGGCAGCTTGATCTTCGGCTCGAAACGCACGATCGAACGGCTCACCAATTTCCACGGACCCGTGCGCACGATTCCGCAGGCCGCATTCGAGGCGGTTGCCGGGCGGGAGATTCAAGCCTTCCTCTTGCCGACCGACGACCAGCGACGGGTGCTAAGCGAATTCCTCCGCGATCCCGCGGCCGAGCGCAAAGTGATCGAGCATTTGCCCGCGGGCAGTGTCCCTCCCGAGTTGGCGCGTCACCCCGGCGACCTGGGCCGGTTGGCGTTGGGCGATGGTCTGCAATGGATCGCTGCCGGACTGGTGACGCAGGATCCACTGGGATTGAAAGTGACCATCGGTTCCAAGGATGCGGCGTCGGCACAGGCACTGGGAGTTTGGCTCTCTGGCGCGTGGCAAGTGCTGATTGAACAAGTCACGGCCGACAAGACGCCGAATGCGAAGACGGTGGCCGCCATTCTCGAGCAGGTTTCGCACTTGTTGGCGCCCAAGGTCGAGGGGAGCCAGCTCACGGTGCAAGTCGACCTCAAGCAGCTCATGGCGTCGACGGCGGGAACGCTGCTCGGGCAAGCGGCCGTCAGCATCGCCAACCGATCGGAAGCCGTTGCCGTCAAGAATCACCTCAAGGAACTGGCTCTGGCGATGCACAACTATCACGACGTCAACAGTCACTTTCCGGCGCAGGCCATTCGTGACGCGGAAGGCCGTCCTCTGTTGAGTTGCGCGTCGCGATCCTGCCCTTGATCGATCAGCAGAAGCTCTATCACGAATTCCATTTGAACGAACCGTGGGACAGCCCGCACAACAAGCGGCTCATTGAACGGATCCCCGAGCCGTATCAGCCGGCAAGCGCCCAACTGCGGGCCGAGGGGAAGACGACGATTCTCGTCCCCGTCGGCAAAGGGACGATCTTCGGCGAGAAGGAGGGGGTCGCGATCAAGGACATTCCCGACGGCACGTCGATGACGATCTTCATTGTCGACGCCGACAGGAAAAACGCCGTCCCCTGGACCAAGCCGGAAGACCTCAATGTCGACAATGTCGACGCCAAAGCGGTGCTGTTTGGCGACCGCAAAGACGGCTTCGCGTGTGCGACCGCCGACGGAGCAGCGCACGTCTTCGGGCCCAAATTTACGTCGGTCCTGCTCCGCGCGATGCTGACGCGCGACGGCCGCGAGCCGATCATCTGGCCCGACAACTAACCGCTCGAGCGGTCTGCTGATTTCAAAGCCGACTGTCCGCCGCCGGACTTGGCTGTCGGGCATGTGCGCCCGGCAGCCAGTCCGGACGGTGTTGCCGTTAGGGTCTCAGGCCAGCGGCCTCGCATTCGCGGCGACAGTTCACGAATTCTTCACACGGCGAACGTCTATTAGGAACGACCTCGAAGCGGTGCACGGCACGCCCGTGTTATAGTCGCTCCGTCGCTCGGGTCGTTCCTGTCGTCCGCCTGGTTCGAAGAATTCACCGCCGATGTCCGAGTTGCGGCTGCGTCGCTGGCAGGAGATCACGGCCGCCAGCCTGTTTGTCGGCTACGCGGGCTATTACCTCGGACGCACGTGCCTGTCGATCGCCACGCCGTTGATGGTCGACGCGTCGCACGGCCTCGAGCTGGAACAGATCGGCATCATCAGCAGCGTCGGCGTGGCCGCCTACGCGCTGGGAAAAGTGATCAACGGCGTGGTCGTCGACTACCTCGGCGGCCGCCGCATGTTTCTCGTCGGCATGGTGGCGACGATCGGCTGCACGCTCGCCTTCGGCTTGAGCAGCATTTTTACGCTGTTGGTCCTGATCTGGGGGGTGAGCCGATTCTTTCAGTCGATGGGTTGGCCGGCCCTCGTGAAAACGGCGTCGCGCTGGTATCCGCTCAACGGCCAGGCGACGGTGATGGGCATCCTGTCGCTCAGCTTCCTCTTCGGCGACGCTCTCATTCGCCTCTACTTGGGCGGCGTCGTCTGGCTGGGCGAACACTCGCCGGGCACGGCGCTCGCCCACCTCAACGATTGGCGGGCCGTCTTTTTGATCGCGGCCGGCACGCTCACCGTCATCGCCGTCCTGACCGCGGTCGTGCTGCGAGACAGCCCACGCGATCTGGGCCTGGAGGAGCCGGCCGCCAATCCGAACAACGTGTTTGGCGAAGCGGGACAGACGGCAGGCCCCGTTCCGCTGGCCGCCCTGCTCCTGCCGCTGCTCGAGAGCCCCCTGTTCTGGACGATTTGCGGGATTAACTTCGGGCTGACCCTGATCCGCGAGGCGTTTCTTACATGGAGCCCGACCTTTTTGAAAAACGTGGCCGGCCTGGGTGCGGGGCAAGCGGGAATTGCCAGCCTGGTGTTTCCGCTCGCGGGGGGCGTTTCGTCGATCGTCGCCGGCTTGCTGTCGGATCGGCTGCACGGACGACACGGACGCGTTGTCGTGCCGTCGCTTGTGTTGGCCACCGGTTCGCTTTACGCGATGGGCGTGATCGATGTCGGCGGCAAACCGTGGCTCGCGATGGGCCTGATCGCCGTCAACGCCTTCTTCTTGATCGGGCCCTACACTTATCTGACGGGCGTGATGGCCCTCGATCTGGGCGGCAAGCGCGGCAGCTCGACGGCCGCCGGCCTGCTCGATGGCGCCGGCTACTTGGGCGGCATCGCCTCGGGTTATGGCGTGGCGCGGATCGCCAAGAAGTTTGAATGGTACGGCGTCTTCAGTACTCTGGCCGTCGCCTGCGGCTTGACCCTCATTTTCGCCGTGACATACTTGATCCTCAGCGAGCGCGGACGTTCACCGGCCACCACCGACGACTTCCCCGCCACCGACCGAGAGTCGCCACCATGACCGCCGACACGCCGACGGAAGTTCTCCTTCACGAAATTTCCGGTCTCTTCGCGGCGCGGCCGGGAAATGTACGCCGGCGAGCCGATCACGCAAACCGAGCACGCATTGCAGGCCGCGCTCCTCGCCGAAGAGAACGGGGCCGACGCCGCGCTGGTCACGGCCGCCTTCCTGCATGACGTGGGCCACCTGCTGCACGATCTGGACGAGGACTGCGCCGAAGAGGGCATCGACGACAAGCACGAGGCGCTCGGAGCCGAGTGGCTGTCGCAGCATTTTGGCGCCGACGTCGTCGAGCCGGTGCGGCTGCACGTGGCGGCTAAGCGGTACCTCTGCGCCGTCGACGAACAGTATTTCGCCCAACTCTCCGACGCGTCGCGGCTCAGCCTCTCGCTGCAAGGCGGTCCGTTCACCACCGCGCAGACGCGCAAGTTCGAGGAACATCCGTCCTTCGTCGCGGCGATCAAGCTCCGCCGCTGGGACGAGCAAGCAAAAGTCCCCCAGTTACCGACGCCGCCCTTGGAGCACTATCTCGATTGTGCCCGCACCGTGCTGACGCGGCGCGCGGGATCGCCGCAGTCGACCTGAGGTCACACGATTCTTTTTCCAATTGTTCAGCCGCTGTGAGTCGCCCGATGCCCGCCTCGCCGATTCGCCTGATTGTCTTCGACATGGCGGGGACGATCATCGATCATGGGTCGATGGCGCCGGTCGCCGCGTTGGTCATCGCCTTTCGCGAATTGGGCATCGAGCTCTCGGACGCCGACGCCCGCGGGCCGATGGGGCTGCACAAGCGCGACCACATCGACCAGGTGTTGCGATTGCCGCACATCGCGGCGCGCTGGCGGACCCTCTTCGGTCACGAGCCGACGTCGGCCGACGTCGACGCGCTCTACGAGCGGTTTCTGCCGCTGCAGGCGGCCGAGGCCCAGGCTCGGGTCGAGCTGATCCCCGGCGCGTTGCCCTGCCTGGCGGCGGTCCGCGAGCACAAAATCGCGACGGGCACTACCACCGGCTATCCCCGCTCTATCGGCCAGCCAATTACCGATGCCGTCGCCGCTCAGGGTTGGCGGGCCGACCACTCGCTCTTTCCCGACGACGTCCGCGGCGGTCGGCCGGCTCCCTGGATGATTTTTCGCCTGATGGAGCTGACCGGCGTTTACCCGCCGGCAGCCGTCGTCAAAATCGGCGACACCGTGCCCGATATCGAAGAGGGCCGCAACGCGGGCGTGTGGACCGTCGGCGTGACGGACACGGGCAACGAAATCGGCATGCCGCTGGCCGAGAGCCGAGCGCTCGATCCCTCCGAACGCACGCGCCGCGCGGCATCCGCGGCCGAAAAACTAGGCGCGCCGGCGCCCACGCGGTCATCGGCTCGGTCGCCGAGTTGCCGGCGTTCCTCGAAGCGCTCGGCCCACGCATCAGCCGCGGCGAGCTGCCGTAAGCTTTTGTCAGTCCCAGCGCCGCCAGTTCTCTTCCGCCAGGCCGAACGACATCGTCATCCCGGCGCCACCGGTTGCCGTGACGATTGTCACGCCGGGCAGCGGCTCGGCCAAAAATTGCGGTTCGGCAGCGTGTTTCGCGTAAATTCCCGACCAATGTTCGCCAATCGTCCAGGTTTGCAACCGGAAGACGCCGCGCAGCTCGCGGAGCATCAGCTCGTCGATTGCGGCCTTGTCAAACGGCGAGATGGCCTCGTTGTATTCGTGTGAATCCCCGAGCACGGCTTCGCCCAGGCGATTCTGCGACACCATCACGTGAATTCCGTAGCGGTCGAGTTCGGGCGATTCGGCGGCGACCCGCTGCTTGACGGCCGCCAGCGATTCGCAGACGTCGAAGTTGTGATAGTGCCGCAGCGTCAGCCCGCTGGCCAGGTGCGGCCCGATCCGCCAGCCGGCGGGCTGTGCGACCGTCCGCAGCATCTGCAGCTTGCACCGCCGCAGGCCCGATTGGGCGAGGACGTCGGGAAACAACGTCTCAAAATCGGCTCCGCTGCAGACGAGTGTGCGACCGGCGGCAAAGCGGCGACCGTCCGCTGTTTCAATCCCGCGACCGTCGGCCGTACGGACAAGCGTACCAAAATGGAACTCGACGCCGTGTCGCTCGCGCAACCAATCCGCAATCGTCGCGATCGCTTCCCGCGGATCGACGCACAATTCAGTCGGACTCCACAGCCCGCCCAAAAGACCGACGGGATTGGCGGCCGGCGAGGCTGCCGTCACTTCGTCGGCCGTCATCAGCCGCGCGCTGTAGCCGAGTGCCGGAGCCCGTTCGGCAAACTCGGCGAGTACGGCCAATTCGTCCGGGCGATGGGCGAGGTGAATCGAGCCGCACTCGTTGACCCACAGCCCGGCTTCGCGTTTGACCTCAAGCCACAACTCGCTGCTCCGCAAGGCCGTCGCGTGGCACGCTCCGGGCGGCTGACCGATGGGCCAGATCATGCCGAAGTTGCGAATGCTCGCCCCCTCGGCCCGCCGCGACCGCTCGAAGACCCGGACCGATTTGCCGCGCCGCACGGCAGCCCAGGCGTGCGCCAGCCCGACGATCCCCGCGCCGACGATGATCACATCTGTTTCGGGCATTTTGTTCTCTCGGACCGCGCCCGCGATCTCTTCATGCGGGTTGATCGCTCGACGGCATATTCCAGTCGCACGGTCCCCGTCTTCTTGTAGACCTTGCTGCTCGTGAGTCGCAGTTTCGTCCGGTCCGACTGGCTCGGCAAGAGCGGCAGGCCGTCCCCGAGCAGCACGGGCACGACGGAGACCTCGACCGTGTCGACCTGGCCCAGCGCCAGCAAGCGGCCAAAGAGCGTTCCGCCGCCAAACAGCCAAATGTCTTTGCCCGGCTCGGATCGCAATTGCACAAGCTCGCGATTCAGGTCGCCGCCGATCACCATGACGTCGGGATGGTCTGCCGGTCGCAGCGTTCGCGAGACCACGACCACGGCAACGCCCGGCATTTTGGGGGCTCCCGGGGCTTGGGTCAGCTCAAACGTGCGGCGGCCCATGAGCCACGTGTCGAAGCGGGCGAAAAGCGCGGCGAAATCAACCTCCGGGTCGGGCACAATCCAGTCCGATTCGCCGCCCGGACCAGCGATATATCCGTCCAGGCTCATGGCGACCGCATAGCAGATCCGCCTCATCGAAACCCCCGTGTCCCTCCAAAAACCCCCTGGGTCTTCCGGAATTGCAGACGAAAGGACCGCCGGCCCCGCGTCATTTCTGGTAGAGGAAGGCACATCCCATCGGAGCGCGCTCGCGTGAATCCGGTCACTTCCCGAGATACCCAATCCCACATCCGCTCGTCGATCGCGCATCGCGTTTTCGCGATTGCGATTCTTTTTTTCTCATTTCTTTTACCCGGTTCTTTCCTGCTTTTCGACGAGGAGGTGGAGAATGGCTGCGCCTGCGGTACGCCCTTCAATCGTCAAGTATCTGTACACCCACAATCCGTTTTACGCGATCAGCGCGGTGCTGATGCTCTACGCAATCCGGACCGCCTACGAACGGCTGGGAATCGAGGCGAGCAATTGCTGGCTGATGACCGGGGCGCTCGCCGGTTACACCCTGGTGCTGGCGGTGATCGGCGTCTGGATCGTGCGGTGGGGCAAAGTGTGGGAGGACGCCCGCTCGATCCTCCTGATGCTGTTGGTGCTGTTCTTGGCCGTGTCGATCAGTGCCGACGACTTGTTCGTGAAGGCCGAGACGTCGTCGACCGCGACCGCGCTCTTGGTCTGCGGATTTCTCTTCGTGGCGACGGTTTCGGAGGGCGTCCTCTGGGGGGTCGGCGTGCGCTTGGGGTGGCGCTATCGCGTCCCCTACCACCTGATGCTGGCACTCTTCTTTGGCGCCCCCTGGCTTTATTCGCCCGGGTTGCATCCGCAGTTTGAACTTTGGCTCGATTGGCTGCTGCTGTTGTTCCCCGTCGCTGCGGCCGCCCTATTCTTGAGTCTGCTGCCGGCCGTGCGGGGCGGCGCGGGCTCTGTGGCCGCCAACGGCACGCCGTGGCCCTGGCCCTGGTTCCCCGGGGCGGCTTTCGGCGTGATCGCGGCGGCCGTGAGCTTGCGGTCCTACGCGCTGACGATGACGTTCGGGCTCGATGGCGACATTTGGCGCAAGCTGCCGTCGGGCCGCGCCATCGTGTTCGACACTATTTGGGGAACTTATTTCCTGGTGCCGCTCGGCTTCGCGATCGCCATCTTGCTGCTTGGAGATCGCCCTGGTGACGGCCAACCGGCGCTTGGCCCAACGAGTCGTCAACGCCACGGCAATCCTTTTGGCGCTCGCGTTGCCCTGGATTGATGAGCCCATTTCCCGCGCGTTTCAGCAAGCCGTGGTGCACAAGATCGGCTCGCCGCTCTGGCTGACGATCTGGGGACTGGTCGCCTTCTACGGTCTGGGCCTGGCTCCGCGGCGTTCCAACGGCTGGGCAGTGCGGACTCGCCTCTGTAGCCCTCCTGACCCTCGTCGGCCGCCAGACGGTTGACCTGGAGACATTGACGGCGCCCCAACCATGGCCCCTGCTAGCGATCGGCACACTGCTGTTCAGCGCACGGGATCCGAGTTCGTTCGTCGCGGGCGTGTGCGGCGGCCAGCTTCCTCGTGACAGCCGGTCTCTGGTACCTCCTTCCGCGCACGCCGCTCGCCGAGCTGCGAACCGTAGTCTGTGCCGACCTGCTCTGGGCCGCGTGGGCGACGATCGGATTCGCATTTCACGATCCTCTGGCTCTGACGTTGCGCGTGGTCGGTGCGGCGATGTTTCCCGTGTCGACTCTGGCGGCGATGGCGAGTGAGTCGGGCACGGCGATGCCCGTTTGGGTCCGCGCGCTCTACCTCATCGTGCTGGCCATCGTCTGCTTGGTAGTCGCCCGCGCCTGGCGGAATCTTTGGTACTTGTACGGATTCGGCGGAATGCTGGGAGTGGCGGCCTACGCGGGTGCCGTCAGCGGCTTTCACAAAGCCGCCAACCTCATCGGCCGCGACGCAATGATTGCGTTCGCCTGGAGCTTCGGCGCGCTCCTCGTCGCCCTCTTGATCAGTGCACAAAAGGCGAGTTGGCTGCCTCGCAAGATGTGGCCACCTTGGCGAAACGCCAGCGGCGAAACGCTGCCGGTCAAACCTAATGGCGCGGCCGCCAACGGACTGTCTGCCGATGCCTCTTCCTGAGGCGAGGGGTTCAGGTCATCCGGTCCGGGCGCATCCGCGCGGCCCGGCCGGGTGCGCCTGACTTTTCGCGCCTTACGATGTTTCGCCGCCTGGGCTTCGATTCGGATTACGATCTCTGTTGCCGACGACTTTGTTGCGAACTCGCGTCCGCTTCGTCCTTGCGGTCCGCCGATCCGATGACAGTCGGCAGGGCGACCGCTACGATCGAAGCGAGGTGGGAGCAGGCGATGACTTCGTCCGTCGATCTCTACGGCACAGCTTACGGCAACTTCGCGGCGCGGGCCGTCGCCGAGGTTCGCCAAGAGACGTATGGCGAAGATTTTGGCCAGAGCAGCTGGGTCACGGCGGACGAATATCGCCGGTTTTTGGCGCGGCTCAAGGTGCGAGCGGACGAGCGTGTGTTGGATGTCGGCTGCGGCTCGGGCGGCCCGGCTCTGTTTCTCGCGCGGGAAACGGGCTGCCACGTGACGGGCATCGACATCAGTGAGCCCGGCATCCGCGAGGCCGAAAATCAGGCGCGGGCGTCGGACCGGCGACAGCAACTGACATTTTTGCAGGCCGACGTGTGCGAGCGGCTCCCGTTCGACGCGGGCCAATTCGACGCGATCGTCTGCCTGGACGTCCTCTGTCACCTCCGCGATCGGGGCCGCGTCTTCGAAGAGTGGCATCGAGTCCTGCGCCAGGCGGCCGCGTGCTGGTGACCGATCCGGTGGTCGTCACAGGGCTGGTCTCGAAAGAGGAGCTGGCCGTCCGCAGTTCGACGGGGCACTTCGAATTCTGTCCGCCCGGCGTGAACGAACAACTGTTGCGTGCCGCCGGCTTCACGCTCGAGCCGACCGACGACGCCACCGAACAAGAAGCGACGGTCTCCGGCCGCTGGCACGACGGTCGCGCCCGGCGGGCAGTCGAACTGGCTCACCTGGAGGGTGCGGAGACTTTTGCCGGGCTGCAGCGATTTCTGAGCACGGTTCATCGGTTGTGTGCCGAGCGGCGGCTGTCGCGGCATGTGTATCTCGGTCGCAAACTTCCTCATTGAGCGAATTTCCTCATTGAATTGACGGGATGGGATTTCACCATGACGCGGCGTTCTGTGTGTGCGGTGCTCTTGGCAGCTGTTTCGCTCCTTGTCGTCCGGTCGTTGCCGGCGGCCGACGCTCCTTCGAGCAAGCGGTGGGAGAAGGACATCCGCGCGTTCGAGGCAGCCGATAAAGAATCGCCGCCGCCGCAGGGGGCCGTGCTGTTCATCGGCTCCTCGAGCATTCGCTTCTGGAAGTCGCTGGCGAAGGATTTTCCGCAATACAACGTGATCAATCGCGGTTTCGGCGGTTCGCAGATTGCCGATAGCACGTATTACGCGGATCGGATCGTCATTCCCTACCGGCCGAGCGAGATCATCCTGCATGCCGGCGGCAACGACATTGCGGCGGGAAAGACGCCGCGACAGGTTTATGACGACTTTCGCGCGTTCGTCGAGAAAGTGCACGCGGCGATGCCCGAGACGCCGATCGCCTTCATCTCGATCAATCCGACGCCCGCGCGGTGGCGCAGGCCGAAAAACAGAAAGAGACGAACGGCTTGATTAAGCGTTACATCGAGTCGGGCGATCGGCTCGCGTATATCAACATCTGGGATGCGCTCCTCGGTCCGGATGGGCAGCCGCGGTCCGATTTGCACATCAAGGACCGCCTGCACCCGAACGCCGCCGGCTACAAAATTCGCGCCGAGATCATCAACAAGTACCTCGACACGCTGAAGCTGCCGAAGAAGTGAGCGCTTGAAGGCCGTGCCCAGTCGCGGTCGTCAAAACGACATGTAGAGCACGGGCGGCGGTTCCTGCTGAAACGCCCAGTCGACGTAGAGCACAAACACGACGATCGCCGTCTGCGTGCACAGAATCGAATAGAGGAGCGCCGGTCGCGCACTGATGCCAGCCGCCAGCCGTGCGAGCGCCGCCCCGATCGTCTCGGCTTTCCACAGTGCGACGAGCGCGAGCGCCGCCACGACGAACGGGACCGCGTCGAGCGCCACGCCAGGTCGAGGTGCCCAGCGTTACCGGTAGCGCGACCAGTTCGTGCCACGCCGAGGTGAGCAGCACCTGCACCTCGTGCGGCGTCAGGGCGAAGAACAGCATGCAGAAGCAGACGTAGTGCAGCGTTGCGAGCACGGCGATCCAGCGGATCGTCCGATTTTGCAAGTAAGCCTTGAGCCCGGGACCGCCGAGCCTGGCTCGCAGCAGATCGCCGTAAGCCCGCGTCGCCGCGGCCCCCAGCCCGTTGAGGGCACCAAAGAGCACGAATCCGCTGGTCGTGCCATGCCACACGCCGGCAAGAAACAGGGCCACGAACAGCAACAAATAACTCCAGTAGCGGGCGGCGCGGGGGAAATGTGTGGCCGCCGATTTGTAGCTGGTCATGAAGATATAGTCGCGGATCCAATGGGTCACGCTGATGTGCCAGCGGTCCCAGAAGTCGAGCACGTTGCGGGCCAAAAACGGTCGATTGAAATTCTCCGGCAGCTTGAAGCCGAGCAACCCGCCGATGCCGATCATCACATCCGTGTAGCCGGCGAAGTTGAAATAAAGGTAGGCCGGGTAGGCGTAAAAGCAGGTCACGGCGTGGGCGAGGCTGTGCGGCTCCGCGACGTTGGAGGCCTTCACGAAAATCGAGTGGGCCCACGTCGCCAAAATGCTGATTTTGAGCAGCCCCAGCAGCAAGCGCGTCCACAGCAGCACCCCTTCGCGCGGTTCGCGGGGCTGCTCGTCCATCTTGTTCCAGCTCGCCGCGAAATCGTTATAGCGCTGGATCGGCCCGGCCGTGAGCGTGAAGAACGCCAACTGGTAGTTCAAGTAGGACCAGAGATTGAACGCAGCCAGTTGTCCCTGCCACTCGTCGACCAACATGTGAATCAGCTTGAAGAGCATGTAAGAGAGGCCGACTAGCTCGATCGGATGCACTTCGAGATCCCAATCGATCGGCACCGGCACCCAGCTCGAAAAGAAGTCGTACCGTTTGAGGTACAAGAAGACGAGCAGCACCAGTCCGATCGCGGCAGCGACTACCGCACCATGATGTGTCGCCCGCACGAGCCGGAGCGCGGCGTACGTCCCCAGGAGCGCGCAAGCAAAGAAGATCGCGCTGCGGTCGTTGGGCACTTGAGTTTCCAAAAACAAACCGCTGGCGGCGGCGAGAATCACCTGTCGCGTCACTCGACCCGGCGCGAGATGGAAGACCACCACGACGGCGAGGCAGAGTGCCAGGAAGGTGAGCGAACAAACCGCCATCGCCGCGTCTCAACCGAATTCAAGCTTAGTGCCGGACCAATCGTGTCGGGCGGAGGTGACGTTCACCGGGGTTTGCCGGACGCCGGGAGCGCAGCACGGACCTCGGCGCGAGTTGTTCGGTGAATTTCTGCGTCCCCTGCGGATTGGCGTGCGAGTAGTCCCAGCACAGCTCGGGAGCATATCGCAGAATGGTTTGGTCGGGGGCGACGAGCAAATGGGGAGACGCCGTTTGCAAATCGCGGAGCCAGTGCTCGACCCGCTCGAAGCTTAGTTTCTCGGTCGCGTCGGCCGAGACCGGGCAGAACCGCACCATCAAGGGAATTCGCGCGTTGTCACACGCCTGGGCCAGCCGCCGCAGACCGGCATCCCAGGCTTTGTGAATCAGCACCAATCCGCCGGGACGGTCCAAGTTCTTGGGAGGCCCATGTCCCGAAAGCTCGAAATGGCCGCGCTTCTGCCGCGTCAACGTTTCGTACTGGCGATAGGTAACTTTCTCCATCCCGATCAACGGCAGATCGCGAACGTCCTGCGATTTTTCGCTGAATCGCGACTCGGCTCGGTCCCAGGCCAGCACCGTTCCCTGGCGGAACGTGTAGCCCAGGTGGGCTTGCAGCGAGCCGGCGTTCTGCGTGTCGAAGCCGAAGCAATTCACGAAGTGGTCCCGCAGCTTGATCCAGTACCAGGGGACGTCGTGTTCGAGACCGACAGGCGACAGGCAGACGACCATCAGCCGCGGCGCCGGGTGTTTCGAGAGGTAAGCCTTGCCGATGTTCAGCATCACGCCGGGCCCGAGATCGCCGACGATGCCCAGGTTGTACGCGCGGAGCCCGGTTAGCCGCTCGAACGCGATCGGATCGACGCCCGTGCGGCAGGCGCTGTCGCCGAGAAAGACGACGTCGTTGGCTTCGTTCGACGACAAGGCGTAATCGATCGCCGCCACGACGCACGTTTCATCGAACGTAGGGGAGCGTCGCGGATCGAAGAATCGCTCGGCCGTTGGCACTTCGTGGACCGTATCGAGCGCGATCCTCCAGACCGATCCCAGGAGCACGACAAAGATCAGCCCTACGCAAGCCGTCGGCGCGAGCCAGCGTAACCGTCGTTTGGTCATGCCGATTCGGGTCTGCGGCGACGGAAAGGGTCCACCGGCGAGCGGCAGCGAGGACGAGAGTGGGAAGTCACTCATGGAGGAACGGGGATCTCGTGGGGAATGAGTGTCCATTATGGCCCGCTGCAAACGTGGGCGACAGGTCTCGAATTCGCGCGGCCGACGGCAAATGTAAGGATTGGGGCAACTAGGCGAACCGGACACCCTCGCCAGTGAACCATCGCGCGGCAACGTATGATGAGGGAAGCGATTTCGCCGCCCGCCAGTGCGGCCGATCGTCACGTCCGCCCGCCGTCGCCAAACATCCCGCAGGCGGGGCCCGTAGATAACTGGGGCTCCGGGGACCAAGGCTGGGCTTTTTCGCGCCGGGACGCGAAAATAGAAGGATCGACAGACGTGCGCCGGACGCGATTTCATCACACCACTCTAGCCCTCCAATACCGCGTGTCCTCGTCCCTCCCCACCGAGACCCACGATACGCTCGTCCAGGATGAGCGCCGACTGCCCAGGCGGCCGACCTCAGCCGTTGGCAGGAGACCCCGCCCGGACAAGTGCCGGGTTACACCCTGCTGCGATCGTTGGGGGGCGGCGCCTTCGGCACGGTCTGGCTCGCGTCCGAAGACAACACGGGCAAGCAAGTCGCGATCAAGTTCTATACGCATCAGCGCGGGCTCGACTGGTCGCTGCTCAACCGCGAAGTTGAAAAGCTGGCCGTGCTCTACACGTCCCGCCACATCGTGCGGCTGATCGACGTCGGCTGGAACAGTGAGCCCCCCTATTACGTGATGGAGTACCTGGCCAGCGGATCGCTTGCCTCGCACCTGGCGGCCGGGCCGTTGCCGGTGAACGAGGCCGTGCGAATCGCCGAGGGAGTGTCTGAGCGCCCTGGTGCATGCGCACGGCAGCGGCATTTTGCATTGCGACCTGAAGCCGGCCAACGTGCTCTTGGACAACGAATTCGAGCCGCGGCTCTGCGACTTCGGCCAGTCCCGTTTGTCGAACGAGCAGAACCCGGCGCTCGGCAGCCTGTTCTACATGGCGCCGGAGCAAGCCGATCTGCAGGCCATTCCCGATGCCCGCTGGGACGTCTACGCGCTGGGCGCCCTGCTCTACCACATGCTCTGCGGCAAGCCGCCGTACTGGACGCCCGAGATCGAGGAAGAGATCCGCGCCGCTCCAACGCTCGAGGACAAGCTGACTGTCTATCGCGATCGCATCCGCACCAGTCAAAAGCCGACCGGCTTGCGCAACGTGCCCGGCGTCGATCGGCGACTGGCCGAAATCGTCGAGCGCTGTCTGCAAATCGATTCGCCCCGACGTTTCCCCAACGCCCAGGCCGTGCTCGACATGCTGGTGATGCGCGATCGCTCGCGAGCGCGGCGTCCGTTGATCAGCCTGGGGATCGTAGGCCCCAGCCTCCTCCTGTTGGGCATGGCCTGGCTGGTCTTCAACTTGTTGGGCACGGCCGAAAAAAACGCCAACAAGCTCATGATCCTCCGCGCGAACGAGAGCGACATCTTGTCCGCGCGGATCGCCGCACAGAGCATCGGCCGCGACCTGAGCGAGCGTGAACAGGAACTGGTTGAGATCTCCGATCGCATCACGCAGGACAAATCGCTCAAGGCCCTGCGCGACGCGATCAACCAGCCCGCGCTCAAGGACAAGGCGCAGAACGAAAAGACGTTCGCGGAGCTGAATACGGCCCGCAAGGAGTCCGACGATCGCTTCGAAAAACTCGGGTTGCAAAAAGACTTCAGCTGGTTTGTCATCGATCGCCAGGGAGTGCAGAAGTGGCGCTCGCCGCTTTTGGAGCAGCGCTGGCAATACCCCTACACGGTCGGTCAGAACTACTCGTTTCGCGATTACTTCCATGGGATGGGCGTGGACTACGAACGGGGCAAGCAGCCGGCCAACCTCAAGCCGATCCGCGTGCCCCACACCTCGCAGTGGTTCACCGAAGCGCTGAACGAGCGGCATTTGGTGGCCGTCTCGGTGCCCATTTTTGACGAATCGGACAACGTGATCGGCGTGCTGGGGCGGACGATCGAAATTCGCTCGCTGCTGGACGTGTACAGCAAAGCCATCTTCGCGGAGCCGGATTCCCCGTCCGGCGCGCCCGACGACACGCGGGAAATCGCGCTGATCGAACGGTCGCGGGGCAACGTGCTGGACCATACGTGGTTCGACAAGCATCACCAGGAGTTGCGGCAACAAACGCTCAAGCCGGAGGTGCTCGCATCGTTCCGCGTCTCGGACGAGGTGCGGGCAAAACTCCAACGTCTGACGCGCGCCGACGCGCCCCTGGGCAAGCTCGACTCCGAGGTGGACGAGCATTACATCGACCCCTTGAGCCGCCTCGACATTGCCTCGAAGGATCTCTCCGGCGAATGGCTGGCGGCGTTTGCCGCCGTCCCCTGGACCGATTGGGTGGCCGTCGTGCAGGAGCGGCGCAGCGCGGCCCTCGAGCCCGTGCAGGAGATGAAGTCACGGCTGACCCGGGCCGGGCTCTGGGCCCTGCTCGTGAGTTGTGGCGCTGATCGGCCTGTTGTGGTACTTTGTGGGCCGCGCGCTGAGTTGATCGCACGCCCCGTTTCTGGCCCCTGAGGCCGAATCGCGGGACGGGCGGCGGCCTCGGGACGCCGACGCCGCGCGGGCTGTAGCGCGCGGGAACCGGATCGTTGTCTTCCCTCGCACGGGCCGAAGAGAACCGCCAGTGTTCGTCCTCGTCGCACAAGGATTGGATCGCGGCCAGCAGTGGCGGCACGACCTGGAGTCGGCCCGCGCGTATCTGCTCGGCCGCGACGGCGGCGCGGATTTGGCCGTTCCCTGGGACGCGCACATTTCCCGCCGTCATGTCCGTCTGACGCTGGCCGACGGCCGTTTGAGCGTCGAGATGCTGCCCGAAGCGCGCAATCCGGTCTTCGTCAACGGGCGGCAGTCCGGGCGTTTCTCGCTCGAGGAGGGGGAGCGTTTCGTCATCGGCACGACGACCTTCACGCTGGAGCGGCCCGTCCCGTCCCGGTTGAGCGAGACGGGGCCGCTGGAAGAAGTCACCTTCGATCCGCACGTGCTCCGGAACGTGCGGTTCAGCGATGCCGATCGCCGGTTCGACGTATTGACGCGGCTGCACGAAGTCATCTGGAGTGCGCGCACGCAAAGCGAGCTGTATCAACGGGTGTCGAGCCTGATCCTGGCGGGCGTCGGCAGCGCCGAGGCGGTGGCGATCGTCCAAATTGACGATGCCGGGGCCGTTCACGTGCTCAACTGGGATCGCCGCCGCGAAGCTGCCGGCCTTGTCCAGCCCAGCGCGCGGCTCATCGGCGATGCGATTTTGCGCCGCCGGCGCAGCGTGCTGCACGTCTGGGAGTCGGCGAAACTGGCCGACAGCAAATACACGATCTCGGCGGAGTTCGACTGGGCCTATTGCACGCCGGTCGCCGACGGCAACTCGTCCTGGGGAATCTACGTCACGGGCGGTCAAGACCGGCCGCTGGCGACCGGACAGATCGCGCGGGCCGACGGTGTTTTCCTGCAAGCCGACGTCAAGTTCACCGAGCTCGTCGCGGAGATTGTCAGCTCGGTGTTGCGGCTCAATCGCTTCGAGCGGCAAAAGTCGGGGTTGCGTCAGTTCTTCGCCCCGCCCATCTTGTCGGCCTTGGGCGATGACCTCGACACGGCCCTGCTCGAGCCGCGCGAATGCGACGTCACCGTGTTGTTCTGCGACCTCCGCGGCTTCAGCCAAACGGCGGAGGCGGCGGCCAACAATCTCCGCGGACTGCTCGAACGCGTGAGCCGCGCACTCGGAGTGATGACGAGCCAGATCCTCAAGCACGGTGGAGTGACCGGCGACTTCCAGGGCGACGCCGCAATGGGCTTTTGGGGCTGGCCGATCTCCTCGCCGGAGGCGCCGCTCGAAGCGTGCCGCGCGGCGCTCGGCATCCGCGCCGCCTTTCAGGAGACGTTCGGCCGGCAGGACCACCCGCTCAAGAATTTTCAGGTCGGCATCGGCGTCGCGCACGGCCGCGCCGTCGCGGGGAAGATCGGCACGGCTGAGCAGGTGAAGGTTACGGTGTTCGGACCGGTGGTGAATCTGGCCAGCCGACTGGAAAGCATGACCAAGCAGCTGCGAGTGCCGATCGTGATCGACGAAGCGACGGCGGCGATCGTCAACGCGCGGCTTGACCGGCGTGAAGGGCGGACGCGGCGACTCGCGAAAGTTCTGCCCTACGGGATCGAAACGCCCGTCCTCGTCAGCGAGCTGTTGCCGCCGGCATCGGCCGAGGGCGTGCTCACCGACGAACAAGTCGCGTTCTTCGATCAGGCGGTCGGGCATTTCATCGACGGCCGTTGGGAAGACGCCTACCAGGATCTGCACCGCATGCCCGCCAGCGACCGGCGCAGGACTTCTTGGGCGTCGTCATTGCGCAGCACAATCGCGTGCCGCCAACCGGTTGGAACGGCGTGCTCGAGCTGCCAAATAAATAGCGACTCATGCCCCGCGCATTCTTCATCGCCCGGTCGCGATTTCTGCAAGAACGCCCGCGTCCGCTTACTCGCCCGAAACCCGCAGGCACCCCGCTTCGCGCAAATTCGATGACACGTTCTGCGTTTTAGGATGGTCGCGGCCAGGTCCAACGGCACGCCGGTTGCACTTCCCTTGGCCAATACTCGCGCGCCGTGTCAAAAACTCCGGAGCGATTCATCGAATCTTGAAATCTCCCGGCGAAAATGAGGCGGGAAATCCAGCGAAAAACAGGCTGGAAATCATGCCGGGGAATCCGAGGCTCAATATGAGGGATCGTGTGCGCTGTCGGTCCGAGCTGCTTCCGGTGCACAGAGTCTCAGTCGGTACGCTGAAAAAAAAGGCAGATTATGGCTCGCGGGTTTTTGATCGACATGGATGGAGTCATCTATCGCGGATCCGAATTGATCGCCGGCGCCCAAACCTTCGTCAATCACCTGAGACGCACGGAAGTGCCGTTTTTGTTTCTCACAAACAACAGCCAGCGCACGCGCCGCGACGTGGCCACCAAGCTCCGCCGCATGGGCATCCAGGCCGAGGAGCGGCACGTCTTCACCTGCGCAATGGCGACGGCGCGCTTCTTAGCACAGCAGAAACCAAACGGGACCGCATTCGTCATCGGCGAAGGCGGCCTGTTGCAAGCCCTTCACACCAACGGCTACGCGATTGTCGATCATGACCCCGACTACGTGGTCGTTGGAGAAGGGCGGGCGCTCAACTTCGAGATGTTCGAGACGGCCGTCCGCATGATCCAAAAAGGGGCCAAGCTCGTCGCCACCAATCTCGATCCGAACTGTCCGACGCAACAAGGCATGCGGCCCGGCTGCGGCGCGATCGTCGCGCTCTTGGAAACGGCCACCGGACGCAAGGCGTTCAGCGTCGGCAAACCCAGCCCCGTGATGATGCGGGCGGCCCGCAAAGAACTGGGCCTGTCTGCCGATGAGACGATCATGATCGGCGACACGATGGAGACGGACATTCTGGGCGGCGTGCAGATGGGCTATCGCACGGTCCTCGTTCTCTCCGGCAGCACGCGGAAAGAGGATGTCGACAACTACGCCTATCGCCCCGACACGATCGTCGACTCGGTCGCCGATCTCTGCAACGGCCGCTTTCTGACGAATGGCACGGCCGCCTGAACAGGCAGGGCCGGCTGACCACCTCCGGCCGGCATTGCACTCAAACGGCACGAGCTCGGCGGACAACGTCTTCGACCTCACGCCAACTCTCGGCCGCCGCTGTGCCGAATCGCGTGACGCGACGCCCACTGGCTCGACGCGCAGGTCCCGCGCCATCCGCCAAATTCCCGGCCAAAAAGTCCCGAAATTGGCCGCAAATCGGTCGCGGCACCCTTAAATTTGGCCGCGCTGGTCGCGGCACGGGGTCGGTTTCGGCAATATAATCGAGGTTTGGCCTCTTCCTGACTCACATCCTGGATCCAACGCACGCCACCGATGCCGGATACCGTTGTCGAACTCGGCAAAGTCGATTGGAAGCGGATCTTTCCGTGGGTGCGCTTATTCCGCGTGTTCCGCACGGCCATTGACCTGCGAATGCTGACGTTGAGCTGCGTGGCGCTCGTGGCCCTGGCAGTGGGCGATTGGGTCTTTACGAGTCTGCCGTTTGCCGCCGCGGCCAAAAGCTCTCCCGAATCGCGCGTCGCGTACACATGGCACCGGCCGGCCGCCGACAACCCGCTCGATCTCCCCGCCAAAGTCGTGCACAACCCGTGGGTGCGCTCGTCGGGGTGGCGTCGAGTTGGGAGGGGATGCTGCAACCCGCGCGTACGGTGCTTGAGCCTGCCCGTGTCATTTTGCTGCCCGACGCGAGCTGGAGCCAAAAGGCTCTCGCGTGGACGCGGCTCTTGTGGGCACTGTGTGTCTGGGCGATCCTGGGCGGGGCAATGACGAGGATCGCGGCCGTCGAACAGGCCACCGACGCTCCGATGGCCTTCTCCGGCGCACTCCGCTTCTCGCTGGAGAATTTTCTGTCGTACATGACGGCTGCCCTGCTGCCCGTCGTCGGGATCGGCATCTTTTGGCTCCTGTGCACGATCGGCGGCTGGATCGGTCGCATTCCCTACATCGGGCCGCCTGCGCTCGGACTGTTGTGGGGCCTCGAGCTGGCCTTTGGCTTTCTGATGGCGCTGATTCTGATCGCCGCCGTCGCTGGCTGGCCGCTGATGTACGCCACGATCGGCGTCGAGGCCAGCGACGGTTTCGACGCCTTCAGTCGTTCGTATAGCTACGTCTTCACGCGGCCCTGGCACTACCTGTGGTTCGCGATCGTGGCCATCACCTATGGGGCGTTCGTCACGACCTTTATTTCCGTCGTCGCGTCGCTGGTGGTTTATCTTTCGGCGGCCGGCGTCGCGTCGGGAATGGGCCCGACCCGCGCCGCAGAGATGCTCTTCGGCGCACCCGACTCGGTCGGCGGACCGGCGTTCATCAGCAAGGCGACGACGTCGAACGTCGGTGCCGGGACGTATATCGCCGGGGCCTGGCTGCAGCTCGTCGGCCTACTCGTCGCGGCTTTTGCCACCAGCTTTTTCTGGACAGCCAGCACGGTGATTTACCTGTTGTTGCGGCACGTCGACGATGCCACCGACTTCCGCGAGGTGTTCCCGCCGCCCACCGAGGATAAAGACGAGCTGCGTCCCTTCGTGGGAGTGGCCGCCTCCGATCAGCCCGTCATCGAACGTCCGCCCGAGGGAGACTTCGCCGCCGGACCGCGCCGCGTGCCCGGCGTAATTGATCCGGAAAAACCGCGGATCGACCCGTCCGCGCCGGCGTCGCCGCCCGTGCCGCCGAGCAATCCGAGCCCGCCGCCGGGCGAGGCTGGTGGGACTGCGAGCTGAATGCTCATACTTGAATGCGCGGTTGAAGCATTGAGTCGGTTGCCTCGGGGGGTTGACACCCCCCGCTCGGCGGAATTCGCCATCGCGTAAACAATCTGCGTCAGACCGTGTGCGGGCGGCTGGTGTCTGGCAGGCGTGATAGTTCCTGCCACAGCTTGCGGTAATAGCGCATCACTTGCTTCGGATCAGTGGTCGCCTGGCACTCGGCCAGGCAATAGCCCTCGAAGCCGGCTCCCTGCAGCAGCGTGAACAGTTCGCGGTAGGGATAGCCCGAGTACAGTTCGTTGATGTGGCAGGTGCGGCCGAGCTTTTTCTTGACGCGATCGAAGTTGGTTTTCACCGAGCCGTTGACGACGTCGCTGGCGTTCGAGTTCCAGCAGACTCCGACGTTCGCCTGATCGGCAGCCTGCATGATGTCGGCGATCAGCGACAAATCGGAACTCTCGCGGCCGTGCACCTCCAGGCGAATCTCCATCCCGTAGCCCTCGGCGAACTGGCCACACTCGCGGAGCGCCTTGCCGATCTGCTCGGCCGTGCCGTGCCGATCCTTGCCTTTGACGAGCCCGTTGGGCCGAACCTTCACGCCGCCCCCGCCGATATCGTGTGAGAGCACGACAGACTGCTTGGTCAGCTCGATGTTCTTCTTCACGACGGTCGGATCGTTGCTGTGAAACTCACACGTCGAACCGATGCCGATGACCTCGACCCCCGCGTCGACGAAGCGCTTCTGCACGTCGGCGCGCTGGTCCTTGGTGAGCGTGACCTCGACGCCGTGCTTATGCGTCGTCCGCAGCTCGGCGCCGGCGTAGCCGTTGTCGGCGCAATTCTTGATGAGCGTGGGGAGATCCCAATTCGCCCCCCATTGATAGGTCACCATGCCGAGTTTCATCGATGTGCTCCTGGAAGTTCGCGTTCGCGCCGAATTCAATATAGATCACCTGACCCGGCGCCACATAGCGGGACGCATTACGCCAATTGCCGGCATTTCCGGGGGGTCTGTAAACGCCATTCGCAAGTCGGTATAGTCTCGGACGGCGTTGCTTCGTGTCGCACGGCAAGTCTGTCGTGCCGGTTTGTGCTTGAGAATCGACCGTCGAAGGAAATCCTCATGCTGCACAAGAAACCTGTGGCCGTTCTGGTCGCGTGCTCGTTGGCGTGCTTCAGTGGATGGGCAGTGGCGGATGGCGACAAACCAGCGGAACCAACGACCGCACCCGCTCACCGGCCGACGGAGGAAGGCCAGAAGAAGCCGGAGGTGCTGATCTACCGCTCGCCGGCTCTGGACAAACTGATCGCGCGGACGATGGATGTCAAAGAGCCGCTCGCAACGCGGCTCGAGAATAAACTTGTCGACGCCCGGCTCTTTGAAAATCGCGTCCTGATTTTCGCCGCGGCGCGGAAGAGCGACGCCTGCCAGCGTTTCTTTTCGATTCTCCTTCATGGCTCAGCGATGCGAAACGGTGACCAGGAAGCTAGCGAACAGCTCGGGAATTTCACCCGCTTGGCGATCGACACCTCGGCCCCCGCAGGAGCGTCCGAGCTCAAGACATTTTTCGAGAAATGGCACTTAACCGCTCCAGCGGGCGATGACGCCCTTCTCGCCGTCGTCGACCCCGACGGACAATTGATCGCAGCCACGACCGCCGCTGAGCTCTGGCCGGGCGCGAAAAGGGAAGCAGCGCCGCTCACCGCATTCCTGAAGAAAGGCGAACCGCCCGTGCCGGACGCACAGAAGCGTTTGGCCGATGCGCTGCTTCAGGCTCGCAGCGAGAACAAACGCGTGTTCGTCGAACAGAGCGCCAATTGGTGCGGCTGGTGTCACGTCTTGGCCCGGTACCTCGATCAACACCGCCCGCTCGTCGAAAAGGACTACGTCTGGATCACGGTCGACGAGCGATTCACGCACGCCAACGACGTGATGAAAAAACTTCGCCCGAAAGCCCAAGGCGGCATTCCCTGGGTCGTGATCCTCGATGCCGACGGCAAGCCCCTGATCAACAGCGACGCTGCGGAAGGCAACATCGGCTACCCCAGCGAGCCGAAAGAAATCGAGCATTTTGAGAAGATGCTGCGGACAACCGTGCAGCACATGTCGGATGCTGAAATCAAGATCCTGATGGCCGACTTGCTGAAGAAGTAGGGTCAACTCGCGAACCCGACATACGGAGCAGCCGAATGCTGCTTGCCTACTATGCTGCCGACCAGTCGGTGATTGTCACCCAGACTGGGATCGGCCTCGGCTCGGTTATCGCCGTCGTCTGCTCCTGGGACCGCAATCGCTCGATCTTGTGGGCGATCCTTGCCGGAATTTTGTCCTGGCTCTACGTCATCTACTTCGCACTGACGCGGACCAAATAGCCGTAACCAAACTTCACGCGGCCGACGATCGATACGTCCCGTCCCAAGTGCCAGCCCGGTGTCCCGTCCCAGTCCCGAGGCCCGTCCGGATCCCGATCCGCCTTAAGGCCCCTCCCTGACTTTGGACCTTGGACTCTAAAGGGTCCCGTATCACCCGTCGGTGCGGTTAGCGGCCAAATTCCTCGGGCTACGCTCGATGAAACGACGTGTCCCGTCCCAGTCCCGGCGTCAGCAGGCTGCATCAAATTCCTCGGGCTTTTCTCGGTGAAACAACGAGTCCCGTCCCGTCCCGATTCCCGTTCCAATCGCCCGTCGGCTGCGGTTAAGAGCTGACCAGTGAGCAAATTCTCCCGGGTTTCGCTCGGTAAAACAACTTGTCCCGTCCCGGTGTCCCGACCGAATCCAACGCCAAGTCGCCCGTCCGTAGCGGTCAGGAGCTACCCAAGGGCGATTGTGAAATAGGCCCGGGTTTCGCTCGATGAAACAACGTGTCCCGTCCCGGTGTCCCGTCCCAGTCCCCCATCCGAATCCCGGTCCCAGTCCCGAGCCCCTCACCCGTCGGTTGCGGTCAGGATTCTGACCAGGGGCGAGGCCAAGTTCGCCGGGCTTGCCCGATGAAGCCACGAGTCCCGTCCCGGCACGCCTTCTCTTTGCTCCGGGCGCACGCCGACCGGGCTCCGCTCCCGTCCCAAGAGGGATACCGTTTAGCCTACCGGTAGCAACGCGGGCCGCAAGACGGCGTTTCTAGGAGCGTAGAAACAAGTCGCGAAACTCTAAGTGGCGGCTCACTTCTTGGCGATTGCCTTTTCGCGCTCCGCCAACAGGCGTTCGACGGTCTTGGCCAGCAACTTTTCGTCGCCGGCGTCGAAGCCCAGGTGGTAATCGGCAATCGCACCCGTGTGGTCGACGAAGAACGTCACGGGATACGACCAGACGGTGTACTGGCCCAGCGCGACTTTGCGACCTTGGAGGGCGATGAAATGCTTGAGTCCCTTCGCGCACGAACTTCTCCACGACGGGCCGGCTTTCGTTGTAGCCATTGATCCCGATGACGACCAAGCCTTGGTTCGCGTGGCGACTTGAGAGTTCGCTCAGGTAACGCGCTTCCTCGCAGCAGGCGCCGCAGCCGACTCCCCAAAATGCGATGATCCCGACGCGGCCGCGCATCATTTCCCGCAAGTGGATCGGGCCGCCTTCCAACGCCTCGAGCGTGAAGTCCGGAGCCGGCTTGCCGAGCAGCTTCTCGGGCTTCACCCCCATCGGCGTCCAGCCCCAGCCGCTCGTCTGGAAACCCAGCTCCTTGACGAAAGGGGCGGCCGGTGACGAGCGACCGTCGTTCTGAGTAAAGCGCCTCAAAACCTGCTCGCCGGCTGTCGTCGCGTCGCAATTGAATGTGACGCGACGCCGGTGCCCCACGCCAAGTTTCGCCACCGATTCGGCAAGCTCCCGTCGCACCTCAGGCGAGAAGTCTTGGAAACGGCCGTCAATCGGCTGCCGCAGGACGATAAAGCAATCGGTCTGGTTGCCGAGGAGAAATCGCGAAAGCCGGGTGCGCACGGGATAGACCCGCGCGACGTCGCTTTCCAGCGGCGACTCGCTTGTGTCTGCGTCGTCGGCCAGCGTTTCGAGCATTGCCATTTTTTCAGTCCACATGCCTCCCTCGCCGGTCATCATCGTACGGACGCGAGGGAAACCGGCTTTCCGGCAGATGTCACTCACCGACTTCTCCATGGAACGCGTCTCCTTCCGATCGAGCGAAGCACCGGCGTAGCGGAAACAGAGTTGCAATTGAGGCTTGGTCTTTCTTGACTGCCGCGCCAGTTCCGTCAGGTCCTTTGCAAAGCTCTCGCTGCCGAGTCGCGCGACGTCGAATTTGCCATTGTGCAAGCACGATTCGACGTCGATCTGCACGTAGGCATCCGAGTTTGACGCAAAGATCAACCGGTGCTGAAGGCGAGTTGTGACCGGGAAGGCGACCCAAGGCTTGGACTCGCGCTCGCTCGCCGATGCTGGCGGAGCGGTAACAAGGAGAAAAACGACGACCAGCGCGGAATGACGCAGTTTCATCTTTGTCTCCCTTCGGCGCGATGCTTCATGAATGGAGTGTGCGCCTGATTCTATCGTTCTCTCCCACGCGTCAGCAAAAAAACGGCCGAGGATCGTGCCTCGGCGCGGCGGTTGAAAATCAGAGAGCGTGACATCGAGCCGTTGCAGGAGGTCGGACCATAGGTCCGCTTTGAAATCGCTTGGCCGGCCGGAAACAGACCTGAAGACTTGACGGCCTACGGCTCGATGCAAATCATCCGCTCACCGAACTCCGATTGGCCTGGCATTCCCACGCAGATCGCGCGCCGTCGAATCTTGGATTCAAAGTAGCCAAGAGGCAGGTACGCGAATGCGATCCGAGTTGAGTTGAACGTTCGGACCGTTCGTCCGGGACTGGTCGTGGAATGGCTGAGCGCGAAGTACCCGCAGACGTAAGCGATGAGCGGGAGTGCGGCAGCTACGCCAATCCTCACTATGCGTTGTCTCGTCATGCCGCGATTGTAACGGAAACGGGGGCGCACGTTCGGGGCTGGGGAACTCCAGGGCGCCCGCGGAGACTTGGCTGACAGGACCGGCTCGCGACGTCGGCCGCCTACCAGCGAAAGACGGCCGTGCCCCAGGTTAGGCCGGCGCCGAAGCCGCTTAGGAGGAGCGTGTCGCCCGGGTGAATGCGGCCGGCGCGAAAAGCTTCGTCGAGGGCGATCGGGACTGATGCGCCCGACGTATTGCCGTAGCGTTGGATGTTGTTGAAGACCCGCTCGCGCGGAATCTTGAGGGCATCAACGGCTGCGTCGATGATTCGCTGATTGGCCTGGTGGAGGATGTACTGTGAGACGTCGTTGACGCCGAGATTGGATTGTTCCAGCACGAGTTGGATCGTGTCGGTCAGCGCGGACGGCCCACTTGAAAACGCTGCGGCCGTCCATGTGGACGTATTGCCGGCCGGCCTGCACGCTCGCCGGACTGGTCGGCTCGCGCGTGCCGCCCGCGGGAATCACCAACAGCGGCCCGCCGCCGCCGTCGGCGCCAAGCTGATAGCACAAGAGCCCCTGCTTGGGAGTGCCGCGGGTGACGACGGCCGCACCCGCGCCGTCGCCGAATAGGGGATACGTGCGCTGGTCGGTCGGATTCATGAAGCGGGTGTTGGTGTCGGCTCCCAGGGCCAACGCCGTCGTCGCATTGCCGGTGGCAACGTACTGGGCCGCGGTCGAGAGCGAGTACATGAATCCCGAGCAGGCGGCCGACAGATCAAAGGCCGGGCAAGCGAGTCCCAACCGATCCTGCACGAGGCAGGCAGTCGAGGGGCAAAAGTGGTCGGGCGTGAACGTGCCGATGATCAGCAGGTCGACGTCTTTCGGCCCCAGGCCGGCTGCGGCGAGCGCCCGCTTTGCCGCCTCGACGCACAAGTCGCTGGTCGCCTGATTGGCCGACGCACGGCGGCGTTCGACAATGCCCGAACGCTGCTCGATCCATTCGGGATCGAAGCCGTTTTCGCGAAGGAGGTCGGCGTTCGTGATGACGTTGTCGGGCACGTAGGAGCCGGTGCCGACGATCTGCACGCCCATCAGCGAATTGGTCTTTCGCCGCAGGACGAAGGTGCCGGCCTTGGCCGGTTCGCCCGGCGGGGGCGTCGGATTCGCGGGCGTCGGCGCGGACGGATTTCGCAATTGAGAAATCTCTTGAGCGGTCGGGCCGGCAGCGGGCGTGCCTTCGACGCGGACCGTGGATTGATGCATCACTCGACAACCCCGTAAGAAGTCCGACGACGCGCTCTCGCGCGGGCAGCTCGGCGGACGCCCCGTCAAGGAACCGAATCGAGATTCGTGTTCAGTCGGCGACCCACTGCTGAAAAAATCACGCGGCTCGGAATGGCACGCCCTTCCACCCAGGTGGCTTGCGCGAGCGTGTCCTGGCCGGCCGCCGGACTGTCCCGGGTCCGGGTTGGGGCTGGGAGTATAGTCGCTCTCATCTTAAGACGCTAGCGCGACTTCGGCGCCCCTGAATGTGAAGAATCCGGGTCCGGCGGCCCTGCGGCCGCGGATTTTGCCCGCCAAATTCAGCCCCGCGACGAACCGGCCAGGGCGACACTTGGATGCCCCACCTGGATGCCCCACAGCCCGTCCCGTATTATCGCCCCTGTGACATCGAAAAGCCGGGAACGGGCCGCGCCGCAACCGGCACGCCGGGGAACTGCTCGTGTCGAACATGACGGTGCATCGGATTCGGCTTCGCGGCCCCTGGCTCCTGGAACTCGACGCCCGTAGCGAACCTGAGGCAGTCGCCCAGATTCCGACCGGCACCACGACTCCTGCCCGCACGGTGCGACTGCCGGCCCTGCGAGACGAGCTGGTTGACGCCGGTGCAGGTCGAATCCGGCTGAGTCGGCGGTTTCACTGCCCGACTAATCTCGGACCGGACGACCGGGTGTCGGTCGCCGTCCAAGACTTGCCCACTGGGGCAGACGTTCGCCTCAACGGCACTCGCCTGGGCCGGCAAGCATCCGATATCGCCGCAGATTCGGTCTTCGAAATGTCCCGCCTGGAACCCACCAACTTGCTCAGCGTCGAGTTCGACCCGGGCACCATCCCCACGACCAGCGACGAGCCTTGGGGCAACGTCGCCCTGCTGATTTCCAGTCCCCGAACTTGAGAACTCCACCGATGACACGCATCAGTCCGCGTCTGAGATTCCGCACCTCGCTTTCGGCCCGCGATAGCCGGCTGCATGGTGTTGTCGCCATCGTGGCGTGTTCGCTGTTGATCGCGGCGGCTGCGATTCCAGTGGCGGCCGCCCCTCCCACGCCGGCCGCGGCACCTAAGGGACCGAAGCGGATTCCTCCGGCCGGAATCGCCGTGCCACCCGAAGAGAGGGAGGCGCTCGAAAAGGACCTGAACGCGCTCGGCGAAGAGATCGGCGAGCTGAGCAAACACTCGTCGGCGCGAGTCCGCTCGCTGCTGCCCGACGTGCAGATCTTCTGGCAAGCGGTGCATAACGCGCTGACCGACGGAGAATTCTTCAATCCGCGAGAGTTCGATTGGGCCGCCGATGAGCTCCGCGAAGGGCGAGCCCGCGCCGCCGCGCTCAAAGAGAACAAGGCGCCGTGGACGGAAGCGCACGGCCTGGTGGTCCGCGGCTATCGATCCAAGCTCGACGACTCGATTCAGCCCTACGGCCTCGTCGTGCCCGCGTCCTACACATCGGCCGGAAACGACAAGTTCCGCCTCGACTTCTGGTTTCACGGGCGGGGCGAGAACTTAAGCGAGGTCAATTTCCTCCGCGACCGGCAGAAGAATGTCGGCACCTTTTCTCCGCCCGATACGATCGTGCTGCACCCGTACGGGCGCTATTGCAACGCCAACAAGTTCGCCGGCGAGGTCGACGTCTTCGAGGCCCTGGCTTCGGTGAAGGAACGCTATCGCATCGATGACGACCGGATCGTGGTTCGCGGCTTCTCGATGGGGGGCGCCTCGACCTGGCACCTGGCCGTCCACTATCCCAGCCTTTGGGCGGCCGCCAATCCGGGGGCCGGCTTCGCCGAAACGCCGGTCTTTGCAAACGTGTTTCATCACGAGCCTCTGACACCCACGTGGTGGGAAACCAAGCTGTTTCATTGGTACGACGCGACCGATTGGGCCGAAAATCTCTGGCACTGCCCGACCGTCGCCTATTCCGGCGAGATCGATTCGCAGAAGCAAGCCGCCGACATCATGGCCGAGGCGATGAAGCCGTACGGGCTCGAGCTAGTCCACGTGATCGGCCCGAAGACCAAGCATCAATACCACCCGCAGGCCCGCCTGGAAGTCGACCGGCGGATCGCGCAGCTCGCCGAGCATGGGCGGGAGACGCTGCCGGAAGGCGTCCGCTTCACGACCTACACGCTGCGTTACAACAAGTGTGCCTGGATCACCGTCGATGCGCTCGACCACCATTGGGAGCGGGCGCGGGTCGAGGGGCATGCCGACGAGAGCGGGAACATCGTGTTCGCGACCGAGAACGTGCAGGCGTTCACGGTCAGTATTCCGCCCGGCTATGCACCGATTCGGCCGTCGGTGCAGAAGGAAGTTTCGCTGCAATTTCTGCCGCCGCTTGTCGACAGCAACGCCCGCGAGCCGCAAGTGCTGCAGGTCCCCTCGCTCACCCACAGCGACCGCAGCTGGACCGTCACCGTCCATCGGGAGGGAAGGCAGTGGAAGACCGGACCGCTGCCCGCGGCCGGCCTGCGGAAGCGGCACGGTTTGCAGGGGCCAATCGACGATGCGTTTCTCGAGCCGTTCCTATTCGTGCGTCCGACCGGAAAGTCGACCCACCCGGACGTCGAGACGTGGGTGCAGCACGAACTCGATCGGGCCGTCGTCCGCTGGCGCCGGCAGTTTCGCGGTTCACCGCGGGTGGTCGACGACCGCGACGTGACCGAGACCGACATCGCCTCCAAAAACCTGATCCTGTGGGGCGATGCGTCCAGCAACTCAGTGATCGCGCGGATTGCCGACAAGCTGCCGATTCGCGAAGAAGGCGGCCAAATCACGGCCGGCGCCCGCCACTACGACGCGGCCCATCACGTGCCGATCTTGATTTACCCTAACCCGCTCAACCCGGATCGTTACGTGGTGATCAACAGCGGCTTCACGTTCCGGGAACACGCCGACATGAGCAACGCGCTGCAAATCCCCATGCTGCCCGACTGGGCCATCGTCGACATCCGCACGCCACCGGGCGACGACTGGCCCGGCAAGATGGCCGCGGCCGACTTCTTCGACGAAGAATGGAAGCTCGGCCCGCCGCACGCGGAGTGAATCAGCAGTCACCTACTGACCGCGTTCCGCGTGTTCCCAATCGTCGTTCATTCGACGTGATTCGTCGCGACGAGCCAGGATCGCCGCCCGCAACTTCTCGGGGTCGAACGAAGCATGCTCTCCGTTGATCGGAATCACTCGCGCCAACGGTTTGCCGTCGAGCTCGAGGACCGAGCCTTCTGAGTCGCGCGGCAACGACAGCACGAACTGCTTCACGTGATCGTCTTCGGATTCCAACGCGATGTGTTTCACGTGCGGGCATTCACGCTAAGGCAGGGATTTACTTGTTCCGTGTATTGGAACAAGGCTACTTCCTTATCGTAACGCGCTTGCAGAACTCAGGATAGAGCGATGAGCGTCACGCTTCACCAGACGGTGACTCGCCGCCGTCGGGATCATCGACGTCGACTTGCGACCAGTCGATCCCCGCTCCATGCGCCTTCAAGTCGGCGAAGATTTGCTTCGCTCGCGGCAGATCGTCTTCGAGGACGACCACCGAGACGCCGCCCGGCACTTCCGCGCGGAAACCGGCGATAAATCCGCCAACCGTTTGGGATTTGATACCTTCGGCTTCGAGCGCGCTCACGATGGCGGTGGCTTCGAATTCGCCGGGGACGGTCGTCAGCTTGACCAGTTTTTCGTCGTCGAGATTCATTCACGTGGTCCTGGAGCGGCGCGTGTGCTGGAACTGCGTCTGTCCTGGAACGCTCAGGCGTGTGCCTTCTTCAAAGCCCGCAGCTCGCGCGGCAGCGGGAAGTTGACATTTTCGGACCGGAAGGTCAGTTCGCGGACCTCGGCCCGGAAGCGATCGACCAGATAGTCGATACACTCCTGCACAACTTGTTCCGGAGCGCTCGCTCCCGCCGTGATCGCCACGATTTCGCAGTTGTCGAACCACTCCGGCCGCAGTTCGTGCGGACCGTCGATCAGGTAGGCCGGCTTGCCGCACGACTGGCCGATCTCCATCAGCCGCCGGCTGTTGGAGCTGTTCTGGCTGCCCAGCACGATCAGCACGTCCGCTTGCGGAATCAACTCGGAAACGGCCTGCTGACGGTTCGTAGTCGCGTAGCAGATGTCTTCTTTGGGGGGCGACGCGATCTGCGGATAACGCAGCCGCAACCGCTCGATCACCGCATTCGCCTCGTCGATGCTCAGTGTGGTCTGCGTGAGGTAGGCGATCTTGGCGTCCGGCGAAAACGGTAACGCGTCAACTTCGGCCGGACTCTCCACGAGCGTGATGCTTCGCGGGGCCTCACCCATCGTGCCGATGACCTCGTCATGCCCCTCGTGCCCGATCAGCACGATGTGATAACCCTCGCGGGCGAACTTCAGGGCCTCGAGATGGACCTTGGTCACCAGCGGACAGGTGGCGTCAATCGTCTGCAGGCGGCGGGCACGGGCCTCGGCACGCACCTGCGGGGAGACGCCGTGGGCGCTATAGAGCAGCAGCGATCCCTCGGGGACCTGCGAAATCTCCTCGACGAACGTAACCCCTTGTCGGGCAAAGCGATCCACCACGTACTTGTTATGCACAATCTCGTGGTAGACGAAGATGTTCGGCCCGAACATCCGGATTGCCTCGTCGAGGCAATCGATGGCCATGTTGACGCCGGCACAGAAGCCGCGCGGGTTGGCCAACAGAATTTGCATGGGCATGAACGGAGACCTGGAGCGCGCCGTGTTTTCGACGAATTGTAGACGCTCCGCGGCGAGATGCCCACCGTGGACGCGACCGCTCCGCTGAAATCTACTTTTTCGCGGCGGACTTCACTCCACCGTCACGCTTTCAGCAAGGCCGTGAACCCTGCCTGCTCGTAATGATGATCCCCGGTGAGTGCGTCGCGAATGCCCCGTTCCGCCATGACGACAAACGAGATGCAATCGGTCAGCGACCAATGTTTGTCTGTGCGTGAGTGGTACAACTCCAGCCCGCGCTCGAATAAATCATCCGTTGTCGCCGCAATTTCGTTGGCGGGGACAGCTCGGAAGCTCGACACGACGCGCCTGACCGTGCTCCGACTTGAACTGCGTGCCAGCCCATCGGCGAGCTCGGCCACGATCCATGTCGTCGTCACCAGCGGAGCGGCAAGTCGCTTCGAGAACTCGACTGCGTCCCCATGCGCCGCGTCGGCCGGATTTAGAATCGCGAAGAAGTAAAACGAGTCGACGAACACGGGGCTCATGACTTGGCAACGCCGTGAACGTAATGGTCATGCTGCTGCGCCATGTCGGTTGGAAGGTCCGGCACTGTTCCGATCACGTCGGCGAACTGCGCCGCGAGAGTCGGCGGCTGCGTCGCGGAGGCCTCCGAGCCTGCCTTGGGCGTCATCGCCCGGTCCCAGATTCTCTCCAGGACATCTCGCGCCTCAGCCGGATTGTTAACGGGCTGCGGATTCGCGCAAACTCGGCCGGTCTCATCTTGTGCGCAGAAATCTCCGTGTCCGTCCGGGTAAACGTACAGCCGTAGATCGAGCCGGGCGCCTTTCGGCGTCTGGTGGATTGGAAGATTGGATAGCCATTCGTCAAATTTCATAGATCCTCCCCCACCTATTCTACACCATGGACCGGTGCGCGCGTCGAACTCGCGAGATACCATCAACCGCGGACGCACCTTGGGTGCCGAGGGGGCGACTGGGGGTCGCGCCAAGCGTCACTCCACCGTCACGCTCTTGGCCAGATTGCGGGGTCGGTCGACGTTGCAGCCGCGGAGGAGCGCGATGTGATAAGCCAAAAGCTGCAGGGGGACCACCGTAACCAGCGGCTGTAAGAATTCGTCCACGTCGGGCACGTAGATCACGTCATCGGCCCGTTCGGCGATGCAGTCGTCTCCTTCGCAGGCGATGGCGATCACCGGGCCTTTGCGGGCCTTGATCTCTTCCAGGTTGCTGATGATCTTCGGATAGATCTGGCCCCGCGGGATCACGAAGACGCTGGGCGTCTCCTCGTCCACCAGCGCGATCGGGCCGTGCTTCATTTCAGCTGCCGGGTATCCTTCGGCATGGATGTAGCTGATTTCTTTGAGCTTGAGGGCTCCCTCGAGCGCCACCGGGAAGTTGTGCAGCCGGCCAAGGTACAGGAAGTTGTTCGCGCGGTGATATTTCTCGGCGACTTCGCGGACCGCGTCGTGGCATCGCAGGGTGCGCTCGACGATCTCGGGCATCGCCTTCAGCCGGTCGATCATCCGCTTGCCGGCGGGGAACGACAGGTGACGCATGCGGCCCAGGTAGAGCGATAACAGCATCAGCGAAGTGATCTGGGCGGTGAACGCCTTCGTGGAGGCGACGCCGATCTCCGGGCCCGCGTGCAGGTAGATGCCGCCGTCGGCTTCGCGGGCAATCGTGGAACCGACGACATTGCAGATCGCCAGCGTGGGGTGCCCCTTCCGCTTGCACTCGCGCATGGCGGCCAGTGTGTCCGCTGTCTCGCCGCTTTGGGTGATGGCGAAGACCATGGTGGCGTCGGTCATCGGCGGATTGCGATAGCGCAACTCGCTCGCATATTCGACCTCGGTCGGAATGCGGGTGAATTCTTCGAGCAGGTATTCGCCCACCAGTCCCGCGTGCCAACTGGTGCCGCACGCGGTGAGCACGATGCGGTCAATGCGTCGCAGTTGCTGCGGGTCGACATTCAGGCCGCCGAACTTGGCCGTGGCCTCGTCTTCGTCGAGCCGGCCGCGGAGGACGTTCTCGACCGTCTGCGGCTGCTCGAAAATCTCCTTGAGCATGTAGTGCTCGTAACCACCGCGATCGGCGTCGCCGAGCGTCTTTTCGATTGTGTGGACGGCCGGCGAGAAAGGTCCCGAATCGCGATGGATCAGTTGCATCCCCTCGGGCCGCAGGATCACGATTTCATGGTCGGCCAGGTACACGACCTCTTCGGTGTAGCCGATCAGCGGACTGGAGTCGCTGGCCAAAAAGAACTCTTCGTGACCGACGCCGACGACGAGCGGGCTGCCGAGCCGGCGCCGAAAATCGTGTTGGGCAAATCGCGAAAGAGGATGGCCAGTCCGTAAGTCCCGTTGAGGCGGAGCAGCGAATGCTCGAGCGCGGTCTGGCATTTGTGTTCGTCGACGGGCCCGCCTTCGAGACGGAGCAGCTCGTCGAGATGGTGGGCGATCAGGTGGGCGATGACCTCCGTATCGGTCCCGGTGCGGAAGACGTACCCCAGCTCCTGCAGCTGGCTCCGCAAAACGCTGTGATTTTCGATCACGCCGTTATGAACCAGCACGACTTCGCCGTTGCCGCCCACGTGGGGGTGCGAATTGACGTCCGTGGTGGCCCCGTGCGTCGCCCAACGAGTGTGCCCGATCCCGACCGTGCCCGGGATCGGGTCGGCTTCGAGCTGCCCCGCGACGGCCTGCACGCGTCCCGCCTTCTTGCGGACGCTGATGCGGCCATCCCGCGAGATGGCGACGCCCGCGCTATCGTAGCCGCGATATTCCAGGCGATGCAGCCCCTCGAGGATGATGTCCTGGGCCGACCGATAGCCGACGTATCCGACGATGCCGCACATGGGGTTCCATTCCTTGGCTGCGTGATCTTGTCACCGATAGGTCGCGGATGGGCGACGCCGATCGGCTTTGTCGATTCAACGATGGGTGATCAGGAATTCTATCCCGCTCGCCGTTCCTGGTGCGGCAGATTCTGTGCGGGAAGCCAGACCGGCGCGATGCCCCGCGCCTCGAACATGTGGGCCAGGTGCAGGTGGCACGTGAAGAACAGCACCTGCTGATTCTGCTCCGCGAACTCCAGCAGCGTTTCTACGGCCGCTTCCGTCCGCAGCTGGTCGAAGTTGACCAGCACGTCGTCGAAGACCATTGGCAGCTCGACACCCTGCTGGGCCAGCTGCCGCACGGCCGCCATCCGCACCGCCAGGAAGAGCTGTTCCCGCGTGCCGCCGCTGAGCTTGTCGACCGTGAGCGTATGCCCGCGCTCGTCGTCGATCCGCAGCTCGCGCTGTCCCAGCGGCGTCCAGATATTTCGGTAACGGCCCCGCGTCAGTCGCTCGAGATAACGCGAGGCTGAGGCCAAAGTGGCCGGCTGGCAAGTGCGCTCGAAGTTCGAGCGAACGCGGTCGAGCGCCTGCCGAGCCAGCGCCAGCCCCAGCCACTGCTCGACCGTCCGCTTCAATTCGTGCCGCGTCTGCGACGCCTCAAAACGCAGCCGGCTGGCCTCGACGTTCGCCTCGAGCGATTTCAGCGACTGCTTGACGCTGCCCAGCTCTTCAAAAGCCGCGTGCAAGTCTCGCTCGATCTGCTCCAGCTCCGCGGCCAAAGACTCGATCTTCTCGCGGTTTTCTTCGGCGTTGAACTGCACCAGATCGTCCTCGACGATCGCCAGGTCCGGCTCGCTCTCGCCGGCCGCCCGCAGCTCATCCTGGGCAGCGGCCAGCAGCTCTTGGCACTCGGCCCGACGCTGCACCCAGCCCGCCCGCTCGAGGAACTCGGCACGGCTGCCGGCCCCTCCTTTGGCGAAGAGCGCCACGCGGCGCAACCGCAACAGTTGCACGCGTCGCCCGGCCTGCCGTCGTTTCCGGCGATGCTGCCACAGCTCTCGATGCGACCGCCGCGCCTCTTCGGTCACGCTGCCCAGCGATTCGAGTTCGCGGCTCCAGGCCGACAGCGTCTCGAGCGAGGGGACTTGCTCGTCCGGATTTTTGCCGGCCTTGCGGGCGGTGTCCCGCATCCGCTCTTCAAACGAATCGAGCTGGCGTTGCAGCTGATCGGCTTCGTCGGACGCGGCCTTCGTGTCTCGCAAGTGCTCGCGGGCGTCGGCGATGCGATGCCAGGTCTCCAGGGCCTCGGCGATCTTCACTGTTTCCGGCAGGCCGTTTTCCTTCACCGACAGGCACCAGCTCTGTCGTTCGGCACTGAGCGACCGTTGGACCGATTGGAATCGCGAACGCAATTCGGTCATGCGTTTGCGACGCATCTGAATCGCCCGCCGAGCACGATCGCAGGAATGCAAGTCGGCCAGGCGATCGGTCGCGTGTTTGACGTGCCGTTCGTGCTCTGCTTCGGGGGAAAGTGTCGCTGCGCCCGCATCGCCGACAGTTCCGCTCGCTGGCGGCTGGATCGCCGGGGTATTTTCCGCTGAGCCTTCAGCTACCGAGGTTGTTGGTGGAATTGGGACAGCCGGTGGCACCACGGCATCCATCCGGGCGATGGCCACCGTTGTCTCGCGGATCTGGGCGGCGATCTTGTCGCGCTCTTTGACGCGTTCGGCGTCGCCAATCGTTTGCGCGTCGTGATGGCGTTTGAAGCCCCAGGCGAGGCCCAGGCCGGTGCAGCCGATGAACGTCAGGCCGAGTCCGGCGACGACGTCGACGGCGGCCGTCGCCTGATAGGCGCCGACCAGCGTGACCAGCAGGCCGCTTCCAGCCAGCAGCATCAGAAACTTCGTGATCCAGGGCGGCATCTCGGCTCCGTCCGCCGCCGCATGTTCGGCCAGCGCGCGTTGCCGGGCGTCGAGATCCGCGGCCCGCTCGCGCAGCCGCTTTAGCTCGTTTAAGTGCTGCAGCCGCGTCGTGTGTTCGACGATCGCCTGTTCGATCGAAGAATTTCCCAGCGGCTTCAGTCGCTCATCAAGCAGCGCAGCCTGTTTGCGGACGGACCGATTCAGAAGCTTTTGGCGGCGGGCCAGTCGATGACGTCGACGCAACGCCGAGCGAAAACGGTCCGCCGCAGCGAGCAGCCGGCGGTGCGCGGCCGGGCTCGTGTCGATCCGCTCCAATCGAGCGGCCGACCATCCCTCGCCCAGATCCTGGACGGCGCTGTCGAGCCGCTCCCGGCACTCGCCCGCCTTGGCGCGGGCAGCCGCCGCTTGTTGGGACGCGTCGCGATACCAGCCGGCGTGCTCGACGAAGCCGGCCAGTCCCGCCGCATGCTGATTGAGGTTTCGTGCCGCCGCCAAGCCGCGATGTCGATCGCGGATCGCGGCCACTTCCTGCGACAGCTGATCGCGCCCCTGTGTGAAAGACTCGAGTTCCGTATCCAGCCGTTCGAGCCGCTCGAAGGCGCGTGTTGGAAAACTCGTGAGGACGGGGATTTCGGCCAGCTCATGCTCGATCTCGCGGACCTGGTGCCAATAGGGCCAGATGCGGTCGAGCAGCCGGTGACCGGAATGTTGCCGCTCGAGCTGCGACCGCCGTCGCTTGAGAGTTTCGATCCGCGCCTCGACGCGAGCCCGGCGGGCGCAGCGTCCGCGTGCTCCTCGCGCAGTCCGAGATGCGCGTCATGCTCCTCGCGGAGCGACTGATCGTGCTCCAGCACGTCGGCCAGTCGGCCCGAACGGGTGGCCCCGTCGAAGACCGCGGCGGATTGAGCGCCGAGCGCCCGCGTGGCATCGAGGAGTTTTTGACCGGTCGGCCCGAGGGTCAAACCGTAGATGTGGTGAGCGACCTCGTCATCTTCGAGCGTGGCCAGTTCCTGCAGCTCGTTCAGACCGACGGCAAAAACGTTCTCGAAGAGCGATTCGTTCGTCCGGAACAGCAGTTCGGCCAACAGGGCCTCGGCCGGTTCCTGCCGATCGGTCCCGACGACGGACACGAGCCCGCGCGTGCCGCGATCGGAGATGCGATGGATCGAATAGGGGGCCGCCGCGGAGGCGACCTGCAGGGCGCCTTCCCACCGCACTGGTTGCGGCGTACCGGTTTCCAGATCGACCTCGAACGGCTCGAACCCATAGAGGACGCTGCGAATGAATCGCCACAGGGTCGTCTTGCCGGCTTCGTTCGGTCCGTAGAAAACAGTCAGCCCGCGGCCGGAGACCGGCAGGTTCAACTGCCGCCAGACGCCAAAGCGATCGACCTCGATCTTCGTGATCTTCATCGAGCGGCTCCTGACGCCGCGACGCGAAAGAGCTGCTGCCCAATCTGTTCGGCCTGCGTCGTGATCGCCGGCAGGTTCACGTCGTCCAACAGGCCCGCAAGTCGGTCGGCCCACTGGGCGTCGGTGACGCGGAGCTCGTCGACGCACGCACGGAACAAGTCGGGCGACGCGCGGTGGCACGAAACCAGGGCCTCGACGAAGTCCGCCTGCAACGGATCGACGGTGTCGGACCGGTCGTTCGCTTCGACGATCGCCTCGACGGTGAGGTGGTGCGCGGCGTCGGCAGCGCTCGGCACGGCCGTCGCATCGGCTAGTTCTTGCCGTAGTTGCCGCAGAACCGGCTCGTCTTCGAGCGCGTCGATCGCCGGGTGGCTGCCGCGGAGAATCCAATGAAAGATCCAGGCGTTTTCGCAGGCTTCCGGCCGCAGTCCGTCGAGGTGCGGCCGGCAACCCGCCAACAGGGCCGCGCGATCAAAGGGGGACGGCACTTCGACGACAAACTGCTCCCAGCGGACCGAAGCCGCCGGCAGAAAGTCGCAGCGGAGCGTGCCGTCCGCTTCGACCGTGACCAGCGTGCAGCCGCGTGGTCCCGACTGCTGGGGACCACGACCTTGCAGCGGTCCGGGATCGTGGGCGATGCCGCGTCGTCGGGCCAACGTGCGCCGCGCCGAGCCGCCGCCGAGCGCGACGTAGTCGACGGCGACGACCCGACCGCCCTGCGCCGGCAGCGTCTGAATTCGCGGACCTAGCGTCGTGGTTCGTGCCGAACGCGGCGACGTTGGGCTGCCCTTCGGGATACCAGTCTTGCAGAGTCGCGTCGTCGAGCTCGCCGCCGGACGCGAGGACGCCGATCTTGAAGGGGACGGCGCGTTGGCTGGCCGAACGCAGCTCGTCGCGGAGCGTGCGGGCCTTCTTGCGGGCCGGCATTACCAGCTCAGTCCCGACGCGGGCGACGACTTTATCGTCGCGTTTGACGGCCACCACCCCCCTGGGCCCGCCCTCCAGCAGCGTGACATTTTCGGGCAAGTCGGGGATTTGTCGCCAGGCGTCGAGCGGGTCGAGCGGCCCCGGCAGCACAAGCGCCCGGATGTCGCTGCGGTTGAGCTGCTCGAACGCATCGAGCAAGGCTAGGCGAGCGGCGAGGCTTTTGTCGGCCTCGACGAACGTGTTACCCGCCAGCAGGACAAAATCGACTTCGTGTTCGGTGGCCAAACCGATGAGACGGTCGAAGGCGGCCCGCGTCGCGTCTTGGACGATTGAGGCCAGCCGAGACGGCAACTTGGGGATTTCCCCAATCGCCTGATCGAGGCGCGCATCGGCCGCGTGAAGAAAGCGCAGAGGCGCAAAAGCCATACCGGGGAACCTCCCTTTTCCCGCTATCCCAGGCGCGGGAAGTGTAGTTCGCGCTCGAATTTAAGAGAAGAGCGCTTGGCGATCCGCTGAATTTGGGCAAGCCGCGTCGCCGCGGCCGCGCAGACTCACAACCGGTCGCACTCTCTCCTGTCGATCGACGTCGGTCGATTGGCCGAGCCCGCCCGTCCCGCAATAATCCAGACTATGGACAACTCAGACGCGGCCATGCGGCGGTTGCTCGTTGGGCTGGTCGCCGTGGGCCTGCTGACGGCGGCGTTCTTGCTTTGGATTCTGCCGGGCGTGTCGACCAGCCAGGCGACGGTGATGTGGCGAGGCGCCTGCGGGCGGGTCGGCGCCGTGATGGCCGCCCTGTGGCTGGCCCTGCCGACCGGCACCCGGAAGTCGGCCTGGTCCAACCTCAACCCCCGCTCGGTCGCCGCCGTCATGATCGTGGGCCTGGCCATCCGCTTTCCGCTGCGATTCTTGCTGCCGGCGGCTGTCGTCCTGATGATCGCGGGCGCCTTCCTGCGGCCGACGCCGCGACCTCGGCCACCCCGCGAGATCGACGTCGACCGCAACTGATCGCCGCTCACAAAAACGCTGGGGCCCAGCGAACACCCCGGCCGCTCTGGCACCCTTGCCGTATCCGCCTAAAATTCGGGAAGCGGCCGCGCGTGCCGCGAAGGGATGTGCGGAGTTGTCTCAAGAACCAGCCGAACCGGCCGACGACCAGTTGCCGATCGATCCGTCACCGATCGACCAGCTGCCGATTGACGAGGTACCGAGCGACCCGGTACCGACCGAAGCCGGCGGGACGGAGCTGCGCGAGCGGATTCGGTCCTTGCCGACCGGCTCGGGCGTCTACCTGATGAAGGACGTGCTCGGCCGCGTGATTTACGTCGGCAAGGCGGTCAACCTCCGCAGTCGCGTCTCCAGCTATTTCAACTCGGCGGCGGCCGAAGACATTCGCACCGCCAACCTGGTCCCGGAAATCCGGGCCGTCGACTTCATCGAGACCGAAAGCGAAGTCGACGCGCTCTTGCTCGAAGCCCGGCTGATCAAGGACGTGCAGCCCCGCTTCAACCAGGAGTTGAAGGACGACAAAACCTTCCCGTACCTCGAGATTCGCGTGCGGGAGGAGTATCCGCGGGTCGAATTCACGCGGAAGCCCCGGCCCCGCGGCACAAAACTCTACGGCCCGTTCACGAATGCCAAGAAGCTGCGGGCGGCCATCGCCGTTTTGCAGAAAATTTTTCGCTTTCGCACCTGCTCGCTCGACATCGCCGACGAGGACGAACGCTGGCGCTGGTTTCGACCGTGCCTGCTCTACAACATCAACCAGTGCACGGCCCCCTGCAACTTCCGCATCAGCCGCGAAGAGTATCGGCGGAACATCCGCCGCCTGCTGTTGTTCCTCGACGGCAAGAAGAAGCGGCTGCTGAAGGAAATGAAGGCCGAGATGGAGCTGGCCTCCAAGGAGCTGAAATTCGAGAAGGCGGCCCGCATCCGCGACGAAATCCAGGCGCTCGACAACCTCGAGCCTGCGGGGCAAGCTCGACGAGGACGTGCAGCCGGAAGTCTTTTACATCGATCCCAAGAAGGGGATGGCCGGGCTGAAAAAGATCTTCGACCTGCAACAGCTGCCCCGCCGCATCGAGGGGGTCGATATCGCCCATCTGCAGGGGGGCGAGACCGTGGCCAGCCTGGTGCAGTTCATCGACGGGCTGCCCTTCAAGCACGGCTACAAACGCTACAAGATCCGCAGCGTCCAGGGGGTCGACGACTTTGCCTCGATCCGGGAAGTGGTCAGCCGCCGCTTTCTCCGCCTGTCCAAAGAGGGCGAATCGCTGCCCGACATCCTGCTGGTCGACGGCGGCAAGGGGCAGCTCAGCTCCGCGATGGCCGCGCTCGAGGCGATCGGCGTCAAGCCGCCGCTCGTCGTCTCGCTGGCCAAACAGGAGGAGGAAATCTTCGTGCCCGGGGAAGCCGAGCCGCGACGCCTTTCGCGTCATTCCTACGCCCTGCGGCTGTTGCAGTACGTCCGCGACGAAGCCCACCGCTTCGCCCAGCACTACCATCACATCCTGCGGCGCAAATCGACGCTGGGGGACTGAGGGGCTTTGCCTCAAGACCCGTGTGCGGGAGGCATACCAAGTTCGCGCTGCCGGTTCGGTGTCCGCCCGTAGGACAAGCTGCCAGCTTGCCCCATGTCTCGGGATTCATAGGGCTTTGGAAATCGGGGACTGGTGATCAGCGGGCAAGCTGGCAGGCACCTTGCCCTACGGCGCATTGGCGCAGCACCAGGCCGGATCAGGCTGACGGAACGACCGGCTCGCGCCTCGCCGCAGGGCGTCGACCCACGTTCGCGTCTCCGTCGGCGAGCGGTGAATCACCACGGTCTTTCCCTGATCGGCACACTGCCGCAGCAGTTCCGGACACTCGCGGCGTCGGCGGCCGTGCGTCGTGAGCGCCCAGAGAATGATCGAGTCGCGGGACAGGAGCAGCCGCAGGTTTTCGCGATTGCCGTTGCAGCAGCGCTCCCGGTAAACAATTCGCCGGGCCGTTCGCCGGATCAGCCGAGTCAGGATGAGCGGCAAGCGATAGTCCAGCCAGACTATGCAGTCTGCCCGTTCCCACACGAGATCGCGAACGGAATGATAGTTGCCGTCAGTCACCCATTGGGGGGCGGCGAGAGCGGTCTCGACGTCCCGCCGAAAGACATCCGTCGGAACGGCCTGCCAGCCGGGGCGCCAATTGAACGCATCCAGCTCGATATGGACGATCCCCAAATTTCGCGCGAGCTCAGCCGCGAGCGTGGTTTTTCCAGAGCCGGTCGTGCCGATGATCGAAATTCGTTGCATATCACGCGGACGTCGCGCAGTTTCCTTTTGACTTGCCGATGTTGGCGCTGTTTACTGAATCCGGCTGTTGACCGAGTCCGGCCGTGGATGCATGACGGCGGGACGAGCCTGATTGTAGCTGCGGGTCGTTCGCTGAAAAGGAGTCGTCGATGTGTACCGTTCGCGAAATCCTTTCGCACAAGAATCCCGGAGTGGCGACGATCGGCCCGCGCGAGAGCGCACTGGATGCCGCCGTGGCGATGAACCAGCAGAAAGTGGGCTCGCTGATGGTGCTGGACGGCGACCGCGTCGTCGGCATCATTACCGAACGCGACCTGCTGCAGCGGGTGCTGGCCGAACAGCGTGACGCCGGCAAAACTCCCGTCGAAGACGTGATGACGACCGAAATTCTCTGCTGCCAGCTTCACACGACGATCGACGAAGCGCGGTCCGTGATGAAGGACCGCCGCGTCCGCCACCTGCCCGTGGTCGACGACGAAGGTCTGCATGGCGTGATTTCGATCGGCGACCTGAACGCCTACGAGGCTCACAGCCAGGAAGTCACGATCCACGTGATGACCGAGTACATCCACGGCCGCGCCTGATTCGGCCGTACTCTTGTCGAGCGTCTGCGCGCCCCCAGCGAAGTCGCTTGCGCGATCTGACCCCGCGACGTCGCCCCCCGCTGGACATTCGCTTTGCCGTCCGCGACATTCCGATCGGCGGACGTGCCGGCGGTGGATCTTTCGCATCCGGTTGCTGGGACCGGGAGCGTCGAGCCGCATTGCGCGATGCCGGCACATTCATTCGGGAAGTCGCCTTTCGGGACCGAGGGGTAAGCGATGAGACGGGTGGGGCTGTTCGTCCTGTTGATCCTGGTCATCGGCGCCGCGGCCGGCGCGACCTGGTGGCTCAATCAGCGCGAAAGCTCCGCCACCGAGCTCAAGCTCTTCGGAAATCTCGACCTCCGCCAGGTGCAGTTGGCGTTCAACAACAACGAGCGGATCACCGAGGTTCTCGTCCAAGAGGGGGACCGCGTGAAGAAGGGGCAGCTGCTGGCCCGCGTCGATACCCGGCGGATTCAGCCGCAAGTCGCCCAGGTCGAGGCCACCGTCAACGCGCAGCGAGCCGTGGTCGATCGACTCCATCACGGCAGTCGGCCGGAAGAAATCGCGCAGGCCAAGGCCAACATGGAGGCGACCAAGGCCGACGCGGCAAACGCCCACATCCAATACAACCGGATGACGAATCTCTCGAAGCAGTCGAAGGGGGAGGCGATCAGCCAGCAGGACGTCGACAACGCGAAGGCGGCCGCCGAAACCGCCGACGCGCGGCTCGACGCACTGAACAAAGCGCTTGAGCTGTCGGTCCTCGGCCCGCGCAAAGAAGAAGTCGCGGAGAACGAGGCGCGTCTCAAAGCCGACGAGGCGCAGTTGGCCTACCTGCGGCAGCAGCTCGTCGACGCGCAGCTCCTCGCCCCGGCCGATTCGATCGTCCGCACGCGGCTGATGGAGCCCGGCGACATGGCCTCTCCCACCAAGCCCGTCTTCTCGCTGGCCGTCATCGATCCGAAGTGGGTGCGGGCCTACGTGTCGGAGATCAACCTGGGCAAGGTCCGCGAAGGCATGCCGGCCACGATCGAGGTCGATAGTTTCCCCAACCGCACGTTCGAGGGCTGGATCGGCTTCATCTCGCCGATCGCCGAGTTCACGCCGAAATCGGTGCAAACCGAAGAGCTTCGCACGAGCCTGGTTTACGAAGTGCGGGCCTTCGTGAAAGACCCCAAGAACGAGCTGCCGCTGGGGATGCCGGCCACCGTGCACTTGCCGCTCGCGGGCAAAGACGCGCCGTCACGCTTCTTCGTCGACAGATGCCGCGGCCGAGCCCAAGCCCCAGCCGAAGTCTGGGACGGCGAAGGACGCTCCGTGAGCGATGCGCCGCAAAATTCGTCGCAAGAAAACTCACCGGTGCACGATTCACCCGTGCTCGTCGCCCGCGGCATCTCGAAATCATTTCGCCGCGAGACGGGCGAGCCGGTGCAGGCCCTCGAGGGTTTCGATTTCGAGCTTGCGCCGGGCATGCTGGCCGCGCTCGTCGGGCCCGACGGCGCCGGCAAGACGACCTTCATGCGACTGGCCGCCGGGCTGATGTTCGCGGAATCGGGCCAGCTCGAGGTGCTGGGCTTCGACGTCCACACGCACCCGCAGAACGTGCAGGACCGCATCGGCTACATGCCGCAACGCTTCGGCCTCTACGAGGATTTGACGGTTCAGGAAAACCTCGACCTCTACGCCGATCTGCACGGCGTCACCCGCGACGAGCGGCGGACGCGTTACGCCCAACTGATGGAGATGACCAACCTCGGCCGCTTCACCAAGCGGCTTGGCCGGCCAGTTGTCGGGCGGCATGAAGCAAAAGCTGGGGCTCGCTTGCACGTTGATCCGCGAGCCGGCCCTGCTGCTCTTGGACGAGCCGACCGTCGGCGTCGATCCGCTGTCGCGACGCGAATTGTGGGAGATCATTCTGCAACTCGTTCAAGAGAACGGGCAGACGGTGCTCACCAGCACGACCTACCTGGACGAAGCGGAACGCTGCCAAAAAGTCGTCGTCATGCATCAGGGAAAGGTGCTGGCGCAGGGGCCGCCTGCCGAAATCAGTCGCATCGCGGCCGGCCGCACGTTCCTCGCCGAGCCACCTGCGGGCGAGCCGGCGCGCGAGCTGCAGGCCGCGCTCCTGGGCGATGCCCGCGTGGTCGACGCACTGCCCGAAGGAGGGGAAGTGCGGTTGGTCGTGGCCGAAGCGAGCACGCCCGTCGGACGAGAGCGAAACGCTCCGCCGTGCGCATGTGCGGCCCGTCGAGCCCCGCTTCGAGGATGGCTTTATGATCCTCTTGCGGCAGGCCGTGCCGGCGCACAGTTTCGCCGCCGGGGCGATGACGCTGGCCCACGCCATTCCGCGGGACAGCCACGAAGCGGTCGTCGAAGTTCACGATCTGGTCCGTCGTTTCGGCACGTTTACGGCCGTCGATCACGTCAGCTTCGAGGTGCATCGGGGTGAGATCTTCGGCTTGCTCGGCCCGAACGGGGCGGGCAAGACCACCACCTTTCGCATGCTCTGCGGCTTGTTACCGGCGAGCGGCGGCACGCTCCGCGTGGCGGGGGTCGATTTGCGACACGCCCGCGCCTCGGCTCGCGAGCGGATCGGCTACGTCGCCCAAAAATTCTCGCTCTATGGCCAGTTGACCGTCATCCAGAACCTCGACTTTTACGGCAGCGCCTACGGCCTGCGTGGACGGCGCAAACGCGAGCGAATCGAATGGGCCCTCGATCAGTTCGAGCTCAAGTCACTCTCGCGCTTGACCAGCGGCCAACTGCCCGGCGGCTTCAAGCAACGGCTTTCGATGGCGGCCGCGCTCCTGCACGAGCCCGACACCCTGTTCCTCGACGAGCCGACCAGCGGCGTCGACCCACTGGCCCGCCGCGAATTCTGGCAACGCATCACGGCACTCGCCCGCCAGGGCGTGACCGTCATCATCACCACGCACTTTATGGAAGAGGCCGAGTACTGCGACCGGATTGCCATTCTCGATGCGGGCCAGGTGCTCGCGCAGGGAACGCCGGCCGAAGTCCGCCGTCACGCCCATCCCGAACCGGGTCGTCCGGCGAACATGGAAGACGCCTTCATTGCCATCGTCGAAGAGGCCCGCTCGGGCAACCACAACGGTAAGCAGAACGGCAATACGGCAGAACGGCAGGGAGGGGCCGCATGAACGACGACGCCGCGCCGGCAGAGCGCCGCCCATCGCCAAAACAAGCGAAAGACCGGGCACCGCACCGCGGCGGCAAGCTGCGTCGCATCGCTTCGCTCGTTCGCAAAGAGGGACGACAGGTCGTCCGCGATCCGAGCAGCATCGCCATCGGCGTCGTCTTGCCCGTGATTTTGATTTTGCTCTTCGGCTACGGCCTGTCGCTCGATGTGAAAGACGTGCGGGTGGCGCTGGTCATCGACGATCGCTCGGCCGACGCCACGGAAATGGCCGCCGGCTTCCAACTCTCGCGATACTTCGTCGCCCGCTACGTCAATTCGATGGTCGAGGCCCGCGAGCTGATGCTCAACCGCAAGGTCGACGGCATCCTGCACGTGCAATCGGATTTCTCCCGGCGGCTCGCGCTGGGAAACGCCGAAGTCCAGATTCTCGTTCACGGCACCGACGCCAATCGGGCCCGCATCATGCAGGGCTACGCCGAGGCAGCCATCGGCGAATACCTGGCACGGCGGGCGGCCGCGGGCGAACCGGTCGTCGCCGGGCCGATCAACATTCAAAGCCAGCTCTGGTTCAACTCGGCCAACGAGAGCCGCTGGTTCCTCGTGCCCGGACTGATCGTGCTGGTGATGACGCTGATCGGGGCGATGCTCACCGCGCTCGTGATGGCCCGCGAATGGGAGCACGGCACGCTCGAGGCCCTGTTCGTCACGCCCGTCCGCTCCGACGAAATTTTGCTCGGCAAAACGATCCCGTATTTTCTGCTCGGGCTGGTCGGCTTTGTGCTGTGCGTGCTGGCAGCCAAGTTCCTGTTCCACGTGCCGATCCGCGGTTCGCTCTGGGTACTCACCGGTGCGTCAATGTTGTATCTCCTCGTCTCGCTGGGCATCGGCCTGTTGATCTCTTCGCTGGTGAAAAGCCAGTTCGTGGCGAGCCAGCTGGCCCTGCTCGTCACGTTCCTGCCGGCCATGATGCTCTCCGGCTTTCTATTCGACATCCGCAGCATGCCGGCGGCCCTGCGATTGGTCACGTACGCGCTGCCGGCCCGGTACTACGTGGCGCTCTTGCAAACAGTTTTTTTGGCCGGCGACGTGTGGCCGGTGATCGTCCCCAACGCAGCCATGCTCGTCGCCATGACGGCCGTTTTGGCGATTTTGACGCGGGGAGTGACGCGAAAGCGTCTCGCCTGATCGGTTTTCCGAGAGATTGTCGACCATGTTTGCTTCGCTCTTGCGAATTCTGGCTCTGACGCGGAAAGAGCTGATCGCCGTCCTCAAGGATCCGCGCGGCCGGTTCACGCTGATCGCGCCGCCGATGATTCAATGCTTCGTCTTCGGCTACGCGGCCACCTACGACCTGTTCGACGTTCCGTACGTCGTCCTCGATCAGGATCGCAGCCACACGTCGCGCGATTTTCTGGCGGCCCTCGACGGCACGGGCATCTTTCATCGCGTCGCCAACCTCGCCCGCCAGGAAGACCTCAAGGCGGCCATCGACGAGCGGCAGGCGCTCCTCGCCATTCAGTTCGAGCAGGATTTCGAGCGGCGACTGGAAACGGGGCTGGGGGCCGACGTGCAGGTCATCGCCGACGGCCGCAACTCGAACACGGCCGCCACCGCGACCGGTTACCTCACCGTGATTCTCGACGGCTTTAATTCCGACTGGCGGAAGGCCCACGGCCAGGGCAATCCGCCGCTCACGGTCTCCACCCGCGCGTGGTACAACCCGAATCTCGAGACCCGCTGGAATATGATTCCCGCCCTCGTCGGCACGCTCACCATGCTGCAAACGCTGGTGCTCACCGCCATGTCGGTGGCGCGCGAGCGGGAGCAGGGGACCTTCGATCAACTGCTCGTCACGCCGTTTCGCCCGGCGGAGATCATGGTTGGCAAGGCCCTGCCGTCGATTCTGATCGGCATGGTGCAGGCGACAAACGTGCTGTTGGTGGCCCAGCTCTGGTTTCGCATCCCGTTCTCGGGTTCGTTCATCACGCTGTATTCCGGGCTGATCGTGTTCTTGATGGCGGCCGTCGGGATGGGGCTGTTGGTCTCGTCAATCGCCCGCACGATGCAGCAGGCCATGCTCTACTCGTTCGTGGTGACGCTTCCCTTCACGCTGCTCTCCGGCCTGTCGACGCCCATCAGCAGCATGCCGAAGGTGCTGCAGTACGCGACGCTGGCCAACCCGCTGCGCTACGCCATCGACATGGCCCAGCGCGTGTATCTGGAGGGGGCGACGCTCGACCGGCTGGTGGGCGATCTCTGGCCGTTGGCCCTGATCGCCGCGCTCACGCTACCGACCGCCGCGTGGCTGTTCCGGAACCGGCTCACGTAGTCGCGCGCCGCGCAAATCGCGAGTGACGGGTGGCACTGGCCCGAATGCCAGACCGGCGAGATCGACTTCGGGATCAGCTGAGACCACCCCTTTCCCAAGCCGACGGCTTGCCGTCGGTTCCGGGATTTCTGCAAGAATGACTCGGTTGCAGAGAATCGAAGAGGCGTCAGGCCAGACAGAAATACCGTTGAGAAGAATAAGGAAGACCGACGGCGAGCCGTCGGCTTGGGAAAGATGTGAGTCGTCACGATTCCCTCACGACCACGGCCGCGTAGCCTTCACGTCGAGCCGACTTCGTATCGTGGGTGGCACTGGCGGCTCGTCCGCCAGTGTGCTTGTGCGCCGACAAATGCACACTTGGCGGACGAGCCGCCAGTGCCACCCAATGCTCACTCCCACCGTTCATTGATTGGATGGGGCGGGCGCCGATTTGGGCGGCTCGGGCAAACTCGGCGCGGGTAAGCTCGGGGCTGGGGCATTCTGCATCGGCTGACTCGGCGCCGGCGCAACCGAACTCGAAGCGCCTGACTCGGAGGCGGCGCACTCGTCGATGCAGCAGATGCAGCCGGCGCCGGCGTCTCGAGCCCAGGCGGACCGAACGAGGCTTGCACTCCCGGCGGGCCGGGCATTCCCTGGCTGTCGCAGAAGCAGAGCCAGCCGCCGCCGAGTGCCTTGTAGAGCTGAATCAGGTTGAGGGCGATGTTGCCCCGCGTTGTCGCCAACTGGTCCTGGAGATTGACGAGCGTCGTTTGCGTTTGGAAGACGCGGTTGAAGTCGGTGACGCCCGCCTCGAATTGCAGCGTGACCAGCTCGACCGAGCGCTGTGCGTCGCGGACGGCGTTCTCGAGCTGAGCCGACTGCTGCTGGGCCTGCAGGAAGCCGACGAGCGCATCCTCCACCTCGCGCCCCGCGGTGAGCACGCTTTGCTGGTACTGATCCACGGCCTCGTCGAGCTTGGCGTCCTGCTGCTTGATGTTGTTCGTGATCCGCCCGTAGTTGAGGATCTTCCACGTGAGCGATGGAAAGAAAAGTCCTGTGTAGCTCTTTGACTCGAACAGCTCGCGGAAGTCGTTGCCGATGAAGCCGACAAAACCATTAATGGCCAGCTGCGGATAGAGATCGGACTCCGCCACGCCGATCCGCGCCGACTGGGCGGCCACTTGCTGCTCGGCCCGGCGGACATCGGGACGCCGACGCACGAGGTCGGCCGGCGCGCCAACGGCCACGTCGGACGCGGCACTCGGAATCGGCGCGGAGACCATACCCGCGGCCAGATCCGTCACGGGCATGCCCAAGAGGGTGCACAACTGATTGTTGGCTTGCCGCCTCCCGGCGACGAGCGGAGGAATCGAGCGCCTCGGTCTGCGACAGGCTCGTGCGGGCCTGCCGCACATCGAGCTCGGTCGAGCGGCCCGTCCGCCAGCGGGCCTCGGCCAGCGACAGCGTGCGTTTTTGAATCTCCACGTTCTGCCGCGCGAAAGTGAGCCGCTGCTCGTACGTTCGCAGCTGGACGTAGTTGGTGGCCACTTCGGAGAGCAACATCACCAGCGTGTCGCCATAACTTTCGGTCGTCGCAGTTCAAGTCGGCCTCGGCCGCTTCGACCGAACGGCGATACTGGCCCCAGAAATCGATCTCCCACGACAGATTGAAGCCGTCGGCCCAGACGTTGAACGGGCTGGGGATCGGCAGCCCCAGGTTCTGGCTGATCTGTGCATGCACGTAGTTAGCCTGGGCGGTCTGCGTCTGCGGAAAGAGATTGCCGACGGCGATATTCCGCTGTGCGCGGCTCTGCAGGATCCGGCGCCTGCCGCCCGAAGATCGAGATTCTGCCGGTACGCCGTCTCCACCAGGCTATTGAGCGTGGAGTCGTTGAAGACCGTCCACCAGGCGCAGTCCTGCGCCGGATCGACGTGCACGCGGCCGTCACCCGCGTCGATCCAACCCGACGAGACGGGCGCCGACGGCGGACAATAATTCGGCCCGACCTTGAAACCGTTATGCACCCAGTCGACCAGATTGGTGTGCGGAGCGGGGCTGCAGCCAGAGGCAGCCAGCCACGCGACCAAGAGCACGCCGGCTATGCGACGCGAGCAAGTCAACCGTCGCGGCCGGCGTTCACTCGATCGTCGCGGCATCGATCTCACTTCGATCGAGCGCTGCCCAGAGACGAACAGACCCACGGCGTTCCCTGCCTCCAGCCAGACGCATTCCCGGCGCAATCCGCGCGCCGCGTCTAACCGTTATCGACGGCAAGCCCGGCCTGACTCGGAAATCTTTCCAAGCGCCGTCCAAGTCCCCACGGCATGGCGGTTAGATCCAATGCGCACACACGATTGGCCAGCGACTTTGACGGTGGCGGGGCTTTTGACGACCGGCGACCATAGGGGCAGCGACCGGCCGGATTGAATCGCGCGCGAACCTTCTTCACGTTCGGATCAGCGCTGCGCTCGGCGGCACTATCGAGCAGGGTCGAGAGTCTTTCGTCCGATGGCATGACCAGAATCTCGATCGGGTCTCCCTTTTGCTTGTGGTTGGCCAGCGTCAAATCGCGCGAGCGCGAGACGCCGAGCCGCTCGCGCCCGGTCGAGTCCACATACGTGTAGCTCACGCGGAACCAGCCGCTCGGAAATGACGACGTGAACATGGTCCACGTCTCAAAGGAAAGCAATTTCCCCTCGCGGAGCACGCCGTGCCGCAGGACGAGATACTTCCGCCGCGCCCCGGCCAATCCGTAAGCGAGAACCGCAACGACAGCGAGCGACCAACAGACGATCGACGCGATCATCAAACCCGGCGGGATTGGAAACTCGGGGGGGTGTATGTCAGCCAAGATCGCCTCGCCGTTCAAATAGACGACTGCGACGGGTCTCCCACTCTTCCACCCGGACACTTCGGGGGCGTTGACGGTCACCGACTTCTCATGTTCGACGCCGTCAGCCTTGTAACGGAAGGTGACCTTTTTCGGCGGCACGTTGTTCAGGGTCGGGCCGAAGGCATCCTCCTCAACACGCAGGACTTCCCCCTGGGCGGCCTTGCCGCCGGCCCGAATCCTGGCGTCGTCCGCGTTGTGAGCGAGGGTCGAGAAGAGCCAGAGCACGAGCGCCTGGGCGACGGGAATCAAGATCCCAAGCGCACCGAACATCAGCGTTCGTGGCCGCTCGCGAACGGCGAGTTGAAGAGCTTCGAGGCCCAGTTTTCGCGGCGGGTTGGGAATCACCAACTGTCATTCCCGCGTCCGGCGACCGCGTTACCGGTCGATCTCGCCCATCACGATGTCGAGGGAGCCGACGATCGCCGGGATGTCGCCGAGCAGAAAGTCTTTGCAGATGGGGGCGGTGATCGACAGGTTGCAGAAGCACGAGCTCTTGGCCCGGGCCCGCAGCGGGTTGGCGTCGCCGTTGCCGACGATGTAGAAGCCCATCTGTCCGCGGGGACATTCGGTCTCGAGATAGACTTCGTCCTTGGGCAGCTTGGTGCTCATCTTGAAGGGAACGCGGTAGGTGCCCTGAGCCGTCGGATACTTGGCCATCGCCTGTCGCACGAGGCGAATCGACTGGACCACCTCCAGCATCCGCACGTAGAAGCGGCACCAGTTGTCGCCGAGCACGACCTCCGGCGGCGCATCCTGGAACGGAGCGACGATGACGTTGTAGTCGTAGCCCTGGTACATGCGGGTGTAGATCGGGTCGCCGTCGCGGCGGAGGTCAAAATCGACGCCGCTGGCCCGCAGCACGGGGCCCGTGCAGCCGTAACTGATCGCCATTTCGGGCGAGAGAATCCCCAAGCCGGCCGTCCGCTTGATGAAGATCTGATTGCGGGTCAGGAGCTTGTGGTACTCGCTGATCCGCGGTTCGAGCCAATCGAGAAACAGGCCGCACGCCTCGAGCCACGATAGCTGCAGCTTGGGCGACTTGCCGGTGAGCGCGGCCAGGCCCGGCGGAATGGTGATCGATTCGGGAAAATCGTGCGTGGCGCCGCCCATGGTCAGGTAGCTGTAGGTAAGCCGTGCCCCGCAGACTTCCTCGAACAAGTCGAGAACGATTTCCCGCTCGCGAAAGGCGTACAAAAACGGGCTGAAACTGCCGAGATCGAGCCCGTACGCCCCCATCCCCACGAGGTGACTGGCGATGCGGCCCATCTCGGCGATGAGCACGCGAAGGACCATCGCCTTTTCGGGCACCTCCATCTTCACGAGCTTTTCGACCGCCAGCGCCCAGCCGAGATTCATGTTCATCCCGGCCAGGTAATCCATCCGGTCGGTGTAGGGGATCCATTGCGGCGGCGCGAGATTCTCGCCGATCTTTTCGGCACAGCGGTGCAGGTAGCCGATGTGCGGCGTCACCTCGTGGACGACTTCGCCGTCGGTCCGCAACAAGAGCCTGAGCACGCCGTGAGTGCTGGGATGCTGCGGCCCCATGTTGACCAGCATCTCGTCGGTCCGCACGTCGAACTCGACGATGCGGGGATCTTCCAATTGCATGCTCATCTGCGGCTCACAAATGTCGAATGACGAAATCCGAATGACGAAAGAATTTCCGAATGACCGAAGCACGAACGAGGGGAATCATTCGTGCTTAGTGCTTCATTCGTCATTCGAGCTTCGTGCTTGTCGGCAACCGGCGAAACGCTCGTCAGCCCGAGCGCCCTTACCGTCCCCGGATTTCGTGGTATTCCAGCGGCATCTCGTAGTCTTTGCGGAGCGGATAGCCCACCCAGTCTTCCGGGCAGAGGATCCGCCGCAGGTTCGGGATGTCCCAAGAAGCGAATGCCCATCAGGTCGTAGGTTTCCCGTTCGTGCCAGTCGGCGATGCCCCAAATGTCGGCCACCGAGTCGACCTCGGGGATTTCGCCCGTCTTGCCGTCTTTCCAGCGGGGCAGCATCACCTTGAGCGTGATTTTGTGCTTCCGCGGCAAGCTCGACACGTGATACACGACCTCGATGTGCGGCTCGTGCCCGTACTTGGCCGCCTTCTTTGGATCGGGCTCGCAATAGTCGACGCCGCACAGGTTGTTGAGGTGGTTGAGCCGTAGCCGATCGTCGTCGCGGCAGAAGAGGCTCACCTCGTGGATGGCGGCGGGAGCGACCTCGACCCAGGGGTCCGTGGCGGTCAGGTTGACGCCGGTGATTCTCGACGCCCCGAACCGTTCGAGCAGCAACTGGTGAATTTCTTGAGCGTTCATGGATCCAGCGTTCGTTGGTGCGCCGCCCGAGCCGAGTGGGAAATTCCGCCGCGAGGGCGCCGCCTCAGCTCACGGTTTGCGGCACGCGGACTGGTTCGGGCGCAGGGACGCGCGGAGTTCCGGCTTGGGCGGGGAACGTCGACCTTCGTGAGACGGCACGCACCCAATCGAGGTCGCCCCGCTTCCACACGTAGGCGAAGCCGACGAGCAACACCGCGAAAAAGACCAGGATGTCGAAGAAGCTCAGCGCCGCCAGGCGAAAGCCCGTCGCGGAGGTGATCGGTGTCACGGCCTGCGACGCGGGCGCGTTGAGCAGCTTCTCCGTGATCACCATACGAGCTTCGGGCGCCAAGCGCGGGTCGGCCAGCTGCGTGGCTCCGCCGTAGATCAGTGCCCACGGAAAGAAGAACGCCACTTCCACGTCGAAGATGATGAACAACAGCGCGACGACGTAGAACCGCAAGTCGAACTGAATGTAGCTCGAGCCGATCGTCGGCTCGCCGCACTCGTAGACTGCAACTTTTTCGGGCGTGGGCAGATTGGGGCGGACGAACCAGCCAATGATCAGCGGGATGGCCAGCAGGGCGACCGCGACGATGCCAAAGATAATGAAGTGCCCGACGAGGTCTGTCATGGATCCTGCGTGGTTTCCGTGGTCTGCGCGCTACTTCTTTTCCGTGCCGCCGTTCGGCTTGCCGCCGTGGGCCGATCCTTCGAGCAGCGATTGTCGCCCCGCGAAGCCGGCTTCGATCTCGTGCCAGTAGGCAATGTCGCCTTCGCCCAGCTTCCAGCAGAGATAGGCCTCGCGGCCTTCGATCTGCGTGAGGAAGTCGATCAGGCCGACGCGCGGGTCCTTCAACTCGACGCCCAGGCGCCGCAGCTCGTCGCAGAATTCCTCGAGGCGATCGTTCTCCTTCTCGATCTCCACTTCGATCTGCTGGACCTCTTCGTCGTAGGGGTTGTCTTCGCCGCGACGCTGGCCCGGCAGGCGACGCACGTTCCGCAGCCGCTCGGACCGCTCCTCGATCTCGTTCTTCAGCTGCACAATGTCATCGACGATCGCCCGGACCAACGGCAACATGGCGTTGGCTTCGGTAACGGTGAAATACTTCTTGCCCGCTGCAGTGTTCATGGACGGGACCTCGCGGATGCCAAGCCGAGCTTAGTGTCCGATTTCAAATTTCCGATTTCAGCGTCCGATTTCAGTGTTCGCCGGCAGCCGGCGCGAACTCGAAGGGGCTCGGTTCCCCTTGCACCCAAACCGGCTGATACAAAACTTTAGACTCGGAAACGGCCGTCGGGTTCAGCGTGGTCTGCCCCCAGGCGGTCTGCAAAGGCAGCTTGGCGTAGTCGACGATGCACCCGTCGCGGCTGTAGCAGCTGAGGTCGAAATTCGACCCCATGAAGATGCAGTCGACCGGGCACGGTTCGACGCACAACGCGCAAAACATGCACTTCGTATAGTCGATCGTAAAGCCGTCGATGCGGAAACCTTTTCCGACCGGGGCCTTCTGTTTCTCGATATAGATGCAGTCCACCGGGCAGGCGACCGCACACTTTTCGCAGCCGATACAAGCGGTCAGGTCGAACCGGTGGAATCCGCGGTAGCGCGGCTTCACCGGCACAGGCACTTCCGGATACTCGTAGACCTCCGTGAACGTGCGGCGGCGGTACGTCTTACCCATGATTCCAAGGGTGACAAACAGCCCCTGAAACACGGTGACCACCGCCACCCACACATTTCGGAACCACTGGATCATGGATCGTCCCGACCTAAAAACTGCCAAGCCGCGAGCTGCCCGCCCGACCGGTCCCATCTTAGTTCATCGGCACATTTTCGCCCGCAGACCCGAGCGATTGTTGCCAAAAAATCACTGAAACCTCATCGAATTATAGGGTGCGCGATGGCCAACGCAAGGGAGCCAAGTGCGCTCCCTTTTCCGCTTTGCACGAAGTTTTCGACACCGATTTTCACGCCGCGCAAGGTCATTTTTTCGCGAATTCCACCAGCCTCCGCAGCACCTCCGCCGCCGCTCCCGAATCGAGGGCAGCCGCCCCTTTCTGCGCGGCTTCGCGGGGATTGGTGCTCCGTCCGGCCGCGATCAACGCAGCCGCCGAGTTCGCCAGCACAATGTTCCGCGCCGGCCCCGGTTCGCCCGCCAGCAGCCGCCGGATGGTCTCCGCACTTTCGGCCGGGGACTGCGCCGGAGATCAGCGACGCGACATTCGGGCAGCCCCAGCTGTGCGGCACTCCAATCAAAGGTCTCGATTGCATTCCCTTCGACGCGGAAGACCTTGGTCGTGCCCCACAGGCTCACTTCGTCCAGCTCGTCGTTGCCGCAGACGACCAGCGTGCGCTTCGTCCCCAGGCGGGCCGCGGCGGCGGCAAGTTTTTCGGCGACGGCGATCTTGCCGGCCCCCAAAAGCTGAAACTCGGCCGACGCCGGATTCGTCAGCGGGCCGAGCAGATTGAAGATCGTGCGAAAGCCGAGTTGCCGGCGCACCGGCGTCGCGTGCTGCATCGCCCCGTGCACCAGCGGCGCGAAGCAGAAGCCGACGCCAATTTCGTCGATGCAGCCGGCGACCCGCTCGGGCGACAGGTCGACGCGCACGCCCAGAGCCTCGAGCACGTCGGCCGAGCCGCTGCGGCTGCTGAAGCTGCGGTTGGAGTGCTTGGCGACCGGCACGCCGCAAGCCGCCGTCACGAGGGCCGTGGCCGTGCTGATGTTGAAGGTCTGCAGCTCGTCCCCGCCCGTGCCGCACGTATCGAGCAATCCGGAGCGGCTGGTGCGAATCGGCGTCACCCGTTCGCGCATGGCCCGGGCCGCGCCGACGATCTCGTCAACCGATTCGCCCTTGAGCTTCAGGGCCGTCAGCAGCATTCCCAAGCCGACCGACGAGGCGTTGCCGTCCATCACCTGCAGGACGGCCGCATGCGTCTCGTTTTCAGTGAGGCTCCGCTCCTTCATCAGAATTGCGATCGCGTTGTGGATTGCGTCGGCCATGAAGGTGCGCTATCGGCTCAATTTCGAGATTGCTGGAGTCTGAATGGCTTGCCTTGGGTGGCTGGGGTCGGCGTCCTCGCGGCTCGACCGAGCTCGCCGAAGTCCGCCCGCTTAGTCCTCGCCGACGCACTGCTGCCAGCGGCGTAAGCGTGCGGCAAATCGAGTGCCCATCTCTTTCCATCCTAGCCTCGCTCACAAGGTCTGCGTAAGTCGACCGTGGCGCGGGCCCGGTTCCCTTTCGGGCAGACTGTCGCGGCGGTGATAGCCTTTCCGTAGAATGGGCCGCTGCCCGGGCCGCTTTTTGCAGGCACAAATTTTTGCGGGCACAAAACCGGGCCAGACCGGCGTTTGCTCCGGCGGAGGCGAAAGGATCCCCCTTGCCGCAAAAGCTCATCATCGATGCCGACCCCGGAATCGGCGACGCCCTGGCGATCGCCCTGGCGCTGTTTGATCCGGAGATCGACCTGATCGGCCTGACGGCGACGGCCGGATGCGTCACCGCGCGAACGGCCACCCGCAACGTCCAAGCGATCGTGGAGACGCTCGATCCGGCCAAGTGGCCCCGGCTCGGCGGCCTGATGTCCGACACTCCGGTCGAGGCCCCGCCCCTCGATCCGGCCGGCGACATCGTGCTCAAAATCAACGGCCCCGGCGGCCTGGGCGATCTGGACGTGCAAGTCGCCGACCTGCACAACATCCGCGACCCGGCCCGCGTGCTGAGCGAGCTGGTCAAGGCCGCGCCCAACGAGATCACGCTGCTCACTTTGGGGCCGCTGACCAACGTCGAACGGGCCTGCGACCGCAACTCCGACTTTCTCCCGAGCCTCAAACGCTTGATCTGCCTCGGCGGAGCGGTCGACGGCGGGGGCGACGTGACGCCTTCGGCTGAACTCAACATCTACTGCGACCCAGAGGCTGCCCGCAACGTGTTGCGGATGCCGGCCACCAAATCGATGATCCCGCTGGAAATCGCCCGGGGAGCCGTCCTGACCGTCGACCAGATTCACAAACTGTGCGACGACGAAAGCCGCCGGGGGAAATTTCTGAAAAACATGCTGACCTACGGCTTCCGCGCCTATCACGAGCATCTGGGACGCGAAGGCTTTCCGATTCGCGAGGTGGTCGCCCTGTGCGCGGTTTCGCGGCCCGAGTTGTTCGAGAGCCGCCGCCTGGCCGTCGACGTGGAAATCTCCGGCGAGCTGACTCGCGGCATGACGGTGGCCGACCGGCGGATGACGACGCCCGTGCACCGCCTCAACATGGAGGTTCCGGTCCGCGTGTCGGAAGCCGGCGTCCTCGATTACTTCCACAAAACGTTCGAGTTGCTCGTAGGCTGATTGCCGAGGTTGCCGCCATGAAATCGCTCTTCTCGCGCGCCTGCCGGATTCTATTTGCCTGGATCGCGACGATCGGTTTGATGGCGGCTTTAGTCGCGCAAGCTTCGGCCGCCGAGGGGCGGGAGCGTGTTTATTTCGGCACCTACGGCAACGGTCCGACCGCGGGCGTGTTCGTCGCGGAGTTAGACCTGGCGACCGGGACGGTGAGCGAGCCGCACCTGGCCGGTCGGGCCGTCAACGCCTCCTTCGTGGCCCTGGCTCCCGATCATCGACATCTTTATGCGGTAGCCGAGGTCTCTTCGCTCGGCGGTCGTCGGACTGGCGGAGTCGTCGCGTTTGCCGTCGTGCCGGAAACGGGCGCGCTGCGCGCAATCAACGAACAGTCCTCGGGCGGCGCCGGCCCGTGTCATCTGGTCGTCGACAAGGCGGGCAAGAATGTGCTCGTCGCCGATTACGAAGGGGGCGCGGTTGCCGTCCTGCCGATCGACGAACACGGCGGCGTGCGGCCGGCCTCGTCGGTGATGCAGCACCGGGGTCACGGCGTGAATCGGGAGCGGCAAGAGGCGGCCCACGCGCACTCGGTCAATCTCGACGCGGCCAACCACTTCGCCTTCGTCTGCGACTTGGGCGCCGACAAGATCTTCGTCTACCGCTTCGACCCCAAGGCCGGCAAGCTCTCGCCGAACCAACCGCCGACGGTGCAAATGGCGGCGGGTGCTGGCCCGCGACACTTCGCATTCGATCCGACCGGCCGCTTCGCCTACGCGATCGACGAACTCGACAGCACGATCACTGCCTTTTGGTACGACGCCGACAACGGCACGCTCTCCCGCATTCAAGTCGTCTCGACCCTGCCCAAAGACTTCCACGGCGTTAACACGGCCTCGGAAGTCGCCGTGCATCCGTCGGGGAAATACGTCTACGGGGCCAATCGCGGGCACGACAGCATCGCGATCTTCACCGTCGACGCGGCAAGCGGCAAACTCACGCCGGACGGTCACGAATCGACGCAGGGGAAAACGCCGCGAAACTTCGCCATCGATCCGACGGGCAGTTTTCTGCTGGCCGCCAACCAGGACTCGGACTCGGTGGTCGTCTTCCGCATCGACCCGGCCACGGGCCGACTGCGGCCGACGGGGCAAAAGCTGCGGATGAAAGAGCCGGTCTGCGTCCGCTACGTGCTGCTGGGTCGCTCGTAGTGGTGCGTCTACGGCAAAGCGTCAGGCCTTGGGTGGCACTGGCGGCTTGTCCGCCAGTGTCTTAAGCAGCTTGTACTGTGGAGATAGACACTGGCGGACAAGCCGCCAGTGCCACCCTCAACCCACCATTCAGCGAGTAGAAGCTGCGCCGTGACTCTGGATAAGATGCAAAGAGGCGCCGCGCTCCATGCCGCGGGGTCGTTGCCGCGTTTTTTTCTGCACCGTCCGGAGATCGGAATGAGTTGCGCTCGGTTCGGGGCCCTGCTGATTTTTTTGGCGCTCACCGGCGGCCCCAGCGAGCCGCGCTTGCAGGCGGCGGCCGACATGTCCGTGGCCGAGCTGGCTGCCAAGGTGAACGAGTCGACGGTCACGATTTCCGTCTCCGGCCGCGACGGCGAGCGGAGCAGCCTGGGAACCGGATTTGTCATCGACAAAAGCGGTCTGATCGCGACCAACCTGCACGTGATTGGCGAGGCGCGGCCGATCGTCGTCACGCTGGCCGACGGGCGGCGGCTCGACGTCATGGAAGTGCATTCGACCGACCGCACCATGGACCTGGCCGTCATCCGGGTCAAAGCCGACAACCTGAAACCGCTCGAGCTGGGCAACTCCGACGCGCTCAAGCAGGGGCAGGACGTCGTGGCCGTCGGCAATCCCCGCGGTCTCGAGCACAGCGTGGTGAGCGGCGTTGTCTCGGCGATTCGGGTGATCGACGGCAAGCCGATGGTGCAGCTCGCCATGCCGATCGAGCAGGGCAACAGCGGCGGACCGCTGTTGGATCGCCAGGGGCGGGTCGAAGGTGTGATCACCATGAAATCGGTCATCACCGAAAACCTGGGCTTCGCGCTGGCGATCAATGCCCTCAAGCCGCTGCTCAAGAAACCCAACCCGGTGCGGATGGATCGCTGGCTGACGATCGGCGCACTTGATGGCCACGAATGGTCGCCGCTGATGGGCGGCCGCTGGCGGCAGCACGCCGGGCACGTCGTCGTCGAAGGTCCAGGCACCGGATTCGGCGGCCGCACGCTGCTGGTTTCCAAACGGCCGACCCCCGCCGTCCCCTATGAAGCGGCCGTGTGGGTGCAGTTGAAACGCGAAGACGAAGCGGCCGGCCTGGCGTTCGCCATGCACGACATCGATCGCCACTACGCCTTTTATCCCTCCAACGGCCGCATGCGGCTCACGCGGTTCGACGGGCCCGACGTCTATTCGTGGCACATCCTCAAGGAGGTGCGCACGCCGGCCTATCGGCCCGGCGAATGGAACCGGCTCAAGGTCCGCGTCGAAAAAGAAACGATTCGCGCCTTCGTGAACGACGTGCTGGTCTGCGAAGTGAGCGACGCGGAATTCCGCGAGGGGAAGCCGGGACTGGCGAACTTTCGCGACACGCACGCCGAATTCAAGGGGTTCGACGTCGGTTCCATCGTTCCCTCCGTGCTGCCGCCGCCAGACGTAACCGATCGTGTCGAACGGCTGGCGCGGGAGCTCAAGGAGGACAAGGCTCCCGACGCGAAAACCTTGACCGACCTTTTGCCCAATGCCGACGCCGGCGTGCGGGCTCTGCTCAATAGTGCTGAGCGCCGCGAGCGCGAAGCCAAGCAGCTCCGCCGCGCGGCCGATTCGCTCCGCTCGCGGCGGACGCAGCGGGATATTGCCGCCCTGTTCGATCACAAGGCAGAGAAAGACGTCGATTTATTGCGGGCCGCGCTGCTCGTCGCCCGCATGGACAACGACGATCTCGACGTCGACGCCTATCTCCGCGAAATCGACGGCTTTGCCCGCACCATTCGCGAGGGACTCAAGCCCAAGGCCGACGACCAGGCAAAGCTCGCCGCGCTCGACGAGTTCCTCTTCAAGAAGATGGGCTTTCACGGTTGCCGCACCGAATTCGAGAGCCGCTCCAACAGCTACTTGAACGAGGTGATCGACGATCGCGAGGGGCTGCCGGTGACCCTCTCGATTCTGTATATCGAGCTGGCGCGTCGGCTCGGCGTCAGCGTGGTGGGGATCGGCCTGCCGGGACGATACCTCGTGCGGCTGGAATCGGTGAAAGACAATTCGACGTTGATCGACGTCTATGAAGCGGCTCGCCGGCTCTCGCACACCGAAGCCGAGGTCCAGGCGCACAGCCTTTCCGATGTGCCGGTGACGCCCGAGACCTGGTTGCCACAATCGAAGCGCGAGATTCTCTATCGCCTGGTGAAGAACCTGGCGGCTAGCGCCGAGGACGCCAGCGATGCCGAGGCCATGCTCCGCTACATCGACGTGATGCTGGTCCTCGATTCCAATTCCGTGCTCGAGCACTGGCGACGGGCCGTGCTGTGCTACCAGACGGGTCGCAAGGCCGATTCGTTGGCGGAATGCGACTGGCTGTTGGCCAAGGATCAGCACCACGTGGCGCACGTCGCCGATGTCAGCCAGATTCAGGAGCTCAAGAGTCTTTTGGAGGCCGAACCGTGAGGTTGTTTCGCTTCGGGTGTGTGGGCGCGATGGCGTGTGGCGTCGCGGTCGTTTCCGCGTTCGTCCTGGCCGGCGCAGCGGCTCGCGCAGCCGCCGGTGCCGCTGACTCCGCCGGTGGCTTTGAGTGGGTCGATCGCGCAGGCGAGGGGACGGCCGACCTCATGTACGACGGCAAGCCGGTGCTGCGCTACATGTACGCCTTCGACCGTTCGACGCCGCAGCGGACGACCGAAACGTTCAAGGTGTTTCATCACATCTTCGGCCCGGGCACAGAAGATTTGATTACCAACGGCGCGGGAGCCGGCCTCTACCCCCATCATCGCGGGCTGTTTGTCGGCTGGCGGCGGACGCGGTTCGAGGGGGGCGAAATCGACTCGTGGCACTGCATCAAGGGGGCGCACCAGCGGCACGTGCGCTTCGTCGAGAAAGGGGGCGACTCCCACTCCGGTTTCATGACCGCCGAGATCGCCTGGAATGACGGCAAGGATCAGCCGGTCATCGATGAAGTCCGCACCGTTCGCGTGACCAACGTCGGCAAGCCCGGCGGTCTGCCCGCCTGGCAAATCGACTGGTCCACGCGCCTGGAAAGCCGTCGCGGCAAGATCGTGCTCGAAGGCGACCGCCAGCACGCGGGCTTTCAGTTCCGCGCGGCCCAATCGGTGGCGGAGAGTAAGTCGGCCACCTTCATTCGGCCCAAGGGTTTTCCGCAGCAGCCGCAAGCGTTCGAGGTCGACGACAAGAAAGACCCGGACAAGTTCACCAACCTGGGCTGGGAGGCGATGTCGTACTCGATCAACGGCAAGCCCTACACGGTGACCTATTTCGAGGACCCGTCGCTGCCCAAGCCCTCGCGGTATTCCGAGCGTCCGTACGGCCGCTTCGGCGCGTACTTCAAGACGACGCTGACGCCCGAGACGCCGCTGACCATGCACTACCGCCTGATCGTCACGGCCGGCGCTCCTCCCGACCGCGACGCAATCCAAGCGGAGTACGACCGCTTCGCCGCCGAGGTGTCCCGCCAGCCGCTGGCTTCCCGCTAGGGGCGAGAGTCCACAGTCCCAAGGGACGTCGATGTCAAAACCAACCGTTGCCATTCTCGGCGCGAGTGCCGACCGGGCGAAGTTCGGCAACAAGTCGGTCCGCGCGCATGCGCGGGCGGGCTACGAGGTCTATCCGGTCAACCCGTCGGGAGGCGAGATCGAGGGACTGCCCGTGTCTCGCTCACTGGCCGATATCCCCGCCAGACCGGCTCGATCGCGTCAGCGTCTACCTGCGGCCGGAGATTGGACTCGCCGTTTTGCCGGAGATCGCGGCGAAGGCGCCCGCAGCCGAAATCTGGTTCAATCCGGGGAGCGCGAATCCGGCCCTGTTGGCCAAAGCCCGCGAGCTGGGGCTGAACGCGATTGCAGCGTGCAGTATCGTCGATCTGGGACTGAGCCCTTCCCAGTTTCCGGACGCTTAGCTTTTTCCGCCTGGTGCTCTCACCGTCTGCGAACGTATGCCAAGTTTTGTGCCAACGCGACCGTGGGACATCGTCTTTCTCGTGGGCTTCGTCGCCTATCTTGTCATTCGCGGAATCTACCAAGAGCGCGCGAAGGGCATTGAGAGGCCGGTCAGCCGCTTCGACCGCAAAGAACTCGCCCTCCTGGTGCTTGTCTTCCTCGGATGCATTCTGCTCCCGGTCATCTATCTATTCACCAACTGGTTGGCGTTTGCCGACTATCCTCTGCCGCCCTATTTTCCGTGGGCTGGCGCGGCGGTGCTGATCGCCGCGCTTTGGCTGTTTTGGCACTCGCACGCCGATCTGGGCCAGAACTGGTCGGCCACATTAGAGCTGCGGAAGGACCATCAATTGGTGCGGCACGGCGTCTATCGTTCGATCCGCCATCCCATGTATGCCGCGATTCTGCTGTTCGGTCTGGCACAAGGGCTGCTCTTGCAAAACTGGCTTGCGGGCTGGTCGGGGTTCGTGACGTTCGCCGTCATGTATTTTGTTCGGATCCCCAACGAAGAACAGATGATGTGCGAGTTCTTCGGCGACGAATATCGCGACTACATGCGGCAGAGCGGCAGGGTCATCCCGCGCAGAAGGATAAAGGGCGAGGCGTAAGCGACCGGCAGGCTAGCGCAACCGGGCGCGAACGCCCGCGGCCGGTCCTCCGCTGGCGACCAGCTCCGGCGCGGGCGGCGTGCTCGCCGGCTGCTCCACGGACGCGCGTCGCGTGAAGTCCGGCGGGGTGAGCTGCGCGAGCGTCGGGCGAAAGATCACCACCAGCAACAGGGGCACGTACCAGAGCGAATAAACGCCGCCTTGCTGCGGATACCAGAACTGCGTGCCGATGATGATCGCCGCCGAATTGGCGATCAGGTGTTCGAGTGTTTTGTGCCGCGGCCAGACGGAGATCACGATCGTCCCCGCGCAGAACGCCACGAACACCGGGATGCGATAAGCGGCGATGTCCGGCTGCCAGAAACCGCCGCTCGAATTGTCGCGGAACGAAAGGGCCGGCCAGTCGATGGCGGCGCCGATCATCTGGTTGATAAACGACGTCGTGTCGGCCGACGTCAGAATCAGGCTGCCGACCAGCACCACGCTCACCGCCGCCAGTCCGCCGGCAAAGCGGGCCGCGCCGCGGCGATCGTAAAATAAGAACCAGAGCGGCAGGAGAAACACGGGAAAGAACAGCGTGCCGCAGGCGAACGCCATCAACGCCCCGGCCACGATCGGGCGCCGGTACGAAGCGATCGCCCACAGAATGAACGCCGACGGCAGCACGTAGTTGAGTCGACCAACGTCGTACGCAGTGCAGGGGAGCAGCATATACAAGGCGGCCATCGCCATGCCGATCTGCAGATCGCCGAAGTGCCACCGTCCGATACAGGCCAACGCCACGATCACCAAGAGATGCGCGATGATCGACGCGACGCGGGCTGCATAGATGGCGGTCGTTGTGGCCGACGCTGCCGGTTTGGGTTCCGCACTGATCGTCGCCGCCAATGGCGGAATCACCTTGACGATGGGCGCGGTGAAAACGGCCGCAGCCGGACCGGCTTTCGCGTCGTCGGGGGCCGCGTCATGCGGACGATCGGGCTTGGGCGGGGCCTCTTGGCGATTGATCAGGCGGACGCCGGCCTCCGCCGTCTGCACGCTCGATGCCGGCACGTCGTTCGACGTCCAGGCGTGAATCGAGAGGAAGATGAAGGCCACCGCGCAGAGGAACGTCAGGCCCGGCGTGTTGAGATTCTGTTCCAGCCGCGGCCGGCGCGTGAAGTAGCCGTCGAAGATCAGCCGCAGCATCCACACGCCGCAGACGGCAAACACCCACACGTAGCCGGTGGGGGAACCCGATTTCGCCAGCAGGATGCCGGGGGAGATCAGCAAGAGCGCGAGCAGGTCGCCGTTCCGCAGCGAAGCGAGACGATTAAAGCGGAAGTAGATCGCGACGATCAGGAAGAACGACAGGCAAAGCCACGTTTCGGGGCCGACCTTATAGCCGTTCAGAATTTCTTCCATAGCCCGTTCCGCCAGAAGAGCTCCGCCACGCCGGCCTCCAGCCGTCCCGTTCCGACGGGAACGCGCAAAGAGCCGAGCAACGGACCTGATACATCTTCAAGCGAATACGCAGGACAAAGTCCCACGAACGCGAATGCGGCATTCGGAACCGAATGGTCCGCGCATCCCCATGCGAGCAGCGCGGCCGCAAAGAGGATCGCAACCTGAGAGCACGCAAGCATGCCAGCCTGATGCCGTCAATTTTCACCTGTCCCAAAGGCGAACACAACGGCGGCCGGGAGAATACCATCACCCGCGGCAGGCAACAACTGTACAGGCGCAAGCCGGCTGGTGCAGCGAAGCGAGTGCATTGCCACTGAAGGCGTCGGCCATTGCTACGACTACATTCCACGCCGCCGACGGGCCGTCAGCGCGGCCAGAGTGAGTTGGCCGAATTGGCGGTGGCGGCGGAAGCGCCTGATGTCGTCGGCGATCCGGTGGTCAGGCGCAGGCTCGGATTGGACTGCGCTTCGGGCCCGAGCATCGGTGCCGCGTCTTCGTCGACTGGTTTCGGCGGCGACGGCATCGCATCGAAGCCTGGCAGCGTTGAACCCGGGAATGGCGACCCCGGTACGAATGACCCGGGCAGCGGCGGACCGGGAGGTTCGACGGACTGCCGGAACGAACGGTTCCACGTGCCGGTCGGTCGCGAAGGGTCGCTCGATTTGTCGCCGTCGGTCCGCGGCATCACGGGGGCCATCGGCACCGTCAGCAGTTGCTGTGGTGTTTTGCCTGCCGGAGAGGTCCCGTTGGCGCCGTCCGCCGGCACCTGCAGCACGTTGATCGGTTCGGGTTGATTCTCGCCCCACAACGGATCGGTTTGGTGGGGAATCGCGTTGGGGAAGTCCACTTGGTAGTCGAACGGATTATCCCCCGGCGGAACAATCTGAGGCACGCAGTTGGCCGGCGGCGTGACCGGCCCCAGGGCGGCGAGTTGATGTCCCGGATCCTTGTCGTACATCCAGCGATAGTAGCCGACCTGCGGCGCCCAGTACGGCAGGTGGTCGACTTGCTCGAACGAGATGGACGGCGCGAGGAACGAGTTGTAGTCGACCCACATCCGCCGCACGGAATGGTTGTATTGGTCCCAGTAGCAGCCGGAAGAACCGGCGGCGATCCAGGCCGCGGCCAACAAACTCGTCCAGACTTTGCTTCGCATGTCGTGCAAACGGTCGAACGCCGGAAGTGCCGGCGGCACGCGCAGGTCCCCCCTCGAGCCTGGACCACACGCTACAACCGTCACTATCGGAAAATCCGACGTCGTTTCCCGGGTCATTGGGTCGAAACGCCGGCAGGAGCAGGAGGATCGTGGAGGGCGGAAGTTTAACCTTCGCCAGTCTGCCCGCTTTCGAGAAACGTGGCGCGCGAAGTGTGTGCGAATTGCTCGACCGATTGGTCAAGGTCGAAGACTGCGTGCGCTTCTACGAGCGGTTCGCTCCGCGGGATTCCGGCGCTCGAGCACGTACAGCGCGCTTTCTGCCCGCAGGTTGGCGGCCCACGCCCGATCGACCGCGTGTCCCCGGATAATGGGCAGTTCCTTGAGGATGCGAATCCCCAGGCGCTCGACCAGGTCGCGGAAGTCGTACATCGACATGAAGTGCAAATTCGGCGTGTTGTACCACTCGTAGGGCAACGCCTGCGTTACCGGCGCCCGTCCACCCAGGAGGTGTTGGAGGCGGCCTCTCCAGTAGCCGAAGTTGGGGACCACCACCAGCGCGCGCCGGGCGACGCGGAGAATCTCTTCGAGCGCACGCTTGGGATATTTCAGCTGCTGCAGCGTCTGGCTGAGGACCGCGTAGTCGAACGAGTCGTCGGGGAACTCCGGCAAACCGTGGTCCAAGTCGCCGTGAATCACCGGCACGCCCCGGTCGACGCAGCCCACGAATTCCTGCGGATCGAGCTCGATCCCCTGCACGCGGCACTGGTGGACGTCCCGCAAGATTTCCAGCAAGCGCCCGTCACCGCAGCCCAGGTCGAGCACGCGGCTGCCGACGGGGACGTGCTTCATGATCTCCTTGTCGGTGAGCGCCGCCGCTGGATCGGGCATGCAATAGCCGGCCCGTGCTGGACGCGATTTCTTCAGTCGCGTCCCTTTTGCGGAGCGGCTGTCGAGTTCGGAGGAAGGAATCGTATCGTCCGTCATGGGTGGTCGCAGCGGAATGTGGCTCTGGTCGCGTCTGGATCCTTAAGACGCCGCGGGCCGGCGAAGAACTTCGAGCGTCCGTTCGAGGAACGGGCGGGCCAGCGCCTCGAGTTGTTCGACTTCGATTAAAAAGGTGTCGTGCCCCTTGGCGCTATGCAATTCGATGAACGAGACGTGCTTGCCGGCCGAGATCAGAGCGCCGACGACCTCCTTGCTTTGACGCGTCGGATAAAGCCAGTCGCTGTCGTACGAGACGAACAGGAAGCGGGCCCGCGAGGCGGCGAACGCGTTCTCGATCGATCCGTAGCTCTGGGCCAGATCGTAATAATCCATGGCCTTGGTCAGATACAGATAGCTATTCGCGTCGAACCGATCGACGAAGCGGCGGCCCTGGTAGTTCAAGTAGCTCTCGACCTGGAACTCGGTCTCTTTGATCAGGTCGTACGCCAATGCCTCGACGTCTTGCAGCTTGCGGCCGAACTTTCGCTCGATCGATTCTTCCGAGAGGTAAGTGATGTGGGCGACCATCCGCGCCAGCGCCAGCCCCGCGCGGGGACCACTGTCGCGGTAGTAGCGGCCGTCGTTGAAATTCGGATCGTTGAAGATCGCGCTGCGGCCGACCGCGTTAAAGGCAATTCCCTGGGCCGACATCCGCGGGCACGGAGGCGAGCACGACGGCCGCGGCGAGGCGCTCGGGATAGCGGGCCGCCCATTCGAGCACCTGCATCCCGCCGAGACTGCCGCCGACCACCGCCAGCAACCGCTCGATGCCCAGCGAGCGAACCAGCTCGGCATGCACGTCGACGATGTCCGGAATTTGAATGACGGGAAAATCGGGCCCCCACGGCTCGCCGGTCTCCGGACAAATGCTGCTGGGCCCGGTCGTTCCCTGGCAGCCGCCCAGCGCATTGGCGCAGATTACAAAATACTTGTCGGTGTCGAGCCCTTTGCCGGGGCCGATGAAGCCGTCCCACCAGCCGGCTTTGCGCGGCCAGATCTTCCTTGGAGCGGTAGCCGGCGGCATGCGCATCGCCGGTGAGCGCATGGCAGACGAAGATCGCGTTGTCGCGTTGTGGAGAAAGGGTGCCGTACGTTTCGTAAGCGACGGTGATCGGCCCGAGCCGCCGCGAATTGGCAAGCGTCAACTCGTGCGGCGGGGCAAACAGGATGGCGGACTGCGTGCGGACCAGACCGACGGAACGGGGCCCGATGTCGGGGATGCTTTCTTCGATCAATTCCGTGGACATAAGGCTCATTATAGGGCGTGCAAAACGCCAAAGCGAACGGCCGTTGAGCTCGCCGGCGGCCGGTTTCGGCCACAAACGGCCGGGAAAATCCCCGTACAAACCTGCCCTTGTCGCATTTTTATCAGCCGCGATATCATCCGCCTCCCTCCTCGGAACCGATCGCGAAAACCGCGGACCGCGTGTCCCAAACTCGCCAGAGAAAGACTCGCAAGGACCAGGCCGGCCGATGACCGACCCCAACACTGCCGCTGTGCTCCTGGAAGTCGACGCGCGGCGGATCTGCGTGATCAAGCCGAGCGCGCTGGGGGACGTGGTCCAAGCGCTGCCGGTGCTGCCCGCGCTCCGCCGCCGTTTTCCGCGAGCGCGAATTTCTTGGGTGATCAGCCGTTCGCTGGCGCCGCTCTTGGAAGGGCACCCCGATCTGGACGAAGTCATTCCGTTCGAGCGGCACGGCTCGCTCGGCGACTGGCAGAAGCTCCTGACACGTTTGCGCCGCAGCAGGTTCGACCTGGTGTTCGACCTGCAGGGGCTCTTGCGGAGCGGTCTGATGCTTTGGGCCACGCGGGCCTCGCTGCGCGTCGGCTTGGAATCGGCGCGGGAAGGCTCGCTATGGGGCTGCCACTTCTTGATTCCCGAGACCGATCTCTCGGTGCCCGCACATCTGCGCAGCCGACACGTCGTCGACGCGCTGGGACTGACGAATTTCAACTCCGGAATGCGACTGGGAATTTCCCGCGCCGATCGGGAATGGGCCAGCAGTCAGCTCGCGCCGCTGGCCGGAGCCGGACTAGCCGTGCACCCGGGCGCGAGTTGGAAAACCAAACGCTGGCCCGCCGAACGATTCGCCGCCGTCGCCTTCAAGGCGATGCGGCGATTTGGACTGTCGCCCGTCGTTCTCGGCGGTCCCGACGAGCAGGGAATCGCGGCCCAGTTCACCCAGACGTTGCGAGAACTGGCGCCCAACGCGCGGGTGATCGACCTGTCCGGCAAGACGAGTCTCAAACAATTGGCGGCCGTGCTCGAACAATCGCGAGTGCTCGTGACCAACGATTCGGGCCCGATGCAGTTGGCCGCCGGACTGGGCACGCCGGTCGTCGGTATCTTCACCTGCACCAGCCCCACGATCTCCGGCCCGCCGGGCAACCAGCACGAACTGGTGGCCACCGGCGTCAGCTGCGCGGCCAGCTATCGCAAGCGTTGCCCCCATCGCGGCAAGAAGCATCTGGCCTGCATGGATGAACTCGACGTCGAGCGCGTCTGGTCGGGCCTGTGCCGGCTGATGCAAAAGAGTTTCGAGCAGGCCGCCGCCTAAGAGCCGCGCACGCAGAAGGCGGTGCCTTTTCTCTTCTTCCTCTTCGATCCGTTTTGTTCAAGTCGCTTTCGCTGTCGCCTCAGCGAGCGACGGATCGTCGGGTCCCGTCCGCCACAGGAAGCCTTGAGCGAAGTAGACCGTCCAAAAAAGTGCTGTCAGACCGGCGTAGACGAAGCGTTCATTCGTTGTCAGGTGGCTCTGCCGCACAAAACTTTCGATAAACGCCGCCATCGCGAGCATCCCGGCGATGCCGACAGCCGTGCGTGCCGCTTCGGCTCCCGCATCGACCAGCGCTTCGGCCCGCGTTTGCAGTCCGGGGCTGACCACGGCTCGGGCCAATACCAGTCCCGCGCCGCCGCAAAGCACGATCGCCGACAGCTCCGTGATGCCGTGCGGCAGGATCCAGGCGCAGAATTCGACCCCTAGCCCCGCCTTGAAGTAGAGCGACAGAAAGGTCCCCACCATCATACCGTTGTAGAGCGTGAGGATGACGGTGGGCACACCGGCCAGCACTCCCAAGCCCATCGACAGGAGCCCCACCTTGAGGTTGTGCGAAAATAAGAAGGACGCGAAGAACGACTTGCCACCCGATTCCAGGTCCCGCCCCTGACGGAGGTATTGCAGCAGCCGCTCGGGAGGCGTGCCGGGCAAACGCGCGTCGCCGGGAAGCGCCAGGGCGTACGCCGCCAGCACGTCGTTGCTCGCCGCGTGGTAAGCCAGCACGGCCCCTGCCACGAGCAGTCCGGCCGAGATCGCGTGCATCCGCCAGTTGCGGGCCACGCATTCGGCAAAACCCAGCACGGCGAACAGGGCCATCCGCTTCAGGAGTCCCTGCCGCGGCGGCAAGTAGATCAGGGTGTGCGCGGCCGCCGCGAGTTGATTGAGATACGCGGCCAGGCGCTCGTCGCGTGTCCGCGTGCGGACCTGTGCCAGGTGCACGGCCACGCGACGATAGAGCACGTCCAAACGATTCAGCTCTTCCGGCGAAAGTCGTCCGACGGAGCGGCGGCCGCGGGCCAAGAGCTGCTCCAATTCGTCCCAATCCGGCCGATTGCGTGTCACAAAGTCGGCCATTATGGTTACTCTCGCTGCAAGGAAGACCAGCACACCGGCCGAAACCGGAACCGCACGCGTGACGTCCAGCGGCTCGGTGCTTGCTGTACATCCGGCCGCGAGCATTTTAGTTTGCCGCTCCGAGATTACGATGGCCAGCCAGGTCCTGTTCGAGACGCCGGAAAACGTCCAGATCGCCTATCGAACGGCGGGACTCGGCACGCGGTATTGCGCCTGGGCGCTCGACTGCCTTTTCGTGATCCTCGTCGCGATCGGGATTTCGTTCGCCGCGCTCGTGTTGGGCGCTGCCGCCGATGTGTCGGTCGACAGCCTGTCGCGCAAACTGGGGGTCCGCAGTCCGGTTTCGCAGCAGGAGTTCACTGCGTTTTGTCTCGCGTTCGGGATGCTGGCGATGCAGCTGGGCAGCTTGATCTACTTCACGGCGAGTGAGCTGTTCGTCCGCGGCCAGACGTACGGTAAGCGGACCTGCGGGCTGCGGGTGGTGAAAGCCGACGGCTTCGCTCTCGACGCGGGCAGCGTTCTCGTCCGCAACGTGTTTCGCCTCGTCGACCAGATTCCCGTGCTCTGGATCGTGCCGCTGCTTTCCAGCCGCAGCCAGCGCTTCGGCGACATGGTGTCCGGCACGCTCGTCGTGGCCGAGACCGAGGACGGCATCGGCGATTTGCGGGCCCGGCTGACCGCCCGCGAGGCCGCGGAGAGCCGCTTCCGTTTCGACTCTGCCATGCTGAACCGCACGCGGCCGACCGACGTCGAGGCGCTCGAACAGATCCTGGACCGCTGGCCCACGCTCACCGACCGGCAGCGCACAATCCTGATGGACCGCATGGTCGAGCCACTGGCCAAGCGGCTGGCCGCCCCGTCTCCGAGCGCGGCCGACCGCGAGGAATTTCTCTTCGAGTTGCTCTCCGCCATTTACCGCCGCGAATCGCGGAGGCTGGGCTGATGCAACACAACCTTCGCGAGTTTCTGAACGTCGTCTGGGACACGCTGCACGACCACTGGACGAAGTTCTTGTACGCCGCCCTCATTGCGGCAGTCAGCTGGTTTTTGGGCCGCCGCCGCGAGCGCGCCCAATGGGGTCGACGCGAGTTTTTCGACCGCTTGAACATCTCGCTCAACGAGATTCGCGACGGCACGCTGATGATTCGCACGATCGCCGAGGAAAGCTGCCTGGAAGTTTTTCTGAATTCTGTTGCCGTGTCGACCCTGGTCGCCGCCGCTCGCCATACCACGGCTGACGATCCCCTCTTGGAGTTGCCCGAGCACGACTACTGGTACTACTTGAACTCCGTCCTCAACAAGGTGGGCGAAAAATTCGCCGACGGCCAGATCCGCCGCGACATGGGTTTGCCCGTGACCACGGTGCGCTACGTGATGTGCCTGACGAGCGAATCGGCCGGCGAAGTTCGCACCCGCAAGATTCGGGCGATGCTCATCCAGAAGAGCTTGCTGCTCAACCTGCCCAAGGACGAACCGAAATACGAGAGCCCCACTCACGCCACGCGGTGGAAGACGCTCAAGTACCTCGCCGCCCAATTCGAGCGGACGCCGTTCAAATTTCGCGAGGTCGAAATCTGCGTTTGACGTCGCCACAGCGATCGCAAGCAAGTCGCCGGCGGTCAGACGGGCGCGAAGTGAGCAATGTCGAGGATCGTGGCTTTGCGTTCGCGGGCAAAGACGGCCCGGACTCTCCGACCGACCGACAGTTGCCCCAAGTCTTCCCCGCGCACGACGTGCACAAGCGACGTATCGGCTCCGTCGAGCTGAATCAGGGCGAGACCAAACGGCACCGGCAGCGGCTGGTAAGGCTCGCGATAACGGATGACCGTGAAGCCGGTGACCCGCCCCTCGGGACCGACTTCGACCCAATCGCCGGTGAGGTCGGTGAAGTCTTTTTCGTCGACCTGCCGCGGCGGGACGAAGACCTTGCCCGTTTGGGGATGACGCACGCCGTAGATTTTCTGCTCGTCGCGCAACGCCACGAGCCACGTGCTGCCAACGCGGCCCGCGAAATAGTTGTAAGGCAGGGCAAACGTCCCCTCGACCACAAAGGCGTCGGACTCGGCGGCCATCACGCCTCTCCCTCGATGATCTCGAAGTACTTGATGTCGGTGATCGCACCCGTCCGTTTGCCGTCCTCCTCGAAGACAGCCCGCACGCGGAGGCCGCGCCTTAGCTTGGTCATGTCCGTCTCGTGCAACTCGTGCCAGAACGTCGCTCCGCCCTTGGCGCCGTCCAGCTCAACGTAGGCCGTAGCATAAGGCACTTCGCGGCCCTGGCCGGTGACCGGATCCGGGCTGGCGTAATAGACGACGTCGAAGTTGCGGAGCGTCCCTGCTGGCCCGACTTCTTCAAACTGGGTCGCAGCGACGCGGCAGACGGCGCACACTTCGCGCGGGGGCACCTGCGAGCGGCCGCAGCGCGGGCACACGTTCGCCATAATGCGCTTCTCATCGCGAAGCGCCTTGAGGAACTTGCCCATCACCGGCCCGGTCGACCAGCGCTGCGGGAAGCGGGCCATGTGTTCGCGATGCACCAGCTCGGCCGAGAGTTTTTTAGGAGGCATCCGAGATTCCTGCACGCGCTTTCCAATCAAGTCGTCGGAGCTAAGTCGGACTCAGGCTGCTCAATGGAGTACCCTAGTAAAACTTTAACCAGCCCTTGGGCTCGAACGACAAAATTTAGTCCTTCTCCCCCACCCAACCCCAACGAGCAAGAATTCTCCGCCATCCACTTACCGACTTTGCCAAGTCGCGCTCGATTGAGTCGTGCTGGCCCAACCAAGCACACCGAGGGCGGTTTAGGCCGAACGCTCTTTTCCGGAAAAAACCACAGTTCATCGAAACCGAAGAGTATCCGCTTGGTCGAATCAGCCTCAAGCAGCAGTTTCGTAGGTAGCAGCAACCCCTTCCCTACAACCTCTGTTTTGCTTGCGATCGATTTCAGCTCTGGGCTCGAATTGCGCAGCGAAGCCGGGTCTAGATTGCTGTCAATACAGGTAATCAGCGCGTACTTGGTACTGTCTCCCGATGGAAGGACGTCAAGAAAATCGTGAATTGAGCTATCCAGCCAGCCGGCGACGTACTTTTCGTAGGACACTATTTTTGTGCTCATTTGTTTGTCTTCTTTTCCTTGGCCGTCAAGGGGCGGCCCGGTAGACGAACCCCCTCTGAATCTTGCGTCCAATCCCAATCATGTGCATGTGGCTTTCCTGCACCATGATCGTGATCGAAATCAATGTTGATAATCGCTTTTCCGTCGCCACCGTAGTGTCGCCTTTGAATAAGGTTCCCTTTCCTGTCGCGCCTTTCTCTCGACGAATTCGGGTTCCCTGTTTTCGGCAGATCACCTGATCGCGGCATTTGAACACTTGCGGGAGGTTCGAGTACTTGCAGAAACGAGTGGCGACTCCATCGAGCCAACCTGACGCTTAATTATACTTATCCTGAGATTTACGTAGACGAGTGTCGCCTGCCCCTTCAAAAACCATCGGGCTTATCTTTCGACAACAGCATCAGCACGGTCCACAGTGTTCCGCCAAAGCCAGAGGCCAGTGCTTTGCGCACGGGGCGAGGCACCTGGTGAGCGCCGGCGTCGCCGCGAATTTGCAGTGCGGCCTCGAGCGGACGGAGCAGGGCAGTGGCGCCGATCGGGTTGGTCGCCGTGACGCCGCCGGAGGGATTAATCGGAAAGCGGCCTTCGATTGCAATGTCGCCGCGCTCGACCATCTGGAGATGCTCGTCCCCTTCCAGCAGCAGAAAATCGCGAATCCAACTCAGGCCCCACCAGGCGCTGGGGTCGTACATCTCAAAGACATCGATCTCCTCGGCCGGGCGGGCAATGGCGTTGCGGGCGAACAAAATCTCGGCCGCGCGGCGCTGGGTCGTCGTTTCCAGTTTTCCGTGCGCGTCGTAAGTAGGCACGCCGGAGAGCGACAGCGTCTCCTCGCGATGGACAGTCACGTGGTCCTGCACCCACACGGGCGGCCGCCGATTGATTGCGGCGGCCCGCTCGGCTGAGGCGAAAATCATTGCCCCCGCTCCGTCCGACTGCGAGCACATGTGGATCAACCGCAGTTCGCCCACGAGCGGCGGCGACTTTTGCATCAGGTCGTCGATCATGTCGAACGACAGATTGAAGCGGCGGTGGGCGTTGGCGTTCTTGGCCGCGTGCTGATCCATAATCACCCGGTAGCGCATGGCCGCCCGCCGCGCCCGCTCCAGCCCGAATTCGTCGATCACTTCGAGCGCGGCCATCCCGGTCAGTGCGCCCGTTTGCAGATGCCGCGCCCAGAGCGGATCGGCCATCGCCGTAATGCCGCCGGTCGTGTGGCCCTCTTGCTGCTTCTCGAAGCCGATGGCCAGCACCACGTCGTGCAGGCCGGAGGCGACGAGATTGTCAGCCGCACCGAACACCGTGGCGCCGGTGGTGCCGCCGGTGGATACGCGCAGGCACGGCTTGCCCCACGCTCCGTTTCCCAGCACCTGCCACATGTCGGGCTGATGCGTCCCCTCGAACATTTCCATGTTGCCGGTGACGACGGCATCGATGTCGTCCAGCGACACTCCGGCATCGTCGATCGCCCGGCGGACCGCTTCGTGGATCAGCTCCGGCTGGTTCACGTCCTCGCGATGGCTCGAGTGCCGCGTTTGGCCGACGCCGACAATTGCCACCGGACGAGTCTTGCGGGGCATCGGCGTCTCCTAGGTTTCCAACACCACGACACAATGCTGCTGACCGGCCGGCCCCGTGGTGCCGTGAGCCAACGCCCGCTTTGCGCCGGGAATCTGTCGATCGCCGGCTTCGTTCCGCAACTGCAAAACGGCCTCGGCCGTGCGTGCCAGACCGCTGACGACTTGCGGCGTGCCCGCCAGACTGCCGCCGGAGGGATTAAACCGCGCGAGATCGCCGGCCAGCCACCGCTTGGGATCCTCGGTGAGTCCTAGTTGCCAGGCCCACAGCGGCAACTGATGGGCGTACGGGTCCGACAACTCGCGAACGTCAAACGCGGTTTGCGGCTGGCCGATGTTCGCCATCCGATAGGCGCGGCCGGCGGCTTGTCGCAGGCTGGCCGACTCGGACAAATCGCGGTCGCCCAGAAAAAAGCTGTCGATCGATGAACCCAGGCCCGTAATCCACACGGGCTTGTCCGTCAGGTGCCGCGCGCGGTCTTCGCTCGCCAGGATCATGGCGACGGCGCCATCCGAGCGTGGATAGACATACGCCTCCCGCAGCGGATCGGCGAGCATCGGGCTGGCCGCCACGTCCGCGGGCGAGAGCGGCGTGCGTTCATTGGCGAGCGGATTGCGCGCCGCCTTCGCCCGCTGCTGGCACACGAGCCGCGCCAACTCGGCATCGGTGATGCCGAACCGCCGCAGAAAGGCGTCGGCCTGTAAGGCGGCCGCCGCGAGATAATCGAGCCCGACGGGCCGCGTATAGAACGGGTCGAACGCCGCGTGCGTGATCAGGTTGCGGTCGCCGACCTGGCTCTCCTTGGAGTGGCCGACGACCAGCACGACGTCGCTCGAACCGGACGCCACGTTCGCATAACCGTAATAGACGGCCTGCGCCCCATCCTGCGCGACTTTCTCCTCGCACTTGAAATGCGCGCCGACGACATCGGTGATCGCGCTATCGGAGATCGTGCGGCAATCGAAGAAATCGTCCGAATTGGAAACGACCGCACCGACGTCCTCCCCCGCCAGATCGACGCCCGTCGCCCGGACGATCTGCTGCACCACTTCCCAACACATACCCTGCACGCGATCCTGCCAGCGATCGCGGACATATTTCGATTGCGCGATAGCGCAGATCGCGACACGTGGGGGCATGGGGATTCAGTTCGTCTCGAAACTCAGAGCGGCCGACGTGGTGGTCCAGTGGAACATACGGCGGCCGAGCGAGTCAATCGACGGCTTCGTCGACCGACGCGGCCGCAGCACCCAGACTCTTGCCTTGCAGCCAATTCGTCGCCCGGCCTGCACGGATTTCGCGCAGGATCGTGTCCTTCTCGAGCGTACAGTCGACCGTGACCCAGGCGCGGCCGCACATTTCGCGCGAATGGGCGTCGTCGGAGACGATCTTGGGATAGGCGAAGCTCGGGGATGTCGAATTGCGGCGTGTAGCGGCCGTGGTGCGTGACCTCGACGCAATCGATCGCGAGGCGTTTGTCGATCGCGGCCAACACGTCGATCACTTTTTCGACCGACATGTTGTAAATCGACGGGTGATTGAAGATTCGCAGCGTTTCGCTGTCGCCACGAATTTCGCCCACGTGCACGTAGCCCCGCTCGAAGACCGTCAGCTCGACCCCCTTGAAGACCAGAAAGTCGGCATCGCCCGTCGGCAGGCGGTCCCAATAGTCGCGACGCAAGAGGTGATCGTGATCGGTGATGGCCACGAACTGAAAGCCCAGCTCCCGATAAACTCGCACGAGCTCCTCCGGCTCGAGCTGGCCGTCGGAGCAAGTGGTGTGAGTGTGCAGGGCGCCTTTGAGAGTTGGCATTCGAGTGCGGTCGGGATGATAGGGCCGCTCGAGTGCCCGAGGACACCGAGTCTCGGCTCGCAGTCCCAGCGGCTGGTTGTCGCCGATTCTACTTACCCTCGGCTGCCTTTGCCTTTTCGCGTTCCAGTTTCGCCTGTTCCAATTGGCCATCCTTGATCGCGACCTGCGCCTTGGCCGCCTCGATCGACGCATTTGCCACATCTACGCTCGCTGTCGCCTCATCACACGCGTGTTTGGCTTCATCAACGAGATCCTGCCGATCGCCTTTTGTTTCTGTAATTTCTGCAGGCGATCGAGCTGTATCCGCCGGTATTCGAGGTTCGCCATCGCGCGCTTCATTTCGGCTTGACTCTGCTCCACGACAGCACGAACTGCGTTCAGCTCCGCTTCTGCGATTCGCACGCGGATTTCCAGTGATTGGACGAATGCCCCGGTTCGCCGTGGCCGCGGCGGAGAAATTGCTCTCGCCTGCATCAACTTGATTTCGGCGTCCAGCCGCGCTTCGTGCGCCGCATCGGCATCCTCCTGCCGCATCTGGCCGGTCGCCGCCATTTTCTGAGCCTGAGAGTCGACCAATTTGGCGAATTCCAAATAACGCTCGCGCACGCCGATCTCGGCAGCCGGTGCAGCGCTGAAAGCCAGTTCCGCATCGACAACTCGCCGCCCCGCATCCAAAGCGCTCTCTGGCGTCCACTCCATCGCATGGAAGCGGCGATAACTTCGTCGCAGGTAACTTAAGGCGGCGTTGTATCTCTCTTTCAGCAGCTTCTGCAGCTCGCTGTCCCCCGGCGCCGGCTCGAGCGATTTGGCCTTCACCAAGTCCGGTTCCGACGCGGTCGTCCCAGCGTGCCCTGCTGGCTGCGGATTCGTCGGGGCAGGCAATCCAGCCGAGCGTGGCCGCGTGTTGTCCGTGGAAGCGACGAAGTCTCGCAGCTTGATCTGGGCACCCAGCCTCGCGGCACGCACGGCGTTGACCTCGTCGAAGCCAATGTTGCCGGTTTTCCACCTCTTCTCGACGAGGTCGTCAAAATTCCTCATGAATTCCAAATTGCGCTCATAGACACCTACTGTGTTCTTTGGTGATGTAATCGCAAGTTCGGCTTCGAGCAGCGTGCGGGCCGCGGCGATCACCGGCGTCAGCGCCACCGCGGGATCGACTCTGGTCCTTGCAACGTGGCCTTGCAGCGACTCGAGGGCCGAGTTGTAGCGATCCTTGAGCAGCTTGTGTAATTCGTCATCGCCAGAGGCCGCTTCCAACGGTTTGGCAGTCAGCCAGGCAGCGAGCTGGTCGGCCGGACGCTTCGTCTCGACTCCCCGGGGCCGTTTCGCCGGCTCGAGCTTGGAGTTTTTGGCCGCCGTGGCAGGATTCCAGGCGGCCTCGCTGGGCTGCCCCGATGTCGCCCGAGATGTTGACGGCGGAGCTTGGGCTCTCGAATCGTTTTCGCTCGCGGGCCCAGTTTGACCCGTCGCAAATGTCAACGAGACTGTGACGATAATGACTGCTGAAGCGAGCACGGCAGCCAATTGAGCCTTTGTCAATTTAGCCCATCGCGACCCCTTGAGAATCATGGTCATTCTCCACTTCAGATGATTTTTGCGCTCGACGCCCACCGAGACGGCCGCCGCGGGCAGAGAACCGCAGGAGACGAATTCAGACACCGCCAGCAGAGCTTCGCCGTAGGTCTCGAATTGGTGCGGGTCGAAGAAAAGGACGTTCGCGTCGCAGCATTCTTCTTCCGCGTTCTGCAGCCGACGAACGGCCCACCAGGCGGCCGGGTTCCACCAGTAAAGGGCCAGGACCCCGACTGCGAACCAGCGGACGAGATGATCGCCGCGACGGAGATGCAACAGTTCGTGCAGCAGGAGCAGTCGACGCTGCGAGGGGTCGATCGACTGGACAATTGCTCGCGGCAGCAAGAGCGTAGGCCGCCAGCCGGACCAGACCATCGGCGGCACCGCCCCTTCGATGACCATCAGTCGCGGTGCCCGTCGTAAGCGGATTCTCTTCGCAATGTCGACAATCTCATCTTTGAGCCAGTTCGGGGCGGGAGATTGGGATCGTCGCGCTGCCCGTGCAAACCGCCTCACCCGGACTGCGGTGACAGCAACGTAGAGAAAAGTGCCCGCGATCCAGATGGCGGCTAACGCATCCATCAGATAAGCCAACCCATCCATCAAATGAATCGGTGTCACGGTGGAGGCCGCCGACGGGATAGAGGACACAGCGTTTGAAGGTGCGAGCGTGGGCGTGACCGGCTCAAGTCGTCGCCCGCTTGAACGTACCGACGTATCGGGTGCAGCGTATTTCGCCGTGAGAGTTAGGTCCGGGGCGCGTGTCACATTCGCGGCTCCGCGTTCGTTCACAACAGGATGCGGAACGGAAAGCTCGCCCTCATTCGCGGTTTGTGGTTGAACCGCCGGCGTTCGCTGTGCGAGCCAATCGGGAGAGGAAACCGGGATCCGGAACAGCGGCGGGGCGACCAGTCTCAGGAGCACGATCAGCCACAGCGCGTGGGCAAGGTGCGGATTCCGCCAGACTCGCGTGATGAGTGCGACACACATCGCCAGCAACGCCGCCGCTCCCGCGTTTGCGAGCCCGAACTGAATGAGCGCTCCCATGTCGACCTCGCGTTCGGTCAATTTGGCTTTTTGCGAGAGGCAAGCAACGCACGCAGCTCATCCAGCTCGCGGCGGCTGAGCCGATTGTTCTCGACGAGATGCACGAGCAGGGGCGTCAACGATCCGCCCGAGAGCTTTTCAGCCAACTGGGAAAGTTGCTGACCGGCGAACTGCGTCCGGGGAAGAACCGCTGAAAAACGGTGCACGCGCTCTGAGCGATCGCGGCGGACAAGGCCCTTCTTTTCGAGTCTCTGCACGAGTTTCTGCACCGTCGCCACTTCGGCCGGCGTGCACGTGGGATACAGCCGCTCCGTCAGCTCGCGGGCGCTGCGATCCGCATCGTCCCACAGAGCGGCGAGCACCGCGAACTCGGCATCCGTCACATGGGGAGCAGATTTCGCCATCGTCCGAGCAGCCTTTGGTTCGCGTCGCTTGGCGAGAGCAAATCCTCACCGCAAGCAGACACCGTGTCTATCTAGTGTAGACAAGTTGTCTCCGATGTCAAGCGATTCCGCGCCCCGCCCTCACCTGATCCGTCACGGCGATCAGGTCGTCGGCGAAAACGTGGCCAACGGCTGATCGTGCACGATGGCGTGGGCCCGGTTCTGGAGGTCGGTGATTCGCTTCTCGACCGCGGCAACGTCGGCCGCCGTCGGGTGGACCGACAACGCGAGTTGCGTGGCGTAGGTCTGTCCGGGAGCAAGCGTGATCACGCGGCCGTGCTTGCGCTCGAAGGTCTTGAGGTTGGGATAATTGGTGGCTGGCTCCAGGCCGGTCACGTAGCCGTCGGCCTCGGACTGCGTGCACTTCCAGACGGTGAAGCACGGCAGCGAGCGAATGCCATACTCGACGCTGATGCCGCGGTCGCCCGCCCCGTTTCGCAAGAGGACGGTCGTCTGCTCGTGATCGTCACCGATCAGCTCGGCGTAATAACACTGCTCGGTGTAGCCGGCCGTCGGACCGCGATAGGTTTGCCAGGTCTTGGAGTCTTCGGCCGCGCGGGGATCGCGAGGGGCCGCCTGGCGGACGGGTAGCACCAATTTGGCCCCGGCATCGAGGAATGGGGGTCCGAAATTCGTGTGATACAGCAACTGCATCTCGAGCGGCCGTCCGGACAGGTTACGAACCTCGTCGCGGATGGTCAGGCGATTCGATCCGGGGGCGGTCTCATAAGTCGTCACGAGGCGAAGTCCGGTGCCGAACATCGACGCTTCGTCCACTTCGCCGCGGACACTGAGCATTCCGTTGCCTGCCGAATCGGCCGCGAGCTCGACCCGATGCGCGGGCGTATTGGCAATCTTGCCGTGCAAGGTGAGGGGCGTTTCGTTGCGTTTGCCCGCCGCCTCGACCACGTCGACGCCCGGCGGCCCGTTTGACGACAGTCCGCAACGGCACATGAGCTCGTTAAATCCGGCCAGCCACCCCAATCCGTTACGGTCGTGCAGGTCGATGAACGACGGATTCACCGGCCGCTTTACCGGTGAGTTCCAGCCGATCTCCAGGTTCGCGAAGCGGCCGCGCCACAAACCCATGCCACGCGTCGGCACGATGGAGACGGAGAGTAGTCCGTTATCCAAATCGACAACGTCCACGTGGTCCGACGGGCCGCCTCGCAGTGTCCGCTTGCGAATCGCCCATTCGCGAGCGCCGGGCAGTTTGAGCTCGGCCGATCCGCGCAACTCGAAAGCGTCGAACCAGATTTCTTCCGTCAGATCAGTGAGGACCTGCGATTGCCTCGACATGGATTCATCCTCTCGGGGGGGTCGTGCTCATGGTAATCGATGCCGGCCGTTTCTTCCCGGGATGAGCGATCGGCCAACGTCACCGCGTGAAAACAGGGGCTAGGCACATTTTCGGCGCTCAACTACGATTGGGGGAGTGAACGCGAGTAGTCGCCTGACCCGACTGGACTCGACATGTTCTTGAGCCGCGTTATCGATTTCTCACTGCGGCACCGCGTGCTGGTGCTGCTGGCGGTGGCGGCGGCCGCGGCGGCCGGCGTCGTCTCGCTGACACGGCTCGACGTCGACGCCTTCCCCGACACGACGCCCGTGCAGGTGCAGATCAACACGATCGCGCCGGCCCTCGGTCCCGAAGAGGTCGAGCGGCAAATCACTTTCCCGATCGAGCAGGGACTGGGCGGCCTTCCCGGGGCTGGAACAGCTCCGCTCCGTGTCGAAGTTCGGTTTCTCGCAGGTCGTGGCCACGTTCGACGACGGCACCGACATCTATTTCGCCCGCCAGCTGATCAACGAGCGCTTGGGATCGGTCGACCTGCCGGCCGCGGTCGCCCGGCCGAAGATGGGGCCCGTTGCCACCGGGCTGGGCGAAGTCTTTCATTACGTCGTGACCGGCGCCGGCGGCAGCCCCAGCGAGCTCCGCACCGTGCACGACTGGGTCATCCGGCCCGCGCTGCGGACGGTGCCGGGCGTGGCTGAGATCAACAGCTGGGGCGGCTATCGAGAAGCAGTACCAGATCCGCATCGATCCCGAGCGGCTGATCAAGCACGACCTGACCCTCGACGAGGTCATCGACGCGGTCCAGAAGAACAATGCCAACGTCGGCGGCGGCAGCATCAACCGGGAAGGGGGCTTGCTGCTCGTCCAAGGCTTGGGCCGCACCACCGGTGTCGACTCGCTGCGGCAGATCGTGGTCAAAGCGAAGGCGGGCGTGCCAATCCGCGTGGGAGACGTGGCCGACGTGGCCGATCGGTCACGAAATTCGCCGCGGCGCGGTGACCGCCGACGGACGCGGGCGAGGCGGTGCTCGGACTGGGCTTCATGCTCATGGGCGAGAACAGCCACACCGTCACCTGGGCGCTCAAGGACCGCTTGAAATCGATCGAGACGCACCTCCCGGCCAACGTGAAGGTAGTCCCCGTTTACGATCGCACCGAGCTGGTCGATTTCGTCATCGAGACGGTGCGCAAGAACCTGTTCGAGGGCGGACTGCTGGTCGTCGCCGTGCTGTTCGCCTTCCTGGGCAACCTGCGGGCCGCGCTGATCGTGGCCCTGGCCATCCCGCTGTCGATGCTGTTCGCCTTCAGCGGCATGCTGCGGTTCGGGATCGCCGCCAGCCTGCTGAGCCTGGGGGCGATCGACTTCGGCACTGGTCGTCGACAGCTCGGTGGTGATGGTCGAGAACTGCGTGCGCCACCTGGCCGCGCCGGACGCCGCCGGAAAAAGCCGGCTCGAGATCATTCGCGACGCGGCCGTCGAAGTTCGCCGGCCGACGATGTTCGGCGAATTGATCATCATGATCGTCTACCTGCCGATCCTCACGCTGGAGGGGATCGAGGGAAAGCTGTTTCGGCCGATGGCACTGACCGTGATCTTCGCCCTGGCCGGCTCGATGGTCCTCTCGCTGACGCTGATGCCGGTGCTGGCGAGCTTTCTGCTTCCCAAGCGGCCCGCCGAGCGCGAGCCGTGGCTGATGCGGGTGGCCCATGCGATCCACTACCCGGTGCTGCGGTTCGCCATGACGCACAAGCCGGCGGTGATCGGCCTGGCCGCCTGCGTGCTGATCGTGGCCTTCGGCATGATCGCGCCGAATCTGGGATCCGAGTTCGTGCCCCGGCTGTCGGAAGGGGCGATCGCCATCGGCGTCGTGCGTCTCGCCGGCACCGATCTCGACGAGTCGATCCGCTACAACACGCAGATCGAACGAGCGATCCTGGCCGAGTTCCCCGACGAAGTGGAACACGTCTGGAGTCGAGTCGGCACGGCCGAGATCGCCACCGACCCGATGGGGGTCGAGCTGACCGACATCTTCATCACCCTCAAGCCGCGGACCGTGTGGAAAAAGGCCCGCACGCAGGCCGAGTTCACGGAGATGCTCGACAAAACGCTCCGCGACATGCCCGGCCAGCGGCTGGCTTATTCGCAGCCGATCGAGATGCGGATGAACGAAATGGTTTCCGGCGTCCGCGCCGACCTGGGCGTGAAGCTCTTCGGCGACGACTTCGACGTTCTCGTCAAGAAAGCGGCCGAGATCGAGGCCGTGCTGCGAAGCATACCCGGCGCGGCCGACGTAGCGGCCGAACCGCTCACCGGTCAGCCGATGCTGCAGATCCGGATCGATCAGGACCAGGTGGCGCGGTACGGGATCTCGGCCAAGGCCGTGCTCGACGTGATCGAATCCGTGGGGGCCAAGCCGCTGGGTGAGGTGGTGGAGGGGCAACTCCGCTTTCCTCTGGCCGCGCGGCTCGTCGACGCTTACCGTGAAAGCCCGGAAGCGATCGGGTCGCTGCTGATTTCCACGCCCAGCGGCGAACGCATTCCCCTCTCGCGGCTGGCGAAGGTCGAGACGGTCAGCGGGCCGTCGACGATCACGCGGGAATGGGGACAACGCCGCTTGACGGTGACCGCCAACGTCCGCGGCCGCGACCTGGGCAGCTTCGTCGCCCAAGCACGGCGCGAGCTGGCGGAAAAGGTCTCGCTTCCCGCCGGACGCTATCGCCTCGAATTCGGCGGACAATTCGAGAACCTGGAGCGAGCGCAGCTCCGGTTGGCGATTGTCGTGCCGGTGGTGCTGATCTCGATCTTCGGGCTTCTCTATTTGACCTACGGCAACCTGCTCGACGCGCTCCGCGTGTTCACCGGCATTCCGTTCGCCTGGGTGGGTGGCATCTTCGCACTGTGGCTCCGCGACATGCCGTTTTCGATTTCGGCAGCCGTCGGCTTCATTGCGATGTCTGGCGTGGCCGTGCTCGACGACATGATTCTGGTGTCATGCGTAAGGCAGCTGCGGAAGACCGGCCTGTCCCTCGATGAGGCGGTGACGCAGGCCGCCATCACGCGTCTTCGCCCCGTGCTGATGACGACGCTGGTCGCCAGCCTCGGCTTCCTGCCGATGGCGCTGAGCGATGGGGTGGGGGCGGAAGTCCAGCGGCCGCTGGCGACGGTGGTCATCGGCGGCGTGATCGGAGCGATGGTGATGTCGCTGCTCGTACTGCGCGTGCTCTACCTGGTCTTTAACACGCGGATGTTTCGCCGCCGGGAATCAGGGGCGGCTCGCGAGCAACCCCTGGCCGTATAAAACACGAAGCACGAACGACCAGGGTCATTCGTGCTTCGGATTTGCCGGATTTGCGTTCGCTCTAGTCGGCCAGCGGCTTCACGCGGATGTTCTTGTACCAGGTGACGCTGCGCGGATCGTGGGCCTGCAGGGCGAAACTGCCACAGCTCAGCTTTTGCCGGCGCTTGGCGGCGTCTTCGGGCTTCTCCGTGTAATCGACGACGACCTCGTCGTTCACCTTCACGATGACGTGCTTGCCCTCGACGATGATCGTCTGCTTATACCATTCGTTGTCCTTGGCCGGCGTCTTGTAAAGTTTCACGACTTCATAGAGGCTGCCGGTCTTCACCGGGTCGCGGTGCGACACGTTCACCTGCGATTCGTAGCCCGTGTTCGGAAACCCCTTCGCCTGGTAGTGCGTGTGGAAGTAGATGCCCGAGTTGGCGTGCGGATGGGTCTGCACGTCGGCCTCGAAGATGAAGTTTTTGAACTGCCAATCGGTGAAGGCGTGCGATGCGTTGCCTTCGCAGATAATCTTGCCGTCCTCGACGTGAATCTTGCTGTTGTCGCTGAGCTTCCAGCCCGTCAGATCCTTGCCGTTGAAGAGCGAAATCCAGCCGTCCTTGTCGGCCGCCGACTTCGGAGGGTAATTGCAGTGCATTTCTTCAGGTAGCTTGGACTGCTGGTTCGACAGGCCGCCGCGCGCGAAGAGGGAGCCGGACGACAGGAGCAACAGAGAGGCGGCCGCGGCGAACCGGACGGCAAGTGAGAGCTTGGACATCGGTGTGAAACTCCGGTGGAAAACGGGGCGGGAGGGAACGGCCTGTCAGCGACAGATGTGCGATATTCTGCCCTGCTTGGTGACTTTTTCACTGGGTGACATTTTGCAATATAGCCAGCCCCGTTGGCGTTGGAAAGCAGCCGCGGCGCCGTGCTCGGTTCACCTGAGAGCGGGGGGCGTGAGCCCCCCGAGGGTCTTCAGCATTCGCTTTCAGCGTTCGCCTTCGGCGTAGACCGCGACTACTTCTGGTCGCGTGCCGGCGACGGCCCCAAGACCGGCAGTTCGCGGCAGACCAGCTCGTGATCGTCCCGGGCAAAGACGAAACGGCCGGCGTAGGCCGGGTGGGCCCACGTGTCGCCGATCACCTTGCTGCGGGCGATCTCGGTGTAGCCTTTGGGATTGAGCCGCGCCAGGATCAGCTCGCCGGCCGCGTTCAGCAGAGCGCGCGATCGCCGTCGCCGATCCAGACCAGCGTCGCCTGCGGATTGGAATCGCGCGGCGTCACGCGGTGGTCGTCGGTCCATAGCTTGTTGCCTGTCGCCAGCTCGAAGCAGGTCAGACCGAAGTTCTTATCGAGCAGGTAACCATAACCGTCGCGGCAGAGCGGCTGTGACATGAGTCCGCGGAGCGTCCGCTCGTCTTCCCAGGCCAGCGTCGCTCTGCGTCCGGCGTCATCGAGACGCAGCGCCTTGGCACCCGCCCAATAGCCGCTGACAAAAAGAATGCCCGCGTGATAAACCGGCGTGGCGATCGAGACGCCGTAAGTGACTTCGTAGGGAATCTCCCACAGCGGCTCTCCGGTCGCCGCATCGAGCCCGCGAATATGCGACGGCGTCCAGCAGACCAGCTGCACGCGGCCGCCGTGCTCGATCAGGATTGGTGTGGCGTACGTGGCCTCATCCGACAGGCTGGCCCAGACCTTTTTTCCCGTGCGGCGATTGAGGGCCACAACGCTCGCACCCTTGGCCGAGCCGGGATGAACGATCACTGTGTCCCGAAAGATGACGGGTGACGCGGCATAGCCCCACGTCGGCATCCGCCCTTCAAAGTCGCTCACCAGGTTGGCCGACCAGCGAACGGCGCCGCTCGTCAGGTCGAGACAATTCATCACGCCGGTGGCGCCGAGCGTATAAACCAGCCCGTCGAACACGGTCACTGCCGCGCGGGGCCCGTTCCCGTAGTCGAGGTGACCGTAGGTGAGCTTGTCGGAGTGCGTCCAGCGGACGTCGCCGGTCCGCGCGTCATAGCAGACGATGCGTTCGTTCTCGAAGGGGAGGGTCTGGCGGTCGGGCACCAGCACGTGGTTACCGGTCACGATCACGCCGGCATATCCGCCGCCGATCGGCTTGTGCCAGCGCAGCGGGAGTTCGGCCGGCCACTTTTCGGAGAGCTTGGGGCCGTTCCAGGTGCCGTCGCCGTGGGGTCCCCGCCAGCGGGGCCAGTCGTCACCCGTCGAGCTGGTGTTGGCCGCCCCGATCTCGGCCGCCAGGACCGGCACCGGGATAGAGGCATCTTGGCATCCCGTGAACAGCACCGGCAGCAACGCGACCGATAGCAGCGCGACGGGCAACAAGGCGCGCTGAAACAATGCGCCCCGAAACAATGCGACCGGCAGCAAACTGGCTTGCTGGATCATGGGGAGACTCCCCGAGCTTTAGGCATCGTTCGTCCGCGCGACGGTTGTACCAAAGCATCCGGAATGTGTAGATAGCAGTGGTGGGAAGGCCGTCTCGCTCCGCCGGATTCAGGGAGTTCCGATCATGTCGCGCCTGCTAGCCGCCAGTCTCGGTATTGCGCTCTGCGTCTCGACCCAGGTCGCTCGTGCCCAGGACAACGAGCTAACTCCCGAGGAAAAGGGTGCCGGGTGGACGCTGCTCTTCGATGGCAAAAGTTTGGACGGCTGGATGCGGAGCGACGGCAAACCCAGCAACCGGGGCGTCGACCACGAGGCGATCAATCCGCACCGCTGCGGTGCCTATATGCTCGTATACGACAAGGAATTCTCGAACTTCGAGCTGAAGTGCGACTTCAAAGTCTCCTCCCTGTGCAATAGCGGCATCTTCGTGCGGACCTATCCGCTCACGCCGCGAAAGAACAAGGACGTCGGCTACAACGGAATCGAGGTGGCCATCGACGACGGGATCAAAGAGGGTTACCACGCCACCGGGGCGATCTATGACTTGTCGCCCGCGCTCGTCGACGCGACCAAGCCGACCGGCCAGTGGAACCACATCGAGGTCAAGTGCGACGGCCCGAATATCACCGTCGATCTCAACGGCAAGCAGGTCAATTCGATTGACCTCTCACAGTTCACCGCGCCCAACGTGCGACCCAACGGCACCCCGCACAAGTTCGACGTCGCCTACAAAGACCACCCGAAGCACGGCTACATCGGCCTGCAAGACCACGGCTCGCCCTGCTGGTTCAAGAACATCAAGCTGCGAGAACTGAAGTAGCGGGAGCGGCCGCTAGTGTGACGGCGGCGCTTCGCCGGCGGCCGCGTGGCGCGTGCGCTTCGTGCGCCCCTCCGGCTCCAAGTAGCCGATGGCATATGCCGCGCCCACGCCAATCAAAAGGGCGAGCGAGAGCTTGACGCGGTCGTGCGTGTGAAACTCCACCTCCGGCAGCAAGTCGGCCAGCGAGATGCAGACGAACACGCCCGCGGAGAACGCCAGCGCACAGCCGACCAACGACATCTGAAATTCCGAAAATCGACTGAAGCCAAGAAAGAACAGCGCGACCCCCAACGGGCAAAGCGCGGCAAACCCCACGTTTACCGCATGCTGCAACCGGCGGGGCGCGTGTTGGGCTCGCATCAAAATCGAGATCGGCACCGTGTCGAGCGGTTTGTGCAGGAGGATCGCCAAAAAGACGCCCAAGCCCCACAGCCCGGCATGGCCCTCTTGCGCATCGGCCGCAACGGCCGCGGCCAGGGCCACGCCGTCGAGCAGCGTGTGAATCCCCAGGCCCAGCAGCACACCCACCCAGCTCAGTTGTCCGGGCGGATGGTGCGAATGAGGCTCACAAGTGGCCGAGTGGACGTGGGGCGGCACCGCCGCCTCGTGCTGGTGAAAATGGAAGGCCCGGATCAGGAAGAACATCGACAACAGGCCGGCCAGCATCCAAAGCACGGTCTGATCGAGCGAGCCAAGGGCCGCAAACGCGTGCGGCAGCATGTGCAGCAGGCCGATCCCCAACATCAGCCCGCCGCACAAACTCATCGACACTTGCATGCGCGTGTGCGTGAGCCGCATGATCAGCGGCAACCAGCCGCCGGCCAGTGACGCCAGCACCACCGCGGCCGAATAGATCGCGGCGATCCACAGCGGTCCGTGCGTACCAGGCACCCAAAGCTCTCCGCAGGCGCGCCGCAGCGGGCCGATGATCGAACGGCGAATCGTACTTTCCGGCCGAGGGCGTCACAAATCGACGGCTCGTCGAAACGAGTCGGGCTGTGTCGCGGGGGCGATTTCCCCAATTGCTCCAGCGTGACAAAGACGCGCCGCCCCGGCTACCATCACCCAGCCACGAATTTGGGAACCGCGCCCGATTCCGATCGTCAAAGGGCCGGTCCCCAGCCTCCAAGGAGCCTCGAGCGGTGCCGCATTTTTGGGCGACAATGCAGTTTGGGACCGTTCCCTATTTGTCGCTGCCGTGGGTCGTCTTGCTTTTGGCCGGGCTGGCCCTGGTATTCGACTTCACAAACGGCATCCATGACGCGGCCAACTCCATTGCGACCGTCGTCTCGACCCGCGTGCTCAGCCCGGGAGTGGCGGTCGTTTGGGCCGCCTTTTTCAACTTTATGGCCTTCGCCATCTTTCATCTGCGCGTCGCCCGGACGGTGGGGACCGGGCTGATCGATCCCAGCCTGGTCGACAATAGCGTCATTGCGGCCACCCTGATGTCGGCCATCATGTGGAATCTCTTCACCTGGTACCTGGGGTTGCCGACCAGTTCGTCGCACGCGCTCACGTTCAGTCTGATCGGAGCCGGATTCGCCAAAGGGGGCTGGCACGCGCTCGAGTGGGACGGGATCGGCAAAGTGGCCGCCTTCGTCGTCCTCTCGCCGGTCATCGGCGGACTGTTGGGTGGGCTGATCGCCTTCACCGTGATGTGGCTGTTTCATCGGGCCAGCCCGAGCCGCGTGGAAAAAACCTTTCGCCGCGGCCAGTTGGTGTCGGCCGCGTTTTATAGCCTGGGGCACGGCGGCAACGACGCGCAGAAGACGATGGGCATCATCTTCGTGCTGCTGATCGCCGCAAGTCAGGGGGGCAAAGCGTTCAAGACTCCGACCGATGTGCCGACCGAAGTCGTGCTGTCGTGCTACCTGGCGATGGGCTTGGGGACGATGCTCGGCGGCTGGCGGATCGTCAAGACGATGGGGCAGAAGATCATTCACCTGCGACCGATGGACGGCTTCTGCGCCGAAACCGGGGCGGCCTTGACGCTAATCGCGGTGATCTTCGGCGGCATTCCGGTGAGCACCACGCACACGATTACGGGCGCGATCATCGGCGTCGGCTCGATCAAGCGGCTCACCGCCGTCCGCTGGGGCGTGGTGGCGACCGTGGTCTGGGCCTGGGTGCTCACGATCCCGACAACAGCCGTTCTGGCCGGACTGATCTGCCTGGCGCTTCGCTCGACCGGCTGAAATAAGCCCGACGCGAGCGATTGGGGTGGCACTGGCGGCTCGTCCGCCAGTGGTCTCCGCTTCCCAAAGGCACACTGGCGGACAAGCCGCCAGTGCCACCCTCAGACCTGCTCCGTCGGACCAATGCGTGTGGCTACTTCCGAAGAGTGCCGTCGCCGCCGACTAAACCGTCGACGAGCGTGGCCAGTTGCTCACCCCGCGCGTCGAGCGAAATCACTTTGCCTTTCCGGTCGATCAAGATGATCGTGGGAATGCCGGTGATCCCGTATTGCTCCGCGTTCGGATCGGTGAAACCCGGTTTCTCGTCCTCGGTTTTCTTCGGCTCCGAATTGTGCAGGATCGTCCAGGGAAGGTCGTTGTCCTTCAGGAACTTGGCCAGTGCGTCGCCGTCGTTGTCGAGGTCGACGCCGACGATTTCCAGTCCGCGATCGTGATACTTCTCGTAGATCTTTTTGAGGTTGGGAAGTTCCGCCAGACACGGGCCGCACCAAGTCGCCCAGAAATCGACGATGATGACTTTCCCTTTGTACTGGGCGATATCAAACGGCTTGCCGTTGATCGTCTTGCCCGCGACCTTGACCGGTTCGCCGGTTAGCAGGCGGGCGCGCCGGACGGCTCCGTTCTTGAGAATCTCGCCATAGTCGCGAATTTTCTTGTCCAGGTTCTGGCTGAGCACTTCACCAAAGCTGCCGTAGGCAGCCGCGGCATTCTCGCCGTCACCCAGGCCCTCGAGCATCCGGCCGAAATTTTCCGCGAGCTCGGCGTAAGACTGCGGCTTTTTGCGGAGCGCGGCCGTGACGGCGTCGACCAGCGCCCGGCGTTCCTTGGCATCGAGCGCCGGCACCGTCGACATCTTGAAATCGAACCAAGCCCCCTCGGCAATCTCCGCCAGCTCGGGCCGTTTGTCCTGCTTGAGTTCCTCGGCGAACTTGAGTCCCTTGGCGGCCGCGTCAGGCGTGCCCACCATGATCAGAACCTGGTACGCATGCAGCTTGGCTTTGAGCGCGTTGACTTCTTGCTCGTCGTTCGGCCGGGATGCCAGAACTTTCTCGGAGGCTTTCAGAATCGCCGTGCGGGACATCGTGAGGAACTTGACGACGTCAGTCTCCGAATCGAGCTCCGGCCGCATGCCGTCGATCCTGGAGATAAATTTCAGCAGCTCGGGCACCGTGGCATTGGGCGGCACGACGTAGGTCGTGGGCGACATTGCCACGGCTTTCGCTTGCGCCTTCGCGCTGTCGCCTTTGGCATCTTCCGAAGCAGGCGTGTCCTGCGCGAGGGCCGCGCGAACGATCACGAATCCGACGAGCGACAATAGGACGATCCCAGCGATCGCAAATCGCATCGGCTGTCGCGCTAAAACCCGCATTGCACAGTCCCTCGACAGTTGACTCGGAAACCAGGGCTATCAAGCGACGAATTCTAGGCAACGCCCGTGCCTGCGGCGAGTCCAAGTGACTTGGGATCGGCGACGGCAGATCGAATCCCGGAAGACAAAAGACACCGCTTTACTGTTTACTGCGTTCGTGGCTCTGGCAGACCGAACAGCCGTCGGGCGTTCTCGGTCGTGACCCGGGCGATCTCGTCGAGACTCAGGTTGCGGACGGAGGCCAGGGTCTCGGCCGTGTTCCGGACGTACGCGGGCTCGTTTCGCTTACCGCGAAAGGGAGTAGGCGCCAGATAGGGAGCGTCGGTCTCGACCAGCAGCCGGTCGAGTGGCACTTCGGCGGCGACGCCTCGCAGGGCATCGTTCTTTTTGAAGGTCACCATGCCGGCGAACGAGATGTACATCCCCAGCTCGAGGCACGCACGGGCGGTTTCGGCGTCCCCCGCAAACGAATGCATCACGCCCCGCAATTGGCCCCCTCCGGCCGCCCGCCGCAATTGGGCGACGACGTCGCTCTCGGCCTCCCGGCAGTGGACGATGAACGGCAGATCGAGCCGTTTCGCCAGCTCGAGATGCTTGTCAAAGAACTCGACTTGCAGGTCGAATGGGGCGTAGTCCCAATAGCGATCGAGGCCCGTTTCGCCCACGGCCACGACCTTGGGCTGTGTCGCCAGTTCCTGAATCAGTTCCCAGTCACCGGGGGCGGCTTGCGAGACGTAGTTTGGCTGAATGGCAACCGCGGCGTAGACCGAGGGGGACGACTGGGCTAGTTCGACGGCCGCACGGCTGGTGGCGGCAGTGATTCCGATGGTGATCATCGAGACGACGCCGGCCGCGGCGGCCCGGGCGACGACTTCGTCACGATCGGGGCGGAACGCCTCTTCGTCCAGGTGGACGTGGGTGTCGATGAGGTTCATGGCGAGGATTGTAGTTCCCGCCGGCCGTTTTGACCCCGGTCCTGCCCTTGCAACTGCGGCCGGGGCTCTCTAAATTTGGCGTTTCGCAACTTTTCGAGACGGGTGAATTCGGGGAAGGAAGGTCGGCATGGGTCGGCATACGGGGCCGAAGGGGCGGGTGAACCGCCGCTTGGCTGCAATGGTCTACGAAAGCACAGGGGCCGTCCGCGCCTATGAGCGTCGCGAAACTCCGCCCGGCATGTACGGCCGGCGCAAGAAGTTTTCGACCTACGGGGCCGCTTTCGCCGAAAAGCAGAAGATCAAACACTATTACGGCATCCGTGAAGCCCAGCTCCGCCGTTACTTCGAGCTAGCCCGCAAGACCAAGGGCAACACCGGGCAAACGCTGATGCTCTTGTGCGAACGGCGGCTCGACAATGTGATCCGCCGCGCCGGCTTCGTGCACACGCGTCCCCAGGCTCGGCAGGGGATCGTGCACAGCCATTTTCAGGTGAACGGCCGCACCGTCGCCACGCCGTCGATCGTCGTGAATGCCGGCGACGTGATCACCGTTCGCAACCGGCCGAACTTGCAGGCCGTTTACCAAGCGGCGGTCGAATCGGGCACCGCGTCCCGCTGCGACTGGATTTCCTTCGAGCCGGCCAGCCTCAAGGCGATTGTGACGTCACTCCCCGGCGCGACCGACATCAGCTTGCCGGTGGACGTCGGCCAGGTTGTGTCGTTCCTCGGCCGTTAAGCGGCTAGCGCAACGACAACCGTGAGCAGGGAATGAGGGCTCGTGCGCAGCTTCGGCACCTGCTTCGCGGTGAACCGGGTCGATTGTCGACCACTTATTGACCGGAAAATCGCTACAGCCGCGCGACGCGCTCCAATCGGACCGGGTCCGTCAAATGCGGGGACTTGAACGAAAGCGGAAGATTGACCGCCCAAAGCGCGGTGTTTATCATCGGGTAAATAATCAGCCAGCCACTGGAACGAAAATGTCCCGCTTCCACTTTTATTGGTTTAGCGCCTGCGAGGCGGGGCTCTCGGAGTACGTTGGCAACTAATTCCAGCCATAAAAGAAAACACTCCAAGGCCCTGAAATCCCAGTCGGTTTCAGGGCTTTCTTGTTCCTGAGGCATCGCCAAACAGAGATCGACGTCTCAGCAGTTCGCGAACGCCGTCCCGTCGGCCTTCAATTTGCATCGGAAAGCCCGCCCATGATCGTGGTGATGAAGAGTACGGCAACGAAGGACATGGTCCAGCGGATGGTCAAACGCGTCGAATCGATGGGCCTGAAAGCGCACGTCCTGGTCGGAACGGAGCGGACCGTGATTGCGGCAATCGGTGCGAAACGGGATGGAGCCGTCGAAGTGCTTTCCTCGTACGAGGAGGTCGAGAAGGTGGTTCCGATCCTTGCCCCTTACAAGGTGGCTAGCCGGGAAGCCAAGCCCGAGCCCACGCAAGTCCGGGCCCTCGATTTGGCGATTGGCTGCGGCTCGATCGGCATCATCGCCGGCCCCTGCTCGGTTGAGAGCGAAGAACAGATCATGGAGTCCGCGATCGCCGTCAAGAAGTACGGCGCTAAGGGCCTGCGTGGCGGAGCCTTCAAGCCCCGCACGAGCCCTTATTCGTTCCAGGGACTCAAGGAAGAGGGGCTGAAGATGCTGGCAGCCGCTCGCAAAGCGACGGGCCTGGCCGTCGTCACCGAGGTGATGACGCCCCAGCACGTCGACCTGGTCTGCCAGTATGCCGACGTGCTGCAGATCGGCGCCCGCAACATGCAGAACTATCACCTGCTGCAAGCGGTCGGAGAGACCAAGAAGCCGGTGCTCCTCAAGCGCGGACCGGCCGCCACGATCGACGAGTTCTTGCTCGCCGCCGAATACGTGCTTGACCAGGGCAACAACCAGGTTGTCCTCTGCGAGCGGGGCATCCGCACCTTCGAGACTCACACCCGCTTCACGCTGCCGCTGGCCACCGTTCCCTATCTGCACGAGCGAACGCACCTGCCGGTCGTCGTCGATCCGAGCCACGGGACCGGCATCGCCTCGCTGATTTCGCCCATGTCGCTGGCCGCCGTGGCGGTTGGATGCGACGGGCTACTCTTGGAAGTCCACCCGGATCCGCATGCGGCCCTCAGTGACGGCGATCAGTCGATCACGCCGGCGGCCTTTGGCAAGGTGATGGAAGAGTGCCGCAAGGTAGCCACGGCGCTGGGCCGCACGCTCTGACAGTCGCACTCGCCCAGCCGCATCACGACTCTTGCGGCGTTAGGAATTTTTCGCTTCGAGCGCCGTCGCCGGCAGAGGCGCGCCGTGTCGTCGCAGCAGTTCCACAAGCCGATCGAGCTGTTCGTCGCGTGACCAGCCCTTTTCGCAGCGGCCCTTATTCACCACGACCAACACGTGCGATTGGCCGTCGGGATTGCTGGGGGCCTTGAAGAAGTCTTCTTTGGCCAGCTCGCGGAGCAGGGCGTCGATCTCCGTTTTCGGCAGGTCGATGTAGAGCACCTCTTCGGTGGCGGCCAGTTCTTCTTGCTCTTCCGGCGGCAGGTTGGCGGGCGGCGCGATCGGTTCCGGCTTCGTCATCGGCTGAGGCGCCGACATGCCGGACGGGCTGTGTTGCGAGTAGGTGACGGGCGTTCCCGAGAACGCGTCCTTCCACTCCACGACGGCCGGCGGCTGGACAGGTTTGCTGATCTTCACGTCCGACACAATGCGAAGCGTGGCCCGCGCGAAGGCAGGATGCACGCCCGGATACGGATATTGCAGCTCGAGGTGCACGCGCCGCTTCGTCCAGGGGCGCGTTGTCGGAGCAGCGGTTGCCGAGTCAGTCTTCGAGTCGACATTCGAGGTTTGCACGATCGGCGCGGGCTGGTCGAGACGCTGCAAATCCGGTGTTGATGCCAGGTCGTAAGTGATCTGCAGATTCTGATACTCGGGCGACCCGTCGCCCGCGACCTTGATCTTCTCGCTCCACGCGCAGCCCGGCAGCCAAAGCGCGACACAGGCAGCAGCGAGCGCAACCGAACAGCGGGTCGCACGCAAAGAACTCACGCTTTTGCGAAACGCCGACACGTCATCCCCCGTTCAAACCAGTCCGCGGGTCCACCGAGAGAGGCGCGAGATATACGGTCGGACCCGTGCATTTGGCATTATCGGCACGGGGGGTAAAACGGTTGAAACTTCCCCCTTTTGGCGCTCCAGATCGCCCGGGGGCCGCGAATTGCGACCCGCGCGGCAAGCAAGGTTTCCCCGACTTACCAGGACTCTCGCGCGGCTCTTGAACGTCTTTTAATGCGCCGGCGGAACGTTGGCAGGCGGACGCAGGGTGCCGATCACCGCACTGAGATCGGGCCAGCCTTCCGCCTCGACCAACTTCGAGAGTTCGTCGACCAATCGTGGCGCAGCGCCGGGGTCATAGAAATTGGCAGTTCCCACTTGGATGGCCGAGGCCCCGCAAACGAGATACTCCATCACGTCATCGAGCGAAGAAATCCCGCCGACGCCAATGATCGGCAGCCCCGGCACGCCCTGGGCGACTTGCCAAACGCAACGCAGTGCCAGCGGCTTGATCGCCGGCCCGCTCAGTCCGCCCATGCCGGCTCCCAGGATGGGTCGCCGCCGCCGCCAATCGACGGCCAGCCCCTGAAACGTGTTCACGAGCGAAACGGCGTCCGCACCCGCGTTAGCGACGGCCTGTGCGATGGATACGATCCGCGTGACGTTCGGCGTCAGCTTGGCAACGATCGGGAACCGGCAGGCTTCCCGCACGCGCCTCACCAGGTCCGCGGCCATCTTCGAATCGGTGCCGAAATCAACCCCGCCGCTGACGTTCGGGCAGGAGATGTTGAGTTCCAGGCCGGCGATTCGCGGAAACGCATCGAGCCGCGCGGCCATGGCCACGAACTCGTCGATGGTCGCTCCGGCGATGTTGACGAGGACCGCGGTTCCCAATTCGAGCAAGTAGGGGAGATGCTTTTCGACGAACGCGTCGAGCCCGTCGTTATCGAGGCCGATCGAGTTCAGTAGGCCGGCAGCCGTCTCGACTGTCCGCGGCGGCGGATTCCCCAACCGCGGCAACGGCGTGACCGTCTTCGGAATGACGCCCCCCAGCTTGGCAAAGGGGACGAAGGCCTGCATCTCGCGTGCGTACCCGAAGGTGCCGGACGCAACCAAAATGGGATTGGCGAGTTCGAGACGATTGAGCCTGACGGCGAGGCGACTCACGCGAAGAGGATCCTCCGCGGGTCAGCATATCAGCCGATCTGGGCAGGGCAAACCGCTAGAGGAGAGAGACCTTTTTGTGGTGAAGGATCGAGACGGAAGTGCAGAGTCGACGCGCGGACGACGGGCGCAGCGCCAAAGCCGTCCCAATGGGACCAGTTCGATCAGCCGAAGCTGAACTAAATCACGCCACCGTGGGTGCGGTACGGAGTTTCAACGTCCGGCATGTCCAATCCCCAAATCCGTTCCCAGACGTCAGGGATGTGCCGGAGGTTTTCCGACTGGTAGATCAGCTCCCGTGCCCGCACGTCCGGTTGGGACGAGTAGATGGGCACGAAGCAGCCGACCTGAGTCGCCGCCGCTGCAGCCAGGATTGAAGCGGTGATCACGAACTTCCGCATCTTCCACCTCCGCCACGGATTAATTCCATCGGCCGAGTCGTCTCGGCGCGCGAAATTCGTCCGCGCCCGGCTTACGGCCGGGCTTTCGGCTCCACAGAAACTTGGCGAAAGGATCAGTCGAGGCTTATCCCCGAGAACCGGGGAAACTGGTGGGTCGTCGGACGGGAGTGCGGGTTCCCGAGATTCGATCCGTCGTCGCTTCAACGCTTTAGGACTTCGACTCGTCTGTTCTGGGGTAACCGACTAGAGTTTCGTCCCGGTCGTTGACTCGACATATTTCTATTAGATCGGTTGCTCAAGCAGAAAAGTTAAGCCTGATGTGCGGGTTCTGGCGTTGGGGAGGAATTTGCGGCTGCGCGGGCGGCTTCTTGAGCGGCGGCCTCTTCGAGCTGGCGAACTCGTTCTTCCATTTCCTTGCCGGGTTTGAACGTAACCACCCATTTCTCCGCGACATCCACGCGTTCGCCGGTTCGCGGATTGCGCGCTTTGCGGGCCGCTCGCTTCTTGACCTCGAACACGCCGAAGTTGCGTAGCTCGATCCGATGGTCGGCAACGAGGGTCTCGATAATGGCGTCGAACGTCTTCTGAACGATTTCTTTGGTTTTGAGTTGCGTCAGACCAATCTCTTCGGAAATCGATTTTACGATTTCTTTTTTGGTCACGTTTCGATTCTCCCCCGAGAGATGCGACCGGACCGGCATTGGTAACTTGTGTCCCGCTGAGGTGTCTCAACTGTAATGGTAAGTTGAACTTAGTGTCAAGTCGTTCCGCGTGGGCTTTTTTCGCCGGGCCTCCGAACCACGGGATCAAACCCAGACAGCCGGTACAGGGCCGTTTGGCGGACTTGCGCCTCGGCGTTGATCCAGTCTGGGAGAGCTCCCGTTTATCTCCCTCGTAAATGGCCACTATTTTACCTGAACAAAATGCCATGTCGAGATTGGTTCCATCGAAACCTTCGAATTGCTGCTCGCAGTCGGGCTGACGCTCTTCATCGCCTATGAGCTGTACGCGGAACGAGTGGTGGCAACGTACTGCCCGGAAGGCTCCCCCTGCCCGATTCCCCAATGGATCGACCGGTACGAAGCCCCGTTCTTCTATTGGCTGCACTTCGCGCTGCACGCCGCATTGGTCGCGTGGATGTGGTCGCGGATGGGCGGCAAGCCCTAGCTCGCGGCTCTCAGATATCGATGACGCGCGCCAGTCGCTCGATTTCCTCGAGCGGGAAGAACTGCCCCTGTCCGGCTCCCGGACAGGCCTGTTGCGTCCTCTTCCAGTCCTCGCGGCTCTCGAGGTTCGAGTTCCAAAACGGCCACGTGCGGCATTGCGCGGGGCGAGCGCCGTAGACCGTGCAGTGCCGCGTTTGCGGGTCGAAGAACGTGCAGTCGCCGTTGGGACGCTCGGTCAGAGAGACGCGCTTGTCGACCAGCCGCGTGTGATTCTTCCGCACCTCGTCGATCGACTCACCGCGGACCTCGGCCATCTTGGCGAGTTCCTCTTCGGTGACCCACACGACACCCGGCTCACCGGTGCAGCAATTCCCGCACTGCGTGCATGTGAACGACAAGCCATCCTTGTACCACGGAGAACGCTTCGCCATGCCGGTAGTGTAGAGCGGCCTTCACACGCGTGCAACGAGCATCGGCGAACGAACACTGCGACAAACAAGGCGTTGCGGCACTCTTGGATTTGCGGTCACAACCAGCGTTCAACGGAGGGCTGCCGGTGCGCAGGTTGACCCAGGCAATGACCGGAATCCGCGGCGCCAACTCTGGAAAGTGCTTGTCGACCAGGCCCCGGCGCGCTGCCTCAAGGACATTTTTTCTGCCGGGGCGCGGCGTCGATTTGACGAGCACGATCGCCCGAGCGCCCCACTCGATCGCCAGAAAGGCGGCGAGGGAATCGCTCGTGACGTCCCAAGAGCGGGGCAGTCGAGCAGCGGCTTGTCGTTCGGCTTCGTCGAGAACGGCCTGCGGATCGAGCACGGCGACGCGGCCGCCAGCACGCGGCCGGCCGATCGAATTCCTTTTCGTCGCCCACTCCGCAGCGGGCAACAACGATTTGACGAGCCGCGCGTTGAGGCCCATCGCTGCGAGGGCCAGGTCGTGCGACCGCTGGTCTCCCAGCCGATGACGACGGTCCCATTCGCGAACGACGTCGGCCGTGCGGCCGCCACCCACGAGGAGTGCCCGCGCGACGGGCCGGCTTGCGGTGACCGCGAGCAGAGCGGGCAACGGCTGCCTGAAGAGAACCATCAGCCGCGAATCGAGGTCCGGGAGTGTGAGCAGGCTGCCGCCCAGCTTATAGAGAATGAGCGGCATGGAGGCGTTTGGCTCTCAACCCGACTCAGAGTTCGCCCAGTCGCTCGCGAAGCTCGTCCCGCTCTTTGCGGGTCATTTCCAGGTCGAACATCAGGTATTTGATGTCGAGCCGCAACTGAGAAAGGGCCTCTTGGACTAGCGACAAAATGCGACGCCGGCGACGGACAGCGTCGACGACGCGGACGTAAGCGGTTTCCAGCTCGTTCTGGTAACTGTTCGGCAGTGACGCGATGGTCCGCGCCAAATCGATGAGTTCGCGGGGGAGTTCGTCGGGAGGGTTTTCCGGCAAGCGTGACTGCATGCTGTGTCGCGTCAGAGGGGACGTTGGTGTCGATCGAGTAGATACAGATTCTGTGCCGGACCGAGGACGAAAACAAGTAGTCGCCACATTAAGCCCTTTGGGCTGCGTAAGTTACGGAAACTTTGACGACTGCGGGCGATGATGGGTCGTGTCCTCCGCACGCCACGCCTCATCTTGGCCGATTGTGCAAAAGCCAGTAGTATCCGCCACTTACGTTTGGCGGCCCGCGGAGGCCTCGAAGTTTCGTTTCGTCAACGTTTGCGCGGGCCGCCTTGACGTTTTGCCAGAGTGCTCCGTGCGCCGGCCCTCGAAGCCCGCGCGCGGTACGAAAAATGCGCGACTAGCGAACGCAGAGACGTGGTTCGATTCGGCCTTGGATGCGGCAGCACGATGCGGGTTGCTCGGCTCGTCTGGGTCATCTGTTTCTGCGGGGCGGTTGTGGCCGCACCCCGCTGGGCAGTGACTGCGCGTGGCGACGGGACCGCTCCCGCCCCTGATGCGCTTCTCTGGAAAGTCTCTCTGGCACCCGGTCAGGTCGAGCACCGTCGAGATGCGCACTGGGGCTATAACGGTGGACCCGGCGAAGAGGTCCTGGTCGAGGGGAGTCGCAACGGAGCGGCCATCTTCTTCGACAATTGGCTGGCCAAACCGTGTTTAACGCTCCCCGAACTCAAGGCCTCGGTCTGGATCCGCGCGAACCGGCCCGGAGCCCGTTTCTTGATGCACGTCGTGTTTCCGAATCAAAAAGATCCCGAGAGCGGAAAGACCCTCGAGAGCTGGATCCAGGAAGAAGACCAGCGGTTGGACTATTCCGATACTGGCCGCTGGCAGCAGCTGGTGGTGGGCCCTCTCGATAAGTTGTTGAAGCGGGAAATCCGCCTGTTGCGCTGGCGCTTTCGGACCGAGACTCTCGACGTTTCGGGTAGCTACGTCGACCGCGTGACGCTCACCTGTCCGCTGGGACCCGAGCCGCTGAAAATCGCACTCAGCGATCCGCGCGTCGAGCCATTGATCGAAGTCGCAGCGCGGCCCGTGCGCGAGCAGCCGCGCCCCTTGCAGCCGATTGCCGCGATCCGCCAGGGGCAGTTCGAGGTCAACGGCCGGCCGAGACTGGCCGTGATGGTCATCGACCATGCCGAGGATCTGGAGACCTTCAAACAACTGCATGTCAACACGGTCTATGTCCGTAGCGCCAAGGACCACGTGCGGCTCGCGGCGCTCCGCCAGCGCGGGATCTTTGCGGCTGCCGAGCCCCCCACCGACCCGGCGCCGGTCGAGCAACTCTCGGCCGAGGGCGTCCGGGCCACGCCGTGCGCGTACGAGTCCCCCGAGATCCTGCTGTGGTATCTCGGCACCTGGATGTCGTCGCAGGATCGGGAAGACGTGATGGCGCGGCTCGAACAGCTGCGGGCTCACGATTATCGGCTGCGGCGTCCCACGCTGATCGACGTGGTGGAGGACGAGCGCGGCTATTCGCGCTACGTCTCGATGCTCGGCACCAGCCGCCACGTCTTCGGGACGTCCTTCACGCTCAAGGACTATCGCAATTGGCTGATGGAGCGCTCGCGTCTCGCGAATCCCGGCACGTATCTCTTCACCTGGATCCAGACCGAAGCGGCTCCCAACATGAACGACTGGCGGACGGAGTTTCGAATGGCCCCAGCCGTGCTCGAGCCGGAACAGATCCGGCTGCAGTTGTATTCGGCCATCATGGCGGGCTGCCGCGGATTCGGATATTGGAGCCGCACTTCGCTGGAAAGCAACGCCGTCGGAGCCGTCGAACGACGGTTGCAGATCGCCCAGCTCAATCTCGAGTTGGGGCTGATCGAACCATTCTTGGCGACGGCCAACCTCGCCGAGGCCGTCACCTTCAGAGTCGACGAAAAACTTCCGAAGCCGACCCGAAAGCTCGTCGATTTCCCCCGCGATGCCAGCGACCTGGAACGGTCGGTCCGCCAGAACCTGGCCGAGGCCGACACGCAAGCCAAGAACAAGAAGCTGATGCCGACCGAAATGGTCGCGACCGTCTTTCAAGCTCCCGGCTATAAGCTGGTCGTCGCCTCGTGGCCCGCTCATGACGCGCAGTACGTGCCGGGCAAGCTCGCCGCAAAAGACGCCAAGGTACTGATCCCCGAACCGTCCGAAACGGCCCGTTTTTGGGAGCTGAAGACGACCGGACTGCTGTCCCTCGCCAAACAGAAGACGGTCGGGAACTACCTGGTGACGCTGCCGAAGTTCGATCAGACGGCGATTATTCTTGTGTCGTCGGACAGCGGGTGGAAAGACCAGGTCGAGGAACATATTCGGCAGATCGCGCCGGCGAGTGCCGGATTTCGATCGACTTGGCCAAAGCCAAGCTCGAGCGCGTGCGCAAGGTCGATGCGGAGCTGACGCAGCTGGGCGCCGCTCAACCTGACAGTCTGCGACTGATCTCCGGCGCCGAGCAATCCCTGCAGAAGGCTGAATGGGCCATCCAGGGGAAAGATTTCGAGAAAGCTCGGGACGCGGCCGGCGACTGCATGCAGGCCTTACGCGTGCTGCAATACGCGTACTGGAATGAATCGGTCACCCAGAGCGAATACGGCCCGATCACCAGCCCGTACACGGTCTGCTTCCAGACTTTGCCCGATCACCACCGTCTCATCCAGCGGCTGGGACGGACGGCAGACAACCCCCAGGAGAACCGGCTCCCCTCGGGAGACTTCGAGAACAAGCGGGCCATCCTGGCCGGCTGGACGCAATCGCAGCACCCGACCGAAGGGGTTAGTGTCAGGGCTGAAACCTATCCCTCCCCGCACAAGGGAAAATCGTCGCTACGCCTCATCGCCATTCCCGTCACGGGAATCGACGCGCCGGAGATCATCACCAAGCCGCCGGTCGCAGTCACCAGCCCGGCGATGATGGTCCGCCGTGGACAGATCCTGCACGTGAGCGGTTGGGTGAAAGTCATCGCGCCGCCGGCTCACAGCCTCGACGGAATCACCGTGCACGACAACATCGACCGGATGCTCGGCGCCTTGCGTTTCACTGAGAAAAGCGGTTGGCAGCGCTTCCAAACACTCCGCGAGGTCCGCGCGGATGGGCCCTACACGCTGACTCTCACGCTGCACGGCATGGGCGAGGTGCTGTTCGACGACCTGCAGGTGATCCCCCACCAGGTCGCCACGATTCGCGCGGCCCGCGAGTCCGATCCCCCGTTCGAGCGCCCGGACGCCCAGCGCGTGTCCCCCATGTCCGGTTTTTTGAACCCGCTCCGCCTGCGACCGTCTAGCACACCGTGACGATCTCGACCGTGACGATCTCGATCGTCGCTTCGCGGCTTAGCCCAGCGCCGAGTGCAACACGTCGCGCAAGAACCCGACCGGATCGGTCGTGCCGGAAGCGTCGAGTCGCGGCAACGCGGGCAAAGAGCTGAACTGAAGTTCCGGTTCGTCGTCCGACGGCCCCAGCCACGCGAGCAATTCCGGGTCGGCCGACGCTCCCGCTCGCCCCGGTTGGTCGGCCCAATGGCCGATTTCAATGCCCGGTCCTCCCAGAATGCGACGGAGCCTCTCACGAGCGGAGCGGGATGCCCCCGCTAACGACAGTCGCAATGGGCGGCGGAGCAAACGCTCGCGCAGCTCAGCCACCGTGCGCGTTTTGGTCGGATGTGACACGTCGCCGGCGATTTCAGCCAGCGGGTCGAGCACGAATCGTCGATACCAACTCGCGGGATGCGGAACTTGCAGGCGCGGATCGTCGATGGTCCGATCGCCGTAAAAGATCAAATCCAGGTCGAGAGCTCGCGGTCCCCACCGCGGACCGGTCCGGGGTCCGGCCCGGCGTTCCAGCTCCTGCAGCAGCTCGAGCAGAGCCAACGGCTCGAGGCTCGTGTCGACCCGGGCGGCCGCGTTCAAGAATTCGCGCCCTGCCCATTGCCCGACCGGCTGGGTGCGAAAGACAGGGCTAAGAGAAACCGCGTCGACCCCAGAGGTGGCCGCCAGGCCGGCCAGGGCCGCGCGGAAATTCTGCTCGACGTCGCCGACGTTGCCACCCAAGGCAATGTAACAGTCAACAGTCATCGACCGTTCGATCGCGCTCGCGGCGCTCGCGTGCTGCAAACACTCAGCGCGGCGAACGTTAACGAGCGAACCCGCTAACGATCAGCCGCCGTGGGCCGTGATCTGAGTCTCGATGCTCGTGTACTTGGCGCTCAGATTCCCGCCGAGAGCTGCAACGGTCGCGAAGACCGCCATCAGGATCAACGACAACATCACCGCGTACTCAACCGCGGTTGCAGCGCTGTCGTCTGTAAAGAACCGAATCAAGCTTTTCATGGCTTACCTCCGGCGAGCTGCCTCCGCAAGTGGTTGAGAGCGGGATGGGATTTTTTTTACCTATGTTATCGCAAGCATAGGTCGCGGTTGGCGCTTCGCAAAATTGCAATTGGCGCGATTTGCCGAACACCGCGTGATCGTGCGAGGACGTTGCCCCGCGTCAACGCGCGGCCAAACCGGGCGCGGCGAAATCGCCACACGGAGGCGCCTGCGTGCGTGCCAAGAAAGCAGCAGTTGCTTGACGGCATCGACAGCGCGGGCGTCGGTGAAACTGCTGATGGTCGCTTGACGGCCTCTCAACGGCGCGGTTGGCAGTCCGCGTCGGCAAATCCGTCAGACCCGGCAATTCGCGAGCGTCAGCGGGTGCCGTCACAATCGGCCGCTACGGAAAACTCCGTAAATCAGCCAGATTCCCAGCAAACTCGACAAAACGAATAGCGGAACGGAAAACCAGACCGATTCCGACCCGGTGCGGAGCGCCAGAGACGAGGCCAGGATCAACGCCGACACGACGAGTCCAATTACCACCCGGTTGCTCGATCGATCGAGTTCGGTCATCAGCCGATCGAGACCGGTGTGCTCGAACTGTACGCGCAACTCGCCCTTGCTGAGCTTCTCCAGCGAGCGCCCCACGTAGTGCGGCACGTCGCGGGCCAGTTGGGCCAGCTTGCGCGACTCGTCGAGGAATCCGTCGACCATGTGCCGCGGGCTGTAACGTTCGGACACGATCCGCTCGACGAACGGCGCCAAGTGGGCGGCCAGGTTAAAGGCGGGGTCCAGGCTCCGCCCCACCCCCTCGAGCGTCACCAGGCAGCGGATCAACAACATCAGGTCCGCCGGGCAGCGAATCCCGTGATGGAGCATGACGGCTGCAAAGTCCGTCAGCATCCGGCCGACGTGCAACTGCTCGAGCGGGACGCCGTAGTAATTCTCGATGAAGTCGCGAACGTCGGCCCGCAACAACGGTCTATCGATCGGGCGAAAGGGCTGACCGAGCGCGAGCACCAGCTCGACCGCGCGGCCGACGTCATGCCGCTGCACGGCCACGAACAGATCGACCAAGAGCTCGCGTTTGTCGTCGTCGAGGATGCCGACCATGCCGAAATCGAGCAGGCAGATGGTGCCGTCGGGCAGGACGCGCATGTTCCCCGGATGCGGATCGCCGTGAAATACGCCGATCTCGAACGCCATCTTCATGAAGATCCGCGCGCCGTTGGCCGCCAGAAACGGCGATTGAATGCCCAAACCGTCCAGCGTCACCCGGTCGTCGATGCGGCAGCCTTCGACGAAATCCATCGTCAACACGGCCTCGGCGGTCAGATCCCAGTGCACCTTGGGGATGACGAGCGTGGCATCGTTGCGAAAGAAACGGGAAAACTCCTCGACGGTTCGCCCCTCGCGGGAGAAGTTGACCTCGCGACGGATCGTGCGGGCAAAATGATTGACGAGCCCCACCGGATCGAAGACGTCCGCTTCGGGAATGTGGTTCTGGATCAAGAGCGCCAGCTCGGTCATCAACGACAGATCGCGCTCGACCTCGCGAGGCACGTTGGGCCGGCGGATTTTGACGGCCAGCACCCGGCCGTCGTGGCCGATCGCCTTGTGGACCTGCGAGAGCGATGCCGAGGCGATGGGCTTCGGGTCGAAGACGGCAAACAGCTCCGTGGCGGGCCGTCCCAGCTCCCGCTCGACCGTCGCGATCGCTTCCTCGTAGGGGAAGGGCCGTACGTGCTCCTGCAACAACCGGAGCTCTTCGATCACGTCGAGCGGGATCAGGTCGGCACGCGTGCTGAGCACCTGGCCGAACTTCACGAATGTTGGACCCAGGTCTTCGAGTGCCCGGCGAAAGCGACGCGCCCGCGATTCGTGAACGTCGGACAGGGTCGGCTGCCGCAGAATGACGCGACGGCCCCAGCGGCACGTAGCGCTGCATGCGGATGCGGTCCACGACGTCGCCGAAGCCGTGCTTGACGAAGACCGCGGCAATCTCGCCGCTGCGACCGAGATTGCGGAGGAAGCGAAGCGGATGCGGCTCCACGTGAAAGGCGTCTCCCAGGCCGGCGTTCGAGGATCGGGCTCCGTCGGAATGCAGCTCACCCATTCTAAACGGCGCCTGTTCCCGTCCGCGACGAGCGTTCGCAATTTGCAGCCGCTACATCACCGAGAAATAGTTCTCGATGGCGACGTCAAACGCCTCTTCCGACAGCTTCTTCGCGCTCTGTTTGAAGCTGCAGAAGTTTTTCACCTGGAGCATCAGGTCGCGGGGCTGGCAGGCGCGAAACGGGCGGCCCGCCTGCTTGTAGTGCTTTTCGATCAGGTAATCGATGGCCGCCGCATCGTATTCGAAACCGAGGTTCGGCGCCATGAGTTTGCACAGGTCGCGGAACTGGTCTTCGGTCGGGTCCGGGACCTCGATCTTGTACGGAATTCGCCGCAGGAACGCGCCGTCCACCAGGTCCTTCGGCTCGAGGTTGGTCGAGAAGATGATCAACTGGTCGAACGGCACCTGAATCTTTTTGCCGCTGGGAATATTGAGGAAGTCGAAGCGCTTTTCCAGCGGCACGATCCAGCGGTTGAGCAGCGTTTCGACGGGCATGGTCTGCCGGCCGAAGTCGTCGATGATCAAGACTCCGCAGTTGCTCTTCAGCTGCAGCGGGGCCTCGCAGATTTTGGTCTGGGCGTTCTGCGTGACTTCGAGCTCGGACATCGTCAATTCGCCGCCGGCCGCGACGGTGGGACGCACGATCTGCACCCAGCGGCGATCGATCCCGGACAGATTCAGGATGCCCTCTTGCGTTTCGGTCTCGACGGCATCGTGCACGCCCGGGTCGTAAAGGCGAATGATGTCGCCGTCGATTCCCAGCGTTCGCGGAATCCAAATCGTCGTGCCGAACGACCGCGTGACCCGCTCGGCGATGCTCGTCTTGCCGTTGCCCGGGCTGCCGAACAAGAACATGCCGCGGCCCGAATTGATGGCCGGCCCCAAACGGTCGAGCATCCGCTGAGAGACAACGAGATCATTGAACGCGCGCCGCAGGTCTTCTTCCGTCGCCTGCTGCTTCGCGATGCTCTGGGCCGCCATCGCCTGCAGGTAATCGGGCAGGGTGACGGGGGCCGAGCCGAAATAGGTGCATTCTTCGGAGTAGCGGCGAGCCCGTTCGCGGCCGAACTCGGTGATGGCGAAGTCGTAGTCGCCCATCTCCGCGGACCCTTTGAAGGCCAGCAGCTGCTCCTGTTTGAGCTGTTTCAGAATCGGGTCGGTGATCTGGAAGGGGAGCCGTACCTGGTTGGCGATGGCGCGGCCGCGCGATGAGCCCTTCGCCAAGAGGTACTTAAGAATCAGCCGCTCGATTTCCTCGAACGTCAGGCCGGTCTCTTCGAGCGTTTCGGGAGCCTTCGGACGAAAGGGCTGCCCCGCGTCCTGCTGGTTGGAGTTACTGAGCAGGTTATTGACGCGATCAAATAGCTCGGAGAGCCGCGAACTGCGTTTGACGTAGTGTCCGATGTAGCGGCTGCCCGACGGATGGTCGCCGGAAGACAGCGCGTCGTGGACGGCGTCTTCGGCGGAGTCGGCGCGCGGCTCCTCCTGGTCCGACTCCTCGCCCTTCGGCGAGTCCTGGAGGTCGGAAAGATCGAGATCGTCGACTTCGTCCGAAGTCTTCGCTGTCGCTTGTTTTGAGGGAGGCTTCCGCCCCTTGAGCGCGGCGAGGAACTCGGCCGGTGTCAGTTTTCCCTTAACAGCCATGCTTGGGCCAATCCGCGGGACAATCCGAAGGGAAGGCTATGCCATGGCTTGTGGCCGTCAACCAAGGGGCGCCGAGACAGAGGCTGAAGAGAGGCCACCTTTACGACGGCAACGGTCGTAGGGTGCGCCCGTTCCTGGTAGTTTTTGACCCGCACGGCGCCAAAGCAGCCCGCCTGCCGTTCGGAGGCACGTGGCCTGCCGAGGGACAGTCCGGTTGATCCGGATGCGCCGATTGTCGCGTTTATAGCGGGACACGTTTGTAGCGGCAGGCAGGCGGCTCAGCCGGGTGGCACTGGGCTTCGGCGAGCTCAGTCGAGTCGCGGCTTGCCCGCCAGCGGACTTTGGTCACGGCCGGTTCCGGGCGACAGCAGGGCCATCAGCACACCGGCGGCGACGGACACGTTGAGCGAGCCGATCTCGCCCCGCGCGGTCAGGCGGCATGTTTCGTCGCAGGTGTCGAGTGTCAAACGCCGCAAGCCGCGCTCTTCATTGCCCAACACCAAGAGCCACGAGCGATCGCGATCGACGGCGCACACATCCTGCTCTGCATGCTCCGAAGCCCCCAGCACCCACAGGCCGGCAGCCTTGGCGATCTCGAGGCCGCGGCTCAGGTTCGCCGGGTGCGAAAAAGGAACAACCTCGAGCGCTCCGGAGGCGACGTCATAAACCGTGCCGTTGAGCGGAGCGGACCGATCGCGCGTCAGCAGGATGCCGGCGATACCGAAGAAGGCGGCCGTGCGAAAGATGGCCCCGACGTTGTGCGGGTCTTGCAGTTGATCGAGGGCCAGCCAAAGCCGATGGCCCGAGCGCCGCCCGCCGGTGTCTTGGGCGACGCTGTCTTGAGCGCCGTTGTCCGGGACACCGTTGTCCTGAACACTGTCGGCCTGCCCGCTCGCGGGCGAGTCGACGCCGAACAAGACTTCCAGCGGCACCTCGGGGTGTTCCTTGACGGTCGCTTCGGCAATTCCCCCACGGCCTCCCTCCGCCTCGCGCTGGCCGCGGCGACCGACCCGCTCGCCGTGCGTGGCGCCGCGGACGACCGGGACGCGATATTCCCGCGCCAAACGCTCGACGTCCCGCCACGCGTCCGACGCCGGTCCCGCGGGCAATCGCACGTCGATGACCGCTTCGGGCCGCCTCGCGAACGTCGCGAGAATGCTATGAGGATTTCTCAGGTGGACTGCCACAAGTTGAGCATGCGCGACGCGGCAACTCATTTCCACCCCGACCAGCCGCGGCGGAACAAAGTCAGCGGCCGAGAGTCTCAGAACCTGCGGCGTCTAGACACGCCGCGTGCGCTGCCGCGCAACCTCGTAGAACAAAATCCCGGCTGCCACAGCCGCATTCAGCGAGCCCACTCGGCCGTGCTGGCGAATGGCGACGCGCTCGTCGCACAGCTCTAGAATCTGCGGGCGGATTCCGACCGCCTCATTACCCAGAACGAGTGCCGTCGGGCCGCGGAGATCGACTTGCGAGACGTCACGCCGCGCCGCCGGTGCCGTGCCGACGACGCGTACGCCCTCGGCCTTGAGCCGCGCGATCCACGTCGGCAATTCATCGACGCGGGCGAGACGCACGTGATTGACGGCTCCCGAGGAGGCCCTCACGACCAGGCTCGAAACTTCCGCCTGCTGCGTCGCGCCAACAAACACGCCATCCACGCCAAAGGCGTCCGCGCTCCGCAGAACGGCGCCAAAATTGAATGGATCCTGGATGGCGTCCAAGACGATATAAAACGGAACAGGTGGGCGTGACTGGAGAAGATCGTCCGCATCTTCATACGGATAGGGGGGCATCTTGGCGAGGTAACCTTGATGCTCGCCAGAACGGCACAAGCGCTCGAGCGCCGCCGCAGGCTCGAAAGTCGCAGTGCACGTCCAGCCGCTCCGCGTGCCGCAGGACCTCGTCGCGTTCCTGCGGCCGGCAGCCGTTCGTCGAGCCGGATTTCCAGCGGACGCCAACGGCCCGCTTCCAATGTTTCCATCACGGGCAGGCGGCCCCAGATCCAGCACCGCTGGTGGTTGCCCATCAAGGCGGATTGTTTTTGCTTGCGTGGCGCGCGACGAGTCACGAAGGATCAGCTTCAAAGCGGGACAAACGAGTTGAACTTGACCGCCGCGATCACGACAATTGGCAAGGCTGCGAACCAGCGGTTTGAGACCATCATAAACGATCCGGATAAAGAACCAGTCGTCGTGCGTCGAAAGCGTTCCGCCCCGGCCATTCCGATTTATGACGAATCCGAGCGCGAAGGGCTCCGCGCCGCGGGCCGCTTCAACGCCCAGCTGTTGGACTTCATCCGCCCGAAGGTCGTCGCCGGCGTGACGACTGCTCAGCTCGATCGGCTTGTCCACGAATACACGCTCGATCACGGCCACATCCCGGCGTGCCTGGGCTACCAGGGCTTTCCCAAGAGCATCTGCACGAGCATCAACGAAGTCGTCTGCCACGGGATTCCCGATAAAACGGTGCTCCGCGACGGGGACATCATCAATGTCGACCTGACGACGATCGTCGCCGGCTGGTACGGCGATCAGTCCGAGACACTTCTCATCGGCAATGTGTCCGACACCGCCCGCCGTCTCGTGCAGGTGACCTTCGACTGTCTCTATCGCGGCATCCGCGCGATCAAGCCCAATGGCCGGGTGATCGACATTGGTGCGGCGATCTCCGAGCACGCCGAGGCCGAGGGCTTTGCCGTCGTCAAGGAGTACCAAGGGCACGGGATCGGCCGACAATTCCACCAGGATCCGGGCATCCCTCACTTCCCGCACCCCAACAACGTGGGCGAACTGATCCCGCCCGGCGTCTGCTTCACCATCGAGCCGATGCTCAACGTCGGCACCTGGGAGACGGTGCTCGATCACAAAGACAAGTGGACGGTGCGGACGAAGGACGGCAGCCTGTCGGCCCAGTTCGAGCACACGATCCTGATGACCGACGACGGCCCCGAAATCCTGACGCTGACCAAAGACGGTCCCCAGGAAGGGCACATCTTCTAAGGTCGCCTCGCGCCTGCTGACGAGCGCCCGCCGCGGTTTTGCTGAGAACCGCCACCCGTTCGTCACCCCAGCCGGATTAAAGCGTGGGGATGCTTACTGCTGCGAGTTTCCCCGGGGCCGCGACTGCGTCTTTGCCGGCCACCTGCAGATTGAATTCGTAATCGGTGCGGCCGGGGGATTCGACAGTCACGATCAGGTTGGGGTCGCTCAGATTCTTTTCCGGATCGCTGTAGAGATTCTTGAGTCCGTCGGGCTGTCCGTACATTCGCGCAATGCCACTCGCGGCGCGGCCGCGTCCCCCACGGGGGAGTTTCAATTGCGCGAACTCAATCACGTACTTGCCGACGGGGACACCGTCGCCTGCCAGGTAAGTCGTGAAGGCAAAAGTGCCGTCTTCGTTGCAGGCGACGAATCGGGGCGGCAGCCGCACGGGATGCTCCGCATCGTTGAGCAACACGAACAACTGGCCGGCCGCCTTGTCGGGCGGCATCCCGTCGATTGTCACATGGCCGGCGAACTTGCCGATGGTCTGGCGTTTGGCCTTGGGGTTGTCCAGGAAAAACTGGTCGACGGCCTCCGTGTCACTCTTTTGCCGGCTGCACCCGGCCAATGTGCTCGCGACGACGAAACAAGCCAGCACAATTTGGAATGAATGACCCGCAAACCGCGGGAGAGAAAACATGGTCGAGTCTCCGCAAGAACGAGGCGCAAGTCAAAACGGCCCCAGGCCGGGATGGAAGATCCATCCCAGCCTGGGAGAGAAACCGGTGAAACGAATCAACGAATCGCCCGAATGGGCCCTCGACGAGGACTAGAAGCTGCTGTCGGTCACCGGCTTGTGGCCGCGATAGCTCATGATGCGGCAGAGCACGGTCAAGCCCGTGTTTTCGCTGATCATGCGGGCCGAACCATCGCACAGCGCAATGCCGACTGCGCCGGGGTGGAACGCGTACCAGTTAAGCCCACCGACATTGATGCAGTTGAGGAAGCAGACGGGCGTGCCGGAGTTGTAGACGTACGTATACGGCAGCCCTTGGAGGTTCGTCCCCTGGTTGGTAATGAAGACGTTATCCGTGCAGGCCCAGCAACCGCCCCAGTTGGACGGGGGAACGTTGCCCGGACCGGTCGCGGCGTCCCCAAGGCCGGCGGGAACGGGGGCGGCGATTTGAGCGCGAGTCATTTTAACTCCGCGGACCCAGAAGTCCGGCCGGCCGGCCACTTCGGCAAACAGCACAGTGGTGGACGTCCCGTCTACGATGTTGTCGATCGGCACACCTGCCTCCCACACGCTAATGGGACCCAGCCGGTTGATTTCCGGCTGGCTGCAGTTCTGGAACAAGTACGCGCCGCCGAGCGGCAGGTACTGTTTGTTCGTGAGGCATTTGCAGTTAAGGCAGTTAACGGTAGTCGACGCGTAGCCGCCGTTGGGCTCGTAGTCGCTGGCACCGGCCAATACCGGAGGGAAGGCGCACTTTTGGCCGCTGATCGCGCAGCCGCCATAGTAGCACTTGCAGGAAAGCGAGATCGTCTCGACGAAGGGGTTGTTGACGCGCGGGGCCGACGGGCAAACAAACGCCGGGATCACTGCCGCGCCGGGACGCGTGGAGCTGCACGGATCGAGGCACGGATTGCTGATGTTCTTGCCCGGATAAGGGCCGACCTTCGTGTTTCGGCCGTTCGCCGAACAGTTCCAGAGGCAGCTGAAGCAGCAATAGATTTTGCTTGGGTGCTCGCAGCAGGGAGGAAACATCGGGCTGTTAAAGCAGATCCTGCTGTAAACAGTGGTGGCCTCCAGGAACGGCAGCAAACGCTCTCCGGCGAAGTGCTCGTTGAGACAGCCGATGCAGATGACGCCCGTGCAGAAGCAGGGTCCGTTCGGCGTGTAGTCACCCCAGCGAAAGTCGAGAGCGGGGGTGAACCTCTGACTGATATCGTGATAATTGTGTTCCGCCAGCGCGATTTGCTTGAGGTTGTTTCGGCACTGGGTGCGACGTGCCGCCTCCCGGGCCGACTGCACGGCTGGCAATAAAAGCGCAATTAAGACGGCAATGATGGCGATGACGACAAGAAGCTCGATCAGTGTAAACCCCGACTTTTTGTGTCGCAGCATACTGCGTCCCCCCTACTTGGTAAGAAGACCACACCGACCCCGGCTGGCAAAAAACCAGCGCAAAAACTTCCACAGAAACCGCTTAGGACTCCTCCTCTTCAACCGAACCTTCCGCCCTCAAGCCTGCGATCAGACCGCATGAACACTTGTAAGTCAAAGTAAAAACCCTCAAAAACGGATGACAAAAGTTAAATTTTCGTGTGCGAGCGGACAGTCGGCGGGCGGTCTCTTCATTCTTTCTTAACCACGGCGGACGATGATCGAGGCTCGCATGTCGCCTTCGCCCGTCGTCAATTTCCGATTGCAACTCGCCGTCCTCGCCGCCTTCGCGGGGTTCGTCAGCGGATGTCAGAATCCGAGATGCGGATCCGACGTCCGGAGCAGTCTCGCAGGCGGATCGGTCCGAGGCTGACAGTCGATCGCGAGCCGACGCGGAAAAGCGGGCGGCGACTGGTCAAACGCTACGCGGCCCGATCACCATCGACGGATCGAGCACCGTTTATGTGATTACGCAAGCGGTGACCGAGGAGTTCCTCAAGCTGCATCGTCAGGTGCGGGTGACGTTGGGCCGAGCCGGTACCGGCGGGGGCTTCAAGCGATTCGACGTGGACGAGCTCGACATCTGCGACGCCTCGCGGCCGATCGAGCCCGAAGAAATCACTGCCTGCAAACAGAACGGCGTGGATTACCTCGAGCTGAAAGTCGCACTCGACGGCCTGACTGTGGTTGTGAATCCACAAAACACCTGGTGCCGCGCACTCACCGTCGCCCAGCTCAAGCGAATTTGGGAGTCGGGCAGCCGCGTCAGCTTTTGGAACGAGATCGATCCGGCGTGGCCGGCGACCAAAATCCTGCTCTATGGCCCGGACACCGACTCGGGCACGTTCGAGTACTTCACCGAAGTGATTTGCGGCAAACGGGGAGACTGTCGGACCGATTTCCAGCAAAGCTCCGACGACAATTTCCTGGTGCAAGGCGTGGAAGGAGACACCGGCGCCTTGGGCTATTTCGGCTACGCTTACTCCGTGCTCAACCGCGGGGCCGTGCGGGCCGTCCCGATTGCGGCTGGCTCAAACCCATCCGCCGCGATCGTGCCGAACGAAGCCACGATCGCCAGCGGAGAATATGCGCCGCTGTCGCGTCCGCTGTTTCTCTACGTCAACCGGCGGGCTTTGTGTCGCCGGGAGGTCGTGGAGTATTTAAACTTCTATCTCGACCGCGGTCCGGGATTGGCCGCGGAGGTGCACTCCCTGCCGCTTCCACCGGCCGAGTATGCCAAAGCCCGCGCCCAGCTGACGCGCACCGCGGCCGGCGCGTTCTAGGATTGCCCAACTTTTGCCAAGCCCTCTAACGGACCGCGGGGCCGAATCACCGATGGCCGAGCGACTGGCCGCCAAACTCGCGCCGGCGAATCCACACGGACTGATTCGGCGCTCGTCGCTGGTTCGCGCCCGCGAACAGGCCATTCGCCTGATCCTGTTGGCGTGCGCGATGGCCTCGATCCTCACGACAGTCGGCATCATTTACGTCCTGGTGACCGAAACGCTGATTGCCGTTCCGCCGCACGAGGCCTTCTTTCAACTCGTGTCGCCGTGGCAGTTCTTCACGGAGACTCGCTGGACGCCGCAGTTTTCCGACCGGCATTTCGGCATCTTGCCCCTGTTGTGCGGCACGTTTCTGGTCGCGGGGATCGCCGCGCTGATCGGACTGCCGATTGGTCTGGCCGGTTCGATCTACCTGAGCGAATACGCATCGCCCCGCACGCGGAACAAAGTGAAGCCGATTCTCGAGATCCTGGCAGGGATTCCGACCGTGGTCTTTGGCTACTTCGCCCTGGTTTTTATCACGCCCTACCTCTTGCGGCCCGTGCTGACCGGACTCTTTGGCTGGGACGTGCAGATCTTTAACGCGGCCAGCGCCGGGATCGTCGTGGGGATCATGATCATTCCGATTGTCGCCTCGCTGAGCGAAGACGCACTGCGGTCGGTGCCGCAAGCTCTCCGCGAGGCCGCCTACGCCCTCGGTTCCACCAAGTATCACGTCTCGACGCGGGTGGTCGTGCCGGCCGCGCTCTCGGGCATCCTGGCCTCTTTCCTGTTGGCAATTTCGCGGGCCGTTGGCGAAACGATGGCCGTGGCGATCGCGGCCGGACAGACGCCAGCCCTCACGCTCAATCCGCTCCGCAGCGTCGAAACGATGACCGCCTACATCGTGAATGTCAGCTTCAGTGACAAGCCGCATCAGAGCCTCGACTTCAAGGCCCTGTTCGCCGTCGCGATGACGTTGTTCGCGGTGACGCTGGCGATGAACTTGCTGTCGCACCTGGTGATGCGCCGCTACCGAGAGACGTATCAATGAGCGCCGCCGCACCGGGACTGGGAGTGAGCCGCCCGCGGACCGATGCGTCCGCGCGGGCGGACCTCGTCAACCGGGGGTTTGCCGGAGCGTGCGCGGTCTCCGCCTGGTTTGGGCTGGGCGTGTTGATCGTCTTGTTGGGCGGCGTGCTGTGGCAGGGAGCGGGCTGGCTGTCGTGGTCGTTTCTCACTCACTACGACTCGCGTCACCCAGCGGAGGCGGGCGTTCTCGCCGGCCTGTTGGGGAGCGCTTGGCTCGTCACGCTGGCCACGCTGTTTGCGGTGCCGGTCGGCGTCGGTGCGGGCATCTTTCTGGAAGAGTACGAAAAGAAAGGCTGGCTCCGCACGCTGATCGAAATCAACCTGTCGAACCTGGCGGGCGTCCCCTCGATCGTCTACGGCATTTTGGGAATGGCCGTCTTCGTGAAAATGTTCGGGGCCTTCCAGGGCCGACCCAAGGTGCTCGAGATCGGCTTGGCCAGTGTGCACATCGATATCCCACTGCCGTTTGGCCGCACGGTTTTGTCCGGCGGACTGACGCTGGGCCTGTTGATTTTGCCGATGGTGATTGTGGTCACCCGCGAGGCGCTGCGAGCCGTCCCTTCATCGCTGCGGCAGGCCTCCTACGCGCTCGGCGCGACGCACTGGCAGACCATTCGCCACCAGCTGTTGCCCGCCGCGACGCCCGGAATTATCACGGGCGTGATCCTTTCGGTCTCCCGCGCGATCGGCGAAACGGCGCCCCTTTTGGTGGTGGGGGCCGCCGTTTACCTGGCCAACACGCCGGGGGGCATCGAGTCCCCGGTCGACGTGGTGAAACACCCGGGCGGACTGGCCGAGGCGCCCTTCGATTCGTTCACGGCGCTGCCCGTTTTGATCTTCAACTGGATTTCGCGGCCGGAGCAGGAATACCGTCATGTGGCGGCGGCCGCCATTCTGGTCTTGCTCGGCCTGCTGCAGGTCTTCAATATCGCGGCCAGCGTGATCCGCGCGCGGATGCAGCGAAAAACTCGCTGGTAGCACAAGGCGACCAACCCATGCTCAACGGGCTTTCGACAATCATCAACGACCGGGCGGCGGCCCAAGCCGGACTGCCCCCCGATCCCAAGATCGGGCTGAAGACGAAGCTCGAAGCGCGAAATCTCTCCTTCTACTACGGCGACGCACAGGCCCTCTTCGACGTCACCCTGTCGATCCCCGAGCGTTCGGTGACCGCGCTCATCGGCCCCTCCGGCTGCGGCAAGAGCACGTTTCTGCGGACTCTCAACCGCATGAACGACATCATCGAGGGGACCCGGCTGACCGGCCAGGTGATGCTCGAAGGCACCGACATTTACGATCCGACCATCGACGTCGTCGCCCTCCGCAAACGGGTGGGCATGGTCTTCCAGAAATCGACTCCCTTTCCCAAGTCGGTCTTCGAGAACGTGGCCTATGGACCGCGCGTGGCCGGTCGACGCAGCTCCAAATCGCTCACCGAACTCGTCGAAGCCTGTCTCCGCCGGGCCGGGTTGTGGGACGAAGTCAAAGATCGGCTCGCCGATTCCGCGCTGGAACTCTCGGGCGGTCAACAGCAGCGACTCTGCATCGCCCGGGCGCTAGCCACCGACCCCGACGTGCTGCTGATGGACGAGCCGGCCTCGGCGCTCGACCCGGCCTCGACCGCCCGCGTCGAAGACTTGATCTTCGAGCTGAAGCAGAATTACACGATCGTGATCGTCACGCACAACATGCAACAGGCGGCCCGCGTCAGCGATCGCACGGCCTTCTTCAATCACGGCCACCTGATCGAAATCGACGCCACGCCCAAAATGTTCACCCGCCCCGGCCAGAAACAAACCGAAGACTACGTCACCGGCCGCTTCGGCTAGGAATTTCAGAAAGTCCATGACCAAACACCTGGCGCGCGAACTGGACGACCTGCACCACGACATTTTGTCGATGTGCGCCATGGTCGAGGAGATGGTCCATCAAGCGGTCGACGAATTGGCCGAGCCCAACTACGATCGGGCCCGCGCGATGTCGGTCAAGGACGACGAGATCGACGAGTGGGACGTGCGGATCGAGGAAGAATGCCTCAAGATCCTCGCGATGCACCAGCCGGTAGCGACCGACCTCCGCCGCATCAGCAGCGTGCTCAAGATCGCCAATGAGCTGGAGCGGGTGGCCGACCTGGCCGTCCACATTGCCGAGCGGGCCTGCGGGCTAGTGACGTGGCCCGAGGTTTACGCGCCGGCCAACCTCAAGGAAATGGCCGGAATCGCCGGCGAAATGCTCCGCAACAGTATCGATGCCTACGTTGAAATGGATAGCGGCCTGGCCCGCCGCGTCTGCAGCCGCGATGAAACCGTCGATCGCCTCAATCGCGAGATCATCGAGGAAATCCTGCGGCGGATGAAAGAAACCCCCGCCTACATCGAGCCGCTGCTACACCTCTTCTCAGCCTCGCGCCACGTCGAACGCGTCGCCGACCACGCCACCAACATCGCGGAAGACGTGGTCTACCTGATCGAAGGCGAAATCATCCGACACCGGACGGAGCTCTGATGAAGAGAGTCCAAGGTCCAATGTCCAAAGTCCAAAGTCCAAGGTCGGAAGAGACCTCAGCGTCGGCGACCTTGGACTCGCTCAGATTTCTTCCTCGATCATGCCCCGTCGTTGCAGCCGCGCCGCGACCAGCGCGCAGAGGTTGGCCCACACCAGTCCGGCCGTCCAGCCGGCCAGTACGTCGCGTGGGATAGTGCACACCCAGGTAGACGCGGCTGACGCCGACGATGCCGGTCAGGAACAGCGCGCACAGCAAGAAATAAATCCGAAGCCGCGGCAAGTTGCCGGCGAACTGCGTTAAAAGCGTGCCCAAGGTGAGATAGATGATGGCTGACATCATCGAATGGCCGCTGGGAAAGCTCGTCTGGTAGGCGATTTCGAGCTGCGGGACCACGTCGGGCCGCGGGCGGACGAAATAAGCCTTGAGCAGCATGCCGACGAAGTAGCCGCTGACCGCCGCGCCCACGAGAAACCGCGTTTCGCCCCGCTTACCGTGCAATTGCAGAAAGCCGGCCGTTATCGCAACGAGCAGAATCAGGACCGAGTAGCCGCCGAGCGCCGTGATGTCGCGGGCCGTGTCCTGCACCCACGCCGGACCAATGAGGAGGCCCGGATCGTCGGACCGGCGGACGGCCCGCATCACGCGTTCATCCAAGCTTTGCGTGGCGCCGGCGCGCATCTCGTGGGCCAAGGCCAGGAACGCCCAGGTCCCCAAAAAAATGATCAGCAAACGGACCAACTGGGAGCGCTCGTCGCCCGACGAGCCGCGCAGATATTTGTTGATCCGGCCCCACACGTCCGTTGCTCCGCAAACTCCTTCGTGCCCTCGCGCCGTGTTAACTCAGCGCTGTGTTAACTCAGCGCCGTGTTATCCCAAAACCCGGCCGGCGCGCCCATCTCAGCAAAACGTGAATTTTTGCTCCCGATCGCCGAATGGCGTGGCGGATTCGTCCCCAGTCGAAATCTTCAAAATTTCCTGAGACGTTTCGGCCCCGTTCGTCGCATGTCATGATAGGAAGCCCTTTTTGTCCTCCTCAGATCGTGCTGCGGTGCAGCTCGAGCAGGCTGAATTGAAGACGCTTCGACAGCGGGGCCAGTGATGTCGGACACACCGAAAGACGCCAAAGGCATCTTTCTTGCCGCGCTCGACATTCAGAATCCGGACGAGCGGGCGGCGTTCGTCGTGCGGTCCTGCCAGGGTGACGACCCTCTGCAAAAACGCGTCGAAGATCTGCTTTGCGCCTACGGCGAATCGGGCGGGCCCCTCGACAAAATGGCCGCGGCCATCGCCACCACGCGGCTTGGCGAGCCGATTCGCGAGCAGGTCGGCTCGACCATCGGCCCCTACAAGCTGATGGAGCAGATCGGCGAGGGAGGATTCGGTCTCGTCTTCGTCGCCGAGCAGCAACAGCCGATCCGCCGCAAGGTGGCCCTCAAGATCATCAAGCCGGGGATGGACACCCGCGACGTGATCGCCCGCTTCGAGGCCGAGCGGCAGGCCCTGGCCCTGATGGACCACCCGAACATCGCCCGCGTGCTCGACGCCGGCACGACCGATAGCGGCCGTCCTTACTTCGTGATGGAACTCGTCCGCGGCATCCCGATCACCGAGTACTGCGACCAGGCCCAGCTCACGCCCCGCGAGCGCCTGGAACTCTTCGTGCCGGTCTGCAACGCCATTCAGCACGCCCATCTCAAAGGCATCATCCACCGCGACGTCAAGCCGTCGAATGTGCTGATCACGCTGCACGACGACCGCCCGGTGGTGAAGGTGATCGACTTCGGCGTCGCGAAGGCCCTCTACCAGCCGCTCACCGAACGCACGATCTACACCCGCTACGCCCAAATGATCGGCACGCCGCTCTACATGAGCCCCGAGCAGGCCCAAATGAGCGGCCTCGACATCGACACCCGCAGCGACATCTATTCGCTCGGCGTGCTCTTGTACGAACTCCTCACCGGCTCGACCCCCTTCAACAAAGAGCGCCTGGCCAAGGCCGCCTACGACGAGCTGCTCAAAATCATCCGCGAAGAAGAGCCGCCGAAACCAAGCCTCCGCCTGAGCCAGTCGGGCGACGCGCTCCCCTCGATCGCCGCCCAACGCAAAACCGAGCCAGCCAAGCTCTCAAAAATGTTCCACGGCGACCTCGACTGGATCGCCATGAAGGCCCTCGAAAAAGACCGCAACCGCCGCTACGAAACGGCCAACGCCTTCGCGGCGGATGTGCTGCGATATCTCAATGACGAGCCGGTAGAGGCCTCGCCGCCTTCGGCGGCGTATCGGATACGGAAGTTCGCGCGGAAACACCGAGGGCCAGTGATCGCGCTGGCCGCGATCGGAGCCGTGCTTCTCGTCGGGATCGGCGGAACAACGTGGGGTCTGTTCCGGGCGAGGCGAGCCGAGCAGGCTGCAGACGTATCGAAGGAGCGAGCTGTCGAGGCGCTCGAGCAAGCTACCAAAGATCGTGACGCAAAAGACAAAGCTTTGAAGGACGAGGCGGCGCAGCGAGATCAAGCCGAGCGTCAACTGGCGTACGGCCTGTTGCGTCCAATCGGGTTCTCCGGGAGCGGCGAAAGCCCGGGCGAGTTGCGCAGCTTCGTCGATTGGTCGGCCATCCCAGAATCTCCGTTGAAAATGCGCGTGCTCGAAATTGCGTTGGACAATCCAGAAACTGCTTTCAGGGTCGCACGTCGTGCGGAACGAGTGATTCAGTCGTGCGTTGGACTAAGCCCGACCGGGTATGCAGAAGCGAGCAAAATCCTTTCATCCAAGCAGCGCGATAGGGCCGCCGACCCGAGAATCCGCATAGCCGCGTGTTGGCTTGCCATGGCACTAGGCTCGGCCGATTTACCCGCTTGGGAAGAGAGCTGCGCGTACCTTAGTAATCCGATCAATAAACTCGGTGATCGATTTGGCGAATTTACTTCATTTGCCGCGACTCGCAAAGATTCGCGACAGATTGTGCAGTTAAGCGTCGAACCATTGCTGCTGATCCTCGAACGGTCAACAGATGATGGGACATGGCACAGTCTCGGAGAAGCGGTGCAGCTGTACTCGGAACGACTCAGCCCAGAACAAGCGGCACGTGCCGGCGATGCCTCGATTGCAGTGCTTCGGAAAACGCATGCGACAGGTTGCGTTGTTGGGGCGGTATCAATACTTGCGGCACTAATACCTCGGGTCGATTCTCGACAGATCAAGCGCGGCTGGGACGCCTTAATTCCTATTCTGGGAGAACGACGCAATCGAGAGACCAACGAGTCGGGGCAATACGTATTTCTGTTTTCAGGCAAAGCCCTGTCGACCCTCTCCTTGCATCTGCAACCCGCGCAGGTGGACCTCGTTTTGGACGCGCTCATCCGGGTTCTCCCAGAGTCGCCGTACATGGGCGCGCAACGATCGCGCCATAAAGTGGCTTGCTCCCCGGCTTAATCCACAACAGGCAAAACGTGCATTCATCGCGTGCACTGCCGAGCTTAGAGAAGGGCGTGCAATAACCTACGTCGACTCCAACTCTTTGGCCGCGTTGGTCTCGAAACTGGATCAGCAAGAGCTCCGACGCGTAATTCAGGAGGTGATGTCGCGGCTCAAGAGTTCGTCCGTAGGCGCAACCGCGGAGTTCGCCGGAGTCGCGTCACGCGTTGAGAAAGAAGACGTGGAGAGGGCGTTCACCCTCTTAATATCACGTGCGAAGAACTCAGACGCGTCCAGGGACCCCGAAATCTGCGAGGGACTAAAAGCTCTATCGGCACGACTGGATGCAGGTGCAATCCAATTGGTTGCAAGCGAGTTATCGCGATGATCGAGCGGTCACCGAACATTGGAGCCGGCGGGATAACCACATTAGCTCCGCGGCTTACTCCCACGCAGGCGTCCGAAGCGTGGCACGCTTTGCTTGCCGTCATGCAGACTCGCGCGCTACTCGTAGAGGCTTGGGGAAGTCCTGCTGTGGGTGATGGGCTCGCCGCGTTGGCACCACGATTGGCGCTGGCCGAAGCAAGACAGGCCGGAGACACTCTCATCCGAATTCTGGAGAAGCCAATCGAGGACAATGCAGCAGCCCGCGACGCTACCTACCGCTTCGCGATTAGCGGGTTACTTGCCTGGCGCCGCGACTCCAGGATTCGCAAGTCAGACACTTCTGGAGTCGTTTGCTTTCGATCCGAGATATCGAGGTTGGCGACAGTGCGAATCGGGCTTGGGACGCCTTGGGGCTGCTTGCACCGCACTTGGATACTCGGTCGCGAGACCGTCTCTCGATAGCAGCAGTGCAAGATTTGCTCAACTATATTTCGTTTCATTCGTATCCGTCCGGCTGGGATGATAAGTTGCCGCATTGCATCGATGTCGCGAGGTCCGTTGTGTCGCCCCGCCCGTTGGCGCAACTGTTATCCCATCCCGCTTGCGTAGATGATCAGTGTGAATGCCTCCTGCAACGATTTGAGGAGTTGGTCTTCCATAATGGCGCCCAAGTCTTTTTGGCGCCGGATACTGCGGCTAAAAAAAGTCCAAATGCGAACGCGACGTCGAGGCGGCTCCACACCGTGCACGACGCAGCCGACTGGATTCGGCAGAACTGGCCGGACTTTGATCTCGAAACGAATTGCCCCGTGACCTGGCGCGGTTCCCACTGATGTAGTTTAATCCGAGGCACAGCGCCGATTTCGCGGACACGGCAAGCTGGCATGGCAGCTCGCCCTACGATACCTGACGACTGCAATGCCGAACGACGTTACACACCTTCTGCACGCGATGATCGACGGTAATTCCGAAGCGGCGGAGCAACTGCTGCCGCGCGTGTACGACGAGCTGCGGCGACTCGCAGCGGGGAAAATGGCCGCCGAAAAACCGGGGCAGACGCTCGATGCGACGGCACTCGTGCATGAGGCGTATCTGCGGCTCGTCGGCTCGGGGGACAAAGAGGCACAACACTGGGACGGCCGGGCCCATTTTTTTGCGGCGGCCGCCGAGGCCATGCGGCGAATCCTGGTCGAGAACGCCCGGCGAAAATCGCGGATCAAGCACGGCGGCGGATTGGAGCGAGTTTCGCTCAACGATGCCGAGCCGGCCGTTGCGCCGACCTCGGAGAAGATTCTGGCCCTCGATGAGGCGCTCACGCGGTTTGCTGCCGAGGAGCCGGAGGCGGCTCGGGCTGTCGAGCTACGGTACTTTGCCGGCTGTTCGATCGACGAGGCAGCCGAGATGTTGGGGATCTCGCGGGCCACCGCTAATCGCCACTGGGCGTATGCCCGAGCGTGGCTCCGCTGCGAGCTGGGTCCCGGCTGATGATGCTTGCGACTGTAATCCGGCCGGGTGGCGGGGGCGCTCCGCCTTGCGGAAGCCCCCGGCGAGAGATGCGTCTTTTGCGACGCCCGCAGGTTAGCCGATGGTCCGGGGCTTCCGCCTTGCGGAGCGTCCGGCCCGGCCACCCATCCGCGTCGTCATCCTGGATTCCGCGAAAACTGATCTTGGACGGATCCCGTTTTTGTGGCTGAATGGAGAGAGCGGACTCTTTGCGCATCGGGGTTGAGCGGAATGGCGTAGAGCGGAATGGCATAGGGAGAAACACTGGGGGTTGGGTCACGAATTTTTTCTCATGAGGATGACCCACGAAATTCGTGACCCAACGCCCGGTCGCAGGTCGGGACGGGACAGATTGGGACGGGACACGAGGAAGTCCAAGGTCTAAGGTCGAAAACCAGAGGCTCGCAATCCTGACTTTGGACCTTGGACCGCGGGACTTTGGACCAACGACGGGACGGGACACGTTGTTTCATCGAGAAACATCGAGAGAATGTGGGAGGCGAAAAGAGGTTGGTCGGTGGGTCGGGGCATTTTGTTTCACTAGGTAGTTGACCCACCAAAGTAGTTGACCCAATGCCGTCGCAAGTGGCGGTGGGGACGGGATCGGGACGGGACACGTTGTTTCATCGAGCGTATCCCGGTGAATTTGGGACGTCGCTGCGACCGCCGCCTGTTCGCAATGAGGCGGGGGTGTTGCTGGTGGCTCGTCCGCCAGCGGTCCTTCGGACCTAATGAACCGGAAAGCCCACTGGCGGACAAGCCGCCAGTGCCACCCGAGCTGACTGGTCAAGAATTGTCTGGTGGGGATCTTTGTTCCCGGCGGGGATGACAAAGGATCCCCGGCGGTGATGGGGATCCTTTTTCACTAGAGGGAGACAGGATCCCCGGCAGCCGATGATGGGCCGACTGCAGTCGGTCGGAATCCGGTCCGGACACTTTTTGAGGAACGCAGAACTGGGGCGAGGAAGTCCCGCGCGCGGGACAGTCGGCTCGTCGGTCAGGCCGCGGCCGTGGTTTCGCCATTCGTCGGTTCAGGCGGCGAGACGGACTTCATCCCGCGGGCGTCGCGCGATTTCAGATCGAACAGGCCAAAGATTTCCGCCGCCGACATGCTGAGCGAGGCGTTGGTCGTTGCTCCGTCGCCCAGCACCGAGGCGAACAGCTCGCGCTTTTGCCGCAGCACGGTGTCGATCCGCTCTTCGATTGTGTCTTTCGAGATGAACCGCGTGACGATCACCGGGTTCTTCTGACCGATGCGATGGGCCCGGTTGATCGCCTGGTCCTCGACGGCCGGGTTCCACCAGCGATCGAACAAGAAGACATAGCCGGCAAACTGCAGATTGAGCCCGACGGCCCCGGTGCCGTAACTCATCAGGAGCAGGTGGCTGTCGGGATCCTCTTTGAATCGCTTGAGCACCGGTTCGCGTTTCGCGGTCGGCACGCCGCCGTGGTAAATAAGCGGGCCGAACGGTTTGAGCCGCTCGTCGAGCCAGTCGAGCGCCTTGGTCCACTGGCTGAACAGAATGGCTTTGCCGTTGCTCTCGGCAATTTCTTCCATTTCGGCCAGCAGCCGGTCGAGCTTCGCGCTCTCGCCGGTGAGCGGGTCGAAATTCGTGATCTGCTTCAGCCGCAACACCAGCTCGAACACGTGCTGCACTGAGATCGAGTCGCCCAGTTCGTTGAGGTGGATGACGCCTTCCTTCTCAGCAGTCTTGTAGGCGAGCTGCTGGGCGGGCGACAGCTCGAGGTGCTCGTCGCGATCGAGGCGCGGCGGCAGATCCGTCATCACCCGATCCTTGGTGCGCCGCAGGATGTAGGTCTTCGAGAGTTTCTGCAGTTGCTTGAGATCCGGGTCGGCCCGCGGCGGCACGACCTCCAAAAACTCGTAGAGCGACGACAGCTCCTCGGGTCGATTCTCGATCGGTGTTCCCGTGAGCGCCCAGCTCCGCCTCCGCGGAATCGACCGTGCGACTTGGGCCGTCCGCGATTCCCGATTCTTGATTCGCTGCGCCTCGTCCAGAACCAGCAGGTCGAGCCGCGGGAAGTCGGCGTCGACCAGTTCCTCGAGGTCGCGGGACATCAGCTCGTAATTGGCGATCAGCACATTGATGCCAGGCATCGTCCAGAGCATTTTGCGGCGGCTCGCGTCACCTTCCAACAGAATCACCGGCAGCTCTTCCGCCCACAGCTTGAATTCACGCTGCCAGTTGGGAATCAGCGGCTTGGGACAGATCAACAGCACGCGTCGGGCCTGGCCGCTGCGCATCAAGAGGCGGATGGCGGTAATCGCCTGCATGGTCTTGCCCAGCCCCATTTCGTCGGCGAGCAAGGCCGCGTTCTGCGAGAAGAGCCAGGCGATCCCCTCGTACTGAAAGGCGAACGGCTCGAAGGGCATCACCACCTCTTGCCCGGCCAGCCAGCTCTCGAGCGGCGGCTGCAACAAGTAGAAGAGTCGGTCCTGCAGCGACAGGGCGTCTTGCGGCGGCCGCAGCCGCGTGCGACCGGGACGACGCGGCTCTGCTTCGGGAGTGTCGGCGGCGGGCGGCTCGATCGTTCGCAGTTTTTCTTCGGGCGGACGCGGCGCCTTGGGCGGGAGGAAGCCCGCGCCTTCGGGAAACAGCAGGCGGAACGTCACGAGGTGCGGCCGCTGTGGACGCCAAGTCGGGTTAAGTCCGACGCGGTCGATGAGGTTCGACGGAGAGGCTTCAACCGCCGGGCTGCGACGCAGGGCGCCGTTCATGCCGGCGGCAAAGACGTCGGTCGCCATCTCCAGCGGCAGTTCGCTGCATTCGACGGAGGAGTCGACCACCTCCGGACGTTGAATCTCCGGATGTTCGCCCTCCGGATGCTGGACCTGGATGATTGCGTCGCTCACCGGATCGCCGGTCACCGCGAGCCTCCCAGCCGAGCCGTCTCGCCGAGCGCTTCGCGGACTCGCTCGAAGGGCTCGCGTAGATCGGCGTTATTGGGCACGACCTCGGCTCCACGGCTGGCAATCGAACGGTCGCCCGCGTGAGCTCTGTGAAACCGCAGCATCTGTCGACCAAGCTGAATTGGCGAGCAATCCTCGGACGGTGTTTTCGTTCGCTTAGAACGGCGCGTCCGTTCGGCCGCTTCGTCCAAGCGAGTCGGTTCCAGCACGCTGCCCGGCGATCCACCGTTCGAGGTCCCGCTGTCGAGCGCGAGTGCCGGCTCGGAAATCGACGCCTCGAGAATCGAGGTCGAGCGAATCAGGCCCGGCAGCGCCGCCCGACTCGTCCGCGTCCGCAGCCAACGGTTGGTCGACGACCACCGGCTCCATCGCCCGCAATTCATCGCGCCCCTCGCTCGCCTCGGACTCGGCCGATTCGCTTGCGGTCGACGCTTCGGCCACGGCGATCGGCGATCCGTTCGCGGGCATGTCGTGCACGCTGGCGACGGGAATCTCCACCAGATCGCGCAAGCCGAGCAGTTCGTGCCGTTCGGTGAGCACGATGTGCGGCTTGACGCCGACCTTCTCGATCAGCGTGCGGCCGATCAGGTCGCCGAGCACATACGGAACGAGCGTCGGGCCGTAGAGGATTTCCTGCGTGCGGTTCGGCTTGAGCGGCGCCGTGCACTGGAATTCGAGCGGGCGGCCAAACTGGTTCGTGACCAAGAGGCCGCCGACGTAGCCGCGGTCAGGGACTTCGATGGCCGTCAAAAAACCGAGACGGAACAGTTCTCTGCCGGAGTCGGCGGACATGCAAAAAGTTCCCCAGTCTTCGCAGACGGACCTTGGCCCCCGGTCGGCCGTGTTGTGGTTTGATCGACGCCGCCCGTGGAGCGACTTGAGAATTCGGGTTGGCGAAGTCGCGCCAAATTGCATGCCGATGACGACAACTCCAAATCGTGATAGCGCTTGACGATGCGTTCGCCCTGCAGACGCCGCCGCTCGGAGAGAAATGGCTGCTGTGCGTGAGAGTTGCGCCGTTTGGAAAACGCTGCGACTGGTGCGGATTTGCACGTTTGCGGTATCTTCAACGAAGGTGCCGGGTGAACGGATTTTTGGCGCCCCGCGGAGCCCCGAAGCGCCCGCGCTCGAGTCATCACGGCCGTCAACGATCAGGAATGGCGGCGCGATCGCCTGCAGTTATCCACCATGACGCAACGTTCGACCGGCCAACCGCCTCAGCCCGATCGCGAACAATTACAACGCCATCAGGCCGAACGGCTGCGGCAGTTGGTGGCGGCTGTGATCCCCGGCAATCGGTTCTGGACCGGGAAATTCGCCGACGCCGGCTGCCGGCCGGAGGATTTGCAAGCGCCGGCCGATCTGACACGGTTGCCCACGACACAGAAGAAGGAGTTGCTCGAGGACCAACAGGCAACGCCGCCCTACGGCACCAATTTCACCGAATCCGTCCACCGCTACAGCCGGCTGCATCAAACGTCGGGGACGAGCAGCGCTCCGCTCCGCTGGCTCGACACACCGACGAGCTGGGATTGGGTGACGTCGTGTTGGCGGCAGATCTTTGAAATCACGGAGACAACGGCCGCAGATGTCGTCGCCTTTCCGTTCTCGTTCGGACCGTTTCTCGGGTTTTGGGCGGCCTTCGACGCCGCCAGCCGCCTGGGTGCGCTCTGCCTGCCGGCGGGCGGACTCAGCAGCCAGGCGCGTCTGCAAATGATCCGCGACAACCGGGCCACGGTCGTCTGCTGTACGCCCACCTATGCGCTGCGGTTGGCGGAAGTCGCCGCCGAGGAGGGCATCGATTTGGCCGACACCTCGGTCCGTTCGATCATCGTCGCCGGCGAGCCGGGAGGCAGCGTGCGGGCCATTCGGGCCGTCGTCGAGAAGAGTTGGGGCGCGCGGGTCTTCGATCACTGGGGCATGACCGAGGTCGGGCCGCTCGCGGTCGAATGTCCGGAGAATCCGGGCGGCCTGCACTTGCTCGAATCCGAGTGCATTGCCGAGATTCTGGACCCGGCGACGCAACAGCCCGTGCCCGCCGGCAGCCAAGGCGAATTGGTGGTCACGAACTTGGGCCGCACTGGCTCGCCTCTCTTCCGCTACCGGACCGGCGACCTCGTCGTCGCCGACACGAATCCCTGCCCCTGCGGTCGCCATTTGCTCCGGCTGGCGGGTGGCATCCTCGGGCGTCTGGACGACATGGTGACCATTCGCGGCAACAACGTCTTCCCCGCAAGCATCGAGGGGATTCTCCGCGAATTCTCCGAGATTGCGGAGTACCGCATCGACGTGGAGACGCGCCGCGCGATGCAGCACATCAAGATCACCATAGAGCCGCACACGGCCGCGGCATCCGGCCCGCTCCTGGAAGACGTCAGCCACGCGATCCGCGATCGCCTGCACTTCCAGGCCGAAATCGTGACGGCCGCCCCGGGCACGCTCCCCCGCTCGGAAATGAAGTCCAAGCGATTCTTCCGCTCGTCGGAAAGCGTGGGATGATCACTGTTCGAGCCGCGCCGGTTAATCCTTCGACAGCGACCAACGCAAATACTCTTCAATGAACGGATCGAGTTCGCCGTTGAGCACGTTCGTGGGATTGCCGGACTTCTGGCCGGTGCGGGTGTCTTTGACGAACTGATCCGGGTGCAGCACGTAATTGCGGATCGTTTCGCCGCCGAAGCCGATCTTGGATTTCAGTCCGCGACGGTCGGCCGCTTCCTTGGCCTTCTTCTCGCGGTCGAGTTGATAGAGCTTGGCCACGAGCATCTTGCGGGCTAGCGCCCGGTTCTTGTGCTGGCTGCGTTCGTTCTGACACTGCACTACCACATTTGTTGGCAGGTGCGTGAGCCGGATGGCCGAGCTGGTCTTGTTGACGTGCTGGCCGCCCGCGCCGCCCGCGCGATACGTGTCCTCGCGGACATCGTTGGCGAAGTCGACTTCGATCACCGTCTCGTCATCGATAGCGGGCGTCACGTCGACGGCCGCGAAGGACGTGTGCCGGCGGCCGGCCGAGTCGAACGGGCTGATGCGAATCAGTCGATGGTTGCCCGTTTCTCCCTTGAGATGGCCGAACACGTAATCGCCGCGGATGGCCAATGTCGCGTTGCGGATGCCCGCTTCTTCGGCCGGCGACGTTTCCAGGAGTTCGCGCTCGAAGCCGTGATCCTCGGCCCAGCGGTCGTACATGCGGAGGAGCATCTCGGCCCAGTCGGCCGAGTCGGTTCCCCCTTCGCCCGCTTGAATGGCGACGAACGCGCCCATCACGTCGGCGGGATCAGACATCGTGGCCTGCAGCTCGACGGCGTCGAGCTTGGGACCGATGGCCGTCAGGGCCGACTTGAATTCGGTCTCGCTGTCGCCGGAAGAATCCTCCTCGGCAAATTCCATCAACACGCCGAGATCGTCGAACTGCGAGAAGAGTTCTTTGACGGGCTTGATCGAGTTGGTGAGAGTCCGCAGCTCGCCGACGAGCTTTTGGGCCTTGTCGGCGTCGTCCCAAAAGCCGGACCCCGCCATCGTTTGGTTGATTTCGTCAGCGCGTTTGAGCTTCTGATCGTAGTCAAAGAGAGTCCCGGAGATGGACGATACGTCGACTGATCTCCTGAAAAGCCTGCTTAAGTTCGCTGTTCATACGGGAAACTCCTGATACCGCCGGGCCCGGCAGATAGCGACGGGCCTGCAGATATCGACGGACCTGACGGGCGGGCAGCGAATTATAGGAGGGGGTCAAACGGGCCGCCACTACAGCTGTTTTGACCGCCGGACGGCCGCAATCGGGGTGAAGCACGAGGGCTCACCCCCCGCGCGACTCTTTGGACCGATTGATTTTGCTCGGGGTCGCGCTCATTCGTCATAATAGACCTTTGGATGAACCAGCAATTGGAATCGGGCCTCCACGAAGCGTACGCACCGGATGGCGACGGCTTGGGGCGTACGTTGGCAACACGAGCAATCCGCGGCAGAGGGTGGGGACGTCGAGAATGAGTTGGCTGAGGTCGTTTCTCTCCTCGAACCCCTTTTTCTCCTCGAGGCAGAGGGGCAATCCGCGCTCGCCCAACATCACCTGGGCATCCAAGAGCATCGGCCGCACGGTCACCCGCACCGGCGTGTTTCTCAAACGGCAGATCTGGATTTGGCCGATCGTCGCCACGGTCCTGCTGGCCGTGCTGGCCTTCGGCGTCCGCCGCGCCATCGAATCGACGATGAAGAGCAACCTGCGGTCGCAGTTGCAGACGTTGTTGAATGTCGAGTCGGCAATGTTGGAGAGTTGGGCGCGGGTACAGACGTCGAATGCGACCACGCTCGCCAACGATCCGCAGGTGCGCGAAGGCGTTTATCAACTGCTGGCCCAATCGGAGGCCGGGCAGGCCGCTGTCGACGCGAAAACAGTCGCAGGTGCGCAACAGCAGCTGCGGAAGCGGCTGGCACCGGCACTCTCGTCGCAGGGCTCCGTTGGCTATCTGGTTGCCGACAAGACTCGGCGGATCATCGCTTCGTCGTACGAGGATCTCGTCGGCCGCAGCGACATCCCCGAATACGAGAGCTTCCTCAGCCGGGCCCTCGAGGGAGAGACGGTCGTCTCGCCCCCATTTGCCAGCGTCGCCGTGATGAAGGACGAATCGGGTCGCATTCGCACCGGCGTGCCGACCATGTTCGTTTGCGCGCCGGTCCGCGACGCGAATTTCCAGGTGGTCGCCGCGCTCGGCCTGAGGTTGCGTCCTGAAAACGAATTCACGCAGATCATGCAATTGGGACGCATTGGCGATACGGGCGAGACTTACGCCTTCGACAAGTCGGGCCTGCTAGTCTCCAACAGCCGTTTCGACGAGGGCTTGATCCTGCTGGGGCTGCTGCCTGATCAGGCCAACGCGCATTCGATCGTCACGTTGCAGGTCCGCGATCCGCAGGGCGACATGACGGCTGGATTCCGCCCGAACGTCCGGCGGTCGGAACTGCCGCTGACGCGGATGGCGGCGGACGCGGTGGCCGGAAAATCGGGCGTCGATGTCGACGGCTACCGGGACTATCGAGGCTCGACGGTCGTCGGGGCCTGGACGTGGCTGCCCAAGTACGACATCGGCGTGGCGACCGAGATCGACGCGACCGAGGCGTTTCAGCCGCTGATCATCCTGCAGCGGACTTTTTGGGCTCTGTACATCCTGTTGGGCGTGAGCGCGCTGGCAATCTTCGTGTTCACGGTGATCGTCGCTCGACTGCGTCGCGAGGCCCAGAAAGCCGAAATCGAGGCCAAACAGCTGGGACAATACACGCTCGACGCGAAGATGGGCGCGGGGGCAATGGGCGTCGTCTACAAGGGGCACCATGCCATGCTCCGCCGCCCAACCGCCATCAAGATGCTCGACGTCGACAAGGTGAACGATGCCTCGATTCAGCGATTCGAGCGCGAAGTGCAGCTCACCTGCCAGCTCAACAATCCCAACACGGTGGCCATCTACGATTACGGGCGGACTCCGGAAGGCGTCTTCTACTACGCGATGGAGTTCCTCGACGGCATCGACCTGCAGGCCCTCGTCGAAAAGTACGGCCCGCAGCCTGAGCCGCGCGTGATTCGCATCCTCACGCAAATTTGTGGATCGCTTTACGAAGCTCACACGTTGGGGCTCGTGCATCGCGACATCAAGCCGGCCAATATCATGCTCAACCGCCGCGGGCTGCGACGCGGACGTGGTCAAGGTGCTCGATTTCGGACTGGTCAAGGCGATCGACGAGCAAAAGCAATCGGGCATGACGGCGGCCAACTCGCTCACAGGCACGCCCCTCTACATGCCGCCCGAGGCCATTCAGACCCCGAACTCGGTCGACGCGCGGAGCGATCTCTACGCCGTCGGCGCGGTCGGCTATTTCCTGCTTACGGGCACGCCGGTCTTCGACGCGACAAGCATCGTCGAGCTGTACCAGCAGCACGTGAGCGCAGTTCCCGATCTGCCTTCGCAGCGGCTCGGCAAACCCGTCTCGAGCGAGTTAGAGCACGCGATCTTGTCGTGCCTGGAGAAGTCGCGACCAAGCGGCCGCATACCGCTCGCGACCTTGCGCAACTCCTCGCCCGCTGCCCGACGGCCGGGCTCTGGTCTGTGGAAGAAGCCGAAGAGTGGTGGAGCAAGCACGAACGCGGCGCAGGCACGCCGGCCACACCGAAGGCGGCGGAAACCGCAGCCGCCAGCCGCGTCTACGAGCAGACGGTGATCACCAACACGGCGAAGACGTCGTAGGCGATGTGCGGCTAAGAATGAAGCCCGATGCCCGAGTACGTGAAGCCCAGCTCACGCATGCGTTTGGGCTCGTACAGATTGCGGCCGTCGAAAATCACCGGCTGCTTCATCTTGTGCTTGAGGTAGGCGAAGTCCGGGTTCCGGAATTCGTTCCATTCGGTGACGATGGCCAGCGCGTCGGCTCCGTCGAGCGTGTCGTAGTGATGCGCGCAATAGGTGATCTTGTCGCCGTAAATCGCCTGCACGTTCTCCTGGGCGACCGGATCGTGGGCCAGGACAGTGGCTTTGGCCGTGAGCAGTCGATCGATCAGCACGAGTGACGGGGCCTCGCGGATGTCGTCGGTCCGCGGCTTGAAGGAGAGGCCCCAGATGGCGATCCGCTTACCCGCGAGTTGCCCCTCGAAGTGGCGATTGATCTTTTGGAACAGGACGTCTTTCTGCGCCGTATTCACGTGGTCGACAGCCTGCAGAATGCTCGGCGCCGACCGATTTCGCCTGGGCGACGGAAATCAGGGCTCGCACGTCTTTGGGGAAACACGAGCCGCCGTATCCGACGCCCGGGAACAAGAACGAAAAGCCGATCCGCTGATCGTGGCCGATGCCGCGGCGGACTTCGTTGATGTCGGCCCCGACGCGGTCGCAGAGGTTGGCCATTTCGTTGATGAAGCTGATCTTCGTCGCCAGCATGCAATTGGCGACGTACTTCGTCATCTCGGCGCTTTCCAATCCCATCACCAGGAACGGATGCTCGGTGCGCAGAAACGGCTTGTGCAGCTCATGCAGAACTTCGGCGGCTTGCGGGCGGTCGATGCCGACGACCACGCGATCGGGCTTCGTGAAGTCGTCGATCGCCGCTCCCTCTTTCAAAAACTCGGGGTTCGACGCCACGTCGACGTCGCGACCGCAAAGTTGCTTCAATCGCTCGGCCACGGCCCGGTTGGTCCCGACGGGCACCGTGCTCTTGATGACCACGATCGCCGACTTTTCCAAGAGGGGAGCCAGCGTTTCGACGACCTTCCACAGACCGGTCAGGTTGGCCGACCCGTCGTCTCCCTGAGGCGTGCCGACAGCGATAAACACGCAGTGCGCCGCGGGAACGGCTTCCTTGTAATCGGTGGTGAACTTGAGGCGGCCCGAGCGGGCGTTGCGCAGCACCAGTTCCGTCAGGCCGGGTTCATAGATGGGAATCTGCCCCTGGCGGAGCGTTTCGATCTTCTTGGCATCGATATCGACGCAAATGACGTCGTTGCCGGTCTCGGCGAAACAGGTTCCGGTGACCAGCCCGACGTAGCCGGTCCCGATCATGGCGATCTTCAAGGTCGACGCTCCAAATTTTGGCCCGCGAAGACAGTCAGGCGATACAGCGTGTGTTACCGCCGATTGCCGTACTGCTCTTCATAATACTTGAGATAGTCGCCGGAGCGCACACGGCGAACCCATTCCGCATGACTGAGATACCAGTCGATCGTCTCGCGAATGCCGTTGCGAAAATCGACCTGCGGCTTCCAGCCGAGCTCGCGCTCCGCCTTGCTGCAATCGATGGCGTAACGCAGATCGTGCCCAGGCCGATCCTTCACGTATTCGATCAGCGACTGGGGCTTCCCCAAAAGCTCCAGCAGCGTGAGCGTGAGATCGATGTTCTTGATTTCCTGATGGCCGCCAAAGTTATAGATCTCGCCGTCGCGCCCTTCCGCAGGGCCGCGTCGATCCCCCGACAATGATCGAGCACGTGAATCCAATCGCGGACGTTCTCGCCCTTGCCATAGACGGGAACCGACTTGTTCTCGCACAGGTTGGCGATGAACAGCGGAATGATCTTTTCCGGAAATTGGTACGGCCCGTAATTGTTCGAGCAGCGGGTGGTGACCGCCGGAAAATGAAACGTGTGCCAGTAGGCGCGGACCAGCAGGTCGGCGGAAGCTTTGGAGGCCGAGTACGGACTGTTGGGCGCGATCGGCGTCTCTTCGGTGAAGAGGCCCGTCGGCCCCAGGCTGCCGTAAACTTCGTCGGTGGAAACCTGCACGTAGCGTTTGACGTTCGCCTTGCGGCACGCGTCGAGCAAAATCTGGGTGCCGATGACGTTCGTCTGAATGAACGGGCCCGAGTCGAGAATGCTGCGATCGACGTGGCTCTCGGCGGCGAAATTCACCACCGCGTCGACGGGCCCCGAGCCAATCACCGAGTTGACGAATTTCGCATCGCAGATGTCGCCCCGCTCGAACTTGTACCGCGGGTCGCGCTCGACGTCGGACAGGTTCTCGGGATTCCCGGCGTACGTCAGCTTGTCGATGTTGACCACCGACTGCTCGGGATACCGGGCCAACTGGTCGCGGATGAAGTTCGAGCCGATGAACCCGCAGCCGCCGGTGATAATCAAACGGGAAGCCATGAAGGCGGGATCTCTTTCTGCGGGCCAGCCGCATGGAGGCTGAGTGGAACAGGCGCGGATAGCCCGGAATTGCCGCGACGCGGGCCCAAAAGTTGCCCACGAACAATCTCTCGAATCTATCGGGACAGGGAGCCCGGCGTCTATCCGGGATAGAGAGATTATTCGGAGATCTTGGCTGGAATCCGTGCCAGCGAAACGAGCGTGTCCGCGTCGTCGAGGCGGATGATCCGCACGCCCTGCGTGTTGCGGCCGATCTGGCTGATGTCGGCGGCGCGGACCCGCTGAATTTTGCCGCGGGCCGTGATCATGATGACTTCATCATCATCGGCCACCGCCACGATGTCGACGACTTTCCCGTTGCGGTCGGTCGTGCGAATGTCGCGCAGGCCTTTGCCGCCGCGCCGCTGCCGGCGATAACGCTGGTTGCCTGAGTAAGCGGCCGCTTCTTCACCTTCCTCGCCCTCGGCCGGCTCGGTCTCGCCCGTCGGCGCTTCGGATGTTTCGTCTTCGGGCTCAGCCGCGGCTTCGGCGTCGAGTGCAACCTCGTCGCCTTCAGCTGCGCCCGGTTCACCTGCCTCCCCTTCAGTCGCGGCCTGGCCGAACGGCGTTCGTTTGCCGTAGCCCAATTCGCAAACGGTAAGCAGCGTCATCATGGAGTCAGCAACGACCATGCCGGCGACCGCGTCTTGATCGCCCAGGCTGATGCCGCGTACACCGTGCGTCGCCCGGCCCATCGGGCGAGCGTCGTGGTGCGAGAAGCGGATCGACATGCCGTTGCGCGTGGCGAGCACGACGTCGTCGTCGCCCGAGACGCTGAGCACGTCGATCAGTTCGTCCCCCTCGTCGAGCTTGATCGCGATGATGCCCCCCTTCATCGGGCGGCTGAAGGCGGAGAGGGCCGTCTTTTTCACCGTGCCGTTGCGGGTGGCCATGATCAGGAAGCGGTCGTCGGTGAATTCGCGGACCGCCAGGCAACTCGTCACCCGTTCCTCGCCGTCCTTCAGCGCCAGCAGGTTGACGATAGCCCGGCCGCGACTCGTCCGGCTTTGCAAAGGCAGGTCGTAGACCTTCTGCCAGTGCACGCGGCCGCGATCGGTAAAGAAGAGCAGATACGCGTGCGTGCTGGCGACGAACAGGTGCTTGACGTCGTCCTCTTCATCGCTCTTGACGCCCGTGATGCCCTTGCCGCCCCGATGCTGGGCCTGGTACGTGCTCAGCGGCGTCCGCTTGACGTAACCCCGTTGCGACAGCGTGACGACCATCGGTTCCTCGGCCACAAGGTCGTCGCGATTGAGCTCGGTCGTTTCTTCTTCGGAGATTTGCGTGCGGCGTTTGTTGCCGTACTTCTCCTTGATTTCGAGCATCTCTTGCCGCACGAGAGCCCGGATATGGGCTTCGTCGGAGAGGAGCCGCAAATACTCGATGATGCTTTCGAGCAGCTTGGCGTGCTCGCCGCGCAGCGTTTCTCGCTCGAGGTTGGCCAACGAACCCAGCTGCATCGAAACGATGGCTTCCGACTGATTCGCGGAGAGGTGATAAATCTCCGCGACCCCTTTTTCGCTCTGAAAGTCTTTAAAGCCGATGTCGCCCAGGGCGCGGGCGACCAGCTCCGCCGGCACGTCGATCGCCTGCAGCGCGTCTTTTGCAGCGGCGCGGCTCGCGGCCGAGCGAATGGTGGCGATGACCTTATCGATCTCGCTCTGGGCGATGAGCAGGCCTTCCACCGTGTGCTTGCGCTTGCGAGCTTCCGCCAGCAGGAATTCCGTTCGGCGGCGGATCACCGTCACGCGGTGCCGCAGGAATTCCTCCAGGATTGCCTTCACTGACATCGTTTGCGGGCGGTTCGCCACCAGCGCCAGCAGGATCACGCTGAACGTGACTTGCAGCGTCGAGTACTGGAAGAGCTGGTTGAGGATCACGTCGCGGTCGGCATCGCGCTTGAGCACAATGTGCAACCGCACCTGCCACTCGGGCGTCTTGCGGTCGGTGAAGTCGACGATCCGGGAAATGCCCTTGATGCGGTCGTCCCGCACCAGGTCTTCGAGCTTTTCCTTCAGTCGGTCACGCGTTTCCAGATACGGAATCTCGGTGACCACGATCACGTCGGAATTTTTCTCGGTCTCGAAATGCGTGGCCGCGCGGAGCGTGATCGTCGAACGGCCGGTCAGATAGCCCTGCCGGATCCCTTCGCGGCCGCAAATGATGCCGCCGGTGGGGAAGTCGGGACCGGGCATGACTTCCAGCAGGTCGTCAATCGTGCACTCGGGGTCGTCGATTACCTTAATCACGGCGTCGGCGACTTCGTTCAAATTGTGCGGCGGGATGCTGGTCGCCATGCCGACCGCGATCCCGCTCGAGCCGTTGACCAGCAGGTTGGGAAACCGCGACGGCAGCACGACCGGCTCGCGATTGCGCTGGTCGTACGAATCGACATAGTCGACCGTGTCGCTGTCGATGTCGTCGAGCATTTCGGACGCCACGGCGGACAGGCGGGCTTCCGTGTACCGCATGGCCGCGGGAGGCAGGCCGGCCAGCGACCCGAAGTTGCCCTGCTTGTCGATCAGCACGTTCCGCATGATCCACGACTGGGCCAGGCGGACGAGCGTCGGGTAGATCACCGATTCGCCGTGCGGATGGTAGTTACCGCTGGTGTCTCCCGAGATTTTCGCGCACTTCACGCGCTGGCTGGCGGGGCCCAGATTCAGGTCGTTCATTGCGACGAGAATGCGGCGCTGCGAGGGCTTGAGCCCGTCACGGGCGTCGGGCAGAGCGCGGCTGATAATCACGCTCATCGCGTAGCTGAGATAGCTCGAGCGCAGCTCGTCTTCGATGTCGAGCGGCTTGATCCGCTCGGAAGAGACATCGCCCGCGCCGGTGGGGATTTCCTCGGGCGTCAGCCCCTCGTCGATATCGCCGTCGCCGTCATCGGCCAAGACTGTCACTCCCAGAAGTTACGTTGGCTCAGCACCGGGCCAGCCCGGAATAAGCGATTTTGCCGACCCTTGTTCCGCTTCAGCTACCCTGCGATCGGACGGCCGGCGGCCGCGTGGAATCCCCGTTTCCAAAGGCTCAAAGAGGCCTAAATCTCGACGTCCGTGCCAGGACGAATTATAGGGAGTCGGGGGCCCATCCTCAACGCACCGGAAAGGGACCGCGGAGGCCGTTTCCAAGGCCTCGATTCTTGCGTTTTTTGACGCGAATCGTCCCGTTCAGCGGCGCGGTTTGGTCGCCGCGAAAGCCACCCATCCGGGCGGAAAGCGGAAACGGCTGTAGCCGTTGAGAGGGCGGACCTGAAAGCCGGCGCTCCGCAGCTCCTGCAGAACGCTGCTGCGCGGATACAGGCGCAACCGATGAACTTCGCGGTTACGGCGATAGAAGTCGCCCACTTTCCAAAAGCTGGTGATCGTGCGGGTGAGCGTCAGTCGGCGGCGGTCCTCCTCCGCCGTATACAGCACCGTCCAACCGGGCCCCTCGGAGAAGCCTCGCGTCGGCGTCGAGCCGGGAACGCGACCGGGAGTGGCCACATCGAACAGCAACAGGCCGCCGGGCTCAAGGGCCTGATACATTTTTCGCAGCACGCGAGGGAGCAGGTTGCCCCGGTTTCGCCGATCGAACAAATAGTTGAAGACTTCGCCGATTGCCGTAATCGCGATGCAGGGCGGCAGCTCGGCCGTCACAAACGATTCGCGGCGAAACACGGCCCGCGGCGCACGTTTGCGGGCGAGTGCCAGCATCGACTCGGAGTAATCGAAGCCAAGCACGTGGTATCCGGCCGCCGAAACTGCCTGGGAGAGAATCCCGCTGCCACAGCCGGCATCGATCACCAGCCCGGGGGAGTCGCGTTTCCGGCTCTTTCGCAAGCGTTTGAGCAGTTCGACCGCCGCGTTGGCGGCCACGTGTCCAAAGCCGGCATCGTGGATGTACGCCAGGTCGGCACTATAGGCCGTGGCGGCCGTTCGAGGCATCTGCGCAGGTCTTTCGTAGACGGCGGTAAGCGTGAACCGCGGGCCCGCGGAGACGGCTCGACCGAGGCATCGCCCAAAGACTGCCCCAGGCCCATCGTAACTTGCGGTCGGAGGGGGCAACAGCCCCTTTTTGGAGCTTCGTTTTGGGCAAATTTTGCCCGGGCAGGTGCCATTCGCGATGCGATTTGGCCCCAATCGGATCGTGAGAGGCGTCTTGAAGCAACCCTTGGTGAGCGGTAAAGTTGAGTTGAGCGGGCTCACACGAACGAAGCAGGTTCCGCCTGCCCGACCGGAGACCGTCTCTCGCCAGACACATCCAACGCATCTCATTCGCGCCGAGGGAGCCGGGCCGTCTTCTGTTGATAAGGAACGAACATGCCACAAGCCATTGTCGATCCCGCCGAACTCCGCCGGTTTGCCCAGATGTTGAAGAAGTTCAACAACGAGCTGGGGGAACGGATGAGCGCGATGGCCAACCAGCTGAACGACCTGACGAACTCGTGGCGCGACCAGGAACAAATCAAGTTCCGCACCGAGTTCGAAGGTCACATGAAGATGATCGCCCGCTTCATCGAGGCCAACAATCAGCATATTCCGTATCTGCTCCGCAAGGCCGAGCGGATCGAGGAATACATGCAGCAGCGCTAAGCCACAACCGAGCCTGGGCGCCTTAATTCACTGATCCGGCGGAAAAGCAGATCTGTCGAAGTCAAAAAGCAGAGCAAGAAAATCTCGGGGGGTTGCACCCTCCGCTCGAGATGGGCCTTGAGGAACCGTTATGCCCCGCGCTAACGTCCGTTCGCTCGATTCCGTGCAGCGGTTTCGGCCGAAGGTGTCGCAGTTCGAGGAGGACCTCGCGGCCGCGCTCACCACCCTCCGCGTCGAGATCAACCGCACTCTGCAGTGGATCGATCACGACTGTCCGCAGTACTGGCAGAACCAGGTGCGGACGGGCTTCGATCGTGTGGCCGAGGCGCGCACGCAGCTGACGCGGAAGTCGATGATCACGGTCGCCGGCCACCGCTCCGAGTGCATCGACGAGAAGAAAGCCCTCGCCAAGGCCAAGCAGAACCTCGAGCTGGCCCAACAGAAGGTCCAGGCCTGCCGGCAATGGAGCATCAAGGCACATCATGCGGCCGATGAATACACGGCACGCGTCGGCCGCGTCGAACAGATGGTCGGCAAGGGGCTGCCGCGAATCAAGATGATGCTCGACCGCATGATCGCCGCCCTGGAGGACTACGCGCAGCTCCAGCGGGGCGCCGCGTCTGATCTCAACGCCAACGTCGAAATCAATCTCGACGCCCCGCGCGAGCTGGACGCTGCTCCTCCGACTGCCAAAACCGACGAGGCCACGGCGGCCGAAGCGCCCAGCGCGGAGGCCGCAGCGGCCGAAAACGCCGGCGGCGAAGCGTCTGAGGGCCAGCCGCTCGAGACGGCCACTCCCGAACCCGCCGCGAGGGCGGACTCATGACGGTCGGACAATTCTCCGGTGCGTTGGCAAAGCTGCACGGGGCAATCGACTACCTCGAGCGCTCTTGGCGCGAGGCGAAGCAGAACTGGGACGATGAAACCAGCCGCAACCTCGAAGAAGCGCATATCGCGCCGATCATTCAGCAGCTCAATGAGGTCATCGAGGCCACCGTCCCCTTGAGCGAAACGATGGGACAGGCCCGCCGCGGCTGCGGCCCCCCCGAAGGCGCTCGATAATTCCTCTCCTCCTCCCGCATTCGATCCGAAAGTGACAATTCGATGGCGGAACTGGCCGCTGCCGCTCCGATGAAAAGCGAGTTGGAAGCTCTGCTGGCGTCAGCAAAGGAGCGCGCCGCGGCCGAACAAGAAGTCACGGCCGAGTTCACCAGCAGCTTCGACGATCCCGAATACGAGCTGCAAAAGCACCTCAAAAAGATCGGCTCACAGTTCGACCAGCAGCTGGAGGAAGCGCAACAAAAGTGGGAGCAGTCGCGCGCCGCCCTCGTGCTGCAGTTCGAGCAGGAAGAAAACGCCATCCGCACGCAGCAGCAGGCCGAGCTGCGCGAGATCGAGTTGGAATGCGGCAACGAGCAAGAGGCCGCCGACAAGGAAAAGGCCGACGCCAGCTGGATGGTGACTTCGGTCCTCGACGACAACGCTCACGATAGCCCGCGATACCAGTACGAGACGTTCAAGAAACGCTTGACTGGCACCAAAGACCGCCTGACGCAGCAACGCCGGGAGATGGACGAGGCCGTCAAGGCAACGACCGAGCTGATGCAGGACCGTCGCCAGTGGCAGGGCGAGGGAGAAATCGAAGCGGTCGGCAAGCCCGAGGATCTCCAGGAGGCCGAGGACCAGTTTCAAGCGGCGTCCACGGCCATCCAGACCGCCCAGGCGACCCTCCGCCGCCAAACGCTGCCCCGCCTCTTCAGCGGCTGGTGGCCGATGCTGCTCTTTCTCTTCGTCTGGCTGGCGATCTTTGCGCCGATGCTGCTCTTCGTCGATCGCACCATGTTCAAGATCGACGCGCTCAACAACCAGACCACGTGGCAGATTGCGGCCGCCGGGGTGTCCGCCGTGGTCGTGCTGATCGTGCTTTCGATCCTCTTCGGTATGTCCCGCTCGAAGAGCGGCCCTGTCTTCGAGCAGTTGGAGCAGGCCTCCGCCGACCTGAAAGCGGCCCACCGTCGCTGGGGCGAGTTCGCCAAGGCCGAGTTGCAGGAGCGCAAGAAGCAATACGAGCGGCGGCAGGCCGAGGTCGCCGCCCAACGCGAGCGTGCGCTGACCAATCTCGAAAGCAAATCGGCGCAACGTCTGGAAGATGCCGAGTCCAGAAAAGCCTTTCGCCTGGCCGAAGCCGAACAGAAGTTTCCGGCCCTGCTCGCCGACGTGGAGCGCCGCCGCGAAGCAGCACTCGGCGCGCTCGACGACGATTTCGGCAAGAAAAAAGGCGAGGTGACCGGCGGACGCCGAATGACTCAGGAGTCGGCCCGACGCAAAACGTCCGAGCAGACATCGCAGCGGCGGGCGCGCGAGGCGGAGGCCCGCGGAGCGCTGGCCGAAAAGTGGCGGGGCGCGACCAGCAAGTTCTTCCAAATGGCCGCCGAGCGGCGCGAGGAATGCGACCAGACCTCGCCGCACTGGAACAAGTTCCTCGAGGCCGACTGGAAACTGCCGACGGAAGTCCGCGTGCCGATCCGCGTCGGTAGCTACGAGGTCGACTTCGCCAAGATTCCCGACGGCCTGTCGGAGGATCCCGCGCTCAAGCCGGATCCGGCGCGGATCGCGGTCCCGTTCGTGCTGCCGTTCCCCGGGCACGCGTCGATGCTCTGGGAATGTCAGGGGGAAGGGCGGGACGTCGCCGTCGAGGGAATCAAGTCAGTGATGCTGCGGCTGTTGACGTCGCTGCCCGGCGGCAAGATCCGTTTCACGATGATCGACGGGGCCGACCGCGGGCAGGCGCTTTCCGTCTTCAGCCATCTGGCGGACTACGACGAACTCATCATCACCAAGCGGATCTGGACCGAAAAGCACGACATCGAAGAAAAGCTGACGGAGCTCTCCGAGCACATGGAGAACGTCTTTCAAGCGTATCTCCGCAACGAGTACGAAACGATCGAGGAATACAACGAGCAAGCCGGCGAAGTCGCCGAGCCCTACCGCTTTCTGGTCGTCGCCAATTTTCCTTCCGGCTTCAGCGACGGCGCGGCCCAGCGGCTGTTGAGCATCGCCCGCAGCGGGCCCAAGTGCGGCGTTTACACGTTGCTCAGCATGGATAGCCGACAGGCGATGCCGCACGGCTTCGAGAAGTCCGACCTCGAGGCGACCGCGACCACGTTCGACTGGGCGGGCGGCCGCTTCGTGCTCCGCGACCCCGTGTTGGCCCACTTCCCGGTGCGAATGGAGACGCCCCCACGAGCGAACGACTTTGCCGAGATCGTGAGAAAGTCCGGTATGCTGTCGAAGGACGCGCGGCGCGTCGAAGTGGCCTTCGAGCGGATCGTCCCGAAGAACGGCCAGTTGTGGCATCAGGACAGCCGCGCCGGGGTCGACATCCCCCTCGGCCGCGCCGGCGCCACCAAGCTGCAGCATCTCAACCTGGGGAGCGGCACGTCGCAGCACGTGATGATCGCCGGCAAGACGGGCTCGGGCAAATCGTCGCTCTTACACACGCTGATCGTGAACATCGGTCTGCACTACGCGCCGGACGAGATGCAGTTCTATCTCGTCGACTTCAAGAAAGGCGTCGAGTTCAAAACGTACGCCAGCCACGCGATGCCCCACGCGCGGATCATCGGCATCGAGAGCGATCGCGAGTTCGGCATCAGCGTGCTCGAGCGGCTCGACGGCATCCTCAAGGAGCGCGGCGAACTGTTCCGTAAAGTCGGCGTGCAGGATATCAAGGGTTTTCGCAACGCCGAGCCAGACAAGAAACTGCCTCGAATCCTGCTGATCATCGACGAGTTCCAGGAATTCTTCGTCGAGGATGATCAGCTTTCGCAGGCGGCCAACCTCTTGCTCGACCGGCTCGTCCGCCAGGGCCGTGCGTTCGGCATGCACGTATTACTGGGCTCGCAAACTCTGGGCGGCGCGTATTCGCTGGCCCGCAGCACGCTGGGACAGATCGGCGTGCGGATCGCGCTGCAGTGCAGCGAGAGCGACGCGCACCTGATCTTGAGCGAAGAGAACGGCGCTGCCCGCCTGCTCACCCGCCCCGGCGAAGCCATTTACAACGACTCCAACGGCCTCACCGAAGGCAATCACCCGTTCCAGATCGCCTGGCTCCCCGACGAGCGCCGCGACCACTTCTTGGGGATCATCCAAGAGCGGACCGAGGAAAAGCAGTTCCGCATCGATCCGGCCATCGTGTTCGAGGGTAACCTGGCCTCGGACCCGCGGGATAACCAGTCGATCGGCGAGGCGATCGATCGGTTCTCCACGCTCTTCAACGGCGAGGCCCGCCGACGAGAATCTTTATCGCTTTGGCTGGGTGAAGCCGTCTCGATCAAGCCGCCGACGCGGATCGGCATCACGCAGCGTCCCGGCGACAACATGATGATCATTGGGCAGGACGCGCCGGCTTCGCAGGGCATGATGATGGTCGCCCTGATCACCCTAGCCGCCCAGATCAAGCCCGCCGGTCCCGACGATCCCTCACCCGCCCAGTTTTTCGTGCTCGACGGCGACGCGAACGATGCCGACGACGGAACCCGCTGGAAGCAAATCGTCGAACAGCTGCCGCATCGCATCGTCCGGGCTGGCCAGAAGGAAGCGGCCGCCACCGTCGCCATGATCGCCGCTGAAGTCGCCCGCCGCAAAGAGGAGACGGGCAAAGACCAGCCGCCGATCTTCGTGTTCCTTTCGAATTACAGCCGCTTCCGCGACCTGCGCAACGAGCAGGACGAATTCGGCTTCGGCCGCACCGACGACTCCCGCGGCCCGCAAGCCGGAGCCCAGTTGGCAGACATCTTCAAGGACGGCCCGGGCCTCAACGTGCACTCGATCGTCTGGTGCGACACCTACAGCAACCTCACCCGCTGGATCACGCAATCGACCTTGCGCGAGTTCGAGGTGCGAATCGGCTTTCAAATGAACTCCGCCGACTCGAGCAGCCTGATCGACTCGCCGGCGGCCTCCCGCCTGGGCGGCCACCGTGCGCTCTTGTACCTCCGCGAACTCGGCACGACCGAAAAGCTGCGGCCGTATGCCGTGCCGTCGGCCGAGTGGGTCTCCAAAGTCGCGACCACATTTCGCCACGCCTCGCCGCCGTCACCACCAGCCGCCGCACGCCCCGCGCCGGCGTCAGTTCGCGAGCCTGAGCCGCCGCCGATGACAGGCGATGACAATCCGTTCGACGCGGAGCCTTCGGTTTGACGAATAAATCGTACGCTGTTTCATCCGCGCCCGCCACCATTCTGCATTCAGGCGAACTCGATGTCCTTCCTTTCGATCTCGTCGAGAGAGTTACGATAGGAATGGAGGAACGTCGTCCTCTTCGGAGTTTTGGCAATGGATCAAAATCTCGCAAACCTACTCGCCAAGAAACGCCAACAATCGGGCGCGGTTGCCCAAGTTGATTGGGATAAACGCCGTGACGAGTATTTGAAGGCTGTCGACGACCTCTACAAACGAATCAGTGCGATTCTGGCAGAGCCACTTGGCAAGAAGGAAATCAGCGAGACGCGTCGCTCGAAGGTTCTGACCGAGAACTACATTGGAACTTATTCGGTCGAAGACCTTGTCTTGGTCATTGGGAGTGAGCAAGTTCGATTCTCCCCCCGTGGGAGGAACATTGCCGGGGCAGAAGGTCGGGTCGATGTGATCGGCGAAAAGAATGAGGCGATGCTGATCTTTCAGCCCCAGGCGGGGGGATGGGGGTTCGTTCAGTCTCGCCAGCCAAAGCTATCCGTCATACCTCTTGACGAGTCCTCACTCGCCGATGTTCTGCAGGGCATCATGCGGGATTGAGCGCGATGCCAATTCCGCCCGCAAATCATGCAACAGCGGAACCGCAGACCCTCGATGAGATCCGCGATTGGAATCGAGGGCTCAATGAGGCACTTGTCGATCAACGTGCATCGGTGTTGCACGCCATTCAGGTCGGCGCAAATGTGCTACCCAGATTCGCCGGCATGACAGACGACGATGTCGATGCGCACTACGACCGAGCCAGGCGAGAACTCGATCGATTGACAGTTTTGAATCTTGTCGCGAGCGCGGAGGCGTCAGTGAGATCCGACTTTTTTCGTCGCGTTCGCGAAAAACTTAAGGACCCGCTGTCGCGCGCCTACCAGAAATGGCATGCAAAGCTATCAGCGAAAAAGCAGCTGCGACCCGACTTTGACGAAGGCGGGATCCTCGAAGTCCTTAAAGAAGCGCACGTCATTAACAACCACGTCGTCGGGCAGTACCGCGAGTGCCTGAAGGCAAGGCATTGGTTGGGTCACGGTCGCTTCTGGGAGAAACCAAACGAGGTAGACTCACTTGATCCGGATGACGTTTATGACCGCGCCAACATTCTGCTAGTGGCGCTGCCCCCATGAAAGCGGGCCGGGCCTCGCCCGAGTGATTGTCTCTGGGCCCAGGGATCGATGCGCGGCGCCAAAACGCCTCGGTTGCTCTGCATAATTTGACACGCTAAAAGATGCTGAGAGGTTGCCGCCAGCGGCGACCGATTCTTTTCTGGCGACGAGCGGAAAGATTCCATGACTTCCCCCATTCGTGTGGCTGTCACCGGCGCGGCCGGGCAGATTGGTTATGCGCTCATTTTTCGGATCGCCTCGGGCGAGGTGTTCGGATCGAAACAGCCGGTGATTTTGCACCTGGTCGAAGTGCCGCCGGTGATGGGGGCGCTTGACGGCGTGATGATGGAGTTGGATGACTGTGCATTCCCAACATTGGAAGGCGTCGTCAAAGCGGACAGCGATCATCTCGAAGACGGCTTCCGCGGTTGCAATTTCGTGCTCTGCGTCGGCAGCGTGCCCCGCAAAGACGGCATGGAGCGGAAGGACCTGATCCGCGTCAACGGCCCGATCTTCACCAACACGGGCAAGGCTATTCAAGCGGCCGCCGCCCAGGACGTCCGGGTGGTGGTGATCGGCAATCCGTGCAACACGAATTGCCTGATCGCTATGCACAACGCGCCCAAAATTCCCAAGGACCGCTGGTTCGCGATGACGCGGCTCGACCAGAATCGGGCGGCGACGCAGCTCGCGCGGAAGGCGGGAGTCGAAGTCGCGGCCGTCAAAAACGTGGGGATTTGGGGCAATCACTCCGCCACGCAGTTCCCCGACTTTTATCACGCAACCATCAACGGCCGTCCGGCGACCGATGCAATCAAAGACGAGGCGTGGCTCAAAGGGCCGTTCGTCGAAGGCGTGCAGAAGCGAGGCGCGGCTGTGATCAAGGCCCGCGGAGCCTCGAGTGCCGCCTCGGCCGCCAATGCCGTCCTCGACACGGTGAAGAGCATCATCACGCCCACGGCCGCCGGCGATATCTTCAGCGCGGCCGTCGCCAGCGACGGGGCTTACGGCGTCGATGCCGGCTTGATCTTCGGCTACCCGCTCACCACCGACGGCAAGACCTGGAAGATTTCGCAGGGCATCGAACACAACAACTTCGCCCGCGAAAAGATCAACGTCACCCTGTCGGAGCTGCGCAGTGAGCGGGACGCCATCCGAGACTTGCTCCCCGGCTGAGACCGGCCGCGCTGGCGAAACCGACGCGACCGCGAGTGCACGCGAAGCGTCCGTGCTGCGCGAGTGGGACAACCAGTTCATCTGGCATCCCTTCACTCCCATGCTCGCCTACCGCGACGAGGGGGCGCCGATCATCGAGTCGGCCGACGGCTTCTTCCTGATCGACGTCGAAGGACGCCGGTATCTCGACGGCATCTCGTCGCTCTGGTGCAACGTCCACGGACACCGAGTGACCGAAATCGATCGCGCGATTCGGGAGCAGCTCGACCGCGTTTCCCACACGACGCTCCTGGGGCTTTCCAGTGTCCCGTCGATCGAGCTGGCCCGGGCGCTGGTTGCCCGAGCACCGCGTGGGCTCACGAAGGTCTTTTACTCCGACAGCGGGGCAACAGCGGTCGAAGTCGCCCTGAAGATCGCGTATCAGTATCACGCCCAAAAGACCGGCGGCGCTGAGGGCACGCGGCGCGATCGCTTTTTGTGCCTGGGCAGTGCCTACCACGGGGACACGCTGGGCACGGTGAGCGTCGGCAACATTGCCCAGTTCCATTCCGCTTATCGTGATCTGTTGTTTCAAACCGTGACGATTCCCTCGCCGGTGGCTTTCCGCACGCCCCCCGGGTACACGCCGGCCGCCTACCTGGAGCACTGCTTTGCCGAGCTGGAGCGGCTGATTGTCGAGAATCGCAACCGGGCCGCTGGCTTCATCATCGAGCCGCTCGTCCAGGGCGCGGCAGGGATGCTCGTGCATCCGCCCGGGTATCTCGCGCGGGTGCGGGCGCTCACTCGCGAGCACGGCATTCCGCTGATCGCCGACGAAGTGGCCGTCGGCTTTGGGCGGACGGGAACGCTCTTCGCGTGCGAACAGGAAAACGTCTCTCCCGACCTCTTGTGCATGGCCAAAGGGCTGACCGGCGGCTATTTACCGCTTGCGGCGACGCTGGCCACCGACGAAATCTACAACGCCTTCCTCGCACGGCCAGAAGAGGGGAAGACGTTCTTCCATGGTCATACTTACACGGGCAATGCGCTCGCCTGTGCGGCAGCGCTTGCCTCTCTACGACTCATCGATGAGAACCAGGTCGTCGACAACGTGCGCGCCAACGCCCAGCGGATCGAAGCTCGACTCAGCGCGATCAAGAACTCGCCCGTCGTCGGCGACATTCGCCAGAAGGGGACGATGGTCGGCATCGAGTTGGTCCGCGATCGGACGACCAACGAGGCATTCCCGGCCGCGCAACGCATGGGACATCAGGTGACGCTGGCCGCGCGCAAGCGGGGCGTGATCCTTCGACCGCTCGGCGACGTTGTCGTCTCTGATGCCCGCGCCGGCGATGCCCGCCGAACTCATCGACCGCCTGTGCGATGTGGCGATCGACGCGATTGAGGAAGCGACGGCGGCGGTACGCTGAACGTGACGCGGAAGCGCGCAAGCCGAAGAAAGATAGAGAAAAAGAGACAGAGAAAAACCGGCGGGCTGACACCCGCCGCTCGCCCGGAACATGCGCAGCTGGGGCTACGAGCGGGCCGCGTACATTTCCGCGTATTCCAGCACCCACAGGTCGACCAGGTTCAGCAGCGATTGCAGGTCGACCTGGTTGAGAAACTGGTAGTGCGTCCGCTGGAAGAGCTCTTTGTTGCGGATCGTCCCCTTGCCGACCAGCTCAATAATATGGGCCGAGCTGAACGGGCGGACCAGAACCTCCAGCCGGCTGTATTCGGTGCCGGCCGAGCGGCCGCGGACCAGGGAGATGTCGTCACGGCTGACGCGGGCTCCCCAGCCGGCGTCGCTGACAATCGTCTCGAAGCGAAACCCCGGGATAAAGTCGGCCAGCTTCCGCAGGCACGATTCGATCTGCTCGGAGAGTTCCAGCCGGCAGCGCGAATGCTCGGTGTGCAGCTGTTCGTCGGACAGCTTGCGATCGGTTTGCATTTGCTCTTGGCTGGAGCGCGTGTTGGCCCCCCGACTCAGGGCCCGCTCCAACCGTTTTTCAAAGTCCATCACGCTACCCGCAGAAGGTGTGAACCCTAATTTTAGAGCACAGGGCACTTTTTTTCGACTCGCGAAATTCGTCTATCGGCTCGGCCCCGCTGGGACTGAAATTGGGGCCGGACTCCCAGGAAGGCCCAGCACCGGCGCCAGGGCGAAAATTGCAAGGATTGCAAATGCCTTTCCCAAAAGGGATCGCGCGCGGAGGCTTTGGTTTGTGGGAAACCCGTTCGAGAACGCCGCCTGTGACGGCTTCGTGTCCAGCTGCCCTGGCTCCGGGAGAAGAAACGCCGTTCATCCGCGAGTATCTTTCGGCGGCCCTTGCCGGTCGACGCAGTCCTGACCAGGAACCGTCGACAATCCGCGCCCTCGGCTCGCGTTTTGCATTCGATGCGGTCGGTGAGTGCACGAAAGTGCTGCCACGGCCCGTCCCGAGCCTCCGCTGCTAAGGGGAGGTGGAAATCCGCGCAAGCCGCGCGGGATTGACGGCCGTGCGCCGAAGAAGGCGCCTTGCCTAAGTCACGCCGCTGTCGGATAATAACGCGACGGCTGGCGCAGAACGGGCTAGCTGGCGGCCGGGAGGGGGCCGTTGGGGCGAGACCACCGCGAAGAGCTTTCTCGGATTTTCGGCGCCAGCTGGTACTGGTGGCTGGCGTTATTTGGCATCGTCGCGGTCGCCGCTTGGCTCTTATTCCGTATTCGAGCACGGTTTCGCGATAGTGAGGATCCTGCCGAAGACAACCATCGATTGCTGATGCAGGTGGGAGAAATGCATCGCGAGGGTGGGCTGTCCGAGGAAGAATTCCGATCCATCAAAAGCAAGTTGATCGAACCCCTCGATCAATCCGCGCGCGATAACCAGGGCAAGGTTTAATGCGTCGCGGATGCCGATAGAAACGGGAAGTTTTTGCACGGAGGCGGATGGTCGGGTGAGCGGCCGCGCCGGTACGCTCGCTAAATCGGGATCCGATCGCAAGCTCCACTACGGGACCTGCCGATCGGAGGGGGTTTGGGTGCTTTCGTAGTCCGCTTCACTTTCCTGGCTCGATCGGCAACGCTGAAGGAAGACGAATGCCCTCCGGTAAAGATTTCACTTCTGGGAAGCGCAACGTACCCGGCAAGAAGAACGCCAACTGCTCCTTCTGCCGCAAGAGTTACCGCGACGTCGGACCGCTCGTTGAGGGTCCCGAAGACGTCTACATTTGCGGCGAGTGCATCGACCTCTGCCAGTCGATCCTCGATCAGGAGCGGCGCCGACGCGGCACGCCCAAAAAACTCTTCACCAACGTTCCGACTCCCCGCCAGATCGTCAACCATCTCGATCAATACGTGATTGGCCAGTCGATCTCCAAGAAGATTCTGGCCGTCGCCGTGCACAACCACTACAAGCGGTTGATGCTGCACGAGGACGTCGAGAACGACGTCGAAATCGAAAAGTCGAACATCTTGCTGATCGGCCCCACCGGCTGCGGCAAGACCCTGCTCGCCAAGACCCTGGCCAAGTACCTGCAGGTGCCTTTCGCCATCGGCGACGCCACCACCCTCACCGAGGCCGGGTACGTGGGCGAGGATGTCGAGAACCTGCTCCTTAAGCTGTTGCACGCGGCCGACTTCGATATCGAAGCGGCCCAGCGGGGCATCGTCTTCATCGACGAAATCGACAAAATCGGAAAGACGAGCCAGAACGTCTCCATCACGCGGGACGTGTCGGGCGAGGGCGTGCAGCAGGCCCTCTTGAAGATGCTCGAGGGAACGGTCGCCAACGTGCCTCCCCAAGGCGGCCGCAAGCACCCCGAGCAGCAGTACATTCAGGTCGACACCACGAACATCCTGTTCATCTGCGGCGGCACGTTCGTGGGCCTGGAAGAGATCATCGGCAAGCGGATGGGCCGCAAGATGATCGGCTTCGGCCAGGAGGCGGGAGTCAATTCGGCAGAGAAACGCCAGCACAGCCTGCTGAACCAGGTGGCGGTCGACGACATCCTGGAATTCGGCATGATCCCCGAGTTGGTGGGCCGTCTGCCGGTCATCAGCCCGCTGCAGCCGCTGGAGCTCGACGACTTGGTGCACATCCTCACCGATCCGAAGAACTCGCTCGTCAAGCAGTACAAGAAGTTCTTCGAGATGGAGAGCGCCGAGCTGGAGTTCATGCCCGAGGCGCTCACCGAGATCGCTCGGATCGCCAAGACCAAGAACACGGGCGCCCGCGGCCTGCGGAGCGTGGTCGACGAACTGCTGTTCGACGTGATGTACGCACTGCCGGATGAAGAACAGGGCCGCAAGTACGTCGTGACGCCCGAGATTGTCCGCGGCGTGGCCAAGCTCTTCCCGCGGGACGATTCGGCCGCCGCCTGAACTGCAGCGAAGCCTCGGCGCAGCGCGATTGAAGCGGCTGTGCGGCGGATGGGATCGCACGGACGCCGCTTGGTGCGCACCCAGGCTGGGGGTCGCGCACTCTGACCGCGCGACAAAGGCGGAAGAAGCCGCCGAGACCGCAGCCCACCAGTTTTTTTCGCGGCCGAATAGCGGTGCGAGGCCTGCTGCAGGCGCAGAAGTCCGGAGGCTGATCCGCGGCTCACGAGTGTCAAGAGGGATACGCGAGTTTCGGTCCGACCGGCCGCCAGTCGGTCGTTCGGCGCGACGTCGCGAAGAAACTCTTTGATTCAGCACTCGGCTCGCGTTACTGTGGGCGTTTAACCGGCGGCACCACACGGCGTCGGAAACCCCATCTCAAAATCCCGGCTCAGGTCTCGATGGGACCTCGGCTGGCGAACCCGGCCACTCTGCGCAATCTCGTCGAAGCCTTCAAGAGCGTAAAGAGCCGCCATCGGCTCCCGTTGTCTGCTTTCGCTCAAAAGGCGAAGGCCGCCTTAACCTTCATGGAGAATGCCATGCCTTCCCGACGCACACCCGTGCACGAATCGAAACCGGCCTTCAAGATGGGGCGAAAGCGGCCCGTAGCGCGGTGCCCCCGCCTCAGTCTGCGCAATTACCTGATGCGCAGCCTGCCGGCTCCGCCCCCGACGTGCGACTACTCCAAATCGGCCTCTTCATCACTCTCCAAGGTCTACGAGAACGACACTCTTGGCGATTGCGTCATCGCCGGGATGGCGCACGTCGTCGGCGTGCTAACGGGAAACGCGGGAACGAAACCGTTCCTCTATAGCAACAGCGAAATCATCACCCTCTACAGCGCGATCGGAGGATATGTCCCCGGGGATCCCTCCACAGACCAGGGATGCGATGAGCAGACCGCTCTCAACTACTGGGAAAACAACGGCGCCCCCGCGGGCAGCACGCACAGAATCGCCGGCTGGCTTGCGGTAAACGCGGCCGACCCGAACGAATATCGCACGGCCCTATGGTTGTTCGAGAATCTCTATTTCGGCCTCGAATTGCCGGACGCGTGGGTGAAGCCCATGCCGTCATCTTCCGGCTTCGTCTGGGACGCGGCCGGGCCGCCGAATCCGGATAATGGTCATTGCGTCGCTGGTGTGGGATACACTGCCAAAGGCGTGACCATCGGCAGCTGGGGTATGCTAGGGCTGATCACCGACGCAGCCATCGCCAAGTACGCAGTGCGGGCCGCGCACGGCGAACTTTACACAGTTGTGAGCCAGGATGGGATCAATAAGGCCACGAACAAGGCGCCAGCCGGTTTCGACTGGAGCCAGCTGGTGGCCGACTTCGACTCGATGGGCGGCAGCGTGGCGCCAGCCGTGCCGACTTCGACAAAGCCGGCCGCAAAACGTCGTCGGAAATGACGGCGGCACAACCCGCTCGGCGTATTGCGGGCGGCCCTAGCGCGAGGCGCGTTGGGGATCGCCCGCGCGCAGGCTCACGAGCGCATCGATCGCGTCGGTGCGGATGCGGGGCTCTGCGTGATTCTTGCTGATCGGGTCGATGAGCGCGACTAGTTCGCTCTGCTGCTGAGCCGTCCATTCGCCGGCCAGGATCTTCACGGCATGCAGAGCATTCTTGACGGCGAGCAGATTTTCGAGCGGAGCGGCCCCACCAGTCGCCTGGCCGGCAGCCGGTTGCAGGACATCCTTGAAGACGCGGAAACCGGCCGTCGATTTTTGCCGGGCTAGCCCCACGGCCGCGTTCACCCGCGTGTTGAGGTCGGCGTCGGCCAGAAGCACGGTGAGCCGCTCGCGGGACTGGTCTGTCGGGATCAATCCAAGCGCGAACGTGCTTACGTCGCGGATTAGGTTGTCGGAGTCGCTCGTCGCCGTCACCAGGTCCTTGACGACTTCGGTGTTGTCGATCGGATGGTGGGCTTCGGAAGCCCGCCCGGCAATCACGGCAATCGAGGCGATGCTATTCTTACGAACCTCACGGTCCTGCTCCGGCTGCATTCCCCGCTCGAGAGCGGGTAGCACGACCTTCGCCGAGTCCAAGAGCCCCAGCGTGCGAGCCACGAAGGCTTCCTGTTTCAGATCGTCTTCGCGCTGCGAGTGCCGCTTGAGCTGTTCGTCGAACAAACCGACCAACGTGTTGGCGATCTCGGGATTGGACGAGAGATGTTGGCCGCTTTCGCCCAGCTGTTGATCGCTTTGCAAAAGTCGCGCGAGGCCGTCGGCCCCCCGCCAGCGGCGGTGTTCGTTCGTGTTGCGGATATCTTCGACCAGCTCGCGCCAATCTTCCTCGCTGGCGGCGATCTTGCCGAAAAAGGCCCACACCACGATGACGGCCAGCACGATCAGCGCCGGCACCACAAACAGCTGCATGATGAAGCCGGCCGACGGCGGCTCGATCGGCGGCAGGACGGGTTGATCGCCGTCGCGCGGGATATCGTCCAAGACGTCTCGGCTCATTGGGTTTTGTCCTGCAGCTTTCCTCTCCCAAGCATAGTGGGGGGAGGGTGGCGGTCAAGTCGCCCGGCGTCGCCCGGGTGTCACCACGTCGCATGTCCCGCACTCGACGTCGACAGGCTGGCAAGCGGGAAGTCTTCTTCGGCAGCCAAAGTTCTTACGAATACCTGCGCTCAATCGTTGACTCATCCAAGAATTCGCGAACGGAGCCGAATTCACTATCATACCGGGGCCCCTTTCCGTCGACCGAATGACGAAGCGTGAGTCGACGCCCCGGACGGCCACTCACACTTTCGCAAATCGTGCGCGGACCGTCCGCTCAAAATCAAGGAACTCTGCGAGGGCGAATTGCGTCTGATTTTTCGCGGGCGCCAGGCGAAAGGTCGACTCATGCAGCTAACGATTCGCGCCGCAGTCTTGATTCTGGCGGCGACGCTCGCTGGCTCTGGCCGCGCGCAAGACCTTGACATGCTCGAAGTCGAGGTCAAGGAAGAAAGCGATCTCAAGCTGATAATTAGTCGGCTCAACGGCGACGATCCGAAGGCCCAAGAGCAATCGCTGGGCAACCTCGAACTTTGCGGTCGGACGGCGTGGCCAGCCGCCTCGGCTCTCGGCCACGTTGTCGACGGCTCAACCGCACAAAACAAGTTGTGGGCTCTCAACCGGCTTGCGGATCTCGAATGTGAAGCCACGCCCGCCATCCCGGCGATCTCGCGAGCGCTGCGCGACGGCGATCCTCACGTCCGATCCAAAGCGGGTTATTGTCTGTTGCGGATCAATGCTGGCGATCGTGAAGCAGCCTGCCGCGCGCTATCTGCCGCATTGCGCGGCAAGGGGTTCACGTTCAACGAGCGCTTGGAAGCCCTGCGAAAGCTTTGTGGACTCTCGGTGCGAGCCCGAGCCACCGTGCCCATTTTGCTCGAGATCGCGCGAGACACGCATGAGGCCGAACTTTTTCGCAGCGAAGCCGCGCGCCATCGGTTGGATCGGCCCCGAACCGCGGCCGGCTCTTCTCGAGGCGCTGCGGGCCATGCTAAGACAAGGCCCACCTCTGCTACGAGTTGAGGCCGCCTGGGCACTTTGGCGCCTCGACGAGCCCGGCGAGTCGCTCGTGTCGGCGCTCGTCGACGTTATCCGCGGCTACCGGCCGCCGCAGCATGGCGACGAGACCAAGGAGTTGTTTTGGGGATGGGATGCTCCCGTCGCCCAGGCCGGACGCCTCCTTGGGGAGATCGGACCGGAGGCCAAATCGGCGATCCCCATGTTGATCACCGCCCTCCAGCAGAAACGACCCATCGTGCGGCTGGCGGCGATCCATGCCCTCGGCGGAATGGGCGCCGAGGCGCGGCCGGCGATCGAAGGGCTCGGCAAATGCCTGGAAGAGGCCGAACCCTTTTCGATGCCGATGGCTCATCACGATTATTGCGTCTCGGACGACGCGGCAGCGGCCCTGCAGCAAATCGGCCCCCAGTCGACAGACACATTGCTGCGCGCTCTCGCCGGCAAACAGGCACGCGTCCGGATCAATGCCGCCAAGGCGCTGGGCAATTTGCCCGACCTGCAAGGCCGGATTGTCGTCGCGATGACGAAGCTGCTCGACGATCCCGAGCCCTGGATCCGAGGCGCCGCGGTCGACGCCCTCGGAAAACTGGGCGGCGATCGGGCCTTCCGAGCGCTGGCGTCGCGGTTGAACGATCAGGGAGGCTGGACCTCGTTTCCCAGTGCAGCCGGGGGAATCGGCACCGGTCATTCGATCGGGGACGAGATTCTCAAAATGCTCGCCACCAACGACCCGGATCTCAAGACCCTGGTGCCCGCAATAGTCGCGGCATTGGCGAGCAGTCACAAGCTCCCACCCGCAATGATCACGGTGCTTCGACGGCTTGGTCCCGACGCGATTATGGCTGCGCCGTTGATCGCACCATTGCTCAAGGATCCCCGTCAGCGACTGGACGCGGCGATCACATTGGCCCGAATCTCGCCCGACCATCCCGGACTTCTACAGAATCCTCCTCGAAGCCGTGGAATATGGCCCAACCGTCGCCGGCGCGGGGCGTCGGCGATTTGGGGCCGCGCGCACGCTCGGCAGTTCCGTTGCTGAAAATCCGCTTGAATCGGGGCGAGTTTTCGCGATCAGAGCGAGCAGTCATTGTCGCCGCCATCGTCAAGCTTGATCCAGCCGACGCAGCCAGCGTGATCGAGCTGGCAACCGCTCTGCAAGAGGAACCGGGTATCTTTCGCGCCAGCGGTCACGACGAGGCAGAAGAAACTTGGAAACGACTGGGTCGGAACGCACGTCCCGCGATCAATCTGCTCGTCGAAGGCTGCCGCTATCAGCCGCCCGGTCACGACGGAACGTTCTTCGATGCGGCGGAGTCCGAGACGAGCAAGAGACGGCACACCGCGGAACTCCTGATCGAAGTCGGAGCGAAAATCCCGAGAGCTGTCGACACTCTGATCGACGTGACTCGGCAAAGCCAATGTGACGACCGAGGAATGGCCGCAGATGCCTTGGGCCGCCTCGGCCCCGCCGCCGCCCACGCCTGCTCGGCGCTCATGGCGATGCTTCCCAGACGACGAAGTTTACATTCTCGGTGGGGATTTTCATGGGAATGGCGGGACGCACTACTTTCCGGGCGAACGCGCGATGCTCGCGCTCTCGAAAATCGGCGAGCCCGCGCTCACTCCGCTGCAAAATGCACTTAAGGACGAGGAGCCTCTTACCCGGCAGCGGGCCGCCATGGCACTTGGGCTCATCGGGCAAACTGCTCGCCCAGCGGCGGGCGGGCTAATCGAGTTGCTCGGAGACTCACATCGCGCCATCCGTGCTGCCGCAGCCGAGTCCCTGGGACTAATCGGAGTAACCGACGAACCGAGCGTCGCGGCCCTGACACGCTGCCTGTCGGATCAGGAACGCATTGTACGAGTGGCTGCAGCAAAGGCTTTGGGAAAGGTCGGGCGCACGGGGAGTCGAGCAATTCCCGCTCTCTCGCATCTGCAAAACGATTCCTATTCATCGGTACGTGATGCGGCTCGTAATGCCCTGACCCGGATCGGGCCTTAAGACGTCGCCGCGTCCAGATTGCTCGCGTACGAGTTCGATGACTGTTGCCAATCGTCGATTCAGGCACGCATTCGCGAACGGGGCAGAATTCAGTATTATTCGTGGGCAATTTGCGAATCGATCGGTTGGCGTCGAGCGAACCGCCGTGCGTAATCGACTGAGCCCGCCGAATTGCGGAAGAACGCAGGGGAAACCGTGTCCAACGACCAGAAGTTCTCGCAAGTTTGGGACCTCGACAGCCTGCTGCCGCATCCGCAGACGGACGGCTTCAGCAGCAAGCTGGCAAGTTTCCGCAGCGAGCTGTCGCGGGTGGCCGACGAGTCCGATCGATTACCCGCGCTCGAACGCTCGACGGCGGCGGCGGGAGCGTGGGGCGAATTCTTGGGTCGCTATGCGGCCGTCGCTGCTACCGCGTCGGATCTCAGCTCGTTCATCGGCTGTCACGCCGCGGCCGAAGCGGGCAACAAGCAATTCCAGCAGCTCGAGGCGACGCTGGCTTCGTTCGAACCCGATAAGGAGCGAATCGCCACCAACGTCGAGTTGGCGCTACGCGACTTGTCGCCGGACGATTTGGCCGCCGTGAGCGCCGCGCATCCCCAGCTGGCCGAAAACGCCTTCTTCCTGCAGGACCGGCGGCAACGAGCCGGCCTGCGTTTGCCGAAAGAGCTGGAGAGTCTGGCAGCCGACTTGGCGGTGGACGGCATTCATGCGTGGGGCCGCCTCTACGATCGCCTCTCGGGGGCGCTTCGCGTGCGGGTGATGGAACGGGGCGAGGTCGTCGAAAAGTCGCCCGGCCAGGTCTCGCTCGATTCGCCGGAGCGTGCCGTGCGGGAAAACAATTTCTTCGCCGCCGACAAGTCGTGGACCGCCATCGGCGACACCTGTGCCGACGCGCTCAACCACATTGCCGGCACGCGGCTGACGGTCTACAAGCGACTCGGACTGGCCAGCCATCTCGACGCGCCGCTGCGCTACAACCGGATGACGCGGGCCACGCTCGATGCCATGTGGTCGACGGTGACCACCCGCAAGAGAGTGTTGCTCAAGTATCTCGCCAAAAAGGCCCAGCTGCTCGGCCTCGATCGGCTGGCCTGGTATGACGTCCACGCGCCGCTGCCTCAGGCGGCATGTCTCGGCGAACGGAGCCTCGCGTACGACCACGCCTGCGGCCATGTGCTCGACACGTTTCAGGGCTTCTCACCCAAACTCGGCAAGTTCGCCGAGGCAGCCCTCGACGGAAGGTGGATCGAGACGGAAAACCGCCCGGGCAAGCGACAGGGGGGCTTTTGCACCTGGTTTCCCACGGCGCGAGAGTCGCGGATCTTCATGACGTACACCAACTCGCCCGACAGCATGTCGACGCTGGCGCACGAGCTTGGGCACGCCTACCACTCGCACGTGCTCAAGGATCGGCCCTTCTTCCTGCAGGACTATCCGATGAACCTGGCGGAGACAGCCTCCACGTTCGCCGAAGCCGTGCTCAACGAAGAACGGCTGAAAGCGGCCGCGTCGCGCGACGAGCAGCTGGTGCTCCTGGACGGCATGCTCGCCGACTCGGTCGCGTACCTGATGAATATTCACGCCCGCTTTGTGTTCGAGGACCGCTTTCATGCCGAGCGGGCGAACGGCGAAGTGCCCGCTGCGCGACTGGGCGAATTGATGCGGGCCGCCCAGCAAGAGGCCTTTTGCGACGGCCTGGCCGACGACGGCTGGAACCCGAACTTCTGGATCTCGAAGCTGCACTTCTATATCAGCTCGCTCCCCTTCTACAACTTCCCGTACACGTTCGGGTTTTTGCTTTCGACCGGCGTCTATGCGCTCGCGGGCGAATTCGGCGGACAGTTCGCCGAGCGGTACGAAAAGCTGCTGCTGGCGACTGGTTCGATGCCGACCGAACAAGCCGTGCAAAGCACGTTGGGCTACGCTCTCAGCGAGCCGGCGTTTTGGAACCGCAGCCTCGACGTCGTCGAACGGCGGGTCGAACAGTTCCTTGAATTGGCGAATCGGCCGAACTAGCGGAACGACGAGCCGGTACGAATGCATCGCGAGAGCAAAATTCTTGAGACTCGACCGCTGTTGATAATACCGGAATGGTCCGTTCACCCAGCGAATGTCGATTGCCAGAGCGATGATGACGATCGACACGGTCAATACGACGAGCAACTCTAGCAGGGTGAACCCCCGAATTCGTCCTCCACATTGGTGACGAGCGGAACAACGGCTTGTCGGTGACTGTCGGACAACCATCACTTTTGGTCGCATTTCGTTCGCGGTGGTCCCTTTCGGTACGAAGTTCCACCGCCGTTCGTTTGGCGGAGAATCAGACGCCTGAGTTTGCCTCTTGATTCTGGCACGGCGACGGGTACGATGACGCTTGAAAGCCACCTCGGTTCGCGATGGCGGGTCGACTGTTCGGGATTGCCGGCAGTCACACCGTAGCGAGCCGTGGCGGCTTTTTTTGCGTTTGGGTCGCCGTTTGCTCGCATTTGGCCACAAATCGTGACGGCTCGAGGAGCACAACGATGAATCAGCGCCGTGGGTTCACCATCATCGAATTGCTGATCGTGATTGCCATCATGGGCTTGTTGATCGCGCTCTTGTTACCGGCAATTCAGGGGGCTCGTGAAGCGGCCCGCTGCACGCAATGTCGCTCCAACCTGCATCAGATCGGGTTGGCCGTGCAGAGTTATTACGAGGTCAATCACGGCCGCTTTTTCCTGCATCATCCGTTCGACGCCGACGTTGCTTCGCAATTCTCGGAGGCCGACTCTTTCGCGGAGATTTACTGGGAAGACAAGTTGATGCCCTTCATCGGCAGCCTGGCCGAGTCGCAGAACTCGGTCGCGCAGCAGGGGATCGTGGTCAACAGCGCGTCAATCTATCGCTGTCCCGACGACACGTCGTACCCGACCCCGTACATCAATCCGTCGACGGGGCTCGTCGACGGCATCGCTCAGCGGACCAGCTATCTCATGAACTCGCAGCTCAGCCACAAGACGCGGCGATACGGCTTGTGGTCGCTGGCCGGCCTGCAATACTCCTCTGGGCTGACGAATTTCATTTGCTGGGTCGAACGCGACGCGTCCCAGTTCGTGCCGCCCAGCCAGAACGACCCGCGGCAGGACGATTACGACATTTGGCTGGGAACGCTGATCTTCGAGCCCTGGATCGCGACCACCCGGCACACGCAACTGGCCAACTATCTGTTTCTCGACGGCCACGTCGAGACGCTGATCTTCGGCAATTGCGTGCAGGAGATGTTTCCCGACGGTGTTGTGCTCACGCAGGACGGCACCTACGCGGACTGACGCATTTCGCGGTAAATCTTGGCCAAAAAACGGCCCGCCGCAGCGTTTGGATCCGCGGTCGGGCGACGCTATGATTGCATTACGCCGCCGGGCTCTTGTGGGGAGCCGGGTGACAGGGTGACGCGGCCGTTTCCCGGCGATTCGGCCCGAGGCAGTTGGGTGGCACGCAGGCCCCCAGAGAGCGGTCATTTGAACCGTTTCTAGAAGGACAATTGATGTCCGATCTCCATCACGAGTGCGGCCTGGCCGCGGTCTATCACCTCCCAAACCAGGGGTCCAGCCGGCTCATGGCGGGGCATCCCGGAAGCGCCGCCTCGCGGTTGATTCCGGGCATGCTCGTCGACATGCAGAACCGGGGACAGCTGGCCGCGGGATTGGCCGCCTTCCATCCGCATCGCGACAAGCTGCTCGTCAAATGGAAAAACGTCGGAGCGGTCAGCGAGGTCTTTCGGCTGAACCACCGCGCCAAGTTCGAGGCGATCATGCACCAGTGCGCCGGGCCGGCCGCCATCGGCCACGTGCGCTACGCCACCTGCGGCAAAGAAGGGCGCAACTACGCCCAACCGTTCGAGCGGCGACACATCGAAAAACTCAAGTGGTTCAGCTTCGCCTTCAATGGCCAGCTGGCGAACTATCCGCAGCTCCGCAGCGAGATCGTCGCCAACCCGAAGTTGCACCTCTCGCTGGAGACCGACACCGAAATCCTGCTGCACCTGATCGCGCAGGAGCTTTCGGACACGAAAAAGCCCTCGCTCCACCAGCTGTTGACGCGCCTCACTCGCAAGCTCGACGGGGCCTATAACATCACCTACCTCAACGCGTGCGGCGACATGTTCGTCGCCCGCGATCCGCTGGGGATGCGGCCCCTGTGCTACGCACGTGACGGTGCTCTCTTCGCGGCGGCCAGCGAGAGCGTGGCCCTGATCCACCTGGGCTTCTCCGACTCGCAAATCAAGAACGTTCCTCCGGGCCACGCCGTGATTATCGAAAACGGCGAATTCTCGATTCAGAAATTCGCCGAGTCGCCGCGGACGGCTCACTGTTTCTTCGAATGGATCTACTTCGCCAACGTCGCCAGCACGTTCGACGACCGAAGCGTATATCTGACGCGCAAGCGGCTGGGCGAGGAACTGGCACAGCTCGAGACGGTGCCGATTGATGCCGACACGATCGTCGTTCCCGTCCCCGACACGGCCAAGGCCGCGGCCGACGCGATGGCCTATCGCCTCAACGTCCCCTCGCAGGAAGGCTTGATCCGCAACCGGTATGTCGGCCGGACCTTCATCGAAGGCCAGAACCGGGCCGACAAGGTGCGGATGAAGTACACGGCACTGCCCGAAGTGCTTGAAGGCAAGAAGGTGCTGCTGGTCGAGGACACGATCGTCCGTTCGACGACCATGCGGGCGCTGATCTCTCAGGTGCGAGAGCGGGGCCGGGCGAGCGAAGTCCACGTGCGGATCGCCTGCCCGCCGATCATTGCCCCGTGCTTTTACGGCATCGACATGTCGACGGTCTCGGAGTTGTTCGCGCCGCGGTTCATGAAGGGGAACGCGATCACGCCCGAGATCGAGAGTGAGATGGCTGCCGCCATCGGTGCCGACAGTTTGCGTTACTTGCCGATGGCGTCGATCGCCCGCTGTCTGGACCAGCCGGCCGGCCGCTTGTGCCAGGCCTGCATCGATGGCAATTACCCGACGCCGGCCGGCGAACGGCTTTACCAGATTGCCTTGCACAACGCCCACAGCGACCAAGGTCCGCCCGCCGGCCGAACCTACGACGCTCCGCAGCCCGTCCCGGTGGGCAAGGGAGCCGCCCCGCCGGCGGCAATGACGAACGTCTAGCTCCGCCGGACTTCGGAACCAGTTATTCCTCCATGGGTCCGCACGAACACGAAATCCCCATTCGCGTCCGCTACTGCGAAACCGACGCGATGGGTTTTCTACACCATGCGAACTTCGTGTGCTATTTCGAGATGGGGCGGACGGAGCTCTTTCGTGCCCAAGGGGGCGACTACCGCAAGATGGAGGAGGGGGGGCACTTCTTCGTCGTGGTGGAGCTGAACGTCAAATACCGCACGCCGGCCCGTTTCGACGATCTGCTCTCGCTGCGGACCCGCGTCGTCCGCGTGACGCCCGCCAAGCTCGAACACGAATATCAGCTAACACGCAACGGCACGGTGATCGCCGACGCCACGAGCGTGCTGGCCTGCGTTGACCGGGAAGGGCGCGTCCGCAGGATTTCGGACGTGATTCCCGAATTGACTGAGATGAAATCGGGCAAGCCGGCCCGACCGTCGGTTTAACGCCCGCCCCTGCGAATTGGAAAGGATTTCCATGACCGAATCCCGCCCCTTCGTTCACCTCCACTGCCATACGCACTACAGCCTGCTCGACGGGGCCAACCGCATCGATGCGCTCGTCGGCAAGGTCAAAGCCGCCGGCATGAACTCGGTGGCGATCACCGATCATGGCAATCTCTACGGCGCGCTCGAGTTCTATAACGAGTGCCGGGCCAACGAGATCAATCCGATCATCGGCTACGAAGCCTACGTCGCCCCCAAGGATCGCCGCGATCGCGGAGCGACGCGGATGAAAGAAGCCAGCTTTCATCTCACGCTCCTGGCGATGAATCGGATCGGCTTTCAGAACCTGGTCAAGCTGTCGTCCTCGGCATTCCTCGAAGGCTTTTATTACAAGCCGCGGATCGACAAGGAGCTGCTCGAAGCGCACAGCGAAGGACTGATTTGTCTTTCCGGCTGCGCGGCGGGCGAGCTGTCGTTTTTGCTCTTGGGCGAACGGATGGACGAGGCCGAGCAATTGGCTGCCTGGTATCGCCGCGTCTTTGGCGATCGGTTTTATCTCGAAATTCAGAACGGCGGGCTCGAAATCCAGCGGCAGTGCGCGGAGCCCACGATCGAACTGGCTCGGCGGATGGGCGTGCCCTTGGTCGCTACGAACGACGCCCATTATCTCGAGCAGGCCGACGCCGACGCGCACGACGTGCTGTTGTGCGTGAACACACTCGCGTTGCGGAGCGACACGAAGCGGATGCGGATGGAGGGCGATCAGTTCTTCGTTCGCACGCCCGAACAGATGTACCAGGCGTTTCCCGACCATCCCGACGCAGTCGCCGTCACGCAGGAAATCGCCAACCGGGTCGACATCGATCTTGATCTCTCGAAGCGACACTTTCCCGTCTTCACGCCGCCGGCCGGCAAGACCGACGCGCAATATCTCCGCGAGTTATGCGAGGAGCGGTGGTCGACTCGCTATGAGGAAGTCACGCCCGTCCATCGCGAGCGGCTCGATTACGAGCTGGGCGTGATCGAAAAGATGGGCTATGCGAGCTACTTCCTCATCGTCTGGGACTTCGTGCGGTTTGCCAACGAGCAGCAGATTCCTTGCCAGGCCCGCGGATCGGCGTGCGGGGCGATCGTGGCGTACTTGCTGGGGCTCAGCAACGTCTGTCCGATCAAGTTCGATTTGCTGTTCGAGCGGTTCCTCGACCCCAACCGCACCGAGCCGCCCGATATCGATATCGATTTCTGCCGCGACGGCCGCCAGGCGGTCATCGACTACACCAAGGAAAAATACGGCAAAGACAGCGTCGCCCAGATCGGCACGTTCGGCACGCTCAAGGCCAAGGCGGCCATCCGCGACGTGAGCCGCGTCCTCTCGATCCCGCTGGCCCGCGTCAACGACATCGCCAAGATGGTGCCGGAAGAGCTGAATATCGAGCTCGCCGACGCCCTGACGAAAAGCGCGGATCTCAAGCTGGCGTACGAGGGTGATCCGCAGGTTCGCGAGATGGTCGATATTGCGATTCGGCTCGAGGGGCTGGCCCGTAGCGCCGGGACCCACGCGGCCGGCGTTGTCGTCGGCGATCGCCCGCTGGTCGAATACATCCCGCTGCAGCGGATCACGGGAAAAGAAGACGTCATCACCCAGTGGGACGGACCGCGGGTCGAGCAGGCCGGCCTGCTCAAGATGGACTTTTTGGGGCTCACCAACCTCACCATCCTCGACAAGACGGTCAAGAACGTCCGCAAGCACCGCGGCCTGGAGATCGATCCCGAAAAGCTCCCGCTCGACGACAAGGCGACCTTTGCCCTGCTGCAGCGCGGCGAGACGAAGGGCATCTTCCAGTTGGAAAGCGGCGGGATGCGGGATCTGTTGACCAAGATGAAGCCCGACCGCTTCAACGACATCATCGCCACCTCGGCCCTCTACCGCCCGGGCCCGCTGGAGGGCGGCATGGTGATGACCTACGTCAACGTGAAGAACGGTATCGAGCCGATTCCCAAGGTGCACCCGATCGTCGACGCGATCCTGGCCGAGACCTATGGCGTGATGGTCTACCAGGAACAGGTGATGCGGATCCTCAACCGCGTGGGCGGCATCGAGCTGTCGTCCGCGTACGGCTGCATCAAGGCGATCAGCAAGAAAAAGCTCAAGGCCATCGCCAAATACCGCGAGGAGTTTCTGGAAGGGGCCCAGAAGGCGGGGCTCGGCCGGGCGAAGAGCGAAGAGCTTTTCGGCATGATCGAAAAGTTCGCCGGCTACGGCTTCAACAAGTCCCACTCGACCGCCTATGCGGCCATCGCTTATCAGACGGCCTACTTCAAGGCTCACTACCCGGCGGAGTTCATGGCGGCCCTGTTGTCCTGCCTGATGGACAAGTCGGACCGCATCGCGGAGCACGTGGACGACGCGCGGCGAATGAAGATCAAAATCCAGCCGCCCGACGTCAATAGCTCCGACGTCGAATTCAGCGTGTTGGGCAACGATCTGTCGTTCGGCCTGTCAGCGATCAAGGGACTGGGCGACGCCGTTGTGTCGGCCATCGTTGCCGAGCGCAAAGAGAAGGGCCTGTTTGCCAGCATCTTCGACCTGGCCGAGCGGGTCGATTCCAAGGTGCTGGGAAAGGGCTCGCTGGAACTCTTGATCAAGGCGGGCGCGCTCGACAGCCTGGGTCCCACTCGCGCCCAGCACATTCTGCTCGTCGAGCGAGCGGTGCAGTCAGCATCCAAACTAAGTCACGACCGCCGCGTTGGGCAAAAGACTTTCTTTGGCGGCGGCGAAGAGACCGAAGAGAAAAAAGCCACACAGCCGGCCATGCCGCTGCCCGACGTTCCCGATTGGACGCAGGCGCAGAAGCTGGCGGCCGAGAAGGAGGCGTTCGGTTTCTACCTCACGTCGCATCCGCTGGCGGAAAATGGCGAGCAGATCACGCGCTACGCCACGCACACAGTGAAAGATCTCGCAACTGTTGATGAGAAGTCTGAGATCCTTCTCGGTGGCATGGTGTCGAGCATCAAAAAGGCCACCACAAAGAAACCGAGTCGTAACGGCCACTCGCGCTACGTCAATTTCGATTTCGAGACCACAGAGGGCATCGTCCGTTGCATCATGTGGCCCGAGGACTTCGCGAAGCACGGAGAGAGCGTGAAGGCCGAGCAGGTTGGCTACGTGCTCGGTCGCGTTGATCGCCGTGGTCGCGAGCCCAATGTCATTGTCAGCCAGCTCCTCACACTCGACCAGGCTTGGACAAAATACACCAATCAAGTCTCAATCAAGTTTCGCCGAGGACTCCATAGCGAACGGGAAATGGAACGCGTTCGGTCGATCCTTGTGTCGCATACTGGAACGGTCCCCGTTTTGATTTATGTCGAGTCCGCCGACGAAGCCGACCCCTCCGTCCGCCGCGTTTTCCGCCTCAAACAGTCGCTCTCGGTGAGCTGCACCAGCACCCTCCGGAGCGAACTGCAAGGCGTCGTCGGCGAGGAGAACGTCCGCTTCAACGGGGCTCCGCCCAAAAAGAACGGCGCAACCTGGAGACAAGGCGGCACGCGGTCGTCCTGGGCTGAGAGCGTGAGCTAGACTAGTCGCGTCTCAAAAGGTCCGATGATGAGCGACGACTGGTACGTCCGTAAAGGGCACAAGACCCTCGGACCGTTGACGGAAGTCGAGGTACGGCATGTTCTTGAGAGCGGCCGCATCGATCCGGAAACGCTCGTCCGCCAGGGGGTCAATGGGCCGTGGACGCCGGCCGGTCAGGCATTAACCGGCAAGAAGAGGCCAATCCCGCCGGTCCCGAGCAAGAAAAAACAACGAATCGCAATTGCCGCCGCCGGCCTGGCAGTCGTGCTGGCGGCAGGACTTTGGGTGGCGTTTCGGGGGCGTCACCGTGAGGTGCCGCTTGCCGTGGCTCACGCCGACGTGCCGCTTGGCGATGAACCCGACGAGGCGCCTGCAGTCGCCGCTGCGGCGGCTCCCGCAGACGCGACCAAGTCGAGTGCCGTCGCAAGCACGAAGCCTACAGTCATCACAACGCCTCCGGCGATCGAGATTGCGCCCATCGGCAGCGCAGCTGTGCCCCCGGTCAGCGCCGTCAATCTTTGATTGCCGCGCATCCGTCGCCCGAGCAGCCCTCGCTCGCCCCACCGCACGCGGAGGCTGCGAGCAAATCCTCTCCGCAGAAAAACGTTAAGCCGGCAGACCTTGCTTCAAAGCCCAAAGCTCCGATCGTCAAGATCGCGCCCGACGTTGTCCCTCATGCACCGGCAACCCAAGCCGATCTGACCGCGCTCGAATCGACGGCGGTGCGTTCTTCGACGGCCAAGGACGCGCTGGCCCTCTATCAGCAGTTCCGAGCGACGCGTGCAATCGCGCCGGCGGCTGATCTGTTCAACGCCAACCTGCAGGTCTGGGAAGTTCGAGCCGACCAGGGTCTCGTGCGATTGGGCGATCAATGGGTCGCGGCGGCCGTCGCTGCAAAAGCCCGCCAGGAGGCCGCTCAACTCGTTCAGCAAGCCTACGACCTGACCAAGGCTCTGAACTTCGACGAGGCGCGGAGAACGCTGGAAGCGGCGAGCCGTGTCGATCCGAACTCGATCGCCGCCGACTTCTCCGTTGGCATTCTGACTTCCATCTCGCCCGCGAAATTCCGCAGTCCGCTGACGGCCAAGAGGCATTTTGAAGCCGTGCTGGAGCGCAGTCCGGGCTACCTGCCGGCCTTGAATAATCTCGCGCTCGCCGAGATTCGCGAGGAGAAGTACGCCGAGGCGGTCGGCCATCTCCGGGAAGCCGCCGAGCACACTCCCGTGCCCGAAGAGGTGGTGCAGAACGTCGCACGCTTCCTCAGCGAAACGCAGATTGGCCGGATTCACCCGGGCCCGCCCGTCGTTGCCGAAGCAACCGAGCTCTATTCTCGGGTCGCCGCGACCAAAGCCGGCGTCGCGTCCGCCGACCGGCCAAAACACGGTTGGCGTTATCTACCATTCGTCCTGCCGCAGGCAGAGCGCGAGGAGCTGGCGCGTCTGGAATTGCCCGAGGTCGAGCCGACCGCCATCGTGCAGGGAACGGGGCTCGTCGTCGCCCCCCACTACGTCCTGACCTGCCGCCATGTGGTCGACGATTTTTTGCTCGGACGCGCCGACAGAATCGAGATCGTCGACCCGAAAGATCTGCGCCAGGAACGCCGTCTCTCGGCCGTCTGCGTTGCCGTCGACGAGGCCGACGATTTGTGTCTTTTGAAATGTGACGTGCTGAACGTGCCGCCGCTGGCGTTGGCTGAGAGTCTATCGCCGCGAGGGACCGAAACGCTCCTCTTGGATCTTTCGGAAGCCAGCGCCTCGGGGGCGGGCTGGAAAGTGACTCAAGGCCTCGTGACGGCGGTGCCTGGAGACGTGGCCCGCGTCGCCGTCCCGCGAGGAATCGACTTCTCCCGCCTGCTCTGGTCCGACGCCGTCGCCGGACATCACGCCAACGGCGGCGCGCTCTGCGACGACCACGCCAACATTATCGCGATTCAATCGACGTCCGTCGGGTCCGAGGCGGATGCCCGCGGCCACGACGCCTCCCACGCAAAATATGCCGGCGGCGTTCCGGCATCCTTGGCGCGAGCCTTTGTTCGCAGTTCCTTACCCGCCTTTGCCCACGCGTCGCTCGGCGGCCCGGCCCTCAGTTGGTCGGAGGTTCGCGGGAAGGTCGGCCCCTCGCTCGTTTCCGTTGTCGCCGGCTATCGCAAAGTCGTGATGATGATGTCGAAGCCGGACGAATTGGACCTCAAGCAGAGCTTGCGACTGGCGGAAGGCCTCTATGATGATCACTGTTGCACCGTGTGTAATGGTCGCGCGCGTGTCCTCTGTCGTGCGCCCGGTTGCAAGTTCGCCCCTCTGCACGACGAGCATGTGCCGCACGATCCCAACGCGCCCAAGCCCTCGCTCCGGCACCGCTGCCCGACCTGCCTCGGAACGGGCTATGTCCGGTGTCCCCATTGCAGCATCGGCATCGATCCATTGCTGCGATAGATCGCGCGGCTCAGCAACGACCGCGAGCAACACGGGTGTCCGGGGCGCTCTGCGCAGCGGAAGCCCCGGACGGTCGACTAACCCGCTGCGAATGGCCCCAATGGAGATCGCTCGTCCGGACGGGGGCTTCCGCAAGGCGGAGCGCCCCCGGCAGCCAGCCGCCTCCCGTTAGAGAACGGCTCGCACGGCGTTCGACAACCGCCGCATGCCTTCTTCGATCTGGTCGGGTGATTCGACGCCGAAGCTGAGGCGCATCTGGTTGCGGCGGCGTTGCGTCGGCGTGCCTCCGTAACAGAGCTCGCCGGGGACGTACATCACGCCGTCGACTTTGACGGCCCGGTCGAAGAACTGGCTGTCGAGCCCCGTTTGAATTTGCTCCGGCAGCGTCATCCAGACGTAGAGCCCGCCTTCGGGCCGCACCCACGAGACGCCCGGCAGATCGGAAAAATACTTCTCCGCCGCGGCCAGCATGCGGTCCCGCTTCACCCGGTAGGATGCCCGCACCTGCTCGACGTGCGGCTCGTACAGGCCGCTTTCGAGCACTGTCGCGATCAGATGTTGCACGAAATTGGACGAGCCAAAGTCTTCGTTCCCTTTGCGATCGGCGATCGGCCGCACCAGCGGCTTGGGCAACAGGCCGTAACCGCAACGGAGCCCCGGCGAAAAGCTCTTGGAGAACGTTTGCGCGAGGATCACCGTCTCGTGCGACGGATCGAAGCTCCAAACGCTCGGCCGATCGGGCCCGTCGTAACGCAGCTCGCGGTAGGCGGCATCTTCCAACACGAAGATCTTGTGATCGCGCGACCAGCGTTCGGCCAGGCTCACCAAATCGCGACGCCGCTCGACCGACAGGCTGATGCCGCTGGGGTTCTCGTAATAGCTGACCGCGTAAATCAGTTTGACCTTGCCGAGCTCGCCTGCCGCCTCAATCCGCTCCAGTTCCTCTTCGAGTTGGTCGAGCTGCATGCCGTTTTCGTCGGCGGGAATTGGCACGGCCCGCGCGCCCAACCCGTGAATCACACCCAGAAAGACAAAGTACGTCGGGGCGGCCACGAGGCAGATATCGTCCGGATCAAGCAGCACCTCGCCCACCAGCGACAACAACTGCTGCGAGCCGGTGGTCAGGATCAGCCGCGACGGATCGATCTCGACGGGGGCCGCGTGACTCGAGCCGTTGGCCCCGCCCGTGCTCCGCTCTTCGAGCCGCTGGATCAGTTGGGCCACTTGCCGCCGCAGACGTTCCGACCCCGACGTGGTGCCGTACTGCAAGGCCCGGCAGCCGCGCTCGGAATCGCCCAGGAGGTCCGCCAGCACGCGCCGAGTCTCTTCGACGGGCAGCGTCGACGGATCGACCAGGCCGGCGGCGAGCGAAATGGCGTTCGGGTTCTCGACCGCCTGCTCCATCAAATAGCTGATCGCCCGGCCGCGGGTCGCCCACTGCCAACGGCGGCTGAGCTTAACGTCGGTGCTCGGAGCGCTCGGACCGGTGGTGTTGGGCATGTCGCTATTCCTCAGGCACGACGGAGTTTTTGCCGGGCGAACTCGATCGCCTCGATCAGCACGTCAATATCGCCGCGCGTCGTGTAAACGCCAAAGCTGGCGCGGGTCGTCGCGGAGACGCCCAGGAGCGAGTGCAGCGGCATCGTGCAGTGGTGCCCATGCCGCACAGCCACTCCCTTGCGGTCGATCAAGTTCGCCAGGTCCTGTGGGTGGATCCCCTCGATGGCGAAGCTGACGATCGGCCCTTTGTGCGCCGGCTCGGGCCCGAAGGTCCGCAGACCGGCAACGCTCGCCAACTGTTTGTGAGCGTAAGCCGTCAGGTCGGCATCGTGCGCCTGAATCGCAGACACACCCAGACCCGTGACGAAGTCGACGGCAGTCCCCAGCGCGATCGCCTGTGCGATCGGCAATGTGCCCGCCTCGAACTTCGCCGGAATGGCCGCCCACGTCGAGTGGTCCCAAAAGACCTCGGAGATCATATGACCGCCGCACAGGAACGGATCCATCGCCTCGAGCAGCCGGCGTCGCCCCCACAGCACGCCCACGCCGCTGGGACCGTACAGCTTATGGGCCGAGAAGGTCAGAAAATCGATGTCGAGGTCGCGGACATTGGTCGCCAGATGCGGCACGCTCTGAGCCCCGTCGACGAGCACCAGAGCTCCGCGCTTGCGGGCCGCGGCCGCGATCTCGCGAATCGGCGGCACCGTGCCCAGCACATTCGACATGCCGCTGACGGCCACGATCCGCGTGCGGTCGGTCAGCACTTCGTCGAGCCGGTTGAGATCGAGTCGCCAATCGCTCGTCAGCGGAATGTAGCGGACCGACGCTCCCGTCGCGTGCGCCACCTGCTGCCACGGCACCAGGTTGGCATGGTGCTCCATCTGCGTGAGCAGAATTTCGTCGCCGGCCCGCAAAAACTTGCGGCCCCAGGCGTTGGCCACCAGGTTGATCGACATCGTGGTGCCGGACGTGAAGATGATCTCTTCGCTCTGCGTCGCTCCGATGAAGTCGCGGACCTTGGCCCGCGTGGCTTCCAGCTCTTCGTCGATGTGGATGCCGAACTGGTAGTCGCCGCGGTAGGCGTTGGCGTAATACCGCTCGTAGCACTCCCGCTCTTTGTCGATCACCGAGTGCGGCTTTTGGGCGCTGGCCGCACTGTCGAGGTAAACGAGTGGCTGACCGTTCGGCAGCGGGCGATCGAAGATCGGAAACTGTGCGCGGACAGCCGCCGCATCGAGCGCGTCGTGGGGATTGGCGGGCGGTGCAGTCTCGGAAGTGGCAACCATCACGACGGTTCCGCGGCCGACCCGGTGGCGGCTGACTGCTCGGCAATCGAGCGGATGCGTTGCACCATGCCGGCCAGCCCGTTGCGGCGGGCCGAACTGAGCTGCCGATTCAAACCGAGTCGCGAGAAGATCTGCTGAATATCGGTCTGCAGGATTTCTTGGGCCGACTTCCCCGAATAGGCGATCAACAGGACGGCGATCAGACCCTGAACGATCATCGAGTCGCTCTCTGCCTGAATCTCAATCTTCGGAGGGTTCCCCGGCTTGGTTGCGGCGATTAGCCAGACGTTGCTCTGGCACCCATGAACCTTGTTGGCCTCTGTCCGCGCCGACTCAGGGAAGTCCGGGACGTCGTATCCCAGATCGATCAAATAGTCGCACTGCGCTTCCCAGTCGCCCAGCGCGTCGAAAGTTTCAATCAGTTCGGGAATGGTCGTAGGGCGCGATGAGCTCAACGGCAAATTCCCGGAACCAACTAACGAATTTCCTGCCATAGTCTTAAGACACCGCCCCCAGTAACAGGTTCGACACTCGGCGGCTGACCTATCTCTATTTTAGCCGCCCCGAGAGGGGTTCCAAGGCGAGCTTACGGCGTCACAGGATCTCGAGCGTCGGCATGCTCGGCGTTTCGAGGAGTTGGCGGGCGATCTCCAGCGACGTTTGCTGACACATGGCCAACAGGTGCGGGCGGGCGGGGCTACCTTCGTCGAAGAGGGCGGCCGTTTTCCCCTCGTCGCCCTTAATGCGGATGTCGGCTTCGATGGGTATTTCCCCGAGAAACGGCACGCCCAGCTCCTGCGCTTTGCGACGCGCTCCGCCGCGGCCAAAAATCTCGCCGCTCATGTTCTCCACCATGCCAAGGATCGGAATCTTTACCTGTCGATACATGCTGATGGCTTTGACGGCGTCCAACAGGGCCACCTGTTGCGGCGTGCAGACGACGACCGCTCCCGCCAAGCCCACCGATTGCGAGAGCGTGAGAGCGACGTCGCCCGTTCCCGGCGGCAGGTCGATCACCAGGTAATCCAGCTCGCCCCAATCGGTGTCCTTGAGGAACTGCGTGATGGCTCGATGCAACAGCGGCCCGCGCCAAACGACGGCCTGATCGGGATTGATGAAAAATCCCATCGAGATCGTCTTGATTCCGCCCGCGTCCACCGGCTCGATCCGCGTGTAGGGCTCGCCCGTTGCCGTCCGCTGTTCGAGGGCCGCTGGCTTCGCGTTGGCGACGCCCAGCAAATGCGGGATGCTCGGGCCGTAGACGTCGGCGTCCATCAGCCCGGTCCGCGCGCCGAAATGGTGCAGCCCGTACGCGAGACACGCGGCAATCGTGCTCTTGCCGACGCCACCTTTGCCGCTGCCGACGGCGATGATGTTGGCAATCCGCAAGCCGAGGGTACCCCCCGCATTTTTCCCCCGCACCGTGGCGGAAAAAGCGACGTCCAGGCGGCTGCCGTTGAGCAGGTGGGCTTGCTGCAGTTTCTGCTGCACGGCCGCGGTGATCCGCTCGCGGTCCGGATAGGCAGGCGTCGGTAGCTCAATCTGGACGTGCACGGTGCCGTCGTCGCCGACGCGAACCTGCTTCAGCATCTCGAGCTGTCCCAACGTCCGGCCGATCTCGGGGTCCGGAAGGTCTCGCAGGGCCTGCGAAATGCCCTGTTCCCGCTGTGCGTTGGTCATCGCTCGCTCGGCCCCTGATGGTGTTTGCTCGAAACTGGTTCTTTGCCCGACGGTTTTCTCTCGGATGTCGCCGGGATACGGCCGCCCCACTGCCGGCGGCAAAGGGACGCCATTTCGTGCCCCGGTATCTTTTTGACGAAAAAGGCCCGCGCCCCCAACTCGCGAAATGACCATTCCAAGGGGGCAATGGCCGGTGCGCCGACGATGAGGACCGGCAGCGTCCGCGGATCGCTGAGCGCGTGCCGCAGATACTGCAGGCAGTCGGAAGAGGCCACCGCCGCGTCCAAGAGCACCGCGCCGCGGGCAACGCCTGCCGTGCGTTCGGCCGCGTCTTTCACCGAGCGGCAGGCGATAACGCGCACCTCCTCGGCAAGGAACTGCCGCTCGAGCTCGGGGGCCCACCGAGGCTGCTTTTCGAAGACAACGACCGTCGGACGGTCGGGGGAGGCGAACGAAGGCGATTTGACGAACACCGCAGACTCTCTTTCCACGCTGACGCTCGAATTCTAGGCCGATCGACGCACGCCCGCAACGAGCGCCTGCGGCGCTTGCCCAGGGGATCGAGAATTCGTAGAACGGGTTTCACACGCCAACACGGAGATCGATCGCATGCCTGCCGACGCCCCTCTCGTTGCCATCCTGATGGGCAGCAAGTCCGATTGGGAGACAATGAAGTCCGCCCATCAAACGCTCGACGAATGCGGCGTGCGGCACGAATGCCGCGTCCTCTCTGCCCATCGCACGCCTGCCGAAACCGTGGAATATGTCCACAAGTGCGAAAGCGGCGGGACCGAGGTCTTCATCGCGGCAGCCGGCGGCGCGGCTCATCTGGCGGGCGTGGTGGCGGCCCACACCGTGCGGCCCGTCCTGGGCGTGCCGATGAAGGGCTGGGCCCTCGACGGCCTGGACTCTCTGCTCTCGACCGTGCAAATGCCGCAGGGCATCCCCGTCGGCACACTCGCCATCGGCAAGGCGGGCGCGGTCAACGCAGCCCTGCTGGCCGTCAGCATCCTGTCGCTCTCACGGCCCGAGCTGCGAGAAGAACTTCTGACACGCCGCCGCAGCGACGCCGAACGCATCTTGCGCGAAAAGCTCGAATAGGGCCGGGTCCAAGGTCCAAAGTCCAAGGTTGAAGACAAGAGAATTCATCGCGGCTACTGGCATCCGCGACATTGGACCTTGGACTACGCTCCATCGCCCAGCTTCCGCTCGACCACCATTAGCGTGACGTCGTCGAGCGGCTGGCTGTCGCCCAAGAATTCGGCGATCGCGTTTTGAATGGCCATCACCAGGTCCGGCGCGGCCAGTGTGCAATTCTGGCGGATGAGTTGCTCGAGGCGCGGACGTCCGAACATTTCCCGTGCGTCATTGATGAGCTCGATGACGCCATCGGTCGCCAAAATCAGCAAGTCGCCGGGGCCCATCGACAGTCTCAAGCAGGAGATCGGGGCAAAGTCGGTGAAAAAGCCGAGCGGCAGGCTTGTGCTCTGCAGCGTTTGAAACGTCTGCGTCTGGCGATGAAAGAGCAGCGCGGGGCCGTGTCCCGCGTTGACATAGGTCGCCTCGTGCGTCCGCGGATCGAGAGCCGCCATCAAGAGCGTGAGAAACGAGCCGCCGTCGAGATCGGGTGAGATCGTTTCGGCCAACAGGGGCACGATCTCGCCGGGGTCGGTCCGCCGCCGCGTGAGGACGTGCACCATCGCCCGCACCGAGGCCATCAGCAGGCTCGGGCCCATGCCGTGGCCGCTGACGTCCGCCACCAACAGGCCCAGCCGGCCGTCTTTCAGCGGGACGATGTCGTAATAGTCGCCGCTCACCAGCTCGGCCGGCCGCCACCACGCGCCCACTTCGTAACCGGGAATTTCCGGGAGATGTCGCGGCAAGAAGCTTTGCTGAATGCGGCGGCCCATGTTCACGGCCAGTTGCAGCTCGTGCGAGAGCCGGGCATCGGCGACGAGGTCGGCCCGCTCCAGTGCCGTGGCCGCGTGGGCTGCGAAGGCGCGAATCACTTGCTCGTCGAAGGGGCCGAATGTCCCGCCGTGCTTGTTCAAGAGTTGCAGCACGCCGACCAGGCGATTGTCGGTCGACGCGATGATCGGTGCGGCCAGGATGCTCCGCGTCTGGAAACCGGTTTGCCGATCGAAGCTCGCGTTCCAACGGGGGTCGGCGGCCGGGTCGGGGATGTTGGCCAGCTCGCGGTTGCGGACCACCCAGCCGGTGATGCCGCGATCGGCCGACGAGCGGATTTCCTGCAACTCCAACTCGGTGACCGCGCGGGTGAAGACCTCGTTGGTTTCGGCATCGTAAAGGTACAGGCTGGCCCGCTCGCAACCGAGCGCCTGGCAGGCTCCGGTGGTCACTGTTTGCAGGATCTGATCGAGCGTGTGATGGCGGGCCAACTCGCACGTCACGTCGAGCAGCCGCATCAGAGCTTCTTGCTGTTCCGGTGCGGCCAGCGGCGGCGACAGCTCGGAAAGCGGCGGGGACAAATCGGATCGCTCGCCGGTCATGAAATTTGTTCTCGAGCAGAAAGAGGCGGACGATGGGCGCCGGCGATTGTAACACGGCGCCGCTGTCGGTCGCTCGGGGATTGCTCGGGGATCGCTCGGGGGGTTTACACCCCCCGCTCGGCAGGGCCGGCGCCGTGCGCGACAATCCGGCCGGTGATTCGCTCGTCGATCCATTCCGGGTCGGCGAACCGTCGCAACAGCCAGCGAAGCGTGTGTTCGATTTGCCCCGACTGTTCGGGCGTGAGTGACAACGGCCGCGACGGATCGACCGGGACAAATCCGTTCAGCTGCAGTCGCACGGGCCAGTCCTCCTGAACGGCCGTCGCGTTGACGCGGTCGAGCACGCGTCGCGCCCAAACGATGCCGTAAAGATCGCGAAAATCGTTCCAAAGCTCCTCGAAGGAAGTCGGCCCGGCCGGTCGCTCGGCCCGCGGCGACTTCCGCAGTCCCAGGACGGCTCCCCAGACGGCCGCGCTCAGCAAGATGGTCGCCAGCGGTCGGGCAAGACTCGGGTCGGGCGCGCCGTGCAGCGAGGACATCGATACGGGCACGAGCAGCATCGCCACAGCCGCCAGGAGCGCGGGGATCGCAAAACGCGTCGCCAGGTAGTTGCCCGCCCCCATCACCAGCACGAGCGCGTAGCCGGCGAGCATCGGGACTTCGAGGTGGAGCGAGGCGGGCTGCAGATCGCGGTTCCAGGCGGTGACCGCCGGCAGATCGAGCACGATCGCCAACGGCGCCACAATAAATACATCCCACACGCGCGATCCGGGCCGCCGTGCTCCGAGGACAGCGACGAAGGGACAGACGAGTAATACGGCCGAGGCCAGCCAGACCTGGTCGGCCGCTCCCTCGCTCAGCCAGCCGAGCACTTCCGTCGCGAAAAAGCTGAGCGTCCAAAGGGACAGAGCGGCCGCTCCCCACCACCAGGCTCCGCGGAGCGTCGTATGGCGAAGCCTGCCACGCGCAGCGAGCACGCCCGTCGCGCACGATGCGATCGACACGGCTGCCACAAGTCTCAGGGCCGCTTCCATATGCCGCTACGATACCGCCCGCATTTTGGGACAAACAGCAACCCGAAAATCACTACGACTGCTACCGTCTCCGGACTTTTCCGCGTCGCATTTGTTCTACGCAGTTTGCGTGACCCGCAAAGCTTCGATTCGTCGAAATGGCAGTAGTGTTTGCCATCCTGTGAGACGAGAACTCCGCCTGCCCAGGCGATGCGGATTCGCCGGCCCGGCATGACACGGAGTTCCTCACGTTCGTCCTACAAGACTTGGTGTTACGAGGAGAAGTTTACAATGAAATGGTTTTCGGTTTCTGCGGCGTTGTTGTTCTGTTGTACGTCGATGAACTCGGCGAACGCGTTCGGCCACCACGGCTGCGGCTGTGGCACGGGCTGCGGCTGTGGCGTTGCGCCGTCGTGCTGCGCTCCGGCTCCGTCGTGCTGTGCTCCGGCCCCGACCTGTGCGGCTCCGGCGCCGAGCTGCGCTCCGGCTCCTGTCGCGGCTGCTCCCAGCTGCTGCGCTCCGGCTCCGGCTGCTGCTCCCAGCTGCTGCGCTCCGGCCGCTGCTCCTAGCTGCTGTGCCCCGGCCGCTGCTCCCAGCTGCTGCGCTCCGGCCCCGAGCTGTGGCTGCACGGCGAACGTTGGTTGCGGCTGCGGCTGCCACCAGCACTACCACCACTGCCACAATCACTGCCACACGCACGTCCGTAGCTGCGGCTGCGGTTCGAGCTGTGGTTCGAGCTGTGGCGGCTGCGGCGGACACTTCCACCTCTTCGGTGGATGTGGTGGCTGCGGCGGCTGCGGTGGCTGCGGCACCGGCCTCGGCTGCTTCCACGGCTGGTTCGGCTCGCCCCACGGCTGTGGCTGCGGCTGCTAGTTTGACTTTTCGGGAGGATCGGGTCGGCTGAACCTGGCCCGCCTCCCCTGCCGAGGTCGTTGCGGACTGCTGGAAACATCGACATCGTTGACGGCGGACGTCGGCACAAGAACCCTTGTCCTCGGCGATAGAACGTGAGGTGGGTGCCCGGGAGAGTTGTGGCTCTCCCGGGCACACTCCGTTTCGAAGGCCGCGTTTCGTCGCGAAGCGACGCGCCGTACTCCCGCCCGCTCGCAACCGTCACGCCGACGGCACGGCCTTCTTCAACTCCTCTGCCAGCTGCACCATGCCGGCAAGATCAGCCACCGTGATCTCGTCGGCCAACTCGGCTCCCGTGGGCCGCGGCACGCGATCCTGGATGCGATCGAGCAGACTAGCCGGCACACACGACTGCAGGCCGGTCAATCCGGCAGCCGTAAAGCGGCCGTCCGCGTCGGTCTCGACGCCGGCGAAGCTGCTGATGCCGGGAATCCGCACGGCGAACTGCCTTTCGAGGCGAAACGTCAGGTCGAGCCAGTCGATTGATTCCGCACCAAGTCGGCGAAAAATCGCTCGGCGGGCTGCGCATCGGCCGGGTCGATGCCCAGCGTCTCGCCGACGGCCTCTTGGACGCGGCTAAGAATTTCTGCGTGATCGGACACGGCGATTCTCCTTTTTCTCGTTGGGGCGCTGGGGCAGAGGAGCGGGCAAGAGCGAAGCCGGCGAAGACTCGGCCAGGCGGTCGGCGATCGCCGGGTAGTTCTCCTCCACGAACTGCGCGTAGACGCTGGTCACCATCGGATGGGCGTGGCCCATTTGCCGCTGGACGAACAGCAAGTTCCCCCCGCTGCGCTTGTAGGCAAGGTAGCCGTAGGTGTGCCGCAAGCGCTGCGCGGTGGCACGGAGGCCCAGGCCGGCCGCGGTCAGCACGGCGACGATGCGGCGATAAAGGGACGTGCGCTCGAATGGACGGCCCCGGTCGTTGACTAGCAGCACCTCGGACGTCGCCTTGCGGCCGCCGGAATTCAGCACGAGCTGTGGCCGGTGCGTATGCACGAAATCCTGGACGAGCAGGCTTAAGGACTGCGGAACGTGCACGGTTCGATCTTGCCGCGGAGTGCCGCGGACGAGAAATGCCGAGTGCCCGATGCCGACAACGGTGTCGCCGATCGTCAGCTGACACAGCTCACGATTGCGGAGGCCGGAAAAGAGCAAGGCCTCGATCAGCAGACGATCGCGAGCGGCCAGCGCGGCTCGGCGACTGCCGGCAATTTCGCGAACGGCCCGCAGGTGCCGCAGCAACTGGGCCGCCTCATCCTCCGACAGGAACATGCTGCGAGTGACGTGCCACGGAGGCTTAAAGCTTCTTTTTTGATCACTCATGATGCAATTAGCATATTGCATCATAAACGATCTGACAAGTTGCATTTGATCGGAAGGCATTCCCGAGCGGCAAGCGTCAGCTTGCCGAGCCACTTCCGCCTCGGGCCTCGATCGTCTCGCAGATACTTTTCGAGTTCGACACGATTTCCCTTGCCACGCTACCTATCGCATGGCTATATATAGGCAGGCTGCTGCTGGCGACAGGCGGCCCGTAAGTCTTGGCGACACGGAAGGAGAAACGTGACGGACCGTTTTAGTGCCGAACTGATGCGCGGCAGCTTGGACATGATGGTCCTCTCCGTGCTCAAACAAGGGCCGCAATACGGGTACTCGATTCAGCAGCAGCTCCGCGAGGCGACCAAGGGCCGCGTTCCGCTGCCGGCCGGCACGTTGTATCCGCTCTTGCATCGCCTCGAGGCGGAGAAGTTCATCCGCAGCCGCTGGGACGACACGACGGGCCGTCGCCGCAAGTGGTACGAGATCACCAAGACCGGCAGCGCCTGCCTGGATCGGCAAGCCGTCCAATGGCGGGCCTACGCCGACTGCATCCGCGATTTGCTCGAGGCCGCACCCGGCCTGCGACCGGCAACGACCTGAAGTCAACGCGGAGCGCTCCGCATGTCCGAACAGGAATTCGAACTCTATCTCAAACTTCTCTCGCGCTGCCTGGGTCTGACCCCTGGGCAGCGCGAGCAGATCGCGGATGAACTGCGCGATCACCTCGAGCAACGCCTGGCAGAACTGGAGCAGGCGGGCGTTGCTCGTGACAAGGCAGTCGTGCAGGCCCTCGACGAGTTCGGCGACGCTGCTGTGCTGGCAGCGAACTTCGCCGCAATCGCGCGTCTCAAACGGAGGAGATTTCTCATGCGACTTTCGCTCGGTTCCGTGGGCGCGCTGACTGCGGTGTTGTTGATTGCCTATGCATTCTGGCCGGACAACCGCGCCGTTCGCGGACCAGAACGCGTTGTGGCACAAGAGAAGCCCGGTTCCGCAGTCCCGCAAAAGCCGGCCGACGTAAAATCTTCGACGCCCGGCGTGGCCTCGACGGGTTCGCCCAAGAGCACGCGTCGATTCCCGCCTGCCGTGCTGCCGATCGTTGAAGTTTGCCGCCCGGTGACGAAGGAAGTGACCGACTACGCGGCCTTTTCCGGCACTGTGCAGCCATCACAGATGGTGCAGATTCGCACTCGAGCGACCGGGTATTTGCGAAAAATCAGCTTTCGACCGGGCCAGGTTGTGAAGCCCGGTGACCTGCTCTTCGAGATCGATCCCGCCACCTATCAAGTCGACGTCGACAAGACTAAGGCCGAGGTCCAGCGCGCTGAGGCGAAGGTGAAATTCGCCTTGGCAAGAGCCGCTCACCTTAAGCAGCAACAGGCATCAGGAAACACTCCGGGCCCGCTAGTCGACGAGAGCGAGCAGGAATGCCAAATCGCCCGTGCCGATTTGCAAATGGCGCGGGCGAACCTGGAATCGGCGCTGCTTCGGCTCGCTTGGACCCGCATTACCGCGCCAATTGGCGGCTACATCAGCCGCTCAGCGTTCGACGTCGGCAGCCTGGTCAGGGGCGAGGAGGGTAAGCTGGCCACGATCGTCTCCCTCGATCCGGTTTATGTTGCCATCACGGTGGACCAAGGGGCCTGGTTTGCGCTGCGGCAGCGAACTCAGCGCGGCGACTTCCGCAACTCGGAGGCCCCGGTTGAGATCTTGCGCCAATCGGCGGCAATCGCCAAGGGTTTTTGGAGTTCGTTGAAGACGCCGATTTCAGTGTTTCGGGCGAGACGATGGTGCGCGCCCGCGTGCCGAATCAGGATGCGGCCCTTGTCTCCGGCCTGTTTGTCACGGTTCGTTATGAAGAGGGTAAGCCACATGCAGCCCTCCTCATCCCTGGAAAGGCGTTAGCAGAGAGCGAGGGCCAACGTTTCGTCTGGGTTTTGGGTGACCGCGACGTTCCACAACATCGAAACGTGGTTGTAGCGCGGGGATATGCGGACAATCTGCTGGCCATCACTAGTGGCCTGACGGCGGACGACTGGATCATCCGCGACGCCCACTCCTGTGCGCGTTTGCCGCCTGGAAAGCCCATCTACCCCAAGCGACTGCCCTGACTCAACGACCCCTCGGAAGCTGACGTGTCCGAACAAGAATTCGATCTTTATTTGAAACTTCTCGCCAAGTGCCTGCGTCTCACATCCGGGCAGCGCGAGCTGATTGCGGACGAACTGCGCGACCACTTGGAAGAGCGGTTGGAGGAACTGGCGCGGGCTGGCGTGCCCCGCGAACGGGCCGTTGCTCAAGCTCTCGACGAATTCGGCGACGCGGCCGTTCTGGCCGCTCACTTCACCACGATCGCCCGTCTGAAACGAAGGAGAATCCTCATGCGTCTGTCGCTCGGATCGGTCGGCGTCCTGACTGCGGCGTTGTTGATTGGTTATGCCTTCTGGCCGGACAACCGGGCCCTGCGCGGTCCCGAACGGATTGTGGCTCAGGAAAAGCCGAAGGCCCTCGAGCCCGCGAAAGGTGGCTCGGGCCTCTCGGTCGAACCGACCCCTGGCAGCAAGGCGCACAAGAGCAACCAGGCCCCGCCCCCAAGGGTGCCCGTTGGTGTCAACTTCGGCGCGGTCGACCACCCTTCGAGTTCCGACCTCGCAGGTCTCCCGCTCGTCGAAGCACGCATCCTTGACGCACTGCACCAGCCGGTCGACTTCACCATCGACCCGCAATCGCTCAAGGACGCGCTCGACTTTATTGCGGCTCGCTACCAGATTCCGATTCTGATCGACCAGAAGGCGCTCGAGGACGCGAACGTCGACACGACGACCGAGGTCAAGCTGAGTGCCCCGGGCATCACGCTGCACGACGCTTTTCAACTGCTTCTCGGTCAGTTGTCCTCGCCGCTGAATTACGACGTGATTCACGGCGTGCTCATGATCTCGACCGAGCAAAAGATCAACGATCACTTGGAAACGATCGTTTACGATTGCCGCGACCTGATCAGGCTGCCCGCCCTGGCGGGCACCGTGACGACCGATCACGGCCAAGCCGACGTCTTCGTCACGGCCCCCGCTGAAGCGACGGCCCCGGCGGGCCAAGCATCGACAAAGGCGAAAAAGGCCCGCGAGGAAAAGATGGCCAAAAACCCGCCCTTCATTCGCATGGTGATGTCGGCCACCGGAGCGGAATTCTGGGAGGACGACGCCTCGATTTCCGAACTGGGCGGCCTGCTGATCGTGCGGCAGAATCCGCGCGTGCACGATCGAATCAAGGCCTTGCTCGCCTCGATTCGCCTGATGAAAAAGGACGGCGCCTTCGCCGGCCTCGAGCGCGAATCGTTCCAACCGCGGCCGCCGGGTGGTGCCGGAGCGGCTTGGACTCCGGCCCAATAAGCTTGAGCTGGGCACCGACGGGACGAACCTCGGTCCCATCGAGAACCGGCACAAAATCCAAAAACTGATCTTGGCCAAGTCGAGCTTTTGTGGCTGAATGGAGAGAGCGGTCCCTCGCGCAAGTGCTCCGGTGCGCGCCGACGACGTTGGGCTTCACTCTGCCTGCATGCAGGCTCGGTCGTGAGGCGGATTGCACGCCGGACAGGATTCTGCCGCCGGGAAAACGATCCCGGCGCGGACAGAAATTTCATCCCCGGCGGGGTGGGGATCTATTCTTCTCAATAGGCACCCCTATGCAGGCACACTGTCCCCGGCGCTCCCCACCGTGGAATGGGACGGGATTGGATATCCGTCCCCGAAAAGTGACGTGGGGAAAGTCCGGTCCGGACAACTTCCCGAGCGGGACGAGCTGTTGACGTGGGACGGGACTCGAATGTGGGACGGGATCGGAACGCCCGGCAGGACATTGGGTCGGGACACTCTGATTCTGTATAGGGGGCCCAAGTTGTACCGACCCTAAACCGTGAATTATCCCGTCGGGACGGGACACGAACACGGACGGGACACGAACGACGGGTGAGTGCGACCCTGATGAAAGAGAATCCCCGCCGCGAACAAAAAGAGAGTTCTGCTGGTGGTGGGGATCCTTTTTCACATAGGGGGGAGAAAGATCCCCGGCAAGCCGATAGCCAGTTCGGGACGGGACACCGGGGACACCATCGGTAATCCGATGCTCATCCAGCCCAAGGCTGAATTCGTGAATCTCGCTGCCGTTTGTTACCGGTCGCAGATTAACCGCGTATAGGTGTCTTGGAGCCTGCCGGCGCGCCCCGCCAGCACTCGATGGTCGAACCGCTCGACGAATTGAGTCACTCGGCCTAGCCACCCAATTCACGACGACTGGCCGACGCAAACGTAGGAGATTCCTGATGCGTCTTTCGCGCGGTTCGGTCGGTGCCCTGACTGCTGCGTTGTTGATCGCGTTCGCCATTTGCCCCGCGGCCCAAGCTGTTCGCGGGCCGGACCAGGTCGTCGCGCAGGAAAAGCCGAAGGCGAAAACCCCACTCGTCGGCGCCTCGGGCAGCAGACACGCCGGTAACAAGCCGAAGGCGTCGAGCAAAGACGGCAAGCCTCTTCCTCCTCCGATCGTCCTCGAGTCCGCCCCAATCGACCATCCGCTCAGTTCCGAGGTCCTTTATCGCTCGAAAAATGAATCGCGAATTACAGCGGCACTCAAAGCGCAGGTTGACTTCGACATCAAGCCGCAGTCTTTCAAGGACGCGCTCGACTTGATCGCGAGTCACTATCAGATTTCGATCGTCATCGACCAGAGATCGTTTGACGATGCGAACATCGATGTCACCGACGAGGTCGCCCTCAACGCGTCTTCGCTCACGCTGCACGATACGCTCCATTGGCTCTTTTCTCAGATACCCGCACCGATTGAATATGAGTTCAAGAACGGCGCGCTCTGGGTTAGTACGTTCGACAAGCTCAGCGAGGACCAGGCTATTGTCGTGTACGACTGTCGCGACCTGATCCCGGTCCACCCGCCAAGGCAGGGTCCGAATCAGAGGATGTCGATACCGGTCCGGACGCGGGCAGCGCAATTAATCGCGACGCTTAAAGCGACGACGACGCGTCCCGACGACTGGGAGGATTGCTGTTCGGGTGAAACGATCGTTTACTTGGAAGGCTTGATCGTCGCGCGCCAAAACCCGTTTGTTCACGAGAAAATCCGTCACCTTCTGGCAGATCTCCGTTGGATGCGGACTCATGGCGCGTTTGCAGCGTCTGCCGATTCCCATTCCGACGCGACAAAAACAGCGCCTTGGAAAAAGGCAAGCGCCGTTGACGATCACACTGCGGCTGCGTCGGTCGTCGTCGAGCTCGATCCCGTGGATCACCCGTTGAGGTCCGACGTCGCCGAGCGACCCAAAAACGAAGCACGCATCATCGAAGCATTGAAAGCTTCGGTCGATTTCCAAATCCAACCGCAGTCCTTGCAGGACGCGGTCGAGTTCATTGCGACGCGGTACCAAATTCCGATCGTGATCGACCGGAGGGCGCTCGGCGACGCGAACGCGAATTTGGCGACAAAAGTACGCGTCAATATTCCTGGAATCACGCTACACGAGCTGCTGCATTGGCTTTTCGAACAGTCCAACTGCCCGGTGGAGTATGAGGTCCGCAATGGGGCACTCTTGATCAGCACACTCGACAAACTCAACGAGGATCTCTCGATCGTCATTTACGACTGCCGCGACCTCCTCACCGCGGCCGGTCCCGATTCTGGGTCTCCGGCAGATCAAAGAGGGTTCGGCGGTGGGTTTTTGCAAACCTCGCCGGACAAGGCCGAGCCCGCCGTCGCCGCGCCTCAAACGGAAGCCGCAAACACCTCTCCCGCGGCGCGGCCGCAACCGGCGATAACTGCCCACGCGTCCGTTCGCGGGATCGAGGGCGCCTGGGGGCTCCCTTTCATTCGAACGATCGTCGAGACAGGCCCGGAGGTCTCCTGGGGGGAAGACGCTTCAATTTCCGAGTTTGGCGGTTTGGTCGTGATCCGTCAGAGTCCGCGCGAGCACGAGCGAATCAAACGGTTGCTCGCCTCGATTCGCTTGATGAAAAAGAACGGAGCCTTTGCCGGCCTGGCCGACCAATTCGTGGACCCGAAACCGGCAGCCCCAGCACACTAAAAGTGAGTGTTGGGTTGTCTCGACCAAGAGGTTACTCCGCGAGCCCAATCCCAAATTCCTGCGCGTCCTTATCGTCCGCGGACGGGAGCGTGTGGGCCGCGGTCGGTTCTTCGCCGCGAACCAGGTCGGGGGCGTGCTGGGCGGCTTCGATTGCCTTGTCGGTGCTTTCCGGGTCGATCGAGCGGCAGCAGTTGGTGATGGACTCCGCGAGTTCGCGGAGGTCCTTTCGCCAGACCTCGGGATCGATGCCGGCCGGAGTCGCCTGAGAGAATTCGCCGCAGAGGAGAATGAATCGCAACAGGTGGCGGAAGATGACCCCCTCCTGCCGCACGATGCCTTTCGACGTGATCAGTTTGTTGAAGTCGCCGCCGTAGCGGAGGGCTTCGCCGGCGATCCAGACGGGCCGCGTCACCAGGTCGTGCACGCCGGGGAACTCCGAGTCGAACAGGAGCCGCAACTTTTCGGCCAGCGACGGGGTCCAGCGCTCCTCCCAGTTGAGGCCATCGTCTTCGGATTTGTCGCGGAGCTGCTCGGCCGTCACGAGGCCCCGCTCGATCAGGAGCGCATCGAGCCGTTCGCGGGCCAGCGGGCCGGGGGGCAGGTCGCGCAGCTGCGGCACGCGGACATCCCGCAGAATCGACGTCGGCACTTCGAGCATGCTTTCCAGCGCCTGCACCCGTTCGTCCCGGTCGGCGATGCCCAGGTACTTGAGCAAGAAGGCTCCATAGAGCGGATTGATGCTGCGAAAGACGAGCAAGTTTGCCAGCTCGGGCGTCGGATGAGCGAACTTCGGTTGATAGACTTCACGCACAACCTCAGCGGGACCGGCCAATCCAATGATTCGCGGGCCGGTCAGGGCGCTGCCCTTTTCGCCCGGCGCCGGACGATCACCTTCGCGGGCAGCCGACAGGAGCGATCCGAACGATCCCATCACGGGCGGCGCGGGGGCAGCCTTTGCCGTGCCACTTGCCGGAGCAGAGCCGCCGGCCGCCGCGGGCTCTTCGGGAGGCGGCGGTTCCGGCTCGAGTCGGACATAGCCGCCGCCCCACAGCGACATCAACATCCGCAAGAGCTGTTTTTGTCCAGCCTCGATCCGCGGAGCGTCCATCAATCGCTTGCGTACGACGGACCTCAGCCGTTCAACATCGGGCGAAATCTCCAACAGGTACGCCAACAGCCGCCAGGGAAGTTGCCCTTTACTGTAGAGCTTGCCGGGCGGAGCGGTCCGCATCTTCTCGAAGTGGACGGCCTCCCAATATTTTTCGGTCTTGCTCCGCGTGGGCATTTGCTTTTCGAGCTTTTTGCGGCCGCGGATCAGGAGCGGATCCTTGGTGTTTTCGGGAATCTGATTGATCCGCTCCTTGAAGCGGAGAATCTTGACGTCGTCCTCGTGGGCCAGTGCGTAAACAAATCCTTGCGTGTCGAACTGCGGGCGGCCGGCGCGGCCGAACATCTGATGTGCGCTGCTCGGGTCGATCAGATCTTTCTTGCCGGGCGGCCCCTTGACCAACGTGGTGAGCACCACCGAGCGGGCCGGCAGGTTGATACCGGCGGCCAGAGTTTCTGTGCAGACGCAAACGGAGAGCAGCTTGCGCTGGAACAGCTCTTCGACAATGCGGCGGTATTTCGGCAGGATGCCCGCGTGATGGATGCCGACGCCGCGCTGCAGGACCTGTTTGAGCTTCGGGCCGGCCCCCTTCGACCAATCGTGCTTGGCCAACTCATCGACGAGCTTTTTTTGCTGGCCGTCGCTCAGCAGGCTTTTTCCCTTGAGCTGTTCGGCCACCGACCAGCACTCGTCGCGATTAAAACAGAAGACCAGCGCGGGGATTCGCCGATCGGCTTCCTCGCCCGCGGCCATCATCTCGAGTTGTTCGTTGAGCAGCTCGTCCGGCACCCACACGTAGGTCAACGGCACCTTGCGCTCGGTGCTTTGCACTAGCTGCACCTTGCGATCCAGGCTGCGATTGAGCCACACGATAAACTCCACCGCGTTGCCCACAGTGGCAGAGAGGAGCAGCACGCGAACGTGCGGCGGCAGCATGGCCAGCGACAGTTCCCAGACGACGCCGCGCTCCGGATCGGCAAAGCTGTGGAACTCGTCCATCACCACAGTCGACACGATGCTGAAGTCGAAGGCCGTCGGATGCAGCAAGCGATTCAGCAGGATCTCGGCAACGACGACCAGAATACGAGCCTGCGGGTTGACGGTGCGGTTGCCGGTGACCAGCCCGACGTCGTCGGCCGAGAATCCCCAGCGGACGGCGGACGCCTGCATCTCGCGAAACTTCTGCTCTGTGAGCGCGATCAGCGGCGTGGTGTAATAAGCAGTTCTACCAGTATGCAGCGCCTCGAAGAGGGCGGCCTCCGCAATTACGGTCTTGCCGGTGCCGGTCGGGCGCAGACCATCAACCCTTCGTCGCTGGTAAACCACGTGAGCAGCGCCTCTTCCTGCACCGGATAGGGAGTGTAGGGAAGCTGATCGAGGTATTTTGCGGCCAGCTCGTCGCGCGAAGGGGCTTCTGTCGCCATAGCTGGCGTGATTCTAAGCGCGGAGAGTGGGTGGTTGCCACTTCATGCGATTTCGCGGCAGTCAGCTCCGATCGGGCTCAGGAATCGACATGTGGTCCCGATTGCGGTGAAGCGGGCGGCAAGTTTCACTGGATGCGCACCGCAGCCGAACGTCCCCGTGGGAGGCGTTTTCGATTGCGCGCCGTAACTGAAGCGGATGGGCCATGCGGCGGAACTGCCCCATTTGCGGCTGTAATCGCCTGTTCGCTGTACTCGCATCCATGCGGCGGCCCGGCTACAACAGAGTGTTGACGCAGATGAATCAACGGCGTTAAAAAGAAAAGCGGGCAGTCGTCGAGGCTCGTGCGCGCCCGCGCCGAAGCTTTTGGACCGCGTGGATAATTCCTGGCATGGCGCAGGTCACTTTACAGTTGCTCGAAGGGCTCGAACGCGGCCTGATCTTTCGAAAGCTGAACACTCCCGTCACGCTCGGCCGCGAGGACGAAAACAGCGTCCGCCTGAATGACGAACGCGTCAGCCGTTTTCACGCGAAGATTCAGGAAGATGGCGGCAAGCTGATCCTGACGGATCTCGAGAGCACCAACGGTACGCGGATTAATGGTCATCCGATCCAGATGCGCGTGCTGCAGATCGGCGATCAGATTGCGATCGGCCGTTGCCTGCTTGTGTACGGCAGCCCCGAAGAGATCCGCAGCCGCCTCGCGCAGCTCTTGGCCGAAGGACGCGGGCCCTCGGAGAGCACGGCCGAAGCGGCGCCCCAATCCAACGGAACTCAATTCGGTCCCGATCCCTACGACGACGGCACCTCCTATGGCGGGGCCGGTCAGCATGGCCCAGGCGAGCGCGAACCCGACGATCTGTCGATCGACCTGTTCCCCAATGGTCCGCCGGAGCCGCCGCGCGGTTTGCGTCCGCTGCAACGAGGCGCAGGTTTCCGACGTGCTGGGATACTGCCACGAGCAGATCCGCCGCATCCTTCACGGCGCCATCGAAGAGCCGGGCAACAACCCCGTGATGCGCGTGAGCTGGCCCGACTGGCAGCGGCTGTTGCAACTCGAAATGGAACTCGCGGTCTCGATGAAAAAAGTCGCGGACCCGGATTCGTAGCGGTTAGAACAGAAACCGGTGCTCTCCGGCGCGGACAGCCTCCTCGCCACTCAGTAGTCCTACTGATACGTCCCTCGGCATGTCCCGTCTTTTCGTTAGTTTCCAAATCCCGTCGTATAGTTTTTATCCCTTACAGTCGGCGCGAATCGCACGTTGGGCCGGCGCGGCCTGGCTCCGTAGAGAGCAGTCTGAAACATAACCGGCCAGCCCCGGTTCGTGGGATATATTCACTCGTGCATGTCGCAGCCCGAGTGGGACATTGTTTCCACTCGGTGACCGCGACTTCGAGGCCCCATCCCTCGACCGAGCACCTCGATGATCGATCCGAAAAAGATTCTGGCTTCATCGCAACTGCCGACGCTGCCCTCCGTCGCGATGAAGCTACTGGACCTGGCCCGCGATCCCGAAACGGAATTCAACGACGTGATCGACGTGGTGAAGGCCGACCCGGCGATTGCCACCAAGATCCTCAAGGCGGCCAACTCCTCGTTCTTTGGATTCAAGTCGCCCGTGACCTCGATCGAGCGGGCGGTGCCGTTGCTCGGTACCACGGTGGTGACGACGCTGGCCCTGAGCTTTTCGCTCGTCGATGCGGCCATGGCGTCCGGCCCGCTGGCGCAGCACTACACTGCGTACTGGAAGCAGTCGATCGTGCAGGCGGTGGCCGCCGAGGTGCTGGCCGAGCATTACGCGAAGACCCTCTCCAGCGACTGTTTTCTCACCGGGCTGCTCTTGGACCTGGGACGGCTCGCCATCCTCAAGAACAGCGTCGCAGGACTACTTGCCGGTCCTCGTCGATTGGGAATCGCAAGGAGGTTCGCTGCCGGAACTCGAACGCGGCCGTTTGGGAATCGATCACGTCTCCATCGGCGCGGCGTTGATGCAGCAGTGGAGACTGCCGACAAAGCTGATCGACGCGGTCTTGCGGCACCACCTGTCGGCCGAACGCGTGCTGGCCGAGCTGGGCGTTGACGACACTACCGGCGATCGAGTGATTGCCACGGCGGCGACCGTCGGCGATTACTTCTGCACGCCGGACAGAGGAAACGCTCTTTTGCGGATGGAACAGTTCGCGTCGACCTTCTTTCAAATGGATCGCAGGGCCGTCGAGGAATACCTGGCCAAGACGCGCGAACGGATCGACCGCGCGGGTCACCTGTTTTCCGTGAGCTTCGAAGGGCTGGGCACTTCCGTCGATCTGATGGCCGACGCCAGCGAGCAATTGGCCCAGGTCGCCGTCCGCGAGCACATGGCCAGCACTCGCGTGGAAATGCAGCGGGAAGCCGTCGAGCACGAAAAGCAGCAACTCGCCACCAAGAACCAGGAACTGCAGGAGCGGGCGACCCGCGACGCCCTCACAAATCTTTACAATCGCGCATTCTTTGCCGAGGCGCTGAACGCGGCGATCGGCGGGGCCAGCCGGTCAGCCGGGCTGCTGGCCGTCCTGTTCAGCGACATCGACCACTTCAAGCGGATCAACGACACCTACGGCCACCAGTTCGGCGATCAGGTGCTGTGCGCCGTCTCCCGCATCCATACCGAAGCTCTCCGCCGCTCGGACGTCGTCGCCCGCTACGGGGGCGAAGAATTTGTCGTGCTGGTCCATCAGCCGAGTGAAAAAGGACTGGAAAAGCTGGCGGGCCGGCTCCGCGAAGCCGTCGAGGGGCACGAGTTTTTCTTCGAGGGCAAGCGGGTCCCCGTCACCATCAGCATCGGAGCGGCCGTCGCGTTGCCCGAACGCGAACCGGGTGACCTCGCGCTGCGGCTGGTGGCGGCGGCCGACGAGGCGATGTACGAATCCAAGAACGGCGGCCGCAACCAATATCACGTCCGCTCGCTGATCGACGGCAAGGATCGCCAGTTGGCTCAGCTGATCGCGCAGAAGCGGTTCAGCCGTTGGCTGGTCCAAAACGGCATCTTCGATATTCCGACAATCTCACGAGCCCTGCTCGAAACGTCGTCGGAGCGGCTGCGGATCGGATCGCTGGCTCAGCTCTTGGGCCTGCTTACGACGCACCAGATCGAAGAGGTGCGGAACAAGCAGCGCTCAACGGGGGAACGGTTCGGCACGTGCGCGGTCGCCTGCGGTCTCATCAGCGAGGATCAGCTGGCCGTACTGCTGGCCATTCAGGCCGAGCCGCCCAATCTGCTGGCGCGGACGCTGACGACGTTGGGTCTGCTCGAGAAGAACCGCGCCGACGATCTGCTGTCGCAATATCGGCTGTTCCTGGCCGACGTGCAGTCGAGCGCGCCGGCCATCGTCTGACGCCACCGCACGGCCGCTGACAACCGTCACTTTTCCAGGTCGACCCGCACGTTATACGACTTGAGCTCGGCCACTTGTTGCTTGGCGGCCGTCTCGGTCAGCGGGTTTCCCTTCAAGTAGAGAAACCAATAAGGGGCAAACCGCCGATCTCCCTCGGCGTCCTTCTTGGCCATCGCCACCAGCACCGCGAGATCGGTGACTTTGTTGCCTTCGAGCATGGTGTGGCGGAGCTCGGTCATTCCCGAGAGGGGAGACAGGTCGCTTACCTGGTTGCCGCGGAGATCAAGCTCCTCGATCCACTTTAGTCCCTTGAGGGGCGATAGATCGCTCACCTGGTCCCCCTCGAGGTACAGCGAAACCAGTTTTTCGAGTCCAGCGACGGTTTCCAGCGACCGCACCTTGTTCTTGGAGAGATCGAGCGTTGTCAGCTTCTTCAAGTCCTTGAGCGGCTGCAGGCTCTCGATCTTGTTCGAGTCGAGCTTGAGGTATTGCAGCTTCACCAGCGGGGCGAGCGGTGCGACATCGCTGATCTGATTCCGCGCGAGGTCGAGCGTTTGTACGTTGACCAGCGGCGAGAGCGGCTTGAGATCGACGATTTCGTTGCCGGCCAGCTCCAGCGACTCCACGTTCACACACTTTTCGAGTCCGGCCAGACTCTTGATCTTCCGATTGGCCCCGTGAAGGAAATAGAGGTTCGACAAATCCTCCTCTTTCAGGTCCTCTTTCTCACCCTTTTTCAGATCTTCCCGCACCGCCGCCTCGACGGCCTTGTCGGCAAAGAGCGGAGCCGGGGCCTTTTTCTCCGGAGCGGGTGCGGGTTTGGTCGGTTCGGGTTTCGCGGGGGCCGGCTTGGGTTTCTTGTCCGCGCTTTGGACTGCCGAGGCCGAGAGAATCACCAGGAACAGGGCGACGGAAAGGCATTTCATCGTGCGAAGTCCTCGAAGGCGACAAGGCGTGAGAGTGGGCGGTGCTTCGGCGGGTTGGACGTCTGTCAATCGCCAGTCTAACGGGCCGAGACGGGGACGCTCAACTCAATTCGCCCGACGTCCGCAGTCTTACGTCACCTCGGAGCTGCGGACCAACAGAGCCTGGTACCCACCGTCGCTCGGGCGGCCGGGGACCTGTTGCCATTCTTCCGCGAGCGACAGTGTCCGCTCGCGGTCCAGCACGGCACGGACGACTTGTGCGTTCTCCTGGGGTTCGATGCTGCAAGTCGAGTAAAGGATCCGCCCGCCGGGACGCAGCCGACGGCACGCGGACTGCAGCAGCTCCAGCTGCTGAGCCGCCAACTCGTCGATCTCGGCGGGCTTGATCCGCCAGCGGGCCTCCGGGCGTTTGCCCAACACGCCCGTGTTCGAGCAGGGGACGTCCGCCAGAATTGCGTCGAAGGGACCAGCGGCCGGACCGAGAGCGGTCGTCGCGTCGGGCGAGGCCTGTTGATGCTCGCCGACGAGCAGCGGCTGGACGATCGAGATTCCCAGGCGTATGCAATTCTCGGTTACGCGCGCCAGGCGATCCGCCCGGATGTCCGTGGCAACAATCGTGCCCCGATTGTCCATTCGCTCGGCGATATGGGTCGTCTTCGTTCCCGGAGCGGCACACAGGTCGAGAACCGTTTCACCCGCCTTGGGAGCCAATCGCTCGACTGCCTGCATGGCCGACTCGTCCTGCACGGAAAACAGACCTTCGGCGAATCCGGGCAAAGTGTCGACGCGAGCCGATCCTTCCAAACGAATCGCGGCGGGCAGCGCTCCCTCGCTCGCAACGACTCCGCCCTCGGCCAGTGCCTTCAGTAGTCTGTCACGATTCGTCTTCAGTGAATTCACACGCAGCGTCAGCGCAGCCGGATGATTGAACCAAAACCCGATGCGGCACAACTCCTCGAAGTCAAACCGCTCGAGCCAGCGGCCGGCAAGCCAGCGTGGAAAGCTGAACGCCTCGGCAAAGTATTCGGCGGGATCAACCGACGGTTCGGGAAAGAAAGCGTTGGACAAGCACCGAAAGCGCCCCTCCGAGAGGGGCACCGCCGACGGACCTGGTGCCGTTTGCAGTTCGTCGGTGAGCATGCGCTCGACGCTGCGCAGCACGCCGTTCAGAAATCCCGACCAGCGTTCGCGGCCGATTGCTTTGGCCAGGGCCACAGTCTCGTTGACAGCCGCGTAGGCGGGAACCGAGTCAAGGAATACGAGCTGGTAGGCGCCGAGCTGCAACAGTGTCCACAACTCTCCCTCGATCCGGTGTCGCGGGCGCTGAATGAGCGGTCGGAGGATCGCGTCAAGCGTGGCTTCGCGGCGGACGACGCCGTTCGTCAGCTCCACCGCCAGGCGCCGCTCGTCGGCCGACGCGAAGGCCCCATTTTGGAAAAACGGCTCAAGCAGAGTCGACACAAAGCGGCCGCCATTCTTGTACTCACTCAAGACGGCAAAGGAGACGTCGCGCGCGCTCCGCCCCTGGGCAACCGCCCGTTCCCTCCGAAAATGCCGCTTGCGAGGAGCGTGCTTCACACAGCCTCCCCAGCGCCGCGGCAGGCAGCCGCCAGGTCATCGAAGAACGCCGGATACGTTTTGGCGACGCAGGACGGGTTGGCGATGCGAATCCCCGCGGCTCGCAGTCCGATGAGTGCAAAGCTCATCGCCATCCGGTGATCATCGTACGTCTCGACAACGGTCGGGCGAATCCGCGGCGATGCGCCCGCCGGCGGTTGAATCGCGAGGCCGTCGTCCTGCTCTTGGGCGTCGATCCCAAGCCGATTGAGTTCGGTGACTACTGCTCGAATTCGGTCGGTCTCTTTGTGGCGGACGTGAGCGATATTGCGGATCCGCGTCGGACCCTCGGCGAAGACTGCCACCGCCGCCAGCGTTTGGGCCGTATCGCTGATGGCGTTCATGTCGACGTCGACGCCCTGCAGCGATCCTCCTTGAACACGAATCGCTTTCTTGTCCCACTCGACTCTGCAGCCCATCTGTTCGAGCACCTTCACAAACTCCACATCCCCCTGCAGCGATTCGCGCGACAATCCCTGCACCGTCACGTCTCCGCCGGTAATGGCGGCAGCGGCAAAGAAATAGCTGGCGGCCGACGCGTCGGGCTCGATGGCGAACGTTCGCCCGCGATAGCGCTGTGGCTCGATACCGTAACTCCCCGGCCGCATCGCGACCTGCACACCAAAGTCTGCCATCAGTCGGACCGTCATCGCAACATAGGGCTCCGAGACGAGCGGCCCCTGCAAGGCCAGTTCGACACCACTCTCGGCACAGGGAGCCGACAGGAGCAGAGCGCTCAAAAACTGGCTCGACAGATCGGCCGCGACGGTCGCCCTCCCGCCTGGCAGTCCGTTCGCCCGAACGGAAACCGGCGGGCAACCGCGGTCTCCCTCGCAACGGACGGACGCGCCTAACTCGTTCAAGGCATCGCAAAGCGGACGGATCGGCCGCAGGCGCATCCGCGCATTACCGTCGAGCCGCCGGGTGCCTCGTCCCAGGCAGGCGGCCGCGGTCAGGAACCGAATGCTGGTTCCGCTGTTTTCCAGCCAGAGTTCGGCGGCGTCGGCCGGCGGCCGCCCCGCACAACCGTCAATTTCGATCGCTTGAGAAGCCGGATCGTGTGAGACCCGCAGGCCGAGCCGCCGCAGGCTCTCGATCATCACTCGAGTGTCGTCGCTGTCGAGCGCGCTGGTCAGCCGCGACGTTCCGTCGGCCAAGGCAGCCACGACCAGCGCGCGGTTCGTGATGCTCTTGGAGCCCGGCGGACGGACCGTCGCCCGGATCGGCCGCCCGAGCGGCTGGATGGCGATCGACGGCTGGGATTGTCCTTGCGTCCATTCCGATCGATTGTAACGGATGGGCTGCGGGCTGAGCGCCCGGCGGGAACGAGCCGGCGTCTGCCGTCTGGGCACTCGAAGATTCCCTGGCAAACCCGCAACCACGTAACCATACGTACGACACGACCGATCGGCAGAGTCGTTTCTTGAACGCTCGATCGACGGAAGTCCGTGGGGGCGGTGGCAGTTGATTGCAACGGACACTCAGCGCGCGTTGATATTCTTTGACATCCCGGCGGGAAGCGAGCGCTTGCGCGCCTCGCCCCGTGCCGGACGCAGGCGAACTCCGCAAGACTGACACCGGCGATTGGCGACAGGCAAGGACGGGCGTTTGATGAATCTGCGGGTCTTCGTGCTGATCGCGGCGATGGCCGCCTTCGGGGCCCTTTGGTCCTCGGACGGACGCTATCAAGCCGAGCAATTGGCGATCGTCCGCGCCGAGCGCGCCGTGCGACCAACGTCGCCTTCCTCACTCGGTTCGGCCGGGACGTCGCGATTCCGACCGTCAACCGGACGGCGAGTCCCGCGACGTCCGTCACTCTGGATGAGAGTGAAACTAGCCGGAGCCGGGCCGTACTCACGCTTCAGGCGCTGCTAGCGGCGGGAAAAATGCGGCCGTCTCTCGACGGAACGGCAAACGGAATCGTCACCGAGGTCTCCATCGAACGACTGGCCGTCGCGGGAATCCTGGGCATCGATCCGGGGAACGGTGCCACTCAGGTCACCGCTGGCGCCGCTCTTGTGAAGACTCGGCTCGAAGAGCGATATTGTCTGCTGCGATTCCGCACGCGACAAACCGCGTACTTCGCCAGCCGTCGGATCGTCACATTCGTCCGCGCGATGTCGATCGGTCCCCAAGCGACGAGAGCCGGTCGCATCGTGATCCGCGAGGTGCCAATCGAGGCGTCGCAAGCCCCGGCCGCAGCGGGCCGCCAGACGCGGTAACCGCGCGATCGCCGCGGCAGATTTGCACTTTACTCGCACGAGCTAAACCGTTTTTGAAAGCGGATCCTCGGCAGCGCCAGCTGCGAAACACGCCACTTGACCTCCCGACCGCCCCGGGCTAGACTCGCAGTGTCCTTTTACAAAAGGTTGAAAACGTGTTCGGTCGCCGTCTACTGCTGAACCTGCTGCTTATCCTTCCGCCCTGTGCGGAGAGGTCTTAGGTTCAGTTCGCGGCCGTTCCCTGACTGATACAAACCCTGAGACCTGTGGTCTCAGGGTTTTTTTGTTGTCTGTTTTGTTCGTACTCTTGTTGTTGCGGTGACTCGATCTGATGGGAGTTTGAGCCATGTCGGCCGAGAATCGAGAAAAGATCACGATCTTCGACACCACCTTGCGCGATGGCGAGCAATCGCCTGGCTGCAGCATGAACACAGCTGAAAAGCTGGAAGTTGCGCGGGCCCTGGTGGAGCTGGGGGTCGACGTGATCGAAGCCGGCTTCCCCATCGCGTCGCCGGGCGACTTTGAAGCCGTGCGGGAAATTGCCCGCCAGTTTGGCGATCGCACTGTGATCTGCGGTTTGGCTCGCTGCCTCGGGGAAGACGTCGATCGGGCCTGGGAAGCGCTCAAGGACGCCGCCCGGCCGCGGATCCACGTCTTCCTGGCCACGAGCGCCATCCATCGCGAGTTCAAGCTCAAGATGGCCAAGGAAGAGATCGTGCGGCAGACCGTCGAGATGGTGAAGCGGGCGGTCGACTACTGCCCCAACGTGGAGTTCTCGCCCGAAGACGCGTCGCGGACCGAGCTCGATTTCCTCTGCGAAGTCGTCGAGAAGGCCATCGAGGCTGGGGCGACGACAGTCAACATTCCGGACACGGTCGGCTATGCCGTGCCGGCCCACTATCGGCACGTCTTCGAGTATCTGAAGAAGCACGTGCCCAACATCGGCAAGGCTGTGTTCAGCGCCCACTGTCACGACGATTTGGGACTTGGCGTGGCTAATAGCCTGGCCGCGATCGAAGGAGGCGCCCGCCAGGTCGAGTGCACGATCAACGGCTTGGGCGAACGGGCCGGCAACGCGGCCCTCGAGGAAATCGTGATGGCGCTCAAAACGCGGGCCGACTATTTCGGCTGCGACACGGGGATCCAGACCACCCGGCTGTACCCGACCAGCCATCTCGTCTCGAATATCACCGGAATGAAGATCCAGCGAAACAAGGCGATCGTCGGCCAGAACGCGTTCGCCCACGAGGCGGGCATTCATCAGCACGGCATGCTGCAGGAGCGGACGACCTACGAGATCATGCGGCCTGAGTCGGTCGGCTTCATCGGCACGAATCTCGTGCTGGGCAAGCACAGCGGCCGCCACGCCTTCCGTGATCGCGTGCAGTCTTTGGGGCACGAACTCGACGACGCCACGTTCCAAGCGGTCTTCGAGGACTTCATCGCCCTGGCCGACAAGAAGAAGGACATCTACGATTCGGATCTCGTCGCCTTGATCGAGAATCGGCTCGCCGCGACGCATGAGAAGTGGTCGCTCGTCAGCTTTCACACGTCGGCGGGCAGCGGCGCCATCCCGACGGCCACGCTCGAGCTGCAATGCGACGGGGGCGAAACCTTCCGAGACGCGGCCACGGGCGACGGCCCCATCGACGCGGTCTTCCGCGCGATCGAGCGGATTTTCGGTATTACGACCAAGCTCGAGGATTACCAGGTCCGCAGCGTCTCCAGCGGCAAGGACGCGCTGGGTGAGGTCTCGGTCGAGGTGATCTCGGGCGGCCGCAAATTCCACGGCAAAGGCGTGAGCACCGACATCATCGAAGCCAGCACGCGGGCCTACCTCAAAGCCCTCAACAAAGCGGTCGCGGAGAAAGATTCGGGACTGGCCGCCGCGCCGCGGCTCGAAGCCGCACGGGGAGTGTGAACGATCGTCGCGGGTCCAGACGGAACAGGCGTTCGGTCGAGGCTGTTGACCTCGATCCACGATCGACGGCTCTGGCTGTTGGCAGCAGCCGGGGTCGTGATTGTGGGACTCTGCGTCTTTCGAGCCACCCGCACCTACGCTCCGCAGTCGACCGCCACCGAGGCGGCCGTCACCGGGCCGGCGCCGGCGTTCGAGCTGTACGATGAGAATTCGCCGTCGCACCTCGTGCGGTTGTCGGCCTACCTGGGACGGCAGCGCGTGTTCGTAGTATTTTACGACGGGTCGAAGGGGGCCCACAGCTCGCAGGCCCTGGACTTATTGCGAGCTGAGTGGCCCCGCCTGCGGAAGGCCGACGTCTACGTGCTGGCCATTAGCAAGGCCCTGCCTCAAGAGAATCGAAAAGACATGGCCCAGTTCGGCCCGTCTCCGTTCCCGCTGCTGACGGACATCGATCTCAGCGTCTATCGGGCGTGGGGCCGCTACGATGAAGAGCACCGGCAGCGGCTGGAGGGAGTCTTCCTGGTCGATCGCAAGGGAGAAGTGGCCTGGTCCCGCACAGCCGGCAGTCCCGAGCCGCTCGCCAATCTTGCGGCCACCGTGGCAGCCGTCGCTGGAGACGGGGGAAACCGATGACCAACGATTCTCGTCCCCCTGACGATCTGAACTCGTCCGCGGCTCCTGTCCCTCCGACGCGACCCGAGCGGCGCGTCTCCGGTCGGGCGATGGTGCTGGGGATGCTCGCCTTCGGCACGCTGACCACGGCCGCCATGTGGGTGTATTGGACGTTGCACGTCGGTCCGTTTCGCCCGCTGCAGGACGCAATAGCGGCAGCGTTCCCCCATTCGTCGCCGCGCGTCGACGGCGGTCAACGCAAGATGCACAAAGGGACTCCCAAAATCCTGCGGATCGTAATGCGGGTCGACTTCGATCCGGTGGTCGAGACGAGCCGGGGCGAAGCAAGTCGTCACCGCGGTCGAGCAGATTGCCGGCAAGCACCTCGATCTGAATCAGTACGAAGAGTTAGACGTCTATCTCTACCAGGGCGTTCCCGAGCAGAGCGTGAAGCAGCACGAATACACGCGGACGCTGCGGCCGGCCGGAACGTCGACGAAAACGGAGAAGGTTTCCCAGAATACGCGACCGTAACCCGGCACCGACTCGATCTGTCGCCGCCTCGGCCCTGACGGACGTCCGCAGCGGGCCAGCCTCGGGCCTTATTTCCGGTGTTGTTGGAATCCCTCAATCCGCGCCGCCTCGCCAGTCGATCAGAGTGCCAGCGATTCCGAGCGAAGCGTCTGAGGGGACTGCAACGTGCGGGATAATGTGGGGATAGACCGTCTGTCGGTGTCGACCGATCGGATGCTCGATAGCTATTGCGATCTCGAAAACGTCGGGCATCTCAACCGCAGCCCGCTGCCCAGCATCGAGGCAGTGGTCGAACTGACGCGCGAGCTGAAGCAGCTCCTGTTTCCCGGCTTTCATCAGCGGCTGACGCTGCACGAAGCGGACGCCGTCGATTTTGTCGCCACGCGACTCGAGAGCGTTCAGGACCGGCTCTTCGAGCAAGTCGCGTGCACGCTGACTTACGCCGACGAAGCCCGACAGGACTCGCTCGGCGATGACGCGGTTCCGGCTGACGGGCAGGAACCCAACGTCGTGACGCGGACCGACGCCATCGTCCACGACTTCTTGCTCGCCCTGCCGCGCATCCGACGACTGCTGGCCACCGACGTGCAGGCGGCGTATGACGGCGATCCGGCGGCCCAGAACGCGGACGAAATCGTCTGCTGCTACCCGGGGCTCGAAGCCGTGTTGCACTATCGCCTGGCCCACGAGCTGCACACGCTGGGAGTGCCGCTCATTCCCCGCATGATCACGGAATGGGCCCACGGCCGCACGGGAATTGACATCCACCCCGGCGCTCGCATCGGTCCCGGATTCTTCATCGATCATGGGACGGGCGTGGTTATCGGCCAGACGTGCGAAATTGCCGATCACGTGCGGCTCTATCAGGGAGTGACGCTCGGAGCGCTCAGTTTCGACCAGGATGACAACGGCAACCTCGTGCGGGGAACCAAGCGGCATCCGACCATCGAGCGAAAAGTCGTGATCTACGCCAACGCCACGATCCTGGGCGGGCACACGATCGTGGGAGCGCACTCGGTAATTGGGGCCGGCGTTTCCGTCACCCGAAGCGTGCCGCCCAATACGGTCGTCACGATCGAGAAGCCGTCACTGCGATTTCGCGAAGCCTCGTGATCGGCAGGCGGTCCGAACGAGTCAATCCGATTCGTCCGAATCCTCGTCGTCGTCCGAATCCCCATCGGTTTTGGCGTGACGGACTTTGATCGAGCCGTTTTGCACGCTCAGCTTCAGCGTCCCGCCGCCCTCGCCCAACGTCTCGTGCGCGGACCGGCTCTTCGTCATGCGTTTGATCCAGGCGTGCTTTTGGCCTGGGAAATAGACGCGGCCGTTGACCGTGGACGCCGCCAGCTTGCACGACGTGTCGTTGCCGACTGTCACCGTCATCGTGCCGTTTTGTGTGCTGATCTCACCGTCGACGCCGCGGGTATGGCTTAAATCGGCCGAGACGGTGCCGTTTTGCGTGTGCAGCTGTACGTGAGGCCCGGAGTATTTGGCTTCGATTGTGCCGTTGCTCGTGCGGGCCTCCAGTGACTCGCCCGCGGTATCCGATTCGATCTTGCCGTTCTTGCTCACCAGCTTGGTGGCACCGCTGACGTCGTTGACGTTCACCGTGCCATTGTCGACGTCGCAATCGACGTTGACCTTCTTCGGCGCGAGGATCTTGAAACGGACCGACCCGGACCATTCGGCCTGACGGGCCGACTTCCAGCGCCAGCCGATCTTGCAAGTGTCCGCGTCTTTGCCCTCAATGGTGACTTCCATCGCGTCGAGGGCGGCCCGGGCTGCTTCCTCGTCGTGAGCCGAGGCCTGCAGGACGGAGGTCACTTCGACGTCGGCCGATTTGTCCTCTTGTCCGACGAACTCGACCGAACCGTTGTCGGCCCGGATCTCGAAGTTCTTGGCGTGCGGGGCAAATTTGACCGCTTCGGTGCGCTCGACCGAGTTCGGCCAAACCACCCGCAGGCTGGTCGCGGCCTTGGCGATCAACAGGACCACCACGATTCCGATGACCGTCGATCGCAACATGGAACGGACTCCCCGAGCGGCCTGAGCCGAATCGCGTTTGCGGACACAGCCCGCCCGTCGGCAGACCTTGCCCGCACCCCCTGATTTTGAGGGATTCGCGGGGCCAATTCAAATCTTGGCTGATTTTCCCGAAATTGACCGAAGTTTGGGCTCAAAAGGGCCCGTTTTCGTATGCTGGGGGAGGATTGGGACTGGTTCTGTCGGCCTGGAAAAAGAGGACGCCGCAGGCATGTGCGACACGCTGGTGGTTGTGGACCAGGACCGGGTTTTGTTCGCCAAGAACTCCGACCGCGACCCGAACGAAGCCCAAATTCTCGACTGGCAGCCCCGGCAAACTTATCCCGCGGGCTCGTCGCTCCGCTGCACTTGGATCGAGATCCCTCAAGTTCGCTCGACGCACGCCGTGCTCCTCAGCCGTCCCTTCTGGATGTGGGGAGCGGAAATGGGGGCCAACGAGCATGGCGTGGTGATCGGCAACGAGGCCGTCTTCACTCGCGCGCCCTACGCCAAAAACGGCCTCACCGGAATGGACCTGCTGCGGCTGGCCCTCGAGCGGGCAAGCGATGCCCAATCGGCAGCGGACACAATCGTCGGCCTGCTGGAGATCGCACGGGCAAGGCGGTGGCTGCGGCCACGAGCACCGAAATTTCACCTATCACAACAGCTTTCTCATCGCCGATCCAACGCGCGCCATCGTGCTGGAAACGGCCGGCCGGGCTTGGGCGACGCAGAGACGTCCGCGGCGTGCGGAGCATCTCGAACGTGCTGTCGATCCCAGGCTTCGCCGAGCGACATGGCGATCGCGTTAAAACGTGGGCCGGAGCAGGGATGATGCGCCGCTCGCGCACCGAATGCCTGGGACAGAACGTCCGCAAACCGGCTGATCTCGCGGTCATTCTCCGCGACCATGGCGAGGGACTCGCGGTACCCGCCTATTCATTCGTTCGCGGAGGGTTGACGGCTCCCTGCGTGCATGCCGGTGGAGTGATCGCCTCCTCGCAAACCACCGGCAGTTGGATTTCGGAATTGTCGCGTCAGGGCGTGCGGCACTGGGCCACGGGAACGGCCGCGCCCTGTGTCAGCATTTTCAAGCCGGTCGCCGTCGACCAGCCTCTCGATGTCGGCAATCCGACCGACCGCTTCGACGAGGCGTCGCTCTGGTGGCGCGGAGAACGGCTGCATCGGCGCGTAATCGGCAATGCGGCGGAGTTCCTGCCGCGGCTGGCCCTTCAACGACTGCCCGTCGAGTGCGGCTGGTTCGACGACCCGCCCGAATCGCACGATGCGTTTCGCCGGGCGGCCCAGATGACCGACCGCTGGATCGAAGCGGCCGAGCAGGATGGCCCGCCGGTCGACACGCGTCCCTGGTTCGTGCGGAGCTATTGGCGAAAGCGAAATTCGCGAGCCCGCTTTCCGAAACTTCGCGACTCCGCGTCTGCGCGAGCGCTCGCGTCAGCCGGCGAGTAACGAGACTTTTCAGAGACGCCACCCAGCCCGATTCGCCGCGACTTGAAATGTGAGCGGATCGCCGTCACGATAGCCTGCGAAAAGAGAGTGGCTGGGGGTGTCTGCGTAAACTTTGCGGCGCGGGTGCAGCCCGCGACAGTCTGGGCAACGGTTCAACTGCGCGTTGCCCAGCCTGCGGCGGAGAGTGTAACGCCGGCAAAAGATCTTTTGCGTGACTAACCGGCTTAGATCCGATCTTCGGAGCAATCAGCCTCGCAAGGACGGCTCGCTCGGTCGGCAAGATGGGTCGGTCAGGCCCACAATGACGGGGATAGGTGCAAGATGAATTTCTCGCGCGTGCGTGTCTTCGGCGGCGTGTTGACCTGTTCGCTGGGAATGATGCTGGTCGCCGCCACCGATGGTCGGCTTGCCGCGCAGGTCGTGCCGGGGACGGGAACCCGCATTGCGTTTGATGACTTCGAGGACGCCTCGTGGAGCTACGAGCCGAACCTGCCCAAGTCGAGCAGCAACCTCGACAACCAGGAGCGTCAGCCCGGCGGCGTCTCGAGCAACAGCCGCTGGTACGAAAGCGCGCTCCGCGGCCAGCCGGACGTCGTCAAACGCGTCCCGACGCCTGCCGGCGGACTGCCCGGCAGCAAGGGCTCGCTCTCGATGCGAACGCTCAATTCGGGAGTGCCCGGTTACCACACCTACAAGTTCCAGCAAGACGACCTGATCTTCAACGCCGGCATGACCACGGGCGGCTACATTTCGCCCGCACGCACGCCGAGCGTGGTCTGTCGCGTCTACCTGCCCCCGTTTGAGCAGTGGGAACAGCGGACGGGAAGCTCGTTCGGTTTCCGCGTCGACGTGGTCGGCACGTTCCACAAGAACGAAGGCGGCGGACGCTTCTTCTGGCGTCGCGGTCCCGTGGCGACCACCGAAGCCTTCTGGCCGGGCTTTTTCATTCAGTTCAACAAGGGGGACGGCCAGACGAAGGACTCGGCCACGCTGCTCGTCCGCGGCGACGAGTACGGCCACGAGATCCCGGCGATGAACATCACCAAGACCGGCTGGTACACGCTCGGCATGAGCGTCACCCCTGACGGCATGATCCACTACTACGCCAAGCCGGGTGTCACGCCGCTGACGCAGGCGGACCACCTCGTGTCGAAGCTCGCGTACGGCGTGCGGGTCGAGAACTTCAACACGATGTTCTTCAACATCGTCAACCAGGACGACGGCCGCACCTGGTCGACCGAGTGGATCGTCGACGACCCGGAAATCTACGTCCTGCACTAATGACCGGCGAGCGGCCGGTGATCGGCCAATCTCGCCCTGTGGTCAACTATCTCGTGGTCAACTACCTTGGTGAAAGTAGTTGACCAGACCACGCCCCTTTTCGGTTACCTTTCGTTAATGAGTGCACAGGGCGGGGCGTGAGGGGTCGGGCAACAGCGTGCGCTTCGATCCGCGATGCGGATCAAGGTCGCGACGAAAGCACACCCTCTATTCAGCCAGAGAAACGCGATCTGAACAAGATCAGTTTTCTTTGGCTAGTTCGCGGTCGACGGCCGCCGAGCCGGATCGTTGAGGAAGCGGGCCGCGCCGGGCAAATCGTCGACGTTCAGCAGGTCGACGCCGTCATCGTACAGTTCCTGCCAGATCGCCGTGTTGTCGGGCGTGGACCAGAACCGCAGTCGGCGGCCGTGGGCGTGCGCTTTCTTGACAGCCGCAACGATCTTCTCGTGCTCCTCGGGGGGAATCGGCCCCTTGCCCCGCCACTTGAAGAACGAGTGCCAGTTGTCGCTGATGAGCGGGATCACGTTGGCCGGCTGATCCGAGTCAAGATCGCTCAGCGTGCCGTCGATCCCGACCAGGCGCGTCGCGTCAGCGGCGATGACCGCCGCCGGTCGATTCCCCGTGGCCACCACGTTGACCGCCTTCCGCGAGCCGGCGCCGGCTGTCGGCGAATTGATGAAGTCGGCGTACTTTTCCAGAACCTTCTTGAGGGCGGCGTACGTTGTGGGCCCGTTGGTTTTGATATCGATCAACAGGGTAAATTCGGGCCCGCCGCGGTAAACACGTCCGCCGTTCTTGGCGATCCGCTCTTTCAGCGGAACCAGATACAGCGACTCGAGCGTGCGCTCCGGCTTCAAGAGCCGGCGGACGTGTCCGACCAGTAGCTGGCCGTCGACGAGAAAAATGTCCGCCTCGACGCTGCACAGGCCCTGGTCCAACGCGTCGAAGAGGGGCCGTTTGTGTTCGTAGTCGTTGTGCGCATGTGCGCGGACCAGCGGCGTCGGTTCGGCGGCCATCGTCCGGGCAAAACCGGCGGCGACGCACAGGCAGGCACACGCCAGCACGAGTGGAAGGGAACGCGACGCCAAAGTCGCGCGAGGCGATGACATCATTCGGGTCATGGTTGGCCGTTCCTCAAAAGTTGTAAGCGCAGGGGAACTTCGAGTCCGTGACGGTCCATCAAGGCCTGGTCGCCCAGCACGGCGGCGGGTGAGCCGTCGGCACGGATCGTTCCTTCGTCGAGCACGATCACACGGTGGCACAGCTCAACCACAACGTCCAAGTCGTGCGTTGCGATGATCTGGCTTCCTTCAAACCGCCGCAAGACGTCGACCAGCGTGCGGCGTGCCCGCGGATCGAGATTGCTGAACGGCTCGTCCAAAGCCAGGACGAGCGGCTGACAGGCGATCACTCCGGCCAGGCAGACGCGCTTGCGTTCGCCCAGGCTCAATTGCAGCGTGCTGCGCGTCTCGAAACCGTCCAGCCCAACAGCGGCCAGACTGTCGATCACGCGGCGTTCGACTTCCGCCCGCGGCAGTCCCAGGTTGAGCGGCCCGAAGGCGACGTCCTCTCGCACTGTGGGGCAAAAGAGTTGATCGTCCGGATCTTGAAACAGAAAGCCTACGCGTCGCCGCACCTCCGCCAGATTCGCCGCTCCGACGGACAAGCCGGCCACGTGCACGGCAGCCCCGTTGGTCGCCGCCCGCGTCGGCTCCGGTCGCTGCGGTAAGAGACCGTTCAGGTGCAAGAGCAGCGTCGATTTTCCGGCGCCGCTGGGTCCGACAATCCCCAGGATCTCGCCGCGCGTCAGCGTAAAGCGGACGTTATTGAGCACTTGCCGGCCGGTCGAATAGCTGAAGCTAAGCCCGCTCACTTCCAGCACGGTTTCGGGCAGCACGCTCTTGGGCAGCACGTTGTCGGGCAGCGGGTTGTCGGGCGCGGTGGCACTCATTCGTCCAAAGTCCGGACAGTGCCGTCCCAACCGCGGGCGCACATCGCGCCGTAAACACGTTCCGATCGGCCCAGCGAGCGGATCAACAGCATGCCGATCATCTGGGCCGAGTTCCGCCAGCGAAAGATCAGCCCGGCCTGATCGAACGTGCGAGCGCGGCGAGCGGCCCGCATGGTGTCGAGTTCTTTCCAGAGCACGAACAGAAACCGATACATGAAGGCCAGAATGGCCACGAGGATCGTTGGGACACCCAGGCGTCGCAGCGTCGCCAGCAGGCGATCGAAAGGAACCACGCTTACCAGCCAAAGTCCGGAGAGGAACGACTCCACTCCGCGGAACAAAATCCCCTGCGCGATCTCCCAGCCGCCGCGAAAGCCTTGCGACAGCGGGACGGAGACGGCAAACAAGAGCGCGAACCCCAGGAAGATGGCCAGCCGCCGGGCGACCATCCCAAAGGGAACGCGGGCCAGACTCAGCGCGGCCAGCAGCACGCAGACGAGCGCGGCGTGCGACGGCAAATGGGTGGGCGGGAGCAACATGCCGAGCGTGATCGCCGCCACCGACAGCCCGAGCGCGAGAGTCGGCGAAAGTCGGTAACCCGGCGACCGGGCCGCCGGCCCGCGAGCCAAGGAATCATTCACGACCGGAATCATTCACGACCCGCCTCGGCGACTTTGGAACGCGGACTCACCGCGCGTCCAAACGCGAGGGCCAGCAGCAAGACGGACAGAGTTCCCACGACTCCCGCGACCGAAACCGACAGGCCCTGCCATTGCCCGCTGAAGAGCGGGATTTTGTCGTAGTCGGCAAAGAACGCCCAAGCGGAGTGTCTCAGCTCGGCGAATCCCTGAACTTCGGAAACGTGCTCCAGCCCGTCGTCCAGCGTCGATTTGAACGGCGACAAGAACGCGCCGATACACAGCGCGACCACGATGCCGGCAGCCGTCACGCGGCCGACGCCCGCCATGGCAGTGTCCGCCGAGGCGCTCGTCTGGCCGAGAATTAGATCGGGCCGTTGCGCCAGTACAAAGGACACGATGGCAGCCGTGATTAGGGCTTCCCCGACGCCGATTAACGAGTGGATCGCCACCATCAAGGCGAAGATGTTGCGGAACTCGAAGGCGCCGGCCGGGTGCGAGAGCCGGAATTCGAGGCAGAACAGCGCCGACGCCGCGACGACGGTGAGCCATGCGGCGACGACCGAGCCAACAATCGCGCCAACCTTGGGCTTTTTGAAGAATCGCCGCACGATCGAAACGATGGCGTAGCCGCCGATTGATCCGATCACCGCCATGTGGAGAATGTTCGCCCCGAGCGTGAAGAGACCGCCGTCGGAAAACAAGAACCGCTGAACGACGAGCACCATCGTGACGGCCAGGCAGCCGGCCCACGGGCCCAAGATCATGCCCGCGAGCACGCCGCCGATGAGGTGCCCCGAAACGGGCAACCCGATGGGGAAATTGACCATCTGGCCGGCGAAGATCATCGCGGCGGTCATGCCAGTCAGCGGCACCACGCGATCGGAGACGCCGTCGCGGAGCTTATAGACCGAGTAGCCGACAGCCGCGGCAGCGATCGCGCCGGTCGCCGCGCAAACCTCCGGACTAAGAAAGCCGTCCTGAACGTGCATTCGCCCTGCCGCTTTTGTGACCTTGAAAGTCCACTCTATTGCCGTGCCAGCGGCTTTGCAATTCGCTCGTCGCGTGGCAGCCGCGGTCGCTGTCTGCGCACCCCTCCGCCGATTTTTCCCGCAACTTTCGCGCCTCCGCACGCTCTATAATCCTTCCTTCGGCGGGGCGGGACCGACCCGCACCGACTCACCAGATACGTCTCGCTCGACCCGATGAATCTCGAACCCGAACTCCTGCGGCGATTGCGTGCCGCTCCCGAAATCTTCGGGCGGATTGCCGCCTGGACCGGACGCGAGCTGGCTCTCCAGGAACGCTTGCGCGCCGATTTCCCCGCTGACCTTGTCCGGGGAGCGATCACACTGGTCGAGCTGCGGCGGCGGGCAGTCGGCAAGTTTTCGCGGGCCGAGCGTCTGTGGTTCGATCGCGTCGGACTCGAACAAAGCACGGCCGAAAGCGTTGCCTTCCACAAAGCCCAGCGGTTTCAGGGACGCGGACGGGTTTGGGATTTTTGTTGCGGGATCGGCGGGGATGCCATTCAGTTGGCGGTGCGCGGAGAAGTGATCGCCCTCGATCGGAATCCGGCGGCCTGTCTCTGCACTCAGTGGAATGCCGAGACTTACGGCGTGGCCGAGCAATTGACCGTTCTGTGTGCCGACGCGGAAACAGTCCACGATCGCGCCGGGCTGCTCCACATCGATCCGGATCGCCGTCCCGAGCGCGCTCCCGGTGGCGGCGTTCAAGCCAGCGGTCGGCGGACGCTCAAGTTGGAAGAAGGCGCGCCGAACCTCGAAACGCTTATCCGCCTCGCCTCCGAATTCCGCGGAGGCGCAATCAAGTGCAGTCCGGCGTCCAATTTCGGCGGCAAATTCCCGCAGGCCGAGATCGAGCTGGTGAGCCTCGACGGCGAGTGTAAGGAAGCCACCGTCTGGTTCGGTGAGCTGGCACAGCCGGGCGTCTGGCGGGCGACCGCGCTGCCGAGTGGCGAGAGCCTGTCGGGCGATCCGCTCAGCGCGGCGGCCTCGCTCGCCCCGCTTGGCCGCTATCTGGTGAATCCGGATCCCGCGCTCGTGCGGTCGGGCTTGATCGATCTCTACACCGTTCAACACGAATTGAGTCGGCTGGACGATGCCGAGGAATATCTCACCGGCGACGCCATCCCCCGGTCGCATTTGTCGCGCGCATTCGAGGTGCTGGCCCAGTTGCCGAACAACGAGCGCGAGATCCGCGATTACTTCCGCGGTGCGGACGTGGGAACACTCGAAATCATGTGCCGGCGGATCCCGATCGATATCGAAGGACTGCGGCGACGGTTATCGCTGACCGGACGCGAGTCGGCTGTGCTGATCTTCGCGCGGATCGAAGGGCGGGCGCGGGCCGTCGTTTGCCGGCGTCCTCCGCAGGCCTAGCGCAAAAAAGGGAGTCGGCTCGCAAGCAGATCGAGCCGACCCCGTCATGTACTCAGATAGCGAACTTTAGTTCGCCTGCGGATTGCGGAACTGGGCCTTGCCGACGGGCACCATCTGTTGCGGCGTGCCCGCGTTGTTCTGCGAGAACGGATAGGCATAGGCGACGAGCGTGCCGGTGGTCATCTCGGCGACGTAGATCAGGCTGCCGCCCCAACTCGTCCCCTGCCCGGAAAATTGTCCTTGCCCGCCGACAAATGCGTAGACGGGCTGGCCGGCCCCTTTTGCGTTGAGGCGAAGGTCGTCCGCCACGTCCCGATAGAACATCTGAGTGAAGCCGCCCTGCTGCGGGTTGAGATAAAAGCCCTGCAGCCGGCCGGTGACGAAGTCGAGAATGAAGACCGCCTCGGTGCTCGGCAGGCCGGCGATGGCCAGCGTGCACGGCACCGAACAGATGCCGAACTTGTCCGCGCGGTCGGACTGGTCGGCACGAAGGGGCTCGTGGGGCCAGAACCAGGTGACTCCCAGACCGAGGATGAGGCCCGCAACCAACCAAACCCCGCGACTGTCGCTAATTCGGGTATGCACGCCGTCTCCTCCACTTGAGTGCGACCACTTCGCATGATCGATCGGGAACTGCCGCCCGCATCGATCGAAATCCGTCGCCCGCCCGGTTCAGTCTACGCCTTTTACAGCGGCGGCGATAGATCAACCCGACGGCCGGAGAGCGTCACGAACTCAGCGTCGGACGACCGTTCGTCTTCATCTTTCGCTGGAACAGCAGGTGAATCTCCCGCCGCAGCTCGCGGAGCGTGATCGGCTGCTGCATCACGCGGGAGAGTGCCGTCTGTTCGAGCTTTTCGACGAATTCCGCCTGTCGCTCGGCAAGCACCGCGATATTGATGAAGCGGTCGCGGTTCAGCTCCCGCACCTGGTCGTACGCCGCCACCAATTCGTCGCCGATCGAGTCGCCAATCAGCACGACGCAATCGGGCGGGTTCGAGTGCAGGCGGGAAATGGCCCGGTGCACATTGTTGAACAACAGGACGCGGAAACCGTGTTTGGTCAGGTAATCCCGAATGATGTCCTGTTGTTTCAGGCGATGTTCGATGAACAGAATCGTGGGCAAACTCTTGCGGCCGTTGGTGCCTTCTTCCGTCGGGGCCGCGGGCTTGGTCGGTCGTTCGAGCTCGATCAGCACCTCGCTAGCGTCTGAGCGAACCATTCCCGCCGATTGGTACCGCTGGTCGGGATTGGTCTTCATCAACCGCTCGACGACGTCCGCCACGCTCTTGGGGATGTTCGGATCGACGGAGCGGATTGGCCGCAGGCTGGCGTAACGGGAGAACTGCCGCCGTTCCTCGCGGCTATGCGTCCGCGGATAGGGCGGGACGCCGGTTAACAGTTCGTAATAGATCCCGCCCAGGAAGTAGAGGTCGCTGCGGGGATCGTTGGCGGGAGCATTCGTGCCCCGTTCGAGAGTGGCGTACTCGAGGGCGCGCTGCAGACTGTCGCCGCCCGCGTCCGAGTTCATCACTTCGTCGCCCGCCAGGCCGAAGTCGACCAGCTTGGCGATCCCCTGCGTGCTCATCAGCACGTTGGTAAGCTTGAGATCGCGATGGGTGACCCCCATCCGCGCGGCATACTCGAGCCCTTCAGCCAGGTCGATCAGGCAGCGGGTCGCCTCGATCACCGAAAGGCGCTTGCGGATGTTGAGAAAGTCCCGCAGGTTGCCCCCCTCCACGAACTCCATCGTGAAGTAGTGGCTGTCGCCCTGGTTGGCGACGTCGTAAATCGGGACGATTTTCTCGTGCTTGAGCTTTTTGCCGAGATCGGCTTCCCGGCGGAACAGGCGCACGATCCGCGGATCGGCCGCCCACCGCTGTCGCAGCACCTTCAGTCCGACCATGCGGCCATCGGACAGCGACGCCCCGCGATAGACGCGGGCGAAGCTCCCCGAGGCGTTACGGTACAGCAGCTTGTAGTCGCCCAGAACCAGCGAGTCCGTTTCACCCCGTTCAAGTTTTCCCACTTGATACGACGTGAGCAGATGGCGGCTCTCGAGCGCCTGAAGCAGCACATTGGCGTCGTCCGTGTTGGGACACGAACGCGAATGAACTAGTTCAAGCTGATCGGGCTGGACAAGATGCAGACGGACGAGAAGGTTCTTTAGCTCCTCGAGAGTCATTGAGTTCTTTGTTGTTCCACCGTCGTGCCAAGGCGCGGATGGCCCACTTGAATTTCAGCGGCGGCACGGCGGTTTCAAGAAACGAATGAAAAACAATCACAAAAGAATAAAAAATGACACAGTCTTAACGGCGAATGAACCGTTGGACCGGTCATTTGATCGTACCACGCTTTGCACAGCGTTCAAGGAGAATCGGGGGGAACTGACCGAGCCGAAAGACCTTAAGGCGACGCAGTCGTGCCAAACCGCAAGCTTCCCGCCGCAATCGTGGCCTGAATTTCGAGCGAATTCAATTCCGTAATCCGGAAAAGCATCAGGTCGGCTCGCGAGCCCGGCCGCAAGCGAATCTCCTCAAAGCCGAGCAGCCGTGACGGGTTACGGCCAGCCATATCGCAGGCGTCGGCCACGCTGACTCCCGCCTGTTGCATGGCTTCGCTCACGCAGAGTCCTGTGTCGGCACCCGAGCCGGCTAGCAACTGACGCTGTCCGGCGACCACGATCCGACCATCGTCGAGCACCTCCATCCGCATCTCCCCCTCGGAGTAGACCCCAGGCGCACAGCCGGCGAGGCCCGACGCGTCGCAGGTCAAAATCACGCCACGAACGCCCTTGGTGCGAATGATCGACCGTAAGACTGACGGAGGAATGTGCTGACCGTCGGCGATCACGCTCGCCGACAAACGCGGGTCGCCGAGTTGTTCCCAAATGTAGTTCGGATGCCGGCGGAGCGTGGGGTGCGCACCGTTTCCCAGGTGCGTGCTCAGCCGCGCGCCGGCCTCGACGGCCGCGGCGATCTCCGTGCCCGAGGCCGCGGTGTGCCCGAGCGCCACCGTGACACCGGACGCAACGGCCCGGCGGATGAAGTCGGTCGCCCCGGGCAGCTCCGGCGCCAGGGTCACCAGCCGGATCCGTCCGCCGGCCGCCTGCTGCAATTTCTCGAATTCTTTCCAATCGGGGGGCCGGACGTGTTCGCGCGGATGCGCACCACGGGGACCATCCTCGCCCGAGATATACGGCCCTTCCAGATGAAAGCCGGGCGCCATCTGAGCGGCCCAGCGCTCTTGCTCGCAAGCCGACCGCAAAGCACTGAGGGCGCCGTGCAGCACGTCGAACGAGTTCGTGATCACCGTCGGGCAAATTCGGGTCACGCCAAAGCGAAACTGCTCCGCGAACACGCCGAGAATTTCGGACAGAGTGATCCCCACCTTGCCAAACCAGGTGCCGCCGCGGCCATTAATCTGCAGGTCGAAGAGGGCCGGCGCGACGAAGGGCCATTCGCGAACGTCACTCGCCGGCCACGCCGGTTCGACGGCCGCGATCCGCTCACCGTCGACGGTGATTCGCACCGGCTCACCGTTTTCGTAGCGACGGCCACAGAACGTCAGCATAGCGGCCATGGTAGCCGGAGCGGACGACCGGAAAAACCTGTCCTGGGCAAGTGTGTGGTACTGTTCGGCTCAACGAGTCCTGGATGGCGACGCCGCCCAACTGAGCAACGGCGTCGTGCAGTTCTTCCCGCAGAGGCAGCTCCCACCCAGCGGCGCTTGATCCGGCCCTGCGGATCGATCAGGTACAGCATGGGCAGCGCCACGTTCTGCCAGTCGCCGCTGATCGTTCGCCCTTTCCCGAGTTGATCGCGGAAGCAGCGCCAGGTGATGCCGTGCTCGCCGGCCGTTTTCTGTCCAAGTTGTGGGTCTTCGTCGCAGTTGATCCCGACGATGGTGAACGACTTCGGTTCAAAGCCGGCGAGCAACGCCCGCTCGGCCGGAACGAACTTCAGGCAAGGACCGCAGGAAGTGGCCCAGAAGCTCAGCAGGACGACCTTACCGCGAAAGTCCGATAACTTCAGCGGCGCTCCGTCCAAATCGACGCCCGCGATTTCCGGCGCGGGTTTCCCCAAGCCGTGCTCGCTGAGTTCCGTGAGCTGCTTCCTCGCCGCCTGATTGAGTTGCTGCTCAACCCCCGCGTACGGGTACCACTTGCCATCCTCGGTGTAACGGACGGTGCCGTCATACCGATCGACGAAGTCCCGATAGAGTCGCTGAGCCTCGAGCTGACGGCTTTCGCCCGCAGCCTGCACCAAGGTCGCTAGTGCAAACGACCCGGAGACGAGGACCTGGCGATCGTGATTCTTGGCGAGAATCGCTCGCAGATGCCTCTCGAATTGCGCGGCCCAAGGGGCACGGGCCACCTTGAGGCCGATAATCTCGCAGAAATTTTGGATGCCCGGTCGATCGGCGTAACGCTCGACGAGCAAATCCGCCGCGGCGCGGAAGTCCGTGGGCGGCGTGGAACTCAGCGGACTCGTGATCGCCAATGGGCAGATCACGGAGGCCAGCAGAACCGGGGCCTCGGGATCGTCGGGAGACTGGCGGACGCGCTTGAGGAGAATGCCGGCCAACGACTGGATGGGCTCCTCGGAAGCGCCGGGTTGGAATTTCAATCCGCTTGTCAGCCGATCGAGGTCTGCCGTCTCACAGGCGGAAGCGAGCGTCTGGAGAGCCTCCTTGCCTGCGGGCGATTTGGGAACGTGGCAAGCCACCAGCTTGAGCGCCGTCAGTTCACCCGGCTTTCCCGCGTGACTTCGAGCGTAATCGCGGCAGTGCTCGACAAGCTCACGTTCACGCGCCGCGAACTCGTCGTCGGCCGCTTGCCGTTCGCCCGCCGTTTTGGCCGCGTTCCGCGCGTCGGACCGCGAGTCCACCGCGCGTACCCACTCGCTCTTAATATCGCCCAGCTCGCCGCCTTCTGCGAAGCCGATCCGGCCGAGCAGACCCCAGCGTGCGGCCGCGACGCCAACAACGACCAGGCACAAAAGCGGAATGATGACCCACAACCAACGCCGCTTCCGAAAGAGCGTCATGGCCCAGCCCCTTATGCATGGTCGCAATCCACCGGCGTCACTCGACAGGACTCCGCGTTCACAGACTCACTAAGGAGCGCAAGCGCGTCAGCGAGTCCGCATCGCGTACGCACTGGGATTCGCCGATTGGCAGCGGTTATTTGGTCGAAATGGCCTGCTGCAGCGGGCGGAGCACGTGGTCGATCACGTAGCCGTGCATCAGCTCGTCGCACTGGTCGCGGAGCTTGAACAGGCTCTGCTCGAAGGACTCGACGCCCTCCAGGCCGCCGTATTGCCGCACGGTGAAGTAGACGCTGATCTGGTCTTCGGAAAATTCACCGCGGCGGACCTGGTAAGCGTTGGTCCGCGTCTCGACCATCAACCGCGCCTGGCGTCGGCACGACTCGTCGAGGCTGATCGTGATCGACGGCTCGTAGTTGAGCACTTTGATCCCCGGCACGTTGACCATGCCGTCGAGGGCCGGCCCGGCGCCCAGCGCCTCGGCCACCAACTCATCGTGGTTGCCGCGGTAGCTGAAGTCGAAGCCCATCATGTAGTCGAGGGCCTCGCACTCGAGAGGGCTGACCGAGAGCATGTACGGGGCAAGCCGCAGCATTAGCGCGTGCTGTTCGACGGCCGAGTCGACATCCAAGGGGTCGATCACGCCGCTGCAGATCCGGCGGGGCTCGAGCGAGATCCAGCGTTGATGGGGCTGGTCCTTGTCCTCTTCGAGCACGAAATCGCCGTTTTCGCGGGTATAGAAGTTCCGCATGCTGGGGTACTGCTTCTGGATCCGCTCGAAGAAACCCAGAATCGTCTCACGCCCCTGCGGAAGAGTCATTTCCGTGTTGAGGTTGAGATTGATGTAATAGTCGTCGGCAAGCGAACTGTACACGTTCATGATCCGACCTCGACGATTCTGCGTGCGGGACCCGTAATTAACGGCGTCCGGACTACGGGGCGCATCCTCGAAGAGTCCAAAACTCCAACCGCAGGCGCGTTCTACGACGAGCCCGTACCATTCTATAGGGGGTGAACGAGTGGGTCAAAGACCGAACTTCCGCGGACAGCGCGCTTCGCGGCGCAAACCGAGAACCCGTCTCAGCAACCAATCGAAGCCTCGATCTTTCCCACTTCCATCGGATGGATCGGCGCTGCCGGAAGCGGAACCACCGTCGCGGCCCTCACGATGGGACACGCGTCCGCAGAGGAGGTTCGAGCGGCGCTCGAATCGAGCTTCGCCGGCGGCGTGAGCATCGAAGTGGGCGATTGGTACCCTGAACTGCGTCGCGCCCTCGAACGCTATGCACAGGGCCGCTACGTCGATCTGCGCCCCTTCAAGATCGACCTCGGGCCCACGACCCCCTACCGCAGGCAAGTGCTTGAGGCGGCACGCCGCATCCCCTACGGCAAGACGATGTCCTACGGGGAACTGGCCGCGAAAGCCGGCAAACCGCGCGCGGCCCGCGCCGTTGGCAGCGCGATGGCCTCGAATCGCATCGCTCTGCTCATTCCCTGCCACCGCGTCGTGGCGGCCGGCGGAGCGATCGGCGGATTCTCTTGCCGGACGGGCGTGGAGCTCAAGCAGCGGCTGCTCGAGCTGGAAGCCTCGGGCTTAAGCGGCAAGTCGCGTGGCAGGGCGGCTGGCCGGCCCCTATAATTTCGGCTCTAATCCGCGAGAAGACGAGTTCACCCGCATGTTTGTCGATCATCAGCTTCAGCCGACTCAAGACCTGAATGTCCGCAGCACCGTCGCGCTGATTGCGCCGCGGCGCTGCGGGAAGAAACTGAGATGTCGCTCGGCGCGAACCGCACGGTGGTCGAATCGCGGGAGACCATCAAACGGATTCTCAAGGGCGACGATCCGCGGATGTTTGTGGTCGTCGGTCCCTGCTCGATTCACGATCACCGCTCGGCCGTGGAATATGCCCGCCGTCTCAAACGATTGACCGAACAGGTTGACGACCGGATCGTGCCGGTGATGCGGGTCTACTTCGAGAAGCCCCGCACAACGCTGGGCTGGAAAGGCCTGATCAACGATCCGCACCTCAACGATACGTTCGATATCGGCACCGGTTTGCGGCTGGCGCGAACGATCCTGCTGGAAATCGCCGACCTGGGCGTGCCGGCGGCCACCGAGATGCTCGAGCCGATCACGCCGCAATACATCGCCGACCTGATTACGCTTGCGTCGATCGGGGCGCGGACCACCGAATCGCCCACGCATCGCCAGATGGCCAGCGGGTTGTCGATGCCGGTCGGCTACAAGAACGGGACGGACGGCAACCTGCAGGTTGCAATCGACGCGATGGTCGCCGGCCGGGGCTGCCACAGCTTTTTGGGAATCGATACCGACGGGAACACGTGCATCATCAATACGACGGGCAATCCGTGGGGACATCTGATCCTCCGCGGCGGACGATCCGGCCCGAACTACTCGGCCGAGCATCTCAAGGCGGCCGCCGTCCGGCTCAAGGAAGCGGGCGTCTCGCCGAATCTGGTGGTCGACTGCAGCCATGCCAATTCGGACAAGGATTATCGCCGACAGCACGTCGCCTGGAACGACGTGATTGACCAACGCGCCGCCGGTAATCGTACGATCGTCGGCCTCATGCTCGAGAGCAATCTCAATCCCGGTTCGCAAAAACTGACGGGCAACCGGGCCGACCTCAAGGAGGGCGTGTCGATTACCGACGGCTGCATCGGCTGGGAAGAGACCGAGTCGCTGATCCTGAGCGCCCACCGCCGTCTCGCGGATGCGACCACGTGAGCGGCGCCTGGAGTCCGCTGACGCATCGGGCCGATCGAGATCGGCTTTCCTGCCGTGCAGGCGGCCCTGTCGGGCTACAGCGACTGGCCGATGCGAGTGATCGCACGGCGGCTCGGTGCTCCGTATACGCTGTGCGAAGTGCTGCTCGACCGCTTCGTGCTCGATCAAAAGTTGAATCGGGCCAACCGCCGCCAACTGAAAGTCAGCGACGAAGAGCACCCCGTTGGCGGGCAGTTGATGGGGGCCGACCCGGCGCAGTTCGCGCCAGCCGCGCTCAAACTGGTCGAAGCCGGGTTCGACGTCGTGGACATCAATTTCGGCTGCCCGGTCAAAAAAGTCCTCGGCCGCTGCCGGGGCGGGTTCTTGCTCAGCCAGCCGCGCACGGCACTCGAGATCATTGCCCGCGTGCGGGAAGCCTTGCCACCGCACATTCCCGTCACGGTCAAGATGCGCCGCGGCATCGATGACAGTTCCCAAAGCCGCGACAATTTCGACGAGATCTTTCTTGGGGCGTACGCGCTCGGGGTCGCCGCGATCACGGTGCACGGCCGGACCGTGGTGCAGCGATACATTGGGCCGAGCAATTGGGACATTCTGGCCGACATCAAGCGGCAAGCGGGCGATCGCGTCGTGTTGGGCAGCGGCGATCTGTTCTCGGCGGCCGCTTGCGTCGAGATGATCGCTCACACGGGTCTCGACGGAGTGAGCATCGCCCGCGGCGCGATCGGCAATCCGTGGATCTTCCAGCAAGTGCGCGACGCCGTGGCCGGTCGACCGGTGCGCTGGCCGAGCCTGTTCGAGCAGCGCGACGTGTTGGGCGAACATTTTGCACTCTCGCGCGAGACGTATGGCGACCAGCGATCCTGTGCACTCATGCGGAAGTTCGGGATCAAGTATGCCCAGCTCCATCCGCAGTACGCAGAAGTCTCGCGGGCGTTCGTGGCCGTCAAGACTCCGTCGGAATGGCACGACGCACTGACCCGCTGGTATGCCGAAGATTTGCCCGGCCGTGCCGCGCAGTCGCACGGGGATCTCGTGGAGTGTGCGCCCTGCGAGGGACATTGAAGCGGCGCAGGGTGTGACCAGCCCGCCAAAGGCGGGCGCCAGCACACAATCTCGTGACGTACCAAGCCCTACGTTCCCTGTCGAAAAATGGTGTGCCCGCGGCCGCTCGCGGCCTTGTCAGACCCTACGAAACATGACAGGCGCATTGATGTGAAACAGCCAACTCGTTGAAACGGCTGCGAGGCAGGATTACACTCGGAAGCGGCTGGTCAGCCGTTCTCTTTGGCCCGATTCCATGAGTCAGCCTTCGATCAAGATCCTGCTGATCGAACGCGATGCCGACCTTGGCCGGGCGCTCCGCGATCTGCTTGCTCTGGCCGAGCGCGTCAATTTCGACGTGGAATGGGCGGAGACAGCCGAGCAGGCAGCTCCCTATCTGTCGGCCGGACAGATCGATGCGGTGCTGATCGACGTCTCGCCGCGAAACGGCGGCGTGGCCACGCTGGCCCAAGTTCGCGCAGCAGGCTCCTGGCGTCGCCGTGGTGGCCTTGTCGGACCTCGCGCACGAGGACGCCGCGATCGAATCGCTCCAGCAAGGGGCCCAGGATTACCTGATTCGCAACGACCTCAAGCCGAGCGTCCTCGAGCATGCCGTGCGCTATGCGGTGGGTCGCAAGCGGGCGGACGACGATCTGCGGCACTCGGAGGCCCGCTACCGGTCGCTGGTCGAGAGCCTGCCGCTGCACATGTTCCGCAAGGACCTCGAGGGGCGGCTGGTCTACGCGAATCAAAACTATCTCAACGAAATCGGCCTCCCCTGGGAGCAGCTCGAGGGCAAGACCGACTACGACCTGTTTCCGCGGCACCTCGCGGAGAAATATCGCCGGGACGACGCGCGGGTCATTTCGTCGCGGCGGGTTTTCGAGGACGTGGAAGAGCACCGCCAGCCCCACGGCGAAACCATTTATGTGCAGGTGCTCAAGTCGCCCGTCTACGACGCGCACGGCAACGTCGTCGGCATTCAAGGAATGTTCTGGGACGTCTCGGCGCAAGCGGGCCGAGGAAGCGCTGCGAGCCAGCGACGCCCGCTTTCGCAGCCTGACCCGCTCGAACGTCATGGGCATCCTGATGGTGCACCAGGACGGATCGATCACCGAGACGAACGATGCGTTTCTCGACCTGGTCGGCTATTCGCGGGACGACTTTAATGCGGGCCTGCTCCGCTGGGACAAGCTCACCGCGCCGGAGTATGCCTGGCTCGACCGGCAGGGAATCGAACAGCTCATCACGACGGGAGCGTCGCCTCCGTGGGAAAAGGAGCTGATCCGCAAGGACGGCTCCCGCGTGCACGTGCTCAACGGCCTGGCCGTGCTCAAGGGCAGCCGCGACCGCTGCCTGTGCTTCGCGCTCGACATCTCGACGCAGAAAGAAGCGGAGGCCCAGCTGATGCGGGCCAAGGAAGCCGCCGACCAGGCGAACCGTGCCAAGAGCGCGTTCGTGGCCAATATCAGCCACGAGATTCGCACACCGATGAATGCCATCCTGGGCATGACCGAGCTCTTGCTCGACACGTCGGTGAGTACCGAGCAACGCGATTATTTGACGGTCGTGCAGGAATCGGCCGAATCGCTCCTGTCGCTGATCAACAACGTCCTGGACTTCTCCAAAATCGAGGCGGGCAAGCTCGACATCGAGCACGTCGAGTTCGGCCTGCGAGACACCGTGGCGGGCATCCTGAAGTCGCTGGCCGTCGCCGCCCACAAGCGGGGGATCGAGTTGGTCCTCAACGTCGAGCCGACCGTTCCCAATCGCGTGGTCGGCGACCCCACGCGGCTGCGGCAGATCCTCGTCAACCTCGTCGGCAACGCGATCAAGTTCACGGAGCAGGGTGACGTCGTCGTCCGCCTCTCGGTCGACGCCCGCGAGCAGGCCACCGTGCTCCTGCACCTGGCCGTCTCCGACACGGGGATCGGCATCCCGCAGGAAAAACGGGAAAGCGTCTTCCTGGCATTCGAGCAGGCCGACGGCTCGCGCGCCGCAAATATGGCGGCACGGGATTGGGTCTGGCGATCTGCGCTCGGCTGGTCGAACTGATCGGTGGCCGCATCTGGTTCGAGAACAATCTCGCGGGTGGCACCACATTTCATGCGACGGGTCGGTTTGGAGTGGTCGCGTCCGAGGAGACGGCGCTGGCGGCCAGGCCCGGGGGCGAACGGCGCGATTTGCAGGACCTCCGCGTGCTGGTCGTCGACGATAACCCCGCCAGCCGCGTCGCGCTGGAGAACTGCCTCAAATCGTGGGGCATGCAGCCGCGGATTGTCGGCAACGCCCACGCCGCGCAGGAACTGGTCGAACGCCATTCGTCGCGTGAGCAGCCCTTCGCCGTCGCCCTCATCGACGCGCACATGCCCGGATCGGACGGCTTCGCGTTCGCGGACTGGCTGCGCCGCGAAGGAGCCGGCCGCGTCGGTCCGACGATCATGCTGTTGCACTCGGTCGACCGGGCGTCGGACGTGGCCCGCTGCGACGAGATCGGCGCGGCAGCCTACGTCAACAAGCCCATCGACCACTCGGAGCTGTTCGACACGCTGCTCGCCCTGCTGGTCCGCGAGGACGAGAACGGAACCGTCGTGCGGGCCGACGATGGCGACGACTCGCGGCCCGTCTACCGAGTCAGCGGGCTCAAGATCCTGTTGGCGGAAGACAGCCCCTTCAATCAGAAGCTGGCGGCCGGCGTCCTGGGCAAGCGGGGCCACGAGTTGACGGTGGCCAACAACGGGCACGAAGCGGTCGCGCTGGCAGCCGGGCGCGATTTCGACCTGATCTTTATGGATATCCAGATGCCCGAGATGGACGGGCTCGAGGCGACCAAACGGATCCGCGCGCGGAACAAGAGACGGGCCGACGAGTGCCGATCATCGCCATGACGGCGCAGGCCGTGAAGGGCATGCGCGAGCGGTGCCTCTCGGTCGGCATGGACGATTACCTGGTGAAGCCGGTTCGGCGCGCGAAATTTACGACAAGATCGAGACCCTGTTCGCCGGTCGGCAGCCGACCGCGCCCATCGCCCCAGCGAGTGCCGTCGCGCCCGCCCAGAATGCCGCGCCGCGCGGCGGCGCCTCCGCTGCCCGAATCGCCGGCAATCGGGACCGCGGCCATCGACTGGGATTCGGCCATCGCTGTCGTAGATGGAGACCGCGAACTCCTGGGTGAAGTGGTGGCCGCCTTCCTCATCGAGGGGCCGACTCTGTCGGAAGAGATCCGGCAGGCTCTGGCGGCGGGCGACGCCAATCGCCTCAGGCGCGGCGCTCACACGCTCAAAGGGGCGCTGCGGACCCTCGGGATCGAGTTGGCCGCTCAATCGGCAGGTGAGCTGGAGGAAATCGGCCGTAGCGGCGACCTGTCGCGAGCGCCGGCCCACGTGGCGCGGCTCGAATCGCAACTCGATCAAATCCTTTCCGAAGCGAAATCCTTTGCCAGCGCGCCCCAGACACGCTAAACCTGTAAGGCGCTCGGAGGATTTCGGAACTCGAATGTCGGGTGTTCTGCCACGGCCGATTGGTACTCTTTGAACCTCACGGAGCTCCCACGACCGGCCCGGATCGCCGGTCGCGAAACGACGGTCGCTCGGACACGACTTGATTGCGGCAACCCAGCGAAAGCAGCCCAATGGCAACCCTGCTCGTAGTCGACGATTCGGCCATGGATCGGCGTCTCGTCGGCGGAATTCTCGATAAGAATCCCGATTGGACGGTGATCTACGCCGTCAACGGCAAAGAGGCGATGGCCGAAATCGAGAGCCACATTCCGGACCTCGTCCTCACCGATATGCAGATGCCGGAAATGAACGGCCTGCAGCTGGTGACGGCCGTCAAGGAGGAATACCCGCTCATCCCCGTCGTGCTGATGACCGCGCAGGGCAGCGAAGAAATTGCCGTGCAGGCCCTTCGGGCTGGGGCGGCGAGCTACGTTCCCAAGCGGCGTTTGAGCCAGGAGCTGCGGGAAACCGTCGAGCGCGTGCTAAGCGCGTCCGACCTCGACCGCTCCGAATCCCGGCTCATGCACCGGGTCCACCGGCACGAAACCGTCTTTGTCCTCGAGACAGATTCCTCGCTCGTCCCCTCGGTCGTCAACTACGTGCAGCAGGCGATGACCCGCATGCGGTTTTGCGACGATACCGATTGCCTCCGCGTCGGCGTGGCCCTCGAAGAGGCGCTACTCAACTCGTACTACCACGGCAATCTGGAAATCAGCTCCGAGCTCCGCGAGAGCGATCACAACGCCTACTACGAACTTTCCCGGCAGCGGGCCCGCGAAAAGCCGTATTCCGACCGTCGGATTTATGTCGAATCGCTGCTGACCGATGACGAGTGCCGCTTCGTCATCCGCGACGAGGGGCCCGGCTTTGACCCCAGCACCCTGCCCGACGCGACCGATCCGGCCAATCTCGAGCGCCCTTGCGGCCGAGGGTTGCTGCTCATGCGCACGTTCATGGACGAAGTTCATTTCAACGAAAAAGGGAACGAGGTGACGCTGGTCAAGCGCCGCACCGTCCCGCCGTCCGACGACGATATTCTCTGAGCCGAAAGTCGTGATCCGGGTTGGCCCATTTCCCGTTCTCGGATCCGCCGATGACAATCCGCTTCGACATTCCAGAATTCAGGCCGCATCCGCTGCTTCGCAACGGGCACGCCCAGACTCTGGCCGGCGCCTACCTGCCGGGCGGCCGTTTCGTCGAACGGGCGGCCCAACATTACGTGCCGCTGCCGGACGGCGACGCCGTCGTTCTGCACGAGGACGTTCCCGACGACTGGCGAGCCAGGGACCGGACCGCGCTCCTGTTGCATGGCCTGGCGGGCAATCACCAAAGCAACTACATGCAGCGGCTGGCCCGCAAGCTCGTGCGCCGCGGCGTGCGGACCTTTCGCATGGATCTGCGAGGCTGCGGGGCCGGCGCCGGCCTGGCGACGCAGCTCTATCACGGCGGCCGCTCGGACGACGCACGGGCCGCCCTCGAGCTCTTGCAAACGCTTTGCCCCGGATCGCCGGTCACCGTCGTCGGCTTCTCGCTGTCGGGCAACATCGTCCTCAAATTGCTGGGAGAATCGCCCCAGCGCGTGCCGATCAATGTCGAAAAAGCCGTCGCCGTCTGCCCGGCCGTCGACCTGGGGCTGTGCGCCCACTCGTTCTTGGGACCGGTTCGGAGCCGTTATGAGCGCTACTTCGTCACTTCGCTCTGCCGGCAGATTCGGCGTCAACCGCCGGCTGCGGCCCGAGCTGCCGCCCCTCGCGAGCAAACGCCGCTTGAAGACGCTGATCGAATTCGACGATGTCTACACCGGGCCCGTTTGCGGCTTCGGCACGGCGGAAAACTATTACAGCACCAGCAGCTCGCGGCCGCACCTCTCCAAGATCCGTCGGCCGACGCTGGTCCTGGTGGCCGAAGACGACCCGATGATTCCCGTCGCCGCATTCGAGGGGCTCACGCTCCCGGAAACGGTTCTACTGCACCGGACGGCGCACGGCGGACACCTCGGCTACATCGGCCGCAAAGGCCCCGATCCCGACAACCGTTGGATGGACTGGCGCGTGGTCGACTGGGTCCTGTCCGACGTCGCGGCAGTGTACGACGCCGGCCGGACGCCCCGCTCAGGGCACGCCATCCCCGTCATTACCACCGCCCGCTCGGATGATTGACCGCAGCCTTTCCCGAGCGCGGGGTTAGGAGGGCGACGGCTCCGATTAAGGACCTCGCGCTCCGTAATGGGGCTCCGTCACGCAGTTTAGCCTCTCTCCCCACTTTCCCGAATGAGTACCTTTGAGCAAGACGCTACAATGACGGCATGCGCGAATCGCTCACGCGGCCCTGTATTTACGGCGGCTTCGGACTCGAATCGGAACCCTTCACATGACCTGCCACGCCACTCCCAGTTTCCCCACAGAATCGATTGAGTTCGGCGGATCCCACACGTATTCCGTGTATCACTGCTACGGTGACGGTCCGTATCTGGTCATTCAGACCGATTCGGACGGGTGCGGGCGCGTCGTTTTTTCCGATCCGGCGAAGGCGGCCGCAGCCGGCCGTGCACACGACCTGGCGCTCGCCGAATTCACCACGATCGACCTCTGATTCGCGTGCCAAGCCAGGAAAGCCGTGATCCAAACACGGAGACGACCTGAGACCGCTCGGGAATCCGATCGGGTGCCACGGCGTTTCGTCTCAGCCGTGCGTTTCAGGGTCGCTATCAAGCGACACGCTTGCGCCGATGCAACGTTTGCCATAGACCAGGCGCTGAAAGCACGGCTGAGCACGCTCAGCTTTGGCACCCAACTCCAATCACAATTCCTGAACGGTCTCACGGACACGATCTAGGGCATGCTACCTCGCGGTGTCCCACGCCCCGCTGCGCGGTGGGACCACTTTTGGGCGCCCCCCTTATATTAAATGTGATGGTACCGTCACGGCGGGACCACTTTTTGTTGTCCCGGCGGGTCCACTTGTCCCACCGTGCCCGTCGCCTCGGATGAGCCCGCCGGCTTCGCCGGCAGGCGATCGGCCACCTCCGTCCCGTCCCAGTTCCCTGGCCCATCCCGCCCCAGTGGACGGGGCGGGCATAACGCCCCAAGGCTGCCGGGGATCCTTTTCCCCCCTATGTGAAAAAGGCTCCCCACCACCGGCGGGGAGCCTTTTCGTTCCCGCCGGGGATCCATGACCCCCAGCGGGCAAGTTTTGACCGCAACCGAGTTGCGCAAGTCGCGGGATCGCATGCCGCGATCGCCGGAAACCAGCTCCGTAGGACAGCTGCCAGCTTGTCCCCTTGTCCCATGTTTCATTGGGCTTCGGAATCGGGGACCGGAGCGGGCAAGCTGGCAGCTCGCCCTACGGAACGAGCCGCCCGGGTTTGTCGCCAGTCCCGTCCCGTTGAGAATGTGTCCGGACCGGATTTCCGCCCACGGGAATCGCATCGCGTCAGGACGACGACAGCCGAGTGGGCGATGTCGAGATTGCCGGGAAATGCTCGATAAAACAACGTGTCCCGTCCCGATGGCACTAACGGAAGCGCAATCACATGCGGTGAAGCCTATGCCTCTTGCACTGCCCACCTCACCCAGGGCGATCAAGCACGCGAACGCTGTAATTCGAGAGATGTCGAAAGAAGTCCCGCCTGGGCACCGTGATCTAGACGCGCCTGCAACCAACGTGTCCCGGTCCCGGTCCATTCGTGTCTCGGTCCCAGTCCGGTCGCGCCTTGACCGGCAATCACGTTCGCTCGCGCGCACGCTCGGCGTCACCGAAACGCACTCGCGTTCAACGATCTCCGTGGGCCACGCGCGCATGGCTTCTGCCGTCGCGCGAACGGCGCGCATCGCATTCGGCCGCGAAACACGTCGCTATTTTTATTCAGCCACAAAACCTCGTTTTGAACAAGATCGATTTTCTACGCGGCGGCTCTCGTGTCCGCTTGTCGCACGGGCAGAAATTACGGAGGCAAAATCGCACAGCATTGTGAGAAGCCCCGGCAGGGGCGACACTCTTTTCTTCCGCGCCGCCACAGCGTCGCCAATTCTCAGGCGGACGCCGGGACGTTTAAACTGCTTCGTGCGCTGCGTCTTCTACGAAGTCCGCTAGAATGACGGCATGAGCGACGAACACCCAAAATCCACTTCATTCGTCCGTGTGATTGGACCGGTGTTGATGGTCGCATGTTGCATCCTGATCGCACCATTCCTGCTCCTCGCTGTGGCATATCTGGAACACATCTTCATCGGAACGCACCGACTCAAAGAGGCCCTGCACGTTGATCAGGTGATCTCATGAGCTGGAGGTTCGCCAGTCGCCGCGTAATACTCCCGTGCCAATCGGCTTTCTGTCCAGCCGCATGCGAGTTATTGTGCAAACGGGCGTTTTTGTGCAAAGCCTCCGCAAGGGGAGAGAAGAGAAGAGCAGAGAAGAGAAGAGAAGACGGATTGATGGGTGGCTTAAGATCCCGAGGCCTACGCTGCGCTTGCGACCTGGGCTAGAGGAATTCGGCCCGTTGGGCCTCCAAAGAAGCCCCGGGGCAAGCGCCGAGCGTTGTCAGAAAGCCGGTTGGCGGCACCAAAAGTCCTAGAGACGGTTTGTGCGAGGCTGGGAGACCGAGAGTCCTCGTGACGCTTAGGGAATCCCCACGGCAGGTCGGGGTGATAGAGGCAATACACCATTCCAGAAATGACGCCAATGACTGCGCCGCCACCCCCTCCGAAGAACATCAGGAGTTCCCAGCCCAAGCTGTCGAGATGAAACCCCACCACCGGGTCAATTGAGAAAAAAATCTCGTGAATCGCACAGGTAACGAACAATCCGACAAAACCCACGACTGCGCCAATCGCACCGCCAAGGATGGGGGATAGGAGAACTCGTTTCATGGCGACCCCTCCGCGTTCGTTTTGAATGCCGTCATCCTAGAAGGGCGTCATTTCGCGGCGCGTATAACGCGAAAAACTCACTGTCGCTCATGCCGCGATTGTACCCGGAGCGGGGGCTGTGACCGAAAGTCGCAAGGGCTGTCAGAAGTCCGGTTTATCGACGATTTCGGCGTTTCAAGAGACACGCGGTGCGGCGGCGTAGGGTGTGAAGAGGCCGTATTGCGGCCGAAGGGACACCAGCTCTTCACGCCCGCGTGCATCCGCGTTGCTACTTCGCCGCTGGATCATTTTGCATCATGCCGAAGATGTTGCCTTCGGTGTCTTTGAAGTAGCAGAGCCAGCCGACGCCGGGGATGGCCATCTTGGGGACCGCGGGCGTCGCCTTGGCGGTCTGGGCCTGTTTGATCGACTCGTCGATATTCGCGACGTCGATCGTGCAGACGTAGGCGTTGACGGCCGCCATGTCGAGCGGCTCGCCCCCTTGTCGGCGAATGAGGCCGCCGTTGATGCCCGGCTGATTGTCGGGACCGGTCTTCACGATCCAATACTCCATCGGTCCCGGCCACTGCTGAAACTCCCAGCCGAACATCGACGAATAAAACGCGATGGCCCGCTGGGGGTCGGCGGCGTGAATCTCGAAGTGCACGGGTCGCGGCATGGCTGATCTCTCAGGATTGTTTCGAGGTCGATCAAGCGAAGGCGAGAAGCACGCGCGTCAAACATGACACAGTCAAACATGACGCAGTCAAACATTACGCGATGGCAATCTGCATCGGCACTCTATCACGACTGCCGGCAACGATCGACTCTCCACGTGCCGCCAGTTTGTACCGAAATCGAGCCGGCGCGATTTCCCTCGAATCGGCGTGAGGAGGCCCGCTCTGTCGCACAATTTCCGGCGACGATTTAGACTGAATTTCCCGGCTCCTGCCCCGGCCGCTCGGACGCGCCGTGCCGCGTCCTTCGCGCAACTTTGACTTCTCGAGACGCAAGAACCGCCATGACTTCCCCGACCTCGGTCCCCGCCTCGCCCACCGCTCCCTCACTCGTGACGATCTCCGCGAAACGTCGCTGGCGCGCCAGCCTGTTTGGGTTGGCCCTGCTCGCCACGATCGTTGGCGGTCGGGCAAAGGCTGCTCCGCGCGACGATTTCCCGCCGGCGATGACGCCCGAGCAATCGCTCAAGGCGATTCACGTCCCCAAGGGGCTGAAGGTCGAACTGGTCGCGGCCGAGCCGTTGATCTCTTCGCCCGTGGCCATCGATTTCGGACCGGACGGCAAGCTCTGGGTGGCCGAAATGTACGACTACCCCTACGGCGTCAAAGGCGACTACCAGCCGGCCGGCCGCGTGCGTCTGCTCGAGAGCACGCACGGCGACGGCAAGTTCGACAAGTCGACCGTCTTTCTCGACCACGTCCACTTTCCCAACGGCATCACCGTCTGGAAGAAGGGGGTGCTGGTCTGCGCGGCTCCCGACATCATTTATGCCGAGGACACCGACGGCGACGGCAAGGCCGACATCCGCAAAGTGGTCTTCACCGGCTTCGATTCCCGCAACTGGCAGGCCCGCATGAACAGCCTGAGTTACGGTCTCGACAACTGGGTTCACGGCGCCAACGGGCTGCTCGGCGGCACGGTTCATTGCCCCGACAAGCCGGGACTCGAAGTCAAGCTGGGCATCCGCGACTTCCGCATGGATCCCGATCGGCACCTGTTCGAGTTGGAGAGCGGCGGCGGCACGCAGCAGGGACGCACCCGCGACGACTGGGGCAACTACTTCTCCAATCAGAACAGCGAGCTGTTGCTCAACACGCCGCTGCAGGATCGCTACGTCAGCCGCAACCCGTTCGTCGCGCCGCCCGAGCCGGTCGTGATGGTGCCGAAGGAAGATCCGGACCACCTCTACCCGATCAGCCGCACGCTGCGGCGTTTCAACCATCCGGAGAGCGCGAACCGCGTCACTTCGGCGTGCAGCCCCGTGATTTATCGGGACGATTTGCTCGGCGAGGAGTATCGGGGCAACGCCTTCATGTGCGAGCCCGTCCACGATCTGCTGACTCGCCGCGTGCTCAAGCCGCTGGGGGCAACGTTCGCCGGCTTCCGCGCGCCGAGCGAGCTGAACTCGGAGTTTTATGCGTCGGCCGACAACTGGTCGCGGCCGGTCGACGTCAAGAATGGTCCCGACGGCGCGCTGTGGGTCGTCGACATGTATCGCATGATCATCGAGCACCCGAAATGGATCACGGCTGATCGGCTGGCCCGCATCAATCCCCGCGCCGGAGACAACATGGGCCGCATCTATCGTATCGTGCCCGAAGATAAGCCGGCCCGGCCCTGGCCAAATCTCGCCAAGATGACGCCGAGCGAACTGGTCGACGCGCTCGACAGTCCCGGCGGATGGCAGCGAGATTTGGTGCAGTTCATGCTCGTCGAACGCGGCGACAAATCGGTCATCCCCGCGCTGACGAAGATGGCGAGCGAAAACTCCCGGCCCGAGACGCGCTTGCAGGCTCTCTGCACGCTCGATGGCTTGGGCGGGCTCACGCCGGCACTTCTCGAAACGGCTCTACACGACAAACACCCGGGCGTTCGCCGTAACGCCGTGCGGTTGTGCGAAGGTCTGCTCAAGTCGGCCCCCGAGCTGGGCCCGAAGATTGCGGAGCTGATCGGCGACGAAGATCCGCAGGTTCGCCTGCAAGTCGCCTGCACGCTGGGCGAGTGGGACGATCCGCAGTCGGGCGACGCGATCGGCCGCTTCGCCCTGGCCAATCAGCAGGAACCGTATTTGTTTGCCGCCGCGATGAGCTCGATCACCAAGGGCAACCTGGCGCGGGTCGCCGCCACGGTGGCGCATTCGTCCAAGGGCTCGACGCCGCCGCCTGAGCTGTATCGCAACCTGATGACGATGGCGACCGCGTATGGCAACGACGCGGTCGTCGAAGAATTCATCGGCTCGATGTCCCCGTCCGCGCAGGGTGCTTACAGTGCGGCCGACTTGTCCGCCGTCGCCGCGCTGCTCGACGGTCTCGACCGGCAGCACGTGGGCATCGGGCAGTTCGCCACCCGCCTGTCGGGTCGCGGCCCGGCGCTCCTGCAACAGTTGCAGCACGTCGCGGATGCCGCACGGACGACTTCGGCCGATGAGCACGGCACCGCTCGACTCGCGACTGGCCGCCGTTCAAATTCTGGGCCGCGGCCTGACTCCGCACGACTCGGCGGATGTCGACGCGTTGGGCGAACTGCTGTCGCCGCAAACGCCGGCGTCGCTGCAGGAGGGAATCGTTGCGGCGCTCGGCAAACTGCCGCAGCCGCAGGTCGCCAACACGTTGCTCGGACGCTGGCGGGGCGTCAGCCCGGCGCTGCGGTCGAGCATTCTCGACGTGCTCCTGGTCCGCGACGAATGGACGTCCGCGCTCTTGGATCGAATCGAGAAGAAGGAAATCCGCGGCGGCGAAGTCGACGTGCCGCGGAGCCAGCGGCTGATGGCGCTCAAGAACCACGCGCTGGCCGATCGGGCGAAGAAGATTCTGCACTCGGTCGATGCCGACCGCCTGGCGGTCATCCGCAAGTATCAATCGGCCCTCACGCTGTCGGCCGATCCGAAGCATGGCCGCGAGCGATTCGAGAAGACCTGCACGATCTGCCATCGACTCAACAGCGTGGGCCACTCGATCGGCCCGGACCTGGTCGCGCTCACCGACAAGTCGCCACAGGCCCTGATCGTCGCCATTCTCGATCCCAACCGGGCCGTCGAGCAGAAGTACGACGTCTACTCGGCCGTCACCACGCAGGGGCGGCAATACACGGGCATCCTGGCGGCCGAAACGGGCAGCAGTATCACCCTGTTGCAGCAGGAGGGCAAACAAACCACGTTGCTCCGCGGCGAATTGGAAATGCTCGCCAGCACGGGCAAATCGCTGATGCCCGAAGGACTCGAAAAGGACGTCAAGCCGCAGGACCTGGCCGACATCATGGCCTATATCGGGTCGACCGGGCCCAGCCGCAAAGTCTTCCCGGGCAACCAGCCGGCGCTCGTCACGGCGCAACCCGACGGCACGCTCTCGCTCGACGCCTCGAATTGCGAGATCTATGGCAACACGCTCGTGCTGGAGAAGCGGCGCGACGAGCCGGTGCTCGCCGAATGGCACAGCCCCAACGACTCGGCCGCGTGGACGGTCGACATCCAAAAGCCCGGGCTCTACACCGTCAGCGTGATGTACTCCTGTCACAACGAGTCGGCGGGCAATTCGTTCCAGTTCGACTCGCCCGACAAGCGGATCACCTCGCGCGTGGAAGGCACTGGCAAGAACTGGACGACCTTCTTCCCGGTCGAAATCGGCAAGGTGCCGCTCAAGGCGGGCAAGCAGCGGTTCGCCCTCCGCGCGGCCGACCCGCTCAAGGGGACGCTGGCCAAGGTTGCGTCGGTGCTGTTGATTCCGCCGCAGTAAACCGCGGGACCGCGATGCAAACATGCGCGATTACGGGCGGCGGCGGATTCGTGGCCGGCAGCGTCATCCACCAGGCGCCGGGCCATTGGGAGCTGCATGCGCTCTCCGGAAAAGCGCCCTTGGCGCAGCGTACCGGGCTGCACTGGCACACGCTCGACCTGAAGCAACCGGATGAAGTCCGGCGCACGCTCGCGGAAATTGCGCCGGACGTCGTCATTCACGCGGCGGCGATTGCCGATATCGACTTCTGCGAACGCCATCCGGACGTCGCGCGGGCCGTGAACGTCGGCCTCACGCAGGCCGTGGCCGACAGCTGCTCGCGGAGCGGGGCGCGGCTGGTTTATATCTCCACCGACAATGTTTTCGACGGCGAACGGGGCAACTACGTCGAGGCCGATCCGCCTTCGCCGATCAACGAGTACGCGCGAACGAAGGCGGAGAGCGAAGGAATCGTCGCGGCGGTTGCCGGCTCGATCGTCGTGAGGATCGCGGTGGTGATGGGTTTCGGACCGCTGGGAGGCGGGAACTCGTTCCTGGAGCGCACGATCCCCATGTTGCGGGCCGGGCAGACGATTGTGGTCCCCCCGGAAGAACTGCGCACGCCGATCGATGTCGTCACTTTGGGCCAGGCACTCCTCGAGCTGGCGGCCGGTTCGCTCGCGGGAACAATTCACCTCGCCGGCAGCGACACGCTCGACCGAGTGACGCTCACGCGGCGGATTGCCGAGCGGTTTGGCTATTCTCCCGGACTCGTGCAACCGCGGCCGCCGGCCCAGATCACCGGTCGGGCGCCGCGGCCGCGCGATGTTTCCCTCCGCAACTCGTTCGCCAGGTCGGTGCTGCAAACGCCGATGCTCGGCTTCGAGCCGTCGCTGGATCTGGTACTCGCCTCACGCGATTGACCGCGCAAGCACGTCGGCCCGCGCGGCGATGCGCTCGAGACGTTCGCAAAGTCGCGTCGCGAGAGCCGGCGGCTGCTCCTGCCAGAATTCCGGCCGCTCGAGCCAGGCCATCCCGGACAACAGAACGCCGCTGCGATCGAGCACGCTGACCAGCACGCTTTCGGCCGCCGACAACGGTCGCACCGCTTGATAAGCGGCCAGCGCCCGCTCCCAGGCGGCGCGATCGTCGGCGATCAGGCTGCCGACGAGTCGCGAAAGATCGGCCGCGACTGTGTCCGTGCGGGCGGCCGACGGATCGATGAGGCCCGTCACTTCGTCGCCGCTAAAGAGCACGTGATCGTGCCAAACGTCGCGCAGGCAGGGCTGCAGCGGCACGGGCATTTGCGCGGCGAGGCTCAGCTCGCCGGCGATCGACGGCGCGGCCCGCTCGAACACCCGCAAGATCCGCTCCGCGGCAGCCGTTCGACGTTCAATGTTCGCGGGCAGTCGGCGCAAGTGCGAGCGGACCTCCGTCAGCCGCTGCGGACTCCACCGTTCGATCCGCTCGATGCGTTCGCGCACCGTCGGCGCGATTCCGTCGGCCGCGGGGCCAAGGTGTGATCGACTATGAACGACCGGCTCGAATCCGCGGGACGCTTGATGAAAACTGCGCCAAGGCCCCGAGCGCGGCCGCCAGCCGTGCGTCGCTCGGCCGTGACCAGAAATCGGCGGAGCCTGGCAACCAGGGCTCGACCTGCCACAGTCGCCACGCCACCTCGACGAGGGTCTCCCCGTGCTCGGCGGCGAACGGCACCGCCACATAGTCGACACCTCGGGAGCGGACGTGCGCCAGAAACTCGTGCAGCGCGAGAATTCGTTCGCCGACGGCTCCCTGGGACCAGCCTCGCAAACAGAACGCTCCGCTCGGCGTCTCCACGCGGGCGACGAAAGCGCCGCTGAAGCCCGGCCGATCGACCGGCCGGCAATCGGCGTGCTCGCCCAGCAGATCCAAGCCCAGCACGCTGCGAAACGCACGCAACACCCCGTCGATCGTGCCGCGTTCTGCCGACGGTTCACTCATCAACTTTTTTTCGGTTATGCTTAGGGCGTCGCGTTTCGCGGCAGTTTCCTGGAATCTCGAGCGGGCTAGCGCGGCCCGCCTTCCAGCATAGCACTTCCGATCGATCGATCTCTGGCAGACGATCGACCTCTGGCAGATGGGAGCACGCCCCGTGGCACGTGAAGCCGTCGTTGTCGAAAGTCTGCGAACGCCCCTGGCGAAATCGTTCCGCGGCTCGTTCAACCTGACGCGGCCGGACGACATGGTCGCCCACTGCATTCAGGCGGTGCTCAAACGGGCCCCCAAGCTCAATCCGGCCGAGATCGAAGACGTGGTGATCGGCTGCGGCTATCCCGAAGGCCAGCAAGGGATGAACATCGCCCGCGTGGCGGCCATCCGCGCCGGACTGCCGACGTCGGTTGCCGGTGCGACCGTGAATCGCTTCTGCTCGTCCGGACTGCAGGCGATCGCGATTGCCGCCCACGAAATCATGCACGAAGGGGCCGACGTGGCGATCGGCGGCGGCGTCGAAAGCATCACGCAGATTCCGCGCGGCAACCGCGACGAAAACCCATGGATCAAAGAACATTGCCCGGGCATCTACATGGTGATGGGGGACACGGCGGAGGTCGTCGCCAAGCGCTACAACATCGGCCGGCAAGTGCAGGACGAGTACTCGCTCTCCAGCCAGTTGCGGACGGCCCGCGCAGAAAGAGGGCATCCTGGCGGCGGAGATCGCGCCGATGCACGTCCGCAAAGGCATTCTCGACAAAACGACGGGCAAGGTCGTCAGCGAAGAAGAGTGCGACATTTCGCAGGACGAGTGCAACCGCCCCGACACGACGCTCGAAGGACTTTTGGCCCTCAAGCCGCACTTCGACAAGGAGAGCGGCAAAGGAACCGTGACGGCCGGCAATTCGTCGCAGCTGTCCGACGGTGCCTCAGTCGCACTGTTGATGTCGGCCGACAAGGCCCGTTCGCTCGGCCTCAAGCCGAAAGTCGCCTTCCGCGGCTTCGTCGTCGCCGGCTGCGACCCGGACGAAATGGGCATCGGTCCCGTCTTTGCCGTCCCCAAGCTGCTCTCGCGGCACGGTCTCAAAGTCGCCGACATTGGCCTCTGGGAATTGAACGAGGCCTTCGCCGTGCAGGTGATCTATTGCCGCGACAAGCTGGGCATCGATCCGGAAAAGCTCAACGTCAACGGCGGCTCGATCGCCATCGGCCACCCGTTCGGCATGACCGGCGCCCGCCTGGTCGGCGTGATCGCCAACGAAATGCAACGCCGCAAAGCCCGCTACGGCGTGGTGACGATGTGCATCGGCGGCGGACAGGGAGCGGCGGGCTTGTTCGAGCTGTGCGGCTGATCGCTGCCGGACATTCACGCTGGGCGCCCCTCACCCCCAACCCCTCTGCCGCACGGGGAGAGGGAGGAAGAGTTTTGAGAGCGCCGCTCTTTGTCGCGCAGGCTGCGCCCGATTCGCGTTATAAATTGGCGTGGCGAACGCCTCGATTCCTGGGTGAGACAAACTCCGGGAGGCTAAGCGATGTCCAAACGCGTGTTGGTATTGTCGGCATCCGTGGGCGCCGGGCACTTGAGGGCGGCGCAGGCTGTCGAGCTGGCGCTCCGGCAGCTCGATCCGCAAGCCGTCGTCAAGAATGTCGACGTGCTCGAGTTGACGAACGCCGCCTTTCGGCGGGTCTATGCGAAGGCGTACCTCGACCTCGTCAACAAAGCGCCGTACGTACTCGGGTACTTTTACGACCTGATGGATCGCCCGGTTTCGCCGCGGCGGACGACGGATCGCCTGCGGCTCGCGGCGGAAAAAGTCAACCTGCGACCGTTCTTGCGATTCCTCAAGTCCGAGCCGTGGGACGTGATCGTCAACACGCACTTTTTGCCGGCCGAGTTGATCGCCTCGCTGCAAAAACAAGGGAAGCTGGCGACGCCGCACTTGACCGTCACCACCGACTTCGAGACGCATCGCCTCTGGGTCAATCAGCCGTGCGACCATTATTTCGCCGCGACGAGCGAAGGGGCCGCATACCTGCGGCACTGGGGCGTGCCGGCCGGCGACATCAGCGTGACGGGCATCCCCATCCACCCGGTCTTCAGTCAGCCGAAGGATCGGGCCGAGTGCCTGGCGCGGCAAGGCCTGGCCGGCGATCGTCCGATCATCGTGCAAATCTCCGGCGGTTTCGGCGTCGGCCCGATCGAGGAGATCTTTCGCGGCATCCTGGCGATCGAGACGCCGATTGAAGTCGTCGTCATCGCCGGCCGCAACGAAACGGCCAAACATCAACTCGAGCAGGTCGAGGTGCCCGAGCGGCATCGCGCGAAGATCCTGGGCTTTACCGATCAGATCGACGAGCTGATGGCCGTCGCGGACATCGTCGTTTCCAAGCCGGGCGGTTTGACGACGTCGGAAATTCTGGCCCGCGGCGCGGCGATGGCCGTGGTTAATCCGATTCCCGGACAGGAGAGTCGCAATAGCGATTTTCTGCTCGAAAACGGGGCCGCCGTGAAGATCAACAACCTGGCGACGCTCGGCCACAAGCTCACGCCGCTTTTGGAAGACCCGTCGCGGCTCGCCCGGCTCAAAGAGAACGCCCGCCGCATCGGCAAGCCGCAAGCCGCCTTCGACATCGCCCGCCGGGCCTTGGCATGGCCGAATTGACGGTTCGTCTATCGAAATGATGGACCGGGGTGGCACTAGCGGCTTGTCCGCCAGTGTGTTAGGCGGCTTGCTCTGGGGACGACAGACACTGGCGGACAAGCCGCCAGTGCCACCCGACGTCGCGGCCAGGGATTCGCCGTTGACCTTAGTTCAGGCATGAAGTAACGTCCGTCCCCCTTCCCCCTCTCCATCCGTTCACGTCCGTTTCCATACACCTATTCCACACCCCCCAGTGAACAATGAAAAACACCGCGTTGCCGCGCGCTGTTCGTTGCCGTGATTTGTGCCAGCGCCGCTTGGGGCTGCAATCCGTTCAAGTGGCCGCCAAAGCTCATTTCTGAGCGGACCTGGCACCTGGGCATTCATCAGCCCGTACCGCCCAGCGCAGCGTCCGAGAAGGCAGTGCCCACCAAGCCGGTGCCGCCGACTGACTCGCCGCCAAATCCGACGCGGCAGAATCTGACGCCGCTGAATCCGCCCTCAGAGATTCCCCCCGGGCGATAAACCGGGCGAAGGCCGCGCACAGGTCGAATCAGCGGCGCTCCTCAATTGGAGCGATCGTCCTCGTCCGCATTGCTGACAGCGTGCGGGCGATAGATGCGGATCCATCCTTCCTTGAGACTGCTCAACGAGATACGCCCGCTGGTCACGAAGCGGCGGCCGTTGGAGTTCTGCTCGTAGATCTTGATCGCTTTGCCGCTCGACTCCACCGCCGCGACGACGGCCGTGTGATGCGCGGCGTTCTTGAACAGCCGCTGGCCGTCCGGTTCTGAACTCCACCATTTCGCGTCGCGCATCTGGATGATGTCGCCGGGTTGAACGCCTTTGATCTGTCCCGTGATCTTGAGCTTCTTGCCGACTCGCTCCACGCAGTACAGCTGTTTGCCCCAAGTATAGTCACCCGGATTCGGCACATCGCGACCACGGCGCCGACCTCCGCTGGCTCGCAGCGCCTGCTCGGCAAGATGGCTGCACTCGCCGCCCCCGACGCACTGGCCTTTGTGGTCTTCGCAGAACGCGACGATCTTCTTGCCGAGAGCCGTTTGCGTGTCCCCGAGCGCGGGCGCAGCAAACACGAGAGAGACCACGATCGTCAGCGTCGCAGAGCGCATGGTGAAAAATTATCCGGCGGCCGCACTTCGGGAAGACCGCTAGGAATGCTTGCCCGCTCGGCATGCCGAGTCAAGGCGCCTCCACCGCGCCAATTCGATTGCGCTCATCGAATTGCGCTGATCGATCGCGCTAATGAACTTCGACCGACAGCACCCGCGCGTTCCAGTGCTTGGGGGCGTCACGATGGACCGCACAGGTCAGCGTCACCGAAATCTCGGCCCCTCCGCCCGATTTTAGTTCTTTGATCACCTCGGGCGTTTTGGCGATGGGGACGACGAACGTCAGCTTCTGCTCGCGCGACGCGGCGACGACGGTTCCGGATTGCGTTTTGACGGCCAGCCACAAGTTGTTGGGCGATTTGGCCGGAGCGGTGCCGGTCACGCTCACGTGGTCGAATCGCACTTCCTGGCCGTCGAACTGGTCCGGAGCTTTGAGCACCTCATCGAGATCGATTCGCTTCGCGGCCATCTCGCCATTCTTGGCCGGCGGGTGCGGCGGACGCTTGGGAGCATTCTTGGGCGCGGCGGGCGCCTGCGCGACTTGCTTGGCGGCGGGCGGCTCCGGCGGTTTGTCGTGCCGCAGGCAGTCCTTGGCGGCCCGTTCGACCTGCGGATTGGAGAGCAGATCCGCCAGCGTGTGCTCCATGACGTTTTTCAGGATCACGACCGGTCCTGGGGAACCAACAAGCTTGCGAATCTCACCGTCGCGAATGCCGGCCGGCGGTTGGCCGTGCTTTTGATCGAGGAAGGCCGACACTTGTTCCTCGAGCTTCGTCGCCTTGTCCCCTTGACTCCCGCAAACGAGCCAACCGACTTCCTCCGTGAGCTTGTTGCGGGCTGTCTCCCATTCGCCGCCCTTGAGCGACCCGCCCTCTTCCAGGCCTTCCCGAATCAATTGGATGGGATCGGGAAATTCGTCTTCCAGAGTCTGGGCGTAGGCGATGACCTGTTGGGGCGTGAAGATGTTGAGGAGGCGGACGGCCTCGATTTCGGCGCCGTCGGTGATCTCAATCTGGTCGTCGAGATCGGGCGGACTCTTTTCTTCCAACTGGTCGAACGTCGTGCGGAGCTGCTCGATCTTTTCGGCATCGTTGGCGACCAGGGCGCGACGCATTTGCACCATGGCCTCGACATAGGGACCGGCGACCTTGGCCGACTCCCGCTGGCCCGCGTTGCCGGCCGCCTTCTTGGCGGCCCGCGCGATCTCGGAGATTTGGTGCGGCGTCGCCTCCAGCCCCCGCAAGATGCGCAGCGCTTTGAGCTCCATGCTGAGCAGATTCGGGTCGGCCGGCGCCGGCTTGGGACCCTTGTTCGGCGCGGCCGCATCATTTTGCGCTCGCGGCCCGTGGTTACTTGGCTGACCCGTTTTGTTCTTGGGCGGGTCGGCCAGGGCCGGCCCGATCGTCGCTTCGCTCACGACGAGGAGCGCGAGCGGAACGAGCAACGCGGCCGAACGGACACAAAAAGCTCGTGGGTGTGGCATCGTTTCATCCCCTTAAGCCGCTTGACCGTGTTTGAGGCAAGCGGGTGAAAGTCATCAATTCCGAGTTTTGATTGTGCCCGTTTGCCAGCGGGCCCGTGTTTTAAATCTGGCGAGTGTGCGGCGGTCGCGATTACCTCAGAGCCACCAACGTCAGCGCCTTCAGGTTCTGGTCGTAGCGCACCTTGACTCGATCCGACGGTCGCAGATCGGCCAGCGTCGCCTGTTGACTGTTGAGGACGACCGTCGTGTTGGGTGTCGCATCGACGGTGATGGGATCTCCCTCTTCGGTCACGACCGAGACGGCTGGTCCATTAATCGTGCGGATCGTGCCGACGATTGAACTGAAGGCCGGCATCTGCGTCGTGACTGGAGGCACGACGACCACGCCGGGACCGGTCGCCGGCCCGACGTAACCGGGATTGACGTATGTCGGAGCACTGGGACCGACAACATTTACGCCACCTCCGTACCAATTCCACCCGCCTCCGCCCCAACCCCAACCATGGTTGTAACCCCAGCCGTGGTGATATCCCCAACCACCGTGGGCACCCCAGTTGTGCCAATGATTCGCGTAGTGATGAGCCCAGGCGGCGTGATGCCCGGCAAAGTGTCGATTGTGGATGCCGCGGTGATGAGCGAAGGCCCGACCTCGCCGCGCCCCGTGATGGGCGCCCTGCGCGGCCGTGTGATGGGAATGCGCGCCATGTGCATGCGCGTGATGCCCGTGCCCGCCGTGTCCGTGCGATCGGTGACCGCCGTGCCCGCCATGACCGCCGCGGGCGAATGCCGGGACTTGCACTGCCAAACCGATGACCACCGCCAATCCAACCAGGTGCAGATATCGCATGACTCAAGCCCCTTCTGCTGAATGGTCCAATCGCGTCGCCGCAGCGAGCGAATTCTCGAGTGTTTTTAAAGGGTTCCGTCGACCAGGCGAACGCAAGCCACCGAGCCAGGTTTTCCACCGTCGCGGTCGTGGCCAGTGTTCGCCGCCAACAGAAGCCCCGTTTTTTGGAGAGTGTGCGTGATTTTGTGGCAAAAGTTGGCGAAATTCCAATTTCTTTTTGCGGGAATCCACGGACCGGCCCAGTTCGCGGTTGCGGGCCCGTTCCGCTTGCCTAATCGCACCAAAGGCGGCCTCGGGCACTCGGCGCAATCGCTGTCGGGGCAATTCCTTTGACACGCGGCGGGCTGTCAGCTATGAAAATGCGCCAAATGCGGAGTCGCACCACGATTCGGCTCCGATTGCCGCTGTAGCTCAGTTGGTAGAGCGACGCATTCGTAATGCGTAGGTCGGGAGTTCAACTCTCCCCGGCGGCTTTTGAAACGCCTTAAGCGACAGCACTTTGTGTCGATTCGCCTGACGGCGTTTTTCTTGCGCCTGCCCACTGTTAGCGAAAGTGTTAGCAAAGGCGCTCCACACAGCGTCGGCGGTCGATTCGGCGTCGAGGTCGGCGTAGTAGGTCATCGTGGTCTGGATGTCTTCGTGACGCATCAGCCGCTGTAGGACCGCCGGCATCACGAGCCGCACTCAGCGGGTGCCGAAACAGCGGCGGAGGTCGTGAGCGCTCGCGTACGTCACCTTGCCGCGTCGCTCCGAGACCTTCACGCCGGCTTTCTTGCCGATCGCCGCGATGATGCTGGAGACCGTGTCCGTCCGCCTAGCGTTCCCGGACTGGGCATTGAATTTGACCGAATAGTTGTTGATTGCGCGGGCTTGTTCCGGTTACCGTCGATTTCCCCGAATCCGTTCGTCGCTTGCGAACGAGGTCGTTCAACTTCAAGTTCGCCGCGTACTTTTATTGGAGGGCCTTCAACATGAGTCGCCGCCTTTTTGGTTCACTGCGCCGACGCAACTCCCGCCGCCACTCTCATCAGTCGGGATGGCCGTTGCGTCCGGTGTCCGCGTTCGAGTCGTTGGAAGATCGGTTGCTGCTCTCGGCAAGCTGCGTGGTCCCCTGCGCCGCAACCGCGTGTCAGTCGAGCAAGTGCGCGCCCACTGTCTGCAGCACGTCTCACTGTAGCACGCCAACGTGCTCGACCAAGTGCAGCCCCTGTGGCGGCAACACGACCGAATGCGAATTGCAGGCCATCGCGGCGTGCTTCTCGACCTTCAGCAAGTGCGACCCATGCAACAACACGTGCGGCAATGAATGCGCTCCTTCCTGCACCAGCAAGTGTGACCCGTGCGGCGACAAGTCGGAGTCGTGTGGCAACAACGACACGTGTAGCCATGGGTGCAGCTCCACGTGTGATCCCTGCACTGGCGAAAGCGCGCCGACCTGCACGAAACAAGCCGCCTAACAAGGTGGCCGGGCCGAGGGCAGCGGAAGCCGCGCAGGACGCGATCGAATTCGAGTTCGGTGCGGACGGCAGGCCCGGCTCGCGCCGCTGGTCTGGCGTGCCCTGATCGGCGACGGCAGTTTGTTCAACCCCCGAGGAAACGGGGCATTCGGGTCGCGGTGGGACTGCTGTCCCTTTCGCCGTCTTAATCTTCGACGCGCGCGAGTTGGCCCTTAACGCAACGCCCGCCGCTGGTTTCGCTTGTGTTCTGGCTCGCCCAGGCGCACACTTAAGTCAGCCGCGGAGTTTCGCTGAAGGAGAAGGCCATGCGCGCTTGGTCAGCGGTTCTAATCGTCTCGCTTGCTCTCTTTGCCCCCTCGAGTTCTTACGGCCGCGGCGGCATCTCGCGCGGTGGGCGCAGCAGTGGCTTCAGTGGCGGAGGCAGTTACGGCAGCAACTCCGGTGGCAGCGTTCACGTGCGCAGCTATACGCGCCGCGACGGCACCCAAGTCGGCAGTTACAACCGCAGCGCACCGGGAACGGCCAGCGGCAAGACGGCCTCCAGCAAGTCGACTCGCTCGAGCAGCAGCGGTAGCACCAAGAGTTTGGCCGACGAGGCCTTTGGTCCGGTGCTCACGCCGCCTTCGTCGCTGGTGTCTCATGGGAGCATCAGCGGAAGCACGGGCGCGTCGTCCACCACGAACACCAAGTCGAACGCGGCGTCCCTGCCGTCGGCCAACACGACGAACTCGTCGAACGCAAACCAGGCCGCAAACCAGACGGCGGCGAGCAACCTCCAATTCCTGGGTGGGTATCCGGTGCTCGGTCTGGCCCTTTCGTCCGGATACCTCAATCCAGACACGGCGGCGCAGCGGCAATACAGTGGCCTCGTGTCCAACGCCCGCAACCTGATTCGGGCCGGCATCTATCCTGAGGCGGCGGCCCTGCTACAGCGCGTGATCAATAACGTGCCGGGGACTCGAATTGCCGGCGTGGCGCAGCAGCTCTTGTCGCGGATTCCAATCCAGTAGCCGCCCGCTCTAAAGCAGGCTTTGCCGGCCGGCAAATTCGGCCGCGCGATCGATCTCGCGGATCAGTTCGTCGGGATTGACGTAGAAATCCGAGTCGCCTTCCGCGGACGGCTCTCCGACGAACATCGCGCCGACTTGCCCGTAAAAGCTCGCCAACCGCGGCATCAACACGCTGACGCGGCGCGGCGGATAAAGGGATAACAGACACGCGCCGCGGCGGGCAAAGTAGTACGCGGGGGCGGCGTGCGAGCCCTCGACACTGACGACCATCGACGCGTTCATGCAGCGAGTGAGCATTTCGTCGACGGTGACCTGCCCCGTGTCGACGATATGAAATCCCTCGCGCACGAGACGGTCTTCCACCTCCGCACCGTTGACGATCCGGCGGACTTCCCCCACGGGAAACGGATTGCGGCGGAGGAAGACGCGATCGTGGCCGTTGGCAAAGCCGGTGACGCGCGAACGCAGCGATTGGTAGCGACTGCGCTTGGCAAGGTTCTGGCCGCAGTCGTCGACCCAAATTAGTTTTCGCGCTCGCACGGCCGCGTAGGCGGGAGGAGCCGGCACGCCCAGCACCGCGCCAGCCGGGTTCGTGCGGATAGGCCGGACGCACGTGGCCGACGGAGTTTCCCAGAGTCGACGCCAATTCCTGCAGCGGGAACTCGTCGTAGAGCAGGTGGGCGAACCAGCGCGCACCGGAATAGGTGCTCGCCATCACGCCTTCGGCGATCTCCGCCGTGTTGGCACGCCACAACGCGCGCCAGCCGAGCGTTGAATAGAGATCGCCCTGGTAAAGGCCACAGTAGATTCGTTGGCCGAGCAGAAATGCGTCGCGCAGTAAATAAGCCCGCGTCGCGCCGCCGCGATGGCGCTCCTGCCGGATGGCGGCCAGCAGGCTGGAAACCGGCTGGTGCTGGTACGGAGGAGCGTGCGCTTCGATGCGTCCGAAGTGCGACTCGGGAATGTAGAGGGGAACGTGCGGCTCGTCGACGCCCGGGGCGATCTCCCAGGTCTTCTCGGCCACGTCCGCTAGCTGGCGGGCCGACACTCCCAGCCCGCGGCGGACTTTGTAGCCCACCATTGTGGCCGCGGCATCCGCGAAATGGCGCAGCCGAGCGCGAGTCGGAGCGATAGCCAACTGACCAGAAGCACCATTCGTTGCACGTAATCGGACCATGCCTGTTCGACGCTCAAGAGTTGCTGGCCCGCCTCGGAATCATCTTCGGGCGGAGAACACTTCGTCAACGCTGGTCCTGCATCATTTCGCTCTCGGTCATGGTCTCGGTCGTGATGCAAAAGCTGGGCCGGTCAGCCTCTTTCCGGTGCCCGCGAAATTTTGCGAGCGCGTCAAGCTGCGGATCGGCGGCAAAGTTTGCGAGTTTCATTCAGCGGCTCTTGCCAATCCGGCGTATCAGCTCCATGCTGAGTCTTGCTAGACTTCGCAAGTTAATTCGAAATCTGACGCAGTTCGCAATCCCAGAGGGTCACGGGCCATGACCATCAGGTTTGCCTGCCCAAAGTGCGGGCGTGCCATTCGGACAAGTGATGATGCCGCGGGCAAGAGCGGCAAGTGCAACGACTGCGGCACCGTGCTGACGGTGCCCCGTTCGGCACTGACGGCGACGGTTCCCCGGTCTGAGGATGAGATCCTCGCTCCGTGGCGGGATACACCACCCCCACCCTCGCGACGGCACTAGCGCACGGTCGGCGACTCTCGCTTAAAGTTCCCGGTGCTTCTCTTTGGCCGGGTCGCCCGTGCTTTGTTTGGCCAGGGGCACCTCGAAGCAGGCGGCTTCCTCGGCGTTGCGGACGTAGACCCGATTGCCGACGAGCACGGGATGATTCCAAGTTTTGCCGTCGAGCACCTTTGCCCGCGCCACTTCGTCGAGCTTGGACGGGTTGGCCTGGATCAGCACCAGCTCGCCCTGTTCCGTCAGCACGAGCAGCTGACCCGCGTCGGGCAGCAGCAGAATCTGGCCGTTGCCGTAGCGGCCGTTTTTCCACTTCTTGGTGCCGGTCGCCAGGTCGACGCAGCAGAGGATGTTGTGATCGAGCCCGTAGAGCGCCCCGTCGAAGGCCACGAAGTCGTTGAAGTCGGGCTTCATGTCGTGCGAGGTCCAGCGGTCCTCGAATTTCACTTCGCCGGCTCCCTTGGCCGGGACCAGCTCGACCCGCCGCGTGCCTTCACCCATGCCGGTGCCCAACAACACCGAGGTCTCGCTCAAGAGCAGCGGCTGGACAACGCGATAGCCCTGGAATAGCCAGTCGTAGTTCCAAGCCGGCTTTCCCGTTGGGGCGTCGACCGCGGTGAGCCCGGTCTGCCCCCAAAACAGCACGACCTCGCGGCCGGCCAGCTTGGCCAACTGCGGCGAGCTGTAGCTGCTGTTGCCGGCCGTGGCCGTCCACCGCGGCTCGCCCGTCGCGGCGTCGAACGCCAGGAGCATCCCCTTCTCGCCTTCGTCGCCGGATGAGTATGCGATGACTTTGTCGCCCACGATTAACGGAGACGAGGAATAGCCCCAGATGGGCGTCTTCTTCCGGTTGGCCTCTTGCATCAAATCGCGCTTCCACTTGACCGCTCCCGTGAGCGGATCGAGACACTGCAAGAGCCCCGCGGCCCCCTGCACGTAGAGCAGTCCGCCGGCCAGCGTGGGTGTGGCCCGCGGCCCGGCGCCTCCCATCGCCTCGTCGAAGCGGGCCTTGGTCTCGTTGATCCAGCGCTCCTCGCCAGTCTTGGCGTCGTAGCACACGACGTCTTCGTTTTCGCCGCGCTGCTCTTGCGTGAAGAGCCGGTTGCCCGCCACGCTGAACGACGACCAACCCGGGCCGACCTTTCGCTTCCAGATTTGCTTCGGAGCGTGGGCCTTCCAGTCGACGTCGAGCACGACGCCCGGCGCCACGCTGTCGCGCTTCGGCCCGCGAAACTGTGACCACAGGACCTTCCCCAACGGCTCGGCGTTTGCCGCCGTGGGGGCCGACTTGGCATTGCGTTCCGCCAGGAACTCTTGCTCGGGAGTCTTTTCCCAGCGCCAGTGCATGGTCGCCTTGAAATTACCCCACATGCCGTCGAACCGCACAGTGTCCCAGTAGCCGAGCGCGAGGGCTCCGGCGACGAGAGCCGTCACCGTCCCCAGCCGCGCGCCCCATCGCGAGAGAATCAGGAAGGCCACGGTGAACGCCAGAGCGGCGTCCGGAAGTACGTAGAAGATGGACGCCTGGCCGTGAATCGAAGGATCGGCGACGAACCAGGCGATCAAGACTTCCCACAACCGCCCCCGCCAGGCCGATCAGGCGATCGCTCCACGGCGCACGGGTGAAGAACAGCCACCACAGCAGCAGGATGAAGCAGCAGACCACCGGACCAAACACGACCACCATGAAGACCGTAACGTTCGGCGCGGCCTGCTGCAGGAAGAGGGGCTGCGCTGCCTTGGCGGCCAGCATCAACACCACAAACGGAATCGCGGGCCAGAGCCGCAACTTCTTCGATCGGGGCGGCTGCGGAGCTTCGGCAAGGGGAATGGTTTCGACAGACATGCGAGGTCTCTCAAAAAACGACCAAGAAGAATCCAGACTCAGATAACCCAGCGAGAAACTGAGCGGCCGCAAAGAGTCGAATCGGGCGGCCGAATGAAATGCCAGTTCGTCTAGGCGAATCGTAGTTCGACGCGGCGGCGCACGCAACAACGTTCGGCCGTTGCGCGACCGGCGCACGTCCCTTAGGCCTTTTGCGTCGCGGCGACGGAGGCGAGGGGCGCGTCGGCGATTGGGCTCGTCGTCGCCCCAAGCGACGGAACCGGGACGAAACAGGCCGCGAGCGCGAGCGCGCCCGTCGCCGCTGCTGCCACGTAAAACATCGGCGAGTAGGAGGTGGAGAGTGCGCGGCCCTCGGCCATCAGATCGGGACCGATCGCCGACGCGACGACCGTGATCAGCTGAGCCAGTCCCTGGATGCGGCCGACTTGCGCCGGCCGAACAGGCTGCTCCAGGCCGCAAAGAAGACGACCGTCACCAGTCCCCCCGCGATGCCGATGCCCGCGGCATACGACATCAAGGCCGTGCTGGTCGTCACCCGCGGAAAGTAAATGAGAGCGATCGCCAGCGTCGCCAGCCCGGCGCCCAGCAGCCAGCCGATTCGACGGCGGCGGACCAAGGCGCCGCCCACGAGGTTCGAGAGCAGGCCGGTGCCGACGAGCATTGCCATCACGCTGATGGCCGCGTGCGCATCGAACCCGTGCTCTTTAAGTATCGACTCGTTGAACAGCGTGAGCGCCGACCAGACGAGGTTGAACGCTCCCGCTCCCACGGCGAATACCCAAAAGGCCGGCGTGCGAATCGCCTGGCCGAAGGAAAAGTCGACGGGCGGCAAATCGGCCGACATGGGAAACGAAGAATCGCTCGGCGTCGTCCGCCCCGGCCGCCGGATTCCGCGCACAACAAACTGAGAGGCACCATGCCGAGCAACAGGATCCAACCGAGCTGGCTCCAGGCCGTCCGCCAGCCGGATTTTTCCACGGCCGAGCCCAGCCAGACGACGCTGCCAATGAACCCGAAGGTGAGCAGAACGGCGTAGACCCCCATGGCGACGCCCAAGCGGCGTCCCCGAAACCATTTGCCGACGGCCGCCATGCTCACGATCGACAGGGCGCTTTGCCCAACGCCGCGGACGAGCACCAGCCACAAGGTGAGCGCCACCACCGTGTGGGCCGTCGCCATGCCGATGACGGAAATCGCGAGCACCAACACCGTGCAGGAGGTGGCGATGCGAATGCCGAAGCGATCGAGCATCCAGCCGGCCGGCAGACAAAACGCCGTTCCCAGCAAGCAGGTGACGAGATTGATCCGCCCGAACAGCGTGCCGCTCGATGCCCAGATCGGCCAGCAACGGCTCGGTGATCAGTCCCAGTCCGTGCGTCCGCCCGGGAAGCGTGGCCGTCATCGCCAGGGCCGCGAGCACGACCACCACCCAGCCGTAATCGAAGGCAAACCGCCGAGCGGGGCGAGCTGGGCTGACCATCGCGGAAGAACTCATAGACTCAGACGATCTCCCGGATCGGCTTGGCGGTCGGATCGACCAGGCGAATCGGCCGGCCGACGTTCGACATGTTCTGCTTGCGCGGGTCGAGCCCCATGGCCAAACAAATCGTCGCCAGCAAATCGGGAGCCGAGACCGGGCGATCCCCGACCGTCATCGCGTCGGCGCTCGTGCGACCGACCACTTGACCGCCGCGAATGCCGCCACCGCCGAGCACAACGCTCCAGGCCTTGGGATAGTGGTCCCTTCCCTGGCGCGGATTGATCACCGGCGTGCGGCCGAACTCACCCATCCAAACGATTAAAGTCGTCTCGAGCCGGCCGCGATCCTTGAGATCCTGCAACAGCGCGGACCACGCCTTGTCGAGCACGCCGCTGAGCGACTGCACGCGGCTGAAGTTGTCATCGTGCGTGTCCCAACCGCCGAGCGACACTTCCACGAAGGGGACGTTCTTCTCGATCAGTCGCCGCGCCATCAGGCAGCCCTGGCCGAACTGCGAGCGGCCGTATTGGTCCTGAACCTTGGCGGGCTCATCGGCCAGTTCGAACGCCTTGGCCGCGGCCGGACTCATCAGGCGCGAGGCCTTGGCGTACGCATTGAGATGTTCGCTCACAGCCGAACCGCGCCGGCGGTTCAAGAATCCCTCTTCGGCACGATGCAAAAGTGCGAGCCGAGCGCGGGCTTGCGGCGACGAAACACCCTCCGGCAGCGAGAGATTCTCCACGCTGAGTTGGCCGCCGCCGTCCATGCCGTCGCTCTCGTGCCCCACCAAGAGCGGGGCATAATCGGGACCGAGGAAGCCGGCCGGGCCTGTGCCGGCGCCAAACAGCCCCTGCGACAAAATGCTGACGTAGTTTGGCAAGTCGCTCGGCGGGCGATTGCATTCCTTCGAGACGAGCGAGCCCAGCACGGGGAACTCGATCGGACCTTGGGGCAGGTAGCCGGTACGGAGGTTGTCGCGAGCACGGGTGTGATCGCCTTCGCGCGTCGACATGGAACGGATCACCGCCAGGCGATCGCTCCACTGTGCGAGGCCGGGCAGATGTTCGCTGATCGAAATGCCCGGCGTGCGGGTGGCGATGGACTTAAACGGACCGCCGTGCGCATGCCCCGGCTTGAGGTCGAACGTGTCGGTCTGACTGGGACCGCCGTTCATCCACAGCAAGACGCACGAGCGTGTGGGCCGTGTCTGTGGGCCGGCCGCCGCGGCTAGTCGATTGAGCCATCCGGCCAGGCCGCCTCCCAGCAAACTCCCCGACGTGGCAGCCAGCCAGCTCCGACGAGTCAGCTCGGAGTTTGCCAACCAAGTCGACGCAGCTCGGTTCCCTTGTGACATTGCCATCACTTGGCTGCTCCCATCATCAACTGATTTGTGATTCCGCTTAGTGATTCCACCGGAACTCGGCCGAATTGAGCAGCACCCAAAACACGTCGCCCAGTTGCCGCGAACGTTCAGCCGGCGCGGCCCCCGCGAGATGGTCCCGCATCATTCGTTTCTCGGCATCGCTCGGATGACGGCTCAACGTGGTGAGATAGAGTGCGTCGAGCTGTCGCTCCGGCGAGTCGCGATCGGCTGCGATCGTCTGCTTGATTCGTGGGCTGGTCTGCGGGTCGACGGCCTCGCTGATCAGGGTGCCGTTCATCAGGTTGAGTGCCTGCGACACGGACGTCTTCGGATGTTCGGTCTCTTCGTCGGCTCCGAACGCCTTGATCACCTTTTGCCGCATCGTGTCGAGCTCGCCGGTCTCCATCTGTCCCGCTTGCTCCGACCACTCCCGGCCGATCGCCAAGGAAAGGCTGTCGAAGAGTTGGTCCCCCGAGAGGGGTTTGATGGCCATCGCGGCAAACAACTCGGGATGCGCCTGCTGGCTCGAGTCGGTCGCGCTCGTCCGCTGGTAGGCTGCTGAGAGGCAGATGGCCCGATAGAGGCGCGTCAAATCGAAGCCCGACGCGGCGAAGTCGTCCGCGAGGGCTTGCAAGAGTTCCGGGTGCGTCGGCGGATTGGACTCGCGGAAATCGTCGACGGGACTGACAAGCCCGACGCCCATCAACTGACCCCAGACGCGGTTGACGATGGCCCGCGCAAATAAGGATTCCGCCGCGCCGTCAACCACTTGCCAAAGCTCAGCCGGGGCGACTTGTGCGCATCGAAGCGAAGCGACGTGCCGTCGAGCAGGGCGGCGGGCACGGTCTTTTCCGTCTCGTTCACGTGGATCGTGTGGCGATCCGCCGCCTCGACGAGCGGAGCGAACGGACCGCGACCTTTGCGTTCGAGACCGGCAAAGAAGGCGGCCTGGCTCCAGAACTGTTTTTGCGTCCAACGGTCGAATGGGTGATCGTGGCATTGCGCGCACTCCATCCGCACGCCCAAAAATATCCGCACGCAGCTCGTCGCGATCTTCGCGGGGTCGGCCTGCTTCGAGGCGAGAAACGCGACCGGGTTCGCCGCGTGCATGTCGCGCAGCACGTATTTCGGAATTTGGTCGGGGCCGTTGATCGGCACCGTCAACAGCTCGCGGACGATCGTGTCGAAGCCGACATTCGACCGCCGTCGCTCCGCCAGCCACGCCTCAAAACCCGGCTGAAAATAGGCGATCCGCGGATCAGTGGCCGCCTCGGGCAGCAGCAGGGCTCGCCAGACGCGGGCAAAATGCCGCGAGTGTTGCGGGTCGGCGAGCAGGCGGTCGATCAGACGCGTCGTTTTATTGGAACTCGTCTTATCGGTGCTCGGATCAGCCAGGAACGACTGCACCTCTTTGGTCGTCGGAATCCGGCCGATCAGGTCGAGGCTCAGGCGGCGCAAGAGCTCCGCGTCGTCCGCACGCGCCGCCGGCTCGACGTGTTCCTCGGCAAGTCGTGCGGCGATTTGGTGGTCGATGGTCCGCGCCAGTCCGGCGGAAGGCGAATCGGAAGTGCCCGCGCCGGCCGCAGCAGGCTGATCGCCAAGAACCACGACGGCATTTGCGAGACTCCTGCAGGGCTCTTCTTCAGGCTTCTTTTTTAGGGTGTCTTCGCGGCAGTCGTTGCCGCCTTCGTCGCCGGGGCGGAGAGATCGAGGCAGATCACTTCGGCGTTGTCGCGAACGAACAGCCGACCATTGGCCAGCGCCGGACTGTTGAACGTGCCGAGGCAGACTTTCGACTTGGCCAGTTCCCGATAGCCCTTACGCGTGGCTTCGGCGAGCAGCAGGGTGCCGCCGTCGTCCAAGATCAGCACCTTGCCATCTGCGACGGACATGACCGCGAAGTGGAAGTAGCCGAGATTCTCCTTCTTCCACAGCTCATTGCCCGTCGCCGGATCGAGGCAGCGGAGATCGGCCCGCGGCAGCGGAGCCAGCGCGTTGGTAACGATCAGCACCGTTTCCTCCGGACCGACGGTGCCCGTGGAAAAGTAGCCGCTGAAGTCGGCCTTCCGCCATTTGACCGACGGCTCGGCGTGCCCCTTGCCCGGCAGCGTCACGGCGATCGTGCCGCTATCTTGCGTCGTGCAGAACAAGAGATCACTGGCGACGAACGGAGTCGGCGAGACTCCCGACGGCTCGAACACCAAAGGCTGTTCCCAGCGGGTCTTGCCGTCCTTCGGGCTGAGACCGGCGAGCCGCAGAGTTGTTTGTGCGACGATTTGCTCTTCCGACCCCGGCGACGTGCCCGGCAGCAGCGTCGGTGACGCAGAACCCGCTGGTTCGTCGAGAGCTTTCCACGCCAGCTTGCCGTTTGAGAGGTTGTAGGCGGCGACGGCAAACCCCGCTCCGCCGACCAGGACCACGGCCCGTCCGCCCGTCAGAATCGGGGAGCTGCAGACGCCGAAGCGCGGCAGGGTGAGCTTGTTGGATTCGTACGGGTTCACCTGCCACAGCCGCGCGCCGGTGCGGGCTTCGTAACACGTGAGCGCGCCCGTGATGCCGTAGGTGACCAGTTTGCCGTCTGCGACGCTCGGCGTGGCCCGCGGGCCCGCCCCGAGCTGGCTGCGATACTTGGCCCGCGGATAGGTGTCGTGCCATCGCCGTTTGCCGGTCGCGGCGTCGAGGGCGATGACTTCTTCGATGTCCTTGTCTTTGACGCAGGTGTGGATGAAGACGATGCCGTCGGCCACGATCGGCGAGCTGAAGGACTGGTAGACCTTTTGCCGCCAGACGACCTTGGGCGCCCCCTTCCAAGGTGCCACGGCCTCGGCGCTCACGCCGTTGCGACCTGGCCCGAGCCACTGGGGCCAATCGGCTGCATTTGTCCGGCCGACGGCGAGCAAGAGCAGCACACCCAGGCCACAGCAGAACGAGCCCCCGGAAGAGATTTTGCGCATCGATGCCACGCCTTGCCGTTGCAGATTTCAACGACGCGACCGCGGTGCCCCATCGGCCCACACGCCGGTCGAAACGTTACTCTTACGATCGTAAGAATATGCTAGCGAAGGGCACTGGCGGTGGAAACTGCGACGGCTAAGAAATCACCAGTTTCCGGTGAGGAAAAACCTGACGCCAACCGCACCCGGTTCGTTTGCGGGTCAGGCGACCGGCACACACGTCGGGTCGAGGGGAACCGAAGAATCGAGCGTGTTGAGGTAGGTATCGAGGGCGTGCCAGCAGGCGACCGTCTGTCGGCAACGGTCGTCGGAGTTGATGGGGACTTCGGCATCGACGTGGACGTAACCGGCCAGTTGCGGCGGCAGTTGCGGGACGAGGTCGTTCAGGTTGGCCACCCGCCAGCTCGACGCGACCAGGTTGTCATACGTGCCGGCAAAGACCTTGTCGCCGACGCGCGGGCTGCCGAAGGTATACACGACGGGATCTGCGTAGACGCTCGTGGCGGCCAGCTCGAGCGCGAGCATCGTAGCCAATGCCGAGCCCAAGCTGTGCCCGGCAATGCGGAGTGTTTTAACCGAGCCGTCGGCCACGAGTTTGGCCAGGGCGCTGATCACCCGCGGCGACGCGGTTGTGTTGCCGGTGACGAAAGACGCGTAAAAGTTCTTGAAGCCCTGCTCGACCTTGCCGGCGGTCGCGTACGGAAACGGCAGCAGAATGAGTTCAAAATCCCTGATCCACTCCAAGAATCCTTCGGTGCCGCGAATGGCGACCACGACGTCGGAACCCGAGCGGGCGATGAACCCAAAGACTTTGTAATCCGGATCGCCGTCGGTGATGTCGTCCGCGTAAATCGGCGTCACGAGCGTGTAGCCCGTGGGCAGCGCGAAGCCAGTGCCGGCGTAAAGGTTATAGGCCTCGAGCACAAACTCGCCGAGTTGGACAGCCTCGGTCGTGGAGAAAACAGCAGTCGGCATCGGCGGATCCTTCCATCAAGTTGTGTGGAGCAAGAATCGGGGCTCGTCCAAGAACGGGCACCGGCCGAAGGATGGCGGACCAAATCGTAACCGGATCACTTTTTCGCGGCCATTAAAATCTGGAGACACCGGTGAGGCTATAGGTGGAGACACCGATGAAGACGCTGGCCAGTCGTCGCCGCGCTTCCTCGCTCCCGCTTGACCGCCTCGCAGCGACGAGTTGATAGTGATGTGAGGGCTGACCCATCTCTTTTCGCGGAATTCGTGCCATGGCAGGATCAATTCGCACCGGCCTCCTTTCCGCAGTTCTCTTCGGCACGACTCTGTATGCCCAGACGGCCCGGACCGCGCCTCCCGAGGGTAAGAGCGGCGAGGACGCCCAAGCGGCAAGTGCCGAAACCACGGCCCGGAAGAAGCTCTCGGAGAAGGGCATCCGCGTCAGTCATTCCGGCCTGTCGCTCGTCGACGAGAAGCAGCTGGCACATGCCCTCAACGAGGCCAACACGCTCAAGCGAAAACTGGTGACGGCGGCCAAGGAGCTGCAAGCCGGCGAACGGGGCATCGAGCAAATTCAAGCCGACGTTCGTCAGCGGCTGCAAAACAGTGTCGAGATCAATTCGACGCTGGCCAACGTCCGCAACAATCCGGTGGATTACAACCGCCTCGTGGGTGAAGTGAACGCCAACAACGGCGAAATCAAGCTGCTCGAGCAGACGCAGGAACAAACGAAGAAAGGCCTCGACACCGTCCGCAAGAAGTCGAACGACGCTCGCGAGGCGTATGTGCAGCAGGTTGCCGAAATCCGGACGCTCGTCGACCGGCTGTCCGAGCGCTACGCCGCGCTCAAGTCCGACGCGGACGCCCAGGCCGCGCTCTCGGAGTGGAATTCGGCCGCCAATACGTCGTTCACGATCAAGCCGTCGAGTTACTTCCTCAACAGCATGAAGAAGCTGGAACAGCTCGAAAAGACCGTCGTCTCCGAAAAAATTCCGCTGCGTCGCGAAGGGAACAGCTATTACGCGACCGTCGTCGTCAACGGCAAAGCGCAGGAGATGATCGTCGATACAGGCGCCACCCAGGTGGTGCTGCCGCACAACGTGGCCGTCGAGTGCGGGTGGAAGCCGGAAGACTCGTCGATCACGATGATCGCGACGATCGCCGACGGCTCGAAGGTGAAGAGCAAGCTGGCGGTGCTCGATTCGGTCCGCGTCGGCAAGTTTACGGCGGAACACGTCGAGTGCTGCGTCCTGCCGGAGGACGCGAAAAATGCCCCGCTGCTCTTGGGGATGACGTTTCTCTCGAAGTTCAATTTCTCGATCAACGGGAATGAACTGGTTCTCTCCAAGATCGGTGACGAGCACGCCTCGTCCAAACCCAAGAAGACCCGCCCGAGCAAGAGCACCCGCAAGCCGCGTAAGAGCGACAGAACCGACACGCCGTCCGATTCCAACGGCTGATCGCGCCCGCCGCGCGACTCTGATTGCGGCTGGGCGGCGTCAAGAACCAGCGGGTCAATTTCGGTGGCATTTACAGCCGGAATGCGGGTCGAAAGCGCTCTTGCGGCAGATTTTGCCGATCGCTAAATTGCCGCACCTTTCGATCTCTCTCTTCGGATTCCCTAACGGCCGTCTGCGCCTGGACTTCCCTCGTCCGAACGTGTGTCCGGTGCGGATCGCTCGCCGCGGATTTCGTGCGTTTATGTCGGCACCAGTCGAGTTTGCGATCGCTGCTCGACGGCAACGCCTCCAGCCCTTGGGTTGGTTGCTCGCCGTGGCGGCTTTGGCCAGCTGCGGCTGCAACTCCATGACCGGCCACGTGAACAATCAGGTCGGCATGTGGGACTATCGGCAGGGGAATTACGTCGCGGCCCGCGTGCAATTCTCGAGAGCCGTGGCCGACGAACCGCTCAATGCGTCGTTTACTTACAACCTGGCCTGCGCGCTCAATCACACCGGGGATCCCAGCGGGGCCGAGCAGAATTATCGACGGGCGATCCAGCTCGATCCGGGCCATCAACCGGCCTATCACGGTCTGGCACGGCTGATGAACGAAGAAGGGCGACAGGCCGAGTCCGTGCAGCTGATCTCGACGTGGGCGGCCGCCCAGCCGCGCCATCCGGGTGCCCAGATCGAGCTAGCTTGGATCGAACGGCAGAACGGCGACAGCGTGGCCAGCGAACAGGCTTTGTACCACGCGCTCGCGCTCGACCCCGGCAACCCGATCGCCACCGCGCAACTCGGACAGCTTTATCAGGAGACGGGTCAGACGGAGCGCGCGGCGGCCATGTACCAGCGTTCGCTCCGCGGCAATTGGATGCAGCCTGAGGTGCAATCGCGGCTCGCCTCGCTGCACTCCGCCAACGGATTTGCCCCGCCGGGCCCGCCGGCCACGGCGTTCGCCGCCGTTCCGGGCGCGTACCCGATCGCCGCCTATCCGACGGCATCGCCCGTCGCGATCGCTCCGCTCGGATCGCCGGCCGTGACTGCCGAGCGAAACGACGACCCGGCGCACTTCTAGGCCCCCGTTCAAAGTCCCCGGGCGCGGTAGTCGACGGGACGCATCTTTGCTACCGTCCGCAAAGATTCGAGTCCTACCGCTCCATCGGGTCCTGCTCATGTACCGCATTCTGATTACTGACAACTTGTCCCCCGCGGGACTGCAAATCCTTCGCGACGCTTCGCCGGAGATCGAAGTCGACGTTCGCTCGGGACTGACGCCGGAACAAGTCCGCGAAGCGCTGGGCGAATCCGACGCGATCATCATCCGCAGCGCGACCAAGCTGACCGAGGCTTTGCTCAAGGGCCAGCGGCGGCTCAAGGTGATCGTCCGCGCGGGCGTCGGCGTCGACAACATCGACCTGGCAGCGGCCACGCGCGAGGGCATCGTGGTGATGAACACGCCGGCCGGCAACACCACCAGCACGGCCGAGCACACGATCGCGATGATGATGTCGCTGTCGCGAAACATTCCGCAGGCCGTCGCCAGCATGCGGGCCGGCAAGTGGGAGCGGAGCAAGTTCACGGGGACGCAGCTTGCCGGCAAAACGCTGGCCGTGCTGGGCTTGGGTCGCATCGGACTGGCGGTAGCCGAGCGGGCCCGCGGCCTCGAGATGCGCGTGCTCGGCTACGATCCCTTCCTTTCGCCCGAGCGGGCCCGCGAGCACGGCATCGAGCTATTTCGCGAGGTCGACCCGATGACCGAGCAGTGCGATTATCTTACCGTGCATACGCCGCTGACCGAGGAGACCCGCGGCATCATCAATGCGGCCCGGCTGGCGCGGATGAAAAAGGGTGTCCGCATCATCAACTGCGCCCGCGGCGGGATCATCGACGAAGCCGACCTTGCCGAAGCACTCAAATCGGGCCACGTGGCAGGCGCCGCGCTCGACGTCTTTACCAAAGAGCCGCCGGTCGACAACCCGCTGCCCGCGCTGCCAAACGCGATGTGCACGCCCCACCTCGGCGCGTCAACCGACGAAGCGCAGGAATTGGTGGCGATCGAAGCGGCTGAAATTCTTGCCGGCTTTCTGCTGAGAAACGAAGTCCGCTACGCCGTCAACATGGCGCCGATCTCCGCGAAGGAAATGGAAGACGTCGAACAGCACCTCGACCTGGCTCGTCGACTGGGCCTGTTGCTCGCGCAGCAGAGCCGCGGCGGCGCGGTTCGCTCGGCCCGCATTCAATATCGAGGCGAAGCGGCGTCCAAAAAAACCAAGTTGATGACCGCCAGTTTCGCGGCCGGCCTGTTGGAGTCGGCGCTCGAAGAGCAGGCGAACATCGTCAACGCCGAGCTTCTCGCCAAGGAGCGGGGCATCGAGATCACCGAGTCGTCCACCAGCGAGGCGGGCAATTTCTCGACCTTGATCACAGCGACGGTCGTCACCAACAGCGGCGAGCTGCACGCCGCCGGCACGACGTTCGGCACCGAGTTCCTGCGGCTCGTGCGACTGGGCAACTTCCACCTCGATGCCTATCTCGACGGCCTGATGCTGATCTACCGCCACCGCGACGTGCCCGGGCTCATTGGTTTCATCGGCACGATTCTGGGCAAGCACAGCGTCAACATCGCCCACATGGCCCTGGGTCGCGAACGGAACGAGCCGGGAGGCAACTCCGTGGCCGTGCTGAATCTCGACAATGCCCCCTCGCGCGAGGCCCTGGACGAGCTGGCCAAGCATCAAGAGGTCCAGGCCGTAGAACTTGTCCAGCTTCCCCCGGCCGGCGCTCCGCTCCCCTGGCTGGTCCGCGGTTGAGCGGCTTTTGGCCGTTGGCGACCTCTTCCGCCCGACAATCGGCGGAAATGGGCGAGTGGCGGCGGGAATTCCCCGGTCGCAGCCCGTTTCTGAATGGACATCCGGACGCCCTAAGGCGGTCTGTCGCAAAACGTTCGGCCCTGTCGTAGAATGAAGGGAGAGCGGATCGAAATCCAGTCCCGGCCCCGAATGAATTGCCCGCGGTAATCCCCAAAAGAGATGAGTCGCGGTCGCCGCTGGCGCAACATAATTCAAGATCCCGTTTTCGCACCGAACCTTCCCACCTTGGTGCGGGGTTAAATCAAAGGGGATTTTGCCAATTCCCCGATCGACGCCCGAATCTCTGGGCCAGATGAAGGCTGTGCTTCCCTGGCTGCGAATTTCCGAACCAGCCCGGCGCTTTGGCGCAAGGACAGAAACATGAGTCTGATCAGTCGGCACGGGAGGACGAACGGGTTGGTGCACGGTGCAAATACAACTCGCAGCAAGCGTGGTTTCACGCTCATCGAGCTGCTGGTAGTCATCGCCGTGATCGCGGTGCTGGCGGCCCTGCTGCTGCCCGCCGTGCAACGGGCCCGTGAAGCGGCCCGCCGCACGCAATGCCTCAACAACCTGAAAAACCTCGCGCTGGCGTGCCACAATTATGTCGACGTGAATCAGACCTTCCCGCCCGGCGATCTGGATCTGTTCTTCGACGGACAGAACACGGCAACCGCCTACCAGAATCCGCCACTGGCCCCGTTCGGCACGCTGCCGCCGGCCGCCGGCACGAACGTTCCGAGTGCCGGAACGTTTCCCCCGTTCCAGCTCGGCACGATGAACCAGTATGACCCGGTTACCGGCTTGCTGATTCCGATCACCAATCCGCCCACACCGGTGACGATCAGCTACTTGTCGATTGCCGCTCCCTGGAGCTGGCACGCCTTCATCCTCCCGCAGATCGAGCAGCAGAATGTTTTCAGCCAGCTGATCTTCGGCATCGACAACACGAGCTATTCGGGCCCCTATTTCACCTGGGCCAAGGATCTCCCGACCAATCTCCAGCTCATCAAAACGCCGATCCCCACGTTCATCTGCCCCTCAGAGCTGTTACCGCAGGCCCGCCCGGCCGGTTTGGCCTTCGCCACCTACCGCGGCGTGATGGGCTCGGAGCCGGTAGGCGACGTGAACTACAGCAGCGCCCTCTGGCTGACGAACGGCATGTTGTATCCCAACAGCGCCGTCCGCATGCAGGACGTCACCGACGGGACTTCGCAGACGCTCTTGATGGGTGACTCGCGATTCGGGCTCTGGGCCGACGGCTCGAGCTGTTGCGCTCGGTTCCGCAACGATCGCCTCGATTTCGATTCCTACTGGCAGATCTATAACGCCGTGCTCAACAGCGCAGGTAACGAGTACCCGCTCATCAACACGGACGTAGTTGATCCCCTGCAGTTCTTTAGCTTCGGCAGCACGCATGAGAACGCGTGCGTGTTCGCCTTCGCGGACGGCTCGTCGCGGCCGATCGTCAAAAACATCGACGCATCGATCCTCCGCAAGCTGGCCACCCGCGGCGCCGGCGACATCGTCAGCTCGGAATACTAGAGCCAACCGTATCCCATTCGGTACGAGTTTGAGCGTTCGGCGGAGGTCGGGGCACCCCCGTTTGCCCGCCAAGGCGCCGAGCGGCCAGAGTTTGTTCTCGGCGTCTTCTGCCTGCGGCTCATCCCGGTTGCAAGCACGGGTCAGTCGAAGTGCGTGCACTTCTGCCAGCCAATCTCGGATCAACCCCGGCGCTTTTGGCCCGAGGTTAAGAACCATGAGTCTGACGAGACGGCTCAGGGCGGCGACGGACGTGCAAATGGGGCCGCGGCGCCAGCGAGCATTCACGCTCATCGAATTGCTGGTCGTGATCGCCGTGATTGCCGTGCTGGCAGCGCTGTTGCTGCCGGCCGTTCAGCCCAACAGTGCCGTGCGCATGCAGGATGTGACCGATGGAACGTCGGAAACGCTGCTGATGGGCGACTCGCGGTTCGGCTTATGGGGCGACGGATCGAGCTGTTGCGCCGGTTCCGCAACGACCGGCTCGACTTCGACTCTTACTGGTACATCCCCTGTGCCGTTTACAACGGGAACCCGGGAGAGTATCCCAACATCCAAATCAGCGTGAACCTCCCACTGCAGTTTTTCAGCTTCGGCAGCACGCACGAAAATGCCTGCATCTTTGCCTTTGCTGATGGCTCCGCGCGAGCGATCGTCAAGAACATCGATGCGGATCTTGCGAAAGCTGGCCACACGCAACGGCAGTGAAGTGATCAGCTCGGAATTTTAGAGCGATTCAGATCGATTGGTCGGCTCGACTGCCTTCGACCGCCAGGCTCGGATCGACTGAGTTCGGCGAAGTCAGACCCGAAGGGACCCCGCGACGCGACTGAGCCGCGTCTTCGCGCTTTGGCACCGTCCGAGGACAACTTCGATGGTTTTATGGAGCGTGCACAGTCGAGACACGCCCGGTCCTCGCGTTCAGTTCGCGTGTCCCGCGTGTCTTGCTCCGGCGGCCGCGGGCGAATCGTATGAACGGCACGAGACCTTCCGGGCATTGCACCTGATTCCGCTGTTCTTCGTGCGAAACACCTACGTGATCTGCGGCACGTGCCACGCTCATCTTCTGTCGCAATTGACTCTCGATGATTTGCGACAACATGCCAATTCGGACATCAGTCCGTTTTTATCGTTCTCGATCTCGTTCGTGGCAAAGGCGCGTAAGCGTTCTGGCGATTTTGCTCTGTTGGTTTCCGTTCTTGGGAATCGCTTTGGCAGCCATTGCACTGGCAGCGACATTCAAGCGGCGCACTGTCTGGCGGACGCTGGCAATCATCAGCCTGGCCATCTCGCTGCTTCTGGCCCTTGGTTTCGTCATCCTCATGATAATCGCGTCAATCACGGGGCCACACCGCTAGTGCAGCGAGCACTCCGGTGGTCAGGCCCGGTCGAAGGGAAAGGCGATCACCTCCGACAGCGAGGTCGCGCCGACTGCCGTCATGAGCAGACGGTCGAAACCAAGCGCCACCCCGGAGCACTCGGGCAAGCCAAAGTCCATGGCGGCGAGCAGACGGCTTTCTGCGGGTAGCGGCCGGCTCCCCTCCCGCCGCCGCAGCCCCTGCTGGACGGCAATCCGCCGGCGCAATTCGTCTGCGTCCGTCAGTTCCTGGTAGCCGTTACAAATTTCGATGCCCGCGAGATACAGCTCGAACCGCTCGGCGACCGGCGGCTTGCTTTCGCGAACGCGGGCCAAGGCCGCCTGGCCGGCCGGGTAGTCGTAGACGAACGCGGCCCGTTGCTTTGCCAGTTCTGGTTCCACTTTGAGCGCCAACAGCAGGTTGAGCCAGCCGTCGTGGTCGTCGTCGGCCAGCCCTGGCGGCGGCGCGATGCCGCAGGCGCGGGCCAACTCCCCAAGCTGCGCAGTGGACTGATCCAGAACGCTCGTTCCCAGCACGCTCTGAAAGAGTTCGTCGTACGTCAGTCGCGGGAAGGGGCGTGCCAGCGGAACGGGGGCCGGACGAGTCGACGCTGTGTGTCCCTCAGCCGACGGTTCGGCGGCGATCAGGCGTGCCGCCTCGTCCCAGAAGGCCGCGACGAAGTCTTCGACGAACGTCATTTCGTCGTGGTACGTCGCACCTTTGTGATACCACTCCAGAATTGTGAACTCGGGGTTGTGCAGGCGGCCAACCTCGCCACGGCGGAACGAGCGCGTGAGCTGAAAAATGTCCGAGGCGCCGGCGGCAAGCAGTCGCTTCATCGCGAATTCGGGTGACGTTTGCAAAAAGAGTTCGTGCTCGCGCGGAGCGGGCCGACAATCGCTGCCGGCATCGCTGCGGGTAACGAAGGGTTCGAGGTATGCGTCGACAACGATGTCGCGCGAGAGCAGGGGCGTCTCGACTTCCCAGAGGCCGCGCGAGCGAAAAAACGCCCGCGTGAATTCGAGCAGCTCCGCGCGCAATCGCAATTGTCGCAGTTCGGCCGAAGGTCCGAAGGCCCGGTCGTCAGGTGCGGGATTGGGCGCCGCTGCGGGGACGGGCGGCGTCATCGCGCGGCCGATCCCGCTGCCAGCCGACAGCTCAGGCCGCGGTGCGAATGACGCCCGGATCGAGCGGCTCGCGCAAGGGGAGCGTTGCCGGTTGGTCGTTCTGAGCGGCGGGAGCCGGCTCTTCGCGCGTCACTCGTTTGGAGTAGACGATTTCCAAAAACTGCGGGAACGCGCTCCACGATTTGGGCGACCGGTTCCACAAGTCGGCGACCTGCCAAAAGAAGGCCAATTCGTACTTGAGCACCGCCAGGTCCTGGACGGCCTGAATCGGATCGACATCCTCCGGCTGCCAGGGCCTCGGACACAGAGTATACGCGGGATTGGCATTCTGGCGCAACCGCTCGGGAATATCGACGACGACCGCCAGGTCGTTGGTCGCGTTGAATTTCGTGGGAAACACCCGGCAGGCGGAAGGCCGCACGCCATAAATCCCACAGCGGGCGCGCCCGATCGGGAATTCCTCGTCGGGCGCACATTCGATCAGGAACCGGCACTTGTTGGAGTTGGCGTGAAACTCGCTACGCGTTTGCGACAGGCAAATCACGTAGGGAGTTGCCGGCGTGTCCTCGAAGGCAAAGTGCGGCACGGCCCCGTTCGCCAGGCGACCCGAATGGTCGGGCAAGCGGCGGATAAAGTCGTCGAAGGGGAGGCCGAGACGGCGTTTGATCGCGACGATGTCGGCCCCAGTGACCGGAACCGCAAACGCGCGGCAGCACCCCGCATGACACGAATCGCAGATCCCCATGCATTGGCCCCTGGTGGCGCGGCGGGACCTTTCGGGCAAGCCGCGCGCCAGTCCTTATTATCGTAAGAATCGTTGCAATCGATTCAGACGAAAAAGTCGAACACGACGCCCGGCAGCCCAAACGCTCAAATCTGCCGATCGGAATCCGTGCGGAGGCTGAACGTTACGCCGTCGGCACGTGTTCGATATCGCCATCTTCGCGCGCCAAACGTTTTCATAGCGCTGCCCCAACCCCGTTGCAGGATCGCGCGGGAGCTGGTTAAAACCGGAAGCTGCGGCAAGTCGGGTTGACCTTGGCCCCGCCTGACCGCAGGACTAGAATTCCCGCCCCTCGCGGCCACAAGCCGCGCCGCTCTGAAAGAGAGTCCCGTGCGGATCGCCTATCTCGATTGCTCGACCGGCATCAGCGGCGACATGACGCTCGCCGCCCTGATCGACGCCGGCGTCGACCCGGCCATCCTGCGGGCGGCCGTCGATTCCCTCGGCTTAGAGGGGGTCAAACTCGTCACGCAAACAGTGATCAAGGGCGGCTTTCGAGCGACGTACGTGAGGGTCGAACATCCCGAGCAGCACGCGCATCGTCACCTGTCCGACATTCAGGCCCTGATCGACAAGGCACGCGGTCTGACGCCGGCCCAGCGCGATCTGGCCCTGCGGATCTTTGGCGCCGTGGCCGCCGCCGAGGCTCGCGTGCACGGCATGACTGTGGACAAAATTCACTTTCACGAAGTCGGGGCCATCGATTCGATCGTCGATATCATCGGAGCAGCCGTCGGCTTTGACGTGTTGGGCGCCGATCAGATCGTCGCCAGCCGCATTCCGACCGGACGCGGGCAAGTGTCGATCGCCCATGGCATCTGCACCGTGCCCACGCCGGGCACCGCCGAATTGCTCAAAGGCATGCCGCTCGTCGACGTGCCGATCGATGCCGAACTGACGACGCCGACTGGCGCGGCCATTCTGAAAACGCTCGTCGACCGCTTTGGGCCGCTGCCCGAGATGGCCATCCAATCGATCGGCTACGGCGCGGGGACCAAGGATTTTCCAGAGCGCGCCAACCTGTTGCGACTCTTCGTCGGTACGGCTGAAACCCCGGCCGACAGCGACTCGGTGACGCTCTTGGAAACCAATCTCGACGACGTCTCCGCCGAAATCATCGGCTACACGAAGCGACGCCTGCTCGAAGCCGGCGCGCTCGACGTCTTTTCCGCGGCCATTCAAATGAAAAAAGACCGGCCCGGAACGTTGCTGACGGTCATCGCGCGGCCGGCCGACGCCGACAAGCTCGAGGCGATTCTGTTCGACGAGACGGCAACCTTCGGCATCCGGCGGTCGCGGATGGAGCGTTCCAAGCGCTCGCGGCGCGAACATACGGTCACTACGCCGTGGGGACCCGTCCGCGGCAAACTCGGCTGGCGGAGCGGCCAGTCGCCCGTGTTCACCCCTGAATTCGAGGACTGCGCGCGGTTAGCCGCAGCGGCCGGTGTGCCGCTCCGCGAAGTCTACCGGGCGGCCGAGAGCGGCTGCGATCTCTCGCAGGTCACCGCTGCCACCGATGCGACGGACGCGCCGCCTGCCGAGCCCGCGCACGATCACGGCCACACACATGATCAGTCGCACGACCATTCCCACGATCACTCCGCACGACCACGGGCACGATCACTCGCACGATTCGGCTCAAAAACATTCACACGACCACGGACACGGTTAGTCGGTCGCCGACGAGCGCCGCCTCGCCAGGCACGGGCGAAAGGAATTGCCAATGCTGCTGGCCACGAACATCAGTGTGTTGGAGTGGGTCCTCCTGGGCACGATCCTCGCCTGCGGCGGCGGGGTGTTGTGGCGCACGTTCGGCGGCGGCGCCGCGGGCAAGTTGACCTCCCGCGCCGAAACCGAAGAGAACGAACGAGCCCAAGCCCGGGCCGAGGGGCGCATCGCCCATCTCGAGGTCCGGCTGCACGACTTTGCCCGCGAAGTCGAAGCCCGCATGGAAACCCGCGCCCTGCAGTTGGACAGCCTGGTGGTGGCCGGCGATCGCGAGATCGTGCGGCTCTCGACAATCCTGAACCAGCTGCAGCTCTCCGACGGCGGCTCGACGCGGCAACCCGACGTCACCCACTACTCGGAGCCGCGATCAAGGATCGCCACCGCAGCGCCGACCTCGCCGGAAAAAAGCGTTCCGCCTGCCCAGGTCGAGATGGTGGGCCACCTGAACGAGGCCGGCTACAGCGTTGCCGAGATCGCACAGATCATCGGCCGCGCCCCCGACGTCGTCAGCTCGCTGCTGAAAAAGGCGGCTTAACGCGCCTTAAGCCGGCTTGGGCGCCATCGTCACGATCCGCAGCTGCTTGTCGTACTGGGCCGCGGCCAGGCGCAGGCCGTCCGGATGCAGGTCGAGATCGCGGACGACGGTCGGCAGCTGAAAGCGGAAGAAATCCTTCTCGGCATCCTCCTTCCAGCAGGCGATAAAGCCACCGCTGGTGCCGGCACAGCCGCCGATGAGAAATCCTTCCGGATGCGCAATCACGCGCCACACGAGCGATTGGATGCCCGGAACGAGGTGCTGGCGGACCTTCTTCTGATCGCGCCAGGCAAAGCGGAGCACGAGCGCTTCGTTGACGGCCCCCAGCGGGTTCGACCCATTGAAAAGGCCGCCGGCCACCAGATGTTGCCCGTCGCTCGTGAGTGCCAGGGTCCGCACGCCCCCATAATCGACGCGCTCTCCCGGTTCGTACGCGTGCAGCGCCTTGGCGTCGAAGGTGCGGACGGTTTTTCCGCTCGCCACGTCCCACTGCCGTAGCTCGGCCTGCAGGTCGCCCGAGAGGAGTGCGCCGCTGGGATGAAAGAAGACACAGTAGACGTGACTGGCGTGCCCGACCAACTCGTGCACGAGCTTGCCGTCGGCCGCGTTCCACACTTTTACGCGGTGATCGTTGCCGCCCGAGGCGATCCACTTGCCGTCCGGGCTGACGGCCAGCGTCCTCACCCAGCCGGCATGAGCGTCGATTGCGCGCAGCGGCTGCGGCTTGTCGCCGGCAACCGGCCACCAGAGGATGCGGCCGTCGTATCCGCCGGTCACGAGCGTTTTGCCTTTGTCGACGAAGGCGAGCGCCCCGACCCAACTCTCGTGAGCGACCGGATACGAAAGTTTGTGGCCATCCGCCATCCGCCATCGCTGCACCGTGTAATCCTCGGTGCTGGCGAAGACGAACTCGCCGGACGGGTCGAACCGGCAGGCAATCAGCGGCGCCGCACAGGCCCACTGCTGCGTCACCCGCATCTGCTGAGGATTGGCTTTCATGTTCGCTGCCAGTTCGAGGGTTTTGATTCCGCTGCCGACTTACGCCACCAATTCCTCGATCGGCTTCGAGGCGGGGTCCGCCATCGGCAACTCGCGGCCGGCGACGTCGAAGGAAGTCGTCGTATCGAGGCCGACCGCCGCCAGATACGTGTGGAACAGGTTGGCGTGATCAACCTGCTTGTCGGCGACGGCGGTGCCGTTGGCGTTTGTCTTGCCGTAAACGGCGCCCGGATGGACTTTCGCGCCGCCCAGGCAAATGGACCAGGCGGTCGCCCAGTGGTCGCGCCCGTAAAACTGGTTGATGGTCGGCGTGCGGCCGAACTCCGACAGCACAACGACGAGCGTGTTACGCCACATTCCCCGCTCGACCAGGTCGGTGACCAGCGTGGCGAACGGGCCGTCGAACTCGCCGAGCTGCTGCATGTGGAAGTTGAAGTTCTCGTTGTGGGTGTCGTAGTTGGTGTGAAAGACTTGCACGTAGGTCACGCCATGCTCGACCAGTCGGCGGGCGAGCAGGCAGTGACGACCAAAGTCATGTTTGCCGTAGCGCTCGAGTTGCGCGGCCGGCTCCTTGGTGACGTCGAACACGTCGCGGCGCTTCATCAGGTCGAGGGCCTGCTCGTAATTCTGCGTGTAGGCGTCGGTCATTGCCGTGCGGCGGCGCTGGGCAAAACGGGCGTCGATCGATCGGCGGAGCCGCTGCCGCTGCAGATCGGCGGCGTCACTCAGCCCGTCCGGCCGACGCGAATTGTCCGGCGGCCCGCCTCCCAGTGCGACGCTCGAGTACTTGGGACCGAGATAGGCCGAATCGGCGCTGCGGCCGCCCGTGCCGCCGGGGTAGATCTTCACGTGTCCTGGCAGTCCGCTGTCCTCCGGCGCGAGTGCCCGGGCGGCGACGGCGCCCAGTTCGGGATATTCGGAGGCGGGCGTCTGCCGGCGGCCGTGCAGCATGCAGTACAGCCCCAGGCCGTGATCGAACTCGTTGGTATTGATGCTGCGGATGAGCGCGAGGTGATGCATCACCCGCGCGGTCTGCGGCAAGAGCTCGGAGATGTGCATTCCCGGCACGGACGTGGGAATGGCGCGGAACGGGCCACCGGTGTCGGTCTTGGGCTTCGGATCCCACGTCTCCAGCTGGCTCGCGCCGCCGTTGAGGTAGACGCAGATGACGCTCTTTTGTTCTTTGCTCAACTGCGCGGCGGCGGCCGGACGCGTCAGGATGCCCAGCCCGCCCGCGGCTCCTAGCCCGGCGGCCATTCCGCCCGCCAGACCGCCCAAAAAGTCTCGGCGGGCCATCCGATGGTCGACCGAGCGGCACGCGTAATCGCACAACATGACTTTCTCCATGTCCGGCAGATCGGCGTCTTAGTGGTTAAATCGAAATTCGCTCGACGCCAGCAGCGCCCACACAATTTCCTGCACCGCCGCGGCCCGGTCCTTGGGACGCTCGGCAAGATAACGTTCGATCTCCGCCGACTCTTCCGGCAACGGCCGCCGGGCGACGACGTTGAGGTACAGTTGGTCAGCCAACTCGCGCGGTTCGTGCAACTTCAGCAGCCGGTCGCTCAAATTTCCCGACGCGGGAGCCAGCCAACTGCGCAACTCGCCTCCGTTGGCGAAGAACAAGGCCTGATCGACGGTGGCGAAGAAGCCTCGCTGCGGCTGACCGGCCGACGCTCCGAACAGGCCGACAAATCGCGCGATCGGCCCTTTGAGTTTTTGATCGGTTTCCCATTCGAGCAGGGCAGGCGTGATCGGCAAGTTCTTCTTGCGCAGCTCGGCCTCGGCCGCCGCGCGCTGCTGATCGGTGACGCCCAGCACCTGCAAAACGTTCCAGGCCAGTTGTTCAGGCGACAGCGGTTTGAGTCCGGCCGCGGAGAAACGAGTCGACCAGTGTTTGGAGACGACGGCTAAGTCCGAATCGGCAGCGGCCGCGCACGACCGCGCCCGGCCCTCCGCGGCTGCCAAGTCGCGATCGGCCTGCGCGAGAGCCTGCTTGGCGGTCTCCAGGTCGGTGTTCGATCTTTGGTCGGTGTAACCAGTGGTTATCGCGCTGCCGTGGGCCGCATCGTCCTGTAAGAACTGCCGGGCGAGTGTGGCTTCGTTCGCGCGGGCTGAGACGAGCGAGACGCGGACGTCGACGAGCTGCCGCATCAGGTGCCGTCGCGATCGCGCCTCCTCGGCGACGTGGACCGCCGTTGCCGCTTCCGCTTGCCGCGCGGCGTAACTTTCGACCGCCTTGGCCGCCGTAGCCGCCTGCTTGAGTGAATTGATCCGAGTGAGGACCGTCTGGCGCCGCGCGATCGACTCGGTCAGCTGGCGGGCGACCGGCGCATAACGATCCTGAGCGGCTGACAATCGGGCCGCCATCGCCGCAAGCTTCTGTTGATCGCCTTCCAGGCGACGCTGAGCGGCCTTGGATGCGACGGCTTGCGTCTTCTCCGTCGCTCGTAGCTTCGTCGCTTCCGCAGCCAGAGCGGCAGAGCGCGCCGCGAATTTTGCGGCCGCGTCGCTCAGGGCGGTTTCACCCGGCAGCGCCTTGAGTGCGACTCGAGTCTTCGCCGCGGCGTCCGCCAGTGCCTGGGCCGCGAACTGACGGGCGTCGGCATCGGCGCGCGTCTTATCGAGCGCTTCGGAGGCGGTGTCGAACGCCTTCTTCGTTTCTTGCGCCTTGGTCTCGGCGGTGGTCAGCTCTTCCCCCACGGCGTCGGCCGCTTTGCGCAAAGGGGCCAACGTCGCCTCGGCCGATTTGATCTGCGTTTCTAGACTCTTGACGGACGCCGCCAGTCGCCCCTGCTCGGATTCGTATCGCTTGCGCAGGACGGCCGGCGATTCGGTCCCTCGCGCCGGATCGGGCGGAAGCTCGACCGAACGCTGATAGGCGGAGGTCAGCGCGATCTCCCGCAGGAAGACTTTGACGTCGTATCCCATCGAGCGAAATTCGTCGGCCAGCAAGTTGAGCAACGCGGGGCAGGCGGGCGGATTGTCCGGATGGTCGAGATCGACCGGCTCGAACAGCCCCTGACCCAGCATGTGGGCCCACAGCCGATTGACGATGTTCCGGCGGAAGGCCGGGTTGCCCTTTTCCAGAATCTCGTCGGCCAGCCGCGCACGCCGGCTGTATTTGGGCAGGGGATAGGCGGCGTCCGCCGTCGCCGGCTTGTATTCGGTGCCGACCGGGTAATAGGGCTCGTCAATCTCGGTCTCGCCCGGCAGTTTGGGACGAGTCCCGTGCTTGGCTTTCTTGGGGTCGAAGACTGACTGAAACGTGGCGGGAGCTGCCCCTTCGGCCTTTTCGCCGAAATAGACCGGCTTGTTCTTGTTCGCGGGATTGGTCGGATCGAGCGTGAGATAACCAGGCTGCAGGAAGGCGAACAGACCGTAATAGTCAGCCTGGCGATAGTGCTCGATCAGCGGGTGATCGTGGCACTGGCAGCATTGCAGGTCACGGGCGAAGAAGATGCGACCGACATCACGGGTGAGCAGATTTGGGTCGCCGGTCCGCTCCAGGTAGAACTTGACCGCTGGCCGGGTCTTCGGATCGGCCCCATCGGCCGTGAGGATCTCCCGGGCCAGCTGATCGTAGGGTTTGTTGGCCAGGAACGAGTCGAAGAGGTACCGCTCCCAGTCCTCTTGTTTGATTCCCTCGGTATTACGCCGCTCCAGGAGCATCACGTCGAAGGTGCGGGCCATGTGAACCGCGTACCGCGGGTGCTCGAGCAGCCGCCCCACCAGGTAGCTCCGTTTGTGGGGCGACGGATCCGCCAGAAGGCGGCGGGTTTCATCGGCTGACGGCAGAGAGCCGAGCAGATCGATCGACAGCCGGCGGAGGAACTCCGCGTCGCTGCAAAGGGGAGACGGGGCGCCCGCCTCGACCTCCGTTAGCAGGGCGTCGACTCGCTCATGAAGCGTCCCGCCGGAATCAGCCGGCAAGGAAGTCGCCATCCCGGCAATGAGGGAAAGCACGAGGGGCGCGATCGCCGCTCGGCGATGCGGGGTGAAAAACCGGCAGAAACTGCCGGTTGGGGCAGGGCGACGGGCCATGATGCAGCGAAATCCGTTTCGGGAGAGTTCCGTCGCGGCTTGCAGTCCGTCGCAAGCGCGGTTCAACCATGAGCGTTCGTTGATACGTTAACGGCGGCCAAACGACCGGTCAAGCGGCCTTAACCTCAAATAGTGATCGATTGTTCACGTACCTGAGCGCGTTCCTAAATGAGGAGTTCTTTCGTGCCGTGGCGGCAGGGTCGACGCGCGCCGCAAATCGTTTGTCATTCGGAGTCTTCAAGCATCCCGGGGGGCTTCTGTGTGAAGGCGGTCCGCGGAAAGATCGATACCGAGAGGCGCGATCGGGCGCTTCGGCCGAGCCCTCGTTTTCGGCCGTTCGGCCCCCTTTATTAGAGATGGGCAGACATCTCGATGGCCGATCCCCTAGTCAAAACCTTTGAGCTGCTGACCGAGAGCAAGGCGACCGCAGCCGTCGAGCTCTTGATCGGGGCACTCGACTCGAAGTATGCGGCCATCCACGAGCGGGCCGTCGTCGGCCTGCTCAGACGGGGGACCACCCGCTGCCAGACCGAGGTCATTCGGCGGTTGCCGGCGCTCGACCGCAACCGGGCGACGCCTGCTCCACGACCAGGGGCTCCGTCTTTCGGGCACCCTGCGCCAGTGCCTGCTGCACGGGGACGCCGAGCTCCGGGTTCATGCCATGGAGGTCGTGATCGCGGCCGAGTGCTACGACCAGGCGGCCACGCTCGCTCAAATCCTGCTCAAGCCGGACGACCCGGACCATGCCGAGGCGAGTCAGACGCTGCAAAGCCTGGTCAACCGGCTGTACGAGCACCTGCATTTGGGGGGCGGACGGCGTGTCGGCGGCGATCGCTTCCAACGCAGCTTGCCGCAGGTGCGGCAGACCGTGCTTTCGGCGCTCGACGGGGCCTGCAACCAGTTCGAGTCGCTCTCGTGCAAGGCCGAAGTGCTGGAATCGATCCTGGTGCTGGGCGATCCGGACACGTTTGCCGTCCGCAAAGCGCTGTTGCAAAACGTGCAGTCCTGCCGGGACCTGGCCGGTTACCTGCTGATGTCGAGCACGCACCCGGGCGTGATGCGGCTGTTGATGGAGTTCATGAAGCACAACTATCCGATTGCCAAGGCAATTGAAGCCTTTGAGCAGCGTTCGGATGCGGAGTTCATCTCCTTTGTGCTCCGCGAGTTTCCCAAGCGGCTCAACGAGAACCAGCAGAAAAATTTCAAGCAGCTCGTCCGCGTCGATTGGATTACGCGCCGGCTGTTGCCCCTGACGGCCGTTCCGCCCAGCCTGCACGAACAACTCGTGGCATTCGTCCAGGCGACCGGCCTGGCCCACGACGAAAAAATCGCGATCCACAAATGGATCCTGCTGCACGGCAGCGTGCAGGGACGGTTGGCGGCCGGCGCCGTGCTCGAATCGGCCGAGCCGGCCTGCGTGCGCGGCATCCTGTTCGACAGCCTCGATTCCGAAGAAGAAGACGTCCAGGCGTGGGCCACCAGCCAGCTGCGGGCCCAGGGAGTTCCCGAAGCGCTGAAGCTCTTGATCGAGCGGCTCGACAGCCCGCTGGCTGCGGTACGCGAAGCGGCGCGGGGCGAACTCAACAGCTTCAACCTGGATTTGCTTTTGAGCATTTTCGACCATCTCGACCCGAAGGTCTGCCGCAGGCGGGCAGACTGGTGCAGAAGATCGATCCCGATTGTCATCAGAAGCTGGTGGCCGAGCTGAATAATCCGATTCGTCGCCGGCGGATTCGGGCGGCCCGCGCGGCTCGACAATTGGGCCTGGCGCATGAAGTGCAATCGTCCTTGCTGATGATGCTGTCGGATGCCGACACCCAGGTGCGGCGAACCGCGGCCGAAGTGCTGGCCGACTTGCCGAACGCCGAAGTCGTGGCGGGACTGAGCGCCCTGTTGAACGACCAGAGCCCGCGCGTGCGGGAAGCCGCCGAGCAGTCGCTCGAAGCGATCCACAAGCACGGACTGGAGCCGGCGCCCTGCGCCGGCGTTTCTTGGCACGAGATGACGAAAGGTCCCGCGTGAGCGCGCTGGTTGGCCAGGCACCGATTGCTCGATCGCTCCTCTTGGCGTCCGCCATCCGCGAACGCTCGCAATGGGTGCTCATCGTGTGCGGCGTCGCGGTCGTGGCGCTGACGATCGCCGTCGTCTATCTTTGGAACACGCTCCGGAAGGCTCGAGGCGAGAGCTCAGGTGGCTCGGCGAAAGATGTCTTCTCCGAGCTGTGTGACGCCCACGATCTGAATCGGCTCGAGCGGGCTCTGCTGCTGCAGTTGTCGAGCACCTACGAGATGCCGCAGCCCGGCGTGATGTTTGTCGACCCGTGGACCCTGGAACAGGCGTCGTCATCCCCCAGCCCCGAAGCCCATCGCTACGCCGCGCTTCGAAATAAGCTGTTCGGCTCGCTCGAATAGTTTCTCGGCCGCGATTTGTCGCGAACCGCTATGCCTGTGAGGAAGCGGATAGATATTGGCCGGACTGGCGGCGTGGGAGTCGTGCCGCCGTTAGCAGAAACCCGCATAAGGCGCGACGGCAATTCCGCCATCGGCGTCTCACCATTGCCGGCACCGCAATCGCAGTGGACCGAGGTCGCCGCCATACGCATGCGGGCACCAGCCTGAAAAGGGAACAACTGTGGCAGTCGATCAATTTTCCCCAAATTTTTCTGAATAGATGATTGTGGTCGATCTGCATCCACGTGTAAGCTACCGAAGTTCGCTCATCGCCTGCCTGACCGGTTTGCAGCGTGAGGGGCCATCACATCCTCGCTGCTTCGACCGAATTTACCCGATGAGCCCGGTTCTGGTGTCGTTCTTGCCAAAGGGTGCTGCTTCATGGACGCCAGATTGAGAGTACTCAGCGGTCCTCATGCCGGTGAAACGATTCCGATTCGGCGCGGGAAACTGCTGATCGGCCGCGAGGAGGATTGCCATCTGCGGCCCGAAAGCGAGTTCGTCAGTCGGCACCACTGTGTGCTGCTCCTGGACGACTACACGCTTCGCATTCGGGATCTCGGCAGCAAGAATGGCACCTTCGTGAATGGCCGGCGGGTCGGTTCGGGCGAAACGATTCTGCTGCACGACGACACGATCTCCATCGGCGAGATGATTGGGCAAATTGACCTGACGCCCGAGCACGTGCCGGTTGCTCCGGGCGAACCGGCCGCGATGCCTTCCGCCCTTCATGGGACCGCGTTCTTCGAGGGGGATACGGTGCAGGCCGCCAGCTCGGCTCCCGAAACAACTCCGGAAGCTCCCGTGCCGGAGCCGGCGCCGCTGGTCCCCGACTTTACGGCGGCCGAGGCGGACGGTGACACGCAAACTCATCATCCGCCGTCCGCGTAATGTGTCCGGCGGATTCGGCGCATGTGTACCGACCGCTTGAGTGACGCACCCTTGGCATGGGCCTGTCTTCCGTTCTTTTTCGTGTGTTTTGCGTGCCGATGGCCGGAGCCGAAGCCAACCGCCAGTCCCCCGTCGGCGCACCCGCGACAGACGACCGATCACCGTCCTACGAGCCGGATCCGCGGAACCGCGTTTATTGGTTCCTCCAAACGAGCGTCGCTCTGATTGCTCCACTCTATTTTCGTTACCGCGTGCGCGGCATCGAGAACGTCCCCAAAACGGGACCCGCCCTGATCGTGGCGAATCACCAGAGCTTTCTCGATCCGGTGATGGTCGGCCTTTGGCTCAAACGGCCCGTTCGCTTTCTCGCGCGGACGACCCTGTATCGAGGCCCGATTATCCGGTTTGTGTTCGACAAGCTGTGCACGATCCCCCTCAATCGCGATGCGGCCAGCACGGCCTCGATTCGGCAGGCCACCGCTGAGCTCCGGAAGGGACACATGATCGGCGTCTTCCCTGAGGGAACGCGCAGTCAGGACGGACGCATCGGGCCGCTTAAGCCGGGCTTTATCGCCTTGGTGCGCCGGGCGAAGGTGCCAGTGATCCCCGCCGCTCTGGCCGGAACGGGCGCAGCCTTCCCCCGCGGAGCCTGGTTCGTGCAGCCGAAAACCTGCCGGCTCGTCTTCGGACCGCCCCTCTCGCCTGAAAAGCTGGCGCAAGTCAGCGGACACGGTTCGGAAGAGGCACTCCTGGAGATGGTCCGCGATGCCATGACCCGCTGCTACGAGGAGGCCTGCGAATGGCGGAGCCGTTGAGGCTTGGCCTAGAATCGCCCCGGCAGAGCGCGAAGACGCGGGAGTAGCGGCATGCAGCGAATTTTGAGTATCTCCGGCCTGCGGGGGATCGTCGGAGACGGCCTCGATCCCAATTACGTCGTGCACTTCGCCCAAGCCCTGGGGATTCTCGCCGACCGCGGCACGGTCGTCGTCGGTCGCGACGGCCGCGCGACGGGCCCGATGCTCAAGCGAGCCGTGCTCGCCGGACTGGAATCGGTCGGCTGCCGCGTGATCGACGTCGACATCGCCGCCACGCCCACTTGCGGCTTCCTCGTGCGCCACTTTGGCGCTGCCGGCGGAGTGGAAATCACGGCCAGCCACAACCCGGTCGAGTGGAACGGCCTCAAGCCGTTCTCGAGCGAAGGCGCCGTCTTCGACGAAGCCCGCGGCAAAGCGCTGTTGGCCTTGCTCAGTCAGGACTCACTGGAACTCGCGCGCTGGAATTCGCTGGGACGCACCGAGGATCGCCCGGACGCCGGGACCGCGCACGTGGCGCGGGTGCTCGAGCTGGTCGACGTCGATTCGATCCGGAAACGACGACTCAAGGTCGTGCTCGACTGCAATCACGGCTCCGGCAGCGTGCTGGGACCAAAGCTCTTGGAAGCGCTGGGCTGCGACGCGGTCGTGCTCGGCGGCACGCCTGACGGCGCGTTCGAACACCCGGCCGAGCCCTTGAAAGAAAATCTCAGCGGCCTGTGCGACGCCGTGCGAAGTCGCGGAGCGGACGTCGGCTTCGCGCAAGACCCGGACGCTGATCGGCTGGCGATTGTGGACAACCGCGGCCGCTACATCGGCGAAGAATTGACGCTGGCGCTCTGTGCCGACTACGCGCTGGCGCGTACGCCCGGTCCGCTCGTGGTGAATGGTTCCACCAGCCGCGTCTCCGCTGACATCGCCGCGCGGCACAAGAGTCCCTTTTATCGCTCGGCCGTCGGCGAGGCCAATGTGGTGGCCAAAATGCGCGACATGCGCGCAGTTCTGGGCGGCGAGGGAAATGGCGGCGTGATCGAGCCGCAAGTTGGCTACGTCCGCGATAGCCTGGTCGGCATGGCGTACGTTCTGGCCGGACTCGCCGGCGCTGGGACACCCGAACGCCGAACGCTTGCCGACTGGGTCGATTCGTTCCCCAGCTATTCGATCGTCAAAGACAAACTCACTTGTCCGGCTGACCGCGTCGAGGCGGCCTGCCGGGCGCTCGAGCAAAAATACTCCGACGCGAAGCCGACCCACGGCGACGGCCTTCGCCTCGATTGGCCCGATCGCTGGGTCCAGGTCCGCGCCAGCAACACGGAGCCGATTCTCCGCGTGATCGCCGAAGTGCCCGACGAATCGCGGGCCGTCACCCTGTGTCGCGAGGCGATGTCGGCCGTGCGAGCGGCTGTCTCTTGAGAGCCGCACGGCAGGAAAGCAAGCCGTCCCCCGAAGGCGGCCTCTCTTTCTAATTGCAGGGGCGCCGCAAAGGACGTCACGCGGATAGCCCGCGAAGAAATCACTTATCCCACGACCGGCCGTCGGCGTCGGTGCCGCAGAGGCAGACCTCCATTCCCAGTTCCTCGGCCATCGCCGCTTTCGCTTTCAATGCACGGTCGGCTTCGTCGGCGCTATTGGCGTAGGCGACCTGAATGTGGTTCGCCTTGTGGCGGGCCATCATCTGGTCGCGGCTGACGCCGTAGGTGACGGCATGCATGATGGGCCATTGGACAGTCGTGAGGTTCCAGCGCCGCTCGGTCTCTTCCTGCGGCAGCTCGACGACTTTTGCCCGCCCCAGATCCATCTTGAGCGACTCGTCCTCCACGAAAATTCGCGACCAGACGATTTCCCCCGGCTTCGACACGCCGCGGAGCGTGCTGCCGCCGTTGGGGAAATACATGGCGGGCTGGCGACGCCCGTCGGCATGGTCCCAGCCGCCAAAATGAGCCGGCGGCGCCGACCCGCTGATGAGGAAGACCCACACGTAGTCGGGCACGGTGCCGGAGCGGTCGGCGTCGCCCCAGCGCAGGTCGTGCAACGTCGTTTCGACTGGCTGCGCGAGGGCCTTGTGCACGCGATTGGTCATGAGTGCGTCGAGCCCCGCGCACTCGTCGACTTCGTTGAAGTGCGGAATCGCCTCTCCGGCGAAGAGTTCACGCGAACCGTCACGGCTCTTGACCGGCGGACGCTCGGCGTTGTTGAGCGTGCCTTCGACGAGATCGCTCGCCGGCATCAAGTCCTTGAGGCCCTGCTGATACTGGATGCCGATGCCGTCGCAGCCGAAGTCGTCGGCCAGCCGCACCGCGGCGATATACATCTTGCATTGCTGGCGAATCTGGTCGTCGGTGAGGTCTTCGTCATGCCGCGAGCCCGTGTGGAACGTCATCCCACGGTCTTCCATCCATTTTCGGACGGCGTTGGCCTCGGTGTCGCTGACGCGGCCGGACTCGTAAAACAGGGCCGATTGGCTCAGTCGCTCCTTGTAGACACCCGTTTGATTGAGCAACCGATCGGGAATGATGGCGTTGAACATGCCCATGCAGCCTTCGTCGAACACGCCGAGAATGGCCTTGTCGGTCTGCAGGACGCGGGCCAACTCTTTGCCCAGCCGCCGCTCCTTCGCGCCGAGTTTGACTTTCTTGAGCGGAACCACGTGCCGCGTCTTGTGATTGCATTTCCCCTTGCGCAACCAGTCGTGCAGCCGCGACGTGAAGTACTCGTCGGTGAAGTCCTCGCTCCAAAGGGTCGAATACTCGACTCCCGCCTTGGTGAGCGAGCCGTTGAGGTTCAGCATACCGACCAGCCCGGGCCAGGTGCCCGACCAATTGGCCACGGTCAGGATCGGCCCTCGATGCGTGATCAACCCCGCGAGAACATGGTGCGAGTATTGCCACACGGCCTCCGCCACGATGAGCGGCGCCTTCGGATCGAGCTGCGAAAAGACGCGCATCCCTTCGCGCTGCGAGGCGATAAAGCCATGCCCGGCCTTCTCGCAGTAGGGATGGGCCCGCACCACCTGATAGCCCTCGGCCTCGACAGCCCGGGTCAGCGCTTCCTCCATTTCCTTCTGCGCGGGCCAGCACTTCTGGTTGGCCGAGAGGCGGAGGTCGCCGCTGGCGACGAGATAGACCTGCTTTTTCGGAAGCCGGCTCGGCTTCCGCCGCTTTCCATTCGATGGCGCGGATTCGGACTCGGTGGTCATCACGGTTTCCTGGAATCAAGATGTGACGAAATGTTTGGGAGCGAACGATTCAGCGAGGTCCACATAGTGGTGGTAGAGGGACGCGTACGTCTTCGTTGCGTCGGGATTCGGCGCAACAATTCGCAAGGCCCGTTCGCCGTGTGTCGCGCGGGGCTGTGCCATCGCAGCGATGGCCTGTGACGATTCGGAAAATCCGCTCGCTTCGGGCCCAGCGGCGAGCACCCCGAGAATGGCGGCTCCGAGCGCCGGCCCGTGCTTGCAAGGATGGACGGCGATCGGCTCGCCCAGCACGTCGGCGTAGATCTGCACAAGTAGCGGATTGTGGTGCGGCAGACCGCCGGTCGCCACGAATCGTTCGACCGGGACGCCGAACTGGCGCAGCAAATCGACGATCCAATTCAGGCCGAACGCCGACGCTTCCATCAGCGCGCGATACAGGTGCCCGGTCGAGTGACCCAGCCTGAGCCCTGAAAAAACCCCGGTCAGTGAGCCATCCATCAGGGGCGTACGGCAGCCATTCAGCCAGTCGAGACACTTGACACCGTCGGCGCCGGGAGGCAGATTGATCGCCGCTTGCGTCAGCCTCTCGAAGTTCGGTTCGTTGACGAGGCGCCGGAACCAATCAAAGGCATCGCCGACCGCCGCCTGCCCCGTTTCATAGCCGAAATAGCCAGGGAGGATGCCTCCTTCGACAATTCCGGCAACTCCCGGAAAGAGCCGCTCGACCGTCGCGTTCAGCATGTGGCAGCTGCTGGTGCCGAGCACCATCACCAGCGTGCCGGGCTCCGCCGCTCCGGCGCCGGGGACGCCGGCATGGGCATCGATGATGGCCGCGCTAACAGGGATTCCAGCCGGCAATCGGAAACGGTCGGCCATCACCGGGGTCAACCGGCCCGCTTGCTCACCTGGGGCGAGAAAGCGGCCGGGCATCTTTTCGGCGACGACATTGGCCAGTCGCGGATGCACGGCCCGGAAGTAGTCGGCCGATGGAAATCCGTCGCGCGAGTGCCAGAGCGCTTTGTAACCCGCCTGACAGGTCGAACGCGGCAAACGAGCCGCGTCGCCTCCGACGAGTTGCCACACGAACCAGTCCCCGGCTTCGAGCCAGATGGCTGTTGCGTCGTAGACCTGGGGCGAATGTTCGAGCGTCTCGAGGATTTTCGGGAAGAACCATTCCAAGCCGATCGTGCCGCCGTAGCGGTCGAGCCAGCCTTCCTTGCGCTCCCGCGCAACGGCATTGATGCGGTCGGTTTGAGACTTGGCGCCGTGATGCTTCCAGAGCTTGGGCCAGGCGAATTTCTCGGACGCCCAGCGCGGATCGACACACAAGGGCGTGCCGTCGGCGAGCGTCGGCAGCATCGTGCAACTCGTAAAGTCGACGCCAATTCCCAAGATGCGTGACGGTTCGACTTTGCCCGAGGCCAAAGCACTGCGCACGGCAGCGGCCGCCGCGTCGATCCAGTCGAGCGGATGCTGCAGCGCAAAGTCGGGCGGCAGCACTTCGCCTGTGGCCGGCAGCCGCTCCGTGATCTGTCCGTGGGCGTAGTCGACAACGGCCGATCCGTGTTCGTTGCCCTCCAGATCGACGAGCAGGGCACGGACTGATTCCGTGCCAAAGTCGAGCCCAAGACCGACCAGGGATGAAGCGCTCATGCCCGCCCAACATACCGAAAAGCAGGGCGGCGCGGCAGCGATGGATCACTCAGCGGGTCGCGGGCCGGCGGCAGATTGCTTGCCGGATCCCTCGGCCGGCGTCGGGGATTGCCCGCCCTGCGGGGACCGCCGCTGGCGAAGCTCTTCGAGCCGACGCCGCAACTCGGCTTCGAGACCGCGATCGGTCGGCTGATAGTACTCGCGGTTGACGCCGAGGTAGTCCTGGTCGACCCAGCCCTCCGGGCCGTCGTGCGCGTACTGGTAACCTTGCCCGTGCCCGAGCCGTTTCGCCCCGCGATAGCTGGCGTCGCGCAGGTGAGTCGGCACGGGCAACACCCGCCGCTCTCGCACGTCCGTGAGCGCCGCATCAATGGCCACGTACGACGCGTTCGACTTGGGCGCCATCGCGACGTAAATCACCGCTTGCGACAGGATGATGCGGCACTCGGGCATGCCGACCATCTCCGTCGCCTGGGCGGCCGAGTTGGCGACGACCAGCGCCATCGGGTCGGCATTGCCCACGTCTTCAGACGCGGCGATGACGAGCCGTCGCGCGACGAATCGCGGGTCTTCGCCGGCCTCGAGCATCCGCGCCATCCAGTAGACGGCCGCATCGGGATCGCTGCCCCGCATGCTTTTGATGAATGCGCTGGCCGCGTCGAAATGCTCGTCGCCGGTGGCGTCGTATTGGATGGCCTTCTTTTGAATCGAATCCTGAGCGACGGTCATGTCGACGGTTCGACTTCCCTCGGCCGTCGAGAGCACAGCCACCTCGAGCGCGTTGAGGGCCCGGCGGGCGTCGCCGTCGGAGACCTCGGCCAGAAAATCGAGCGCATCGTCCGTAACCCGGCCCGGTTCGCAGCCCAAGCCTCGCTCGCGATCGGTCAAAGCCCGTTCGAGCAAACGCCGCACGTCGGCTTTCGACAATGCCTGAAACTCGAAGACCTGGCTGCGGCTGACGAGGGGTGACACCAGCGAGAAGAACGGATTGGCGGTCGTCGCCCCGATCAGCGCCACGACGCCGGCCTCCACGTCCGGCAACATGACCTCCTGCTGGGTGCGGTTGAAGCGATGCAATTCGTCGACGAACAGGATCGTGCGGCGACCGTCCGCTGCCAGTCGATCGCGGGCCTCGTCGAGCGCGGTCCTTAGCTCTTTGACGCCGGCTGATGCCGCATTGAGTGGCGAAAAATCCCGTCGCGTCTGCAGAGCGATGACCTGGGCGAGCGACGTCTTCCCGGTTCCGGGCGGGCCATAGAAAATCGCCGACGAGATTCGGTCGGCTTCGAGCATCCGCCGCAGCAGCTTGCCCTGTCCCAGGAAATGTTCCTGGCCGGCAAACTCGTCGATTGACCGGGGCCGCATGCGGGCCGCCAGGGGCAGAGCCCGCTCTAAGTTCTTGGCTTCCTGGCGGTCGAAGAGCCCCAAGCGTGCGTCAACTCGTTAAAGAAAAAAAACCTCCGCCGTAATGCCGTCCGGGGTGAACGTGTTTTTGAACCCGTAAGTGCAACGTGGGAAGCTCTGTCCCGGGTTGTGTGAGCCGAAGCTAAATTCGGTAATACACGCGGCCGGAACTCAGCGAGGTTCCCTGGTTCATTATTGTAGGGTCAACACATTGGTCCCTGATTCGAACATGGGCAGAGGTTTTTGCAGATCCAGTGGACTGCGCCCCCATCCTATCCATGGGCGAGACCGCGGACAAGCAGGCAGTTTTTTGACGTTCGGCAGCTTCGCTCGGCGCCATTTCGCTCTCAGCGGTCTCCGCTCTTTTTGGTACACGGCATTCTCAGGGTGAGTCTGCTCAACAAAAGTTGCAGGCTCGATTCTGGGATTGAATCCGGAACATGCGGTACATAATCTGCAGGATTGATTCGTGACCGAGTGAGTAATTATCCGCTCCCGGCGCACGGTTTGCGTTGAACTCGTAAGGAGGCGCTTTCCATGACGGTTCAACAGGCGGATTTGTTTCATTGTTTGACCTGCGGGCGCGTGGCTTACGAGCCGCACGGCGGACCGGCTCCCGATTGCTGCGGCCAGCCAATGGTCCGCGCCGTGGCCGATGTGGCCAGAAGCATGCCGTCGGGCTCGGCTTCCAACTCCGCAGGCGCCGACTCCGCATCGACCGACATTACCGAGCATGCCCTGTTTGCCGAAGTGGTTGAACTGTCGCAGTGGTGCCACGGCCTGCAGGACGTCGACATCTCGCGCAGCGAAGAGTTGGCCAACCGCCTGTCGGTGCTGTATCAGGCCCTCGTCGATCAATTCGAGGATCTGCACCAACCGGAGCCGACTGCGGCCCGCAGCTCGCGGGAGCAATCGCCTGAACGCGTTTCCGAGCAAGTGGACGAACGAGGACGGTCGCTGGTGGCGAGCTTCGGGCGTTTGGTCGCCCAGTTGCGTAACGGACCATTCCCCTTCGGCAGCTGGGCGCAAGTCTGCGATCGCATGGACGAGTTAGTGACCGAATTTCGGCAGTACGTCGAGGCCGAGAGCGGACAGCCGGCAAAGACGCCGGCTCCGCGCGAGCAGACGACCGGCTGAGCGTGGGATCTATGCCGCTTCGATTTGCGCGGGCGGACCGGCCGGCGCGGCGGAGCGATCTGCTTTGCGCCGCTGTCAGAGCGCGAGAGGCTGCAAATGATGCCCAGGCAGCCCAGGCTCGTCACCATCGCGCTGCCGCCGTAACTGACCAGCGGCAGCGGAATGCCCTTCGGCGGAATCAGGGCCGTCACGACGGCGGCGTTGGCCAGCGCTTGCAACACCAGTTGGGTCAGCAGGACGAAGCCGGCCGTCGAGGCGAAGCGATTGTTGCGCACGTCACGCAGGGCGCGTAAGCCGGCCCAATACAGGGCAGCAAACAGCATCGTGAGCCCGAGCGTGCCCACGAGCCCCAGCTCTTCGCCGACGACAGCAAAGACGAAGTCGGTATTCGCCTCGGGGAGAAAGCTTAGTTTCTGCCAGCCCTTGCCCAGCCCAACGCCGAGCAGCCCGCCGCTGCCCATCGAGACGAGCGATTGGTCCAGCTGGTAAGGGACCTGAGACCAGTCCGACCAGACGGCGAGAAAATCGGTCAGACGCCGCACCTGGTACGGACGAAGCAGAGCCATCAGTCCGGCCGCCGGGATCGCAGCGGCGCCGGCTGCCAGGAAATAGCGCGTCGGCAAGCCGGCCACGAACAGGGTCATTCCGCCGATCAGCACCAAGAAGACGCAGGTCCCCAAGTCGGGCTCGGCCAGCACCAGGCCAGCCGTCACGGCGATCGGAGCGACGAGTGCCGCCAGTTGTTTCCAGCCGAGGGCCAGATTTCCGGCGGCCTGCTGGCGCCGCGAGTGGAAGAACTCGGCCTGCCGACTCAGATAGAGCACGAGCGCGATCTTGGCCAGTTCCGAGGGTTGGAACTGCAGGCCGCCGTAACGCAGCCACCGTCGGGCTCCATTCACGCGGGTGCCGATTTTCGGCACGAGGACCGCGGCCAGGAGCGCGACTGTCAGGGCCAACAAATAGGGCGCGGCCGCACGCCAGAACCGCGCGGGCATCAAACCGCAGACCGTGGCGAAGATGACACCGAGGGCCAGCGCCTCCAGCTGCCGCGAGACGTAAATCCGCTCGAATTCGGTCGGCCAGGAGGTGATGCTAGCGCTATACACCATGACGATGCCGAATCCGACGATGGCACCGCCCAGGCTGACAAAATGACCGCGTTTGGGATCCATCGTGCACGATCGTGCCGGCAGCGGAGGAAAGGAAAGTCAGCGCGCACCGCGGCGCGCGGGGCGGCCGGGCCCGATGCAAGATGCTTTTCGACCGACCGGCGGCCAGGAATGAGTCCCAGGCGATTCGTCGAACGCCGGTGCCGGAAAAGCGGGCGGTCTGTTTCGGTTGTTCGGACGACACCGCACGAACGGGTAGTGTGCCGCGTCCGCACGACCGATCCCGTCGCGGCACGCTGACACCGCTGGTCAGGCCGTTTTCCGCAGCGGACTGCCGGCCTGCTCGATGGCCTGCACCAGGCGGGGCCCGTGCGTCGCAAGGGAAAAGGCTTTCTCGACGCGGCGTCGCCCGGCGCGGCCGATCGTCTCTCGCAAAAACGAATCCTTCAGCAGCCGTGCGACCACCGGAAACCAATCCGGGAGACGCTCGGCAAAGAAACCGTCGACGCCGTCATGAATAATGTCGCGATTTACGCCGACCGGGCTGCAGACGGCGGGAATTCCCAGCGAAAGATACTGCAGCGCCTTGAAGCCGCACTTGCCCTGCGTCCAGCGATTGTCGGGCAACGGCATCAGCCCGACGTCGAACGACGCCGTCTCGGCGATTTCTGTTTTCGGATTCCACGGCACGAAGACGTGCGGCACGCGCCCGAGTCGCGAAAAATCGAAACCCTCGGCCGTGTCTGAAATGATCTTCACCTGCACCGGACCATGCAGCTGTGCCAACGCGGGAAAGATGTCGTTGAGATACGCGTTCGTGCTGCGGCTGCCCGTCCAGCCGACGGTCAGCGTCTGCGGCCGTTCGACTCGCAAGCCGGGGCGATAGGCGTCGGTATTGATGCACGTGGGCACGACGAGAATGCGGTTCGCTGTCGCGGGCGGCCTCTTCGGCCAGGAACTTGTTGCCGCAGACGACCAGGTCGGCCGCCCGCATCATGGCTGTGAAGCGACCCCGACGCCGCGAATGATCGTCGCCGCTTGGACGTGTACATCACGGCATCGTCGACGTCGTAGATCAGGCGTTGCACACGGTTCCGCAACACGAACAACTCGACGCGACTCAACAGTCGCTTTTGCAGCACGACCGCGTCGTACGGGGCCAGCTTGCGATAGAGCAACAGCCGCCCCCAGGCATTGGACGGCAAGAAGAATGTGTCGCACTGATGGCGTCGGGCCGTGAAGTAGGGCACCATCTGCTCAATGCGAAACCGGTAACTCGGTTTCGACGGCCGCGTGCTGAGAAAAGCGATCTTCATTCACATGACCCGCGTTTGGTCCCTATAAGAATGCGCTGGCGACCCGCCTGCCGATCGAAAGCCGGCCCTACCTCAGGCGGCCTTGGTGCGTTCCGTCCGCGGCGTGCCGAGCCAGCCGTCCACACGGCCGCTCGCCGGCACGCTGACGATGTGCCACAGCGGCGAAATCCCCCACAACACGGCGTGTCGGGCAATCGGGTTGAGCCCGGCCCGCCGCAGATCGTTCAAGAAGGCCCACACCGGCACGGGAACGTGCGACGCGCACCCTTGGCCGCCCGCTGTCGCCTCATTCCCAGCGGCAGCGAGCCGAGCGCAAAGGCATTGCAAAACGAAACCACGACCGGTCCGCGACTGATCCGCCGCAACTCCCGCAGCGCTTCGATCCGCAGCTCGCTCGTCCCCTGCCGATCGAAAAAGTCGGTGCAGACGACGGCCGCAAAATGGCGCGACGGAAAACCGGTCTGGAGAGGGTCGACGCGGACGAACGTCGGCTCCGGCGAATTGACGCGACTGGACTGCGCGATTTCGTGCCAGCGACGCGACGCACCGTCGAGCGCGCTCTCGGACGGATCGGCACACGTCACCTGAAAGCCGCGGCGAGCAAACAGCTCGAGCCAGCATCCGCCTTCGCAGGGGAGGTCGAGCACGGGGGCACCGGCCGGCACGCGGGATAGGGCCCGGCACACGCTGCGGGTCGCGCGTCGCTGCCGCCAACCGCGCGATGCGGCTGTGTCGGCGACCCGCTCGATGGCCCAATCGGCGTGCATACTGCGTCCGCCCGTATTGATGAAATCAACCGGCCCGACGTAGCGACCGGGGTGGGATTCTAGAGGCTTTCCCCAGTTGCCTCCAGACGGCTTTCCAGTCCGAGGAATTGCTGAAGACCGCCAGATACGCGAGCAAAAAACGGCAACGCAAGCTCGGTGTAACGCCCACCATCCGATTGGTCGCGGCGTGCAATCGTGCGAGGTTCTTGAGCCGCACGGCGTCGGCGCGCACGCCCAAGCGCGACGCGCCGTCCAGATCGACCAGGAAGACTTGGACTCCGCCGTCCCGCTCGCGAACAATCAAGTTCGCTGACTTAAGATCGCGGTGCGCAATGCCCTGCGCATGCAGCGTGCCGATCAATCGACCCAAGCGCCCGGCAGCGTCGCAGAGCGCCCTGCGCTGTCGAGCCGCCGGCCATGCCGCCACCCGCCGCGCGAAGGCATCGAGAGGGACGGCCTCCTCGATCCACTCCGTCGCCAGATAAGAAGGACAAAGGATCTGATGCCACCGCGGCGAGACGGCAATCACCGGTCGCGGCGTGGCGATTCCCAATTGCAAAAGCCGGTGCCCGAGGCGAAAGTTGCGCAGTGCCGCCGACGTCCGCACGCCGCGGACAAATTGCCGCAAACGCGTGCGGCTACCGCAACGCTTGTAAGCCACGGTCGTCGGGCTGCCGCCGATCGTCAGGTCCGTCCGCACGACGAGCGCCGAACGCCCCCGCTTGACAACGAGTGCCCGCAGATCATTGACGATCTGCTCCGGCGCGGCCGCCAGACACGTTACTTCAGCGGCCGTGAATTCACCGACTGCCACCGCACGATAATGCTCACACACCGCGCGACGGAGCGTTGGCTTCGACGGACGGTGATCAATCGGCTGCACAGTTGACCGCCTGGCGAGCGGCGGGTGTCAGCCCGCCGGTTTTCTTTTCTCTTTTATGTCTGGCTCTCACGAATTCTCTCACGCGCTCAGGCACATTCCAGCCCGCGCCCAGCGCCCGGAATCTTAAATCCAAGTCCGGCGCCGCCAAACCCCAGTTTCGCTGCATTTCTGTGGGCTCGCGCCGTAAGATGACGGCACGCGAACGGGACAATCTTTCCAAGGAGCGCACCTTGAATTCGTCGAACTCTGTGTATCGGTTGTCAGCCGCTGCGGTTGCCCTGGTTCTCTGCGGTCTTTTCGACGCGAACTCGTGCCGCGGTCAAGAGAAAGCCGCCGTCTCGCGTCCCAACTTCGTCATCGTTTACGCCGACGACGCCGGCTACGCAGACCTCGGATGCTTCGGAGCGAAGGGAATCCAGACGCCGAATCTCGACGGCATGGCGCACGACGGCCGCCGCTTCACAAGCTTTTGCGTCGCTCAGGGTGTTTGCTCGGCATCGCGGACGGCCCTTCTGACCGGCTGCTATCCGAACCGAGTCGGCATTCTGGGGGCGCTCAGCCCGCGGACGAACCACGGTATCAGCGACAGCGAACACACCATCGCCCAGGTGCTCAAGCCGCTCGGCTATCATTCGGCCATCTTCGGCAAGTGGCACCTCGGCCACCACGAGAAGTTTCTCCCCACGCACCACGGCTTCGACGAATATTTCGGCCTGCCGTACTCCAACGACATGGGCCCGCGGCCGGGTCAGAAAGAGCGGGGCGTTTCCGGCAACCCGCCGCTGCCCCTGATCGACGGCGACCGCGTCGTCGAAACCAATCCCGACATGTCGCAATTGACGACCCGCTACACCGAGCGGGCGGTCCACTTCATCGACACGCACCATGAGGAGCCGTTCTTTCTCTACGTCGCCCAAACGATGCCCCACGTGCCGCTGGGCGTGAGCGAAAAGTTCCGCGGCAAATCGGAACGCGGGATCTACGGAGACGTGATCGAGGAGATCGACTGGTCGGTCGGGCAGATTCTGGCCGCCCTCGACCGGCATCATTTAAATGAGCGAACGCTCGTGATTTTCGCGTCGGATAACGGCCCATGGCTCTCCTATGGTGACCACGCCGGCTCAGCCGGCCCGCTCCGCGAGGGCAAAGGGACGGCCTGGGAGGGGGGCGTGCGCGAACCCTGCGTGATGCGCTGGACCGGGAAAATCCCAGCTGGCACCACATGCACCGAGCTGGCGGCGACCATCGACATCTTGCCCACGTTCGCCGCCCTGGCCGGAGCGGAAGTCCCCTCCGATCACATCATCGACGGCAAAGATATCCGCCCGCTGCTATTCGGCGAGGCGGGAGCCAAGTGCCCGCACGAGGCGTACTACTATTACTGGAACCAGGAGCTGCAGGCGGTCCGCAGCGGGCCCTGGAAGCTTCACTTCCCCCACACGTATCGCAGCTTGAAAGGCGAGGGAGGCCACGGCGGCAAACCCGCGCCCTACGTCGACCGCACAACGCCGCTGTCGCTGTTCAATCTGGAAACGGACATTGGGGAGCAGCACGATGTGGCCGCCGAGCATCCCGAGGTCGTCGCCCGGCTGGAAAAGTTGGGCGAGGCGGCGCGCGAAGATCTCGGCGACAGCCTGACCGGCCGCAAGGGCAAGAACGTGCGGCCCGCCGGCCACCTATAAGTGCCAGGGCGAGTCGCTCTTACCAGACTCGCGGTTAAACGAACGGCGTGATGCCCGGCAGGGCGATGGGCGGCACGTCGATCTTGCCCCAGGCGTAGGCTGCCGGCGTCAGGTCTTCCTTGGAATTCATCGCCTGTTCCCAGGTGATCCTCTGGCCCGTGTAGGCGGCCATGCGGCCGATGATGCCCATCATCGTGCTGTGCGTCATGTAGTGGCCGTTGTTGATCGGCTTGCCGCTGCGGATGCTGGCGAATAGCTCGTTGTGCTCGACCTGGTACATGTTGGGTTTGGGGCCGCGGTAACGCCAGACCTCATCGCCCTTGTGGTCGTAGACGATGTGTTTCATCACATCGACGCGCCCCTTCGTGCCGAAGATGTGGTCGTTCACGTCGACCGCACAGTGATCCTGCTGGCGGCAGCGGCTGAACGTCTTCACGCCGTTGGGATATTCATAGACCACGGCCATGTGGTCGAAGATGTTCCCGTACTCAGGCTCGGTGCGAGTCTGCCGGCCGCCCGTGCCGCTGCACGCGATGGGATACTCGTCCCGCATCGCCCAGGCCGTTTTGTCGAGGCTGTGGACGTGTTGTTCGACGTTGAAATCGCCCGACAGCCAGGTGAAGTAGAGCCAGTTGCGAATCTGCCATTCCATGTCGGACCAGCTGGGCTGCCGCGGATGGTTCCACAGGCCGTGCGTGTTGTAGCTGGTCTGCATGGCGACGATGTCGCCGACCGCGCCCTCGTGGATCTTGGCAAACGTGGCCCGCATTCCCAGGTCGTAGCGGTAGCACAACCCGGACACGACAGAGAGCCGTTTCGCCTCAGCCAGCTGACAACTCTCGATCACCGAGCGAACGCCCCCGGCGTCGACAGCCACTGGCTTCTCGGCAAAGACGTGCTTGCCGGCGTCGATCGCCGCCTTGATATGGGCGGCCCGAAAATGAGGCGGCGTGGCCAACAGCACGACGTCGCACGCCTCGATCACGTGCTTGTAGGCGTCGAAGCCGGCGAATCGCCGCTCCGGCGGAACTTGCATGCGCGCCGCCGTCGAGCGGTGCTGCAACATGCTGTGCGCCGATTCGATGCGATCGGCAAAGGTGTCGCCCATCGCCACCAGGTGCACGTTGGGGTCGGCGGCCAGCGCCTGCTCGGCCGCTCCGCTTCCCCGACCGCCGCAGCCGACGAGTCCGATGCGAATGACATCGCTGCCGCCGGCAAAAGCCCCCGCACTCATCGCCATCGGCCCAAGCAACGAACCGCCGACGACGGCTGCTCCCGTTTTGAGAAAGTCACGTCGCGAGGCGGCGTCCGTCTGCTTGCCAGGGAGGGATTCGGCGTTCATGCGGCGGGCTCCAAGTGGGGAGTGGGTGGAACCACATCATAACATGCGGCGTGCGCCCCAGCCAACGAGCGGGGCCAACGAACAGACTGGCCAGTGACCGCCAAGTTTTGTACGTTCCAGCCATGTGGATCAAAATCTGCGGACTGACCGAGCCGAACCAGGCGCGGGCCATCGCCGCGCTGCGTCCCGACGCCATCGGACTGAATTTTTATGCGAAAAGCCCGCGGTTCGTCTCCGTGGCGGCAGCCCGTCAGATCGCTAACGCGGTCGGCCCGCAGATCGAGCGGATCGGCGTGTTTGTGGAACCGTCGGCCGACGAACTCCGCCGCACTGTCGTCGAATGCGGCTTGAGTGGCGTGCAGATCCACTCGGCGGATGAGGAACACGCCCTGGCCGAGATCGCACTCGACGCCGGACCGGTGACGCGGCGGATTTGCGGCTTTCAGGTGGGCTGGCCGGCCTCACGCACCTCAAGACGTATCTCAAGGACCACAAGCCGAGCGAATGGATTGCCGACGCCTGCCTGGCCGACGCGCTCGTGAAGGGCATGTACGGCGGGACGGGGCAATCGCCTCCGTGGCACGTGCTGCGCGACGAGTATCGCCACCAGGAGTGGCCGCCGCTGATTCTGGCCGGCGGCCTGCGTCCCGAAAACGTGGCCGAGGGCATTACCACGGTGCGGCCGTGGGGCGTCGACGTAGCCAGCGGAGTCGAATCGTCGCCGGGAATCAAGGACGTCGACAAGGTCGCGCGATTCATTCTCGAGGCGCGCCGGGCCTTCGCCGAATTAGAGCGCGGGCGGCCGAGCCCCGTGGCTTGAGCGCTCGACCGCGAAATCAGATGAGGAGCATCGATGGCTGACGTGCATCCGTTTCAGGGCTGGCGCTACGATCTGGGCCAGGTCGGCGATCTGTCCGACGTGACGGCCCCGCCTTACGACGTGATCAGTCCCGACCAGCAGCGAGATCTGTACGAGCGGCATCCCTGCAACGTGATCCGCCTGATCCTGAACCGCGACGAGCCGGGCGACACCGATCCCCAAATCCGCTACCAGCGGGCCGCGAAGTTCCTCCGCCATTGGCAGTCTGAAGGGATCCTCATCCAGGAGCATGAGGACGCGCTCTACGTTTACCACCAGGAATTCGACTGGGAGGGTCGCCGCTACGTCCGCAAGGGCTTTTTGGGCCGCGTGCGCCTGGAGGAATTCGGCAAGGGCCGCATCTATCCGCACGAGCAGACGTTGTCGGGACCCAAGGCCGATCGCCTGGCGCTCACCAAAGCGTGCAAGATGAACCTCTCGCCGGTCTTCGGCCTTTATCCCGATCCCGACGGCGACGTGAACGAAAACTTGGACGCGGCCATTCAAGGAATGACGCCTCTCGTGGCCATCGATCACCTGGGTGTGATTCATCGCCTGTGGCCGTTGACGCACGTGTCGGCGATCAACGAGGTTCGCTCTCTGATGCGGTCGGCCCCCGTGTTCATCGCCGACGGCCATCATCGCTACGAAACGGCCAACACCTATCGCAACTGGCTGATCGAGCAGGGACAGCACCGGGGCGAATCCGATCCGTCCAACTTCGTGCTGATGATGCTGGTCGGCATGAGCGATCCGGGCCTGGCTATCCTGCCGACGCACCGGCTCGTGTCCGGCTTTCCGAATCTGTCGGCCGACGATGTGGCCCGCGCCCTGTCGTCCAACCTGGAAGTCGAGGCGATGGGCCAGGGCCCCGAAGCGGCCCGCCGCGTGTGGGAGCGAGTGGAGTTGGAGGATCAGCAAGATGTGTTCGGTTTCGGCACTGCGGCCGACGGCATCTGGTCGTTCGCCCGCGTCCTTGACGCGTCGCCGATGGCGCAAGCTGGCGGCCGACCAGAGCCAGGCGTGGCGCGAGTTGGGCGTGAGCCTGTTGCACAAGCTGGTGATCGATCACTTGCTCAAGGCCGAATACCCGGAGGCGACGCCGCAATTCAAGTACGTGCACCTGCTTGACGAAGCGACCGACGCGATCGCCGCCAAGAGCTGCGACCTGGCGTGTCTCGTGCCGCCGGCGCGGATCGATCACGTCGAAGCGATCGCGTCGAAGTTCGAGAAGATGCCGCCGAAGAGCACCTACTTTTATCCGAAGCTGCTGTCGGGCCTGGTGTTCAACTCGCTCGAGCGGACTTGAGAACGCTCGCGGGCAAACATACGATGATTCCAGATCAGCCCGCCTCCCACGCGTGGGGAATATCATGCCCGCCGACAAGTCCATCCTGTTGATCGAAGACGACCGGGAAATTTCCAGCACGATTCAAGGCGTGCTGCAGGCGGCCGGTTACCGCGTGGCGGCTGCGCAAAACGGCGTCGAAGGGCGGCGAATCATCGACAGCGACCCGCCGGCTCTCATCATCACCGACATGATGATGCCGAAAATGGGCGGCTTTCCGATTCTCGAATACCTCCGCGGCCTGCCGTCTCCTCCCCGCGTGATCATGATCACCGCCAACGAAGGAGGCCGGCACAAGGCCTACGCCGAAATGCTCGGCGTCGACGAGTATCTGCGCAAGCCGTTCGCCATGGACGTGCTGCTCGAAGCCGTGGAGCGAATCATCGGCAGCGCGGAAGATCGCGGCGGAGCATCCGGCGCCGCCCGCCTCAAACGCCCGCCTTCGAAGCGACCCTGAGAGCGCCGGCGCGCCCGAGCGGGGGGTGTCAACCCCCCGAGCGTCGTCAGAATGTTGAGCGTTTTGTTCACCGACAAAACTCGCTAGCTAAAAGTCGCCGCCATGCGCGCCTGGCTCCTCACCTGGACGACATACGGCAGCTGGCTCCCCGGCGACAGACGCGGGTCAGTCACTCGAATGCGCGAAGTTCCCGGTCCACGACGCCTGCATAACATCCCGGGAACGCCATATGATGGCCCGCTGCCTGAGCTGGAATCTGTAGCGCAAGCTGCGCTCAACGGTTCCCCGATTTTTCTCACGCTCCCCCAGGCAGAGCGGATCACCACACAGTTTCGCGAAACGGCCGCGTACCGCGGCTGGCGCCTTCTCGCATCGGCCGTGATGCGCAATCACGTGCACCTGGTCGTCGTCGCCAACGATGAAGTGACGTCGGCCGATCTTCTGCGAACGTTCAAAAGCTACGCCAGCCGGGCGCTGAACGCCGCTTGGGCGCGGCCCGCCGGGGGTCGCTGGTGGACGACCTCGGCCTCGCGACGGAGCTTGAAAGACGCACGCGCGGTTGAGGCTGCAGTGAAGTATGTGCGCGAGCAGCCGGGGCGCTCGTCGTGTCTATCGCGGAGCGCGGCGAGGATTGAGGCGCGTCAACCTGCCAGCTGCAAATCGGTCGCGGCTTCGTCGTCTCGGGGGGCTCACGCCCCCCGCTCGGGTGCGGATGCGAGAGACATTGTCGTCCGTGCGACGACGTTAGTTGTCCACACCCAGGCTGCGCTCGATCGATTGCGCTCGAGGTGACTCCATTAAGTCGCGGAGCGGATCAAAGGTTTGTGCCGGCGGCGGGTCGGCGCCGCGCATCTCGCGGCCCATCTTCGTCCACTCTTCGTCTTCCTTGCTCACGGAGCCGGGCAGTGAATTCCCCGCGCCGTGCGCGGCGGCCGGCGGAAGATCGTCCGCATCGTTCTTGGGCGTCATGCAGCCGAAGGTCAAACCGAGGCAGACATAGAACAACAGCGCCAAAATGCAACTGCGCATGGTGGCCTCTTTATCGGCGTCGCCTGGCAGCACGACAGGCGAGCCCGTGGGGGGTTGGCTATGATGGGGGTGAAGGCAGAGAGGGCAGGAGAGGAGCCGCATTCTCGACATCCGCGCGATTCTCGTAAAGACCAAAAACCGCCCCAGCTAATCCGCCAAACCACGCCGCATGACGCAGAACCCCATACAGCCGTTAGATATTCTGGTGATCGCCACCCATCCCGACGACGCGGAAATCGGCGTCGGCGGCACCCTGGCCCGGTGCGGGCGGGCCGGCCTGCGGACCGGCATCCTCGACCTGACGAACGGCGAGCCGACGCCTCATGGTTCGCCTGAACTGCGGGCCCGCGAGACCGCGGCCGCCAGCGAAGCGCTCGGCCTGGCTTGGCGAAAGAATCTCGGCCTTCCCAACCGCAGCGTCGAAGCCACGCTCGAAGCCCGCCGGGCGCTCGCCGGCGTGCTGCGAACCGTGCGGCCCCGCTATGTCTTCGCTCCCTATTGGGACGATTCGCACCCGGACCACATTGCCGCCAGCCGGCTCTGCGAGGATGCCCGCTTCTGGGCCAAGCTCTCCCGCAGCGACCTCGCCGGGGAACCGTTCTGGCCGCCGCGGATGTTTTACTACTGGAGCGTGCACCTCCGCATTCACCCCAAGCCGGCCTTCGTGCTCGACATCAGCGACGCCATCGACGCCAAGATGCAGGCGCTGGCGGCATACCAAAGCCAATTCGTCACCGGCCGGCCCACCACTTACCCGACCGCTCTCGACGACATCCGCGACCGGGCCCGCTACTGGGGCTGGACGATCGGCAAGGCCTACGGCGAACCCTTCGGCAGCCGCGAAGAGATCGGCATCAAGAGCGTGCTGGACATCATCTAGACGTCCCGCCGACGCAACTTGCGGCATCAGCCTTGCGCGGGGCCGAACGACCAAACCAACTGCACGCTCGGCGCATTGCGCCACGTCGCCTGCAGATCGGCATCGTCGGCGTACGATCGGGCGGGGACGCGGTGCGCGTCGACGCTGAATTCGTGGAGCCCATCAGAGAGCGGATAAGGCTCAATGGCCACGTGCCATTTGCGATAGTCGGGCCGCGCGGTCTGCAGCCGGAACACACCAGCCGGAGTGTCCGAATTGGCGACAGTCTCTGCGGGGTCCGCGGGGCGAGAGGAAAAGGTGACGACCTCGCCCAGCGGAGCGGTCATCGCCTGGGGTTCGTGCTCCGCGGCACAGCAAAGCCACAGACTCACGCGATCGAAGAACTGCACCACGTGATACGCCAGCTCGCGATGCCGAAGAAACACGTTTTGCCAGCCGAACCGGGCCGATTCGGACTCGAGCTGCGCCCTCAGAGCGGCTTGTTGCTGAATAAACCGTGTGACGGCAGCCCGGTCTTCCGCATCATGCCGCCCCGAGCCACGCACCTGTTCGGCCAAATCACAGAAGTGGCGGCTGACAGCGTAGGCAGAGACCGGGGACACTTTAGTGTTACACGCGGCAACGCTCCTCGTCCAAATCGCCGTCGCATCCTGCATCCGCATCTCGCGAAAATCGCGGGGCCGACCCGTCCCCGGATCGACGTGCGGCGCCCAGTCCCACTGGCCCCAACCGTCGTCGTGGCGAGCGACGGCAATCGCCATGCTAATGCGAGCCAGCCTCCAGTCCTCATCGGGCCTTTCGTCGCCGCGCGCGGCCAATGCTACGGGAAGATCTCGCGTGAGCGGCTTGAACCGCTTGTTGCCCCACGCGCGAGCGATCTCGGCGGCCAGACGCGCGTGCTGAATCTGATCGATCAGGAGCCAGTCGCCGCCGTCGCCGCGCCGGATCATGGCAGTTGTCGCAAGCGTTTTTCCGCGTCGGCGCGGGCCTTTGTCATCACGCTGGCCAGCGTCACGTCCGCGCCATGCTGGCGTTTGCTTTCGTCGGCCGCCTCCATGAAGGCGTAGATCTCGAGCGTTTCCTCTTCCTTGACCGGTGCGATGCCCGTGTAGAAGAAGTGCACGATCGCCACGAGCAGCGGCCGATAGCCGTCGTACGAACCGACGGCCATGGTTCCCTTGGTCCCCGTCGCCGTGCCGCCGTAACCACCTTTTCCTCGAGTGCCGCGAAACGTGCCGACGCGGCCGCCCTCCCACTGGCCGACGACGACGTCCTCCGTCGGCGTGCTCACGGTGCGGCGGACGCTCTTGCAGCCGGTGCCCATCACGGTGAAGAGCGATTCGACGCCGTGAATGCCATACCAGAACAGATCCGGATGCGTCTTCTCGAGGTGGCAGGGGCTCGTCGTTTCGCAGGTTTGCACCGTGCCGATCTTGCCGTTACGGGCCTCGAGCGTCGCTTTGCCGAACCGCAGCGACGAGCTGGAAAAGACCGGCACGTGATACCGCCGCGCCAACTCGAAAATGGCGATGGCGTCGGCGAGCGAAGCGGCAATCGGCTTGTCGATAAACAGGGGCTTGCCCGCCTTGATTACAGCCAGCGCCTGCTCCAAGTGCGGACGTCCGTCGTTGGTCTCCAACAATACGACGTCAACTTTGGGGAGCAGGGCCGAGATCGAATCGACGATCTCCACGCCGCGCTTGCGAAAGTCCTTCGTGTATTCGGGAATTCGTTCGGTGCTCGACGCGATGTCGGCGCTTCCCCGCGGGTACGCGGCCACCACGCGAAAGCCGGCGACGTCGGGCTTGGCGTTGAGGTCATTCAACACCTGCGTGAAGGCGGCACAGTGCGACGTGTCGAGCCCGATGATCCCCACGCGGACTGGGCCTTTTTGCCCCTCCTTTTTGACGGACGCCGTGGTGGGCGTTTTGTGCACCGCCGGTGCAGGCCCCGCCGGCTTGGCGTCATTCGATGCAGTTGTTCTGGGGGGCGCCGCCTCTTTCTTAAGCAGGTCCTTCACGTCCCACACGGTGACGCGTTTGTCGTAGGCGCCCGTGGCGAGCAGCGACTGGTCGGCGGACAGGGCGATGGCGTCGACGCGAGCGGCGTGGACGCCCATCACCGTCAGCTCTGTGCCCGAGTCCCGCTCCCAGATTTTGACCTCGTTGTTCCCTTTCGCACGGCCCCCGGAGGCGCTGATGACGACCGCGCCGCCGCGAGCGAAGAGCACCGCATTGGTCGGGCGGCTGTGCCCGGCAAAGAAAGAGACGGCCTTCCCTTTGTCCAGGTCGTAGAGGATCACCCGCTCGTCGAAGCCCGTCGATGCGAGAAATTTTCCGTCAGGCGAAAAGGCGACGCCGGTAGCCGCCCGCTTCGGATTGGAGAACGAATAAATCAGCTTGCCGTCGGCCGAGTTCCAGACTTTGACTTCGCCGGGCTGGGTGATGCGTTCTTCGTCGCCGGCCGCCGTGGCAATCCGTTTGCCGTCGGCCGAAAAGGCGATGGCCCGCACGGCGAACGTGTGACCGGTGAGCACGTGCACGACTTTGCCGGTGGCAACGTCGAACACGCGGGCCGATTCGTTCTGGCCCGCCTCCTCCGCCGTCGCCAGCTGCCGACCGTCCGGCGAAAACGCGAGTCCGGTCACGTAGCCCGCGTGATCGCCGAGAGTGCGTTTGACGGCCAGCGTCGCCGCGTCGAGCAAGCTGACGGTCTGGTAATGACCGCAGGCCAAGCGTCTTACCGTCGGGCGAGAGTGCCAGGGCCTTCACGTAGCCGGGCGTCAACGGCTCCGACTTGGGAGCCGCCTCCTTGCGGGCGTCGAACAAGAGCAATTGCTCGTAGGTGCCAGCGACGAAGTGCTGATTGTCCTTCAGAAATGCCAGCGAGGTGATCCAGTCGGGCAGATCGTCCCATGCATGCAGAGGCCGCACGCGGGGCCGCTTTTCACCCGTTCCCTCGCCCGGTTGGGCCAACGCGGCAGAACCGGTGATCGCAGCGAAAGCGACGACGCAGAGCGCGACGCCGAGAGCAGTGCAGAACAAAGGCCGAAACGAACGGGGAGGCATGGGCGGCTCCAAAGAAACGGGGACGCCGCCATTATTCCACACGCACGACGCTCCCCGCGAGCCATCAGCGCGGCGCGGACCAGGGCACCCAAGAAGACCGCGCCTCAAGAAGATCTCAACGAAGCGACGGAACGGCGCCCGGCTTTGGTCCCTCGCCGCTCGGCAGGGCCGAGAGTGCAGCGCCGAACGGCGCGGCGCTCCAGATACTCAGCGCCGCGTCGCCGCCGGCCGCCAGCGACTGGCCGTCGGGCGCGAAAGCGATCGGCCAGCTCGAACGGTTCGCGGCGGCCGTACCGGATGAGACCGGACGGAGCGACTCGCGGATCTCGCCAGTGCGAGGATCCCACAGGGTGACTCCCTGCGGCCCCGACGCGGCCAATGTCTTCGAGTCGGGCGAGAAGGCCACGTCGCTGATCTCAGCTCCCGCCGGTCCGAAAGCCAGCTGCTCGGCTCCCTGCGGTATCCGCCACAAGCGTAATGGGCGTTGAGCCGGACGATTCGCACTGTCACTCGGAACCCCGGAGCGTCCTTCCGCCGAGACGAGGAAGCGGCCGTCCGGAGAGAAGGCGAGCGCGACGACCGGGCGGCCGTGACCCGTCAACGTGGCCGCGGTTTGCTTGCGTTCGACGTTCCATAAGCGAATCGCTCGATCGGTTCCGCCCGACGCCGCGAATTTGCCATCCGGCGACAGCGCGGCACTGAGCACGGGGCCCGTGTGGCCGGTGAGCGCGGGCGATCGCCTGGCCGTTCGCCGCATCCCAGAGCCGCACGGTCGAATCGTCGGAACCCGAGATCAGCGTTTTGCCGTCGGTGGAATAAGCGAGCGAATTGACGCCCGCCGTGTGGCCGTTGAGGGCCAGCTCGACTCGCTGTCCGGCGAGCGTCCAGACGAGGATCGGCCAATCGCGACTGGCGGAGGCCAGATGCGCCCCGTCCGGTGAGAAGGCGAGGCGGCTGACGTCGCCCGAGCGATTCGCGAGGCGCGCCATTTCGACGCCGACCCGCGCGTCCCACAGTCGGATCGAATCGGCCGTGCCGACGGCCAGGCAGCGCGAGTCGGGCGAGTACGCCAGCGCGGCCGAGCGGGGAATCTCCCGCACGACGAGCGTCGGGCTGAGTTTTATCGACGATGCCGCCGCGGGTCTCCCACAATCGCATCGTGCCGTCGGATCCGCTGGTGGCAGTCAGGTCACCGCTCGGCGAAAAGCCAATCCCGCTGACGAGCCCGTCATGCCCTGACAATCGCCGCGGATTGGCCAGGTCGTAACCGGCCGGCTCGACCCGTGCGTGCGGTCGGGACTTTTTCGCGTCGATCGCCGGGTCGCGGACGACGCGATTGAAGAGGAAGCCCTGTTCGCCGGTCGTAGCCGCCAACCACGCCCCATCGCTCGAGAAAGCCAACGCGGTCACCGGCGCGTTGACCGTTCGCGGCCCGGTGCGCACGAGCAGCGAATCGACGTCGCGGAGTGAAATCGAGCCTTCGCTGCCGATGGCCAGCGTCGTCGAATCGGGCGAAAAGGCGAGGGCACTCACGCCGCCGTCGGAAACCGCGAGCGTTGTCTTCTCGTTCGCCTCGGCATCCCAAATCCGCACGACCTGGTAACCGCCCGAGGCGACCAGACGGCCATCGGGTGAGAATGCGACGGCGCGGACGAAACGCGTCGGATCGACGGCGTCGTCCGGCTCGTGATTCCGCGGATGGCCCCAGCGAGTGGCCACCGCGCGACGTGACGCGACGTCCCAGAACTTCACCGTTCCGTCGTCGCCCCCGGAAACCAGGGCCGACGCGTCGGGAGCAATCGCCACCGAAAGCACCTTGCCCAGATGGCCGAAGAACGTCGCCTCCAGCCTCCTTCCCGGCACGTCCCAAAGTTTGACCGTCGAGTCGGCTCCCGCAGAGGCCAGCCGATCGCCGCGCTGCGAGAAGGCCACGGCAGCCACACCTCCCGCGTGGGCCGCGAGCGACGCCAGTTGCTTGCCGCTGGCCGCATCGCGGAGCGCGATCAAACCGTCCTGGCCAGCGCTAGCGACGAGCGTCCCGTCAGGAGACCAGGCCACCGCGTTGGTCGGAGCCGTCGTGCGCAAGTTGCGCGATCGTTTTTCGCGCGGCCGTAAAAGTAGCCCCAGACAAAGTCATGGAGTTTGGGCAAACAACCTTCAGCGTCCTCGAGCAGCGCGGCGGCTTGACCGGGGCTGCGCTGCCAGCAATCGCGAACGCGGGCCAGCTGGGCGTCGTACGCTCGCAGTTCCATCAACTGGAGCCGCTCCTCGGCCTGCCGGAATTCGTCGACGGCCTTCTGACGAGCGGCCGCGTCGCGGGCGCGCTGGGTGGCATCGGTCTGTTGCTGCGTGCGCAACACGACAGCCGATTTTTCCAGCCGTTCGCGCGCCTGATCGCGCTCGTGCTGAGCGAGTTCGCGGTCGTGCTTCGATTTTTCCAACTCCTCCTCGAGCGCGGTGATTTTGACTTTGCTCGCTTCGACTTCGGCGTTCGAGCTTTCGGTGTTCGCATTGGCGACCGTTTCAACGGTGTTGGCTGCCGGAGCTCGCGAGAGCCTAGATCCGCAGATCCACCCGAGGATGAGTGCGGCAACGACGGCGGCCGCCACTCGTGCCCGCTTCGGCAGACGTGCGGCCGTTCCCCCTAGCCCGCCCACCGTTGCCTGAGCCACGTGCGTAATGCGTGCGAGGTGCGATGGTCTCGCTTCCGCAGCAGTTGCGGCCGGGGGGGCGTCTGCTGCAGCCCCTGTCGATGGGGGCTCAGCACTCCCGGTGGCGGAATCGGTCGGCGGTGCCTCGCCGCCAGTCGGCTCGCTCAACGCGGCTTGAGCAGCAAGCGGATCGATGAGCGGCGCGCCGCTCGCGAGCGACTCGATGGGAACCTGATCGCCCGTCACAGCTTCATCCGCGGCCGCTGGAGTCGGCGCGACCTCCGGAGACACGACCGAATTTGACTGGCCCTCTGACTCGGCGGCGGCGTTCTCGGCCGGCGTATCGGACGCGGAGTGATGAGCACCAACCTCGCGAACGTGGCCACCCGGAGCGGTGGCCGACGGGTCCGCGAGCAACGGTGCGGGCGGTTCTGCCGGCGCCGTCGCTGTGTTCGTCGTCTCCGCCGGCGGAGGTTCAGAATCGGCGGTGGCCAACGGCGGGGCGGGGACCGGTGTTTCTTCGATCGGCGGCGGGGAGCGGAACAGGTCGGCCGCCGACTCCATTGGCGGTTCCTGCCGCGGACGCGGGCGCTCCGGCGATTGGGCGGCCGGAACGTTGGTCAGGGTGTCGAGGTGATCGTTGATCGTGTCTTCGGCGAGGGACGCGAGCGGCGCGGCGTGGCCGTCCGCCGTGCCGAACATCCGGCTGACTTCGCCCAGCACGCTGTCCAAATCTTCGCCGCCATCGATGCGTGGCGGCAGCGGCGGCAAGGCCGACGTCGAATCTGCCGAGCTTGTCGTCGGCGCAGAGGGCGATGGCGGCGCGGAGTCTGTGGTCGCGGTCGCGGCGGCGTCCGAAGCTTCCGCAGTCACCGCGGCAGCACCCGGCGCTTCGGCCGCGGGCTGCGGGGAGTCAGCGGCGTTTTCGGATTGGATCGGTTCGGTCGACATGGAGAGCGGTTGTGGCCCCGTTGCCGGAGAAAGCGAGCGCGCGAAGTCTCGCTATCGCAAGAGATCGGCTGCACCGCGGGTCGCCTGTGGAGAGAAACGCCTCTTGAGCGGCTGCCCGACCGGGCAGGCGCGGCGTCGCGGTCCTGCCGCGTACGTCAAAGAAACGCGTCACTCGGGACTTGCGGCAGCCGTCGACCCGAGCGTTAAGGGCGATTCCGCGTCCGACCCGAGATCCGGATTGGCGGCCAGCCGGCGAATGGCCGCGTCGATCCGGGCGTGAACCAGGCTGCGAAACTCGTCCCAGAGCACCAGCGGGAAGCGGCCGAGTTTGTCGTGCAGCGCGACGATTTCGATCGTCTCGGGAAGGCGACCCACCATCGCCCGCACCGCTTCGGCATACAACACCAACTGGATGGCGAAATGGTCGCGGAGCGCGGCCGGATCGTTATCGGGCAGGCGGCCCGTCTTGTAGTCGAGAATCTTCCAGTGGCCGTCGGGCGTCTGCAGCAGACAATCGAGCGTGCCGGAAATGACGGCCGTGCGTTCCGCCGGCGCCGCGCCGATTGGCCAGCCCAGGAGAAACTCGATCTCGCGAAAACAGCGGGGAGCGGACCGCATTTCGTCCCACAACGGGCTTTCGACCAGTGCCTGCACGCGGCGGACCAGCACGGCGGCATCGCACGACTCCAGATCGCGCGACGACTGTCCTTTGAGCACAGTCTGCACGCCATTCGCGATGGTTTCCGCATCCATGGCTGCGCCGTGCGGCAATCGCTCGATCACGCGGTGCACGAGCGAACCGATCAGCGTGGCTGCCTCGCCGAACGGTTCCGCGACTTCATCGGGAGTCTTGGCGGCGGCGCGTTTCTTCCGCCGCGGCGGTTTCTCGTCCCGCGAGCGCGCATCGACGTCTTCGATCCGCGAAACGCTGAGCGAAAGCGGGCCCACCTGCCGCGCGACGACCGGGCCCAAAAGCGGCGGGAGCGGAGCCGTGTCGGCCGTCTCCGCCAGTTCTCGCCATTGGCCGAGCCGGGCCGATTTGCCGTCAGGCCGCGGTACGACGGTCAACTCCGGGCACTTGCGGTGCACGCAGATGTCGGGAATCTTCGGCCGCTCAGCGGCAGTTTCCGCCGCGCCCTTCTTCGCTTTCGGTCCAGGCTTCTCCCGCGTGAGCGATGCGAAATAAGGATCGCCCTTGGGGAGGCCGGTCCCCAGGTCGTACCGCTCGGCCACGAGCCGCAGCCATTGCGAGCGAACGCCGCGCTCCGTGTCGAGGGCCGGATCGGCGGGCAGGCCGGCTGAAAGAATCAGATGGTCGGCCGCCCGGGTGAGCGCGACGTACAGGATCCGCAACGACTCCTCGTCGTCCTCGCGGTCTTCGACATAGCGGTGCATTTCGATCGCCGGGTGGTGCGGCTCTTCGGACCCGAATTTCGGCGGCACCATTATCGGCCCGAACGCGCGATGATAAACGGCGTCGAAAAACGACCCGCGGTTTTTCCGCTCCATGTCGGCCAGGATGACGACCGGGAATTCGAGTCCCTTGGCCTGGTGAATGGTCATCAACCGTACGACATCGCTCGACTCGGGATGGGTCGCGGCCAGATCCTCGATCGACTGTTCCGTGACCGAATCCTGAATTCGCCGAGTGAAATCGGCCAGCGTGCCGATGCCCGAGCGGTCGAACTGGTGGGCCATGTCGACCAGCTTGCGGAGGTTGGCGACCTTCCGCCGACCGAGGAACTCGCACAAGAGCGACGCATCGTAGGCCGTCCGCTCCAACGCCCGCTCGAGCAGCTCGGCGAGCGGGATGCGGTCCTTCTGCTCCAGCAGCTCGTCGATCACCCGCGCGGCCAGGCGGAGCTGCTCGCACTGCGGCTCGGGAATTCCGGCGGGCGGCGGCTGGCGGAGCGCCTTGCGCAGCGGTACGTCGCCGACGCGGGTCATCGCCACGATCGTGTCGTCGCTCAAGCTGAAAAAGGGCGAGCGGAGCACGCCGACGAGCGCGATGGCATCGGCCGGATCATTGAGAAACGTGCACAAGTTGACGACGTCATAAACTTCCTGCTGAGCGAAGAAGGCCCGTCCGCCAACAAGATAATAGTCGACGCCCCGCCGGCGAAAGACGTCTTCATAAATCGCCGCGTCGCTCATCGCGCGGAACAGCACGGCGATGTCTCCCGCGTTCACGCGTCGCAACCGCTCGAGCTGTGTGTCGGGATCGCGCTCGGGAATGCGAGGCGTCGGATCGGAGAGCAACGCCAGAATCCGCCGCGCGATCCACTCGGCCTCGCGTCGGCGATCCGCCTCGAGCGAGTCTGCGTCTCCCTCGTCCGTTTCGTCCGGAGCCGGGAAAAGCGAACAGAAACTCGACGGCCGGCCGCGGCGAGAGCTGCGCCCGGTGCGGCACGAGCGCCTCGTAGTCCGGCATCGCCGGCGCGAAGACCGAATTGACGAAGTTGATGATTTCCGGCTGGCTGCGAAAGTTGTGCGTGAGCGACAGCCGCCCCTCCGTGGGCAGATCATTGCGGCGGGCGTCGAAGACGGCGGGGTCGGCTCCGCGGAACCGGTAGATCGACTGCTTTTTGTCGCCGACCACGAACAGCTTGCCCGTCGCCAGGCCGTCGCCAGCCAACAACTCGACGATCTCGGCCTGAATGCCGTCGGTGTCCTGAAATTCGTCGACCAGGAGCGCGTCGATTGAAGCCGATGCGTCGGCCCGCACGTCGGGCGAGTTTCGCAAGAGGTCGCGAGTCTTCACCAGCAGGTCGTCGAAGTCGAGCACGCCCGCCTCAGCCTTGGCGGCGGAAAAGTCGGTGGCCGCCGCCTCGACCACGCCGACGAGGGCGGCCGACGCCGCTGCGGCCTGCTCGACCTCGCACGGGTCGAAAGCGACGAATTCCTTGAGGTCGTCGATCTTGTCCCGCAGCCGCTGCAGCGCGTCGCGGACGGCTTCGTAGGTCGCTTCGTCGTCCCACGCGCTTTTGCCGCCACCTCCCTGCACTTTGGCGGCTTCGCGCAATTCGGCCACTTCGGCGAGAGTCGGGTTGGGCGCGTCGCGAAGAGTGGTCAAGCCGGCCAGAAGGGCGAGCCGCCGCTCCTGCATCGTGCGGTGGGTCGGGACGTTGTCTTTGAGCAGTCGCAGAATGTGCGACACCGTGTCCGACTGCCCGAGGTCGTGGGCCGCGCGGGGCAGAAAGACGTTGTGCAAATAGTGCATCCAGCCGGCGGCGAACTGGTCCGCGGTGCGATCGACGAAGGGCCGCGCGTCGACGAGCGCCCGGGCGACCACCAACTTACGGAGCGCGCGACGGAGCGGCTCCAAGCCAAATTCCGTCAGCAGCCGAAAGCAGTTTTCGTCATCGCCTTCGAGCAGCCGCTTCACGGTGCGGGCTACGCTCTGTCGCAACAGCGCCTCGCCGACTTCCATTTCCAGCGGGCGGAATTGCGGGTCGATGCCGGCCGTCACCGCGTGCCGCCGCAACAAGCCCGAGCAGAACGCGTGAATCGTGCTGATCCGCGCGGCATCGAGCCCGCGGACGATGGCCAGCCAATGCAGAACCTCCACCTCGCTGCCCGCCTCTCGCAGCCGCTTAGCGCATTCGGCCCGGATGCGATCGCGCATCTCGCGGGCCGCCCGGTCGGTAAACGTGATGGCGACCACGCGGGCCAAGGGCGCCGTGCTCGCGTGTCCGTGTTCCGACGGATCGAGATAGGTGAGAAAACGCCGCGTGAGCACCAGCGTCTTGCCGCAGCCCGCCCCGGCCGACAGGCCGATCGAAACGTCGCGGCTGCCGATCGCCGACTGTTGCTCTTCGGTGAGCTCGCTTTTGCCGGCGAGAGTGGGCTCTTCGACGAAGAGCGAGCGGGTGTGCGGCCCGAACTTGGCCGCGCCGCCTCGCTTGCTTCCGGTGGCACCGCGGCGAGCGCTCATCGTGGCGACAGCCCCCAAACTTTTTGTCGCTCCTGTTGGAGGCTGCGCACCTGGCCTACGCGGCAAACCATGCTGTAGGGGCACCATTTGCCGCAGTCGTGATCCGAGTTGAAGACGGGGAACTGGCCGGCCCGCAAGCGCTCGGCGATCTTGGGCAGCACGTCGTCGAGCGTGCGTTCCATCTCGCCGACCAGTTCGGGATCGAGCATCTCGAGCGCCCGCGACCGCCCCTTCAGACCGACGACGCAGCCGGTCAATGTGAGGGCCCAATAGGCCATCTGGAACACGGAGGAATCCGGATCGAGCAGTCCGCTCCGCCGCGCGGCCGACGCATAAATTGCCAGCTGCAAAGCCCGACCGACCCCGATATCAGCGAACTGAAACCTTGGAGCCCAACGGGTTTTGTAATCGATGACCGTAAAGGCATCTCGACCACCGCGACGGCCCACATCGATCCGGTCCACGCGGCCGCGAACGCGGACGGGGGTCGGCCCGGAACCAAACGTGACGCACGGAAGCGGCTTAGCTGCGTCAGGTTGCTCCGGAGCATCGGGGACGTTGCCGAAGGCCAATTCGATATAACGCGGCGCGGGCGGCTCATCCCAGCCCTCGCCGACCGAGGTTTGATACTCTTCGCACTGGCGGGAATAGAGCTCGGCGAATCGCTCGGCAAACTGCAGCTCGGCCGCTTGTAGGGCCCGTTCGTACGGCGGGATTTCGGCACCGACCGCGAACTCTCCCGCGACTAACTCGCGCAGAGCTTCGGCGAGTGACGCGCTGTCGGTCGGTGCCAATGGTCGCCCGCCCTCGAGTGGACCGTGCAACTTGGCCAGCACGCGGTGCAGCGCGAGGCCCCGCTTCCGCGGATCGATCTCCGGCTCGACCGGGTCGTGCGGCTCGAGGTCGAGCACATCGGACATCAGGAAGCGGAACGGACAGGTGGCATACCGCTCGAGCTGTGTCGCGCTGAATTGGTATTCGGTCGAATATTTTTTTCCGAGCTGCGCAACCGTCGACTCGTTTTGGAGCACCCCCTCGAACGGCGTGAATCCATGCTCTTCGAATCGCTGGGCGTTCATGTCAGCCGCCGCCAGAATGCTCCGCGCGGCGGCGCCGCCGGCCGGCAACTCGGCCAGGGCGCGGAGCAGGCCGGCCCGTCCCGCGTGCAGTTCGTCGGTCGCCGCCAGCCGCAGGTCGGCCGCCGACAACACGCGTTCGGGGGTCGGGACCGGATCGAGGTCGATCTTGGGCGACGGTTGGATCGCGGGCCGGTAAAACAGATCGCGAATCGCCGTCACATACGGGCTGGGGAAGAGCGGCTGGCCCGACGAGCTGACGCTCGGATAGCTCAACGTGAGGCAGTGCCGCGCCCGCGTCACGATCGAGTAAAAGAGCAGCATCTCGTTCTGCTGCGGCGTCGAAGGCTCCTGGCTCGAACGATCCTTCCGCAGAAACTCGCGACGCTCGGCCGCACTGTAAAAGCAATCGTCCCGCCGTGCGCGGGGAAAGCTGGCTTCCGACAGTCCCATCAGGAAGAGATATGGCACGTCGAGATTGCGGACGTCCGCGACCTCGACCACGCGGACGCGGCCGCGCTCGCCCGCAGAGTCAACCAACGTCTGCGATTCGAACAGATCGCGTACCAACCGCGCGAATTCGGCCAGCGACAGCGGACGCACATCGGCGAGCAGCTCGCGAACCTGCGCGGCTTCGTGCAAGACCTCGCTGAGCGCGTCCCAGACGCGGCGATCGCGCTCGTCGAGCTTTGCACCGGGTGCCTCCGTCGCGGAGGGTCGACGGCTCGGTGTAATCCCCAATTCGCTGGCCAGACCCAGCAGGCTTTCGGTCCAGCCGCGGAGATCTTTGGACGATCGCAGCCGCTTGGTCGCCTCGGAGTAGGCTTGCAACAGGGCCGCGGCCGTGCGGACGTCCTCCTGCCGACTCCGCTTCTTGGCATCACTGTCCGGTCGCTCGGCCAGCCGGGCCAGCCGATTCAAGATGTGCTGGCGATCGGAGCCGAGCTGGTAACGCCGCAGTGCGCGGATCGTTGCTTCGACGGCAACGGCCCCGGCTGACGGCCAGCGCGGCCGGATATAATTCGATCGCAGCACCGAGGCGAGCGAGTTAAAGGCCCAGTCTTGTAGCTCGGTCTGCAGGACGGCGAAGAGCGCCCGGCCGATCGCCGTTTGCGAAAAGTGGGTGGCCGTGTCGCAACTGGTCGGAATTCCCGTCGCCTGGAGCGTGGCAACCAGCTCCGCCCCCTCTTCATCGAGCGAGCGAGTGCCGATCACGATCTCTTCGGCCGGCACGCCGTCAAGCAAGAGCCGCTTGACCCGTTCTGCGACGGCCCGCGCTTCGCCAGCCGGGCCGGCCGCCGCGATGATCTCGATCCCCGTCGCATCCGCCAGTTGGGGCGTCGTCCGCGGATTGTCGAACAAATGATCCGCCACGTGTCGAAAGGTCGGGGTTGCCGGTTCGCCAGCTACGCTGGGCACTGGGTCGCACGCCACCAACTCGACAGTGCAGCGGCGACGGATCTCTTCCAGGGCCTTCTTCGACTTGGCGAATAGATCGTGCCGCCGCACAGGCTGCTCCAGCGGCAGCGAGATCACAACACGCTGCGCGTAGCCGGCCAGATGTTCGAGGATTTCGTACTGCGGCTGCGTGAAGTCGGCGAAGCCGTCGGCGATGACCAACGTCAGCGGGTCGAAGATGCCGCGCCGCTTGTTCTCCAGCTCGATCCGCGCCGCCCAGAACCGTCCCTCGGCATCGTACAGGGCCAGCTCGTTCAATCGCTCCTGGTAGCGGGAATAAATCGCCAACAGCTCGTTGTCGCGGGGCAGATTGCGTTGCCGGCACGAGCGGGCGAAATCGTCGGGCTCGGTTTCATCGCGCTTGAGTTCGGCAATCAGCCCGAGCACGAGGTCCAGAAAACCGGACGTGTCGGCAATCCGTCCGAAATGCGGCAGTGACTCGGCCGCCAGCGCCTCGTCAATGATTGTGCGGACGATGATCCGCTGTGCCACGCGGGACAGGGGGGTGATTCCCGGCCCAGTCGACTGCAGCAGCCGCTCGGCGAATTGATCGAAGGTCAACACATTGGGGGCGAAGCAGACGTCCAGGCTCGGATCGAGCAGGTCGTGGCGGATGGCCCGGCGCGAGCGCGCTGTCGGCGTGATCCACACCGCCTGGCCCGGAGTCCCCGCGGTCTGCAGCCGTCGCAGTTCGTCGCGGAAGAGGGTCAGCAGGTGGCTCGTCTTGCCCGAGCCGGCCGCTCCGCACCAGACTTCGACCGGACCTTTCATCGCGACGGCGCCTCTCCCTGGACCGTAAACTCGGTGGACCGTGAGCGTTCTTCGGTCGATTGCAGCAACCGCATCCGAACGCGTCAACCAAGCGGGCGATTCGGCAAATTCTCGTCGGATTCGGGCCGTCTGGTCCGGTTTCGCAAAAATGCGGAACTTGCCGAAAATACGGCCGCAACCTAGACTGAACTTAACCAGGGTCGCTCAAGCGCGCTTTTCACTGAGCGCCGACCTCGAGGGGAAGCTGATGCCAATGAAACGCGTTTGGTCGCCGGCGTTGTGGGTTCTCGTTCCGATCCTGGCGGCCGCCGTTCTCGCGGCCCCGTCCGTCCGAGCCGAAGAGGCCGACAAAAAGGACGGCGCGAAGGACGACTACTACACGCTGATGAAGACGTTCGTCGAAACGTTCCAGCAAGTCGAACGCAACTACGTCAAGGACATCGACCGTCGGGAGCTGTTGCAGGCCGCTATCGAAGGGATGATGTCCAAGCTCGATCCCTATTCGAGCTACATCACGCCCGAAGAGATGACCCAGTTCAGCGAGTCGGTCGACCAGGAGTTCGGCGGGATCGGCATTCAGATCCATCCGGACGAGCGGACTCACCAGCTCACCGTCATGTCGCCCCTGCCGGGCACGCCGGCGTACCGGGCCGGACTCATTGCCGGGGACACCATCACCGATGTCGACGGCAAGTCGACGAGGGACTGGACGGTCGACAAGGCCGTTGGGGTCCTCAAAGGCAAGCCGGGCACGTCGGTGAAGCTGGGGATCGAGCACGTCGGGTCGCACAAGAAAGATCAAGTCACCCTCGTCCGCGACGTGATTCATGTCGCCACCGTGCTGGGCGATCACTACAAGCCGGACGGATCCTGGGACTACATGATCGACAAGAAGGACAAGATCGGCTACGTGCGGCTGACGCACTTCAGCCGGCACAGCGCGATCGAGCTGGAAAAGGCCATCAACACGCTGCTCGAAGAGGGAATGAAGGGTCTCGTCCTCGACCTGCGATTCGATCCGGGCGGGCTCTTCTCGCAAGCGACCGAAATCGCCGACATGTTCATCGACGGCGGGACGATCGTCAGCACCAAGGGTCGCAACACGCAAGAACGCGTTTGGGAAGCCAAGAAGGAAGGAACGTTCCCCAACTTCCCGATGGCCATCATCGTCAATCACTATAGCGCGTCGGCCAGCGAGATCGTGGCCGCCTGCCTGCAAGACCACCATCGCGCGGTAATCGTCGGCGAGCGGTCCTGGGGCAAGGGCAGCGTGCAGAACGTGATCGAGCTGGAAAATGGCACGAGTGCCCTCAAGCTGACAACGGCCAGCTACCATCGGCCCAGCGGCAAGAACATTCACCGGTTCCCCGGCATGAGCGAAAGCGAAGCTTGGGGCGTGATGCCCGACACAGGCTACGAAGTGAAGTTCACGCCCCGCGAAACGCGCGAATACATGGAAACGTATCGCCGGGATCGCGACATCCTTAGCAAGGATGGCCCGCCAACCAGCGAATTCAAGGATCGCCAGCTCGACCGGGCGCTATCGGCCGTCCGCACCAAGCTGGCCGAGGTCGGCAAAGGCGCGCCCAAGGGCGATCAGAAGGCCAAGGCAGCTCCGGTGCCGGAAAAGAAAGCGGCAGCCAGCCGACCCACTCCCGCCAAGCGGCCCGCGCTCTACGGCATCGGCTGAGGTCGGCCGGGTACTTACAGGCATTGTCGGGGTCGGCTTTCAGGATCGGCACACGCGGATTCATGAACGCCCCCGGCCTGCTTCTGGCAATCGAGTCGAGCTGCGACGAAACGGCCGCCGCGGTGATCGACCGTTGTCTGCGCATTCGCTCCAACGTCGTTTGCAGCCAGGACGAGCTGCACCGCCAGTACGGGGGCGTGGTGCCCGAGGTGGCATCGCGGGCGCATGTCGAACGGATCATCCCGGCAATCGACGAGGCGCTCCGCGTTGCGGGCGTGGGTCTCGATGACCTGGCGGCCGTCGCCGTCACCAGCCGGCCGGGGCTCGTCGGATCACTTTTGGTCGGGCTCACCGCGGCGAAGACCCTGTCGCTCGTGCTCGAAATCCCGCTCGTCGACGTCAATCACGTCGAGGCCCACCTGTTCGCCTGCCAGATGTCGGCCGGTCGACCGGTCTTCCCAGCGGTCGGCCTGGTGGTGAGCGGCGGTCACACGCTCCTGTTCGATTGTCGCTCGGCCGTCGAGTTCGAGATCCTAGGCTCGACGATCGACGACGCTGCGGGCGAAGCCTTCGACAAGGGAGCCAAGTTGCTCGGTCTGGCCTATCCGGGCGGCCCGTCAATTCAGCGAGCGGCAGCCGCGGGCAATTCGCGGGCCGTCAAGTTTCCGCGACCGATGATCGACAGCCCGCAACTCGATTTCAGCTTCAGCGGACTGAAGACGGCACTCCTCTACGAAATGCAGGGGACATCGCACGGACGGCTGCAGCCCGGCGCTCTCGAGCCGGGAGCCCTCGATCCGGCACGCGTCGCCGACCTGGCCGCCGCCTATCAAGAGGCGATCGTCGACGTGCTCGTGGCGAAGTGCCGAAAAGCGGTGCGCCGCACCGGGAGGCCGAGACTCTTGGTGGGAGGAGGCGTCGCGGCCAACCGCCGCTTGCGCGAGCGTCTGGCGGAGTTGGCGGCAGCGGAATCGCTCGAAGTGATTATCGCGCCGCCCAACCTCTGCACCGACAACGCGGCCATGGCCGCCATGGCGTGGGAGCACCTCGACCGCGGCCGGCGCGCGGCACTCGATCTCGACGTCAGCCCGACCCCCATTCGGAACCGCTGATTCGCCGTACCGCCTATTGCGATCGCTGCGTCTGTCCGGCGTTGCTGCCGACGAAGGTGAACGTGAAGACTTCGCTGATTGTCGAGAAGTTCGGAACGACCGCGAGCCGCACGTAGCGCAGATCCGCCGAGATCACGGCGGCTGCCGTCATCATCGACCCCTCGGGAATCACCTCGATTTGCGGCTCGAAGCCGACGGCCAATCCGCCGGACGGCACGTTGACGCCGCCGACGTTCCCGACTCCGCCCCCGCCCACGCCGATTTGCCCAATCACGGGCGTGCCGCTTACACCTTGCCCGCCCCCCTGTCCGCCTGCGTTGACTACGCCACCGCCACCGCCGCCAACCTGTCGCGTGTGGCCTTTGCGAGGCATCGCGACACCCGGCGCGAACGACCTCGGCAGCGAAGACCAGTTGATCGAACGAGGCGAAGGGCTGTGGGCAACGAACTCGATGATCCGATTGAGGACGGCCGAGTGCCCCTCCATCGCCCGTCGCTCGGGCGCCAGTTGCCGTCGGCGCCCGTTGGGCACCGGAATGCGGATGGCCGCAGCGTCCTTGTCGAGCTTGAGCACGAACGACTGTGACGCCTCGTTCGGTCCCCCTTGGTTGAGTACGACGGTGAGCTGCGCCCGCTTGCCGACGATGCTGCCGTCGATCCGCCGCACGCGGACGACGTAAACTCCGGGCGCCCGAGCGCGCAGATATATTCTTCGTAGCAGTCCTCGGGCTTGGGTCCGTAGCCGTCGTGCATGTGCACGCCGCCACCTTGCGATTGCGGGTCGATCACCGAGCAGGTGGTGCCGAGCGGCTCCTCGACCGACAAATCGAGATCGCCGTCGCCGGCCCACTGCAGCCGCACGAAGAGGTCCCGCGTGCGGGCCTGCGTCATCGCTCCGCGGAGGGCGTCGGCGTCCGACTGTCGGCCTACCGACTTGAGGCCCCGCTCGGCATCGAGAGCGGCATCTTCCGCGTCGCGATGCAGTTGCTCGTGGTCCCTGGTCCAGGCGGTCCGCAGCACGCCGGGCGCGGCCCAGGCGATGGCGTCGTAGTCTTTGACCTCGCGGGCCAGACGCAGGGCCAGAACGTAGGCTTCAGGACGAGTCGGCTCGATCTCGGCGGCCTGGCGATAAAGCTTGATCGCCTGCTCCTTCGCACCGAAACGCGTGAGATACGCGGCCGAGAAGAGCGTCGTCGGCACGTCGGTCGCCGAGAAATCGATCCGCGACAACAGGGCCCGCTCGACCTCTGCCTTCGGGCGCCCGGCCAGCTGCATGACGACGGCCAGTACGTCATACATCCACGGCTCGACCTGGCCGCTGACGAGCGCGCCTTCGACAACGGCAATTGCCTGCTCGTATTTTTTTTTGTTCGTCAGTCGCAGCGCCAGGTCGGCAATCGCCGGACCCGGCAGCTGATGCTTGTTGAAATAGTCCCGCCAGTACTTTTGCGGCGGCTCGGTCGAGCCCTCGGGCGGCAGGGGGATCTTGACGTCGACCCGCGGCGGCACAGAAGCGGCAAAAGTCGCCTGCCCTTTGTCGGCTGCGCGACTTTTGCTCGTGGTTCCCTGGTTTTCCCTGTCAGCGGAATTTAACGCGCCTCGTCCCGTTTTTTTTTGCTGGACTGCACCGAGTCATTTGTGAAGCCGGACGACGAGTCGTCCACTTGCGCAAAGACTTGTCCCGATCCGGCGACGGACTGCGTCGTCGAGTGGCCAATCTTCGCAGCATGCGGAATCGGCTTCTGAGCCGGCGCCGGCGGTGCGGCCGTTGGCGCGAGAGGCTCGGGCGGCACGCTGAACATGCCGCCACCGCCACCCATGCCGCCGCCACCGCCACCGAAGCCGCCGCCACCACCACCGCCACCAATGCCGCCGCCACCGCCGCCCTGGCCACCGCGGTTGCCGCCCGCGCCGCCGCCGCCAGAGCCCGCAAGCGCCTGCAACTGCTGCGGTCCCATGATGAGGTCGCCGACCGGGTACATCCGGATCGACAGCTTTTCGTTCGCTTTGTCGACGGTCGTGATCTTCAACACTTCGTCTTCGATCACGTAGGTCAACGGCGAGGTCAATTGCTCGAGCAACAGCTTGAACAAATTGCGGAGCTTGATGCCGGGGAAGGTCCCCTTCACTTCGGTTGTCGTGTCGACATTCGCGTCATCCAGTGCCCGTTGATCGATCACGATGGGAATCGAATACCGGGCTGCGATGAATTCGAGCGCGTCTTTGAGCGATTGCGGTTCGATATTGAAGTCGACCGGTTGGTCGAGGGCTTCGCTGATCCGCTGCTCGGGCTTGCTCTCCGAACGCAGGTCGACCTGCGCCACTTCTTGCGCCGTTCGGTCAGGGCCCGCCAGACCTGGGCGTTGGGCCACTGGATCGGCGGTTCGTCCGGGAATGGCACGTGCGCCAACTCGACCAGGTACATCGTTTCGAGGAGCCGATCTTCTCGCAAACGCCTCAGCCGGTTCGCTTGGTTCAACCGTCCGGCCGCGATGGAGGTAACCCTGGCCTGCGTAGCCGGCCCGTTGCCCGGCCGAAGGTTGACCGCCTCCCCGGCGACGGCTTGGGCCTGCTCATAGGCGTTGTCGTCGCCGTGGACGCCCTGCACCAGCAAAGCCCGGCACTGATCGATCAGCTCGGTCAGACGCGTCTCCTCGAGCGACATCTGCTCGAGCGACTTGCGACGGGCCTCGACCTGGGCCGCATGTTCCGCCGCGTTCAGCCGATTGATCTGCTGATGTTCCTTGACGCTGCGCAGCTCCTGGATCGTGTTGGTCAGCCGCCGCGACAATTCTTCCCGCACTTGCGGCTCGATGTCGCCGGCCACCGCGACGGTGTCCAGCTCGCGCTTGAGATTCGCGATGGCCGAATCGGGGTCGGTGAGTCCCGCGCGGCGGTTGTCCTGGATGGCCGCGGTGACTTCGTTGTTGAGCTGCTGGCCGCGGACGGACATCAATTCGCGATAACGATTCACCGAGCTTTCGGCGGGGGGCCCGACGCGCGGTCCCAACTGTCCGGCAGGCGCCGAGGGGAGCGGCGGACCAGCAGGCGGACGCGTGCCAGCCGGCGGAGCCGTGTCCTGACCGGCGTCCGGCGCAACTTGTCGCAGAATTTCGTGGGCGGCAATTTCCTTCCGCAGCTTGGCGGCCGACGCGGCCAGAGCGGCGGCCCGCTTGTTGCCGCGGTCCAACGTGGCGACGGCCTGGGCCATCTGCTCGCCGGTGACCGCATCGAATGAGGCGACGGCCTGCTCACCGGCCGTCAGCATCGTATCGATTCGTTCAGAAAACGCGTCCTGTCCGGCGGCAACCAGGTTCTTGCCAGCCAGCGGAACGGCGACGCCGTTGCTCGACTGAGCACGCTGCCAGAAGTACCCCAGCGAGGCGTTGGCATCGAAGCGGGCGGCATCTTTGGCCGCAAACGTTAGCGACCGCCCCCCGTCGAATTCGAAGGTCACGGTCAAGGCCTTGGCCACGCGGCCTTTGCCGAGGTAGTAGGTCTCGCGATCGCTGCGGAGGGGCATCGCCGTGTGCGGCATCAGGTCGACGTTCTGTCCGTCGATCAAGAACCGCGTCGGATACAGGGCGGGAAGCTTCGCGGCGGCCGCCAGCTCGCTGCCGGGCGACATTCCTCGAGCAAGTCGCTTGTCGAGCAGGGTAATGCCGCCGGTCTGTTCGGCCAACGTTCCCAGCATCTCCACGTCGGTCTGGGGCCCCAGGGCGAAGCTGCTCATCGTCACGCGGTGGCCGCGCATCTCTGCGGCCAGCTCGGCGACTTGGGCCGGCGGAGCCAGGTGAGCGGCGCTCATGCCGTCACCGATGTAAACGATCGCGGCCGGTTGGTCCGCGGGCAGTTCGCTCAGCACGCTGCGGAGGCAAGCTAGCTGATTCGTGGCGCCGAGCGGCACGCGGTTGGACAGAGTCTCGAGTCCGCTCAGGCACACGGCCGACTTCGGCGCGTCGAACCCCGTCATCAGCGGCTCGGCCTGGACGTCTACGGCATAGAGTCGCACGCGGTCGGCGTTGCCGAGCGCGGCGAGATATTCGCGAACGATTTCCAGCGAGCGCTGGCGGTACGAGCCGAACTGGCTCGCCGACGTGTCAACCAGGATCGCGTGGGTCCGCACGTCTCCCAACGGGAGCATGGCCCGATCGGCCCGCACACCCAAGGCGAAATACGCGTCACCCTGCGGCGTTGCGTGCTGATAGACGCAGATCGGTGCATTGATAGCCGGAACGCTGCCTGCTGCCAGCGACGTCCCCGCCAGATTTGAAACGACCGTAAATGCCGCGACGACAACAGCCGCGCTCATGGCAAGCCCCTGCCGGATCGCCATATGTCGTAACTCCCGAAAGAATCGTCAAAGTGAGCCGAGGCCAAAGGATCCGAGGCGGGCCCGTCCTGCGCTCCGTCGCGCAATGCTCTCGGAGACCACCTCGATTTTATAACGCTTCGGAGATGGGTTCGTAGTGAATTCCGCCGAAATTTGCCGAAATGGCCAAATTTCCCAACTTGCTATAGCGGAAGCCCTTCGTGTCGTTTTTGCGAATGAAACTCGCCGGGTTCTTTAGGGGAAGTTGGCCTCCTGATCCGGTTTCGCATCCGCCAATTCCACGACTTTCCGGATCGTAGCGATTCGGCTGGTTGGGCTGCTCCCGCGGAGCCGATGAATCAAGCGGGGGCTCCCGCGCCAGCGTGTTCGTCCGCGCGATTGCCGTCCGGTCTAAGGTCCGGCCGTTCTGTCGCTTCGAAGGCGCGGCTGCGGGCGGGCCGTTCTCTTCGCACGGATGGGAACTGCTTGATGCGGCGCGGTTTGCTAGCCGCCGGACTTGCCATTTTGGGGACGTTGGCCGCGCTGGCCGGCGTGCTCGTCGCCACGCGGGAAGACCGGACGGCGCCGTCGGATAAAGCCGTGAACGCCACCGCGCAGCCGATTGTGCCCGGCGTACCCTACGTGGTTGACGTCGATCGCGATCAAGCCGATCTCGACCTCGAATTTCAGCCGAACTCACGGTACACGCTCGTCATCTCGAGCTTGGCTCATGGCACCGAAAGCTTCCACGTGATGGCCACCGCACGGCCAATCGCCGTAACGAAACGCCTGCCCCGGCGATTGCCGGCGGTGCAGCCGCTCCGCGCTGTTGTCGAGTCACTGGTCCCCGTGTCGCGAGGCTCGGACAACTCAGTTTCGACCTCCGCCTCGAGCGGCAAAATGGCTCCTGACCCGCCCGCAGCTACGACTCCGGCGAATACCGGAGCGACACCATCGCGGGTATTCGCGCTGCATGTGACCGACGGCAGCTTGGACGATCCCACCCAGTACGCGAAGGTCCCCGCGCAGCAAGTGGCCGTCGGCCGCAACGTGCGCGTGTACCTGGACAATCAGCAGTCGATTAAGGAGCTGCCTCCCGGGCTCGTATCGAGCATTGCGGATCTGTTCGACAACGAACTCATCCCGCGATTCCGCGGCGTCTTCGGCACCTACCGCGACGTTGACGGAGACGGCCGCTTTTCAGTCCTGTTGAGCCCGTGGCTGGCCCGCTTGCAGGGGGGTCGTACGTCGATTGGCGGGTTCGTTCGTGGCAGCGACTTTCAGGCCTCAATCTCGCCCCCCTTCAGCAATCGCTGCGACATGATGTATGTCAATTCGCAAACCATTCCCGGCCCGCACCTGCGCACGCTGCTGATCCACGAGTACACCCACGCGGTCAGCTTCAGTCGGCGAACGGGAGCCGACCCGTCGCATGCGGCCTATCCCGAAGAAGAGGATTGGCTCAACGAAGCCTTAGCCCATTGCGCTGAGAGTCTGTTTGACGGCGGATGGACGAATCTCGACTATCGCATTTCGCGGTATCTCAACGACACGGCCGCCTATCCGCTCGTGGTGGAGGATTACTATCGCGCCGGCCTGTGGCGCTGCCATGGCTGCCGCGGGGCCACCTACCTGTTCCTGCGGTATTGCGTCGAGCGGTTTGGCACGCACATGCTGACACGACTGATCACGACGCCCGCGCGCGGCACGCGCAACATCGAGTTGGCAACCGGCTGCTCGTTCGAGCGTCTGTTTCGCGATTGGACCTTCTCGCTCCTCGACGACGCGGCGTCCATTCCCGAGGGTAAAACGGCGGCGCACGCGAACTCCAACGAATCCAGCGAAAAGCTCGCCAGGCTCAACCTTTACGGTTCCGTCGGCCCGTGGGGGCTGGCCGGTCCGAGAGCACGCGAATGGGTCGTCGACTCCGGCCCGCTGACTCTCGAGCTCAAAGGGACGTCGGCCGCCTTTCTCGTGGCCGCCGCTTCGCCGAAAGGCGGCACGCGTCGCATCCATCTGTCGGGAACTCGCGGCATGCAGCTCCAGGTTTCGCTCGTGGCACTCCCTCAGAATCGGCCCGAAGTTGAGGTCGAAGCGAGCTGGTCGCACCGCATGTCCGTCAAACAATCCGCCGCGTCGGTCGTCGCCGGCCTAACACCGGGCGACGTGATTCGCACCGTCGTCCACGTCGGGCGCGGAGAGGACCTCACCATCGAGCAAATCGCGGCGGAGCAAAACCTGGGCGAAGACCGGATTTCGCTCCGCATAGGCGGCGACGATCTGAAAGCGATCGAAATCACTGCGAGCGACGCTGCGGCCTCGCATGTCGCCGCAACAGAACGGACCGCCCAGAACCAATCGAACGTGCGCGTCTTCGATTTGCCGGCAGAGTCCTTCTCGAGCGCGACATGCCCGGTGATCGTCAAGGTGGTTGCAGTCGACGCCCACGGTCGTCGCACGGCCGGTTGGGCCACACTTCGCGAGCGACCCCCGCAACAGGTGGCCGCAATCAGTGCGACTCGACGCTGAGTCGGCTCGAAAGAGGCACGGCTGAGGGCGCTGAGCTCTAATGCGGCCCGTCGACCGCTTGCAAGGCATCGTCGCGGCTGTCGTAGAGAGGCCAGACCTCGAGCAGCCGCATCGACTGCAGCATGCCGCGCGTCTTTTCCGAGGCCCGGCAAAGGACGGCCTGCCCCCCGCGATTCGAGATGATGCGCGACAGGGCCACGACGACGTTGAATGTCACCTGGCTGTAAACCTCGGTCTCTCCCAGGTCGACCACCAGGTCCCGAAAAGTTCCCCCCTCCAAAAGCCGGCGGACCTTGTTCGATTCGACGTGCACGTCGCCGTAGTGAAACTCGGACGCGTCACCCAAGGGGGTAACCACCAGCGTCGTGCCGGCGCGATTGGCTGCAAAAACCTTGTTGTGACGGACCGATTCCAACACGTCGAAATCGGCCGGCGTGCAGGCGATGGGTTCGACGACGGGGGGGTCTGAGAAATCGCTGGCGGCCGCCTCCCCCTCGCTTGGAGATGTGCCGACAAAGTCAGGCTGAGCGCCCGGATCGGCAACCGGCTCGTCCAGAATCGGGTAAGTGCCGTCCGCTCCCGGCTGCAGCACCATCCCCCGCTCGGCCATCAGTCGTTGCCATTCGTAGGCCAGGCGCTGCTTGAATTCCGCAAGCTCAGCGTTTCGGTTGGCCAACTCGATGCGTTGGCGTCCCAGCGATTCGGTGTCCTCAGCCAGGCGTCGGAGCCGCGCCGCCAGCTCCTCTTGTCGACGCGCAAAATCGGCGGCGAGCGCGTCGTACGCCGCTCGGTCGACGTGCAGATGCTCCCACTCCGACGCGAGGCGTGCCTGAGCCTCGGCAAACTTGGCTTCTCTGGCGTCCAATGCCCGCTCGCGCTCGTGGGCCGCGTGGCGTTCTGCCGCCAGCTTGCGGCGGTCCCGCTCAATTGCCGCGGCGCTCATCGTCAACCAGTCCCTGGTTCGCCACGTCGACGAGTGGCAATTTCGGCGGATTCGTGGGCTCGTTGTTTCGGGCCAATCCGACTTCAAGCTGGCTCGGAACCGATGCGGGCTCCTCGGACCGGTTCAGCGACATGATGTCACTGGTGTAATTGACGCGCAAATGAAATCGGCCCAACCGCAGATTCTGGTCGTTCTCCAGTCGCGCACAGCGTAACACCTTGCCCCGCAGCCGCGAGTGACCGCGGCCCGAAAGATCCACGACCCACAGTCCGTCCACGAGCCAAAGCAAGCCGCAGTCGACCCGCGCCACGCTCGAGTGCTGCAGCCGCAGCTTGCAGCGGGCCGAACTACCGACGAGCGTGATCAACCGCGAGACGGTCATCTCCGCGCTCGGCACCGCTCCGTTGAGAATCTCCAAATCGACGCGAGGCAGCTTGCCCAATTGACCGGCGTACGGGTCGAGCGGTGAAAAGTTTTCCGGAAAGGGTGAGCTTGGTTGGCCGAGACCAATACTGTCGATGACTTCGATCTGGTAAGGGCCGATGCGGATCGGAACCCCCGGGTCGAGCCAGCCGCTGCGGAGCGGCGTGTCGCCCCAGTGCGTGCCGTTGCGGCTCCCCAGATCGATGCAGAAAATTCGGCCGAAGATCGCCTGCAAGTAAGCGTGGCGGCGACTGACATCGGGATGATTGAGCCGGCAGAAGCAGCTCTCGTCACGGCCGATCAGCGCAAAGGGGCCGTTGACGACGAGCTGCACGGGCTGCGGCTCGTCGGGGCCGGTGATTGCCAGGCGAAACATCCCCGGCAGAAGCGCGCTGTCGTCTCGTTCAGTAGCCAGCATTCAACGAGGCCTACGGCTGAGAGAGCGATCCTGCTGCTCACGCAACTACGAAGAAGTCCGCGCGTGCGATGAACGCCGCGCGAAGTTTCTGCCAGTTTTTCCAAAACTCGCCCACCGGTCTGTTGAAGCGCCCAACGATCCGGCTGAAATTGGAGGTCCCAATTGCTGCGGCCCGCTGATTTCGGCCCCCTGACCAGCATCCACTATGATCGATCAAGCCTGCCGCTTCAAGATGGTGGTTTTACCTAACCCCTTACCCGGCCTTTGCAAAATGCCCTTCCTCGGGCCAGAACTCAGCCCCGAAATCCGAGGCGCCACCGGACCTTTTTTGCGTGGAAAGTTCTTTGTCGCCGTGGGCCAGGTCCGTGGGTATCATCGGTTGGGATAAAGTCTCCGAGGTTCGCAGGTTATGCGCTATTTGCTCGTCTATGGCGGAGGCTTGGTGCTGGTCGTCGCCGCCTGCGTTTTGCCTTATCTCGCCTACCTGGCGGTGCGGGGAATGCGCTCCCTTGCACGTGCTCGGCGCTGTCAGAACCTGGCCGAACTGGCCGGCCAACGACAACGGGAAGGAAACGTCCCCGAGGCGGTCAGCCTCTATTTGCGGGCCGAGACTGCCTGGGCGCTCAACCATTTCGACGGCAGCCGCGATTCGTGGCTCCGCGACCTCGATCTGTTGGCAACGATCGGCTCGGGGCTGGTGCGTTCAGTCGGTCGCGAACCGGGAACGTGTTATGCCGACTTCAAAGCGACGATCGGCGAAATGCGAGAAGTCCTGAAAGAGCGACGAAATTTCGGCGTCGACGGGCGGCGAATTCTGCCGGACGTGATGATTCGCTGGAAGGCATCGATGGAACGGCTCGACGATTACCGGGCCCAGCTCCGCCAAGTCTGCCATCCGCGGAATATCCGTCGCATTTAAAGCCTCACAGGCGTGCCGGAGCATCGGTGCGGGCTCATTGCGACGGTGCGGGCGAGCCGAGAAAGAACTCGCGGCCTCGCATCGCTAGAATTGCAGTCGCTAGGACTGGACAGAGGCGACAACCGCAGCCAGAATCATCGATCCTTCGCCCCGTCCTGGTATTTCAAGATTCGGGAACGGGGCGGAAAACGGCTCGCTGGATGGCGAATTTCGCGCATCCCATCGAGACGTCCGGGCGCATAGCTCAGTTGGTTAGAGCGCAGCTCTGATAAAGCTGAGGTCCGTGGTTCGAATCCACGTGCGCCCACTTTGAAAAGGGGAATTGGCGAAAACGGAGAGCAGGTGCGGAACCGGATTCACACCTGCTCTCTTTCCCCTTTTTGCCGGTTCCGGTTTTCCCTGCTTGAGCCCACGGGGACGTAGCTCAATTGGGAGAGCGCCGCCCTTGCACGGCGGAGGTTGCCGGTTCGATCCCGGTCGTCTCCATTTTTTTTAAAAAAGCCTTCGCGAATGGCTTGACGAACCAGAGGTGGAGTTCCTAAGATTGACGATCCGCCGCGAGCTCAATTGACGTAAGTCTCGCTGGCGACACGGGTTGAGGCCGATCAAGTGGTTTGAAGCCGTCTCAGCGAGGTCGCTGAGCCGGCTTCAGCCCACTGGGGCGAAACCCGGCGGATTTTATCCACCGGGTTTGTTCTTTGACAATTAGGTAGCGGTTCAAGTGGCATCTGTAAACACAATGCAATTTGGGTGATCGATTTGGAGGTTGGCGGCTTCGCAAGGGGTCGTGAATCTCGGGCCGAAATCAGTCGTGTGAACTCAGCAATGGGCAATCACGGCCGACGAGGCTGACAGGTCGATCTCCGAGCGTATTGTGTCAGTGCACTCTTAGCGGCTAGGCGGCTTGGACGTTGTCAGGTGTTCGAAGCGGATTTCCGCAACGGATATGTTTCACGACGGACCAGGCAGAAAAAACTGCATGTGAATGCGTCTCGAAAGGTCCGGAAGCTTTTCCGGAGCGATCGAGGCGAGGATCATAGTGGTCAAGTTACTAAGGGCGTGTGGGGGATGTCTTGGCGCCAGAAGGCGATGAAGGGCGTGGAAGGCTGCGAAAAGCCCGGGGAAGCTGTCAAACAAGCGTTGATCCCGGGGTACCCGAATGTCGTACGCGGAATCCATATGCGTACGAGGCAAACGCGGTGAACTGAAACATCTTAGTAACCGCAGGAAAAGAAAACAAAAGTGACTTCCTCAGTAGCGGCGAGCGAACGGGAATCAGCCTAAACCGCATGGCTTCGGCCATGCGGGGTCGTGGGGCTCATCACAGTGAAGTTACAAAATTGTCTGCTAGAAGAATGCCGCAGGAAGGCGGAACCAAAGAGGGTGACAGTCCCGTATTCGAAAGCAGTGCAATCTTCCGATGAGTACCCGAGTAGGTCCGGTCACGTGAAAACCGGATTGAATCTGGGAGGCCCATCTCCTAAGGCTAAGTACTTACTGGCGACCGATAGTGAATCAAGTAGCGCGAGCGAACGATGAAAAGAACC
>CAWFAK010000016.1:0-15000 GCA_963813715.1 uncultured Planctomycetaceae bacterium | reverse complement strand
TTTTTCCGCTCGTCATTGCTCCGCAAAAGTGTGCACTGCCACTGAACCGCTATCTTCTTGATATCAGGTCCCTGCGCGGTTTGCGCCGCGCTCGGATCTCTTTCCGGTGGCTTTTTCAGGGGGGAAACACTCGTTCCCTTTCCGAACACGACCGTTAAGCCCCTTGAGCCGATGATAGTGCCGAAAGGTGCGAAAGTAGGTCATCGCCGGGACCTTTCACGCGGCCCGCAGCCTTAAACAGCTGCGGGCCGCGTCTTTTTTTGCCCCTCCCTTCCCCCCTCATTTCACAGGCCAATCCCTGTCGATCAACTCCTCTCGATCCGAAATCGCCAAACTGGTAGATTCCGCCGGTTTTTTCGCAGCCCTTCTCCCACGGACGTTCCTCCGTTCTTGACTTCCGCTGGGCGCGCGGCTGCGCAACTGAACCGGTGACTTCACTCTGGGAGGCTTAGAGCCCGTTGTCGGTTTCCGGTGCACGCTTCGCCGAAGATGCCGACCCAGACTGTTCGTTTCAGCGCATGCGTGAAAGGACTTGCCATGCGCGCCAATGGATTGGCGGCCCGCGTTCGGGCCAAGCGCAAGGAAGCGCAAGGCCTCGTGCTCTTTGCTGCACGAGTGTCGGTGATCGGTCTCTTCGGACTCGGAGCGTCGGCCGCGGCCCAATCGACGGCCGGCCGACCGGAGCCCGGGGTCCTTCCCCAGGGCGAGCCCCCCGTCGAAACTGCGGAGGAGGAGCCCCACGGGCGAGAGCAGCGGATGCTCCGCCAAACGGTCTTCCGCGATCGCAGCGTCCAGCGCACTCTCGACGGCGCGGAAACGGCCCTGCGATCGGGCGACATCAGCCAGGCAGTCGGACAGCTGCAACAGGTGCTCGACCAGCCCGGCGATCATTTCATTTGGATCGAATCGGAGCACCGCCTCGCAAGTGCGCGGCGGCGGGCCGTCAGCCTGCTGAGCGCGGCGAACGACAAAACACGCGAACTCTACGATTGGGCCCACGCCGATGAAGCCCAGCGCCTGCTTGCGCGCGGCCGCGCGGCTTCTGACCCGGCCGTGATCGCCGAGGTTACCCGGCGCTTTTTCCACACCGCCTCGGGCTTCGAGGCGACCAACTGGCTGGCCACGCGCTGGCTCGACCGGGGCGAGTACGCGCTGGCGATTCGCGCCTGGAAGCTGTTGGCGTCCGATCCCTATCACCGCAAGCGCGTGAATGCGGACCTGTTGCGAAAACTCGACGCCGCTGAACGGCTCTGTTGCGGCGCTCCGCTGGGCGACCTCTATTTTGCCACTCGGCCCACGGAGGGGGAGCCGGGCAACCAGAACGCTCGGCCGGCCGAAAGCGGCGTCGCGGAGAACGCGACAGGCAATCCGCGCACGGTCGATCTGGCCTCGCTCGAAGAAGGAGCCTCGCCCGATCGATTGACCGACCAGCCGCGCGTCGAACATGCGATGGCGTCGTTCGAGTCGTTCGCCTCGGTTCCCCTGGCCAACGGCCCGGGGACCGGCTCCTCGTCGATTCCCTACATGAACCCCACCTGGCGCGTCGACCTGACCGAGGGCCAGGCTGCTCCCGGGGCGGCGCTCGCCGAGTTAGTCCGCCGCTGGGAAAGCCAGCCGTCGCAGCGAGAGGAAAAAAGGCCGGTGACGATTCAGTCGCCGCTCGTTGTCGGCAGCGCGATCGTGTTTCGAGATTACGCGGGATTTCGCGCGCTCGACGTCAACTCCGGGCGCGAGATGTGGAAATATGCTCCGGCGACCTCAATGGTCCGGGCGCTCCTCGAGACCGATGCGCTCCGCTCAGCCTCCGAAGGTGCAGCATCGTCCGAGACTCCGCGCGATGCGCTGATGGGGGCCTACGCTTCGAACTCTATCCTCGGAACGCTGACCACAGACGGCCGTCGCGTCTTCGCGATTGACTCGATGGATATTCGTCCGAGGCAGCCCGGCGTGCCTCAGGATGAAAGCGGTGAGACACAGCGCGGTTCGCAACGTCTGTCGCGGAACGCAAACCGGTTGATCGCGCTCGACGTGCACAGTCCGCTCCGCGATGCGGCCGGCGCCGTGAAGCCGGCCTGGTCGGTCGGCGGGACGGTCGGCACGTCACACTGGTTCTATCGGATGGATGCCAATGACGACGGCCGCGTGACCCAGGCTGAATTCCTCGGCACGCCCGAACAGTTCAAAGAGCTCGATCGCAACGGCGACGGCTCGATCGACGCGACCGAGGCGCAGCAGGCCGGGGACAAAATGGCCCAGCAGCCGCTGCATGGGCACTTTTTCCTGGGGCCGCCGCTCGCTCTCGACGGCCGGCTCTACGCCATCACAGAGTGCGATTGCCAGCTCAACCTGGTCGCGCTGTCCGCGGCCAACGGGGCTGTGTTATGGGTGCAGGGGATCGGCTACGTCGACCGGCCGATCGACGAAGAGCCGCTCCGCTACCCGGTCGCCTGCACGCCCTCGAGCGGCAGCGGCGTGATCGTATGTCCGACGCAAGTGGGAATTCTGGTGGGCGTCGATGCGCTCGACGGCGCGCTCCTCTGGAGTTACTACTGCGGCGATGACGACGGCTCGGGTGGCGAAAGCAGCTGGTCGTTCGCCTCGCGGCACGCTTTCGGCAACCCAGGATTTCCCACGGCGGCGCTCGTCGAAGGGAACCAGGTCGTCGCGTTGCCCCGCCAGTCCGAGACGATTCAATGCCTCGATCTCTCGACCGGCCGGAGCCTGTGGAAGAAACCTCGCGGCGACGCCGAATTCGTGGCCGCTGCGTCCGACGGCGTGGTGATGATCGTCGGCGAGCGCGTTTGCCGCGGGCTGTCGCTGGTCGACGGCACGGAGCGCTGGTCGATCCGCGCGGGAGAAATCTCCGGAGCCGGCGTGCGGCTGGGCGGGGAATATCTCCTGCCGTTGGCCGACAATCGGATCGCGGCCATCGACATTCGCAGCGGCGCCCGCAACCGGGACCTGTCTGCACGAAACGAAGACGGCCTGGAACGCTCGACTCCGCAGGTCGACGACTTTCGTTCTGAGCTTTGGGTGGCCGATGATTCGGGTAGCGCGGCGGCGAACGACGGGCGATCCGCGGCCCCCGGCAACTTAGTGTCGGCCGGCTCCTTGATCGTCTCGTGCGGAGCGCGCGAGGTCGTGGCTTATCCACGTGCCGAGGCGCTCTTGGAAACGGTGCAGCAGCGACTCGACCCAGCTCGACCTGCGCCGGCGGACCTTGCGCTGGCGGCCGATCTCGCCCTCACACGCGGCCAGATCGCGGACGCCAAGTCGTACCTCTCGCGAATCGCGGGCGACGGTCTCGGCGGCGAGCTCAAGCAACGGACCGAACAACTCAAGCGAAGCGTGCTGCTCGAAGAGCTGGCCGCCGGCTGTGCGCGACCGGCCGAACGGCTGCGCGAGCTGGTGGCTCTTGCTCACACGCCATGCCAGCGCTATCGGTTACTGCAGGCGAAATCCGAAGTCGGCCTGCGCACGGGCGACCTGAGCGCCGTGCTCGACGCGACCCGCGCCTTTGCACAGCTGGGTGACGAAGGCTTGCTGGCCTCGCCTAACGACCCCGCATACCTGGTGTCGCCGCGCGGATGGCTGGCGTCGACCGGCCAGCGAATGTGCGAGTCGTTCCCTCGCGAAACCTTGAAGATCGCTGAGGAACGCATCGCGGGGCAACAGACGGCCGCCCTGTGGGCCAACAACAGCGCGACACTCGAGCGTTTTCTGGCGGTCTACGGCTGCTGGCCCGAGGCCGAGCCCGTGCGGCTCCGTCTGGCCGAACTCAGCGCGGCGGCCGGACAATGGCAGCGGGCCGAGTTGCTCTTGCTGGCCTGCGAGCAGTCCCAGCGACCCGAGACGGTGCGAGCCGCGCAGCGGCAGCTGGTCCGGTTGTGGGATCGGGCGGGACTCGCAGAAGAAGCAGCCGACCTGCTCTACGGGCTGCAACACGAGGACGCGCTCGCCAAACGCGACCCGAGCGAATGGAAGCGTTTGATCGACCAGCTGCCGGCTGACGGGCTCACGCGGCGCGCGTTGGCGCGTCTCAAGGCAGCCGAGCGACCCTTCGGGCGAGCGCGCGTCTCGCAATCCTTGTGGGAACAGTGCGACCCGGACCTGGCCGAAAAGTACGCCAACGCTTCGCGTCCCAGTGTGACGCGGGCCGCGTCGGCGTTTCAACTAATCGACGCCGGCACGGTCAACGAACCTAAAGTGAGCATCGTCGATCGGCTGTCGGGTTCGATCGTGGGACCCCTCGAAATTCCGGCGCACTATTGGGGAATCACGCTCGCCGTGACGTCGCAGGTGGGACACTTTCTCCCGCTCGGTAGCAAGGGAGCGTTTCACGGCATCTCGCTCTTGGAGCACGACAGCGAGCGGCCCCTCTGGTCCAACTCACCGCCGCGGATCGCAAAGGATTTCGACTCGTCTCTCGTCGGCCCGACGGGCCCGACCTTCTGCGCGTTCCAGTCGCATCGGCACCTGTTCGTCGTCGACCCGGGAACGGGCAAGCTCCTTTGGCATCGCACCGATCTGGACCCGCAGTCCGGGCTCGTTGCCGACGCCAACCGCGGGATCATCGGCGACGACGAGGCGCTCGTGGTGTTCGGTCCCGATCACTTGAACTACACCATCTATCGCACGGCAACCGGCGAAGAGCTGCGGCAGGGGTCCCTCGACCCGTCGACACGCCAGATTCCCGAGCGGCGGGCGTTTGGCCGTCGTCTGCTCTTCTTCTCGTCGCGGGAAGGCACGCATCGCATGAAAATCTGGGACCCGTTGACCGATCGCTACCTGTACGACACGCCCGTCTGCGATCGCCTGCTATGGAAAGAAACCGGCGACGACGAGGTGGCCGTGATCACTGCGGCCGCATCGATGCAGATCGTCGACGGCCGCACCGGAGCCGTCCGGGTAGAGCTGAAACTGGACTCGCAGGAATACCAGAGCCTGTGTCAGGTCTCGGCATTTCGCGATGCCGACAACTATTACGTCAATCTGCAGCCGATGCAGACCGTCCCCGAGCCGCGGCGTTACTCGTATTGCTTCGGTACCGACACCACGCTGCCTCACGCCGATCTGCGGGGCAACCTGGTGGCCATCGATCGGCGGTCGGGAAAGATGCGTTGGAAGCGGACGTTCGCGCAGCGGACCGTGTTGCGCGTGCCGACGATGCGACTGCCCGTGTTGGTGATGCTGGCACTGGTGGGCGATCGTCTCAACGGCAATCACAGTTCGATGCTGGTCGAAGTGATCGACACCCGCACGGGCGACACGCTGGCGTTCGACGATGATCGGCTCCGCAACCGCATCCTGCAGATGACCTACGAAGAGGATCGGCGGCGGATCCGGCTCTGGGGAAACAAGTCCGTCGTGAACTTGGATTTTGCGTCGGACGGAGCGCGGCTGGCCGGGGAAACCAGCGAGCGCTGATGGGCAATCGCGGGTGCGATGCGCTGCTTGACCACCCCTCGGGCGACCGATAGATTGAACGGCGCGCCCGCGACGATTCCTGAAGAGACGTCGCGGGTCGTTGTGCGCCCGTGGTGAAATGGTATCACGGCAGCTTCCCAAGCTGCGAGTGCGGGTTCGATTCCCGTCGGGCGCTTTTCCGAGCGCTAATCTTCGCCGCTCGAGTTCGCCTCTCTCGGCGAATTCTTCACCACCGAGGTCCCGCCGCTCCCCGTTCCGAGCTGCAGAATGATCCACAGCGCAGTCACAGACTCGCGCCAGTTGATCTTCGACGTGCCGTAGCGCCGGTCGCGAAAGACGATCGGCGTCTCCTCGAAGCGGCAGTTGGCCCGCCGGCAGTGAAACAGGATCTCTTCCTGGAAGGAGTAGCCGCGGGAGCGCACCCGATTGAGATCGATCTCTTTGAGCTTCGCGCAGCGGTAGCAGCGGTAGGCTCCGCTGTTGTCGCGCGTCGTGAGGCCCAACAAGAGTCGCGCGTACCAGTTGATCCCCCGGCTCATGAAGTGCCTGAGCGGTCCCCAACCTTCGACGGCGCCGCCCGGAACGTAACGCGATCCGATGCCGACGTCGGCCCGCTCCATGCAGGCGAGCAGGGCGGGGAGGTATTCGGGATCGTGGCTGAAGTCGGCATCCATATTGATGACGAATTCGTAGCCGTCCACGATCGCTTGCCGCAGTCCCGCCAGCGTGGCCGAGCCCAGCCCGAGCTTGCCGGCCCGATGCAGCACGCGGACGTGCGCGTCGGCCGCGGCAAACTCGTCAGCGAGCGCCCCGGTGCCATCGGGAGAACCGTCATCAATGACGAGGACATCCGCGTCGGGGAGCGTGCGGCGAATTTCGGGGACGAGCGCGGCGAGATTGTCCCGCTCGTTGTAGGTGCAAAGCGTGACGAGAACGCGCGGCATGGAAGCGATGATGTCCACTCGAAAAAAAACCCTGACCGGTCGCGTCGGTCAGGGTGTTGAGAACAAGCATCAGCCGGCGGCAAGCACCGGCTTCAGCAACGAGAGAAGCTTAATAGCGGTTGCCGTATCCGCCTCCTCGTCCGCCCCGGGACCCGCCGCCACCACCACCGCCGCCACCACGGCGATCTTCGCGAGGACGAGCCTCGTTGACGGTCAGCGGTCGCCCCTGAAAGTCCTGGCCATTGAGTGCGTCAATTGCGGATTGAGCTCCGTCAGCCATTTCGACAAACCCGAAACCACGCGGTTTTCCGGTCTCGCGATCCATAATGACTTGTGCCGAGGTCACCGAGCCGTGCTGGCTGAACAGCTCGCGCAGGTCATCGGCAGTCGCCTTGAAAGACAGATTTCCGACGTACAGATTCTTACCCATTGTCATCCCTTGCGAGCCCCGGAGGGCTCTTCTTCAAAAAACCAACTTTGATTGTCCAAAAAACGAAGGATGGAAGCTGCAGAGAATTCAGATCGGACGTGCTGGCGCAAAAAATGCGTCGGCACACATGTCCTTTGACCACGAACCGGGACGAGCAGAGACGCGACCACCGCTCGCCGAGGAACGTGCCTCGACTCTTCGCAATTAACCAACTGACGGTCTGTTAACCTGTGAGACGGGATGACTCAAAGCGCGAGACCGGACGTCGATTCTCGAGGGACGCAAACCGAATCCTCTGGAAACCTCCGACTGGCCGGGAACCCGACCAAGCAGCCGATTATAGCCGTGAATGGTGAACAAATACAGCCCGGAGTCGTCGCAGCACCGGTCGCGGTGCCCCCAAAATGACCTCCCTGCGGATTGACGGCGAAATCGGTTTTTCTTAACACCAAGTGCGGCCGCCAGGCCCGTTTAGATCGTTTCGCACGTTGCGCGATCGGTGAAATTGCCGCGTTCCGCTTCCGATACTGAACATGCCGTCAGGCGATCAGCAATTTGCCGCCGACCTCGAGGCCTGGGGACCCCAGCGCACCGGTCCGCCCCCGACGCTCGCTGCAGCCGAGGCGTATTGCCGCAACCTCGCTCGGCGGCACTACGAAAACTTTCCCCTGGCCTCCTGGATGCTGCCCCATCGTCTGCATCAGCACTTCTTTAATGTGTACGCCTATTGTCGCTGGGCCGACGATCTGGGCGACGAAGTGGGCGACCGCGAGCGCTCGTCTCAGTTGCTCGCCTGGTGGCGCGACCAGCTCGACGCCTGCTATGGCGGGTCGGCCGTTCATCCGGTGTTCGTCGCCCTGCGGACCACCATCGAGCGATTTGCAATTCCGCGGGAGCCGTTCGCCGATTTGATCTCGGCCTTCGAGCAGGACCAGCACGTCCGCGAGTACGAGACGTTCGCCCAGCTTGCCGACTATTGCCGCCGCAGCGCCGATCCGGTCGGCCGCATCGTGCTTCACCTCTGCGAATGCTTCAACGAGTCGAATGCGCGCCTCTCCGACTCGATCTGCACGGGGCTGCAGCTGGCGAACTTCTGGCAGGACGTGGCCCGCGATTACGACATCGGCCGCGTCTACTTGCCGCGACAAACTCGTGCGCGGTTCGGCTATACGGACGACGATCTGTGCCACCGCCGCACGAACGACGCGTTTCTTGCCGTCATGCAGTTCGAGGTCGCGCGGGCTCGCTATTACCTTCTCGGCGGGCTGCCGTTGGTGCAAATACTACCGGGTCGACTGCAGATCGATATCGAGCTTTTTGCCCGCGGCGGGCTGTCGATCTTGGACCATCTCGAACAAATCGGATATCGTGTGTGGGAGAGGCGGCCGATCATCTCCAAGGGTGAGTTCGCTCGACTGTTCGCAGGAACGCTCGGACGAACGGCCTGGAGGCTCATCGGTCGCCGCCGCACGAGTTCCCCGTCATCAGTCATGGGGCACGACGAACGGCCCGGCACAACGGACTCGGCAGGAAGGCCCTTACCGTCACGGACGATGGAGTAACCCCGTTCATGTTGGGCATCATCTTTGAAACGTCGGAGAGGCGCCCGGCCTCGCTCGTCACGCCGCCAAGGTCGCCCGCAGCGTCGCTCCCCGACGTGGGGACGTGGACGCCGCAGGTGATCCGCGAGCCTTTTGCCAGCATTCTACGGACGTCGTACCGCTGGGCCCGCGAGCGGACGCAGGCCAGCCGCAGCAACTTCTATTACTCGCTGCTGGCACTTCCAAGGCCCCTGTTTCGCGATATGTGCGCTCTGTACGCGTTCATGCGGGTCTCGGACGATCTGGGGGATGATGACCGCCTCTCGCTGGCCGAACGCAGCGCGTCGCTGGCGCAGTGGCGGGTCGACGTCGATCAGGCGCTCGACGGTGCCGAGTTTCGTCATCCCGCGTTGCCGGCTCTCGCCGACGTCGTCGCCCGCCATCGCATTCCTCGCGAAACGCTGTTCGCGGTGATCGACGGCGTCCAGATAGACCTCGATGCTGCGGGTTTCGAGACGTTCGCCGACCTATCCGATTATTGTTACCACGTTGCCGGCGCGGTCGGTCTGTGTTGCCTGCACATTTGGGGATTCGATTCGAGCGAGGCGCCGCCGCTGGCCATCGATTGCGGTCGTGCGTTTCAGCTGACGAATATCCTGCGGGACGTGGCCGAAGACGCGCGGATGGGCCGCTGCTATTTGCCGCGCGAGGATCTGCGTCGCTTCGGCTTGAGCGAGTCGGACCTGCAAACCAACCACATGGAGCCGCGGTTCCGCGAGCTGATGGCTTTCGAGGCCGCGCGGGCCCGCGCCGATTTCGACAGAGCCCGTTGCTTGATTCCGCTCTGCCATCCGCCGGGGCGGCCCATCCTCGACGCGATGATTCGGACCTACGCGGCCCTGCTCGACGCCATCGAGGCCCGCGACTACGACGTCTTCAGCCACCGAGTCGCGCTGGGCCACTGGAAGAAGATGGCCATCGCCTCGTCCGCCGTTTTGCGACACCATGCCCGCCGCTGGCTGCTGGGCAAACGCGCTTAAGCCAATCGGCCAAATTGCCGGTTCCGGCTCGGAAGTAGATTTCTCCACACGTGGCGCGCCTGCGTGGGTCACCTGAATGGCCCCGATTCCCGGTTCGCGCTGGCAGTCCGTGCGCGGTACCGGTATTAAGTATTTTTGCTAGTAGCGGACCGTCCGGGCAGTCGTCAGACTGACACACGTCGACGGTTACGTCGCATCGCGAAAAAGGGCCAACGATGAGCGACGACTGGTATATCTATAAGAGCAACAAGGCTCAGGGACCCCTGTCCGAGAGCCAGGTGCGCGGTGCTTTGGCGGCCGGGCGAATTAAGCCCGACACGCCCCTGCGGAGGGGGCTTTCGGGGCCATGGACTCCGGCTGAGCGCGCGCTGGCCGAGTCGGTCCCCGCGACGCCCGCACGTCGGAAGCGAAGTGCACCCGCGTCAGACGAAATCAACGTTGTCATTGAAAAGACTTCGCGTCTCCCGCTCGCGTTGGCCGCCACCGCCGGTGTCGTGGTGCTGGCAGGTGTGCTGTTGGGGGCGTTCGAGCTGGGCCGACGTCAGCAAGTCCCGGCTGTGGTGGCCGCACACCAAGATGAGGCCACGGCCGGTCAGACCGCTTCTGTCACTCTTGTGGACAAAGCGCAGCCCAACACGACGCTGCCCAACGCACCCGCCGCGACGCAGAGCGCAATCAAGCCTCCTGCAAGCCAGACACTGGCCGGCGACGAATCGGACCCCGCAAAAAGTCCGCCCACAACAGCGCCGGCGGCACTGCCTTCCCAACCGCGTCCATCCGCCAAGCCCAACCAAGCGACACTCCCCGCGAGCAACAGCAACGTCGCCTCGCCTGCGGGCGATCGACATCCGGCTCTCGTCGCCAAATCGAATCTCGAATCCGCGGCCTCTCCGCTCGAGCGGGACACTCGCGCGCCAGACAGGCAGTCGCCGAAACCGCGGAAGCCCGGCATTTTAGACAAGCCCGCGCCGCGCGTGGCCAATGTGTCGCCGACCGCCAAATCGCCGCCCATCCCCGCGACTCAGCCTAGCGCGACGGCACCGTCGGTCGCCAGCGCAGCACCCAGTGCCAAACCTGGCACGAACGGCACACTGGTCGCAAACGCATCCGCAAAACCAGCGGTGATCGTCGTGCCCAAGGCACCGGCCAAGGATGCCGATGTGCGGGCCCTCGAGGTGACTGCCCGTCATTCGGCGACGGCTAAGGAAGCACTGGCCCTTTACAACCATTTCCGTGCCACGCGCACGCTCCCAGCCACGCAAGAGGATTCGTTCAAAGCCAACCTGGCGACCTGGGAGGATCGAGCCAGGCAGGATCTGGTCCGGCTCGGAGACAAATGGGTCGCGGCGGCCGAGGCCGCCAAGGCCCACGAAGAAGCCGCCCAGCTGTTTTCGCAGGCGTATGAGATGACTCGGCTGCTGAACTTTGAGGAAGCCCGGAAGACGCTCGAAAGGGCGAGCCGCGTCGACCCGAACTCAATCGCCGCCGACTTCACGCTCGGCATTCTCAACTCGATCACGCCACCGAGCATCCGCAGCCCGAAAACGGCTGCCCAGCATTTCCAAATCGTCCTGCGGCGAATTCCCGGCTATGTCCCCGCGCTGAACAACCTGGCCATCGCCGAGATCCGGCAGGACAAGTATGCTGATGCTCTACATCATCTGCGGGAAGCGGCCGATCGCTCGCCGACGTCCGAGGAAGTGACGCAGAACCTGGGACGAATCGTCAGCGAGGCGAAGCTCGGCCGCATCCGCCCCAACAAATCAGTTCTCTCCGAAGCGACCAGGCTCTACTCCAAAGTCATCACGACGAAAGACGGCACCCGCTCCGAATTGAAAGTCGGCTGGCGGTACATGCCTCTCGTCTCGCCCAAGGAGGAGCGCGAAGGCCTGTCGCGCGTGCAGGCGCCGCAGTCGGAGGCGGAAAACCTTGTCGCCCAGGGGACGGGCTTTGTCGTCGAGCCGCATTACGTCCTCACCTGCCGGCACGTGGTCGACGATTTGACGCTCGGCCGGGCCGACAAAATCGAACTCATTGACCCGACCGACAACAGTCATCAGCGACGCCTTGCTGCGACGTGCGTGGCCGTCGGCGAGGACGACGACCTCTGCCTGCTGCGGTGCGATCAGCTCAACGCACCCTCGATCACGCTGGCCGACAAGGTGCCGCCGCGAGGCACTGAGATCCTCCTGATGGGCTTTCCGGGCGGCAGCTGGTTCGGGCTCGGCCTGAAGACGACGCGCGGCGTCGTGACGGCTCTGCCGGGCGACGTGGGCCGAATCGGCGGCCCGCGCTGGTTGGACTTCTCCCGCAAGCTCTGGTACGACGCGGCCTCGAGCCACGGCGCCAGCGGTGGAGCCGTACTCGACGAGCACGCAAACGTCGTGGCTGTCCATTCGACCGGCTATCGTCCGGGCGATGATCCTTCGAACGCCAAATACGCCGGCGGCGTTCCCTCGCTGAACGCCACGGCCTTCCTCCGCACCGCACTGCCGAACTTCGCCCACGCGCCGCTCGACGGTCCATCGCTCAAGTGGTCCGACGTCGACGCCAAGATCAGTCCGTCGGTTGTGTTAATCGTCACCGGCTATCGCAAGGTCGCCCTGGCGATGAACGCCAAAGACGACACGCGCGGGCGTGCACACGGCCACGGATTGCGAAGCGGGGAAGCGGACATTTACGACGATCATGTGTGCACGGCCTGCAACGGCCGCGGCCGTATCCGCTGCCGGAACCCGGGGTGCCTGCACGGCAAAATCCACGACGAAGTGGTGGTGCACGACAAGATCAACGTCGGCTCCAACAACCGTCCCGTGGTAATCACAAACTCGACGACCCAATCGGTCCACCGCATGTGCCCCGTCTGTCATGGCACCGGTTACGTGCATTGCCCGTTCTGCAGCAACGGCATCGACCCCACGTTGCGGTAGCCCGAGTTCCGGCGAGGCCGCGCATGCGCGACCGACGCGCGACTTGGTGCAAGACGTCGGCGACGGTCCGCTGGCTGTCGGACGGCACTCAGCGCGCCGGCTTCTGGTTGCCGCCGAGCTTGTTGGCCGGCGTGTCCAACGGTGCCGGGGAGTGCTTGAGCTCGGCTTGGTGCTCGTCGGATTGGGGCGCCACTTGCGGTATCGCCTCGTCCGCATCGCGGGAGTGGGAACTGCTCAAAGCGGAGGCAGTCCCGGCGGCGATTGCCAGGCAGGCACCGAACAAGGCCAAAGGACGGTTCTTACAGCACATGATGAGATCCTAATTGCCCGTGATCCCATTCACAACGGCCGATCGCCGCGAACGGATCAGTGAAAAACCCGAAACGTTCCGAAACCGGGACCACATGCGGCTCTACTCATCGTCCGGCGACGAGCTCGCGCTCGAAACCCGCCGACCGACGTTGTTAGACTGGTAAGCTGTGCGCACGTCTTATTCTGTCACCACGTCGGGGAGCCTGCGGATGCGGCGATGCCTCGGATCGCTAGTCGTTGCGATGAGTTGTTTCGGAGTCGCAACGGCCGCCGAGCCTAAAGTCGATGACCTGCGTTGGCCGCAGTTTCGCGGACCCGACGGGTTGGCCATCGCTCCCGCGGGAGCGAACTACCCGGTCGATTTCGGCCCCTCGTCCCACGTGCTCTGGAAGACTCCGCTGCCCGCCGGAAATTCGTCGCCAGCCGTGTGGGGTGGGCGGATTTTTTTGACGGCGTTCGACAAGTCGAATCAACGACTCGAGACTTTGTGCCTCGATCGCCAGACGGGCAAAATCCTCTGGCGTCGAGCGGCCCCGTCCGTCGGCAAGATTGAGACGTCGTTGCATCCAGCCAACGGGCCGGCCACGCCCACTCCCGCCTGCGATGCCGATCGCGTCTACGTCTACTTCGGTTCGTACGGCTTGCTCGCTTACGATCACAACGGCGTCGAAGTGTGGAAGAAGCCTTTGCCGTTTCCCGGGACGACGTTCGGCTCGGGCAGCTCGCCGATTCTCGCGGGCGATTTGCTGCTGCTCGCATACCAGGGGAAGGTTGCGTCGTTGTTGGCGGTGCAGCGGCAGACGGGCGTCACCGTATGGAAAAAAGACCGCCCCCGTTTCGGAGCCGGCTACGCAACTCCGCTGCTCCTCAAGGAGGACGCTACGACGGAGATCCTGCTTGTCCAGCCCCGCGGCGTCGTGGCCTACGATCTCAAAGACGGCGCGGAGCTGTGGTGGGTCAGCGGCTTGTTTGGCGGCGGAATTCCCTCGCCGGCGCTGGGCGACGGGCTCGTCTTCGCGGTTGCCCATTTTCCCGGCGGCGACCCGGAAGACCGCATGAAGTTCCCGGTCTTCGAGGACCTCATCAAGAAGTACGACGCCAACAAGGACGGATTGCTTGGACAGAAGGAACTGCCGAACGACCTGGTCTTCTACAACCGCGGCAGCACGAACCCGGACGACAACATCGTCATGGACGACATGTTTCCGTTCATCGACAAGAACCGGGACGGGCGGCTGAGTCGCGAAGAATGGAGCGAAGCACAAGACGCGTTTGCCAAGCGGGAAAGCGCGATGCTCGCGATCCGGCCAGGCGGCAAGGGTGAGATTCCCAAGAAACACATCGTTTGGAAGGAACAGCGGGCGCTGCCGGAAGTGCCGTCGCCGCTCTACTACCGTGGCCGCCTCTACGTCGTGACGAACGGCGGCATCGCCTCCTGTTATGACGCCCAAACGGGAAAAATGCTCTATCGGCAGCGTCTGGGGACCAGCGGCTTTTTCTACGCGTCCCCCGTCGCCGGGAACGGCAACCTCTACGCCGCCTCCTACAACGGCGTCCTGGTCGTCTTCAAAGCCGGCGACCAGTGCCACGTCCTGGCGAGAAACAATCTGGGCGAGCAAATCGTCGCCACGCCGGCGCTCGTCGACGGGCGAATCTACGTGCGGACGCAAGGCAATCTTTACGCGTTTGGCGATCCCCAGTAGCAGTTGGCGCCTCTGTTGACACTCGCTGACACTTGCCGATGTGATTTTGCAACGTTGACCCCTTCTCACTTAAGCTCATTCCTGCGAGCGGCATCTTGCAATGATGAGGCGGCATTCAACGAACCTTTGCTTGCGAGAAGTGCCGGCAGCAACGCGACCACGATAGCGGCATGCAGGATGGCGACAGGCCACAGCAGATAGCCGTGGGCAGCCGTGACCGCCCACCCAAGCGACCAGGATCGTCACCCCTGCATTAAAAACAAAAAGCCCGCCCACCGCATTGCGGCGCGATTCCCAATCCTTCGAAGGCAGAGAGGCGATCCCTAGACCCAATAGGCCGACCCCGAGCCAGCGCGCAAGCGGCATGGCTATGCCGTCGGGCTTCGCGTCGAACAGCAAGACGCAGAGAACATCGGGTGCCGTAATGAAAGTGGCACCCACGATGATTTCGAGCCAAGCTGACGCCATGACGACGTATCGGTGCGCCATTTTTTTCCTTTCGCATGAACTCAAACTGGACCGCTGCCCCTTGGAATCCCGAAATGCGAGAGACGCCACGGCAACGAGCGGGAGCAGTCGCGAGCGGCCCGCGAATGCCCAAGCGGTTGAATTCTCTGCCTTGACCTGATTGTACGCGCAATGAAACGATTGCCGACGCCGACGATCGGTCCGC
>CAWFAK010000015.1:0-131007 GCA_963813715.1 uncultured Planctomycetaceae bacterium | reverse complement strand
ATTGGCCGAGGCGGGGCTCGAACCCGCACGTCCCTATCGGGACACAGGATTTTAAGTCCTGTGCGTCTGCCGATTCCGCCACTCGGCCAGCGTGATCGCGCATCTTCCGGCTGATGCTATCGGTCGCGGGAATGAGCGTCTACGGCTCTAGATCACTCGTCTTCCTAGACTGAGGCGGGCGGTCCCCGGGTGGTTCGCTCGGATCGGCCGGCTGGTTGTGGCCGCCGTTTCTTGGCTTCTCGAATAGCGGTTGCTATGGTGCCCAGGTGGCGGCCAATCGCGGGCATGGTGCGCCAGAACAACCAGACGGGCGCACTCAGAGATGCCAACGATGATCACGGGATCGAACGGTTCGCAGTCCGGACCCGCGCCGACGCAATTGCCCCTTCCGCTCAAGCTGTTGGGCGGGCTGATGCGACGGTTGCCGACCGACATTCGCCGGGCCGACGTCCTTTGGCAGGGACTGTATCGGCGAATCGGCGGCGGTGGGTTTTCGGCCGAAGATACCGTCGATCGCAGTTGGCCCCGCGGATTGCAGCCGCCGGTTCGCGGCACGCATCGCTTGCTGATGCGGCTCAATTTGCAGAACTGGTCCGATCGCCGCGCTTATTTCAGCGGACGCTACTACCAGCCCGACATCTGCCGCGTGCTCGAGACGCTGCTCCAAGCCGGCGATCAGTACGTCGACGTCGGCGCCAACGTCGGCTTGACGTCGCTCTTGGCCCGCAGCCGCATCGGCGCCGCAGGCAAAGGCGTGGCCTTCGAGCCCAATCCGACGGCCTTCGCGCGGCTCAAAGACCATTTTGAGATGAACGGCGTCACCAACTTCGAGCTGGTGCCGCGCGCCGTCGCCGATTGCGAATCGGTGCAATGGCTCTTCGTGCCGTCCGACGAGATGCTGTTGGGAACTTTTGTTCCAGAAAAGGCCGAAGGGACTGCGCGTCGAAGTCCGCACGGAGCCGGCCGATCGCTACGTTGCCGCGTTCGACGCCCAGAAGCCGACGCTGATCAAGATCGACGTCGAAGGCTACGAGGTGCAGGTGCTGCGGGGCATCCAGTCGCTCTTGGCACGGCCCAACGTGATCGTGGTGACGGAGATCGCCGACGCGAAGCTCAGGCGGGCCGGCCACTCGCGCGAAGAATTGCACGCTCTACTCGACGGGTTCGGTTTTGTGTCGCACACGATCGACGTACGTGCCAGCCGCTGGCGGAAAGAGCTGGAGCTCTGTCGTCTGCCCGGCCCGCTCGACAGCGAGGAATACGACGCACTCTTCGCGAAGCCCGATTCGGCCGTCTTTCGCGACCGCATCCAGCCGCTGCTCGTCCACTGAACTGCGGCGGCCTGCGGGCCCGGTTTTCGAAAGATTTGCGTTGTACTCGGCCCGCCGCCACGCCATGATCGGAGCACACCAGCTCCGTTCTGGGTTCCGGCGGGAAAAGTCGGATGCACGACGCGATCGTCGACCGGCAATGGTTCATCGTTAGTCGGTGGCAGCAATACGATGGAGAGCTGCGCGCCAATTTGCTGCGAATCGGCGGAATCGCCACCTTCTACCTGATTCACCTGGTGAATTATCACCGCTGGTTCGGGCTGCCCGGGATCGAGGGGGCGAGCCCGCGGTTCGACGAGATGGTGACGGCCCTCGCTGTTGCCTGGATCCTGACGGCGCTCGCCGTGCAATTGGCCCTCGCGCGGCACGTCTTTCCCAGCGCGATGAAGTTCATCACGACGTCCGTGGATGTCTGGCTGTTGACCCTGATGATTGGCGTGTGCGACGGCCCGCGGAGTCCCTTGGTCGTCGGATACTTTCTGATCCTGGCGGTCGCCGCCTTGCGCTTCAGCCTGCGGCTCGTCTGGCTGGCGACCATCGAGTGCCTGGCCGGTTACCTGGCCCTGGTGATTTATGCGGACCACTTTGCCACGCGAGACAAGACGGCGCCCCGGCACAGCGAGATGATTTTCCTGGCGGCAATTTTGATTGCCGGTGTGACGTTAGGCGCGGTCGTTCGGCGCGTGCGACGATTGGCGTTTGAATTTGCCGACCGCGTCGAAGATCGACGCGACTCGTCGGAGAATTCTCCCGGAGGTGGCGAGCAAGCACCAGGCGCTTCGGCATGAGCGTTTCGTACGAACGAATCTTCCAGAGGTGTGCGGAGTGTGGAGCGCAATGCGGTCCGACCGCGGATCGCTGTTGGATGTGCGATGCACCGCTATCGCGGGGCAAAAAACCCCCCGGCGCGTCTCTCGAAGTGACAGCAGCGGCCGTCGAGCGCCCGCCATCGGATCTCGAGGCGGCTCGGACCAGCGCCTCGACGCGACGGTCGGCGATGCTCCTGTTGATCGTTGCCTTGGCCGTAATCGGAGCCGGACTCTCGCTGCAGGGAGCCGGCCTGGCCATTCTGTATTTGGTCGTCGTCATCCCGGCCCTGATCGCGATGTCGATCTCACTGGCTCGCAAGAAACCCGATCAATGGACCCAAGGCGACTCACTCGGGGAAACTCTCCTCCTCCTGTTCGCCAAGTTCCTCAATACGGTCGGGGTGTTGTTTCTGGTCGTTTTCGGAGTCGTGATCGCCGTTGGCGTGTTTTGTTTTTTGCTGCTGGCGAGCAACGCGATCCGGCTTTAGGAGTTGGCGAACATCAAGCCCTCTGTGTGGCAAGTTCCGACGGCCGTTTATGAGTGCAGCCGGCGATTGGGTCTTTCCGAAATGCCCGGAATGTGGGGCGAGGAGCGGGTCGACCGCGGTCCGTTGCTGGATGTGCCACGCGCCGCTCCCGCACGCGCCACTCCCGTACGCGCCACGGTCGACGGTCAGCACGCCCACCACGACGTCGAGCAGACCTCTCGCGAACCTCGGCCGAGAAAAGGTTTTCGTAGCGACGCGCGCGCCGACACCCAAACCGCAAAAGCCCAGATTCGAAGGCCTCAGCGACGACATGCCGACGAGGATCGCCATGCTGATTGGGCTGAACGCAGCCCTGGGAATTGTTGGAATCGGACTGTGGAGGCGGGCGCCGGGGTTGGCCGTGCTCTACGTGCTGGTCGTGGCTCCGGCGGTCACGGCCATGTACGTATCGTTCGACCGGCAGAGGTACTCCGACAGCCTGGGAAGAGTCGGAGAACTCATCGATGGCGTCCTTTCGGTTCTCGCAAGAACGTTCGCGATTCTCTGCCTGCTCGTCTTGGCGATCTTCTCTGCATTGTTCCTGTTTTGTTCGTTCGCGCTCTTGAGCATTGTCGTCCGGCATTAATGCGGGCAAATCCCAGAACACAGCCTTCAACTCACGCGTGACGCATGCAACTTCGTGACCACACCTTTCTTGGGATGACCCAAAGCCTGTGCCCCGAGTGTCTGGGACTGACGCCGGCCAAAATCATCGCGCGAGAGGGCCGCGTCTATTTCCGCAAACACTGCCCCACGCACGGCGTGCGCGAAGACTTCGTCTGCTCCGACGTCAGCCTGTTCGACCAGATGGAGTTCAACGTCCCGGGGAAGGTCCCCACCCGCTTCGGAGTCGAGCCGAATCGCGGCTGCCCGTTCGATTGCGGATTGTGCACGGAGCACGAACAGCACACGTGCATCGGCCTCGTGGAAGTCACGACTTCGTGCAATCTCGAGTGCCCGATGTGCTACGCAGCGAGCGGCCCGCGCGGTAAACACTTGCCGCTGGAGGAGGTCAAGCAGGCGATCGATCGGCTTGTCGAGGTCGAGGGCCGACCCGACGTCTTACAGCTCTCCGGCGGCGAACCGACGATCCATCCGCAATTCGACCAGATTCTCGACTATGCCTGCAGCCGGCCGATCGACATTGTGATGATCAACACGAACGGCCTGCGGATCGCCCGCGATTCCAAATTCATCCACCAGTTGGCCCGCTACAAGCATCGCATTCAAGCGTACCTCCAGTTCGACGGGTTTCGCGAATCGACGTCGCTGAAATTGCGCGGCGAGTCGTTGCTCGAAACAAAGCTCCGCGCGATCGAGCTTTTGGGCGAGCACGGCATTGCGACGATCCCTGTGATGACGCTGCAAGGCGGTGTGAACGACGACGAATTGGGCGACGTCGTCCGCTTTTGCCTCGCGCGGCCCTGGATCACCGGGCTCAGCCTGCAGCCGGCAACGTATTCGGGCCGCTTCGTGCTGCCGGAGGAATTGGAGCGGCGCGTGACGTTCCCCGACGTGATCAAGAAGATCGCGGCCCAAACTTCGGGGCTGTTTCAGGAATCGGACTTTCTGCCACTCCCCTTGCGCACCCGAACTGCCACAGCCTGGCGTACGCGTACCGGACCGGCAACGACGTGATCCCGCTGACGCGATTCATCGACGCCCGAAACCATGTCGACCTGTTGGCGAACGGAATTACGTTCAACCGGGCCAAGGCCCGCGATTTGATCGAACAGTATTTGGGCACGGCTGGTTGCTGCGCCGGCGGGGCCTGCGTGCCCGGCGATGCGCCGTGCATGACCGCAAGCGGGCCGCTCCCGCTGCCGGTCATTTCACTTTCGCCGCCGGGGGGAAACGGGGCGAAGCTTGACTACACCAACGCGGCCCAAGATTTTTTCGGCCGGGCACTCGCTCAATCGCTGTCACAATCCGATGTGTTTCGCATCACGATTACGTCGTTTCTGGATGCGTATAACTTCGATGTGAGGCGGCTGATGAAGTGCTGCATCCACCACGTCTTGCCGAGCGGACATGTGATTCCATTTTGCGCGTATAACGTTCTGTACCGCGACGGCCACGTGCCGCTGCCCGTGCTCAAGCATGCGCTAAAGCACGCCTCGCTGGCTCCGCAGCCGGTCACATGACAATCGGACGATGGCCGTGAATCTCAGCCTCCTCCATTTTGATCCGGTGTATGCCGCACTGATCGTCGGGGCGATGGCACTTGGATTCTTCCTGTCCCGGCGATTTCAACAACCCTTGGCGATTGCACCGTCGGAGCGGTTGGGGATTCTGATCGGCGCGTTCTGTGGAGCAATGATCGGCTCCAAGTTGCCCTTCGTGCTCAGCGACTGGGAGGGCCTGCGCTCGGGAGCCGCCTGGTTTTCCGACGGCAAGACGATCATGTTCGGCCTCGTGGGGGGCTATGCCGGAGTCGAACTCGCCAAAGCCATCCTTCAAATCCGGGTCAAGACGGGCGACACGTTTGCGGTCCCGGTTCCGCTCGCAGTCGCGGTGGGACGGCTGGGATGTTTTCGGGCCGGTTGCTGCTACGGCACGCCAACGAGCTTGCCCTGGGGCGTCGACTTCGGCGACCACATCGCGCGCCATCCAACACAGCTCTACGAAGCGGCGTTTCATCTGTCCGCTGCATTTGTGCTGCTGTGGTTGTTGCGGAAAGGCCTGTTTCGCGGCCAGTTGTTCAAGCTCTACTTGATCGCTTATTTCGTCTTTCGGTTTTTCACCGAGTTCCTGCGTCCCGAACCGCGATTGTGGCTCGACTTGACCGGCTATCAGTGGGCCGCGCTCGCCCTCGTTCCAACGTTCGCCCTGTTGTGGTGGGGGGACAGTCGGTCGCTAGCGCGTGAGGCTCGCAAGGCGCAATCGACTCAGGATGCGATCGCGTAAAGCCTGTCGAACGGCCTTCTTGGTCTCGATGGCATCCGGCCCCTTTTGGTTGCTCCGAGCACCGCGGACCCGGTTCCAACCAGGACCTGAAAGTCCACTCGACGGCTGCGGAACAGAAAATCCGCCACACGCTTGGCACGCGGATTGCCTCTCCGAGGGGTCAGGGAGTGTGCGTGGATGATTTCACTCGAGCCGTTCGTGTGGTTGAAGGCCGTTTGGGAACGCCGGCGGGTGCAGCGTCTTTCGCGGGATCAGCTCGTAGCCGAACAGTCCGCGAAATTCCGCCGACTCGTCCGGCTAGCGTACGAGCGGTCGCCGTTCTACCGCGCGATCATCGAATCGCGGGGGCTCGATTTGGACTCTTGCCGACCCACCGATTTTCCCGTCCTTACCAAGCAAATGGTCGCTGAGAACTTCGACCGCATTCTGACCGACCCCTCTCTTTCGCTCGCGCGAATCGAGGATTTTCTGGCGCATTCGCACGACCCGAACGAGTTGCTGGACGGCCGCTATCACGTGCTGCACAGCTCGGGCACATCCGGGACCGTGGGGCACGTTGTTTATTCGCAAGCCGCCTGGATCACCGGCTCCAGCCAGATGTTGCGGGTACTCCCCTTGGGGCTGGGAACGCGCGTGGCCTTTGTCGCCGCCGCCAAGGGCCATTTTGCCGGCGCGAGCCTCCTCGTGACGGGCAACTCCGGCTTCAACCGCCTGTTCTTCAACGTCCGGACGTACGACGTCAGCCAGCCGATGGAGCAGATCGTGGCGGCGCTGAACAAGTTTCAGCCGCAAGGACTCACCGGCTACGCGGGCATTCTCGAGGGGCTCGCGGAGGCTCAGCGCGAAGGGGCGCTGCAAATTCGACCGCGGGTGATCGTCAGCGGAGCAGAGCCGTTGCGGCCGCGCTGCCGGGAAGTCCTGCAGCAGACTTTCAAGGCCCCCGTGATTAATGCGTATGCCTCGAGCGAGCACTTGTTCATGGCCATGACGCTGCCCGGTTCAGACGGTATGTATCTGCTCGAAGATGACCTGATCTTTGAATTACGCGACGACTCCACGTGCGTCACCAATCTCTTCAACGACACCCTGCCCTTGATCCGCTATCGGATGGACGACGTGCTGGTTCCCGCAGACGATCCGTCTGGTCGCTATCCGTTGACCAAGATCCGCGACTTGGTTGGACGGACGGAGGACAGACCGGTCTTTCGAAACCGCGATGGTGTGGAGGACTTCATCCATCCCAGTCTGATCGCCGAGCTGTGGATACCAGGCCTCAAGTCCTGGCAGATTCAGCTGGTCGACCCGTCCACCTTCGTCTTTCGCGCAAGATTCGACGAGGGGCGCAGTCGCGACGAAAAACAGTCCATCCGCCGCACGATTCGCCAGCAACTGCGGGAGATTCTGACCGAGAAGCGGATGGACAACGTCGACTTTCAGATCGAGGAAGTAGAGAAACTGAAAATCGACCCGAGCGGCAAAACTCGCATGATCCTCAATGCGGAACCCGCGGTCCGTAAAACCTCCGTGCGCGAGCGGGATGGTGCCGTCTCGAAACAGCGGAATGAGGTCAGCGCTTGGCCGCCGGCGATTCGCCATCGTCGTAGCCGTGCGGGTGCTCGCGGAACCACTTCCAAGCGGTCGCGATGACGTCGTCCAGCCGCGTAAACTGCGGCGACCAGCCCAACTCGCCCCGGAGGCTGTCGGCATTGGCCCACAGTTCGGGCGGATCACCGGCGCGGCGGGCGGCAAACTCGACGGGAATCTCGCGTCCCGTGACGCGGCGGGCGGAGTCGATCACCTCGCGCACCGAATAGCCGCGGCCGATCCCCGCGTTGTAGAAGCGGGGCTTTCCGGCGCGATGCGCTCGAGTGCCAGCAGGTGCGCCCGGCACAAGTCGTCGACGTGCACGTAATCGCGAATGCACGTGCCGTCGGGCGTCGGATAATCAGTGCCGAACACGGTAATCGATTTGCGCTGACCCAGGGCCGCCTGCAGCACCAGCGGAATCAAGTGCGTTTCGGGATGATGGTCCTCGCCAATGCTGCCGTCCTCGGCACACCCGGCCACGTTGAAATAGCGCAGCGCCACGCAGGCAAAGTCGGGGCGGGCGACCGCTTTGTCGATCAGCACTTGCTCGACGAACCGCTTCGACCAGCCGTAGGGATTGATCGGCTGTTGCGGCGTCGACTCGATGATCGGCAGTTTGGGAGGCACGCCGTAGGTCGCGCACGTCGAGCTGAAGACGAGTCGCTTCACACCCGCCTCGTCCATCGCCCGCAGCAGGCTGATCGTGCCGGCCAGGTTGTTCTGATAGTAGACGAGCGGCTCGTCGACCGATTCGCCGACGTAAGCCAGCGCGGCGAAATGCATCACGCCGGTGACAGCTTCGTCGCGCAACAGCCGCGCGAGTTCTTCGGTCTGTAGCAGATCGAGCTGCGCGAAGCGAGCCTTGGGATGGACGGCCGCGCGATGCCCGCGCGACAGGTTGTCGAGCACGACCACCTGATGGCCGCTCTGGATCAGCTGACGGACGGCATGCGAGCCGATATAGCCGGCTCCGCCGGTGACGAGGACGGTGGACTGCATCGCGGCCGAAGCCCCTCCGAGGTGCGACGAGTAAGACTCCAATTCGAGGTCGATGGTAGCCGTCCTGCGATGTCGGCGGCCATGGCTTGTGGCGAAAAAAAACGGCCCGACGGGCGAGAGACCGTCGGGCCGTTTCACGGGGTCAACCGTCGTCATGTGTTTCCGTAGGCGCCCACCGAAGGACTCGGGGCCTCGACCCAGACTTCCTCGTCCTCGTCGTTCCAATCGCACGAATCGTCGAAGGCCATCAGTTCCTTGGGCTCACTCTGCAACAGGTACGCACCGTTCGACTCTTCGCCGAAGAACTGGCGGAACCAGAGCATGTTGGCCACACGCGGCTGTGGGGTGTAGAGCCGGATGGCCACGCCCATCTCGTGCCAGTCGAACAGCATGCCGAAGAAACCGCTCGGCACGTATTTCACGCTCGTCATGTCGACGCCCAGGCTCTTGCAGCCCTGGCGGCCGCACTTGCGGGCGAAGGTGTCTCGCAGCAAAGCGAGGTCGGCACCGTCCCAAATCTCGACCTGACCCAGGTCCAGAATGGTGACGCCGTTTTCCTCTCGGATTTTCATCCGGTCTTTGCGTGATCCCATCGAGGTTTCTTCCTGTGATGCTCGGGCCGAAACGACGGCCAGGTTCAGGCGGAGTGCCCGGAGGTGTCGGTGATGGCCGGTGTCGCTGTCTGCCCAAATTGGCCGGCCATCGATGTCGACAGACCACAAACGCAAAGGGCGAGCCAATCGGGCCCGCGCGCGGCGACGTCCGCGGATCGGCGACCTAAGTCTGGATGCGAGCACAGTTAAGCGCAGCGCCGAGAAAAATGGCGCGCAGCGTCGCGCAGTCCGAGCCGTGTTGTCAGCGGGAAACATCGCGCGCCGCATGTTGACGAAACGCAACATGCGCGCTGCCGGCCGGGCCCGTCAGTCGGCTTCCGGGCGATAGAGCAGACGCCCGCAGGTCCGGCAAAACAAGAATTTGCCGGTGTTGAGCTCGACCAGGTAATTGGCCGACAGAATCTCGAAGCAGGCCGTACAGGCGTTGTTTTCCACCGTCGCCAAGGCCCCGGCCCCGTGGGCCTGCACCAGCCGGCGGTAGGTGACAATCGCCGTCGAGGGGAGAATCTTTTCCGCCTCGGACAGGGCGGTTTGCAACTCGGTCGCCTGGGCGCGGAGCTTGGGAGCCGCCGTCTCGATTTCTTGACCCACCCGTCGCACTTCGGCGGCCGACTGGGCGGCTTCTTCTTCGATGTGCTTGATCTTCTGCTGCTGCTGATCGACCTTTTCCAGCACCTCGAGGATTTCGTCCTCCAGGACGCTGTTGGCCATCGTGTCGGCGTCGATTTGCGAGCGGATCACGTCGAACTCGCGGTTCGACTGGGCCTGGTTCAACTTGGCGCGGAGCTGCTCGATCTTGCTTTCGTTCGTCTTCAGCTGCAGGTTTTTCTGGTCGGCGAGCATCCGCGTCTGCTTCAGCTCAGCCTTGAGGACGTCGACCTCAGCCTGCTTTTTCGCGAGAATTTGCTGCCGGGCTTTGACCTGGCGGGGGCCATGTTCCAGCTGTTTATTGATGTCCTGCAAGCGGATGTGTAGTTCGTGCAAGCGTTTGAGGCCGGCTGTCGCCGCACTCATCGTTGGGCTCCGAGTTCCAATTTGTATCACCCCCTCATTCTATACGCCTCGACCCGGATTGCCGAGCCTCCCGGACGAGAGTGCGAAGATCCCCGCCGAGCCTGTCGGATTCAATCGGGCTAATTTGCGTTGTGCGCTCGCGGCTCAGGCGGGAGCGTTGCCCTCTTAAGACCCACCCGCTCATTCCTACGTTCGCCGCGACTCTCTGCGTTGGCAATAAAAAACCGCCGGACAAAAGAGCTTGTCCGGCGGCTTCGGAAATTGACGAACGTGCGTGATCAGTTGGCGGCGTTGGCGGCCAGTTGGTCCAGGAAGCCCTTCAGCTGCTTGCTGCGGACCGGGTGCTGCAGCTTGCGGACGGCCTTGGCTTCGATCTGGCGGACGCGTTCGCGAGTGACTTTGAAGATGCGGCCCACCTCTTCGAGCGTGTAGGTGTAGCCGTCGCCCAGGCCGTACCGCAGCTTGATGATCTCGCGCTCGCGGTAGGTCAGGGTCTTCAAAACGGTGTCGATCTTGTCCTTCAGCATCTCCTGCGTCGCCGCGTTGACGGGGCTTTCGCTCCCCTCGTCCTCGATGAAGTCGCCGAAGTAGCTGTCTTCGCTCTCACCGACGGGCCGGTCGAGACTGATCGGGTGCCGCGAGAATCTTGAGCACGCGGCGCGTCTCTTCCAGGCTGACGCCGGCGGCCTCGGCCGTTTCCTCGATCGTGGGCTCGCGTCCCTTCTCCTGCAGCAGCTTCTTGCTCACCTTGCGGAGCTTGGACATCGTCTCGATCATGTGCACCGGGATCCGGATCGTGCGGGCCTGGTCGGCGATTGCTCGCGTAATGGCCTGCCGAATCCACCACGTCGCGTAGGTCGAGAACTTGTAGCCGCGGCGATACTCGTACTTGTCGACCGCCCGCATCAGGCCCGTGTTCCCCTCTTGAATCAGGTCGAGGAAGCTCAGGCCGCGGTTGCGGTACTTCTTGGCGATCGAAACGACGAGCCGCAGGTTGCCTCCCGACAGCTCGCGCATCGAATGCTCGTAGCTGCCGAAGCGTTGCTCGATGCTCTCCAGGCGGGCCCGCAGGCTGGCCGGCGTTTCGAGCGTCATCATCATCAGGTCGTACAGCTCGCGCTGCAGATTGGCCCGCTCGTCCTTGGCCGTCTTGAGCTTCTTCAAGTGCTCGATTTGCGACTCGAGCTCCGTCATGCGGAAACCGATCTGGGCCAGCCGCTTCATCGCCGGCTGCAGACGCTGGGTCCGCACGCTCATCTCTTCGATCAGCGTGACCATCTTCCGCCGCCGCAGAGCGAGCGAGTGCTGGGCCGACTTCCGCTCTTTCTCCGGCGTTTCCGGATTGACCATCTTCTCGAAGTCGGCGATGTTCTTCGCCCGCAGATATTCGAGCGTTTTCAGGTTCTGCGGCATCCGGCCGACGATTTGACCCTTGTCGAGCCCTTCCGTCACCGAAACCTTGATCGTGCGGTCGAACGGCAGCTCGCTGACGTTGACCTTCGACAGGATGTCGATGGCCGCCTTCATCGCGTATTCGCACTCGAGCAGCTGGCGGCGGAACCGCTTGCGGGTGACCTCGATCTTCTTGGCGAGCGAGATTTCCTGATCGCGCGTGAGCAGCGGGATCTCGCCCATCTGCGTCAGGTACATCCGCACCGGATCGTCGATGCGGCGGGACTTTTCTTCGCCCTCTTTCGCCTTGCGGCCGTTCTTGCCCTTCTTCTTTTCGGGCGGCTTATACGGCAGCTTGGCGTCGGCGACGATCTCCATCCCGATTTCTTCGAGAGACATCAACAGGGTGTCGAGCTTCTCGGGATTGACCGCCTCGTCCGGCAGGTAGTCGTTGACCTGGCTGAATGTCAGCCAGCCCCCCTGCCCCTTGCCGATCGCGATCAAGTCGTTGAGTTTGTCGTCAAGCCGATGCAACACGGGCGTCCTCCAGTTCAAGTCGTGGTGTTCGCTCTTGCGCGCTCGCCGTGAATTTCCATGGCGCGTCGCAGGTGGTCGCGTTGGGCCGCGTCGAACGTGCCCGAAGATTCGTTCTGGGAAGCCAGCCGCTCGACCGAAACCGCGTGCGTTTCGGCCCGGTGCTTCCAAAGCCGCAAGCTGTCTGTGAGTAGGGCCTGCTGAGCGGCGATGGCCGCCTGGGGGCCGTCGAGCCGCAGCGTTTGCACCTTGGCCCGGGACGTCGTCTCGAGCGTGACGAGCAGGCCCTTGAGGTCGGCCTCTTCGGTGCCGGCAATCAGATTTTCGTACGAGGGGGACATGCCCGATTCTGCCACGCGGTAACACAACGCCAATAACCGGCGGTGGGCCTCGTCCTCGAAGTCCTCGACCACGACGACCGCTTGCACGGCGGGAAATGCCGCCGGATCGGCGATCACGCATTCCAGCAGTTCGCGTTCGAGCTTGCCTCGGGCGCTCGTCGGGGCGACCTGCCGTGAAGGGCGATTCTCGTGGATTTGAATCGACTTGTCGTAATTTTGAACACCGGAGACGCGCGGGGCCTGCGCCGATTTCCGTCGGCCCGCCGCCAGCATCTCGCGGATTCGCGTCTCCGTCAGCCCGACGCGGAAGGCCAGCCGGTTGAGAACGATGTTCTCACGGGCCGATCCGTTGAATCGCGGAGACTGACGGAACAGCTCCAGCATCTCGGCCACCACCTGCTCCCGCGCATCGATGGAAGCCAGGCCGTGGCGTTCGATACTCAAGCGTAGCTTGTATTCCCAGGCCTCGGGAGCCGAATCGAGCAGCGCGCCGAAGGCTTCCGCACCGTGCTCGGTGAGGAAGTCGGCCGGGTCCTTGGCGGTCGTCAGTGTCAGGATCCTCAAGTCGACGTCCTGGGAAAGAAAACGAGGAAGCGACTTTTCCGCCGCGTCGCGGCCGGCCTGGTCTCCGTCGAAGACGAGCACCACCTTGCGGGTGAATCGCTTGAGGACTCCGACGTGGTTTTCAGTCAAAGCCGTGCCTAGTGTTGCGACCGCGTGGGAAATCCCAAACTGATGAGCCATGATGCAATCGGCATACCCTTCCATCACCACGCACGAGTCGCGCCCGGCGATGGCGGGCCGTGCCACGTCCAAAGCAAAGACTACCTTGTTCTTTGCGAAGAGCGGGCTGTCGGCGCTATTCAGGTATTTGGGTGCGTCGGGCGAACCGACGCCCGGCACCACGCGTCCCCCAAACGCAACGGTGCGAGCCGAGGCGTCGCGGATGGGAAACACCACGCGGCCGCGGAAATATTCGTAATATCCGTCACTCTCGCTACGCGGGGAGATCAGGCGCACGGCGGCAAGTTGTGCCGAATTGAAACGATCGCGCCCGCGACGTTGTAAAAATTGCCCCTCGATCGGAGCGTAGCCCAGGCGGAACTTTTCGATCGTCTCGGGGCTGAAATTGCGCGACGCAAGATACTCGCGGGCCGCCTTCGCCTCGGACGAGGTTTTGAGGCAGGTATAAAACTCGCTCTCCGCCCACTTCAAGACGTCGAAGAGTTCTTTCCGCGTCGGCTTGCCGTCGGATCCTCTCCCGTCTCCGCCCGGCCCACTACTCTTGGGAATCTCGAGGCCCGCCCGCGTCGCCAGCAATTCGAGCGCGTCGCGGAAGTCGACCCCTTCGGTCTTCTGCACGAAGGCGAAGCAATCGCCCCCTTCGCCGCAGGACCAGCACTTATACGACTGCCGGTCGGCATACACTCGCAGCGACGGGTTGTGATCGTCGTGGAAGGGGCACAGTCCAACCAGCTCGCGTCCGCCCATCCGCGATTGCAAGGTCACGCGCTCGCCGATCAGCTGCGCGATGTCGGTCCGAGCGCGGACGAGCTCTTTGAAATCGGACCGATCACCGGACGACACGCGCGACTCCTGATTGCCGAAATTCTGCTGGCGAACAAGGCCCGAAACGGGCGGTGACTTAAGGGCCTTCGCTGCTGGCTGAGGCTTTACTTCTGGGGTCGTTGAGTCTCGAAATCTGGATTGCCGACTGCTGACCGTCTGGTGTTGTTACCGTGTTATGTTCGTGCGGCGTTATGTTCGTGCGGCCGTCGTTGGTCGGGCCGTATCTTGTCGGTATTGCGGTCCTGGCCCGGAATCGCGGGATGCAAGCAGCACTCAATGCCAGCAAACTGGGGATGAGGGTTCCACGAAGGGTCTGTGCGGGAAGCCGGTTGCTGCTGATTTCCGGCTACGGATTCGTTTGAAGTCGGTGATGCGTTGAAGTTGGTGATGTTTTGGAAATCGAGCCCAGCGCGAGCTCGTTCTGCCATCAACTTTTGGCGATCAACTCCGTGCCGGTTCCACCGTCGGTCGACAGCGTGCGTCGAGCGCTCGGTGATCTACTCGTGCAACCAACTCACAGGCGTCCGGACCGAAACTCGAAGCCGCCAACGAATCGTAGGAGCTGGCTTCCGTCGGTGCCAGGATCAGGCCGAATCAACCATCCTCGACAACCGGTCATCCAGCGGATTGCCGAGTACTAACTGATTTGCCCGGACGATGAGCCGGGCAAGTCAACAGACGTTCAGGAAAGTCCCGCGTCCGTGCAGCGATTGAGAACAGCGAAATTCTAACCTCTACGAGCGTTGGGTCAAGGAAACGCGAAGAAAGTTAGTGCACTGCGGTCGGCCGCAACTTCAATTTCGGAACAGCCTTAAAATGATTCCCAGCCACGCAACTCCCCGGTGACCGCTAGGCTCAACGCAACCATCGACCTCGCCCCAACCCCTGACAGTCAACAGCGATAGGCCGGTTAGAGGAGTGTTAATGGACAGTTGGGATTTGAGAATTATGCGGGGCGGGTGGGGGTGGTGTCGTCTTTTGACTTTTCTCAAACGGAGCCACCCCGGCGTTCGAGATCGGCGACAGATTCTGCGTGCAGGTGGGCGGCCCTATTCGCGATCTTCGCTTGGTAATTTTCCCATTGCTCGGCACCCCACATTTCAAGAATCCCACGAGCAGCGAACAACAGGACTACGCGCGGCACGCCAGGGCCAAGAAGTCCGGTCTCAAGCATCTCAGCCGGAAGCGTGAATCGCTTAGAGCTGACGTCCGACGTCAGGCTAATTGTCCAACTGGCTGCATAGAATCGCGCTAGGTGCATCCAGTCCTCGGCGGCTTCGAGCGGCGAAATTTCTGCGGCCGAAAACTGCCGCAAGAAATCATTTCGTCGCGCTGCCAGTTCTCCGTCGGGCCGATCGATTTGAATCCCGCCCGCTGGTCCGTGCAGAGCGATGCACTCTATAGTTGGATCCCCCTTCTTCCCGGTGGGTATCCAGGGCAGCTCAGTCGCGATATTCTGGGGGATCGTCACTCGCCTGTTACTGACGGCGACGTATTGGGCGACGAGCGACATTCTGTAAAAGCCAACCGAACGTTTGGTGGCAATCTCGTGTCGTTTTCATCCTAAGTCATTGGCTCATAAGTAACAAACTCATATTGACTGTTTTCGCCTGACGCTGTTAAACTCAACCGCAGATCGACAGCGGTCGAAACAAAAAAACCCGACGATCCAGTGTCAGTGGACCGTCGGGCGCTGAGATGGAGGGAGAGAACCGAATCTTGTGCGACGGTTGCGGCTAATGAGACCGTCCGCCGAGACAGTTGTTCCTAATGAGAGAGTCTGCCGGATCCGGCCCCTCCCCTCATCCAACAAAAAAACGGCCTGTTGAACGCACTCGCGTTCGACGGGCCGTTATGCTTCTCACTTCTTGTCGCTTCCGTTGCGACTAGGCCCCGTCCTTGTTCCCATGATTATAGCTTTTCTCGTCGCAGACGGTCAATAAGTTTTGCAACGCGGGCCGCGTGCTTCTTGTCGGCCTGCTGTTTCATCACGGCATCGTACAGATCCTCGATCGTCCACAGCGTCTCGACCAGCCCCGCCATCATCGCGGGCGTCGGGGTCCGCTGTCCGCTCTTCCCCGGCTGACGCAGCCGCCAGCAGAAGTTGTAGTGGGCGATCTGGAGCGCGGCCGCCGCGGCGAGGTTCGTTAGCTTCTTGCTGAAGCCCATCGAGAGGCGCGTGAACCGTTTCATAAACGTGCGGATCGTCAGGTTGTTCCGCTCGACGTGCGACGTGCATATCGTGGTCACATCGGTGATGTTCTGGACCGCGATCCGCTCGGTGCCGATCAGATCCGGGGGCGCTATCGGCCCGACTCTGGATTGCGGTACTGCTTTATCAAAACCCCATGCTTCACGGACGACCCGAACCGCTCCGCAATCGCACCGGGGTAGGTGTTGAATCCATCGGTCGAAAGTTGCGGGCGTTCGGCCCCGCTGTGGTCCGGCCGGCGGACCATCCGGCTCTCCAGGTCGCGGATCAGCGCTTGCGTCGTCTGGTTGTTCCGCTTCCCGATCGCGAACGACGCCAGCAACTTCGTGGATTGGTCGAGCGCCGTGAACAAGTAAATGTCGCCGATTTCTGGATCGATGATCTCGAACCCGTGCAGCTTCCGCTGCTTCTTGCGAACGAACGTCCAAATCTCGTCGATCTCGACGTGCTCCAGATGCAGGTTGCTGAGGTTCAGGTCTAGGAATTCGCGGCAAGCGGTTCCGAACCGCACCAAGAGTCGCATGATCGCGTTGCGGCTGATCCCGGTAATCCGTTCGGTCGAGCGAATCGAGTTACCTTCGACCAGCAGCCTGAGAACCTGAATCTGCTTGTCCCGCTTCAAAACATTCGCCACGGTCCCGCCTCTTTCGACTGCGGCGAACCGTGGTAGAATGCAGTTGCCTAGACGGCATTCAGGTTCGCCTGGATGTTTTGTCGCCCCGCTTGTGTTTCAGCACCGGCGGGGTTTTTTGTTGCCCTTGTCGGACGTCGTTGAATACATTATATTTATTCAACATGTGCGTGGCAAGTTGAATTTGTATAATTATTTCAACAAGGCGGGAAAAATGACCCCAACGACAGGGCACGGAGGCAAACGGGAGGGGGCCGGGCGCAAGCCAATTAATCCAGAGGGTCCGACGATAAACATCGGTGCTACTGTGCCGGAAAGCCTCATGGAGCGTCTAGACGCGCGGGCCGACAAGGCGCGGGTGGAACCGCTCAGAGGCCGTCACGGAGGCCATCCGTGGGCTTCTGGCAAGCGCTGGACGCCAAAAGCGGAGATAGGGGGTTACGATCCCATCCGTGAGCGCACGGACCCCTCCGGCAGTGTATAAAGCTGCTGCGCCGCCAAGGCGCGGGCCGTTCTCCGAAGCGCGCGTATAGAGAGTCCCGATGTCAAAAAGACGCAAGAAGCTCACCGAGCCCGACATTGGCGGGTGGCGCTTCTGGGAGACGATCGGACTCGACGAATCCGATCGCGGATGCGTGCTGGCGGTGCACGGATATTGTGATGGGCTGCTAGGGGACGTGCTCTGGGCTAAGCTCCATGCGGAATCTGGTGAGACAGATTCGCTAATTGCGTGGCTGTTAAAAGATGGGCCGCAGCCACCGCTCCAATCCTTTTACGTGAAGCTGGTTGTGGCTCGGGTTTTGCTCGCGATCGACAGCCATACCTTCCAAGCAATGGTCAAGCTAAATGAGCTGCGAAACCATTTCGCGCACCATCCAGGCTCCGTAACCTTGAACATGGAACGCGCACACTCGATTTTCGACCTACTGTCTCCGGAGCAGAAAAAGAATTCAGAACGGTTTCCGAAGGCGGTGAGAGTTTGGGCGCGAATGACTAAGAGGCGCACTCCCGCGAGAAATCTGTTCATGTGCGCCGCTTATTTGCTGTCAGGAGAGCTGTGCAACGCCTACACGAAAATCATGTCGGCTGCTTCAGGTGCGCGGGTGATGGCGGCCATCAAGAAAGCGCAGTCAGACGCCGCCAATTCGCAAGCTGCTCACAAATAATCATGGCGACCACCCTCTCGCCCGTGTCCATGCGCGACCAAAGAGCGCGAATAGGGGCGGATAGCTCGCGACCGTAATCGTATTCGTCGGGATGCTCCAAAGCCTCGACAAGACCACTCCAGTCGAGGTTCGGTTCGCCCGCCACATTGCGGACAAATTTCAGGATCACTTCACGTGCGGCCGGATCGTCGATCCAGCGCCCGATTTCTTCATTAGTCATCTCCACTACCCCCACTAGGGGCAGCGTCCCGAATGAAAACCCGTGCCAATCAGCACAATTCAGTTTTCAAACGGAGACACCGCCGTAGTGGGGTACTTTGAAATAAAACCAAACGACCCCACCCAGGGGGTGAAAACACCAATGGGACTTCAATCAAACTTTAACAAGTCAGCAACGTTCGGCGATCCCGTTCAAGGCTGGCGTTACAGATTGCCGAAGAGGGACTGTCCGCCCCATCTCGCCTGTCTCGCGCTCCGCCTCACAAAACAGGCCTTCCCCAATGCGATGGATCGCGTTATTAGTCCCCGCCCTCGTTGCGGGGGCGACGGGATGCTGCGGCTTTTACGACTGCCCGCGATGCTGCCCACCATGCGGATGCTGCTGCACGCCACCGTGCTACGGGACGTGCGGACCAATTTGCACACCTCAATATGTAGGGGCGCAACTCAGTTGCGTGCAACAGCCCGCAGCCGGGCCATGGTACGGCGGAGGCATGCCATCCGTTGCACCGGCTCAGGCATGGCCTGCACCAGCCTTTCAGGCTCCGGCTGCTCCTCCTGCGTGGCTCCAATTCCCCAGGCTCCGTGTCGCGAGTGTTGCTGCGACGGAGAATGGCACGACTACAAACTTGTTCCAATCGATCGCCGGGGGCTCACCCAGAACATCAGCTTGGCGGACGCCAAGACAATCCGGCTCAAAGAGAACGCGCAGGGTATTCCCTCGCCGTGATCAAGGACGGGAAAGAGTTCTGCCCAGGGGGGACAACCGGAAACGCGAACCCAGAGCCTTCTCCACCACATCGAGTCCCAGGTCCGGACTCGCGTACTCCCCGCCCTTCGTCCGAGCAGGGTGGATGTACCCCATGTCGAAACAATTGCCCCCCGGGGAAGGACAGACTGAAATTCAGCGGAAATGCCGACTCGGTTATTGCCTACGACGAGGACAACGGCAAAATGTTCGTCTGGCACAAAGGCGAAACGGAGTGGAAGCAAATCCCATGCTTCCCGTTCCAGTAGGCGAGATTAAACGTGGGTCGGCTCGTCGTTCGGTTAGCAAGACTTTGGGCTTGGTTTCAGGCGCGATCCATGCCTGACAAGATTGCTATCGTCGCATTCCTGGGACTCTTGATCGCTGGGTTCTTGTCCCCGATTCCGTGGGACATTTGGAAGGAACACAAGGCCAAGCAAGAAAAACAAGAACAGCGCGCTGAAGACAACCGGCGACAAGCTGACGAGCAACGTGCGCGTGATATCAACCAGCGCCTTCGCATCTGTGCCGAACTCAAACTCCGATACGAACTGTTCCAAGGGCGAATGCACGAGAACGATCGTACTGGGGCGCTCAGGGCGATGGATAATCCAGATGGCCGCTTTCGGACAACCAGTCCGGAGCTGACCGTCCGGCTGTCGGGCGATCTCTTCAACGAGCTTTTTCGACTTGCTGGCATGAGGCCACAGGTCGACATTTCCGCGTGGCCGCCGAGCAATGAGACGCCAAGGGAAAATATCCAAATCCAAGCGGCTGCGTTTATGAATGATGTCGCCCGAGCCTGCAATTAGGGTTCGCTCCTCTTCAATTTCTCGATCAGCTTCGCGATCTTGGCATCCCGGCTCAGCTTGGCGGTGACCTCTGCCGCGTGCCGCGTCACAGCGTCATAGAGATCGCCCATGCCCCACAAGCGATCAATCACTCCCGCAGCCATCGCGGGTGTGCATCGGATCGTGCTGTGAATGCGGCAGAAGTTGTAAACCGCAACGTGGATCGCGGTCGCGGCGGCAAGGTTGCCCTGCTTCTTTGAGAAGCCCAGGGCCAGCCGAGTAAACCGCTTCATAAACGTGCGGATCGTCAGATTGTTCCGCTCAACGTGCGATGTGCATATCGTGCTCAGGTCGCGTATGCCGTTGACGTTCAATCGCTCGGTCCCGACCAGCGCCGGAGGCGCGTAGCGGCCGACATCCGGATTAACGTACTGCTTTATCAAAACGCCGTGCTTGACCGTCCCGTGGAAGTGATTGCGGATCGCCGGCCCGTAGGGAGTAAACCCGTCGGTGCTCAACTGCGGCCGATAGTCGCCGATTGCCTCGGGGCTGCGGTAGAGCCGCTTGGACAGATCCTCGATAAACGCCTCAGTCGTGGCCGCCGTACGCTTGCCTACAGCGAACGTGACCAGCAACTTGGTTTCGGTGTCGAGAGCGGTGAAGAGGTACTGGTCGCCAATGACCGACGTGTCCAGCTTCCGCCGCTTGGCGCGCCCTTCTTTCATTCCGCAGAACGTCCAAATTTCGTCGATTTGAACGTGGTCGAGGTTGAGGTTCGACAGCGCGAAATCGAGGTACTGCCGACACTGGTTGCCGAACCTGACCACGATCCGCGTGATGGTTTTCTTCTCGATGCCTGTGAGGCGCATTGTCGAGCGGATCGAATTGCCCTCTGATAGCAAGCGCAGAACCTGGATCTGTCTGTCGCGGCTGAGAAAATTGGCCACGGATTCGCTCACTCGTCTGCGACGAATCCGCTAAAATGAAGTTGCCTAGACTGCAATCAGCGGAAACGCCTGGTTGTAGTTCGCCCCGCCGTGTTATCAGCACGACGGGGTTTTCATCACGACATTTATTGTAGCAACAATAAACAGTGGTTCAAGCCTTGAAACCGAAAAATATTGTTGCTACGATAAATTCATGGAAGACAAGCGAGAGCGGGGCCGTCCGCCGAAGACGGACGAAGAGAGGCGGGATTCCGAGCTGCGCATCCGCCTCACAGAAGGCGAACGCGAAGCCTTGGATTCAGCCGCGCAAGGGAATACGTCAACCTGGGCTAGGGACGTGCTGCTGAAGGCAGCGGCGCGAAAGGCGCGCTAAAGAAAAGGCGGAGAGCGGGGGTTACGATCCCATCGGAACCTTCCGTGGTCCGACTCCTCCGGCAGGGTATAAGTCTGCTGCGCCCCCCAAAACGCGGACCGCTCTCCGGGACGGACTCAATCCGTCTCAGACCGTTGCGGCATATGGCCGTGTTCAGCGAGGAGATCCCGAAGTAATTCCAAGGCTCGCTGAAACACCTTATAGGAGTTGGCGTGGCTGATGTTTAGCTGGGCACCAGCTTCGGCAATTGTTTTCTCGTTGACGAACACGAGTTCGAGCATGTCTCGCTCGCGTTCCGGAAGCCAAGTAAAAAACTTGAGTATTTCCTCCCTTTCGAGAGCGTCTTCAGGCGCAACGTCGGTTCGCGATTCAATCTCAAGTTCTTTGACGAAAACGACCCGGCGCTCCCGGCGCCCCCAGTCTTTTAGCACATTGACGGCGATCCTTTTTAACCAAGCCTGGGACACGCTTGGAAAGGGGCGAATCTCGCCGGCTGCACATCCGCGAATGCACGTGATCGCACGGATCACGGCTTCGTGACAGAAGTCCTGCGCTAAGTCTTCCGGAATGCCGCGCTTGCGGCATTGGTTCCGAACGTAGCGATAAAGCGACGGCAACGAGCGATCGCAGAAAACCTCAAACGCCCTTTCGTTGCCCTGGCTGGCTTCTTGGAGGATTCGATCATCGGACCATCGCTTAAGGGGGGCAGTGTCGGACATTCGCACGTCCCTTTGTCCATTGCCACGATGCCCTCCTTGGCCAACACGGCGCGCATTAAATCCGTCGCGCGCCGAACATCCCTGCTAGAAATCCACCGCAAAAATCAGTTGTTGCAGGCTTGCTCGCACACCGGCGAGGTCAGCGCAGCTTTGAGCTTCTTCGACAGTACGGCGAGGTCGTAGAATTCTTCCTGGAAGCGGTTAGCTTCCAAGAACTCCTTTGCCTCTTCGGAATCGACTCCGTGGGCGTTGAGCAAATCTGCATAGGCGGCCAGCAGTTCGCGCGTGTTCATTGATGCACCCGTGCCCTGTTTTTTACCCCGTGGAACGAAACATCCCTGGTTCGTTTCCAGCACTCCCAGTTCTCCTTGGCGGCTGTTTCACTCACTCCCGACCGCCATTAGATAAAACGAACGGGACGGGCTGATTGGAACGAAAATTTGCCCACTTTCCTCAATATGCTACGGCCACACAGCTTACGCACAAGCCAAAGAGACGCCCCGAATCACATTTATCGTGGCAACATTAAATGTCGGCTTCAACTGCGCCGCTAGAATGACGGCATGAGCGACGAACCGAAGAAACGACGGCGGTGGTGGGGCTGGATCGGCTGGGCGCTCGTGCCGCTTCCAGCCCTGTATTTCTTGAGCCTCGGGCCGGCGTATTTGCTTTGGAGCGGCGGCTGTATCAGCACCGAGACCATAAACACGGTCTACGACCCTCTTCAATGGGCGTGTAGCAAGTCCACCACACTGCGGTCATTCTTTGATTGGTACGTGGCACAGATGTCACGTTTCACTTGAACTCCCGTGCCAACCGCCAACTTTCGCTTTTCAAACGACCCCACTACCTGCGGGGCGGGTAGTGGGACAGTTTGAAATAACCACGAAACGCGCCCGCCCTAGCGTCCCTCTTTCCGCAGCCTGTCGATCAGCCGCTGAATTCGGCGGTCACGACGGGCCTTCGCTTTGAGCTGAGCCGCGTGGTCCGTCACCGCGTCGAACAGGTCGCCCATGCCCCACAGCCGATCGATGACACCGGCGGCCATTGCGGGGGTGCAACGAATCGTAGAGTGGATGCGGCAGAAATTGTAGACCGCAACGTGGATCGCCGTGGCCGCGGCCAAGTTCTCGACCTTCTTTGAGAAGCCCAACGCGAGCCGAGTGAATCGTCGCATAAATGTGCGGATCGTCAAGTTGTTCCGCTCGACGTGGCTGGTGCATATCGTGGACAGGTCGCGTATCCCGTTGATGTTTAACCGTTCGGTTCCGGTCAGGTCCGGCGGAGCGTAGCGGCCCACTTCCGGGTTGCGGTACTGCTTTATCAATACGCCGTGCTTGACCGTGCCGTGGAAGTGGTTGCGGATCGCCGGCCCGTAGGGCGTGAAGCCATCGGTGCTCAACTGCGGGCGGTCATCGCCGATCGCCTCGGGGCCGCGATAGAGCCGCTTCGACAGATCCTCGATAAACGCCTCTGTCGTGGCGGCAGTGCGCTTGCCGATCGCGAACGTGACCAACAGCTTGGTTTCGGTGTCGAGGGCCGTGAAGAGGTACTGGTCGCCGATGACTGACGTATCGAGGTGCCGCTTTTTGGCGTGTCCCTCTTTCATCCCGCAGAACGTCCAAATCTCGTCAATCTGAACGTGGTCGAGGTTCAGATTGGCCATCGCGAAGTCGAGGTACTGGCGGCAGTCGTTCCCGAACCGCACGACGAGCCGCGTGATCGTGCTCTTGTGGATTCCAGTCAGCCGCACGACCGAACGAATCGAGTTTCCTTCCGACAAGAGCCGCAGAACCTGAATCTGTTTGTCTCGACTGATGAAGTTGGCCACGGGAACCGCCTCTTTCGACTGCGGCGAACCGTGGTAGAATGCAGTTGTCTGGACTGGCATTCTGGGTTCGCCCGGATGTCTGTTCTCGCCCCGGTTGGATTGGCGTCCTTCCGGGGTTTTTCTTTGCCTTGACCACTGACTTGATTTATCATACAAAATCAAATGGGAATGTCAACTTGATTCGTATGAGTTTTTCAAGAGGCAGGGAAATGGCCAAAAGCCAGCATGGCGGCAAGCGTGAGGGAGCCGGGCGAAAGACAGCTCACCCCGAAGAGGGGCCGACCGTAAACATCTCCGCTAGCGTGCCCTCGGGGCTTGTGGACCGTCTGGACGTGCTCGCGGGGAAACGGGGCTGGAATCGCTCGGCTGCCGTTACGGAGGCTATCCGTGGGCTGCTAGCCGAAGCTGCTCACCAAAAGCGGAGATAGGGGGTTACGATCCCGTCCGCGCGTACGCGGACCCCTCCGGCAGGTTATAAGGCTGCTGCGCCGCCAAACGCGGGCCGTTCTCCCGGCATGAATTGGGGGAGCGGCACCACCACTGACGTGTCGGACTTCTGGTCATGGATCGACCGGAATGGTTAGCGCACAAACCATTGTGGATAAACAATTTGTGCGAGTTTATCGAAATTGCGATTATTTCGCTTGCTTCGTTTGCTTCGATTAAGGAGTATTATTGTACGACGTCGATGATTGGCTTCAAGGGTGAAAAACATTTTTGTGCTTACGGAGGCCTAGCAATGAGCGCCGGAGTGCTCAAGTCGCGCGAGGCCGTCCTTCCGTCTGATGACGACAAGAGGCTCGCGAAGGAATCGGTAAAAAAGTTGGCTCGTTTTCGGAGCCCACGTGTGCAGCCGCGCAACGTAGGGGTTCGATTCGAGCCGGACGGCGGACATGAAGAATTCGTAGAAATTCCGATGTCCGCCTTCTTGCTCCTGAATGACATCCTGTCGGAAATGGCTCGCGGTAACGCAGTAACATTTATTCCAATTCACGCCGAGCTGACAACGCAGCAGGCGGCCGACATCCTCAATGTCAGCAGGCCATTCTTAATCGGCCTAATCGAGAGCGGAAAAATCCCACATCGTAAAGTCGGGTCCCATCGAAGAATCCTGTTCAAGGACTTGATGGCCCACAAGCACCGCGCCGATTCGGAGCGCCGAGAAACGCTAAAACGGATCACGGCCGAATCGGAGGAAATGGGTTTGGAGTACTAATGAGTGAATTTCGCCAACCGTTTCACAGTCGTTTTAGACGCCTGCGTTCTCTACTCTGCTCCTGTCCGTGATCTTGTTCTGTGGATGGCGACGGAAGATCTTTTTCGCCCTCGATGGACCGATCAAATACACGACGAGTGGACTCGCGCCTTACGCGAAAATCGTCCAGATATTGAGCCGAGCAAGATCGAACGCCTCAAGGCTCGGATGAACGAAAGCTTCCCGGATTGTATCGTCACGGGCCACGAGCGACTCGTTGGCTCGCTTGATCTCCCAGACCAGGACGATAGACACGTGTTGGCGGCGGCGATTGTGTCGAATGCCGATGCCATCGTCACGTTTAACACTAGGGATTTTCCGACGGAATACGTCGCCACCTATGGCGTAGAAGTGATCGACACAGACGATTTCACGGTATGTCAGCTTGAGCTGTGTCGCCCCGCCGCACTTTCGGCCGCGAAGAATTGCCGAGCGAACCTGACGCGCCCCGCGAAAACAGCAGACGAATACGCGGACACGCTCGAAAAACACGGACTACCTCAAACGGCCGCCGAACTGCGCAAGTATCGCGAGTTCATTTGAGCGGTCCGCCGCTAGAATGACGGCATGAGCGACGAACGGGGCAACAACTGGCTTCGCGGGCTGATCGGAGCTGCGGGTCTGGCACTCTGTTGCATCGCAACGGCGGCATTTCTCATTGAACGGATAGACGCCCCGCAGCCGGTTCGTTACCGCTGGCCCCACCAGGATCCTTGGCAAATGATTCTGGTGCTGGTGCCGGCCACAGCCTTGTGGTGCTTCTATTTCGCCCGTCATTGGCGCGGGCGTGCTACATTCTCCGAGTGCCGCACCCTTCTGTTTGAGGCGATCAAGCACCCAATCGTGTGGTTGATTGCCGCACTCGCGGTGTTCTGGATACTTGGGATATTGTCTCCCGCTGTGCGAAGCGCCGCGTAACTCCCATGCCAATCGCCGACTTTCGTCCAGGATGCGCGCCCACTACCTGCGGGGCGCACTTTCGGGGTAGTGGGGTACTGAAAAATAACCGCGATGCGACCCCACCCGCTTGGTGAAACTACTCATCCCGTTGCAGCCGATCGATCAGCCGTTGAATGCGGCGGTCTCATTCCCGCCGAATCCGCCGCTAGAATGACGGCATGAGCGACGGGCTGCCACTGATTTCCATTCTGCGACGTCTCGAAGCGATCCTACGCAGAAACGACCATCCGCAAGCCGATTACGTTGCCGCAGTCGCGACGATTGCGGAATGGGACAGCACGGCTATTGGGCCGGCATTGGCGTCGGGCGCGATGTGGGGTGGTGCCGGTGCCGTGTGGGACGTTGGACAGTTTGAGCGCAAGGATGATCATCGCTGTTATTGGCGACTACTCGTGCAACTGGTCGAGGCGATGAAGGCTCAGGGAATTGAGTCGCCATCAGCGGAGTCTAGGGCGGAGATCTTCTCGCAATGGCTCGAATCGCTTGATTGAACTCCCGTGCCAATCGCTGAGGTGACGGCATGAGCGACGAACCGGATGCAGGGAGCGCCGGCGGCATTGAGATTTGCCATGGGCAGACGCGCGGCGAGTTGATGCTGATTTGCAATCGTGAGTCCTTTCAGCGCCTGCGGGATCTCATGCTCGCTGCTGCGGGTTGCACGAGCGCCATTGAGGACCTCAATGCCTTAGTGGTAATCGAGCGCCGGGTTGGCGCGCCGAAGCCAAGCCGATTCCGGTATCTAGTGGGTTTGATTGGATGCGGCATCGCCGGGTTCGTTGTGCTTTTCGTGCTCATCGCCGGAGTCAGGGCGATTGTCGGCTGGATGCGTTGAACTCCCGTGCCAATCGCCGTTTTTCGTCCAGGATACGACCCCACTACCTGCGGGGGGGGTAGTGCCTGAATTCGAAATCACCCGCAAATGGATCCGCCGCTAAAATTGCGGGCATGGATTCCCACGACCTGACGCCAGCCCAAGTCGCCGCCATCGGCGCGCGGCTCGCGCCTACGTGCAATATCTGCGCGCGTGAGACGGCGGATGGACGCACGGGGCTTTCCGCACACGGACGAACTGCTCCAGGCTGCTGACAGGGCTTACAGCAAGGCCCGCGACCTTTCGATCACGCTCCATTACCTTTCGTGTCAAAGCGGAGTTGGACGAGCCCCACGGACTCCGCCGTCGCTCGGACCGTTTGCCGCTTGGGCGCGCTTCGAGACCCGCTAGAATGACGGCATGATCCGACTACCCAATCGCCGCGAGGCGCTCGTGCTCGCCCTGATCGGCTTGGCGATTCTGGCGGTCGTCTTTGTCCGGTACTCACAGCCAGAATGACGGCATGAGCGTTTATTGGCTCGCGATGAAGATTGGAATCTTGCTTGCCCTTATTGGGCTGGCGACCATTCCCATCAGGCTATTGCTGTCCAAGAAGCGGGCCGGCACGTTCACCTGTTTTATCCTCGCTCTGGGCGCGGTCTCTATCCTGAGGGCGGCAGCTGCAATCTTGCTGTACCGCTGACATGACGGCATGAGCGACGAACCGAATAAGCACTCGTGGTTGCGGCCCTGGGTTTGGCTGATCGGGCTGATCGTGATGATTATTGTGTACGTGGCTTCGGAGGATCCTGTAGAACGGCTGGCAATGCGCGTCTTTCGCAGGACCGGTTCAAAGGTTTTGATTAACGTGGCCATTCCCATTTATCGGCCTCTCGACCACGTGTGGAACCTGCTTTTCCCGCTGTGACGTGCGCCCCCCAAACTCCCATGCCAATCGCCAAAAACCCGGTGTCAAACACGGACACTACCGTGGTGGGGGTGGTGTCGTCTTTTGACTTTCCTGAAACGGAGCCACACCGAGTCGGGCCGCGACGCGCCGCCGCCGCTCGTGCAGGCTGATCGGATCAATGTCAGCGGGATACGCGAGCTGGGACGATCTGCACGTCGCACGTCGAGCGGAACAACTCGACACTCCGCACGTTTATGGAGCGGTTCAATCCGCCGCTAGAATGACGGCATGGGCGGAAACTCCGACGACATTTGCGGGAGCGAGCTGTGCGGGTGTTACTCGTGCTACGCTATCTTTCCGCCAACGGCAATCGTGCATTGGATGGGCGAAGATGACACGCTACAAACGGGCGAGGTGACCACGATTTGTCCGCACTGTGGCGTTGACACGGTAATTGGAGACCATGAGGGTTACGTGATTACGAAGAGCTTGCTCAAGCGAATGAAACGACATGGTCGGCTCTGACGCCAACGGGACATGACGGCATGAACGACGAACCGAAGTCCGGATTGTTGAGCGGACTGCTCTCGGTTGTGGGCGGCGTCGCGTTCCTTGTGGTGGCGGCCGTCACGGGCGCCGTGCTCTTTCCGCTTGATGCGATGCCGCTTGGAATAGGCGTGTGGTTGATCGCAGTCTTCGTCACATTCCGCTGGTACTCGCGGGACGTTCCCTCCCGACGTAACTGGAAGACACGCCTAGCAAGAGGGGGCCTTTTCACTTTGGCGCCGTTAGTGTGCCGCGCTCGCCGTGTTTCTCGTCGCCCTGATGCTTGGTCGCCTAAACCATGTGGCAGTGGGACGAACCGTCGCCGGCATCACGATGCTGGCCCCGATGGCTTTTGGAATTGGGATGCTCACAGGCAAGTGAACTCCCGTGCCAATCGCCAACTTTCGCTTTTCAAACGCGCCCACTACCCTGCGCGATGATCCCTGGGTGTCTGGCACTCCAACCGCCGCCGCTAGAATGACGGCATGAGACTCAACCGACGCAAGGTCATCCTTGGCACGATCGTACTGGTTGTGGCCGTGTGCATCGCAGAAGTCGGCGCGAGCTTACTGATCGGGCGAATTGCGGGCCGCGAAGTGTCGAGGCAGCTGGGCGACTCAATCGCGAAGGCGCTATTGAAGTGACAGCATGAGCGACGAACCGAAGCATCACGAGTTGCAGAAGCAGGACGCGAGGCGCCGAGACGCTCGCCTTATCTACGTAGACTTCGCGGGCCTCGCTCTTTCCTTTGTGTCAATCGCACTCACAGCCTTCGGTCTTCTCGAAATGAGAACCCTCTTTGCGATCGTCGCTGTGACGGCATCCGTCGTCGGACTGGTGGAATTTATCGCCAGGAAGATGGCATGAGCGACGAACGAAAGCGGCGTTTGTTGGCGTGGCTCCGCTGGGCAATCGTCGGCATCGCCTGTTACCCGCTCTCGGAAGCCCCAGTTTGGCGTCTCACGGAAGATTCGGGATGGTGGCAAGCCATCGAGTCCGGCCTACGCGCCGGTCGACTGGCTCTTTGAGAACTGCGAATTTTTCCGGGAGTCCATGCGGATCTGGGCGTACCCGTTCAGCAAGCGTCACTGAACTCCCGTGCCAATCGCTCAAAACCCGGTTTCAACCGCAGGCACTACCGAAACTGAACCCAGAGTACCGCCCCCGCTAGAATGACGGCATGAGCGACGAACCGCAAACCGGAAGATCTCCTCGCGAATGGCCGCGCGCTGCTTAGGACTGCGGCCATCATCCTGCCCATCGCGGCGGTGCTCTACGCTTGGCACCTTGAACGGGGAAGCCTGGTGGAGGTGCTACGAATGGGCCTCACGACATCCGGACTCATCTTCCTCGTGATCGGACTGTTGCAGCGCTACGCAGGACGCAGCGCCGCGCCCTGAACTCCCGTGCCACGCGCTAAGGTGACGGCATGAGCCGCGAACCGAAGTCTAATCCAGAAAAGCACACGTCTAACCAGACGCGATTAGATGCCGGAACCTGGATCGCAGTGTGGGCGGGAGCGTCCGCCGCTACTGTGGCCAGTGGGTTGAAAGTGATCGTTGCCATCCCGGGCGCGTGCGTTGGGTGCCTCATCGTGTGGAGCGTCCTGCGATTCTGGCCCCGGCCCCGCTAAACTCCCGTGCCAAAAGCGAAAAACCGTGATTCAAACGCAGGCACAACCCGCGCTTCGCTGTCGTCTTTAGCTGGTGCGCGGTGACCTTATTCTTGATCCACATTTTGTGGGCTGCATTGCCACCACTGAGCTCGCGTGGCTAATCCCCCGGAATGACGGCATGAGCGAAGACCAGGGGCGACCATCAGTGGCGGATGTCGCTAGCGTCAGGCTTTGCCTGGGTGCTGGGCGTGCTCGTGTCCTTTTGGGTTTTCATTGGCGCGATGTACGGCTTCGTCCGACTCGATAGTTGGGCGTTCGGAAATCGCCCGGATCGCTCAGGAGATTTCTTCCTCTATCTTTGCGTCTCGGGGCTCATTGCGATCATCTCGGCGCGGATTGTCGCATGGTTGGCGCGGCCGAACAAAGCTGATGGCATGTCGCTTTTCTCCGGTTCCACTGGGCGGCTAGCCCGGTTCGCAACGATCGCCGTCGTCATTGTCGGGGTTTGGATTGTCGCAATCGTTGTCGCCACAAAGTTCTGAGACCCGTGAACTCCCGTACCAATCGCCCAGGTGACGGCATGAGCGACGAACCGAAGAGACGGTCGCGAGTGTGGATTGGTTGGACGGCGCTGGCGTTGCTCTTGATCGCTTATCCGCTGTCGATGGGGCCGGTCTGGTGGCTCGACGATCATTTCGGTCCGTGGGGGAGCGGCATAGTTAGCGGTCCGCAGTTCACGGCCTACGCGCCTCTATTCTGGCTCAGCGAAAAATTTCCATCGTTCGGAAACGCGCTGCACTGGTACGTGCATTTGTGGTCAAACATCGCGGACTGAATACCAACACAACCCGCACCCACTCGTGACGGCATGAGCGACGAACCGAAGAGACGCCAGTCGTGGAAGTGGATGTGGTGGCCGGTGGCGCTGCTCACTATTTATGTCCTAAGCATCTTCCCGGTGGCGGTCGCGTTCACCTACTGCGTTGACGGGGGACTCATCTCAAACCAGCGATCCGAATCGATTCTGGGGGCGATCTATTGGCCGATCGTTTGGTGCATGGACCACTCTGCTGCCGTTGATCGCACGATGCACGGCGTCGGGGACGCAATAAAGCGAGCACTGCCCTAAGTTCAAACTACCCGTTCCGATCGCTCAAAAAACCGTGATTCAAACACGGACGCTACCAGGGCAGTGGGACAGAAACGCGCCCACCGCAGCGGCCAAACCAGCCCGGCCGGCCAAGCCCGAATTTCGCCAGACTGATCTTGGCCGAATCGGGTTTTTGTGGCTCAATGGAGATAGCGGCTTTGGCACGCGAGCGGTCGCTTGCGCGGATTGCGCTCGGCTTCTCTCGGTGCGGTTGCGCGGCGTCCGTGGCCTGCAGAGTCTCGACCGCTGGTGAAAAGATCCCCGCCGGGAACAAAAAAGGATCCCCGGCGGTGATGGGGATCCATTTCACATAGGGGAGAAAAAGATCCCCGGCAGCGGCGGGGCTGGAGGACGGACCTCGGGAGGGCAGGTCCGGAAACATTTCGTAGCCATCGACGGGACGCGGACGACGGGACGGGACACGTTGTTTCACCGAGAAAACCGCGGAGAAACCGGCCCCTCACTGGAGATGACTGCGCGGGGTCGGGCCCGGGAAGTCGAGCCGGAAAGAGATTGGCCGGTGGGTCGGGACACTTCGTTTCACTAGGGAGTTGACCCAGCAAAGCAGTTGACTCAGCGCCGGGAACATTGGGACGGGACATGGGACGGGACACGAGACCCGACGGGAGGTTGGACCGGATTCGACTCGGCGAGCACTGCCGCGCGAAACCGAATGACGGCATGAGACGAACTGCTTGACCGCGACACCTGCACGGTTAACGCGTGGAGTCGGGTGGTCGCTTAGCGGTGTGCTGGCGACAGGTTGCGCCGCGGCGGCTGGCCGGTCGCTTGTGTCGCCCAAGGTTCGCTTCTCAGGTGCCGAGCGATCCAATGCGCCGGACTGAAGAACGCGTACGTTTCGTACGGTAGTCGATAGTCGCCAATGCTGTAGTAATAGCCGGGACCGAGCTTTTGAATATAGGGGACGACCGTGACGTAATACGCCCCCATGTACGCGCAGAACGTGCAAAGCGCCATCCACAGCGCCGGGAAGACTGGTCCAAACCGCGGTTCATGCTGCCTCTCGGTCATCGGTTCACCGCGTGTTATTACGGCATCGGACCCTGCAGAAGTTTGATCTCTTTTGGCGGAGGGCTGGCTCGAACAAAGGGAACGAGGTGAGAAATGCCGATTCGGTTTGCGACGACCGACGATGCGGAGACTCTGGGCGCCCTGAATGCGCAGCTCATCCGCGACGAAGGGCACCGCAACTCGATGACCGTCCCCGAGCTTGTCGAGCGCATGGCCGGATGGCTGCGAGGCGACTCCGAGGCGGCGGTCGTCGAGGAGTTGGGCGTGATCGTCGGATACGCCTTGTTCTGACGCGAGACGGACTACGTTTATTTGCGGCAGCTGTTCGTGCGGAGCGAAAACCGACGGCGAGGAATCGGGCGGAGCCTGATTCAATGGCTGGTGAAAAACGCCTGGCAAGCCGCCCCACGCGTCCGGATCGATGTCCTCGTCGGAAACGAGGCCGGGCTTCATTTTTGGAAGGCCATCGGGTTCGCGGAGTATTGCCTCACTCTGGAAACGGAATTGCCGCATAGAGCATAACGGGCAGCGGGAGGCTTGGCACGGCCCCGCTCAAAACAGCACCCAAAGCAGGACCCGAGCGCAGACTTCGACAGCCTTCGCGTTGGCCACGGAACTCGGCTCCGTGGTGGCAGCGGGCGGAGTGATCCGAGTTTCGTCCCGGTAACCGGTCAAGTCGACCTTCAGCTCGCGTTGCGGAGCATGAGGATCGATTTGCGTGTAGAGGTAGGTGACCTCACCTGCTGGTCGGCCAATCGACCATCGTTTGGGCAGCAGATTTTGGCGATCGATGACGACTGTCTGCTGAGCCGTGAGGCGCTCGTCGTCGCCAAGCCGCCAGGCGGGATTTTTCTTTAATGGAACCAGCTTGATGAAGAAGTCTTTGGAGGTCGATTGCGCGACTTCGATGCGAAACCGCGATTTCAATCGAGTCCAATCCACTGTCGGGTCGAACCAGGGTGGCATGACTTGGTAAGGATCGGGTAATAACGATCCAATCCAGAATTCGTGAGGTGGAACTGGCACGCTTTCGTAGGTGTGTCGTTCCTCATTGAGAACTGTGCACACGCTTGTGGTCATCAACCAGGTTTCCGGTCGCGTGGTCTGAAGCCGGCAAAGCTCGCCGTGCTGCGTCCGATGCGAGGCCTGAAACTTGGCACAGTCGACCGGCCGGCACTCGAGGAGGAATCCGGCGGACTGATCGCGGTAGACCCGCACCCGCGATCGCGTGTCGGTTCCGAACGCGTCGTCCAATACCCGCCGTTGACACTCGACTTCAAAGCGGCGCAGAGGACCAATTGCGGTTCGCGCTTTCTGCAGTAGCTCCATCGCTGCCTGCGCCGATTCCGGCTTCCACTCCTCCGCGGCAAGCAAGAGCGACGGCGAAAGGACGGCGAACGCCGACAAGAGCGCGACTTTGAGCATCGTGTGTTTCTCAGAACCCGGATACCAGAGCCACAGAGGCCCCATTTCCGGAGAGAACATCCTAAATTCTGCGCATCCTGGATAGACCAAACCGGCTCGCGCCGCCGCCGTCGTGTCTTCGCTTTCGAAACCACAGAAGGCAGTAGACAAATCGCGCACGGCTGCGGGTCTTGATCGTTACCAGTGTCGTGACGTCGCCAACGAACCGACACGGCAAGAGTTCCGATGAAGATACGCCGACCGATCGTCCCGATCGTTGCCTTTGCAGGTCTGGCGGTCGCCTTTCCAAGGGAAACGGCACGCTTCTCTCCCAAGCGGAGCGACGAAGAAGCGTCATCGGGCTTACGCCCGACGCTGGCCGGGCTACTTCGCCCAGGCGCATCCAACGGACATACACTTTCCGCTTGTCGCCACTCAGCCTCGACACCGGTGCGCGCAACGCTTGCCGCGGCAAGCAGCATCTTTGCTCTCGGACTCCAGCCGCACCGGGTGCAGGGGCGTACCCCTGCCTTAGGCGGCTGCGGAGTGGGGGCCGGATTGGTGGTGGCGGGCGGTTAGGAGGTGGATGGCCGCTGTCAGGCCGTGGAGGGCCTTGTCGATTTGCTGCGTTTCGTGCAGGACGCGGAGATTGTCCGAGAGCGATTCTTGCAGCTCGATGAGCCGGCCTTCGCCGCGGGTGATTTCGTCGAGCGTCTTGAGGAAGGCGGCGAAATCGTCGCGAGCGCCGACGGCCCGTTCGAGCAGGGCCTGGAGCTGTACGAACTGGTTGTCGTGCCGCGCGTCGACGAGCGCGATCGATCCGCGGAGCTGTTCGTGAAGCGTGATGTCGTGGGCTTCGTGGCGTTGTTCGAGAGTTTCGAGCACCTGCTGCCAGTGGCCCAGTTCCTGCTGCTGGCGGTCGTCGAAGCGCTGGAAGACCGAATCGAGGGCGGCCATCCAGACCTCGATCTGCCGCTGCAAGGTCGCGTTGATCGTCGCGAGAGCTTCGTCGTTGGCGGCCTGCACGGCCGATAGGAAGGGCGTGATGCTCGGATTCTTTGAACTCAAAGCGGCGCAATAGTTCGCGATCGACGAGCCGATCGATCGCCTGCAGCATGCTGCGTTCAATCCGCTGGCAGACGAAGAGCGAGAACATCATGGTCATGGCGGCGATGAGCGCGACCGACGTGGTGTTGAAGGCGGTGCCCATCTCGCCGACGACCGTGGGCAGCTTTTCGGACATCTCACTGAATGAGATGCCGGAGAGCGCGGTGCCGAAATGGATGACGGTGCCCAGGAAGCCGAGCACGGGCGTGATGCCGATCACGAACCGGATCAACACGTAGGCGGCGTGTGAGCTGTCCTCGTCCTGCTCGGAGAGGTAGCGCAGATGTTCGCGATAGTCGCGGGCGGAGCAGCGGTCGGTGACGTATTCGAGCGCGTTCACGAGTCGCCGGCCGACGCGCGAATTGACCAGCCACTGCGGTCGCGAGCGGACGTCATCCAGGAGCACCTGGGCCTGGCTCATCGGTTCGCGTCCCTGACGCGAAGGCAGCCACGTTTGCCGCAGGGCGACGATCTCGCGCGGAAAGGAGAGGAGCTTCAACAGGATATCGATGATGCCCCAGATGAAGATGGCGACGATCACATACTCGACCGCGTGCTCGGTCGTGTAGTGATGCAACAGCGTGCCACGCATCGACGGCAAGGAGACCGTGTAATAGAACGCGGCCGTGACGATTGCCGCCAGGATGAAGGACGGATCGCTGTGCGGCTTAATCGACTTGCGTTGCTTGGACATCGAAGCCTCGAGGTAAACGAGATCGCGGCAAATTGGGGCATTCGCGCCGGCGGGATTAGACCCCCGTCCGCCTCAAACTGTCAATCCGACTTCGTTTAAGAGTTGATAACCACCAAGACACCAAGGGCACCAAGATCGGACTTTTTCTTGGTTCGCAATGAGTCCCAGAATCGCTCAGTATTCTTGGTGTCTTGGTGGTTTAAACGGCCTTTTAAAGTCCAAACGACTTACTGACCCGACGAGCGCGAGCCCTGCGGGGAGCCGGCGATCGGCACGCCGAACGGGATGGGTCGCGCGGCGACAGTAAAGTTTTCGTGATGCGCGAACTCCTGCAGTTGACGGTAAAGCGCGTAGCTATCGGGGTAGACCCAGAAGGTGATCGTCGTGTCGGCGTCGGCATCGCGGAGCCGGCGGACAAAGTCGCCGTTGTTCCGCACGGCTTCTTCGCCGCTCTCGGTTTCCAGGTCGGGCTCGGCAACGAGCCTCCACGAACTGAGATTGATGGAGGCGGACGTTCCCGCTCGCAATTCTTCCATCGCGGACAGCCGCCGTGCCTCGATCACGTACTCCATGTGGAAGCCGGCAACCGGGCCGATCTCGCCCCGCTTGACACCGTCACGCATCAGCCGCTCCCGATTGCGGAGAATCATCGGCCGCAGTCGTTGGATCAGCTCTTCCAGCGGCAGAAAGGCGACGCGGTTGTTGAGCAGGCGGAAATGCAGTTCTTTGCCGTTGATCTCCCGCCCCAGCGGCGTGAGCTTGTGCTTGAGCGTGGCGACTTTCGGCTTGACGGCCTCGGCCCGTTGCACGTCCACTTCCAGCTGGAGCAGGCCCGTTTTCTTGGCGGCCAACTGGCTCTCGGTGTTGGCCAGTTTTGACTTGTCGGTTCCCAATTCGGCCGCCTCGGTGTCGATCGCCTGCCGCAAGTCGGCGATGGCTTGGTTGTCGGCCTGTTCGTCGCGACCGGCCTGCTCGACCTCTCCGGCCGCCGTCTCGCTCGCGGACTTGAGCGAGGCGATCTCCGCCTTGAGCGCGTCGGCCTGCTGGATCAGTGCGGGGGAAGGGGGAATGACCAGCGGCTCGAGGTGCGGCGGTTCTTTGGGCAGTTCGGCCGGCGTGGGAGCGGCCGCGGCTTCGACCTTGGGCGTCGGCGTCTGCACGTGCGTTCGCAGATATTCGGCCAAGCGCTCGGCCGTGACGGGGGCGGTGCCCGCCTTGATCCCCGCCACCACGATCAGAATGATCAGGATGCCGACGATGTTGGCGACGATGTCGAGAAACGAGTCGGAGCCAAACTCGATCTCATCGGAGTGACGTCGGCGCGACATGGCTACTGCACCCACGAATGGAAAGTTTGCCGCGGCGATTCCAACTCGAGCCGATACTCGACCGACGAAACCATTCCGTGTCTTTGCATGACCGGTCGCAGGCGTTCGTAAGTCAGGTTGCCGCCGGGGCTCACCACGAACTTGACGTTGGGCACCCAGTACAAATGGTCGTGGCGGCCGGCCCCAGGTCCGCGCTTCGCGATCGAGCGCGGGGACGACGAGCGCGGCCAATCGCGGCGCCGATTCCGCGCGGCTGATCGGAATCGGCGGCTGGCTGCCGACCACGATCGAATGCGCGCCGATCCATACACTCACGTCGTGGTTGAAGCCCACGTGGCTTGCGGCGTCGAGTAGCCCCAGTGACGTGTGGCAAAGCTGTTGTCGGGTGTGTCGTCGCCCCCGTGTCCCAGGCTGGGCATACCGCCCGCTCCGGCCGACGCGTCGACCGAGCCGGAAGCCGACTGGCCCGCGTCGCCGCCATCGCTGCCCATGCTGCCGCCACCGGGACTGCCGCCGCCCGGCGCGCCGCCGCTCGGACTGCCGGCAGACGGGCCGGACGAAGAGGCCGAGTCGCCCTGCGGGCTGGCGGTTCCCGGGTCGGAGGACATTTGTGGCGTGCCGGGTTGGCCACCAACCGGTTGACGTGGAAGCGGGCTGACCCTGAGCCTGTGCCGAGAGAGTCGGGCTGACCGGTGCCGCCGCCGCTGCCGCCGCTCATTCCGCTGGCGCTGCTCAGGCCGCCGCTCGGCGCGCCCAACGGCGAACCGCCGGTGCCGGCTTGCAGAATGGGCGTCGTTGGCCCGGATCCGAATTCAGCAGACGACGATCCGGCAGGCGCTTGCGCCGGATTGCTGCGAACCAGCCGCGCCGGAGAGCGCGAGGTCGCCGCCGCTTGACGAATTGCCGAGTTCCCCCGGCATGCCGCCATCCATGCCTGGACCCTTGCCGGCCCCGAGCGTCGGCAGCAACTCGAACGGCTCATCAGAGCGTGCTCCGCCCGGCTGCCCGTTCGTGCCAGTGCCACTGTTGCCATTCGGACTGTTTGCATTCGGACTGCCCGCCAGCAGATCGCCGCTTGGCGAAAGTCCCGCTTCTCCGGGCGCACGGGCGGCTTGCCGTTGGCGTTCGCGTTTGGATCGGAACCGTCGGGCCCATTCGCCAAATTGCTCGTGCCGTTCATCGCGCCTGCGGTCAGCGAACCGTCCGGAGATCCGGCGGTCAGACCGCTGCCATTCGCAGTCGTTCCATTCGGACCGCCACCGCTCACGCCGCCCGCGCCATTGGGACCGAGCCCACCGGACCCCATTCCACCAGCGCCTCCCGGCGCCGCGCCGTTTCCTGTTCCACCAGGGCCGCCCGCGACCAGATTGCCGCCAGCTCCGCCGCCTTCCTGTCCGTTGGGACCGACTCCACCTGAGCCAAGTCCGCTTGGGCCGGCGCCGCCACCCGCGGGCAGACCACCCGGAGCGGCCGCGCCCGTTCCGCCACCCGGACCGGTGCCGCCCGTGGCGCCGCCGCCGACCAACGAATCGGGCAAGCCGCTGCCGCCACCAAAACCGCCGCCGCCATTGCCGCCGTTTCCATTTGCCGGGCCGCCGTTCGCCTGGGCCACACCGCCGAGGGCAGTCGTGCCGGCCGCTCCCGTGCCACCCGGTCCGGCACCGCTTGGTCCAGCACCCGCCGCTCGGTCACTGCCCGATCCAGACTTGCTCGAGCCGTTGCCGTCGAGGTCGCCGCTGGACGCTCCGCCTGGGCCCGCGCCGTTGCCATCCGCGCCCTTGCTACCAGGGCCGTTGCCGCCCGCTACGCCTTGGGCCGTGTTGCCCGACGCGACGAGCGCGTCACTGCTTGCCCCGGCCACGCCTTTGCCGGCGACTTTCACGCCGCCTGACGTCAGGTCGAAGGGATCGGCGAAGGTCCAGGTTGCACCCGTGCCATTGCCGCCTACGCCGCCGCCGGTTCCGCTAGGCCCGACGCCGCTGCCGTCCTTCGAGCCGCCCGGTGTGCCGTTCCCGTTGGCGCCGGGGATATCTCCGCCCGCGCCTCCGGGTCCGCGGCGAAACGGGTCGCGCCTCGACCCTCCAGTCGTGGCGAAGACCTGGTTGAAGACTGCGTCGCGTTTGGCGATGGCGCGATCGATGGCCTCGCGACAGGCGAGCGTGGCCTGCGGATCGGCTGGGGGGGCCGCCAGCTTCTGATCCTCGGCCAACAACTCGTAGCCGAACGGCGCCTTCATTCGCTCGAGCAGGTTACGGGCCCGGTAATAAGAGAGCGTGCCGCTCGGTCGCACCACCATCAGCACGTAGGGCTTCGGCTCATTGGCGGACGAGTGCGTGGACCAGTAGTCGAGCAGCGCCTCGGCCCCGGAGAGGAGCGGGTTGGCCACGCTTGTGAAGCCAGTGATGTCGGCCGACGTCAGCGTGATATTTTCTTGAACGAACTTGATACGGTCGTCGGCACACTCGACGAGGATGGGCCGACGGGTCGTGCCGGAGACGCCGTCGTAGGCGACGAACGCGTACTCGGTCGACTCGTGCGCGATGTGATCGCGGATTTTCCGCAGCCGCGAGCCGCGCCGCGCCAGCTCGGTTTCCACCTTCACACCTTCGGCCGAGAGGTCTTCGACCGACGCCAGCAGACGAGTCTTTGCGGCCCGCAAGTCGGCCAGCTCATGCTCGAGCTGTTCGCGGGTCTCGTGCACCTTCTGCGAGCGGTCGCGGGCCGTCGCCAGCTCGTGCTGGGCATCGGCCGCGGTGCGACGCTTGTCGTCCGCCTGGCTGGTGAGCTCGGTCACGTGCGTGGCGAACTTGGCGTTGAGGTCGATCGTTTCGCGCTTCGGCACGACCGCAGGAGCTGGCGCGGGAGCCAGTGTGGGCGTCGGTTTCGTCTCGATCTTGACGACGTCGCGGGCCACCTCGGTCGCCGCCTTGGCAATTTTTTCCTGTCGGATCTTGGGCGAGACGATCATCAGCACGAGAATCAGCGATCCCATCGTCGACATCAAAACGTCGAGAAAGGCAAACAGCCCTACCGACGTTTCGTGGACAGCCTGGGAGCGCCGCATGGAACCCCGTTCAGCGATCGACCAATGGAGACAAGGACGCCGAGCCGGCGGGCGGAGGCCGCGCGCGAAGGCCGTCCGTCACCAGTCAGCGCTGGGAAAATCAGATACCGAAAATCGACGCACGAAGGTCGTGACCAGCCGCAGCCGCAGCGGCGAACGCCCAGTTGAGGCGAGGACTCTACGAAACGGCAGCAAACCCGGCTACGGCAACATCTTCCGACTGCGGCAGCCCGTCGGAAGATTAAGAAACGCACAGTCGCCGCGACGGGGCCGTATTCGTTATTCGGCCCGATTTCCGAGCGCGTTCAATGAATCGCCCGATCGACCCCTCCGCCGTCCCTTTACCCGCCGTCAGCGAGCCCAGTTGCGTACCCTGTCTTGCCGACGCTCATTGAGCCGCGCCGTCTTGCCCGTATCCGCGGTCATCCCAGCCTGCCACGGCACTTCACGTGGCAGTTTTCACTTCGGTGATCGAATGGGGACCGGGAACGCCCGGCGACTCGCCCGCGACGGGGAGATTGAACTGATAGTCCGTTCGACCGGGCAGGTCGACCGTGATTTGAAACTCGGGTTTCGACCCGTTCTTGTCGGGGTCGTTGTAGAGATTCTTCAGCGCATCGGGGGGATCGAAGGTTCCGAGCGGTCTTCCCATGTTGAACTGTGCGAACAAGAACCACGTAGGTTCCCGGCGGCACGCCGTCCCCGCCTTCGTAGCTCGTGAAGGCAAACCTCCCTTCGGAATCGCAGATCGTTCGCAGGACGTTCGCACTCGGTTTCTTGGGATCCCACAACATGACCAAAGTGAACGGAGCCGGCGCGAGGCCGTCGACCGTAACGATTCCCGACACGGGCGCCACCGGGACCTTTGCCAGCGCTGCGTCCTGGTAGGCCTGTTTCAGTCGGTCGTTCGTACGACCGCAGCCGGCCAACATAAGACCACACATCGCCAGGATCAGCGTTCCCTTCTGTGCGAAGGTCGTTCCCCGCTCAATTCGAATTGACATCGCGAGACATCCTTCTCAGAAGAAGCGCGGTCGCGCGCTGGAGGCGCACGGCCGCGCGTGGATCAACGGGCCTCACGGATTTGCCGAAGATCGTGGTGAGCGTCGCTGCCACCTGCCCGAGCTTAGAACGCATCCAGCACAGGTTGACGGCCGTTGCGACTGACCAGTCGGCAGAAGACGGTCGCGCTCATGTTCTCGCTGACCAAATGGGCCGAGCCATCAGCCATCAGCAGGCCGCAGCTGCCCGGATGGAAGCTGTAGAGCCCGCCGCCGTTTTCGTTCGAGCAGTTGATGATGCAGACCGGCGTGAACACCGGCGACTTCTCCACGGGAGCATTGGTTTCTCCCGTAAAATCGGTTCCTGACAGTTCGTTCACCGCATTTTCGACGCAGGCCCAGCAGCCTCCGCCGTTGTTGCCAACGACCCCCGGGAAGCCGGCGAATGCGGAAAAGAACGTGTTCTGAATAGTGAGCGGCACTTTGACGCCGCGATGCCAGAGGTCGGGAAGCCCCGCGAGCTCTCCGGCCAGGATGGTTGTCGATGTGCCGTCGAGCACGGCCTCGACCGAGACCCCCAAGGCATGCTCTTCCATGATCCCGTTCGTGTGTAACTCCGGCGAATCGGGATTCATAAAGTTGTAGTACGATTGCAACGAGCCCGTGTATTCGTTGACGGCCGTGTAATCACTGGCGCCAGCCCAATAGGGGCTGATGATGGTGTTGGTGCCTCGCGACGCCTTCAAGAGCAGCGAGAGACAGTTGTCGCTCGTTTTTTCCAGAAAGGGATTCTGCGAACGCGGCGACGAGGGACAGACATAGGCCGGAATGACCTGGCCGGCCGGGGCTGTGCCCGGCGAGCCGCCGCCCCCCGCGCAGCAATGGTCGGAGTTCGGGAAGCACCAGACCTGGTGAAGCTTGCCCGCCTTGTTGCTTTCGCAGATCACAACCGGCGAGTAAATCGGCTGGTTCATGCAGATCTGGCGATAGACGGTCTCGGCTTCCAGGAACGGCAGCAGAAACTCACCCCAGAAGTGCGTGTTCGAGCAATCGACGCCGTCCGGAATTTCGGGGCAGCTCCCGTTGTTGTTCACGACTTTGCTGATCGGGCCGGGGCCCGTCATGTTCGACGGCGTGAAACACTTGTTGATGTCGACGTAGTTATGTTCCGCAATGCCGATCTGTTTGAGGTTGTTGCGGCATTGCGTGCGGCGGGCCGCCTCGCGCCGATTGCACGGCGGGCAGCAACAGCGCGACTAAGACAGCGATGATGGCGATCACCACCAGCAGTTCGATCAACGTGAACGCTCGACGTCGGCGCGACATGAAAACGTCCTTTGCGGAAAGATGGTGGAAAAATTCGACCGAGCGCACGGCGTGGCGATACGGTGCGGTCTCGATCCGACTCACGCTAGCGGCGAAGTGTGTAAATTTTGGCAGTGATCGGTAAAGTTTCGCTTAACACCAGTAATTTTTTGCCACCGCAGATCGCGACCGTGGCAGGATGAATTTACCGTGAGCTTGCATCGGTAAAACTACTGAGTGGCGTGATCTGGCAGTGCGCAGCGTGAACGCTCTCAAAACACGGAGCATTCGCACATTGTCACTCGGCGCGTGCTAAAGAATTGAGCGACTCGATACCTGGGAGTCGCAGCGCCGACGAACGAGCGACCGCGCGTTTACGCCAAGAGCGGCTGCACGATGTTCCCCAGCACGTCGGTCAGCCGGGAGTTGCGGCCTTGGAAGCGGTAGGTCAGTCGCGTGTGGTCGAAGCCCAAGAGGTGCAGGATCGTGGCGTGCAGGTCGTGAACGTGCACGCGCTCTTTGACGGCGTTGAAGCCGAAGTCGTCGCTCTCGCCGAGCCTGATGCCCGGACCAACGACAACGGAGTATCATCCAACATTTGATTTCTTGCCTGCAATGCGAATGAACCGTCCAGTTTCACTCAGCTCCATCGAGACAAACTCAACGAGATTACGAAGAGCTTCCTTCGTCGGCTGGACATTCATTTCACGCAGCAAGTCAAGAAGCTCCTCGTGATCGGCGCCAACGCGTTCAAAATAATGTACAAGCTCCTCCCGGCTCATCCGCTGGAGATCATCGATTGTCTTGTCTATTCTCCTTCCTGCTACGCGTACGATCTCATCAATCAGCTCCTGTCGTGTAGCCTTTGACTCGGCTTTTATTCCCAAACGCGACGCCGCATCCATCAACGTCGAAACAGTACACGATTTACTAGCTTTCAGTCCGGCCTTGGCGCCGTCTTTGCCAAGCCACTGAACCAATCGCCACGGATCAATTCGAGCCTCTAACTCGGACATCGTCGCATGAACTCCTCGGTGAGCCTCCGATATTGCTCAGCCTGCTTATCCGCGTTGGAGCCGTTAACATCGTACACCGGGCGGCGATATTGCGCCGCCTGTCGGATGCCATCACCTTCGGTAACATAACTGCCGAACACGGGACCGACGCGCTCAAGCCGCCGATACTCGACGCGCTGCGTGCCTATTAGGATACCTCCCCATTCCCGAGCCATAACGCCTATACTGCCTGCAAACTGTGTCGCCACATAGTCATCGTTTTCCCCCGTGGCGGCTTGAATCATTTCCATGTCGCCATTGACCTCGTTGATCGCCTCTAATGCTGACGGCACTCCAATTGTCGATTGAAGGTCTAGACGCACCGGTGAAACGCAGTAGTCGCATGCATAGACGACAGTACGCAACAAGTCAGATAATTCTGGATGAGAATCAATCAAAACGTAATCGTAATCTGACTTTAGAGGTCCCAACACTGCATTCAGAAGGGCTAAGTGACGCAGAAGCATGCGGTTATTCTCCCGTATGCTGTTTGTGGCCGGCATTTTTTCGACGGTCACTTGCATCAGATTCGGATCCGCAGGGACGAGGTCAACACCCAAAGGTGTCTCAAGCACGTCCACCTCAAGCGACGCAGGGGCTCCGCCGTAAAGTTGCTGAAATTTGTCGAAGAGTGTTCGCTCAGTCGGCTTAGTTTTAGAGCTAAAGTGCTCAATTAGACGAGGAACGAATCGGCACGTCAGACCTCACCTTTGGTAGTCGGTGTCTACGCAAAGCACGCGCTGCTGATTGAAGCGATGCAATCCGACGGCGATGTGGTAACAAGTGGTCGTTTTGCCGACGCCGCCTTTCTCGCTAATGAAACCTATTGTTGCGGTCACGCGCTTCTCCGCCGGGTCTCGAAACACCGTGGATTATACCGCATTTTATCTTGAGGGGCACGCCCGATGCCATATCCGTTGTCGACATGGTCTAAAGAGTTGCGCCTATGCCAAGAGCGGCTGCACGATGTTCCCCAGCACGTCGGTCAGTCGGAAGTTGCGGCCTTGGAAGCGATAGGTGAGCCGCGTGTGGTCGAAGCCCAGGAGGTGCAGGATGGTGGCGTGCAGATCGTGGACGTGCACGCGGTCTTTGACGGCGTTGAAGCCGAAGTCGTCGCTCTCGCCGAGCGTGATGCCCGGCTTCACGCCGCCGCCGGCCAGCCACATTGTGAAACAATTGGGATGGTGGTCGCGGCCGTCGTTGCCGCCTTGCACCATGGGCGTTCGGCCGAACTCGCCGCCCCAGACGACGAGCGTGTTGTCGAGCATTCCGCGCTGCTTGAGATCTTTGACCAGCGCGGCGCACGCCTGATCGGTGGCCAGGCAATTCTTCCTGAGATCGTGGACCAGGTTGCCGTGCTGGTCCCACGCTTCGTGAAATAGCTCGACGAACCGCACGCCGCGCTCGACCAGCCGCCGCGCCAACAGACAGTTATTCGCGAACGAAGGCTTGCCCGGCTCGGCTCCGTACATTTCGAGAATGTGTTTCGGCTCGCGGCCCAGGTCCATCAGCTCCGGGGCGCTGGCCTGCATGCGAAAGGCCATCTCAAACGAGTGGATGCGGGTGGCGATTTCGGGATCGCCCATCCGCGCGAGGCGCATCTGGTTGAGAGACTGGATCGCCTCGAGCGAATCCGCCTGCACGGCCCGGTCGACGCCCGCGGGATTCGACAGATAAAGGACCGGGTCGCCCGTGCCGCGGAACTGCACGCCCTGGTAAACGGTCGGCAAGAATCCGCTGCCCCAGTTGGAGTTGCCGCCGCTGGGCCCTTTGGTGCCGGAGCTAAAGACGACGAAGCCGGGCAGATCCTGCGATTCGCTCCCCAGGCCGTACGTCACCCACGCGCCGAGGCTCGGGCGACCGAACTGTTGCGTCCCCGTGCTCATCAGGATTTGGCCGGGGGCGTGATTGAACGCGTCGGTGACCATCGACTTGACGATCGCGAGCTCGTCGGCGACGCCCGCCAAGTGGGGCACGATCTCCGACAGCTCGGCCCCGCTCTGCCCGTATTTGCGGAACTTGAATCGCGGACCCAGCAAGTTCGAGTTCGGATTGATGAAGGCGGCCCGATAACCCTTGAGCAACTCGGCCGGCGGCAGCTGCCCGTCGAAACGAGCCAATTGCGGCTTGTAGTCGAATAGTTCCAAATGACTCGGAGCGCCGGCCATGAACAGGAAGATGACGGACTTGGCCTTCGCCGGATAATGCGGCTCGTGCACGGCCAGCGGATTGTTCGACTTTGCCGTCGTCGCGGCGCCGCGCGATTCCCCAACAGCTCCGCTAATGACATCGCGCCTAACCCGACGCCGCACTGCTGCAAGAACCAGCGGCGGGAAACCGCCGCAGGGTTGCAACCGCGATAAAGGGAGTCCTGACAATTCATCGGGTCAGCACCAAGCTCGGAGGGCGATTTAGAAAAGGCGAAAACAGATTTCCAGATTTTGAACAGGAGGTAACAGAGGTAACGGAGGTAACGGAGGAAGACGAAAAAAACGCAACGGATCGATTCCCATTCTCCGCTCTGTTGCCTCCTGTTCAGAAGTTCTTTTCTTTTGACCTATTCTTTTGTGATCGTTTCATCGAGGTTGAGCAGCACTCGCGAGACTGCGGTCCAGGCGGCGAGCTGTTCCCTTGTTGCTCCGACGGGCAACGGGAGCGACTTCTTCGGGTCGTCGTCCGTGAATTCGGCCGCGGCCGTTTGTTGCTCGGCGAAGCGTTTGGCTTCTTTGTGATAGAGGGCCAACAGCGTCGTCTCTTCGTCGGGAGTCGGCGAGCGCGACAGGCAGCGGCGGAACGCGTAGTTCAATTGTTGCTCGGGCTTCGTGCCGCCATCGCGGAGCACCTTGAGCGCCAGGGCCCGCGCCATTCCAGAAACAGGGGCTCGTTGAGCGTAGTGAGCGCTTGCAGCGGCGTGTTCGAGCGGGCGCGGCGTACGCAGGAAAAGTCGCCGTTGGGGGCATCGAAGGTCTGCAGGGCGGGGTAGGGGACCGAGCGGTAGCGGAACGTGTATGTCGCGCGGCGGTAACGGTTGTCGCCGTGCTCTTCGTACCAGATCTTGGGTCCGTAGCTGGCTGGCGGCAGGAAGAGGAACTCGGGCGCGGGCGGGAAGACGCTCGGCCCGCCAATCCGCGAATTGAGCAGGCCGCTCGCCTCGAGCGCGATGTCGCGGACGATTTCGGCGTCGACGCGGAAGCGGGGGCCGCGGGCCAACAGGCGGTTATACGGATCGCGGACATAGTTTTCGGGCGTCACGGCGGACGACTGGCGGTACGTGGCTGACGTCAGGATCAGGCGATGCAGCCACTTCTGGCTCCAACCGTGATCCATGAATTCGACGGCCAGCCAATCGAGTAGCTGCTGGTGCGACGGCGTTTCGCACTGCGAGCCTAAGTCTTCGCTCGTACTGACGAGGCCCGTACCGAAATAGCCCTGCCAGACGCGGTTCACGATGGACCGCGCGGTCGTGGGCGAGCGGCGATCGGCTAGCCAGCGCGCGAAGGTCAATCGCGTGCCCGGCGCATCAGTCGGCAGTTGATGCAGGAACCGCGGCACGCCGGGCGACACCGCGCGCTCGGGTTTCAAGAAATCGCCTCGCTTGAGCATGCGCGTCGTGCGGCCGACTTTCTTGGCGGAGAGCACGAACTGTGAAGTACCCTCGGGATGCTGCTGCCAGAGCGATTCAATCGCTTCGTTGGCTTCTTTCCATTCGGGGACCGTCGTTCGCCAGTAGCTGAAAATCGCGGCGACCTGCGCGGGAGTGCGTTTCGCGGACGGAACGGCGAGCAGCTGGCGGATGTTTTGCGGCAGCGGATCGGCCGTCGGGCTCGGGGCGCTGGTCACCGACAGGCGGAAGCGGCCCAGGTTGTTGGTCTGGTTGTCGTCGCTGTTCCAGCCGCCGTGATTTTGCGCGAGCGCGAAAGTCAGCACCGTGCCAGCCGGAAACGAAATCGGCCTCTCGGCGACGAAGACAGCCTTCCGCGGCTGGTTGCGTCGGTGCGGCCCGTTGTCGACGGCCCAAGCCGTGTCGAGCCGGTGGTCGATGGCAAACTCGACCGGACCGGTGACCCGCCGCTTGCCCGTCTTATCGTCGAAGATCTTCTCGAGCGGTCGCTCGGGCGGATTGACGTCGGCCGTGGCGCGGACGAGCTTCACGCTGATCACATTTTGCGGAGCGTCGGCCGGAGCCGCCCGTACGCTGAACTCCGACAGCGCACACGTCCCCTTGATCGAGCGCCCCGGCCCGCCGAGCGGCAGATTGGGATCATTGAGCAGCTCGAGCCGAAAGCCCGTGATGTTGGGGACCGTCGTTTTGACGCTGAAGTCTTCGGTGTTCTTGGTCGGCGCATAACCCTGGCAGAGAATCGAGCCGTCGTCGAGCAGGTAGTGCTTTTGTCCGCCGGCGACGAGATCCTCGGGAGCCGGTTTTACGACGGTCCACTCGGGCTGATCGCCGCGGACCTGCTCTTCCCACTTCTCCATTCGCGCTTGCCAGTCGGGGCTGCGGTGCCGCAGTCCGGCTTCGATCTCGTGGATGCGGCGGAAGATGTCGGCCCGCTGCCGCTGTTCGTCGGGCGTGTAGACGGCAATGTTGGCTTCGTTGTCGTTGTTGAGAAACGCGAAAATGCGGTAGTACTCTTCCTGCGTCAGCGGGTCGTACTTGTGGTTGTGGCACTGCGCACACTGGATGGTGAGCCCGAGCATGCTCTTACCGACGGCGTCCATACGGTCGAACATGGCCTCCATGCGGAACTGCTCGGGATCGACGCCCCCTTCCTCGTTGAGCATCGAGTTTCGCAGGAAGCCGGTGGCGACGATCTGGTCCTGCGTGGCGCCGGGCAGCTCGTCGCCGGCGATTTGATCGATGAGGAACTGATCGTAGGGCAGATCGCGATTGAGGGCGTTCGTCACCCAGTCGCGATAGAACCAGACTTGCCGCGATTTGTCTTTCTCGTAGCCGTCGGAATCGGCATAGCGGGCCGCGTCGAGCCACTGCCGACCCCAGCGCTCGCCGAAATGGGGCGAGGACAAGAGGCGGGCGACTTGCCGCTCGTACGCTCCCGGTCGGCGATCCGCGACGAAGGCGTCGACCTCTGCGGGAGTCGGCGGCAGGCCGATGACGTCGAGGGACAGCCGCCGCAAGAGCGTGATCCGGTCGGCCTCGGGCGATTGAGCCAGTTTTTCGCGATCCAGTCGCGCCGCAATGAACGAGTCGATCGCGTTGTACGCGCGAGAGTCATGACTCGTCCGCGGCACGGAGGGCAACACCGGCGGCAGGTACGACCAGTGCTGCGACCACTTCGCCCCTTGGGCAATCCACCGCTTGATGAGGTCCAGCTGCGCCGCGGAGACGTGCTTGCCCGTCTTGGTCGGCGGCATTCGCTCGTCGGCCTCGTCGGTCGCCATCCGCCGCAGGGCTTCGCTCTTCTCCGGCTTGAAGGGGACGAACGGCGTCTGTCCGCCCAGCTCGATGAACAGCCCGTCCTTGGTGTCGAGACGCAGTTCAGCCTTGCGCTGCTTATCGTCGGGGCCGTGACAATCAAAGCAGTTCTGCGACAGGATGGGCCGAATGTCGCGGCTGAAAACGATCTCGTCGTCGCCGGCCGCCCGCGCCCGACCGTGCAGGCCTCCGACCAGACTGGCCACGACGAGCAGGAGCCGCGTGGTGCGGGCCGTTATCCGGTAGCGGCGAAACTGATTCATGCGACGGGAGCCTGCGCTGGCAAACCGACGATTAAAGAGCGCGTCCCTGCAGCGCGAGTGAAACGGCGTGTCCTGGTCGCCCGATCACTTTAGGGTGAGCAATCGGGCGAAGGCTTTGGGGGGTGGGTACTTACAATATAAGCCGCGGCCGGACGCTTCGCGAGGATTCGACGCGACGGCCGACGAAACAATGTCCGCGCCCGCACGAAGCGATGGAGTTCAAACCCGATCCGCTCAGATTGATCGGTTCAAGCGAATCAGTTCTGACTGAACTGGGGCGGCCAGCCGCTGTTGGTGTCGGCCCAATCGGTGGGCGCACATTTGAGGGCCGGAGCGTCGTCTGTCGATCCCTGGTCCAGGCGTTCCTGGATCAACCGCAGCACGAGGCGGCAGCGCTCCTTCACGTCGGTCTCGGCCAGCACTCGGTAAGCCGTTTGCGACTCGAGCGACATCGCGTCGGCCAGCACGTCGCACAAAATGCCCAACGGCACCGCTTCCTTGAGGGCCCGGCGGAGCACGCGGTCGAGGTTGTGTTTGGGAAACAGGCTGCGGAACGCCATCAACAGCCGCCGCCGGTGTGCGTTGGCAGTGGCGGTAGAGAAGGGACATTCGGGATCGGGCTGCAGTTCAAGGTGAGCGACGCGATAGGCCAGGTCGTCGTTCTCTTCGCGAATGATCCGCGCCCGCGACAGGCCTTGCAGCACCAGATAGTAGCGACCGTCTTCGGTCTGCTGGTCTGCCGTGATGCGGCCCAGGCACACCGTGTCGTGAATCGGCGGCGAACCCTCGGTTGTGCCGAGGCCCGGCTTGAGCAGAGCCATCGCCAGCAGGCGGTCTCCCTCCAGGGCGTCGGCCACCATCTCCCGATAACGGGGCTCGAAAATATGCAGTGGCAAGAGCAAGTGCGGAAAGTGAACGACGTCGGGCAGGGGAAACAGCGGGGCCGTCCCCGCGAAAGTCGCAAGCTGATCGCGAACGTCGAACGGCTTGCTCATAACTCTTCCTTAACCCCAGCGAGTTGAATCGTCGGAATTCGCTCTTCGACCAATTCTACGCCGGCCGGATAGGCCTGGGTGGCCTCCAACAGCTCGCGGAAGCAGGTTTTCATGTCGGCGTGGAATTTTTCGAGGTCCAGCCCCTGATAAAAGGAACCGTAACGCTGCAGGTTCGATCGGGACGATTCGTAGAGTTTGCGCGCTCCGCCCAGGTTTTCGTTGCCAAAATGAAACAAGGCCACGGCCGCCTGGATCAGCCCCTGATAGAATTTCTTCTCGTCGCCGAGCGTCTCGGACCAGAGTTCCTCCAGCACCTCGTGGCACTCGAAGAACTCCTGCTCGTTGAAGAGCCGAACGCCCTCCAGGTATTTTTCGGGATATTCGCTCATCCCAGGCCAGGCTCGCCCGACACGCGTTCGTGCCCTCGAGTCTGGAATGGGAAGTCGGCGCGCACCGCTTGACTCGAATGGGTCGGGCGCGGACAAAGGCATCACTCGCGTCCCCGGGAATCTTATCCGGGACCCCGCCGGCTGCCCACTGCTGAATTAGGCCTTCCAGGAAGTTCGACGATGGCAAAAACCGCGAAAACCGCCCGTCCGGCACCCCCAAAGCGCCCGTTTGCGCCTTCCCGCGCCACGGCCGGACGCGCGACCAAAGGGCCGGCCAAGGGCCCCGCGAAAGCCGCTGGGACCGCCAAGCCCAAGAGCCAGCCGGCGCCGTCATCCAAACGCGCGCCCGCCAAGCGCATTTCCGCGCCGACCGATCTGAAAGCGCAGGCCAAGCAAGTCGTTCGCGCGCTGGCCAAGGCCTATCCGGACGCCGTCTGCGCGCTCACGCACAACAGCGCCTACCAATTGCTGGTCGCCACGATCCTCTCGGCGCAATGCACTGACGAACGAGTCAACATGGTGACGCCCGCTCTATTTGCCAAGTATCCCGACGTCCGCGCCTTGGCGGCTGCCGACCAGGGCGAACTCGAAGCCATGATCCGCTCGACCGGCTTCTTCCGTGCCAAGGCGACCAGCCTGCGCGGCATGGCCAAGGGAGTGGTCGAAGAGTTCGGCGGCGAAATTCCCCGCACGCTGGACGAACTCGTCACGCTACCGGGCGTCGGCCGCAAGACGGCGAACGTGGCGCTGGGCACGGTCTGGGGCATCGCCACGGGCGTCGTCGTCGACACGCACGTCAAGCGGATCAGCAACCTGCTGGGCCTGACGCAGAGCACGAACCCCGAACAGATCGAACAGGATCTGATGCAGCTGATCCCGCAATCGGAGTGGGTCGATTTCTCCCACCGCCTCATCCACCACGGCCGACGCATCTGCATCGCCCGACGGCCGCAATGCCCGATCTGCCCGCTCCTCCACTGCTGCCAACGCGTGGGGTTGCCACCGTTGGAATGAGGGATCGGGATGATCCAAGTCGTTATTGAAAACGAACAGGGTCTGCAGATCGGATCTGCAGTGGACTTTTCACCCAGCCTCATCCCGGCGGAAACCGATGCCCGATTTGTCTGCCTGAGGTTTGTCGACCCGTACGGTGACACAACCTTCAATCACATTCAGGCTCCCTACCTGGAAGCGGACCTGCAGTTGTTGAGCAGCGAGTGTGGTGCGCCAGAACAAAAGGCGGAACTCCAACAGATCCTGTCGCTGGTCTCGACCTGCAGAGCAGCGGTGCATCTCTACATCAAGTTCGTCGGCGACTAGTCAGGGCGGCGGGGCGCTCGTGCGTTGCTGATACAACCGCACGAATTGGTCCAGATCTTCGTCGTTGAGATCGGAGATCGCCCAGTAGTTCATCCCCGCTTGTTGCCATTCGCGGAGGTGGAATCCCTGCCGGCTGAACTCGCGCAATGGTGTGTCACCGGCGGCCTGCGTTGGCCAGGTGAAGACGTTGATCGCGTGTTTGCCGCGCTGGTAAACGAGGGCCGCGACCGGGCGACCGTCGAGGTAATCGAGGCGCCCGCCAGTCAGCGGAAAACCGTCGGCGGCCAGGTCGGGGACCAGCGGCGAAAAATCGAGCTTGTCGCGAAACCAGGGTTTCACCGTGTGCCGATCGGACGAAACCACGTCGGTCAGGTGATTGACCTGCAGCGAACGGACGTGTCCGGCGATGACCCAGTCCTCGATCCGGCCGTTCGCACTCCGGCCCCAGCGACAGCAGAATGCCAAGCGTGGCACCGACGCCGATCATCACGAGAAATCCGGCGGCCAGCGCGACGGGCCGCAGCCACGCTTCCCGGTTTGCACCGGGACGCTTGCCCGCAGTGACGAGGGCCGCCTCGTCGAGCGAGGCATGAATCTGAGCGCAAGCGCGGCGGGTGCCGCGTACCGCAGCGACGGCGCGGCGAGCGCTGTGTGCAGCGAGCGCAGGTTCTTTTCGGACTGCGCCAGGCGGGACAGCTGCCGAGGTGCTCCTCGACCTGCAGGCTGTGGACGAGGTCCAGCTCGCCGTCGGCGTAGGCGGACAACAGTTGTTGGACGTCCTGGCAGTTCATTTCGCGTCCTCGCCCACGTAGCCGGCCAGTCGCTGTTGAAGTTGCCGTCGTCCCCGCGACAGGCGGGACATCACGGTGCCGATCGGAATTTCGACGAGCACGGCGATCTCTTGATAGCTCAGGCCTTCCAGCTCGCGCAACACGATCACCTCGCGCAAGGGTAACGGCAATTCGGCCAAGGCGTCGCGCACGCTGGCTTCGTCGCTCTTGCGCAAGACCAGCTGTTGCGGGTCGGCCGACGTGTCGCCCCGATCATGCAAGTCGTCGTCGAAGGAGACCGCGGTTGGTCCCCGATGCCGATTGTAGCCAGTCGAATGCCGCACGGCGCACCACTCCCAACAGCCAGGGTCGCCCGTCGCCTCCGCGGAAGCTGCCGAAGTACCGCGCAGCGCGAAGGTACGCCTCCTGGACCACGTCCTCGGCGGCGTGCTCGTCCCGCGTCAACCAGCGGGCCAGGTTGTACGCAGCATCGAGATGAGGCAGCGTGACATCTGCAAACCGCCTCCGCTCATCGGATTCCAAATGCGGGCTTCCAAACGCGGGGAGCTATTCGCGGCGAGAGCGTCCAACGGCCGCCGAGCGGGCGACACCCCATCTATCCTACCGTCCGCGGCCGCCGTTTATTCCCTCGTCAATTTTCTCTAATTCTGCGGAATTTTGTCGTCGGGAATTTTTTGGGGACGGGCTCGGTAGGGATGTCGGTGGCCCTGTTTCAGTCCGTTCCGCGATTTGTTGCCCAGGAGATTTCGATGCGCGACGACAAGACGCTATTTCCATCCCCGCCTTCAACCAACAATCACGACGACGGCATCGACCGCCGGGGCATGCTCAAGTGCATGGCCTGGGTCGGCACGGGGCTCGTTTGGGGAATGTCCGGCGGGATCGCCACGTCGCGCGTCTTCGGGCAAGCGGCGACAAATCGCTCGAGTCTGTCGTTCGTGCAGATCAGCGACAGCCATCTCGGGTTCAGCCGCGCCCCCAACAAGGACGTCGCCGGCACGCTCAGGCAAACGATTGCCCGGATCAATGCGCTGCCCGAGCCGCCCGCGTTCATTCTTCATACGGGCGACATCACCCACTCGGCCCGTCCCGAGGAATTTGACGCGGTTGCCGAGCTGCTCAAGGAAGCGAAGGCCGGCCGCGTCTTCTATGTGCCGGGCGAACACGATTTTGACAGCGACGGAAACCGGGAATACCTCAAGCGCTACGGCCGAGGGACGTCGGGGAGCGGTTGGTACAGCTTCAATACGCAAGGGGTCCACTTCATCGGCCTGGTGAACGTCGCCACCGCGAAGTCCGGCAGCAAGGACGGGGGACTGGGCGTGATCGGCCCGGACCAATTGCAGTGGTTGGAACGCGACGTGGCGGGGCTGGCCGACAGCACGCCCGTCGTTGTGTTCGCGCACGTGCCGCTCTGGTCGGTCTACGAGAAATGGGGCTGGGGCACGCAGGACGCCGCGCGGGCCCTGCGAATCCTGCGGCGCTTCGGCTCGCTGACCGTACTCAACGGTCATATCCATCAGGTGATGCAGAAAGTGGAAGGGCGGGTGACTTTTCATACGGCCCGCTCGACCGCGTTTCCCCAGTCGCAACCGGGGAAGGGAACGCCGGGTCCGATGCGCGATCTGCCCGCGGAACGGCTGCGATCGATGCTCGGTTTGACGGCCGTCTCTTATTTCGAGAACGCTGGCTCGCTCGCGATCGTCGATACGACGCTCGAGGGCTGAACTCGAGCGCCAGGAAATAACGACAGGGTGGCTCGGCAGCAGATCGCCCGGGTGGCGGGGTCAGGTGCTGGGAGTCAAAGGGTGTCTGGGGTCGGCGTGTTGGCCGCCTTTCAGCGCCAATGACTGGGGGCCTCTTGCGGCTCGACGCCCGCCACTCGGCGATCGCGACCGCCGAGCGATTCTTAAACTGCGATCGATCTTGAGAATGGTGACTCATGAACAAATGGTGGCTCGCGCTGATTCCGTTTGTCGCCGCGTTTACGGGAGTCGGCTTCTGGGCTGGCGGCGGTCGTTCGGCTTCGCCGAGCCAGGCTGAATCGCCTCCCGTTCGGACCGAAGCGCGGGTGGCAAATCTGGCGGACGCGGCGCGCGGTATCTTTCGGATGAAGTGTGCCGGCTGCCACGGCCCCGACCTGCCCCGGCCCCGAGGCCGCTTCGGCTACGTGCTCGATCTCAAGCGGCTGGCCGCGGACCCCGAGAAAATCGTTCCCGGCCGCCCCGCGGAGTCTGAGCTGTGGGCGCTCGTCGAGCACGATGAGATGCCGCCCCCCGACGCGCCGCGGGGACGGCTCACGCCATCGGAGAAGGAGACGGTGCGCGCGTGGATCGAGGCGGGCGCTCCCGATTCAGTCAAATGAATGTGGGGGCGAAACGATGAACCCGGATGGCGACGCCGTGTCGTTTCCCGTGACTCAATTTGAAAGGAGGTGTGCCATGCACACGCATCTTCCCGACGACGAACCACTGTTTACCGCAAGGTCGGTGTCCTCGCAGGCGAAGCCGCGGCGCGGGACCGTATTGACACATTTGGCGGGTGCGAGTATTTCTACCCCCCTCTCCACATCCTGCCTCCACCCTTCCAGCCTGCATTCCTGATTTCTCGCAGACTTTATCGCTCGTCATCGAAGCGCGCCCGCGCTTCGGCCGAGTCCCTCCCTGCCACAAATCTCGATCACCCCTCCCCATTCGTGACGCTGCTTCGTGAACCTGCATGGCCGCGAAGTGTTTCGCAGCGCGTCTGAATACGCAGGACCGACTGTGATGGACTTCTTCCTCGTCGACAAATCGACGGTGCGAGTGTCCCGCGCGCGCCTCTGCGCGCTGACCGGCGGACTGGCCCTCGCCCTCCTGGCGGGTGCAGCTGCGACTCTGCGCGCCGACGATCCCCTCCCTGCGACACCGGCCGCGCCGTCGATGCCGGACGACGCGCCGCCTCCAGTGACCGCGCCAGGTTCGTCCGCAAAATCGGGAGACGCAAAATCAAACGGCGGCGGCAAATCGACGAATTCGTCGCCGCCCAAAATGCCCGCGTTGGTCCCTGCCTCCGCAACTTCGACTGCGGCCGATGCGACAAGCGGAAGCTCGACAGGCACAAATTCGGCCAACTCCAGCTCGTCTTCGATCGCGCCAGCTGCCAATGCTTCATCGTCGACGCCACCTTCTTCGAGCACTCCGGGGTCGAACGGGCCCGCGCCCAACAATTCAACTCCAAGCCCGACGACTCCCAACAATTCGACACCGACGATCACGCCGCCCAATCCGCCCGCTCCGAACGCCAACTCACCCAACGGACAGCCTAGTTATTTCGATCGGGAAGACCTGGTTGCGGTGCAGGTGCGGGCGGCGGGGATCTCCGGACAAGGTCCGGTCCAGGATCTGTCGCTCTTTCCCGTCGAGCTGTTTCCGTTCTTCCTGATGGATCACCAACTCTATTTCGCCGACGTGCGGGCCTTCCCCACGGTCGACGGCACGTTCGGCGGGAACGTCGGCCTCGGCTACCGGATTTACAACCCTTCGCTCGATCGCGTGTTCGGCATCAGCGGCTGGTACGACGCGGACGGCACGCGGGATCCTTACTTCCAGCAATTCGGCGTGAGCCTCGAGACATACGGCCGCTGGTGGGACTGGCGGGCCAACGTCTACGTGCCGTTCGGGCAGACGTTCGACCAAACGTCTCTTGGGGCGATCGGCAACTCGGCCCGGTTCGTCGGCAATAACGTCGTCTACAACGAACTGCAGGGCTATATCTCGGCCATGACAGGCTTCGATATGGAGCTGGGTGTTCCCATTCCCGGTAAGTTCGCCGAGGCGCACAACGTGCGGCTTTACGGCGGCGGCTACTACTACACGGACAGCCAGGGCGATCACATCACTGGCGGCTCCGCCCGGCTGCAGGCAAATCTGTACCAGGGCGTCGACGGCAGCGTGCAGGTGACCAACGACAACTTCTTCAACACACGGGCCTTTTTGGGAATTTCCTGGACCTTCGGGCCCCTGCACCGCTCGGAATTGTCCGATCCGTCGCAGCAAGCACGACTTGGCGAGCACGTCACCCGCAACTACACCGTCCTGGCCCCCACCCGCGGCCAGGTCGATCCGAACGTCACTGCCATCGATCCGATCACGAATACTCCCTACACAGTGGCGCACGTGAACAGTGCGGCGGCCGCGGGCGGCAGCGGCACGATCAACAGTCCCTTCCAGACCATCGCGGCCGCACAGGCCACGGGGGCGACGATCGTCTTCGTGCACGCCAACAGCGTGTTCAACGGCGCGGACGCCACCATCTCGATGAATGCCGGCCAGGCCCTGCTGGGAGACGGCGCTGGATTGCAGCACACATTATCGGTGCCCACGGGAACGATCGTACTGCCTCACGCGAGTGGCAGCACCAGCCTGCCCGTCCTGCAATCGTCGACCGGAGACGCCATCACCCTGGCCCCCAACGCCATCCTGTCTGGCTTCACGATCAACAACCCGGCCGGCAACGGCCTCTTCGGCAACGGCGTCTCGAACAGCAGCATTGAGAATGTCACCATCAACAACGCGGGCAACAACGGCATCCTGCTCGTCAACAGCGCGAACTCGGTCCAAATCCTCAACACCACCGTTAACGGCTCGCAGCAGAACGGCCTGTGGATTGAGGGTGGAAACGCGAACATCACGTTTACCGGCACCATCGCGGGGAGCCAGAATTACGATGCTTTGGTCTTCGCGATCGGCGGCGGCACGGTCAACCTCACCGGTATGCAATTGCCCGGCAGCGGCAGCCAAGGCGTGCTGCTGTTGAACAATGCGGGCACCGTGGATTTCAACAACCTGACCGTGCTCAACTCGGCCGGCCGAGGCATCGATATCGAAAACGAGTCCGGCGCCGTCCAATTTGCCGGAACGACCACTGTCTCCGGCGCGGCGGGGGAATCCGTCAATATCTTCAATCAGTTCGCGAACGGCAGCGTGACCTTCGACAACCTGTCGATCGACCACCGCGAGGGCGCCGGCCTCTCCATCGGCAATTCGGCCGGCACCGTGGCCGTTACGGGAACGACCAACATCACCAACGAGATCGGCTCCACCGCGTCGGGCATCTCGATCGCCAATTCGTCGGTCAACACAACCTTCACGGGTGCGGTCACGGTCTCCAATGCCGCGAGCAACCCGGGCGTTTCGCTGACGAGCAATACCGGCACCACGACCTTCAGCACGCTCAACGTGACCAGCGTCAACGGCACGGGCCTGTTTGCCAACGACGCGGGAACGCTCGTGATCAACAGTGCGCACACGGCGGGAGCGGGTGGAACGATCTCCTCAGTGGGCGGCACGGCCGCCGACATCGAGAGCACAAATATGAACGTCTATCTCGCCGCGCTCTCGAGCAACAACGCGCCGGTGGGCCTCAAGCTGATCGGATCGTCCGGCACGTTCTTCGTCACCGGCAATGCGAGCAATGCGGTGGGCACCGGCGGCATTATCCAGAACGACACGGTTGGCGCCATTCTGACGAACACCGGCACCGTCGGGCTGGTCGGTATGACCCTGAATTCCAACGGCGTGGGTATCCAGGCACAGAACGTGCAGTCGCTGGCGCTGGCCAATACGACAATCTCCGGATCCTCGTAGCTACGGAATCGACGCTCTCAACGTGGGATCGCTCAATCTCGTGACGTCGACCTTCACCGGCAACGGCGCGGCCAACATCCGCAGCCAGTACAACCAACAGGGCGCGTATGTGGTCAACCTCGAAGGGAACACGCTTACCTCGACCACTGCCGACAACCTGCTGATCGCGACGATGCCGAGCGCGAGCCTTCGACGATGACCCTCACCGTGCAGAACAACGCATTTACCGACGGCGGGTCGAACACGGCCGGCGTCAATGTCGCGTGGAACGGCACGCTTGACACGACGATTGCCAGCAACAGCTTCGCGGGAACGGGCGGGTCCAATACGGGCGTGCTGATCAACAACGCGTCGAGCGTCTACATGTCGACGATTTTGGTTCAGAACAACGCCTTCGCGGCCAACGGCGGAAACGATGTTGGCTTCCACTTCATTACGGACGGCCCGGCGTCGATCGGCGTGACGAACAACAGCGTGCAATTCGGCGCGGCCAACGGCACCGGCATGGAGTTTTCGCTGGGCCCCTCCGCCGCTCTCACGATCAGCGGCAACTCGATCTACGACAATGCGGGCGGAGCGACCGGCATGCTGTTCGACTCGGTCACCGGGCCGAGCGCGATCAGCATCAGCAACAACTCGTTCTCGGTGCCCAACGGCGGCGGACCCGATCGCGGCATCATCTTCAGCAGCGTGACCGATCCGGTCAGCGGCAGCACGACCTACATGCCCAACCTGAGCAGTGCGGCCAACAACACCATCACCGGCGCCGCCACGCCCTTCTCAGTCCCCGCCTCCACCACCACGGGCGGCATCCTGGTCAACGGCACGGTCATGCCCTAAGCGACGATCGGCAGCGGTGAGCCCAAGCGGGCACGCGGCAACCGTGACGAGCACGACCTTGGAGCAGTCGCGTCAGTTAGGGCGGCGCATCGGCATGTCGGGCGTGTTCATCATCTCTTCGTGCGCCCGAAGGGCCGCGACGGCACGTTTGAGCGCCCGGCGCGATTCGTAGACCTGCTTGAAGGCCATCAGATAGACCCGGTAGTCGCGCGAGATCGTGCTGGGTCCGTCCATCCGCTCCGAAAGAGTTCGCGCCAGCGTGAGCAGTGCCGGGTCGAAGGATTCCTTGAGCTGCTTCAAGAGCAGGTTGGCCGCATCGTCCACTTCGCTCAGCACGCTGAAGACGGTCATCCGATCCTGGGCCCGCTCCGTGTCGTTCATCCGCCGTTCGACCCGCGGAGCGGACTTGGCACCGATGGCATTGGGGTCGACGAGCCGGCCGAACGGACTAATGGACTTTTTGGCCTGCGAGCTCATCTCCTGGGCCGCTTCCAGCCCGCGCTGCGCCCGCTCGAACTCTGGGTTGATCTCCAGCGCCTTTTTGTAGTGGATCATGGCGTGCTGAAAGTTGCCCATGTCGACATAGACGTTGGCCAGGTTCTGATGGGCGGCCGCCATCGCCGGAGAAACGCGGACGGCCTCTTTGTACGCCGACACCGCCATCGCCTGCTGGTTGAGCCCGCGATAGGCCAACCCCAGGTTGTAGTGTCCTTCGCCCGAGCTTTTATCCTTTTGCACGGCCTTGCGCAGAATGGTGACCGCCTTTGTATACTCGCCCATCCGGTTGTAGACCGCGCCAAGGTTGATGAGGGCCTTGGCCTGTCGCGGGTCGAGCAGCGTCACTTTCTTGAAGTGTTCGGCCGCGTTCTCGTAATCCTTTTTCAGGAAATAGGCGGCCGCCAGCCCCTCGTGCACGACGATCGCCCGCTCGTTGAGCGCCAGCGCCTTCCGAAAGGCGGCGATCGCGGCGTCCGCGTCCTGGTGCCGCACCTGACGGCGGCCCTCTTCGCAAAAATTGTCAAATTCGGTGGTGGCAGGCATCGGCTGGTGTCCGAAAGGAATCGGCGCGGATCGAATCGTTCACAGCAGCGAAATGGTCTTGCTCCTGGGACCTTCGTGGAAGGCAACCTTTCCTTCTCGGGCAAGCCAGCCGACTCCTTGCATCACGAGGTCTCGCGGAGCCTCGATCTCGCGGGCCAGCTTGCTGAGGGTGACTGGCCCGTTGTCATTTAAATAGTTCCAGACGTGGCCGGCGACCGTTCCCACGCTCTCCACTTGGTGCGAAAAGAGCTCCGCAGCCATGTGCGTGTATCCTCCAAGCAGTGCGCTTGTGTTTTAGCCCGGCCCGCAACGCGGACGCCACCAACCCGCCACCCAAGCCCCGAACTGGCTTGGATCAACGGCCAAAATGCGGGTTTGTCGGATGACGTTCCCCCAGGGCCACCGGACGGTTGGCGTCGCCACGTGGCAACCCAATGAGTGCTGGCAGCGAAACGGCGACGTCGGACTGGGTAGTCGAATCGGCCAGCGGTCAGATCGGCCCCGATATTGATGCCCCCGATTATATTCGGCTCGCAGGGGCACGGGCAAAGCCGACTGGCCGTCGGGTCCGAAGACGCACCATTGCGCCTGTGCCCGCACGCTGTTCAGGGCTCGTCTTCGCCGGCGAAAGCCAGGCTGGCGGAAATCGCCTCGAGCATCGGCCGCGTCGTCTCGAGTTCTCCGTCGAATCCCTGATAGAGCACCAGAACTGTGTATCGCTCGGTCTGAAACGATCGCAAGAACGCGCTATTAATGAGCTCAAAGCAGACAAAGTCGAGGTCGCGCGCGACGCCGGCTCGGTCCCCGATGCGCTCGGTGGAGGCATAAACGTCGGCCTCCGCATACTCCTCGCGAAAGGCCTCCAGGGCCGACTCCAGCACCTCCTGGGGCGAAGGAGCGTCGTGAAAGAGAGAGATGGACCAGAACGACGTATCGGGGCTGGCGACGGTAATCGAGGTCGCTTCGTCGTCTTCCTGCTCGGTCACTTCCCAATAAACAGGGTAACGGAAGCGAATTCCGTGTCCTTCGTAGATTTCCTCCATGTTCCGGGCTTCCTCAATCACCATGGATCCGACATCAGGGCTTGTGAGGGGGACGTCGGATCGATTACCTTAGAATTATTCCAAGATTGGCTCCTCGTGGACATACGCGGCGTCCCGGATTTCAAAGGCCCGGAAGAGATTTGACGTTCCGTTTGCGGCAATCCTTCCGGTTGGTTCAGGTCACGGACGAAGGTTTCCTGAATACGATTCTTCGGGCTTCGGAAGCCTGACCTGTCCCTATCCCAAGGGGATCCCCAATGGTTTCGAGTCGAGCGTCGGAAGTAGCGGAGCTCCTTTGGGAGCTGAAAAAAGCGCAAAAAGTCGCCACGTTCAGCACGCTGGCCAAACAGGCGGGCTTTAGCGCCGGCATGAATGGCCGCACAATGGTCACGACCATTCGCACCATCCGCCGCGACTGGCCGCACCTCGAATGGTGGCGCGCCATCAGTGACGACGGGCTGCTTCCCAAGGAATCGGAGCAGGAAAACAAGCTCCGCCAGTCGGGCTACGAGCTGGAAGATGCCAAAGGCAAGCGCGGCTCGCTCGTGATCAAAAGCATCGAAACGCATCTGATGAGCTGGCAGCAGATCGCCGAAGCTGCCGCGGAGTATCGCGCCGGTCATCGGCTCCTATGCCCGTCGTTCCGCACCGATTCTTGTTCCGCTTTTCCTTTCCGGTGCGAGAGGTCGAGTCGTCGGTCGCACGCAAGCCGTTCCTCGACGTGGAAAAAATCGCTCCGTTGCCCGACCTCGGCGGGTTAGACGCCGCCGCGCCCTTCGCGACGCTGCGCGCCGGCTGGAATGAGGCGGGGCTCGGCTTCCGATTGGAAGTTAGCGGCAAGAAAATGCCGATCTTCGTCGATCCGAACGAACCGTCCGAATCGGACGGACTGCAGCTCTGGATCGACACTCGCAACACGCAATCGATCCATCGGGCGACCCGCTTCTGCCATCATTTCGCCTTTTGGCCCCTCCCCGAGAATTGGGCCAAGGGAACGGCCAAGAACTCCGGCGGCGGTGGCCGAGCCGGCGCTCAGCAATTGGCGATCGCTCTGGCCAAGGAAGACGCCCCGATGAGCCGGGCCAGCCTCTTGCAGTCCGTTTCCCGGGCGACGCGCAGCGGATACGAGCTTGAGATCTGGACTCCAGCCGAGTGCTTGCAGGGCTACGACCGCGATTCGAACCCGCTGCTCGGCTTCTACTACGCAGTGAAAGACGCGGAACTGGGCGAGCAATTCCTGACCGTCGGCCGCGAGTTTCCCTTCGACCACGACCCGAGCCTGTGGTCGACGTTGGAACTGACGAAGTAGACATCGCTGATCTTCGCTACGCGAATTAGCGGGAGCTCGGACGTATCTCGATCACCAGCGCCAGCTCCGGATTCTGAGCCGGCTCCAAGTGGCCCGCCTTGTCGCCGGTCAGCGTGACCGAACCGATATAGACCGGTTGGCCGATCGGGATCGAGACCGTGCTCGCCCATTCCTGCGTGCCGACGTCCGCGCGGTCGATCGTCACCATACTGTGGACGAGCGGCCCTTCGGCCTTCTTCTCTTCCGAACCGACGAGGGCCTGGCTCGAGATCTGGATGGGAGCCGCCGGCTCTTTCCACTGCGTCACGACGCTCCTTAGGTCGACGAGGACCTTCCCGGAGTCGGCCGAGAGCGATGGCCTGACTTGCAAGACCGCCCCAAGATTCAGCACCGACACAATCGGTGTATAGCCGACGGCTCCCATCCCGACCGTGGGCGTGCCGCCGCTGGCGATCACCTGTCGCCTACCGGTGGCCAGATGCACCTGCTGCCCATTGAGACATGTGATCTGGCCGTGGATGGCTGTCGCCTGTTGCGTGAGTTCGCCAAAGCTTTTTCGCAGATCGGCCGCGGGCGCATCCGGCTTGCCCGCCGAGAAGCGTCGCAAGCTCTCGAGCTGTTGAGGAGTCAGCACGAGCCAGGTGGCCTCGATGGTCACCGAGCGTCCGATTTCACTCGTCGTGCGCACAGCCTGTAAAAGATCGGCCACAGCCTTTTGAACTTCTTCGGTATTGCGCACGATCAGGCTGCCGCGAAAGATGCTGCATTCCGCCCCGAGTTTCCCCAGTCGCCTTTGACGTACGACTGGATCATTTCCAAAAGTTCTGACTTTCGGCTTTCGCGTTCGTCGGTCTGAGCAGAATTACCCCCAGAGTTTCCCACGCCTCCGAACTGGCGCAACACCTGGGGCGGAGCGGCTGCGCTCGGGACGGAGAACGTTCCACCACCACCACCGCCACCACCGCCCATTCCCCCCCCGCCAAGTCCGCCGCCAAATCCACCGTTTGCCATATGGGGGAACGTCCCCGGAAGTCCACCGCGATACGGGTAGTCGCTGACGGTCTGCAGCAGATCTTCGACCGGATAGACGCGGACAACCAGCTGCCGATCCTGGTCGGCATTCGCCGTGGCGGCTCTCGGCCGGCGAGCCGGCCGCTTTTGGGCCGGGTCATCCTGGCCTCGCGCCGCGGTCGGGAGGAACAGGGCTGTTGCCACCAGGAGCGGAAGCGCCCACGTGCGAGTCTTCGATCTTGCCGGACCCTTCACGGAGGCGGCGCAGGAGGACAACGGTCGGCGGATCGTGGCAAACGTCATGGCTCAACTCCGAGGAGGATTTTCGGACGGGGTAAAGAGACGGGCACCAGACAAAATCGCGGCCAGCGCGGGATCGCGACGGGCCGCCGCGTCCACGTAGCGGGTGGCTTCCGGCCCGCGACTGCTCAACAAGGCGATGCACGCTTCGTGGCGGTTGACTCCCGAGTCGACCATTCCGATCAACCGCTGGGTCGTCGCCGCCCCATCGATTCGCCCAATCACGCGGGCCGCCGCGATGCGCTGCGATTCCAGCGGCACCGAGAGACTCGCGAACAGCAAATCCATCGGCGGGTCTTTCAACGTCTGCGCGGCGGCGAGCGCCGTTTCTGTCGTTGGCTCGTACTGCACGAAACTCAAAAACACGTCCAACGCGTTTGGTTCGCCGCGAGCCAGCAGAGCAGCCAACAACGACCGCTGCAGCTCGGGGTTCCTCTCGCTCCGCGCCAATTCGCCAAGGACCGACGGATCAGCCAGACGCACCAAGGTCTCGAGTGCCGTCGCATGCAGAGCCGATTCGTGGGCCGCCCGGAACACGGGGACAACCGAGAGCGGGCTGCCGATCTCTGCCAGGAGCCGCAACGCGGCCAGTTGCTCGCGACTCTTGCCGCGGTCGAGCGTTTCAATCAGGAGTCGCTCCGAGATTGCCGCTGATTTCCGCAGCTCCAAGGCCACCGCCGCGACGTCGACCCGTTTCTCCGAAGCCACGCGCTGAATCGCCGAGGCGACGCGTGCTTGCTCCGACGACAGAGGTTTCGAGGTCGTCGGAGATTTGCGCCGCGCCACGCCTGCTAAATGAATGGGCGGCGTTATCGCGGGCTCCTTGTTCGGCTCGTGCTGGGCAATTGCCGGGGAAGGCGCCGCCTGACCCCGTTCGCGATCGTGAGCCGCCAGAATCAGCTCTTCGAGCGCATTGGGCGACCGCCAGGGCACGACTTCGCTTGGCACTGGCGCTCGCGAAATATTCTCGTTCGCGCGGACGACGACCGGCGATGGCACGTCTGCGGGATGCCGCGGCCCGGGTTGATCCGAGACCGTCGGCTGCGCGTCGTTGGTGACGACCGGTTTTTCAGTCGGTCGCAGTCGGGGCCATCCCAGTGTGGCCGCTGCCAGCAACGTTGCCGCGACGGCCAATGCGGCCGTCCGCCAAAGCAACGCCTCGCGGCGACGGCGGGCCGTCCACACCGTCTCCCAGCGCTGCGTCAGCCGCGTGACCGTGCCCGGAGAGGCCTCCGGCCAGCAGGCCTCCCGCAGTAACTGGTCGAGCGAATCGTCGCTGATCGGCGGCTTGTCTGGTTCGTTTACGGACATCAGCTCACTCAACTAACTCAGCGACGAACGAAATAAGGAGCCAGTTCCTTGCTCAGTCGCGCCCGAGCCACTGCCAGCGTGGAGTAGACGTTGGCCTCGGTGATCTCGAGCAATTTGGCCGCCTCTTGGACGCTGAAACCCTCGAAGGAAGTCAAAACCATCACTTCGCGCTGCCGTTCGGGCAGTGCCGAGACCCGCTCGGCGATCAGCTCGGCCAGCTCGCGGTCTTCGGCGCCCCTGGCCGGATCCGCCACTCGCCGGTCGGCCAGCGTTTCGGGCAGAGTCGTCGGCCGATGGGCGACGGCGGCCGAGTGGCTGCGAAACACATTGATCACGATGCGAAACAACCACGTGCGAAACTGTGCCTCACCCCGAAACGTCTTCCAACTGCGAGCCGCGCGGACGAGAGCCTCTTGCACCACGTCTTCCGCTTGATCGACGTCTCCCGTGAGGCGTGTAGCAAAACGTAATGCCGTGGGCAGGTGTTCGCTCACGAGCCGGTCGAGTTCACGCTCTTCGCTCGATCGGGCCATGGAGGACATGCCCTTGTTCACCGGTGTTAGACCGGCGCAGAGCGCGGAATCTAAAAGAGATTCTGGGCCGAAAAATCACGCAATCGAGAGCACCTGAACGCCCCGCCAGGATTCCTCTAGCCAGGCTGAAGTGGATGGCACATCCAGCTAGATTGCGAAATAACCCAGGCCCGTTCGAGATTATCCGCGCGACCGATTCGTTTCGTCGATGGTCAGCGCGGAAGGAGTGGCTGTCGGCCGCTTAGGAGACCGGCTCGAGCGGATCAGGAACGCCGCTGAGGTTGGTCCGGATCGCGTCGCAGGTTCGCTTGAAGGTGGCCAGTTCCTCGACCGAGAGGCCTTCGGTGGCGCGGGCGCGAACCGCGTGACAGCAGTCGATCATGCGGGACCAAACGGCGTCGGCCTTCGCCGAGGGGCGGAACCGCTTTTTGCGGCGGTCCTTGGGGCAGCAGGAGCGTTCGAGCCAGCCATCGCGCTCCATCCGCGACAGGATGCCGGCCAGGGTCGGCGCCTCAATGCCCATCCGCTCGGCTAGCTCGGCTTGGGAGAGAGCCTCGCTAGACCCTGACCAAGCGAGCACCTCCCATTGCCGGAAGGTGATGCCTTCGCGGGACAGCTCGTAGTCCAGGGCTCGTCTCAACGCGTGTGACGTCTGCGCAATCCAGCAGCCGACACTATGCTCAAAATCGAATTCCGGCGGCACAACCTGCTCCCGGCCAGCGCTGCGGGGCAGCAGCCCCTCCGCACGTTCGATCATACGGGGGCGGCAGACGTTGAATCAAGCGGCCCAGGGGTTTCCGGCGAGGCCGGTCAAAGCCCAACCAGCGCAGCAGGCTCCGCGAAACCGCCATCGCCGTGTCTAGCGAGGAGGGCAACGGCCGAGGGCGGCCTGGGCAGCAAGCTATTGCTTGCGGGGGAGCGCGACCGCGTAGAGCATCGTCACCGCGCCGACGGACAGCAGGCTGAACGAGACCCAATCGGGAGGATCGATCACGCGCTGTTTCTGTTGCGGCTGGTTGTTCAGCATGCCGCGGAACCCAGGCGTTCGCTGGCTATCGTCCGCGACGTTGACGACAAGCTTGTCGACGAACAGCAGCGAGACGCCCCACAGAGCGATGAACATTCCGACGGAGAAAAAGGTTCCGCGCAGCATGGGAAGCATGTTTGGACTCGTGAGGAATCGGAAGGTTCCACTGTCCTGGGCGGAACGGTCCGTTTGCCGGGGTCAATTGGGTTCGTTCGCGAACCCAGCAGTGCCGAGCCGCACTCGCGTTTCGATCCCATGACCGAGGTGAGAGAGCGTCAGCACCTGATATCGGATCTTCTTCGCGCACGAATTGAAAAGCCCGAGGTCCCGCGGTCATTTGCCGCCGGCTTCACCCCGGTTAGTCCGATTGTCGCGAATAGAGCACAACAACCCGATCCACCGGATGAGGGGAGCAAGCGGATCACGTGCGGCCCGGGTGCACCTCCGGCCTCGCTGCAAGCTTCTCCCAAAAGCGTCCCCGCGCGAAACGACTCGGTATGCGCACGCAGGCCCGAGCGCAATAAAAAGCCCGCCGGAGGGCTCCGGCGGGCTTCGAGGGTGAGAGCGACATGTATATGTGCCGCCCGAGTCTTCGGCGCGTCTCCGAAAGACGGATTGCCCGCTCCCAGATTGCGCCATCAGTTGGGCATCGACATGAAATCAATGCCGCGAGGGAAACGGAACCAACAGGGAAGGAAGGCTTGGGGTCATCAACTCGAGAACTTCTCTTGCCGCTGACCGAATCTTTCGATCGTACGGCATTCTCGGTCCCGTTCGTCCTCGCACCGCGGCAGCTCCATGCCACCGCGGCCATTGACATTCGTTCTACGGACTACTGCTTCGTGTCGGCCACCGAGACGCCTCGGTAGCCCATTTGGACGTCGACCGAATCGAGCCGGCGATGGGAAACCCAACCGTCGGCTGCACTGTAGGAGCGATCAACCTGCGACACCTGCTGCGGGGAGGAGGAATCGCCGGATTTACGCTGAGGAATCACTTCGGCGCCGGGGCCGAAGCCGTCGTGACGCAGATCTTCTTCCTTTTCGCGTCGGAACTTGTCTTTTTCGATTTCCTTGCCTTCGTGGATGCCTTCCTGAAGGCCCTTCTTCTCGCCGTACCGTTCCGCGTGACGCAGGTCGCGCTGCGCATGGCTGATCGGATCGGGAGAGGGGTTGAGGGCCGTCGCCGTCGAGCCGCCAGCCAGCGAGCCGGCCGGGATCCAGGCGACGGTCGTGCCGATCGGCACCTGCGTCATGACGGTCACCGGACGCTGCAGGACGATCCTCTCGGGCACCATGTCGACCCGGTTGATCGCCACGCGGCGGTGTTCGATTTCGGTCTGCATGCGGGTGACGTTGTAGGTCACGCGACGCACGCTCTGCACGGCGACCTGACGGGTCACGGGGACCTGCGTGGTAATGACGTTGGGCACCCAGCGGCGCTCGTACGTGTATTGCGGCGTGAAGGCCATCCGCATCTCGTAGCCGGTCCGGTTCAGCCAGCCGAAGAGGCCGGGGTTGGAATCGTACTGGCAGGGAGACATCCGCGGGCAGCAGTGGCAGAAGGTCTGGTAGCCGCCCATGTCCCGGGTCTGCGGATAGAACTCGGTCACCGGGTGATACGTGCACTCAGGAACTTCAGCGACCCGCTGTTCGCAGACCGGCTTGCAAACCGTCACGGGCTGCTCGATGTATTCGGTGCGGCAGATCGGCTTCATGACCGTCTGCTCGTACGGTTCATAGTGGGTGACGGGCACCTGGCGATAGCAGGGGACGCTGACCGGTTGCATGCAGGTCTGCACGGCACAGCAGGTGGGGCAGGGATTGCAGCATTGGTTGCCCCATCCCTGAGCGTTGGCGGGGACTGCCTGGGTGAGCAGTCCGAGCGCGCCCAAAAACGGGACGACGCGAGACATGTTCTTAGACATGTGCACCTTCCTACGAGAGACGAATTGATTAGAGAGAGGCAGATGTGAGAGTGACGGGACACTCACAGCGGGGGCTTGCAGTTGAGGCCCGCGAACCCCGCCGCGTGAGGCGGTTGTTTATCGGAATTATTTTTTTTGGTCAAGTCCGAGGGTTCGAATGCCGATAAGAGGGTTTTTCGCCGCCGGACCGCAAAAACACGCGCGGTACAAGCCCTCGTGGCGACTGGCTTTCGGCAATTCGTGCCGATTTAGGGCGTGCGGACGCCCGCCGCGAAACAGCCATTTGACGAGCAGAAATTGGTCGCGCACTTTCCGGCATTTTTGGCCGGTCGGGCCTCGGTGCGCTGTGAGGAAGCGTGACGGTGGCCTCGAAGTCCCCCCGCAGACCCCTTCCGGTGAAATCGCTCGCGCCCGGCGTAGCATGGAGGCATGAGCGAGTGGAACCCGTTCACGGGCATCTTTCCGCTGCCGTTGCCCAAGCCGGCCGTCCGCCGGGCCGAGACGACCGAGCGCTATCGCTACGTCAGAAGGGACCACTCGCAATGTGCGGCACGCGTGGCCGATCTGCGGACAACACTAGGTGACGGCCATTTGGAGCCGCTCGACATCGTCGCGGCGTATTACATCGCCGACCACACGTGTGACTCGTACGTCTTCTCGATCCAGGAACTCGAGAGCGTGCGGCTGGCGATGCTGCTCGGACGCCCAAAACCCGATTTTCGCCAATCGCTCGTCCGGCGGATCGACACGATCTTGCAGGAGCTGATTTCGTCGGCGTTTGAGCCGTGCGGCGAGTGTAGGAAACCCTCCGACGGCACGATCTCGCCCACGTCGCCGCAAATGATTGATGATTGCGCGGGGCGGCAGTGCTAGAATGCGGTGCTAGAATATCGCCAGATTCGGCCGGTCGGGCCGCGGGCTTCCAAAAGCCCGCGTGAGAGTTCGATGGTGGCAGCAACGGAGTCTCGCTCATGTCCACGCGACTGACGAAAACTGCTCTGTGCCTTGCTCTGATCACCGCGTGTTGGGGGAGCGTGTGGATCGCGAAGGCGCTGCGGGCCGAAGAACCGGGAGCCGATCAGCCGGCTTCAGCAAAGGCTGACGCCGCCAAACCCAACCCCGCTAAACCCCTCGCTGCCAAGTCGGATACAACCAAGTCGGACCCTGCCAAAGCTCAGAAGCCCGATCCGAAGACCGTCCCGCGCGGTGACAAACGTCCCGAAGAGCCCGATTTCGCCCGGCGGATCAAGGATGTCGTCAATCCGCACTTCGAGGGCGAGCAGTTTGGCGACGGGTCGACGCTACGATCGATCGAGGACCGCTACAACGTCAACTTCCAGGTCGCTTCGTTCGACGACGCTTTCAACGACGATTATGTCGGCGGAATTCTGCTGCGATCGTTTCCCGAGAAACCAGTCAAGGTCCTGCACCTCAAGTCGGCAACCTTTCGTTTGGAGGACGGGCCGGTCGAACAGGTCCTGTTTCGCCTGAACACCGACTCCGATCAGCTCGAATTCCGCGTGCCGGCCACGATCGTCCCGGCGGCCGCGCTGATGGCGGCCGACAAACGGCTCGTGCTGCTGACGCTGGCCGTTGGCGGTTCGACCCCGCGCTCTCATGTCGACATGGCGGCCACGCATCCGGCCATCGCCAATCATCAGCTGGGCTACATGGCGGCCCAGCTCGATCTGTCGCTCTCGAACGTGATGACGGGCCACGGACGCAACTACCTCTTGTGCGAAAAGGCCTGGCACTTATCGCTGAAGTCGCTCACCGCCCGCGACGATCTGTTCACCGTCCGCTGCCGCGTCGGCCGCACCGAAACCACACCGTCGGGAATTACGGACTCCTTTCGGGCGCGGCTGGGGGACGATCAGCGGCGCTATTTCCGCGTACTGAATAACTTCGTCACTGTCCGCCGGCTCGTGCGTGCGGTCATCGGCCATTACGTCGTCGGCTTTCCCGAAAACGATTTCATCAAGCTCCTCAAGCAACTGCAGCCGGTCTACGAAAAGTACAAGATGACCAAGGATCAGGCCGACGAAATGCATTTGATGCTGACGAAGTTCTGAAGCCGGCCGATGATCGACAGCGAGCGGACGGCGTGCGCAGAATCGAAGAGATGTCCGCCGACCCTTCCCTCGTGACGGCCCCCTCCACTGCGAGTGGCCCTCCCACCGCGACTGAGCCTCCCGCCGTGACCGGCCCGGCCCGCCGGTCCGAAATGCTGATCGTCGCTGCGCTGGCGACGTTTGCGGCGATCCGCGTGCTGGTCTTCTGCGCCGCGTTCCCCGTCAACAACAACATGGACGAGGGAAACCACTTCGACGTCGCCATCTTCTATTCGCGCGGTGTCGTCCCTCGCGCGCTCGGCCCGCACGCCAAGGAACTGCGTCGCTGGACCGACAATTGGTCCCCCGAATTCCTCGTCACGCCCGACGTCTATCTGCAGCCGCAACAGATCGTTCGCCCGTCGCTCGAAGCGCAGATCAAAGCCAACCTCGAGCTGGCCAAGATCGAGCACAACCACGAGATGCTGGAACCGCCGCTCTATTACTCGCTGGCAGGAGCCTGGCTGGCGCTGGGAGAGCTCATCCGGGTGCCGGACGCGGACATGTTCTACTGGGTGCGCTTCTTGAATGCGCTCGTGCTGCCCGCGACGGTCTGGCTGGGCTACGTCAGTCGCGCGGGATCTGTTTCCCGGCAGCCCGTTCCTGAAAATCGGCACGCCCGCGCTGTTGGCCATCATCCCACAGGACGTGCTGTACGGCATCAACGACGACGTGCTCTCACCGTTGTCGTTTGGGCTCGTCTGCCTGGGGCTCGTCCGCTGGATGAATCCAAAGCGTCCCGCGATTAAAGCGGCAGCGCTCACTGGCCTGGGCGTGGCGGCGACCGGTCTCACCAAGATGACCAACCTCCCGCTGATTGCCGTCACGCTCGTAGCTGTCGCGTGGATCGTTCTGCGGAAGCCGCAGACATCGTCGGAGGTGTCCTCGCCCGGTGTCTTACGACGACCGATGGCTGCGGCATTAACGTTCGTCGTCTGTGTATCGCCATTGCCGGCCTGGCTGTTTTGGAACAAGCTTACGCTGGGCAACTTTACCGGCTCCGCGGCCAAGCTGGCCGAGCTCGGCTTCAGCCAGAAGCCATTCGCCCAGTGGTTCTCGCACCCCCTCTTCAGCCTATCGGGCGTGAAGGATTTTTGGTTCGAACTGAGTGCCAGCTACTGGCGGGGCGAAATCACCTGGTACCGCAAGCCGATCGCGAATTACTTCGTCGACTGTGTCTACGCGTGCGGCACGCTGCTTCTGCTCGCCACTGCAACGATCGGCCTCTGGCGCACCCGCGATACCCGGCAGCGGGCTTTCCTGCTGTTCGGCCTGGCGGCCTTTTGGGCTTCGGTCGCGTTCTTGGCGCTCTCCTCGGTGGCCATCGACTTCGGCAAGATGGGGACCGCCTCACCACTGTTTTCTTTCCCGGGCTTCGTTTGCGGACGCTTGATGTGCGGCACGCTCGTGCCTTTCGCGATCGTCGCCTCTTACGCCATTTCGCTGCTCGCGCCCCGCCGCCACGCAATGGCCTGGAGCGTCGGCATCCTGGGCTCTGGGCGTGATGATCGCCACGTCGGAGATCTGGCTGCACACGCTCGTCTTTCAGAGCGGCTGGAATCTGTTTCACACGGGCTGGTGATTCGGGCCTCACTGCGAGACGACTACCGGCGACCGGTCGCCTCCGGAAGCTCCGCGAGGAAGTGCGAGACCGATTTGGTCCAAAGCTCGGCGTCGTTGGCCAACAGCGATTCATGTCCCGCGGTCGGGAAGGTCACGAAGGCTTTTTGCCCCGCCAGGTTGTCAAACACTGACCGCGCTTGCTCCGGCGTCACGCGGTGATCCTGCGCCATGCAAGAACAGCACGGGGCAGCGCACCGAGCAGGCGTAGTCGGCCGGATTGTGTCGGAAGCCGTTAAAGCCCAGTTGCACGCCGCCCCAAAAGATCAGCAGCTGCGCGGCGGGGAACGACGGCAGCCCCATCGAGCGAAATCGATTCTCCGCCGTCGAGAGCAGTCGATCGAACGGGCATTCGACGATCACGGCAGACGGTTCGATTCCGAGAACGGCGATCGCCCGCAGGATGGCCGCGCTGCCCATCGACTGGCCGTAGAGAATCAGCGGCCGGCCCGGCTGCCGGGCCGCTCGCCCAAGCAACCGCGTCGGCGACATCATCGGCTTCGCGGACGCCGATCGAGGTGACGCGTCCCTCCGATCCGCCGCTGCCATGAAAGTCGACGAGGAAGATCGCATACCCGAGCCGATGAATGGCGGCCGCCTCGTTCAGCAAGCTGCTCTTCGACGCGCCGTAACCATGCGCGAAGAGCACGATGCCTTTGGGTTCGACGTGCGGGACAAACCAGCCCTCCAGCTCGGCTCCCGAGGATCCGCCGAAGCGAACCGTCTCGAACGCGAGCCCCACGTGACTGGGGTCGATCGCGTTAGCCGGCTTGGGCAGCCGTACGCCGATCAGGCCGACCTGCACTTTGTCGAGAAAGCCCAGTTCTTCCGGTCGCGACGTGCGAGTTCCCGACGCCGCGAAATGCGTCATCGACCAGGCTTGATTGAACGCCACGACATTGACCGCTACAAGCGCCAGCAACGCCGCCAGGCCGATCGTGAGTCGGCGGTGTTTGCGCATCCAGCGGATGACGGGTCGCATGGCCGAGCGTGTTCGTCGCGGGCTGTCCCCCAGGCCGATCGCCTGCGGCGGCGGTTACCGCAGTTTCGGGAAGAGATTGGGATTGGCCGCGTGCACGGAATGCAGGTCGCTGGCGATATGCAGTTTGCCCGCCAGTTTGACTTTCGCGGGGGGCAAGCATTCGCCCTTAGCGTTGCAGGCCTGATATTTGAGCAGGAACTGCAGGTTGTCCACTTTACCCGCCGCTTCCAGCGGAATCGCCAGCACGCCCCGGATTTCGGCTCCGCGCTCGTAGACGGTGAGGGGCTTCTGCATGCCGGGAAGTTGCGTCGGCTTGCCGCGGGTGACGAAGTTCAGTTTCGAGATCGTCACTCCTTGCGTCGAGGCGACCGTCAGCTCAGTCGGCACCTGCCAGTCTTCTTCGACTTGGCTGGTGTTGATGTGCCAGCCGTCCTTGATCGTGACGTAAACCACGAACCGGCAGGTTCCCGCCGGCGGCAGCTGATCGACCGAGAGATAGACCTTGGCCGTCACCGTCGCGTTGCGGCTGCCGGGCACCGAGGTGGGCGGCGGCCCGTCGTCACTCGAGGCTTGCAGGACGGCCGTCTCTTCGAGATTGGCGTCGGCCTTCGAGCGGGCGTGCGTGCGGCCGAAGTCGGGATTATCGAGGTATTCGGCGAGTGCCAGCGCCGTCACCGGAAGGGAGCGCGGCGCCCGGGCGAGCGCCGGAGCGAAGGCTTCCAATGTTTGTCGTGCCAAGTCGCGGTAGTGGGGCTCGCCGCAGAGCGAAGCCAGCCGCACCAGATTGCGGACGCTGACCGCGTTGGCCGAGGGGAGCACCGCGTCGAAGGCGTTGCGGGTGCGGGCAATCAGGGCCTCGTGATCCTTCGAGGTGAAATAAAATCCTTTCGACTGTTCGTCCCAGAAGAGGCGGATTTGTTCGTCGGTCAGTGCGCGGGCCGCCTGCTGCCAGCGCGGCTCGTGCGTGGCGGCAAACAGGGCCAACAGCCCTTCCGACACGTAGGCATAGTCTTCCAGGTACGCCGGAATTTTCGCCTGTCCGGTCCGATAGGTCCGCAACAATTCGCCGCGCGGGCCGCGCATCCGATCGAGCACGAAGTTGGCCGCCTTTTCAGCCGCGTGCAGATACGCGTCGTTCGACAGCAGCTGACTGCTGCGGGCCAGCGCGGAATCATCAACCCATTCCAGGCGGCGAGCACTTTATCGTCCCGCGCCACGGGCCGACGGGTCTGTCGATTGAGTAGCAAGTGGCTCCGCGCATCGTTCAGTCGGGCTTCGACGGCTTCCGGCGCAACGTGCAGATCGTGACCGAGCGTTTCGGCAGTCGTCGTCCGCCGCAGCACGAATCCCGCCTCGAATTCCTTGGGCTCGTCGAGGCCGAAGGCCCGCCGAAAGAGGACTCCGTCCCGCGCCCCGAGCACGGCGTCGACTTCCGTGGGCGTCCAGACGTAATAGACGCCTTCGACGCCGTCGGTCTGCGCGTCGAGTGACGAGATAAATCCGCCGGCCGGATCCGACATCTCCTTGAGCACGAAGGCGAAGGCCCGCTCGGCGGTGCGGCGGTATTCCTGTTTGCCCGTCCGGTGATAGACCTGGGCGAAGAACTCGGCCAGCTGGGCTTGGTCGTAGAGCATCTTTTCGAAGTGCGGGACGTGCCAGCGGCGGTCGGTGCTGTAACGGTGGAAACCACCCGCCAGATGATCGACGATGCCCCCCGCCGCGATGTGATCGAGCGTATTGGTCACAACGGCGTCGGCCTGCTGATCGTTGGCATGCGCGGCCGCGAACTCCAGCAGCTCGAGCTTGGCCGGCTCGGGAAACTTTGGGGGCGTTGGCTTCGTGCGGATCGAAGTCGATGCCGCCGAACTCGGGATCGCGCGATTCGATCAGCGACTTGATGGTCGCCGTCACCAGCCCGCGATCGAGCTTCACCGGGGCTGCGTCGAAACCCGCCCGCGTCAGCCGCCGCACGGAGCCGGCGATCAGCTCGGCGTTCTTTTCGACGCTCGCCGCGGTCGCTCTTCCAGGCGTTCAGCACGCGGGACAGGACGGTCGGGAATCCGGTCTGGCCCGGGCCGATCCTGCGGCGGAAAGTAGGTGCCACCCGCGAACGGCTTGCCGTCCGGAGTGAGGAACATCGAGAGAGGCCAGCCGCCGGAATCTCCGGAGCCGACGGCTTGCGCGTAGACGAGATATGCGCTCATGTAGACGTCGTCGACGTCGGGACGTTCTTCGCGGTCGACCTTCACGTTGATGAAGTTCTCATTCATCACCCGGGCAATGTCTTCGTTCTCGAAGACTTGCCGCTCCATCACGTGGCACCAGTGGCAGCTGCTGTAGCCGATGGACACAAAGATCGGCTTGCCTTCCCGCTTGGCCTTCTCGAAGACCTCGGGGGACCAGGGATACCAGTCGACCGGATTGTGTGCGTGTAGCAACAGGTATGGACTGGTCTCGCGCGCCAGATCGATTGGTGTGCCGCGGTGCGTGCGGGGCGGTCTTCTTCGCGGTCTCGGCGGTTGGCGGCGGGGGATCCGGATTTGCCACTGCGCGGTTGGGGAAGCCGGCGGCGACGAGAACGGCCGTTGCGACCAACGCCAGGCCAACGTTCTGCCAAACGAGCGACCGACGTCGCCCACAAAATGCTTCCGAATGCATGCGTCCCTTCCTCCCGAATCCTTCGGTAGCCGCAGTCAAACGCGACATCAGACCGGTCCCCCCCGGGTGAAAACGCGTGGCGGGATTGTAGCAGGAGGTGTCGAAATTCCCCTAGAGGAAGCGCGGGCACGGACCCGAGAGCATGGTACGACCCCAGATGCGCAATCGCCGGTCTCCTCGCACGGCTTGAGTAACCAATTTCGCGGTTTCCCGATCCATGCCGTCATTCTAGCGGGGGGTGCGCTCTGCGTTTAACCGGAACGAGGAATTCGATCGTGGGTGGTCGCCCTCCAAAAGAAGATTGGATTCCCCTAACCAGGGCGTGAGGACCAAGCGATCGACTTCTCATGACCTTCTGGGCGATTTAGCCGTGCGAAGCGCGAGCGACTTGTTGCGCTGCTGACCATCCGACTGGCGGTTTCCCATGCCCTCGCCACGGCAGCCCGTCGGCAATCCAGTCTTGTCGCCAACGCGAGTGCATCTCACGCCGCAACTGCGGATCTCCACCGGCTGCGTCATCGTAGCCGAACTGGATGAAGCAGCACGGACAGATTTCAAAGGAGGCAGCACCGCCTTCCCACGGCGAGAAGTTCAGCCCGAACCCACACGCTGGGCATGCGTGTCCCGCTTCGTCGCTCATGCCGTCGTTCTAGCGGCTGCAGGGTCTGCGCTTCACGGGGACCACAAATTCGATCGCCGGCTCGTTGAAATGCACTCCGGCGATGGCCGCGGGGGTGATCGACCGCTTGTCGAACATGGATGATCGGTACAATGCGGTGACGAGCACGCCGTGAAGCAGCGGGCCAAGGCGAAACGGAGTGCCGGATTCAGCGGCTGATCGACAAACTGGGAGGTCGGAAGCGAGCAGGCCGTGCCACTCGCCGATGTCTTCGATGTCATGGTGCCCAACCCAAATGTTCGCACTTCGAGATGCGACTGTGATAACAATTCGTCAACTGAATAGGTTGTCCGGGAGAGAGGTATGTACAGATGCGTGAAGTGCGCAGTGATTATGCTGTTGTGCTATATCGCGGCATGTGGAGATAGCGTAGTGCATATGCCTGAAAGTGCAGGCGAGCAATCTGCTGTGCCGAGGGTTGAGAGAGTGAACAGTCTTGACATTCCAACAAAGGTCAAGCTGGCCGGGCGATTTGGAGCGGCGTTGGGAGAGGACATCGTTACAGTTCGTGGAAAATGGAAGGAAGAGCGGCAAACCAGCAAATCTGATGGGTTAGCATTTGTCGTGAGCCATGTGAACGGAAAGGGCCTCAAATCGCCAATTGCGATCCCATGTGAGAGTGTCGATCCATTTGCCCCTCGCGGCAGTATCACCGCGGACGCAAACGGCATACATGTATGGACGGCGCGAATAGGCACCGGTGCAAACGAGCGGCTTCCGGACGCCTTTGATGGTGATGAGTGGGAAATGATGGGGTTCGAAGCTGGCGAGTCTTGTGGATGGCCACGTCGAATCGGCGAGATGTATTTGGACGTGCAACAGACGCTGGGCCCTGGCGCCTTTCGGACATCGTTTCGTCCCGTTACGGTGCGACTGCTCGGAAAGCTGCACAAAAAAGGTGAGAGCGGTGGGTTTCCGTTCGGGGACGACGAGCCGGATCCAGTTGAGGATCCGTCCAAACTCCAACAATCCAAAAAGGGGAGGCGGTCGTGATCGCCCAACTGCTGAAGCACCAGGACGGAATCCGCGCTGCGTGGGGGCGCATCCTGGACGAAAGTTGGCGGTTGGCACGGGAGCTCGGTCCATCACCGTTTACCGCGGTACTGAGAGAATCAGAGCCGGCTCATCAGGCGAAGGGTCTATCAAGTCGCCGATTCGAGACGCAGGCTGGAAGAACGACTCGAGCCATTTTGGAAAAGGCTTGTTTTCTTAGCCAGTGTTGCCGCTGCATCCTCGCCCAGTGCACGCCGAAGTACGAAGCGAAAACGACGAACGGCCGTTACCGAACACGAGCCCCTCAACTCTTCGAGTTTGACCTTGAGCATTTTCTCGGTCATCGCCGGCCGACCGCAAACTTTGAACGGCGTAGAAAACTGATCTTGGTTGGTTGGCCATTTGTGGCAGAATAGAGTTTGCCGCGGCCGAGATCGGCTTGCGCACACGGATGAAAAATGGCGGCGGGGCCGTTGAGCGGGCACACGATCGGATTTCGTGGACACCTGCGGCGCGGGGGCCGAGGCGCTCTGCGCAGCGGAAGCCCCGGCGCACGGCACGATTGAAGACCCGGTGGCTGCCGCAAAGCGGAGCGCCCCGCCACCCGGCTCGTCATCGGAGCCGACAGGTCCGGTCCGGACACGTTCGTTTGAACAAGGGACCGGGCGGGCGCGGTTCCACCGGGAGGGCGAAGCTCCTGCTGAGCCAGTATTCGCGGTTTTGGAAATGGCTCGGCAGGAGCCTCGCCCTCCCGAAGAATGAGTCACGCCGGCGGCGCTTTGCCGCCGGTTTTTAGACCTTGGCGATCAGCCGATAGGCGCCGCCATAGATGTCATTGCCGGCAATGATATGGTCGCCCGGCTGGAAGAGATGGATGACCGGTGGGCGAGCCTGATGGCTCGACTCCATCCCGCCCGGTGCTTGGGCTCGGGCTCGCAACCCGGCCGAGTCAGGTCCAGTCCGGTCCCATCTTCACAATTCGGATTTAGACCGGGATTAAGAGACGCAGCGGATGCGGTTTACGACGAAGTCTGAACCCGGTCCGGACACTTTCGTTTGAATAAGGAGACCGGAGGTCCGGACCTCGGAAGCGAGCCTAACGCGGCGACTCCATCCCACCCATGCGTGGCTCGGGCGTCGTAGTAACCAGCCGAGTCAGGTCGGGTCCGGTCTAATCTTCACAATTCGGATTTAGACCGGGGTTAAGAGGTGCAGCGGGTTCGGTTTAGGAGGAAGGCTGAATCCGGTCCGGACACTTTCAATTGAACACAAGGACCGGCGGTTGGGACCTGGCACCCGGCGCAATCGACCGACCGCCCGCGATTCAGGCCGGAACAGGCGTCTTTTGGAGAATCTGGCGAATCACGGCCCGCGAGCGGTCGCGCTGTCCTTCGCGAACCAGTCCGCGGCAAACGATGCGATGGGCCAGCACGGGCAGGGCCAGCCGCTTGACGTCGTCGGGGATGACGAAAGTCCGCGATTCCAAAAAGGCCAGGCACTGCACGGCGCGGAATAGCACGATGGCTCCTCGCGTGCTGACGCCCAGGTCAAGTTCCTCGTGGGTCCGCGTAGCGGCCACGATGTCGAGCATGTAGGAATTGATCGAGGGATGCACCTTCACCTCGCGGGCGGCCGCCTGGAGCCGCCGGAGCTGCTCGGTGCTCAGGGCCGGCTGCAGCCGATCGACCATTTCGCCGGCCCGGTGCGCTTCGAGGATTTGCATCTCGTGCGCGCGATCGGGGTAACCGATGTCGGTGCAGATGGTAAAGCGATCGAGCTGGTTTTCGGGGAGCGGATACGTGCCTTCGTACTCGTGCGGGTTTTGCGTCGCCAACACGAAGAACGGCGGTTCGAGCACGTAGGTCCGCCCTTCGACCGACACCTGGCCTTCGTTCATCGCCTCGAGCAAGGCGCTTTGCGTGCGGGGGGTGGTGCGGTTGATTTCGTCGGCCAGCAGAATGTTCGTGAAGATCGGCCCGCGACGAAACTCGAAGTCCCCCAAATTGGGCAAGTAGACACTCGAGCCCAAGATGTCGCTGGGCAGCATGTCGGGCGTGAACTGCAACCGCGTGAACTTGCAGTCGAGACTCTTCGAGATGGCCTTGGCCAACAGGGTCTTGCCGACGCCTGGCGCATCTTCGATCAGGAGGTGGCCTTCCGCCAGCAACGAAACGATCGCTAGCCGAATCGGGTCGGGCTTGCCCAGCAACACACTGGCGATGTTCCGCTCAAGCGATTGGATCAGACTGGTGTCATCGGACGTCACGCGTCCCCCCGATCTGTTGTTGTGCGTATCGCAAATCCGCGCGGGCTTGGCCCGGCTTAAAGTAGTCTTATGAAAGCGGACGCGAAGACGGCAGTCAACGGCCCTTCCCGCCGGTGTGAGGAACCTCACCACCGCCGACCTCCGCGCAAAGCGTCCTTCTTCAGCCCAAATGGCCCGAATTCTCGGCTCCCCGCGAAAAAATCAGCGATTGGCCGCACACTTTTCACCGCCCGAGGCGTGGGCCGCAAGGTCTTCCGGTTGGGCAAGCCGGGCCGATGGCGGTCGACATTCCGTGCGCGCGGCGACGCGGTTAAACGCGAATTGATGTTTCGTGCCGAATCGTCAGGACGAAGAGAGAAAGGCTTTGAGCGTTTCGCGCCGACTTCGGCCGTCGCTAAGCGGCTCGGCTGAGAAATCTGCCGCGTTTCTTTGACTACGAGGCGCCAAGGATGGCACGCTTCGGGCCAATCCGTCGCCCGTGGAACTGGAAGCCGGCTCGCGCCGTTGGCCCGCTCTGGCGATTTCGACGCGTCGCATCGCCGCTCTTGGCGCTCGTCATCGTCGCCTTAGCCACGCGGTCGCTGATGGCCGATGACGGCCCCGGCCTGGTGACGACCGACGCAGGAACGATCAACTCGGTGACGATCGATTCGGCTTTGACCACGCGTGAAGCGAGTCCGGCCCTTACCTCGTCGTTCCCGCTCTACCCGTCCGCGGCGTTCGCGCCGGCGAGTTTTGCGCCTGGGGGTTGCGCGGGGTCGTGCGGAAGTCCAAAGTCGGGATGCGGCGCGGGTTTGGTCGCGATCGACGCGTCGGCCAACTTTCCTTATTACTCGTCGACTACTCCGTCGACGCTTTGGCCGAGCCCAACGGCACCAAGCAGCGGCTCGGGCATCTGGGCGGCTCTCGTACACTGGGAAGCGCGGCTGTGGCGTTCCGATCGGCCGGCGATCGTGCTCACCTCGGACGAGACCCCCTTGATCGGACCGGACGAAGGCTCGCCGAGGGTGCCCGGCGAACAGCCCGAGCCGCTTGCGCCAGCGGACGGCTTGGCGCCTCCGCTTGGTTCGTCGTCCGCGGCGGCGGTGACCGGCTTGCAGCCGATCGATGGCTGCTCCAACCAACCGATCCGCTTCTCCGACGATGCCTGGGCCTTCCTGCCGCGCGTCGCCCATGACGCGTGGGGACTGGTGAACTGGGACGACGCGATCGTTTTGGGTGTGGCGCTCGGCGGCTCCTTGGCCCTCCGCGGCGACGTCGACCAGGACGTCCGCAACTGGACGGCCGAGCATCCCGATCGCTGGGGCCACGCCACGAACCTGCTCGGCGATTTTGGCACAGTCCAATATCAAATCCCGGTCATCTTCGGTGCTTACGCGTTCACGCTCTGGGAGCAGGACGAATGGCATCACGACATGATGACCTCCATGATCAGTGCGTACACCATCTTCGGTTTAAGCACGCTGACCATCAAAGGGATTGCCGACACGAAGCGTCCCAGCGACGGCTGGAACGGCGGAAGCTACGGCTTCCCTTCGTGGCATGACGGCAGCCTGTTTTGCATGTCGGCCGTCATTGACGAGTACGAAGGGCATTGGATCGGTGTGCCGCTCTACATCCTTTCAGGCCTGGTCGGGTGGAGCCGCATCGATGCCCGCGACCATGACCTTTCGGACGTGGTGTTTGGCGGTGTTTTGGGTTATGTGATCGGCAAATCGGTCGCGGGCCGCGCCCTGTACGGCGACTCGCGGGTGGTGCACATCGTGCCCTATTTTCACCCCAGTGACGGGTCGGCCGGCGTGATGTTCGACGCCAAGTTTTGACGGTCGCCGGCTCGCGCACGATGCCTCCCGCCGCTGGACGAAGGGCCAGTCTGCGCGCCGCCTGACCGGGCGATGTCTCTCTTTAAGAGTGTCCACCGCCTGGGACCCATTCCGCGACAGGCGACCGTGGCAGCCGATTTCCGCGACGAAAGCGGGCGGTTTCCGCGTCCAAAGACGTGCAAACCTCCCTCGAATTGATAAATTGGAAGAGAGACGCTCGGGACCGAGGGTGAGAGAGTCGCATGCCTGTCAAAGTCCGCTGTTCTGGATGCGAGCACGTGGTCAACGCGCCCGATCGCGCGGGGAAAAGCCGTCAAGTGCCCGCAGTGCGGCAAGGCGATCCGCGTGCCGGCCGAGAAGGCGGCGCCTGCTGCGAAGAAGGCCGCCGCCCGCCCCCCCAGCAGCAGCATGATCATCGCGAATCTCGACCTCGACCGACTAGAGGACGAGCAGACCCGCATTTGCCCTAAATGCGGGGCCGAAGTTTCCGCCGAAGCACACCGAGTGTCCGGAGTGCCAGGTCAATTTGGTCACCGGCTTGCTGAGCCGGGAGCTGCAGGCCGATCGCGACCGCAAAGGCCCGAATCCGAAGAAGTACTACCAGGAGTTTTTCAGCGACAGCCTGGAATTCTGGCGCAAGAACCGGAGGCTCTCGATCTCGCTGAGTATTAACAGCGTGATCTTTACGAGCGTCACAGCCCTCTGCCTGTTTTGCGCGATTTACTTTACCAAGCCGCTGGTCAAGGACTTCTGGTGGTTTCTGGCGACAATCGCCGTCATGATCACGCCCGGGTTGGCGTGGAACCTGCACACCACGATCATCGACGCCACACTCCGCAAGAAGAAAAAACTTGCCAAGTACCACTTCGAGAAACTGCTGGGGGCGGCGCTCGGTTTCAAGTTCCTCTTCTGGTTTCTCGACGTCGCCGCTCCGCTGCACATCCTGGCTTTGGTCTTCGTGCTCTTGAAGTTCCCTCTGGTGGCCCTCGGATTGGAGGTGGCGGCCGTCATCTTCGGCGCACTCTTGTTCCCGCTGGCGATGTCTCACATGGCGATGCCGGTGACGATCCGCGGGTGGCTCTTGAACAAGATGTCGGGCCCGTTTTTCCGGACGTTGCCCGCGTTGTCGTACTGGGCCCTCTTCCTGCTGCTCATGATGATCGTGCCCTTGGCCTGCGTAGGCGGCGCTGTTTTCATGGCCCAGGGAATCGACACGCTGATCGAGAACTCGAACTACAACGCCGTCTTGTTCACGAAGAACGCGGAAATCGACAATCTGTCCAGGAACGCCGTCATGCCGGAAGGCTTGCAGGAGTGGCGGAGCAAGAAACCGGCGGAACTCGATTTCAAGCCATTCTGGATTCCCTCGGGTCTCGTCGTGCTGGCAGCCGGATGGTTCGGGGCGACGGCCGTGTTCCTGATGCGGGCTAACGGCCTCTATACCCGGTATTTCCTCGACTACCTGGATCTTGAGACGATGGAGCCCGAGACCAAGTACGTGGCCAAGGTCGCGCGGCTCGAGGACCTCGAGGGAAAGAAGGGCCTCACCTGGCAAACGGTCCTGGCCGGACTCGGCCTGGCCGGCGTCTTCGGCTTTGCCTTCGGCGGGGGCGGCGCGGCGGCCATGGGCAAGGACTTCTTGTTGGGGGTGGGCATCGGTCTATCAGTCGTCGGCGTGGGAGCGATCCTGGTTGGCCACTTCTGGTTGTTGTTCGAGGCCTTCAAGGACAGCATGGCGTGGTTCGGCGCCATCCTGCTCAGCAGCAATATTGGCTGGGTGGCGTCCATTTTCACTTCCCCGCTGGCCCTCTTGCTCACGCCGCTCTTGTCGCTCGTTTACGGCGGAGTGAACTGGTCGAACGCCAAGTTCGCGCTCGTGGTGGAGATTGTCGGGACGTTTGTCTTCGTCCCGCTCGGCCTCTTGATCGTGATCTACTCGATCGGGCCGGAGTTCCTGGGCTTCGCCGGCGAGGCAGCGGCTCAGTAATTCAGCGGGCAGTACAGCACCGGGCCGAATTCACCGCTTGGATTTGTCGCTGGGAGTGGGCAAGACGGGCAGCGTCGCTCGCTCGTTCGACGTGCCCGCGTGCGACGCTCCCGGCTCCGCGGCCGATTGGTCGCGGTTCGGCGGCGGAATCTCCAGCCGGCAGCAGCCCAAGTCGATGTGCTGCTTGTCACCGTTTGCCGGACCCAAGACTCCCTCTCGCAAGCGGTAGACCTTGAACCGGCCTTTCTTCTCCCGCTCGAGCAGTCCGACCGCGTGCAGGATGCCGAGGTGATGCGAGACGGTGACGACCTCTAGGTCGAGCGACTCGGAGAGCTCGCTCACACAGCAGGGTGCAGAGCGGAGCGCGTCGATGATCCGCAGACGCACGGGGTCGGCCAGGGCCCGTAGCATCTCGGCGCAGTGATCCGATTGCAGCGAATCGTCCGACACGCCTTCTCCGCCTAACTTTGCGGCCTCACCGGGCCACATTGTCCAAACTTGCGGCGGCACAGGGCGCCGCATCCCCGATTACCACGGTCGATGAAAGTCGATCACACCGGCGAACCGGGCCGGTCCGATCGCAAACGAACAAACGATTCCTCGAGCGGCCCGCCAGCGATCGACTCCCATCGGCGCGCGAAATTCGCGTCCGCTCTCCACGACGAAAGACCCGGTTCGCATCGTCGACCAGTTGGCAAAACGGCCCTTTGTACACAACGACGACCTCGGTGTCTGCCTCGCTCGGCGGCTTGATCGCCTCCACGATCGTCTCGCGCAGCTCGACCCCTTGCACGGTGAACGACGGCGCGCTGCCGAACTTCAACAGTCGCACGTCCCCGAAGCCCGCCTCCGTCACCCACCCGAGCAACTCGGCGTCGACGGGCACTTCATCCACGACCACGGCCGGGCCGGGCAACGGCAAACTGCCCGACGCCAGTTGCGAAGCTCCAGTGAGATGATGCAACACGATGCGGCCGCCCGGCGCAAGAACACGCAGGCACTCCGCGAGCCGGGCGCGACGCATCTCCGGCTCGCAGGGTACGTTGAACGTCCCGCGCAGGCGAACTTCCTGCAGCGTGCCGTCCGCGAACGGCAATGGCCGCGGGAAGAGGCTGCCCAACCGATGTTCCCAATCGCCGGGTGGGGGGAACGCGTCCGTAGCGGCCGTGGGATCGGACGCGGTGCGTGGCACGGACGTCGGCGAGGCAAACCGGCCAGAGAGCGGGACCGTTTCCGGTACGCGAGCATCGCCGGCGCACTCGAGGTTCGACTCGAGCACGTAGAACTCCCATAGCGTGCGGTCCGGATCCTGCACCCAGAACTTCGTTTGCCGCGCGTAACAGCACTCGACGCCTTCCTCGCGGATGCTGCCGATGCCGGCCACCTCCAGCCGTCGCTGCAGTTCGACAAGTGCCGCGGCGTCGGCGAGCCGAAAGCCGACATGATTGAGTGCCCCGCCGCTCGATGCCCCGCACGGCTCGAGCGACAGCACCAGAGGCGGATCGGCCAGCTCGAACTTGGCGTAATCGGCCCGCCGTTTGGCAGCCGGAGTGTTGAACAAGGTCTGGTAGAACTCGATCGAGCGGCCAAGATCCGACACGTTCAGCGAAATGTGGAACGTCGTCAGCTGAGTTTCCGTGGCCATGCTCATGGAAAGGGGTCTCTGCCGTTCTCGAAATCGCGTCGGCAACCGGTATTAAGAGTCGCCAACCTGTGTCAAAGAAAATAGGTGTCGGTCAGTCCGTACTCGGCATATTTGCGGCGGAGGAACCGGTGAAACTCGCGGTAGTGGGCCGTCCGTTGGTCGCCCCCGTCGGAGGCCGCGTTGTAGCTCAAGTAAAGTTGGCGTCGCCAGCCCTGCGAGCGGTTGGGGGCCGAGCGATGCGGCGCAAAGGCGCCGAAGACCGCCATGTCGCCCGGTTCAAGGTCCAGCAGAACGCTCGATGCGCTGCGAACCACATCCTCGGACAGTTCGTGATACTCGCCATCTTCGGGCGAGAGAGCCCCCTGGCGATGCAGCCCGGTGAAGACCTCGGTGCCGCCGTTCTCCGCGTTGGTCACGTCGAGCGGCAAGAGCACGGTGAGAAAGCTCCGCGGGAAACCGGGCCAGGCGATATAGTCCTGGTGCAGGCCGTATCCCATCGCGCCGGGAGGCTTGAAGATCAACTTGTCCTTGAAGAGGCAGGCCGCTTCGCCGTAAAACTCGCCCAACAGGTCGAGGATGCGGGGATCGACGGCGACCGCCCGAATCGCCGGGGACAAGTCGATCACGGGATCGAAGGTCTCGAACAGGCACTCGCCTCCCGCGCAATTCCCTTGAAAGCGGCAGCGGAGGTTCTGCTTGTCGATCAAGTCGGTCCTCGCGAGCAGCCCATTAGCCGCGGACGACAGGCGGGACATTTCGTCGTCGGCGAAGACTCCGCGCAGCACGACGAAGCCGGCCTCCTCGTACGTCCGCCGGGTGTCGGCCGATAATCGGGATCGGTGGAAAAGGCGTGCGAGAGTAGCCATCGCGATTTCTTTCTCCGCTTGCGAACGGGGGCCGGGGCTCAGCGACCTTTCCTCTTGCCCCGGTCGGCCATCACTGCATGCTCGCCCGGAGAGGTATTGGGATCCTTGCCCGCGACTTGCAGGTCGAAGGACCAATCTGTCTTCCCGGGAGGCGTCAGCTCGATGTGAAACTTTTCCTCTTTGGCGTTGACGTCCGGGTCGTTGTAGAGGTTCTTGAGTGCGTCGCCGTCGGCCTTCGGCCAGGCGAAGAGCACGATGTAAGAGCCGGCAGCCAGGCCGTCTCCCGTGCTGTAAGTGTTGAACTCGAAGTGTCCCTTCTTATCGCAGCGCGTCAAGAACGGCGTCTGGCGACCCTTGGGCGGGTGCTTGGGGTCGTAGGCGATGACGAACAAGGGGGTGCGTCGTTCGATCTCCGGGGCCTGGCCGTCGACGGTCACGCTGCCGGAAAACTTCACGACGGACGTTTCGGGCCGCCCGTTGATTTCGAGCGATTTCTTGATCGCCTCAGCCTCTGTCGGAGTGTGATTGCAGCCTCCCGCCGTGATGCACAGAAGCGACGCCACGACCAATCCGGCTGGCAAACAATACACGCGCTGCCGTTTCATTCCTCGACCTCGTTTTGCACTTTCTCTCGGCGATCCACAGGCGGGCGACTTGGCCGCTCCCGCGAGGATCGCGGCGTCACGCGGCCGCCTGACGAGCGGCCGACCGTCAAACGGAAAACAGTCCAGGGGCCGCACACGCGCGCGGCCCCTGGACTCGATCGTTACGATTATCGCTCGCGCGGCTGTAGGCCGCCCGATTAGAACGAACTATCCGTGACCGGTGCCCTTCCGCTGTACGTGACCATGCGGCAGAAGGGGATGAGGCCGATGTTTTCGCTGACCATGTGGGCCGAGCCGTCGCACATCGCCAGGCCGCACGAACCGGGATGGAAGCTGTAGAGATTCATCTTCGCCTGGTTGGTGCAGTTGATGAAGCAGACCGGCGCCGTTCCCGTTGTAGGGGCAGTTCCGCCCGAAAACGTCGAGCCGTACAGCTGGCTGTATGCATTGTCGAGGCAGCCCCAGCAGCCGCCCGCGTTGGCCGGCGGCGCGGGGAACCCGCTTGGAGTGACGGGCACGAGGTTACCACCCTGGCAGGCGCAACTGGCGATCTTCTTCACGCCGCGGACCCACAGGTCGGGACGACCGCCCAGTTCGGCACAGAAGATGGTCGTCGACGTGCCGTCGGTGATCATGTCGATCGACGTCGGGCCGTAACCGTGCCGAATGCTCAACCAGTTGAGGACGCCGGCCCGGCGGACGTCGCCTTGAGCCGTGCAGAACGAGGCGTGCCCCTGGGGATCGCAAGGATTGGTGGCATTGTCGTAGGCGTTGGCCAGACCGCAGCAGTAGCAATTAATGGCGGTGTAGTCGCTGGCGCCGGCCCAGTAGGGTTTGAGTCCCACCGGGTTGCACGGAATCAAACCGCCGGTGAACTCGGTCACCAGGCCGCTTTCCTGGAACGGGTTGTTGATTCGCGGAGCGGACGGGCAGGTGAAGATTGGAATAATGGCCGCGGCCGGACGGGTTAAGCCCGCGCAGCACGAGCCCGAATTGAGCGCGGTGTAACAGCCGGCAGTAAAGGGAGGCGCCTGCAAATTCACGGGCGAGAAAATTGGCGCGTTCATGCAGATCTTTTGGTAAACGGTCGTCGCTTCCACGTACACGAGCAGCCGCTCCGCCCAAACGTGAATGTTTCCGTCGGTGTGGCAGTAGCCGCAGCACGGGAAGGCCGGGCAGAAGAGGCAAAACGCCCCGGCGTGCGACTGCAGCAGCAGATCGAAGGCCGGCGGAAACGTGTTGGCCACGTCGTGATAGTTGTGCGCCGCCAGGGCAATTTGCTTGAGGTTGTTCCGGCACTGGCTGCGACGCGCCGCCTCCCGTGCGGCCTGCACGGCCGGCAACAAGAGGGCGATCAGCACGGCGATGATCGCGATCACCACCAGTAGCTCGATCAGGGTGAATCCCCGCGGACGCCGATTGGCGGCGCGTATCGATCGGGCGAGAATCGAGGTTTCCATGAAGCGCTCCTCAATAACAAATGAAAAATCACGCAGCGGCACAATTTGTTCGAACAGCCGACGCCGAAAGAGAAACGATCCGACGAGGTGAATCCGTTCGGCTGATTGCGGACGCGGCACGCGCAGGCGGTCCCCGCGAAATCCGGAGGCGGCCGGGTGCCCTTCTCAATCCAAAGCGCGTACTGTGTCGTCCGCTAACTCTTCACATAGGCCCGCGACGGCCGGGCTTTATTCTGATGATGATCAGAATATCAGTACCGTGACCTGAAGAGGCCGTCAAGCGCGAGTGTAAAAAAACTCGCCGCTGGGCGACCGCGCCGGCCCCTAGGTCCCGGTGCTGCCTCGCGAGCATTCGTCCGAAAGTTGACCGGGTGCAGGCCGAGATTAGAATACAGCTTGAGCTTACCGCTCTTCTCTCCTGCCCTCTTGTGCGGGCGAACCGAGTGGTTACGGTCGCAGGCCGGCGCTCGCGCTGCCTGCCATCGCCCCGGCCGCCTGCCGGTGATTCCGTCCGATCGCTCCGATGAAAAGGAGCGGCGCGCCGGCTGACGAGCGCGGAGTCGCCCCGGGCCGTTCCCAAACAAGTCGCCCAGCGGCGCGCGCCCGCTTCGCCCTGGCGACGCGCGGCTGGTCCAGTCGGTGAACCGCCTGCGGCGAGCCGGCGGGCCACGACCCGTGACAACGGACAGACGACGAGAAGGACGACGCGATGCCCAACGAGTCGAAAGATCTCTTCAACGAGACCACGATGACCTTCGGGGAGCACCTCGAAGCGCTGCGGATCCATCTCTTCAAGGCGATTATCGGCCTCGTGCTCGTCAGCATCTGCACGCTCATTTGGGGCAACTACCTGGTCGCCGTCATTCGCCAGCCCATCGATCGGGCCCTACAGCGCAACAAGCTCTATAACGAGGAGGAGACCACCACCTTCTGGACGCAGGTCACGGGGTGGTTCAGCAAGTCGAAGGAAATTCAGCAAGAAGCGCCCCTCCTCCGCCGCCCCCCACCGACCAGACCACGATTCAAGTCCACGTGAAGCCGAGCGACCTGGTCCACGCGCTGCACGCGGCCGATCCCAAGCGGTATCCCGAGACGCCCGCGGCCGAGGGCGAAAAGGCAGTGTCGATCCCCCTATCGGCGGCCGAATTTCGCGATTTCCGCCAGACGACCGAGCAAGCGAGTCGCCCCGTCACGCTCAACGTCCAGGAGGCGTTCATGATGTATATCAAGGTCTCGCTGGTGAGCGCGATCGTCTTCGCCAGCCCCTGGATCTTCTACCAGATGTGGCAGTTCGTGGCGGCTGGACTTTATCCACACGAGCGACGCTACGTGCATGTCTACTTGCCGCTGAGCCTGGGGCTGTTTCTGGGCGGCGTGTTCTTTTGCTTCTTCCTGGCGCTGCCGCTCTTGCTCGACTTTCTGCTCAGCTACAACAGCTGGCTGGGCGTCGTCCCGACAATTCGCCTTTCCGAATGGGTGAGTTTTGTTATCCTTCTGCCGCTCATGTTCGGCATTTGTTTTCAGCTCCCGCTGATCATGCTGTTTCTCGAGCGGATCGGCATCTTCAGCGTGAGCGATTACCGGTCGCGGCGGAGGTTGGCGATCTTCGTGATGGCCGTCACCTCGATGGTCGTCAATCCCGGCGGCGACATGGGGTCGATGGCCCTGTTGTTCGTGCCGCTGGTCATCCTCTACGAATTCGGCATTGTGCTGTGCGGCTTCTGGAGGACGCCCGGACCCTTCGAGGAAGCGGCAGCGACCTGAGGACCAACGCGGCGATCGGCGACAATCATGGCGTTCGTTTGGCCGAAAAAACTTGCAACCGACTCCCCACGCGGGGTGCGTTCAGCGGCTAGAATTGATTTAAGACGTCGCAGGCCGGACGAAGCGGCCGAGCGCGGGCCCATTTCAACCCAGATTCATCCACTCGCAGTCGCGCCCGAGCCAGCGGAAAGGAATCGATCAGCAGGGAGTGAGAATGAAGCCCGTTCTTGCCGACGGCGATTCGCTCCGCCGCGTCTTCGCCGCAACCACCGAACATACCTTCGAGGTCGACTTGGGCCTCGCCGATCCACCCCTGATCGATTACTTGGTCGATCTGCTGTTTCGCTTTGTTCGCATGGACGCGATCTTCAAAGTCCGCGATCCCCGCGGACGCCGCCTGCACGAAGTCGCCGAAATGATGGCCGAGGCGGAACAGCGCCAATCGAATCCGCAGCGCGAGGTCTATCGCCACATCGGCGACTTCACCCTCTTCTGGGCGGGCGTTTATCCCGAGGCGCTCTCGCCGATGCAATCGCCCGACCGCCAGGACCACCTTGTCGACTACTTTGTGCAGGGGAAGCGCTCCTACTACCTGGCGAGCACGTTCGACGAAAAGCCCTACGACCGCGAAGCGCCGATCCTCCGCCGACTGAGCGAGGAATTCGAGCTCTGCACGTTCGGCCTCAACCGCGTCCGCCATCTGTGGGAACAGGAAGCTGCCGAACATCGCATCCGCACGCTGACGCTCTTGGAAGACGATCCGCCGCCGGCCTCCGCGTGAGCGATTTCCTCCGGCCGGTTTAAGGCTTTCGATGAGGGATCGCCCCGTCGCCCGTTCCCGAGACGCGCTCATCCGCGAGACATGAGCAGCGTCACTGCATTGTGGCCGGGCGTTTCGACCGGCTCCTTCCCCGTGACTGCCAAGTCAACTTGATAATCTTCCTGGCCGGGAAGTTTCAAATCCAGTTTGAACTTCTCTTCTTTCGCGTTCTTGTCGGGATCGTTGTAAAGGTTCTTGAGCTCGTCTGGTGGCAGGAGATTCCCCCGGCTCATTGGGCCGCTGGGGCCTAGTCCCCTTCCAGCCGGTCTGGTGCCGCGTGGGATTTCGGCCTGATGGAGCTGCACAAACGTGACGATGTACTTCCCCGGTTTCGTCATGATGGCGAAGTCCCCCTGGCCGCTGCAAACGCTGAACACTTGGGGACGTTTGCCGTTGGCAGTCGCACCGAGGTGCTCGGGATCGTTCAAGATCACAACCAGAGACGTGTCTCCTGCAGGCGGTTGTCCGTCGACAGTCACGCGGCCGACTAGCTTCGCCAATTTCTGCTTGGCGAACCCGATCTCCTTCGCTTGCTCATCAGCGGCATGGTCGAGTTGGCTTTCGTTACATCCTGGGAAGGCGGCCAGAAGGAAAAGACATGCCGCGACACTCATAAGCAGCCGTTGCGGCGCGCGGCGCACTGGGAAACACATGCGAAGTTCTCCAATTCCCGGTATCAAGAAATGAGCGATTGGGTCGGGAAAAGATTCTGCCGCCAGTCCGGGCGGGTTTCGCGCGCCGGCGGCGGCAGAAGTCCCAACGTCATCGACCGAAGTTTGCTAGAACGAAGAATCGGTGACGGCGGCACGGCCGCGATACGTCATCAGCCGGGCCAAGGTATTGATGCTGATGTTCTCGCTGAGACTGTGCACCGAGCCGTCGCAGAACAGGAAATTGCAAGAGCCCGGATGGAAGCTGTAGTAGTTGAGCCCCCAGCCGTTGACGCAGTTGATCATGCAGACCGGCGATCCCGGGGCGGCCACGTAGAGACCATATGGGGGGCTTGTATTGGTTGGTTGGTACCCCGAAATGTACGTGCCGCTGAAGTTCGACCCTTCCATCTCCATGTAGCCGTTCTGGAAGCACGACCAGCAGCCGCCAAAATTGCTGTTGATGAAGCCTTCCCACCTGAAACTGGAATTTGCGAAAGGGGCACCGTAGAGACATGGGCCGCCGTCCGCCCGTTTGCCGCGGATCCACCACTGGGGCCGGCCGGCCAGCTCGGCAATCAAGATTGTCGTGGACGTGCCGTCGGTGATCTTGTCGATCCCGACTTGTTGTTCGAAGAGGTTCAATGGCCCAATCGTGCTCGCCTGCTGCTGCCCGTTGTTCAGCAGCAAGTACGCATTATCAAGCCCCGTAAAATGGCCGTAGCCTGATCCCGGGGCGTAGTCGCTGGCGCCGAGAGCTGCGGGAAGAGGAGACATTTTGGAAATGTGGGGTAGACGCATGGGCAGAGGAATTCCTGGATCTCGACAAACGGATTAGTTGTTCGCGGAGAAGAAGGACAAATGAACATGGGGATCACGGCTGCGCCCGGGCGACTCGCTGCGCAGGCATCCCTGTTCGGGCAACTCACGTTGACGCCACACTTTTTGAAATAACACCCCGGGCCGCAAGGCGGCGCATTAAATCCGGAGCCACAGCACGGCGGCTCCATCCAAACGTTCATGTTGATCCTGCTGTAGACCGTGTTTGCGTCCGAGAACGCAAGCAGCTTTTCGCCCCAGAAGTGGAAATCCGAGTTGAAGATATACAGCCCTTGGTACGCAGGGCAGCAAGGGTTGATATTGTAGGGACAGCCTTTTTTGTACTTCCCGCAACACGAACAAACGGGCCAATAAGTAAACGGGGAGTAGGTCACCGCTGGCGTGAACGAATTGGCGACGTCGTGGTAGTTGTGCTCGGCAATTCCCATCTGCTTGAGGTTGTTACGGCACTGGGTGCGGCGAGCCGCCTCGCGTGCGGCCTGAACAGCCGGCAACAAAAGCGCAATCAAGACGGCGATGATGGCGATCACCACCAAGAGCTCGATCAGTGTAAACCCCGACTTTCTCTTTCTTGGCATGACAGTCCCCTATTCACAAAAGACAACGACTCCCGGTGCTGGCGCTGGACCAGCGGAAAATTCAAAGCCAGCATCGCCCAAACGGGCTTTCAATCACGACGCCACCTATCAGAGCTGCTGAAAATTTGACGGTCAATATTTTTGCCCTGGCAAAAATGCCAAAAAACTCGTTGTGCCCAAAAAAAATGGGAAAATGTTACTTTCATCACATGAGATTTGTGGGCAATCAAACAAAACAGCAGCTGGGGCGCCAAACGGCAGCGCTCCTCTCGCACTCGCTTGCGTGAACCCCGAAAGGGGTGAATGCATCGATGCAAGGAAGCGATTTCTTCCTTCACCACTCTGAGCACCGGCCCCACTCCGATCACCAATGAATGCCTAGGCCGCCTGGTAAGATCGCGTCGGAGCAATCGAGTCATTCGGGCTCGGGTGCTGCTAGAGTAATGGTTTCGATTGTGGACCGGAGGAGCCAAACCCCGTGCACACTGCTTTGAAATGCGCGGTCTGCGGGCGCGCGCATGCCATCGATCGATTGCAGAACGTCTGCGAGGTTTGCTCGCGCCCCTTGCTCGCGGAATATGACCTCGAAAAGCTGGCCGCCACGTTTACTCCGGACGTCGTGCGGCGGCGGAGCGAGCGATCGCTCTGGAAGTTCGCCGAGGTGCTCCCCATCGATCGCCGCGAGGAGGCCGTCTCGCTGGGCGAAGGGATGACGCCTCTGTTGCCGGTGCGCGGCTGCGGGCCGCTGGCTAATTTTCGTCGGCTGTTCGTCAAGGACGAGTCGTTCAACCCGACGGGCAGCTTTAAGGCCCGGGGCATGGCGGCCGCCATCACGCGGGCCAAGGCGCTCGGCGCCACGACCGTCGCCCTGCCCTCGGCCGGAAACGCGGGAGGAGCGGCAGCCGCCTACGCCGCCCGTGCCGGTCTATCGTGCTTCGTGCTAATGCCCGAAGACACGCCGGCAGCCAACGTGGTTGAGGCGGTCGTCGCTGGGGCCCAGGTCGGACTGGTCAAGGGATTGATCAGCGACTGCGGCAAATTGATTCGCAAAGCGTGCGACCAGCTCGGCTGGTTCGACCTGTCCACGCTGAAAGAGCCCTTTCGCGTGGAGGGCAAGAAGACGATGGGCTACGAGCTCGCCTTCGACTGCGCCGACGAGGCCACCGGCCGACTGGCCCTCCCCGACGTCGTCTTTTATCCCACCGGCGGCGGCACCGGACTGATCGGCATGTGGAAAGCCTTTGACGAGATGCAGCGACTCGGCTGGATCGGTTCCGAGCGGCCGCGAATGGTCGCCGTCCAGGCCGAACACTGCGCCGATCGTGCGGGCCTTCGAGCAGGGGCTGACACACGCCGAGCCGTTCCCCAATGCGCAAACCGTCGCCTCGGGCCTGCGGGTCCCGGCCGCCATCGGCGACTTCCTCATGCTCACGGCCCTACGCGACAGTCACGGGACGGCCATCGCTGTCTCGGACGCGGAACTCTTGGCGGGCACGCGGGAAATGTCGCAAATGCTGGGCAATTTCGTGTGTCCGGAAGCGGGGGCCGTTTGGGCGGCGGCAAAACGCCTGGCCGATCAGGGTTGGATTAAGCCCGGCGAGCGGATCGTCCTCTACAATACGGGGACAGGCTTGAAATACACGCACCTCTTCCCCGCGGGCAATTTGCCCGTGCTCGACCCGGCCCGAGCCGACGCCTACGAGGCGTGGCAGGCGGAGATTGAGACATGCCGCCCCTCAAAAACCTAACATCCGTCTCCCCCACAGAGATCGAAGCGGCCGACGGCACTGGCTCCCACAACGATAATGGCAATGGCCCAGTCGCAGCGCCTCGCCCGCGGAGCGACGAGCAATCGACAATCCATGACCTGGTCGAGTCGCTCGAACAGATCCTGTTTCTGATTTCGGCCGACTGGAACCGGGCCTATTACGTCAGCCCGGCGTTCGAGCGGGTCACCGGCTACTCGCGCGACACGCTGTCGAACGACCTGCTGGCGTGGACGCGCCTGGTCCATCCCGACGATCGGGACATCGTCCGCGAAACCGTCGGCGATCGCGCCTCGGGCCGGATCCGCGGCCGGGTCGAAATGGAGTATCGCATCATCACGGCCGGCGGCGAGATCCGCTGGCTGCGCAGCGTTGTCTCGCCGATCAAGGGCGCGGAGGGGGAACTCGATCGACTGGTGGGGCTGGCCGAAGACATCACCGAGCGCAAGCTGGCGGAAATCGAACTGAAGCGCAGCGAGGCGGAGCTGGCGCAAAACGTCCAGTTGCGCACGGCCGAACTCTCGCGATCCGTCGAGAACCTCGAGCGCGAGATCGAGCAGCGTAAGCAGGTCGAAGCGGCGTTTGAGCGAACCAACTTGCGGTTCCGCCGCCTGTTTGAGGCGAATATCGTCGGCGTGATCTTCGCCGACGTCCACGGCACCATCCACGACGCCAACGACGCTTTTTTGGAGATGACCGGCTACTCGCGCAAGGATCTCCCCTGCGCTGGGACCTGATGACGCCTGCCGAATGGGTGGAGGGGAATGTCCGCGGCAACGAAGAGCTGCGGCGCATGGGCCGAGTGACGCCGTGGGAAAAGGAATATTTCCGCAAAGACGGCAGCCGGGTGCCGGTGCTCCTCGGCGGGGCGCTCTTGGAACCCGATGGCGACGAAACCGTCTTCTTCGTCATCGAATTGTCGAAGCTAAAGAAAGCCGAAGAACAGGTCCGCGACGTGCAACTGCGGCTCGACCACGCCGCCCGGTTAAGCGTGATGGGCGAGCTCCTGGCCGACATGGCCCACGAGATCCATCAGCCACTGGGCGTCATCGCCAATTACGCCAACGGCAGCCTGCGGCGCCTGAAGAAAGGGCAGCTGACCGTCGGCGCGCTCAAAGACCGGCTCCGCGAGATCGCGGCCGAGTCGATGCGCGTGGCCGAGGTGCTGCGCCGCATCCGCGAATTCATCCGTCGCCGCGAGCCGGAGCGCGAACTGGTCAACCTCAACACCATCGTTGCCGACGCGCTGCAGTTCACGCGGCTGGAGCGGCGGCACCACGGAGTGTCGGTCACGTTGCGACCCGACCACGACCTGCAGCCCGTCGAAGCGGACGGCGTGCAGATCACGCAGGTGCTCGTCAACCTGCTCTCCAACTCCATCCACGCCGTCTCAGAATTCATGCTTGAGTCCCCCCGCATCACGATTACCACGCAGTTGACGGCTGACGGACAGGCGGAGGTGGTCGTCGCCGACAACGGCCCCGGCATCGCCGCCGACGATTTGCCTAAGATCTTCGATCGCTTCTACTCCACCAAGTCGAGTGGTTTGGGCCTGGGGCTGCCGATCAGCCGCTCGATCGTCGAAGGCTGCGGCGGCACGCTCACCTGCGATTCCAAGCCGGGCGAATCGGCGATCTTTCGCCTGACGCTGCCGACGGCGAGCCTCCCGAAGCCGAAACCGAGCGCTCAACCGCCCGCTTAATGTGCGCGAGCACGCGCTCGACTGCCTTTCGCTGAGGAAAAACGTCGAGGCGACAGTTACCCACACGGCAACACGAGGTGGCCGATTAACCTCGCTTTTCGCTCGCCGTGGTTGGGAGCGTGGGCGGACTCGTCAGGCACTCGTGCAAGACGCGAGTCGCCTGCAGCGTGATGCCCGGGGACTGGCTTTCGCGCGGGCCGGCCACGTTCAAGATGCGGATCGGCTGTTCGCTCAGCCACGCGCGGATCGTGTCCACGGCCGCGCGCGCGTCCAGGTCGACCAGCAAGCACGGCTTGTTCCGCTCGTCGGCCGTCCGCTGCGTGAGCAAGGTGCCGCCGCGCGGCGGGCCGCAGCACAGAATGAGCGTGGCGTCGGAGTCTCGGACGTTGCGCTTCGTCCGCTGGGAATAGGTGGCTGAGCTTGTTTCCACGAGCGGGTAGCGGTTGGGAATCGGCCCGTCTTCGGCGCGGCGGCCTTTCGGGCACCAGCCGCCGCAATTGAGGCCCATCCCCAGCGCGACGTCGAGCGCGGCCCGGTCGACACCCGTTTGCCCGCCGCTCACGATCTTTTCGACGCGCACATGAGCCGCGCGGCCGTCGCGATTCACTCGGCACGTTCCTGGCCGAATGCCAGCCGCATCTGGCGGTCTTCCAGCGACTCCATTTCTTTGAAGAGCAAGCTTGGTTGGATGTCGCGGTTGTTCTGATACTTCTCGCTGTGGTACTCGGTCACCTCGCCCTCGACCGTATGATAGAAGATCTGGGCGATCTGCACGTTCGCGTAAATCCGCACCGGGTGGACCGCGAACATCTCGAGCGTCCAGTAGCCGCAGAAGCCGACGTCGCCGAAGCCGGCCGTCACGTGCACGAACAGACCCAGCCGGCCGATCGACGAGCGTCCCTCTAGCATCGGCACCAGGTTGTGCGTCTCGGTCCGCTCGATCGTCCGCCCCAGATAGAGCCGATTGGGATCGAGCACCAGCCCTTCGGGCGGAATCACGTGCCGCCGAAAGCGATTCGGCCGGCGCATATCGAGGACAATTTCCTCGTAGGCTAACAGCTCGTTATGCAGCCTCAGGTTGTAGCTGTTGGGGTTGAGCTGCTCTTCCTGGAAGGGATCGATAACGATATCCCCGTTCAGCCGCGCCCGAATCTCGTTTCCGCTGAGGATCATGTTTGGGCTGCGAGCGCCGGGGACTGTGTGCGATTTGTTAAGGCCGAAACCAAGGTAACGGCCCGAAAATCACCTTGCAACGGGAGCAGAGGCTGCCACTCACTTCGGCAAGGCGCTGACCGCACTCGAGGCTTGCCGAAATGGCAAAAAAGCCCCTCGGATCTCATGATCAGAGAGGCTCGCTCTCACTTCGGCCTAAAAGTAGTGGTCGCGGTTAACGCCGTCAAAAGCCCCTCGCTTCAGACAACATTTCTTGAACCGCTTGCCGGAACCGCAGGGGCAGCGATCGTTTCGGCCGAGCCTTTCTTCCAGCAGTCACCGCGGACGACCCGGTCGCCGCACTTGACCTGGGTTTCTGAGGGGAAACCGCGCCGTCGTTTGCTCATGGTCTCGAAAAAAATGATTTTTCACGCTGTTGAAGCGCTGTTTCCGATCCGAATGCACAATCACCGCGCTCGACGTTTGGCCGCGGCTGCCAGCACCTCGGGCAGGGGATAATCGGCCACTGGGATGCCGAGCAGTTGCAGCTCCTGCAGTCGTCGCCAGCCTCGCGTGTACAGATCCTCTCGTCGACGGACGTCGGCCGGGTCGAGATTCCCTTTGGCAAAGGGGCCTTCGACAACCACCGGCTCAAACGCCGGATCGACAATGAACTGCGCGTCGACCGGATTGCAGCGGATGTGGCGCTCGGAGGCAGAAAGCAGGGCCGTCGAGTCGATCGCACCACTGACAAAGCGGAGATAGAGGTCGCTTTCGGTGATGTCGTGCACCTCGTCCCCGCAGACGTCGCAGAGATAGCCTTGTTCGCAGCGTGCCATGGCCTCGGGTTCCCGGTCGGGTCGCTCAATTCACTCGCCGCTCAGCCCCAGGGCAGCAACGCGGCTCGGTGCACTACCCCCGCGTTCTGGTCTCGAAAGGCGTCGTCGATCGCCGACAGCGGATATTGGTGCGAGAGGAGTTTGTGAAACGGATAGCGATCGGCCCGTTTGCTCAATAATTGTAGCGCCTGTTGCAGACTCTCCGGCCGATACCACATCAGTCCCAAAATCGTTTTCCCACCGTGGACGAGTGAGGCGGGATTGAATTCGCAGGCCAGCCGCTGGTTGACGTTGCCGATTTCCAGATACACGCCGCCGCTGCACAGCATCTCGATTCCCTCGGCGACGATCGCGGCCGACCCGACGAGTTCCATCACGGCGTCGGCCCCCTCGCCGTCCGTCAGCTCGCGGACCCGCGCCACGCGTGCCGCCGGCGTCTTGAATTCGTTGAGGTCGATCGTGACGTCGGCGCCGAATTCGATCGCCAGCGCCAGACGTGACTCGATCCCATCGATCACGATCACCTGCGTCACGCCCCGTTCCTTGGCGACGGCCACCGCGTTGATGCCCAGACCTCCGGCCCCCTGAACGACGAGCGTGTCGCCCGGTCCCACACCGGCCCGCTCCAGTCCGTCGATCACCTGCGACAAGGCGCAGTTGGCTGGGCCGGCCAGCACGTCGGGTACGTTGTCCGGCACTTTGAAGACGGCTTGCGACTGCCGCACGTAATAATACTGTCCGTAGGCGGCGTTAAAGTGTGGCCGTTCCGTCGGCGGCAGGCGGTACCGCAGGCCCTGCCGGCAACGGGGGGTCGTGCCTTTGCGGCAGCTGCGACACTCGCCGCAGGGACAGAAGTACTGATACGCCACTCGGTCGCCGACGCGTAGCGGCTGGCCCGCAAAGTCCTGCGTCACGCCCTCGCCCAAGGCGGCGATCCGTCCGACCATTTCGTGGCCGATCGACAGGCAGAACGGCTCCGACTGCCCGCGCGAGACGTCGTACTCGCCACGCCAAATGTGGAGGTCGCTCCCGCAGACGTTGGCCAGCCGGACTTCAACCAGGATCGTCCCGGGTTCCGGCTCCGTCACCGGGAATTCGCGCAGCTGGAAGGGCCTGCGAACGCCCGTGAATGCCGCGACGAGGCCCTTCTCGTTCATGAGTCAATGCTTCGCTTGCGCGATCCGAGTGGCGAAAAAAGCCGATCGCAGCCGCCTGGGAACACCCGTTGAAGATTCTGCCGGAACTTGCAAGAATTGGGCGCGGAATCGGGCGGGCCGATTGCCGCAAGACGGGCGAATTTTGAAGACCGCGGTTCCGGATTACGGTTTTGGATCCGTCCGGTCTACGCAATCTTTCGCGGCTCGACCGAGTACCTTCTCCGGTCGTCAGGCCAATCCAGAAATCCCACGAACGACTTTCCCGAATTCACTGCAAAGAATGATCGCACATGTCGCTGAATGAAGCCACCCTCTCGCGGCAGTTGGGCCGCGCGAAAGAAGATTTGACCGCCTGGAACAAGGCACTCGAAACCAACGGTGTTCCGTCGTCCGCGCGCCGCAAGAACACGAAATGGCGCCAGCTCAACGCCGCGTACAACGCGATCCGCAACCGCCTCAAGGCCGCGGAAGCCATCAGGACTCGCGACGAGGGAGTTGCGCAACACAAGGTCGAAAAACTGGCAGCGGCCGCCGCCGAAAAGAGCGAACCGAAGAAAGTTGTCAAGCAGCCCAAGGCGGCGGCCAAGCCCAAGAAAGAGAAATCCGCCGAGCCCAAAGAGAAAAAGAAAAAGGAAGACAAGAAAGAGTCCTGATCCGTCGCCGCCCGTGCTCAACACGGGCCGCGGATCCCGACTCAGACAGTGGTCGATCGACCACGCCCCGGAGAGATGACAGAGCGGCCGATTGTGCGGCACTGGAAATGCCGTGTCTCGAGAAATCGGGACCGGGGGTTCGAATCCCCCTCTCTCCGCCTCGCGAGGAAGAGGTCGTCGTAACTCGGCGGCCTCTTTTGTTTTGCGTCTCGGTATTCATGGTCAATTCTCCAAGTGTGCTGGATTTGTGCTGAATTGTCGTCCCTGACATAACTCGGTCCTTTCTAGATCGATTGACCTGGCGTCGCGGTGAGCCGGCGCATGGCCGCTTGCGACGTCGCGTCGGCAATGTGGGTGTAGAGGCGGATCACGTCGGCATCGACGTGCCCGACCCACGCTCGGACAACTGCTTCTGGAATTCCGGACGTCAGCGCCGTGTGAGATGAACGCGTGACGAAAGGTGTGTAAATGGCCCGGCAGGCCCAGCTTGTTCAGGACCTGCCTTGAGCGCCTTCAGTAACCGTCGCTCGGAGACCTGATGATCCCCCGCCGGGTAGGTGGGCGACGGCGGCGCAGTAACGACCCATGAGGACTGTTGCGGGAGGCCTTCGAGAACGGCTCGAACCCGAGGGCTGATCGGCACGGCGCGTCGATCCCCCGTCTTTGGTTTCCAACCCTCCTTGGGGCGTACGTGAAGCACGTTGTTGATGTAGTCGACGTCGTCCCATGTCAGGTACTGCAACTCGCCGATGCGAAGTCCCGTGTCGGCGAGGATCGTGAACGCGGCCCGATGCGCCGGATTCGCCATTTCGAGAATCCGATTCACCTCATCTTGGGTCCAGCAGGGCTGAGAGGCCGGCTTCGGTTCACGGAGCTTCAACCCGGCCAATGGATCGCTCGTCAGCAATCGGCGCGATTTGGCAAAGTTGACCAGTTGCCGGACGATCATGGTCTCGTTGTAGATGGTCTTGGCAGCCGCCTCATCCTCGGTCCTTTGCTTGCGGTAAGCGTCGACGAATCTCAAGTCGATGCCGGCCATCGTCCTGACCTTCAGAGATTCGGCCAGTTTCATGGACGCGGTTCAGGACGCCGTTGTATTTCACCAGCGTCTTCGAGGCGCGGTTTTCGGCCTTGAGATAGGATCGGTACGCTTCGATCGTTGAGGCGACACTACCGGCGTGGCCCTCGTTTGGCAGTGTGCCGCGAAGGATGTCCGCTTCAAGCAGCAGCGCGCGGCGCCGCGCCTCTTTCTTACTGGTCGTGCGCAGTGAGCGCCGCCTTTGCCGGCCGTTCACCTGACAATTGGCCCACCAGGTGGGGCCCTTCAAGAAGATTCGGACAACATCACCGATGAGCTTCGGATTGGTTGCGTGGTTGCTTAGGTTCCATGTGCAGCTCAGGCCCTCGTTGAAGACTTTTAGGAGCAGGCGGTCCCGGAAGAATCGCAAGTGCTTGCCCACTTTGCGGCAACAGCCCTTGAGAAGGCCACGCGAGCTCCAGTCGTAGATTGTTTTGATCGGGACACGAAGGAGTGCGGCCGCCTCTTCGACGGTCAGAATGGCGGGAACGGTCGGCCCTGCATTGGTGTCGAAGGCGGCGGCGATTTCGCGAGCCGTCAGCTTGACGTTTTCGTTGTTGTTTGACATTGGGCCTCCTTGCCCAGCCGGGATCACCGCTTGACAGCTCTTAGACGTAGAAAAACAAGCGGCTGAATTCCTTGGTTCACCCATTACGGGAAAACCGGACGAGCCGCTCGAGTGCCAGGCTCGAACCCTGGCGCTGCAGGGAAGTGGCCAGATGCGACCGGCCGGAAGAGGAGAGTGGAAGCCCAGGAAAGATTCTGGGGAATGACTTGGGTTGGGACGCTCGGAGTAGGTCTGATCGGTTGCTGACGGAAGTGAGTCTAAAAGTCTAACCGCGGCCCAACCGCCGGTATCGACGCGTGATCAAGTCGATGAGGCCGATTGGCGGAGCTGGTGGCTGTGGGGGCGGGTGGTGCGACAACTCGATCTTCGGGACATCTTGCTTAGGCTGAAGTCGTTTGACGTGGTTGAAGTAGGTCGCGCGACATCCCAATCTCCGCTGAACGAACGCTTGACGCGCGCCTCCTCCGATTGGAACTGCGGATCGGAGCGGAGCTTGGCAACCTCCAATGTCAATCCCGACAGGCATCGGTCTAGCACGGCAGATTGCCAGGGCAATCCTGCGTTCTTTCGCTCCCACGCGTTCACGTACGTGCGAAACGAATGAAGGGGCATGAGATGCAAATAACAGGCAACGAAGTCGAAGACCTCTTGATCCCAGAACCACTTGCTGGCCTGTTGATGCACTTCGATGGCGGAGGGCTCGAAGACTAGCACATGGCCTCTGTCTTCTAAGGCGCGTGCATCGTCAGAGGCAAATGGACAATTCGCAAGGATTGCGACGTGGCTTCGGGTTCGGAACGAAGTCGGGATCTCTTCCCGATTCAGAACGGCCGCCTGAGTTTCCCAAGACACGGTCCTTTCGGGATCACTTTGCGTCAAAGCCTTCAGTAGCCGGACCCCCTGTGGGCTGGCGGTGAGCCCATCAATGTCGTCGAGAACGATCGGCTCGTCGCGGTGCTGATACGCGGCAATGTAGATCCCGAACGGGCTGGCCGTCCCATTGATCGTAAATGCTCGTTTGCCGACGCGCTCCCGTATTGTATGGCTTTTCCCGATGCCCGGCCTTCCGTAGACGATGAGCAAATTGAGGTGGCCGTTGGCGAAGGCATCGACGAATGATTGGAGATCGTGATAGGTCGCCACATGGGTACGCAATTCCGTTTGACTTTTAGACTGCGGCATTCGGAGTTTCCTTGGAGGGGCGCATGTCCGCAGCCGCTCGCACATGCGAATGGTCTAACCGCGGAGCGCTGCCCTCGACACCATTCGGGAAAACCGGACGGCCGGCCCGGTTAATCCGGACGTGCCGAATAATCCGAGCGAATGACGGCAAGTTCGTGTTGCGCGCCTTCGCGGATTCTGCTATGAGCAAGCTGTCGACTTGCCTTCTCGCGCGACGAGCAAGCGCGAGTCGAGGCGACAGTTTATTACGAGAGGAAGATAATGACAGGCAATTCAGCAATTTGGGGCACAATGACAGTTGAGGCCCGTGAGTCCCAACAAATTACTCGCCCCACCGTCGGGTCAGCGGTCCTCGATATGGATCGCTCCGTGTACCAGTGGCGCCCGTCGGAGCAGATCCGCGGAGATTTACCGGAAGACTACTGCGTCTCGCTCGAGGCCATGTCGTACAAGGGTGTCAGACGTCTTTACCCCGACAATCTGCCGGACTTTTTGTTGAACGCGTCGCTCGGCGGTTTGGCGATCCGCAGTCGCACCGAAAATCTGACTGGAGAACAGCGCTACACCTACAACCTGATGCGTCTCCTTGTCCAGTACGGCCCAAGTGTCCAGGAAGCCCTCGATCGAACCTTCTCCCGCCGGGTGGATTTACTCGTGCTCGGACACGAGCGATTCGGCGTTGATTTTTCCAACATCCTGCCTGACGACCTTGGACTCAATGCCTTGGGAAGGGGCAAGCAATGGTCGGTCGCCGACCTCCTCAAGGCCGGTCGTGACTCAGCCAAAGCGCGTGATTTGACAGAACCATCCACCGCGGATCTTATCCAGCTTGGCCTCGTGGACGCGGCGAAACGCAATCCGTTCGATGTGACCCGGTTGAAAACTGAGGACGCGGCAAGAATCCTGCGACTCGCGCTATTCGACCTCGGTCCGGCGGAGGTACCGATTAGCGATGAGACGAGGCAAGAAGTGGAAGGGCGCCTTCTGGACGCCTTCGCCCTCACCTGGACGATTCCGTAGAAGATTTCGATCGCTGGTTCTTCAAGAATCGCGACGGAATTGTCCACCAAATCTCAAAACGTAAGGCGAAGCCGGGCCCAATTGACCGGGCGGTCGTGCGCGATGTTTTGCTTGAGTTAGTGTTCGAATCGCTGAGATACAGCGGTCAGTGCATTGGGCTGCAGATGCAAAACTTTCTGAACATGATCGATCCGCCGCTTTCGGGGGACGAGCAGGAATCTTTGAACTCCTTTATCTTGGTCAACCGTGGCTCGGAGGAGTCCCCCTGGCTCTTCTTCACCGATACTTCCGTCCGCTTCGAGAGGCGATCCAAGACTTGTGGGCCGATCCGGAAGACGCCCTGAAGCAAGGTGTGTTGCTTCGCGTCCTTTACTTTCATGCGGAAATGGTTCAAAAGAGCGCGAGGCAGATCGGGCCGTCAAACGTGCGGCCGACGCGCCAAGGCGGAGTGACGTGGACGTGGCGTCGCGAGGCGAGGTCGACCGGTCAGAAAGAAAGCAAAAACTCGACTTGGATGAGCTTGGCATCAAATTGACCCGGAACTCTGCGCGCAAAATGCGAGTGCGGTGCGCCAGTGGAGTTCAGCCGCTTCGATTGTGCCGGGGCGACAGCCAATGTCGTGGAAATCGAGGCCGTTTGTAGGGAGTGCGGCAAGACGCAGATGCGAGCGTTTTCCTGCGACGACGTGCGTGAAGCATCGCGAGTGGAGGACGATTAACTGCAAACCCTTCGTCGGCCGCGAGTCGGTTTGTGGGCAGCGTCTTCCGAGTTCAGTGACAGGTCATTCTCATGATCTCGACTCGGCCTGCGCGATTCCCTGTAGAATCTCGCAATCTCGCGGCCAAGAACTTCAGCGAATTCACGCTGCTGAGTGGTCAAAAACTCGCATGCGTCGCCACCGGTCGCTTGTGCTTCCTGCGTGACGATAGTCTTCTTTTTCATGGGACCCCTTTCTGGAAATAGACGCGGCCCTGCGGGTCCCAATGTGGTCTCCGCAGGCCTGTGCTTTCTCGGATCATCGATCGGGACCGATCAACACGCCGCGATTGTCGCCGCCCAATCTCCAGCCAACAGGTCCACGGTCGTATCGACGTCGATCTGCAGATCCCTCAGCCAACGCGAGAATTGATGGACAATCAGGCCGGCCGCGATGCCGGCCGCGTAGATCGTGCTTCGCGACGTGCACTGACCAGTTTGGGCTTCGGACTGCGCAAACAGCGTCGATCCGTAGTGTTCGCGCCCTGCTTGGTCTGCGGCGCATAGCACGCGAATCGTTTCTCCAAGCATGCGCCCATCGGCCCAAAAGCGACAGCGGTTTTCGACGGCCCGCCAAATCGAGGCCCGAGCCGAAATGCTGTCGACCGCGCAGAACAGCACGTCGGCCACTTGGTGTTTCGGGCGGAAGCGGTCAGCGTGCGTTTCAACAGAGATCGAGGGATCGATCAGCTCGATGGCTCGGCGCGTTGCCTGAACCTTCAGTTGGCCAATGTCGCCCGCGAAATAGCCCTGCGTTGTGACGTTGGTGGCCTCGACGTGATCGAAGTCGACTAGTTGCAACCGACGGACTCCAATTGAGGCAAGGTGCAGCGCTAGTTGGCGGCCGACCGCGCCGACTCCGATCACAGTGGCCGTCACGGCCGTGAGCCGTTCTTGTGGTACGAGAGCTTGCTGACGTTCAAATCGCGTGTTCATGGAGGTCGAGTTCCCTTTCCCAGTCAAAAGTGTCCCAAAAGTTGTCGAAAAGATCGTGACTGTCGGCCACTGCTGAAAGGTCGGCGCCAAATTGACCCTCGGGCGAATTGGCGAGCAGGGCTTCCGGTCTGCGGACAGTGGCCTCGTATTCCGCGGACCACTCGTCGCTATTCGAGCCCGCGAAATCACGCTCAAAACCGACTTCCACCGGAATCTCCCACGCACCCCCTGGCCCAGCCCGGAATCGCAGGCGACAGTACGTTTCGCCGCCATGCGCGAGAATGAACATCACTGCCCAGTCGCAAGGACCGAACACTCTACCAAAAGTCTCTTCATCGACGTGGCTGGGTTCAGCCGAGACCCCGGGGTGGGTGTGAATCCAAATCCGCCCGAACCGCTCGGGTCGCCGCCCGGCATCGATCTGCTCGTCGAAGAACTCAGCGACGGCCACGTCGTCGAACGTGACTGAGATCGTCGTGCAGGCTTGTTTGACCATCCGAATGTCTTCGACGTACAGCAGATCGTCCTCCGCGGCGATCCCGAACCCACCCACCTCGGTCGGGCCGCAGTCGCGCACGAACAGTAACTTTGCCCACGCCGTGGGACTAAACCGCAATCGCGGCCGTCGCTGCTTGCGGGTCCGCAGCTCCCGTGGCCGGCGGAGCAAGCGTCTCGGTTTCCAAGGGCGGGCATTGGTTTTCATCGTCATCGAGTGTGCGTGCATCGTGTTCCTCCTGGCACTCTTCGCAGAGGCCGTCTTCGGAAATGCAGGAACGGCACAGCGATCGCGCGCAATGCCGGCAAGTCTCTTGGCAGCCCGAACAGATCGATTCCTCGCACTGTCGGCAGTAATTCGTACAGTCATGGCAGCAGAACGCCTCACAGCGGACACAGGAGCAGAGGCAGTTGTGGCACAAGCTGTCGCCACATCGATCGCACGTATACCGTTCCTCATCGGAGACCACGTCGCCGCAATCACTGCACGGGCTGCCATTCCACTCCGACAGCGCCACGTAGGCGCTCCCGGCGTTGTAGGTCTCGAGGATCCGGCTCACGAGTTGGAAGAAGTCGAGCAGGCGACCGCCCCGGAGGGCACTCTCAATGGCTTGACGGCCATCCCCTTCGCAGAGTTGCTCGCCTTTGACGTGGGGATGTGTGGTGTCGCTCGACTCCCCGGCCGGATTCGGATTTAGGGCAATGACGTCATACGGGCGTCGGTCACCGATCCGGTCCCAGTGCAAGCGGATCTCGAAGGGCCCGAGGTTGATTTCCTCCAGGACGATCGCTTCGGTGGTGACTGAGCACCGTTTGGTCTGGCCCGTCGATCGATACCCCCTCGAATTCATCCGCCAGAGCCACCAGGTCACGGAAGATCTCACGGGTCCGCTGAATGAAAAGGGGTGAGCCCTGTCGCGAGACTCGGCGGCGGATTTCTTGGAATCGCTCGGTGCAGCGTTCCAAGGCCCGCTCTAGGCGGTCCTCCAAAAGCGCAGCAACATTTGACCAAGCGCGTTGTCGGCAGATATCGAGTTGGCGCAGCAAGCGCTTGGGCGTAGTTCCAATCCGCTTCGGGAAGCTCAATTGAGAATGGGGCGGCTCGGCTGCGCTGCAAATGGGATGAAATCCGCTCCGCCGTTCGTAGCAAGATTCTGTGCTGGGTCTGCATGGTGATTCCTCACGTCCCCAAGAAAAGAGGGGCGCCGGCGGTCAAGCCGGCGCCCCTCGAGTTTTCGTACGGACTCAAGGGAGTTCAGGCGCCCTCGATCTTCGTCGGCGTGACACTGACGCGGTCGCCTTCCCGCAACATCTGGTTGGCGGTAACCGACTGCCGATTGACGCGAATCAAGTAGTCAGCCGGTTTGCCGTGCGGGACACGCTGCTCAAAGAGCTGGGCGATCGACGTGCTGTCGGCGACCTCGATCGTGTCCGCGAAGCCGCCGCCGTCATTGTTGATGAAAAACAACTGCATAAAGTTTGGTCCTGAGAACCTTGGGATCGGACAAAAAACGCAAAGTGATCAGGCGCAGGCGATCAGTGGCCGGTGCGAATTGTCGAGGACGTAGAGCTCGTCGACGGAGACCGGATAGACGGCATCGCACCGAGGGCACTCGAGTCCCTTGGCCCAAATTGCAACCATCACAGACTGCGCCGCAGCCCGGGCAATCGATGGCCAGCGTCAGTTCGTCGCCAGGCTTTGGTTCGTCATCGACGAGGCTGAAGCCGAATCGCTTGACGAAGCGGCGCGATTCGCCGGTGGCACGAGCCACCGCACGCTCGAGTTCGGACTGGTTCATGGAGGGTGCTCCTTCGAGAAAATGGGCATGGAGGACGAATTGTGCGGCGGGACCGCAAGCGCGAAGGTGATCGCGCTGACCGAGTGGAGTAGCCCACCTTCAGTCCGTGGGGCGCTCTTCTGCGGGAGGACCGGCGGGCAACCGAGGATTGCCACCCGTCTCTGGCAAATTGAGGGGAGCTGAGTTGCCTAGCAGAGGCTGTCTCGAGACCAGGTCCTCGACCAGGAGTTCAGCGAGCGCGTCCTGGTCGGGCTTGTCGAAGAGTCCCCGGAGCAAGTACAGGCAGACGAGCAACGGCAGAACGGCCGCGATCAGACCAGCTGCCAGCTGAATCGATTCGGCAATGATCGGGTCACGGTTGCGTTCGGCGGCGATTTGTCGCCGCTCCTGCTCCAGGGCATCGCGTTGCTGATTGACGTCGGCTCGCTCCACCTCGATTTGGCGATGCAGTGCGAGGTTTTCGGTGCGGCTCTTGGCATCGGCTTCTGCACAACAGAAGGTCGGCCGGCCCTGGCTTTGCCTCAAAGCCCGGTAGTGGGACAGTTTGAAATAACCACGAAAATGCGCCCACCCCCGGCAAGCCCAGTATGGACCGATGATTTTATTGCCCACATCGGCTAGTCTGGAATCGCCCCTTAGACTGAAGCTTGACTGCCGAGATTTGAGGGGGCGAAGCCCGCCCGCTTGCCCGCGAGGTGGGCTTCGTTGTTTATGCGAATGGCACCATCGTTGCTCAGGATCCGTCTCTATGGCGGCTGGTCAGCCTGGCGCGTCCATCCGGTGCGAGTTGGCTTGCATGTAGTCGCGCGCTTCCCCACTGAGCGCGAACGACTTTGCCGCCCCGGCGTTCAGAACCCATCCCGACTCATGAGACCAGTATTGGTCGGGTGCCGCTGGATGCTCTGGCAGCCTCACCAGGACCCATCCATCCCCGAATGGAAGCGGAACGGGAAGTCGCTTGGGCTGGCTCATACAGCCATTGTAGCGGGCACCCAAAGAACCGCGCTAACCGGTTGGCCGTTTGTGCCTCAAAACTCCGAGAGCCCCATCGGCTCGACCAGGAAGGTCAGCTCGAAGTGCTGGTACACTTCCGGCAATTTGGCGATCGCAACCCGCGTCTGCGGCGCTTCGGAAGACGGCCGCGCCATCGTGATCGGTAAGCGTCCGCACCCCAGCAGCGTTTGCGGTGCCTAGCCAAAGAGTGGCTTTGTTCAGTTTGGCGATGAAGGGCATGCCGCGATTGTACCGGGAGCGGCGGACGGGGGCCAAAGGGCGGACGGCCGCACAAAAAGTCCTACGCCCAGTTGGCGACGGCTCCGCTCACGGGTCTGCCGGCTTCATGCTATGACTGGATCGACCTGAATCAGCGTAATTCCCTTATGGGGCCGAAGGATGATCTCGAAGCGGTGCTGTTTCGCTTCGCATTGAACAAGCGTCACAGAAGCGCTTCTCGGAGTGACACCCCGATAACGTGCGTGTAGTCGTCATTGCAAATCGGGCAAACGACGTTGCGCTTGTCACCGTAATATGCTCCGCTCAAGACGCGATCGATCGCCACGTTTTCCATTGCTCCCCGCTCCCTCGATTCTTTCGCGTCCGACGCGGCTCGCGTGGGCTTCACAGACCCAGCACTGCCTTGACGAACTGAAAAACGCCACCGAATCCGACCAGTAGCCAACCGAGGGCAAACAACTGAGCCGCACTGAAGAACCAAAATCCGTCGACGGCCCCCTCGGGATAGGGCTGATCAGACACGCCCCTAAGCCCATTGCGGCAGCACAGCACGCAACAAAAGCGCGGTCTTTCCTCGATGTCAATGAGACCTTTGCGAACTTAACCTCGACAATGTGCAGCTCCTCGACCATGAGTTTGAGGCCGATTACTTCGGTCCTGAGTCGGTCCCGTTCATCGGTCAACTGGTCGCTCGATTAACCGAGCCGGGGCGCAGTCCACACACTCAGACGTTTTTTTGACTTCGCGATCAAAGGACCGATAAGTGCCCCCGTGACCGGCACGGGAAACTCATTTGTTTTTCGGCACACGCTCCGCATGGCCGAAAATTTATCGCCGAGTCGGCCCCGGCGCAACGACCGATTGAGAAAAAGTCTCGTCGGAGTGCCGCGGAAATCGAACCTTTTCAGGTTCAGCTAGCCCTAGTCGTCTCAGGCACGGCAACCTGGGAACGGTATGCCGAGAGTCCGCTGATGCCCAGAATCGGTAGTCGCGGCGCTGCATCGCCTATCAACGAATCCGGCGACCCAAACAAGGGGTGACGGGAGCTGACTGACCCGCCAACTTTTTGAGTCCGAGACCGCAGTCTGGACAACAATCCGTGCAATGCCAGGAACGGTGGGCCCCATGAGCTGTCGCGCCCATTCCGCGATATGGCGTTCTTTTGGACGAACGACCCGCTAAAGCACGGTGCGAAGCTCGGGTAAGAGTGATCGTCACACGTCCAAGCGATGTGTGCATTCGGCAGCCGACTCGCGCGGCAGATTTTGCTGTTTCGACTGTGAGGCGAAGACAAATCCAAAGTACCACGTTGTTTAGGCCCTGAAGGGCTGCTAGCCTGAATTCCTTGGCTGCGCCGAACTCACCGCTTTTCGGCGAAAGTCGCCACCTTTCGCGAGCACGCGTGCTCCGAATCGGCCCGAGCCGAGGATCCCGGTCACTCTGAGCTAGCGTCACACCGTCCATGGAAAGAACTCAAATTACCGAAGGCTTTGCCGCCCAGGAACTTCTGGACTGTCTGAAGGCCAGCGAACTCCTGATCGGCAGAGGACTTCGAGCGGGCGTCTCAGGCGGCATCGAATCCCAAGGCAAGCGGATTCTCTCTGGCGCAGTCGCTGGTGTCTGCTGGAATTTTGACGCCCTACCAGGCCGAAGCGGCCTCCAATCGCCGGCACGCGGAGTTGCGGATCGGCAACTACGACGTGCTCGATCGGCTGGGCGCGGGGGGCATGGGCACGGTCTTCAAGGCCCGCCACCGCCGCATGAAGCGAATCGTGGCGCTGAAGGTCCTGTCGCGCAGCCTGGCGAAGGACGAGTCGTTCGTACAGCGTTTCCAGCGCGAGGTGGAGACCATCGCCTGTTTTTCTCATCCGAACATTGTGATGGCCTACGATGCGGACGAAGCCGAAGTCGGCCACTTCCTAGCGATGGAGTATGTCGAAGGCCAGGACCTGGCGTCCCTGCTCGCGAAGCAAGGGCCGCTGAGTGTGTCTGTAGCCATCGACTGCGTCCTGCAAGCCGCGCGGATTGGAGTACGCCCACAGTCAGGGAATCATTCATCGCGACATCAAGCCCGCCAACCTGCTGCGGGATGGCGCGGGCACCGTCAAGGTGACCGATCTTGGACTGGCCCGCCTGGCGAATGCCGCGGGGTCCGCCGCCGGCGGCTCGATTACTCAGGCCGGTTCGATTCTCGGCACCGTCGACTATATGCCCCCTGAGCAGGCGATGGATTCGACTGAGATCGATCATCGGTCCGACATCTATAGCCTGGGCACCACGCTCCATTTCCTGCTGCTGGGCCGCCCCCCGTATCAGGGTGACTCCCTGATGGCGATCATGTTCAAGCACAAGCTCGATCCGATTCCGGTACTGGCGGACAGTCGGCAGGATGTGCCGGCCGAACTGGATGCGGCCTTTCAACGGATGATGGCCAAGGAGCCAGCTGGCCGCTTCCAGACAATGACCGAAGTCGTGCAGACGCTGGAGGCAATCGCGGCCAACCTGCCCGACACCAGCAAGACGGCTCCGGCAGGGCTCGGGCCCCCTGGGCGGACGTCCTCGACCGGGCAATGGTCCTTGCTAGGTTCCAGCCCTGAGACGAGCCGGGCCACTGCCGGGGGCGCGACTCAGCAGATGTTCGGCCTGAGGTCGGCGTCCGCCGGGACGCCACTCTCGTCCCTCAAAATTTTGCTGGTCGAGCCGTCGCGCACGCTCTCTGGGATCATTCAAAAGTATTTGCAGGTCCAAGGCGTGCAAAACATCGTCGCGGCGGCTTCTGGCGAGGACGCTCTGCGGTCGGTGCGGGCTGAGCGACCGCATGCCATCGTCAGTGCGCTGCATTTGCCGGACATGACCGGAGTGGATCTGGCCCAACAGGTGCGCGCGGAAGCCGACGGTCCGCCGCCGGGCTTTGTGCTCATCTCCAGTGAATCCGAAAGTTCGGACGCGGGCTCGCTGAGCAAGTGCGCCAACACGGTCCTCGTCAAGAAGCCCTTCACTCCTGAGCAGTTGGTGAGTGCATTGCGGGTCGTGTCAGACGTCGCACAGCCGAACGTTGCACAGCCGGACGCGCCTGCCAAAGATCGCGGCAAGCTGCGCGTGCTGATTGTGGACGACAGCGCGGCCGCGCGGTTGCACGTGCGCAACGTGCTGGGGGGCATGGGACTGACTCAATTTGTCGACGCGACCGACGGGGCTCAGGCTGTCGCCGCGGTTGCCCAAGAATCGTTCGACTTGATCATCACCGATTACAACATGCCTCTCATGGACGGACCGGGGCTCGTGGGTTATCTGAAGCAAAACCCACTCACGGCGTCGGTGCCGATCATCATGGTTACGACGGAGACGGACCCGACCAAGCTCGAAACCGTCCGCCGGCTGGGAGTGGCCGCGGTCTGCGACAAGAGTTTTCCAGCCGCGATCGTTCGGACGATCATCGACGAGCTGGTCGTTGCGAGTCGGTAAGCGCTCTCATGAACGAAGTGATCCGCGAGTTCTCTGATTGAAACGAATGAGAACCTGGCGCAGCTCGATGTTGACCTGGTAACGCTGGAAAAGGAGCCGACCGAGCGCGAGACCCTGGGCCGCGTGTTTCGCACGTTGCATACGGTCAAGGGAACCGCGGGCTTTCTCGGCTTGCAGAAGCTGCAGGCCGTCGCTCACGCCGCGGAGAGTCTGCTCAGCCAGTTGCGCGCGGGAGAACTGGTCTTCAACGCCGCCGATCGCCAGCGCCCTGCTGAAGGTCGTGGACGCGGTGCGAACGATGCTCGAGTCGGTCGAACGTTCCGAGACCGACGGCGACGGCGATTTCTCGGCGCTGATTGAGACTCTGGATCGGTTGCGCGGTGGCGGCTCCTACCGTGTCGCCGATGGCAACGCCCATCGCCAAGCTGCCAACGATCCCCGTTATGCCGGAGGTCGCGGAAATTCGTCCGCCCGCGCCGTCATCGAGTGGGCCGACCTCCTTGGTGATGACGCAGTCTTCGCTCCATGACGCGGCGGAGTCTCGCACGCCCGCGATCGCGGACACCTCCATCCGGGTGGATGTGAACCTGCTGGATAAGCTGATGACTCTGGTGGGAGAGCTGGTGCTGGCTCGCAACCAGATCATGCAGTACAGCGCCTCTCAGGAAAACACGCCCTTCGTCCGCACCGTGCAACGACTGAACCTGCTCACGACCGAGTTGCAGGCAGGCGTGATGAAGACGCGGATGCAGCCGATCGGCACAATCTGGAGCAAGTTTCCCCGCGTCGTTCGCGACTTGGCCGTGGCCTGTGCCAAGCAAGTGCACATCGACCTCGAGGGGCAGGAAACCGAGCTGGACAAGACGATCATCGAAGCCATCCGCGATCCGCTCACGCACTTGGTGCGCAATGCAGTTGACCACGGCATCGAGCCCCCCGAGAGCGCCTGCGCGGGGCAAGGCGGAGGAAGGTCGGCTCGCGCTCCGTGCGTTTCACGAAGGCGGCAAGGTGATCATCGAGATTAACGACGACGGCGCCGGCATCGACCCCCAGCGAATCCGCGCCAAGGCCATCAAGGCCAAGCTTGTGACTCCGGAGCAGGCCGATCGCCTGAGCGACCGCGACCTGGTGAACCTGATCTTCCTCCCAGGCTTTTCGACCGCCGACCAGGTAACGCAGTTCTCGGGACGCGGAGTCGGCATGGACGTGGTGCGAACCAACATCGAGCGCATCGGCGGCTCGGTGACGATCGACAGTCGCCCGGGCAGCGGCGCGACCGTCCGCATGAAGATCCCTCTGACGTTAGCCATTATCCCGGCGCTCACCATCACGAGCGCGGGCGAGCGCTACGCAATCCCTCAGGTCAGCCTGCTGGAACTGGTCCGACTCGAGGGTGAGTCGAAGCAACGGGGGATCGAACAGATTCAGGGAACACCGGTCTACCGCCTGCGAGAAAATCTGCTTCCCTTGGTGTACCTCGACCGCGCGCTGGGCGCCGACAACGCGCCTGCGAACGGGCACGAGAATCAAAATGGTGCCAACTCGGCAGACGATAATCAGGTGGCGACCAACATCGTCGTGCTCCAAGCCGACGACCGTCAGTTCGGCCTGGTTGTCGACGCGATTCACGACACCGAAGAGATCGTCGTCAAACCGCTGCAGAAGCAGCTCAAAGATCTCCGCACCTTTGCGGGCGCCACGATCATGGGCGACGGCCGAGTAGCTTTGATCCTGGATGTGCTGGGCCTGGCCCAAGCTGCCAACGTTATCTCTGGAGTTCGCGAACGCGCCCTGAGTGAGAAGGCGAGCCCCGCTGCTGAACCAACCGGTGATTGCCAAACGGTATTGTTATTCGCCAATCACGACGGGAGCCGCGGGGCCATTCCGTTATCGCAAGTGGCGCGCCTCGAAGAGTTCCCACTCTCGTCGCTCGAGCGAGTCGGACCGCTGGACGTGGTTCAGTATCGCGACGAGATTCTGCCCTTGATCAAGGTGTCGCGCGCCTTGCGACAGCGACCCCCTTCCAGGAATGGGGGCTCAAGTTCACGGCGGCGCTCGAATGAATCCTTGGCAACGACGGTCGTCGATCCCATCCAGGTCGTCGTCTACTCCGGCGGAGGCCGGCAGGTCGGCTTGGTCGTCGACCGCATCGTCGACATTGTCGAGGAAACGCTCGTGTCTCGGTCAGAGGCTCACCGACGCGGGGTGATGTTCACGGCGGTCATCCAAGGGCAAGCCACGGAGTTTCTGGATATCGAAGCGATGCTGGGGTCGCTCGATCCCGACCACGCTGAACCGTGGCGCACCATCACGACGCAGGCATGACCGTGGCGGATTCACACCAATACTGCACGTTTTATGTGGACGGTCACTACTTCGGCCTCGATGTGCTGAGGGTGCAGGAAGTGATCCGCTTCCAGCAGATGACGCGCGTCCCGCTCGCGTCGCCTGTGGTGCGCGGGTTGATCAACTTGCGCGGGCAGATCGTGACAGCGATCGACCTGCGCCGCCGGCTCGAGCTCAGCGACCGGCCCGCGGACCAATTGCCGCTGAACGTGGTTGTTCAAACCGATGATGGCGCTGTCAGCCTGCTGGTTGATGAGATCGGCGACGTGCTGGAAGTTCCCGCGAGCCTGTTCGAGCGGCGCCCGAGACGTTGCAGGGGACGGCGCGCCAGCTGATTTGCGGCGCCTACAAGTTGCCTGACTGTTTGCTGCTTATTCTCGACACCGATCGGACGGTGAATGTGACCGGGTGTGGTCATTTACAACACGCCAAGGACGCCTGACATCTGAATTGGTCGCATTCGAAAGAGGGATGTCTTGAAAACCGCACGAAAAAACTCACGAAAGCCGGATCCTGCTCGGGTCCTGTCGGACTTGCGCGGGAAGCTCGCCGCCATCGACAAATCTCAGGCCGTCATCGAGTTTGAGCTCGACGGCACGATTGTGACCGCCAACGAGAACTTCCTGAAGCCGATGGGTTACACGCTGGACGAGGTCCAGGGGCAGCATCATGGCATGTTCGTCGAAGATGGCTATCGACAAAGCGATGACTACAAAGAGTTTTGGGCCAAGTTGGGTCGCGGTGAGTGTCAGGCCGGGGAGTACCGACGAGTCGGCAAAGGCGGCCGCGAGGTCTGGATCCAGGGTGCGTACACCCCGATCATCGACGAGAAAGGGCGGCCCGGTCAAAATCATCAAGTATGCCACCGACGTGACCGCGCGGAAGCTGCAGGACGCCGATTATCGCGGGCAGATGGCTGCGATCGGCAAGTCCCAGGCCGTCATCGAGTTTCAACTGGATGGCACGATCCTGACTGCCAACGAGAATTTCTTGAACGCCATGGGATACACGCTGGAGGAAGTGAAAGGCCAGCATCACGGCATGTTCGTCGACGACGCCTACCGGCGCAGCGCGGAGTACAAGGAATTCTGGGCCAAGCTGGCCCGCGGCGTCTATCAAACGGGCGAGTACAAGCGTCTCGGCAAAGACGGCCGGGAAGTCTGGATCCAAGGGGCCTACAATCCCATCTTCGATCAGTGTGGCCGACCCTTCAAAGTTGTGAAGTACGCGACCGACGTGACCGATCAGGTGAAACTGCGGAGCGCCCTGCGGACGCTGTTGAGGCAAGTCACCGAGAGTGCCACGGTTCTGGCCAGTGCCGCACAGGAACTGACTTCCGTCAGCCAGCAGATGGCGGCCAATGCCGAAGAAACGGCGACGCAGGCGAATGTCGCTTCCGCCGCCGCCGAACAAGTGAGTCAGAACGTGGCCACCGTGGCAACCGGCACGGAGGAAATGGGATCGAGCATCAAGGAGATCGCCAAGCAGCACCAACGAAGCCGCCCGGGTAGCGACGACTGCCGTCAAGGTTGCCGAAACGACCAATGCCATCGTCGGCAAGCTAGGAGAAAGCAGCGCCGAGATCGGCAACGTCATCAAGGTCATCACGTCCATCGCGCAGCAAACGAATCTCTTGGCTCTGAACGCCACCATCGAGGCGGCCCGGGCAGGCGAGGCCGGCAAAGGCTTCGCCGTCGTCGCCAACGAGGTCAAGGAGCTGGCCAAGCAAACCGCCAAGGCGACCGAAGACATCAGCCGCAAGATCGAGGCCATTCAGGGCGACACCAAGAGTGCGGTCGAAGCAATCGCCCAGATCAGCAAGATCATCAACCAGATCAACGACATTCAGAACACGATCGCCAGCGCTGTCGAGGAGCAGACGGCGACGACCGGCGAAATCAGCCGCAACGTCGCCGAGGCGGCACGGGGCAGCAACGAGATCGCTCAGAACATCACCGGCGTCGCCCAGGCCGCGCGGAGCACGACCGAGGGCGCCAGCAACACCAAGGATTCCGCGGACGAACTCTCCAAGATCGCGCTGAATCTGCAGAAGTTGGTCTCGCAGTTCAACGACTAGTATGTCCGACTGAAATCAGGCGGCAGGAGAGCGAAGGGAGCACACCCCACCTCTTGCTCGAGGGAGACGATGAATGCGTGCGCTGGTCATCGATGACTCCCGGGCCGTCCGGATGATCATCGGTCACATCCTGCGCGAGATCGGCATGGAGGTTTTCGAGGCCGCCAATGGCATCGAAGCCCTGGAACAGATGAAACGGAATCCCGATGTCGAACTGCTGCTGGTCGACTGGAACATGCCGCAAATGAACGGCATCGATTTCATTCGCGCGGTTCGTGCGGACCGCGCTTACGATGCCGTCCGGATCCTGATGGTGACTTCGGAGAGTCAGGGGAGCAGGTGATCCAGGCGTTGCAGGCCGGCGCCAACGAATATCTGATGAAGCCCTTCAACAAGGACATTCTGGTGGCCAAGCTCAATTTGCTGGACGTGCTGTCAGGAGTAGGCGCATGCCCAAGATCCGCGTCCTGATCGTCGACGATGCCGTCGTCTTTCGGCGCCTGGTGGCGGAGGAACTGGGCCGCGACCCGGCCCTGGATGTCGTCGGCACCGCGGCGAACGGACGCATTGCCCTGGCCAAATTGGCGCAACTGAACCCGGACCTGGTCATGCTGGACGTCGAAATGCCCGAGATGGACGGCCTGGCGACGCTCAAGGAGTTGCGAAAGACCTACCCGCGTCTGCCCGTGATCATGTTCAGCGCCCTGACGGACCGCGGGGCGGAGGCAACTCTGGATGCGCTGGCCCTCGGTGCGACCGACTATTTCACGAAGCCGACCAACGCGGGCGGCTTGGATGCTTCTCTGGAAGTCATCCGCGAGCAACTGATCCCCAAGATCAAGGCTCTTTGCGCCAGCGCCGGAAATCGGGCGCCGGCGGCTGGGCGAGCGAACATCGTCGCGAGTCCGTCGACCACCGGTGCTCCTGGCGGCGCCCCCGGCCCGCATCACTTCGGGTCGGGTCGATGTCCTCGCCATCGGAACATCCACCGGCGGGCCGAATGCTCTCGTCGAAATCTTGCGACCGCTGCCTGCCGATTTTCCGGTGCCCATCGTGATCGTGCAGCACATGCCTCCCATGTTCACGCGGCTCCTGGCCGAACGGCTGTCCGCCGAGTGCGCGATCCCGGTGCAGGAGGCAACTTCGGGGACGATCCTGCAAGCCGGAAAAGCTTGGATTGCCCCGGGCGACTTCCACATGATCATCGCGCCGGAGGGCCGACAAATGCGCCTGCAGCTGCATCAGGACCCTCCGGAAAACTCTTGCCGACCCGCGGTCGACGTCCTGCTCCGCTCGGTGGCGAAGGCGTTCGGCCCCAACTCCTTGACAGTCATCCTGACCGGCATGGGGCAAGACGGTCTGCGCGGTTGCGAATATCTCCGGGAGGCCGGTGGACAGATCCTGGTGCAAGACGAAGCCACCTCCGTTGTCTGGGGAATGCCGGGAAGCGTGGCGCGGGCAGGACTCGCCGACCGGGTGCTGCCGCTGTCTCTCATCGCGAATGAAATTCTCCGCAGGGTTCGGCCAAGTCCGGTGACACCGTCATCGCCGGTGATTCCGTGACGGATCAGGACTTCGACGCGATCCGCAAGTTGCTCCACGATCGCAGCGCGATCTTGTTGGACTCCGACAAGCAGTACCTGGTCGAAAGCCGTCTCGCGCCGTTCTGCGCCAACGCAGCCTGAACTCAATCGGCGAACTGGTCGCTCAGTTGCGCTGCGAGCCGGGAAATGGACTGACCCGGCAGGTCGTCGAGGCGATGGTCACGACGGAAAGCTCGTTCTTTCGCGACCATCACCCGTTCGAGGCTCTTCGGAACGTGGTCTTGCCCGACTTGATCAACCGGCGTCGCCCTGAGCGCTCTCTGAACATCTGGTGCGCGGCCAGTTCTCATGGGCAGGAGCCGTACAGCATCGCCATCCTGCTGCGGGACCATTTTCCGGAGCTGGCCGGATGGAAGGTCACTTTGCTGGCCAGCGACCTCTCCCGCGAGGTGTTGGCCCGGGCGCGCGAAGGGCGCTATAACCAGATCGAAGTGAATCGCGGTCTCCCCGCTGCCCTCCTGCTCAAACACTTCGAGCAGCACGGCACCGATTGGCAGCTGAAGTTACCCGTAAGACATATGGTCGAATTCCAGGAAATTAACCTGGCGCGGCCGTGGCCGGCGCTGCCGCGGATGGACCTCGTGCTGATTCGTAACGTGATGATCTACTTCGATGTGGAGACGAAAAAAGACATCCTGGCGCGGCTGGCCTCGCTGCTCAGGCCGGACGGCTACCTGGTCCTGGGCGGCGCGGAAACGACGATCAACCTCAACGGTTCGTATCGCCGCGTCGAACCACTCAAGGCTGGGCTCTATCAAATCGTGCGCTGACTAAAATTGCTGGGTGGCAAATCGCCGCACGAGACTCGCGGGGATTGCAGCGCGGGCACGACCGGCAGGATTTGAAGGTGTTGACCATGTCTGAGCTCGCGGCCGAGGGGCCAGAACCGATTTCCGCAGAGATGCGGGAGACGCTCCTGAACCCGTTCATCACCGCCACCTCCGCGGCACTGGGCGAGATGGCAAGCACCGAGGTGACTGTTCGGGCCATGTTTCGCGGACCCGCTCGTCATTCGTCGGAGAGCATCTGCGCGGAGCTTAAATTCATCACGGGGATCGAAGGATCGCTGCTCCTCATTTTTCCGAAGCACACTGCAGAGAATCTCGCCAAGCGCATGCTCGCCGGCGTCTCGATCGAGGTGAGCGACCAATTGATCCGAGATTGCGCTGGGGAAATCGGCAACGTTGTCGCCGGCCAAGCTAAGGCCCTGCTGTCCGCCACCCCCTACCGCTTCGCCTTCTCCCTGCCCACGGTCGTCGACGCCAAGGATTTCCAGCCCCCACCTGGGCTCGATTGCCTGGTGGTCGCCTGCAATAGCGAAGTGGGACAATTCGCATTGCAGTTGTTCGTGAAATTGTAGGATCGTATTGGTCACAGGACGAGCCGTCCTATTAGGCACGCGAAGGACGGCAACCAGATTGGAACCGACGTCGATTCGGTCTGTGTTCGTCGACTAGCTGCACCGTCAATCAGTTCGGTTGACTGCGTCCGTTGAATCTTAAGCCTTTCCGGGATCGCCGTTAAACCACCGATAAGTGCCGCCGTGACAGGCACCAGAAACTCACGCATATTTCGGCACACGATTCCGCATCTCGGATCCTCATACGTTTTGGCGGAATTCGGCCCAGGCTATGAGTGCCGACAAGCGGCGTATGCACCGCAGCGTGAAGCCGACCGTCTCGCGATGCACTCGGGATAGTCATTCCCGGGGCCGTTTAGAAGCGTACTGACCCGGTACGCGGTCAGCTCTTCCGCCTGCTGTGACCGCATCATCGGCCGCCGCAACGAGCCGAACCTCCCACCCGATCGGTCGCCAGTCGACTCGCATCCGCCCAACGCGCTCGGCGTCGCTCCACATCGCCTGGATCAGCTTGCACTCGGCCGCGATTTGTTCCTGCGTCGGGTCGGACTGAGTCACCCGCTCTGCCCAAAAAACCCGGATCCGGCGCCGCCGCTCGTCTGATGCCATCCAGCACCCGCGCGAGCAATAGCGGGCGGCGCGGTTACTGACGGGACGGCCGCAGGCACGGCACATTTGGACGTCCAAGGCGCTTGTTCCTAAGGAGAGGCACGGTGGCCGCGGTCTCCGCAGGCGTCGGGTTGGGCGAAGACGACCCGGCTCACGTGCCCAGACCAGATCGTAAAAAAGAGCCCGCAGCCGGAAATCTTGGGCGAGGACCGGCTGCGGGCCACCAAGATGGGCCTTACGCTTTGCACACACTACGCCCACTTCAGCCTGGACCGCAATTAGTATTAACCCTGCATGAACGGATGCCAATTCCGTTTTGCTCGACATTAAACACCGACCCAGTGTCCTCGGGCGGCCAGCAACTCTCGAATCGCCGTATATGCTGCCGAGCAAAGACTTCGGCTTCTGCCTCGGTTCGAAGACTCTGGCGGTTCCGATGCGTGACCGCGAAATCCACATGTCGAGCCTGTATGCGCTGATCGCTTTGACCGCGAACCCCACCGCGTTGCCTTGTCGACTTCGGGACGCTGAGTGAAACGAGGTGGTTTTTCAGCGTGGCAGTTTCTTTCATGCACCATTGCACGCCCCACAAAGCAAAAGGCCGCTCCGTCAGCGGGTCAGCCGATCACGGAGTGGCCCAGTAAGTGATGACCCTGTTTCTCGGCCGACGGAGCATCACGTTGAGAAACTGAAACTATCGGCCGGAGCCGGCGAGCGAAATTGGGAACCGTACCGATGAGGGTTTACACCGATGCGCGATGGGTTGGCTAGCGAGTTTGAGACGGCGGCACCGGATTCGGATCAGCCTACAGCCCTCGCCGTTGCTCGCGCGGAGTTGGCTTGCGCGGCGGTGAACTTTCTGGCCTTGTCGTTGCGTGGAAACGCGATGCGATCCGATGCGCGGGAAGGCTTCCGAGCCATCAGTACCCTCCGACGCATCGCGGAGCAAATTTGCAGGTGCTCGCGTCAGGCAGCCCGCGAGACGAATTCGCAGTCGACTTCAAAATACTGCTGCTTGACCTGCTGAGAGCGCCGGACCTTCGCGACCATCGTCGCGCCCAGGTTGACGCCTTCGAGAGACACCCGAATGAACGAGGCATGGATCGGTTCACTGTGAACCAGAGAGGCTCCAGCCAACGACACGTTGCGGGCCAGAGTTATAAATGGGGGCCAGCGGGCTGAAGCTCTTCATCGAGTGGGATCGTCACCGCCTCGAACACGAGCGGATGCCGAGCAAAGTCCCGCCTCTGGCTGACTCGGTCATCGTCGCAAATGAGGTTCTTAACGAACTCCACCATATCGGAAGGTGGAGTATCGAGTCCTGCGAGAGACACCGGTTCGCTGTTCTCACTTGCCCCAATCATGCCGAACCCCCCGCTGATTCGCGCGCGAAAAGATACGCCGCGCGGGCGTTGCGCCGTTGCTTCTCCATTCTTCGGCACGCGCACAAGCGGTACTTTCGCGACAATCGTCAAAAACCGCGCTGATAACGCGCCCGCAGGGAAATCAGGGCATGCCGGAAGGCGGGCTCGGCGACGAGGCCGCTGATCTTCGAGCCGAATGGTCGAGACTCGGATTCAGCGTGAGTTCCGTACGTCCTAAATGCGCGAGAGTGGCTCGTGCAGCAGCTCGGCATCGACGAGTGTGTGGGGACGGCGCAGATTGTCGTGGAGGAGGATTCGCGGTGCGATCCCCATGCAGTGATCGATTAAGCCGGTCCACCAAATCATTTGAGGGCTTTGATTTCAGCGCGGCATGAGATCCATATCAATCGACGACCGTCCGAATTTCACGGCTTCCTTTCTCGGCGTGCTGGTTCGCTCGGCTTAATAGCAAATTACAACGCTCGGGGTGCGAAGGGTTCGACTGGGCTGACGATTGCCTCGGGTCCCAAGTCGGCAATAGGCGTCTTCTGCGGGCAGGTTTCACTGGCTCTCGGACAGCCAGTTTGGTCGATTGTCGACCCATTGACCGACGGTCGGTCGCTTGCTGGCAGGTCACTACATGACGAGCTCACGGCCGGCCCGCGGCCATGGAACGTCTCGTCGCCCAATGGCCCGGTCGCTTCTAAAGCGTTTTGGACCTCCGCTGACGGTGACCCTGAAACGGTTGATCGCGCTCGGTCCAATGCCAGAACGAGGATGACTTGAAAAGTGATCTCTCCGACTGCAACCAGGTCGCCATCGATGACGATGGTTTCGCCCCCGCCGATTCGACGTCCGTTTACGAAAGTTCCATTCTTGCTGCCCAGATCTCGAATTCGGAGTGTGTACTCATCGAGCAATAGGACGCAATGATGGCGGCTGATGAATGGGCTTTCGCGTTGCAGATGACAATCGATATCTCTGCCGATCACGACTTCGCCCGGAGGAATCTCGATCGTCTCTTCGATGGAATCACCATGGAGAAACCGCAGACGTGCAATCATGGGGCAAACTCACTATTTGCGAGCTCAATTGAGACTTTGATTTCGGTGATCTGTTGGCAAACTTCATGCCCTGCTTTCGACATTTTTTGCCTGACCCGCATGGATTCCTTGAAGCGCAATGCGCTCAACCGGAGGTGTCTGTACGTGCTCATCGGTCCCGTCACCTTCGTGCGTCGACCGTCGATGTGACGCCGACGCGATCGCCGCATCGGAGATTATGGGAATTGGCGAGCGACCGAGACGTCTCTATTTGCCGTCGCGCCCTCTGTTGTGCTTAAGCTGGTTCGAACTCGTTTGGACGGCCGGCACGGTCTTGAGCAGCTTATCCGCTTCGGTCTTGCTCAATGCTAGGGGTTCGCCACGGGTCAATACGACGTCCCAATTTGGGGGCCGAGTGTTCCCCAGACGAACGATTTGCCGGACGTTGATGACGTGGACTTGATGGCTAAGATCGACGACTTCAACAAAATCGGACATCTCTGTTCTCCCGCCCGTACCTTCGAGTCTGGTGCTGCCCCGGCACCGATCCTCGCACAAAATATGCCGACTGCCGAACAGTGTGAGATTGATGAACATCGCCGAGATCGGCAACGTCGACGTTCGACTCCTGGCCTGCGCCTGCCAAACTCCGGTCCCCGGTTCCGCATGGCGTCGCTCCGGACCGCGCGGGCGAGTCTTTCGCTCTCCGTCCCGGGGGAAGTGGAATTCCATCAACTCTGAGACAAGGAAAAAAATCGACCGAAAAGTGTGGCCGTGACGAGGGCTCGAAGCTCCAACCTTCGGTTCCCAGGACCCAAGGTCATGGTTCGCGACTCTCCGGTCTCGGACGAGGGAATCCAGCCTGTTGGTGGTCGCGATGCTGTTCGAGTCGCCGATTTCCATCGACAAAATCCTCGGCGTTGTTGCCGACGTTCGTGTCGGCGCCGGCTCGCGGATCGCGCTCCCAAAACACCCGAAAGCCGTGACTGGCCAGTTTCTTGGCCGGCTGGAGTCGAAGCCTCGATTCGCGCCGGTGAGCAGGACCCTTCTTTGCAGTTTTTTAGCCTTTATGTTCGCCGAAAGGGAAGCGGTCTCGGTTTGCCGACGGGCTCAAGTTGTAGGTAGAAGTACGGATTGCTGTATAGGTTGCCGCTGCGCCAGAATCTTGTCGCGGCCACTCATTCTCGGGTGGTAAACTGCTGCAACGGAGCCCCCGAGAGGGTTGAGCCCACGAAGGAGAAAACCGGGTGATACGCCACGCGTCGCCAACCGACTGCCGACGCAGAAAAATAACAGAGGTCCCGGATGGACGCAAAACTGAAAGTTGTCAAAGGTCCCGGGGCCGGGCTGATGCTGCAGATCGCCCGTGGAAAGCTACTTATCGGGCGGGCCGACGACTGCGACTTTCGGCCGCTCAGTGAGGTCGTCAGCGGCTACCACTGTGTCCTCTTGCTGGATGACTACACTCTGCGCGTTCGCGATTTGGCCAGCAAGAATGGAACGCGGGTGAACGGACGTCAAATCGCTTCGGGTTCGGCGTCGATCTTGATGCAAGACGACATCGTGGCCATTGGCGAGATGGAACTCCTCGTCGATCTCACCCAGTCCGAGGTGCGGACGGATGCACCCCATTCAGCAACTCCGCCGCCGGTCTCTTCGACCTCGCTCGAAAAGACGGGCATCATCGACGGAGACACACTCCAAGACAAGATTCCTAGTCCTATTGCTCCGTCGCCCCCGAACCCCATCTCTGCGGTCGACGTGAACGGCCAACCGCCGGCCGTGGGGGAAGAGTCATAGGAACGAGCGTTCGATGGCTGAACCACAGAATTGCCCCAGCCCCGACGAGTTACAGCGGCTGGTCCTGGGGCAACTCCCGAGTCGGGTGGCCGACAGGATTCAACAGCATCTCGAGCAGTGTCCGCAGTGCTGGAGCGCTTTCGACGAGTGCCTGAATTCTGAGGAGTTGCTCAACGCAGTCCGAGTCCAACGTGGCACGGCCGCCGAGCCGACAAGAACGCTGTATCTGCCGATTGAATGTCTGCACGCGCCCTGGCGACTTGGACCCATGACAAGACGCAGTCGGACAAGGGGGAAGCTCCCTGTTCGGTGAGCGAAATCAGTCGGCATTTGGCCCCTGCGCAAGCGGCCGACGAGATCGGCCGGCTGGGCGACTTCCGCGTGCTGCGGGTCTTCGGGTCTGGCGGGTTCGCGGTCGTCTTCGAAGCGGAAGACATTCGCCTCAAGCGGCATGTGGCACTCAAATTAATGCATCCGGTGATTGCGGCGAGGCACGCTGACCGCTTTCTGCGTGAGGCGCAGAGCGCCGCCGCACTCAGGCACGAACACGTGGTGACCATCTACCAGGTCGGGATGCACGGCGACACGCCTTTCATCGCACTGGAATTGCTCCAGGGCGAGACCCTCGAGGATCACCTCATCAGCGAAAGTCGGCTGAGCGTCCAAGAAACCGTGCGGATCGGCGCGAGATCGCCTCGGGTTTGGCGGCGGCTCACGCCAGGGGCCTTTTGCATCGCGACATCAAGCCGGCGAACGTCTGGTTGGAGGGGCCCGAGAAACCCATGCGCCAGCCAATTGCGCCGCAGGACAAGCAGCTTTCGGAATCCGCCCTGCGAGCAGTCGCGCCCGGCCTGTTGGCGGTCGACGGCGGTCGAACAGGGAAAGTAAAAATTCTCGATTTCGGCTGCGCGAATCGTGGGCCGACGACTCGGCAATTTCGGATCGGGGGATGCTAATTGGCACGCCGGCTTACATGTGCCCGAGCAGTTTGCGGGAGAGGCCGTCGATCCGCGGGATTTGTTCAGCCTGGGCTGCCTCCTTTATCGGATGGCCGCCGGCAAGCGGCCTTTCAGCGGAAACACCCTGTTTTCAGTTGCGCGCCTTGGCGCTCGAGGATCCGGCGCCTCTGGAAACGGTGAATTCCGAGGTGCCGCACGCGCTTTCCGAACTGGTGAGGGGACTCCTGGCGAAATTCCCAGGCGAGCGCCCGGTGTCGGCTCAAGTCGTGGTCGACCAGCTGCGCGCCATTGAAGACGAGCTTCCGCGTCAACAAGGGGTCGAAAAGAAACGTCAGATCGCGGAGCAGGCACCGCCGACCGACGCGACCACCTCCGGGGTACTTCCCAAACGTAGTAACAAGTGGCCCATTCGGGCGGGGCTCGGCCTCGCCATCCTGCTCGCAGTGACCTATTTCCTGTTCGGCGCTCAACTCATCCGCGTCGCCACCAATAAAGGGCAAGTCGTCATTGCAGTCGACGACCCTAACGTGACGGTTAGCGTGAAGGAAGGCTTGATCGTGATCCACGATGGGCAGGGCCGGGCGGAGATCACGCTGGGCGCCGGGGATCATCAACTTGAAGTGACCCTCAAGCAGCCCGCGGGTGATGCGACCTTCAAGACAGACAAATTCACACTCAGCCGCGGTGGCCGAAAAGTCTTCGAGGCGCGGGAAGAGCTTGGCAAGGTCGCGGCGCCGCCGACGCCCGCTCTGCGGACGCCGAGGGAGAGCCGAACGCTCGGCACGATCGCGAACGACCAGAAGTCGCAAGGGCCGACTGTCGTGGTGGACCGGCGGGCCGCGGAGTGGGTGCTATCGCAGGGGGGCGGCGTGACCGTCCGGGCCGGTCAACCTGCGCAAGCGATCCAACTCCGCCCCGGGCAAGCCTTACCGCCATCGAATCTCGAGCTGACGCGGGTCGAGCTCGAGAGTGGAGGGCTCACGGACGCCGGTCTGGACCATCTCCGGGGCCTTCACGACCTCGTCGACCTGAAACTGGGCGGGAAACAAATTACGGGCTCTGGATTCCAGGCGCTGCGCGACCTGACGGGACTCAAGACTTTGGTCATCAGGAACGCGCCGGTTGGGGACGCTGCGTTTGAGCACATTGAGGGTCTCACAAAACTCGAGTGCCTTTCGCTCGACGGCACGCATGTGACGGACGCCGGACTCGCGGACTTCCAAGCCTTGAAAAACTTGCGCGAGCTCAACTTGAGTTGGACGCACGTAACCGACAAGGGGTTGAAGCAACTCGCGGAAGAGCTGCCGCAACTCGAGTCCCTCTATTTGCGTGGACGCTATTTGTCTGACGCGGGCCTGGCTCACCTACACGGTTTCAAGAAATTGCGGACCCTGTATTTGAGCGGGCAGCCCGTGACCGATGCGGGACTGGCGCACATTCTTGAGCTAGAGCACTTGATGGGACTTGGCTTGAGCTCGACGCAGGTGACCGATGCCGGATTTGCCAGGCTGGTCGCATTGAAGAATCTGCGAAATCTCAACCTCGAGCGGACGCGCGTGACGGACGCGGTTTTTCCGCACCTGAAAGGACTCGCGGAGCTGGAGGACCTCACGTTGGGGGGAACGCGCATCACAGACGCAGGCTTGGCCGGTCTGCAAGGTCTGACGAACCTTCGCTTTCTTAGCCTCAAGGATTCGCTGCAACTGACGGATGCCGCCGTGCCGCAGCTGCTACAGCTGCGAAGCCTGACGGAGATCGATCTGAGTGACACTGGTGTTTCCGCGAAGGGATACACGGCCCTTAAGACGGGACTGCCGGGATTGGTGCGCCTTGTTTGGGCCGACGCAAATGCCACGGCTGCCAAAGCCGTCCTTGCCGCAGGCGGGAGCGTGGAGATTCGGCTCGCGGGGACTAACCGTTCCGTTCAGGCGATCGCCGAACTCCCGTCGGAGCCCTTCCAGATCACGGGCGCTAGCCTGGCGGGGGTTCGCAGTTCACTTGAAGCGGCGCTGACTGCTCTCTCGGATCCCCATCTGGACAGCTTTGTCTCGCTCAATTTGTCGGGAACCGTGATAAAAGACGGCGAGTGGCTGCGACTGAAGAGAATGGCTCACTTGCGCAGCCTCGTGCTGGAAGGCAACGCCCTCCGGGAATCGGACTTGGTTCACCTCGGCGAACTGACGAACCTCGAAGAGCTGGTGTTGCATCGCGCCGAGATTGCCGACGCCTGGCTTTCGCACCTCCGCGGCCTAACGAAATTAACCCGCCTGGCAATCAACCGGACGCGGCTGACCGATGCGGGCTTGGTGCATCTAGCGGGCCTGAAGGCCCTGAAGGACCTCAATCTCAACAACACGGCCGTTACCGATGCGGGGGTGACGCATCTCGCGGGTTTGACGGAACTCAAGAGCCTCGTCCTCGAGGCAACGCGCGTTTCGGACGCGGGGTTGAAGCAGTTGCTCCCGCTGAGAAAACTGGAAAACCTGTGGCTGGGATACGGGACCGCTGTGACCGACGCGGGTGCCGGGCTGCTCGCGCAAATGAAGAACCTTCGCGTGATCGCCTTGACCAACACGCAGGTCACCGACGCGGGGCTGGCACAACTGAAGGACTTGACGCAGCTGGAGACGCTCTTCATCGCGGGAACACGCGTGACCGACGCCGGTCTCGTATACGTGCGCGGATTCAAGAAACTGCGAATTTTGAGCCTCAAGCAACTTCCGGTGACCGACCGTGGACTGGCCAATCTCGAGGACCTCACGGATTTGCGGCAGCTGGTCCTGGACCAGACGCGCGTCACCGACGAAGGGCTCGCGCACCTCAAGGGGCTGACGTGCCTGGGCGTGCTCGACCTCAGCGCCACGCGCGTTACGGAAGCGGGTCTGGCCGGGTTGGAGGGGTTCAAGAATCTCCGTGTCCTCGCCTTGAGAGGGCTGCCTCGCCTTGGTGATACGGCAATCCCCCGATTTCTGCACCTGCCGAGCTTGCTTTCCCTCGACCTGCAGGAAACCCATGTTTCGGCCCGGGGCCTCGAAATTCTCAAAAGCACCCTGCCGAAGGTCACCGTCCTCTGGTCGGAGCCAAACGACCGTGTGGCCCGCGCCATCCTCGCGGCCGGTGGCCGCGTCATTGTGCACCTCGACGAGATGGGAACCGAGCGCGGATCAAGGCGGCCAGGGAGCTTCCGCGAGAGCCGTTTCAAATCACTCAGCGCGTGGTCGGATTGCGCTCCGATCTCTACGGACTCTTGGCAGCCGTTACGAATCCCAGGCTGGAGGGACTGGTGTCTCTCGACCTGTCCGACACCGCGGTTGACGATTCCGACCTGGAGCGTCTCAAGGCTCTCGTTGGCTTGCGGCAGCTGAATCTCGCGAAGACGCGCGCGTCACGGACGCGGGCCTGGAGTCTGTCGGAGGTTTAACCGCGCTGCGACAACTCGTTCTGGATGGGGACGCCATTCGCGGTCGCGGGCTCATGCATTTGCAGAAGCTTGCGGAACTTACTGAGCTGCGGCTTGGCTCGCGGAAGCTCACAGAACTCTTTCTGCTCGAGCTGGGCGGATTGAAGAAGCTGGAGCGCCTGTCTCTCGCGAACAGCACGCTTACCGACCAAGGCGTTTTGCACCTAGCGGGGCTGACCCAGCTCAAAGAACTCGACCTGAGCGACACTCAAGTCACGGCCACCGGCCTGGCAAAGCTCAAGGCATCGCTACCGCAATGTCGAATCGTTACGACCATCCCGGCACGGCAGCTGGCCACGCCCTAATTTCCCCGCGCCGTCGTCAACCGCGAGCCGCCCAGACTACACCAACACGGGAAAGCCGAGGAGCGTCGTTTCGTCAGCAGGCCACTCGAGCCAGCGCCGCGCCAATGCCGTCGACTTCCGACTGCCACAAAAGAGATTTGCTAGGGCGAGGGAGCGCCGGCCTCGTCTCAAGACGTCCTCTTGAAGGCGTTTGATTTGGGCGATGCACGTGTTGCTGAGTCGAAAGAACTCTCGTTCGCCTTCGCAAAACGGTCAACAAACCGGCAGCACCGACCCGGCCGTGAAATGTGCTTTCCGCACGTCGTTGCCCTGAGCGTTATCCAAAAGAGTCCCGACCTTGCACTTCGACCGTCCAAACGGGTGACCGCACTTGGTTTCGGTGACCGAGGGTTCGCGCGTGCCGCTGGTCGTTCTGCACCAGACGTTGACTGAAACGCGGGTACCAGAAGCATCGAGATCGACACGTTTCCGGTGTTTTAATTTTCTTGATGAGTTCCTGAAATGGGCACGATCCGAAACTGCCGCGTTTCAGCTTCGGCCCTCCAGAGGACAGGCAAGGAACGCTTCCTGACGCTTGAGACCACTTCGTTCCGCAGCTTCCGGTTCGGATGTTAGCGCGGGGCCGCGCTCGTGAGGATGCGGCACGCTGGAAGGGCCTTCTGCAGCTCCTTCATTCCGCCTACAGTGACCTTGGTCTCCGTCAGGTCGAGTTCTTTGAGATGCGTGAGCTGCCTCAGTTGCCGGGCTCCCTCATCGGAAACAGGAGTTTTCGCCAGCGAGAGTCGTTCGAGGTTCTTGAGCCCAGCGAGTTCCCCCAGGAAGAGCTCGGATAGCTTCGGGCATCCGAGCCGCAGCTCCAGGAGCTCTTTCAGTTCCTGCAAATGGATCAGCCCCTTTCCCTCGATGTCTGCTCCGTCCAGCACCAGGCGGCCGAGGTGCGTGAAGCCCTTCAAAGAGGCCAAGTCGGCATCTCGGACAGCGGTGTCCGACAGATCGAGGGAGCTCAGGGCCTCCACGCCTGGATTTTTCAGGGCCTCGAAGACCTCATTGAGCGGCTGTCGGACGCCGGCCAAACTCACACCCGTAATCTGAAAAGAGTCGGGGGGAAGTTCAGTGGCCATATAAACCGTACGGTCTGCTGCGGCACCTTGCACGCGAATTTCGACGCGGCCGCCGGCCGCGATGATCGCCCGCGCGGCGGTGTTATTCGGCTCCGACCAGACGATCTGCGCCACTTGGAAGGGACGCTTTCAGGATCGCTAATCCCTTGGCTGAAACGTGGGTGTCCCTCAAATCGACCATTTGCAATCGGGGCAAATGTAAAAGTTTCGGGATCGCGAAGTCCCGACCCGATGCGCTCCCCTCAAGCTGAGTCCGCCAAGGTTTTTTAGCCCTTGCAAGTGCACCAGTCCCGCTTCGGTCACTTGTGTCTCGCCTAAATTGACGCTTTCGAGGTTCGTCAGCGGCTCAAGGTGCACCAACCCCGCGTCGCTTACCGCCGTGCGATCCAGCGACAGGTGTCGCAGTTCCTTCAGCGTTCGCAGGTTCGTCAGCCCCATGTCAGTTACAGGCAGGCCGCTTAGGTTCAGGGTCTCAAGCTTCAGCAGCGTCCGCAGGTGCTCCAAACCGGCGTCCGTAACCTGCGTCTGGCGAGGTGGAGTGCACGGAGCTCGGTCAGGCGTTCCAAGTGCACGAGACCCGAGTCCGAAACGCGCGTCCCGTTCAGGTTCAGATCGGTGAGTTTGTTAAGGCCCCGAAGATGCTTCAGTCCCGAGTCGGTCACCTGTGTCTCGGATAAGATAAGAGCACGGAGCTCCGTCAGCCCTGCAAGCTGTGCCAACCCTGCGTTCGTCACCGGCGTCCCGCTCAAACCGAGGACGCGGAGATTCGTTAATCCCTTAAGGTCGGCCAGACCGGCGTCCGTGACACGCGTTTCACCGATGTAGAGGGTATCCAGCCGCGTCATGCTCTTGAGGTGGACAATCCCTGCGTCGGTCACGCGGGTCTTGATCAGGCGAAGGTTTTGCAGGTTCTTCAGAGCCAACATAAACAAATCCGGCATCGGTCACCGGCAGCAAGCACAAATTGAGCGATTTCAGCATCGGGAAACGTCGAAGTTGTGGGAGGCCTTCGTCGGTTACACGCGTGCCGGCCAAATCGAGAGCATTCAGTTGCCTCAGACCCTCAAGCCGCGCGAGCCCGGCATCCGTCATGGTGGTCCCGCTTACGTCCAGCTCGACAAGGCTTGTGACGCTGCGGAGGTGCTCCAA
>CAWFAK010000014.1:0-190809 GCA_963813715.1 uncultured Planctomycetaceae bacterium | reverse complement strand
ACGGGACACGTTCACCAGATCGGGAGCCACGTGCTGTCCGGGCGGGTCCGGTCTCGCCGGTCCGGACACTATTCGTGAAAGGGTGGGACTCGACGCACGGGACCGGATTGAATTGGCGCATTGGTCCCCGGAGTCGACCTGCGGACCATCGCCGCCCCCTGCTCGAGTGGAGCATGGGACTCGAACGCGTGGGACAGGTCGGGACTCGAAACTTGTCCCATCTTAATTAGCGACTGGAGAGGAGGTTAGAACAAGTCCCGAGTGGGACGGGACAAGTTGTCTGAATCGGGCCCGGTAGTCGGCACAGGGCCGGAACTCGGCCGGTCCGGACACCTTCATTTGAACCGTCGGACCGGGACCGGACCGGACAAGAACGGGACCTGATCGGACGGGACGGGATTGAACGGGACGGGATTGAAACGACGAACGGCAGGCGAGTGTGCGACGCAGTTTGCAGTTCAATTGGACCAGGGGACTCCACATGGAGGGTTCCGGTCGCCGCGACGTCGACAAACTGCGATGGTTACAAGCTTTACACCCGTGCTCCAGGCAGCAGTCGCCTTGACCGGATCTTGGTCGTCAGTATACTCCCGGCCGCGTTTGGAGGGGGACCAACCGCTGAGCGCCCGCTGGCCCCCTGCCCGTCTTCTCGCCCGGTGGCCTCGTCGCCAAGAAGCGGTCGCACGCATGCTGTCGAACTTCGACTCGATGACCGCCGGATTCGTCCTGCTGGCGGTCGCGGCGAGCTACTTCCTCACCGCCGTCGCCAAAGTCATCGCGCGGCGGACCGGAATGCTCGACCACCCGGATGGTCGCCGCAAGTCGCAAAGCCGCCCATCCCCCTGCTCGGCGGCTTGGCCGTTTACCTTTCGCTGGCGGGAACGGTGGCCGTCGCCGCCAAGGTCTACCATTGGAAGTGGCTGCACGCAGACGCGGATCAGGGACACTTTGTTTCGATGCTGTTGGTCTCCGCCGGGCTGTTCTGTGCTCTCGGGCTGTGGGACGACCGAGTCAGCCTAAGGCCGCGAACCAAGCTGCTGTTCCAGGTTCTGGCCTGCTTGCCGTTTGTCATCTGGGGCCGCACGGTCGAATCGCTGCACGTGTTCGACGCGCGGATTGGGATGGGGCTGCTCGGTTCGCTCTTCACCGTATTCTGGCTGGTGAGCTGCTCCAACGTGATCAACCTGGTGGACGGCCTCGACGGGCTGGCCGGAACCATCGGCTTGATTGTCTGCGCGGCGGTGGCCGGCTTGTGCGACATGCAGGGGCTGTTGGGCCCGCTCGCCCTGTCACTCATCTTTGCGGGCGCGCTGTTCGGCTTCCTGTTACACAACTGGCCGCCGGCCAGCATTTACTTAGGAGATTCCGGCAGCCTGACGATCGGTTTCGTGATCGGCGCGCTGGCCATCGAGTCTTCGATGAAGAAGGCCACCGGCTTTGCGCTGGCGATTCCGCTCGTGCTGGTGAGCGTGCCGGTCTTCGACACGTGCATGGCCATCTTGCGGCGAAAGCTCAACGGGCGGGGAATTGGCGAGGCCGACCGGGGCCACATTCATCACTGCCTGCAGAACCGGGGGCTCTCGCGGGCCCAATCGTTGATTGTGATTTCGGCTCTCTGCGTCGCGATGGCGGCCGTCACGCTCGTCTCCGCTTATTTCCAAAACGATCGGCTCGCTTTGGGGCTGTGTCTTACGCTGCTCGCCCTGTTGATCGTGGGACGTGTGTTCGGCTACGACGAGACGGTACTCTTCTTTCGCTATATCCAGGCGATCAGCAATCTACTGGCGGGATCTTCGGGAGTGTTCAAAACTCAACTCGTCGTCGACCGGATCGCCCGCAGCCGCGGCGTCGATCCGATCAACTACTGGAAGGAAATCACCGAGCATGTCGAGTCGATGGGCGGAACCCATCTGGACTTCATCTGCTGGGACGAGCGGAGCGACGCGGTCATCTGCCGCCTGCGCTGGGCCGGTGAATGGCCGGCAGCCAGCGAACGGCGGACGTCCGATGATGAGCCCGCGTGGCAATTCAACTATTCGGTGCCGGGGAGAAATGGAGTGCGCGCGACGCTGACGTCCCGCGGCAACCTGCAGAACCGGCTCAAGGGACAACGGCTGATCGACCTGTTTCGCTTGTTCGATACGTTCTGCCACTCTTGGACGGCAATCGCGGTGCCCCTGCAATCCGCTACGGCCGAATCGCGAGCGAGCGCCGGCAAAGACGAGCCGACGCCTGCGACGATCCTCACGATGCCAAGTTCCGTCGCCGTAGCGGCCGATGCAAACTCGTTCGCAGCACCGGACAAAGTCCCGACGCGTCGCGCGGCATGACGCGGCCTGGTCTGTGGACGAAACGCGTGAACCCCACGTCGCAGCCGATCAGCGGCACGCCTTTTGTCGCTCGTCTTGTCGCCGCTCGACAAATCTCGGATAAACCAGTTTGGGCCTGCGCCGATCGGCCAAGCGTCGCGGGTGCCCGCTCGGACAATCAGCACGAGACGCGAGGCCTGCGGTGGCAAAGTTCCTGGTAACGGGAGCGGCCGGATTCATCGGCTTTCATACCAGCCAGCGACTCTTGGCGCGCGGCGATACGGTCGTCGGACTGGATAGTCTCAACGACTACTACAGCGTCCGCCTGAAGCAGGCTCGCCTCGATCAGCTCCTGCCGCAACCGAAGTTTTCCTTTCAGAAAATCGATCTCTCCGATTGCGCCGCGGTTACACCGCTTTTTGCGCGGGAAAAGTTCGAGACCGTGATCCACCTGGCGGCGCAAGCCGGCGTGCGCTATTCGCTGCAGAATCCGCACGCGTATTTGGCCAGCAATCTGACGGGATTCTTAAACGTGCTGGAAGGCTGTCGCGCCGCAGGGAGCGTGCAGCACCTGGTCTATGCGTCGTCGAGCTCTGTGTACGGCGGAAACGAGAAGATGCCGTTTGCCGTCCACGACGCCGTCGACCATCCCGTGAGCTTGTACGCGGCCACCAAGAAATCGAACGAGCTGATGGCCCACGTCTACAGCCATCTTTACGGGTTGCCGACGACAGGGCTGCGGTTCTTCACCGTGTACGGTCCGTGGGGCCGGCCGGACATGGCCCTGTGGCTGTTCACGGATGCGATTTTGGCAGGCCGCCCGATCGACGTTTTCAATCACGGCCGGATGCGCCGCGATTTCACTTATGTCGACGACATCGTGGAGGGCGTCGTACGTGTGGCCGACCGGGTCCCTGCCGCCGATCCCAACTGGTCGGCGATCGCGCCCGATCCGGCGTCGAGCTTTGCGCCGTATCGAATTTACAACATCGGAAATAACCGACCCGTCGAGCTGATGTCCCTGATTGGGATTCTCGAGCAGGCACTGGGCCGCAAGGCCGTGTTGAACTTCTTGCCCATGCAGCCGGGCGATGTGCCGGCAACTTATGCCGATATCGGCGACCTCTCCCGCGACGTCGGTTTCCGCCCCTCCACTTCGATCGAAACCGGCGTGGAGCAATTCGTCCGCTGGTATCGGGGCTATCACGGCGTGTGAGCCTGCGTGCCGCGTGAGAATCTAGCCCGTGAGCTGATGACCTGCGTATGAAGCCGAAGTTTTTTTCATCACCGGCGGAGTTCCGCGATTGGCTGCGGCGAAACCATGCGACAGCCGTGGAGTTGCTGGTCGGCTTCCATAAGAAAGATTCGGGCACGAAGAGCATCACCTGGCCCGAAGCCGTCGACGCGGCTCTGTGCTACGGCTGGATCGACGGCGTCCGCCGCAAAGTAGACGATCGGCGGTACACGATCCGGTTCACGCCGCGAAAGCCGAGCAGCGTTTGGAGCAGCGTCAACATCCGGCGGGCCGAGGCGCTGATCGCAACCGGCGAGATGCAGGCGGCCGGGCTCTGCGCTTTTCAGGGCCGGCAGGCAAAGAAGTCGTCGGTTTACTCATACGAGCAGAAGAACGTGCAGATCACCGGTGAGTACCGTCGGCGACTGCGAGAGCATGCCATTGCCTGGCACTTCTTTGAAGCGCAGCCCGCCTCCTATCGCCGAGCCGCGGCTTGGTGGGTGATGAGCGCGAAGCGGGAATCAACGCGCCTCGATCGCCTGGAGAAGCTGATCGCGTGCTCGCTTCAAGAGCGGCGTCTGCCACAGTTCACTCGCCAAACGCCCTCTCGTTGAGGCGTTCATCCGGCAACATTCTCGGCAAGTCAACGACGCTCTCTCGTTGAACTGCGCGGTGCCGTCAAACTCACCCCAGCTTCGCCCGCCACGCGAAAACTGAGCAGCTTCGTGCGCGAAGCCTGCCTTTGAACCTGAATTCTGGCATCCAAAACTGTCAAACCTAAACGCCTGATCTGACTTTGCCGATAGTAACGAAAACTCCGGTTGTAATGACCGGATCGCCGACTTCGTGAATTGCCGCAATTCGCGATTCTGGGACAGATCGTTCAGAGGGGGGGCACGTCAGCAAATGGCCAGCCATCATACGCGCTTTGCGCCGAGCATCTTTGGCCTGTCGCTCCGGATCGCCGGCTGCATCACGGTTTCGGGACTGATGTTGGCCGGCGACCTCAACGTCGCACTCGCCCAATCCGATTCCGGCGCAGCCGCCAAGCCCAGCAGTGCCTCGAGCACGAAGGCGGACGGTCGCGTCCGCCTGAACATGCAGGGGGCATCGTGGAAGAAGGCGCTGCGGCGAATCGCCCGGCACGGCGGCATTGAGCTGGTGATGAAAGCTACGCCTCCCGGCACATTCAGCTGTGCCGATACGGCGGAGCACTCCGTTCCCGAGGCTCTTCGGATCGTCAATCGCCAGCTGGAGCCGCTCGGTTATCGGGCCAGCCAACAGGGCAGCTTCCTGGTAGTGCTGAACCTCGACTCGCTGCGTTCGGGTTACAACAGCCCCAGCTTTATCCGTCCGCGCCAGGACCCGACGGTCGCTGCGGCACAGGCAGCTGCTGCTCCGGCTACGGCCGGCGCGGCTCCCACGACCACTGACGCAGTTCAGGTTTCGGCAAACGCGCCCGAGCCAAATGTCGCCCCGGCGATCATGGAGCTCAACACTGACTCAAACGCTGGCCACAGCGCGACCCCGCCCGCAGAGGCCGATGCCGCCAAGGAACACAAGGAGCCCAAGACTCCCAACGAAGAGAAAATCGAAAAGGCGGACAACTCGCCGCAAATCCGAATCTGGTTCGTCTCCGCCAAATGGCCGCAGGTTCTGCAAAGCCTTTGCGACCAGAGTGGATTGACGTTGGTGGCGAAAAAGGTCCCCAGCGATACCGTGAAGTTCCGCGACTGGAAGAAATACCGCACCGACGAGATCATCGCCTTCTTGAACAAAGAGCTCGAATCCGATCAATCGAACTTCCGACTCGAGCGGGAAGACAAGTTCCTCCTGGTGATCGACAAGGAGGATCTGCGTTCGGAGTACGAGCGTCCGGTGGCCGGCCATCTGCGACACCCGGTGCATCCGGAGGAAGAGATGATCACCCAAGCCCGGCCGGCCGCTCCGCCGGTGAGCCCGGCACTGCCTGCGCCCTCGACCTCTGCGGTCATTCCCGCCGACGGGAGCGCGGCCGACGACGAGTCCGAAACGCCACGAGTGCGGAGGATCCAACCAGTTCGCTTGGAACGCCAGGCGGACGCTCCGGAGCTGCTGCCGGCCCCGACGGACGTCGAGCCGACACTGCCTCCTCCGGCCCACGCCTTGCCGACTCCGTCGGCGGAGTCGGGTCATGCGCGTAGTGCCGACGAGATTCTGTCGCCGCCACCCTCCTCGTCCGCGTCGGAATCGCCTCGCCAGACGGCCTCCGGCACGGACTTTGTGCCGCAACATCGTCGCGCCGAAGCCGTCGCGCGGCGACTCTACTCAGCGCTGAAGAGCCGTTCCGAATTGGTCGATTCGGGCCCGGAGAATCTGCCGAGCTTTCGCGTGTTCGACGTGGCGGGCGCACGCTCCCGCGTGACCTGCACGGTCGGCATCGACACCGAACACAATCGGCTGGTCATTGAAGCGTCGGCCAAAAAGCGATCCGCGCTGCTTCACGTCTTTGGGCGACTGGACGGCACCGAACAGTTGGACGACGACAATCTGCGCGTGGTGTCGGCGGACGTTTCACGGACCAAGATCGCCAAGAACGTCACGACCGAACTTAACCAGCTGATCGCTCAAAACAGCCAGGCGCCGGTCGCTCCGTCTCCGGAGCAGGCGCCGGGCCGCGCCACGATGCCGGTCACACCCGGGCAGCCCAATCTGTCAGAGCTGATCAAGGGACTCAAGGGCGACGTGACCGTCGAATCGGTCCCCGAGTTGGGAATCCTGATTCTCCGCGGCAATCCGAATGACGTCGATGCGGTGATGAGAATGATCCGCGAGATCGAACGGTTGAGCGCCGGCGCTGCTCCGCAGATCCATATCCTCGCACTGCAGTACGTCAACTCGGTATCGTTCACCACGCTGATGAACAGCGTCTACCAGGATTTGCATGGGCTGCGCACAAGTGAGGCCGCGGCCAAACCCCAAATCAAGTTCTACGCCATCGTCAAGCCGAACGCGGTGCTCGTGATCGCCCCTCCGGCTGAAATGCCGGGCGTGATCAAGCTGTCCGAACAACTCGACAAGCCGGTTATTCCGGAGACCGAGTTCCAAGTCTTCCCCCTAAAGCACGGCATTGCCGCTTCGATCGCCAAATCGGTGAATGACTTCTACAAAGGCCGCACTGGGCTGGGAACTGTGGTCGAGGCCGTCGCCGACGCGCGAACCAATTCAGTAATCGTGCAAGCCCGGCCTCGAGACCTGGAAGAAGTCGCCAAGCTGATCACGCGGCTCGACGGGCCGACCGCCGCACAGGCGACGCTCAAGGTCTTCACGCTGACCAATGGTGACGCGGCCACCGTCGTGCGGCTGCTGGATTCCCTGTTCGTCACTCCGAACCAGCGTCAAGGGGCCGCCACGCAGGTGCCCACGACAGAGACTGGCGAGACGCCGCCGACGACACTGCGACTCTCGGCGGACGTCAGGACCAACACCATCATCGCCGTCGGCCCGCCCGACACATTGCGCGCCGTCGAAGCGGTGATCTTGCGACTGGATAATACCGACGCCCACCAGCGCGAAACTGTCGTCATCAAGCTGAGGAACAACAGCTCCGACGCGGTGCAGAAGGCGATCAGCGATTTCGTAACTTCGGAACGGAGCATCGCGCAGCTCGATCCCGATCTCGTCAGCACCGTCGAGCTCTTGGAACGCGAGGTCTTCATCGTCTCGGAACCCGTGAGCAACAACCTGCTCTTAAGCGCCACGCCGCGCTACTTCGTCCAGCTCAAGAAGATGATCGAACGGCTGGATGAAGCCCCGACGCAAGTCGTCATCCAGGCGATGATCGTCGAAGTCACGTTGACCAACGACGATGAATTCGGCATCGAGCTGGGCTTTCAGTCGCCTGTGCTCTTCGACCGCAGCACGCTCGGGGCGCCGGTCACCTTAACGACGAGCGTGAGTAACAACGGCGTAACGTCGAACTCCAATAACATCAATTTGAGCACTTCGGCTGCCCCCGGCTTTCAGTTCACCGATCCCAATCTGGGGACCGACGGTCTGGGCACCAACTCGATCGTCAATACGGGGACAGTCGGAACCCAGGAGTTGACGAACTTCGGCGTCGGTCGCACCAGCAGTGTCAACCCACAATACGGCTCGGGCCTGGTTCTGGCGGCCAGTTCGGAGTCGGTCAGCTTTCTCCTGCGGGCCTTGTCCTACAAAGACACGCTGCATGTGCTAAGCCGGCCCATGATCCGCACCGTCGATAACCAAGAAGCCACGGTCCAGGTGGGCAAGAACGTGCCGATTATCTACGGCTTCACGACGACGGCAGTCGGTTCACTGGCGCCGATCGTCCGTTATGACGGCGCCGGGATCATCCTCGACGTTCAGCCACGGATCACGCCGGAAGGAATGATCGTGATGGCAGCGTCCATCGAAAAGAGCGAATACGAGTCGGGAGGCGTCGTGCTCGTCACCGACTCGACCACGGGTCGAACGATCTACGTCGCCGGTTAAAGACGTCACTAGGGCTGTAGCGACGGTCAGCCTGGCCAGTGGCGAGACGGTCGTTCATGGGCGGTTTGATTACGAGCCAGGACGACACGACTGAGCGCAAAGTCCCGTGGGTCGGCGATGTGCCGATCTTGGGACAGCTCTTCCGCTACGACACCAAGACGACGATTCGTTCGGAACTGCTGATCTTCCTGACGCCGCGCGTCATTCGTAGCGACGCCGACGATGAAGTTCTCAAGCAAATCGAAACGGAACGATTGCACTTCATGCTGGACGAAGCCGAGTCGATCCATGGGCCGATCCTCTCGACGCACCCCGCCGACGGATTGCTGCAGCAGTGTCCGCCGCTCACGATGCCGCAGTCGCAAGTGCCGGGAGCGGTTCCGCCGGCTCCGGGTGCTTCTCCGCCGGTCGTGCCGCCGGCCAGCATGCGGCAAGGCCAATCGGCCACGCCGCCGGAGCTGCCTCCTATGCTGCCGGGAGCACCGCCGGCACCGGGAATTGCACCGGCGCCGGGAGTTGCCCCGGGGATGACCCCGCCGATTAAGCCAGGAGTCGCGCCGCCCACACCGAGGGAAACCTACCTGGATGACCCGAACGTGCCGACGACACAAATGCCGTCCACCGGAGTCCATGACGTGAGGCCGCTCGGCAACCCGACTCAGGCGGGCGACAGCTTCTTCAGCCAGGGAGCCAAGTCGGGGAATCAAGCCGGGTCCGTCCGCTATCAACAATCGCCCACTCCGAGTGATTCAAACGCGGCTTTGATGCCGGCGGACGCGAGATAAGTGCCCGGCGATCCGATCGTCAACGGGAAAGATGATGCCATGAAGTTATGGAACACCGAAATCCGGCGCGGGGGGAGCCACGTTCCCGCCCTTCTCGCAGCCGTCCTGATGGTCAGCGGGCCGGGGTGTGCCAGCATGCAGCTGCTCAACCTCAAGACGGACAAAATCGCGATGGCCGATGCCGAACATCCGGCCATCGAAGTTTTGGCCGTCTGGCAAGCGGCCGAGGGTCCCGGTATTGGCGGCATTCCCACGCGGGGATTCGCCGGGCAGATCTTCTTCTTTACTCAGGATCGCGCGGCGCCCGTGGCCGTCGATGGCAAAGCTCGCATCTACGTCTTCGACGACCACGGCTCTGCCGAGCAACAGGCGCGACCTCTGCGCCAATTCGACTTCGACCGACAATCATGGACGGCGCATCTGCAAAGCTCCAAGCTCGGGCCGACCTACGGGGTCTTCATTCCTTATCCCCGCGAGGACTATCACCAGGCGGTCTGCTCGTTGCGAATCCGCTTCACACCGCTCAAAGGTCGCCCGCTTTTTTCCGCTTCTTCAACGATCATGCTCCCCGGACCGCCTCTCCATCCGCTGACCGAGGTCACACAGAGTTCGCCACTGGATGTCCTTGCAAAAAAGCTCCAGGCTCAGTCTCTGAGCCAACCGGCGTGGAAGACTCCGCGCCTCGAGACGGATTCGAGGCCGTTTGGTATGAATCCGCAAATGGCCGCGGCGCAAGGGGCAATGACGAGCCAGCTTGCCATGAGTGACCAGTCTGGGGTCGCCTCGACGCCGGCACCGACCGCTCTCGCGCGACCGGAGGATTTGTCGAATCCGGGTTCCAGCCCGTCGCTGGCTGCGTACACAAACACTCAAATGGCACGCGGCTCGAACGTGCGCGGCAATCCGATTATTCAGACGGCCGGAATGAATTATCGCGGCCAGTCGCAACCGAACGGTCCACCCGACTCTATGGCTGGCACCGCCGATGCGACACCCTCCGACGGCTTTTCGTCATCGGGGCGAATCAAGCTGACGGCGGCCTCCGCCGATACCAACTCGCCGCCTGATCCAGAGGGGCTCGAAAGTCCGGATGCTCAACGACCCGTTGGCGCGTGGAGCGGTTCGACCGTCTCGCGGCCGGCGCATCCTCTCGCCGATTGACTAAACCCCACCATCGCGGTAGGAAACGGCGAAGGAACGAGCTAGAATGACGGCGTCAGGAATGCCGCGAATGCACTTCGCAGTCCGCTAAACCTGGAGCATCGCGGGGGGGAGCGTCATGAATCGGCTCGTTTCAATCGCATTGGGTGCCCTGCTGGTTACAGTGTATGGGCAAGGATCCGCCTTTTCGCAGATTTCTGGCTACAGCGGCGGGGGAGGAGGCGGCGGGGGAGGAGGCGGCGGCGGGGGAGGAGGGGGCACCTTTGGATCGTCGGGGAGCGCGTTCGGATCCTCCGGGAGCATGTTCGGATCCTCGGGAAGCAACTTCGGCAGTGGTGGCTCGAGCGGAGGATTCCAGTTCGGCAACGGCGCTCTCGGCGGCACGGGAAGTTCGTCGACTGGGACGGCCAGCGGCATGGTCGGAATGTCCGGAGGAGGAATGTACGGGGGCACCGGTTACGGAGGTGCCAATGCCGCCGGTAGAACCGGCTCGAACAACTCGTCACAGTACGGAAACCGCTCGTCCAGCCAGTATGGCCAGAACGGCGGTGGCCAAGGACGACAAGGTGGTTCGCGCCGCGGCGGTACCGGGCAGTCGCAAAATCAGGGGCAGCCGGGCGGCAATACGGGCACGGCCGGCAGCGCTCAGACTTATTTCGAGCCGCGAATCGATGTTGGATTCGCAGTGCCGCAGCCTCAAGCCGCCGTGGTTCAGGCGAGCATCTCAGCGCCATGGCGTTCGCCCGGGTTGTCCGGTCGCTTTGGCACCGTGAACGTGAGCGTCCAGGGCGATACGGTTACGTTGCGCGGTACCGTGAGCTCCGACAACGATCGCCTCTTGGCTGCCCAAATGGCGATGCTCGAACCTTCCGTCTCCTCAGTGCGCAATGAACTGACGGTCGCCACACCGGCCGCCAACCCGCCGCGTTAGCCCGCTTGCCGAACGCGACCAAGAATTTGCTCGAGTGATTGACCGGCCCCGCTTCGGCGGGGCTTTTTTGTTGCGCTCACAGTCGCGCGAGCGAAGCATCCCAAAAAAGTCTCAAAAAAGGCCAAAATCGACAGCAGCGCAACACCCGCGCAACACGGCAACCACACCGTCGCAGTACGCCTCGATTGAAATCAGCGAAGGACGACCAAGGGTCGTTGACGCAAAAATCGACGCGGTTACAGTGGCCAACATGAGCACGCAGAAACGACCGGCAGTCGCCGCAGGTGAGTGGCCGATCGCGTTCCACGTCGAACGCTCGGCTGCGCACGCTGGCTTGCGCTGATCGATCGAGTGCGACGCCAACGCAGTCGGCCTGTGCATTGAGACTCGCCGAAGTCGGCCTTGGCGAGTTCTTCCGAAAAACTACGGAACTTCTCTGCGAGGAAGGTGCGCGCATGAAACGCAGTTTTGGGATCTGTCGTGATCGATGCGGCGACAAGTGTCATCAACTCTTCACATCCGAGCCGGCCGATAAACGCGGTGAGTGGTACAGCGACATCGGCACGAGCGGCAATCCGGGCCGTCCCGCAAGCATCTATCTGCCCCGAAGCGTTGCCCTCTTCCTGGTCGGGCAAGAGCTGCAGCCTGGAGAGCGGTTGGAGGCTCCCTTCGAGGCGTTCGCGACAGATTCAAGTCCCAACCTCGCTTACCAACGTCGCGTGTAATGCAGGATTGCGAACGCCAACTCAGCCACGAGGAGCAAGAATGAGTCGCCTCAGACCTCAAATCCGCTGGTTGCTCAGCGAAGATTTTCCGGCTGTCGCACGGCTCGATTTCGAGCAGGCGGCCGATCCTTGGACCGAAGACGCCTATCGCGAGTTTCTCCGGGCCCGCAACCAGATCGTCCAGGTGGCTTTCGTCGCTGACGACGTCGTTGGCACGCTCGCGTGTCGGCTTGAGCGCACGACGGTCCACGTCGAGCGTCTGATGATCGGCCCGGGCGAGCATCGTGCCGCCACGCTGGAGCTCGTGGTTACCGCCATTCGCAACAAGCTCAACCGATCACGCTCGTGCGCAGAGATCCTCGTTCACGAATGCCAGGTGCCCGAACTCGTCGCGTTGCATCAACACGGATTCGTCGCCGTCTCGGTTGTGCGAAACCACTTCCGCGGCAGGCGTGACGGCATCCTGATGCGCTACTCGCTCTTCCGTCAGTGCCCGACGATGTATGCACCCACGAACCGGCTGACAAAATACTTCGCTCAAGAGGATAAATAGCACGTCGAGCGCTGCGCCGAGCCAGTTGGCCTGCTCTCGAAGGTCCTCGCCGTTCCCCAAGACGGACATTGAATTCGTGCGAATCGAGAGGGAAGGAGCTTGGAGATGGATGTCTTCCACCAAGTCGTCAATTTGCTGGCTGGCGAAGCGTTCCATTTTCGAGGAGCGAGGATCCGCAATTGTACGGGCAAATCCGTCAGGCTTGAGATCGAAACCGATGCTTACGAAGTTCGCAAGGTTCGGAACAAGGACGCACCAGTCAGCGAGCAGGACACGAACAAGCACTGCCGCGTCTGCAATAAGCGGTTGCAGCGGCAGAGCAATGCCGTTGGGCAATGAGTCATTGATCGAAGTGCGAACCCGGAGAGACTATTTTTGACAAGAAACTGATCTTGAATGAATCGGACAAGTCGACAAAGATAGGTTTAGACAACAACTGAATACCGATGGAGACCCGTAGAGGGTCACAAGTCGCTTAACGCGAGCCATCGTCTGCACAACCCTGTGCTGGGCGATCGCTCGTTTCTTTTTGCTGCTCTGCCCAGTCCGGGGACATCCTTGGGACGGGCTCCTTTTATGCGCAAAGCGACGCTCCCGTGACCGCCGAAACTTGGATCGCGATCGGCACGTGCGGCGGCGTCGCGGTCACGCTGTGCATCCCCTTCGCGCTTTGGTTCCAGCGGATCGACCGACTGGTCAACCGTTCGGAAGTGAAGTTGGACCAAATCGTGGAGGCATTTCGAGGCTTTAAAGAGGACTCGCAGCGCGACCGCCGCGAACTGCGGAGTGAACTGCGTGTGCTCGATCAGAAGGTCGCGCATCAGGGGCTGTGCATTACGTGCCTGAAGGTCACGGCCGGATTTGGCACCAAGCCCAGTCATCCGCAATGGCCGACCGAGCCCACTTGTGGCCCGGGCTCAACTGTCGGTGACGACTGAGCGAAGAACCGACGCAACGACGAAAGATCAAAACCGTGAACGATCACGACGGCGTGTTAAGTCGCTTAGGCGGCACTTTTCTGTGCACCTGACGCTGGTCATCGTCATCGGCGATGGCGCCCTCATGTTGCTCGGGACCCTGCCCGTTCCCTGGGGGATCGGATTCTTGGCCCTCTACCTGTTTGGGCATTCGGCCTTTGTGCAAGTGCTCGGCGCGATCGCTCACACGCAAGACTGCGTGTCGAGCGCGAAGACCGACCTGCGGCTCTTCCACATCCAACACGACAACGACCTGCGGGCACACCTGGGACGGCTCGCGGAAGGAATCAATCGCGTTTCGGAACTGACGACGCAAGGCGTGAAGAACGATCTGCTCGCTGAACTGCAACGCAAATCCGACTGTCCGCGGACAAGTTCTTCCGCTTCGGCAAACGAATCACGGCCAAAGGGCAAACGTTGACCACCTGGTTGGCGTCTGGCTGACCTCGCTCGGCGCTGAGCTGGATTTGGACGCATCGCAAACAACGCAACTGAAAGGAAACACGGATGCTGATCCTCGGGCGACGAACGAACGAACAAATCGTGATCGGCGAGACATCGTGGTGACGGTTGTCGCCTGCAGGAAAGGCCATTGCCGGCTCGGCATAACGGCGCCAGACCACGTCACCGTGCATCGCCAGGAGATTTACGACGCGATCCGGAGTCAACCAGGTTTGAGCGACGTATCCGACACACCCGAGCCGCCAGCCGCCGCATGAGCAACAGGGAGACATCGCAGTGAATGCCGGCCGGCCAAGTGGCAGCGTCGCAAGCAAATTCTGGTCACGCGAGACCGGTACGAAAACCCACTGTCGTACTCGATCTGGAGCATCGAACCGAGCCGCGACCGCGACGGTCACTGGGCACGCGTCGATCCCAAGCGAACGGGAACGAACGTGCGGCAAATCTGTTCGGCGAAGGTCGCCGAAGCCGTGATCGGCCGCGCATTGGCGCTCAGTGAAAAGAATCGACCACTGAAAACGCAATGACTGACACACTGCAAAAGCAAAGCCTCGTTCTCGCGCTCGCGTCACTCGCTTGCGTCGGAATCGCGCTATGGGCCCTCTGGCGCTTCGACGCCTTTTCGACGGCCGAGGACGTGAACATCGTCGTGCAGCCGCTCGCTTGTGCGCTGGGCTGTGGCGATCGTCCTCGGCCTGGTCGTTCCGCAGTTGCTCGTCTCAGGGGCGCGAGCCACTCGGCGTCGAGATGCGGCGTGGATCGCGACTGGCGGCATCGCTCCGCAACTTCGCAAGCGATGCCGCGGAAGATCGACGAGATTCATGCGGCGCCGTCGTCAAACCCGTTGCGGCCGCTGCAGGAGCAGACGTGACCTACGCCGAGCTGCGCTGCCGCCAACGCTAAGCGTATTGCCGGCAAAACGCGGCCTTCTTCGGCCTCATGCCGACCGTGGGGTCCGCTGTGGAACTGCGCGGGTCTGTTGGGCAACGGCAGCGATCCTCAATCGCTGTTCAACCGCATTCACGACGCGGGCATTCAGGCGATCGCCGCGCAAACAGATGCCGGTCGATTGGTCGCAGACCTACGCCGCCGATCAAACCGCTGCTCGACTCGCCGCAGTTGATCATGGCAATCCACAACGCTCGCTGGGAGATTGCCACGAGCGCTGCCCACGCCTAGCAACGGCCCGATCCGCACCATCGAATTGCTTGGCCCAGCACATCCGAGACACTTTCGCCCGCGCTGGGTTCGCAGCATCTGACTCGGATCTGCAACCATCGGCGTCCGCATGCAACGGCCATCGATCCGTCGACGCTCTTGGCCGACGATCATCACCGCCGTGCTCGGCGTCGTCTGCCCGCCGACGGCCGCTTTCTCTACCATCTTGGAGCCGATCATCGCCGCGATCATCAAGGTTTTGTTCTGCGAGCCTGACCACGTCAGTTCGCGAGCGGCACGATACGGAGCGTCGGCCGATGCCTTCAACGCACAGGTGCAGCAGTGGGCGAAGCGAGGCGGCGGCCGCGGCCGAAACGAGCTCAATCCGCAGTCTCTCTCGCCTTCGTCGAGGGAGGCGCAATGAGCAAATTGCTCGGCGACGCTTGTCATCGTAGGCGGCTTTGCCGCTGTGATCGCGCATCAGGAAGGGAAGCTCACGCTCCCGAACGTGGGTCAGCATCGTCCCGATGTTGCAAACCGACTGTCGACAAAGACGCCGCCGACTACGGTGAGCAGTTCAAGCAGATTCATCTGCAAGCGGAAAAGGACGTTCTCGTGCACAAGTACGGCGGCCCGACGGCTGCGAAGGATCTGCATGACTGGCTGTCGTCCGCTTGCGATGCCGTGCGGAGCAAGTCGTTCGCCGGCGTCAGCAAGCCGCTCACCGACGCGACTGATCAGAACCAGACGGAAAGCCCGATCGCTTTCAACGAACAGGGCGTGGCAGCCGCCTGTCGCAAGATTGCCACGCAATGCAAGTCGCAATCTGTCCACATGAGCGCAATGCGAACGAACGACCCGCTCCGACTTAGTGGACGACCGACAAGGGACGAACATGGGACAGCTTTTAACAACCGCCATCGTCGTCTATTTCGGCATCGTTCTCTACGACATGCTCGCACAGGGCAGCTCGTCCGGCCGCCGCGCTGGTTTGGCCGCTGCAATCGCTCTCAAAGTCGTTCGCCTGGCTGTCGAAGGTCGATCCCAACGCGGCGACCAAGAGCGACCTGACGCAACATCTCTCAGCAGTTGGCCAGCTATCAGCAGCAATCGCAAGCGCAAATCGCGGCGCTGCAAGTCTGCACTCAGTCTTCTCAGCAACGGCAAAATTACGGCACCGCAGCAACTTCCAATCCGGCTCCGCCAGCGGCCGTGACCTGAAAACACAGCTCGACACCATCAGTGACGTGCATCGCAACGCCATGTCCCGCAACGATCCGCATTCAAAGCTGAGCTTCCAACGAACGGAGACCGAGTTGATGCAACGCGGTCTGGGCTGGAATCGCCAGCAAGAGAATCACGCCTGGTTCGTCGCCAACCAGCGAGCGATTCGATCGCTCGCACTTTATGGCGTATCGCATCCCCGACGAAATCGACGGACGCGTGAGCCAGGCGATCAAGGACCAGGGGCAGCTCGGCTCGTGCTCGCGGCTTCAGTCGCTCGAGCCTCGAAGAGCGTCTCAACTATCTGGCGACCGGTGCCAAGGGGCCCGCTCTCTCTGCCATGTTTTGCTACCTCACGAACCAGCAGGAGTGCGGCTGCACCGGCGGCGACAACGGCGCAACCATCGCCGGCAGCGTCGCGGCCGCCGGCAAAGAAGGCGTCTGCGAAGAGTCGCTCTTTCCTTACACGGCTCGGCGATGGCCGCCGGCCAATACACTGACACAATCCCGGCGGCCGCTGACGGCCGAAGGCAAAGCTGCACCTCGTCGCCTCGCATTCGGTCATCCACGACTACCAGACGGCCATTCAATACCTCGGCACGGCCGGCGTGATTCAGATCGGCATCCCAGTCGGCGACCAGTTCCAAAACTGTTCGGGTCCGCTCACGGCACAGATGGTCCAAAAGGATGCGCGAAATCCCGAAGGCGGCCATGCCTTGGCGGTCATCGGGTACCTCAAGCCCAGCCACGATCCAGCAACCCGCCGGCGATGGCCGCGCTTGGCTCATCGGCCAGAACTCCTGGGGCAGCGACGGTTGGGGTGCCCAAGGCTTCTTCTTCATCCAGCCCGCCGCGTGGGACTACCTCTGCAAAAACATTTCGCACAGCGAAGTAGAAATCATCGGCATGAGCAGCCTGGCCTCGTTTGACAATTCCAGTACTGCCTCAATTGGGACTACGCGTGATGTGCATCTTGCGACCCTCTAGCAGCGGCCCACGGCTGCTCGCCCTCGCCGGCACGCTGGCGATTTCCCTGAGCGGATGCGCCTGACCGGATGCGCTCCGACGACGGAACCCGCGAATCCGTGGGCCGATTTCCGTCAAGTGCCGACGGCCGTCGTAAGTTCATCGCCCGACGAAAGAGAAACTGTCGCCGCCCTCGCCCGCCCGCCGATCATGGGAGGCCCTCCCACCGTCGATCTTGCTGAACCGTCGCACCGTTCGAGTCACGATGCCGACGAGCGAAGAATGCCGAACGTTCCGCAATCGGCACAGGCGAAAATCCTCCCCCTGCTCCGCCGGCCGAAGATGCGGACACGGTTGCCGCCGTAACTTCGGAGTCGAGCCCTGACGTCTCGCCGCATTGGAGCGGCGCCATCATCTACTGCCAACCGGGATGCGTTCCGTGCGCGACGGAGATTCGGGACCTGAGAAAGGCCGGTTGGAAATGCGGGGTCAGTGACCGCAATCACTTCAAACTGGTCGAACTGTTGACGCTGGCCGACTTCCAAAAGCGGAGCGTGCCTTCAACGCCGCAGACCGTGTACTTCGTCGACGGCATCGAGCAGCCTCCGCGGATCACTGGATATGGTGGCACGCCGGACGAATTGGCGCGAATCGCCGGCCGGCATCCTATCGGCCAAGAAATGGTCGCGGAGCGGCACCGCAGAAGCACCAGCCTATATCTCGCCTCTTCGGTACGACGCCCCGCTCTACTCCGCCCCGGCGCTCGCCAACTGCGGCACGCCCCTGTTCGCTCCAAACTGCTTGACGCCCAATGTGACTTCGGCAAACGGCGCTCTCGAACTGGGGCAGCCCGAGCTACACCCCCACGAACTCGAATCCGAGCCGATCGTCACTTCGGTGACTTACAGCGAGCCGGTCTACACCTACACCTACGCAGCGCCGATCGCCTATCAGGGCCGTCCGAGCTCCGGAGTGACGTTCAGCCCCGCGACGCATGCGGCACAACTCAGCCTGTTCGGGTTCCCACTGATCGGCGGTTCGATCGGTACGTCGGTGAATTGGTGACATGGCTGGCCTCCTGACGATCGCCGTCTCCCTCGCGGCCGTGTGGCTCGGCCTGATTGGCGTGGCGCTGTGGGCGTGGTGGTCGGAAAAGGACTGGGATTGATGCATTCGGCCCATCAGATCGGTCGCCTCGTGCACGCAATAACTTGCCTGGCGCTGGCGGTTCGCGCTGTCAGAGCGTCAGCAGCAGACGCGCAAAACCCACACTCGCCATCGCGCTCGACGACGGACCGCAGTCGCAGATGCTCCGCAGTGAGCTCACACGCAACTGGACGCGGCCCAATCCGACAATCCGGCTGACGCGGTCACAGAAAAAGGAGCTCGAAACGCGCGGAAAGGAACTGAACGCGTTGGCCGCCAAGATCGGTGCCTATTTTCGCATCGTGTACGTGACGGCCGACGAGACGCCACTCTCTGTCCGTTTCCACCTCCCGCGCTCCGCATCAATCGCGGCGTCTGGGAGACGCTCGACCGCCGCGCATTCGCGTTCAGCGGACGTCCGCTCATGACTCTCGACTGGTATCGCGCCCGACGCGTGGCGATCGCCGCCGATCACCCACGGCCGGCGGCAATCCCTTACTGGGACTACTGCTCGTCGGAAGGCTTCTCGGGTGACGTCGACGTGGAAGACGCCTGCGCTCCCTGGGACTTCGGCAACAAGTTTGTGACCTACCAAGACGCGCGCGACGTGCGGCGCCCTGCCCCGAGTAAACCACGTTCGTTTTTCAAAGGAGTTTGGCGTGAGCACGATTTCGACGGACCCCATCATTGTCGCCCTGTTGGCGCTGCAATCGGCCGAGCAAACGGTTGATACGGACACGACGGCATTGCAGACGGCCCAAGCCGCCACCACGAACGCGCAGGCAGCCGTCACGGCAGCCCAAACCCAACTGACGGCCGACCAGGCTGCGGCGCAAACGGCGGCCACGTCGGTCGTCGTCGCGCTTTCCAACGCGGGTTACGACGTCAGCCTGCCCGCCCCGCCGACGGGCAACTGAAAGATGCCCACGTCTACTTTTCTCTCGGATCCCAGAAGGAGCAGCACCGCTATGTCGACGTCGCGCGTCGGACGGAACCAGGAAGTCGATCGCAGTGAGCGCGAAGTGCCGCCGCGGAAACCACGAGCGCGCGTGACATTCATGCCGTCGCCAGAAGAGATTCGCCAGGCGTGCGAACAGATTCGCAGAGTGGAGCCCGGAAGAGTCGGCCAAGCGCGTCGAAGCGCACGAAGCCGCGCAGAATGCCCCTTGTGAAATCGAGGCACTTGCCAGTGGAAGGCGATAACCCCGCAGACGAAGACTTCTGATCGGTTCTCCCGCTGGTCGGTCCCAGTCATGTTCTCGTCGGTCTGGTCATGCCCGCATATCGAATGAAAAGGTTCGCCAGGGTCGGTCGTTGGCGCGTGCGACGCGAAGTCCGCACTCGCCGCACCGAGATGATCTTCGCAGCCGACGTGTGCGAGGCACACCGTGTGGCGAAAGCCCGCGCGCCGAATCGCGAGGTGCAGGTGGAACGCGTCCCGTACTTCGGACTCGATGAGTATCGCCGCGAACGCAAACCCTGAAGGCCTTGCGGAAAACGCCTCTGATCAGAACGCGCCCAACCCGACAATTCCGCGACCGGATTCGCGAACTGCGACGTGTCCGTGCCTCCGAGTTGTTGCCCAACCCACGCAACTGGCGGCTGCATCCGGCCTCGCAGCGAGCTGCGCTCGCCGGTGTGCTCGCGGAGATCGGCTTTGCCGATGCTCTTTTGGCTCGCGAGCTTCCCGACGGCCGACTCGAGCTCGTGGACGGACATTTGCGGGCTGAAACGGCCCCCGATCAGCTAGTCCCCGTGCTGATCCTCGACGTCGACGAAGCCGAGGCCAACAAAATCCTGCTGACGTTCGACCCGCTCGCCGCGAAAGCCGAACCAAGTCCCGAACACCTCGACTCGCTGCTTGCGCGAGGTCGCGACCGATCAGCGCCGCCGTCGAGGCCATGTTGGCCGAACTGGCCGCGGAGGTGGGGATCGCCAACGAGCCGTCCCTGATCGACTGTTCCCGAATATGTCGAGCGATTCTGCGTGGTCATCGAGTGCCCGTCGGAATCCGAGCAGGTCGGCGCTGCTTAGCCCGTCTCGAATCGGAAGGATTGGAATGCCGAGCATTGATTGCGTAAGAAGTGTCGCCGATCGAACGGACGCCGCGCGTGAAGCTGCTCGAAGGTCTCTTCGACGTGCCGCCTGCCGATCGGAGCGAGCGGCACTGGCGGGTCACGCTGCCGCTCGAAGAGCGCAGTGGAACATCGGGCTGATCGTCGGTCCCTCGGGCTGCGGCAAAAGCACGCTGGCCCGAGAGTGTTTCGGCGCACAGCCCGCGCCGACGTGGCCGGACGACCGGGCGATCGTCGACGCATTTCCGCCGGAACTGGGCATCAAGGAGATCGTCTCGCTGCTTTCGAGCGTCGGTTTCTCCAGCCCGCCCGCCTGGCTGCGGCCGTATCGCGCACTCTCGACCGGCGAACAGTTCCGCGTGCGATGCCCGAGCTCTGGCAGAATCGCCCGGCCTAACCGTTATCGACGAATTCACATCAGTCGTCGACCGGACAGTGGCACGGATCGGATCGGCCGCCATCGCGCGAACGGTGCGTGCCGACGGAAGGAAGTTCGTCGCCGTCACCTGCCACTATGACGTCATCGACTGGCTCGATCCTGATTGGACCTATGATCCCGCCGCGGACCAATTTACTTGGAGGTCTCTTCGAGGACGTCCCTCGCTTCGCGCTCGAAATTTGCCGCGTGCGTCGTTCGGCGTGGCGACTCTTCAAGCATCATCACTATTTGAGCGCCGATCTGAACCCCTCCGCGCAGTGCTATGCCGCGTTTGTCGAGGAGCAGCCGGCCGCGTTTGCCGCTGTGATCAGCGGGCCCGGTCCGCGCGGCGGCCACTTTCGCGAGCATCGCGTCGTCTGCCTGCCCGATTTTCAGGGAGTGGGAATCGGCAATGCGCTCTCCGAATTTGTCGCCGAGCCTGTATGCGACGCGCAAGCGATATTTCTCGCGGACGTCCCATCCGGGCATGATTCGTCATCGCCTGCGGTCGCCGAACTGGACCTGCGTCTCGCGTCCTGCTTTCGCCCCTCGACACTCTCGCGACGGCTTAGCGCAAACGGGGCAGCGCACGGTCGGCTGGCGGCCAGCTTTCGCTTCGTCGGCTCGCCTCGCGCGGTCGAAGCTCGGCAATTCGGCATCTTGCCTGACGATTCGTGTCTCATAACGCCGTGAATACTTCTCTTTCGCAAAGTGACCACCATGAACAGTCCGTCCGATCCTCTCCACAATTTCGCCGCACCGGGCGAGCCCGGCAGCATGCGGGACACTCGTTTGCTCGCTCGCCAGTCCGAGAAGAATGGCCGATCCCCGACGCATTTCGAAAACCGATCGTGATGCGGCAGGTCGCCATTGCTACCAACCCCAACACGAAGAACAGTGAGGCGACGGCCGCCGCCCGCTGCCTGGCGAACATGAACGCCCAGAACATCAAGAGTCGCAACGAACAGCACTCTCAACACATTCACATCTCCGGCAACGCGAATGTCCTCATCAACGCTTCCGCCGAGGAACGACGACGCCGACTCGCTGCTATCGGTGAGCGAATCCGAGCTCGAAGATTGGCTAATCCAATTCCGCCCGGAGGAAGTCGAAAACCTTTTGACTCAATTGATGACGCACAGGACTCCGAGGGAGAGAGCGGAGAGACTGCATGACTTTGTCGAGCAGGCCTGGGCGATCGTCGAGCCGGGATGTCCCTTCGTCGATGGATGGCATATTTGGGCGATCTGCGAACATCTTGAGGCGGTCGCCGACGGGCGAATCAAGCGGCTGCTCATCAACGTGCCCCCGGGTTGCGGCAAGAGCCTGCTCGTCTGCGTCTTCTGGGCGTGTTGGGTCTGGGGCCCGCAGAACCGTCCGCAGACTCGCTGGCTCTTCGCCTCTTACGGGCAGGAACTTTCCACGCGAGACAGCCTCAAGTGTCGGCAGATTCTCGAAAGTGAGTGGTATCAAGAACACTGGGGCGATCGCGTGCAGCTGCTCGACGACCAGAACCAGAAGACCAAGTTTCAAAATTCGGCGGGAGGCTGGCGACTGGCAACCTCTACCGGCGGACGCGGAACCGGTGAGCACCCGGACTTCGTCGTCTGGGACGACCCGCACAACGTCAACGACGTCGAAAGCCAGGTCGAGCGCGAACACGTTTCAACCTGGCGGGCGGCCACCATCACGCTGCGCGGCATGGCACGCGACGTTCGCGAAGTCGGCATCATGCAACGGCTGCATCGCGACGATCTCTCTGGGTGGATGCTCAATACGCACAAAGAGGGCCTGGATCATCTCTGTCTCCCCATGCACTTCGAGACCTCTGCTATGACCAAACCGACCTCTCTGGGCTGGACGGACCCTCGCGTCACCGACGGCGAGCTGCTCTGGCCGAACGGGATCGACGCCCGCACCGTCGCCGACAAGGAGTGCCAACTCGGCCACTATGCCGAAGGGCAACTGCAGCAACGGCCGCCGACTCGCTCGCACGCGGCGATGTTTCACACCGCCTATTTCGACGACAATGCTATCTGGTTCGACGAACTGCCCCCTGCCCGCGAGTTAATCTGCAAGGTGGTCGCTTGCGATCCGAAAGGCTCCGCCCGGCGACAGAGCGAAAGCCGAGGCGGCGTCGGCGATTTTTGTGCCCGCGTGCGCGTCGCCCTGCACCAATCCGGCACCCTCTACGTCGACGCCACCCTCGACCACACCGATCTCACCGAAGCAGCGGGCCGCATCTTTTCCGACGCGGTCGAGTTCCTCCGACGGTTCCCCACTGGTCGGTATCGCCGTCGAAGAAAACTTCGGCCAGCACCTGATCTCGCACGAACTAGAGCCAAATGCTCGCTCGGACCGGCTGCCTCATCGGCATCCATCCGATCCATCACACAGTCAGCAAATACGCCCGCATTCAAGCCGCGATCAACTGGCAGCTCGCCAACTTTCGACTCCGCTTCAAGCGCAACAGCGTCGGGCACGGCCCTGCTCGTCGAACAGCTCAGAGAACTTCCCAACGGCCGCTTCGACGACGGCCCCGATGCACTGGAGATGGCCGTCACGCTCATTCGTCATGCTTGTCAACCCGAACAACGAGGAGGCCACCTGATGGACGATGACAACACCCAGCTTGACCGATCGAATGCGGACCGATCGAACGCCGGCCCATCCTCCATCGCCAGCCCGATGCGCTTGTGGCAACTGCACCAAGCCACCGCCGATCTGCCCGACGTGCCAAACCTATTGCCGCTGCCGCCGCACCTTGCTCAAAGAAAACACGCGAGTGCAGTATCGCTATTGCGAGTGCGGGTATACGACGAAGACGATTGTGTCGATGCGGTAGCCTTTTGGAGTTTGCAGCGCCACGCCTCGGTTGCATCCCGTCAGTTGAGTACAATTGGCAGCCGCTGGATTCGAACGATGTGGCACGCACACGCTCTGAGGGTGGCTCTGTATGAAAACGATTTTGCGGACGCTGTTCGCCGCGTTTGTTGTGATAAACCTCGGAAACTTGCTTTCGGCCGAAGACAAGAAGCCTGCTTCTAGTTCGCCGGCCCTGCCGCCCGAAATCGACGTCCTCAAAAAATGGGTCGGGAATTGGGACGCCACGATCGAATCGACCGGGCGCGATGGGAAACCGGTCGCGAGTTCGGCGAAGTCGACGGTCAAGCTTTCGGGCGGGCGGTGGTTGGTCAGCGATTTTGACGGGACCTTCATGGGTGCCCCGTTCATTGGCCACGAAGTGCTCGGTTACGACCCAATCGCAAAGAAGTTCGTGCTCAACTGGGTCGATTCGATGGCCACGAGCTTCGCGACCGGCGAGGGGCTTTATAACCCGCAGACGAAGACGCTCACGCTGACTGTCACGGGCCGCGATGATTCAACCGGAAAAATGACAACCTGGCGGCAAGTCGACATTTGGAAAGACGCAGACCACCACGACTGGTCGCTCCGCGCCCTCTCGCCCAAGGACGCGAAGGAGCATATCCAAATGACGATTCGCTACCGGCGCCAGGGGTAACGATGTCTGCCTGCAGACGGCTCCCTTTATCCCGAGGCAAATTCCTCCGAAGAGGAACGCTCTTGGCGGAAGTTTGTCAGCCGGCAGACTCGACCTCGAAGTTGAAGCCGATTTGCCGAAACGATTCCGGGAGTGTGTCGATGACGGCCTGGGCGTCCTTTTGTGTCCGGAAGACTTCGGCGTCTTCACGCGGCCCGAAATCTCTGTGAGACTTTCGCCTGGAAGGCTGCACCCACAATTTGCAACCCGACGCACTCACCGCCTTAACGATGTAGGCCACTCCTGGTTCCCCGCGTAGTCGATCAGAAAGCGCTGACTGAGAAACATCGCGAGCAAAGCACCGGTCGAACGACCAGTTCGTGATCGAAGACTTCCAACCTTCACTGCTGTAAGTCTCCGGGCCACCAGCCTGCCAACGCCCTTCAAAAAAAGCAATTGGAATTCGCCGAAATAACGAGGCTTTAATTCGGATGCCAAGCCCCCTGCTACACGGCCAACACTCAATTGGCGAAAGCCTTCAAACTCGCATCAGACGGCAGGAATTTGCCATTTCGTCGTTCCTCGACATCAGAGCGGTTTCTGCCTCTCATTCGGCAATCTGGTGGTCAAGGTCGAAAGTTGCCCTCCGCGCAGTCAGCGAACCCAGCCCGACTATGAAATATTTCCAGCCTTGTTTCTATGCGCGTAGAAATTGGGCCTGGGCCGAATCCCGGTTCGCTGGCAGAATGCAAGTGTGGAACAAACACGCGAGCTATGGGAAACGCCGGCAACGCCCGATGGTGCGGGCAGTGACTTGGGCCTCGGCCGTCGCCTGGGCAAAGAACGCCAACTCCTCGAGTGGGATTTCGATGCCTATGTCTCGCGGGCCGGCGAAAGCTGGGTTGATCCGCTTGAATTCCTGATCGATGATCCGACCTTCGGCTTCGGCAAGCCGCTGTTGCCTTTGTCGCTCATTGACGATCGGCGGCACGGCTGGAACCGGCCGATTTTCCAGACCGAGGCCCAGCTGGCGATGATCCGCGGGGCGGCCCGCATCGTCGCGCAGACGGCCCCGATGGCGATCGGAGCGCTTGAGGCCCTCGGCAACTACGTCATCGGCAAGGGCTTTACCTACGAGGTCGCCGACAAGGCCAACCGGCAGGCTCCGGCCGGACTGAGCCAGGCCGTGCAGGACGTCATCGACGAATTCTGCGACGTTAACGATTGGATCGGCGATCGCGAACGCGAGCTGCATAACCGCGTGCGGCGGGACGGCGAGGCCTTCACCGCCCTTTACCCCGACAAGAACGGCATCGCCCGCACGCGGTTCATCGAGCCCGAGCGGGTCACCGAACCGGGCAACGCCACGGACTTCGAAGATTGGCTGGCGGCCGACGTGCCTCTCGATTGGGTGTTCGGCGTCGTCACGTACGCGTCGGACATCGAGACGGTGCTTGGTTACCACGTCTTGTGGAATCCGGAAGGAACGGACTTCGATTTTCTCCCCAACAACGACCTCGAGCTGGCGCTGCGATTGGGCAGCGGCCTGATCGAGCACATCAAAGTCAACACCGACCGGAACGTGAAGCGCGGGCTCCCGGATATGTGGGCGGTGCTCACAGACTTGGTCGGCGAAAACAAACTCCGCGATGCGGTGGCCCTGGGCTCGGCCATGCGGGCGGCCGTCCCGTGGATTACGCAGATGCCCACAGGCACGACGCCACAAATGGCGCAAAACCTAGCCATCGCAAACGCAAATCCAATCACGACCGGCGCGAGTGCCAAAGGAAAAGTCAGGATTCAAAAAGGGAGCGTGTTCACCGTCCCCAAGGGGCAGGAATACAAACCGCTGCCGGATGGGCAGGAAGAGTCATCGGTTGCCGCGGCCCAGTACATCATGCGGGCCGTCGGCACCCGCTGGAACATGCCCGAATACATGATTTCTGGCGACGCCAGCAACGCCAACTATTCATCCACGCTGATTGCCGAATCCCCGTTCGTCAAAGCCCGTGAGGCCGACCAGCGATTTTTCTCCAGTCGCTTCAGGCGGATCTTTCGCAAGGTGTTGGCGATCGCGGCCCAATCGGGGAGTTTCTCGCAATTCGGCATCGAGGATGTCGACGCATTGCTCGCGCTCGTCGAGCTGCAAATCGTCCCACCGACGGTGGCAACTCGCGACGAGCTGGCCACGGCCCAGGCAGCGGCCGTCTACAAACAGCTCGGCATCCTGTCGAACCGCACGATCGCCGCCAAAGCGGGCGAGGACTACGAAACCGAACGCAAACACATGGAAGAAGACAGAGATGCGCAAAAAACCGATCACAATCTCGATTCACCACAAAGGCACGAAGGCACCAAGAACTCACAGATTCGAGTGAATGGTTCTTCGGTTAGTGATTCGATCAAGCCGACGGGCTTGTGACTTCGCAAGTCTCCTCCCGATTCCTCTTCGTGGCTGTGAAACCCTGGCGTCTTTCACGAGTGAAAACGTAGTCCATGCTGAACAACGTCATCTCAGATCCCCTGCTCGGCCGCATTACAGTGCGGGGATGGTACTCCGTCGGAGCCGTCAGCGGCGCCGTGGCGGGCAGCATTGCCGGGAATGGGCAACTCTTATCGATGCTTTGGGAAGACAGCACGTACTCGGCCCTCGTCACACGGATCACTGTCGCCGCCAAGTGTGAGGCCTTTTCGTCCGGCATCGGCGCAGACCTCCAGGCGATCATCGGACGGGGCGCGACCGCCGCACCATCGGGCGGGACCGCGATCGTCCCCGGCAGCTCCACGGCCTGCCAGGCACTGTCGAGCCAGGATTATCCGGCTTCGCTTTTCAATTCTGAGGGCGACCTCCGGATCGCATCGACGGCCGCACTGACTGCCGGCACACTCACGCTCGACACGACGGGCATCGGTTACGCGGCAGTCGCCGGCAATGCGGTGGGCGTCGGCGGGATGTATGACCTCTATCGCTGGGGTGTGCATCCGGCTCGTCCGCTCGTGCTGGCCAACAATGAGGCTCTCATCATTCGGACACCAGGCGGTTGGGGTGCATCGAACACGTGGCGCGTCGGAGTCACCGTCGAATGGGCCGAAGTGAAGGCGGGCGGATGACCACAATGCACACCAACGGCAACAAATCCGTCCTCCTCGAAGAGCGCGTCGCCATCGGCAAGGCGCCTCCGGGGGGCCGAGTGGATCGCAAAGCGAAACTGATCCGCGGCGTGAAGATCTTGGGCTTTCACTCGCGAAACCCGGGCTCGGTCCTGGGCAAGGACTTCGCCGACATGGCGGGTTACGACTACGACCCGAGCGCGATCAAGGAGGCGTTGCCGCTCTACGAGGGGGCGCCCGTGAATCTCGATCACCTCGAATCGAAGCGGGATCGCAACGGCATGCGGGTGCCCGACGGTTCGCGTCACGTGAAAGAGCGATTCGGCAAGCTGCTGAACGTCAGGGTCGAATCCGACGGGGCGTACGCCGACATTCGCTATCTCGATAACCATCCGCTGACGCCAATGGTGCTCGAGGCGGCCGAAGAGATGCCCGACGTTTTCACAATGTCGCATCACGCGCACGGTGAAGTCGATAAGGGGGACAACGGCAGGGGGAAAGTCACACAGATCAACCAGGTCCATTCGGTCGATCTAATCGCCGAGCGGCCGGGAACCACGACCTCTTTGTTTGAGAGCAGCCCGATGGATGACGATGCCACGATCAACAAAGGCTCCGCGGGCAAACCGCCCGCCGCGACAGACGGCGACTCGCGCGACGCGTTCTGCCAGGATGTGATGAACGCCTGTCAGAAGAGCAATCTCGACCTCGCGGGCACGGTGTTCCAAGTGCTGCGGGCGATCGTCAAAGTCGCGCATTGCTCATTGGAAAACGATCCGAACTCAGCAGAGGACCCCTCGGAGGGCGACGATGCCGCGGTCACCGAAGACGAGGGGGCCGAGGCAGAGGAGTCAGCGGACGACGACGGCGGTGATTCGTCGATGCAGGAATCGCTTCGTCGGTCGCCGCGAATCGCTGGGTTGCGGAAGCGGATTCGGCTGCTCGAATCTCGCGAGCGGGCCTGCCTGCTGATCGCGGAGCGCGGACTGACGCTCACCCGCGAAATGATCACAGCGGTCGCTGCGCAGAGGGACCATCAGTCGCAAGAGGCGCTGATCGAATCGCTGGCCGCCGCACATCCGGACCTCTCCTCAAGTGGGCCTTTCGGGCGACGGGCCCACAAGCCACTGATGAGCCGGCCGCGAAGCGCGCCTCCCCTTCCTCTCTCGTCGACCAAATCGGGCCGGCTTGGTGCGGCGGACGCGACGCACGAGCTACTCCTGTCACTCGGACGGGCTCGATTGACGTGAGAGTGCGTACCCCGACGGTGCGCAATCTATGAACACAACGAATCATCTTTAACGTGAGCACGATCAGGCTGACGCGCAACGCTCGCCGCTCATAACTCGTCTCAAATCCCCTGCAATCGCAGCATTCTCAAGGGCATACGACAGTGGCAAAAACTCCGAACGTTCCGATTCACGCCCCGTTTCTCGTCAATGCCTACGGCTTCTTTGATGACTTCACCGAGTTTTCGTCGGCCTCGACGACGGGACGCTGGACTTCGACCAGCACCGGCGGGACCAACGCCATCCAAAGCACCGGCAACGTTGCGGGCGGGATCTTGGGACTCGTTCCGTCGGGAGGCAGCCCGGCGGCCAATGACGCCGCGTATGTGAGTGGGACCAACGCAGTCTTCCAACTCCTGGCCGACTGCCCGATCTTCTTCGAGGCCATGATCCAATACTCCGAGGCGAACACCAACTACGCCAACGTCTGCGCGGGACTTTTTTCCGGCACGGTGACGAACTCCCTGCAGTCGTCGAGCGGCGGCCCCGGCAGCAACTTCTACGGCGCGATGATCTACAAGCAAGGGCACGCGAGCGGCTCGCCCGTCTGGTCGACCGTCTCGAGCCTCGGCACAACCCAGACCCTCAATACTTCAAAGAACGCTGCCGGCGTGTCGAGCTTCGTCAAGCTGGGCCTGCTCATCGAGCCGGTCGTTGGCGGCACGCAGCAGTCGACGGCTCAGACGCTGACAGTGAGCTACTTCCTCAACGATCAGCCGCTCTTGCAAAACGTCTCCGCCGGATCGGGCTACTACCCGATCAAGGACACGGTCAGCTTCACGTCGCCAGTCACGACCTACCTCTATCCGGTCGTCGGCGTGAAGAACGGTGCCACTGTCGGGGGCGGCATGGAGAACGTCTACATCGATTACGTGCAGGTCTGGCAGAAACGCGCCCCGAACACGAACAGCCCCGACTAGGCGCCCGTGGCGAAGGTGCGGGCCGCATGAATTGGCCGGCCCCAATGACTGGGCCAGCCGCTTGGGTGCGTTACCCGTCGGCAGCCCCACTAGTCCTGAACGCATAGCTTTCTTAGCGACACCCACGCGGCCAGGCCGCAGGAGAGAAAAGTGGCTTACAACGAACGTTTTCACCGCGATTTGCGGAAACAGCTGGAAGATCGGCGGGCCCGAGGCAAAGAGGACGACTTTTGGACCGGCCTCAAAGGGGCCATTGAGTCCAAGCAGATCTCGCCCCACGAATTCTCCATCCGCGGCCTGTTCGAGAACTTTGTCGAGACGCGGGCCAACGGCCAGCGCGTCGGGCCCGAGCTCGTCAACAGCTTTAACCCGTCCCGTGGCGGCGGTCGCACGCTGTTGGAAGAGGCCGGCAACGCGATCAGCACAGCCAACTTTTCCAACATCACCGGGCAGATCATGTATTCGACGCTGCTCGATCGCTACAAGGACCGCTCGTTCGTCGGCGACAAGCTGGTGACGACCGTCCCGACCGAGTTCAACGGCGAAAAGATCCCCGGCATCAACCGCATCGGTGACAAGGCCGAGTCGATCGGCGAAGGCAAAGCCTACCCGACTGCCTCGTTCAGCGAATCGTGGATCCAAACGCCGCAGACGACCAAGCGCGGCATGATCGTTCAGGTGACGCTCGAGACGGTCTTCTTCGACCGTACGGGGCTCGTGCTCGAGAACGCCGGCGAGGTCGGCTACTGGATGGGCGTCAATAAAGAGAAGCGGATTCTCGACCACATCCTGGGCGTGACGAATTCGTACAACTTCCTCGGCACGGCCTACAACACGTATCAATCTTCGTCGCCGTGGGTCAACGTGCAGGCGACCAACCAGCTCATCGACTTTGTATCGATCAACTCGGCTTTGCTGCTGTTCGACAAGATGACCGACCCGTTCACCGGCGAACCGATCGCCGTGATGGCCGACACGATGATCGTTCCCTCCGCCCTGCATCCGACCGCAATGGCGCTGCAGCGGGCGACCGAGGTCTGGGCGGCCCCCGGCCTCACGACCGACACGCCCAGCACGGCGGGCGGCACCTGGTCCACTCATGCCCCGAATCCGGCCGGCTATCCCTCGGCCTTCGGCGGCAAGGTCCCCGTGAGCCAGTTCGAAGTGCTCTCGAGCCCTCTTGTTTATGCGCGCGACTCGAGCGCCACGAGCTGGTTCATTGGGGATTTCAAACGGGCCTTCATGTACATGGAGAACTGGCCGATCCAGGTCATTCAAGCCCCACCGGGCAACGAAGCGGAGTTCACCGAAGACGTTGTCGCCCGCTTCAAAGTCACCGAGCGCGGCACCGTCGCCGTCCGCGACCCGCGCTACGTGGCGAAATGCACGGCGTAGAACGCCGCTGGTGCGGGCTAACCGCATGGAAGCGACTAAACACCCAGTCCGTCTAGCAAGAACCTAGTCGGACGTTCACAAGTCAACCTCACATGCGGCCAGGCCGCAGGAGAAAACATGACACTTCAAGACTCGGCCAAGACCCACAAGCTCGAGACTGCGAAGGTCGTCTCCGCGGTGAAGAAATTGATCGCCGAAGGAAAGCTCGACGAGGAAACCGCGCAGACGGCCGCCGCCGAGATCGATGACCGGGCCGACCACGCGCTGCAAGTTTACTTCCAGATTGGCACCTCCGGTCGGGCGGCTGGGGTCGAGAGCAGCTCGCTCTCGCAATCCGGCGATCTGGCCAAAAGCCAGGGGAGTCCGACCCCAGCCACCCAATCAGTGAGCGAAAAACCGTACGTCTTCGCCGGCGAGGATCCGTCGCAGCCTGGCGAATCGGTCGTCGAGCGGCTCGTTCCGGTGAAGCTCTTCGCCGTCGCCCGCGGCACCGATTCGATGGCGATGTTCCTCTACGGCATCGACGAAGCCGACGCGATCGGTCAGTACGTCGCGATCAAGAACCTCGGAGCCCAGTCGCATCGGCACCGCTTCAAGTGCGAGTGGTGCGATCCGCCGCAAATTCATCTGGCGACACGGATGAAGAACGACAACGGCCAGCAATACGGCCCCAGCGGCTATTACCACATCGTCGAAAGCTGCGAAACGAAGAAGGAATCGCGGACGGTCATCGATTCGCACGGGCGCGAACAGTCCCAGCAATTCTGGATGGGAGCGCAGCAACTTCCCTGGACGAAGGCGAGCTACGAGGCGGAAAGCCGGCGCTTCGTGCCGAACGCGTGCCTCCGCTGGAACCGCGACGCGTACCAGTTCGAGCTCACGACCAGCGCGGCGTGAACCGCTCTCGCAGCGTTAAGCGCCCAAAGCACCCGCCGGCTGACACCGGCGGCTCGCCAGCCCGTGGACCGGCGAGCGTCGGGCGTCAGCCCGATGGTGCTTCTCTTTTCCGCTCCGCCCAATTCCGCCGAAAGCACGACACATCCATGTCGGGTCTTCCCAGCCCTCAAGATTTGACGAATCTCCTCGCTCGACGGAGTGCGATCTATGCGCAGTTGGCGGCGATGACGACAACCACGCCGGGCGGCGGACCCAACACCACCGGCGAAGGCGTAAGCGTCGACCAGGTTGGTTATCGCAAGTCGCTGCTCGATGAGATCGACCGGCTCAACGATCAGATTTCCATCATCGGTGGACCTTATCAGTTTCAGACCCGAGGACACGTCTAAGTCGTGAGCACGATCAAATCGATCCTGGAAGCAGAATACGTCTCGTGGGTCGATACGCAGGCCGTGACCTGCACGCTCTTCGCGGCTTCCGGGGGCGGCGGGAGCGGAACGACGGTCAGCATCGCCGCCGCATCGCAACTCAAAGAAGCGGAAGCCCAGCGTGTGTTCGGCGACTTTCGCCATGACAGCTGCACGAAGGTCTGGATCGTCCCTGATGCTCTGCTCAATCCGTCCGCCAACGGCAACATCCTCAACAACGGTGACATCATCCAAGACGCGAGCGAAGCGAACTGGCGAATCGAGCATGCCGCCTTGGTCCGGATGGACACCCAATGGGTCTGCCTCACCGTCAAACAACTGTGATGCGGCGAGGCGGCTCTGACGTAATGAGCTCGAACGACCCCGTCTGAATCACTCCTCGGACCCGCATTTCCTTACCGATCTCAAAAAGTCCACAATCGACATGGGCACGCCCTCCCCTCCCACAATCTGGTTTGGCCCGCCGACGGCACCGCCGATCAGCGCCGGACCGGTGACGGTTCAGAACGGCCACCTTGCAGTCGGGCAGCAGCGTGCCACGTTCTTCGGCGTCAACGTCGATAACTGGGCGATCCTGGGAATGGTCACGATGCAAAATGGCCATCCCGCGCTCAATACGAACTCGACCCAGCTGGTGGCCGCCCAGCTCGACAACCTGGTCAACGCCGGCGTACGAGCAGTCCGCATTCACGGGCTCGACTGCTTCACCGGTTGCAACCTGTTCTGCTGCGGCAACGGACCGCAGACCGGATCGCGGCAACTCGACCCGATCAGTCTGCAGGCTCTCGGATGGTTCTTTAACGCTTGCGGCCAGCGCAACCTACGAATCGTCCTCACCCTGCACTACCAGCGCGTGCTCAAGCCTGCTGACGTTCCCTCCTGGGCCTGCCCGACGTTCGTCGAGTGCACCTCGCAAAGCTATCTCGGCAACCCCGTCGGCTGCATGCATCCTTGGATGTGGTTCGACGCCGGCTTGATGCAGCTCCAGGCGGAGTTCAATCAGCAGTTGTTCCGCTGGGTGAATCCCTATACGAATCTCGCACTGGGTGACGACCCCACTTTGATGGCCGTCATCCTGCAGAACGAGCATTCGCTGGCCAAAGACAATCCGTGGTCCTACACCGCGATCCCGTGCTGAACGGGCTCTTCAACACGGCCACCGCCGCCTGGTGCCAGGCCAACGACGTCGTGGCGAACAAATTTGGCAATGCCCAGCACCAAGAGTTCTGCGTCGCCACCGAGACGGCCGTGCTAAGTGCTCAGGCCGCGAACGTGCGCAGCCTGACGCATGCGCTCGTGGTCGCCGGCACCTATTACGGTGACGCTCCGTACGCGAGCCTGGCGGCGCCCGCAGCCGTCGGCGACGCGATCGATTTTCACTTCTATAGCCGCTACGCGCCGACCGACACGAACGGATTTCTCAACGGTCAAACCGTGTCATCCGCAACCGCGGCGAGCAACCGCACGCGATTCGCCGCCGTGGCCGCGGGCTGCGGATGGGGCGGCAAGCCGCAGTTCTGCACCGAGTGGGGTCCCGTTGGCCAGTACTCCGGCAATCCGGTCGATCCGGCGGCCGAGCGCTCGCAGGTGACCGCCGCCCTCGTCAAAGCGGCCATCGCACAAGACCTCGACGCTGTCTTCTTGTACTCGTGGCTGCACTCACAGGTGCAAGGCGAGGGTTCGCCCTATTGGACGCCAACCGTCTACGACTTCCGCGTCGATCCCGTAATGGCGAGCGGATTGCCGTCGCACGCGGCCTGGTTCCACGACCTGTCGCTGCGTCCGTCCGCGACGATCACGCCAAGCCTGACTGGCGTCTCCGGCACTCCGTCCACAGTCACCTTCACGCCGACGGCGGGCGTCTACGGAGCGACGGTCACGAACGCGGCCGGGCAGTCGGCCTACGAACAGTACGGACCGTATACCGATCCGGCGCTCTATAGCGTCCCCGCCGGCACGAAAGTGCAGGTGGCCGCATGACGCAGCAAACTTGCTCAACGCTTCAATGCGGCCTGCACGTCCTTGGCGATGCTCGCCTGGAACTTTTCGACGCCGGCGGAATTGAGATGCAGCCCGTCCCACATCAGGGGAGCATCGTAAGTTCGCACGATCGGCCGGACGACCGCCGTGTGAGGGAAGGTCGATTCGAGTTCGCCGGCCAAAGTTTCCAGCGGCCCGAAGTTCCGGGCGCGGGCCACGTCGGCCGAGACCGGAGCAAATACCACGACGAGCGTCATGCCCGCCTCCTCGCAGATTTGTGCGATGCGCTCGACGCCCTCTCTCCATTCTTCGCGAATGACGACATCCCCTCCGCTCGCAATTCCCTTCGGCGGCCCGTGGCTGCCGGGCAGGCCGAAGAATCCCCGGCCGTCGAGCGTTTTGCGCTGCAGCGTGTGATACGTCTCCTCCTCTTTGATCCCCTTGAGCGGAACGTCACGCACGTCCTGGCCCTGCAATCGATCGACGAAGGCTGGCTGCCAGATAGACCACACGCCTCGCTTGCAGAAGTACGAAATCCGCTCGAGCGGCGGCACGACCTCGGCCACCTCCGGTCCGTAATTGGCGGCAAACGCCTTCGGGAGCGGACCGCCAATGCGGGCAGCCTCATCCTCGAAGCACGTCGGCGAAACGCAGAGCACGACGGCCCGCGGCTTCGCATGATGCAACAGATACGCCTTGAGCGTGATGACGAAGCCCGACGCCCCCACGCCGCGAAGGCTGCCCAGGTTGTAGGCGACCAGGCCGGTCATGCGCTCGAAGACGCGGGGGTCGGCGCCAGTGTGGCACGTGCTGTCGCCCAAAAAGATCACGTCATTTTTGTCGCTCGTCCCGAGCGCGTACTCGACGGGACAAACCGCAATCGCTTCATCAGCAGTCGGCCGTTCCCCCCGTTGGAAGAACCGCAATTCGCGGTTGACGCCGGCACCAACGCCATAGGCGATCGCCCCCAGAGCGACAATCGAGACCGCCGTCACCGCCAAGACGGAACCAGCCAACCAAATCTGGAAGAAACCGTCTTTCGAGTTGGCCGCCTGGGTCGCCATGAACATTCATTTTATTCGCCCACCCGGCTCCGCGCCATCGGCTCGACACAATCCGCGCGACGTGCACCGACCGCCGACTCAATGACCTTTGACGGATTCCCGTTGCAGAATCGCCCGCACGTCGTTCGCGACCATCGGCATAAAGCGGGCCACACCGGCGGAGTTCAGGTGCAAGCAGTCCCACATCACGTCGCGGTCCCACGCGAGGACGATCGGCCGGGACACGCGGACATTGGCGCTCGTGACCTCAAGTTCGTCGGCCCAGGAGTCAAGCGCGGTGAAGTCTCGCGATTTCGAGACGCCGGACCAGATCGGCCCGAATCGCACGATCATGGGAACGCCGGACGCCTTGCACAGCGCGGCCAATCGACTCAGGCCGTCCTTCCACTTGTCGAGGATGAACGGCTGTGGAGCTGGGAACTCGACCGACCAACGACCGCCATGTTCGCCAGGCAGTGCAAAGAATCCGCGGGAGGCCTTCATGCGGCGACCGAGGCTAATAAAGCTTTCGGAATCCATGCCTCGCAACGGCCTATCGAGCAGCGCCTCGCCTCCGGTCCGCCCGCTGGCTTCGAGGGCTCCCCGCCTGATGAAGTACATCAGGCTTTGCGTGATCGGCACGATACCGACGACCTCGGGTCCGTAATTCGCCACCAGGCGACGCGCGACGTGTCCGCCAGCCGAACCCGAGCTCACCTCAAATCGCAGCGGCGAGATGCAGAGCACTATCAGTCGCGGCTTCGGATGATGATCCAGATATGCTTCGGCGGTCAGCAATATTCCGAGCGGCCCGACGCTTCCCAGGCTTCCGAGATTGTAGGACTTCAGTCCGCTCAGCCGCGCGGGGTCAACATCGTCGTGGCAGATGCTGTCGCCCAGGAACACGACGTCATTCGCTTCGTCCGCTCGCAGTGCGTATTCGACCGGGAAGCTAACGAACGCTTCGTCAATTGTGGGTGCGAGCCGCGGATCGAGAAACCTGGCGAGCGGCGCCGTCCGCCGGCCGTGCTGATAGGCTACGGCTCCGAACGAGCAAAGTGTCGCCGTCGCGATGGCGAGGACGATCGCGGTCGGGGCGATTCGCGCCTTCATGCCTCAGATTCTAACGCATAGGGACCATTGGTGAGCATCTCGGTCGTTCAGACTCTGGCTGCCTCCGCGACGACAAATAGCACCTCGATTCAATCGTCTGCCTTCGGATCGGCCACGACCATGGGCAACGCCATCGTCGTGTGCGTTACGGGGTCGAACACCACTTCCTCGACCACACTGTCTCTGAGCGACACTGAGGGTAATTCGTATACCTGTGCTTTGTGCAATGGCTATTCAAGTGGCACCACCGACGTCCTGAGCAATCCCGTCAGCAACAATATCCCGTCCGGGACCGCCTTCGTCAGCATTTGGGTCGCCGCCAACATCACGGGCGGCAGCAGTTTCAAAATCACAGCGACATGGGGCGCCAGCGGGCGAGCAGTAGTTTAGACATCTCTGCGGCCGAAGTCTCCGGACTCGGCAGCAGCGCGACCGTGGATGTCACACAAGCCGGAAGTGGAAGCAGCACTGGCAATCCGGCCACCGGATCGTTTTCAACAACCAACGCCAATGACATCATCCTCGTCGCAATGGGGGGCACCTCGTCGTCAACCGGCGACAGCATTACCGGGCCGTCAGGTTTTACCGAAATCGGCCAGTTCACCATCGCATCGACCGGCAAGCGCCTCCTGAGCTTCTGTTTCATCCACGCAGAGCAGCATCAATCCGGCTTTCACCACAAGCAGTGTCAGTTTGGCTACGGCGATCGCTGTCGCTTATGAGCAGGCGGCAAGTGCCCCGCCCACGCCCACGGGCTTGGCCGTCACGAACGACTCCACCAACCCGACCACGGTGCTGGACATCAGTTGGAATTCCTCGAGCGGTGCCACGTCCTACAACCTGCTCCAGTCCAGCACCAAGGGCGGCACCTACAGCACGCTCCAAACGGGCATCAGCGGCACCAGCACGACGGTTACCGGACTGACGGCCGGCACCGAATACGCGTTCGAAGTCGAAGCGGTCGGCACCGGCGGGACTAGCGCGGCGTCGAGCGGTGTGGCTTGGGCGACCGAACCAGCCGCGCCGACCAGTATCTCCCCGGGCCACGGCACGACGGGCATCAGTATCTCATTCTCGCCCCCGACGATCGGTAGCAACATCGGCTTCGGTGATTACGCCTATCGCTATGAGCATCCAGTCGGCGCGGCGAACTGGACCAGCGGTAGCACTAGCAACACGGGCGGCGGTGGGAATGGAAGCCCATTCAATCTGAGCTCGCTGACTCCGGATACGCAGTACGGCTTAGAGATGGCCACTGTCATCGACTCCACCAACAGCGATTGGTCGGGAACGATTCAAGGCCCATGGTCGAGCGAAGCAACGTTCTCCACGTACGACGACGGGCAGCACCTGCAATTCAACGACGACGCGAACTCTCAATGCGGGACTTCGGTCAAACAAGGCTGCCTGCACATCGCGATTTGAACCTCAACCCTAACTCCCTGTTTTTTGAAAGACGAATTCCATGCCCGAGCCCTTTGATTCAACAGCTTCTGTCACCGTCGGGACGAACCTGACGATGCAGAACCTGTACCAGACCCTCTCCACTCCCACCACGCGGGGGAAGGTCGGCGAAGTTGACATTTCGTGTCCGGCTACGCCGGCCGATCAGATCGCCGAGTTCTTCTTCAACCGCACCACCACCGCCGGCTCCGGAGGCACGGCCATCACGCCTGCCCAGGACGATCCGGGCGGACCGGCGGGGCAGTTCGGCGTGAATGCCGGCAGCTTCAGCACCGAGCCCACCTACACCTCGGGCAAGACGCTCTGGCGGCTCAACTGCCATCAGCGAAATACGGTCCGCTGGATCCCCCGCGACGGCAAGGAAGCCATGCTCATCGCCACGCAAAACAACGGGCTGGGCCTGCGCTCGCTGTCGTTCTCGTCGGGCACGGGCGTGGCCTACGACTCGACGATTTCCTGGATCGAATAGCCCCGCCTGGCCGTGCGAATTTCCGAATGACGAAGGAAACGACCGAATGACCTAAGGACGCAGGACCCATCGCCGCGCGAGTCCCGTTCGGGCGGCGAGCTGCTTTCGTCATTCGTGCTTCGTCATTCGGAAATTCCAGGCCGAAGTTCTCGAGGAGAACCCCGATGTCAGAAACAACCGCCCCTCCCGGCTTTGAATTCATTTGTGTGGCGATCGACCCGGAAGAAATCCACCAGGGTCACGAGTTGATCGCCGAATGGCGGACGGTGACGTTGATGGCCAAGAACGTCGGCGGCAACGGCAAAGGAGGCGCCGTCGGTGGGTTTCAACTCCCGCTGATGGAAGTCGCTGACGCCCAGGCCTTCGAGGTCGGCAAGTCGTATGTGCTCAGCATCGCCCCCAAGCCATAAGCAGCCCAAACAGCCGCGCACAAAGGAAGCGAACTCTTCGTGCGATCGCACCTGTGTTGCATCTGTCGCCGCTCCTATCGCGAAGGACCGCTTACTGTGTGCGCGGCTCTTTAGAGGTATCGTTCAATGACCACCCAGATTTACGAATCGGCCGTTGTCGAGACCCAGGAGTTCGGCAGCGACAAGATCACGCGGCAGAAGATGGTGATGTGCATCCACTGCGGCATGCATTTCTGGAGCCGCGAGACGGATTCTTCTTCTGCGACAGCTGCGTGGGTCCGGTCTGCGGCTCGAAGAACTGCCGCGAAAAATGCGTGCACCTCGAGCAGTGGATGGAGAACGTCGAAGCGGGCCGGCCGGAGGACTACAAGCCGTCCCGCATCTTCGTCCCGTTTAATTACGGAATTCGCTGAGACCGCGCCTCTCATGCTGGCTAAGTGCAGGAACGCTGACGCGCGAATGCCTGGTTAGTCCGCGAAGAAACAAATGCGACGCAAGATCTACTATCCGGCAGCAGCAGTCGAGCAAGGACTGCTGCAAATCAATCCGGGCGACGTCTTCTCCGAGACTGAGGAGAATCCGACGCAGCGCCGGGTGCGGCATCGCCGTTCGTATCCGGAGCCGGTCGAAATTGAACAGGGACTGTTGCAAAGTTTCCCTGGCGACGTGTTCTTCGACACCGACAGCCGGATGATGCCGCGGCGGTTTCGCGGTCGGCTGACCCATCCGGCGCCCGTCGAGTGCGAGCTGGGGCTGCCCGTTTCGACCGATGTGTTCTCCGAAACGCAGGAGAATCCACGGTTGCAACGAATCGCACATCGTAGGACGTACCCGGCTCCCGTCGAGTGTGAGCTCGGTTTGCAGCTGCTCGGCGACGTGTTCACCGAAACCGACGCGCTGCCGCGACACGTGCGAGCGCGGCACCATCGCAGCTACCCGGCGCCGGTGGAATGCGAGCTGGGCCTCCCGCTGCCCGGTGACGTCTTCAGCGAGACCGACTCGCGGATGATCCCCCAGCGGGCCCGCAATCGCCACAGCTATCCGGAGCCAATCGAGACCGAAAAGAGGTTGCTGCAAAATTGGCCGGGCGACGTGTTTTCCGATCCGGTCCCGTACGCGATCTTGAAACGGATTCGCCATCGCCGCAGCTTTCCGGACCCGGTCGACTGCGAACACTGGCACGAGATTTATCCCGGCGACACGTTCACCGAAACGCAGGATCGCCCGGCCGCAATGCGGCTGCGGCACAAGAACATCTATCCCGAGCCGGTCGAGAACGAGCTCGGGCAGCTACAAAGCTGGCCGGGCGACGTCTTTACCGAGACCGACCTGCGGATGATCCCGCGGGCCAAGCGCGTCTACCCCGAGCCCGTCGAGCAGGAGCAAGGACTGTTGCCCGACTTCCCGGGCGACGTCTTCGCCGAAACCGACAGCCGGATGATTCCCCGCTGCAAGCGCAACTGGGACGACCTGGCGATGCCGGACGCGTTCGCCCCTTACACGGGCCAACCGCCGATCGACGACGGACCATTCTCCGACTGCGACCCGTGGCACGCCCGCCACAGCGCCAATCGGATTCGCCCCTGGCTCCAACCGGGGCTCGAAGCGGACGAGATGACGCTGACGGTCCAGCGGCACCTGGGCGCGTTTTCTGGGGCGAAGGGCGGCTACTTGACGGTCCAGGCGACGCGGAGTGCCCGCCACTTCACTGCCGTACCCACTCGACAAGGCAACCTAACGGTCGACTGACATGGCGTCCGCACAACTTTTCGTCGGCAACGACAACGACGTCTACCTGCAAGGCTACTTGCTGGCGTCAACCGGGGCGCCGGTCACCGACGCTCTGCCCGCCTTCACCGTCCACCTCTTGGGCGGATTCGACGAAGACGGCAACCCGATTCCGGGCGAACCGATTCCAGGGCTGACGAGTGTCTCCATGCCGGCCGTGAATGCGGTTCCGGGAGACTATCGCGGGCTCTTGTCGGGAACCGAGGGGCTCACCGAGGGGAGCCAGTACTACATCACGGTCACTTTCGCCAACTACAACGATTTCTTCGAGGGCTGGTTCACAGCCACCACGCGTACGACCTAGCGACGCATCCCATTCGACCGGCGGCCACAATGCCGACCAGTCGCCCATCGAGATCCCGACTCCACTCCGGCCGGCGTGCGTGCGCTGGCGGCGTCTTCCCAATTCAAACGTGAAGCGGCTAGCCGGCAAAACAATATGGCGGACGCGGTTGTCTATCGAGCGATGGAGGATATTCAGAGCGCGATTCAAGGCGCGATCACCGGTGGGACGCTGGTCGGCCTGAGCACCTCAAATGTCGTGATCCAGAAAGTGCCGAGCGATCGGAACCAGTCGCTGCCGTGCGTGATCATCGCGTTCGCGAGCGAAGAGTTGCCGCTCTCCGGCGTCAACGATCAGGACGACGTGACCTACAACATCCTGGTTGCGCTGGTCAACAACGACAACCAGAATCAGTTTGCGAATTACGAGCAAGAGCTCAACTGGCGGCAGAACGTGCGGCGTCTGTTTCACATGAAGCAGCTGGGACCGCTGACGAGCGAGAGCATCAAAACGTTCGTCAAGCCGCTCGTGACCGTCGATCCGTCCGCGTGGTACGCGAACTTGTTCCTCTCGATGCTGTTGATTCAGGCGACGTGCCGCGAAGTGCGTACGCAAGGATGAATCCGATGTCCGAACCAATTCTGAACCACAAATGCTGATCTACGCCCAGTGCGGCCGCCGCCACTATCCCGACCGGCGACCTGGCCGCCAACGTCGCCGCCTACCGGCAAGCGTTCGGTTTGCCCGAGACGACCAGGCTGGTTGGCCGCGTGCATCGACAATTCGACACAGCTCGAAATCCGATCGACGCCGGCGAACCAATCGAAGTCGCGCTGGCCAGCGCCGCGGAATTGGCAGCCAAAACCGCGAAGAGTCCAACCCGTCCCGCAAACAAGCCGAGCCCCCGCACCAATCTGGGCCCGGGCACCAAGTCGAGCGAGGAGCCGAAGTCGTGACGACTGCCCCCATTCCCGTCGAACAACTGGACAACTGGCTCGGAGACCTCCTCGCCGCCCTCGACAGTCTTGACGGCCAAACCACCGAGGATGAGGCCCCCATCAATTTGCCCGGCGGCGCTACGACGGTCCCATCCCCGTTTCGGCCGACGTCGGCCAGCTGTCTCAAGACCATCGCCCAAAGCTTTCCCCGGTCCGCGAACTCCCACCGGGGTGCCGCGAAACCGTTACCAGACGTCAACAACTCACCGACCGCGCGGGCCGCCGCGCGGCTGCGGGAGCAGATCATTCATAACCTCGGCACGCGTTAGCCCACATTTGACCCGGCAGATCGGCGCGAATGCCGAGCCCGTCGGGTAATCGGCCGGGTTCCGTCGGCACCACAAAGGACAAGAAAGATAATGACCGCTTCCATCGGCTATGCCTCACAGATGGCGCTTTCCGCGACGTCTTCGTTTTCCAGTTCGTCGCTGTGGCTGGAATTCGTCAGCGAATCGATCACCGCGCAGTGCGCCTTCAGCGACAGCCCGGGCATTCGCGGCACTCGCTCGTACTCGCAGGAACGCGTGCGGACGATGCCGTACAAGGTCAGCGGCACGGTCAACCTGCTGTGCGACATTCACAGCATGGACACGCTCTTGGGATACATCCTGGGCACCGGGCCGACGTCTTCGGTCTACTCCCTCACCGACACGCTGCCGTCCTTCTACTTGATGATCGATCGCGTGGCCCAGGTCTTCACGTACGGCCCATGCTACGTGGGCAAGGCGACGTTCAGCGCCTCGCCGCAAGACGCGCAGCTCAAGTGCGCACTCGAGGTTGAAGCCGAGACCGAATCGGTGAGCACGGCCGGCTCGTTCCCGACCGGCATGACCGTCGACACGAACCGCCCGTTCATTTACTCCGATGCGGCCTTCAACGTCCTCGGGAGCACGAGCGTCTCGGGATTCAGCTGGGAGCTGACGATCGACAACAACCTGCTCGCCGACCGGTTCGTCAACGAACTCACTCGCTCGCAGATTCCGACCACCGATCGACACGTAACGGTGAAGATGAGCACGCCGTGGACGAGCGCGCAAACGTCGCTCTACAACATCGCCGCGGCCTCGTTCGGGGCTGCGACGGCCGTCTTCTCGAATGCGGAAGAAACGATCAGCTCGACCCAGTCGGTGCTGACGTTTTCGACTCCGTACCTCATGTGGCCGGGCAAGTCCCCCGCTGTCAGCAAAAAGGGGGACGAAATCAAGCTCGAGATCGACGCCAAGGCCGAGAAGACCGGATCGTCGCTCGAACTCAGCGTCACAAACGCCCACGGGTAGCCGCGGGCTACCTTCCTGCGGGCAAGCCGCACGTGGCCGCCTTGCGCGTGGCATCCGGGCAGCGTTCTTTATTTGACCTTGGACTTTGAACCTTGGACTTTGGACTAAAAAATGACCATCGGTTTCATCGACGACGGATACACGGTTTCGGGTTACGTGAAGGAGGCTCCGGGCCTGCACGCGGCCGTGGCGTTCACGTACCGGGCGGCGACGGCCGGCGATCGGGCGGCCGTTTATGGCAACGGCTTCGACAACCTGCAGGCGGACAAGAAGGTCGAGCGCGTGGCCGCGTTTCTCGCCAAGGCCATCAAGAACTGGGACTTGAAGAACGCCAAGGGCGAAGCCGTGCCACACGACGGCGCGACCTTGCGCAAGCTGCCGGTGACGCTCTACGACCGGCTGCAGGCGATCGTGTTTCAGCTTGAGCCGTCCGATTCGCAGCCGTCGCACGAGACGTCGGACGAATCGCAATCGGTGGAGGCCGGCGCCCCAAACTCGTAAGCGGGGTGTTGCTCCTGAAGCGATACCCCCAGGTTGCCCGCCGAGACTGCCAGAAATGTCACGAATGGCTCTACAACGAGAAGACCGGCGCGATCGACACGACCGCCGACGGCAAGCCGCTGCGGCGGCCGCCCAAAGGCTTCGTTTCGGTCCCCCCCTGCCGGCAAAAAGAAAACGGCTGCCCCAAGGGGACGCCCGAGCATCCAAAATCGCTCACCCGGCAAAACCAAAAGGCCTACGCCCACTACCTGCAATGTAAGGCCACCGGCCAGTTCCCGGACGACTCGATCGTGAAATACCACGCGGGCCTGATCCGCGAAGTTGAAGAGTACATCGAAGAAGCCCGGCACGAGCACCTGGAAAAACTGCTCGAAGCCGTGCTGACGAGGACGTTTTGAATGGCGAATGCTCTCGACACGATCGGCCTCGGCACTTGCCGGCCCCCCCGACAAGTCGAGGGTCATGGAACTCAAGCTGAAGATGGTCGCAGACAGCGGCAACGATGCTGTCCTCAAACAGCTTACGACGCAGGTCCACGACGCTTTCGACAAAATGGTCAAGGACACCGAGCATCTCGGCGAGAAGCTCGTCAAGAAGTCGCACGGTTGGGCCAAGTCGATCGGCGAGTCGATGTCGAAGGCCCTCGAGAAGGCGTCTGCTCAACTCGAGAAGCTCGAAGCCAAAGCGTCGTCTGAATCTGAGGCTCCGAAGGCAGAAGGCTCCTCAACCGAGAGTCATGAGTCCAAGCATTACTCGGAGCCCGAGGCTCAGGGACATCCGGAGCCCTCCAAGCCGTCTCCCAATCCGAAATCCGAAGCAGAGGGGCGTTCGCAGGAAGCCCCCCAGGAGAAAAAGAGCGAAGAGCCGACTGGGAAGGAGAAACCGTCCCGCGTCGAAAACGCTCTGATCGTCGCCGAAAAGGGTGTCAGTTTCTCCAAGCATGTGTCCGCGGCCTTCGATTCCGAGAAAGGAAAACTTGAAAGGGCGGGAGAGGCTGTCGATGCAGCCAAAGACTGCGCACGAGGTCTACAAGGCGGGCAAGGAACTCTATGACTCGTTCAAAGGAGCGAAAACAGCCGCGAGTGTCGCCAACACAACGGAAAAGGTGGCAACTGCCACGGTGCTCGGCGGTACCATCAAGAATCTCGGCAGCACTGCGTTGGCGGGTTTTGGTGGCTGGGGCGGAATTGGGGCGGCGGCCCAAATTGCGGGCTTCGGCGCAGTCGCTGTCGCCGGTGGCGTTGCCCTCCACGACGGTTTCAAACTGCTCCTCAACAAGGTCGGCTTCCTTGGCGGCAATTTCGACACCCTCTCAGGTACCGTGATGGAGTGGAACGAATCCACGAAAGCGCAGTGCCGAAATCGAAAAGAAGATTGCGGAGACGCAGGAGGCCCACCAGAAACAGCTCGAGCAGCTCCAGCGCAATGAGCAGAATACCCGGTCCGTCTATGAGGCGAAGGACCGGATTGAGGAGTCGCAAAAGTTCCAACACGAAGCCGCCGAGATGGTGCCCATTGGGGCGCGCTATGCGCAGCGGATTAATGGAGTTGACCCGAACAACGTTGGGAGCGCGCGCGAGCTTCATGAGCAGGACCAGAATCTTGCCCGAGACGATCGGAAGGTCTCCCAAGATACTTACGCCCAAAAACTGCTTCGAAAGCAAAAGGAACAGGCTGAGGCGGCGGACATCGCTCAGGGAACAAAAGAGCGCAATCTCAAACTGCGACAAAATCAAGGGGGCGTCTCCAATCCCCAGAAAGAGGGTGAAGGGGGAATCGTTGCGACCACGGTTAGCCTGCAAGAACAGCTGTTGCAGGAGGAGAAGTCGCTCAAGCTCGCGAATGAGATGAGGACCATGGCGCGAGAGCGGACAGTCGAGCTGGGGAACCAATTGGCCGTGATGGAGCAGCAAGTGCGCGCCGCTGAACATCAAAAGGCCGCCGCCCAAGAACAGGTCAAAGCTGAGAAGGAACGCGAACTGTCCGACAAAGCCCGCATGTCGATGCTGTCGAAGGGCGATCAACAAACGGCAACTGGGATCTTCAAGAACCTTGCCCACGGTCAGAGAATTGATCGGAAAGACGCGCTCTTCCTGCAGGAACACGGCCTGACGAGCGGCACGATTCAGCACAAGGTCAACGATCGAATGGCTGAGGATCTGGATCCGGAGTTTGTGAAGTGGCGAAAGGCTGCCGGTGGCGAAGAAGCCTTGGATAACGCGCAGCAGCACCTGGCCGAATCGACACGCGAGCTAGCTCAGGCCCAGCAAGACGCGAAGAAGACCCTAAACGACTACATGCAGGCGGTCCAGGATTTTGCGCATACGTCTGACAGGGCAGTCGCCGCGCAAGAGAAAGTCGAAACCACCAAATCGGACAAGGAGGGGTATTCCAACCCCTATGCCCTGCGCCCCGGAGAAAAGCCGCACCAGACCGCGAGCGCTGTCGAAATGGTCAAAGCAGCGATTCAGGCCGCCAATGCTGACTCCGCCAAAGCCCTGAAAGAAATCGCAGACGCAGTGGTGAACGGCGCAAAACAACAAGCGGCAGAAGCGAGTCGAAATGCACAAAGGGCGAAAGAAGCAAACAATCCATAACTACACATCTACTCGTCTACCTACCATCTTTGGCATTTAACAGATCCTCAAGCTTCATGGATATGGCACGACGGTTAGAGCACTTTTCCTCTTGCCACGCAATCCTATTCGGCAGGTCGGTGGCATCTATGTCCGCTTTCATTGTCATTGGTGGACCGTGCAGCTTCGTTTCCTTCGCTATAGCAATCGCAAGGTCCCGGAGTTTGCCATCGTCCTCTGCCTGCTTACGCTGTGCAGCATCGCCGTCGGCACGATTCATCATAAGTGCAGGATCGCTCGCTCGGCGAAAGGCGGCCTCCAATTCCGGGCGCATTCTAGACTCGACCTCTTTCAGGGACGACCGCTTCGCAGTTGCGTCCAATGCCTTTTTTAGCTCCGCGAGCTTGTCCTCTTCGAGCCGAGTGTTCGGGTTGACGAATTGCGCATTGTTGCAACCTGGTCGCGGCTCATCCGGGGAAACAGGTTGCCTTCGAACTTCCCAGCCCTGGCCCGCAGCGCCTGGATTTTGGAGTCTTCGGCCTTGAGTCGCTGCGCCGTCTCATTCTTTGAATTGGTAAGTTCCGAAACCTTGCCTTGCTCTTGTTCATCGTCAAACTGCTGTCGCAGCTTCCAGACTCGCTCTTCCTCGGCAGCGTCTTTGGCTTCCGCGACCGCACGCTCGGGCTCTTGCATCTTCCAAATCGTCAATAACCTTGCATGCCTTGCTGCGCGGTCAGTCATCCTCTTGAAAGTGTCCGCAAGATCCACTGGAACCCTCTTTTTGAATTCGTTTTCGCATTGGCGCGTGAATGCCTGGTCCGCTTGGAGCCGAAGCCGATCGTATTCCGATTCCGCGTCCCATGCTTCGATGAGCCCCTTCCAGTACGCTTTCATCGCCCTGTCGACGGGCAGCTTCGCAAATTGCTGCAACTCCGCTTCGAGTGCCCCTTGCGCCGGTGCAGGGCTGGTCGAGTCGGTTTTGAGGGCAACGTTCAAAGATTCCTCAAGCTTTTGGGATCGCGGCGAAGCCTCGCACATTTCTTCTCCTGCTGATCGCATTTTTCTTGAATGTCTGTAGCGTTTACGTAAAGTACGAACGCCAGCGGCGCACCCATCCACTTTGATTCCTCATCGATGACGGAAGAGATTTCATGCAGCCGCCGATCTTCTTCCGCATCCTTCTTCCGGGCAGCTTCCTGCTGGCGAGACGAAGGCAACTCCATGATTTCTGCCATCCTCTTTAGCCGGACAGCAAGATCGTTCTGTCTTCGAAGGGCGGCTTCGAGTTCTGGGGGCGTCCTGGATTCGACCTCTTTCTTGTCGGCTTCAGACGCGACCTGTTCAAGCGTCTTCTTCAATTCCGCGAGAAGGTCTTCATCAGCACGCATACTCACGTGCACAAAGTTGCGGGCCTCGACAAGCTGTTCGCGGGTCAAGCGGGGGAAAAGACTTGCCTCACACTTGTCGATCTTCGTCTGCAACTCTTGCAGCTTCGTCTCGAGCGTTTTCAAAGGTTGCCCGCTTTCCTGGTTCGTTTCGAACGAAGTTGACGAATCCCAGGATTTTTCCCTGCTTGACCTCGTCCCTAAACTGCTTGCGTAGTCTCCAGATTCGCTGTTCCTCGGCCGAGTCTCTCGCCACCGCCGCGGCACGTTCAGGCCCCGGCATCATTGCGATTTCCAACACTCTCTTATGCCTTACTGAGTGCTCCCTCATCCTCTTCAGGGCATCCTCAAGATCCTTTGGAACTCGGCTCGTGAACGCGTTCTCCCATTCCTTGTTGTACGCTTGCCGTGCTTTGTCGCGTAACGGCTGGCGTTCTGACTCCATGTTTACCTCTTGCGTGAGGGCCTCGAAGTACACTTGGAGAGCCTTATCGGCCGGCATCTTGGCGAACTGCTGGAGCTCTGCTTCCAGTGTCTTCGACGCCTCGGAGCTCGTAACAAGAGACCCGGGAGCAGCAGCATCGAGCGCAGGACTCGGTGCAGACGCCGCCGATTTCTGCGAAGGTTCCGCGGCCGAAGCGAGCGGGGGACCCGCGACTGACGTTGGCGGGAGCGCTGTGGCATTCCTCCGTGTGAATACCAGCGCGACTAACACCAGCAGTAGAACGCCGCCGCCACAGCAGAGCGCCACGGCCGACCACCCGGGGAGGCGCGTTGCTCTCGGGGCGTCGACAGGTTCCAGCACAATCTCAGCCGGCTCTACGCTCGGCGATGGCGGTGGCGGTGGCAATACGAAGCTGCGCCCGCAGTTCGTACATTTCGCCTTCTTGCCAATGGCTTCGTCCGGCGCCTTGAGGCGCTTGGCACAGTTCGGGCAAGCCACTGTGACCATTGCTCAACTCCTAGTGCAGTTCGTCCGCGAGTTCACCGCGGGCTCAATATGACGAGTTATCCCGACTGTCCCCATCGTTAAACAATAGATGTCATTCGCCTCGCGCCGCGAGCGGCGGATGCAACGACGCGAATCCGATCATCAGGAGTCCCGACACGATTGCCGTGCCCGATACGAGCACTTCGATTTCCCGATTATGCATCAAGCCCTGGTTATGGACGCGATTTTCTACCAACAGCCCACGTTCGTTGTGAGAGGCGTCAACCGTTGTTTCCATGCCCAACGCGCTCAACATGGCGAACAATCCAATCGCCAGGATAACCGCTCCGGCGGCGGCCACGACGATGACCAGAATTCCTCGCAATCCCAGGCTCGATCTGTTGACTGGACTCGCAGGGAAAGTGCGAGACGGCACCTCAGAGGCCGGGTCCGGTCTCAGGTCTACGGCTTGATCCGGTCGGCCCGCCTGAGCGGCCTCCGCAACGAACGAGTGCTCGCAGGCTGAACACTTAACTCTTTTCCCGAGGGCGGCGTCGGGCAGTTTCAGACGCAGAGAGCAATTGGGGCACTTCACTTCGGGCACGAGTTAGCTCCAAAACAATTCGCGGCACCTCCCAATTTAAATCCGCCAACAGTCCAAAGTCCATGATCGTCAAATACGGCCCTTATCAGCACAGCCAGAACGAAGTCAGCATTCGCATTACGCGCGAGCCGATGCGTTCGCAGGGCGGGCTCTTCTATGCCTACAAGGAACGTTGGGACTGCCAGGGATTGCTGCTGAACTATGCCACGCAGCAGAACCTGACCAATGCCATTCAACAGCTGACCGCGGCGTACTCCGTGGATGGCAACAACCTTGTCCTGTACCTGGACGATGGAATCACGCCGACCGCACACGCCTTGATCAGTGCTAATTGCAACGGCGGCACGCGGGTGGTGCAAGCCCCGAGTTTTCCCGACACGCTCGGCACGGCCGAGTATCAGCCGGCGGCGGGGCGAAGCTATTCGTTCGCGATCGAGGGGGAAATGGCCCTCACTAGCGCAGACGTCATCGTCAAATTCGAGGAGAGCCTGGACTTCGAGGGGACCGGCGGCCCGGTGGTCGTCTGGATTCCCGTCGCGCAGGGCGATTGGATCCAGCAGCAAACCTCCGAGGCGAGCACGTATCGCGTGATTCAATCGGGGTCGGCGATCGGGCTCTATGGGCCGCCGCCCGTCCCCCCGCCAACCTGGCCCGCGGCCGAAATTCAGCAGCAGCGAAAAATCAAATACAGCTCGCCGCAACGCTATGGCGAGCTCGAGTACCCGGTCAGCTGGTCGTACACGTTCGAGGCCAGCGGATCGCTCACCGGACTACCCAACGCGAGCTAAACATGACGACGAAAACCTGGACCGGAAACGCGGCGCCCGTCGCTCAAGTCACGACGCTGACCCCTGCCAGCCCCAACGAGAACGACACATTCGCCGTCACCGTCAACAACAAGAGCGTTTCGTACCAGACCGCGGCCGGCACGATTGCCGACGTCTGCAACGGCCTCGCCACAGCCCTCGCCAACGCCCCCTACTCCGAGTTCGGCGAATTCACGCCGCAAAACGCGATTAGCGCGATTACATTGACGGGCAACACGGCAGGCGTGCCGTTTGCCATCAGCCTTTCCGTACAAACGTCCGGCAGCGCGACGTTCACGCAAGCGGCGACGACAGCCTGCACCGGCCCCAACTTTTGGGACAACGCGGCTAACTGGTCGTCCGATACAATCCCCGCCAACGGCGACGACGTCGTATTCAACTCGGGCAACGTCGCCTGCCTCTACAACATCAGCCAGCCTTCGATCACGCTCAACAGCCTGAGCGTTTACCAGACCTACACGGGCACAATCGGCCTGCCCCTCAAGGGGTACTACGAGTATCGCCCCACGGAGCTTGCGGCGTCGGCGACGTCGCTCAACGTCGGACAATTCGCAGGCACGTCAGCCCAGGGTTCGGGCCGCATCAAGATCAATGTCGGCCTGAACATCTGCACGCTCAACGTCTACAACACGGGCCAGCCGCTCGATCAGGGGAATCCGGCTTTCACGTGGCGCGGCACGAATGCGGGCAACGTGGTGAACGTCAATAAAGGCCAGGTCGGCATCGCCTTCTTTCCGGGCAACGTGGCGACGGTCGACGACCTCAACGTCGGTTACGTCTCCAACGTCAACGGCGACGTGCAATTGACCATCGGTGCCCTGGCCAACGTCGGCACAGTCACGCAAAACGGCGGCAACGTCACCTTCTATGGAGGCATGACGTCCCTGCTGGTGACCGCGGGAACCTGCACCGTTTACGGCATCGGCGGTGCGGGCAGCCTTGCCGTCAACCAGTCGGGTTACGTCACCTGGAACTCGACGGGCACCATCAGCGGCAATCCGGTCGTGGCCGACAAGGGCGTCTTGGACTTCTCGAAAGACCAACAGCCGAAAACGGTCACCAACCCGATTCAAAAGTACGGCGACTCGAGCCAGATCATCGACCCCGACCAGGTCGTCGGCTCGCTCGTGATCGTACTCGAGCAGTCCGACGACCTCTCGGGCCTGGAACTCGGCGAAAACCTGACGCTGACGAGAACGGCCGTATGAGCGCACCGCAGGGAATCGTCAGCTATCCCGGCCTGGCGACATTTACGAAGGCCGAGTACGTCCTCTCGCAGGGCATCAGCCCCGGCAAGTGCACCATTGAGCTGCCGCAAAACCTCGTGACTGGTTTGCAGCCCACCGGCAATCTCACCTTCGAGTACAACGATCTGGGGATTGCCCTGCCGAATTGCCTGTTGGACAGCGCGCACATCGATCAGAGCGAAAAAGGCTATATCGCGCGGATCACGATTCTCGATCGGCGTTGGCTCTGGAAGTTCGGCTACATCTCCGGTCATTACAACCTGCGGATGCCCGGAGGCGCGAACGCGGACGAAGGGTTTAACTCGACCGCCAGCAACAACCAAGAAGCTGGCGACGGCAACAACATTCGGCCGGGCACGGAGCAAGCTCCGCAGGATCTTGCGACGCTCTGTTTGCAGGCAATGAACGAACAGAATTACGACGTCTCTGCGCTACCAAACGACTCGCGGCCCGAGATCGACTGGTCCTACGCGAATCCGGCCGAAGCGTTGCAATCGCTTTGCGAAAGTCTGGGCTGCCGAGTCGTCTACTGGCTCGCCGACGACAGCGTCCGAATCGTGAGCGTCGGCCAAGGCCAGCCCCTTCCCGACAACGGGCTGCAGACTTTCATCTCGGAGGGAATCGATCCGCCCAACACTCCGAGCTCGATCAAGCTGGTTGGCGGCCCCTGGGTCTTTCAAGGATTCATCCCCTTGACGGCAGTCGGCATCGACACCGACGGGTCCGTTCAGGAACTGGACGACCTGAGTTACGCGCCGGACAACGGCTGGGAGACTGAAGACCCCAACGGCTTTCCCAGTTTCAATGACGAGCCAGACGTTCTGCCCCTCGTCGAAAAATCGATTTATAAGATGTGGCGTGTCGATGGGCCCATCCAGGTGCCGAGCAACGACGCGCCGGACGTAACCGATATGCGTCAGCTCAGACTTTACAATCGGCTCGTCGACACACACTTCGATCCCAACGATGCCACGAAAACGGTGCCGAAAAAGCCGGAAATCTGGGGCTCATTCGATCCCAAGTACGGCCAGACCGTGCAGACGCCAGATTCGACGCAGGGAACCTACAAGAACGGAATCACGGTGGACGAAGACCGTTGGCTGATCATCACCGAAGATCAGCTCTACTCCGTGTCCAACGGCAAGTACTCGCCCGCCAACATCCAGGTGAAGATCGCTTATTCGGTTCGAGACTCGGATACCTGGGAGTTCTTTCGCTACACCCAGGATCTGCAGCTCAGCTCAGCCGTGCCGACTCAGCCCCGCATCATTCGCCACGAGGACATATTCGGCAAATCCGTCGGGACTTTCGACAACAACTTCGACCTCACCGACTTCACCGACAACACGGACTCCGACGACCTGAACGCGGAGGCCAATTACTACCTGCAGGCAGCCGCCCAGGAGTACATCGAACAAGATTCGCTCGACGTCCCTTACGCGGGGCTCGTGCCGATTCAGGTGGACGGCCTGATCCAACAAGTGACGTATTCGATCTCGTCCGGGCCGGGCGGCTCGACGATGACGCGTGCCTCGCTGGCGACCGAGCACAACCCTTACGTGCTCCCCTGGTCGGTTCGCCGCCGCAACGAGAAAGAACGCAACGCCGCCTACACACTAACGCAGTTCGGGCGGAGTGTGTTGGACACGCGCACGGGTGGATTCTACGCGCGATGCCAGACCCTCCGCGGTCGATGTCTCGACAAAGTGCAACGCCATGCCTCAAGAGCTGAGTAGCCGTTTTGCCGGACGCATCCGCTGGATCGGCTTCGAGAACCAATCGGGTCAGGATATCCCTCCGTACTCGATTATCGAAGCATCCGGTTGGCAGATGCCGGACCCAAGCGGCTCGGACGTCAGCGTCACCTCGCCCATCGTTCTCGGAGAACAGCCGGGCGATCCAATCAATCCCTACGCGTGCTACATCACCGGTGCGGCGAGCGTCCCAGCGGGAGGCAACGGCGTCTGCGCAACCAACCCTCGACCTGCCGCTGCTCGTTGCGCTTTCGGGCCCACAACAAGAACAACAATGATGCGCCGTTCCGTTTGTGCGGCCCGTCAAACGGCAGTTGGACGGCGACGCGTGACATGCCCGGCTTTGCGATGGTCGACTCGCCGCAGCAGGGTTACGCGCTCGTCGTGCCGGCCTTCGGCCCCTACCGCGGCCAAATCCAGACGACCATTAATGTCCAACAGTCCGGGACGGTTTTCGTCATTACCGGTCCGAAGACCAGCGAGCAGGCGTCGAAAGCTCAGATCCCGAACGTCTATAACCCCTACGCCTCGCTCTCCGCATCTTCGGGGGCCCCGATCCGCGTGACGTTCGATTGGGTTGGCGACAACAACGGAAGCTGGGAACTCATCGCCGCCAATCCATGCCTCAGCTAAGAGTAAGGGTTGCAATGTCTTTTTGGTCAAGTGCGTGCTGTTGCACCTGCGGCTGGGGTTCTTCGGCCCAAAACGCCCCGGTCGGATTCACGCAAACGGACTTTGCGGGAAATCCAGTGTGGACGGCGTCCCCGCGCCTTCAGATGGAAGGCGGAAACGGCTCGCTATGGAGGGCTTCGATCAATCCTCCTAATCCGAGTGCACCCAACGATCGGACTTGGTCCGCCGGAGGAGTGACGCTGCAGGCGACCATCTGGAACGACCTTAACGCGGCCCAATCGGGCATCTTCATCGGCAGCGCCAGGGTGCTTTATATCGACTGGGCACAGAACCAGATTTTTCAAATGCCGTGCGACGCCCACGGCAACTCGGCCGGGGCCCCGGTTCAGGTCCCGGGCACGCCTTACAATGGAATGGTAATTTCGCTTGACGTAGAAATAGACCAGACGGGAACTTTCGAGATTGCATGCACCGCCACTCAGCAGGACGGACCATCGACATACGTAATCGACGACGGCGTCCAACTTCCAGAATTAGCGACCGGCGCCACGTTTAATGCCGGGTTCTGTGGAATGCAGGCGGCGCAATTTAGTAATTGGACGTTGGTATGCAAGGGCGGCGGGTGTGGCTGCGTCGATCCGCCGGAAACGTTCATCCTGACGATCTCGGGAGTCGTGAGCGATGGCTTCTGCTGCGGTCCTGGCATCAATGGCAGTTGGGAACTGCCATTTACTGGAATCTACATTGCCGGTGGATACGGCGGGGGCGAGGACATTCTAACCTGCGGCTGGGGCGCTGGATTTGATTTGCCACCATTTAACAGCGGCTACGGCGACGTCGAATACTCAGCCTACTTTACAGTCGGGGTTTATCGGTGGAACTACGGATACATCGTCTCGGCCTCTTTCAATACGGGGGCGTATTACGGCCTCAGTAGACCAACCTGCGAAATCTTCCCGACGTTCTACCTCGTGGGGGTCGGCACGTTAGACCCGCCGGGGCCACTTCCCTTATGCGGACCCGGCCCGTTTACGCTAACGCCGGAAATAGGCGGGACTCGATCGAGTTGCTTCCCAGGAACGGTCACAGTGACGGCAGGGTCATCATGAGCGCTTCCGAATGCCAATTTGTCAGCGTCGGTAACAGACAAATCCGCTGCACGGTTTGCGGTGTGGAGCGGATGACCGCAGAAGCCCCTGAGCGATATCACCGGATCTGCGAACGCGCACAGCCGATCAAAATCAAGCCACGACTCAGATCGCCATTTAACTCAACGTGCGTTCACCGAGGCGAAGTCCTCGAGCGCGGCGTTTGCAATGCATGCGGCATGAAGGGGCAACCGTTCGACATCCTCGCGTGCGAGTTGCACGGCAAGTGTATGGGACGGAGATACCGCAACGACCGTCCCGATCTAAAGGTCTGCGTATTATGCGACGATTTCAAGGCGGCAAACACCACCTCAACCGCATAACGAGTCGGGTCGCGATGCCGCGTCCCGCAAATTCGACTGTAAAGAGTTGCAGAACAAGGCGCTGCCGAGGAGCCGCTTTCTACGCGAACGGGAATCGGCGGCGGCGCTTTGGCAGCCTGAACCGCACGCGGCGAGGGAGTATTTCCAACTTTCGCACTCGGTTTTTTGCAGCGTTGAGGGGAAGCGGCGCCAAGGTCATGCGGGCGTCCTTAGGGGCGACGCCAATAACCATGGCCAGTCCATAATAACTGTCCTAGGACTAGTTCTGGCTATCGCAGAATTTAGTCAGGAAGGCCTTGGACGGGATCAGCGATTGGACTGGGACCTCGAGCGTGGCGGCGATCGCCAGGAGGTCGGACAGGTTGGGCATGCGAAAGCCCCGCTCCCATTCTGAGACCGTCGGCGTGGTGACCTTCAGGCCGTTGCGGGTGAGCGCGGCTGCGAACTCCGCTTGCGTGGCAAAGAGCTTGCGGCGGAGACGCACCCAGTGCCGACCGACGTGCCCGACCAGTTTCGCGGCTGTTCGAGAGGCTTGCGACCCATGCGTCCATCTAATGGAGCGATTCGGATGCCGTCAATTACCGACTGGACGGTAACAGCCTCGCGCGTCGGAAATGGAGGTCTCCATCCGCGAACGAGAGCCGGTCGCGCGTCGTGGATGGCATCCGGCCGGGGCATCCCTTCGTGACATAAACCACGCCATTTCCCTTGCGCCCCCTTGCCGAATCTTCCCCAGATTTTGTGGCTTGTTTTCGTAACATCGCGCGGTATCATGCCGCTAGACAATTAGTGAACGCCAGTACATGCCAAGGCGGGCAGCCATTGTTCCGGCAGGGTCCGGGCCTGTAGCGGGCAGCAGAACGTGTCCGCACCCATCATCCCGACGATGGACCACTGCCTGTCGCAAGTGCCGAGGGCCTTGTTACGATTAAGGACCCCTCAAAAAAACGCGCACTTCGCGGGCAGAGCCGGTGCGGTCATGGATGGCGGCGGGCTAACAGGGTGCTTGGACGCTGGGCAGTGGCGGGTCGAATTCGCAACAACGAATCCCTGCCGAAATCGCGAGTCGTGCGCGCTCTTCCCCTTTCCTGAATTCGCGGCTCTTCGCGCCGCGCTCTCAGTCCGACGAATCGCCGTCGTTGTGCCGACCTTGTCCAGCGCGAGCCGTTGAGATCCCGTCGCTCGTTCAGACGATCGATCGACCAATCTCCGCGTCGGGCCGCCGTGTCGAGGGGAACGCGACCGACTTCGACTGCGGTTCTGAATCCAATTGCTGCAGTTTTGATTTCAACTTTGGGTCCACCGAGTCATCGAGCGAGCATTCGATTCGAGGAGAAAATTTTCGCGTCTGCCTCGCGGAGCGCCACCAAGTGTCGATGCGCGATGATGACAGACAGCTAGCAAAGACGATTGCACCACCGACGAATCCCCATCTTGGAGCCCTCGGTCCGTCCCTCTGCGGGGCAGGTCGAGGGTTTTTGGTTTGCCGGAGGGAGTATTGGCGACACGGAAGCAGAGCGTGCCAGAGTCTGCGGCACCGCGCATCTCCGAATTTCGGAGACCGCGAGCGGCGGACCCGGCGCGCTGGCATGATTTCCAGAGCGCAGCCCTCCCATCTGTGCGGCGGCGGCAGCCCGACCTGCCGCCCGCTGTTTTCGGTTCTGCTCCTGCTTCTGCCGTTTGTTTGGAGACGGTCTCTCGTGGGACCTGAGGCGGACCGCGTTTCGCGGCCGCGCCGCTCGCGTTTGTCGCCGCGGAGGAAAACCGCCGCGATCCCCGACAAACGCGGCACGCCCCTCGAGGTTGCGTGCGTGCCGCGAAGAAAGCCGAGCAGAATCAAAAGACGAAGCGTGCCTGGAATGGATTCAGGCGGAACCGAGCACAGATTCTCCAGCGTGTAAGCGGCGCACCATCGCGCCGCTGCACCAAACTCTCCGGGTTTAATCGGCCGGCCACGCATGATCGCGGCGCGGCGGCACTGCGCACGAATCGTCAATTCCACCAGTGGCCGAGGGAGAAATCGCGAAATTCATGACGGGAGATTTCGTCGCCGTCGAGTTGGTCGAAGCCAAACAGGCGAACTCGTCGACCTAAACGGGGCCGATTCGCTCGCAAGTGAGCCAGAAGGAGGTGCCTGAAAAAAGACGGCCGCGATCGCAATCCGGGGCGGCCAAGCACAAGCCCAGCAAAACGGCCGGCACAAAATAAAGGAGCCCTCGAGCGTGGTAGCGCCCGAGGGACTCCAGGTTGCCGGCTTTAAGTTGACCCCGCTTCAAGGGAAAAACTCGTGGCCAACAACCGCTACGCTAACGCTGCGCACGAAAGCGTCAAGAAAAAAGCCGCAAGCCTAAGCAGAATTCACCACCTGCGCCCGCACCGCAGCTTAACGAATTAATCGATAATCTCAATTGGCTGATCGGATCAATTCGCCGTGCGGCGGAGTCTGAAGAGTGCGCGCATCATTCTCGACCGGTTTTTGCGACTGGCCACGAGCGCGTGCATCATTGATGGCTTGACGCTCGATTCGAATGGCTGGGCCGCGCTCTTGAACCTGGCGAATGGTCGCAGCTTTTCGGCGATGAAGAACCGGCGGAGGATCCCTGCGCACAAGCCGGGACAGACCCTGATGTTCTCCGCGGCCGACCTGCTGGATGCCGCCTCCCGGTCGCGCGAGGGGCGGCAGCAGCATTCGTCTGAAGATGGGCGCCCGAAGTAAGCGGTTCCGCAATTCTCGATCAGTGAATTGGCGGAACGAATTGTCGGCGCATAAAAAAGCCCGGAAGCGACGGGTCCCAGGGGGGCATAGGACACCTGTCGCTTCCGGGGGCGATTGGCTCATGAGCCGCGCGAAAAGATTTCGACAAGCTCGCACGCGAGGTCGCGCGCTGCGTCTCCTTTTTGCCGGCAGTATTTTGGTGTCAGGTTGTTGGCGAACTGATGTGAGCAGTCGAATGGCGGGCGGGACGATAAGGCTTTTGACAAAACGCGTCAACACGGAATCTCTGCTTTTTAGATTTTTTTGCCGACGACGTCGTTTTGGTCCACCCTCCCGCAAAGTTTCGGCAATAACCGCCGATTGGCGGCCAAATCGCGGTCGGGTCCGCGCGGTGAACGAGGCCGCGAATCGACGCGGGCGAGCCAAAATCATTCCCAGACGAGCACGTACGCCCGCAGGGGCCGCTGAGCGAAAAACTGTGGATTGCCGATGGGCGGAGCGTCCCAGCGGGCGCCGGTCGGGTTGGCCGGACGCGAGTTGCCGCGGCTCCAGTCGACGACGACGGCCGTCTTCGGCGTGCCGCTCTCACCGACTGCCACCTTCAGCGCTTGGTCCCAGTCTCTCACCGCGAACAGCTGGGCCTTGGGCCAGACTGACTTGAGCGCGTACTGCAGTCGCGCGGGGGGCGGCCCTTCGCTGATCAACAGGCAGGCCTCGGCATCGACATGATCGGGCAGCAGGCTGCGGGCGAACGCGTGCAGCGATTGGCAATCGGGGTCGGCCGCCTCGAGCCTGGAGATGCCTATGACCGCATCGCCGAGGACGAACGCCGCCAACAGGCCGCTGATCAACAGCCACTCCCGCAACTCGCCGCGGCGGCAGAACTGCTGAACGGCGCTCGCCAACAAAAGTGAGGCGGCCATCGCGATGAACACGCCACGCATCGAAGCGTGGGGAACCAACCGTTCCGTCAGGAGGAAGCCATAACCGCATCCCAACGTGGCGAAGGTCAGGCAGACAAAATCAAGCAGGCCGATCTTGCGGCGGATGACTTCGTCGATGGCCGTCGCCGCCGTGCAAACGCAAGCCGCCGAGAAGAACAGCCGCCACATGTCGAGATACAGCGATGCCGTGCCTCCGCGCCAAACCCCCGCCGCGAACACCACCGCGGAAACGGCGACCCAGATGGCGACAAATCGCAGACGCCCCGCGATTCCGCGTTGGCTGGCACGAAGTGGCCGCCGCGGCCAAACGTCCGCCGGCCGATGATCCACAACCCCAACACCGTCAAGCCCGCGAGCGCGCCGCCGGCAGCCAAAAGTTCGCTGAAGATTTGCGGGGCCATGTCGGCTGTCTGTGCAGTCTCCGCGGGCAGCCCGGACGCGGAGGAACCGGGCACTGCGAAAAGCCACGCGGCAACGAACTCGCGGCCATGGGAGTAAAGCATCATCAACTCCCACCATCCGCCGGCAGCAAAGGCCGTGGCCGCCATCACGCCCACCGAGCGCACCGCGTGCCAGGTAGACCACAAGCGTCGGCCACGACTCGTCGACGTGGCGGGAGACGAGCGGCCAAATCCGCCGTGGCGAGTTTCGATGTGCGGGTCGATCCGCACCAGCGACACCAGGAGCAGCACACCGACCACGGCGAAGGCCAGCGGCCCGCCCGCCAACAGGCACACGCCCAGGGCGAGACCGCCGATTAATAGGTCGATCGACACGATCTCCGTCGCCTGCCAGATGTGGCCCAAAAAGCCCCAAAACGCGACGAGCGCCGCCGCCACGGCCAGAGCCTGCGGGCCGGCGTGTCGGTATTGCTGGAGAAACGTTCCGTGGAACGCAGCCAGCGCGGCTGCGAGGAATCCCACGCGCCGGCCGGCCAATCGGGACATCAAGAAGAAACAGGCCGGTACCAGGCACGCCGCCGAGAGATATTCCAGAAGGGGCACCGAATTCGCATCGAAGGGCAGCCACCGGTCAGCCGCAGCAACCAACCAGCTGCTCAAAGGCGGCTGGAATTTAAGCGCCGTCACGCTGCTTGTCGCCGCCGGATCGACCGCGTCGAAAATGCTCGGCACGGTGGAAAGCTCGAGGCCCTTCAACCGCCACTGGGCATCCGTCTCGGAGAGCGTCGCAGATTGCAAAGCCACCACGCCAGGCAACACGGTGAGCACGACGACCAGCGGCGAGAGCGACGCGGCCCGCTCCAGGATGGGAAACACATCCCTCGGGCGACGTGCAGCAAGCTCCAACAGGCGGGCATCGTCGACAACAGTCACGGCCGTCCCCGATTCCTTCCGGGACCTATTGAACCTGCGGACCCACTCTCGCGATCCGCTCCGCCCTTCCTACGAAAGCCGGAAGACCGCTTACTTCGTGCGAGGCTCTTGGGTTCGGTCCCGTTCGGCCCGCTTCCAGCGGATGATGTCGTCCAAGATCGCGCCCAGCAACATGACCGGCTTGGTGCCAATCGTGTCGAAGAGGCGCGTGACGTCGGGCACGCGACGCCGCACGTCCTCGAAATCATCGCCGTAGGCGCGTCGGTACGGAAGATAGTCAATCTTCACTTTCGAGTCGACCCGGCTGATGATCTCTTCGGCCAGCTTGCGAATGGTCACGGCTTCATCGCTGCCGATGTTAAACACGCGCCCCACCGCCGCGTCGGTGTCGACCAGAGTGATCACGCTCTCGACGACTTCGCGAACGTGGGCAAAGCAGCGGGTCTGACCGCCATCGTCGTACACGACGACTGGACCGCCGTTGAGCGCCTGATCGACGAATCGCGGAATGACCATGCCGTAATGCCCGACTTGCCGCGGACCGACGACGTTGAAAAATCGGCCCACCACGACTTTCAGGTTGTACTTGCGGTGATAGGCCAGCGCCAGAAACTCGTCGATCGCCTTCGAGCAGCCGTACGCCCAGCGTGGCCGTGACGTCGGCCCGAGGAACAGATCGTCCTCTTCCGTCCAGCGCTCCTTCGGATTCTTGCCGTAGACTTCGCTCGTCGACGCCAGGAAGAACCGCTGTCCCCCCTGCCCGGCCAGACGCAGCAGCATCTCGGTCGGATAGATGTTGGTCTCGATCGTCCGCACCGGGTCGTCGGCCACCAGCTTCACGCCGACAGCCGCCGCCAGGTGATAGATGATGTCGACTCCGTGAACGGCCTCGGCCAGCACGACGGGGTCGGTGATGGAGCCGATGCGCAGCTCGCACTTGGGATGCGAAGCGATCCGTTCGAGATTGTCCCGATTGCCGGTGGAAAGATCGTCGAGGATCGAGACTTCGTGCCCCAGCTCCAGCAGCCGCTCGACGAGGTGGCTCCCGATAAATCCCGCACCGCCGGTGACCAGACAACGTGCCATGCAATCCATCCTAAACGACAGAGCCCCGGCGAGCGGCAGGTGTTAGCCTGCCGGTTCTCGAGAAAGAAATGCCGAATCAGCCACGATAACGAATGTGGCCGGTCCGGTCATGTGAGACGGGGTACCTCGGCGGAGCGGCAGTTTCGGGCTCATCGGCCGAGCAAATCGATGCAGACGATTTCCGACGAACCCCGCAGGTAGAGGCGGCTGCCGACGAGTGCCGGGTGGGAATAGACCCCATGATCGTCTGGAAAGACCCGCCATTGCCCCGCGATCCGCAATTTGTCGCCAGCGGCCTCAGCGAGCACAACGTCGCCGTCGATCGACGTGACGAGCAAGCGGGTGTCGGATGCGATGATACTGGCGTAGCCGGCAAAGGGGTCGAGCTCGGCGTGCCAACGGGTCTTGAGACCCGCTTTGAGGTCGAGGCAATAGAGTCCGCTCCAGACTCCGAAGAGGCGATCGCCGACGACGACGGGCGTGTGGCAGTCGGGGGCGAGGTCCGGATTGACGGCGAGCGGCCGAGGATCGATTTTCCCTTCCGGCTGGAAGCCGTAGAGCCGCGTGCCCTGATTCTCCGAGCAGACGAGCAACCGATCGCCGACGACAATCGGCGTGGGCACGCCGAACTCCTTCGAAACGCCCGTGGGGATCTGCCAAAGCCGCTGGCCCGTCGACGCATCCCATCCCCCCAGCGACGCCGAATCGTGCCCCACGATCTGCAATCTTCCGCCGAGCCTGGCGGCCAGGAACGACCCGTAGCTGGGCGGCCGGCCCGGCGATTTCCAAACGGTGCACCCCGTTTTTGCATCGAGGGCGACAAGCGAAGCGTCCGCCGCCCCGGGGTTCACGATGAGTTTGCCGTCGACGAGGAGCGGCGACGCGCAATAACCCCACGGCAGCTCAGCCTGGGGTTTGAACTCCGTCTTGAGATCGACGGCCCAGACGGTATCGCCATCCGCGCGTTTCACGCACTGCAATTGCCCGAAGGCGCTGGCCAGATACACAAGGTCGCCGTCGATGAGCGGCGTGGCGCGCGGCGAGTTGCCGAAATCGAGATGTCCGACGCAGGGAATCAGGTCGGTCCAGAGATCGGAACCGCTTTTGGGATCCAGACAGCGCCAAGCGTCGGCCTTATCGCCCAGCTCCCGATCAGAAACGATCACCTGGTCGCGCGTCGCGGCGACTCCGCCGAGTCCGCGAACGCGCAACGGCCGCCGCCAGACGATGGTGGGTTTGGCCGCGAGCTTCGGCGGAAGCCAGGGTACCTTCCCGTCTCGCGACGCACCGCGCCACCCGGTCCACGCGACGGCGGGCGGCGATTGTGCCGGCGGTTCTGGCGGAGAGCCGATTCCAGCCGCGAAAATTCGCTCACGGACGCCCGAAAGCGATGCCGCAGCGGCGATCACTAATTTTTTTTAGCCGCGACGTTGGCCGACGCACCCGCTTGACTCGACGCGACAAATCCCGCCTTGGTCTCGAGCGCCTTGCAAAGCTTGGGATGGCGACCGACGTCGAGCAGCGCCGCTTGAATCGCCTCACGCGTCGAGGTCGGCAGCTTGTCATTGACGAACGCGGCGACGAAGGGAACCGGCTCCGTCTCGCCGATCACGCGCAAGTCGCCCTTCTTGATCGTGCCGCATCCCTCGAGCAAAGGCTTGGCGTAGCTCGAGATGACGGTGGCCGATTTCGTCCCCTCTTTGAAGAGGGCGATGATGCGGGTCGCCCCGTCGCTGCAGGCCGAGCAAGTCTCGGGCTTCTTGATCTTGGGCAGCCCCATTTCCACCATCAGGTTTTGGGCCGCGAGATGCTTTTCATCGCAATCTTCGGCCCCCAGGATGATGCGATATCCCTTGATGTCGGAGATGGAAAGAGCCGGGTCTTTGGCGGGCACAACCCACAGTCCGGTCTGAACCGTCTTGCCGTCGAGCCCCGTCAGGGCCGCCACGTGGACGACTCCGATTCCCGCCCGCTTCGTTTGCCGGCGCACAACGGAATCTTTGCCAATGATCAGGTCGGCCTTCCCCTCGGTCTTCTTATCGAGCGCCTCGCGCACCGATTCGCTGAAGACGACGCGGACCGGCTGATGCAAGCGGCCCTCGAGAAACTTGCCCAGCTGATCGTAGTCGCGCTGCGCGTAGCCTTTCACGCAGGGACACGAGAGCGGCAGGGCCAGCGGGTCCATCACGATCACGGTGAGCCCGGCATCGCCACCTTCCGCGGCAACTGAGATGCCGGGCAGGAAGGCCTGCGTCAGCGCAAACACCACGGCCATCAGGCTGAGAGAGAAAGTCTTCATCGGCAGATTCCTTGCGTGGACGATGAATCGAAGCGGAACGCGGACGGCCGCGGGCGATTATTTTCCGGCCGGTTTGGCCTGAGCCAGCGCTTTGGGTTTCTCTTCAAAGATATTGATCTTGGATCCGGGCTTGTCGCAGCAGTAGACGAACTTGCCGTCCGGCGAGGCGGCCACCGCCACGTTCTTGCAGCCACCCGAAAGGGGCCGCTTGGCGACGAGGGCGACGAAGTCCCCGTTGCCGGAGAACCGCTTGACCACCCCTTCCGACTCGGCCGTGAAGATATCGCCGTTGGGACCGCAGCGCACGTTCATTGGGTTGCAGCAACCGCCGAAGCACTTTCCGTCGTCGTCGCCCGTCGCGCGTCCGCCCCATTCTCCGATCTTCTTGGCGTCCCGATCGAAACGGGCAAAGGAATGTTTGCAGTTCTCGGCGACGAGCAAATCGTTACCAAGCACCTGGACGTCCATTTGGCCGCAGCAGCCTTGGAGTCCCTTCATCACTTGCTTCGGGCTGCCGAAGTCGTGATCCATCCGCCAGACCGAATAACCGTAACCCGTGTGTTCGCCGCAGACGATAAACATGTCCTGGTCCGAAACGGCGACCGAATTGATGATCCGCATCCGCCCGGTGATTTGCTGCACGATGGAGTCGATACTCGCCTCATCGGTCTGGTCCTTTTCCATCATCTGGACCGAGGTCTTCAGTTGCTCGATCGCCACGGTGTCGGACAAGGTCCGTTTGTCCGCCGGGATTTTCTCCAGGCGTTTGATCCGATTCTTAGAGGCGGTGACGAAGGACTTCATTTGCTCGGTCCGCTCGCGGGCCTCTTCTTCGGCCCGTTTGCGGATGACGTCTTTGTTCTTCAGGAACTCGGCGATGTGCGGCAGCTCGAGTTTCTTCAGCAGCTTCCCCTCGGGCGAGAACTTGGCGACGATCCCGCTCCCGGCGACGTAGACCGTCCCATCCGCACCGACATTGATCGACTGGGCCGCGAAGTCGACCTTCCATTCGTTCAGAGCTTCTCCCTCTTTCGAGAGCACCTTGACGCCGCTTTGAGTGGGAGTCTCTTGTCCGCCGCCATAGCCCATCTCCGAGCCGACGAGCGCGATGATCTGGCCGTCTTTGTTCAGGCAGAACGAGAGGATGCTCATGCGACCGTCGGCACTGCGGACGACGACGCCTCTCTTGAAGACGTGGCTCGTATTGGTCGGCTGATTCGGCGCCTTGGCCGTTGACGGCGAGTTCAGTCCGAAGAGCGTCTCTAAGAGACCACCATCGGCAGCGGCCGGTCGGACATTTACTCCGAGCCAGACGCCGGCCAGGCACGCCAAAACACTCCATCGAACGGCAACCCACACGGCGACTGAGCGATGTCGGGGGAGCGATTTCATCCCGCGTTCTCCTGTAACGAGATGGACCTTCGCAGGCCGTCAGATCATCCGCGCTCACAACCGGTCAATCGATTTGATCGCGGAACCGCGAAAGTCGGCCTCGGAAGTGCGCGAATCTCTTGCGCTTGCCGCTATGATACCCGGCCCGAATGCTGCCGCAACTTTTTATTGCGGAATTCAGTTGACGGTGCCGCGCGTAGATCAGCTCGGCGATCGGCGAAGAGTCTTCCAGGACAGGAGTTGGCCGGCCCTGCGGATCGAGCAGCTTCAGGGCCGGATCGATGCCCAGGCACTTGTAGATGGTCGCATGAATGTTTTGCGGCTTGAGCGGGCGAGTGTGCGGGCGATAGCCCTTGGCGTCGGTCGAACCGATGATCTGGCCGCCGCGGATGCCGCCACCGCCCAAGAGGCAGAACATCGCGTCGCCCCAGTGGTCGCGGCCGGGCGTGCCCATGCTGCGGGGCGGGCCGCCGTTGCCGCCGTCGTTCATGCGGGGTGTGCGGCTGAACTCGCCGCACAGGACCACCAGCGTCGAGTCGAGCAGGCCGCGCTCCGACAGATCGGAAAAGAGCGCGGTCACCAGCTTGTCGACGATCGGCAAGTTCGTTTCCATCCCCGACTGCAAATTCCAGTGATGGTCCCAGCCGCCCAGGTGCACGGTGACGAACGTGGCGCCCGCCTCGACGAGCCGCCGGGCCAAGAGCGTCGACTGTCCCCACGTATGCCGGCCGTAGCGATCTCGGGTGTTCGCGTGTTCGCGATCGATGCTGAAGGCGTCGCGGGCCTGTTTGCCCGACACGAACTCGTAGGCCTCGCGATCGAACTGGTCGAGGGTCGAAAACTTGCCGACCGAGTCGACCGCGCGGGGCACCTTGTCCAAGTGCCGCATCAGCGAGCGGCGATCTTCCAGCCGGCTCAAGCTCAAGCCGGGGACGAGGTCGAGATTCTGCACGCGAAAGCTGGCGCTATTCGGGTCGCCGCCGGTTTGGAACGGATCGTACTGCGCGCCCAGCCAGTTGCCGCCGAAGTAACCGGGAACGAGTCCGATGCTGGCGGCGATCGGCACGGCAATGTAGGCCGGCATACCCGCGCGATTCGCTCCCCGCTCACGGGCGATGATCGAACCGATCGACGGAAAGCGGCCCGACTGGTTCGCGCCGTTGACCCCCATCTCCTTGCCGGTCAGCATGCGATGGCCGCCGCCGAAATGGTCGCCCGTGCCGTGATAGAGCGAGCGGACGATCGAAAACTTGTCGGCGATCTGGGCCTGGCGGGGGAACAGCTCGGAGATCTCGAAGCCGGGGACGTTTGTGCGGATCGGCCGCCAGAGGCCGCGAATTTCGGTTGCCGCCTCGGGCTTCAGATCGTAGAGATCGAGGTGGCTGGGGCCCCCGTCGAGCCAGATCAAAATGACAGACTTTTTGCTCGGACTGCGCTGCCCGACCACGCTGGACGCCGAGAGGGCTTTGGCCCGCAGGATGTCTCCCATTCCCAAGCTGGCCATCCCGGCCACACCCAGCTGGACGAAGCTGCGACGGCTCAGGCCATCGCAATAACGCGCGGATCCACCGGCATCAATGCGGAGGGTCATACGGCGATTCCTCGAGAGCGGAAGGCTTGGCGGGTAGGCGATTCAGCAGGCAGGTCGGCAGGATTCGATTCGGCAGCGGGCGATTCGGCAGCAAGCAATTCGTTGGTGGGCAAGCGTGCGGTAGCTACTGTGCGATTTATGCAGGACGGCAGGCTGCAAGGATGTTCGGCACTTGCATAAGCGCACGTTGATCTATACTGATATCCAGGCGAGAGATTCCTTGTCAAGCGCGCGGAGCATTTCGGTCGTAAGGCGCATAGTTCCGCCGCGTCAAAAAGATTTTCCGACTTTTCCCGGATCGGGACCCAGGCGCGCAGATCCTTGCCCGAGATGCCGCCGTTACAGTGACAGAGGCCCGGAACGATGCGTGTCGCGTCGAGCCGGGCGCGAAAGTTTTCGAAGCGTTCATGCGACCAACTGTGTGTCCATGCCCTAACCTATCCGTCCATATCTGCCGACCCGGTCAAGACGAGCGGCGAAGCGCGAAGGGAATCTGGAGATGAATTACTTCAGCCGTCTGACCGACATCGTCACCTGCAACCTGGCCGAGATGCTCGCTCGCGAGCCCGACCCGTCCGTCGCGTTGCGAAAAATCATCGCCGAAATGGAGGAAGGCCTGGCAGGAGCCCGCCGCAGCGTGGGGACCGCCACGGCCAACGAAGAACGGCTCCGCCGCGAGATCGCCGAGTTGGGCGGTCAATCCGACCAGCTGACCGATGAAGCCCGCGAGGCCCTGCGCAACCAGGACGAATCGGCGGCCCGCGTGGCCCTCCTCCGCAAGCAGGAAGTGGTCGACGTCGTCGCCGGACTCGCGCAACAGCATAAGGCGGCCTGCGCCACCCGCGACCACATGAACACGACACTCCGTGCTCTCGAAGCTCGCCTCTCCGAAGCCCGCCGCCGACAGCAGGAACTGCAAACAAGCCCCCAAGCGACAGTCAGCTCGTCACGGGGCAACACCGCCACCATCGAAGACGACCCGCGGGCCCGCGCGATCGACGACGAGCTGGCGGCGCTAAGCGCGAGTTGAGCGGCCTCTAGAGTCGTTCGCAGAACAAATACAGTTCGGCGACCGCGCCCGTTTTGTCGCGGCAGGTGGCAAGAACGTAGCTTTCGCCTGGCTTTAACTCGACTCGGACCGGAGCGTGCGTCGTGAGCGACGGGGAGCAGTCACCGATTGTGAAGGAGGCCTCGCCGTCCGACGCTTTTCGCCCCACCGGCGCCGGCAGCCCCAGCACTTCCAGAAATGCCAAATCCCCGCAGTCGGCCTCCATATAGACGAAACTGGCGCTTCCGTCCCGTTTCGCCAATCCGGCCTTCACATTGTCGCCCAACACTTCGACATCGTATTTGAGGTGAAGCGTCTGACCCGAGATCGGCACGATCTCGTGGATCGTGAAGATTGCCATTCGATGCTCAGCCTTGGCACGAATTCTCGACCCAACGACGACCGCAGCCGTTCCAATTCCGATCGCGACCAGCGCGACCAGCAACAACGCGATTAAATAACGTCGTGGCGGTCGCATTGTCCTCCCTTCGCGAACAGGCACTCGCTCGGGACTTATTCAACCACGGGCGAGGAACCGTTCGCGCCAGCCAGTGGCAGCGGTGATGCGGGCAGCGTTGGCTGCGGGTCCGTAGCCGTCGTCCCAAAGGGCAATCGGTGGCCCTTATTGTAGCGGAACAGCCCGAAGGCGATTCCCAGCGCGAACAGTCCGGCGCACAGGATCGAGGCCGGGTGTGCGCCGAGCAGCTCGAAGTATTGCGTGTAGAGGTGAATGGCTGCGAAGACGGCCACCGTGTTGACGACCCAGCGGCGGTTGCGGCGGGCCGCCCAGACGCCAGTCGCCAGGAGCGCCACCGCCCAGCCGACGACGAACACGTTCGGAGCAACGGTCGGCGACCAGATCGTGCGATGTACGGAGAAATCGAGCGGGTTGTCGCCCCAAAGCGACCCGATCCAGAATCCGAAGTTCACGACGAAGAGCGCGGTCCGCGCGATGATGATCGCCAAACGCTCGTTCTCGCGCGACAGCGATTTGGATAGCACGTAGGCTGCCAGGCTGATCACGCTGAAGAGTGCGACCGTGAGGGTCGGGTGATAGATTGCCAGCATGTACTCGGCATGCCAATACCCCGTCTCGCCACCGGCCGCCGCCATCAGCGAGACCACCGATAGAGTCGCCAACAGACCGCTCTTCACCAGGACGGCCGCCGCGAGCAAGAGCGCGGCCACGATAATGAACCCGATCAGCGATCCGTTTGTGAGGACCAAAAGGCCTCCTGAAGTCGTGATCGCGCCGACCAGCAACAGCAGCGTGCCGAGCAACCCCCATTCTTCTTTGTAGTTCTGCGAGAGCAGGACGCCGGCCGCCGAGAGCGCCAGACCCAGCACGAGGGCGGTTGCCCCCGCGGGAATGAGCGCCAGCACTCCGCCCGCCGTTGCCACCACGCCAAATGCGACCAGGATGTTGAACGCTAGCGATCCTGTCTCGTGGGCGGCCAGCGACTTGAGCCGGTCGTATTCTTCGCGGTTGATCCGCCCCTCGTGGAGCAGCTTGTCGACGTCGATCACAATTTTCATGGCCGGTCTCCCCTGCACCTCTGTGGTGTCATTCTCCAGGGCGGACTGAACTCACGTTTATAACTCGAAATGTCGGCAATCGGACCTCCTTTCTGGGCCTGAACATCCGCCTCCAAACTGGGCGTGACCTGTTTGCGGCCCATTCACTAGAATTCCGTCATAAGTCCGACTCGGACTGCGAGACCCAGACCTCCTTCCCCGGGAGGTTATTCGCCGCAAATCGAGCCGTTGCTTGGACTTCGCCTCTGCGATCCGCCAGGCACGGACCCGGAGTTCCCCGCACATGTCCAGCCGCAGACGTCTTTCGACCTGGTCCCTTCCGCGTTTTGCCGCTTTTGCAGCGTCCGCCGCTTTCGTCGTGGCTCTGCTCGCCCCCGCCCCCAGTGCCCGGGCCAAAGAACCAACCGTCGAAGACATGCTCTCGGCTTATCGCCCCATGCGGCCCGACGTCGAGATCGAGACACCTCCCCGCTCCGAATGGAGCAAGTGCAAGAAGCAGGTCGAAGTGCACGGCAAGACGTCGGGCTGGGTCGTGCTGGGACCGGCCGGCCAGGTGCTGCGGCGGTTCGTCGACTCGGACGGCGACCACACGGTCGACCAATGGCGCTACTACAACCACGGGCTCGAGGTCTATCGCGATATCGACACCAATCACAACCACAAGCCCGACGAGCATCGCTGGCTGAATACCGGAGGCTCGCGGTGGGCGGTCGACTCGAAGGAAGACGGCAGCATCGATTCGTGGAAAGTTCTCTCGCCCGAGGAGGCCGTTCGCGTGGCGATCTACGCCATGCAGCAGCAGGACGAAAAGCTGCTGGAGAGCGTGCTGGTCACCCGCGACGAGCTGCGGACGATCGGCGTGGCCGACTCGTATGCCACGAAGATCATGGACGCCGTGAGCGACCCCGGCCGCAAGCTGCGCGACGCCGTGTCCGGATCGAAGATTCTCGCCGATCGCTCGGCAACGCCGCGGGCCGACAACCTCAGCCCCTGCACCATCCCGGCCGAAGAGGGCAAGGCACATGACGATTTGATCGTCTACGAAAACGCGATGGCGATCGTCGAATCGCAGGGAAAGACGGGGCTCGTCCAGGTCGGCGAGCTGGTGCGCATCGGCGACGTCTGGAAACTGACGCAGATTCCCCAGCCGATCGAAGGCCAAAACGCCCAGGTGATGGCGGGCGGCACCCTGATGCAGCCAACGCTGGCCGCCGGCACGGCGGTCGCCGGAACGCAGGCCCCCGCGCCCGAGGTGCAAAAGATTCTCTCGGAGCTGCAGGAACTCGATCAAAAGGCGCCGCAGACCTCGGCCTCGCCCACGGCGCTCGCCAACTACAACGCGAGTCGCGCCGACCTGCTGGGGCAGCTGGTCGCTTTGGCCAAGAACAATGACGATCGCAACCAGTGGATGCGGCAGATGATCGACAGCATCGCCTCGGCCGTGCAGATCGGCGCGTTCCCCGGCGGGCTGGAGCGGCTGAAATCCCTGGAAACGCAGATGCGGAGCGAACCGGGCAAGTCGCCGCTCGTCTCCTACGTCGCCTATCGCCGGTTGCTCGCCGACTACACGACCCAGCAAAAGGCGACGACCGACAACGCCAAGCAGCAAGACATCCAAAAGTGGTGGCGGGACAAGCTCGAAGACTTCACCAAGGACTTCCCCACCGCCGAAGACGCGCCCGAGGCCCTCTTGCAACTGGCCATCGCCTACGAATTCGCCAGCAAGATGCCCGAAGCCAAAAAGTGGTACACCGATTTGGCCACGGGTCATTCCGACACGCGGCCCGGCCACCGCGCGGCCGGAGCCTTGCGGCGTCTGGACCTCAAAGGCAAGCAGTTGCAGTTCACCGGCCCACTGCTCGACGGGGGCACATTCGACGCCAAGGCGTATCGGGGCCGTGTGTTGCTCGTGGCCTATTGGTCGACCTGGTGCACTGTCTGCACGCAGGACGTCCCCGTGCTCAAGGATCTTTACAAGCGCTACCGGGACCAGGGCCTGGAAATCGTCGGCGTGAACCTCGACGTGACGGCGCCGCCCATCGTCCCCTACCTCGAGCAGCACAAGATTCCGTGGCCGCAGGTTTTCCAGCCGGGCGGAACGGAGAGCGAGCCGGCGATGGCGCTCGGCGTCATCGTGCCACCCGTGATGATCCTCGTCGATCGCCAGGGGCAGGTGACCAACGTCACCACCGCCATCGACGAAATCAAAACGGCCGTCCCGGAACTCATGGCGGCCAAGAAAGCGGCGAAGGCCGACACGGCCACGCGCTAGTCAGTCGAGGAAGACGCGGTAGGGACGCAGCGAATTGGTCTCGCGGTCGGGCCGCGCGAGTGCTAGCAGGGACCCTGATCCGTCGAGGACGACGACGGAATCCGAGTCCGCGGCGCTCGTTATGTCGCCGAGCGGAATCGCGCGGCCCGCGCGGAGCAGCGCGATCTCTTCATCCGTGGTGGCCACACGTCGCGGCAGTTCGGCCACGGCCGTCGCTGGATCGAGCAGGGACCCGTCGAACGTGTCGCGAGTGAGTTGGTCGAGCGATACGGCGTTTTCCAGGCGATAGGGTCCGACGCGGGTGCGGACGAGGGCCGACATCACGGCCCCGCAGCTGAGTACCTTCCCCAAGTCACGACCAATCGAGCGGACATAGGTGCCCGAGCCGCAGTCGATGTCTAATTCCAGCTCGGGATATGCGAACCGCGTGATCTCGAGACGAAAGACTTCGACCGGTCGCGGCGTCAGCTCGACCGTCTTCCCGGCCCGAGCCCGCTCGTAGGCGCGGCGGCCGGCGACATGCACCGCGGAAAACGTCGGCGGCACCTGCTCGATGCGGCCGACGAACGCCGGCAAATGCCGCTCGATCTCGTCGCGGAGAATCTCTCGCGCGACGGCGACCTCGGTCACCGCTCCGGTGACGTCGTCGGTGTCGCTTTGGCGGCCCAAGAGGAACGTCGCGTGATACGACTTGGGCTGGTCCTGCACGGCCTCGATCAGTCGCGTGGCCTTGCCGACGCAGACGACAAGCACGCCGGTGGCCAGCGGATCGAGCGTCCCCGCGTGGCCGGCCTTTTCCGGCCGGACAAGTTTGGCCACGTGATCGACAACGCGGCGCGACGTGATCCCCGCGGGCTTGTCGATATTGAGGATGCCAAACCGGCGCAGGTCGGACATGTTGCGGAGGCTTGATCGATGGGTGGCACTGGCGGCTCGTCCGCCAGTGTCTTCAGCGCACGCAAGACACACTGGCGGGCAAGCCGCCAGTGCCACCCGTTGCGCTTCGTAGCCGGTATCGTCGCTCAGGCCGTCATCGGCATCCGCGATTGATGCCGGTTGATCGCCGCTTCGATGAAGCCGAAGAACAACGGGTGCGGGTGTTGCGGCTTCGACTTGAATTCCGGATGGAACTGCACGGCGACGAACCAGGGGTGGTCGCGAAGCTCGACGATCTCGGCGAGCTTTTGGTCCGGGTTGACGCCCGTGACCACGAAGCCGGCCGCCTCGAAGTCACGCTGATAGTCCGAGTTGAATTCGTAGCGATGGCGATGCCGCTCGCGGACAAGCGTTTCGCCGTAGCAGGCTGCCGCGCGCGAGCCTTCTTCGAGGGCACAAGGCTGGGCTCCCAGCCGCATCGTGCCCCCTTTGTGCGTCACGCCCCGCTGCTCTTCGAGCATGCAGATCACGGGATGCGGCGTCCCCGTTTCAAATTCGGTGCTGTTGGCCCCGGACAACTGCAGCACGCTGCGGGCGAACTCGATCACGGCGCACTGCATGCCCAGGCAGATGCCGAAGTAGGGAATTTCGCGGTCTCGCGCAAATCGACAAGCCTGCACTTTCCCTTCGACGCCCCGCATGCCGAAGCCGCCGGGAACCAGAATGCCGTCGACGCCCGCCAAGAGCGAGTCGGGGTCCTGCGTCTCAAGTTCTTCGGCCTCAATCCGCTTCACGATCACGCGGGCCGAATGGGCGAAGCCGGCATGATCGAGGGCCTCGTAGATCGATTTGTACGCATCGCGATGGTCGATGTATTTGCCGACAACGGCGATCGTCACTTCCTGCTGCGGATGCCGGATCCGGTGCATCAAGCTCTGCCAGTCGTCAATCCGCAGCGAGCCGGCTGACAGTCCCAGCTTTTGCACGATCTGCTCATCCAAGCGGTGCTCGGCGAGCCCCAGCGGCACTTCGTAGATGGAGAATTCCTTGTCCATCTCCTCGATGACCGCCTTGGATTCGACGTTGCAAAAGAGTGCGATCTTCTCGCAGTTTTCGCGACCCAGCGGCCGCTCGGTGCGGACGATCAGGATGTCGGGCTGGATACCGATTTGCCGCAGCTGGCCGACGCTGTGCTGCGTCGGCTTGGTCTTGGCCTCGCGGGCCGCCTTCAAATAAGGCACGAGCGTGAGGTGCACGAACAGGCAATTCTGCTTGCCGATGTCGAGCGGAATTTGCCGGATGGCTTCCAGGAAGGGCAGCCCCTCGATGTCGCCCACTGTGCCGCCGAGCTCGGTGATCACGACGTCGACGCCCGGCTTGTCGAGATTGAGGACGGCCGCTTTGATTTCGTCGGTGACGTGCGGGACCACTTGGACCGTGCGGCCCAAATATTCGCCGCGACGCTCTTTTTCGATGACGCTCAGATCAGATCTGGCCCGTCGTGTAGTTCGACTCGCGTGAGAGGGGGCTATTGGTGAACCGCTCGTAATGCCCCAGGTCGAGATCGGTCTCGGAGCCGTCGTCGAGCACGTAGACTTCGCCGTGCTGATAGGGGCTCATCGTGCCCGGATCGACGTTGATGTACGGATCGAGCTTTTGCATCCGCACGTTCAGGCCGCGCCGCTCGAGCAAGAGGCCGATCGAGGCGGAGGTGAGTCCCTTGCCCAAACTGCTGACGACGCCGCCGGTCACGAAGATGTGCTTGGTCTGTCCCATGCGTTGCCCCCAGGAGTTTGAGGTGACGAGCGAAACGACACTCCTGACTGCACCAAAACAAGCCGGCCAACGTGCGCCAGCTTAAAACAACACCGGATAAAACAACACTGGCGGACAAGCCGCCAGTACCGTGTGTTCCGAGTTTTTCGCGATTCGAGCGGAAAACGCTACGCCGCCGCGCGTCTCTGCATCCGCTCCATAAACCGAGCATAGTCCTCCGGCGTGTCGATGCCAACCGAGCGTTGTTCGACCACCGCGACCTGAATGCGGGCCCCCATTTCCAGTACCCGCAATTGTTCGAGTTTCTCCAACTTTTCCAGCTTCGACGGTGGCAGTTTCGCCAGCTGCAGCAGGAACTCGACCCGATAGGCATAGAGGCCCAGGTGCAAGAGCCAGGGCGAATTTGTTTGCAGGAGCTCGTCCCAGACCGCGTCGCGCACGAACGGGATCGTCGCCCGGCTGAAATAGAGTGCGTGACCATCGTCCGCGCAGACGACCTTGTTGCATGAATGATCGTCGAGCTCGCGGCGGCTGGTGATCGGCGTCGCCAGCGTCGACATCTCGCAGGCCGGATGCGCCTCGAGCGTCTTCACCAAGAGATTGATGTGCTCGGGATCGATCTCCGGCTCATCCCCCTGAATGTTGACGACAAGCTGGGCGTCGCGACAGCTGCGGCGAACGACCTCGGCAATGCGATCGGTGCCGCTGGGATGCTCGCCCGTCATTTCGACGCGGCCGCCAAACCGTTTGACGGCGGCGGCGATTTCCAGGCTGTCGGTCGCCACGATCACTTCGGCCAGTGACTTCGCCTGGCAGGTCTGCTCCCAGGTGTATTGCAACAGGGGCTTGCCCGTCTCCGACAAGAGCAGCTTTCGCGGCAACCGCGACGACTGCAGCCGAGCCGGGATGATCCCATAAACGCGCATCGAAAACCTCCGTGTTTTCCAGACGCGGCTCTTTTAGCAGATGGGCGAAAGGCTGTCAAAATGGGGAATGGCCCCGAAGCGCGATGCTCCGTTCAGCGCAAAAAAGCGTTGGCTCGGGGGTGGCACTGGCGGCTCGTCCGCCAGTGTCTTGGTTGGCGTGCGACGGACAAATAACACTGGCGGACAAGCCGCCAGTGCCACCCGACGCCCGACGTTCACCGCTGCGCGGCCAGCTAGCTCAGGAGCGGGCCCCAGGTCCAATAGACGAAGAGGAAAAACCACAGGCCGACCGAGCCGCCCGTGATCCAGGCCGAAGCCGCTTCCCAGCGCGAGCGTCCGCGAGCGCCCGTCGACTCGATGCTCGATTTGAGCAAGAGCACGCTCGCCGCGGCGACCGGCAGCGCGAGCAACGCCAAGAGCACCAGGCCGAGCTCGCTCAACTTGTAATAGCCGCTGGGAGAGGCGTCACCCAGGAAGCGCAAAAAGCCGAGCACGGACAGGAACATCGCCAGCGCGCTCAAATTCACGATCCAACCCATGACGATCGTCGGGCGATCAGGCGGGCCGCGGCGCGGCATGCGGCGGAACTTGCGAATCCCCCACGCAGCCGGCCAGAGCGCCAGCGTCCAGAAGCTACCTGAAGCGGCGGCCAACATGAGCGTAACCTGCACGGGAGCCGAGCCGTACCAGGGAAGCTTGCCCAGGCCGCGCGACTCGACAACGTCCGGCGTGCCGGCCGTGATCTCGATCATGTCGGAATTCGCGCGGGACGCGGGACCGTCCCCCGCTGCCGCGCCGGCGGTCGATATCGGATTGTGTGCGCTCGCCGCCCCGCGCGTGTGCGCGGCGATCCAGTCGACCATCGTCTTCAGATATCCCGGTGCCAGCCGCGATTCGGGCAAGACTTCGAAGGGCCGATCCGAGACCAACAGGCCGTGTGTTGCGTGCGGGAAGAGACGGACCGCATAGTCGCTGTTTCCGCCGGCGGCCAGCTCGTTCGCCCAAATCGCCGCACTCTCGCGGGGTGGCGTCAGCACGTCCGAATCGCCGAAGATCGCGAGCACTGGCTGCCGCACGCCGCGAATCGAGCGCCGGCGCAGTCGAGATCCATGTTGAGCGGCTCGACGTCGAACAACGGCGGAATCGGAAACTTCCCGGCCTTGTAAAGTTGTTCCCATTGAAAGTGCATGGCGACGGCCCGCCGCATCCCTTCCAGCAGTCGCGAGTCGCAGCCGAAGAATCGCAGATACTGCGTGCGGCGCCACAGCTCCTGCTCGGCCGGCGAGACGGCTCCGCCAGAGACAGGAATACAAAACGCGACGTGATCCGATTTGTTGGCGGCAAGCGGAATGACCCAGCCGGCCTGGCTCACGCCCCACAGTCCGATCTGGTCGGCCTGAATTTCGGGACGTGCGCGAAGCCGCTCGACTGCGGCTAGGACGTCGTCGGCCAGCACATCGAAGTCGGCTTGTTCCCAATCGCCCGTCGATTTGCCCGTGCCCCGCTTGTCGAACGACAGGCAGGCGATGCCGGCCCTCGCGAAACGATCGGCCATCGACCAGTTATCGAGCCGAGTCTGCGGACCCGAACCGTGCACGAAGACAAGAGCCGGGTGCGGTCCGGGCGACGTCGGCAAATAGAGCGTGCCCGACAGCACGGCCCCCGGTCCAGAAAACGAGACTTCTTCCTGCCGCCACAACTCGACCCGCTCGGCGATCTGGCCGGCGGGTGCGCGCCGCCCCGCCGAGCCGCGTCACGGGGCCCAGCGAGACCGGGCGTCAGCGCGGCCGCTTGCTTTGCGTCAGTCCAGCGCAGGCGGTTGACCTGGCCGGACGCGTCGCGCTCGAACATGACGCGGGCGCCGTCATCGGCCAGAAAACGTTCCCGGCGCGATCGGCACAATTTGTTGCATGCGATCGCCGCGAGTGAGGTACGCATAGTTGGAGTTGCCGCGGTTGGTCGGGTTGCTGCCGTAGCCAACGAAAAAGACGTCTCCGTCCGCGTCGTCGCCGGCCCGCGCGGGTTCCGTCCGCTCGGCCAGACGGTAGTTGCCGACAAACGGCCGGAACTGCTCGAGCTTGAGATCCAGGGCCCGCTGCATGTGCAGCGAAAAGTGGCTCGGTCCCTGCCCCGCGCCGTCGGTCGAGGGACGCTCGATCTCACCGGTGATTTGTCGGCCGGCCCCCTGCAAAACGAAATGCCAATCCGCTGCCGCGCGATTGGGGTTGTCTTCGGGATGCACGTCGAACGTGAGCCGATCGCCGTCCAGCACAACGCCGGTCGCCCGCGCCGGCAATCCGCTCGCTGCGGAGCGACACGTTGATCCGCAACCGTTTTTGGCTGGCATCGATCCGCAGCGCGAGAAAGCCGAGGCCGGACGAGTCCTGCTCGAACGTTCCTACCCAGGTCCCGTCGAAGGCACGGGCCGCCGAGTTGGAGAGCGTGGCTGTGCCCGTCGCCGCGTAGCCCGCGCCGACGGATCCCAGACACCCAATCAGCACGAGCAACGGCCGCAGCCAAGGGCTAAAGCGCTGCGCGATGTGCCTGACGACCATCGAGATTCCGCCCCCGACCCTGCCGCTGCAACCGCGTTGTGCCACCTCGGATCGCCGGGCCCCCGAGTTCCCGCGCGGCCAATATTCTAGCAAATCGCCCTGTCCCACTGCGCCCGAAATCAGCCCCGTTCTGCCCGATATCAAGCCCATTCTGGCCGATACCCCGTTCATTCTTCCCAATACCAGCTCCACGTTGCGCCCGCTATTCGGCTGCCTCGACTCAATCTTACTGGCGAATTGGAGGGTCTGCTAAGATTCGGACACTCGCTGGCCTCGAGTGTTCGCCGGGGCCGACGGAATACTCCAAAGACCAGGATGGCCCCGCTCCCCATGGCCGACTCGCCGTCAGACCAAGCCCCATCCGCGGCGAAATCGCCTTCCGCCGGCGGTTCGGGCAGTCGCCCGTCGCCCGTCATCCTCATGTGCCCGCCCGATTATTACGGGATCGAATACGAGATCAATCCTTGGATGAGCCGCAGGCGCCAAAGCGACCCGGAGCGTTCGCGGCAGCAATGGGCGGCACTCCAGGCCCTGTTGCAGCAACTGGGGGCCGAAATCCGCTTGTTGGAGCCGGTGCGGGGACTGCCGGACCTGGTCTTCACGGCCAATGCCGCGCTCGTTGTCCGTAACACCATCTATCTGGCGAGGTTCCGCTACCCGGCTCGCCAACCTGAGACGGCCGTCGACGAGCTTTGGTTCCGCGAGCAGGGCTTTGACTGCATTACGCTGCCCGACCGTTGGAGCTTTGAAGGCGCCGGCGACGCCCTCTTTTGCGGCGACACGCTCTTCGGCGGCTACGTGATTCGCAGCGACGCCGGGGCCCTGCACTGGCTGGGCGGCCAGATTGGCTGCCGCACCCTGCCGCTGCAGTTGGTCGACCAGTACTACTATCACCTCGACACGTGCTTTTGCCCGCTCTCTGATACCGAGGCGCTCTACTTCCCTCCGGCCTTCGACGAGTACGCCCAGCGCTCGCTTACCGAGGCCATCCCCGGATTGATCGCCGTCGCACCCGAGGAGGCGCAGCGCTTCGCCTGTAACGCGGTGGTCGTTGGTCGTCACGTCGTGATCAATACCGGCTGCCCGCGGCTCGAAATCGATCTCCGCGCCCACGGCTACACGCCCCACAGCACGGAGCTGGACGAGTTCATCAAGGCCGGCGGCAGCGCCAAGTGCCTCACGCTCCGCTTGGACGGCGAGGAAGCAGCCCGCTGGCCCTGAGCCGCTCGCTGTGCGGCAAGTTTTTGGAGTTCGACTCGTCCCAGCGACGTTCGGGCGACTCGAAGCGGCAGGCGGCGCAATCCCTTGCCGGTCGCGGATTTCCTCTCGCGGGAAAACGACGTCGCGCACCGGACAAACCTTGACATGGCGATTCGCAGGCTGGATGATCGTCAAAACACGGTTTTTCCGCCCGGCCATTCGCATTTCGGCACTGGAAGTCAACGATGGGGAGCAGCTCCCAACGGCTGGATATCGAAGATGTCGGCGACGTCACAATCGCCAAATTCATCGATAAGAAAATCCTCGACGAAAACAACATTCAAATCATCGGCAACCAGCTGTTTGCCCTGGTCGACGAGGACGCCCGCACCAAGATCATCCTCGATTTTTCCAACGTGGAGTATTTGTCCAGTGCGGCGCTTGGCAAACTGATCACGATGGAGAAAAAAGTGAAGGCAGCCAAAGGAAAGTTGAGGCTCGCCTGCATTCGGCCCGAGATCTACGAAGTATTCGCCATCACAAAGCTCAATCGGCTGTTCAAAATCTACGAGGACCAGGAACGCGCTCTCGACGGCTTTTGACGGCCGATTCAGACCCACCGAGTAGGACAGACCGCCGCGGGACATCCCATGCCTGGACTTCCCGCCGCGACCGATCGTGATCAGAGAGACCCGCTCGGGAAGCGCTTTCTCCTCGTGAAACGTCACTCCAGCAAATTTGACACTTGGTTCGGTCAGCTCATTCCCGGAGCGCGATTTCGGTGAGCCGACAGGCTTCGCCGATTCGTTCCCGGTGACGGTCACCCAACGGGCGCCAGGCTGTTTGTCAGCATGACGTGGATTGAAGAGTTCCAGGTCCGCATCCCCAGCTCCACAATGGAGGGGCAGAGAGTCCAGGAGCGAATTATCAAGCTCCTGGAGGAGCTCGACTTTCCCGCTCGCGGCATTTTCGGCGTCCGCCTCGCCCTCGAAGAGGCGCTCGTCAACGCGATCAAACACGGCAACGGGCTGGACCCCAACAAAGAGGTCCAAGTCGCCTGCCAGGTCTCCAGCGAAAAAGTGCGGATTATCATCGAGGATGAAGGCAACGGCTTTCGCCCCGAGGACGTGCCCGATCCGACCGAAGACGAGAACCTCGAAAAGCCCTGCGGCCGCGGCATCATGCTGATGCGGGCGTTCCTCAGCGTCGTCGAGTACAACGAACGCGGCAACCGCGTCGTTCTCGAAAAAAATCGCAACGACGACGGCGCACCGCTCCTCTCCTGACTGCTTCCGCGGGCTTTGTCCCCTGCGATGCCCGGCGGCCCGAGTCACTTCGGCTCCTGGTTCATGTAGATCCGATTGCCGTAGAGATCCTCGAGCGTCACGCCCGTGCCGTAGGGCTGGACCTGCGGCTCGCCGTGGAATTTGACGCCGGCCCCCTTCATCCGGACGTATTCGCCCAGGCAATCGTCGACCTCGATGGCCAGGAACGGCTGCGCGCCCGCCTGCTTGCCGACGGCGGCACGGTCCGTTTCCGTCTCGGCCAAATTGAGCGTGAGCGACACGCCCGTGTCATTCGGCCGTCGCAGCGTCACCCAGCGTTTCGGGCCGAACGGCACATCTTCGGCGACGGCAAAGCCCAGCAGGCGCGTGTAGAACTCGATGGCCCGATCCTGGTCGTCGACAAGCACGGTCACTAGCGAGATGCGGTTCACGATTCAGTCTCCTCGTCGGTGTCACTGGGGAAGGCCCCGTTCGGAACACCGGGCATTCTTGCCGATCGAGGAGGATCACGATTGTAAGAACACGACGTCTTTGCCGTGGAGAAAGTCGTGCAGGCGCCGCATCTGCCCGGCGTAGGCCGACGGCGTTTTGCCGGTAAACGCCCGAAACTCTTTGATGAAATGCGCCTGGTCGAAGTAGCCGCAGTCGTGGGCCAATCCGGTCAGCTCGGTCTCGGGTTCGAGCATCAGTCGGCGTTGGGCCTGCTCAAACCGCACGGTGCGAGCGAAGAACTTGGGCGAAGCGCCGACGTCGCGCTGGAATTTCCGCTGCAGCTGCCGCACGGAGGTTGCGCACGACTCGGCCAGTTCTTCGATCCGACACTGGCCCTTCGTCTGATAGAGCATCCGGGCGGCTGTGCGCACCAGCTCGTGGTCGTAAGTCCGCATCAGCGCCTTTTGCACGAGGAATTCCTCAAGCACCGTCCTCGCCGCGTCGTAGCGCCCCGCGGCAACCTCGGCCTTGAGCCGTCCGAGCAGCGCGTCCCAGTTCCCGTCGAGGGTCTGGATCGAGTCGCTCTCGAGCCCTTCTGCAAGGAATTCCAGGCCGCCCCAAGCAAACAGGCGGGCGGCAACGACCCGCACCGTGCCGTCGACGCGGATCGGCATCGTCTTTTTCTGAAAGCCGACCATGATGGCCGGCGGCAGCACGGTGGGCGGCGTCGTGCCGCAGAGTTGATACGGACTGCCGAAGTTAAAGATCAGCTCGACGCACCCGTCGGGCGTGATCTCCTGAACTTCATCGACCGAGTAGGTTGCCTCGTGGGTCCAGAAACACTTGACCGATTCCTGCAGGATCGACGGGGGCCGACACTCGTGATACTGCACGTGGCCGCATCCTGATCATTTAGTCCAACGCGATGGCGACGCATTCGAACCTACACCACGGGGTGCTCGCCGGAAAGAAGGACGCACGAGCGCCCCGCCGTGCGGTGCCGATAGGTGCGCCGGCCGAATCGCGATAGAATCGGTCCCAGCCTGCGGGAATGGGCCGAGGGAACTGACTTCAGCGAAAGGAGACGCCGCGATGCCCGATCGAACCGTCGATGTGCTGGTTGTCGGAGCTGGTCCCGTGGGGCTGACGATGGCCGCCGCGCTGCACCATTACGGCCTGACGTGCCGCATCGTCGACAAGGCAGCCGTGGCGTCGGACAAATCGAAGGCGCTCGTCGTCTGGAGCCGCACGCTCGAGCTGCTCGCCAATCTGAATCTCGCCGACACCTTCGTCAAGACGGGGCTCAAGGCGACCGGCGCAAGCGTTTACAGCGGCGGCAAGCGGATTTCTCACGTGACGATTGCCGGCGTCCAGAGCCCGTTCGGCTATCCGCTCATGATCCCCCAGAACGAAACCGAACGGCTGCTCGCGGCGCATCTCACGCAGCAGGGCATCCGCATCGAACGGAGCGTCGAGCTCACTTCATTTCGTGAAGAGGCGGACGCGGTCGCCTGTACGCTGCGACATACAGACGGCGATCCCGATGGCCAGGAAGAGTCGTTGCGGGTCCCGTGGCTGATCGGCTGCGACGGCGCAGCATCGCGCGGTCCGTCATGGCCTCAATCTGCCGTTTGTCGGCGATCCCGAGCCGAACGATTGGTTGCTGGCCGACGTGCACATCGAAGGGCCGATCGCCAAGGACGAAATCAGCGTGTTCTGGCATCGCCAAGGAGTGCTGGTGTATTTCCCAATCACTCGCGATCGCTGCCGCATCATCGCCGACATTGGCACGGCAAAGGGTGACAAGCCGCCGGACCCGACACTGGCCGAGGTCCAGGCTGTCGTCGACGAGCGCGGTCCGGGCGGGCTGACGCTGTCCGATCCGGTTTGGCTCGCCGGCTTTCGCATCAATGAGCGGAAGGTCACTGATTATCGCCGCGGTCGCGTGATGTTGGCCGGCGATGCGGCCCACATTCACAGCCCAGCCGGCGGACAGGGAATGAACACGGGCATGCAGGACGCGTTCAACCTCGCCTGGAAGCTCGCTCTGGCCAACCGCGGCCGAGGCAAGATCGATGCCCTGCTCAACAGTTATTCCGTCGAACGCAGCGCCGTGGGCGACCAGGTGCTGCACGCGGCCGGGCGGATGACCGTGGTCGCCACTCTGCGAAATCCCGTCGCGCAATACCTGCGCAATCATGTCGCCGGCGTGGCGATGTCGTTCGGCTTCGTCCAGGACAAGTTCAAAAACGCGCTCTGCGAACTGTCGATCAACTATCGCCACAGCCCCCTCTCACAGGACGACTGGCTCGGACACGGCGGCGAGCTGGCGGCCGGCGATCGCATGCCCGACGCGCTCTTGCGCCGGCAACGGGAGGCGCACCGACGAGCCTGTTCGCCGTCCTGCGCGGCACGCGCCACAACTTGCTCTTGTTCCCGGGTCCGCACGGGCGCGCATCCCTGGCGCCGCTGCTCGAGATTGCCGAGCGAGTCGAGCGCGATTTTCCCGACCTCTTCGCCGCACACCGGATCCTGACTGCTGGCGCCTCCCAGCTCGACCCGAGCGCGACGCCCGCGAACATCGCCGCTTGGCTCGACGTCGAGGGGCAGTTGCAACAACAAATTGCGGCCGACGATCGGGCGGTGATCGTCGTGCGGCCCGACGGCTACATCGGCTACCGCGGCCAGCCGGCCGACACCGACAAGCTCGAGCAGTACCTCGATCGCTACCTCGTGCGGAGGACCTAGGCGCGACGTCAACCGTGGTCCGCCCCGAACGGCGCGAATTTCGGCTCCTGCCCTTGCAACGATTTCGGTGATGATCTATTGATGCATGGTCCCGAGGCGTGGCCCCTCCGGTCGCCCTGCGGAAACCCCTTCCCCGATAGCTCAATTGGTAGAGCGAGTCCGCCACAGGCGGATTAACCGCGAGTGAAACTTCGGCAGAAAACTCACAATCCCCGATAGCTCAATTGGTAGAGCGAGCGGCTGTTAACCGCTAGGTTCTAGGTTCGAGTCCTAGTCGGGGAGTTTCTGGACTCAAGTCGAACCACTCATGGTGACCTCACTGGATCGGGGCGAACTCAACGGTCCCGGCGCTGGCGAGAAGGACATCGATCCGGCCCTTCTTCCTCTTCACCGTCTCGTGGAGGCGGTCGAGATCGGCGAGGCTGGAGGCATCGCCCTGGATGCCGGTGACGTCGCGGCCGATCGACCTGACGGCCGCGGCCAGTTTGTCTTTACATCGTCCCGTGAAGAAGACGCAGGCCCCTCCGTAGCCAGGGCCATCCCCGGGGCGCACCCGTGATCGTACCTACCTTGCCCTTCCAGCTTGCCCGTGCCTTCGCGACCTCTGGGTGCCGCCAGTACGGGACACTGTTTACGGTTCAGAAGGCGTTGCCGCTGTTCAACGTATTCGTCGACTCTAGGAATCGTTTCCTGGGGTATCGGTCTTGATGGGTCAGGGTCTGGGGCTCGCGTCCATCTCGGAGGCCCGCGCCAGTGCTTGCGTGTCGATATACTCCCGGACGTTCGTCAATTTGCCATTTCGGACGATAATGGCGAAGACCCAATGGTCCTCGAACGTCTTATTCGTGGCTTTGATCCTGCCCGTAGCGAAGCCGATGACCAGAACCCGGTCTCCCTGCGCTATGAACTCGGGGGGCTCTGGGTAGGAAGTCTCCACCGTTTCGTTAGCTTTCCGAAGTAAATTCTCCAATCCCGCGTGCCCTCGGTGTTTGCCGGCCAGTGGCCAGTCCTCGCCCGGAATGATCCACTCAATATCTTCGGCAGACAACGCCAGCAAACCTTGCTTATCGCGGCGGCCGAGTGCCGCAAGAAAATTCTTAACAATCTGGACATTCTTTTCGATGCTCATCGAAATCTCCTTTTCCCCCACATCAGAACCTGTTCGATCTAGTCGGACGTTTTGGAATCGTACTACTCGGGCCAAATCACACCGTCGTAGCTCGGTTACTGCTGCTTCTTGAACAGATCCTGGAAGATGAGCTGACCCCAAGTGCGGCCGCGGGCGTGCACCAGCGCACCACCCTCGTTGAGCTTTCCCAGCTTGACGGGTGCGAACCCGAGTTGTTTGGCCAAATCCGCTACGGGAGCGATCGCGTCCTCGTCGTCGCTCGACAGGAAGACGACCCGGTGGCCGCCCTCGACGATTGGATCGGTAGCCAGGATGGCTGCAACCAGGTGATTAAAACCCTTCACCAACTTGGCGCTGGCGAACGACTTCGCAACGAAGGCGGAGGACGGGAGACCGTCCAGTTCCTCAGGTGGGAGTGGAAACGAGTTCATCGCGTCGATGAGCGTCTTGCCTTTCCAGTTCGACAGGGCCTTCGCAACCTCGCGGTGCTCCCCGAACGGGATTGCTAGGATGATTGTGTCTGCCTTGAGCGCCTCTTGCAGCGACTTGGCGACGACCGCGGGTCCAATCGCCCGAGCCTCCGATGCCAAGGCCTCGGGCGGCCGGCGGCTCGCGACGGTCACGTCGATGTTTTTACGGGCGAAGGCGCGGGCCAGGGCCTGGCCTATCTTGCCGAATCCTACGATCGCATAGCTCATAAGGTTTCTCCGATTTCGTGTGAGAACTAAAGTTTGAGAAGCGACCGCGCCGGGATCAGACTTGCGCCATACCTCCATCGACGGCGAGATCGACACCGGTGATGAAAGAACTTTCATCGGAGGCGAGGAACAAAACGGCGGCAGCGACTTCTTCGGGCTTACCTCTGCGGCCGAGCGGAACTTCCGAGGCGAACTGAGCGGCCGCCTGTTTCACCTGTTCAGCGGTAAGGCCCGCGTTCTCCAAAGCCGGAGTTTCGATTGGGCCAGGACTCATCGAATTCACGCGAATCTTCCGATTCTTTAGCTCCATCGTCCAGCCGCGAGCGAAGCAGCGCACGGCCGCCTTGCTGGCGGCGTAGGCGGTAAAGGCTAAATCTCCCCTTACGTTCGCGACTGAAGAGGTCAGGATGATCGAGCCGCCGTCTTTGAAGAGGGGAAGGGCCTTCTGCACCGTGAAGAACGTTCCCTTCGCATTTAAGTCGAAGGTTTTGTCGAAATGAGCTTCGGTAGCCGTCTCGAGCGGTGCGACTTCACCCCAGCCGGCATTTGCGAAGAGGACGTCGATGTGACCGTGCTTCTCTTTTACGACGGCATAGAGCCGGTCCAGATCCTCCAAGCGCGATATGTCGCCCGCGACCGTCGTGACATTTCTCCCGATCAAGGCTGCGGCCTCTTTCAGCTCTTTCTCTCGTCGGCCAGTGATCACGACGTGCGCACCTTCTTCCACGAAGCGCTTGGCTGTGGCCAAGCCAATCCCGCTGTTGCCACCAGTTATGACCGCAACCTTACCCTCAAGCTTTCCCATGACTTCTCCTTTTGTCGTGTTGGACAACATCTCTATTCCCAGCTGCGTAAATGAAATGTATAATTGGATCACTGATCCAGATACCGAATCCACTATACGGATCACTGATCCGTTTGTCAAGGCAAACCATGCGAGCCGACGCCAGAAAAAACTACAGCCATCTACTTGCGGTCGCGCGCGACGTCGTCACCGAGCATGGTGCCGACGCGTCCATGCGAGATATCGCCCGCCGGGCCAACGTCGGGTTGGCCACACTTTTTCGCCATTTCCCGACGCGAGAAGCCTTGTTCGAAGCGTTGCTGTGTACGAAAGGGGACGCACTGACGCAGCGGGCAGCCGAACTCGAAACGTCGAGTCCACCCGACGAAGCACTGGTGTCCTGGTTTCGCGAAGGGGTGGAATTCACTCATACCTACGGCGGCGTCTGCGACTTGATGGCGAGCGCCACGCGGACCCTGATTCCGCGCTCCATGCTTCAAGCACAGCGCTGCACGATGCGGGCGCGCGACTACTGCTCCGTGCTCAAACCGAGGGAACGGCGCGCGCCGATATGGATGGGGAGGACCTGTTCGCATTGATGTCGGCGCTCGCCTGGCTCGCCGGCCAACCCGCATTCGCGTCACGGGCGGACCACCTCGTTAACGTGATTACGAGCGCCATCCTGACAAATCGGTCGAGCAACCATGTCAAGAAGGCAACGTGTTGAATCCGATCCGCGATCGGATACTCGATCGAGCGTTTTTTGGTTTTCACCGAAGTCTCCGCAACACCTGCGTCACCCTTGCCCCGGCTGACGCCGAGAAAGCGGGCAAGTGCCGCCCGGTTCTCGAACTTGCCAGAGTCGAGCAGCGACTGGTAGTAGCGAGCGAGCTTGAGCGGATCACGGGGATCCTTTGGAGTCGCTGCAACCTTCGGTTCTGGTTCGATGGAACCGTTCCAGGGGAAGAACACGATGACGGCCTTTCGTCGTAACCTCTTGAGACGCAAGGTTCCGCGCTCAACGAATCCTGGTTCGAGTTGAGACCGCCTCGGGGAGCCTTGTGCGGCGGGAACCCACGCACGCTTCCCGCCCCACCCAAAAAGACGCCGCGGCCCATCGCTCGGTGTCTTTTTTTGCGCTCAAGAACTTGCGGTCCGCGAACGTTCCGCGGCTAAGACTGTTGCATAATTCTGCTCTCGTAAGTTGTCGCGGCGGCCCACTCACCCGATCGACCCGCACGCTCGTTGCGACCACTCCTCTCAGCGGCGGCATCCAGCCCACTTCCTTGCTCACAACCGGCAAAGGCAAGTTTTTTTACGCCGACGATGCGCGCAGCATCGCGATCTGGGTACTGTTCGCCCGAATCCCCATCTGGAGTGTCGTACGATCCATTCTGGCTGACCCGTATTCCGCGAATAGCTGCCATGAACATTCTGATCGTCGACGACACGGCATTGGTCCGCTTGATCCTAAAACGCAACCTCATGGCGCTCGGGGTTCGCGAGGAGGAGATCTTCCAGGCGGAGGATGGCGAGAAGGGTCTGGCGTGCTTCAAGACCTTTGGGTGCCGTGGAATCGTTACCGACCTGCGGATGCCGGTCATGGACGGCGTGACGTTCGTGCAAGAAGTCCGCAAGCTCGACTCGCAGGTGCCCATCATCATGCTCACGTCCGCGAACGAACGTGAGGAAGTCATGGCGGCCGTCGAATCGGGCGTCACCGATTATCTGATCAAGCCACCCACGGCCGCGGCCATGCAAAAAAAACTGCTCAAAATGCTGGCCCAAATAGAAGCGAGCCGCGTCGATCCGGCCAACGCAGTGGCGGCGGCTGTTAACGGCCAGGTGCTCCGTTAGAGTCAGCCCGCGCGGGCGACTTCAGATCAGCCCAGCGATTGGACTCCGCCGTTCGAGCACGTACTGCGGCCGGCCGCGATAGTCGCGGAGCGTGGTCGCCGGGTCGATGCCCAGAACGTGATACAGAGCCGCCAACACGTTCTGGATCTGGATCGGGCTGCCGACGACTTTTTCGCCCCGCGCGTCGGTTTCGCCGATGATCTGTCCCGTCTTGAGTCCGCCGCCGGCGATCCACAGAAAGCCGGCCTCGGGCCAATGGCCCCGCCCGTCCGCCGTGAGATCGCCGATCCGCGGCGTGCGGCCGAACTCGCCGCCCACCAACACCGCGACGTCGGCGAGCAGTCCTCGCTCGTCCAGGTCCGTGATCAAACCGTAGAGCGCCTGGTCGAGCGGCGGAAGCATCCCGCGCAGCGTGCTAAAATTCTCACGGTGCGTGTCCCAGCCGGAGAAGCACTGCGTCACCACCGACACGCCGGCTTCCACGAGTCGCCGGGCCAAGAGGAGCGATCGACCGCACTGAGTGCCGTTCGGACAGGCGCCTTCTCCATAACGGGCGCGGATGTGCTGCGGCTCCCTTTCGATCTCGAACGCTTTTCGCACCTTGCCCGAGGCAACAATCTCGAGCGCCCGGCTCTGAAAGGCGTCGATCCCCTTCATCGTCGCGTTCTCTTCCAAGTTGCGGCACAGCGCGTCGAACCGGTGGAGCAGCTCGTTGCGACTTTCGAGCCGTGAAACGCTGACTTGCCGTCGCCGCCCCATGTTCTCGAACGCCTCCGGGCTGCTGCCTCCGCCGACGCGGAATGGCTCATGCTCGAGGCCGACGTAGTAAGCTCGTTCCCAGTCGGGCGGGTTGTCGACGCTGACGTAGGTCGGCACGCCGGGGCCGCTGGGTCGCAGCCGACTCACGACCGAACCCAGCGCCGGACGTTGGGCTTCGCCCGGCACCGACGCGCGGGGTGATTCCTGCCAGGCATAGCCGCTATAGAAGGCGTTGCCGGTATGAAGGTTGGCCAGCTGGCAGCCGCGGAGGATCGCGAACTTGTCGGCGATCTTCGCCTGCATCGGCATCAGTTCGCAGATCTCGATCCCGGGGACGTTGGTGCGAATCGGGCTGAAGTCGCCACGATATTCGCGCGGGGCTTCGGGCTTCATGTCGTACATGTCGAGATGCGACGGCCCGCCGCTGAGATGCACCATGATCACCGACGTCTGCCGCGATTTTGCGGGGTTCGCGGTTTCGGCCCGGCAGCGGACCACGTCCGCTAACGTCAATCCGCCCAGTGCCAGCGCCCCGGCCTCGAGAAAGCTCCGGCGGGTGACTCCGTCGCAATGGCCCGAGATGCCGCTCTGCGGGATCGTAAACATGACCTGTCGCTCCCGTGATCGCATCGACATATGCATGAATGCCGATGTGTGCCAACCGCTTTGTAGCATCTGGCTTTGCGCCAGTCCACCGGGCGGAAGGAGGCCGAGCGACAGCTCAAAGCCGTGTGGCAATTGTTGGCGGTTGCGAGGGGAGTCGACTAAGCTTGCCGCAGTGAACGGAGTCACTTATGCGAGTGACGTTCGCACCTCATGCAAAGCACGCGCGATGAAACCACTGATTGCCGCCGCGCTCTCGATTGGATTGATGTCTTCCGTCGTCGCCGACGACAGGCGGACTCCGCCCGCTGCTGACTTCTCGACTGTCGCTCCCGAAAATGATTCCCGACTCGCCAAACTCAAAGACGCACAGCCCAAGAAGGTTGGAATTCTCACTTATTACGCCAATCAGGGGGGCGGGTACACGTTCCTCCAAGGGAACGGCATCGTCTTTTATGCACTGCCCTACACGCCCAGCACCTACAAGTGTGAGGTTCAAGTGGCAGTTCGTCGTGGCGTCGACCATTTCCGTGCCGCCGTCCCAATCAACGTTCCGACGATCGGCACGTCCATAGTTCCGCTCGACGGCCAAACCGTCTACCAGACGGACAAGGTTGACAACGGCAAAGGTGGCTTCTTTCGCAGAGACCTGCGACTTGCCTATTGGAGCCGGGACACTCCCGACAGCAACTTCCACTTTTGGATTTTGGCCGAGGACCGGGAAACGAGACTGAAAGTGAAAAGCATTGTGCCGGTGCTAGAAGGGGGAGGTCGCAGCGCCCGTCATTGATTGAGCGAGCCCTTTTTTCCAGCAGCCGCGTCTCCGTTGACGAAAGTAACGCCTGTAGCGCTCTTCACGCTGTTGCGCTCGTCACACTGTAAGACCTGCCGAAAACAAAGACGCGACGCGCCGTCACGACTTCTGCATCGCCTTCTCGCTCAGGTCCCGCAGAAACGTGCGGAGCGCTTGCGGGGCAACCGGCTTGGTGAGGTGGGCGTCGCAGCCGGCGTCGAGCGAGCGCTGGCAGTCGCGCTCCTGGCCGTAGCCCGTCATGGCGATGATCGTGACGTGCCGATTCTTCTCGTGCGCGCGGAGCCACTTGGCCACTTCGTAGCCGTTGAGTTCCGGCAGGCCGATGTCGAGCAGAATGACTTCCGGACGATAGGCCTGGGCCGCGTCGAGGGCCGCCTTCCCGTCGTGCACCATCCAGACGCGATGGCCGTCGAGTCGCAGCATGGTCGAGAGCATTTCGGCCGCGTCGACATTGTCGTCCACCACCAGGATGCGAAACTGCGGTTCGACGATGCGCCCCGAATCGGTGCGAATGATCTCCGGCGCCGGCGCAGCTCCTTGTGCAACGGCAGGCGGACGACGAATTCCGCCCCCGTCCCCGGCCCTTCGCTCCGCGCCTCGACCGTGCCGCCGTGAATGTCGACCAGGCGGCGGACCAGCGTCAAGCCGATGCCCAGCCCGCCGCGCGAACGGTCGATCGACGACTCGGCCTGTCGAAACAGGTCGAAGAGATGGGGCAACAGCTTGGGATCGATGCCGATCCCCGTGTCGCGCACTTTGATCACCACTTCGTCCCCGTGGGCCTTGGCCCGCAGTTTGATCACGCCGCCCCGCTCGGTGTACTTGGCCGCGTTGTCGAGCAGGTTGGAGATAATCTGCTCGAGACGAACCGGATCGGCGAACAGGGCCACCGGTCCCTTCGGCACGCTCACCTCTAATTTATGTCCGTACCGGTCGATCAGCGGGCGGGCCGTTTCGATCGAGCGGGCGATGACGTCCTTGAGCAAGAGCCGCTCGGGTCGGAGTTGAATCTTGCCCCGCATCAGCCGCGACAAATCAAGCAGATCGTCGACGAGCCGCACCATGTGGTCGACCTGCCGATCGATCACCGTCAGGGCCCGCTCGGCCACGCGGCCGTCGATGTCGGGCGTGCGGGCGATCTCGAGCGCGTTACGGACGGGAGCCAGCGGATTACGCAGCTCGTGAGCCAAGGTCGCCAAGAATTCGTCTTTGCGGCGGTCGGCCTCCTTGGCCTCTTCGTAGAGTCGCGCGTTCTCGATGGCGATCGAAGCCCGCTGGGCAAAGTCCTCGGCCGTCGCCAGGTCCGCCTCGTCATACCTGCGCGACGTGCCGGAGAGCACGAACGTGATCGCCCCGAACGTCACGCGGTGCGTGGCCAACGGCACGCAAATCATCGATTGCGAGTCGAGCCCGCAGAGCAAGTCGCGATCCTCGGGAGTCGACGGTTCCGCGTACTCGAACGGATTCATCGCGTCGACCACCAAGCGCGACTTGCCGTGCCGCAGCACCGACCCCACGATCGTCCCAGATCCGAAGGTGTCGGGGAGTCGTTTCTTGAGTCGCCGCAAGATCGGCTTTTGCTCCGCGTCGGCGTGGGCGACGGCCCACTTGGCGACCGTGGCCGCACCGTGATCGGCGCGCGGACCACACAGATCGACGATGCACCAATCGGCAAAGCCCGGCACAGGCAGCTTGGCGATCCGCGTGAGCAGGCTCGACGCATCGACGACGCTCGTCAGTAGCGCCGTCGCGCTCACCAGAAACTTGGTCCGCTCGTCGGCCCGCTTCCGCTCGGTGATATCGCGAATGATGCCGGTGAAAAGCCGTTTCCCCTGGAGCACGTATTCGCTGACGGCCAGGTCGATCGGAAAAATCGTGCCGTCCTTCCGTTGGGCCAGCATTTCGCGATTGATGCCGACGACCTTGGCGATTCCCGTTTCCGCGTAGGTCGCCAGATGCTCATCGTGCTCGCTACGATGCGGCTCGGGCATCAGGCGGGCGATGTTTTCGCCGATCATCTCCGCGGCCGCGTAGCCGAAGATTCCCTCGGCCGAACGGTTCCACGAAGCAATGGTTCCCCGCTCGTCGATCGTGACGATGCCGTCGACCACGTAATCGACGACCGAGCGCAATCGCTCGTTGGCCTCCTGCAGTTTGTCGTGCGCCTCGTGCTGTTCGAATTCGAGTTTCTTGCGCTCGGAGATGTCGCGGATGATGCCGGTGAAAAACTCCCGGCCGCCGCGGGAAAACGAGCTGACGGCCAGGTCGATCGGGAAAATCGAGTCGTCCTTGCGGCGGCCGACGACCTCCCGCCCGGTGCCGGCGATTTCCGCCAGGCGGACTTTGGGCGCGGGCAGCACGTCGTCGCTGTCTTCGCCCCTGTCGGGCGGGGCCGAAACGAGCAGGCTCACGCTGCGGCCGATCAGCTCGGCGGCGGTGTAGCCGAAAAGTTTTTCAGCAGACGGGTTGAGCGTTTCGATCAAACCGCCGTCGTCGATCGTGATAATGCCATCGACGACATAATCGACCACCGAGTCGAGCCGATCGCGTACTTCCTTCAGTCGAATCGACGACTGAGACGCGGCAGCTCGCAGGAACGAACTGTCGGTGGGGCTGCTAAACATGGCCAGAGCTCCATTCAAGAGCCATGCCTGACGTCGGCGCACGTAGTGGAAGGGGAACGCCGACGGCCCGCGCGGATGGGTTGGTCCGTCGATTGTCAATTAAAGGGCGCCGCAATTCAAGGGGCTGGTTCTTCGCGAACCACGCGCCCGAGCGCGAAAAACCCCCAATTTACCTGCGCGTTTGAACAGTTCGGGCGCCTGCGCAACTTGGGTTGGCCTACCGACGCCATCCTGCGTACTCGTTCTTGCCGCAGCCACTCAATCTCGACTCATGCGCCGACGGCTCAAACTGTTGAACCGACGGCGGTCGGCAGCGCGGAGTCAGCCGGCGGCTGCGCGTTAACGGACTTCCGACACAGGAACGCCCAGCCCACTCCCAGCGCGAGCGCAATAAACATCGCCGCCCAATGCAGCGGATCGTTCATCCACGCATCGAAGGTCGGCCACGCCGAGACCGCGCGCTGCGGATCCATGAGATGCGGACACCGCCACCAGATGATCAGCCCCCGAACCAGGCCCGGCATACACCAAATCCAGGCCATGAAAAACGCCATCGAGCTCGCTCGTCGATAACGCTTCCACGTGACGGCGACGAGCACGAGCGCCAAGCCCATGGCGATCCCGGCACACAGCCCGTCCATCGCATCCTGGCGCAGAAAATAAAACGGCGGATTGTTACCCGGCCCCTCCCCGAGCACACTCCCGTCCGGGAATCCAAAGGATCGCGTGAGAAACTGCTCGAATGCGAAGTTGTATCGCACCACCGCGACGATCAGCGTGACGCTGATCATGATGACCCAATCCGCCTTCGTGATCGACTTCATGGCGCGGCAGTCTCAAGCACCTGGTGACACAAATCTTCTCCGAACGATTATAGAGAACCGATGAAGCGGAGGGCGATTCTTTCTCGAGTGTCAAGCGGCACTCGATCGGAGCCGTGATCAGCGCACCAGAATCGCCGGCTGCGAAGCTCAGCCTCCAGCTTTCTCCTCTGCTGCGTTCTTCAAATGCGCGTCGAACCAGTCGAGGGCCAGTTGTTGGGCCTGCTTGCGGGCTTCGAGGTAGATGCCGTAGTGCTTGATCTTGGGGACGATGACCAGTTTTTTCGGGCCCGTCGCGCGTTCGTAGGCTTTGAGGCCGTGGTCCTTGTTGTCGAAGAGTTCCTCCCTCTCGGCCAGCACGAAGAGCATCGCGCACTGCTTGGCGCGGGCCACGTCTTCGACCGGGGCATATTGCATGAGTTTCTCGCGGATCGGTGCACCGCGAAGGTTGCCGATGACGCGGGCTCCCGGCGGCGGATAGCCCAGGTCGCCGTGCGCGCGGGCGGCCGCTTCGTTGAACGTCGTCTCCCGGCGCCTTCGGCGAGGGCGACCGGACGCGAGTCGAGGGCCGGCACCTGGCTCACGAGCGCCTTGATCCGCGGATCGCGGGCGGCGACATAGACCACGTGACCGCCCGAGTAGCTGCTGCCCCACAGGCCGATCCGCTGGCGATCGCAATTGGGCTCGCCATAGACCCAGTTCACCGCATTCAGGATGTCGGCCGTCTGGTCGATCGGGTCGACGACCTCGCGGACTTCGAGCACTTCGGCCGTGAATCGTAAGTCGGCGGTGCGCGACGGCTGCGGCTTCGTCAAAATCACCCGCGAATCGCTCGCGCCCCCAGCCGCGGTAGTCGAACGTCACGACCAGATAACCGTGGCGGGCGAAAAAGACCGCATCGGACCGCAGAGCGGAAGCCGTCCCGCCCCAACCGTGCGACATGACGATCGTCGGGCAGCTTTTTTTCGCCGCCGCCCTTTGGCGAAAAGACCTCGGCGGCCATCCGTGTCCCCTCGCTGAAAATCGTCGCCTTCCGGAAGGTGATGTCGTCAGGCGGATGGAATACGGCCGCCGCTGCTGGGCCTGAGCGACCGTCAGCGAGAAGGTCAGCAAGAGCACAGCCAAGCCGACAGAGCGCAGACTACGTGGCATGATGCGATTCTCCAATCGAGGACATCCGGAAAATCGGGTGCCACGGCTGAGACGCTTCGGCTCAGCCGTGCTCTTTCCGGCTGCTGATGACGGTTGCTGAACTGTTAAGAGCACGGTTGAGCAAGCTCAACCGTGGCACCCAAGGCAAATTTTCGCGCTGAATTCTCCGGTCGTCTCAGATTTTCCAATCGAGCAAAACGCGGGCGACCGTTCGGAGAATGAAGAGCGGCGACGTGAGGCGAACGTGTCCAGCAGTCTCGCGGGAGAGCCAGTCCAATTCAAGCGGGCGCGGATCGCCGGCGAATTGGATTCCGTGAGCCACACCGGCGCAAAAAGAAACGGGGCCGGTCGCGTTGGGCGACGGCCCCGTGTGGTTCGTGTTGTGGGAGAGTCGTGCGAGGTCAGGATCCGTTCGTCTCGGTCGTTTACAGAACGAGGCGAATCAGTTCCCGCTGACCAGTGTCAGGGCACTGGCTCCGCTCGAATGCGTCGTGGCCACTTCGGCCGTCGTGGTTTCGCTCGAGTCGGTCCCCGCCACCGCGGCCACCGAGTTCAGGTCCCAGCCGTGGTCGGTCGACACGAACTTGTAGGCGGTGCCCGGCTGCAGCGTGTAGCGGGCTTCGCCGAACGAGCTGCCGCGATCGAAGGCGATCTCCTGCGTTCCCTCGTCGTGGGTGGTTGTTTCGCCGGCCGCGATCACGTACTGCGCCTCGCCCAGCGTGTAGTTGAGCGAAGCCCCGGTCCCGGCCGGATTGAGGAGCGTGATCACCGGACGCGGACCGACGTAAATCGGATCGACGGGGACCACCGGAACGACCGGATCGATCGGGGAGATCGCGTCGCCGTCCCAGCCCCGGCCATCCCAGCCTCGACCGTCCCAAGCGCCGCCATCCCCACCACCCCGATTTCCATCGCGGCCGTTCGTGCGATTGCCGCGGTTCGCCTGGCTGTTCTTGCCGTTCTTGTTATTCCCCGCTTTTGTTATTTCCTTTGCTGTTGCTCTTCTGAGAGCTGTGGTTGGCGTGGTTCGATCGGCTGTTTGACGCATGCTGGCTGTGGCTCGTGTTCGAGCGATGCAGCGCTCGAGCGACCGCCGTTGGAGCGACGAACGTTCGAGTGCGAGTTGGCACGACCCGCGTTGCCGCGACGCGCGTTCGATCCACCCGAGCGACGAGCGGTGGACGCGCGGCCGCCTCCGCGACGAACGCCGCCGCCGCGCCGCATGCCGCCCCCGCGTCGGACTCCACCGCCGCCCCGTCGCCCGCCCCCACCACCCCGACGGGCGATCAGCTCGTCGGCCTTGGCCAGAGCTTCTGTCCCCGACGGCACGGCTTCCTGCGTCACCGAAATCAGGCCCTTCAGCTCGTCGGCCGACGCCTGCGAAATCCCAAATCCGGACACCAAACAAACGGATAACACCGTGGCGATCAAAGTGCGGTTCATGGCTCGTTCCCCCTTATGCTGATTGGGTTTAAGTTGGTTGAGAGTTGTTGGCCGCGGTTGCGGCTCGAACCCAATACCGGCAGGGAAACACCGTGTGACAGCCGGCGGAAAGAATTTTGAAGATTACGGGAGAAGTTCCGTGCAGCCGGGCCCACTTGGTAGCCACAGCCGACGCGATCCGCTAAGAGTTCTCAGGGCGGCCGCACCGGGGGGCGGGGTGCGGGCACGGTCATTCCACCTCTTACTCTGGGCCCCAATCAGCCAACCGTAGAATTGCGCCTCTCACAAAAAGTGGGTAGGCTCGCGGAAGCAACCCGACCGAAAAGCACGGTCCCGCGAGCGCAATCCAAGCGGTCGAAGAATGAATCAGATTCACTTCGTAGGCGGGCCGTGGGACGGCGCGTTGATCCCGTGGCACGGCGGTGATCCGCCCGCAAATGTCCGCATGCCCAACGTGCCCACGGAGCTTGCCAGCCCCTACAAACGACTGCCGGCAGGCCCCTATTGCTACCGCCTGGAAACCGGCGACGCGGGGTCCGTCTACCGGTACATCGGTCGGTCCGACATGGGCCAGGCGCGGCTGAACCGGCGCGGTGACGTGGACGGGCCGGTGGACAATCGCCGCACATGTCAGCTCCGCGCGGGGATCGCAGCTGCGATCCCTTAGCGCTTCGCCGCAGCGGCCGGCAGCCCGGCGGGATGTTCGCCCTCGATCGCATGCAGCAGATTGCGGAAGGCAGCGTTGCTCGAAAGCAACGGCACGAAGGGAGCGGCCTGCAGTTTCTGGCGATTGGTAGCGTCGGCGAAGTAGTGGCCGTCGGAGGCCCGTTGCAAAAGTTCGATCGCCTGCGCCGTCCGTCGTTCGGCCAGAGCCGCACGCTCCTTCTCCGGCGTGACCGATTTTCGTAACTGCGCCGGCTCGGCTGCGCGGGCGTAGATCACGGCCAGGTCGAACGCCGACGCGCCCTCGAGTGCCTTCTCCTTCAATAACGGCTCGGCCAGTCGCAGCGCGTGGTCGGCGTCGCCCGACTGGGAGACGATGTCCGCGATCTTTAAGCGCAGGCCCTTCGCCCGCGCGGCAGGCACGAGCACGAGGGCAGCCTCAAAGTCCGCCACCATGCCATCGAGATCGCCCAGGGTTTCGCGGGCCAGCGCACGGCCGGTGTAAGCCTTTTCGAGCAACGCCTTCGCCGGGCCGTCGAGCAGCGCGGAGGGCCTTCCGTTCGGGAAGAGTTTGAGCACTTCCACAAACGCCTCGCTCGCGGGACGGGCTGGCCGCGTCGATTGCACAAGTTGCCGAGGTTGACGCACGCGCCGGCCAGGTCGAGCCGATGCTTGAGCACGTTGGGATGCGCGGCCACGAGCCGCCGCTGAACTTCCTGTGCCTCGTGATAGGCGGCCACTGCCGGGTCATCGTGGCCATCAGCCTTGAGCACGTCGCCCAGCTGCTTCGAGGAGACGCCCAAAAACTCCGTATAGGAGGGGCGATCGGGCTGTGCGGTCGAGAGCTGACGAAAGATGTCGAGCGCCGCGCGCACATGTTGCTCGGCGGGTTTGAGCCGCTTCGCGTCGGTCTCGGCGACGGCCAGCGCCAAGAGTGTCGTGCCCATTTTCTCGCGGCCGCCGTCGCTCGGTGATTCGCGCTCGAGCTTCTGCCGAATCGACAAGGCCTGCTCAAGCCACTTCTGGGCGAGGGGCAAGCGCTTTTGCTCGGTGCAGAGCACGGCCGCGTTGGTCAGGATCGTCGCGAACTGGCTTTGATAATCGGCGAGCTTCGGATAGTCGGTCGCCAGTCGCTCGGCCTGGCCGAGGGCCCGCGTAAAGTACGTCTGCGAGGCATCGTACTCGCCCCGGTCGCAACACAGCACGCCGAGATTGTCGGCCGTCGTGGCCAGGGCCGCGCGGTATTCCAGCACGTCGGGATGCCGCTCGATCAGCGCACCCCGCAGGTCGACGGCTTCGCGGTACGCTTTTTGCGCGTCGGCAGCACGTTGGTCGGCGCGGCCAGGTCGCCGGACAACGTGAGCGTTTGCGCGAGCGTGTTTTGAAAGAACCCGTCGTCCGGGTTGTTGTGCGCCAGCTTGCGATCGATGACCAGCGACTGATCGAGCCACTGCCGGGACTCGTCGAGACGCTCGTAGCGCTGGGCGACAATGGAGAGGTTGCGATAGTTGCTGGCCAGCTCGACCTGGTACGTCTGCTGCTTGGGGTCCGCCTTCACGATCTGCTCGCGAAGCTTCACTTCTTCGATGTAAGCGGCCCGCCCCTCTGCGAGATTCCCCTGCTCCATCGCCCGCCGCCCTTGAATGCCCAGGCACCGCGCGAGCAGATGTTGGGCCGACGGTGCGTGGGGAAACTCGCCGACGAGACTGCGTGCCGCGCTGAGAGCGGCGACCAGCGCCGCCTGGGCCTTGTCCCGCTGCCCAACGCGATCGTAGAGATTGCACAGGTTCATCTGGCACATCAGCAGGCCTTCGCGGGCGTGCGGAGCCGTGCCCCCCTCGAGCTTCGCCAACTCGGTGAAGGCCTGCAGAGCCGCCTCGAACTTGGCCGCGGCCTCCGCCGGCGGTGCGATCTCCTCGGTGATCGAGGCGAGACGAAACTTGGCCCAGGCACTGTCATAGTGCAGCCGCGCTTGCTGGCTGTCCGACGTGACGAACCGCTCGTAGAACTGACCGGCCGAGCTCAACAGGTCGCGTCGCAACGGCTCGAGCCCCTGGGCCGAGAGTCGGTGGTCTTCGCTCACCTGGGTGAAATAACGATCGACGGCGTCCTGCGCCATCTGGAAATTCTGCTGCGCTTTGTCACGCTGCGCCTCCGCGTCTTTGCGGGCCGACGTTTCGCGATCGTTGGCCTCGCTCAAGCGGCGGTTGGCCGAGTTTTGCACGAAGACGATCACGCCCAGCGCGACGATCAGCACGAGGGCCGTCGCAACACCGCTGGTGACGAGCGTGCGATGACGCCGCACCCACCGCGCGGTCCGCACCGAAAGCGGCTCCCGCCACGCCGACACCGGCTCGCCCGCCAAAAACGCTTCCAGATCGCCGGCGAGCGCCACGGCCGTCGGATAGCGGCCGCTCACCGAGGGCGCCATCGCCTTCAGGCAAATCGCCTCGAGCGGACGCGGGATCGACGGGTTGACTTCGCGCGGCTTGCGAAAGTCCTGCTTCTGAATGCGAATCAGCAGGTTGCCGAGATCTTCGTTTCCCAACGGCGGCCGCCCGGTGAGCAGCGAATAGAGCGTGGCACCCAAACTGTAAACGTCCGAGGCCGGGGTGATCGCGTCCTGCCAGCCCAGCGCCTGCTCCGGACTCATGTAGGCCGGCGTGCCCGTGACGGTGCCGAACTGCGTCGCCTCCGTCGGCGAATGACGGACGCTGTCGCTAGTCGGCGAATGCATCACACCTTCCCTGTCGATGAGCGCTCGACACTGTCATCACCCGCCGCATCCGTCCGCACGGCCGACGGGCCGATGACCTTTGCCAACCCCCAGTCGACGACGAGCGTCTCGCCGTAGGGCCCGAGCATAATGTTGTCGGGCTTGATGTCCCGATGCACGACGCCGCGGCTGTGCGCGTATTCGATCGTGTTGCAAGCCGTGACGAAACGGTTGAGCAGCCGCCGCAGCTCCAGACGATAGGCGTGGTCGTCCCCCGTCTCCCGCAGGCGCTGCAAGGCGGCGATCGCACGTCGCAGGCTGTCGCCGTGGATCATCCGCATCACGTAATACGGACGCCCGTCGTCGGCGTGCCCCATCGCGTACACGGGCACGATCCCCGGATGCTCGAGTTGCCCCGTGACCTCGGCCTCGCGGAGAAAACGCTCGCGAATCTGGCGATCGTCGGCGAAGCGTTCCTGAATTTCTTTGAGCGCGACCGAACGATGCAGCTGGTCGTCCTCGCGCGACGAAGACGTTGCCCATGCCCCCGCTGGCGTGCAGCGACACCACGCGAAACCGGGTCGTCTCACTCACCGAGCGATCGACGTCCGCGGCCGGCGGCGCGGGCACATTCACCGGCGGCACAGCAGCAGGCGAGACGGGCGGCGCGTTCGGATGCGAGACGGTTGGACGCTCGGCCGGGTCCATGAATCAATTTCCGCGTGGGCGGCGGGCCCGGGCACGTCCTCCCGCAGGCTCCGCACTCGCGCGAACGGCCGGAATTCGGCCGTCCGCCAGTCCGCAATTATAAAGGAGCTCGCGTGGCCCAGTCGCGAATCCGCCGCTAAAATCGCGCAAGATCGGCCACAAACTCACGCTGACGGCGATTCTCGATCCTCGGCGGAGACAGGAATGCCAGGCGAATCCGACACCATTTCTCAGCGCCTCGACTCGATGACCACGCGCTGGAGCGTCGTCCGCCGGGCCCACCAGGCATCGATCGTGTCGGCCGGGCAGGCACGGAACGAACTGGTGCTCCGCTACTCGAAGGCCATCCGCGCCTACGTCCGCGCCATCCTGCAGGACGACGGCCGCGCTGACGAAGTGGCCCAAGACGCCATCGTCCGGCTCCTCAGCGGCGACTTTGCCGGCGCCGACCCCAATCGCGGCCGCTTCCGCGACCTGCTCAAAGTCTCCGTCCGCAACATGGCGCGAAACCATTGGCAAAAAGAGAATCGCCGCCGCCCGGCCGCCGTCGACGTCGAGGCGATCGCCGGCGCCGACGCGACCGACGATCCCGAGTGGCTGGCCAGCTGGCGGCAAAACGCGCTCGACCTCACCTGGTCCGCGCTCGAACACCTCGAACGCTCGCAGCCCGACTCGTCGGCCGTGGTCCTGCTGCGTCTCCGCGCGGCCTTCCCCGACGCCACGTCCGAAGAACTCGCTCAGCGACTCGCCGAGAAAACGAAAAAAACGGTCACGCCCGAGTCGGTGCGGCAACAGTTGCGGCGGGCCCGCGTCAAATTCGCCGAACTGCTGATCACCGAAATCGCCGACGGGCTCGCCAACGGTTCGCCGGACGACGTGGAAGAAGAACTCGCCGCGCTCGGCCTGATGGACTACGTTCGCGACCTGCTCCCCGCCGACTGGAAACAGCGGCGCAACGACAGCTAGAAGGCAACCACTCCGCCATGTGCTCGCGTCTCGCTCGGATTCCGACGCCGCCTCGCTCTCGCGCTGGCGTGCTTCCTCTTACTGGTTGCCGGCCGTTCGCCGAGTCTCGCGAAGGACGGGGCGCGACAATACGTAAAGAAACCGGCCGAGTGGTACGCCACGCCCGAGGCCAAGCGGATCGCCGCCAACATCCTCACCTTCCAGTCCGATCTGGGCGGCTGGCCGAAGAACATCGACACGACATCCGTGCCGTACGTCGGCGATCGCAAGAAACTCCAGCCGACCTTCGACAACGGGGCCACCACCGACGAGCTGCGGTTTTTGGCCCGCATCTACGACGCGACGAAGGACGACACCTACCGAACGGCCTTCGACCGCGGCCTCACCTACATCCTCAACGCTCAATACCCCAACGGCGGCTGGCCGCAGTTCTCGCCGCCGGGCAAGAAATACAACCGCTACATCACGTTCAACGACGACGCGATGGTCCGCCTGATGCGGTTCCTGCAAGAGATCGAGCACTCGCCCGTTTACGATTTCGTCGGGAGGGAGCGGCGGGCGACGATTCACCGCGCCTTCGACCACGGCATCGACTGCATCCTCAAATGCCAGATCGAGGTCGCCGGCAAGAAGACCGCCTGGTGCGCCCAGCACGACGAACACGACTTTCGCCCCCGGCCGGCCCGCAGCTACGAGCTGGTCAGCCTGAGCGGCGCCGAATCGGTCGACGTCGTCCGCTTGTTGATGAGCCTCGATTCGCCCAGCCCGCAGGTCGTCGCGGCTATCGAGGGAGCCGTCGCCTGGTTCGAAGAGGCCAAGCTGACCGGCATCCGCCAGGAAGAGCGGCCCGACCCCGCCTCGCCCAAGGGCCACAACAAAGTCGTCGTGCACGACCCGTCGGCCCCGCCGATGTGGGCCCGCTTCTACGAGATCGGCACCAACCGCCCGATCTTTTCCGACCGCGACGGCGTGCCCAAACAAAACCTCGCCGACATCGGCTACGAACGCCGCAACGGCTACGCCTGGCTCGGCTACTGGCCCCAACGCCTGCTCACGACCGAGTATCCGGCCTGGCGAAAACGCCACGCGGCTGATGTTAAACCGTAACGAGCTCCAGGCGCCACCTCGCATTGCAAGCCCTGAAAGGGCGAGATTCTATAGCCCGGGTCGGAGCGCAGGCAGGCCCGGGATCTCAGACGCCATCTCGCATTGAAAGCCCCAACGGGGCGAGACAAACTCTCGAGCGCCAATTGGGCCGCCTCTCACTCTGACCTCTTTCCGTTCGAAACAATGCTGCGCGGGCGCCGCGAAAGCGCCCCTCTAGCCCGTCTGATCGCCGCGTCAACCGTCGAATTTTTCTCCAAAACTTTTCGAATTTCGTAACCCACCGCGACGCCATTTGTTAATCGCGACGCAAAAATTTTCCGGCCGCCCCAACGTGCGGAGCGCGCGGCGTGCCGTGGTACGATGAGGGAATCGCCAGAATTGCGCTGATTCATCCAGCGCTCTGCGCCGGCTCTCCACCTCAGCCGCGCGGACACCCCTCGAACCTCTCTCCTCATCCCCTCTCGCCGGAGCCACACGTGCCCATCGCCGCCCCACGCCATCCGCTTGCCGCCCCTCCTTCCCCCTCGCCCGTTCCGACGGGAGAGTGCCGGGGTGAGGGCTCTTCGTCCCCCTGTTCTTCTTCATCCCTCGGCTCCGACTCCGAGGCGACTCCCGCGTTGCTTGACTCTTTGCCCTCCTCATCTCTCGCCCCGTCCGACTCGCAAGCCGACGACGACGACGCCCGCTTTCCCTTCTACTCCGCCGCCCAGCTCAGTTCGGGCCAATTCGACACTCGGTATCTCATCCCCGACATCCTTGCGGCGGGGCAGCCCGGCGGCATTTTCGGCTCGTTCAAAACGTTGAAGACGTCGCTCACGGCCGACCTGCTCATTTCGCTCGCCAGCGGCACCCCCTTCCTCGGGCAGTTCGCCGTCCCCGAGCCGGGCCGGGCCCTGTTTCTCTCGGGCGAATCGGGGCTCGACGCCCTGCAGTCGATCGCCCACCGCATCTGTGCGGCCCGCGGCCTGACGCTCGCCGCGCTCGACAATTTCGCCCTCTCGCCAAAGCTGCCCCGCCTCGACAGCACGGCCGACCTCGAGGCCCTGGGCCGCATCATCCGCCGCAAGCGGCCCGACTGCCTGGCGATCGACCCGGCCTACCTGGCGATCCGCGGCGAAGACGCCCACAACCTGTTCGCGATGGGCGCGCTCCTCCGCCCGCTGGCCGAGCTGTGCCAGAACACGGGCTGCGCGATCCTGATCGTGCACCACTGCAAACGCACGCGAATCACGCCGGGCCAACCGGCCACGCTCGACGACGTCGCCTGGACCGGCTTCGCCGAATTCGCCGCCCAATGGCTCCTGCTCTCCCGCCGCCGCCGCTTCGACCCCGACACTGGCCGCCACGAACTCTGGTTCTCAACCGGCGGCCGCTCCGGCCACCACGGCCTGTGGGCGCTCGACGTGGAAGAAGGCTCCCAGCACAACGTCGGCGGCCGCGTGTGGAAAAATGAGCTGCGCGCCGCTTCGTCGGCCGAAGTGCAATCCGACGTGCGTCAAATGGAAGTCAGCGAAGACCGCCGCGTCCGCCGGGCTTCCGTTGTTTTCGAGCGCGACCTTCACCGGACCCTGGCCCTCTTGAAGAGCACCCGCGTCCCGTCAGCGCAACTTACTTGCGCGAGCTCTTGTCGCTCAACGGCCAGCGGATGAAACGCGTTCTCGCCCAGCTCGTTAGCGACGGCGTGGTCAAGAGGGCGGCCCAGTTCTGCGGCGGTCGAGCGGAGATGAATTACTCTCTGACCGCCAGTTACCGGGAGTCGATCGGCGCTCAGCTCCCAGGCACCGACGAACACGCGGAGAAGACTAACCAACCTGCCTAAACCCCATGGTCAAGGTCATGGTCAACTACTTTCACTAAGGAAGTTGACCATGAGATAGTTGACCTCGAGCCTGTTGTAGGACTTCCGAAGCCCCTCGAGAGGGGCGACACTCCTCTAGGCACGCGGCCGGGTGGCATGCCCACGGCCCGGCGTGAGACCGTCCGGTAATTCAGGCGGAGCAATTGCCGTGGAAAATAGGGGATTTACGACTGCTCAGAATCGACGTCCAGATTCGCCGTAAGTCCATATCCGTCGAACCTCGATTTTCCCAGAGTTTGTAGCCGCGAATTCCCGGACGGTCGTCACGGCCGGCGTGGGCATGTCTTCGACCTCGAGCGTACGTGGCAAACAGGATGATTGATCGAGGCTGAGGGATGGCACCACTTACTCGGACATGCCCACTCAAAAGCCGTGGGCATGGCACCCGGCGCACTTCCGTTGTTTTCAAGGCGCGACCGGGACCGAACGCTAAGCGCGCTGACCCATGCTCCCTGTCCATCAGCGCGAAATATCTCCGCGACGCATTGGGGATCAACGGCGTCCGGATGAATCGAGTCCTCGCCAACCTGCTCAACAACGGAGCGATCAACCGTTACCCACATCCCCACAACAACAGAATCGAGATGACGTACTGCCTGAGCCCGAAGTTCAAGGAATGGCTGAACTCGAATGACCCCGTCCCGTCCGCTCCCGAGGCCGACGTTAACGGAACGTAACCCAAAAGGGGTGTGGTGTGGTCACCTACTTTCATTAGGTAGTTGACCACACAAGTCTTTGACCACAGCAGAAAACGCGGCTGGGTGGAGTGCACACGCCGAGCCGTGGGCATGGCACCCGGCGTTGGGGTCTTGAAACGCAGCGGCCGGTCGCGGCTGCCTCGGTCCGAGCTCCGGCGAACAAGCCGATCGCGATCAGTGCGAGGGCCATCCTACGGGAAGGCGCCGGACACAAATACTGGTCGTCCTTCCCCACCAAGATGCAAGTGGAAATCGAGAGCCTGGCCGCAGAGTTTTATCAGATCATGTTCCAGCCGGAAGTCGACGAGCCGCTAAAGACGCTTGAGCGACCGCTGGGCGGTTCCGTGTCCCGTGGATGCACTGGCGGCTGGGCGGATTTCTCGCGACGGCGTCCTAGCAGCAATCGAATCGCTTCCGAGCAATTCCAGCCCCGTTTCTCCGCCGGTGCATCCTGCCACGCGGCCGGATCGACAAAGGGCCACGGATTCATTCGGAATCACCGGGACTCGGAAGATACTCCTAAAGAGCCCTTCTAAAGAATCTAGGGGGCTGCTCGTGGAAGCGGCACCCCGTTGGCGAGCGACAGCTCCGCATAGATCCCCAAGCAGATGAGTCCTGCGGCAAACATGACGGCGCATGCAAAAAACGTGATTCCCGCCATCGTCTTTGTCGCCGTATTCGCGTGCGATGTCCGATCGATCAATGTAAGAACATACAGACGACTGACAATACGACGCACGCGACAGCAATGCTATTGCCCAGAGCAACAGGGAAGTGCCCTCGCCTTTCGAGGCAAACTTCTCGCGAAACGTGACTACCAATGCAATCAACCCGGTGGCAAGCGTCGTCAAATGTTTAAGGTAGTCGTAAAAGTCGTCTAGGTCTTGAATGTGCGTGGGTTTGGTTGCCATGACTGGAGTTCCGGACCTGAAAACGTGATTCCGGCCTTCGCGCGGAAACGAGTCTCTGCCGATCGACGAACTGCACCGCTGCTAGATGATCCGCTGCTGCGCGCTTCACGCGGCAAGGGGGGTTTCAAAGTCGCCGCGTGCGACCAAACCGAAGCTAGCAGAATGGTTTTATGAGGCAATCTCCTTTTTCGGCATGATGACGTCGTAGATGCTACGACCGACCGGAAGACGACATACCCAAATTTCTTGCGATCTGCACCAAATGCTTCGATAGAGTGGGCGTAGTTCACCAATTTTTGAACCTCGTCTGGAATTGCTGCCTCGTCCAGCGCGCGGGCGCTCGGAGGCCCGGCTGCTTACCTCCTTCTTCAGCTCCGAACGGAGATACGATCGACCGTCTCTCGTCGTTTCATTTCCGTATGTCTTAGCAATCCGTGCCAACTCAGTTATATAAACCTCAACTACGTCGGTTGGCTCCTGTTGTTTGCCCGGCTCGTTAGCGGTTGAATTAGGCATGCTTATCTCCTCGCTAGTTGCATGGACGCACGCGCGGCAATGACATGGCGGGATTGAGTAGAATGCATTGGTGCTCCGAATTCAATGTTGCAGTAGGCCGACCCGGTGGCATGCCGACGGCTCGGCACTCGAAGCCGTGGGCATGGCACTCCGCGAACGACCCCGGTGGCTCAGGTCCACACAGACTGCCAAGTTCATCCAAGCATGCCCATTGTTAAAATGAGCTCGGCAAACATCACCGCCTAAGGTGAACCATGCGGCTCGGCACGCTTTACTTCGTTCTGTGGGCAGGGTTGTTCTGCTTCATTCTGGGAGTGTGTGCCAGCGAAGCCGTCCTGGAGACGTTTTGGCCGCAGCTTGGGGACGTGCTTTGGATGCGGGCGGTGGGTGGATTGGCCGGCCTGGCGGCTTTCGCTCTGACTCTCCGGCTGATGCCGCGATGGTTCATCCGCCGGGCGAGTTTGTGGGGGCTGGTCTGCACGGCGATGATCGTCGTCGGGGTGCTGATGCGGTTGGCGTTTGCCTGGTCGCGATAAACGGGCCCCGAGAAACACAAGACACTGGCGGACGAGCCGCCAGTGCCACCCCGGATTAGGAAGATACGCCCTCACCCTGCCCTATCCCATCGGGAATGGGAGAGGGTCTGTGGTGGGTGGCCTCGGATCCCGGGCCTGCGTGCGCTCCGACCCGGGCTGAGTTGTCTCGCCCCGTTGGGACTTCGGAAAGGAATGGCGGCGGGGCTCCGCAGGCGAATGGCGCCCCAGCGTCTCGGGACGGCTTTGAATTCGTCGCTCAACCCAACGACTTTTCTCATCGCGACGAGGTTGGCACAAAAAATCGGCATTTCTAACAATTTGTGATCAAAAATGATTTGATTTTTATTTTAAAACTGATCATAATCGATTATGAAACATGATTAAATCGATCGTAATTGATAGATTTTTTGGGACTCGGCGATGATTGCGGCAAACAAACCCGATTGGGTCAATCAACTCGAGTTTCGCCGTCACCGGCTGGGAATGAGCAAAAGCGCGGTCGCCAAGCGGGCTCGCGTTGCCCCGGCAACGGTTGAAAGAATCCTTGCCGGCAGAGAGGAGAGCCCGAGAATCTCGAATCTCGGTGCGATTGCCGCCGCGCTCGGCGTGCAGGTCAACCTCGGCGCGACCACAAGCGTCACGGAACTCAAGAGCGCTCACGAATTTCGACGCGAGCAGGCGGTTAAGAAAGCCAGCCGGATCGTCGGACTTGTTCAGGGAACGATGGGACTCGAATCCCAGGCCGTCGAGCAAGGCACTCTCAACGACATGCTCGAACAAACCGTCAGCGAACTTCTGGCGGGACCGCCGAGAAGGCTTTGGGATGACTGACGACAAGTCTGAATGGAAGCCGATTCCTGGCGAAACTCCAATCGATCCGTCGGGTCTCAAGATCAAGAGCGTCAGGAGCCGCGGTCAGCTCAACATTGTCGAAGCGGAGAACATTCGGAAGCCAACACTGAAGTACCTCGGTGGCCGTCCGACCGAGAAAAACGCGCCCTTCACGTACGGCTGGGTGTTCGGCCTGCACCGCGAAATGTTTGGCGACGTCTGGAAGTGGGCCGGAATACAGAGGCAGACGCAACTGAACCTGGGTTGTGCTCCCCACCTGATTCCAGAAAAGATCGGCGCATCTTCTCGGGAGTCTGAAAAGCTGGAGCGACGAATTCCACATTGCGCTCCGCGAGCAAGCGGCCATGCTTCACCATCAAGCCGTGGCGATCCATCCCTTCGAGAACGGAAATGGCCGATGGTCTCGACTGCTGGCGAACATTTGGCTTCGTCGTGCCGGCGAGCCATACATCGCCTGGCCAGATTCCTCGATCGGGCAGGAGAGCACGATTCGAGATGAGTATCTCGCGGCGCTTAAAGAAGCGGACAACGGCAGCTACGGGGCTTTGATGTCGCTGCAGGCGCGGTACTTCGTCAACGACTAGAATCTGCCGACGACGATGATCATGATCATCATCGTCAATTTAGCAGGAGGCGGCAGAGCGCGCGGCGAAAACCGGCCCTCACCGGACTCGACTGGCTCGTCGCAGGCTGCCCTCTCCCATCCGAATGGGAGAGGGTTTTTTGTTGGGTGGCGTCTCGTGTCCCGGGCCTGCGTGGGCTCCGACCCGGGCTATAGCTGTCTCGCCCCGTTGGGGCTTCGGAAAAGAGTCGAGCCGGCTGAGGGTTCAGTATTCGGTCGGGATCGGGGCGCCGTCGGCTTTCATGGCTAAGAGGCGGATCAGGCTGCGGTCGATCACTTTGCTGATTTGGCGGACCGAGCCGTCGCACAGGGCGAAGATCACGGCCTGGTCGTGGGCGCTGCCGAAGCCAAAAAACCTGATGGTGGAGGTCGCCTTGGTGATGGGGGCCGGCATGGTGGTGCCGGTCCAGGTGGTGTCGAAGTCGGCAGGGTAGCCTTGCGGGCTGGGCATGTCGTTGCGGAAGCGGGCGCAGCAGCTCGCGCCGTCGCCCCACAAGCCGAAGCCGCCGTCGCCCATCAAGAGCGTGTTCGAGGTGCCGTCCAAAATGTCCTGAAGGCGGGTTTTGCTCGACGGGTAGAGCACGCCGTTGGTGATCCACTGCAGATTGCCGGCGTCGGCGACGTAGCCGGGATCGCCTTGCGGATCGGGGTTGTTGACGAGGTCGGGATACGGCTGGGCGCCGGCCACGCCGCGATAGGTCGAAAAGGCATAGCCGGCCGGCCGCGTCGACGGCAGTTGGGCGCTGGGACAGATGAGCGTGGGGATCGGCACGCGCATCATCTGCTGGTTGATGTCCGAAATCTTGTTCCAATTGTTGAAACTGTGGAGGTTGACGACGTAGACGACTTCCCAATTGTTCGCGGTCGAGCGGTCGATCGTGATAGTGCTCTGCTCGATCTGCGGCAAGATGTAGCTCTGCCAGCCCCAGGGTGCCGCAATTGTGTACTGCGAGAGAGTCAGCGAAGGGACACCGCCGTTGCTGCTGGCGACGCGAGTCCACTGCCCGCCGTTTTGGACGAATTGATTCGGAACGGTGAGCGAGAACGGCGGGAAGGTCGCCACGATGTTCAGCTGCGAGCCCTCGGACGGATCCCAAAATGCATAGTCGGGCGGAGAGCCGAGCGGGGGCTTCGCGTCGTCCGAGTAGTTGAACCACAGATCTTGATCGCCCGGCGGGAAGCAGCCATTCACATCGTGAAAGTTCTGGCAAGCCAGGGCGAGTTGCTTGAGATTGTTCGTGCACTGCGTGCGACGGGCCGCCTCGCGCCTCTTTGCACTGCGGGAAGCAGGAGTGCCGCCAGCACTCCAATGATCCCGATGACGACGAGCAACTCGATCAGCGTAAAGGCCCGACGACTCCGCAGCGGCGACGCGTTCGAACGTTGCCGCGCGCGTACCCCTCGGAGCCAAGGTTGCGCCACCATTGGCATCTCCTCATTCGTCTTGAGATGAGGTCGTTTCTCGGCGGGAGGGGTCGCCGGCTAATAGGTTCAGCTTACGGCGTTGCAATGTCAAGGACTTAGCAGGGTCGCTCCTGGTGAACTCCAGAAATCGGCGTAACAGATTGCAACCCATGCCGCTTAAGACTTTAGGCGGTCCCCCCTTGAAAAATCTTTGTCGCGGCTGTCACAGGCGGCGGGCCCGTCGGTATTGGGTTTGTCCACAGGAAACCAAGCCAAACCGACGATCCGCACGCGAGAAAGGATAAGCCATGTCGAGCCAAGCCCTTGATGTCGAAACGTTCGAGGTTCCCGTTCAAGTCGCCCAAGTCGAGCGGCCAGCCCGCGTCGGGTGCCCGGCATTGGTATGAGAGCCGGTGGTACCGAATTGCGTTTGGCCTGTGCTTCGCGGTGATCGGCGTGGCCAAGCTGTGCAACGGGCTGGTGCTGTTGACGGGGGCAACCAAGTACGGCGCGGTGTTGAAAGTGAACCAGGCCGACCTCTACTACACGACGGCTGTCTCGAAGGCCGACGCCCAGGCCCTGGGCGATTACCTCGTGCAGGCAAAGTTCTTCGACGGCCGGCAGCTTTCCGTGCAGCTCACGAAGGAGGGGCAAACCCTGCAAGTCCGCTTCCCGGTGAAGCCCGGCTTCGAGAAGGACGAGGCCTATGCCGCTTCGGTCGGCACGATGCGGCGGAGGAACTCTCGCAGAAGGTCTTCCACGGCCAGCCCACCGAGATCGATCTGTGTGACAGCGAACTGAAGACGCTACGGGCGGTCCCGGCGGCGAAGCCGGCGAAGTGAGCCAGCCGGCGGCTTGGGATCAGTGATCTGAGCAAGTGAGGCGTTTGAATGCCGAAGCTCGAATGACGAAGGAATGACCGAATGATCGAAACCCGAAGGACGACAGCATTCCTTCGGGCTTTCGGGCTTTGGTGCTGCGGCGCCCATCCATCGGAATGGGAGGGGGTGCCGCGCGGGCTGGTTAAGGCGAGGTGCGGGAGGCGCTCGGTTCACCCTGCGGTGCGGGTGTCGTCGGAAGGGAGATTTGTTGCGGCGACATCAGGTAGGCGATGAGGTCGCGGATCTCTTTTTCCGGCAGCACATCGAGCAGGCCGTCGGGCATGAGTGAAAGCTCAGATTTGCGGATTTGGTCGATGTCGGCCCGATTGATGGTGAGTCGCTCCGTGGGAGTTTGGATCGCCAGCGTGGGACCGGGTTGGTCGAAGACGATGCCGCTGAGCACGCGGCCGTCGTTGAGAGCAATGGTCGACATCCGGTACGCCGGCGCGACCACGGCCGAGGGATCGACGATGTTGTCGAGCAGGTAATCGAGATTCGCCCGTTGCGAGCCGGTCAGGTCGGGACCGATTTTGCCCCCCTGCCCGAACAGCGTGTGGCACGTGGCACAAGTTTGCGTGAAGCGGCGGCGGCCCTGCACGCGGTTGGCGCTCGCGAGCGTGGTCGGGGCGAGTTGCCGCCTGAGCTGTTCGATGCGTTGCCGCTTGGCCGCGGTCATCGTCTTAAGTTCGGGCCAGAGGCGGGTGACTTCGCGATGGATGTCTGCGTCGGCGAAGCCGGCCAGCTGGCGGATCTGGAAGGCGGGGATGCGACCGCGGTCAATGGCTCCGGCTCCGACGGCGGCCAAGAGCAGCCGCGCCGAGGCGGGGCGGGCACACAGCGTGACAATCACGGCGTCGCGGGTCGGCTCTTTGAGGGTAGCGAATTTTGCTAAGAGCAACCGCGGCAACTGCGGATCGTCGAAGGCCGCCAGGCTGCGGGCGGCGTCCGGGCCGAGATCGCGCTCATCGAGCATCTTGCACAACAGGGGCTCGAGCTTCGGGGCCCGCGCTTCGACCAGCACACGCAGAGCGTCGCGGCGCGCGGCCGGATCGGACCCTCCGGTGGCGGCAATTCGCAGCAGATCGGCCAGCGCCGCGGCCGTCGCCAAAGACGACTCCCAATTCGCGGACGAGACGCTGCACGTCGCGGTCGGTGCTGGAGGCAAGGTTCGCCTGGGCCGACTTCCACGACGGCGGCGCTGGCGCCTTCCGCCAACCGCGCAGCGCCTCGGCCATGCCGCTCAAGATCGCCCGGGTTTGCGGCGCGTTCGCGGTGCGGCCGGCGACCGCCACCAGCTTATCGACGGGCTGGGGCGAGAGTTGGAGGTTCTCGGTCAATCGTCGGGCGACGCAACGAACGAGCGGCAACATTCGGCTCGACTCGACAAGCCCGATCGCGCGGTCCGGATTCTCAGGGACGGCCGGCTCAATGCCGTACCAGACCATCAACGGCAGGACGCGGTCGGTGGCGAAGTCGTTCCGCGCGGCCAATGCGTCGGCGAGCTGCCAGCGGTCAGCCTCCGCCAACTCTTGCAGTGCGGAGGACAGATATAAGAGGACGAGTCCGGACGAATCGCTGGCGGCCATCGCGGCAAAGTCGCGGACAGAGTGCGGCGTGGGCACCTTGCCGTCGCCCAGCAGCCGGATTGCCCACACTCGGACATGTTCGTCGCTGTGATGTAACTGCGAACGGAGCCAGTCGTCCGAGGCGCCACCGGTGACGTACAGACACCACATGGCGCGAAGCTCGTGGAGCGGATCGTGATCCGTCTCGAAGATTTTGTGCAGGTCGGCATGCACGGCCTGCATCGGCCGACCGGCCGCCGCCCGCTCCTGCAGGATGCGTCGCGATTGCCGGACGTACCAGTCGTTGTTGTCGAGCTGCAGGGCGACGAGCTGGGAGTCGCTCAGTTTCGCCAGGTCGGCGAACCGCGGGCGCGGCGGCTGACCGTAGACCACTTTGTAGATCCGGCCCGAATCGAGATGCACGCCGTAGTGTCCGTGACATTCGCCGACGTCCGACCAGTCGGCGATGTAGACGCCGCCGTCGGCCGCGGCCAAGAGTTCGAGGCCGCGGAACCACGGATCGGACGACTTTAGAAAGTCGGGGTCGTGGCGGCCGACGTAGCCGCTGCCCTGTCGTTCGAGCCGGTCGTTGTTGAGGCGTCGGCCGTGGAAGTTGATCGTGAACACGGTGTTGCGGTAGCGATCGGGCCAGTTGTCGCCTTGATAGATCAGCAGCCCGGCGTGAGCGTGTCCGCCGCCCGCCTGGTCGGTCGTCCGCGAGACGCCGATCTTGCGGATATCGCTCCAGTGCTCGGCCGTGTCCCAATGGAAGTGGTCGGCCGTCTGCCCGAGCAGCTCGTAGACGTGCGGGTTGTCGTCCTCGCCGTACATCCGCTGGAAGTGGGCGCCGGGCACGGCGTGCCAGAGGTGGCCGATCACCGTATTGATGAAGAACAGCTCCCCCTGCTCGTTCCAGTCCATGCCCCAGGGGTTCGTGGTGCCGCGGCAGACGACCTCGAAGATCTTTCGCGTCGGATGGTACCGCCAGATGCAGCAGTTGAGCGGCGTACGCTGAGCCGGAAGCGAGCCGGGAGGACCGACGTACGAAGTGGCCTGAATGCCGTGCCGGCCATAGAGCCAGCCGTCCGGCCCCCAGCGGAGACCGTTGGCGATGTTGTGCCGCACGACGCCGTCGTCCCAGCCGTCGAGCACGACCTGCGGCTCGCCGTCGGGGATGTCGTCGCCGTTGCGATCGGGGATGAACAAGAGTTTGGGGGGACAGAGCGCCCAGACGCCGCCGAAGCCCGGCTCGACGCTGGTGAGCTTTTGGGCCCGGTCCCAAAAGACCGTGTGGCGATCGGCTCGGCCGTCGTGGTCGGTGTCTTCAAGGATCACGATCCGATCGTGCTTCGTCAGGTCGAAATTCGTTTTGGCGTCGGAGTAGGTGTTATTCTCCGCCACCCACAAGCGGCCGCGGGCGTCGGTCGCCATTCCGATCGGCTGGCGGATGACGGGCTCCGAGGCGAAGAGCGACACATGAAAGCCGGGCGGAGCGGTGATGTCGGCCGCCGCCTGTTCGGGCGGTGTGAGTGGCGGTGTTTGAGTGCCTGCGTTCGGGCCGGAATGATCGTCCGCTCGGCCAGGCAACACGATGCCCGCAACTAAAAGAGCCGCCGGCACGAGTTTGATCCAAAGGCACGCGACATACCGACTGATTCTGGCAGGCATCAACAACCTCGAGGAAACGGCAGGAATGAGGCAGGAGCAGCCGAGCGACAACGCGAACCGCACGACAGCTTCCACAAAGCTAGCGGCCGCGTCCGTGATTTCAAAGCGATCCCCGCCGGGCACCGAGCGGCGTTACGCGGTTGTCACGACACAAAACGCCAAACCGCCCACCAAGCGAACTTGATGGGCGGCTGGCGTGTGGAACGACAACGGCACCAAGCCGGAGGAGCCAATCAGGAGTTGGACTGAACCCGACGGAAGTTGACCCACGATTGCAGGCCGGGGAAGTAGACGGACAACTGATCCCCCTGGAGCTGGTACTGGAACCGCTGAGTCATGTTCTCGTCGGTGAGGACGAGCATGTTGCCGCTCGCCTGCCAGTGTCCAACGCTCTTCACCGATTGTTGGCCATTGGGCCCCTTGCTGATGATCACGAAGGCCATCTTGCCCTGGGCGGTGAGGGCCAGGCCGACGTCGACGTTGCCCACCGGCAGCTGACCTGTGAAACCCCAGACTCCCACGACCGACGGCGTCGCCGCGGTGGACCGGCTGTCGTCCGCCTCATCGGTTTGCTGCTGGGCGGCCTGCTGCTGCGTGGTCGTCCGCGACGTGGCGTCGAAATGGTAGCCCATGTCGGTGAGGAAGGTCGGCGAGGCGGTCGGCAGGTCGAGGCTTTGGACGCCCGCTTTCCGCTGGGCCATAACGTCAACCTGAATCGATTCGCTCTGCCGTGCCCGCTGCAATTCCTCGTTGCCGATCTCCAGGGCCTTCTCGAAATTGCACTTGCCGACGCCGGTGGCTTCGATCGCCACGAGCTGCCCCTCCGGCAGATACACGGCTGGGAAGCAGTGCCCCGGAATCACGATCAGCACGGGCTTGAGACCGACCGCCTCGCACGTGCTGGCCCAAAGAATGGCCAGATCGATGCACGTTCCGGCATGATTCCGCAGCACGTCGCGGCCCAGCTTGATGTGCTGGCCGAACTGCGGCTCCGTTCACGAACGACGGTGGCGACTGGTAGGCGATGCGATTCTCACACAGCGAGTCGTAGAGCGAGTGCAGGAACTTCACGGCGTCGGCATTATTGAACGCGGCTGCCGCTCCGCCCGCCTTGCCGCTCACGCGGCCGGCCAGCTCCTGGATCACCGAATCATTCGGAGTCGTGAACGAGGCCAGCACGATCGGCATATATTCCAGGCGGTCGGCCAGCGACATGATGTCCGAGAGAGGCAGACCGCTGAAGATCGTCTGGTTGTAGCCGAGGATGTCGAGCTTGCGCGAATCGCTCTCGGCGACCTTCTGGCCGTTGGGCCGCGTGTACTCGTATTCGGTCTCGAGCAGGGCCGGACGCGGACCGGTGACGCCGTTGAGCTTGTCGAAATCGAACACCGGATAGAACGGGTCGACGACGACCTGGCCCGGGTAAACCTTGCTCGTGTGGTGCCAGGGGCTCCACGCGGTGAAGCCGGCGATGCGGAATCGCACACGATAGTCGGAGAGCGTGGCCGAGCCCGTGTTGTCGAACCGGCCGCGGGCCGCCCACAGCATGGCAAAGTTCTCGTTGCTGTAGCACTTCGCCAGGCAGCTCATGATGGCGTCTTTGTGGTCGACGTTGAACTTTGCGTCGGCATTGCCCTGCCCGGCGACCTTCGGCTCGTATTCATACGAGAAAGTGCGGGCGGCGCCATCGTGCTTGAGGTTGCTGCTGCCGGCGGGACATTCGACGCGGATGATCATCGTGGCCAGACCGAGCGGGCTGCTCGAGGCCTCTTCGTAGATGGCCGTGGTGTCGTGGATGTCGACCAGTTCGGGCATCGAGCCCGGGACGAAGGGAATCGACCACTGGCGGCCGCTCTCGACGCGGGCCAGCCCGCGCTGGGTGAAGTGGATGTCGATCGTGCTCTGCATGTCGTTGAACGAACCGTCGACGTTCTCCAGGACGGCCCACTCGCGGCCGGCGCCCAGCTTCCGCAGCAGCACGGCAATGTTCGGCGTCTTGGTCTTGATCGCCGTATACAGATTCGTCGGAGCGGCCACCTGCAGGCGGATGTCGGCGTTGCCCACGGAATCGAGCTTGATCGTCCGCTTGATCTTGAAGGCCGCTTCGTCGGCCTGAGCGCGAACGGCAACGAGCATGCTCGCGCAGAGCACGCTCAAGGCGGCGAACAGATTTATCAGACGACGGCGCGGGGCAGCGATTTGGGTTGTGGTTGGGTGAAACATGTCAGGGTCCTCAGCGGTTGGGTCGGTTGGGATCGTTCGTCGTTGAACCCAATACCGGCGGACGCCAAGGTTGTGACACGGCTTAAGGGGATTTTTCGGTGGACCCCAAAACGAACGCGGAAGCCATTCCGCAACAGGAGGTTACAACAAGCAGTTCACGCTCTGCCCGGTGCATCCGTTCGCTATTTCGTGGGGATGATCTTGAAGTTGCGAAAGGTGCCGCCGCGGCTGTCGACCCACAGGCCGATCCCTCCCTTTTCACGGCCGGCCAGACGATTCACCACCAGAGATGGCTGGCGGGCGTCGTCGACCCAGACGCTCACTTTTTGCTTGGTGACCTCGATGCGAGCGTGAAACCAGCCGCTCGGGTCGGGAACGGGTTTGACGGTGGACTCGAATTGTCCCGGGGTTCTCGCTGCGGAGTTTTTCCCAGCTATTCACGGGCCAGGAGACATACTGCACGGAATGGTCCTGAAATCCCTCGCGGAAGAAATTGAACGGCCGAAAGTAAACCGCCTCGAATGTTTTGCCATCGGCGACGTTGAAGGCCACACCCAAAAAGCACCGCTCGATCTTGCCCCGCCCCTTGAGGTCGAGCTCAAGCGTGCCTTCGCTGAACTCCACTCCCTCGACCAACGCGAGCGCGGCGCTGCTGCCCGTCGTCGCTTTGATCTTCGGCCCCAGATGCAGGACGCTCTTGCCCCCTTCCGTCGCCGCCTGGCAGTCGCCGTTAATCAGCCGCCAACTCTTGGGGTCCTCGATTCGCAACAAGTCGGGCGTGATCACAGTTTCGCGTGCCCAAGCGAGCGGACCGACGCCCCAGGCGATCACGAAGAGGCAGCCGCAAGAAAAACTCTTGATCCACCGACTTGTCATCGAAAGGCGTTGCATCACGGCCTCCAGAGATAGGGATTGGGATTGGATGCGACGGAACGAGGGCCGCCCGATGCGGCGTCGTTCGCCCGAGCCCCCGATGTGCGCAAATAATAGCACATTGGTGCCGCAACTGCACCAAAGCAAAAATCGAGGCACACCCTGTGAAGAATCAGAAGCCCAGCCTGCGATCGACGCTGCAGCCAAGCTTTTCAGTCAGTGCGGCCCAGGAGCGCCGCGATCGCCGCGGACAGTTCGCCGGCGTCGACGGGTTTGACGAGATGCAGCTGAAAGCCGGCGCGGAGGGCTTTTTGGCGGTCCTCGGTGCGAGCGAACGCGGTGAGGGCAATTGCCGGCAACTTTTGGAACGAGTAGCCGCGGGCACGGACTTCGCGGATCAGATGGAAGCCATCTTGCGCGGGCATGCCCAAGTCACTCACGAGCACGTGGGGCGCGAACTGGTCGAGGGTCGCCAATGCCTCATCGACGTCTTCGGCCACGGCGGGATCGGCTCCGTAGTCCGTGAGAACTCGCCGGGTGAGGCTGCGAGCATCGGCATCGTCATCGACGATCAGCACCCGCACGCCCGACAACCGGGAGCGCGTGTCTTCGACACCGATCAGCGAGGAACGCTGCGGCCGCGCGACCGCCGAACGTTCGCCGGCCTTGTGGGACGTGAGCGGGAGCGTCACGCGAAACGTCGCCCCCTGCCCTTTGCCGGGGCTTTCCGCCTCAATCGTGCCGCCGTGCAATTCGACGATTTGTTTGGCAATCGCCAGGCCCAGACCCAGTCCTCCCTCATTCCGCGTCGTCGACGCATCTCCCTGGCGAAAACGGTCAAAAACCGAGGGGAGCAGTTCGGCCGGAATCCCCTGGCCGTCGTCGGTCACAGAAAGCGTGACGTTCAAGTTGCTCCGCTCGAGCGCGATCTCGATCTTGCCGCCCCGCGGCGTGAATTTGACCGCGTTGCTCATGAGGTTCCAGATCACCTGCTGCAATCGGCCCGTGTCGGCGCTGACGGGCGTCGCCCGCGAGTCGATGGCTTTGACCAGGCGAATTTCTTTCGCCTCGATCGACGGCATTACAGTTTCGAGCGCCGCCTCCACGACGGTCGACGGGTCGACCGGGTGCACGTCGAGCCGAATCTTGCCCGAGCTGATCCGGGCGACGTCAAGCAGTCGGAAATCATCTGGGCCTGCGCCGCGCGTTGCGATCGATGGCTTCGACTGCGCTCCGCGCGTCGATCTCGTTCAAATTGCCCCAACTTCAGTAGCTCCGCCCAGCCGACGATGGCGTTGAGGGGCGTTCGCAGCTCGTGGGAGAGCGTGGCCAAAAAGTCGTCCTTGAGGCGATTGGCGCGTTCGGCGTCGGTGCGGGCCGCCCGCTCGCTCGCGAGCAACTCTTCCCGCTCGCGCTCAATCGCGAGCCGCGCGGTGATGTCGCTCACTACGGCCAGCCAGCGGCCCGGGGTCGAGTGCTGGGACAGATTCCAGTCGAGATAAACCGTCTGGCCGTCGGCCGCCCGCAGCGGAAAGATTCCCCGCCACGTCCGTTCTTGCGCGAGGCGGTGAAAAATCTCCAGAGCTTCTTCGCGACGATCGGCCAGCGTGAAGTCCAGCACCGATTTGGGAATGATCGACTCGCGCGGCCCTTGCAGCATCTCGCACATCGACGGGTTCACATCGATAAACAGCAGATCGTCGGAGATGAGGGCGATGCCATTGAGGGCCCGTTCGAAGATCGCCTTGAATTCGAGCTCGCGGAGGCGTCGAACGCGATCGGCTTCTTGAGCGCGCAGAAACGCGTTCACCGTCGCGATCAGTACGGGCGGCTCGACGGGGTGCGTCAGATAACCATCGGCCCCCCCTTCCAGCCCCTGCACCTTGTCTGTGTCTCTCACGAACGTGGCCGACAGGTGGATGACCGGCGTGCGGCTCAGCCGATCGAGGCGGCGGAGCCGGCGACAGACCTCGAAGCCGTCGATGTCCGGCAGATTGACGTCCAGCACGACCAGGTCAACGATCTCCTTTTGGGCAGTCGAAATGGCCGCTTCGCCCGTCTCGGCCTCGAGCACGTTGAACCCAGCACCTTTGAGCACCCGGGAGGTGGCATAGAGTGTGGCTGGATTGTCGTCGACCACCAGAATCTTCGCGGAGCTATTGGACATGCGATGTTCTCTCGTTGCCGGGCTGCGCCGACGGCTTGGTATCACCCGCGGCCGGTTGCTCCTCGAAACGAATCGGAATGGTGACAAAGAATGTCGAGCCGACGCCCGGCTCGCTCGACATGCCGACGCTTCCTCCGAGCAGCTCCGCGATCTTCTTGCTCAAAGAAAGACCAAGGCCCGTGCCCCGCCACCGCCGCTGCAGCGGAGAATCGACCTGGACGAAGTCCTGGAAGATGGCGGCGTGATACTCATTTGCAATCCCAATGCCAGTGTCCGTGACGCTGAACGTGACGGCCTCGCTCCCCTCCGGCTGGACCCGCACCCGGACCTCGCCCTCTTGCGTGAACTTGAGGGCGTTGGAAATGTAGTTTCGCAAAATCTGCGACAAGCGCTTATCGTCGGTATAAATCCGCGGGACGTCGCGTGGCTCTTCAAAGACCAGTGAGACCGTCGTCAAGGTGAGTAGCGGCTTGAACATGCCCCGTAGCGCCGCGAACAAGTCCACCATCTCAAACCAGGCCGGCGAGATGCTGATCCGGCCCGCCTCGATTTTGGCCAGGTCGAGCAGGTCGTCGACCATTTCGCTCAGCTCGACCGCCGATTTCTGGCAGAGAAGCACCTGTTTTTCCTGCTCGACCGTCAGGGGACCGTCCATTCGGTCAAGCAACAGCCGCGTCAGGCTGCGGATGGCCCCCAGCGGCGTGCGGAATTCGTGGCTCATGTAGGAGAGGAAGCGACTCTTGAGGTCGGAGGCTTCACGCAGCGCTTCGGCCTTGTCGTCCAGCTCGGCATAGAGGGCGACAACGCCTTTGTTGGTCTCGGCCAGCTCGATGTTGAGTTGCTCGATCTCCCGCTCGCGCTCGCCGAGCCGCAGCCTCAGCGCGCGCAGCTCCTGTTCGAGGCGCTCGAAAGCGGCGTGATTGTCCGGCATCGGCTCCGTCACGCTTTTGATCCCGCCAAGGAGAGGCGGACGACGGCCACCGTGACGTCATCCCGCCCGCGCGTGTAATCACGATAAAGCACGCCGGCGATCACCGCCGGATGCCGTGCCAGCAAACCCGCGTAGCGTTCCAGGTCCCAACGGCTCTGCAGTCCGTCCGAATGCAGGATCAACAGCCCATCGACGGGACACTCGTACTCAAATTCCTGAATCTTGCGGACGGTTCCCCCGACGATCCCGTTGTGGGAGACCAGGCCGCGTCCGTCCGTTGCGGCGCGCGAACGCAAATGGGCGGCGATGTTGCCGACGCCCACAAACCTCAAAATGCGGCTGGTCCCGTCGATCCTGGCGGCCGCCATCGCACCGCCCCGCGTCCCCTGCAAGCGGACACCTGCATTTTGCATCATCAGCGGAAGCGGGGCAAACGGGTCACAGTCGAAGACGTCGGCCGCCTCCTCGGCTGCCGCCGCGGCTTCCGGCCCGTGGCCCAGACCGTCGACCACCATCAGCGTCAATTCGCCGTTGCGTTCGGCCAGCGCGCCATCCATCGCCGCAAAGTCGTTCCTGCGGGGCGGGCCGACTGACGACGCCCCAGGAAAAGGCAGCGGACGAGGGCCGTGTTTGCCGCGTCGCAATCCGCGAAAAGACGATTGTGCCGCCGCCGCTGTTGGTCCCGGTTTCCGTGGCCGGCCGCGAGTAAACGTCCCACTCAGTCGACAGGCGGCGCACCGCGCCCAGGCCTTCGCCCGCGCCGCCGCCGGAAGAAAAGCCGTCGTCGAGGCAGCGGCCAAGGTCGCCCATCCCGGGGCCGCGGTCGACGGAGATCATTTCGATCCAGCCCGGCTGGGTGGAGGCGTCGGCAGCGTCGGCGCCGGACTCTGGCCGCCGCGCGGTCCGGCGGCAGTTACGCAGCTGACGATCATTTCGCCGTCGGCCGCGTAGCGTACCAGGTTCGTGGCCAGCTCGGTCGCCACAATAGCGGCTTTGCCGATTTCCGCTTCGGGCAACCCGGCGTCGGAGGCCAGCTGATTGACTCGCCGGCGAACCTCTCCGACGTGGCTCGAGTCGGCGACCGGGATCACTGCTTGAGCCGCCTTCATCGGATGCGGAGTTCTTTATTTCCAACGGGTGATCGCCACCCGCGTTCCTTTGCCGACCTGGCTTTCGATCTCGAAATCATTGACCAGCCGCTTGGTACCGGAGAGGCCCATTCCAAGTCCCGTGCCGCTCGTCCAGCCGTCGGTCATCGCCAGTTCCAGGTTTGCAATCCCCGGACCCTTGTCGGCAAAAGTGAGGCGGAGGCCTTTCTTCGAACCGTCAGCCAGGAACTCCCAGGACATGAACCCACCGCCGCCGTGAATCAACGCGTTGCGCGCCAGCTCGCTCGCCGCGGTGACGATCTTGGTCTGATCGACCAGGCTGAAACTCATGTCTCGGGCCAGCTTGCGGACCATCTGGCGGGCCAACACGACGTCCTGCTCGCACAGCACGGGGAGGCTGTCAGCATTGATGGCGGTCAATGACCGACCTCCCCATTCTCGGCGAGCCCCCGCAGGTAGCGCATGCCGCGCTCCACGTTCAGGGCCGTCTTCACGCCGGGCAAGGACAGGCCCAGCTCGACCAACGTAATCGCCACCGCCGGCTGCATGCCGACTACGACGGTGTGCGCATCCAGAATCCGCGACATCCCGGAGATATTCGCGATCATGCGGCCGATGAACGAGTCGACCATCTCAAGGGCCGAAATGTCGATCAGCACGCCGTGGGCACCCGTCTTTTCGATCTGCGTCGTCAGGTCTTCCTGCAGCGTCAGCGCGAGCTGGTCGTGCATGTCGACCTGGATGGTGACGAGCAGAAACTCGCCCATCCGCAGAATTGGTATGCGCTCCATAACGTTCGGCCCCGCCCCCCCGTTATGCCTTGCCGTTCTTGCTGACTAAATAGCCGGATTGCTTGAGGGCCAGCGACAGCGCGTCGGCCAGGTTGGCCTTAGTCGTGACACCTTGCAGATCGACCCCCAGGTGAACGATCGTCTGGGCGATCTGCGGCCGCACGCCGCTAATGATGCAGTCGGCCCCCATCAAGCGGATGGCCGTGACCGTTTTGAGCAGGTGCTGCGCGACCAGCGTGTCGACGGTCGGCACGCCGGTGATGTCGATAATGGCGATCTCGGCTCCCAGCTCGACAATCCGCTGCAAGAGCGATTCCATCACCAGCTGCGTCCGCGCGCTGTCGAGCGTGCCGATCATCGGCACTGCCAGGACCCCATCCCACAGCTTCACGACGGGCGTCGAGAGCTCGAGCAGTTCCTCCTGCTGCCGGTTGATGACCTCCTCCCTCGACTTCTGGAAGGCCTTCACCGTCAGCAAGCCCATCCTGTCGAGGAGCTCGGTCGTGGTCCACGTCTCCTCGGCGAGCGCTTCCGGATCCTTGCCGAACTCGCTCCGCAGCCGGTCGAAGAGGGGCCGCTTGAGCGAGAAGACGAACATCGCCGTCTGATCGGAGCTAAAGCCCTGCTGCACCCGCTCCCGCGACAATTCATCCAAGAACGCGCCGACTTCCTTCCAGTGGGCGCCGGAAGTGTCGTTGATGTCGCCGCTTTGCGTCGCTTGCAGCAGCAGCGACAAAAACTCCCTGGCTTGACCGCGCACCTTCTCTTCGCTGAGCCGGGAGTCCTTGCCCGAGCTCGCGGCCAAGTGCCTCATCCAATCGGAGAGGAGCTCGTCCTCATACTTCTTCAAGATGGCGGCAGTTCGCGATTGCCCTTTGGCCATTCGTCAATTCCTTGACCGTTCTCCCGGCGAACAGGTGACTCGAGAGTTCAACGGCGGCGTTAAGTTGTTGCGAGGATTACGACGATCGGCGGGAAATTAGCCGGGCGGAAAGTGCCGAAACTCGCGTGGTCGGACGTGCCCGGCCTTGAAGAAAGCTCAGTATAGCGGCAGCCACTCCTGGCTTATCAAGTCTCGAAAGAAAAGGGTCAGCTTGCTGAACAGAGGCTGACCGTTCCTAATCAATTGCTCATGTGGCCGTTAGAACCAGCCGTAGTAGGCCGATGGCGTGAACGCCGGAGCCGCCTGTGGATAGGAACCGGACGAAGCCGGGTTCGGGTAACCCAGGTTGCCGACCCCCGGCCAACTCGGCGCCGCCCCTATTCCGTAGTTGTAGGCCTGCGGCGCGTACGCCGTTGACGCGCCGGCTGGATTCCATGGCGGATACGACCCCGGCGTTGCCGCATTCGGATATCCCAGGTACTCGACTCCTGGCCCACCGGCTGCGTACGTGTTCATTCCATAGGGGACCGTACCGTAAAGGGCTCCGTTGTAAGGCGTGTTGTAGGCAAGCCCGCCGTACCCGTTCGTGGTGTTGTTGGATTGTTGGAACGCCGATCCCTGGGCCGTCAGGCCGTTGCCGTTATTGTTTCCGTAGTAGGGACTGTAGCCGCGGTAGCCCGTGTCATTGTTGACATAGCCGCTGCCGAAATTGCCGTAGGCTCCGCCCAGAGTCCCCGGATACGTGGCCACGCCGGAGGTATTTCCCGCGTAGACGCCATTCGCTCCGGGAGTGCCATACGGAGCGTTGACGCCGCCGGCCTGAAAGTCGCCCAGCGGCGTGCCCACGGGTGCATTACCGAAGGCGCGCGGCTCGCCACCCAGCGGAGTGGGTTGCATGCCGCCATTCGTTGTCGTGCCCGTGCTTCCAAACATGCCCGGCGTATTGCCAAACATGCTCGGCGTTCCGCCGTTAAACGGCTGAGTTACAAAGCGCCCATAGCTGCCGGCCGTGCCCGCGGTCGTCGCTCCGGGTTGAAAGTTCCCACCACCCGGCCCAACGCCCGACGTGACAGGTGCTCCGCCGGGCGTTCCTTGGCTTAAGCCTTGATTGCTCGCGCTCCCGCTACCGATATTTCCGCCCGGAGGGCCCACCTGCCCTGGCGAAGGAGCCGCGGTCTGCGTTGTCGTCGAAACCCCGCGCCCTGCGGCGCTTCCCGGGTTACCTCCGGGTTGAGCCGACGCGACACCCACCAAACCGGCCAATCCCAGACCAGTCAGGCCGGCCGTGAATTTCAGAAAAAAGCGTCCCATGGCTGTATCCCCCGGGGCCGTTTGTGCACTCCAACCCCAATTCGCAAAAAAAACCATTTCAATGACAACGCAACTTTCATTCCGCAGTTTGAAGCCCGAGCCGCAGGGAGTGAGTCTGTCGGCGGAAGGCACATGTGAGAACGCTGTGGGCGGATCCAACCGGCGCTCGCCTGCGTCGAGTCGTGGAGTGGCGATTGCAGAGCCACACGGCGCAGGCTCACTGCCCCGCGCGGCGATAGGTCGCATTGACCGCTGCCGCGGAATCGCGCGACGGGACGCCGACGGCAGAAAGGCTGTGGCAGAGCGCCCTAGCGGACCACGCTTTCCGGATGGACCTGTTGCTGGCGTCCGCGCAGCGCCGCCGCCGAACAGCTTGATCGCCTCGCCGAGGATTCTGGCCCGCGCATCCGGCGAGAGCTTGGCCGTCTGCCACTGGTCCATGAAGCTGCGCATCATCGAGCCGAATATCCGCCGCGAACCGCCGGGCGCATCGGCCACGGTCTGGAACAGAGCGAAGCACATTTCGTCCGTGGTGTCGTTGCCAAACAGCACCCGTTGCGGCGGCCGATGTGGATTGAACGCATTCGCGGCCGAGTTGTCGTAATACGCGTCGATAGTGACGACGGTTCCCTTCGGCAACTTCACCGGTTCGCGATAGACATAGCTATCCTGCCAGTAGAAGTTCCAGTCCTTGATCCAGATCAGGGGCTTGACGCTCTTATCCGGCAATGTCGCGGTGACCTTCATCTCCTTGCCGATCATGTGCATGTGGGGAAAGACCGAGGTCAGTGTGCAATCGACGGGGAGCGTCACCGAAGAGCCCGTGCGATAGCGCGTCTCGCCCGGCGGGATTTCGATCACCAGCGTGCCCAACAAGAGCGGGGCCCGCGACATCACTTTCTTCACGGGCTTCTTGGCGAAGTAGAGTGCGATCTTCGACTGATCCGTCTCGACCTTGCCCGTCGGATGCAGATGCAACTGCACCACCATGTCGGCTCCTTTGTCGAGCGCCACGCCGACGTCTTGCGGATAGAAGCGGGGCGTCATCCCCGGCGTCCAGACGCCGAGAATTCCAGTGATCGAGGCGTCGATCGATCCGGAGGTCCGCCAGCCGGGTTCGGGAGTTTGCGCATCGCGGAGTCGAGCGCCGCCCCGAGTATCGATGGCCACGATCGAGTGATGCACAACCGCCGGATTACCGGGACGAAACTCGAACGCCACCACGGTCTGGTCCTTGGGCAAGTTCAGCGGCATCACGAAGTGCTGAAAGATGTCGGGTCCGTCGGCCGGCACGGTGTAACGCACAGGGACTGAAACGACTAGATCCGGAGTACCGAGCCGCCATCCTTCGGGAAACTTGGGCTGCGGCGGCAGGTCGGCAGCGTTGCCTTCGGGCGCGCCCGCATCGGCCCACGCTTTGACCAATGCGATCTGCCGCTCCGTCAGCCGACGCTCACCGAGAAAATCGCCGTAGTGCACGTCGGCCCGCCAGGGAGGCATCAACCGTCGCTCGGTGGCGCGAACCAGGCCCTTCGCCCGCTTGGCCGCCTCTTGATAGGTCTGGAGCGAGAAGGGAGCGACCTCGCCCGGCCGGTGACATTCAGCACAGTGCGCAAACAGAATCGGTGCGATGTCGCGGGCATAGGTGACTTTGGACGACGCCGATTCCGCTTTCGGCAACTCGAACGGGCAGCCGATCGCCTCGGTTCGCGGCGTGGCGACCGGTTTCCCTTCGGCCACGGCGATGATCGCGGCCAACAGATCGCGCTGCGAGGGCTCGGTGCGCCGCTTGTCGACGTCGGCGTACAGGTCGTCGATCCGCCCGCGATATTGCAGGCTCCCGCGGCTGTCGACCAGAAACGCCTGCGGAACGTGATCGGGCCCAAACAACGCGCCCAGCTCGCGCGAACCGTCGAACAGGACGGGAAACGCAACGTGAAATTCGACGACGAACTTCCGCGCGTCGGCCCGCGTGACCCCGGCGTCCGAAACGATGCCGTAAAACGCCAGCTTGCGTTCGGCCGCCGTTTTCGCCAGCCGGTTCAGTTCGGGTACGTATTGCCGCGAAATGGGACACTCGCTCGACAGAAAGACCAACACCGTGCCGCGAGACTCGTCGGCCACCAGGTCATGCCGCTCCCCCTGCACGTCGAGCATCTTGAGCTCGCGCAGGTCGAACTTGGGCGGCTGAGCCGCGTTCTCCGCGCCGCGCAGACCGCACCGGCCACGAGCATCAAAGGGCAGATGGCTGCGAACAAATTCCGTGTTCGATTCCGCATGCGCGAATGGACCTTATTCTGCTTTGACTGGGTTGCGCCCTTGCTCGTGTCGAAAGCGGGAGAAGCGGGCGCGGACAATCACCGTCAATTTGGCGGCGTTCAGAGGAGTTTACGGATTCGAGTCGGCCGCGGTTTCAACCGATTGTCAGATTCAGGAACGGACCAACAATGGAGGACTGGCTGTAATCGACGTAAGCCGTGCTGCAGGGCGGCCCCGCTGCATAATGATAGACCGATTGGCTCACGTCCAGCGGCAACCCGATGATAGTCGAGCCAACCGTCCCCCAATCCACACCGTGCAGACAGAATCCCCGGGACCCCCGGTTCCTCGTGCAATCGACAAATTGCTTCGGCCGGCTCGATCGAGTTCGTCCACGGGCGACGGTGTCCGGCGGTCACCAGCGCTTCGACTCGTTTTTGGCAGCGTTGGACCCGGCCGTCATCCGCCGCGTCGAGGCGACCGTTGCCGATCGTGTGAACACCCGGTTCGAGCGCGTAGATCCGCGGCTCATCCGCGTGCTCAAGGACGAAAGCTGATCGGAACGTCAACAGAATCAGGTTGAAGCCGGCGTACTCGTGGGCCGCGAGTTCGCCACGCACCCTGTCGAGCGCACTCTCTGCCGACGACTGCTCGAGCACATCTCGACACAGCAAGCCGCGCGAACGCGGATTCGGCGGCGGTGTGGTCGTCTTTCGATTAGTCACGGCCGCCAGCAAGCCGTGCTCGTTGACGCCGAGCCACGTTCCTCCCGCTCGCTGGTCGGCGCCGCCAAACCAGTGGGCACCGTGCGGCGTGGTCGCGTCAAAGCGGCGAGGAGACAGCGTCGGCCGCGCGGTCGATTCGTCCCGGTTGGTCAGCACGAAGATCGGACAATCAGGGAAGACGCGATAGACGACCGAGAAGACGCACATGGATTGATGGTTGTCGCTTGGGCTCCGTCGAAATCGTCGCCCACCCGCCGCCTAAGTCCGTTTGCGTTTCGAGCGTCGTTTTGCCGGCGGAGGACTCTTGAGCAAACGGGCAGCTTTGTCGCGGTCCTTGCTCGTGTCGAAGGCCAGGATCACCGAGCACCGCGAACCGGCGCCTGACGCGCTCACACCCCGCAAATTGATGCCCGCCTCGGCCATCTGCGCGACGATTGATTCGACGGTGCCCGCCTTGTCCGGCGCCTGGATCCGCAGGCCGGGCATGTCCGCTCTCTCGAAGCCGGCGGCCACCGCCGCTTTGGACTGTTTCGCGCCGCTGAGCCCGCCGAGAAAGACGAGCCCCGAGCCCGGTTTGTCCGGCTGTCGACGGGCGATGACGAACACGAAGTTGGAGCCGGCGTCGACGAGGGGCCGCAGGCCGACCGCCAGGCCCCCGACTTCATCGCGAATCTCACCCGACCAGAAATCAACTTTCTCCACGCTGTATTTCATGGTGCGCCTCTTGGAATGTCCGCCGATTACATTGTTGGCGCACTCAGCATGCGATGCCACGGTCGAGCGCGTCAATCCTCGAAATTCGTGCCCTCGATTTCGCCGGGTGTCCTACCAAGAAAAAGCGACGGCCAGCGTCTGGCCCGCACTCACTACGATCGGCTCCGCCAGAATCGTATCCATCCGGCGTCCATTCGGCCGCAGTTGGGCCGGCAGAGGCTGCCCGTCCAGCTCGACTCGCACGCTGGGCGAGGCAATTTTGGCGGGCAGTTCGAACACCAACTCGCGGAGCCGCACGTCACCGTGCTTCACGTGGATGCGATTCGTCTGCGCCCCCTTTGCCTGATTCCCGTTCGCCTGCGACTGACCGTCTCGAATTTGTTCGAGCGTGCCCCAGCCGGCGGCGGCCGTGAAGAACGCGCGGAAATTGTCGGACTGCCAGCGGGGCGAAAATCCCAGACGCCCGGCCGGTCCGTCGTAGAGAAAGCCCGACACGGAGATGAGGCAGCCCCAAGAGGCCAACGCCCGCGCGTAATGGTCGCCGCACTCGACCTCGTTCCACGGATTGTGATGCTTGCCGTCGTAACGATCGTCGACGCCGCGCAAGATGCTCAAAGCCTCGCGAATCAGACCGCGATGCAAAAGGCACGATGCCACTTGGTACTCGATGCCCGTCCAGACTTCGTCGCGATAGAGCACCGGCTCCGCCATGCGGCCCCCGTTGGGCCACGTGCAGGTGAACAGCCCCGCGTCGCCCGGCCGAGCGAACCAGCGTTGCGGAGGATGGGCCGCGCTTTGGGCCGCGACGTTCGGCGCCCAGTTGTATCGATAGACGGCCTTGAGGGCCGTGAGAATCCGGTCCGACGGATAGAGGTCACCCAGCGACACCTGGTCAGCCCACGTCTGGCCAAACAGCTGATCGGCCAGGCAGCCGTCGCCGTATTGAAACTTGGGCGATTGGCCCGGCGGAATCCGCTGAATGAAGTATTCGCCGTTCCAGAGATTCTTCACCGTCCAACGGCTGCCGCTCCGTGTAATCTCGCGGCAGCGCTGGGCAAATTCGCGGTCGCCCATCAAGTCGGCCATCTTGGAGGCCGCCAGCAGCGCGGCGAGATAGAGCGCGCCCACGAACGTGTTGGGCCCGACGAAGTCGAGGTCATACGTGTTCCACTGGCGATCCTCGATCACGCCGTCGTCGTTCTTGTCGCGACCGAGCTCGTACTCCATGACTTGCTTGATGCGGGGCCAGTGCTCCGTAAGAAAGCTCTTGTCCTTCGACATCAGGTGCTCGCGATAACACTTGAGCACCGTGCCGCACTGCCCGTCGGCCGCATACGGCTGAGATGGGTTCTCGCCGCGAAAACCGACGCGTCCGGTCTTGGCATCGAAGCCGACGCCCAGGTCCTGCATCACGCGGGCGCTGCGTTCCAATTCGGGAAAGAGTCGCCCCATGCCCTGGGCGTAGTTCCAGACGTGGGTGCAGGTGCCGTCGCAGCAGCCGACTCCCTCCCAGGCCCAAAATCGGCCGTTTCGCCGCCACTGCACCGTGTTCGTGGCTAGCGTGCTGATCGGCATCATCAGCCGCGCGAGTAGCCAGTTGGGCAGTGTGCTATCGAAATAGGTGTCGCGAAAGAGGCGTGTGAGGCCAGTGAGCGATGCGAGGTTCTTCTGCAGATGCTGCGCGACAGCGTGCGCGTCGCCATACCAGTTGGCATACATCCGGCCGTGCTCGCCGCCGGCGAAATGCCAGCACACGAGGAACGTGACCTCATGCTCGGCCCCCGGTTCGAGCACGAACTCGCTCACCAGTCCGGCGTCCGGGGCGTTCGCGGCCAGCGGAAACTCGGCGGTCGCCGGCGCCACGTCGAGCCCGCGCGTTTCGCCCGCGCCGCGGAAATGTCCGAATTCGCTCGCGGCGGCCCGCGCGTCTTCGTCGATCACGCCCAAGAGCAACGAGCCGAAGTCGGGCTGCTGGTCGAGCCGCGGCAGGTGCATCCCCTTGGGAGGCCCATCGGCGAACAAAATGTCGTCGACGTTGATGTGCCCCCAACCCCCCTTGGCCCGGTCCACGATTTGAAGTTCCGCGCGATGGCCCACCAAATCAGTAACGTCCCAGAAATCCCACTCGAGCTTTTCGTTGTCTTTGCCGGTGGCCGTGCGGACCACTTTCCCACCGCTCACCAGGTTCAGGCACGCGTCGTGCGGCCGGTTGCCGCCGCCGATGCGAAACTGAATGTAAGGACGGCGAATGGTGAATTCCGGCGACGTCAACGTTCCTTCCGTGTCGTCACCGTGCAGGAACGAATTGACCAGCCCCTGCCCGCCGTAGCCGCTGACCCGCTGCTGGCCGGGCAGCGTGCCGTGTGCAGGATGCTGGCCAAACGCCGTTCCCGTCACCCGCCATTTGCCGTACGAGTTCCCCTCGAAATTGGCGAATACCTCCGGCTCCCGCACGTTACCCGCGGCCGGCGGTGGCGACTCGGCGATCGTCATCACCAAGCTCGTCAGCCCCTGCGAACGCAGAATCCGGTTCTGCCGAGTCGCGCGATACCGTCCAATGTGCCGCTGCCCGACAGGATTCTGAATCCAGCCGCCGAGCGCCGCCTGCACGCGTTGCTGCGAGAGATTTTTCACGCGATAGCGAAGCACCGTCCCCGGCGTCGCTGACTGCCGCGCATCGAGCGGCACAAACGGGCTGAACGCTTCCAGCGTGACTTCAACCGGCTGCGAATCTCCATCAGCCGTCCGATAGCGGACGGTGCCGATCGGATACTCGCCCGTGAACTCAATCCGCGGAAAGCCGCGTCGATCGAGCGTGCGATAAACGGTGCGACCGCCGACGGGCATGATTGCCAGCCCAAACCCCTGCTCGATGGGCGAAGGCGGCGTATACGTGCGATAGCAATTGTCGCCGTAGCCAGTGAAGCGATCGACATTGAAAACGCCCCACTCGGCCAATGTGCCGTCGCCGCGCAGATAAAGTTGTCCCGGCACAAATCCCGCCGACCGGCATGCCGATGCACGTGAGCTCGTCGCCCGCGTAGACCTTCCTTGGCCCCTTCGCGAACAGACCTTCGACCCACTTCGGATCGAGCCCCTTGTCAGGCGGGATGTGATGGGTACCTGATTTGATCGGCGGCGCTGCCTGCGTGTCGCAGCAGTCATTCAGAACGTGCAGCGTCAGCGCGCCCGCACCGGCCGCCAAGAAATCTCGGCGCGAAACGCCTGCCGCTGGATCGTTGCTCTCGCCGTTCGAGGTTCGTAAGTCGTCGATCATGTCGCCAAGCCTCGCACGTCTAATTCTCTCAGCAGTCGTTTCGCCTTCCACTCGCGGCGCCGTTTCAACACTTGCCGTCCCGGAGGTAGCAGGTACAACGCGGCCACTGCCGCGCCTTTGAGCGTCAGTCGCAAGATGCCCGCTTGCTCGTCTCGATGGTAATAGCCGCCACGTTGCCAGCGATCGTATGTCCGCTCGGCGGACCAGGCGTGATATCGCATCGGGTCGCCGCCGCAGCGCGTTTCAAAGACGAATTCTTTCACGCGACCGTCCGCGAAGCGTGCCACGATCGCTTGGTGAAGCTGATGCAGCCATGCCACGTCACGGATGTCGGCGAAGACGAATCGTTGCACTTCCGCCGACCGAGGAAGCATGCGCGGGCCACCAGTGTTTGAAGTGACAATGCCGGTCCCGTCCACAAACATTGTTTCAAAGTGACAGGAGGCCTGCCGGAGGCTCCAGCCCGAGACGGGATGCTTGAAGCAAGTGGCCAAGCCACGCGCGACCTCTTTTTCCGCGCGATTTACGAACATCCGCGCAAACCCTGCGGCATTGGGAATCATCTCTGCCAGCGCATAGTCGGCGACAGACTCGAAACCCTGGCCCCGCAGGCCGCTTTGCACACGATCAAAATGCTCGCCGAGCAAAGTCGGAAAGGGATTCGTATTAGGATCAAGCGGCACCGGGGCCTTCTGGACGTTGACCGTGAGTTTCATCAAACGGGTGATCGCCGTCACGTACGCCCAGACTGGCAGGACCACTGCGATGAAGAGGATCAGCGCCGCGAAGCCGATTTCCATGCCGCATTTTCCCGGTGAGACCGTTCAGGCGCTCTGTTTGAGGAGCACGGTGCGGGGATTGCCAACAGGGCACGCACGCGCGAGCGAGGACGTGGTTCGCCATGGTCGAAAGTCATGGGACGATTTTCTTCTTTGATTGCCCGCGTTCTAGGGCTTGAATACCGGGCTGCGCTGGGTGTGCTTGGCGACGGTCAGTTCCAACTGCATTTCGCCTCCTTCGTCCAATCGGATCGTCGAAATCCAACCCTTCGAGCCTTCTCCGGTCTCAAAAAGTGGCTTGTCCTTGGCTTTGACGTCGAACACCCGGACGACCGCGTCTGGATTGCGTTTTATCCCGTCGGAAGGGTCGTACGCCCGCACATCGACATACCGTCGGCTTTGTCGTCGAAAAATGAGTTCGAGGTTTAGACCGGGAGCCGACGGTTGCCAGCCCTGCGCCGGATGACGCTTGGGGTCGAACGGCGGTACAAACGTTCCGTCCAAAAACGCGTATCGGAAGTTTTGGTTGTCCCAGCGGATCGCGCGTTTCGACGCCTCAGCGATGATCTTGTTGTTTTCCCTTTCGGCGACCTTCTCGAACCGGCGATCGCTGGCGCCAAAAGACAGAAACCCGCCCGCCTCGTCCGGCTCCAAGCGATGAACCGTTTCCAGGAGTCTCAGCAACTGGTTACGCAGGTGAATCCGCTGCTCTTGGTCTTCGCGCCGTTTCGCCGCGTCTGCCTTCCGCTGTTCTTCGTCGCGAGAAACGCGATCGCTCTCGAAGTGAAGCCACCAACGCCGAGAATTTATCACCGCATCAAGAGCTTCGAACGGCTTGCACGACGGCATTAGCGGCTTGGCTCGCAGCGTCCCATACTTTCGAAAGTACGCTACATGGGATTCCGGCATTTGAGGCGGGCCACTGTGACCTCCCCACTGCGTGATCAAAAATGGGACGTCACCCGCGATCACAATTGGGAAACGGGGTAGGAGTGTTTTGTCGTCGGGCCCAGAGGGCGCGGGAAGGCCGTAAAGAGGTGGCATAAATCCCGGTGGCGACGGCGTGCTGCCGTCGGGGAAAACGGTCGGGACGTTGGGAACCTCGAACAGAGTCCGCAGCACGAGAAACAGTCCCTCCCGGGCGTCGTGGTCCGCGTATTCGGAGGACACTCGCAGGAATTCATCGACCGCTGCTAGGGCCCGTTCCTTCCCCAGCGGTTGCAGAAGATTGACGGCGCGAATGACCGGGCGAGGGTTATAACGGGATCCGTCTTGAGCGGGCGAGTCGTCGAGCGCCTCCAACAAGGCTCGCAGTTCAGGCTCCGTAAACATACCGTCGGGAGGAGGCGTCCCTTGGCCGGTAACCCATGCGACCTTGTGATTCTCATCGATGCCAATTTGTCCCAAGGTGGCCGCCGCCATGTGCCCCGACGCGCCATCGCGCCACACTTCGCGCGTGTGAGCGGACATCATTTCCCAATCTTTCCGCGTGCTGACGTCATCCGGCTTACCAACCCGGGCGAGCACCTCGGCTTCCGACATTCCCTCCTGTACTAAGTTCATAGCAGTGGCGAATGCCCGCCGGATGCGCGGCGGCTCCTCTGCGAGCAAAAGCGGCGCGGCGAGCACGAATAGCGCGCTTATGCACGCACAATAAAGAATGCGATTTGCCAGACCGCCACTCCACTCTAAGGGGCTCTCGACTCGATCGTAGCCCTGCTCAGCGGGCTTTGCCATTGCGTCGCATCGGTGCACACGTCGTTACAGCTGCTTGACACCGCCCGGCTGCGCGACCAGCCTGAATCGCATGAAGGCCGCTCCGCCCGAATTCAGCGCCCGCTGGTACAGCGACGTCTCTCGCTACGACTGGCTGATCCTGCTGATCGCGTCGGCGGGTTGGGTTTTCGATCAGTTCGAAAGTCAGCTCTTCATCATCACGCGCGATCCGATGCTGGCCGAGTTGTTGGGGTCGCGAGACCGGTTCGCGCGGGGCGAAGTTTTGGGGCGATGTGCTGCTCGGAGTGTTTCTGGTCGGCGGCACGGTCGGCGGCGTGTTGTTTGGCAGCCTGGCCGATCGCTTTGGTCGCAAGTCGATGATGTCGGCCACGATTCTGGTCTACTCCGTCTTCTCCGGGCTGACTTATTTCGCGACCACGCTGTGGCACGTCGCCGTGCTGCGGTTCTTCGTGGCGATGGGCGTGGGAGGCGAGTGGGCGGTGGCCGCCGCGCTGATTGCCGAGGTCTTTCCCGCCGCCGCTCGGCGCGGGCCTCGGGCATCTTTCACGCGACGAGCATTTTGGGAACGTGGCTGGCGGCCGCGGCCGGGATCGCCGTCGGCACGCATTGGCGCGGGGCCTACGTGATCGGCATCTTGCCGGCCCTCTTGGTGCTGTGGGTGCGTTCGACGGTGCAAGAGCCGGAACGATGGCGATTGGCCGGTGCCCACGGCGAGCGGATGGGAAGCTTGAGCGATCTGTTCGGCGACCGTCGCTGGGCCCTCCGGCAATTCCCGGGCTGTGCCTCGCGGCCGTCGGACTGGCGACCTTCTGGGGCGTGACGGTTGCCGGCCAGGACCTGATGCGCGAGCTGCTGTTGCATCGCGGCGTCGACTTGGAGGTGGCGAGTCAACGGGCCAAGTTTGCCTACGGCATCATCGAGACGGCGGGCGGCGGCCTGGGACTGTTGAGCTTCGGCCCGATCGCCGAACGACTGGGCCGGCGCGGCGCCTTTGCCCTGTTTCAGGCGGTGGCGCTCGTCGTGGTCCCGTTTACCTGCTATGTCCCGCGCACCGAGTGGCAAATGTTCTGCACTTTGCCCATTTTCGGGTTCTTCACGCTGGGGATTCATGCAGGGTTTGCGATCTATTTTCCGGAGCTGTTTCCGAGCCGTCTGCGGGCCACGGGCGCGGCGGTTTGTTTCAACGGCGGAAGGTTGGTGGCCGCACCGATGCTCTGGCTGTCGGGCGAGTTGAAGTCGCGATTCGGACTCGAACAGGCGGTGACCGGGCTGAGCCTGCTTTTTCTGGTGGGAATCGTCTTGTTGCTGTTTTTGCCGGAGACCAAGGGCCGGCCGTTGCCGGAGTGACGGGCACACCGGTCGCGTTCGGCTCGCATCACTTTTGATTTGCTCTCCCGCCTGCGTTGTGTTACGGCATAGTTGTGCCGCCGATCGCCGCGGATCGGTATTTGACGTTCCTGCAGGACCAAAGGGAGATGTGATGCGCTTGACCCTTCCCGCGTTGGGATTGCTGCTTGTCGTTGCGGCCACGGCCCCTGCCCTGGCCGTTCAGCCCACGGACGGTTATTTCACCGCTCACGACGGCGTTAAAATTCACTACCTCGAAGCCGGAAACAAAAACGGGCCGGGCGCTCCGGTGGTTTTGATTCACGGCTACACGGGCACGGCGCTCGGCAATTGGTTCACCAACGGCATCGCCGACGCGCTCATCGGGCGGCACTGGGTCGTCGCCATCGACTGTCGCGGACACGGACAGAGCGACAAGCCGCACGATCCGGCGAAGTACGGCCCGCAGATGGCCGAAGACGTCGTCGAGCTGATGGACCACCTCAAGATCGAGAAGGCGCACATCGGCGGCTACTCGATGGGAGGCTTCATCACCGGCCAGCTGCTCGCGACACACCCCGAACGCTTCGTGACGGCGGTCTTCGGCGGCTCGGGCGTTCCCGAAGTCGAGGCGGAGTGGAAGGACAAAGTACCGACCGACAAGCCAGGACCGGATCCGAAAGAGGCCGAGGCGCGGAAAACGCTCGGCGCACTTCGCGAACCAGGATCGCGAAGCGCTCACCGCCGTCCGTCAATATCCCTGGAAGCCGGGCGAGCGAACGAAGATCGACCTGACCAAAATCAAAATCCCCGTGTTGGCGATCAACGGCGAATTCGACGGCCCCAACACGAAAACCCATCGCATGCAGCGCGAGCTCGTGAATTTCAAAAGCGTCGTCCTGCCCGGGAAATCGCACCTGACGGCCATCATGCCCGGCTACATTCCCAAGGAGTACATCGACACGCTGGCCGCCTTCATCGACGCGAACGATCGCCAGCCGTGATCGAGAGCTGCAAACTCGCGGGCGCTCGGATCCTGGTGCTGATCGCGGCCACCTTCGTGACCGCGGCAGCGCCGGTTCGCGCCGCCGAAACCGCCCCGCGCCTCAACGTGCTCTGGATCTGCGCCGACGATCACGCGCCTTACGTGATGGGCGCGTATGGGAATCGCCGGGTCCAGACGCCGAACCTCGACCGGTTGGCGGCAGGCGGAATGCGGTTCGATCGCGCGTTCTGCAATTCGCCCGTCTGCACCGCGTCGCGGCAGTCGTTCATCACGGGCCGCTATCCGCGGACGCTCGGCGTCACCGAGCTTAGCACTCCGCTGCCGGCCGGCGACGTCACGCTGGGAGACCTGCTCAAAGAGGCGGGCTACGACACGGCCGCGTTTGGCAAGATGCACTTCAACAGCCCGTTGACGCACGGCTTTCAACAGCGACTGGATCTGGCCGATTTTGCGTCCGCCCTCAAAGCCCGCGGCAAAAGGCGAATTCCGACAGACGTTCGCGTGCAACCGCCCTGGAAACCGTTTAAGGATCCGGCCCGCATCTGGTTGAATGCGGCCACGCTCCCCGCGCCGGCCGTCGATGTCGATATGTCCGGGACCTATTTCGCGGCACACGCGGAACGTTTCTTGAGTGAACCGCACGCCAAGCCGTTCTTTCTGTTTGTCAGCTTCTACGAGCCGCACTCCCCATTCAATTTTCCGATCGAGGATCGCGGCCGGTTCGATCCGCAGGAATTCGACGTGCCGCGCGTCCTACCGAGCGACGCCTGGCAAATTCCGGCCATCTTCCGCAGCTTGACGCCCCACGAAAAACAGGGGATCGCCGCCGCCTACTACACGTCGGTCGCTTTTCTCGATCGCAACGTCGGCCGCGTGCTGGCGGCGCTCGACAAGTCGGGCCAGGCGGATCATACGCTGGTAATCTACACGGGCGACCACGGCTACCTGCTCGGTCAGCACGGGCGGTTCGAGAAGCATTGCAGCTACGAGGAAGCGGTCCGCGGCGCTCTCTTGATGCGTTGCCCGAGCACGGTGCGCTCCGACTCCGTCAGCCGCGCGCTGGTCGAATTTATCGACATCGTGCCGACGGTGCTTGATTTGTGCGGCGTGCCCATTCCGTCGAACGTCCAGGGGCGCTCGCTTCGCGGCGTACTGACCGGCGGCATCACCACTCATCGCCAACAGGTCTTCATCGAATACGCTCCCAACGATGAAGCGGCTGTCCGCGATGACCGTTGGAAACTGATCTTCGAGCGGGGCCAGCGCCGCCGCACCGACGGCTACGATCCGGGGCCCCCGCTCCCCGGCCGCAAGATTCGGCTCTACGATCTCGAAAATGACGCGCACGAGCTGACCGACGTCAGCTCGCGTCCGGAGAACGCCCAGCGCGTCGAGCGCATGCTGACACTACTGGCCGAGCATCTCCGCGCGACGGCCCGCGTGCCCCTGCCAACCATTCGTTCAAGCAAGGCAACATCCGGTTCGAGCAACGTGCTCGAGCAGCTCGACGAGCTTGTGCGGCCGCACGACGTCACGCCCACCGCCCGTTAGTCACTTCCCCAGGTGCGCACCATCAGCGCGACCACACTGCGCCGCGAGTCGAAACGCCGACATCGTGCGGTCGTCACTCGGATGTCACGAAGTACGAAAGCAGCTTTTTGATCCGGTGGGGATCGAAGTCGTCGTCTCCCCGGAACCACGACAACGGCTGGTACTGCAGGATCTCGGCGTTGTTGTCGAGCAGGCCAATGTGGGGGAACCCCTGGCGTTGCGGCGCCTGGAAGTACTTGTCCTGCACCGTTCCTCCCGAATCGCTGCACAAATCGACGAGCACCAGGACAAACGCCTTGCTGACAAAGGGCGCAACGTCGGGATCCTCCGTCAAAATGGTGTAGACCTGCAGCGCCTCGGGCTGCCCATTGTCGCCCACGAGCACCAGCACTTTCTTATGGGTCGCGTCCACCAACTTGATCGCGGCATCGACGTCGGCCATGGCGTCGGCAAACGGGTTGAACACGGGTTTCGCATGGGCGTCCGGAGTGCGTCGTCGCCGGTTGTCCCGGCGGACGCCGCCCAAATGCAAGTGGATGGGAATTACGCCGGTGTCCTGGGCGGTATTTCCCCGCGGCTGCTCGTGGACTGTGGTCCCCTTTGGAAAGTCGACCAAGAATTCTTGAGGTGCGACCGGCTGATTGATCGACACGTCGGAAATTGTGCAGGAATTCACGGTGCAAGACATGCCGACGGCGCTCACCGTTGCCACTTTGCAACCGGTGGGGACCCAGCCGGCGACCGGGTCTCGGCGATAGGTGATATCCATCCGCTGCGTATCGCGACCGCGGTTCGTCTGGTGCTTGCAGAGTACGATGTAGTCGGCGCCGGATCGAGCCAGTAGGAGGTGCGGGTGGCCGCCCGCCCGTCTTCGATTGATTCGATGATGACGCACGAAACGTCGCCGAGTTTGCCCCGCTCCGGCAGGACGCGAAAACCGGCAGTATCGATGCTGCCTAAAAAAGGATCGAGCGGGCGAAACGTCAGCAGCATGCACTCGGGCCCCGGGCGGTGGATCTGGCTAACGTGAAAACCCGGACGGAGATACCCGACGCCTGTGATGAGCGGATCGTTGAGGGCACGGTAAGTCCGCGTCGAGGTTCCGTCAAAGGCGACGCGGGCCGGTGGCCCGATCGCCACCGAGCCGCGGGGCTGCGAGGACTCAACGCGTCGGCGAGCCGTCGCGCCCCCTTCGCGATCGATAATGTACTGAGCGACGTCGGGGCGATATGGATCATTGTCTTCGACGTACGCGAACTTGTTGCCGTCGACCAGGACCGAATGGACCGGCTCTATGGTGTGGCTCCGCGCCCTGATTTGCTCCCCCTTCCAGCTGAACTTGAACGACTTTGTGCTCGACTGCCTCTTCGTCCAGATGGCGGCGATTGCCTCCATCGACGGAGGCGCAACCGGTTTCGTGTCCGCAGCCGGCAACACTTGCACTCCGTTCGCTTTGGAGGCAGTCGCCCGAGGCTCGGCGGACTCAGGCGGCGCGAGGGGCGAACCGCTCATCGCCACATTGCAGACCATGGTGCCCGGCGGAGAGGAGCAGGCAAAGGTGTCGGCGGGAAGCTTTTCGTTAATCGTGTATCGAGTGACGGTCGATTCAATCTTGCCGCGGAGTGGCGAGTTGAATGCGGGCAGATCTCGTTTCCAGTGCACGGGGACCCAGCCGTGCTGCTTGTCCTGTCGGTAATCGATGGCGATCGAGGTCGGGGAGAAGAAGCCTTGCCGCTTTTCCCAGCGGACGACGATGTTGTCCCGGGTCGGATCGACCCAGCACATTTCGGAACGGTCCAACTCGTCCATCTGCACCTTGATACAGCGGACCTTGTCGAGCACTTCTTCCCCGACGATGCGACAGCGATCCGTCGCAGCCCAGCCTAGAATCGGATTGAGCGAGCGAAACGTCAGGCAAATCGGTCCCCAATCCAGAGTCCGGGGATCCCGCCACGCGTAGCTCTCGTAATAGGCGAAGGGAGACGGATTCGAGGCGCTCGCCTGTCCCCAGATTGCCAATTGCGGAGATCGGCTTGGTTCGAGCGGGGTGGCAAGGCGTGAAACCGTCTTTCCATCGACGATTTTGCGAATGCGGGCCGTTTGTCTCCGATCCTTCGGAGCGAGGTAGCGCAATTCCGGGAAGTCGTCGCGAATCCGCTCCTGGCCTTCCACCCAGAAACTCGAATCGAGGATCGAGAACTCGGGCGCGTCGTCCACCTCCGTACCGTCTGCCCGCAGGCCGCCGACGAGCCCGTTGCCGTACAGGTATCCCTTGGGCAACACCACGCGACTATCCCAGGAGAAGTGGAAACAATTCACTCGCTCCTGCCGGGCCTTCCACGACGCGAGGATGCTGGCAAGCGTCTGCGACCGCTCGTTGGCCGAGTCTCCCGGAGGAGCTGCCTTCGCGAAGGGCTGAGCCACGATCTGAAAGAGCAGTAAGACGCCCCCGACTAGCGCGACCCAAGGGGATTGCACGCGGTACTGCGGTCCGGCCACGGAAGCTCCTCTGCACGAGTGGATGATCGTCGCCGAGCGGCGAAAACAATCTGCCGGGATTTAGACTACCCCCAATCGCGAAAGTTCCCAAGTGAATTCTTTTTCCGGATTAGGGGCGGCTACTTGACGCCCCGGGAGCGGACCAGCGGCCCAAAAATGCGCGGATCTTGGCCGGATCGAAGAGGTGCCCTCCAACGTTGCGAGCTGGTCCGTCCGCAAGTCGATTGACGCCGACTACCAGCCCGTTCGGGTCGATGACTCCGACTCCCAAAAAGGAGTTGCCGGAATGACCCCTGGCGCACCCGTCAATTCCCTCGCGAAGATGCGCGTGAGGCCCGCTCTCAGCACATTTGAAGTGAAGGCGTTGGGACTCGAACCCAAAACCTACGGATTAAAAGTCCGTTGCTCTACCAACTGAGCTACGCCTTCATTGCCCTTTAGAGTAAGGGCATCGCTGACTTTTCGCTTCTCGCTGCCCCGATCAATCGACAACCGTTGCGACAACCACTACTCTCGAGGCACATAAAAGCGACAACCGGGCGGATGACCCGGTTGTCAGCGACAACCAACGCCGTTAACCGAGGTTGCCACGTGGCCAAGTCTAGCAACTCAACGTCCCCTCGCAAGCCGCCCAAAAGCTTGCTCCGGTCGTCAGCGAAAACGGCGAAGCCCTACGCCGGTTTCCCCCTGACGCCGCATCCATCCGGGCGATGGTGCAAGAAGATTCGGGGCAAGCTCGTCTACTTCGGCAAACTCGATTCGCCGGGGGCCGCGCTCGAGCGATTCAATCGCGATTGGCCTTATCTCAAAGATGGTCGCACGCCTCCCCCGATCGACACGGGCGACGGTTGCACGGTGGGGCTGCTCTGTAATGCGTTCCTTGCGAGCAAGCGTTCCCAACTGGAAAGCGGCGAGCTGTCGGCCCGCTCATTTCAAAACTACTTCAATACGAGCGACCTGTTAATTAAGCATATTGGGCGAGACAGGCGCGTTGATGATTTGCGGCCCGACGATTTCGAGTCGCTGCGCAAAACGCTCGCGAAAACTCGTGGGCTGCTCACTCTCAAGAACGAAATCAACCGTTGCCGCGTGGTGCTCAAGTATGCGGCAGACCAACGGCTGATAGACCGGCCAGTCCACTATGGCCAGTCGTTCGATCGTCCATCTGCGAAGTCACTGCGCAAGGCTCAACACGCGCACGGGGCGCGGCTGTTTAACCTCGATGAAGTGACCCTCATCCTCGCCGCGGCCGACGTTCAGTTGAGAGCGATGACGTTGTTGGGCCTTAATTGCGGTTTCGGCAACACAAACTGCGCGACGCTGCCACAAACCGCCGTTGACTTCGCTGGTGGTTGGATTGACCTTCCGCGCCCGAAGACTGGCATTCACCGGCGGGTACCGTTGTGGCCCGAGACGGCCGCAGCGCTCCGGCTAGCGATTGCCGCGCGACCCGAGCCCAAGAACCCGGCTGACGCTATGCTCGTGTTCCTGACCAAGCAAGGGCGGCGCTGGGTGCGCGCCAACAGAAGCGCAAGGTTGACGCGGTGGTTTCCCTCGATGCGCTTTCCCAGGCATTTCGCAAGCTCTTGAATGGGCTCCGCATCAATTCGCACCGGAACTTCTATACCCTGCGGCACAACTTCAAGACGTGGGCCGAGGAGTCGAAAGATCCGGTTGCGGTCGATTTCATCATGGGTCACGTCGACCCATCGATGGGCGCCCTCTACCGCGAGACGATCAGCGACTCCAGGCTGTTAACAGTTGTCGACACGGTGCGCAACCGGGCCTTCCCGGTTGATAAAGTCGAAGTTCCGCGACCACATCCGCAGCCGCGCGGACGCGGCGATGAAAAATGAGTCTTGGTGTAAGATCCTGTGCCACAACATCTGTTGTGTGATCCAAAGCATTCACGAGTTAGGCATCCAGCCAGATGTCAGCCGCCCCGAGCGAGTGGGGGTTTCGCCATGACCACGCGAACTTCAGTTGCCGAGAAAATTAGAACGAGCTTGATCCTGTTCGTTGCCTTGGCTGCTTTGGTGTTTTCTTTCGTAGCAAACCATGCTTTGCGGCCACCGGGTTCCGAGACGGCTTCCGTGCCTAACCTGCGTGACGCAGGTATTCGTGAAGAAGAGTTGACCCTCAACGGACCCGGAGCAGACAGATTTTCGTCGGCACTCCACAAGCAGTTGAAAGAGGCGGCCACCACGCTCAAGGGCCACACAAAGTCGGTCAGGAGCGTGGCGTTCAGCCCGGATGGGAAACGAATCGTTAGTGGAAGCCAGGACAACCTGGTTAAGGTTTGGGACGCCACCAACGGCCAGGAAATTCTCACGTTCAACTCGCACCAAGATGTAGTGCGGAGCGTGGCGTTCAGCCCTGATGGACAAAGGATCGTTAGTGGAAGTTGGGACATCCCGCCCAAGGTGTGGGACGCCACGAACGGCCAAGAAATTCTCACTCTCGGGACAGAGAATTTCGTAATGTGCGTGGCATTCAGCCCTGATGGAAAATGGATCGCTAGTGGAAATGGGTACTGGAAGTTCAAGATGTGGGATGCCGCCAGCGGCGAGGAAACCCTAACGCTCAAGGGGCACAACGAAGCAGTGGTGTGCGAGGCGTTCAGCCCTGATGGGAAACGCATCGTCAGTGGAAGTCACGACAGGACGCTGAAGGTTTGGGACGTGACGACTGGCAAGGAAGCCCTCATGTTCAAGGGGCACACAGGTTCGATCAGGAGCGTGGCGTTCAGCCCGGATGGGAAACGGATCGTTAGCGGAAGTGACGACCACACGGTCAGAGTGTGGGACGCAGCCAGCGGGCAGGAAACCCGCACGCTCAAGGGGCACACGGATCGAGTCTGGAGTGTGGCCTTCAGCCCGAATGGGAAATGGATCCTCAGCGGAAGCAACGACTCGACGATGAAATTGTGGGACGCGACGACCGGCCGGGAAACCCGCACGCTCAAGGGACACACAGGTGGTGTTATGTGCGTGGCGTTCAGTCCTGATGGGAAACGGATCGTCAGCGGAAGTTGGGATAACACGCTTAAACTGTGGGATGCTCCAAGCGAAGCCGCTGAAATTCGTTGACGACCTCCAACGCCCTGGTGTAAAGAGATTGTCGTCGACTCCACCATCTCACTCGCGCGGTGTTCACCCGCGCAGGGCAGGCGCTGCCGTTGTTGAAGCCGATCACGCTGGGTCCGGCGGTATCGGTTGAGACGGCCCTCTCGGACCCGATGTCCGGCTCCTCCTCTTATCACCATGGAAGTCGGTGAGAAGGAAGTCCGTGAATTCGAGTGAGTCAGTGACCTCGAGACAGAAGGAGACTCGACCATGACCGCGATTCCAACTCCTCACGACGGCACCTGGGGCGTCAGCCTGCTCAACCGTTCCACTCTGAACAAGGGGACGGCCTTTACGGAGGCCGAGCGCGGTGACCTTCGGCTGCACGGGCTGTTGCCGCCGGTCGATCGAGACGCTCGACGAGCAGTTGGTTCGCGCCTACGAGGCGTATCGACGCAAGGACGAAGACCTCGAGCGGCACATTTATCTCCGAGCCCTGCAGGACACGAATGAGGTCTTGTTCTACTCGGCTGCTGCTGAAGCACATCGAGGAAATGACTCCGATGGTCTATACGCCGGTGGTGGCGCTGGCGTGCGAGCAGTTCAGCCACATCTATCGTCGGCCGCGCGGCCTCTCATCTCTTACCCGCTGCGTGACACAATCCCGACGCTCTTGCGCAATCGCCCCCATCACGAAGTGGATGTGATCGTCGTCACCGACGGCGAGCGGATCCTGGGCATCGGCGACCAGGGGGCCGGCGGCCTCGGCATTCCGATCGGCAAGCTCTCGCTTTACACGCTCATCGGCGGCATTCGCCCCGAACGGACCCTGCCCATCGTGCTCGACGTCGGAACCAACAACGCCGAGCGACTGCACGACCCCGAGTACGTCGGCTGGCGCCACGAGCGGGTCACCGGGCAGGCCTACCTCGACTTTGTCGACCAGTTCGTCCAGGCCGTCCAGCAGGAGCTGCCCGACGTCTGCCTGCAGTGGGAGGACTTCGCGACGCCGCATGCGCGACCGATCCTCGACCGCTATCGCGACCAACTGCTGACGTTCAACGACGACATCCAAGGGACGGCGGCCGTCGCGTTGGGCGCGATCCTGGGCGCCATCGGCGTCACCGGCAAGCGACTCCGCGACCAGCAGATCGTATTCCTCGGCGCCGGGTCGGCCGCAGTCGGCGTCGCCGATTACCTGCGCGCGGCCCTGGTGCAGGACGGACTTTCCGAGGCCGAGGCCCGCAGCCGATTCTGGTTGGTGGACAAGGACGGCTTGCTCCACAGCGGGCGCACCGATCTCACCGCCCGAGCAGCAGGTCTACGCCCAGCCCACCGCACGAGTGGCCAATTGGCCGCGCACCTCTCACGGAACCATCGGGCTGGCCGACGTCATTGGGCAGATCGAAGCGACCGTCCTCATCGGCCTCTCGACCGTCGGCGGCGCGTTCACCGAGCCCATCGTCCGCGAGATGGCCCGCAAGGTCGAGCGACCGGTCATCTTCCCCCTCTCCAACCCCACCACCCGCTCGGAGGCCAGTGCCGAGGATCTGATCCGCTGGACCGCCGGGCGGGCCCTCGTCGCCACCGGCTCCCCCTACGCACCCGTCTCTTACGAGGGCCGCACGATCCCCATCGCGCAGTGCAACAACGTCTTCATCTTCCCGGCCGTCGGCCTGGGCGTCGTCGCCGCGCGAGCCCGGCGAGTGACCGACGGGATGATGCTGGCCGCGGCCCGAGCGCTGGGAGAACAGTCACCGGCCCGCACCGATCCGTCGGGCTCGCTGCTGCCCGCCCTCCGCGACATTCGAGCCGTGGCCCGAGCGATCGCCACAGCCGTCGGCCTGGAGGCACAGCGGGCCGGCGTCGCGCCGCAGACGAGTCCGACAGAGCTGCAAGACCGCGTCGTCGCCGCGCAGTGGAAGCCGGAGTACCAGGCGCTCGCGTTCCTCGCGAAGACGGCTGGCACCACCTAGCGGACTTCGGACTTCGACTTCCTCCGTGTCCCGTCCCGACGATCCCGGGAAGGGCGTATGAACAGGAGTTAACGGAGCTAACAGAGAGGGAAGATCCAAGCCATTTCACTCTAACCTCTGTTGCCTCCGTTACCTCCTGTTCAAAACTCCTGCTCTTAACTGTCGCCCGGCGCACCCCCGCTGTCTCTGGTGAATTTTGTCGATGGGTCACCGTCCCGCGAGGGCGCCGGGTCAACGACTTTGGTGGGTCATCATCCGAGTGAAACGTGCGTCATCTTCCGGGTGAAACACAGTGTCCCGACCCACCGGCCAATGCCTTTCCACCTCTCCACCTCACTCTTCCCCAACGCGCCCGGCCCTGGCGAGCCGACCGCCGCGGCGGATCAGCTGTCGGGTGCTTCGGTCCTCCCGAGAGTTTCTCCGGGCTTTTCTCGGTGAAACATCGTGTCCCGTCCCGTCGCGACGGGACTGAATCCGGATGTCTAACCACCAAGCCACCAAGAGCACCAAGGGGGACGCTAAGCTCAGCGGACTTTGCTTGCCTTGGTGATCTTGGTGGCTTGGTGGTTCAAATCCGTCCCTGATTGATCGTGGGACCCGATCGCGCACGTGACCCGTCCCACCGGCCAATGCCTTTCCACCCTTCCGCCTCACTCTTCCCCCAACGCGCCCGGCCCTGGCGAGCCGATCCGCCGCGGCGGATCAGCTGTCGGGTGCTTCGGTCCTCCCGAGAGTTTCTCCGGGCTTTTCTCGGTGAAACATCGTGTCCCGTCCCGGGCGTCGGTCCAAAGTCCCCGCGTCCAAAGTCCAAAGTCAGGATTGCGAGCCTCTGATCTTCGACATTGGACCTTGGACTTTGGACCTTAGAATTCCCCGAGTCCCGTCCCGATTGCCGGGCCGGATCGCCACTCAACGGATCGACACTGACCGGTCAGACTCTCGTCGGTGGGACCAGTTTGCGGCGCCCCCCTTATATTAAAAGTGAGAGTCCCGTCACGGCGGGACCACTTTCGGCGGACCCGGCGGGACAACTTGTCCCGCCGCGCCGGGGATCTTTTTCTCCCGCTATTCCCTCTATGTGAAAAAAGGATCCCCACCCTGCCGGGGATCCTTTTTGTCCCAGCGGAGAGGGCCGGGGTGAGGATGATCTTGTCCCGTCCCACTCTTCCCCCTCGCCCGTCCGCCTCGGATGGGAGAGAGCCGGGGTGAGGGCCCGGTCCGAAGACATTGGACCACGCCTTCGGCGGATCTTCGACTTTGGACTGACTGCGTGCCGATCACTGCCCTCCGCGCGCACAAAACCGCTCGCGCCGAGATCCGCTCTCTCCATTCAGCCACAAAAACGAGATTCGTCCAAGATCAGTTTCGTCGAAATTCGCGTCGGTCCGAAGCGCTGAGATTGGGGGCCGAGGGAAGCGTTCGCGTTCGTCGCGAAAGCCGGCACCATCGAGCGAGGAGGGCGCTGTAACTTTTAGGAGAAGGTTCGGCGGTTTTTGCCGGTTTGTGCGAACGCCAGAAAATTCTTCTGGCTTGAGGCTTGTTGGTCACGACGTGTGTCAGGCCGCCCGGAAGATAATCGGGTACTCGCTGTCCGACCGCTGCGCGAGATGCTCCGCCGGAACTCGCACAACCTTTCCGCTATCCAGACACACCAACATTTCGTGCCAGCCCAAAGGTCCTTGGGCCCCTTCGACCCGTGGAATCGCGCCGCACAGGGTCTCTTGGTAGTCGATGCTGCGACGCGGCACGATCACTCCGAGCTTCCCCGCATAGTCGCCCGATTCGATGCTCACCCGGTCGCCACTGTGAAATCTGGTCGCCATTTGTCTTCCTCCGCGGCGGTGATCGCTCAGTCCGTCACGCGACACGCAATGCAAAGCTGCCGCTTTTATTTATGTCGGTCTGCGGCCGACCGGGCTGCACGGAAATCGGCAGTCTGTAAGTGTTCGTCGGCCGTGTTGCGAAACCCGTGACCCGCGACCCGAGCGAATGCGACAAATGGCAACCCTGGCCGATCTGCTCAAATCGCAAACGCTGCGCAACGGTGACGCACTTCGGTAAGCGAGCGAAGCTCCGCGAGTTTCTGGATTGCGGAACCGTAATTCTGCTCGCCTTACCGACCGGCAAAGCGCTCTGAAGTAAATGTTGGCTTAGCGGGCGAGGGTCGTGAATTGGCCGCAGAGCAACGCGTCGGCTTGTCGAAGATGACTCAGGTGGCGCCAACGCAAACAAGGTATCGCTGGCTGTTCGCGAGTTTGAACCAAGCGCGATTCGGGTCGACACGCGAGGCGTCGAGATGTAGAACTCCGGCCCTCGCCGCCACGACTTCTTCTCGGCGGCTCTCTCAAACTTTCACCAATTCATTTCGAGTCGTGACCGACGAAAGCCCGGAACGCCCGGTCCTCAGCGTGCGCCCGCCGACGAACGAAAACGTCTCTCCATTTGACGCATCGTCCAAGCAGCACCTCTGATCGGAATCGAGTCACTCGAGGATGAGCAGAAACGAAAAGGCGCAATCCGCAACGACCGGCGGACTGACGATCTCCCCCGCGCTCGATCTGGTGAGCGAGGCGGCCCAGGTGCCGGCGGAAACCGCGGTCGTCGATCGCCGCGTCGTGGTGCTCTGCGCCGTGGCCGTCGTCCTCGGTGCCACGGCAACCGGCGCCGCTTTCGTGTTGATGCGGCTTATCGCCTTCTTTACCAACGTCGCTTTTTTCCACCGTTGGTCGTTTGCGGGAAGCAGCCCGGCCCAAAACGCTCTGGGCTTGTGGGTGGTGCTTGTGCCGATCGTCGGCGGGCTGATTGTGGGAGTCATGTCGCGTTACGGCTCCAAGGCCATTCGTGGGCACGGCATCCCGGAAACGATGGAGCAGGTGCTCGTCCATCACAGCAGAATCCCCGCGCGGTTGACGTTCCTGAAGCCGCTGTCGGCGGCGATTTCCATCGGCACCGGCGGCCCATTCGGTGCAGAGGGACCCGTCATTGCGACCGGCGGCGCGTTGGGCTCCCTCTTCGGGCAGCTGATTTCGACGACGCCGGCCGAGCGAAAGACGCTCTTGGCGGCAGGCGCGGCGGCCGGCATGACGGCGACATTCGGCTGCCCGGTGGCGGCCGTCCTACTGGCAATTGAACTGTTGCTCTTCGAGTTTCGGGCCCGCTCGATCATTCCAGTGGCCATAGCCAGCGCCACGGCGGCCGGACTCCGATTGCTGCTGGCCGGACCGCGACCCGTCTTCGAGATGGGCAACGTCGCGCCGGCGTCGATGTCCGGGCTCGTCTTCTTCGTGATGCTGGGAATCGCCCTGGGTGTCATTGCGACGGGCGTCACGCCGCGTCGTCTATGCATTCGAGAGCGCATTCGATCGTCTTCCCATCCATTGGATGTGGTGGCCCGCGATCGGCGCCGTGGCCGTGGGAGTCGTCGGCTATGTCGCGCCCGACACGCTTGGCGTCGGCTACTACAACATCGCCAACTTCCTCGCGGACGGCTTGCCGATCAAGTTTGTGTTCTTGCTCTGTCTGCTGAAGTTCATCTCGTGGTCCATTTCGCTCTCGAGCGGGACGACGGGAGGCACGCTGGCACCATTGTTGATGATCGGCGCCGGCTGCGGACAGACGCTGGGGGCAATGACCAATTGGCTCATTCCTCAAGCCGGCATCGATGTCCGTGTGGCGGCGCTCGTCGGCATGGCGGCCCTGTTTGCTGGCGCTTCGCGGGCCGTCCTCGCGTCGGCCATGTTGGCTTTCGAGACCACCTATCAGCCGTACGGACTGCTGCCACTGTTGGCCGGGTGTGCGGCCAGTTACCTGGTGGCCACGCTGTTAGCCAAGAATTCGATGATGACCGAGAAGATCGCCCGCATGGGCATCCGCGCGCCGGCCGAATATATGGCCGACCCGTTGGAACAAGTCATTGTGGGTGACATCGCCTCCAAGCCCGTCGTGACGTTGCGCAGCACGCAAACCGTCGACAGCGCCCGGCGGTGGCTGGCACTCCGCACCGACGAGAATCAGCACCAGGGATTTCCCATTCTCAATCCAGCCGGGCATCTCGTCGGCGTGTTGACACGGCGAGATCTGCTGGATCCGCGGATCAGCGCCAGCGCGAGCTGCGCGAAATTCTCTTCCGCCCGCCGAAATTCGTCTACGACGACTGCTCAGCGCGGCAGGCCGCCAATCACATGGTGAATCACAACATTGGCCGGCTCCCGGTCGTCATGCGGAGCCAGCCGACGCGCCTGATCGGCATTGTGACGCGAAGCGACATCCTCTCGGCCTATCGACAGCAGATCGAAGACAACGAGTCCGAACGGCCCGAGATCCATCTCCCGCGATTCCCAAGGAAGGTCCGCAAGCTGCCCGCGCGGCTCTTCCGCTAGCCCTCGGCTGCGGCCGCGGCGCAGCTTTTCAGGCGGAATCGACCTTGCCTCCGTCGCCGCCAGGACATTCCCGCATACCCCACGGCTCGGCGTGGGCATGTCTGGCTTCACGTTGCATGCTTACGCGAACGTCCCGAGGCCGTGAGTGGCCGAAAAGCGGGCTGCGCTGCTGGACAACGATGGACCGTCGAGCCGAAAATAGCACCCCTTGGTCGGAAGGATTCACAAGTCTCAGACGGATTCACGAGTCGCAGAGACGAAGAGAACGAAACATGAGCAAAGTGATGCACGCAATGCCCGCTCGTGGCCTAGCTGTGCTGGCGGCCGTGACTGCGTTCTTGTTGTTGGATGTTCGGGCGATTGCCGCTGAGATCGTGGGAAACGTCCAGGGCGCCGGCAGTCCTATCGCCGGATCGACCGTGACGCTTTACGCGGCAAGCACCGGCGCTCCGCAGGAACTGGCCCAAGGGAAATCGGACGCCGACGGTGCTTTCAAACTGAGTGCCAAACCAGCCCCGGCGGATAGCGTGCTATACGTGATCGCCAAGGGCGGCACCCCGAAAGCCGCCGTGAACAAAGGCGCCAGTGACACCATTGCGCTCCTGACGGTGCTTGGGACATCGGTTCCGAGAAAAGTCACCGTCAATGAATTCACCACGGTGGCGTCGGTCTGGACCTGTGCGCAATTCCTCAAGGGCGAGGTGTTGAGCGGAAAGCAGCTCGGCCTGCGCATCGCCGCCGGCAACGTGGCCAACTTCGTCGACATCGAGACGGGCGGTTATGGCGGCGCCATTCAGGACGCGCTGAACAGTGCGCAGACACCGACGATGGCAAACTTCGCGACACTGGCCGACGTGCTGGCCGGTTGCATCACACAGGTGACACCAGATGCGTGCAGTCGTTTCTTTGCGGCTGCGACGGACCCGGCCGGCAATGTTCCGACTGACACGCTGACGGCGGCGGAGATGATCGCTCACAATCCTTGGCATCAGCCGGCAATGGTTTTCGAATTGTTGGCTGCCTTCTATCCCATCCCACAGGGCAAGTTTCTGCGGCCAGCGCCGTTTCAGCCTTACCTGAATTTTCCTCCGAGCGCGTGGGTGTTGCCGCTCAAGTTCACCGGTGGCGGGCTGAGTGCTCCCGGCAAGCTGATGATTGATGGCCAAGGCAATTGCTGGGCGGCCGACAATTTCCTAGTCGGCGCCCAGAACCAGTCCATCCTCTGGTCGGGCAACATCACGAAGTTCGCCCCGAATGGCCAACCGCTGTCGCCGATGACCTCAGGCTTTACCGGTGGCGGGCTGATGGGGCCCGGCTTCGGGCTCACTCTCGATGCGGATGACAATGTGTGGGTCTCGAGCTTCACAGGCGCGGGGATTTCCAAATTCGAGCAATTCCGGCAAACCACTCTCGCCACCCACGGGCTACACCTTCAACGGCCAGCTCGGCAAGATGCAGGGCATCATCGCCGCGCCCAACGGCGACATCTGGGCGCTTGACGCGACCCAAATGCAGGTCGTGCGATTCCCCAAGGGCGACCCCGCCAAGGGCGAGTTGCTCATGCAAAACCCGACCGGCGATCCGCTACGAAACCCCTACAAGCTGATGGCCCCGTTTCATCTCGCAATTGATCAACAGGACCGCATTTGGGTCACGAACGCCGGGGGCCATTGGGTGACGCGCTTTTCGGCCGCCGATCCGACCAAGGTGGAAACCTTCGATGTGGGATTTAGTCCCAGTGGCCTGGCCGTTGACAGTCAGGGCAACGTCTGGGTCTCCAACCGATTAGGCAGCTCCGAGCGCGGTCGCCTCAAGCTCTATGAAATGCTGGCGGCTTTCAAAGTGAACTTAGACGGCGATCCCGACCCGGCTGATCGGCTCACTAAGGTGTTGATTCCCGCGATGGCGGCGCAGACCTCAGGCTACTGGGAAGGCGGCAGTGTCTCCGTCCTACGCCCGGATGGCAGGCAAGCGTCCTTCTCGCCCGTGTCTGGCAAGGGGCTGACAGGACCGTGGGCTGTGGCCGTGGACGGCGACGATCATGTCTGGATCTCCAACTTCAGCACCTCTTCAGCCGGCATTGTGGAACTGTGCGGTTTCCAGACCGATAAAAATCCTCCGGGCATGAATCCGGGCGATGCCATCTCGCCGCCGGGCGGCTATGTCGGCGGCGGATTGCAAATGCAGGTGGATATCGACATTGATCCAGCTGGCAATGTGTGGGTCTCCAACAACTGGCAGGACTACAAGGCCGCCCTTGGTCAAGTCGCCGAGCCGCTCTCCACTCTCGGCGCCGGCCAGGGTGTCGTGGTCTTCTATGGCGTGGCCAAGCCAGTGCGCACGCCGCTGATCGGTCCGCCGGCTCAGCCGTAAAGTTTCAGCACGCGGGGGCAGGCTTCCCGCATTCATCTCGCCCACTCTCGACCTGTCGGGGGCGCGGTGGCATGCTCCGCGGCTCGGCGTGGGCAGATCCTGCTGAAGTTCGCATGCTCACGCGAAAGCCGTGAAACTGACCGGGACTTCGGTGGGATTCGGAGCCCTCGCTCACGCTTCGCGTTGGTGGGTTGAGTGCATGAAACCCGACGGGGATCTCTGGCGCCGCGGATTTGACTCACGTGAACGAAGCGGAGCTTCGAGGAAGTACGGCCTCAAGCGGAGCTTGGGACCGAGGAAAGATCAGTTTCCGCGGAATCCGCGATAAGAACCTGGGGCGGCGTTTGACCCCTCTTCCACGCTTCGGTCGAAGTGACCGACGCGCGCAAGGCGGCCGACTTTGGACCTCGGTTGGCTTCCGAGAAATCGGTGGTTTGATGCGACGTCAACGGATGAGATTTGCCGGCTGGCCGCAGGAGTCCGTCATGATATGGCTGTTCTTTCCTCATGGCTCCGGACAAAGTAGCGGCGTACGAAAATCAGGTAGCCCACCCACGCCGCACCGACCACCAGGCCGATCCTGGGCGCCCAGAAAGACGTGGCGTCGAGGATGCCCGTCTTTTGGATGAGGTCCAACCGATCGGCGGGCATGCCCATCTTTTCATACATCTTCGCCAGATCCGCATGCCAATGCGTGACCACCACGTTCAAAGCACTCACGATCCCAACCAACAGCGTTCCCCACCACGCGGCCATCTTTAGGCGATAAGTGCCCCATGCAAGCCAGCCCAGCACCAGGACAATGACCACGATCAGCGCCGCGCCTGACGCCCCGGAGACGAGCATCCCGAACATCGGGATCCGCTTGTACGCCATGAGCCAGAGCATCGACCAGATCGAGGATGCAAGAAAAATGGTCAGGGCAAGCACCGGCATCGGACAGCGGTCGGTCCAGCGGGGCCTTGGATCTCTTTTCCAACAGGTCGCGCGGACCGACTTGCTGTGGCAAAGCATGAGAAACACCACCGGCATCAGGACAGCAATGCAGGCTCCAAACACGCCGACGCCGATCATGGCTGCCGTCATCGCTCCCGACGACGCGACTTTCGTCTCACCGTGCTGGACGACGGCCTCGTCTTTCATTTGACTCATGAAAAACATGACTGTGGCAAACCCAAGCGCTCCGAAAATCAGCCACATCCATGACAAAACGACGGTCAATGTCCAGGCCCATCGCCTGGCCTTGGCCAAACCGATTCCGAGCCAGACGAACGCCACCGCCGCGAGGAGGAAGAAGACGGTGGATTTGATGTCCACCGGCGGACTCGTCGAGTGCCCCCGCGGAGGACCGACCGTCGACCGGAGTATGACGAGCGCGGCCATCATCACCGCAAAAAGCCCGCAGAGGCACGCGAGCATGCCGGCAACCATCAGCCGCGTGCTTCGATCGGCATCGTCAGGTGCAATGGGCGGCTGGGCGGTTGACATGCTGAATCTTCCCAGTCTCGGAGGCCGCCTGGGCGGCCGGCAGTGGCAATGCCTCTCACGGTAGCCGAGAGCCGTCCAAGAATCCCAGGAGGACGGTGCCGTTCGAATGCGCCGGTAAGCCAGCAAGGGCATTTTGCTTGCTCGTCCCACCAGGCAGCCGCTTCACGTCGTTGCCGAATGCCCCATCCGCCTGTCCGCCGGCCGGCGCCGGCTTTCGCGCCGTCACGTTTGCCGGGTAGACGAAGCCGAGCGAGATGGCGCCGAGCAGCCGGGAGGGGACCGACTCCGCCGAGCGTCGGAGGTCCTGCACGCCGCACTCCCGCAGCACCTGCATGTACTGGCCCGTGTGCCGGACATCCCCGATGAACAGCCGGCCGCCCGGCCTGAGCACGCGCACGATCTCGCGCACGGCCGTGCGTCGCTCCGCCGCGTTATAGATGTTGTGCAGCGCGTCCTTCGTGACGATCACGTCGAAGGTGCCGTCGGCGAACGGGAGCCGGCGGGCGTCGCCGTCCTTGACCTCGACGCGCTCGGCCACCCCCTCCAGCCGGGCGTTCTCCAGCGTGGCTTCCGGCCGATTACCGGACAGGTCCTCGGTCTGCCAGATGTCCACGCCGACGGCCTTCCCGGTGGTCAGGCGCTTGGCGGCGCCGATCAGGAGCAGGCCGCGGCCGCAGCCGACGTCGAGCACGGTCTCATCGCCCCGCAAGTGGAGGCCGTCGAGCAGGCGGTCGCGCGACCACAGCTTGCCGACCTTGCTGTCCCAGACCATCCAGCCGGCGACCGCCAGCCACCCGACGGCGATGACGGTCGCCATCCTAGTCAGCCCCCAGTCGAGGAGGTACGAGAACACGGCCAGCACGAGGGCGGCGGCGCCCCCGAGGATGAGGTTGCGGACCGCCGTAGGCGCGTCGATGCCGTAGTTGGGGCGCTTCTGCTTGGCAGCGGTTTCGGTCATGTTGTCGTTGAGTCGACGACTTCGCAGACAATTGGCTCGAAGCTCGCAAGCGCCGCGGCCGCTTGCATATGAGGCCGTGCCTTCGGGTTCTCTTTCATTGCGGAAAAATCGGCTTGGCTCCGCCACTGGGCGTAGTTGATCACCTTCGTGCCGTCGATGCTCCGATGGATGCTGGCGGAGATAAATCCCGGTAGATGCTGCATCGTCTCTTCCGTTGCGCAACGAGTATTTCAGCCAGCTCGGCCTGTTGATGCGGACTCACAGTGAAGACGTTCACGAGAGTCATCAGTTTGCGGCCCTTCTCGATTGTCGCCATCTGTTTACTCCGCTCTCAGAACCGTTTCCCGAGCCGCTGAAGATTGTACCGCACCCGGTCGCGCTCTCCCATTCAAGCGTCTTGTGCAGTTCGAGATGCGCAGAAGGCTGTGGAACTGTTGCGAGCTAAAGGCGAGGTGGAATGCCGCACGGCTCGGCGTGGACATATGTTGCTGTGAGTTCGCATGCTCACGCAAATGCCGTGAGACTGTCCGGGAATTCGGTGGGAGCTCGGAGCCCTCGCTCACGCTTTGGGTTGGTGTGTCGCGTGCATGATCCCGAGGCTTAAAGCGAGGGCCGCAGAATCCTCTCGCATCATCGCGGGCGGCGCGTCGCGTCGACTCGGTGCTCACAACTCTTCGATTCCCCGAATTCCTTGACATCCGCGCAGAACCCGCCCACACTGCGAGACGCTTGCCAATGAGTCGGCGGGCTTTCTTGGCATTGACTGCCTTTCTTTGCCCTTTCAACGCTACTGGATTCGACCGTTCCTTGACTGAGCCCCGACATTCTTGTCGCGCGGGCGGGGTCGATCCCGACGATGTTTCGGCTTCGTGCATTTCGCCTTTGAGCGGGCCGGTTGGATGGCTCATCGAATGAGCCAGCGATGATTGCGCATTCCCTCGCAGTGACGGAGTGCGCCAAGAGAGGGTGGGAATTCGGGCGTTTCTTCAACCGGAGAGAATCATGCGAGCAAACATCAGACGAGCAAACATCAGAGTCGAGATGATTGCGGCGTTGGCGATCGGCGGTTCGCTCGGTTACGCGGCCGCCTCGAGTCACGTGACGCCCAATTCGCAGGCTCGCGCCGCTGATACCGGGCCTCAACAGGCGATCAACAGTCCATCTCCTGTCACTCCGACAGCATGTCGCCTGCAAGCAGACCGAAGGCAGCTCCTGTTGGCCCAAGCCGATTCGAATACGACGAAAGCAAGCGGCGCATCCGACCAAACGGCCGGCACGCCGGGTTCGCCAAGCGGCACGGCCACGATTGACGGAAAGTACGTCCCGAACCCTGCAATGAAGTTCGGCGGTGTGATCAACCTGAACGCCAAGGACTCCAAGCCGTACTGGCCGCCGCAGATCGTCCCGCCGAAGGGCGCGCCCAACGTCCTGTTGATTATGACCGACGACCAGGGCTACGGGGTCACGGGTACTTTTGGCGGCCTCGTTCCGACTCCGGCGATGGACCGCGTTGCCAAGGCAGGCCTGCGCTACACGCAGTTCCACTCCACAGCTCTCTGCTCGCCGACGCGCGCGGCCTTGATTACGGGCCGCAATCATCACTCCGTCGGCTTTGGCGTCATCGGGGAGATGTCGACGGGCTACCCGGGTTACGACTCCGTGATCGGCGTGGACAATGCCACGATCGGCACGATTCTCAAGCAGAACGGATATGCCACCTCGTGGTTTGGCAAGAATCACAACACGCCCACCTATCAATACAGCACGGCCGGCCCCTTCAACCAATGGCCCGTCGGCATGGGCTTCGACTACTTCTACGGGTTCATGGGGGGCGAGACCGATCAGTGGACGCCCTACTTGTTTCAGAACACGACGCAGGTTTTTCCGTGGATCGGGAAGCCAAATTACAACCTGATTACCGATATGGCCGATGACGCCATCCACTACATGAACGACTTGAATGCGTCCGCCCCGGAAAAGCCGTTCTTCCTCTATTACGTTCCGGGCGGCACCCACTCGCCGCACCAGCCCACCAAAGAGTGGATCGAAAAGTTCAAAGGCAAGTTCGACATGGGCTGGAACGAGATGCGGGAGCAAATCTTCGCCAATCAGAAACGCCTGGGCGTGATCCCGGCGACGACGCAGCTCACCCCCTGGCCCGATAGCCTGCCGAAGTGGGACACGCTCCCTGCCGAGAATAAGAAGCTCTTCGCCCACCAGGCGGAAGTGTTCGCCGCCTACGCGGCTTACACCGACCACGAGATCGGCCGCGTGATTCAGGCCGTCGAGGACATGGGCAAACTCGACAATACGCTGATCATCTACATCAGCGGCGACAACGGCACGAGCGCCGAAGGCACACTGGTCGGCACTCCCAACCAGATGACCGCCTACAACGCCATCCTCGACATCCCCATCGCCGACCAGATGAAGTTCTACGATGCGTGGGGCTCGGCCGGGACCTATCCGCACATGTCGGTGGCCTGGTCGTGGGCGTTTGATACGCCCTTCAAATGGACCAAGCAGGTGGCCTCATTCTTCGGCGGCACGCGGCAGGGCATGTGCATTTCGTGGCCCAGCCACATCAAGGACGTCGGCGGGATTCGTTCGCAGTTCCACCACATCATCGACATCGTGCCCACCATCCTCGAAGCGACGGGCATCCAGGCTCCAGTGATGGTCAACGGCATCGCCCAGAAACCAATCGAAGGCGTCAGCATGGCGTACACCTTCGATCAGGCCAACGCCAATGCACCCTCGAAGCGCGACACGCAGTACTTCGAGATGTTCGGTGCCCGCGCGATCTACCACGACGGCTGGATCGCCGCCACGCCGCCGCCGGTTCCGGTGTGGCTGCTGGGAACGGCCCAGCTGCCCGATGTGGTCAACGGCTACAAATGGGAGCTTTACAACATCGCCGAGGACTACTCGGAGAACAACGACCTCGCGGCAACAAATCCCGACAAGCTTCGCGAGTTGCAGGAACTCTTCCTGGTCGAGGCGGCGAAGTACAACGTGTTCCCGCTGGATAACTCGGTCCTCCCGCGAATCATCACGCCCCGCCCCAGCGCGACCGCCGGGCGGACTATTTTTACTTACTCGGGTGTGACGGCCGGCCTGCCCATCGGTAACGCTCCGAGCATCCTGAACAAGTCCTACACCATCACCGCCGAGGTGGAAATTCCTGAAGGCGGCGGGGAAGGAATGTTGAATACACTGGGCGGCCGCTTCGGCGGCTATGGCCTGTACCTGCTCAAAGGCAAGCCGGTCTTCTTATACAACGGCTTGGACCTCGCGCGCTTCCGCTGGGAAGGTAAGGAGGCTCTGACACCGGGTAAGCACACGATTGCGTTTGACTTCAAGTACGACGGACCCGGGTTTGGCAAAGGCGGTACGGGCGTTTTGAAAGTTGACGATCAGGAAGTCGCCAATGAAAAGATGCCCAAATCGATTCCCTTCTTGATGTCGATTGACGAGACCTTCGACGTGGGAATCGATCTCCGCACGCCCGTGGACGACAAGGACTACCAGGTCCCCTTCCGCTTCAACGGCAAGATCGCCAAGCTGACCATCAAGCTCGGGCCTGAGCAGTTGACGGCCGGCGACCGCAACGTGATGCACAAGCATCTCGTCAAAGCCACCGATTAGACGAGCGCTTTGCAATGCGACACGACGGGCAGCTTCGGCGCAGGCTGCCCGTCAGTTTTGTGACGCTCAGCAGGGTCCGCTAAGGCGGCGTTGCATGCCTCACGGCTCGGCGTGGGCATATCTTGGTACAGTCCGCATGCTCGCGCGAACGTCGTGAGACTGTCCGGGAATTCGGTGGGGTCTCGGAGCCCTCGCTCATGCTTCGGGTTGGTGGGTCGCGTGCAGGAACCCGACGCCTAACGCGACGGCCGCGTCGTGAAGTTGAGCCAGAAAAATGAGATTCGTCCAAGATCAGTTTCCGCCGAATCCGGGAACGGACGCAGCGGATTGACTCGCAGGAACGAAGCGGAGCTTCGAGGAAGTGCGGTCCCAAGCGGAGCTTGAGGGTGTCCGGGAATTGAATTGAGCTAAACCCAAGGGCCTCCGGGCGTTTATGTTTTTTCTGCCAAGAAGAAACTAAACGCCGCAGGAGGGCCCAAGGATGGGAACTCGTGCCAAGGCCGGCACGTCGTTGGAAGCGTTGGTCAAGCTGGCGATGCCGCTTTTGAGGGAAGCCGAGCGGCAATGTCCGAGAACAGGGCCGGGAGCAAAGCCGATCATTCCGGACTGGTTCGTCGGAGTGTTGATTATGGTGGCTGTGCTGAAACGAAAGAAGACCAAGTCCGCCCAATTTCGTTTCGTAACCGACAGCGCGAACCGGCGCCAGATTCGAGACCTCACCGGAGAAAAGCAGTTTCCCTCGCGAAGCACGTTTTTCAGTCGGTATCGACGCTGTCATCGGCTCTTTACGGAGGCCATCAAGCGGCAAGGGCAGCAAGCGATCGCGGAGCAGATCGTCGACGCCAGCCAGGTCGCGGTGGACAAGAGCCTGGTTCCCGCCCGAGGTCGTCCGTGGCACAAGCACGAAAAGGAAAAGGGGAAGATTCCCCGGGGTGTGGATCGCGAGGCGGCGTGGGGCTACTCCGAACATCACGGCTGGGTCTACGGCTACAGCTTCGAGGTGGTGGTCTCTTGCAAGCGGAAAAACACGGTGTTTCCGCTGCTGGCTTCGGTGGGAACCGGGAGCGCCGCGGAGGTGCGAACGTTCGCGGAAAAAATTGACCATTTACCGCGTGAAGTGAAATGCGTCTCAGTGGATAGCGCCTACGACGCAGGTTACCTCGGTGAGCGCATCGAATTTGATCAGGCAGGGCGGCGGACAGGGCGTCGCTTCTTGTGTCCCGAAAATCCCCGCTACCCTCGCAAAAAGACCAAGCGCTGCGGGGCCGACGCGGCGCGGGCCCACAGCCGCGAGCTGCGACGAGCCAGAAAGAAGTACTTCGAGAGCGCCGCCGGGCGACGCCTCTATCGACGGCGCAGCCGCACGGTCGAGCCCTTCAACAGCTGGTTGAAGTCACTCTTCGAACTGGACACGCGTGCGTGGCATCGCGGACTCGTCAACAACCAAACTCAGATCCTTGCCGCCATCTTCGTGTATCAATTGCTTGTGCGCTACAACCACCGCTGCGGAAACAACAACGGACGACTTCGTTGGCTCACCGATGCCCTCTGAATTCCCGGACACCCTCAAGCGGAGCTTGGGACCGAGGGAAAGTCTCGCAGCCGAGCCGAACCGAGCCGAGCCGAGCCGAGCCGTATCAATGAAAATAGCCCCATTGTTGGGGCTGTTATTTCTTTGTCTGTGTTATTTCTTGCCTGTGTTATTTCTTTGTCTGTTTGTCAATCCAGGCCTTAATGGCCCCGACTGTTCCCGCATCTGTCGCTTGGGTTCCCCTGTCAGGACGGGCTGTCCAGTATTGGATCGTCGGCCGGCTCTTGTTTCCGATACGCTTCATCGTTGCTGGCCCCGGCCTGACGCTAAACCCCTTGTAAGCAAAAAATCCATTTAGCCCAAGTTGGGCCTGTTCTTCCGGTGTCATTTGCGATTCCCCAAAAAAGAATGTGTTTACACATTGTACCATGCCGCAGGCGAATAAAAGGCCGCCCTTGAGGCTTTGCCTTTCACGACGAGCGGAAAATCGCGAAAATGTTGCGAGCGGACGCTCTTCGATAGGCGGTATTGCGCTGTGAATTTCCAACAGGTCGCGCATACGTTGGGCCGGCATGCGTTCTGACCTGACCATCTCAGTCTCAAATCTGGGATCTGCCTCAAATCTGGGATCTGCGCTTCGGTTTCTCCGAAGTCGTCGTCCTCCTCTTTTGACCATCTGACGTTTCGTCTTTTTGCGTGCGCCGCAGAGGGATCCGTATGAATCGGCGAAGGGGCTTCACCCTGAGTCCGCCGCGATAACGGTTGACCGCCGTGTAATCGCTCGAGCCTGCGAAGTATTTCGGGAAGATGCAAATCAGCCCCGGCATGCAAGTCGGGTAATCGACATTCACGAACGGGTTGATCGAGCGCGGGCCATCCGCTGTTGTTCGCCGACTGCATGCCTGAGCCGAACGATGGCTCCTTCGAATTCAGCACCTACAATCGCGGCGACGGGATTCCGCCCGGCTTTTACATCGCCCTGTTTCTCGACATGCCGACTAGTTGGGGAGGCGGGGCGACGACTTGTTCAAGAACCGGTTCAACGACCCCGATCGCAACGAGAGGGACCCGCAGTTCAAAGTCGAACTGACGGAGCCCGGCCGCACCGACTGGCACTTCAATCTTGTGACGCAAAACAACGCGCCACCCCCCTCGCCCGGCCCCAACAGCATTCTGAAGCCGGTGAACAAGTAGCGCGAACTGCGCCAGAGCAGGGTTGACAGGGTGAACCTCGCGGCGGGGTGGCACGCTCCCCGGCTCGGCGTGGGCATGTCCTGCTAACGGTTCGCATGCTCGCGCGAACGTCCCGAGACTGTCCGGGGTCGTACCAACGCCTCGGCGTCGCAACTCGCAAAAGCGACCCACTCCCTTACCGCAGCCGGCGACTCCCTTGACGGTAACACCCCGGTCCGATTATGATGTATACACATCAATTTCAAGCCCAGCCGAATTCACGATCCCTATGCCAAAATCAACCAGCGTGCCTCGACCTTGCGCCTGTACCACGGTTCGCCGCGCCTTGCGGGTCTTGGCCCGGGCGTTTGACGCAGCCCTCGAACCCGCGGGACTGAACATCAAGCAGCTCGCGCTCCTCCGTGCCGTCCAGCGACACCCGGGAGAGCCACTCTTGCGCGTGGCCGAGGATCTGTGCATGGACCGCACATCGCTGTACCGGGCTGTGACTCCCATGCAAGCGCGACGGCTGGCTGAATATCTCCGCCGGCGCCGACGGGCGCTCACGGGCCGCCGAACTCACTCGCAAAGGGCTCCAGGTTCTGGAGGCCGCCGATCCCGTCTGGGTACGAACGCAGACGGCGATCATCGAGCGCTTCGGCCGGGCCAAATGGCCCGCGCTCGTCGGCGACTTGGAGCGGCTCGCCGCCTGTGCCCGCGATGCTGGATCGTCCCCTGCCATCGAAAGAACGTGACCACATGCGCGATTCTCGGAAAGTTGACCCATCGTGCGCGTGCCGTGATCGCCGCCCCCTCCCAACGTAACTCATGGGGCGCAGCGTTGGATCATAGTGCCAAAACATTGGCATAAAAGTGGTGCAAAGGAACACCCATGCAAAAACTCATCTCCGCGATTGGTTCTGCTTTCCCTGTCGTGCTTCTCTTTGCTATCTGCTTTGCCGTAGGGGGTTCGCTGGCCCGATACCACGTCATCCGTCGTGACCAAGAAGAAGCCGAAAAGCTGACCGCAACCCACGAATCCATTGTCAGCGATGCCAAATTCCTGAAGGGGCGAGAGGCGATTCTGATTGAGCAACTGAAGAAGGACCGGGCGGCGACACCCAAAACGGCACTCATCGAGGAAAGAATCAAAGAACGAGAAGCCGACTTGGCCGATATTCAAAAGCGACTCAAAAGCCCGGGGGACGATGCCCGCGCTCATTCCCCGTGAGCCCCGCGAGGGTCGACAGAGACCCGCAACGAATCTCTGTGGCCCCTCACGGCTTCTGCGTCTCTTGTGAAACGCGACCCAGGGCTAAAAGCCCTGGGCTATTCTCTGCGCCCTCTTCGAGGGCTTAGAGGCGCTTGCGCGGCAGCATGCCCGACGGCTCGGCGTGGGCATGTCTCGCTACGGTTCGCATGCTCACACGAGCGTCGTGGGACTGTCCGGGAATTCGGTGGGATCTGCTGAGCCCTCGCTCACGCTTCGGGTTGGTGTGACCGACGCGCAAGCGTTCGAACCGCGGATCTCGGTGATGCCTGCGCCTCGATGAACCGAGGGTCGCAAGAGCGGGGATGTCCGACCTAGACAATTTCTCCGCCGCGGTGCATCTTCACTGCTGACTCGCCGGATTCTGAGGGGTCGTTAAAGGCTATTGCCCAATGAAAACGCCACAGGTCGAATCGCGATGGGCTTTATTGGTCCTCTTGAGCGTGACGGCAATTGCCGCCGCGGATCACAAACCGGAATCGAAGCCGCCTGACAAATCAAAAGAAAAGCCGTACGAGCTGACGTTTCACGTCGTGACGACAGGCCAGAAGCCAGTTGCCGGGGCACGCATTGTCCCTTGGGCAGTCGGCGTCGGTTCAGGGAGCTTCGGGCTACCCGAAAACCTGTTTGCACCGATCGTCACCGATGCCCAGGGCATAGCCCGCGTGATCTTCCCGACCGACAGAAAGAATCCCGAGGTCGAGCGATTGCTCACAGCTGCCAAAAGGGGCTCCGTTCCATGGCCCTTCGCGTTGACCACCCCGACCATCCCATGTGGTCGGACTATGTCAACATCGGTGGGGAACACCGGGTCATGCTCTCGGACTCGGCGACGGTCGAAATTCGCGCCCATCGGCGGAACGAGTCGGGCATGCTTCAATCTTTGGTTCCCGTCGTGTCGCAATCGGTCTACACGGGATCGGATTGGTCCGAGAAGGACGGAGTGCTCACGATCCGCCGCGTCGAAATGAACAGCGCCAACGCCACGCGATGGCTGCGAGTCGTTCATGTTCCGGAAAAAGGTCCTGCCTGGTTCAGCAACCTGCTGGACCTCAGATTCAAAGTCAAACAGGTGCGGCTGAATCTCGCGATGGAGCCAAGCGTCCGCGTCGAAGGATCGCTCGATCCGCAAGTGCCGCGGCCGGTAAAACGGGGGCGGATCGTGGCACAAGTCATCCACGGATCGGATTCTTGGACCAACTGGCGCTGGTCTGCGACGGCGGACATCGCACCGGACGGAACGTTTGTGATCGAATCACTGCCACCCGATGAAGACCTGCAGCTCATTGCGCTTTGCGACGGCTGGGTCTCCAACTCTCCGACCACGAATGAGGTCCAAGCTTACGCCGCCAAATATGGCCTCTCGAACCTCCAATACACTGGTCCCAATTCGACCTTTGTCTACCCAAACCTCTATCGGTTGGAAGGTTCGGTCCTTCGGCCGATCGTCTCCATGCGTCGCACGGCCGATTGCGAGGTGACCGTCATCGACGATGCAGGCCGTCCGCTCCCGGATGCGACGGTCTCGTTCTGGCCAAACCAGTTTTTTTTCATGGGCGGTTCGAACATCGTCGGGACCGGTTTCGATGCGATGAAAATGCTGCGGTCGCAAATCGGAGGGGGGAAAGGCAAGCCTGACATCGATTGGCGGCGGTTTTCCAAGGAATACGCGGCCAAAACGAACGAGCGCGGCATCGCACTCATCCACAATTTGCCCGTGCCGGGCGCCGCAGAGCCGGCACAGCCCACGTCAGCAATGTTCTCTGCGTCGCACGAGACATACGCCTCAACCGCCGCCTTGTTCCCTGCACCCCACGCGAACGTCAGTCTCGAGTCCGGCAGAGACGGGACAGGTCACCGTCCGCCTGCATCGCAAAACGGCACAGCTTGATACGATTCCGACCCACTGAGGCTCGCTCAACCAGCCGGATGACTTCCGTTTTCACGATCCTTTGTGTCGCAACGAAAGCTCATCGCTCTTTCCCCGGGGCCGTCCGGGAATTCGGTGGGATCTCGGAGCCCTCGGTGACGCTTCGGGTTGGTGTATCCCGTGCATGAAACCCGACGCATAACGCGACGGCCGCATCGTGAAGCGGAGGCTTGGGGGGGCCGAAGCCACACGGACTCGCTGATATTGACGGTCACCCAGGGCACGCTGGCGCTTGCGACCCGTGTTTCCACCTATTCCGTTCCGCCGCACCGCGGCGCAAAACAGCCGGCACCGCCTGGCGGCACTGGGGCGGCGATTTTATTGGCGTTCGATGACGCCATCGGTAATAGTATGTCCATCTCAGGGCCTGGGATTTCCAACCGGGATCTTGCCCGTCGGCTGGATCGAGCTGTTGTGAGCAGGAGCATCGGCGGGAGGTTGTTATCGCTTTGAGTTAAATGCCGACAGGCTGTTGCGGTTGCCGCGATCCTAGCGCAAGGGAGTTCGCCGCATGTTGTCGAATGCCTTTCAATCGTTTCGGGCACGATTGATCCGAGTGCAACCGGGACGACGGCCGCGATACAAGTCGCGCCGGCATGCGCGTGCGGCACGGCTCGTCCAGCTCCCGTCGCGCTGTCATGTCTCGACCGAGACGCTCGAAGACCGCCTGATGCTGTCCGCGAGTCCCCTCTCCGCCAGTCCGACTCTTCGGCCAAGCGGCCCGTCTTCTGGGGGGAACACGCCTGGGGGGAACACGACGCAATCCTCGCTGCCGCCTTCACTCCCACCGACCGGCGGCGCGACGCCACTTATTGCCCCTAGCGTGACGCCGATGACTACGACCGTCACCTGGACGGGGGGCGCGGGCACGACGAACTGGACCGATGCGGCCAATTGGAGCACGGATGCCCTGCCCGGCGCGGGCGACGACGTCGTCATCAATGTGGCCACCGCAACGACGATTCAAATCGCGTATGCAAATGTCTCCATAGACAGCCTCACGACAAATGCGCAAATCAGCGTCGGTCTCGCGGCCAGCCTGAGTGCCGCAACTCTCAACGCCTCCGCCAACGTCCTGCTGGAAGGGGGCACGATTGCCAATACCACGATCAACATGTCCCCGGGTTCAGCCCTGGTCGGATCGGCTTACCCCGGTGGAACGCTCGACGGAGTGACGGCAAGCGGCCTGTTGGACATGTCGAACGCCGGCATCGATATCGCAGACGGACTGACACTCAACAACGCCACGATGCTGCTGGGAGATACGAATGGGACGACCTTTGGCACCTTGTGGTTCACCAACACCGAGACGCTCGGCGGCACGGGAACGATCATCTTGGGGAATGACTCGCCGCCAGACGGTCCAACTGCAACCAACGCTTTCGATTTGGACAGTCCTTCATCGACAGTGACGATTGGCCCCGGAATCACGATTCGGGGCAATTCCGCCACGTTTCAAGGTTACAACATCGGCACGTTCACCAATGCGGGCACCTTCATCAACCAGGGGACGATCGCCGCCGACGCCTCTGTCGCACCCGGTAGCTTCGGCTACGACACCGGCTACAGCTCCGGCTCGACGGCGACCTTCGCGACGGCCATCAACACCAGCGGAGTCACCAATCCTGCGCCGCAGCAGGTTTATCAGTCGATGCGCTATGGCCTGGGGTTCGGCTACACGTTGAGTGGGTTGACGCCCGGAGCCAGCTACGCGGTCCGCTTGGACTTTGCCTCGCTCTGGAATATCGGTGCCGGGACGCAAGCGTTCAACGTGAGCATCAACGGGACGCAGGTGCTGTCGAACTACGACGTGTACGCCGCAGCGGGCGGGCTCGACAAAGCGACCGCGCAACAGTTCACGGCCGTCGCCAACGCCAACGGCCAGATCCTACTGAACTTCGCATCGGTCAAATACGAAGCCCAAATCAACGGGATCGAAGTCCTCTCGGGAAATACCCAAGTGGAGACCGTCGCTGCGGGATCACTCCCCGGTGGTATCACGTTCGGCATCGTGCAGGACAACGAGCCCCCGATCTTCATCAACGACGGCACGCTTGATGCCAGCAACGGCGAAACGCTCTCGATCAATGGGCCCTGGACCAACGCGGCCGGCGCGACGATTAACGCCAGCGGGGCGACGCTCAGTCTCGGAGACCCGACCGGATATTACGACCCCTGGTCGAATTCCGGGACGATCACTGTGACCGGCTCCACGTTGAACCTCGGCGGTTTGTTTACCCTGCCCGGCATGGGGACGTTCAACCAATCGGCGAACACCGTCAACCTGGTCGGGATGCTCGACAACACGGGAACGACGCTGGCCCTGAGCCCCGCAACTGGCTCTTGGGTTCTCGACGGCGGGACGCTCAAGAACGGCACGCTGACCGAGACCGGCGGCGCGGAGCTCGAGTTTACGACGTCAGGCACGCTCGACGGGGTAACCGTCGACGGTAACCTCGACCTGACGGGCGACTCCAGTGCCGCTCAACCCGACGTGGATGTCGCCGACGCGGACGTCATTGACGGTCTGGTGCTTAACGGCACAGCCGATTTGGGGAACGCGAGCGGGACGACCTACGGCCGGCTTTTTTTCAACAACAACGAGACCCTCTCGGGTACGGGCACGGTGGTTTTCGGCACCAACGTCTTGAACGAGCTGTCAGGCAATACGTCGTGGATGTTCCCGACCACGCTGACAATCGGTCCCGGGATCGCTGTGCTTGGAAGCGACGGATCGATTCAGGCAAGTTCGATCGTCAACCAGGGCACAATCATTGCCGAGGTCCCCGGTCTCACTCCCAGCCCCGACACGATAACCGTCGGCAGCGACGTCACGAATGAGGGAACGATCGAGGCGATGGCCGGCGAGACCCTCACCATCTACAACTGTACGAACACCGCCGGTTCAACCATCAGCGCTACGGGAGCCAGGCTGAATCTCAGTGGCGCGTTAATGAACGAACCCGGCGGCTCAATCACCGCAACGGGCAGCACCGTCACGTTGGGAGATCCCAGCTTTACCTCAACCACAAACTGGTCGAACTCCGGCTCGATCACTGTCACCAATAGCACGCTCGACCTGGGCGGCGTCTTCACGCTCGCCGGCATGGGAGTGATCAGTCAGTCCGGGGATATCGTCAACCTGGTCGGCACACTGGACAACACTGGGACGACTCTCGCCCTGAACGCGGCGACCGGCTCCTGGAATCTTGAGGAGGGCATCCTCGAGAACGGCACGTTGACCGAGACCGGGGGCGCGGAGCTGGTCTTCACGGGCTGGGGCGGGACCCTCAACGGCGTGACGGTCGACGGCAATCTCGATTTGACGGGAACCCTCACCGGCCAGCGGGTGAACACCGAAGTATACGCCAACGTCCTCGACGGGTTGACGCTCAACGGAACGGCCTATCTCGGAGACGCAGCGGGCTCGTTCTACGGCGTTCTCGACTTCAACGACACCGAAACCCTCTCCGGAACGGGGACCGTTGTTTTCGGCAAGAACGGCCAAAATGCCCTAAGCTCCATCGATCTCTATACCGTCGACAATCTCGAGTCGCTCACAATCGGTCCCGGAATTACCGTCCACGGCAGCGTCGGACTGATTGAGGGCCCGAACTCATCCAGCTCGATCACCGACGAGAGGGCCGATCGTTGTCGACAGCAACGGCGCCTCCGCCGCGGTCGGCCCCTTCGTGCCCGACCGCCTCCTCTCCGGCAATGCCGCCAGCCAGTCCACCACCAATCCGATCGACACGAGCGCCGTCTCCAATCCGGCACCGCAAGCCGTCTACCAAACGGCCAATGTCGGGACCTTCGCCTACACCCTCCCGAACCTCACCCCCGGCGTCACGTACACCGTGCGGCTCGACTTTGCCGAGCTGCAAGCTAGCGCCGCCGGTCAAAGACTGATGAACGTGAGCATCAACGGCACGCAGGTGCTCACCAACTTCGACATCTTTGCAACAGCAGGAGCCCAGATACAAAGCGATCGCCGAATCCTTTTCTGCCATCGCGAATGCCCAAGGCCAGATCGTGATCAACTTCAGTGCCGCCAACCGCAACTCGCTGCCGGCGAGCGTGAACGCGATCGAGCTGTATTCCGGGACCACGCGGCTTTTGGCCATCGACTCAGGCGGTTTCTACGCCGACGGAGTCGGCGTCCTCCCGGCCGGGCTCGGCAATGGCACGCCGACTCCCTTCTACCTCAACGACCCGGGATACCTCTCCGTTCCCCAGGGGGGAGTGATCGATCTCAGCGGCAGCCTGCTCGGCAACACGCACAACGCCAGCCAGTATCAAGTCGTCGGCACGCTGTCCGTGTCGGGAGGCACTGCCTCGACGCCGCAGCTCTTCGAGGCCATGTCGAACGACCTGGGCGCCGTGCCCGCGGGCTTCATCAACAATTTCGCGGATGGAACGCTCGACTTCGGCGTCGCCGGTTACACCCAGCTCGTCGATCAATCACGAAACTCCGACAGCACGCAGCCGGAGGCCGTCTATGCGTACAACCTGGTGGTCGAGCCGGGCGCCACGCTGAATTTAAACGGCCTGCACTTGTATGTCGGCAGCGAGGAGGTCGCGGGGACGATTGTCGGTGGGACCGTGACCGTCGTGACCTTGCCGACTCCGGCTGTGAATGCCCCAGCCTCAGCAGCAGTCAACGAGAACAGCACGCTCGCGTTCACCGGCACCCGGCAGCTGAGCGTCAGCGACCCTAGCGGCACCGCTGAGCAACTGACCCTTTCGGCCAATCACGGCACCTTGTCGCTCACCGCAACAGCCGGCGTCACGATCACCGGCAACGGCACGGGGCTCGTCGTGCTCACCGGACAGATCGGGAACGTCAACAGCGCCGTCGGCAGCCTCGTCTACACCCCCACGCCGGGGTATACCGGCGCCGACGTGTTGACCCTGTCGGATCAGAACCAGGCTGATGGCGAATTGGGGTCCGCGTCCGTGGCGATTACCGTGAACGCTCCGCCGAGCATTGCGGCTCCGGCGGCCGCCAGTCTGAGCGAGAATGGTTCCTATACGTTCGCCGGCGGATCGATCGCCTTGACGGATGCGGCCGCCTCCGGCTCGTCCGACTCCCTCACGCTGTTGGTCTCCAACGGGACTCTCACGCTCGGATCAGCAACCGGTTTGACCTTCAGTTCCGGCGCTAACGGCACGTCGTCGATGACGGTGACCGGCACATTGGCGAATCTGAACGCGGCCTTGAGCGGACTGAGCTATAAGCCCGCCAGCGGCTATACAGGTTCCGCTACGCTGGCGATTTCCCAGTTCGACTCGGTCGATGGCCTGTCGGCCTCGGCGAATGTCGCGTTCACCATCATCAACAGCCCTCCCTCGATCACGGCTCCGTCGACAGCGGCAGTGGTCGTCACGTCAACTCTGACTTTCTCGACTGCCAACAAGAACGCGGTGAGCATCTCCGATGTGAGTGCCGGGACCGCCGTGGAACCGCTGACGCTGACGGCCGTCGGTGGCACGCTGGCATTGGGTAGCACCACCGGAATCACGTTTACGTCCGGCACCAATAACTCGGCATCGATGACGATCGACGGCACGCTGGCCAATCTCAATGCGGCACTCAGCGGCCTCACGTTTACCCCGGCGAAAATTGGGACCGCCACGGTCGTCCTCTCGTATACCGACCTTGGCGACGGCTTGATGGCCTCCGCCACGATTACCATCACCGTCAGCAAGGGGATCACTAAGTTTGGCATAGCCTCTCCTGTGAGTCCGCCGCCATCTCCAGCGGTCGCGCGGGTCGCTTCCCTCAGCGGTCCGAGCCTCAACGGCGCGACCTCCCGCATCGATTGGGGGAGACCCGTCGAACAGTTCCATGCCCGCCCGAAGAGGAGACCACTCAATGGGCGGGCGTGACGGCGGCGGTTGCCGTGCTGAACGGATAGTGCAAACGCGCGGCTGCGTGCTCTCCACCGTGCCTCGCATCCCTCGCCCGTGCGGCTCTTCCGTACGCGTCGTTTACCCGCCGCACGGGCGATGCGCAGCTTCACGCCACTTGCACGTACTCATCCGCCCGACGGCCACCGTCGCGCGGAGCCACGAGTGCCGCAGGCTTCACGTGCGGTTGGGCTGGGCCGCGCCGCTCGCGGAGCACGACTTTCCAGGCGTCGGTGAGCGGGCGATAGGCGCGTTTGACCGGACCGATCGGCAGCAGGATTACCACGACGTCCAGCAGTCCCCGCGAAAAGCCGTGCGCGACGATCTGCGTGGCAAACAACATGCTGAGATAACCGTGCCGGATCAGTTGACCGACGATGCAGCGAATCGGGCTGCCGATCTCGAGCCGATCGAAGTCGATGCGGCGGTCCCAATCTGGGCCGTACTTGGCGTCGAGCCAGCGCGCGCCGTTGCGTGCGCGGGTCATGGCCCACTCGGGAATCGGCGGGCCCGCGTCGCGCGTAGCGACCCTGTGTTCCTCGTGCTTACGGACCGGTACATGCAGAATCTGCGCAGACATTTCTCGCTCTCCTGAAATGAAGTGGGGAGTGACATCGGCCGCCGCGATGTGAAAAAGGTGCGCTGCCGACGACGCGAGCCAAAGCACGGCTCTCACTCTGTGGAGTCGGCGGGCGGCGACTTTTGTCTGTGTTTTCTGCCTGGGTTTTCGCAGAATTCTTGCGGGCGCTGCGACTGCTCGTGATCGCCGGGCGAGACTCGAGCGGTGAATTGACCGGCCCGAAGCGGGGCGGACAGAATGGAGCGAATCCTTCGCGCACGGGCGTGTGTGCGTCGTTGTCCGATTAGTTTCCATCACTTCGCCCTCGATTCCTCTCTCGAGACTTCGATGAGCCGCAGGAAAGACCCGCGTCCGTCTTTGGCGGCTCCCCCGCGCCGACTCGATCGACAAGCGTGGGCCTTGGCGGTGCTCCTGGCCGTCCTCACTCTGACTGTCTACGCGCAAACGTGTTGGTTCGGATTTATCACCATCGATGATCCGTACTACGCGGAGGAGAATCCGCGGATTCAGCTGGGGCTGTCGCCGGCCGGGGTCACGTGGAGCTTCACCACCATCCATGACGCGAACTGGATTCCACTCACGTGGCTCTCGCTGATGCTCGACACCAGCCTGTTTGGCTTCCGCCCGGCCGGCTACCACCTGACGAACGTGCTGTTGCACGTCGCCAACACGGTGCTGCTGTTCGCTGCCTTGCTGGCGGCGACGGACAGCCGCGGGCGGAGCGCGTTTGTCGCTGCACTCTTTGGCCTGCACCCGCTACACGTCGAGTCGGTCGCCTGGATTGCCGAACGCAAGGACGTGCTGAGCACGTTCTTCGGATTGCTGGCGATGCTCACGTACATGCTTTGGGCGAAGCGCGAAAAGTGCCGCTGGCTTGTGGCAGCGGTGTTGTGCTTCGTCGCCAGCCTGATGTCGAAGCAGACGCTCGTTACCCTGCCCTTCGTGCTGTTGCTGCTCGACTTCTGGCCCCTGGGCCGTCTCCGCACGAATATCAACTCGATACCGCCTCAATCGGCAGAACGGCTGAAGGAAGAGCGCGCCGGTCATGTGTCACGCCCACAAGAAAACCTGGCGAGCGCGCTGCGCAACGCCCGACGGCTGCTCGCCGAAAAAATCCCGTTCTTCGCCGTGGCGATCGCGTTTTCGGCCATCGCGCTTTCGCGCAGGCACACGGCGGCGGAGTGAAGAATCTGGCGCATTTTCCGTTACGCGAACGCCTGCTGAATGCGCTCGTCGTCTATGTGGCCTATCTCGGCAAGATCTTCTGGCCGGCGAACCTCGCGATCTACTATCCCCATCCGCACGCAGCGTTGAGTTTAACGGCGGCGACGCTGTCGGCCGTTTTGCTGCTGACGATCAGCGTTGTCGCCATCGTTTGCGTGCGTCGCTGTCCGTACGTGCTCGTGGGCTGGTGTTGGTACGTGGGCACGCTCGTGCCGATGATCGGCCTCGTACAGATCGGGACGCAGCAAATGGCTGACCGCTATACCTACTTTCCCGCGATCGGCATTTTTCTGGCCATTACATGGCTCATTTGCGATCTGGCGACTGCCCGGGCGGCGACGGCCAAATTTCAATCGACGGTCGCCGCCATCACTGTGGGGCTGCTCGCGTTCCTCGCGTATCGGCAAGTGAGCTATTGGCACGACAGCGCGACCCTGCTGCGTCACTCGCAGGAGTCCACGGTCGACAACCCGCGAGCGCACCAACTCCTGGGCAGCGCTCTCATCGAAGCGGGAGCCACGAGCGAAGGCATTGCCGAGCTGGAAACGGCGGTCCGCGGGGACGAATCGTCACCCGCCGCCCATTCCGCGTTGGCCGCCGGGTTGCAGACCGCCAAACGTCTGGACGAGGCGGCGGCGCACTACGAACGGGCCCTCGCCCTGCGCGGTCCGGACCCGGACGTCTTTTACAACCTGGCCCGCATTCAAATCGAGCGGCACGACTACAAGAGGCGCAAGGCAGAACCTGTTGCACGCCGTCGACATCAACCCGGACCACGTCGAAGCCTATAAGTGGCTGGGCACGGCCGATCTCGAACTCCGCGACTACCGCGAGACGATTATTGCCAGCCAGCGTGCGCTGAGTTTAGACCCGAAATCGGTTCGGGCCCGCCACAACCTGGCCGTCGCCCTCTTGGCCTCTGGCCGCTTGGACGACGCGATCCGGCAGTTTGAGTCTCTCGTCAGCTTGTTGCCCGACGATGCGGACGCCCGGCAAAATCTCGACCGCGCCCTGCGCCCTGAAAAACGGGACACCGAGCAAGTAATCAGCAAGAGAATTCAGCGGCGCGTTGCCGCGGCTGAGAGACTGAATCTCGAAACCGGCCATGACCGCGCTTGTCGGGAATTGCCGACGGCTCGCGAGCCGCACCGAACGATCAGCCCGACTTTTTCTTCTTGGCCGTGCGGGACGGCAGGCGGCGGGCGACGCTCTTGACGGGCGGCCGCGAGGACGAGGCTTTCGCCTTCTTGTCGCTCGTGGCCTGCTTCATGCTTTTCTTGAGCGCTTCCATGATGTTGACGATCGGCGGCTCTTCGACGGGCGTCGGCGTCACGATCTGCTTGCCCTGCACTTTGGCTTCGATCAGCTCGCGGACCCGATCGGTGTAGGCATCGCTCTGCTCGTTCAGGTCGAGGTTGTCGTCCACCATCGACGCGATCAATTGCCGCGTGAGCTTGCGCTCGGCGCCGTCGGATGCGTGTCGGCCAGCTCTTCCTTGAACTGGGCCGGGTCTTTCACCTGCGACGCGTACTGCAGGAGGTCGACGATCAGCAGGCCGTCCTCCGCCCGCACGCGCACCAGGTGTTCGCGGGTGGTGATTTTCATCCGCGCGATGGCATTGAGCTCTTCGCTGACCATCGCCTCCTGGATCAGCTGATACGGCTTTTGGCCCAGGTTGCCGTCGGGCGTGAGGAAATACGTCTTACCGCTGAGGTAAGCCGGATCGATCGTGTCCGGGTGGACGAATCCCTCGACGTTGATCGCACGCTCCCCTTCCGGACGCAGCTCGGCCAGCTCTTCGGGATTGATCTCGACGTACTGCCCCTTGGCGTATTCGTAGCCCGACACGATTTCATCGTTGGGCACTTCGCCGTGAATGGGACAGGTCTTCACATATTTAATGCGGCTGTGGCAGTCGCGGTGGAGCTGATTGAAACGGATCGGGCTGTTTCCCTCGTCGGTCGAGCCCGAGGAACCCGTGTAAGCCTGCACGGGAACGGAAACGAGACTGATCCGTAAATAACCCTTCCAAGCGGGTCGAGGAGCCACGGCGTGTTCTTTCGCTGGACTGCGGTGAGAGTGAGTCCTGCAACGAACGGCGAGTGAGAGTCGCTCACCAGTCACATTGCAGAGACGGACAAAATCCAGTCCCTGGCAAAAGAACCGGTCGCTCCTTCAAAGAGTTGGCCGTTGAATCGCTCCCCGGTTCCAGAGCAATTCGCGGCGACAGCCAGCACGGTTTCGCAAATCGCGTACCGGCAACGGCCCGGCAATTATGCACTATAAACGGCCACCCGCACCGCGTGCGACATTTTTTCGCCCGAATAGTGGGCGAGTGTCGCGACGAGAAATTTTTACAAATTCCCGCGGGTTTTGGCCCGAGCCGCTTGCCGAACCACGAACGACCGGCCGGGAGTGGTTGTTGCAAACGGACTTAGTTCGCTGCCGACCGACTTTACTTTGCGGGAATGTTAAGGCCGGGGCTTCGGACTCGTCGAAGGTGGCGGCCGACGTGGGGGCCGCGGGAAGCGAACGGCTGGTGGCGACAGCCGTCAATCGGCGGGCACTGATCAGCTCGTCGGTGTCGTCGTCGCGCACGGTCTGGTCGATCTCCAGCACGCCGAACGGCACGGCCCCGGTCAGCCAGACGTCGATCCGGTGAATGAACGTGTGTCCCGATTCCGGATCCTCCACCGCGACCTGGGCGGCCGCCTTCCGACAGGCGAAGGCATCGTGCCGCAATGGCGTCTTCAAATACCGCACACTCTCGCGGCGATAGGGGCGGACGCTGGGCAGTCCCCGCAAGAAGGCCTCGGCCTGCTCCTTCGTCTCAGCCGGAGGCAGCAACTCGTCGACCAGGAATTGCGCCGGAGTTTCGCCCGCGTTGAACGCGATGGGGTCAATCAGGAAGGTGAGCGTTCGCTCCTCTTTGGTGCCGGCGTTCCAGATGGCGGCGATCCGCCGGAGAGTGCGCCCGTCACGGGTCTCGCTGCCCCGGTCGGCCAATCGCAGGCGGAGCGGCCGTCCGTTCGGATCGATGCCGGCAAAGTCGATCCACTCCCCGTCATGCTCGGGCAAGAGAGGAAAGAACGTGACGACCGGGCGAGTGAAGTTGTCGATCGGATGACGGTAATCGATCCAGTGCCAGTGCTCCATCGCCTGAAACAGCCACGGATGCTGCCAAGGATTCTCGATCGGGTACCAGGCGGAGAATGTGCTCACCGCCAGGCAGACGAGCGCGAGGGCGCGGCCGCCCAGTCGAGTGGCCGCCGCGTCGAGCGCGGGGATCATCGAGACCAGCCAGAGCGGAATGAGCCAGAAGGTCCAGCGCAGGCCGGACGTGTTGCCGCCGTAGTTGTAGTTCTCGGTCCGGGTCAAGTAGAACGCCAGCACAACGACGGTGATGGCCGCCGAGCCCCAGAGGATGGGCCGCAAACTCCAGCCGCGCGACAAGGCCGGCACGAGCCACGCCGCCAGCGCAAATAGAAAGATGGGCGAGAGCGAAAGGATGCCGTGGTGCCCCAGCGTGCAATGAAATAAGTAAACCAGCGGCGACTCGTGGAGCGCATCCAGGCCGGCCGGGTGCATCCAGTAGCTGGGAACGCCGTCGACAACATATTTGTATTTGTCCGTCCCATAGTCCGCGTAAAACGGCTTCCAACTCCCCGTCGCCAGCCACTGCGTGAGGAAGAAAAACGCCAAGGGCACGACGGCCGCCGGGAGCGCCCAAAGAAACGCCCGCAGGACCGAGCGACGCAGCAGCACCAGGGCGACGGCCGCCGCAAACGCCGCCGCCGGCAATTCGTTGACGGCCGCGAAGACGGCAAAGAAGCCGGCGCACGCAAAATGGACCGGTCGCAGCGAGCCGTCAGCCAGGATGCGGCACGTCGGATAAAGCGCCGCCAGCACGGCCAGGCCGGCGATCGTGTGATTATTGAGCGTGACAGAGAACGTGGTGAGAAACGTGGAAAAGGCGAACGCCCCGACGATGATTAATCGGGCGAAATCGCTCGCCGCGTACCGCTCGACCAATCGCATCACCACCAGCAGACCGGCCAAGAGCGGAATCACGTTGACCAGGAACAGGATCAAGCGCATTGTCCGGGCCATCTCGTCGGGCTCGGCATTCAGGCTCCAGCCGGTGACCGCCCGCACGACCCAGTAAACGCCGGCGACAATCGTCGAGAGCACAGGAGGCTTGCTCGAATAGTAGTGCCCCCCCTGCCGCACCTTGTCGATCGTCCCCCAACCCGACACGGCGTCGATCTCGTCGATCTGGTAGGTGTGCCGCTCGACCAGCGACCAGACCGTGCACCACCGCGAGCGGTCGTTGGCGCTGAGCAGCGGCCTCACCTGCCAAACCGCCGCCCCGAGCACGCCCAGCGTAATGGCGAAAATCACCGCGTAGGCCGCGCGACGACCTCCGTACGCCGGCCCGCGGTCTTCGCCGGTCTGGGCTGTCACGTCGGAGTTCGCAGCGGTCACAGCAGATCTCGCAGGCGGAAATGATGGGGGCCGAGTTTACCGCCGTAATTGCCCGCGGTGATCAGCGTGAGATCGGCCATCGCGGCGGCCGCGTGCAGCCCGGCTCGCATCGCGTCGCGCACATTCTCGGCCGACAGTCCGTCGATGACGATCTCGTAAACGGCAGCGGTCCCCGGCGGCAACGCCGACTCGGTCTGCGCGACCAAGGTCGGGCAATAGGCGTCGTTCGTGCTGGCTTTGAGTTTCTTGTATCGCGAGCCGACCTTGCTCCCGCTCCGCACGATTCCCCCCGGAAACGGCGCAATGGCTCCGGGAACTTCGCGGATTGCGGCGACTGCTTTCTCGGCCGCTCGCAGCGCGGCAACTTGAGTTTTTCCGCAGATCAGCAGGTTGCCTCCGGCCACGCCTTTGACGGTACCGAAGCGATCTTCGCAAACGAATTCGCCGTCCATGACGGGAATCCGCCACAAGCGGCGGCCCAGAATCTTTTTCGAGCTTTGAAAACCGTCGCCGAAGAACCGCAATTGCCCGCCGACGACAAACTGCTTCTCCGGCGGAGATTCGGGCAGGCCGTTGTAACAGGCCGTCGTGGGACACGTCAGAATGCATTGACCGACGCGGCCGGCAACTGCCGCACCCAGAGCTTCGCGACTGAAGGCAAATGCCAAAATGCTCACGCCGGGGCGGCCGTCCGGCGTTTCGTCGCTGGGCAGCGATCGTTCGAGCGCTGCCTCCACGTCACAGCCGATCACGCTGGTCGCATTCCCGCAAAAAGTAGCCGCGGCCGTCTGCGCCCACGCGAGTTCTTCAGCCGTGACGATCAGTCGCGTGCCGGTGATCGGAAAAGCTTCCGCGAACGTGTCGGCAATCGGCACGCCGTTCAGTTCGAGTGTGGGAGGCGATTCCTGCAAAATGCGACGCTCGTGTGTTAATGGTTTCGCCGGTCAACACGGTGTCAGCGCAATACCGTGAAAAGATTCCGGTGTCGGCTAGTTTAATCGGTTCATCTTCCGAGAACCTAGCCGCCGTTCACTGCAGCGGCGGCTGGACGGCAAGCTCGGCGACGACCGAGGTGGGCGCCATCACGACGCCGCGCTGACGCTCGGCAAGAGCAACGACACAGCCCGGGCGAGGCGACCTCTTCAGTCGCCCGCTACACTGTTCCCTGCTGTACCGGCGCCCGACGCACTGGCACCCGTGGCACTGCCGGACGGCACCGTGATCACTTGGTTGGCGATGTCGGTGCAACTGACCACCATCTTGACGAGGTGCGCCACGCCGGTGGCTTCCATCTTCTTCATGATCTTGGCGCGGTGAGCCTCAACGGTTTTGAAGCTCACGCTGCAAAGCGTGGCGATTTCCTTGCTGGACAGACCGTCGACGACCGTCTTGAGAATCTGCTTTTCGCGCGGCGTGAGGCGCTTGTACCGCATCCGCACTTCCTCACCGGCATCCCGCTCACGGCGCCGGGAGTCGTCCAGCTCGAGCGCCTTGCGAACTTGCTCGAGCAGGACTTCGCCGTCGAACGGCTTCTCCAGAAACTCCACGGCCCCGTTCTTGAGCGCATTCACCGCCGTGGGCACGTCGCCGTAACCGGTGAGCACGATCACCGGAATTTCGATTTTCCGCGCGTTGAGTTCGCGCTGCAGCTCGAGGCCAGTCATGCCCGCCATCATCACATCGAGCACCAGGCACCCGGGCTGAACTGGGTCGTACGAATCAAGGAAGCTGGCACCGGAATGAAACGTCTGGACGGAGACGCCCAGCGTTTCGACCAGCCAGCGCAGCGACTTGCGCGTCGCCTGGTCATCATCGACGATGTAAACTGTCGGCTGGGCCTTGAGCGGCTGAGGCAATTGGGTCATCACGCGCAACTGAGCTCGCTTCGCGAAAGATGGTGATTCGGAACGGACGAACACCGAAAACTCCTGAAGCAACATTCGTACACCAAAATGCCGACGAATGCCACTTTCCGCCCGGATTCCGGGTCCATTTCCCAGGAAAGGAGCCCGTTTGGACGCCGATCTCGAACGAATCGCCGAGTGGCTCGGTCGGGCCGAGCGGTGCGTGGTCTTTACCGGCGCGGGCGTCAGCACTGAAAGCGGCATTCCGGACTTTCGCTCGCCCGGCGGCGTCTGGTCGCGGACCAAGCCGATTCTCTTCGATGAGTATTGCCGCGACTCTCAGGCGCAGATCGAGTACTGGCGTCAGCGGGCGGAAACGCACTTGCAGTTCGCCGATGCACAGCCCAACACGGCCCATCGGGCTTTCGCCCGTTGGGAGGCCGTTGGCCGCATTCGGGGCGTCATCACGCAAAATATCGACGGCCTGCACCAGATCGCGGGGAGCCGCCAGGTGCTCGAGCTGCACGGCACCGCGCGCAAGGTCGGCTGTCTCGACTGCGGCACGCTCTACGATGCGCAGGCGATGCTCGCGCGGTTCCAGCAGACGCAGGCCGTGCCCCGTTGCGATCGGTGCGGCGGCCTGACGAAGCATGCGACTATCTCGTTCGGCCAGGCGCTGCCGGTCGACGTCTTGCGACAAGCGATGTTCTTGGTCGCGCGAGGCCGATTTGTTTCTGGCGATCGGCTCGTCACTGGTCGTCACGCCGGCCGCCGACTTGCCGGTCCTGGCAAAGGAATCCGGCGCGCGGCTGGTGATCATCAACCGCGAACCGACGCCGCTCGACAGCCTGGCAGACCTTGTGCTGCGCCGCGCGATTGGAGCGTGCCTGGAGGGTGTCGATTCGCTCTTGCCCGCTGCGCCGGGCGCAACCGTTCGATCGGAGGCCTCGTGATGGCCGGTCCCGCGAATGCTGACCCGGGCCAACCAGCGGGTACGCTGCGGTTCGTCACCGAAACGGAGATGCAGGTCGAAACGCTCCCCTGGGGTCCGCACGATTGGCTCTGCCGCCCCGGATTGACCGACGCGCAAGACCTGCTGTTGGTGCGAGTTCATATGCCTCCCGGCCAAGGGCACAAATTTCACACGCATCCGGAGATGGAAGAGATCATCTACGTCCTCGCCGGCCGGGCCGAGCAGTGGGTCAATCGCGAACGGCGAACCTTAACCCCGGGGCAGATCGCCCACATTCCTAAGGGGATCGTCCACGGAACTTACAACGCCGGGACCGATGTTCTTGAATTCCTGGCCATTCTTTCGCCCGCGAAGATTTCCGGGCCGGCCTTGATCGACGTCAGCGATCAGGAACCTTGGCGAAGCCTGCGCGGGTGAACCCCGCGTCATTTCCCCGGTACGCCGGCTTGGCCACTAACGGTTCCTCCGCCGGGCAGGTCGAACGCTTAATAGCGGGCGGCAAGCCCAGGTGTCGGCTCGATTTGGCTGGGATGCACGCTCGCCCCCGCCCCCGCCCCTCGAGTCACCGCCGCGACCCTGACGGTTGCGCGAACGGCGGAGGGTTTGTTCGTCGGCCAGACCTTGCTTGTTGCTCGCGATGCAGGACTTTCGCCGGTTAGTCGTCGCGCAAGGCCTTTTTTGTATGCTCGCACTTTGCTTGGTCGATGGTTTTGGACGCACGCCGGGAGGAGATTGGCCCGACGCGTCGGGGTAGGGGCCGCCCCGGCCATCAGGAGCTGATCTCACGTCGTTGGTAGGAAGGATAATCGCATCTCCGGGCAGTTTGCCGATCACGCAGACTGGGATGACTTGGTAGCTTGAGTGCTTTCCCACGGATAGAATAGGGCCCTCGCCTTAGGGGCCGGCCGCCGATTGGCTGCGACGCACGGAGACAGGATCTCGCGCACCTGGCTCTTGGCCTCATCACGGAACGACAACTCAGGAGTTGGACCGAGCAATGCGTCTTTCGAATCTGCGCCGTTTGGCGACATCGTGGGGCGCAGCGCCCTGGCCTGCACGCTGGCCGTCGCCCCTTCCTCCAGACTTTACGCCGACGACGTCCCGCAAAAAGATCTCTCCCCGCCGGCAGCCGCCGCACCGGAAACGCCGAGTGCGGCGTCGACGATCAGCGATCCGTTGGCTGCGCAAGTCCAGCAGGCCATCGAGGTCACTTCGCGGCGGTTCCTCGAGACGGAAGTCCACACGCCGTGGCAGATCGTCCACGGTTTGCTGGCGTACCGGCGCGATTACCAGATCAAGCAGAACGGCGTCAAAGTGAACGCCCTCAACTGGGTCGCCTCGGGCCCCGAGTACAAGAACCAACCCTGGTTCGAAAAAACGTCCTACGGTGCGCACGCGCATCCGTATAACAACGTCCCCTACGCCTTCCAGGGCCATCCGAACCAGTTCATGGCCTACATGACCATGTGCGACTTGCCGCTCGACTTCAAATTCCGCACGTCGAGCGGCGAGATGGCATCGATCAGCGACTTCATCAGCGGCGCGCAGATGGAAGTCAACGACCGCGAAGAAGTCACCTGGACGTTGTGGTTCCTCTCGCACTACATCGAGCCGGACGCCCACTGGATCAACAAAGACGGCCAGCCCTGGAGCATGGAGCGGCTCATCCAGATCGAAAACGGCAAAGTGGTGACGTCGGCGGCCTGCGGCGGGACGCACGGGCTGTTCGCGCTCGCCTATGCCCGCAACGCCTATCGTGAAACGGGCCGACCCATCACCGGCGCCTGGTTCGAGGCGGACCAGAAAGTTCAGCGCTACGTCGAAGAGGCTCGCGCCAACCAGAACAGCGACGGCACTTTCTCGTCGAACTACTTCCAAGGGCCCGGTTACTCGACCGACTTCGTCAAGCGGATCGGCACGACGGGCCACATCCTGGAATTCATCTGCGTGGCAGTGCCCCAGGCGCGTCTGCAGGAAGAATGGGTGCATCGCGCGGCGGCCGCTCTGGCCCACGAGCTGATCGAGAACCGCCAGGCGTCCGCCGAGTGCGGAGCCCTTTATCACGCAGTCGACGGATTGTCGATTTACCGCACGCGGATGTGGCCCGAGCTCGATCCCGCGCGCCGCTCCCGCACGGCCGCCAAGCCGGTTTCGGCCACGTCGTCGGAGGCGCCGACGTCCTCCTTGCCAGCCGTCGTCCCGAGCACGGCAACGAGCAGGGCAATTCGGGCGCCGTCAACGCGTCCTCGCGGTAGAATGGTGGTTGGCCGCGTCCTCGCGCTAGAATGGATGCTGACCATTTCACCGTCGGGCTGATGACGTGCAACTGAAGCGATCTCTCAAACGGCTTTCTCCGATTGCGCTCGCGGCGATTGCTCTGCTGATCTTTCGCGCGATTGGCTGCGAAGACCCCAAGCCGACCCAGTCCGAGCTCGACGCGATGGCGGCCCTGCAGCGCGCGCACGGCCACGTTCAGACCGATACGGACGGGCATGGCTCCTTCATCGACTTCGACCGGGTCGAAGTCCGCGACGTCGATTTGAAGCCGCTGGCGGACCTGCCCTTTGTGACGCGGATGAAGTTCGATTACGCCCCGATCGGTGACGAGGGGCTGGTCTTCTTTAAGAACCTGCAGAGCCTGCGCGAACTCAGTTTGCGGGGCACGAAGATTACCGACGCCGGTCTGGTCAATCTGCAGAATCTCGCGTCGCTCACGGAACTCGATTTGGAGCGGACGGGAATCACCAACGCCGGGCTCGAAGCACTCGGGCCGATCAAAAGTCTGCGACGTGTCTACGTCGGCCCCGGTGGCCCAACGACGGCGGCTGGGATCGACGCACTCAAGGCCCAAAATCCACGGGTGAATATCTCGAAGAAGTGACTCGATCTCGAATAAGTGACTCGACGATGACCCCTCCCCAGCACACTTTGCGTTGCTCACCTGTTCAGCCCCACCTATAATTTGGCGCGCCCTGGCGTCCGGCGGTGGCCGGGCAGAATTTACGCCAGAATTGGCAAATATTTAGCAAGTACAACTTCGGATCAGGTCGTCCAATAAGCCGCAGATTTGAGCGAAAATTGATCACGGGCCAGTCGGCGAGCGGGATCTCGTTGAGTTGGCCCGACGCTGCTGGGTAACGAGTTTGAGACGGCGAATTCGTAGACGGTGAGTTCGTAGACGGTGCCGACGACTCCAAAAATCTCCGACGCGAGCCTCGAGCGTTCCGCGGTTACCGGCGACGACGGTCCCGACACGCTCCGCTTCCCCCGGTCCGAAAGCGAGCCCGCGACTCCGACAAACGCCAAAGGCGTCCCGCAGATCGACGGCTCGGTTCCGACGATGCTGCCGGCCGGCGTGCTGCTCGACCAGCTGCCCGACGGAGCCGCGCTGCTCAATCACGAATTTCGCATCCTCTGGTGCAATCGCCAGCTTCGCGAATTCACCGCGCAAAGCGAAACCGTACGCAATCCTCCCACCGGACCGAAGACGCGCGCGGAAGATTCGCTCCTCGGCAAGAGTTTTTACGAAGCGTTCGGCGCGCCCGAGATCATCGGGCCCGATTTCTGCCCGCTGCACACGGCGCTCGGTTCCGGCGAGCTCGCCAAGAGCAGCCTCCGCGTCGGCGAGAAAACGTATTACGAAGTGCAGGCCCGGCCGATCGCGCCCGACGAAAACGACGGCCCCAATCTGCTCGTGGTCAGCGTTCGCGACATCTCGGCCGAGGTGTTGCAGCGTCAGAAGCTGAACGCCATCTACCAGGCCGGCCTCGAGCTGGGCGATTTGTCGCTCCAGAGACATCCTGCAGATGAGCGTCAGCGAACGGATCGACCTGCTGAAGTCGAAGATCTTGCACTACACGCAGGACCTGTTGCAGTTCGGCACCGTCGAGATCCGCCTGCTCGACAAGCGCACGAAACAACTCGAACCGCTGCTGGCCGTCGGCATGGATCCGGGAGCCGCCAGCCGCGTGCTGCGGGCCGACCCGCAGGGCAACGGCGTGACGGGATTCGTCGCGGCGACCGGCAAGAGCTACCTCTGCGAGGACACGCAGACCGACCCGCTTTACCTGCCCGGCGCTCCGGGAGCCCGCAGCTCGCTCACCGTGCCCCTGATTCTGCACGACGAAATTCTCGGCACTTTCAACGTCGAGAGCCCCAAGCCCGGCGCCTTCAGCGAGAACGACCTGCAGTTCCTCGAGTTGTTCTCCCGCGAGGTTGCCGTCGCCATCAACACGTTCGAGCTGTTGGCGGTGGAAAAAATGACGACGGCAAGCGCCAGCACCGAGCGCATCCTCCGCGAAGTGGCCAGCCCCGTCGACGAAATCCTCAACGACGCGGCCTGCATCCTCGAGCGCTACATCGGCCACGAGCCAATCGTCTCCGAGCGGCTGCAACGGATCCTCAAGCACACGCGGAACATCAAGCAGCTGATCCAGAAGGTGGGCGAGACCTTCGCTCCCCTGCCCGCCCACGCCCCGCTGATGCCGCGGCAGCAGCGCCCCTCTTGCGCGGCAAGCGGATCCTGGTCGTCGACGCCGACGAAGGCGTGCGGATCGCCGCACACGAACTTTTGGGCCGTTACGGCTGCGAGGTGGAGACGGCCCACAATGCCGAAGAGGCCTTCGTGATGGTCCGCAGCTTCCACTACGACGCGGTCATCGCCGACATTCGCCTGCCCGACATGACGGGCTTCGAGTGCTTCTACCAGATCAAGCAGATTCACGAGCACCTGCCCGTGATCTTGATGACCGGCTTCGGCTACGACCCGGCCCACTCGATCGTGAAGGCTCGCCAGCACGGCTTGAAATCGGTGCTCTACAAACCGTTCCGGCTCGAGCAATTGCTCACGGAAGTCGAGAAGGCCGTCGCCTCCCCGGCCGACACGCCGAGCGCGAACTCGCGCAATCTCCCATGCCATACGCCGGGCTCGGCCGCCTGCTCTTCTCCGCCCGCCGCCGCCTGGGTGTCTTCCGCGACGTCCAGAATCTGAAGAAGCGTATCCGCGGGGCTGCGCCGTTGCGAATCGTCGTCGGCGCCGGCGGCCTGTTCGACCCCGGCTGGATCCCGACCGACGTCGACGTGCTCGACATTCTCGACGTGGCCCAGTGGCGCCGCCTCTTCTCCGAAAACTCGATCGACGCGATCCTGGCTGAACACGTCTGGGAACACCTGACGGCCGAGCAGGGACTTTTGGCCGCCGAGAATTGTTTTCGCTTTCTCCGACCCGGCGGTTACCTGCGGGCGGCGGTGCCGGACGGCAATCACCCCGACCCCGCTTACATTGAATGGGTCCGCCCAGGCGGCAGCGGCGCGGGGGCCGACGATCACAAGCTGCTCTACAACCACGAGTCGTTCGGCCAGCTCTTCGAGACGGCCGGCTTTCAGGTCGAACCCCTCGAATACTTCGACGCCGACGGGAAATTTCACGCGGTCGACTGGGATCCGGCACTGGGCAAGATCGATCGTTCGCGGCGATTCGACGACCGCAACGCAGACGGACGATTCGCCTACACGTCGGTGATCGTGGACGCCCGCAAGCCGCACTGACCGGGCTCCGCGTTCGATCACCCTCTGCGGGCCGTATTGGCGTTTCCGAGCCGGCCTTGGCATACTCGGGGTGCCGTTCTTTGCGACCTAGCACCGTGCCGAACGAGCCCAATCATGGGACGTTACGTCGTGGCGTCGATTGTCGCCGTCGGCCTCGCGGTCGCCGGCGCCATTTTCGTCCGAGTCACCTCTGCCTATGCCGCTTCTTTGGGCGGTCCCGGCACGGGTGTCGAGCTGCCATCGTCAACAATTTGGCGAATCTGGCTGGCTGACATGATCATCGACTTCTGGTGGTTCCTGATTCCGTTGCTGTTCATCGTCTGCATTGGCGTCGCAATGATGTTCGGCTCGGCCGGCTCTCGCGGGACCTGAAGTTCACCGACGACGACCGCCGGCTCTTGGCCGCGTGCGAATCGACCGAGTTCAAGAAGATGCGCGTCGTATAGAGCCGCTACGCCGTGTTGCCAGCTCGGATCCTGCATTCCAAAAGGATCACCCTCGACCGGCAGAGAATTTCCATTGCGCTGTTAAAAGGGCGACGTGGAATCGGTTTGGGTGGAAGGTGCAACCCGGTTGCTGGGTGATGCGGAGATAGGAGGCTTGGGGAATAAGGGCGACCTGATCCTAGTCTCGTCTTGTGCGAAACGTCACGTCGCGATCGCGCATCGTTGGCGCGGACCCTGCCCCAAAAGATCGCGCCGCCGGCGCAATAGCTGCTTAAGAGGTAGCGTGGCTAAATGAACGCGCATTTTCGGTCGAGGGAGGGGCGATTCGGTTCGCGGCGACCGCGATCCTGCTGCTCGCGGCCGCGGGCTGCGAAGAGAAGGTCTATCAGATTGACCAATGGCCCAGGGAAAACAAGCTTTGGCGGCGTTTGACGGTGAGTCGGCGCGAGCGGCGGGAGAATCGCGCCAACAAGACCTCAAGGCTGCGGACAAGGCCGAGGTCGCCCGCATGGCCCGCGTCTATGGGGGTGCGGCGCCGAAGATGACCGAGAAGCAGGCGACATTCGTGGGCGCGTTCGCGAGTGCGCTCCCGCATGATGTCGGCGGCGACGGCCACTACTTGCATTGGGGATCGCCGCTCGGCCGAGTCTCGATCTACGTCGAGCGGTTTCGCGGTACCGACGACGCCGTGACGATGCTCGAGGCCAGGCGGAAGACCGTCGACCAACTCGTGGACCTCGTCATCGGCTGGTTCGACTCCGAACTGCATGGCGAGGCGGAATGGCCGGCGCTGCGCAAGTTCTTCGACACGACCTTTCGCCACGATCTGCAGAACCTGAGCCTTTACGGCTGGCTCCAGCACATTCGCCCGGACTCGGAATCGATCAACCCAGAGATCGCGTTTCGTGTGACCCAATACTTCGTCGAGCGGCATTACGCCTCTTACGAGGAAGCCCCCGCCCTGCTCCGAGAGTTTACCGGCCTTGAGAATCGCGACGAAAGTGCGGCATTCTTCGCGCATTCCGCCGGCTGCTGTTGGCCGCGCGGGTGCCGCGGCCAACGGACGCCTGGATCACGCTCTCGGTTTCTGAAGACGCGCACCCTGCGTGGGCTTCGTGGCAGCGATATTTCCACCACACGGCCTATTACCAGCGGGAGCACGCGGAATTTCGGCGGCGCAAGCCGAGGAGGAGCGAAAGAAAGCGACTCAAGCCATGATCGCGGCAGCGATCTTCGGTTCGGGTGGCCCAAAACCCCAGCACAATCCCGCCGTCGACACGCCGGAGTTCGAGCAAGGCCTGTTCTTCAAGTTCCTCGATCCGTTCATCAAGATCCGTTTTGAAAACTCCAGCCGCGTGCAAGTTTCGCTGGAGGCTCCGCGGGAGCCCTTTTGGACCAACGGCAAGTGGGTGGCGAAGGAGCGTCGGATCGAATGGTCGCAAAGAATTGCCGAACTGAACGAACCACCCGATCCGCAGAGGCGGAATGGCCCGCTCTCTGCCTGGCGGCGTGGGACGAGCCGAACGAGGAGATGCAAAAAGCCCTGTTGGGGAAGGTCGGCCTCACCAAGGACGCTCTGTTTCAATACTGCCTGTGGTACGAGGGGCTCTCGAACAAGGAACAACAGGAATGGGACGCGTTTCTGCCGACGGTCCGGCAGGACGGCGAGTTCGCCGAGCGGCTGAGCGAGTTTCATTTCCCCGATGAGCCGGCCGGCCACGAAGGACCGGGCAGCGTCGCTTCCGGAGGAACCAGCGCCGTGCGGGACGCGGTCGACCCGCCCGGACCCTTCGGCTTGCGAGTCGAGCCGGCGCACGTGCCCGTCGAAAAGCGGTGCAGCCGGCAGACGAAATTGACGGCCCCTAGCCGAGGAGTTCGGACATGAAACGGTTCGCCTCTGTCGAGCGATCGGTAAGCGGCCTCGTCGCGATCGCGATTCTCCTGCCCGCGGCGGTCGGCTGCGAGGAGAGAATCTACGAGATCGAGCTGCGACCGCACGGCGACAAGATCGAGCGACGCCTAACTCTGAAGCGACGCGACCTGGCCCACCACAGCCCTAAGAGCTTGGTCGCAGACGATCGACCGGAATTGGACGATCGGCCCGAACTCGAGCGCATCGCGCGGGCCTACCAGAGCCAAAACACCGAGACTTCCTCGCCGAGAAGCGTCGTTTTCGGGCACGTTCGGCAGCAGTCTGCCCAAGGATGTCGGCGGCGACGGGCACTACCTGCATTATGAATCGCCCCTCGGCCGCGTCCGCATTTATGTCGAGCGCTTTCGCGGCACCGACGACATTTACTCATCGCTCGAAGTTCGGCGAAAGGCCGTCGATCAGCTCGTTGATCTCATTGTGGGCTGGTTCGAGTCGGAATTGAGCGGGCAGCCCGAATGGCCAACGCTGCGGACCTTTCTCGATCAGCAATTTCGCACGGACGTGCACAATTTCAGCCTCTTCGTTTGGTCGACGAATGTTCGAGATATCTTCGAGTCGCGCGATGCCCTTGCCGAAGTTGCCCTTCGCGCCGCTCGATATTCGTCGAGCGCGATTACGCCTCGTACGAGGAAGCGCCGACCCTGCGCCGTGAGTTGCTAGACGCCTGGCAGCGCGGCGAATCGACTGCGCTCTTCGCGCGGATTCGCCGGCTCGTCGTCCGCGCGGGCCGTGGCAATGAAGAACATTGGAAAAAGTCGCTGGGATTCTTGTCGGACGCGAATCACGCCTGGAGTCCTTTCATCGGCATTTCGTAGAGTCGGCCTACTTCAAACAGCACATGGCAGACATTGGCCTGGAAGACCGACATCCACTTGGGTCCGAACGACCTCCGGCTACAAAGACCTCGCAACGCCCGGCGGCGAGCGCCTCGAATCCCAGGCCCATCGTCTCAGGCCAGTGGGTACAAGAAAACGAAGGAACCCTTTTGGGCGAACTCTTTTGGACTGCCTTTGCGTTCAGTCCGCATTTTCTATCCGACGTTAGCCGCGTCCAGGCGACGCTGCTGGCGCCGCGCAAGCCGTTTTGGACCAACGGCAAATGGACCGAGAAGGAACAGCGCGTCGAATGGTCGCCGCTGATTGCCGAGCTTCCAAAGCCGAATCGCGAGAAGTCCCCGTTTTCATGGGAATGGCCGACGCTCTGCTTCGCCGCATCTCCTCCCCACGAACGCTCAAGTCTGATTGCGTTCTTCGAACCCGATCCGTCGATTATGGGTCACATGTCCTTTGTCACGTGCTTTTGGAAGATTTTGCAGTTCCTCCATGACCACGACCGCGATCCGGCAACAGACAAGACACCCGACCACCCGCTTTGGGAGTTCGCCTTTGAGCGTTGCGAGATGTTTGTGGTCGGGGCGTCTCCCACCTACAAGCACCGCCGTAGCAGAAATCTCGGTCCAGGCGTAGTGCTCGTCTTCCAGCCCAGATCTCTTTTCATTGATCCGGCAACATCGCAGCCGATCGCAGCCTCTGTCCGGCATCGCATTCATAGGCGCATGACGGCCTATGACGGAATGACGGTACATCCCGACATAGGGTTCTACGGGAATTTCGGTAACCGTGAATGGAAGCAGTACGCGCTTCCTGACGACAACGAGCCGGAGGCCGGGGCCTGCCCATTCCAAACGCGCACGTGACCAGGACGCTGAGGCGTTGGCACTGCTAGTCGGGTCGATCACGGAGTAAGTGGAACCGCGTTGGGCTCCACTGCGTACGTAGCAGGATGGGTACTTTGTTCCATGGAAGCAACTTCCAACCTGACTATCAGCGGAAGTTTCGAGCTCATGCATGCTTGGCCCCTGTTTGCTTGTGTTCGTCGGACTGATCGCTCTACTGATCAAGACCGGCTATCTGGAGCCTTTTCACCTATTGCACTGGTACATTCGATGGTGGCCCGTTCTATTGATCGGTGCAGGTTTGCTGGCGTTGGGTGAGTGGTGGTTTGCTAACAGTCACAACAATCCTCACTACTGTTCAAATGGAGCCAAAATTGCGTTTATCATCTGCTGTCTGGCTCTCCTGGTTTCGCCCCACGGGTCATTCGGCATTTATGTGTCAGGACACTTGATCACTGGCGAAGACCTCGTAGATCTACTGACTCGGGAGTAATCAGAAGCCCCTCACTCGGCGCTGCGTCTCGGTTTCGATTCCACCGGTGGGATTCGGGGACGCCATCCCTATTACACTCATCCTTGATAACAGTTCGATGATTGCGAAACCTGCCGGCCATATAATTCCAGCATGCTAGGCCTTTGGGTCCTACCACTCGCGCTCACCCTTACGACAACAGCGGCCGTGGAAACCATCTCGTTTCCAACCGAAGACGGAGGACGAGTCTGTGCCGATCTCTATGGTCAAGGTCCCCGAGCGGTTGTGCTAGCTCACGGCGGCAGATTTAACAAAGAGAGCTGGCGGGAGCAGGCCGAGGTTCTGGCATCGGAAGGATTTCGAATCTTGGCAATTGATTTTCGCGGATTCGGCTCCCAACCGGCCCCGGTCAGGCCGACTTTGACCATGCCCCCTTCGAGAACGACGTGATTGCTGCGGTTCGCTACCTTAAGGGACACGGTGCTACCTCAGTGTCCGTCGTTGGAGGAAGCTTTGGCGGCGCAGCCGCCGGTGACGCATCGATTAAGTCATCACCCGGTGAAATTGATCGCATCGTCTTTCTTGGCGGGGCCCCCAACCTCTCCGCGGACAAGTTGAAGTCACGGTCCTTATTCATCGTCGCGCGCGAGGACCGAAATGACAGCGGCGTACGGCTACCTCGCATCCGAGCGCAATATGAAATAACGCCACAGCCGAAAGAACTGATCGTTCTAGATGGTTCTGCGCACGCTCAGTTTCTCTTTCAAACGGATCAGAATACTCGGATCATGCACGAGATCGTGCGATTTCTATCAGCGCCATAGGGTGCAGTTCTGGATAGGCGGGCTAGCAATGGCGCAAAAGCGTGGGGCGACGTTACAGCTCCCCAAAACCAACCGGCTGCAGCCAGCAGGTGCTCGCTACTGGTTTTCCAATATCACGTTCTTATCTGCTTGGAAGAACTATTTAAGGGCGTTCTTGAAGATCGGCCAAAAGATGGCCAAGCCGTTGAATACCCGAGGTGGAAGCCGTATGCGGGAAAGCCGCGTGTACGGTTTTGTGCGGGTTGTGCATAGCGATATGCCTCCCAACCGCGATCCTTATCCTCCCCGATTTCCCAAATCTCCCCTCCGGCGCAATGGGCGAAGAAATTCCTAATCGACGATCAGTGTTAACTGCGTGGCCTCTGACGCCGGAGCCGTTGCAGCCTGCGGCGTCGCCGTTACCTTGAAGGTATAGGTGCCGGCCGGCGTAAGGGATTGGGCTGGGATCGTTTGGCTGGAGTTGCCGCCTCCGCAACTGGAGAGCATGCCCACGGAGAGAATTCCGAGAATTGCGATCCGCAGCACGCGACACCGGCCGCGGAAGCGCCGGGGCATGCGGATGAGAACAACGCCGCCAGGGAGGCGGCGGAGAAGATGCGGCCGAAGTTGTCGAAGGCGCGACGATGAAGCGAAGCTACGTTGCTCAAGGAGCAGGCTCCGATGTGCTGACCGTGAGCGTAATGTTTACTGCGGCCGTGCCGGAAGCTGTGATAGGGGACGAAGGCGAGAAGGAACATGCCGCCTCGTTGGGTAGGCCGGAACAACTCAGGTTTACGGCTGCGTTGAATCCGTTGAGCGGTGTGAGCGAAAGTGGGTAGCTGGCATTCGCGCCGGCAGTAACTGTTGCGGAAGTTGCTGAGCCGGCCGCGAAAGTGAAGGTTGGCGGTGGCGGCGGCGGTGCCGGCGCGATGGTTAGCGTGTACGTCGCGTAACCGAAGAGCGTGCCATTGGCGGTGGCCTCCGATACAGATACAGCCACGTTGAAAGTGCCGCTGGCTGTGGGCGTTCCCGAGATGACTCCGGCGCTGCTCATGGAGAGACCGGCCGGTAGACCTTGCTGGGTGAAGTTATTGGTGGAACCGCAGCAGGCCGTGAGCGCCTGATTGTAGGCGACACCTACGGTGCCGTTGGGCAGCAGAGCGGGAGCGACGAAGACGGCAAGCGGAAGGACATTCAACGCATAGGTAATGCTGGTTGAGTTCGGCGTGTCGGCGGTGCTGTCGGTAACCGCTACGGTGAACGGGACAATGCCGCCGGCTGCGATTGTTCCCGACAACACCCCGGCAGTGGTCAGCGTGAGACCGGAGGGCGGCGTTCCGCTAGGGATCTGGTAGTGGTAAGGCGGAGTGCCGCCCGTAGCCGTCAAAGTCTGGGTGTACGGTACTGTTGCCGTCGCCGCCGGCAGAGTTACGGGGGAAACGACGATAATCGGGTTCCCGAATACGAGTGCAACCGTGGAGGAAAGACTGGGACTGTAGTTGCTGTCTCCCGGATAGCTCCTTCAATCTGGTGGGTACCTGTGCCGGGGGGGTCGAGGTTGCTGAACGACACGTTTGCTGTCTCTGTCAGCTCGAAGAGCAGCGTTGCGGAACCATTCGTGCCCAGGGCCCCAAGGTCAGCAAAGCCGTCGCCATTGAAGTCGGCCGTTGTAAATA
>CAWFAK010000013.1:0-141522 GCA_963813715.1 uncultured Planctomycetaceae bacterium | reverse complement strand
GCAACGAAAAGGCCCCGAGCGGCTGGGTCTTCCGCTCGGGGCCAATCTTCCGATCCCTGGAAGTCTTGAGGGATCCCTTCCCTCCGTAACGTACCGTCTGCGAATTACTCGATCCGTTGAGCGGCAGCCGAGTAAGCCGTCGGGCTCAGAGAAAATGCCTGGAGGCTTTCGGGGCTGCAGAAAAGATAGAGGCGGTCCTTGTACCACAGCGCGAAGTCGAGCGATCCCTCGACATCCTGGTCGCTGTTGGTTTTGACGACGACGTCCACTCCGCCGGCGATCGGGGCGTATTTGTGCGGGCACGCCTCAAAGCGGGCCTCGGCCGCGGCCGACGAGAAGTAGTACTTGCGTCCGTGATAGATCGAGCAGTAGGCCAGGTTCACGTCGGCCAGTTCGCGCTGATCACGCAGCACGACCGGGCAGAAGCCTTTCAGGCCGCGCTGACCGGCCCGCTCTTCAATGAGCCGCGCCTTCTCCCGCGCCGTTTGCAAATGATGCGGGTGAGCGCTGGCCGTCGGATGCTCAGTCGCCGCTTGCTGCTCGCCGGCCGCATGGTGCTCGGCCGCAACGTGTTGCTCGGCCGCGGGACGCTGGTCGGCGACATGATTCGGCGCCGCACTCGGACGCGGGGTGACGGCGGGCTGTTCGTCGGCGACAGGAGCGTCGCTGATCGTCTTATGCCCGCTCGGTTCACTATGCTCGTCGCTCGCCTGCTGTTGCAGATCCGACGACGAAGTCGGCTCGTGGTCGGTCGCGACTGAGTGCGCCGAAGCACCGTGCGTCGGCTTGGCCGCGGGATTGTGGTCCGCGATCTCGTGCGAGTCGGCCGGCAACGATTCCTTTGACTGCGGAGCGGGCGATGCGTTTTTCGCTGAATCGGCGTGATGCGTATCAGCCGCAGAGGTGGCCGGCGCGTGCGTCGCCGAACTCGTGGCAGTTCTCTTAGCTTCAGGCGTCGGCGGAGTGAGCTGGCTCTGTTCGTCCTCGAGGGTCAAGCCGGTGTACGGACCGCTCGACGTCTTTTGGTCAGCGTCCGCCTCGGAAGAGGACAGGAACGGCATCGCCGGTTCGTCGGCGACGGCATTCGCGGCCGCCACTTTCGGAGCAGCCGGAGCCACAGGAGGCTCAGCCGAGGAGACAATCGCGCCCGGGTCCACGACGGCCAGCTTCACTTTCGAGGGTGCCGGGTGAGCGGCCACGACGGGCGCGGCAGCGTCCGGATGAGCCGATGCCGGAGACTGCGACTTCCGCACCAGATGAGCGCCCGGTCCGAGGTCGACCACGATCGGCGTGGGGAAGGGCGAGGCCGCCGGCTGCGACGGGGCGCGTCGCAGGCTCAAGTCACCCCAGAAGCTGCCCGACTTGGCGACGGGCGCAGCAACAGGGCCCGGAGCATCGGTCGCCGCAAACGACTTCGATGCCGCCGAGGCGAGCGGCCTCCGGAGAAGAAGCCTCCTGCACGGTCAGTACTGCCGGCGATCCCTGGACCGGGGCCGTCGGCGACGTGACGCGGGCGAACCCTTGCGGGGCGGGCGCCGAGTGATCGGCATCGCTCGCAGCCGTGCTTACCGTGGCGCTCGACTGGACCTGGCTCTGCGGCTGCGCCGGCGGAGTCGATTTATGGAACGGATTGATGCGATCGTACCAGTGGCCCTGGGCCGGCTGCGCGGCAGTCGCCTGGCCCGGCTGACTGGCCGTGCCCGACTGATAGGGCGAGTTCTGTGTCGAGCCCGTCGACGAGCTGCCGCCCGCGCGTTGCGGCACCGGCATCGATTTGCCCTGGCTCTGATAGTAGTCGGACAATTGCTGGTGCACGGTTCCCTGCGCCGGAGGCGAGGCCTCGCGCTGGGTCCGCATAGAGCCGACGTCGCCCGCGGTCGGATAGCCGCCGGCCTGGGCCGGAGCCGCTTGATCGCTCGAGGCGTCTTGTCGCATGTAATCGGGAAGCGGTCGATTGTCGCGGCGATAGAGTTCTTCGAGCCGCTGTTGCACGACCGATTTTTGCGGCGGCGGTGTCGTCGGCTGCGTGGCCGGAGCCGGCGCCTGATTGTGTTCTTCGAACGGCCAGTTCTCGGCCGGTTGCTGCGCCCAAACGTAACCGGCAAGGCTGACCGTGACGGCGGTCCCCATCAGCGAGCAGACGGCAAGTGCGGAGCGCGAACGAAAGGCAGTCATTCCCTGGATCTCCTCGAATCGCGAGCGGAGCTGCGGGCGCGGCGCGGGCTGCGTAATGCGTAAAGCCCGGAGATTGCACTCCGCAGGACGACGAGGGATAATCGTCACGGCTGGAGTAATCGCTTTCGCCAGAGCTTTTATCGACGCGCGCCCAGTTCGGTTTTGACGCGCGTGGGGGTTTTGCCAACGATTCGGGCAACCCTCGCCGGCAGAACGGGAATCACCGGAAAACCGGCTGTAGCTTGCTCCTCTTACCAGGGCCTCCGTGATGAGTGCGCCAAGTGATCGTTCTATTCCCGCTGACCGGCCCGTCGTGGTGGTCCAAGCACCGCGCCGCCGCTTCACTTTTTGGCTGTTGATGCTGGTCCTGCTGATCTCCGTCGCCTTCAACCTGATGCTGTATTCCGCGTGGCACACGTACTTCGGTTATGGCGAAGGCGTGGTGGAACGCTTCCACTCGGGCGATCCGCTCGCCACGGACAAGATCGCGCTGGTCGCCGTGGAGGGGACCATCATGCCCCCGTTCACCGGCCACGTTCTCGACGCCATCAAACAAGCGAGCCGTGACGACAGCGTGAAAGGCGTGGTGCTGGTCGTCGATTCGCCTGGTGGCCTGGTCGCCGATAGCAACGAGATTTATCACGCGCTGCGCACGCTCGACACCGACAAGCACAAACCGATCAACGTGCAAATGAAACGCCTCGCCGCTTCGGGCGGCTATTACGTTGCGATGGGGGCCGGCCCCGACGGCGTGATCTTTGCCGAACCCACATGTTGGACCGGGTCAATTGGGGTAATTTTGCCGCACTATGACATCTCGGGTTTGGCCGAGAAGGCGGGGGTGAAGGAAGATTCGCTCAAGACCGGGCCGTACAAAGACACGCTGAGTCTCTTCCGCCCCGTTTCCGAGACGGACAAAAAGCTGTGGATGGAGATTCTGGACGAAACGCTCGACCGTTTTTTGGAAGTCATCGTGGGCAGCCGCAAGGGGCTCGACATCAAGAAGATTCGCGAAATGGCCACCGGGCAGGTCTTCACCGCCAAGCAGGCCAAAGAGCGAAAACTGGTCGACCAGATCGGCTTCCTCGAAGACGCGGTCAAGTCGCTCAAAGACCGGCTGAAGCTCGATAAGGTGCGCGTTGTCTCCTACGAATCGCCGCCGAACCTGATCGAGCGGCTGGTATCGTCCAGCGAGTCGGCCAAGCCTGAGTCGCGCCTGGGCGCCGTGCTCGATGCAGCCGTGCCGCGGGCCTATTACCTCTTCACGGCCCTGCCGGGGATCGCGCCTCACTGAGCGGACGGGTCGCCCCCTTTGCGGCTGGCCTCGACGTTTTGAAATGGTTGGAGCCGGACGTCCCGGGGTCGGCACCCGGGGCATTTGCTTTGTGACGCGATGCGCGGCAGGATGTGCGTCGAAACCGAGATCGATTCGGAAACGGGCCCCGACTGGAGAGCACGCATGCCACTCTTGAATGTCAAAATCATCGAAGGCGTTTTCAGTCCATCGCAGAAGCAAGAGATGATCCGCAAGCTCACCGACACGATGGTCTCGATCGAAGGCGAGGCGATGCGGTCGGTGACCTGGGTCGTCATCGAAGAGGTCAAGAGCGGCGACTGGGGAATCGGCGGCAATCCGCTCTCGACCAACGACGTGAAGGCACTTGCCGCGGGTAAGTCGAAAGGCTGACGGCGCCGACTGCCACTGCTCGATCCGCGCGGGCCTCGAATCGTCAACAACAGCACTGCTGAGCCGAAACGTCTCAGCAGTGGCACACGTTCGAGTTGACGGACAATCTCAATCGGTCTTGGGCAGCGCGTAGAGCTTGAGATAGCCGCAGCGGGTGCAGCGTTTGGCGGTCACGTTCAGGTCGTCCTCCTTCCGCAGCCCGATGCTGCCGCTGGACATTCCGAAGAACTTCAACGGTTCCGGCTCCCCGCGCTGCCAGATCAGTTGCAGGACCTGGGCATACGAGCGGTCGGGGATGAATCCCTCTTCCATCGCCGCGCCACACTCTGGACACGCATTGGCAACCATTCGTCTCTCCTCCTGCGAAGCTCTTCTGAGTGATTGACTGCCGAACCCGCGGGCCAAGTGACTGGTGCCGACGCTCGTGTCCCGTCCCGCTCGTGTCCCGTCCTATTCTGGTCTGCGTCCCAAGGTTCGAGTCCCGTCCCGGCGTTCCTCCAATGTCCCACGGTCCAAAGTCCAAAAGGCAGAACTCCGAGCCTCTGATTTTCGGCCTTGGAACCTTGGACCTTGGACTTCCGCGTGTCCCGTCCCATCTGCGGTCCCTTTGGACGAAAGTGTCCGGACCGGAGTCTTGTCCGCCGTAAGTCGCTGTCCGCCAAAGACTACGGCCGGACTCATTTCGAACTGTTAAGAAGAGACCGGACCTGTGAGACCGGGGTTCGAGTCCGGACGTTGCTTGTCCCGTCCCGCCCTCGTGTCCCGTCCCAATCCAACGCTCGGGAGGAGGGGATGGGTCAACTACTTGTGAGTCAGCTTCCTATTGAAAGCAAGTGTCCCGACCCACCGGATAGATCGTGACCACCCTGCAACTGCGGACAGCCCGCGAGGCAACCGTCCGAGTCCCGCTGCCTCGACGTCGACTGTTGGGGATCTTTTCTCCCCCCTAGTGAAATGGATCCCCATCACCGGCGGGGATCCTTTTTTCGTTCCCGGCGGGGATCCACTCCCCAGCGAACAAATGCTGACCGAGATCCTGCTGGGTGGGGCCCATCGCCGTATGCTGAACTTCAAATGCGCGCAATCGACTCGTGCGCGCGGCGCATCCGACGCGGAAAAAGATCCCACTCTCCATTCAGCCACAAAAACTCGATTCGTCCAAGATCAGTTTTGTGGATTCTCGTCCGTCGGCCGTGTCGACTTGGTGGGAGCCCGGCGTTCGCCAGCGACTCGATGCGTTTCAACCCCGTCAGCGGTGGCACTATGCTTGCCACGCGTGGCAACCGGGGGGTTCAAACGGGTCGATCGTGCAAAATTTTGTGCGCGATCTCGTGCCAACGCGCGATCGTGATACCGCGCTCTTGATCGATTGCCAGCGGGTGATCGGCGCACGTCACAGTAAACGTTGGTGTAAATCCAGGTTCTCGCGATTGCACGGAAAGAGGTAAATGCACCGTGTTCGGGTAAATTGCGATCGGCGTACTCAGCCAACCGAAATACGCCGAATCGGCGGCGCGGAGCGGCGACGTCCAACGTTCGCACATGTGCCGAAAGCTCTTTTCGCTTAGCGACGACCAGACCGAGAAGGCCAGCGGCTCCGAAAAATCGTGGATGGGAATCTGGACATGGCCGCGGACGAAGAAAGTCGCGCCGTCAATCACGCACTGATCGGCCGTGAGCTCCACGCGACGCAAGAACTCCGACTCGGGAACCAACGCCCGCCAGGGAGCCTCGATTCCGAAGCACGTCGGGCTCTCTTCGCACTCTCCTCCGCAGATGTTGCAGCGCCACGCCATATGATCCGGCAAATCATTCCTGCGGCACGGAAGGCTCTTCTTCCTCGAGCTGCGACGCCAGGCGTTGGCGCAGTTCGACGCGGGCGCGGTGGATGCGGCTGCGGACGGTGCCGATGGGGCAGCCGACGATTTCGGCGATTTCCTGGTATTTGAGGCCGTCGATTTCCTTGAGTACCAGCGGGATGCGGAATTCGGCGGGCAGGGCGGCGAGTGCGGCCTGGACGGCTTTTTGGCGTTCGGCCCGTTCCATGGAATGCGAGGGGGCGGCTTCGGGGTGCGGGTCGGCCGGCGTCTGGCCGCTCGTTTCCCGCATCGACTCGATCGACGTGGGCTTCTGGCGGGTCCGCCGTCGTTGCGTGGCGGCCGCATTAAGCGCGATGCGGAACAGCCACGAGTAAAAGGCCGAGTTGCCGCGGAACGTCTTCAGCTTTTGAAACGCCTGGACGAAGGCGTCTTGGGCCGCGTCACGGGCGTCGTCCGACGAGCCGAGCACACGGAAGAGGGAGTTGCAGAGGCGATCCTGGTAACGGACCACCAGTTCGCCGAAAGCCTCCGTGCGGCCTGCCAGACATTGTCGAATGAGCTGTTTGTCGTCGCTGGACACGTTTTGGCACGAGCCCGAGTGGCGGCGAACGGAGAACCGGGCGCTGCCGCCCGTGTCCTGAACCGGCGCTGCCGCCGGGTTCCAAAACGGGATCGGCAAACCGCATCCCGGCCGCGACAGGTCGCAGCGACCCCATCCTCTGTCGTGCCAAGGCTCCTGTCAAGCCGTGACCGGCTCGCGCGGCCGGGCGCACGAGAGGCCTGCGGCAGCATCGGCTGGCGCGACAGCCAGGCGACGAACCCCAGGGCGAAGACGAACATCACGATGCTGAGCCACTGCGAAATGGTGAGCGGGGTGCCGAACTGGCCGACTTCGTCGTCCCGCAGAAACTCGATCGTGAACCGCGTGATGGCATACGTGATGGCGCCCAGGGCGATCACGGAGCCGTTCCGCGGGCGATAGTAGAAGTAGATGCTGGTCAGGCAGAACAAGATCAGTGCGTTGAGCGCACTGTAGAGCTGCGTCGGATGCAGCCGCAACGAAAAGTCCTGGTCGGCCCCCAGATAGCCATGGAGCACCAGTGACATGTCGGGCACGCTGCCCATCGGGAATCGCACGCCCCAGGGGAGGCTGCACCGATCACCGTAGCAGCAGCCGTTCAGGAAGCAGCCGACGCGGCCGAATGCCAGGCCCAGCAGCAACGACGGGATGACGACGTCGCCCACTTCGAGGAAATTGATTTTGCGCTTGCGGGCCAGCCACACCGCGGCGAGCGCTCCGGAAACCAGCCCGCCATACCAGACCAACCCGCCGTCGGGCAGATTCACGGCCGAAAACAACAGCGCCGGCAGGCTCTTGAGCACGTATTCGCCGTTCTCGTAGTTGAAGAACACATGTTTGCTGTATTGGATGCAGTAGAAGACGCGGCAGCCGATCACGCCGGCGATGAACAGCCAGATCGCGATGTCCCACATCATTTCGGGCGCATAGCCGACGCTCATGCCGCGGCGGGCGCACGACCAGGCTCCCGCCGTGAAGCCCAGAAACAACATCGCCCCGAATCCGTAGACCGGCACGCTCGAGCCGACGGAACGGTCGCGAAACGGCCGATTGTCGACGGCCGCCTGCAATTGCTGACGCATCCGCGGCAGATCGGCCAGGGGGGCTGCCTCGTCAGCGCGGGTGGGTGCAGTCGCCAGCCGCAGCGCTTTTGATCGGTCTCGGCGGACGCTTTGAAGTCGCCCGTCTCGGCCTGGGCCGCGGCGAGCGTGGCGAGATACTCGGGATTGCGCGACGAAGTGAGGGCACAGGCTTCTTTCGCGTTATCGAGCGCGGCCGCCCCGTCGCGAACGGAGGCTTGCGGACACGTGGCTTGGATCCAGGCCAGCCGATTGAGGGCAACGGTGCTTTGCGGATGCGTACGCAGGGCCGTCTTCAGATCGTCGACGGCCTGCGCGAAATCCCGCATGGAGTAATAGGCCTGGGCCCGCAGGATCAGCGCGTCGAGCGAGGCCGGATCGACCTCGAGCGCGTGGTCTGCCTGCGCCGACTTCAGCGCGCGCTCCCCGCTGGCACCACCACGGCAGGAACACGATTGCCGCGGCGATCGCCAGCCAGATGCCGACCGGCGCGACGAGGCTCTTGAGTTGCGCGCGCTGCGCCGGATTGCGGACGAGCCAGACGATCCCGAACAGGCACCACGCGGCCAGGACGATGCCGAACCCGAAGCCGGGCACCTCGAACGGTCCGATGGTCCACGGGCCATCGAGGGGAATTCGCAGGAGCGTCTGCCGCATGCGGGGACTCAGATTAGAGGGAAGGGGCGATCGTGATCAGCAGGTTCTCAACACGTTTTCAACAAGTTATCAACAGGTTGTCGATCAAGCGCGTGCGGCCAACGCGGGCAGCCACGAGCGCCACCATGTTTTGCATCGGCGCCGTCAACTCAACGAGCGTTTCCGGATCGGCGATGACCGCGTAATCGGGTCGGGCCCCGGCCGTTTCGAGAAGCTTTTGCATGTCGCCGGCGATCGCCCGCACGTCCTCGTCTCCGCGTGTCAGCCGCTGTTGGGCCAGCTGCAGCGATTGATAGAGGCACAGGGCCGCTTGGCGTTCGTTCGCGGAGAGATACCGGTTGCGGCTGCTGAGGGCCAGGCCGTCCGGCTCGCGGACCGTGGCACAGGTCCGAATTTCGACGGGCAGGTCGAGCTCTCGACACATTTTACGCACGAGCAACTGCTGCTGAAAGTCCTTGCGACCGAAGTACGCGCGATCCGGAGCGACGATGTTGAGCAGTTTGAGCACGACCGTCGCCACGCCGCGAAAGTGCCCGGGACGGACCGCTCCTTCCAGAATCTGCGACAGTCCTTCCACCTCGACGTGCGTGGAAAAGCCGGCCGGATAGATCAGTTCGACCGCCGGCAGAAAGACCAGATCGACGCCCGCGCCACGGCATCGCGACAAGTCTTCTTCGCCGGGGCGCGGATAGCGGGCAAAGTCTTCCTGCGGGCCGAACTGCGTCGGATTGACGAAGATCGTCGCCGCGGTGAAGCCGCACTCTTCGCGGCAGGCGCGGATCAAGCTTTCGTGACCGGCATGCAGTGCGCCCATCGTGGGGACGCAGCCGACGGTCTGGCCGCGGCGGCGCGCTTCGCGCACCGCCTGGCGAACGTCCGCCAGCTGCTGGGCGATGATCATGGAACGTCCGACGGCCGGACGGCCCGGGCTTCCGGGGAGGTTCGCCCCCGGGAAGATTTATTCCGGGACGACTCGTCGCCGAAGTGCGAACTGGTACCCCCGCGGGCGATCGCCGGGCCGTGCCTCGTGTCTTAGAGGTGATACCGGTCTTAGAAGTGATACCGGCGATTGCGGACGTCGAAGTCGCTGTCGGAGAGTCCGACGTTCGGCCGGATGTCGGTATATGTGTACTCTTCGATCAGGTACGGCTCGCCGCCGTTGTTGGGAAATCCCCACTGCTCGAGGCGGACCGGGAAATTGGTCTGCTTGTCGATGAACAGACGCGTGCGATAGAAGCGGAACTGCCGCCGCGGCGTCGGGTGCGTCGACTCGCAGACCTGGCACTCGACTCCCTGCAGCTTGGCGTTGGGATAGAACTGGACGTCGATTTCGCCGAACTTCTTTTCTTCGTTCCACTGGTCGATCACGCCTTCCACCATCTTCAGCATGCCGATGCGGGTGATGGGGTGGCGTCCCTCGGCCATTGCCTGCGAGCTTGTCGGATCGAGCGAGATCGTGCCGACGAGGGCACGGATATTCCCGGGAGGCTCGTGGGCCATCAGCTTGTTCTGATAGCGCGGGCCGGCGAACATCACTTCGCGGCCGTTGTTGGCGTCGACGAACCGCAGATAGACGCTGAACGGCTGCTGCCGCAGCCGCATCTGCATCTGCCCCGTAAAGAGCGAGCGGCCGACCAGTTCGCGCTTGGTGAAGAGCGCCTCGTAATCGCGGACGGCGGCAATCGAGTCGCGGCTCGACTCGGCGAGCTTCAACACCGGCACCAGCGGATGTTCCTTCGGCTGGGCCGCACGGGCCTGGGCAGCGACGGCGAGCAGGCGCACAGGCCGCAAGTCCGATGGTTCCCACAACAAACCGACGCGACGATCGAGTTAGGTCTCGCATGCACTCCTCACAGGAGGGCGGCTCTCGCAGAAGTCCCGGCTCTTGCCGAGGTCCAACGGGACCGCCCCAGGCAAAGCGTTGGTTTTGAAAATTGGTCTTTTGCCAAACGTCGCTGAATTTCTTACAAGCCGCTCGGACGCGAGTTACACGCCGCGAGGCGACCAGCGAGCGCACGGGTGCCGAAGAATCGCCCTCCCCGTCTGCAATTCGAGCGCCGACGCGAAAAAAACTCGAAGCGTGCCGCACATCGACGAACGGCCTGACTTTTGCGACCCTGGCTCGACCGTACGGCAGTTTGAGCTCCCGGTTTCATAGCAGAGAACTGCCGTTGTGAGAAGAGTGAACGTGGGCTAGCATCCGCTCCCCCCCGAAGACCCAGCGGGGGATGCGGACGCCCGCCCTTCCGCGCGACGGCGTGCCGGTCGTGGATTGACCGGCGATGCGCCATGCGCGGGGCCGACGTTCGGCCGCGGTTGTGCATGGAGGTACCCCGCGATGCGCTCACCTTTGGGCGGATCTCTCGCTACGTGTCTGATCTTCGTTCCGCTGGTCGTCGTGCCGCTGCTGGCCGTCCTGGGGATGCCCCAACTCGCGACGAGCAAAGCTGCCGCTACGGGCGATGATTTGAAATTCGCCGCCGACGAAGCGAATCCCAGCGGAGGCAATGCGGATCTGCTCGGCGCCGGTGCGCGTCTCGGATTCGAAGAGCGACGCCGCGACCGATGCCTCCGTCGCGACGCACTCGGCCCGCGCGGGCGTGAAGGACCCCGATCCCTTCGCGGAATTCAGTCGTGATTCCGGCGCTGCCAGTCGCCCGGCGACGACAACCGGCGCCGCCAAGCGAACGCAGCGCTGGACCAGCGAAGGCAACGGGCTCCCTCAAAAAGCCCTGCTGTCGAACGACCCGCCGGGCGATGACCGCGGCCCGGCCAGCGCCGCCGAACGAACGGCGGCCAGCGGATCGATCGACGAACATGCAGCCGACGAGCCGGGACGCGAAACGCCGGCCAAGATGCCGGCCGCCCGCCGGCAGTTGCCCGAGGCGGAAGCCATCGTCGCTCTCGACACCGAGCCGGCCGCCGGCAGCCTGGCCTCGCGCACGGCCGACGCGTCGACCGCCGAGCTCCGCAGCCCGGCGCCGTACGCGCCAGTCGGACGGCCCTCACCTGGAAGCACGCCGTCGATCGTTTGAACGCACTGGGCATTCGCGATTTCCAGCTGCAGCCCGGCGAGCGCGAGGGCGACTTCAACTTCAGTTGTCGCTTTGCCTCGCGGACCAACCCGCGCGTGATCCATCGCTTCGAGGCGGAAGCCTCCGACCCGCTCGAAGCCGTCAACCAGGTGTTGCGGCAGCTCGACGACTGGCGTGCCCGTCATCTCGACCGGAACCAGGGCGCTCACACGGCGTCCGCCGAAAGTCGCCCGACGCCGCGCGCCGCCGAATCGACCGAGGTCGAGATCACGAACCGCGCGTTCTGATCGTTCCACTCGTGCGCGATGCGAATGAATCGAACGATCGGCCAACCTCGCGGAAGCCTGCTCTGTCACGCCGGTATCTCGTTGACCGGACCGCGCGAAGCGGACGAGCGCGTGCGGCAGTTCTTCCGCCGCGGGGCCGCGGACGCCGAGCGGCTCCGCAATCGCTCGTGCGACGTCGACGAAGCCGGCATCCGCGGCGAAAAGGCGGCCCGCGTCGAAGCGCTGCTCTTCGTCACCAATACGGCCCTCTCCGCGCGACGCTGGCGCAGCTGGCCATGCTGGCCGACTCGGGTCAGGCCACGCGGATCGTCGAGCAATTGAACGCCGCCTACGATCGCGATCGCTCCGCCTATCGCATCGAGCGGGCCGCGAACGGTTACTTGCTGCTTACGCGGCCGCCCTTCGCGCACTGGCTGGGCCGCGTGCACCATCGGCAGGGCGACATGAAGCTCTCGCCGCCGGCGCTCGAAACATTGACCGTCGTCGCCTATCGGCAGCCCGTCACCCGCGCCGACGTCGAGGCCGTCCGCGGCGTGCAGTGCGCCGAGATGCTGAAACAACTGCTGGAGCGGGGCCTGGTGCGGATTGCCGGCGAGGACAACTCGCTCGGGCGGCCCTATCTCTACGAAACGACGCGGCAGTTTCTGGAAGTATTCGGGCTGGGAGGCCTGGACGAACTGCCACTGGCCGATCGACTCCGCGTGTTGCGGCCGCCGGAATCTCCCGCAGCAGCCGAGGCTGCCTAGTGCTACGAGCACTCCGGTGACGCGATGAATCTCTCAAGTTTCCCGACGATTTACGCCGCGGAACCGCTACACCTGGATGGAAACGCTCTAATCGGCCGCGGCTGCGAGCGAAACGCTCCGCCGTCGAAAATCACTTCAACTCTCCCGCCACATCCGGCCGATAAGCCGACAAAGATTGAGATAACCCGGGGTGCGCGCGGCGAGCAGGGCCGCGGCGAGCGATCGGACGGCTGGTCGCAGCAATCAACCGGACGTATCGGCCGCCACTAGACGAATCGAGCAGGGGATCGGCGTGGGCGATTCCTCGTTGCCGGAAACTCGGTCCATCGCGGCTCTCTCGCTGGCCGAACTGCAAGCTAGATTCGCAACTCCCGTTACGCTCTCGCCCGACGACGTCGCGCGCGTCGCCGCCCGCATCCCCATCCTGCGACGACGCTACAACGAACACTTGCAGCGGGCCAAGATTCAGTTCGTCGATCCGCGGCTCACGTTGACGAGCTGCCGGTCGTTGCTGCTGTTGGGCCGGGCGACGGTCGGTGTCTCGCATCTGGTTTACCAGGCGCTGTGCTCGCTCGACGAAGCGATCCGCACGCCGACGCGGTCCACTGTCGCGTCCGAAGTTGTGGAAGCAGCCCTCGACTGGAGCGATCGCCAAATCGAGCTGATCGCCTGGCAATTGCGGGCGCTCGACGCGGCCGACACGCAAAGCGCCTGGCTGCGGGCACTGTTCGGGCAAATGGAAGTGCACGCGCGGCTGGCGACGGCCGGCTGGACCCGACTCACCAACGACGTGATATCCGCGGCAACCGGCTGGCTCGATTCCGCGTTGGCTCTGCCGAGACCCGGACTCACAGTCCAGGCTTACCTGGCTGAGATCGGCCACGTCCGCGAAGCCGAGGCCGCTGGCCGCGGCATGGAAACGGCGCGGATCGTCGCTCGCCTCGTCACGCGCCGCGGCGCTCGCGGTTTCGATCCCGAATTGCTGACGCTGGCCGCGCTCAGCCACGACTGCGGACTGATGCTCGTCCCCTCATCGGCGACCGTCGTAGCAACGACCGCGCCGAAGACCACAAAGACGACTGCGAAATCGGCGGCCGCGCAGCAGCTTCGCGATTTGCACGCGTCGACCGGGGCCGCGCTCATGGCTGGCCTGTCCGAATTCTCGACCGAGTTGCCGGCACTCGTCGCCCAGCATCATCGACGCTTGAACGAGCCGCAGCTCTCGCCCGCCTTTGCTCCCCGCACGCAGAGTCCGGCGTCGCGCTTGTTGGCGGTCGTGGTGCGCTGGCTGGAACTGCTGGAGCGAGCGGGAACTGAGCCGACTGAACCGTCCACGACCTTGGACCAAAATCCGTTTGCCGAGCCGGCCCGACGTTTGTTGCGCGAAGCCGAGCGCGGCGATTGGGATCGTCGCCTGGTCGAAGAGCTGCTGGCGGGCCTGGGAGTTGCAATCGCCGACCCACTGCCTGGCGAAACGAACGGCGTTGCCGCGCTCAGGCCGACTGGTCACGGCGGGCAACTCCGTGTCGACCCGGCCGACGATGACTGGCCGCGAGCGAATCTTGATTCGGCCAGTTTCGATTCCGCTCGATTCGAACTCGCACGACGCGCTCGAGAGACACACCATGTCCGCTCCGCAAGGTAGCCCGCCGCCCCCGGCCGGCACCGGCTACTGGAGCGGGACGCGGCGACCGCTCAATTGCCTGATCTTCGTGATTCCGCTCTTGGCGGCATACGAGGCGGGCGTGGTCTGGCTCGGCGGCCAGGACGCCGATGCCTTTCGCAGCGGGGCCGACGCGTGGCTGCGAACCGCGCTTGAGTATTTTGGGCTCAACCGGCCGTGGCTGGTGCCGGCGATGGTCGTTGTCGGCCTGCTCGTGTGGCACATCGCCCAGCAGGATCCGTGGCGGCTGTCGCTGGGCACGCTGGGCGGCATGCTCTGCGAGAGCCTGCTATTTGCCTGCGTGCTCGTGGTGCTGGCCCAGCTGCAAAGCTACGGCATGCGCGCGTGGCAGGCGAGTGCCGCGGGAGGTGCTGGGGCGGCAACCAATGCGATCGCCTCCGCCGTCCCCGCCGCGCCGGCAGCGATTCCGGTCGAGCGTGCGGCGGCGCTCGCCGTGATCTTTCTCGGGGCGGGAATTTACGAAGAGGTCCTGTTTCGGCTGTGCTTGCTGCCGATGTGCCACGGACTTTTCCGCACGAGCGGCGTGCGTCCGGGGCTGGCCGCGTTTATGGCGGCGCTGGCCACGAGCCTCGCGTTCTCGCTGGCTCATTACGTGGGACCGGCCGGGGAACAGTTCCGACTCTTCACGCTTCGCCTTCCGCACGTTCGCCGCGCTCTTCTTCGCGCTCTTGTTCATGCTCCGCGGCTTTGGCATCGCCGTCGGGACGCACGCGGCGTACGACCTGATCGTGGGCTTGATGCTGACCGGCGCGGTTAAGAGCCGCGCACGCATGGCCCCAGAAAGACCTGCGGCCCGTCACAACCGCGGAAGTTGCCTTCCTGCGATCATGCGGGCCAGTTTAGGTCAGACAGTTTTCACGTCGGCAGGTCGTCGACAGCTCCACGAGCATCGACGGACGGGCGGTTAATAGCCCGTCGGCGTGTAACCGGTCGAGTAGTTGCCCGGTTGCGGGGCGCCGTAGTAACTGGGCGCCGCGTACGAGTAACCGCTCGAGTTGCCGGCGTACGAACCGGGGTAATACGTGCCTACGCCGCTGCCGTAATAACCGTTGCCGCCGCCGTAATAAGGCGTCGCATCGGCGTAGTACGGATCGGAGTAGCCCGTGTCGTCGTAGCCGTAAGAGCCGTAGTACGGAGAGCCGTAGGAGCCGTATCCGTAACCGTAGGACGGATAGCCCCAGTAGTAGGGGTAACCGAAGCCGTAGGCGCCCCACCAGGGCCAACCGTAACCGCCCCAGCCGTAACCGCCACCCCAGTAGCCTCGGCCCCAGCCCCAACCGCGTCCGCCCCAACCCCAACCACGTCCGCCCCAGCCGCGGCCGTAACCGTAGCCGCCCCGTCCCCAGCCGCCGCGACCGTAGCCACCCCAGCCACGTCCGTAGCCGCCGCGAAAGCCCGCGCCGCCTCGGGCGAAGCCGCCGCGAGCGAAGCCGCCGCGGGCCACGCCCGCACTACGGAATCCACCGCCACCACGGAAACCGGCGCCGCCGCCGCGTCCGCCGCCACCACCGCCGCGTCCACCACCACCGCCGCCACCTCCGCGAGCCAGCGCGACTCCCGCGCCTGCGTCGCTGAGGATCATGCCGGCCGTCATTACGATGGCCGCCAGTCCTAGCAAACCTTTGCGAACGTTCATTGTTCCGCCCCCTAAAAAAACTCCTGTGGACGAACTGCCCCGCCCGTCCTCACACCATAAATCATAAGCCTGCGATTGTTTCAGAATCAAGGAATTCCGCCGCACGATTCACGCAAGTTTGCGCCTGCCGCTCGAACAAGTTTGCGCGAAACGTCGCGGCGCGACGCCAAAAATCTCCCGCGGTCGGCGGGCGACAAAAAAACTCGACCCGTGCTCCGCCAGCGAGACACTCGCCGGCAAGGCACGGGTCGACCTGAGAGTCCTCGTCATTTGCGAACCGGAGTCGTCTTTAAGACGTCCGTGTTCGGGCCGGCTTAGTACACCGTCCCGTAACCGTAGGTGGTCCCGTAGTCGTACGTGGGACCGTAACCCGTCGTGTACGGATAGCTGTAATTATAGGCCGGGTAGCCGTAGTTGTAATAAGACGGATAGCTATAGCCGTACCCGTAGGACGGGTAGCCGTAATATCCGCCGTAGTACGGGTAAGCGAGGCCTGCCCCGAGGCCGAGACCCAGGCCGTACCCCCAGCCGCCGTAGCCGTAACCGCGGCCGCCGTAGTAACCTCGACCACCCCAGCCGCCCCCGCGATAGCCGCCATAACCGCCGCGATAGCCGGCTCCGCCGCGATAACCGCCGCCCCCGCGGCCACCACGTGCCGAGGCGACATTCGCGCCCATTTCGCTGAACATCACAGAACCGGCCGTCAGCAGGGCCGCCGCCACCATCAAAAGTCGTTTCGAGAACATTGTTGTTCCCCCTTCGTCTTAGAGGGGTCAGCGGCCCAGTCGAAATCAACCGCTCCGGCCCCCGCTCTTAACGAGCCCCAAATTTAGAATCAGCCAACACGCGGCCAACGCTTTCAGGAGGGTGAACCGCGTTAGCAATTCCTTTTTCCAAACTCGCTCAGCGTTGGTGCCGAGCCGAGTCGTGTGAACGAGAGAAAGTTTTGCAAAGCATGCGCCATATCCTGCCCCAAAGCGGCTAATTGTTGTCCGCGCGCTGATTCCATCCAAGAAATCCGTAGCGGCGTAAAGCGGTCCTCACAACCCTGCGGAAAGCTCGTTCGCCGAGCCGCTTCTAGAGCTCGAACAGCGACTGCGTCTTCAGCACGCTGCAGCTTTCCGGGAACGTGTGGAACGCATGGATCAGCAGGCTGCGCGGTCCAGAATCGGTCCGCAGCAGGCTCAGCGGCTCGGGCGACAGCCGGTTCTCGGTCGGAAAGCGGTAATGGACCGCTGCTCGCTTGCAATCGGCTGACAGCTCTTCGTGGAAGTTCAGAAACACGATTGGTTCGAGCCGCTCCATCTGATAGCTCAAGCTGTACCGCAGACCACCATCGAACTGCACCGTTTCGTCGCGGCAGCCCCGGAGTGATTTTTCCAGCAGCCGCTTTTTTTGCGGCAACAGTTGATCACGGCTCGCGGTCAGCTCAGTGACCGTGTGTCCTTTGTAGCGGAAGGTGATCGAGTGCCCCGTGTCGCTGATCCGTAGCGTCGCCGCGTACTGATCGGCCGCAATTTCGGTCTCGGCAAAGGTGCGGAACAGCTCCGGATGCACCGAACGTCCATAGACGTGCAGCATCAACTGAGAACTGTTGGGTCTGACGAAACCGACGCTCATGGATTATCCGCATGGTCACGAGTTCGTGATGCCGCAGGATCGTGCGAGCAGCCGCCATTATAGCGGTGCCCTTCGAGGCGGCGGAAGAAGCTGAGTCGCCGCGCGCCGCACGAAACTCGAAGTCATGACGTGAGGCGAATGCGCGCTGTCGCATTTCTCGCACGGCTCGACCTCCCGGCGATCGTTCGCGGTCGGCCACTGACGGGCAACGCGGCAGGTGGACGGCGCCTGAGTGTCCGCGACACGTGGTTTGCACGTGGCGGCTCACCGTCGGCGGGCTCGCATTCTCTACACTCGCGCTTCAACCTCGCGGAGGATTAACATCCCGACAGCGGTGGTGATTGCGGCCAGTCGCTATAATTGGATGCCGCACAATCGGTAACCGGCTCGCGCGATTCGCTTTGCGTTCGTGCGGGAGCCCTCGAGAAGCGGTTGGAAAACGGCCTCGGTGGGCTGCGGTGTGTACAAGGTCGCGCTTGCCACGTAGGGCAGTTTTTCGATAAGTTCCGGGATGCGCCGCCATGCGGACACGAGGTCGGGCGGGGCGCTCATCTTGAACGCACAGCACGAGTTGGCGTTGCACACGGACTAACCGCAACGGCCCTTCGGACACGAGCACGATGGCAACAACAAACGTTTTGCGGATGGTGGGCCGTAACCTGGTCCCCAACGACGTCTCGGGGATCGCCCCGGAAGAACTGGAAGAGTGGTTCGAGTCCTTGGACGACGTGCTGGTCCGCTATGGGCCGCAACGACTCCAAGAGCTGCTCGTCAACCTGCAAGAGCGGGCCTACCTCCGCGGCGTGACGCTGCCGTTCACCGCCAACACCCCGTACGTCAACACAATCTCCGCCGACCAGCAGCCCCGCTTTCCCGGGCAACATCGAAATCGAGCGGCGGATCAAGTCGATCATTCGCTGGAATGCGATGGCCATGGTCTCCCGGGCCAACACCAAGTACCCGGGCGTCGGCGGCCACATCTCCACCTTCGCCTCGTCGGCCACGCTCTACGAAGTGGGCATGAACCACTTCTTCCACGCGCCGTCGGCCGAGCACACGGGCGACTTCATTTATTTTCAGGGGCACGCCTCGCCCGGCATGTATGCGCGGGCCTTTGTCGAAGGCCGCCTGACCGAACAAGACCTCGAGGCGTTTCGCCGCGAGACGCTGCGGCCCGGCAAGGGGCTCTCGTCCTACCCGCACCCGTGGCTGATGCCCAACTTCTGGCAGTTCCCCACCGTCTCGATGGGGCTCGGGCCGATCACAGCGATTTACCAGGCCCGCTTCTTGCGCGTACCTGCGCGATCGGGGCATCGTCGACACGAGCCAGTCGAAGGTCTGGTGCTTTATGGGCGACGGCGAATGCGACGAGCCTGAATCGCTCGGCGCGCTGACCCTCGCCTCGCGCGAATCGCTCGACAATTTGATCTTCGTCGTCAATTGCAACCTGCAGCGGCTCGACGGGCCGGTGCGCGGCAACGCCAAGATCATCCAGGAGCTGGAAGCCGCCTTCCGCGGCGCCGGCTGGAACTGCCTCAAGGTGATTTGGGGCACGGACTGGGATCCGCTGCTCGCGGCCGACACCGACGGCCGGCTCGTCAAACGCATGGGCGAAGTCGTCGACGGCCAGTATCAGAAATACAGCGTCGAATCGGGCGCGTACATTCGCGAGCACTTCTTCGGCGTCTCGCCCGAGCTGTTGGCGATGGCCGAGCAGCTGAGCGACGAGCAGCTGCAGAAGATGCGCCGCGGCGGGCACGATCCGCGGAAGGTATTCGCCGCTTATCATGCGGCCGTGCATCACGAGGGTTCGCCCACGGTAATCCTCGCCAAGACGATCAAGGGTTACGGCCTGGGCGAAGCCGGCGAGGGCCGCAACACGACGCACCAGGAAAAGAAGCTCGACAGCGAAGAGATGCGGGCCTTCCGCAGCCGCTTCGCCATTCCGATCGGCGACGACGAGCTGAAGGACGCGCCCTTCTATCGCTTCCCCGAGGACAGCGAAGAGTTCCAGTACCTCATCGCGCGGCGCAAGGCGCTGGGCGGTTCGCTCCCGGTGCGGCACGGTGCGCTCGAGCGGTTGGATACGCCGCCCCTCTCGGCCTTCGAGAAGACGCTCAAAGGCAGCGGCGGGCGCGAAGCCTCGACCACGATGGCCTTCGGCGCGCTCTTGAGCCAGCTGCTCAAGGACAAGAATATCGGCAAGCGCGTCGTCCCGATCATTCCCGACGAGGCGCGGACCTTCGGCGTCGAGGGGCTCTTCGCCCAGTGCGGCATCTATTCGAGCAAAGGCCAGCTCTACGACCCGGTCGATGCCGGCACCATCATGTACTACAAGGAGGCCAAGAACGGCCAAATCCTCGAGGAGGGAATCAACGAAGCGGGAGCCACGTCTTCGTTCATCGCGGCAGGCACCGCGTACTCCACCCTTGGGACGTACATGATCCCGTTCTTCATCTATTACTCGATGTTCGGCTTCCAGCGGGTGGGCGACCTGTTCTGGCTCGCCGCCGACGCGCGAACTCGCGGCTTCCTGCTGGGCGGAACGTCGGGCCGCACGACGCTCAACGGCGAAGGGCTGCAGCACCAGGACGGGCACAGCCTGCTGATCGCCACGTCCGTGCCGACCATTCGCGCCTACGATCCGGCCTACGCCTACGAGCTGACCGTGATCATTCAGGACGGCCTGCGGCGGATGTGCCACGAGAACGAAGACGGCTTCTACTACATCAGCGTCTATAACGAAAACTACGCGATGCCCGAAATGCCCGAGGGCTGCCAGGAGGGCATTCTCAAGGGCATCTATAAGTTGTCCGGCGGAGAGGCGAGCAAGACGACCGGTGTGCGCCCGCAACTCTTCGGCAGCGGTCCGCTCTTGAACGAAGCGTGCCGTGCCCAAAAGATGCTGGCCGAGCAGTTCGGCGTCAGCAGCGACGTTTGGAGCGTCACCAGCTATAGCGAGCTGTTCCGCGACGCCCGCGCTTGCGAGCGTTGGAACCGGCTGCATTCCAAGGAAGAGCCGCGCCAAAGCTACCTGGAGCAGGTGCTCAAAGGCGTGAGCGGCCCGTTCATCGCGGTGAGCGACAACGTGCGGCTCGTGGCCGACCAGATTCGCCCCTGGGTGCCCGGTGATTATGTTACGCTGGGAACGGACGGATTCGGCCGCAGCGATACGCGGTCCGCGCTGCGACGGCACTTCGAGATCGATGCCGAGCATACGGTCTACGCGACGCTCTCCGCGTTGTCCGAGGCCGGTCAGTTTGATAAGAAGAAGCTCGCCAAAGCGGTCACGGACCTCGGCCTCGATCCGGACAAAGTCGACCCGGCGATCGCGTAGAGTCGATTTTCCTGTCCCCTTCGCGTGGGTCAGGGCCCGGACGAATGCCGGGCTCGATGGGTGGCTCGCTTGGCGTTTGCGCCTGGTGGCGCACGCGACGATCACCCTCGGTACGCGGTCTTTGGGCAACATGACCACTGAATTCAAGCTACCGCTGATCTCCGAAGGCGTTGAATCCGCCGACATCGCCGCAGTTCACGTCCACGAAGGGGACATGATCCAGGCCGGCCAGATCGTGCTGGAGGTCGAGACCGAAAAAGCCGTCGCGGAGATTCCTTCGCCGCAAGCCGGCCGGGTCGAGAAGATCCTCGTCAAGCAGGGCCAGACCGTGAAGATCGGCCAGCCCCTGCTGACGATCAACGAATCGGCTGCTGCAGCCGAAGGCGGATCCGCACCGGCCCAGCCCGCGGCCAAAAGCGCCGCACCCGCCCCCGCTAAAACTGAGGCGGCCAAGACTGCGCCGGCCAAGGCCGAGCCCGACAAGGCCCCGGCGACTCAATCAGCGGCGGCACCCGCCCCGAAGCAACCGACTGGTGCCGCGCCTGTCAGGCCCGCACCGCAGCCGCCCGCGCAGCTCCTACCACTGTGGCTGCCGCCAGCGAGCCGGCGACTCCCTACGCCGCGCCGGGGCGCAGCGAGGTTTCCGGCAACGGACACGATTCCGGTGCTCCCGTGCCCGCCGGCCCCGCCACGCGGCGGTTGGCCCGCGAGCTGGGCGTCGATCTGCATCGGGTTTCGGGAACGGGTCCTGGCGGCCGCGTCACCAGCGACGACGTGCAATCGTTCGTCCGCTCCCTCACCACAGGCCGCGCGGTGCAGGCCGGTCCGCCGGGCGCGGGCGTCACACTGCCTCCTTTCGATCGCTTTGGCGCGATCGAGCGGGTGGCCATCAACAAGCTGGGCCGCGTGAGTGCGGCCAACTTGACGGTCGCCTGGCAAAGCGTGCCGCACGTCACCCAGCACGAGCTGGCCGACGTCACCGAGCTGGAAGAGGCCCGGCAGAGCTACGTCAAGAACATCGGCCACAACGCTCCCAAGGTCACCATGACCTCGATCATGGTGAAGGCGGTCGTCGGCGCCCTCAAGGCGTTCCCCCACTTCAATTCGACGATCGACATGGCGGCCGGCGAATTGATCGTCAAGCACTACTTCCACATCGGCGTGGCGGTCGACACCGATTTTGGCCTCTTGGTCCCCGTCATTCCCGATGCCGACCGCAAAACGGTGTTGGTGATCGCGCAAGAGCTCGGCGTGCTGGCGGCCAAGGCCCGCGAACGCAAGCTCGACCTGGCCGACATGCAGGGCGGCACGTTTACCATCACGAATCTGGGCGGCATCGGCGGCACGGCCTTCACGCCGATCGTCAATTATCCGGAAGCGGCCATCCTCGGCATGTCGCGGACGCAAAAGACGCTCAAGCTCATGGATGGCAAGGTGGTCGAGCGGCTGATGCTGCCCTTGTCGCTCTCCTACGACCATCGGATCATTAACGGCGCCGACGCGGCCCGCTTCATCGTCAAGCTGGCCGGCATCCTGTCCGATCCGTTCAAGCTCCTGATCGAGCTGTGAGCGGCCGCCGGCCGGTCCGTCGGTGGTGCAGATGCCGCGTCGAGTTTTAGCGAAAACTCCTCCGGCGATCGGGGATCCGATCCGTGACCGCGGACCAAAGCCTTGTTCGACTTCTAAAGAGACTCAACATGCCGGGCGATGGTGATCAAGCAGATTCCGGCGCTCGCGCCGAGCTGGTGGTAATCGGCGGCGGGCCGGGCGGCTATCCGGCGGCGTTCGACGCGGCCGACCGCGGAATGGACGTGACGCTCGTCAACGACGAAGCCATTCCCGGCGGCGTGTGTCTGCACCGCGGCTGCATTCCGTCGAAGGCCCTCTTGCACGTCGCGGCCCTCTTGGGCGAAGCGCACGAGGCCGACGCAATGGGGCATCACCTTCGCCCAGCCGAAAGTCGAGATCGACAAGCTGCGCTCGTTCAAAGAATCGGTCGTCAAAAAGCTGACGGGCGGCGTCGGCGAATTGTGCAAGGCCCGCGGCGTCAAGCTGGTCCAAGCGCGGGCCCGCTTTCTCGACTCGACCACGCTCGAATTGAAAAAGCCGGACGGCTCGACGCAAAAGCTGGCCTTCGGCAAGGCCATCGTCGCCACCGGTTCCTCGCCGATCATTCCGCCGATCTTCGCCATCAAAGATCCGCGGGTGATGGACTCGACCGGTGCCCTCGACCTGCCCGACGTGCCGGGAAAATTGCTCGTCGTCGGCGGCGGGTACATCGGCCTCGAAATGGGCTCGGTCTACGCAGCGCTCGGCTCGAAGGTGACGGTCGTGGAGATGACGGCCGGCCTGCTCCCCGGAGCCGACCGCGACCTGGTGCGGCCGCTCAAAACGCGGCTCGACAAGCTCTTCGCTGCCATCTTGCTCAACACCAAGGTCACCAAGCTGACCGCGACCAAAGAAGGCATCGTCGCCGAGTTGGAGGGCGAAGGAGTCGAGCCCAAGCAGACCTTCGACCGCGTGCTGGTCTCCGTGGGCCGCCGGCCGAACAGCCGCGACCTGGGCCTGGAAAACACCCGCGCGGAAATCGATCAAAAAGGGTTCATCAAGGTCGACCCGCAGCGGCGGACGGCCGATCCGAACATCCTGGCGATTGGCGACGTAGCGGGCGAACCGATGCTCGCACACAAGGCCACTCGCGAGGCGCATGTCGCGATTGAGGCGCTCGCCGGCGAGCCGGCCGCGTTCGACAACCTGGCCATTCCGGCCGTCGTCTTTACCGATCCGGAAATCGCCTGGTGCGGCCTGACCGAGACGGAAGCGAAGAACACCAACCGCGAAGTCAAAATTGCCCGCTTTCCCTGGGGCGCATCGGGCCGGGCCGTCACGATTTCGCGGACCGAGGGGCTGACCAAGATCCTCTTCGATCCCGAGACCGAGCGCGTGCTCGGCGTCGGCATCGTCGGTGCCGGGGCCGGCGAATTGATCGCCGAGGCGACGCTGGCCGTCGAGACGGCGTGCGTCGCCCGAGACGTGGCCGAAACGATCCACGCCCACCCGACGTTGAGCGAAACGATCATGGAGGCGGCCGAAACCGCCTTCGGCCAGGCGACGCACATCTACCGGGCCAAACGCGCCGAGGCGCGGTCGTGACCACCGAGTGCGACGTCGCAATTATCGGCGGCGGCATCGTCGGCCTGGCGACCGGCTATCAGCTCGGCCGGCTCGATCCCGGCAAAAAAGTCGTCGTGCTCGAAAAAGAGGCCGCCCTCGCCGCGCACCAGACGGGCCGCAACTCGGGCGTGATTCACTCGGGCATTTACTATAAGCCCGGCTCGCTCAAGGCGGTCAACTGCCGCGACGGTCGCAAGGCCCTGATCGAGTTCTGCCAGCAAGAGGGCGTCGCCCACGAAATTTGCGGCAAGGTGATCGTCGCCGTCGACGAAAAAGAGCTGCCGGCACTCGAACGGATTTACGAGCGCGGACAGGCCAACGGCGTGACCTGCGAAATCATCGGCCGCGAACGGCTACACGAGCTGGAACCTTACTCGGCCGGCATCCGCGCGATCCACGTCCCCGACGCGGGCATCGTCGACTACCGGGGCGTCTGCGCGAAGCTGGCCGCCCGGATCGAGCAGGCCGGCGGAAAAATCGTGACGAACGCCCGGGTGACGGCCATTCGTGGCGAGGGCGATCGCACGCGGCTCGTGAGCACGGCGGGCGAAGTCGTGGCGAAACTGGTGGTCAACTGCACGGGGCTGTTTGCCGACCGGGTGACGGCCCTGGGCGGAATGACGCCGCCGGCCAAGATCGTCCCGTTTCGCGGCGAATATTACGAGCTGGTTCCCGCGGCAGAAAAGTTTTGCCGCAACTTGATCTACCCGGTTCCTGATCCCGACTTTCCCTTTTTGGGCGTGCACTTCACGCGGATGGCGCTCGGCGGCGTCGAGTGCGGCCCGAACGCGGTGCTGGCTTTCGCGCGGGAAGGCTATCACCTCAGCGACATCAACCTGCATGACCTGGCCGAATCACTCACCTATCCGGGCTTCTTGCGACTGGCCTCGCGCAACTGGCGGATGGGGATGGGCGAACTCTGGCGTTCGATCAGCAAGGGAGCCTTCGTGAAGGCGCTCACGCGGTTGATCCCCGACATCCGCTCCGAGCATATGCACACCGCGCCGGCGGGTGTGCGTGCCCAGGCTTTGGCGCCGGACGGCAGCCTCGTCGACGACTTTTCGATTGTCGAGAACGACCGCATCGTCAACGTGCTCAACGCCCCCAGCCCGGCCGCCACCGCCTCGCTCAACATTGGCCGCCTGATTGTCGACCGGCTCGCCAAACACTTTTGAACCGCGTTGCCGGGTAAGGCGACTTAATGCCGGTGAAGGCGCAAAAAAAGACGGCGCGGGGTCGCGCCGTCTTTTGTCATTTCCGATTCGTGACGCTCGACGATCGAACGCCGCGGGCTCGTTAGAGCCGCTCGAAGGTGTAGACGCCGGCAGCCGGAGCGAATGCGCGGCGATCGCCTTCGACCTTCGCCAGGAACGCCGGGTACTCGTGTCCCTGCTCGGGCGGTTGGGGTTCGCCGGGGCCTGGAACCGCTCGCTCGCGACGGTGCAGCCGATACACGATGTGGATCACTTCGCCGTCATGAATCCGCACGGACGTGCGGGCGACGCGAAGCACCTTGGCCTCGACGTCGATATCAAACGCCCGGCCCACTCGCTCACGTTCGCGCGGCGACTCGCCGACCGGAGCTTCATGGACGCCCAGCACCGCGATCTTGACCTCTTCCGGTGATTGCCGCTGCAAACGACGGTACTCGGGCCGCGGCAATTCGGCCCGCAATTCGTGCCACACTCCGAACACCACACACGCCGCCGACGCGATCCCAAGGGCGAGGACTCCGGCGCGTCGAGAAATTCCGTTCATCGCCATACTCCTTTCTGGAAGCCAACTCTTGGCTACAACGTGGTTCATTCGCGCTCGTCTGCCGAGCGCTCTCGGCACGCCGAAGCTCGGGTTGCGGTCACTCACTCCCCGCGGCGCGACCGGCCGGGGCGGGCTTTCCCGACTGCAGCAAGTCGCGGCTCGGCTGCCGGAGGAATGCTAGCAAATCGCCCATGGCTTGTGGACTGATTTTGGTCTCGAAACCGTCGGGCATCAGCGACTTGTCACTGGCTCGAATCTGTTCGATCAAGGCGGCCGGCACGAGGCTCTCTTCGCCACCCGACCGCCTCAGCCGCACCGAGCCGTTCGACTGGCTGACGATCAGTCCCTCGGCCGTTTTGCCGTCCTTGGTGACGACCGTGTAGCTCAGGTAATCGGCCGAAACCTGGGCGCTCGGGTCCAAGATGTCGTGCAGCACAATCTCTCGCGGCCGCGAGCTGAGCCCCGAAAGCTCCGGCCCCACCTGCTTGCCGACGCGCTGAATCGTGTGGCACGTGAGGCAGTTTTCGCGGAAGAGGGCGGCCCCCCGCTCCACGCTGCCCGTCGCAGGGACGGACTGCAGGTAATGTTCGACGACGGCCCGACGATTGGTCGACGCCGTACTGCGAAAGAGTGCGAGGGCCCGCTCGCGGAGCGGCTCCGACGGGGCGTGTTTTAGCCTCTGGGCGACGTCGATCGGCACTTCGACCGGCCGCACAGTTCCGGCTTTCACGGCATCCAAGAGCGCCTCGATCGCGGCGGGCGAGCGCAGTGCTGCGGCGATCACCGCGCGCCGCGCGTCGGTCCCCAACAACTCCCAGGCCTGGTACACAGCCCGGCAGCCCTCCGCCTCGTTGCGATCGGCGAGCGCCTCGGCCACCGCCGCTTGCAACGGCCCATCCGCCGGTCCCGCCAAGAGCTTCGCCAGCCGCTCCGCGGACTCAGCCGGAGCCAGCGTCAGCAAACGAATGGCGGCCGACCGCACAAGCAGCGGCTGAGTCGAATCTTCGGCTAAGCGCACGGCCGACTTAGCCACTTGTGCCCGCTGCGCCGCCGTCAGGAAACTGAAACGATTCTTGGCGTCGCCCGCCGCGGTCGCCTCGCGTCCGCGAACGATCGCTGCCAATAGCACGACGCGACCGACGCGGGCTTCGTCGGACCGCGCGTCGGGGTCAGCCAGCCAACCGCAGAAATCGGCCAGGTCGTCGCCCGCCAGTTCCGTGGCGATTTGCTGGCCGGCGTCGGCGAGAAACGGCAACAGCGACGGCTCGCTCGCGGCCAGCGTCTCGGGATGCGACTCGGCCAACAATCGGATCACGCCCGACGTCTGGCCAGCCGCGCTGCTGAGCACGGCCCAAAGCACCCAGGGATCACGCGGACGATAAGCGGCCAGCCGCACAAGCGCGCTGCAGCCGCACCTCGTCGGGCGGCAGCGCGCCGAGTGCGAGCGCCAGCCGGAATCGCACGCCGGGATCGACGTCGTCGAGCAATTCAGACAGCGGCTGCAGACAGCGGCCGATCCGCGCCGGGTCCTGTGCCACGAGGGCGATCGCCTGCTCGCGGACTCTCGGCTCGTTCGACACTAGAGCCGCACGCAGCACCTTGTCGCTGGTCGCCCCCAATCCGTCGAGCGTCCAGAGCGCGTGAATCTGCGCGACGGGCGATGCGTCCTTTCCCACCCGCGCTTCGAGCAGGGGAACGGCCGCCCGGTCCTGGCGTTCGACCAGCAGCCGCTGGGCCGTGTCCCGCCACCAGCCGACCGGATCGGCGAGCGCCGCGACGAGCTGCTCGGTGCTCGCCTGCGACAGATCCGGGCGAGGGTGCGAATCGGGTTGCCAATCGCGACGGTGGATCCGCCAGATGCGACCGTTCTCGGAGCCGGTCTGCCAGGGGATGCGACGGCGAATCTCCTCGGAAGCCACGTAGCGCGGGTGCTCGACATATTCGCGGTAGAAGTCGGCCACATAGAGTGCGCCGTCCGGACCCGTGGTCATGAACACCGGGTGAAACCAGGGATCGGCGCCGGCGAGAAACTCGCGATTCTGCTCTCCGCGCCGCGAGACTCGTTCGACCCCGTCCGACGTCAACACCCGTCGCGTCACCAGGTTGGACAGTGACTCGCCGACGAAGGCATTGCCGCGATACGCCTCGCCAAGCGCGGTGCCGCGAAAGATCGTCAGCCCGCACATCGCGTTGTAGTACTCGGCCGGCTCGGCGTTGAATTGCCGCGGCGGCGGACTCACCGGGTAGACGCGGCCGTTGTCTTCCGGCGAGGCAATGTCGACCATGCCCCGCGACTGGAACTGCGAGCGCTCGCTGGCGTAGGGCTCGGGCACGACGGCTTGTCGCACCGGGATCGTGTTCCAAGAGAGAAAACGGCGGCCCCAATCGTCGTGGCACTGCCCGAACTGGCTCTGCCCGGCAATCGCCTGAAACTCTGCCGTGCTCGATTTCGCATCGCCCGCGAATCGAAAGCGAAAGTCGCGGCCGCGGATCGAGACGGCCATCTTCGGGTCGGCGCCCGGGCGAAAAATCTCGCCGTCGCAGCGGCCGTTCGCGCCGTAAATCCAGTTGTCGAGCCCCCAATGCAAGGCGTTGGCTCGCAGTTGTTGCGAACCGGGGATGAAGCCCGTCCATTCGACGCGCCGTTCGTCGGCCTTGCCGTCGCCATCTGTATCGCGGAGGAAAATCAGGTCCGGCGCGTCGATCGTCAAGATGCCGTCCCGATAGGGCATGACTGTCGCCGGGAAATTCAGCCCCTCGGCAAATACGATCGACTGCTCATAAACGCCGTCGCCGTCGTTGTCGCGCAGCTGCCGAATGCGGCCCTTGTGCTCGGTGACCGGGTAGCCGCCCATTTCAGCCACGTACATGCGGCCGCGAGCGTCCCAGGCGAGGGCCACCGGACTGACAACCTGGGGCTCGGCCGCGACCAGGTCCGCGGTGAGCGACGGATCGGCGAAGCGAAACATCTGCTGTTCGGCTTGCGGCGTTTGACGGCCGGCGGGTGCACTCTTGACGGGAGTCGCCGACTCGCCGGATGACTGAGACGACGCCCCCTTGGTTGCAGTCGGCTGCCCGTCGCCGGCTTTCAATTCGCGCAACAGCTCGACGGCCAGATCGGCGATTCGCTCGCCGGTCCCTTCTTCGGCGTAGCTGTGCAGGCCCATCCACGTTTGGTAGCCGCCGAGGTGCAGCCCCTCGCGATTGGGCAGATAGCCGATCCAGTCGTTGGCCAGCTCGGCCACGTAGGTGAACTTGAAGGGCGAACGCTGCTTGATGTCGACGCCGAGGACAGTGAAGTACTCGGCCGGCACGCCGACGATCGCCACGTCGCCGATTCGCAGGGCCTGCACGACAGTCTCCCGCTCCTGCCCTTGCTGTGGCTTGAGCTGCTTTCGCATCGTGGCGAAGACTTTGCGAATGTAATCGGACGACGCGCGGGTGGGCGTGTAGCGGGTGGTGTACCGGGCGATCTTGGCGTCTTCCTCGGAATCGTCGAAGTGGCGGACGCGGAACTTGAGAGCACGCTTGATCGAAGCCATCTGATCGACGGGATGACGCGTGGCCTGCCCGCGCGCCTCACGGACGGCGGCCTTCATGCGGAGGACGGCCTGGTCCACAGGGACTGCCGTGATGTTGTGCGTCGAGCCCGAGGCCCCTTCGAGAAAGCTCACCGTGCCTCCCAGCTCGTGCTCCAACTCCTGGGCGGCCAGCCCATAGAAGCCGGGCGAGCGCACGTTCTTGCCGCTGCGGGTGCCGATGGTGTGCGTCGAATGATTGAAGATCAGGGCCCGCGTGTGGCCGGCCGGATCGCGGAAGTCGAGCACGGGGAGCTGCGGATCGAACGGACCGGTGGGCACTCCCTGCGTGCCCGCTTCTTCCCTGGGCCGCAGCCAGCTGATGTTGCCGTCGGGCAACTTAAACCGGCTGTTTCCACCGACAGTCTTCTCCTCGCCGAGCGCGAAGAAAAAGGCCGCGTCGCCTCCGGCCAAGCGTCGATTGGCCTCCTCGACGGCGTGCACGATGCCCCGCCTCAGCTCGCGGCAGAACTCGGGTGAATAGCCGAAATCGTGCGCCGGCGCGGTGCTCGGCGCGTGGTGCGTGTGCGTGGCATTGACGAGGACGTTCTGCGGCTCGATTCCCGTACTTTTCTGGATCTCCGCCAAGGCCGCGTCGATCTGGGCCTTCGGAATCCAAAGGACGTCGCACTCGACGATGGCAATCTTGGCCGCCCCCGACTTTTCGATAACGACGGCCGTGGCTCGCAGTTCGCCCTCTTGTTCGTTTGTGTAGCGCGGTTCGATCGACCCGCCGATCACCATCGAACGATCGCACTTGAGATTCTCCGCGGCTGCTCCCACTCGCAGGTCGGTCGCGGCGGGTGGATCGGCAGCCCGGGTCGCTGCCGGCAATGCCAGCAACAGCAAACTCGAAAGCACCAAACCGCTGAACCGCCGTGTGTCCGCTCGATGTTTCACTATTCGCTCTCGCATCGGTTTTCCGTGTCGCCCGCGACGTGCGGCAACCGCGGTCCGATTATAATTCGATTGCCCGGCGTCTTTCGCTCAGGTCCGCGACAAAAGAGGAGACTGCCATGACGGTGAAAGCGATTCCCGAAGGTCATCACAGCGTGACGGCTTACCTGGTCGGTGTCGGTGCGGGAAGGCTCGTCACGTTTCTCGAGCAAGCGTTCGGCGGAACGTGCGTCGAACGGATCAACGGACCCAACGGGGCGATTGCCCACGCTGAAGTCAAAATCGGCGACACGATTATCATGCTGGGCGAGGCGAGCGAGCGGGCGCAGGCGTACGCCGCCACGCTCCATCACTACGTCACCAACGTCGACGAAGTCCATCGCCGCGCCGTCGCGGCCGGCGCCAAGGTGCTCTCGGAGCCCACCGACATGTTCTATGGCGATCGCACAGGGGCGGTCGTCGACCCGTGCGGCAACTCCTGGTACATCGCCACGCACGTCGAAGACGTCTCCCCCGAGGAGATGGAGCGACGCATGCAGGCGTTCCGGAAGTAGTCTCCTGCGTAGGGCAAGCTGCCAGCTTGCCTGTGTCCCGGTTTCATCGGGCTGGGAATGTCGGACTCAGATCGGCGGGCAAGCTGAAAGCTTGGCAGCGGCCGCCGGCGTTTTCCCTGTCGAATGATGGCCCGAGTCGCTCGCGGCCCCCGAGAAATAGCGTAGAATAAATGAAGGTTGATGCGTCTGGAGCCGCTGTTTGGGGGTGCGCTTTGCCCGCCGTTCGTTTGGGTGCTGCACTAGCGATTGTCTGCACGTTGGCGGGCTTTGGGTTCGCCGCTGGCCCGATTCTCCTCGCCCCGATTTTTCGCGCGATGTCCGGCCCATTCTCAGCCAGCACTGCTTTAAGTGTCATGGCCCGGACGACGCAGCCCGCGAGGCCAAGCTGCGGTTGGACCTCCCCGAATCGGCGACCGCACGCACCGAATCGGGCAAAGCGGCGATCGTTCCGGGAAAGGCGGACTCGAGCGAACTGATCCGCCGCATCGATTCGCATAATGCCGACGAGATGATGCCGCCCCCCGCGGCCAACAAGCCACTCTCGGACGACGAGCGACGGATTCTTCGCGCGTGGGTGACCGCCGGTGCCGAATACAAGCCGCACTGGGCCTTCGTCCCGCCGCGACAAGTGCCGCCTCCTCGCGTTGCTGCGCGGACCGACATTCCGCCCTCGCGCAATCCGATCGATGACTTTATCCGCGCTCAGCTCGAGTCGAGCGGTCTGGGGTTGCAGCCCTCGCCCGAGGCCGATCGCTACACGCTGATTCGCCGCGTCTCGCTCGACCTGATCGGCTTGCCGCCGACGCCCGCCGAGGCTGACGCGTTCGTCAACGACTCGTCGCCCAATGCCTACGAGCGGCTCGTCGATCGGCTGCTTGCCTCGCCACACTACGGCGAGCGCTGGGGTCGGCGCTGGCTCGACCTGGCCCGGTACGCGGACACGAACGGCTACGAGAAGGACCGCGGCCGCTCGATCTGGCCGTATCGCGATTGGGTGATCGCCGCCCTCAATTCCGACCTGCCCTTCGATCAGTTCACGATCAAGCAGCTTGCCGGCGACATGCTGCCCAACGCCAGCGTGCCGGACCAAGTGGCCACGGGCTTTCATCGCAACACGATGCTCAACGAAGAAGGGGGCATCGATCCGCTCGAGTATCGCTACTACGCGGTTGTCGATCGCGTCGCGACCACCGGCACCGTTTGGCTGGGGCTGACCGTCCGCTGTGCCCAGTGTCATACGCACAAGTTCGACCCGATCCCCCACCGCGACTACTACCGCTTCATGGCCTTTTTGAACAACGCCGACGAACGGCAACTCGACCTGCCCGTTCCCGCGCTGGTCAGTCGCCGGCAACAGATCGAACATCAGATCGCCGCGGCCGAGGCCGACTTGCCCAATCGTTTTGGCCCCGGCGGCCGCGAAGGTCGAGCGAAGTTCGAGGAGAAATTCGCTCGCTGGGAACAAACGGAATCGGCCCGAGCGCTGGGTTGGACCGTGCTGCATCCGTCAAAGGCGCAGGCCACGTTGCCACACCTGGCCGTCCAGCCCGACGATTCGATTCTCGCCAGCGGCGACATGAGCAAGAGCGACCACTATGAGGTCGACTTCGACAAGCTGCCCACCGAGATCACCGCCCTGCGGATCGACGTGCTGCCCGACGATTCACTTCCCCAGCACGGCCCCGGCCGCGTCTTCTACGAAGGGCCGTTCGGGGACTTCGAGCTGAGCGAATGGACGGCCGAGGCCGACGGGGCGCCGCTGCAGTTCCGGGCGGCCACGCAAAGTTACGCCGCGAACGCCGGCGGAGCCGCCGCCGCAATCGACGGGAACCCGCTCACGTCCTGGTCGATCAACAAAGGCCAGGGGCAATCGCATTCGGCCGTCTTCATTCTCGACAAGCCGCTGCACAACGCGCGGAGTCTCTCCGTGCGGATGTTGTTTGAGTATTACTATGCGTGTGGGCTGGGCAAGTTTCGCATCTCGGCCACCGGCGGCTCCGTCCCCGTCGATCGCCGCGTGCTGCCGGCCGACGTCGACGCCATCCTCGCCCGCCCGCGTGCTGAGCGGACGGCTGCCGAGCGAGCGACCCTCGAGCATTATTTCGCCTCGATCGCGCCCGCCCTCTCGGGCCCTCGCCAAGAACATCGAGAGCGAGCGAGCCCAAGAACCTCTCTTGCCGACGACACTGGTCTTCTCTGAGCGGCCGGCTGACAATCCGCGGAAGACGTTCGTGCACAAGCGGGGCGAGTTCTTGGGTCCGACCGAAGCGGTCGAGGCACAGATCCCGTCGCTGTTCGGTCCGCTGCCGCCCGAATTCCCGCGCAATCGGCTCGGCTTTGCTCGCTGGCTTGTCGATGCCCGCAATCCCCTCGTGGGGCGGGTCACCGCCAATCGGCAGTGGCAGGCCTTCTTTGGCCGCGGCCTGGTGAAGACGGGGGACGACTTCGGCTACCAGGGCACGCCCCCCACTCATCCCCAGCTGCTCGACTGGCTGGCCATCGAGTTCGTGCGGCGCGGCTGGTCATTCAAAGCGGCCCATCGGCTCATCGTCACCAGCGCGACCTATCGGCAGGCGTCGCATCTCACGCCCGACGCCATCGCCAAGGATCCGGAAAACAAGCTGCTCTCCCACGCGCCGCGGATACGGCTCGAGGCCGAGCTCGTCCGCGATTCGGCCCTGGCGGCCGGCGACCTGCTGACCGAGCGGATCGGCGGACCGAGCGTCTTTCCGCCGCAGCCGGCCAGCGTGGGCGAGGGATCGTACGGCGGCATGAGCTGGAACGTCAGCCAGGGTGCGGATCGTTTTCGCCGCGGGATGTACACGTTTTCCAAGCGGACCTCGCCCTTTGCCATGCTGGCGACTTTTGACGGCCCCAGCGGAGAAGAATGCGTCGCCCGCCGCGAGGTGACGAATACGCCGCTGCAGGCGCTGACCCTGCTCAACGACGCCCAGTTCGTCGAGTTCGCCCGTGGATTGGCCGCGGCTGCGCTCGGCAAATCGACGGGTGACGAACAGGCGGTGGCACGGGACCTGTTCCGCCGCTGCCTTGTACGGCCACCGGAGCCGAGTGAGCTGTCGGCACTCGTCGCGTTCTATGCGCAATCGAAAGCACGGTTCGACGCCGATGCGGCCGCCGCGAAAGAAATCCTGTCAGGCCCCGGCGCGTCCGCGGCGCCTCCGACGGACAAACACCAGACGGCTCAACTGGCCGCCTGGACGCTCGTCGCCCGCAGCTTGCTCAATCTCGATGAGGCCATCACGAAGGAATAGCGTACACACGTCGGCCGGCCGCGGCTCGAAAGTTTCTCCATGAATTGTCAGTCGCTCCTTTATCGAAATTGCGATCCTCAGCTCGTCACGCGACGCTGGTTCTTCGAGCAGTGCGGCGTCGGCCTGGGACGGATCGCGCTGGCCGGGCTTTTCTCGGGCGTGCTCACCCGCGCGGGGGCCGCGGCGGCCAGCCGTGCCAGCGAATCACTCGTCGCCAGAACGTCGCCCTACAGGGGACGGGCGAAGGCGGTCATCCACCTGTTCATGGCGGGGGCGCCGAGCCATCTCGATCTCTTCGATCCCAAGCCCAAGCTAGCCGAGTTCGAAGGGAAGCCGATCCCGCCCTCGATCATCGGCGGCCAGCGCTACGCATTCATTCGTTCGGATGCGGCCGTGCTCGGGCCGCGGTTCCGCTTCGTCCGCCGCGGGGAATCGGGCGTCGAGATCGCCGACATCCTGCCGCATTTTGGCAAGATCGTGGACGACGTATGCCTGATCCGCTCGATGCACACCGACCAGTTCAATCACGCCCCGGCCCAGCTGTTTCTCAACACGGGGGCCGCGCAGCCGGGTCGGCCCAGCCTCGGCTCGTGGGTGGTCTACGGCCTGGGGGCGCAGACGAGCGACTTGCCCGCGTTCGTCGTCATGTCGACCGGCTCAGGCATCAGCGGCGGCGCGGCCAACTGGTCGAGCGGCATGCTGCCGACCGTCTACACCGGGGTCCGCTTCCGGAACCAGGGCGACCCGATCTTGAATGTGTCGCGCCCGGCTGGCGTCAGCCGCCAATCGCAAAGAGACACGCTCGACCTGGTGGAGAATCTCGATCGCCGCCGGCTCGACATCGTGGGCGACCCGGAAATCGCCACCCGCATCGCCTCGTACGAAATGGCCGACCGCCTGGAGAGTTCGGCCCCCGAGCTGATGAACCTCCGCAGCGAGAGCCGGGCCACGCTGGAACTTTACGGGTGCGATCCCGACAAGCCGACGTTCGCCCGCGCCTGTTTGCTCGCGCGGCGGATGGTCGAGCGGGGCGTGCGGTTCATCAACATCTATCACGAAGGCTGGGACGCCCACAGCGACCTGAACGGCAACCACCGCCAGAATTGTGCGGCCACCGACCAGGGTGCGGCGGCTCTCGTGCAGGATCTCAAGCAGCGGGGCCTGTTGGACGAAACGCTCGTCATCTGGGGCGGCGAATTCGGCCGCACGCCAATGGTCGAAAGCCACCCGGTGCTCGGCCGCAAGCTGGGCCGCGACCATCACCCGCAGGCCTTCACGATGTGGATGGCCGGCGGCGGCATCAAGCCGGGCATCGTCCACGGCAAGACCGACGACCTGGGCTTCCACGTCGTCGAAAACGGCGTGCACGTGCACGATCTGCAGGCGACGATCCTGCACGCACTGGGTTTCGACCACGAGCGGCTGACCTTCCGCCACGCCGGCCGCGATTTCCGCCTGACCGACGTCAGCGGCAATGTCGTGCGACCGATCCTCGCCTGAGGCGCGATCTGCAAGAACCGGCAGGCTGACACCTGCCGCTCGCCTCGTCAAGCTGCGCGGCGGCGTCCGAGTTGCCTGCGAATTGCGGCCGCGTGCTCGATCGCCCGCGACACGATCTCGCCGATCCGCACGACGGCCGACTCGTCGAGCTGCAGTCCTGTCGGCAGGGCGAGCACGCTCTCGGCCAGTCGCTCGGTGACGGGCAAAGGCCGCGGCGCCGCGAGCGGATCGGAGCAGTAGGGCTCCATGCGGTGGCAGCCCGGCGAGAAATAACGGCGGGCCAGCACGTTGTCCGCCTGCAGCACGGTCACCAACTCGTCTCGCGAGAGGCCGGCTTGCTGCGGGTCGACCTCGACCACGACGTACTGATAGTTGCTCGTCTCAGTCGCGTCGTGCGGCAAGAGTGTGATCCCGGGCAGCGACCGCAGGCAACTTGCGTAAGCTTCGTAGTTGCGTCGATTGGCGGCGACGATCGTCTCCATGTGGTCGAGCGACGCCAGGCCCATCGCGGCCGCCAGCTCGCTCAGCTTGGCGTTGGTGCCGAGCGAAGTTACGCGGTCGTAGCCGGCAAAGCCGAAGTTCCGCAAGAGTCGCAGCCGCTCGGCCAGGCGGTCGTCGTTCGTGGCAATGGCCCCGCCTTCGCCGCAGTGGACGAACTTCGTCGCGTGAAAGCTGAACGTCTCGCACGCGCCGAAACCGCCAATCGGCCGTCCCCGGTACGTGCAGCCGAACGCGTGCGCGGCATCAAAGAGCAGCGGAATGCCGTGTTCGTGCGCGACGGCGGCCAGCCCGTCGATATCGCAGGGCCGTCCCCACAAGTGGACTCCCAGGATGGCGGCCGTTTGCGGTGTGATCAGGCGTGCCACCTGCTCCGGATCGAGCGTGTGCGTGGCCGGATCGACGTCGCAGAACACGGGACGCAATCCCTGCCAGGCGACCGCGTGGGCCGACGCGATGAACGTGTAGGACGGGACGATCACCTCGCCCGCGAGCCCCAGTGCCCGCAGACGCCAGCTCGAGCGCCGCCGTGCCGTTCGAGACGGCAAGGCAATGTTTCGCGCCCGTTTCCTGTGTAAGCCGACGCTCGAATTCCTGCACTAACGGGCCGCCGTTGGTGAGCCAGCCCGAATCGAGAACTCCCGCGATCCGCTCGAGCACCGCCTGCTTGTCCGGGAGATTGGGCCGGCCGACGTGCAGGGGCGCGTCGAACACGGGCCGATGGCCGAAGATCGCCAGCTTCGCGGACATCTTGACTCTGCTCACGCGGCCTCCGGTCGTCGATAGGCAGGGAAAAACTCGCCCGGCCGCTCGGTCCGCCCGCTCAGCAGTCGCTCATAGGCGAGCCGGTCGAGCACGCGGCCGCAGAACCAGGCCGTTCGCCGTTCGTTGGACCAGCCGGCCTTGAACCGGGCTAATCCGCCGCCCGCTCCCTGCCAGCCGGCCGCACCGCCGAGTTGGGCCCAGCGCGCGCCCCAGGCGGCAAAGTGGCCTAACGCGACGTCGAACAAGGCGAACATCGCGGACAGCTCGTAGCCTCGCGCGTCGCAGGCGCCCAAGTGGTAGTAAGCCACGTCGCCATCGCGATACCAGAGGGCCATCGCCACGGTTTTTCCTTCAGACGCGGCGCGAAACACGGTGATCCCCGGCACGGTCAGCTGCCGCTCGAAGCTCGCTTGCGAGAAATTCGCGGGGCCGCAGAGCGTGTGTCGCGTCGCGAGCTGCTGGTAGAGCTCGCACCACGTTTCCAGCTGCGCGCGGGGATCGACGCAGCGCTCGACTTCGACACTCCGCGCCGCGGCCCGCACGTTGCGGCGATGATGGGGTGAGATCGCGGCCCGCCAATCGCGAGAGAAATCGACGCCGAAATGTTCCTTGAACGGCCGGCAGACATCCGGAAAGCAGGCCGTCAGATCAGCCGGCGCGTCGCCGAACGGATCGGGCACGAGCGCCACGGCCACCACCCGGGTTCGCAACCGGTCCAGATCACGCGGCAGTTCGGCCCAGCGGCGGCAGCCAAAGAGCGGATACGGGCCGATCGCATCGCCTTGATCGGTGCCGGCGATTGTCCGCTCGAGCAGCCAGCCGCTACAGTGCGGCAACTCGACGGGTCGGCCCAAATCGACCAGGGCCGCCGCGTACTCGCCGCTCCGGTAACCGCTCATGCGGCACCTGCGCTTGAGCGTCGCACCGCGTCGACGAAGAACGCCTCCAGCTCGGCCGCGGGCGCCGGGTTCGAGAACAAGACGCCGCAGCGTTCGAGGATTCGCCCACGCAGCGACTCGCGCAGCCCGCGCTCGTTGGCGAGGCGAACCGCGCGGTCGACGTAGTCGTTCGGCGTCGTTGCCAGGCAATCCAAGATTCCCATCCTTTGAAAGAGCGCCTGGGCGACGCGGCCGCGATTGAATTCGCCGGCAAGACTGACGAGCGGCGTCCCCAGGGCCAGGGCGTGCATGGCCGTCGTGCCGCCACCGTAGTGCATCGTGTCAAGCAGCACGTCGGCCTGGGCGATCAGCCCGAAATATTCGTCACGCTTTAATCGCGGCAAAAACATCACGCGATCAACGACATCGGGAATCGACCGCCGTAGCCGTTCCTGCAGCAAGGCCTTCCACGTCGACACTTGCCCCTCGAACAGCACAACGATGCCCGCCGGATCGCGCCGCAGGATGTTTCCGAGCACGAAATCGAATTCCGGATGAATCTTGAACAGTGTCTGCTGGCAGACGTACCAGCGGGCGTCGGCTGGCAGCGGAATGCCGCCGCGGTCGAGCGGATTCTCGGGCATCCGCGACCGTTCGAAAACGTGTGGGATATCCCGCAGACGCACGAGCCGTTCGGAGTAGTGCGATTGTCCGCACACGGGCTCGAGCCGGTCCGACGATACGAAGTAGTCGACGTTGGGAATCCCCGTCGTGCCCGGCTGACCAACCGTCGCGCATTGCACGGGGGCCAATCGCGAGAAGGCCAGAAAGTACGTCCACGGATCCATGCCGATGTCCGTGTAGAAGAGAACGTCGAGCTCTTCGGCGGCCACCTGCTCGCGGGCCTCGGCGAGATGCGTGGAGAGGCGGACGACGCGGTCGGCCGAGGCGTCGATCGCCCGCGAGACTTCGTCTTCCGGCCCCGTCACCCGCAACAGCGTGTATCGCGCCTGGTCGCGAGGGAAGGCCCGCAGCAGCCCGGCATAATGGTCGGCGACCGAATGCCGATAGAAAAATCGTGAAATCAATCCCACGCGGAGAGGCGAATGCCCCGTCGCGCGTCCGCTGCGACAATGCGGCGCCGTAAAGTCGAGCGAAGGCACGGCCCGGCAATAGACGGCGGCGATTTTTCGCTGCAGTCCGACGTCGTTGCGGCCGTGATAAGTCAGATAAAACGCGGGCCCTGGCGTCTCGGTCAGCGGATCGCGGACGTGCAGATCGTCTTTGAGCAGGCGGTCCAGGTCGGTCTCGAGTTGCCCGCGGCGCTCGTCGATCGCCGCCACTGATGCGGAAATCACCGGCAGCAGGAGCGCCTGGCGAATCTTGAGGCCACTGTCGTCCGGGTTCTGCACACGGGCCCGGCTCAACTCGTCGCTGGCTTCCGAAAAATGCCCCTGATCGGCCAACGCCACCGCAAGGTTCTTGCGCGCGTTCGGGCAATCGATCGTCGAGCGCCAGCGCCCGGCGGTAGCAGGCGATCGCCTCGTCGAATTTCTGCCGGTCGGCGAACGTGGTGCCCAGGTTCCCGTGGGCCATCGCAAAGTCGGGCCGCTGCTCGAGGGCCGCGCGATACGCCCGTGCGGCTTCATGCGATCCGCCAGGCCGAACGGTGGATGTTGCCCAGATTGTTGATCGATTCGGCGTGCCGCGGATTGAGCTCGAGCGCCCGGCGATAGGCGGCCTCGGCCTCGCGAAAACGCCCCTGCGCTTCGAGCACGACGCCCAGATTGGAAATGAAAATCGCCTCGGCCGGCTTGAGCTCGACGGCCCGGCTGACGAGCTGGTGGGCCTCGTCCAGTCGGCCCCGCGTCTGCGCCGCCATTCCCAAGAGGTGCAGCGCGTCGGCCTGCTGGGGATCGACGGAGAGCACGCGGCGGTAAAGCCCCTCGGCCTCGGCGAGCCGGCCGGCCTGATGGTGCCGCAGGGCCTCTTGCAAACAGGCAACGATCAAGCCCGGCCCTCCCTGTGCCGCCTGCTCATGTCGCAGTCTCGCCGCGACTTGAGCCCAATCGGGACGGACCGGTCGCGCAGCCTCATTTAAAAGATCGGCAGGACCGGTTAGGCAAGATGAGCGGAATTTGCGGCCGCCCGCAGATTTGCCGACTAGCGTCCCAAAACCGCGCTGAGCGGCACCCGCAGGAACTTGGGGTGATAGATCGTCGTGTCGCGGACCACGTCGGCGAAATTCTGCGAGTTGACGAGGAACGTCACCAACAGCTCGCCGGGCCGCGAGAGGGCCGCGTGCCCCTTGGCTGCGTACGTGAAGTAGGCACGGCTCGCCGCGACGTCGGGAACGGTGTAGATGGTCCGCCGGAGCGACCAGGGGCCCTCGGGCTTTGGGGCGGTGCGGGCGAAAATGCGTTTGCCGAGAAACGGTTCGCTTTGAATCAGCACCCAAGTCGGCTTGCCAGCGTTGTTCATCTCTTCGACCGAGAACTCGCTGACGAGTCCGCCGGCGAGTGGCTTGGCGCAGGCCTCACAGTTCGGCCGCCACACCGTCCCGTCGAAGAACTCGAGTTCGAGCCGATCGATCGTGGCGGACGTCGCGCGGGCCAGCACCAACGACATCTCGAACCGGCCCCTTCGCAGCGTGCCGAAAATGCGCAGGTGGTCCTCGTGGTGAGAAGCGGCCCCCTCGCGGCTGGCCGACAGTCCCCACAAGATCTCGCGACCGTCATTCGAGACGCCGGCCGACGTGCGGGGCAGATCGTAAAACTTGGGCCGCCAGCGCTCCGGCGGATCGCCCACGTTGTCGATGACGGTCAGGCATGTCCCGACGGTGGTGAATGCCCACACGCCTTGACCGTGCGGGTTGTGGCGGACACGAAAGAAAAAGACGACGAGCCGCTGCTCCTTTCCGCGCGGGCCCATGCCCACAACGCCACCGCCGTTACACCAGAGCCAATCGTGCGCGGATGCTGCATCGCCTGCGATCACCGGCGGCACAGCCCAAGCGGTCGGCTTCCCGTCTTTGTTGTCCACTCCCCAGACGAATTGCACGCGGCGAGGGTCGGGGGGACGCCACGGAGCCAACTTGTCCGTCGGATGGACGGCGATCGAGTTGTTGACCATCGTCGCGCCGGGTTGACGTTTGCCGTCGCGGATCTTGCCGAGCCACGTGTCGCCGAACACCCACAGCGTGCGGCCATCGCCGAGATCCACAGAGCCCGCACAGTCGGCCCCGGTCCAGCCGTCGGTGCGATCGAAGACCGCGGTCCACGCGGCATCCGGCGTGACGCTCGTCACCGGTTGTAGGTCGTCGGCCGCGCTCGCACGCGAGTCCGCGCACAGCGCAAGGCCAACACAAATGGCCAGCCACCAGGCGATCGGGCGACCAGGCACACATCGCGAGTTAGGCCCGGTTTTCACCGCCGTCTCACTTCGCGTGGGCTAGAAAGGCGACCAGGTCGGCCAGATCTTGCTGCGAGAGCTGCTTGTCGAGGCCGGCCGGCATCACCGATACGGTGCCCGGCCGCATCTCTTCGATCTGGTCGCGGGACACGCGGACGGTTTCGGTCGCGCTCGTCACCAGCACGATCTCGTCCGCCGCGCCGGACCGCTCGAGGCCGTTATAGACCTTGCCCGCCTTGGTCACCACTTGGACCGGCTCGAAGCTCCGCACGAAACTGGCGCTCGGATAGAGGATGGCTTCGAGCAAGTCCCGCTCGGCTCGAATCTTGCCGATGTTGGTGAGATCGGGGCCAATGTGTCCCCCCTTGTAGCCGAACTGATGGCACGCCGTGCAGGCGACGGTCGTGCGGGCGAAGACTTGCTGGCCTCGCCGCACATCCCCCCGGTGGACCAACGGCAGCATGTCCGCGATCTTCTGCCGTTGTTTCTCGATGTCGACATTGATCAGCCGATAGAGCTGCTCGGCCTGCGCGTGCACTGACGCCGGCTGCTGTTTGATCCGCCGCTCGACCGAGTCGACCCGCAGCGCCCCCAGCGTGGGCGAGGCCTTCAGCGCGGCAATCAGCTTGAGCCCGATCGCTTCGTCTGCGCAGTTTTCGTAAGCCGCGAGCAAGCGATCGATCTCGAGCGGTCCGACCGTTTTGAGCGAGTCGGTCAGTTCGGACAGCTGCGACAAAGTCAACCGAGCGGTCGACAACACTCCGGCCGCGGCTGCCCGCGTCGCGACGGGCAGCTCCGGATTGAGGTTCGCTCGCAGAAACGCAAAGGTGGACGCGTCGACCTGCGGCAACCCTCCGGGAACGGCAGCGAGTGCATCGAGCCGGATGTCGCTCGGCACGTTGGGCAGATTTGCCAGCTCGATCAGCGCCGCCCCCGTCGCGGCAGTCCGGTCCTTGCCAGGCGGAGTTGACCGGAAAATCGGGACCACGCTGCCGGCGAGGAAGAAGTCGTTTTGCTTGAGCAAAGGCAACAGGGCGTCGACCCAAGCCGACGGCAACTGCTTGGGCTTCGCCGCGAGCATCGCATTAAGGACGGCGATCCGGGCCGCGCGCGACGGATGCGGATCCGCGAGCGCTTTGGCCAGCAGCGCCTGCACGGCGTCACTTCCCGAGAATTGCGCGAGGTAGGGCTCGATTTCGTTCCATTCAGAATAGCTGTCGCCCGCTTTCGCCATCCTTTCACGCAGATTGCCAGCCAAGGCATCGCCCCATTCAGGATGCCGTCCGATGATCCAAGAAGCAGCCTGCTTGAGCCAAGGCTGAGACGATGTCAACAAGGCGAAGACCGCTTTGGGATCCGATCCGCCGCCCGGCATCTGATCGAGGGCAATGACTGCGGCATGCTGGATGGACGCATCGTTGCTGGCAAGGCCCGCGCGAGTCCCAGTCGGATCGGCAATCTCGATCAGGGCATAAACCAGTGAGTGTTCGAGGATGCGTGCCTCCGGCCAATGCGGTACCCAGACTGGTTCAAACGGTGGCTGTCCAGCGACTGCCACGAGCGACGGAGGCGTCGACAATCGGCCGGCCGCTTCCAAGAGCGGCTTCACCGCCGACTTGTCGCCAATCCGGCCGAGGGCTTCGGCGGCGACTCGCTGATTCTGCGGATCGTTCTGTTTGAGCAATTCGAGGAGCTGAGGAACGGCCGCGGCATCGCGGAGCAAGCTGACACAATGGGCCGCGACCTGGCGAACCGTTTCATCCGGATCGGAAAGCCCGGCACGAACCGCGGCGCGGGCAGCCGGCTCGTCGATCCGCACCAATGCCCACAGTGCATTGCGGCGAGCCTCGATGCTCGGTCCTTTCTGCACCGCGGCGAGTATCGGCACGGCGTGCGCGCCGCGCGTTCCCAACTCCTCAATCGCCCGGTGACGAACCACGGGCCGCGGATCGCCCAGCCGTTTCGCCAGCGATTCGAGCGAATCGACCTCCGGGTCGAGTACCGGCTGAGGGCTTTTCAGGCGATTGGAGATCGACTCGAGTGAAGCCATCTTCCAACCGAGCTTCAGGCCGCGCGGATCGTCGATCTTCGGCGAGCCTTTGCGGCGAACGCGATAGATGCCTCCGAGGATATCGGGCTTCCAGAGCTGCGACGTGGGGCAGCAGAGTTTGTACCAGCCGCCCGTGTCGATCACGATCAGGCTGCCGTCGGCGTCTTCCAAAATATCGGTCGGATGAAAATCGAGATTGTTGGAGACGAGGAAGTCGGTGGTCGCGGCCTGGAACGTGGCGCCGTCCGGCGTCAGCACGTGCCGCGTGATCTTCCGCATGTTGAAGCAGCAGGCGAAGAGATTGTCGCGGTAATCGCTTGCCGAACGCCGTCGATTCGTAACGGACGAGGCCGCAGGGGGCCGCGGGACCGAGGTGCACCAGCGGCGGCATCAGGTCGCCGGTCCGCGGGTGCCCATTGATGACGTGGTGATCCTTGCCGTAGACGCCGCCATAGATGGCATGAATCAGCCCGTCGCGCTGGCCCTCCTGCGGATGCACCAGGAACGTCGTCGTGAAGATCCGCTCGCCGCCGGGCGTGAAAACGACGTCGACCGGGTTATCCATGCCGCCGGTCATCACCGGCTCGAGCCCGGAGCCGTCACGCCGCGCGCGAAAGATGTGGGCCGCGGCCGAAGCCACCCGCTCGTGCCCCGGCAACTGGTAGGTCTGGCGGGCGAAGGCTCCCTTGCACCAATAGATCCAACCGTCGGGACCGGGGTAGGGGCCGTGCAGATCGTTTGCGCAGCCGGTGAGCGTGCGGGTGAGCCACTCCTCGCGACGATCGGCCACGCCGTCGCCGTTGGTGTCGGTCAGCTTCCAGATGGTGGGAGCGGCGGAAACGTAGAGCGAACCGTCCAGCCACATCGTCCCCTCGGGGAACATCATCTTGTCGGCAAACACGGTGTGGCGATCGAACCGGCCGTCGCCGTCGGTGTCCTCGAGCCGCAAAATGCGATGCGGTCGCTCGGCCAGCTGCTTTTGGACCGGATCGTTCGATCCTGACGAATCGGCAACGTAGAGCCGCCCCTGTTCATCGAACGCGCCGGTAATCGGCCGATTAACCAGTGGCGGCCCGGCGATCAGCTCGATCTCGAAGCCGTCGGGAAGCGTGAAGACGTGGCCGTTGAGCGTGACCTCGCTGGCCGACGCGCGAGCCGAGAGCAGCGACGGCAGGCGATCAGCCAGCACAAGTCCAAAGTCCAAGGTCCGAGGTCCAACGTCGCGAATCAACAGGGCAGGCGCGCATTCCAGTTATTTTTCCGATTTTGGACCTTGGACTTCGGACCTTGGACTATTAGAAGATGGCGGCGATCGGTTCGCCGGTGCTGATCGGCAGCGGGCGGCCGAGCGAATCGTGGACGAGAGTTTCCGGCCGGTAGCCGAGGCAGTCGAAGACGGTGGCCGTCAGTTCTTCGGGGCGGACGCGGCCTTCGCGAGGTTGGCCGCCGATGGCGTCGGAGGCGCCGTAGACTTGTCCGCCGCGGACGCCGCCGCCGGCAAGAGCGACCGAATAGACCGAGCCCCAGTGGTCGCGGCCGGCTGCCGCGTTGATCCGGGGGCTCCGGCCGAACTCGGCCATGCAGACCACGAGCGTTTCCTCGAGCAAGCCGCGCTGGGCAAGATCCTCGAGCAGAGCCGAGTAAGCCTGATCGGTGGCCGGCGCGAGCGCGGTCCGCAGCCGGCGGGCTTCGTCCGTGTGGCTGTCCCAACAGGGGTTGGCCATCGGCTCGTCGGCCGAGCGATACCAGTTCACTTGCACGAGTTTCACGCCAGCCTCGACCAGCCGCCGCGACAACAGCACGCTTTGGCCGAAGGGCGAACGACCGTAGCGATCGCGAATCTTCTGCGGTTCGTCGTCGAGCCGAAAGGCCTGAGCGGATCGCCCGGAGGAGAGCAGATCGAAGGCTTGCCGCGTGTCGGCATCGAAGGCGGTGAGCAGATCGGATCGCAGTACGGCCGCGCACTGCTGGTCGAATTGCGCGAGCAGCGATTGCCGACGTGACATGCGCAGCGCGGGAATTTCGCGGGGCAGGCTCAGGCCTTCGATGCGGAACGGCTCGGCACTGGGCACACAGTTGACCAGCCAAGGATCGACGGCCCGGCCCAGAAAGCCCGCGTCCTGTCCGGGCCAGACGCTGCCGTTGGTATTAAAGATGTGATGGGGCAACGTGATCGCGGGCGGCACTGCGCCGTGCGTCGGATTCATCGCCCGCACGACGCCGCCCAGGCTCGGAAAATCGTTCGGCGCGCCGGGATTGGCGTTCTCGAAATTGGTCGGCGTGTGCGGCCGGCCGGTGAGCATGTAATAACCGCTGGAGGAATGAGCGTTGTCGCCGCTCGACACGGCCCGCAACACGCAGAGGTGCTGGGCCTGCCGCGCGGTCTGCGGCAACAGCTCGCCCAAATGCAATCCGGGCACACTGGTGGTGATGGGGGCAAACTCGCCGCGGATTTCGGCCGGAGCATCCGGCTTGGGATCCCACAGTGAATGCTGCGGCGGACCGCCCATCAGGAACAGAACGATGCAACTCTTGGCCCGCGCCGGCTGGTCACGGGGAGGGGACGGCTGCTCGCCGCAGCCTGGGCCTGGCCGCGCAACAAATGAGGCAGCGATAACCCGAATGCGCTGAGGCCGCCGATGCGGAGCACTTCGCGCCGCGTCAGTCCATCGCAAAGTCGGGCCCGACCTCCCCAGACGTTCCACATCGATCCGCTCGCCGCGCGTGAGTGATCAGCAACGCGGGCCATTGTCGACTTTGCGGGGCCGGGCTGTCAATTTCGATCCGGCTCGGACCTTGAGCCACACAAATCACGGGCTCCCCAACCGTCGACGATTGCGGAAGCCTCCTGGGACGACGATGCTTTCGGCCGGTTTGACCGGTATCATTTTCTTCTCCTTGGGAGCCGGCGAGCCGGGAGGCTTCACTTCATAGAGCATCATCTCCGTGCCCCGACGAACGAGCGCGACGAGCGATTGCGGCGAAATCCCTTCGCCGTTCAGACTCTCCTCGCTCGACGTTGCAGCGGCCGCCGCGCGGGCCTTGTCGGCGGACAACGGATATCCCCGCGCCGCCACGCCCAGCTCGCGATCGGTGTTGACGTTCCAACCGTTCACGCCCAGCAGCAGGTCGCCCTCCTGAAAGCCGGCGTACTTGGCCGGCAGCTTGTCCGCGATCGCGCCGAGCTTTAACCCGGTGAGCCCGTCGGCCGTGTGATCGGGGGTGGCGGTGGCAATGCCGAGCGACTTGAGCAAATCGGCCCCCGTTGTGGATTCCGCCTTTGCCGCGGCGGCGTCTTTCGCGTCTGGTAGACGACTGGCGGACGACATCAGCAGGCGATCGACCTCAGCCGAAAAGTTTCGGGAGAGGTGAATTCTCCAAACGTTCTTCTGTCCGTGAACTGGCTGCAACGGCGGCGCCTCCGAATTTCCGGGGGAGATCATCGTCTCGGCAATCGGCGTGTAACCGCGCTGCGTGTGCAGCGTGAAAGGGAGGTGGCTCGGGTCGGGGGTTTCTCCGGCCCTCGAGCGAATGTCCGGCGCGAGCAGGACGGTAATTGAGCTGATCTCGTAACGCCTGTCGAAAAAGCCCGGTTGCGGCTTCTGATTGAGCGCGGCCGCCAGCCAAGAGAACTGATCCGTGGCCTGCAATTGAACTCCGGGCGCATTGCCGAGCCACGAGCCGCCCCAGCGGGGAGGCATCATGCGGCCGACGCCCTGCGACATTCTGTTCTGGCTAGTCCACTCCGAGAAATAGAGGAGGTGACCGTTCGGGTCCAACACCACGTCGTACGCGGTATGGCCGTGGGTTTCGGCGTCGTGCATCCAGGAATAACTGGCTCCCACCATGCGACCTTGCACTGCGTTAATGTGCAACACGATCAGCGCGTCCCGGTCCTTGAGGGACGGTAGTCCCTCGAAGTCGAACTGGACGTCGGCCGGCTGCCAGTCCCGGGCCGGGCAGATGATGGGAGACGTAATCGGAAAGGCGGGCGAAACTTCGACGGGGACGAACGCGAACTCGTTCCACGGCGCCGTCACGCGAAGAATGTACGAGCCGGCGGGCAGCATTCCGAAATCCAGGTTTCCTTGTTCGTCGGAGGTCCGCAGCAAGGGATTGAGCGACGAGCCCGCTCCAGACAGGTAGAGGTTGCCGCTGAAGCCTTTGGCCGGCGACTTCTGGGCATCGTCGCAGATCAAATGGAAATGCACGTCGGCCCGCTCGGGACCGGCACTGGCAGCCGGCGCGGGCCGGACCGCCAGAAGCGCCGACAGTTGTGCGATGAGTGCGCCGTTGGCGCGAGTGATTGATTCGGCCGTTTCCTGACTGGCGCGATGGGCGCTCCACGCGATCCAGCCGGACGACAGACACATCACCGTCATCAATGCCATCGCGGCCAGCGTGAGTCGCTTCGACATGATCGTATCCTTCATCGCGTCCACCCAGAGTCGACGCGCCAGGTCCCGCGGTTCGCCGAAGCGGCGTTTGACGTTCGCGATCGCTTCCTCAGGCGTGATGTTCTTGGAGAGCTCGCGCGCGAGCGCGCAGTCGAGATGGTCGGCCAATTCGTCGAGGATGTTCTGCCGCAGGCTGGCCGGCTCATCATCGCGCGGGGCGGGAAGACCGCCGGCGGCCGCTTCACGCCAATCCATTGGCCACCCCCGGCACGCCACCCAGCACTCCGTTGACGCCGCGGGCGAACTCCTGCCACTCCTCACGTTTGGCGGCCAGCTCTTTGCGGCCGGCCGGGGTCAACCGGTAGTACTTGCGCCGCCGGCCGTCGACCTCTTCCCAGTAGGCGCTCACCAGCCGCTGCCGCTCGAGGCGGTGCAGGGCGGGATAGAGACTGCCTTCGGTGAGCTGGAAATACCCGCTCGAACGTCCGAGCACCTGCTGCGTGATCTCGTAGCCGTAACTGGCCTCGTGCGCGAGGACGTCGAGAATCAGCAGGTCGACAGTGCCGCTTAAGAGTCGCGAATCCATGATCTCCGGTTCCCGTCGGGCCGTGATACCTTGGCAGACTAGGCATGAAGCCTAACCAGCTTAGGTATGGCCGTCAAGCCCGAGGATGCCGGAGTCAAGCCAGCGGAACGGAGCGACGAGAGGAGCAAGCGGAGGACAAAAAATGCCACGAACCGCGGGCGATGCTGTCGTGCGTGCAAGCAGCAGGCGAGCGGTTCGTGGCGGCTGTGAAGACGGGACCGACTTAGGGAGTTAGTGAAACGTTCGAGTCTGGCAATTCGTTCGGACGACGGCACGTTTACTTGCCTGGCGCGGCCTTTTCGGTCGGCTTTGCGAGATCGATCCCAGATCGCCCGGCAGGCGCTTTGTTTGGGCGCGCTTTGACGGGCGGCGCCTTCTCGGTCGGGGCTGGCGAGTGGGGCTTTTTCTGGGACCGCGTCTCCTGAGCACGCTGGTCGCTGTGCGGCAATTTCTGCTCGTCGCTCGGCAACGGCGGCACGGCGACGGCCGGGCCGGAAAGCTGCAGCGGCGTTGTTGCGGATTCCGTCGCCACCGGGCTCCCCCCATGATCGACGATGGAAACATGCACCCGGCCCGCTGTCATCTGACGAACGTCGATGCGGGCGCCCAAACGTCCCGCGCTCGCGACGAATGGCTGTAACGCCTGCAGATGATCGCCGAAATCGCTGTCGAGTCGCGCGGGAACTCCCTGCGGCTCGTATAAAAACTCGCTTCCGGTCCAAGGATCGACAGGCAACCAGGCAAAATACGTGGGCACGAGCGCGCTGAGCCGCTCTGGCAGCTGTTGATGCTCGCGGCGATAACCGGCCAGCGCCCACGCGACAAAATGCAGGCGGGCCAGGGCCGCACGATTCACGACACTTTCGCCATTGTTTCTCCAGAGGGCTCCGTCAACCGCCTCGTCCGGCGGTGGGAAGGTGGTGTTCAGCCACGCCCAGGGAACGCCCCAGCGGCCGGCGGAAACCAGCCCGGCATCCACAAATCCGCGATTATGCAGCTCGCGCTCGACGAGCTGCGTTTCGTCGAGGACTCGCGCGTACACCGCATCTTCCACCCGCTGCAGCCGCACCAGTTCCCAGGGCAGGCACCAGCGAACGAACCCCATTTCGGCCGCAGAGCGGTTTTGCGGATGCGGGTTCTGCCCCTTCCAGACGTAGTCGTCGTAGAGTTGCCGCTCGGCTCGCCACGCCGCAAGAATGCGGCTTGAGCCGAAATCAGCCGCTTGCTCGAACCGTTGAAATTCGCTGATGGCCCGCTTGATCAGCTCGACCGTTTGCTGCGGATGCGCCGCCCACCGATCCATTGCGGCCATGGCCATCATCGCGGTGGCCGGAGCATGGTACGGTGCGGGCACGCGGTTCGAGCGAGCCAAGTCGTCCCCCAGCCGCGCCATTGCGATGTAATTGTCGAGCGCCTCGGCCAGTTTGTTTTCCGACTCGAGCTTGCGGGCCGAATCACGCAGCAGCGCAGCGAGATCCGCGACCCGGTCGCGGTATTCAGCAAAGCCTCGGTCGTTGCGGTATTCAGCAAAGCCTCGGTCGTTGTTGGGAACGATCCCCCGCCATGCCTCCGCAGGAAAGTCGCCCGGAGGCTGCTGCACGGCCTGGAGCGCCAGCCGTCGCGCAGGCCCATTCGCGGCAACAAAATCGCGCGTGGCTTCATCCGCGTATTTCCAGCCGTCGGCTGCCGTGAGCCTGGCGGACATGTCGGTCGCGGGCGGCCGCGGCGTGAGTGCCAGCATGGCATCGACAAAGAGCGACTGCTTGGGCGGATGCACGGCGACGGTCGTTGGCTGCGAAGACTGCTGCACCTCCAACGGGAGAGTGACGGGCGGAATCTGCGTGACCCGATAGACCACGATTGTGCCGGCGATAACGGACAACGGCACGACCAGGCTGAGCGCCGCGCGACCCCAGGCCGCCAGCGAATTGCGATCGACGAGCCAATCGCGAGTCCGCACCCAACCGGCGAACAGAAAGATCAGCGGCAAGATGCCGAGCGACCACCAGGCGACCAGCTCCAGCCACGCGGCGCCTGACCAATAGAAGCAGAGTCCCAGCCAACCAATGATGGCGATCACGAGGGCGCTGAGCGTGCTGGGGATGATCGCCGCACAGAGAGCGCCGAGCGAATAGAGCAGCACGACGTCGAAAATGACGACTCCCAGGATCGCCGGCGTGTTGCTGTTGTCGTTTTGAAAAGTCGCGTGCGCGGCGGAGTGTGCGATGTCCCACAACGGAGGCAGGCGAACTCTGTTGACAAAGGGCCGAAATTCGGACAACGCGTGCTCCCAACCGAGCAAGCCGCAGCAGGTCGCCAGCGCGAGTCCGAGCCAGACCGCGTGCTTCGTCAGCCAGTAAGCGCTCGGCGAGACGCCGCGGTGCGCCAGCAGACGAAACGCCCCGTCGCGGCGATCCGAGTGTCCAGCCGCCACGCCAAACACGAGCGGCAGCGCGAGCAGAAGCATTGGGAGCAGGCTGGCCAGGCTCAACTCGAAGTTGCGACCGTTTTGCCAGAAAAGATAGGCGACGACAGAGATCACGACGGCTCCGCCGAGAACCAACGTCAGCGTCAAGCCGATCGCTTGATGCCACTCTTTCCAAATCAGGCTGCTGGCCGTCCGCCGCCACGCGCTTTGCGAGCGGACGCTGAATGTCGAATGGCCACGTGACGCCGCCGCACTGCCCGATCGTCGCAGCCACGCCGGCCAAGGTGCAATCGAAGCATCTTTGAGCCACGCGGGTGCCACCAAAACGTCGACGACCGCCAAAACAGCGAAACACAACAGGAACAGAGCCCGGTGCTCACCGGCGAGCGATCCCATCAGCACGGTCGTCGCGATGCCTGCCACGGCAACCGTCGTCAGCACGTCGCGGAGGACCAGCGAGCAGAGCACGCCGACCACGAGAAAGGGGACCGGCATCAGCCAGGTGATCGCCAAATCGAGCCGCGGAGCGAAGTCATTCGACCAGTACGTGGTTCGGCCGTCACCCAACAGGGCACCACTGAGCGTCAGCAACAGAAACAGCGCGTACGTACCCAGAAGGATCCAACCGACCTTGCCCACCAGCAGGTCGGCGGTCTGCAGGGGCATCCGCTGAAAGAGCGACTTGGTGCGCCCCTCGGTCTCGCCCGCGAAGGCGATCGCCGCCGAGCCGGCTGCAAAACAACAGGAAACGACGATGTTGACCGACAGGAACCATTGACTGCTCAGCGCCGACATGTACCAGTCCCGCCCCAGCAGCCTGGGTACGAACTGGACGAAAGCGCCCAGCAGCAGGATCCAGAACCAGAACGCGCGCTGGACGCGGATCTCTTTCCAAAATATACGGCCGACGATCGCCCGACTCATACGACCCTCTGGCTCTCGCTGTTTCCGACTTGGCCCGGTTCGATCCGCGCTTCAATCACCGTCTTAAATTTTCAGCGGCTCAACCTTGAACATTCCGTCGTTATCCTCGCCGCGTGACTGGCGCGGGCTTACAGGGCCGGCACTTCGCTCGGCGCTTCGGGCACCGGCTCGCCTTTCATGTAGCCGACGAAGATCTCTTCGAGCGACGGGCGACGCACCTCGACGCTGCGAATGTTTTCGGCGATGCGGAAGCCGTCGAACTGCGATTCGTCCATGTTCCGCACGAGCAGCCGCCACTGCCGCCCTTTGAGTTCGCGATGCAGCACGGTGCCCGGCACATTCGGCAGATCGGGGACGCCGTTGCGGAGCGTGACGGTGAGTTCGCACACGCGGTCTTTGAGCGCGTCGAGCTGCTCGAGCAGCACCAATTTCCCCTGCCGCAAGATCGCGACGTAGTCGGCCACCCGCTCAACCTCGGCGATCTGGTGACTGGCCAGGATCACCGTGCGGCCCTGGGCGGCGACGTCGACCATGCTCTCCAGAAATTCGCGCCGGACCATCGGATCGAGACCCGACGTCGGCTCGTCGAGAATCAAAAGCTCGGGTCGATGCGCCATTGCCACCGAGAGCGAGACCTTGGCCCGCATCCCCTTCGAAAGCTCCTTGATGCGGCGACCCGGCGGCAGCTCGAAGTGCTCGACCAGCTCGTTGTAGTGACGCTGATAGCCGGGCGGATAAAAACCGCCGACGAACCAGCCGACTTCGTCGACCGTCATCCAGTCGTAGAGGGCCGGCTGATCGGGCACATAGCCGACGCGGCGGCGGATCTCCAGGCTGTGCTTGCGGCTGTCGAGCCCCAACACCGAGGCCTCGCCCGCGCTCGGATCGAGCAGTCCCAGCAGGATCTTGATCGCCGTCGTCTTGCCCGCGCCGTTTTCCCCCAACAGGGCGAAGACCACGCCCGACTCGCAGGAGCAAGTCACGTCGTCGAGGGCCAGCTGCGACTTGTACTGCTTGGTGACGTTGCGGAGCGAAAATGCCTCGGTCATGACTGGTCCCTCTGGGTTTCGAGCCGGCCCAGCTCCTCGTCGGCGAGGCTGCGGATCTCGTCGGCCGGCAAACCACTTTGTCGAGCCTCCGCCAGCACGCTCCGCAAACGGTTGCGAATGAGCGCGGCCCGATCCGCCTGGCACTTCTTGGGAGCGACGGCCGTAATCTCGAGCCCGGTGCCGCGGAGCGCCTGCAGCACGTTGGCCGCCTGCAACTCGCGATAGGCGCGGGCGACCGTGTTCGGATTGACGGTCAGGTCGCGGGCCAGCTCGCGGACCGACGGCACGAGATTTCCCGGCTTGAGGGCATCGCTGGCGACGGCGAATTTCACCTGCCGCACGATCTGATCGTAAATCGCGATGCCGTTGGAGGGGTCGACATGCACAAACATGATTTCGTCCGTTGCGACCGCAGTCCACGGCGACGCGTCGAGGACTTTGTGGCTGGCGTGGTCGTTCCCATCGCCGTGTACTAGTCTGATAGTACAGTGATACAACGAGCTGTCAAGCCGGTTTTTCTTCAAAGTTTTGTGTCACGTCGCGTGGCTCCGGCTGCGTCGGCCGGCTGCTCGCCCGTCCGTGTCAATTGCCGTATCATTCGCCCAGCCGCCGCGAGCAAGCCCGTGGGCGTCTGCGGACGACGCTCGTGGTCGCCTCATTGGCCTTACGACTGCGGAGTGAACCATGTTGCGTTGCGTGCTGGCTTTCATCGCGTTCGGCAGCCTGATTGTTTCGGGAGAAGCGGCCGTGCAGACGAAGAAGATCACCTATAAAGTCGGCGACCAGACGTTCATCGGGCATCTGGCCTGGGACGACGCCATCTCGGGCAAACGTCCCGGCGTGCTGGTTTGTCACGAGTGGTGGGGGCTCAACGACTACGCGCGGGGCCGGGCCGACCAGCTCGCGAAGCTCGGCTACATTGCGTTCGCCTGCGATATGTACGGCGACGGCAAATTCACCAAGCACCCCAACGAAGCGATGGAAATGGCCACGCACGTGCGGCAGAACATTGACGAGTGGCAGAAGCGAGCCAACGCGGCCCTCGATATTCTCAAGCAACAGCCCGAATGCGATGCGACCCACCTGGCGGCAATGGGCTATTGCTTCGGCGGCTCGACCGTGCTCGAGCTGGCTTATTCCGGAGCCGATCTCGACGCCGTGATCACGTTCCACGCGGCGCTGCCCACGCCAACTCCCGAACAGGCCAAGGCGATCAAGCCGACGATCGTGATCTGCACCGGGGCGCTCGACTCGTTCATTCCCGACGAATCCATCCACAAGTTCCGCAAGGCCCTGGATGAAGCGGGGACCGATTACGAGTTCGACATCTACGCCAAGTCGCGCCACAGCTTCACCGTTCCCGACGCCGACACGCACGGCAATCCGGGTATGTCGTACAACAAGCTGGCCGACGAACGCTCCTGGACCCGCATGCAACGCCTGTTCGAGGAAAAGCTCGGCAAGCACTGATCGTCGAGTGCCGCAATCGTTTCGCTCAGTCCGCCTGCGCTGCGATTACTCGGAGAAGGCTGCCGGCCGCCCGCCCGGCTCGTACAATGCAATCGGCTGTCGCGCGCACTCGGGACACGCGAGTGCGGGACGTTCGCTGTACGGACGGCAAATCGATGCGGTCGAGTCGCTTGCCGCGGGCCGGGCGCGGTGTGGAATCGATTTTTCATGCGCTGGCGATGTGGCGGTTTTTGGAACGCCTTGCTGATCGCCGCGATCGTCGGGCAGGCGACCGCCCCGCTGCGGTCGGCGCGGGCCGATCAGGATTTGTCGGCGGCCCGCGTGAAGGAATCAATCCGTGCCGCGCAGCAATTCTTGATGCGCGTGCAGAACCCGGAGGGCTCCTACGGGTTTGGCGGCGGGCCCGGCGGGCGGCCACGCGTCCGGCGCCACCGCGCCTCGTCGATGCTGGCCCTCTTGACCTCGGGCGTGCCGGCCGACGACCCGTCTGTCGTCCGCGGCTTGCGATTTTTGCGACACGTTCCCGATCCGCAGTACGCGTATGCGACTTATCAGCAGTCGCTGATGCTGATGACCTTCTCCGCCGCCCATCAGTGGGATACCGACCGCATTCGCATGACGGGAATCGCGTCGCAGCTCGAGGACTTTCAAGTCAAAGACGGGGGGCCGACCTCCGGCATGTGGAACTATGGCCTTCACGTCGCCTCGGAGGACAACAGCAACACGCAATTCGCCATCCTCGGTCTCCGGGAAGCAGCCATTGCAGGGATCAAAATCGGCCGCAAGACCTGGGAACGCACGCTCGAACATTTCCTGAAAACGCAAAACGAAGACGGCGGCTGGGGCTATCAGATTAATCAGCACAGCACGGGCAGCATGACGTGCGCGGGCATCGGCTCCATCGTGATCTGCGAGCAGATGCTCGGCTCGATCGGCGACGACACCAACGCCGACGGCTCGCCCAAGTGCTGTGATCGCAACGACCGAACCACGGAGGCCCTGCGGCGGGCCCAGCAATGGCTGTCGCGCTACTTCGCCGTGGGCGTCAACCCGGGCGAGCAAGGGGGCCGTTGGGTCCTCTACTACCTTTACGGCATCGAGCGGGCGGGACGGCTGTCGGGCCAGCGGTTCTTTGGCAATCACGACTGGTATCGCGAAGGGGCCGCTTACTTGATCGAGCGGCAGTCGCGGCGCGACGGCAGCTGGAGCACGTCGGCCGGTGTCGAAGCCGACCCGTTGATTGGGTCGAGTTTCGCCCTGTTGTTCCTGTCGAAGGGGCTCGCCCCGGTTCTGATCAACAAGCTCAATTACGGAGGACCAGCGCAGCCGCCGAACTGGAATCTGCACCCGAACGACGCCCGCAACCTCACCGATTACGTCAGCGGTTTGCCGAAGTGGCCCAAGCTATTGACCTATCAGCAGGTCGATCTCGACAAGGTCGAGGCAACCGGCAGCGTCCGCGATTTGTTGCAGGCGCCCATTCTCTATCTCAGCGGACTGGACGAGCCGAAGTTCACCGAGCCCCAGGTGAAGCTGCTGCGGGCCTATATCGAGCAAGGGGGCTTTATCTTCGCCGTCGACAACTGCAACGGCGCCGGCTTCGACGAGGGCATCAAGAACCTGGTCGCGCGGATTTACCCGGGCGATGCACAACTCAAACGGCTGCCGCCGGAGCATCCGATTTATCGCTCCGAGTTTCCGCTCGACCCCGAAGGGACGGAGCTCCTGGGAGTCGACTTCGGCTGTCGCACGTCGTTCGTCTACGCGCCCCGCGATCACTCGTGCCTGTGGGACAAGTGGTCGTTGCAGCCGGTCCCCAATCGGACCGCGGCCTTCAATCTGCTCGTGCTGCACGCGATGAAGGTCGGCGCCAACGTGGTGGCCTACGCGACGGGCCGTGAGCCTTACGACAAGCTCGACGCTCCAAACGTCGAGGCGGCCGGACCGCAAGACCACATCCAACGGGGATTGCTGCAAGTCGCCAAGCTCCGGCACACCGGCGATTGGGACGCGGCTCCGCGAGCCCTCTACAACGTGCTGATGGCCCTCAATGAGCGGTCCGGCGTGAAGGCGTCGACTCAGCAAAAAAATCTGCTGCCCAGCGATCCGCAGCTCCGCCGCTATCCGCTCGCCTACATGCACGGCCGGGCCACGTTCGAGCTGGGCCCGCAGGAAATCCAGAACCTCCGCAAATATCTCCAGAATGGCGCCGTGCTCTTCGCCGACAGCTGCTGTGGCTCGCCGCAGTTCGACAAGAGCTTTCGCGAAATGGTCCACCAGATCTTCCCCGATAAAAAGCTCGAACGGATTCCGATCACGCACGAGCTTTTCTCATCGGGAATCGGCTTCCCCATCCAACGGGTGAAACGTCGCATTCCGCAGAGCGGCAACGCGAACGACCCGCTCGATTCGACCTTCAAGGAGGGGGAACCTTACCTGGAAGGCATCGAGGTCAACGGTCGCTACTGCGTGATCTACAGCAAGTATGACCTGAGCTGCGCCCTCGAGCGGCAGGCCTCCGTCGCCTGCGCCGGTTACGACCATGCCGACGCGGTCCGTATCGCCTTCAACGTCATCCGCTACGCCCTGCTGCAGGACCTTTCCTATGCGGGGAAGATTAAGTAGCGCGGGCAGACTGCTTGGTTTGCCGGGTGATTGGTCGCGGGGTCGGCCGCTGATATAGTTGTGCTGGGGGTTCGGGTGCCGGGCATGCAGGTCCGGCGGCACGCACATGGCAGGGAAGGCGGGGAAGCCATGGAATACTACGACTTCGAGTCGCGTCTCAATCAGCCGCTCAACATGAAGCTGGCTGAGCTCAAGCGCAGCGAGCGACTGCGGCACGTGATCTTTTCCGCCCAGTTCGACCGCGACCTGATCGACGACCTCGCGCGGATCGCCGATATGATCCGCCAGTTGGACAAATCTCGCGAGGGAAAGCGGTTCCTCGGCAGCCTGCTGACCAACTACCGGGCCATGCTCTACTTCACGCAGCCGTCGACCCGCACGTTCCTCTCGTTCTCGGCCGCCGCCCAGATGTTGGGCATCGCCTGCAACGAAGTCCGCGACGCGTCCGTCTCCTCGGAAGCCAAGGGCGAATCCCCCTTCGACTCGATCCGCATGTTCTCGAGTTACTTCGACATCGTAATCATGCGGAGCGTGGTGCCCAACTTTGCTGAGTCCTGCGCGTACCTGATGAACGATCTGGATTTGATGGATCACCGGAGTGCGCCGATCGTAAACGCCGGCTCGGGGGCCGACGAACATCCGACGCAAGCCCTGCTCGACGTCTACACCATCAAGCGGACGTTCCAGTTCAAACACCCCAAGGATTCGTCGCGCTGGAACCGCTTCGACGACGAACTGCGGCGCAAATACCCCGACCTGACCAAAAGCCTCGACGGCAAGCTCTACGGCTTCTGCGGCGACATCGGCCGCGGCCGGACCGTGCGGTCGCTGGCCAGCCTGCTCTCACTCTTCGACGACGTCTCGATGTGCTTCATCTCGCCGCCGCACTCGAAAATGCGGTTGGGAAGCGACCTGCGCGACCGGCTGATGCGCAAGCACATCAAGATTTACGAGCTGGAATCGTTCGAGGACCGAATCGACGGCGTCCCGGCGATCGAAGCGGTCGACTGCCTCTACATGACCCGCATTCAGCGCGAGCACGACACGCCCGACGACGCGGAGGCGTATCGCAACTTCGACCTGTCGAAGTACTGCCTGACGCGGGAGCTGGTCGCCCGTATGAAGGATTACGCCCCGATCCTGCACCCGTTCCCGCGGGACAGCCGCATCGGCGAGATTCCGACCGATATCGACAACGACCCGCGGGCCATGTACTTCCACCAGGCGCTTAACGGCATGTGGATTCGGGCGGCCCTGCTCGCCTACCTCTTCGTCGTCGATCAGCGGATCGTCAGCCGCTTCCAAAAAGACTTCGCCGAGTACCACGATTACAACATCGGCGCGCTGGAGCGCGAGACGCCGAAAAGCACGAAATCCGCCTGGCGAAGCCACTTTCGAGGGTAACGGCCGTCGCCGAAGCGGCCGAATCCCTAAGTCCGAATATGCGCAGTTTCTTGCTCGCGACGCGCTGATGATCTACCGGAAATGCTATGGGTAATCGCGCCTATTTGTTGACGGTCGAGGAGCGTAGCGTTACCTGGTCCGAGGATCCGGAATCGGAAGTCTTGGCTGAAGGACCCCACGAAATTCCCGTTTTCTGGGCGAGCCTGTTTGTGCCTGCCGAGCGGCAGATCGACGTTTATGAGCTCGACGAAGATGACGACGATGCGGGGAGCGTCTCCGCGCAGATACCGAATTGGTGCACGGAAGCATCGGTCGCCAGGCAGAGGCTTCGCTCCCTGCGAATGCCGTTCGCGAAGTTGCTGGACGAGCAAACACTCGCGCTGTGGGAGCAATGGGTCGAGTTCCTCCTGGAGCAAAAGAGTCGATATTTCAAGACGAACGCCGCTGAAATCTGGGATGCCACAACTCCAGCGGAATACGAGGAATACTGGGCCGACCTGCTTCGCGCGTTTTCGGATCCCTCCGCCGCGACATTGCAGGCGGCGTTAAAGAGGAACGACTTGAGCTACGACAAGGGATGCGTGAACTGGGATGACCGCGAGGTGACCATCTGCAAGCTCGTGGGAGCCGAACACATCCGCAACGTGCCTTGGTTTCCGTAAGCGACCCCCGCGCGAACTCCCGCACCTTTAGAGGCGTCCCGCGGATTCGGTCCACGCGATTGGTTTCTGGCGTCGTTCCCGTATGGGCTCCGGCAACCGCGAACAACGGGCCGAGCAGCGACCCGCTTAGGTTGCCGAAAAGCACGAAATCCGAGCCGGGAGGGCATCGCACTCCCCATTCGCGCTCCCGGGTCTTAGGTCACCTTGCTCTCTTTGCGCTTCAGCTCGGCATCGTGGTCTTTGAGGAAGCCGCGGATGTCGTCGGCGAAGCCGAGCAGCCGCTCCCACTGCTCGACGTAGAGCGTCACGGGCATCCGCTGCAGGCCGTAGACGCTGATCGCCCCTTTCTGGCTCACCTTGCAGTACAGGGTGCCGCGCTTGGGCGCCTCCTCGGCAAGCATCTTGGACGCTTCTTCGATCGACAGGTCCCCCGAGGCGACCTTGGCCAGCACTTCTTCCTTCTTCACGTCGTGCTCCTTTGCCCCGGTCGTCGGTCAGGTGCGGCCGCGGGCGCGCCTGCTCGAACGCTCGTGGGTCATTCGCCGGATCATTGCGGAACAGGCCTATTCTGGAAATGCGGGCACGGGCTGTCCAGGGTGGCCAAACTCGGGGCGATTGCGGCATCGAGATGAGTTTCGCGTCAGTTTGATCGTGCCGCATGGCAATCTGCGCCTGTCATTCAGCCATCGATCGGTGACGGAATCGCCCCGCGCGGCTCGTTGACCCGCGTTTTGACCTGACCATACAATCAGGACCGGGCCCCTCGCGCTGGGAAGTAGCGCTGCTCTTGCGCCGGAATCCGCCAACCTGAGAGGCCGTGGATCGTGGCTTTCCTGCACGTGATCAAAGGCAGTCGCCCCGGGCAGGTGCTGGAATTGCGCGGCGAGCGGATGGTGCTGGGCCGGCATCCCAGTTGCGAAATCGTGCTCGATAACGCGGCCGTCAGCCGCCAGCACGCGCAGATTCTCAACCGCCGCGGCAGCTTTTTCCTGGAAGATCTGCGGAGCCGCAACCGGACGTTTCTCAACGGCACGCCAATCGACGCGCGGATGCCGCTGAACGACGCCGACGAGGTGACGATCTGCGACATCGTCCTGCAATTCTTCCACGCCCGCAAAGAAGATCGGGACGAAAGCACGCCCGGCCGTCCGAGTGGCGAAATCCCGCGCGATGATCCGCGCCGCACGCGGGCGATGCCGCAGCTCGCCCCGGGGGATTCGTCCGACGATGATGCGACCGAGTCGTCGTCGATCATCACCACGATGGACGCCAAGTCGGTCCCCACGATGCGCCTGGGGGTCAAGCCGGAGGTCAAGCTCCGCGCGATCCTGGAAATGAGCAACACGCTCGCCCGCACGCTCAAGCTGGACGACGTGCTGCAGAGCCTGCTCGACGGGTGCTTTAAAGTTTTCCCGCAGGCCGACAGTGGCTTCGTGATGTTGGCCGGCAACGAAGAACGGGAAAATATCGTCAAGGCGTCGTTCGCCCGGGGCGGAGACGCCACCGGCTCCGTCCGAATGAGCAAAACCATTCTGCGGACGGCCATGCAAAGCGGCGAGGCCATCCTCAGCGCCGACGCGCTCGAGGATAGCCGCTTTGACGCCAGCGAAAGCTTGGACGGTCTGAGCATCCGCTCGATGATCGTCGTCCCGCTGATCTCCAAGGGCGAATCCCTGGGCGCCATTCAGTTACAGACTCAGAGTCTGCGGCACCAGTTCACCCAGAGCGACCTGGACGTGCTGATCAGCGTCGGCTCGCAGGCCATCCTGGCGATCGAAAACGCCCGCCTGCACGAAGACTTGCTCCGCCGGTCCGACATCGAGCGCGAGCTCCGGTTTGCCACGCAGGTGCAGCTCGGCTTCCTGCCCGAGGTCCGTCCCGCGCCCGCCGGGTTACGAGTTTTTCGATTATTACGAGCCGGCCGAGCGCGTCGGCGGCGATTATTTCGATTACATCCCACTCAACGACGGGCGGATCGCCATCGGCCTGGCCGACGTCGCCGGCAAAGGCATTCCCGCCGCGCTGTTGATGGCCCGGCTCTATTCGTCGGTGCGGCTGCACATGTTCTCGCAGCCGACGCCCGGCAAAGTGCTCTCGGGCCTCAATGCCGAAATCTATTCGCAGAGTATGGGGCACCGCTTTGTCACCTTCGTGCTCTTGATCCTCGATCCAGTCCGGCACGAAATCACGATCGCCAACGCCGGCCATCTGCCCCCCATCGTCCGCAAGGCCGACGGCACGGCCGCCTCGACAGGCCGCCAAGAATCGGGAATGCCGCTGGGGATTAATCCCGAGTACACCTACGGCGAACTCAAGCTGCCTTTCGAGGCGGGAACCAGCCTGGTCGTCTACACCGACGGCATCACCGAAGCGATGAACGCGGCCAACGAGCTGTTCGGCCGAGTGCGGCTCGAGCAATTCGTTTCTTCCGTGGCCGGCACCGCCGAGGAATTGACCAAGGCCATCGTCACCGAGGTCGATCACTTCTGCGGCACCCGCCCGCAGCGCGACGATATGTGCCTCGTCTGCCTGCGGAGGCTGGACGATTCGACCCCGCTTCGCGACGATTCCACCTGTCCGTCGATGTCCGTTATCGCGGACGTCCCGCGGCCCAAGGACCCCGAGCAGGCCTGACCGAAGGACGCCCCCATGACCTGAGCCGAAAGGTCCGACGGTCCACGCCACCTGGGTGCTTCGAGCGAAAAACCTTCCCGCGCACGTCCGAGCCGCTCCTTTCGATGCCGACGCTGTCGCTCGATAATCTCTGCGGGACACACTCTGCGGAACTAAGATGAGTCAGATCCACGAAATCGACGGCGTTCGCCTGCATCTCGGCTCCCCCGACCGTTCGGAGGGGACCTGGATCGGGCAGCGGGAAATCCTCAAACAGATCCTGGCCTGCTGGTTGGTGGTCGATGAAAAAGACCTGCCGCTGACGCCGCGGCTGATGGGTCCGCCGGGCATCGGCAAAACGACGCTGGCAATTGCCGCTTCGCGCGAGCGCCAGCAGTCGCTTTACGTGTATCAGTGCACGGCCGACACGCGCCCGGAAGACTTGCTGGTGACGCCCGTCCTCGCCGAGAGCGGCACCATCAAGTACCACGCTTCGCCCCTCGTCTCGGCGATGATTCAAGGCGGCATCTGCCTTCTGGACGAAGGCAACCGCATGAACGAGAAGTCGTGGGCGAGCCTGGCGCCGCTCCTGGACCATCGCCGCTACGTTGAATCGATCGTCGCCGGGATCGTGATTCCCGCCCATCGCGAGTTTCGCTGCGCGGTGACGATGAACGAAGACGAGTCGACGTTCGAGATCCCCGACTACATCCAAAGCCGCCTGCAGCCGACGCTCGGGTTGTCGCATCCCAATCGTGAGGACGAGTTGGCCATCCTCCGCTATCACCTGCCGTTCTCCGACGCGGAGATGCTCAACCTGACGGTCGAGTTCCTGCAGAACGCCCACCAGCTCAAGCTCGATTTCTCGTCGCGCGACGGCATCAACGTGCTGCGCTACGCCCTCAAGCGGATCGCACAGGATCCCAAGCATCCGCTCGGCAAGGACCAGGCCTGGCGAGAATCTTTGGCCAAGTGCCTGGGCGAAGACGCCCTCGACCTCGACTCGCTCGCTGAACGTAAGGCCCGCCAGCTGGGCAGCAACGCGGTCCCGATGGGTCTGGGTGACTTCTTCTTCTCCCCCGACGATCCCCTGAATCCCGATTACGACGAGGATGAAGAGGACGATGACGATGAAGAGGACGACGAAGAATAGGGGCGAGGCCCGGCCGCACGAGCTTTCTCTGAGCCAAAATGAGTTCCGACTTTCTCCGCATCAGTCCCAAGATTGCCTGTTTGCCCATCATTCATGGCAGCGGCGATTATGCGATCGAAGTGCGGCGGCGATTGTTGGCCACCGACTTTGATTGCCTGGCGGTGCCGTTGCCCCCGTCGTTTCAGGCCGACGTCGAGCGGGCCGTCGAGGTGTTGCCGTCGATCTCGGCCGTGCTGCAGGACGAATCGCGTTTTGTTTCGGAGGACGAGCCTGCGGCCGACGATGCCTTCACGGACGAGGACGCCGAGGCAGAGGAACCGGCGGCAGAAGCCGGGCCGTCGTGTAGCTACGTCCCCATCGATCCGTGCCAGGGGGTGATTGCCGGGCTGCGATTCGCCCTGCAGGAACAAATCCCGCGGGCGTTCGTCGATCGAGAGACGGCAACCTTCGAGCCGCAAACGGCCGTGCTGCCCGACCCGTACGCGCTCAAACGTGTCTCGGTGGAGCGGTTCGCCGCGGCCGTGCTGCCGGCGATCGGACCGCCGCGGCGCGTGCAGCATCGGCACCGCTGCCTCACGATGGCCGCCCGGCTCCGCGAGTTGGAGTCGCCGGCACTCGTCGATTCTGTTTCTCTGCTCGCTGATGGACTGGCCCTGGATTCGCGACGCCTACCGCGACGGCCGCCCGCTCGACGAAGAAGAAGACTTCGTCGAGCCGACGCGGATCGTCTCCGTGCAGGCGGCGACGCTGGCATTTTTCCTGGGCGAGCTGCCCTTCGTCACCGCGGAGTACGAGCGGGCCCGTGCCAACCTGGACGACGACGAGAACCTGTCGATCGACGGCATCAAGTCGCTCGTGCTGGCAGCCCGCGATCGCTATGCCAGCGATCTCAAGTCGTTGGCCCGCGCGGTCACACCCAAGCTCCTCTCGGTCTATTTCCAGTACGTCCGCAACTTGTCTCTCGTCGAGCGGCGGATGACGCCCGATTTGTACTCGCTGGTGACGGCGGCCCAGCAAGTCTTCGGCGACCAGTTTGCCCTGCACGTCGCCGAGACGGCCCGCGAGTATCTCGACGCCGGTCCGGCTCCCTTCGCCCGGATGCAGATGGGCATCAATCAGGCGCGGTTGCCCGACGGCGAAATTGTGACAATGAAGAATCGGCTTCCCGGCCAGGCGGTCGTCTGGCGGCGCTGCGAGCTGCGACCCCGACCGCCGCGCCCCGATCAGCTCAAATGGCGGATGCAATGGAATCCGTATAGCCAATGCAGCTGGCCGCCGGAAGACGTCGCCATCGAGCGGTTCCGCACGCACGTCAAAGACGCGGCGCTCGCGCTCTTGGGCAACGACCTGGCCCGCACGGAAAAGTTCTCCACGAGTCTCAAGGACGGGCTCGACCTCCGCGAGACGTTGCGGAACTGGCACACGGGCGAACTTTACGTAAAGATTTTTCCGCCCGCGCGCGGAAACCTCGATTGCGTGATCATGCTCTTCGATGCGCCGGCCGATCCCCGCGACTATCCCTGGCGGATCACCTGGCACGCCGAAAGCCACGACGAATCGACCCTGTCGTTCTACGCCACCGATTTCGGGAAGGAGACGATCGGCCCGGGGATCGCGCTGGCGACCTACGGCGGAGCGATGTTCCTCTTCCCGCCGCGGCCCATCCGCGACGTCTGGCGTGACCGCCGTTTCGATTTCACCGACACGCTCGAAGAGCGTCTGATCGCCGCCGGCTGTTTTTACAGCCGCGAAAAACACGTCGCCCTGCTGAGCGCCGCACCGCCGGGCCCCGGCATCCGCCGCCTGGCGCAAATACCGCCGCAAGCTCGTCCACATCCCGCTCAGCCGCTTCAGCCAGGCGACAATCCAACAGCTGCGAATGTTCCACGTCCTCAACGGCCGCCAAATCCGCAGCTTCGCCGCCCACTTCATCCGGCGTGCCTGAGACCGGGGAAACCCCGTCCTGTGTGCCACTGCTGAGCTCGCTCAGCGAGTGCCCTTACCCGATGTTTCACCGCGGAGTTAGATCGTCCTGAAGAGCCCAGTTGCCAGCCCGTATGTGTATTGATACTATGATACACATATGCCAACCGACGGGCGGTTTCGGTTTCATGTTGCGCCGAGCTCCGGCGTGCCGATTTACCGGCAGATTTTCGACCAGGTTCGGGCGCAGATCGCGACCGGCCGGCTGACCGACGGGGACTTTCTGCCTTCCGTCCGGCAAGTGGCCGGCGAGCTGGCCGTTAATCCGATGACGGTCTCCAAGGCCTATTCGCTCTTGGAGCGGGACGGAGTGGTCGAGCTAGTCCGCGGGCACGGCATGCGCGTCGTCGGGCGGACCGTGCGGCAGCGGCAGTCCGCCGATCGCGACGAGGTCGTCCGCCTGGTGCGGCGGCTCGTCAAACGGGGTCGGGCGGCCGGCCTCTCGCCCGAAGACATCTGTGCGCTTGGTCAACGCAGCATTCGAGGAACGTCACCATGAGCGAGTTCGTCCTCACTCTCAATAACGTCTCCAAGTCGTTCGATCTGAAGACGGTGCTCAACAACGTCTCGCTGGCCGTCGCTCCCGGCTCGGTCATCGGCCTGCTCGGGAAAAACGGCACCGGCAAAACGACGCTGCTCAAGTGCGCGCTCGGGCTTGCTCAAGCCGCAATCGGGAGACATGCAAGTGTTTGGCGAGCCCGCCTGGACCCTCAGCGGCGAGGCAAAGGCCCGCATCGGCTATGTCCCGCAAACGCCGGCCCTCTATCCGTGGATGAGGGTCGGCCAGATCATCGACTATCAGGCCTCGTTTTATCCACACTGGAACGACGATCTGATCGAGCGGCTGCGAAACGACTGGGGCCTCAATCCGTCCGATAAGGTCGGCCCCTTGTCAGTCGGACAGCAGCAAAAGCTGAGCATCCTCCTAGCCATCGGCCACGAGCCCGATCTGCTCGTGCTCGACGAGCCCGCGGCGGCCCTCGACCCGGAAGCACGACGCAGCTTCGTCCGCACGGTCCTTGATCTCGTCGGCCGGGGGCGCACCGTCCTCTTCTCGACGCACATCACCTCGGACCTCGAGCGGATCGCCGAGCGGATCGTGATCCTCGAAGGCGGCGCGATCGCCGTCGACGAAGAGCTCGACCGGCTTAAAGAGCGAGTCAAGCGGCTGCACGTCACCTCGCGCACCCCGTTGCCGCGCCGGGTTCTCGGTGCCCGGATCGTTGCGACTGGAGCGCAACGGCAGGAAGCCCTCGTCAGCGTCCCCAACGCATCGCCCGAAATGATTCGCGATCTCGAAAGCCGATGGTCGGTCGCGGTCGACGTCGAAGATCTCAGCCTGGAGGACATCTTCCTCGAGGTGACGCGTGCGTAATCGCTACCGGGCGGCCTTACGAACCTATCGACGCCCCGCTTTTCTGGTTGTGCTGATCGCAGCCGGCGGGTGGCTCGTGATGCTGGGGCTCATGATCTTCCTCTCGCGCGTCCTCCATCAAGTGCCGGACGCTCCGGAGTCCGTGCAAAATCAGATGCGGGAGGAGCTGGCGCCGAAAGTGAGGGAAGTGCAGCTCACGGTCGTAAGCGGTTTCATGGGCTTTTACTCATTCATCTTACTGAGCTTTGTGGGCACCGGCCTGAGCATCCATCTGAAAACCATGTTGGGGGCTCCCACTTCGCCCCTCGTTCCCGGGCTGCGGCAGACGCACCTGACGCTTGCCGGGCTGATGATCGCAGGCGTGATCGGTGTGCTCTCGCTGGCGATCTGCTGCGGGCCCGGGCTGGGGGTCCCTCCGCTCGCCGTTGCCGCGTACCTGCTGGCGATGCTGGCAATCCCGGCGTTCCTGGCTCATTGGCGGCCGGAAACGCTGGTGGTGATGGTCATCGTCATGCCGGGCCTGGTGGTGGCCCGGCAAGGTCGGGCCTTGATCTGGCCGCCTTCGACGGAAGTCACCATTGTCGTGCTCGTCGTCGCGATCGGCTGCCTGGTGAGCGTGGGAATGCGCCTGGGGCGGTTCAACGAAGAGATGCGCGAGTTTCATCTCCGCATCCAAGCTGGCGTCTCGCCGGGAGCGACCCGAGTGCTAGTACTCGGGCCCCCCCTCGGAGACATTCGCTATTGGCGCGGCGTCGCGCGCGAGCCCCCGCGAATTTGCTCTGGCGCGCCCGACACTGGCATGCGGCATGGGGCACGCTCTGGATGGCGGCCGTGACGGGTCTCTGCTTCGGTGCCACGGCCGGTTTCGTAGCAATGTTCCTCTGGCATTTTTCAGTTCGGGACCTGATCGGCTCCCCGAGCCTTCCTTATCTGGCAGTCATCCCCGTTGTCGGTGTGCTGGGACAGAATCGTCCGTTGCTGATGCAGGAACTGTTGCGACCGCAATCACGCAGCGAGCACGTGCGGGCCGTCGGCGCGGCTTTAGCGATGGCGACGTTCTTGTGCTGGGTATCAATCCTGGCCGGGGCCGTCCTGACGTGCTGGATCCTGAAGCAGGAGGGTCCCTCGATCGAGGACCTGTGGCGCCCGGCGCTCTTTTCTCTCAGTTGTGTGCTGACGCTCTTCGGCATCGTGACGTGGCCTTATCGCACGGCCTTCGTCTACGTGTGCTATTTCGGGTTATGCGGCGTGATCGGTTCGTTCGCGCTCGTTCCCATGCCGCTGTCGGGCCACGGTTTCGCGATCGCGTCGTCGGCCCTGGCTCTGGCCGGCGTGTTTCTCATTCGCCGATCCTACTTGCACTGGGTGAATGACGAAGTGGATTGGAACTCTGCCGCTTGGAGCCCGCAGCAGGTTTGGGGGTGGCGGTCCCGTTCCACGGGCGCGGGATCACCACAATGACGACGTCCGTTTCATCCGCCGAGGTCAGCGCAGCTCGTTCGGCGCAGCCGCGAAGTTGATGGCGTGGAATTTGGCCGCGCGGCACGCGTCGTAGACGGCGATCACGTCGCCCCAGGGGATTTTTCCCTGCACGTCGAGAATCACGTTGCTCGCAGCGTCGATCCCTTTGGCGGAGCGGAGCGTCTGCGGCAGGATCCCGACGTCGCCAGTCGGACCGTCGTTGATGCGGACCTCCGTGTGCGTGTCGGCGGCGTCGCGGCGGAGGTGCAGCCAGAGTTCCGGGGCGCGTTCGACGGCGGGAGTTGTCAGCGGGGCGGTCGATCCCACGGCGCCCGCTGACAGCGTCGTCGAGAGAGTTCGCTCGGCGATGCGGCCGCTGGAGGCCAGCACGAAAAAGACGAGCAACTGGAATACGACGTCGACCATCGGGGTCACCGTGCGATCGAAGTCGCACACCGGACCGCTCGGTCGGACCTTGGCCACCCGCATCGTCTGTCCTATTTCCCTTCGACGGCCACGCGAAGATTGGTGATCCCGTGCTGGCGCAGGCGATGATCATCGGCTTGACGTCAGCGAAGGGGACGGTGCGGTCGGCGCGCAGGCGAACGTCCAGGGTCGCTGGCTCGCTGCCGGCGCGTTCGACGAGCAATCGTTCGACGTCGGCCGCCGCGACTTGCTCGCCGGCGACGAAGATCCGGCGGTCCGGGCCGAGCGTGATTGTCAGGCGTCGCGAGGCGGATTGTTCGTTCGCGTCGAACTGGCGGGCGGCCGGCAAGGCGACCGGCTGGGCCGTCTCCTTGCGCACGTACAGGCTGGCCAGCGCGAAGAAGACGATCAGATTGAAGACGATGTCGATCAGCGGCGTGATGTTGAACTTCACGCCCGACTCGCGATGGCGGACGGGAGGCCTCATGCCGACTTCTCCCGTTCGATGGCCACCGGAGGGAAGGCGGGTCGCAGGCGCTCGCGCTCGTTTCGCGCCTTGAGCTGCAGGGCGCGGAACTTGCGGCGGCGGGCGGCCTGGTCGCGGCGATACTCAAAGAAGATGTGGTCGGCGACCTGCGAGCAGTTGGCAACCGCCTCGTCGACGCGGTTGCGGAAGTAGGCGTACGCGGCGTACGCGGGAATTGCGACCGCCAGACCGAGCAGCGTGGTCACGAGGGCCGTCGAGATGCCGGGGGCCAGTTCTGTCACAGCGACGTTGGCCTTCGACGCGAATTCGGAGAACGCCAGCATCATGCCCCACACGGTCCCCAGCAGTCCGAGCATCGGGGAGAGCGTGCCGATGACCGACAGATAGTCGATCTTGCGATAAAGCCGGCCGGCGTGCTGGGCGCAGGCGTCTTCCATCGCCTTTTCGACGGCCGCATAGCCGGCGTCGACCTCGCCCAGGCCGGCGCCGATCACGTGCGCCAGCAGACTGCCATTGTCACGGCATTCGTCGGCGGCCTGCTTGAACTGTTTCTGCGTGATCAGCTCCTGGAGCCGTTCGGCCAATTGCCGCGGAATAGTCGCCCCGCGACGCAGCGAGATCAGATATTCGAACACCAGGGCGGCCATGCCGACGCTGAGCGCGCCGATGACCACGCCCACGCCGCCGCCGGCCTCCAGCAGTTTGCGAAAGTCGAGATTCGCGAATCCCGGCGGGAGCGGCCCTTCGGCCCGCGCGATCGCCGGGAAGAGTGCGAGAGCCAGCGCCGCGAGCAGGCCGTAACGAGCCGTTCGCAGGCGATTCGAGTCGGAGCCGCGTCGTCGCAGGGGAGACATCGTTCAGTGCTCCTCGCCGGAGGATCGGTCGAGCTTGCGGGCCGTGCTCGGTGCGTCGAAGCGGGAGACGTCGCGGCAGACGTATTGGCCGTCGTTCTGGTCGGCCAGCTTGCGGAGGAAGTCGGTCGCCAGGGCGGCGTCGGGATCGTCTTCCGAGCGGAATTGGACGCAATGGATTCGCGTGCGTCGTCCGTCGAGCCGCTTCAACTCCTCCAAGTCGGACGGCGACAGGCCCGGTTTGCCGCCATCCGTGAGAAAAAAGACCACGTCGGGATGCAGCCGCAGCGCCAGCTCGAGAGCGGCCAGGTGCACCGTCCCTCCGTTCGGTTCGATCTCCGCGCTGAACTCGGCGGCGTGCCGCAGATTCTTTTCGTCGGCCGCGAAGTAGCGAAAATCGACGTTGCCGGGAACTTTGAGCCACCGTTGTTCGGTATCGTAGAAGACGATTTGAAACTGCTGGAACCGGTTGAGCGTGTGCAGGCTTCGCAAGAGTTCGCGCTTGGCGGCGCCCATCGCGTCGTGGCTGTACATGCTGCCCGAGCAGTCGATGACGTAAACGAAGCGGCTGCCGACGTCGACGATGCCGAAAAAGGGCGTGGTGCCACGCGATCCACGGCGACCACCTCCGCTGCCGACGGAGCCGGGTTTGCCGTCCGACGATCGCGGTTGGGAATGCGCTTGAAACAGTCCGGGCCGCTCGGGGGCCGGGCCGGGACCGAGGATCGGCGAAGCGGGAACTTGATTCGCCGTGTGAAACGCGCTGGCCGCGGCGACCGGCGGCGTCGGCATGAGCGGCGCTGGAACGATGGGTGTCGGAACGATCGAGGCGGAGATGTCGGGGAGCGAGTTCTTGACGGGCGGCTCAGTGATCGGCGTCGCCGGGGGGAGCGCCTGCGGAACGCTGGTGTCGATCGGGACGAATTTCGTGTCGCCCGTCGCTGCATGGGCTGGGCCGTGTCCACTTCCGTCGCCATCGGTACCGTCACCCGAGTGGCCGACCCAGATGCCGACGGCCCTCAGGTCACCGTCCGGGTCGCCGACAATTCCGCCGCGAAGCCCGGGCAGCGACACGGCCAGCACGGCGAAGAGTCCCGCGTGCAGAACCAGCGAAAGGAGCCAACTGGGGACTATCGCTCCCAGGCCGGGGCGCTGGCTCGAATCGTCCGCCCCAAGGTCGAAAAGCTCGGGTCGGTGATCCGGATCGGAGGTCACCACCCGCAAGCTTTGGGAGTCTTTCGGGGGGTGATTCATAAGAGGCAGCCAGCCCAAAAGCCGGGTCGCGCGGAGGCCGTCAGTCGCCAGGGGTGGGAAAAAGCCGCGGCAGTTTAGGTGCCTTGGGAAATTCGGTCAACATGATTCCCGGGCCTGCAGACGCCTACCAAGCCTCGAAAAACCGGTTCGGCGAGCCTCCCTCTTCGACGACATCGATTCGCACGAGTGCCAGGCAGCGCGGGCAGCGACCGATGAAGGCGTCGCCATTGGGGTTGAGATAGGCACGCACATACGTGCGGCAGCACTTCATCAGGATGCCGATGAATTCTTTACGTGCATTGCCGACAGACTCATTGGCAGCCGACTGTGCGTGAGTCGAATGCACGGCCGACAAGGGGGCCGGCAGGGATTGCTCGTCCATGGGGGGATGCCTCGGGGGGATTGGGGGCGGCGTTTTAGTCTTTGGCCCGAGGCGTTGGCAATGCCGATTCGTGACCCTGCGGGGAGCGTGCGCGAAGCCTTGAATTCGCCACTCGCTTGACCCAGAATGCGTCCTGTTCGAAAAAGACGGAAGCGGCCCGAATGAACCGCAGACCGTGAGCCGCACCGCATCTTTTCACCCCGCAACGACGCCAATTATGTCGATCGAGATCGCTGAAAAGCTGAAAGCTCAGCTGACGGACAAATATGTCGTCGTCAAAACTGGAATCGCCGAGCTGAAGCGGTTCGAGACGCTGACGGGCGTCGTGAAGACGGTGAATATGAGCGGGCGAGCGCTCGTGCAGTTCGATGGGCCGGTCGACATCAGCTGGTACGACATCGATCCGCAATACCTGAGCGTGGTCGACGCTCCCGTCAAAAAAGCCGCCCCCGATAAGCACGGCAAAGAAGCGCCTGCTAAGGCCGCTGCACCCGCCGCGGCGAAACCGGTTGCCGCAGCCGGCGCCAAACCGGCCGGGATGAGTCCGCTTGAAATGGCTCGTGCGCAAGCGGCCGCCGGAGCCGCAGCCAAAGCCGCGCCGGCCAAAACTCCCGCTGCAACGGCACCCGCCGCGGGATCAGCTCCTGCCGCCGGTGCTAAACTGTCGCCGTTGGAGTTGGCTCGCCAACAGGGCGCCCTGAAGGCTGCCGGTGTCGCCCCGGCCGCCAAGCCTGCGGCAGTTCCCAAGGCTGAGGTGCCTGCTCCGTCTGCCGGCCGCTCCACCGGCGGGAAAGAAGATCTCACCGCTGGAACTGGCCCGTGCGCAGGGAGCTGCCAAAGAAGGCTGTCTCAGCACGCCAGCGCCGGCGGCACCTGCCGCTCAAGCGGCTCCTCCTGCAGCAGCCGCCCCGCCGAAAGCACCGGCTGCGGCACCGCCAGCCGCAGCACCGGCTACGCCGGCAGCGGGAGGCACAAAACTCTCGCCGCTGGAACTCGCCCGGCAGCAGGGCGCGTTTAAGGGCAATTAGAGCTGACGATTCGTCGGGCGATCTGATGGTGCGGCGTGAGCCACGCTAGTTCGCGCCGAAGACCACGTTATCGTCCTGCTGGCGAATGGTGGCGGTTCCCTGCCACAACTTCATGTCGACGCTGTTGTTGACCGTTTGCACGCTTCCATCGACCAGCAGGATATTCACCGTGCTGCCGTGGTAGCTCGAGTACGCTTGAAAGGAATTTGCGGGATCGTTGGGGGGCTGATCCGAGGACCCCAGCACCCGGCCGTATGACTGTATTCCTCCCGGAGGCGCGCCGAGCCACATTCCGAAGATTTGCGGATTCGTAGTCAGGTTGGTGCGGCGTTCTCCCACCATCATCGTGTTGGTGGTTCCGTCGTGCACGTCTCCGAGCGTCACGCGGCTGTTGAGCTGGAAGACGCCAAGCGAAAGCTGATACTGCTTGAGAGCAGTCGCGTTCATGCCGCAGTCTCCGACATTAGCCGCGTAAGGGCACGTTTCATAACTTGTCGCCCCGAACGAGCCGAGATAGTTCGAGGTGGCGAATGTCATCGGAAGGTTGGGATTGGTCGTCTTACTCGGGTCCTGGACGATGGACACCGTTTCCGGGCCGGTGTCGCTCGGGCAGCGGTAGATCGGAATCACGTAGGGCTGCATTGTCGCGTCGGCGGGATCCGTGATCGGCACGTTGAGACTGAGGGGCGGCGCCTTAACCACGGGAGGCGGCGCACCGTTCTTGACCTTGGCCTGGTACGCGGCCATCGCTTGCTCGATTTGCGGCAAGATCAGGGACGACCAGGCCAAACCGCTGTACCCATTGACGTCCGGCTGGTAGTTCGTCACTCCGATCCAACCGGGCGGAAACATCTGGTGCGTGTCGTGATAATTGTGCAAGGCGATGCCGATCTGGTGCAGGTTGTTGCGGCACTGCGTGCGTCGTGACGCTTCGCGGGCGGCCTGCACGGCCGGCAACAGGATGGCGACCAGCACGCCGATGATCGCGATGACCACCAGCAGTTCGACCAGCGTAAATCCGGCTTGTCGTCTGTAACGGGCCATCGGTGCCTCGCTGCCTGGTCTCGAGTCCAAGGTCAAAGGTCCAATCTCCGCGGTGTCAGGCCAAAGTCCCGGCGGAAAGGTACTCGCACGGGCAGAAGTGTCGGCCTGAACCCGGATTGCCCACACAACCACATTATGAAGATTCTACGCGCGAAGGGGAAATGACATTTGACCGGACCGTTCGACGGACGGAACAAACGCTGGCTGCACATCGGAAAGGACAACCGGGCCTGCGCTTTTTGTCTGCCGTCCAGCTCGAATCACAGGATCCGCGCACCGCCCGACCGGTACGACTACAATTCCCAGGCGAACATCACTCTGGAGTCACTCAATCCATGACCGTCCAATCATGACCGATCACCCGTCGCGATTCGGCCAGGCGCTGGCGTATGCCGAGTTGGCCCATGCCGGCCAATTGCGCAAGGGAACGACCGTTCCCTACGTCGCCCATCTGCTGGGGGTGGCCGCGCTGGCCCTCGAGCACGGAGCCGACGAAGACGAGGCGATTGCCGCCCTGCTGCACGACACGGTCGAAGATTGCGGCGGGCTCGACCGGCTCCGCGACGTCCGGGAGCGGTTTGGACCGAACGTGGCCGACATCGTGATGGGCTGCACCGACGCGACCGAAATCCCCAAGCCCCCCTGGAAAGAGCGCAAGCAGACGTATATCCACGACCTGCTGGCGGCGCCCCCCTCGGTGCTGCTCGTCGTCGCCTGCGACAAATTGCACAACGTCCGCTCGCTAATCCTGGCACTGCAGCACCAGGCGGACGACGCCTGGCAGATTTTCAAAGGGGGCAAGAACGGCACGCTCTGGTATTACCGGGCTGTTTACAACGTCCTCGACCGGCGCGGCGTGCGTCCGATCCTGCTGGGCGACCTCAAAGCCAGCATCGAAGAGGCACACCGCCTGGCCGGTTCGCAGGTGCCCCTGAGCCAGGTCGACTTTCCCGAGAATTAGCCTCGAGGCGACGCCGAGCGCCCGTTTTCCATGCACGACGACCGCCGCCCGCCGCTGCCGATCGACGAGATCCTGCCGCAGATCCGAGACGCGCTGATCGCTGGCTCGAACGTGGTGATCGGCGCACCGCCCGGAGCCGGCAAAACCACCCGCGTGCCCCCCGCATTGCTCGATCCGCCGCTGGCCACGTCCGGCCGCGTGCTCGTCTTGCAGCCCCGGCGGATGGCCGCGCGGGCCGCGGCCCGGCGAATCGCGGCCGAACGTGGCTCGAGTGTCGGCGACGAGATCGGCTACCAGGTGCGGTTCGAGCAGCGCGTCAGTGCGCGCACGCGACTCTCCGTGGTGACGGAGGGCATCCTGCTGCGGATGCTGCATGACGAGCCCCTGTTGGAGTCGGTCGGCGCGGTCGTCTTTGACGAGTTTCACGAGCGGAATCTCAACAGCGATCTGGCGCTGGGCATGGTCCGCCGCATTCAGCAGACGGTGCGGCCCGAATTGCGAATCGTCGTGATGTCGGCGACGCTCGACGCGACTCCGGTGGCCGCGTTTCTGGGCGGCTGTCCGGTGATCGAGTCGGCCGGGCGGATGTTCCCCGTCGCCATCCAATACGCGGGGGCCAGCGACAAGCGCGCGCTAGCAGCGTCCGTGGCGGCTGGCATCGAAGAGGTATTTGATCGCACATCCGGGCGATGTGTTGGCCTTCTTGCCCGGCGTGGGCGAAATCCGCCAGGCGGCAGCCGAAGTCCAGCCGCTCGCCCGCCGGCACAATCTGGCGGTGTTTCCGCTGTATGGCGATCTGCCGCCCGAAGAACAGAACGCCGTGCTAATGCCGAGCGAACGTCGCAAGCTGGTGCTGGCGACGAATGTCGCCGAAACGTCGCTGACGATTCCCGGCATCACGGCCGTGGTCGATTCGGGCCTGGCGCGGCAGATGCGATTTGACCCGTCGGTCGGCCTCGACCGCTTGGTGCTCGGCCCGATCTCTCGGGCGTCGGCCGATCAGCGTGCCGGCCGCGCGGGACGAACGGCCGCCGGCGTCTGCCTGCGACTGTGGGAAGAACGCACGCATCCGCATCGTCCCGCGTTTGAGCTGCCCGAGATCGAGCGGGTCGATCTGGCGGCGGCCGTGCTGCAACTGTGGAGCTGGGGCGAGACCGACGTGCTGGCCTTTCCCTGGTTCGCGCCGCCGTCACCGCCCGCTGTCGACACGGCCATGCGGCTGCTCGAACGGCTGGAAGCGATCGACGGCCGCAGCCTCACGCCGCTCGGCCAGATTCTCGCCCGTTTGCCCGTTCACCCGCGGATCGCCCGGCTCTTGGTCGAAGGGGACCGGCTGGGCTGCCTGCCTCAGGCGGCGCTCGCCGGTGCCATGCTCTCCGAACGCGATCCGTTTATGCGGTCCGGCGGGCGAGCGGGTGCCGGAAGCGATGCCGGGCGAGGTGGCACGCCGCGAACGACGGCGCATTATGTCTCGCGCTCGGACGTGCTCGATCGGGTCGCTGCCTTCGAGGAGTACGAATCGCGCGGGCGGTCCGACACTCCCTTCGGGCCGATCAATCCCGGTGCGGCGGCCTTTATCGGCCGCGCGCGGGACCAACTAGTGAGGGAAGTCCGCGAGCATTTAGGAGGCGATCGACGCGGCGCCAGCACACCGCCGCAGCCCGAGGCGCTGTTGCACGCGCTGTTGGCGGCCTTCCCCGATCGGGTGGCGCGGCGTCGTGATTCGAGCACGGGCAAAGGCGTGATGGTCGGCGGCCGCGGCGTCCGGATGGCCCCGCAATCGGCCGTCAGCAACGCGGAGTTCTTCGTCTGCGTCGACGTCGATGCCGGCCAGACGGAGGCCCTCGTGCGGCAAGCGTCAGCCATTGAACGCTCGTGGCTGCCGTCGCGGGGGCTGCGGACTGGCGACGAAGCATTCTTTCACCCGACGCAAAAGAGCGTCGTCGGCCGCCGCCGCACCTATTGGGACGATCTGGTGCTCGACGAAGTCAACATCCCCGCGCCGGCCGGCGAAGAAACGGCACGCCTGCTCGCCGAGGCCGCCGCCCGTGATTGGGACCGCGTCTTTCCCACCGACGATGCGGAGGTGAATTCCTTTCTTGCCCGCGTACGCTGCCTGGCCGGCTGGATACCCGAACTCAAGCTGCCGACGTTCGACGAGGCCGAGCTCCAAGGCGTGCTGCTCGAACTGTGCCAGACCCGCCGCTCGTTCGATGAGCTGCGGAAGGCACCGTGGTTCGACACGTTGAAAGGGCGGCTGACCTGGCCGCAGCGGGAAGCAGTCGATCGCGAGGCGCCTGAGCGACTCGCCGTCCCCAGCGGCAGTCACATCGGGCTCACTTACGAGGTGGGCCGGCCCCCGGTGCTGGCCGTCCGCATTCAGGAGGTCTTTGGACTCCGGCAAACGCCGCGAGTTGCCGGAGGTCGGGTTCCGGTCGTGCTGCATCTGCTGGCTCCCAATATGCGGACGCAGCAAATCACCGACGATTTGGAAAGCTTCTGGGCCAACGGCTACCCGCGCGTCCGCAAGGACCTGCGGGCCCGCTACCCCAAGCACCCGTGGCCCGAAGACCCCTGGACGGCCGAACCGACGCGCCGGACGAAAAAGGCGCCCGAGCGCGATTAGTCTATTCGGCTTTTGCCGGCGGGGCTTGAGCGTCGCCAGAAGCTTTGCCGCTGACTGCATGGCCACCGGAGGGCGCGGTGCTGCCGCTTTTTGGGTTTGCCGAATCCGTCGGCGAGTCGGTCGCTGCGGGTCCGGCTTCCGGATCGCTGGCCAGGATGAAGTCGAGGATCTTCAACTTCGCGTCCAAGTTACGGACGTCCATCGTGGGGATGGCGTGAACCGCGCTCAACTTGTGCATTTGATCGACCTGCTCGGCCATCGCCTCCCGCATGGCTTTGGTCATCGAACGCATCAAGCGGACCTTCTCGGCGGCCGATTCGACGTCGCTCGCGCGATTCGGCAAGAACTCCTTTGCCGCGCGGGCCCGGCGCAGTCCGCCGAGCGCGTCCTGGTAAGCCACAGCCAGCGAAACCAGGTCAAGCGGCTGCTGCAGGGGCGAAAAGAAGCCGGCCGCCCGCGAGTAGGACGGCCCGAGCGACCGCCACGATGCCACGGGAAACGAACCGACTGCCGCCGGCACTGGGGTTCCGTTAGCGGCCGGTTCCCCAGGCGGATGGGGCACCGGCGGCCCAGCGCTCGTCCGGTCGAGCGTGGCGGTGTCCAGCGTCTCGGTGACCGTCCGATCAATACTCGACTGCAACTGCCGCAGCCGCAGCTCGAGCAGGCTGTTGCGTTTCTTCAGCTCGTCCCGCTCGTGTTCGAGCGCCTTGATGCGATCTTCGGGAGCGGGCGCATCTTGAGTCCCCGCCGACGCCGCGCGAGCGCAGAACAGCGTGACAGCAAGCAGCAACAAGAGCGACGTCTTTCGGTTCGGGGACCGAGCAACAGAGCAATTCCGAAACATGGCAGGACTCCTGCACAGCAAGGCGACGAGTGACGTGCGGCGTTAATCCATTGTTCGCCGTTTTGCCGCCGTGGGGAGGCCGTGTTTTCTAACGATCCCTTAAGAGACCGCGGGCACGTTCAGGCAAAGACCTCCTCGACCACGGTGCCTTCGTTCACCGTCGGCCGTTCGGGGCGACCCTGGTGGACGTAGATCAGCTCGGTGTGGTCGAGGCCCAGCAGGGCCAAGATGGTGGCGTGGAGATCGCGGACCGAGACGCGGTTGTCGATCGCGTGCATCCCGAAATCGTCGGTCGCGCCGACGACGTGGCCCCCTTTCACGCCGCCGCCAGCCAGCCACGTCGTGAAACCGTAGGGATTGTGATCGCGACCGTCTCCTTTTTCCGACATGGGCGTGCGACCGAATTCGCCGCCCCAGATGACCAGCGTGTCCTTGAGCAGTCCCCGCTGCTTGAGATCGGCCAAGAGGGCGGCGATCGGACGGTCCGTTTGTCGGCACAGGCTGCTGTGATTCTGTTCGATGTGGCTGTGCGCGTCCCAGCGGCTGCCGGAGCCGGAGTAAAGCTGCACGAAGCGCACGCCCCGCTCGACCAGGCGGCGGGCCATGAGACAATTGCGGCCGAAGGCGGCGGTGGCCGGATCGTCGAGGCCGTAGGCCTGCTGCGTCGCGGCCGTCTCCCGTGTCAGGTCGACGGCCTCGGGCGCGTGCGATTGCATGCGGAAGGCCAGCTCGTACGAGGCGATTCGCGCTTCGAGCTGATCGTCTCCGCTTCGCGTCGCCAGGTGCCGCTGGTTGAGCTTTCGCAAATAGTCGAGCTTGCCGCGCTGCCGCTCGTCACCGATGCGGGCGGCCGAGTGCAGGTTTAGGATGGGCTCGCGGCCATTGAGGAATTGCGTTCCCTGGAACGTCGCCGGCATGAAGCCCGTGCCCCAAACCCGGCTGCCCCCCGGCGGCTCGTGGTCGTTATCCAACAGGACCACGAAACCGGGCAGGTTTTGATTCTGCGTCCCCAAGCCGTAATTCACCCAGTGCCCAGACTCGGGCGACCGGCGAGCACGCTGCCCGTATTCATCATGCAGACGCTGCCGACGTGATTGATGCCGTCGCTGGTGCAGGAGTGGATCTGGCAGATGTCGTCGATGTGCTCGCCGACGCGCGGATACCAGTCCGACACGTAGCGACCGCTCTGGCCGTACCGCCGCCACTGACGGCGACACGCCAAGAGCGGATTCTCCGTTACGGCCATCGGCGTAAAGACCCGTTTGACGCTCTTGGGTAGTGGGTGGCCCGCGTACGTGTTGACCAGCGGCTTATGATCGAACGTGTCGATATGACTCGGCCCGCCGTCCATGAACAGAAAGATCACGTTCTTGGCACGGACGGGATAGGTGCCTCCTTTGGCGCTCGAGTTCGCACCCGGTGCGGCCGCCGCCTGTTGAGACGGCAGCAAGCCCTCCTGCGCCAGAAGGCCCTGCAAGGCGATGGCGCCGAAGCCACCGCCGGCGCGGCAGAGAAAATCGCGGCGGCTGCCGGCTTGCTCGAAATGTTGCATGGCGAGTGTCCGCAGGCGGAGGGAACGGCGGGATTTCAGTCGAGGAACAAAAACTCGTTCGCGTTCAGGAGGGTGTGGCACAAGTCGGCAAAGGCGGTTCGCAGGGCCGTTTCACTTTCTTGGTGGGCAGCCGCATCGGCATGCAGGCCGTGCGCGGAAACCAGGTGGCTGGCCTGCGTGCGCAAGAATTCCATCGCCTCCGCTCGCTCGTCGGCCGCGGCCGGACGACCGAATGCAATGCGATACGCGGCGTCGGCCCGCGCGCTCCAGTCGGTCAGTCGCGGATCGGCAATGAGGCGCTCCGCCATCGCGTTCGCGCACGCAACGGCGAAGTCGCCGTTAAACAGCGCGAGCGCCTGCGGCGCGATGATCGTCGCCGTGCGTCGCGCACAGCTTTCGTGCATGTCGGGGAGGTCGAAGTCTTTCAGCAGCGGAAAGGGCAGGTTGCGCTTGGCGAAGAGATAGACCGAACGCCGGTCCCGTTCCACGGGCTTGGCCGTCACTTTCCAAGATTCCTGACGCAAGGCGGCCGGCAGCGGCGGGCGAATACCAGGCCCGCACATCTTTTCATTGAGTCGACCGGAGGTCGCCAGGAGCGAGTCGCGAATTTCCTCCGCTTTCAGGCGACGGCGGTTGGCGTGCCAGTACAGCCGGTTATCGGGATCCAGCCGAGCTGCCAGCGACGACTGGTTTCCGGCCTGCGGCGGATTGCTGGTCTGACAATAGGCGGCAGACGTCAGCATCAAGCGATGCATGGCCTTCACGTCCCAGCCGCGGGCGACGAACTCGCTCGCAAGCCAGTCGAGCAGCTGCGGGTGGCTGGGGGGCGGAGTTTGCGTGCCGAGGTCGTTCGCGTTGTCGACCAGGCCCCGGCCGAAATGTCCCTGCCAAATTCGATTGACGATGACCCGCGCGACGAGCGGATTGTGCGGATCGGTGAGCCAGCGGGCCAGCGCCGTCCGTCGACCGTCCACACCGGCCCGCGGGGGAATAATCTTTGCCGCCGGTTCGCGGTCGCGGTCGAGCACGGAAAGGAAGCCGGGCTGCACTTCGCGAACCGGTTTCTCGTAGCTGCCACCCGCGTTGAGAAAGGTCGCCGGGATCGGACCGGGAATTTCCACGGTTGCCATCACGTCGGACATCCGTGGCGGTTTGGGTCGGGCGGCTTCGAGTTCGGCCGCTTGCCGTCGCAGCTGCGGAAGACGCGCGCGGTCGGCGGGGCTCATCTTGGCGACGATCTGCGGTTCGCTGACCTCAATCTGCCGGTCGGACCAAAAGAAGAGCTGCCGCTCCAGCGGCGTCCGCTCTTCGAGCGGTTTATCGATCGCGGCCAGCACCTCCGGCGGAAATCGCTTGCGACGTTCGGCCGCCGCCCGCGCGCGGGCCGTGCTGACAACGCGAAACAGGTCGTCCCGAACGCTTCGCGTGCGCTCTTGCCAGGCGGCCAGCTTCCGCTGGTACTCGACAATCGCGGACGGCGATCCAACGGCCACTTTTTCGACCGGAACGATGCCGGAAAAAAACGCCTCGAGCCGGTAAAAGTCGTGCTGCTTGATCGGATCGAACTTGTGATCGTGGCACTGGGCACAACCGATCGACAATCCGAGGAAGACGGAGCCGACGTTGCCGGTGAGGTCGTTGAGCGCGTCCTGCCGCGCGAGGGCCACGATCGAGGCGTTGCTTTCGTCAGGCCACATCCGCAAATAGCCGGTCGCGATCTGGGCGTCGACGTCGTCGGGAAACAGTTCGTCTCCCGCCAGTTGTTCTTGCACGAATCGGTCATAACGAACGTTGGCATTGAACGACCGCACGACGAAGTCGCGATATTTCCAGGCGAGGGGCCGCAACGGATCGGCCTTGTAGCCGGCCGTTTCCGCAAAGCGAACGAGGTCGAGCCACGTCCGTCCCCAGGCTTCGCCGTAGTGCGGGCTCGCCAGGAACCGTTCGATGAGTCGCGCGTAGGCATCGGGAGCCGGGTCGGCGGCGAAGGCCTCCGCCTCCGCCGGAGTCGGCGGCAGGCCGGTCAAGTCGAACGTGACGCGGCGAATCAACTCGCGGCGGGAAGCGGGGGGCGAAAAGGAGAGCCCGCGTTCGGCAAGCCGGGCGAGTAGGAAGGCATCGAGCGGCGTGCGGGTCGTCTCGGTGACGTTCGCCGCGGCGCTCTTCGCACCCGTCAAAGTCGTGTCGGGTGCTACCACCCGGGGGACGGCCGGACGCACGATGGGCCGGAACGACCAATGCGCTCGATCAACCGGCGAGAACGCTTCCCCGGCGGCACGCCGCTCGGCCCCCTGCACTGCGAGCGGGGAGGAGCAAAGCACCAGCAGGCAGAGGGTTGGCAGGAAAATCGAATTGGGCGGGCGGACGCCGTCGCTGCACATCGCGGCCTCTTCACCGATTAGCAACGCAACCGAGTATATCCGGGGGGACGGGGAGATTGAATCGGCAGGCAAAAGAGTTAACACCCCGCGACTTGGCCGCGCCGCCGGATCGGGGCGCACGGTTTTCAACTGGGAACGCCGTCGCTATACTCGTGCCTTGGAGACCCTGAATCGGGTCTCCGCGGGCGTCTCCAGGGAGGCGGCAATCCGGTCGCCAAGTCGCAAATTTCTCGAATCCTCGGCGGGAAGTCGTCGTGTCGCAGCTGCACGCGTCGTCTGAAAAAATCGCCGAAGCGGTCGACTTCAAGGGACTGATTCACAAGACCGCTCCCTACTCCGTGGACGACGTGCGACAGCTCGAGCGTCTGCTGGCGACGCCCACCTTGCCCGAAGTTCGCCAGGAATTTCTCGCGCTGCAGCGGGAGGCCACCTCGGGCGGCAAGCCGCCGCAGCCCCTGTTGGCCCGTCTGGGTGTGGGGCTCTACCTGTTGGGGCATCCGCGCGAGGCTGAGCGAGCGCTCGCCGGTGTCAGCGGTGACGCGGTCGCCGCCTTTTATCACGGGCTCGCACTGTCGGCGCTCGACCGCCATGCCGAAGCGGAGTCTCGCTTTGCCGAGGCAGCCAAGCTCGGCTACGACAAGGTCGAGTCGACCATGCGGCGGGCGGGCGAACTGCGAGCCGACGCCAAGCTGGACGAAGCCGAAGCCATGCTCCGCAGCGTGGTCAATGAAGGGGCCCGCCGGGCCGAGTACTCGTACCAGATGGGCTGTATCCGCGCCGATCGCGGCGATACCTACGGCGCCGTCGAGTATTTCGAGCGCGCCGTCGACATGGATCCGCGGCACTCGCGGGCCTTGTTCCGCCTGGCATTCGAGAACGCGACTCGCGGCAACGACGCCGAGGCGATCCGCCTCTACGAGCAGGCGCTGTCCCGTCCGCCCATTCACCTGGGCGCCCTGGTCAACCTCGGGCTCATGTACGAGGACGAACAGAACTACCGGGCAGCCGCCTTCTGCTTCCGCCGCGTGCTCGAAGTCGACCCGATGAACGAACGGGCTCGGCTCTATTTGAAAGACATCGAAGCGGCCAGCGACATGTACTACGACGAGGACGCCGTCCGCGATGCCGCGAAGATGGAGGCGATCCTCTCCCGGCCGATCAGCGATTTCGAGCTGTCGGTCCGCAGCCGCAACTGCCTCGAAGCGATGAACGTCCTCACGCTGGGTGATCTGACGCAGGTGACCGAGGAGGAGCTGCTCAACGGCCGCAACTTCGGCGAGACTTCGCTGCGGGAAGTCCGCGAATTGTTGGGCGCGCACGGGTTGCGGGTCGGCCAGAACGTCGGCATGCCCCGCATGCGCGAGCCGCTCTTCGCACCGGCCAGCCTATCGCCGCAGGAACAGGCCGTGAACCTGATGCCGCTGTCGGACCTCAACCTGTCGGTGCGGGCCCGCAAGTGCATGTCGCGGTTGGGGCTGACGACGCTCGGCGACCTGATCCAAAAAACGCCCGACGAACTGTTGGGCAGCCGCAACTTCGGCGTCACGTCGCTCAACGAAATCCTGCGCCAAGCTTGCTGAAATGAACCTCAAGCTGCGGAACGAGTGAGCCGGACAGCGATCGAACAGACACGGACGAAGTTCGAATGAGGAAGCTGAGAATCCTCGCGCGTCCGTCCGCCGATCGCTCTCTCCCCTGATCATCCAAGGATGGTTCCCCGCCCATGAGGGGCAAGCTGATCATCTTCGTCCTGCTGCTGGCCGTCGCCGGACTGGTGGTCGGCTGGCGGTTTGCGGGCGACTCTTCGCTCTTTGAATCGCCCTCGCTGCCGGCAAGCCTTCGCTCGTTTCGCGAGTTGGCCGACGTTCCCGAGCACCGGGGTCTCCCGCTGCCCGACGCGGTGCGGGTTGCACTCACCAACAACCCGGTCGCCCAGGTCGAGATTACGGTCGACGGGCCCTACACGGTGACCGCCGACAGCGCTCAGGCAGCCACGCTCAAAGGGAGCGGATTCAAGGCGACGATCTCGGCGCTGACGAATGGCTTCCGGGTTGGCCGACAGTCAGTCGGGGGCACGACCCTGGAAGTTGTGCCCGAGCACTCGCCGGGCATTTGGGTGGCAGACCGGCAATATCGCGGGCGCGTGCGGCTGGTGCGGCAGCGAGGCGGAAAAATTGTGATCGTCAACGTCGTCGGGCTGGAGGATTACGTCGCCAGCGTCGTCGACGGGGAAATGCCGGCCGCTTTTCCCGACGCGGCCCGGCAGGCGCAGGCGATTGCCGCTCGGTCGTACGTTCTCTATCAGCTTCGCGGCTCGCAGCCCAGTCCGCTCTTTGACGTCTTCGCTTCCACGCGGAGCCAGAACTACGGCGGCTATCAGTATCGGGGGCGCGACGGCCGGCGTTTTGCGGCTGAGTCCGAGTCGAGCCGGCATGCGGCCCACCAAACGGCGGGCATCATCTGCCTGTGCGACGGGCAGCCGTTCTGTACCTATTACACGGCAGTCTGCGGTGGGCGGACGGTCGGCGGAGCAGCCGTCTTCGGCGACGAGAGTGCGGCCCTGGCCCCCGTCGATTGTCCCTGGTGCCAGGACGCCGAACTCTTTCGCTGGACCCAGGAGCTGGCCTTAAGCGAAGTGGTGAGCCGGCTTCAGCGATTCTTAGGGGGGCAAGGGAAGCCGTTCGGCGTGCTGGCGTCGATTCGACGCACGAGCCGTACCGACGCCATTCGCGAGCCCACCTTCGAGGTGAGCGACGGCAATCGGCGTTATCGGCTGTCGGCCTTCGACCTGCGCCGGCAGCTCAATCCGTCCAAAGTCCCCAGCTACCAGTTCGAGGCCAAGATCGCCGACGGCGTCCTGGTGCTGGAAGGGCGAGGGCACGGCCACGGCGTGGGCCTGTGTCAGTGGGGGGCCCGGGGAATGGGCGAAGCCGGTTCTGGGCCGCTGGCCATCCTGCACCACTATTACCCGGGCGCGGAAGTGGTTCGCCTGCGCTGAAGCGTGGCCCGCCTCCAGCGCGCTTCACTACAATAGTGGAACCTGAACTGCCAATTCTGAGCACGCGACCGGCCCGGGCGGCTCGCGCGAAACCGGCGGTGCTTTCCATTCACCTTTGATCATCCACCTTGCGACTCTCCATCCCATGACCGCTGCCAATCACGCGACCAGTGACAACGACCGCGACGCGAGCGTCGACCTACCGCGAATCGAACGGGCCGTCCGCGAGATCCTGGCGGCCATCGGCGAAAATCCGGACCGCGACAGCCTCTGCGAGACTCCCGGCCGTGTGGCGCGGATGTACGCCGAGCTGTTTTGCGGGCTGCACAGCGATCCGGGCCGGCATCTCAAAAAGGTCTTCACCGAGACCTACGACGAAATGGTGCTCGTGCGGGACATCTCATTCAACAGCATGTGCGAACACCATCTGCTGCCGTTTCTGGGCAAGGCGCACGTCGGCTACCTGCCGCGAGGGAAGGTAACCGGCCTGTCGAAGTTGGCGCGGGTCGTCGAGGAGATTTCGCGGCGGCCCCAGATTCAGGAACGGATGACCCACCAGATCGCCGACCTGATCAACGCGGAGCTCGACCCCAAAGGAGTGATCGTCATTCTCGAAGCCGAGCACACCTGCATGACGATCCGCGGCATCAAGAAGCCGGGCAGCCTGACGGTGACGAGCGCCGTGCGTGGATTATTCAAAACGAACCCGGCCAGCCGCGCCGAGGCGATGGCCCTGATCAACGGGGCCGCCAAGTAGCCCCGGCCCAAACTGAGAACAATCTCCGCGCCGCCGCCCGCCGACTCTCACTGAACGCCTTTTCATGATCGCCCAGTTTTCTCTGCGACTACTCTGCGGCATCAGCCTGACCTGGCTGCTCTTGCCGCGGTCGCAGATCACCACCGGCTTCTTCCGGATTGAATCGCTGTTAGCGCTGGCCTTGGCGGCGCTCGCCGGGATTACGCTGGGAACTTCGATCTTCGGCACGGCCGAGAGCACGCCCCTCTTGCCGCTCGCCGCTTTGCGGGCTGGAGCGTTCACGGCCGCGGGAATCGCCTATCTCAGTTCGATTCTGTGGACGCTCGGGCGCCGTCCTGCGGGCACAGTCTGCCTGTTCGCCGTCGCGATCCTCTCCACGGGGACGCTGCTGGCCGGGTCGCTCTCCCGCGAGACGCTGGACGCCAGCCTGTCGCTCGTGACCGCTTTTTCTGAGCTGGCGACGTCGCTGACAATCGGCGGCGCGACCGTGGGCATGCTGCTGGGTCACTGGTACCTCACGTCACCCACGATGTCGATTGCGCCGCTGAGCACGGCCAACGTCTGCTTCGCATCGGCCGCGGGGCTGCGGCTCGTGATCTCCACGGTCGTGCTGACGATGGGCGGAGCAAGTCTCTGGAACGGACTGACCGGCACTCCTTTGATGTGGCTTTGGCTGCGGTGGCTGGCGGGGATCGTCGCGCCGCTCGTGCTGGCGCTGATGGTCTGGCGGATTCTCCGTTACCGCAACACGCAGGCGGCGACCGGCGTGCTGTTCGTGGGCGTGATTGTCACTTTCATCGGCGAGCTGAGCGCGACATTGGTCTCGCGCGAGCTGCATCTGCCTCTTTAGCCCTTAACAATCATGGCCGACCGTCCCGACTATCGCCCGCTTGAAACCACCTACGCCCAGGCGGCATTCTTCGCGTCGCTGATGGCGCCGGTGATCGCGGCGATCGGCTTCGGCGCACGCCTGGGCTTTCCGGACGACTCGCTCTGGACCTGGGCGAAGTTCGTCGGATTGAGCTGGTTTCTCGTCAACTTTTCGTACGCCGCGCGCAAAGCGCTTCGCACCTCCAGTGATCCGCTTTTGGCCCCTTGGTGGCACGGACACGCGCCGCTGACGTTGGCCGGATTGGCCCTGGTCGTCGTCGCCGGCGTCGAGCTGACTGCAGTGACGCGGCCGGCGGCGATCATCTTTGCCGGGCTGGGCGTGGCGGCACTGGCCCTGCGGATCGTCGAGAATGTTGGGCGTGTGCGTCCGGCCCGAGCGGTCTGGATGGGCCTTTTCGGCCTGCTGTTCGGCTTTTACGCGGCGGGCTCGATCTGGGGAGGCGGCTTCGAGAATCCGCTGTTCGTCGAGAGCCTCTGCAACGGTTACGCCCACATCGACACGCTGTTTCATATCACGCTCGCCAACATGCTCCGCACGTACGGCGCGTGCAGTACGGGTTTGGACGGCCTGCCGCACGTGCTCTATCACTTCGGCAGCCACTGGGCATTCGCCCGTGTTTCAAACCTGCTCGATATTTCGGTGGTCGACTTTTACAACCTGGCCTACCCGGTGATATTCGCGCCGTTCATCACCTTCAGTCTGCTGACATTCGCCGTCGCCATCAGCGAGATCTGGCGCGGACCGGGACGACCAGTTGTCGATTGGGAAACCGAGGCCCGCCGACCGGCCAAGTCGCCCGTGGCGGCCGCGGCCCAGACGAGCGCCGCGCCGTTTGACGAAGGATTCCATCCGGCCGCCCTATTGTTCTGGTTCGTGCTGGCGGCGGGAATCATTGGCGTGCTCCCGCTGGGGATCGGCATCGACCCGGTCGCCCGCGCTTCACCTCTCTTTGTCAGCGAATCGTACGGTCTGGCGATTGCGGTGGCGCTCTTGGGGATTGCCGCTGTGTCGGCCCTATCCCGCGATATCGAGACGGCCCCCGAAATGCGGAGTTTCGACGTGCTGCTCGGCTTCGTTTTTATCTGCACGCTGCCGGCCGTCGTCGGGCTGCTCAAAATTTCCGTGATGATGCTCCTGTCGGCGGCCGCTGCCTGGTTCTTCTTCCGTCTCAGACTCTACCGCTGCAAAATCACCGCACCCTCGTCCGTGATCGGCCTGGTGATCCTCTACTGCGGCTTTCTCTTCACCTACAACCCGGAATACGGCCAGGTCGCGGGGATTTCCCCTTTCAATGCCCTGAAGACGCTGGTCGGCTTCACCTGGTGGTCGTATTACTGGCTCTTCTGCTACGCCTGGACGCTGCTTTTCGTGGGCCTGCGACTTCGCGAAGAAGGGGCCCGCACACTACGCGAGGTGGTGAGCGCGTTCCGCGCCGACAGTTGCTCGACGTGGAGCTGGTGCTGATCATCGCCGTGCTGGGCGCGGTGCCGGAAATTCTCCTGAGCGACTATTCGAGCACGCATTATTTCGCCATCGATCAGCAGTGGCTGGCGCTGGGGCTGACGCTCGCCGTTGTGCTGCGGCCGGTGCGGAGCGGCGGACGCCAGGCGACAACCCGCTCCGGCGGATTCGCTGACCGCCCACGCTCGGCCGCAAACGGGCGTCAGGGCAAGCTGGCTCGACCGCATCACCATGCCACGCGCACTGGCCGGACTGTTGGGACTGTTCGCCGTCGGCACGTTTTTGCTCAACACCGACGCACTTCTGAGTAACGCAGCGGCGGCCGTACGCGGTTCGCTCGGGCTGCCTCCCACCGCTACCTCTCCGCTCGACGCCGCGTGGAGCGGCAACATTTCTCAGGCGCGACAGATTATCGACCAGCAGGCAGCCATCGTCGAAGGACGGCTGCGGACCGAAAAGAACATCGTGCCCCTCTTGCAGAGCCTGGATCGTTTACCGCTGGCGGAGAAGCGGCGCTCGCTCCTCTACATCCCCAAGTCGAACCGCCAGTTCTGGGACTTGCTGCACGACGCTTATTCGCCGAAGGACGGACCGTTCGTCGCGCCGGCCCTGTCGGGCATCGCCATGATCGACGGTCTTTACGACCGGCCGGAAGGAGACTTCTGGTCGGGTTACGGCTATCAGCACTACACCTATCCGCTGGAAAAGCAAAAACAGCCGCCGCTCGACCAGTATCTGCCGCAGCTCAAGCGCCGCTGCGCGGAATTCGGCATGAACCAGCTGATCGTGATCGACGAACGCAACGGCCAGAGCGAAATCCGCAAGTTCGACTGCCCCTGACCGACGCGGGCGCGCCGTTCAATCCTTTGCGCGGGGCAATTGATCGAAGGCCCGCTTGACGGCGGCTGAACCGTGCACGGCGCCGGCCGGCAGCGGGTGAGCGGCGTTAAAGACTTCGAGCTGCACCGGCGATTCGATCGTGATCCGGCTTAGATCTTCCGGACGATCGTCGAAGCCGAGCCGCCTCGCCAGGAACGAATAAACGGCCGCCCGCTTCGACGGGCCGAAGTCGTGCGCTTCCTTGGGCAGAAAGACGCTTTCCGCACGTTCGACCGCACCGTACGCCGCGTACGCACGGCGAACGAAGGGGAGACCCACCTCGGGAAAATCGTGCGTCGCGTCCTGGCCGACGGAAATAATGAGCTGGGGACGCGGAGCGATCGCCGCGGCGAATTCGATGCAATTGGTGTGAGCGGCCTGCATTATGGGCAAGCCTCCCTCACAGCGGCAGCAGCCTTCGGGCGCGCTCCAGGGATAGATGATCACGACCGGCGCGGAGGCCTTGATCCGCTCGTCGAGCAGCGCAAGATAGAGCGTCTGCGTGCCCCCGCCGCTCGCGCCCGTCATGCCGATCCGCTCGGGATCGACGCCCTCGAGCGTGCTGAGAAAATCGAGCGCTTTGAGACTGTTCCAGGTCTGGAGCGCCAGCACAAGCGGGTCGTCGTGCGTGGTCTGGGTCGAATCCTGCCAGCCGACCATGCCGTACGAAAAAACGGTCACGCCACACCGCGCCAAGTCGAGCGCAGCGGATCTGCTGCTCGGCGCGGAAGCGGCCCAGCGGCTGAAAGTGGCCGTGCGGGCAGAGCACGGCAGGCCCCCCAGAGCCTGCGCCGGCCGGGACCGCGTTTGGCGACGTCCTCAGTGGTCGATACAGGTTGCCCGTGCAGTAGAAGCCGGGCAGCGTTTCCAGGGCTACGTTCTCGACCGTGTAACCGGCATGCGTCCGCAAGCTGTGACGCAAGACGCGGTACGGTCCCTGCTTGGGCAGCGGCCAAAGCCCGGCCCCTTTGACGAACTCGCGCCGCAGTTCCTCGCGCCGACGGTTCCAGGCGCCGGCGTCGCGGTGCTCTGCGTCAAACCGCGCGACGTCGCGGAGCACGCCGTCTCGGTCAGCCCGTGCCGCGCTCACAAGCGACGTGAGCATCAGCACGGCGACGCCGACCGCACGCACGCCGCTCGAAAGGGCGCGGACATTCCCGCGACTGGTTTTTACGACTTGGCCTCTTCGCCTGGGTGGTACTTCGCCTGCGTGTGGGCGTCGACTTCATCCTGGTAGAACCAGGCCGTCTTGAACTTGTGCCCGGAGTAGAGCTTGGCCTGATCGAAGTAGTGAGGCGACTTCGGATCGCCGCTGTCGCCGTACTGCAAGAGCGTCGCCGACTTCACGCGGCCGGGCACGAATTCGTACACGCCCATAAACGAGCCGCCCACCACGCCGAAGCGTTGCTTCCGCAGCGGAATGCTCGGGCTGTAATAGAGGGTGAAGGCGACGCCCAACGGCCCGGGAGCGCCGACCAGCGGCAGACTGGGCTTCTGATCGCGGAAGTACTTGCCGGCGTCTTCGATCGAGGTGGCGTTGGGCACCCGCTGCGTCCGCGTGACTTTGCCCCAGGCGACTTTCCAATCGCCGTGCAGGGCCGTAAGCTTTTTGGCCGCTTCGACGAGTGCCCGGAACCGCGCGGGAATGCTGGTCAGGTATTCGGGCTTGAGGGTCTCGGCCGGATAATGGTCGCCGTACATGTCGCCGTACCACTGCGTGCACAACAGGGCCTGCGTGCCGTCCGCCGTCACGCGGCAATCCCAGTCGAGCAAGTGGTCGAGGTAGGGCTTCACTTCTTCGGCCAGCTTGGGATCGGACTTTTTCAGATCCTCGAACTGCCGCTTGTAGACGGGCAGTTCCGTGAGCGGCCAATAGAGCGTGGTGTCGAAGGCCAGGTTCTGCCAGTCTTCGTAGGTCACGTCGTGCGCCTCGCGGAGCAGCTTCCGCGACATCTGCGACCGGCGGCGATCGAGAAATGCGTCCTCGAACATGTAGCCCGGAAAATCGCGGGCCTCCGGATTGTCGACGTCGGTCGTCTGGAACGGAGTCGAGTTGCAGTTCTGCACGTAACCGTCGCTGGGGTTGAGCACCTGCGGCAGATCCTCGAACGGATGCAGGCCCTTCCATTCGGTGGCCGGATTGCTGCCGTCGACCGGCTTGGTCCAGTCGAACTTCGGATCGCGGATGGGAATCGCCCCGTTGTAGACGTAGAAGATTTTGCCCGTGTCGTCGGCATAGGCCGTGTTGAACATCGGCAGATTGAGCAACGAGATTCCCGCCTTCCACTCGTCGAAGTTCTTGGCCTTGGTCATCACCAGGGCCTGCTTGATGCGGACGGCGTCGAAGATGCGGGCGATCTTTACGGCGAAAGCGTGCTGGCCGTTTTGCCGGCCGACGATCGGCCCGTGATGCGTTTTGCGAAACGTGTAATGATGCTCGACGGGGCTCTCATTCCCCTTCTTGACGAGAATCGTGTCCTTCCACTCGACGGCCGTGCGGTGCTCGTTCCCGTAGCGATAGGCCAGCGGGTTCTGCGGATCGTCGAAAGTTTCCACATAGACGTCGGCAATGTCGGGCTCGTTGACGGTGTGGGCCCAGCCCAGGTGCTCGTTGTGACCCATGGTGAGCACGGGCGAACCGTAGAAGCACGAGCCCGAGAAATTGAGTCCTTCGTCACTCTTGCAATGAGCCTCGTAAAATTGGCCGTAGCCGTACCAGGGCTGGTGCGGATTGATGAAGAGCATGGCCTGGCCCGACTTCGTCTTCTTCGGGCCGATGGCCCATTCGTTCGAGCCGGTGACCTTGGCCATCCGTTCTTCATACTCGGCCGGCACCGGCTTGTCCGCGTGCGACTTGGAATACATGAACGACAAGAGCGTGAAGCGGTCGAACGCCAGCACCTGCCACGGCTCGAAGTGGGTCAAGAGCCGCGGGTGCACGTTCGGGTGCTTTTCCAGGAAGTAGTTGAGTCCGGCGACGTAAGCCTCGGCGATCTGCTTGAGCTGCGGGTCCAACGTCTCAAAGTCGGACTTCGAGCGCGACGGGACCTCGAACAGGTGCATCAACACGTCGGAGGACAGTCCCGGCGGCCCGATTACCTCGGCATGGCGTCCGAGCGCCTGGATGTACGTGTCCTCAACCTGCCAGAAGAAATCCTCGGCCTGGGCGTAGGCCAGTCCGAACGACGTCGCCGCATCGGTGGGACCGGAGATGTGAGGCACGCCCCATTCGTCGCGCTGGATGGTCACCGACTTGGCAAGTTTTTCGACGTCGGCACTCGACAATTCTTGCGCGGCGGGCAGCCGGCTCGGCGCGGCGACCGCCGCCAGGGCAAAGATGAGGGACCAGGCTCGAAAAGCGCGTGTCATGGTTCGTGCCTCAACTCCATGCAAAAAGGATGTGCGAAATTTTTGATCGGGCGCCCGATACGGCAGCCGGAACGGCTCAACGGATGACTAAATCAGACGAAAAAGCGAGCGGGAATGCAACCCGTGAGGCGGGACGAGAAGGGAGGGTGAGCTCGAGGCGTACCGCGGGCGCGAGCAGGCCGACACTCGCGGCTCGACCGCAAAAGTCGGGTGCATGCTGCGCGATTCACAGCGGAAAACATGCCCACGCGGAGTCGTAAGGGCGTCCGGTAATTCGGGTGCCACGGCTGAGACGCTTCGGCTCAGCCGTGCTCTTTCCGGTTGCTGACCCGTTAAGAGCACGTTTGAGCAAGCTCAACCGTGGCACCCGTACCTGTCAGAAAGCGATCGACGGACCACGAGCCGTTAGGGATCAGCCGGGTGGAAGCGTTCGTTGGCGGCCGCCATGCGGCGGAGCCGATCGCATGGCGTAAAGCGCGGTGACCGGGTCGCCAGGGTGTCGAGCGCCTGCACGATCTTGGCGACACCGACGCTGTCGGCATAGCGTAACGGTCCGCCGCGGAAAGGCGCAAAGCCGGTGCCGAAGACCATGGCCAGGTCGATGTCGTCGGGTTTCTCGCAGATTTTCTCGTCGAGGCAGCGGGCCGCCTCGTTGATGAGCGGGTAGACGAGACGCTGCACGATCTCCTCGTGGGAGAGCACGACCTTCGGCCCGGCCGAGTAGCGAGCCACATTCTTGGCCGCGGCGAGAACGGCCGGGTTCAGCCGCTTGCCGAACCAGGTCTTCTCGATAACTTTCATGCGCGCCTGCCTTCGACGCCTCTGGGGACTGCTTGAGCGCTTGCCAGATCGGGGCGGGCTCCATCCGCTCGCCGTAGGCCGCCCGCAAGTTTTCCGAGACGTGGCTCGAGACGGCCAGCCCGACCAGGTCGATGAGCGCCAGCGGCCCCATCGGCATGCCGAACTCGACGGCCGCCCGGTCGATCTCGAGCGGATCGTCGACCTCCGCGACGAGGTGGCCCGCTTCGTTCATGTAGGGAGCCAGAATGCGATTGACCAGAAATCCCGCGCAGTCCCCCACCAGCACCAGCGTTTTGCCGATGCGGGTGGCCAGGGCGGCGGCCTTGGCGACCATCTGCGGATCGGATTGCGGGCCACGGACGACCTCGACCAGTGGCATCTGGTGTGGCGGATTGAAGAAGTGCAGGCCGACCACGCGCGACGGGTCGGGCACGCCGGCGGCAATCGCGGCGACGGTGAGCGAGCTGGTGTTCGTCGCCAGTGCGCAACTGGGGACCGGTGGCGTTGGCCAGCTCGGTGAAGACCTGGTGCTTGATGTCGAGCTCTTCGACGACCGCCTCGACGATCACGTCTGCCTGCTTCAGTCCGCGGTAATCGGTCGTCGGGCTGAGGTGATCGAGGGCCTGCGTCCCTTCGAGCGCGGTGATGCGGCGGCGCTTGACGTCCGTGCTGATCAACTTGCGGACGTTCTTCATCCCGCGGGCGACAAAGTCCGCGTTGATATCCTTAAGCCGCGTCCAGACACCGCGGCGGGCCGCCAACAGGGCGATTCCCGCCCCCATCGCGCCGGCGCCGATCACCGCGGCGTGCTCGATCGTGTCGGCATCGACCGAGGCACCGAGCGACTCGGGAACCTTCTTCGCTCCTTCGCTCAGGAAGAACAGTCGGACCAGCTCCCGCGTGACCGGCAGCTGGCCGAGCCGCACGTTGGCGTCGCGGACGCGCGACAGGTGCTCCTCGGGCGACTGGCTGATGCCTTCGCGCAGCACCTCGATGATCTCGAACGGCGCGGGATAGTGGCCGTGCGTGGTTTTGTGGACTTGCTTCGTGGCCTGCCAAAGGACGAGCTTTTTGAGCGGGCCGAGACGATCGATCAATCCGCCGACGAGTCCGACCTTCCGCGGCCGCAGGTGGCGTCCGCCTGTCGCCAGAAGCGTGCGGGCCACGTGATCCAGCCCCTCGGTCGGCACGGCGTCGTGCACAAGGCCTTTGCGTGCCGCTTGCCGGCCATTCAAGGCTCGGCCGGTGAGCAACAGTGGCACGGCTTCGGCAAAGCCGACCGTTTTGGGCAGTCGCAGCGTGCCGCCCCAGCCGGGGACAATGCCCAGCATCACCTCGGGCAGGCCGATCTGCGTTTTGCGGCTGTAGTCGGCAATTCGCCAGCGACAGGCGAGCGCGAACTCCAGTCCGCCCCCCAGGCAGGCTCCGGAAATCAGCGCGACGGTGGGGACTTTGAGCGACGCCAGATCATCGAAGATGTGCTGGCCCTGCAGGACGAATTGCCGCGCCTCGTCCGGCGAGCGAATCTTCTGAAACTCGGTGACGTCGGCCCCGGCGATGAAGTTGCCCGACTTGCCGCTCTTGAAGACCACGCCCGTGATGGCCGAGTCCGAACGGATACGACCGATCAGTTCCGACAGTTCGTTGAGCGTGTCGCGCAACAGCGCATTGACGGGCCGCTCCCGCCAGTTGATCTCAACCCACAGAATTCCGTCCTGCGGTTCGCCCGCGTGCCACATCACGGCCATCTTGGCTCCTGGTTGACTGCTTTTGTCTGTTTAGCGGAGGGGTCACCGCTGTCAGTCGGGCACTCAGCCATTCCAGTCGCGCGATTCGTTCGACGACCGCCGCGCCGCCCTGGCCGCCTCCGACGCACATCGTCGCCAGGCCGAGCGTCTGTTTGCGGCGTCCCAGCTCGTTCAAGATCGTCAGCACCAGCCGCGCACCGCTGGCTCCGACGGGATGACCCAGCGCAATGGCGCCGCCGTTCACGTTCAGCCGCGCCTCGTCGATCGGCCCCAAAGCCGACGCTCCATCCGTACCGATGCAAGCGGCGGGCGGCGACTCGAAGCACTTCAGGCAGGCCAGCACCTGCGCTGCGAAGGCTTCGTTAATCTCGACGAGATCGAGCTGATTCATGTGGACGCCGGTCGACTTGAGAACTTTGTTGCTCGAATAAACCGGTCCGAGTCCCATCACCGACGGGTCACAGCCGGCGTAGGCATAGCCACGAAGCCGTCCCAAGCGGGGCAAGCCGAGCGACCGCGCCCGCTCCTCGGTCATGAGCAAGAGTGCGACCGCGCCGTCGGTCACCTGGCACGAATTGCCGACCGTCACGGTGCCCCAACGGCGATCGAAGAACGGCCTCAACTTGCCGAGGGCTTCCAACGTCTGATTGTCGCGCGGGCCGATATCCTTTTCGACGGCCCCTTTGGCCTTCTCGGGATAGACGGTAAACACTTCGTCCTTGAGGCGGCCTTCACTCCACGCGGCCGTCGCCCGCTGATGACTGCGAAGCGCGAACAGGTCCTGCGCCTCGCGACTGATGCCGTACTGGCGGGCCAGCTTTTCGGCCGTGTCGCCCATCATCATGCCCGAGACCGGGTCGGTCAGCCCCTGCTTGATGCCGATCACCGGGGCCAAGTCGCGCGGCCGCACGCGGGCCAGCGCCCGCAGCCGCTTCCAAACGGTCTTTGCCTGGCTGAATTCCAAAAAGTCGTCGGTGAGCGACTTGGTCCAGATGACGGGGATGTTGCTCATCGAGTCGACGCCGACGGCGATCACCGCCTGCGCCTGCCCGGTACGAATCCGCTCGTACGCTTGCGTCACCGCTTCCAGACCGCTCGCGCAGTTGCGATTGACGGTGTGGGCCACGCGATCGACGGGAATGCCGGCCCGCAGCGAGATCACGCGGGAGACGTTGGCCGCGTCGGTCCCGGCGACGTTGCCCGTAATGACCTCGTCAATGGCATCGGGCTCGAGATTGAGCCGCTCGAGTAGCTCGCGGACGGCCAGTCGGCCGAGTTCCTGCGCGGGGAGATAGTTGAACGATCCCGCCGCTTTGACGAAAGGCGTGCGGACGCCGCCGACAATGACCGGCGAATCCATGGTCCTGTTCCTCCTGTTGGAGCCGCGATCTCATCCGTGCGGGCGGATCGGCGATTCTGGCCCGCAGTCGGATTTGCGCGGCACCGAAACTAAGAACCGCCAACTCCGGGGCCCGGCTCTTCCGGGCTTCCGCCAGGAATTGTACGGGTGCCGGCAAGTCGCCGCCCGCCGCGCAGCTACCGCCGAAAGCGATATTCGGGATTGGACGGGCTGAAATCGTCGTCGGTCAAATGGCCGTCGGCGACGATATTCGAGTACTTGTAATACTCGATGAGGGTGCCCTCGTCGAGGGCCGCGCCCTCCAGGTGCTGACCCGGCTCGGGCCAGCCGTAATTCTCGACTTGCAGCGGCACATTCCACTGGCGATCGAGGTACTGGATCGACTTGCGATAGTCGGGCGAGCGCTCCGCATTGTCGAACAAAAAGCTGTACACCGCACACGGCCGCCCGTCGACGACGCCGTCGGCCTCTTGTCGAGCGTGCGCGTAGACCTGGTTGGCCAGCTCCATCTCGCGATGGGCGATCATCGACTCGGTCAGCCCGAGGATGCCCGCCTTGGTGATCGGGTACCGCGACTCGTTCATGGCGATCGAGCCGGTGGCATCGATCTTCAAGGCCGGGATCAGCCGTCCCTTCAAGCCGCCCATGCGGACGAGCATGCTGCCGTCGTTCTCGCCGTCGACGTAGAGGACTTCGCGTCCCAGGCTGTGGCCTTCGAGCACCTTGAGATAGACGGCAAAGGGCTGATGCCGCACCTTGATCTCCAACGTCGAGAGGTCGCTGACTTCCGCGCCGATCCGCTCGCGCTTGTTGAAGATCGCATTGTAGGAAGGAATCCGGCCGAACCGTTCGCGGCCCGATTTCAGAAGGTCGAGCACGCGGTGCAAGACGGCGAGGTTGGTTTCGTCGGAGCCGCCGGTCGCCAGCGTTTGCCGGTTGGTCTCGGAAGCGGGACTTGCGAGCCGTGGGGCTCCGATCGAGGCGGCAATTGCCGGGTGCAGCACGCCGGTATTCAGTGACTTCTCCCCGCGATCGGCGTCAGCGTCGCTCGTGGACGCGGTTTTAAGGGCACCGGCGTAAGCTGTTGTCGCGAGCGGCTGGGGTGTGGCGGCCGCGGTTGTTTGCCCGCGAGCCCGCTTGCGTGACAGTCCCCATTCCAGCGCGCGGATGGCCAGGCTCGGATTGAGCGCCAGCACCACCAGCGGGGCCAGGCAAGCCGCAAGTCCAGCGAGACCGCGGAGCAGGCGCCGCCTCGTCGAACCCTTCCAGTAGGCGATCAAGGTGGCCATAGCTCAGGTTTGTGCGGGATCGGGGACTTCGCGCAATTTCCTTCGGAAGACCTTGCCCAAAAAGTTTCGTGGCAGCTCGCCTCCAGTGATTTCGATCACCCGCGGCCGCTTGTGTTTTGCCAGATGTTTATCGCAGTAAATCCACAACTCGCGCAGCTCGACGTCCGCCCCCGGCTTGGTGGCGATCACCGCTTTGACGATTTCGCCCCGCTCGCGGTTCGGCACGCCGATGACGGCAACGTCGGCCACGCCCGGGAATCGCCGGAGCACGGGCTCAACCTCGCTCGGATAGACGTTGAAGCCCGAGGTAATGATCAGAATCCTTCTTGCGATCGACGATGCGGAAAAACCCGTCCTCGTCCTCGACCGCCAGGTCGCCCGTGTAGAGCCAGCCGTCGCGAATCGTGCGGCCGGTCGCTTCGTCGTCGTTCCAGTAACCCAGCATCACCTGCGGGCCCCGGATGAGCATCTCGCCGATCTGTCCGCGGGGCACGTCGATCAGGCCGTTGTCGGGATCGACGATCCGCACGTCGGTGTCGGGCAGGGGCAGTCCGATCGTGCCGCCCCGCGAGGTGCCGTCGAGCGGCCCGACGTGCGTCACCGGGCCGGCTTCGGAAAGACCAAAGCCTTCGACGACGATCGCGCCCGTGTGCTTCGCGAATTCGGCGGCCACCTGCTGGTCGAGCGGCGCTCCGCCCGAAATGCAGTATCGCAGGCTCTTCCGCAGCGGACGTTTGCCGAACAGGTCGTTGAGTCCCACAAGCATCGCCGGGACGGCCGGCATCACGGTCGGCTGGTAGCGCTCGATCAGCTGGGCCACCGTCTCCGGAACGAAGCGGTGGTGCATGATGATCGTGGCCGCCATCGAGACGCCGGTGAGCGCACAGCTCGACAGGCCGTAACTATGGAAAAACGGCACGACAGCCAGCACCGAGTCGTTGCCCATCTGCGTGCCGGCCCACGCATGAATCTGCGTGGCGTTGGCGACGAGGTTGTGGTGCGACAGGGCGACGACCTTGGGACACCCCGTCGTGCCGCCGGTGGCCAGCAAGAACGCCGGCGAGTCGAGCGATGCGGGCCGAATCGGCTCGAAGTTGGGGTTAGCCTCTTTCAACTCGCGCTCGAACCAGCACGCGCGTCCTTGGCGGTTGCGGACATTAAAGAGGAATCGCCGCAGCGCTTCCGCGCGATAGGCGAACTTCTTCCAACCCGACAGCCGGTGCTGGAGCGTCGTCAGAATGGTGATTTCCGGCTGGACGTTGGCCCGCCAGATGAGCGGCGCCAGCACGTCGAGCGCAAGCACGACGCGGCAGCCGGTCGTCGACACGAGTGCCGAGATTTCTTCCGAAACGGACAAGGGGCTGATCGCCACCGGCGTGGCACCGGCCATCCAAATGCCGTTGAGCGCGGCCAGGAACTCGGGCATGTTCGGCATCAGCACGCCGACGCGATCGCCGGGCCGCACGCCGAACTGCGTCAGCAGATGCGCCGTGCGGCGGGCCATCTCGCGCAGCTGGCGATACGTGAGCTTGTGACCGAGGTGAATGCAGGCGTCGCGGTCGGGAAATTCGGCGGCGCTGTGTTCGAGCAATCCAAACGCGGGGATCGCGGGGTACTTGAGCGTCTGCGGGACGCAAGCGGGATAGTGGGCAAGCCACCGTCGCTCGCGTTCAACCGGCGCACCGTTCACTTCCTGTTGCGACTCTAAAGACCGCATCCCAGTTCTCCGAACCTCTGTTCGAAAAACCCATTGAAGGGCGCGCATCGTCACGGAACATGCAATTGCAATGCCCGATGGTGCGCAAATGCGGTTTTAGGTCGGCCAGATCATCCGTGCAGAAGTGACTCGGGACGAGGTGAAGCGTATCGAATCGCGTGGGCCGGGCCGGTGCAATCAGCACGCTCCCTCAACTGTGCGCTGACCGCAAAACCGCCCCAATCTCAACGGTATTTGCTTTATTATAGGTCGCGCACGTCGGCCTTAGTGGGAAAAGTCACGCAGGTTGCGCGGATTCTCTGCGACTCAGCCGCATTCGACGGCTATTCCGAATTTCATACGCGGGGGCAACTCGTCGACACGCGTCGAATGCGTATGATTCCCGGTGTGGCGAACGCTGGAAAGGGGCGGAGGGAACTCCATAAAACCAGCCCGGCCGACGCCACGGTTTTCGGGTACTCAAGCACTGGCCCGAAGAGAGGATCCGACACTTGGCAGAGGGAGGCGCTGCGGCTGGCCTGGCGGGCCGGTGTCTTTGTCGTGGGAGGTCTGCTACTTGTTGCCGGCATCATCATGATCGTGACGCCCGGCCCGGCGGTTGTGTTTATCCCCCTCGGCCTGGGTGTGCTGGCGACCGAGTTCCAGTGGGCCCGCAACCTGCTCTCGCGGGCGCGTCCAATAATCGACCGCGCCCTCGATCGCGCCAAGCGCCGGCGGGGCAAGCCGGACCAGCCTGCCGCCTCGACCCGCAGTTAGCCGGGATTGGTCGGCGAGCCGGTCATCGGTCAACCGCCGGACCCTGAGGGCTGCGCCGAATGTCGAAGCACGACCGGGCGGTCACTACAAACTTGCTTGTAGCGTTTACACTTTTTTGACCGCGCCGATCGCCTCTGTCATCAGCTTCGAATCCGGGTCGTTCGAGCCGTTCAGGTAGTAGACGGACGTGGCCAAGAGGTGCGGTTTCCAGGCCGGCGATACCAGGTCGTAATCCTCGAAGGTGGCGGCCGCGTACTTGTAGCGGTGGGCGTCGTTCCCTTTGCGGAAGATCAGCCGGCGAGCCAGCTTGAAATAGGTCTCGGGCTGTGAATGCTGTTGGGCCAGTGCAAACGCCCGCGCGGCCGCTCCGGACAAATCGTTTCCGACCAGCTCGAAGGTCTCGGCGGCCGCCTTGGGCTCTGCGGCATCGATCTTGGCCGGCCGCAGCTCGTTGATCTTCACTTTGCCGACCTCGCCGCGCGAGCCTCCCTTCATCGACTGCCGGAACTGTCCCATCCAGGCCACGGCGTGTTGCAAAACGAGCAACCGCGTGAGGGGATCGACGGCCGTGCGAAACGCGAAGTGCAGCGCGTTGGTCGACGTGACGGCATGGATGCCAAGAATGCCCGGCTGACCCATGATCAGCTCGCCCGCCGCCAGGTGGACGGCATCCCAGGCCCCTTGAGCCTGCGTCTTGCCCGACTGGAGTTGGTCCAGGAGTTTTTGGCAGGCGTCCTCGGTCGTGGCGGTGCGCATCGCCTCGAGCAGGTCGACGGTGGCCGCTGCGTCGCTCCCGCCGCCCGTCCAACCCGCCGGTAGCTTCGGCAAGACCTCGGTCGCGCGTTCGGCGTTGGCCAGGTGGGCTTTATCATCGAGCCCCGGCGCGGCCCGCTGCTGACGGTGCCCGAGCCGCGACGTCCGCCCGGGTCGAGCAACGCCATCACGAGTGACCGCATGGCCGGTTCGGCGTGCCGCCAGCCGATCGTCTGCAGGGTCCGCCAGGAGTTGGCGACAAAGATCCCCTTGTGGCCGATGTCGCGAAAGTCGCGGGCCCCGTACCGCCACAGGGCCTCGATCACTTCGTCGGCGCCGCGGCTGCGCACGAAAACGGCGATCGCCCGTTGGGCCCGTTCTTCGTCCCAGGTCTGCATCGCGTCGTGGAACTCGTCGGCGGCCTTCTCGGGCGACGGCAGCGTCCCCGTGAACTCCCGCATGCGGAAGTTGCCTTCGCGGGCGTTATCGGCCTGCGACTTCTTGAACTGGTCGAGCACCAGAAGAGCGGCAGCAGCCGATCCTCCGGCGCCGCATCCAGGCTCAGCTGATTGGCCGAGTGCATGGCCAGCACGCAATGGAACTTGAACCCGACGGGATGCGGGCTGACGTTCCGCACGCCGGCCAGAAACAGGGCTGCCAAAAAGTTGCGATAGGGGAGTCCCTGCTGCAACTGCCCGACGATCAGCTCGAAGCACTTGTCGCGCGGCGTCTCCTCGATGAGCCGCACGATCGGCTCGACGTCCGGCGTCAGGTGCACCAGCTCGGGCGTCACCTCGGCTTCGCCGCGCACCCGCGGGGACAAGGCGCTCAGCAGACCGGACGTTCCAGTCCCCAACACAAATCCAGCAGTGGCAGACGACTTCAAGAATTCCCGACGACTCGACATGGTTCCACTCCTTCGCGCGAAAGGATCGGACTGCGCCAGCATTATACACGCGGCGCGTGGTCGAATCGGAGCAAGACCGCGGCGAGCCGCCTGCGTCAGCTGGCGGGTGCTTTGAATTGCCCCGTCGACTCTACGAACAGGAAAAGCACTCCCCAGCTCACGCTGGGGGCTCGGCAAGTCGATTGCGCGTCTCTATGAACCAGCGATGGCGATGTGCTGGTTCTGCCGCGGGTCTGTGTCGGGGAAGTCGCTACGGAAGTGGACGCCGCGGCTTTCGCGACGGGCGGCGGCGGCGGCGATCACCAGGCGGGCGACTAGAAGCATGTTTTCCATCTCCCAGCCGCGGGGGTCGGCGAATTCGCGGTCGGAAACGTAGCGTTCCCAGAAGTTGACCTGGTCGGCCGCCGCCTTCAGGTCGTCCGCGTTCCGCTCGATGCCGGCGCTGCGTCCCATCAGATTGGTGAGCGAGTGCCGCAAGTCGTTGAGATCCAGGCTGTCGTCCTGCGGGCGCTCGGGCCAGTCCGAATGCAGGGGAATGGGCAAGAACGTGTCGGGCTGGGCGCGGGCCAGTTCGGAGGCTCCCGCCCCCGCACGCAGGCCGAACACCAACCCCTCGAGCAGGCTGTTCGACCCGAGCCGGTTGGCCCCGTGCAGGCCGCTCGAGCTGACTTCCCCGGCCGCCCACAACCCGCGGAGCGACGTGCGGCCGTAGTCGTCGATCGTCAGACCGCCGATCATGTAGTGCGCGCCGGGGCGGACCGGAATCAGGTCGCGGGCGAAGTCCAGGCCGAACTCCGCGCACACCTTGCGAATGTGCGGGAACCGTTCCTCGATCTCTTTGGCCGGCAAGTGCGACAAATCGAGATAGACGCAGGGGTGCCGGGTCTTCGCCATCTGCAGCGTGATCGACCGGCTGACCACGTCACGCGGCGCCAGCTCGAGCGCAGGATCGTAGTCTTCCATGAAGCGGCGGCCCGTCGCGTCACGGAGATAGGCGCCCTCGCCGCGGACCGACTCGGAGATCAGGTGCCGGGCACTGCCGGCGATATAGAGCACCGTCGGGTGGAACTGGACGAACTCCATGTCGCGGACTTCGGCGCCGGCCCGAAAGCCGATGGCGTGCCCGTCGGCGGTCGCGATTTCCGGATTGGTCGTTTCGCGATAGAGACGACCCGCGCCGCCTGTGGCCAGCACCGTCTGCTTGGCCCAGACAAAGGTCTTGCCGTGGTTGCGGCTCCAGACGAGCGCGCCGCGGCAGGCGGCCTCGTGCGTGAGCAGATCGATCGTGAAGGTCTGCTCCCAGATTTGGATATTGGGCCGCGAGCGGACCATCTCGGCCATCGCCCGCATCACTTCCTGGCCGGTCGCGTCGCCGAGTGCGTGCACGATGCGGCGATGACTGTGGCCCCCCTCCTGGGTGAGGTCGATCTCGCCGTTGTGCGTGTCGAAGTGGGCGCCGTAACCAATCAGCTCGCGAATGCGGTCGGGCGCCTCGCTGACCACCATGTCGACAATGTGCGGATCGCAGAGCCCTTTGCCGGCGGCCATCGTGTCGGCCGCGTGGCTCTCGAAGTTGTCGACCGGATCGAAGACCCCCGCGATGCCCCCCTGCGCATACGCGCTGTTGGACTGCAGCAGGCGGTCCTTGGTGACAACGACCACGTCGAGCGCCGGGTCGACGGCGAGAGCCGCCCGGATGCCGGCAATGCCGCCGCCGATTACCAGCACGTCCGTAAAGAGGTGCGGAATCCGCTTGGGATCGAAGCGGACGAGATAACGCCGCCGGCTCGAAATCTCCAGGCGGGGACCGACGTTTTGCGCGGTGAGGTCGGGCGTGTCGATCGTTTGCGGCGAGGCGGCCGGCCGGCCCGATTGCGTTCCGGCGGTCATATCGTCGTGCTCGAAAAGCCGCCGTCCACCACGAGGTTGGTCCCGGTCACAAAGCTGCCCGCGTTGGGCGACGCCAAAAACAAAATCGCGCCGGCCAGCTCCTTGGGAAGTCCGAACCGCTTGAGGGGCGTGTGCCGCATCACGCTTTCGATCCGCTCTTCGGTGAGGATCGACTTGTTCTGCTCGGCCGGGAAAAAGCCGGGCGACACGGAGTTGACGCGGATGCCCACATGGGCCCATTCGCGAGCCAGGTTCTGCGTCAGGTTGATCACGGCCGCCTTCGTCGCGGAATAGGTGAAGACTCGCGACAGCGGCGTGATGCCCGAGAGCGACGCGATGTTGATGATCGAACCGCGCGTCCCCCGTTGGATCATGTATTTGCCCAAGACCTGGCAGGCCAGCCGCACCCCGCGGAGGTTGACGTTCAAGATGCGATCCCACTCCTCCTCGGTGATTTCCAGAAAGGGGGTGGCCGAGTTGATCCCGGCGCCGTTGACCAGCACGTCGACCGCGCGATTGCCGCGGCTCAAATGGGTCACCAGGTTGTCGAGGTCCCTGTGGCTCGTGCAGTCGAGCGAAAAGAATTCGGCCCCGCCTCCGGCTGACGTGAGCCGTTGAACGCAGTCGGCCCCACGAGCCCGGTCGCGGCCGGCGACGACGGTGTGCGCTCCGGCTCCGGCCAGCGCCTCGCAGAACGCGCTGCCCAGCACGCCGGTCCCGCCAATCACGACGGCTGTCCGCCCGTGCAGGCCGAACAGCCCCTTCAGATAGGATTCTGCCGTCATGGCAACTCCCGTGCAGTCGACCCGGCGACGCCTGCCGCCGGCTCGCCCGGTTCAGGAACGAATGCCGCGAAGCTTCAAGTGTTCGGCCATCACTTCACGGTAATCCTCGGGAGAGATGTCTCGCTCGGTGCAGACGAGCATGAGCGCACCGTCGGAGCGGAAGTTTCCGTCCCACTCCATCAGCTTTTCGTCGGACCAGTTGGGGTCGTATTCGCGGAGCTTTTCGTCGCTCATCCGCGACAGGTAGGCACGAACCGCGACGTCCGTTTCGTCCATCGGGCTGCCGTCCGGCGCGTGTTCATAGTCAACTGAGTTGGCGGGCGTCATGGCGTTTACCTCTTGGCGAGCGGCCGGTGTCAGCCGGCCGGTTCTGATTTTTGTCAGGTTTCAAGGTTTCGAGCTTTCCGTTCGTCTGCAGTCTTTCGACGATCAAGAACCGGCGGGCTGACACCCGCCGCTCGCCGGATGCTGTGTCAATATTCGCACAGCGTCGTCAGTATTCGCACAGGCTACTGTGCACCTCGTATTTGATCACTTTCGATTTCGGCTCACCCGGTGCGTGGCAGGAGACGCAAGTGGCCCCCTCCGCCACCTGCCGGTGCTTGGTCGAACTTTGCTGGTGGATATCGTGGCAGCTGACGCAGGTGATGGTCGACTTGCCCGCGAGCACCTCGCGAACATTCTGAGCGACGTGCCGGTCGCCCGGATTCATCTTAGCAAGGGCCGCGTCGCCCAGATCAACCTCGAAGTCGCGGAACAGGTTGTCGCCGACGACGAAGTTCGTCGGGTAGGGCAGACCGCTCTTTTTCGACTTGCCCGTCCGCAAGTGGCACTGCGCAGTTGGCCAGTTGCACGCGAGGCGGGTCGGCATTGCCCTTACCGAACGCGATCAACTTCGTGTCTCTGGAGTGTTTGAGATTGACGATGCCGTGACACGCATAGCAATCGAGTGAGACTGCCGAGAAAGCATGCGTCTGCGGATCGACGGCCGTCGTGTGGCAGCCCGCGCAGGACTTGGCAAACTTCTGCTCGTCCCAGTGCCCACTCTTGGTTTCGGTCAGTTTGCCGTGGGCCCGGCGGCTGTTCGCCCCTGGGGCGACCGGCGTATAGGCGATCGAGAGCAGCCCAACCTTGCCGTAGTCGCTCGATCGTTTGAGAAAACGGATCTCGCGCCGCGTGCCCAACAGATAAGCCGCGTCGGGGACAAAGCTCTTCGTGTCGGCGTCGGCCGCCAGAGCTTTCATCGGAGGCGAGTCGGCTTCGGCCGGACGCATCGTCCGCTGGTGATAGTTTTTCGCCCAGCGGTTGCCCCAATCGTCCCGGTGACAGAACAGGCACTCTTCACCGGTGACGTAATCGGGCAAGGGAGCATCGACGTGATCGCCCCACTCGCCGCTCTTGGATTCTGACGCGGGCGGTTGCCTATTCCCAGGTCCCGCCCGAATTGGTCGGTCCGGGGCCCGCCAGCAGCATGACCGATGGTCAGGCACAACGCCCACAAAAGCGTGGCGAGCGCCACAGACTGCGAAGTCCGTGACACTCGCACACGGTTTTTCAGATCAGAGCCCATCGAGCCACCGTCAGACGATCCGTAAGCCCTCTCCCATTCCGATGGGAGAGGGAAGGGTGAGGGCTCTTCTCTTTTCGGCGAGCGTGATGCCGTACCGGATGATGTTTAGGAAAAGCGGCCCTCACCCCGGCCCTCTGCCGGAGGACCGGGAGAGGAAGAACTCGTAGCGCTCTAGGAGTCAGCACGAACCCAGCCATGCGCGGCGTTGTTCGATTGTCCGCCCTGTTCGAGGTATGCCACCTTCAACTTAGACAGCGAATCCTTCGGGAACGCATTGCGATGGGCGGCCGGGTCGACGCCGTAAATCTTCGCGGCATTCTGGCCGAAGATCTTCGCCTTGTCTTCCTTCGTGACCTTTTTGTAGCCGAACTTGTCGCACAGCTCGTCGCTGATCTGGAATCGCTTGAAGGCATCGATCACCCATTGCGGCGAGCCCCACCACAGGCAATCGGTGCCCCAGATCACGTGATCGGCGCCGTAGTACTTGATGTTCTTGCCGATCAGGTGCTGGCACATTTCCGGATGGACGATCGCCGTCGTGCCGAAGGCGGAGCCGATTTCCGGAAAGACGTTGTTCATTCCCGGATTGCGCGTCTTGATGTCCATCAATTCCTGGTGCCAGGCGAAATCGCCCGTTTTGGGATCGTACGTGCTCTTGAAGCCCGGCTCGTCGGGGCCGTGCTTCATGGCCGAGTGATAAATGATGAACGTCAGATCGGGATGGTCCTTGGCCGCCTTCTCGATGTCGGCCGGATGGGCCAGGTGCCCCAAGGTTCGCGATTGCGACGCATACCCCTTGTGGACGCTGAACTTCTTCATCCCGAGCTGCTTCGACTTCTCGTAGAAGGGATAGGTCATCTTCTCGTCGTCGAGCTTGAATCCGTTGCCCGAGCGGCCGGGATCGGTGTGGCAGTACCACTTCCAGCTGTCGATGCCGTAGAGATGAACCTCGCGATCCATCTGCTCGAACAGGGCCGTCAAGTCCTGCTTGTTCGTCTTCCTGTCCCAGTAATGGTTGGGAGCACAGTTGCCTTGGGACAGCACGCGCTGGCTTTGGGCCAGGTCGTTGAGTTGTTTCTTCGACTGCGCCATCAACCAACTCGGAAGGATGCCACCGAACAATCCTCCCTTCGACGAGCGGTCGCGGCCTTCCAGCACCTTGCCGGTCTTCGGATCCTTGTTGACCTCCTTGCCGGGGACGCCGGAGATGACGCCCATCGTCGTCTCGCTGTCCAAGAAGATTTCCTTGACGAACGTCAAAAAGCTGTACGCATCTTTGTCGTTCTTCAGATGGAAGTTCATGTTCTTCATGAACTCGGCGTCGCGGAAGTTGAGCGCCAGTCCATCGGTGAAGTGCGTCTGCACGTCCATGATGAAGTATTCACCCTTGGGCCACTTCTCCTCAGTGGCTGCGGGTTCGAGCGTCTCCGCCGCGTCGACCTCCCAATGCGGACCGTAAACCATGTTCGAGGCAAGAAAGGCGGTCGCCATGCCCATCGACGTGCGCAAGAAGTCGCGTCGCTCCATGCCGAGCTTCTTCGACTTTTCTTCGGCCAGCTCGCCGATCAGCTTTTCCCACTGCTTCTGCTGGGCCGTTTGCGGACGGGGAATGAATTCTTCGTTGGACAGCACCTGGGTCGGAATCGGAGAGTCCACGCCCTGCTTCTGATCGCGTTCCCATTTACGAACCCACATCGGCAGGCTCCTCACAGCGTTTTGGATTTTCGGATGAATTCTTGAAGTGACGGCTTCGCCGACGCTCGGATTGCCGCCTTCGCCTGGACTCCGGCAATCCCCAGCGCCGCCCTCAACTATATCGATTCCGCGACAACATTGCAGGCATCCGGTAAATTCGTACCATGGCACGCGTGCTGATTATTGGGGGCGGATTCGGCGGACTTTCCGCGGCAAAGGCGCTCGGCGATGCGCGGCACATCGAGGTCACGCTGCTCGATCGCCGCAACCATCACCTGTTCCAGCCGCTGCTCTACCAGGTCGCCACGGCCGGCCTGAGCCCTGCCGAAATCGCCCAGCCGATCCGCGGCATCCTCTCGCAGTTCGCCAACGTCGAAGTGCTCGAGGGGGAAGTGACCGACGTGCATCTCGACCAGAAAGAAGTCGTCACCGACTTCGGCATCTTCCCCTACGACTACTTGATCCTGGCCTGCGGGTCGCTGCACTCCTACTTCGGCCACGATCAGTGGGAGCCTTTCGCGCCCGGGCTCAAAACGATCGAGCAGGCGACCGAGATCCGCCGGCGAATCCTGCAGTCGTTCGAGGAGGCCGAGCGGACGCACGACCTGCAGCAGCGCCGCGTGCTGCTCACTTTTATCGTCGTGGGGGGCGGGCCGACGGGAGTCGAGCTGGCCGGCGCGATCGGCGAGATGAGCCGCTTCACCCTCTCACGCGACTTCAAGCGGATCGACTCGAAGCTGGCCCGCGTGATCCTGGTGGAAAGCGGCGAGCGCGTGTTGAGCGCGTTTCCACGGAAGCTCTCCGCCCGGGCCACCCGCGACCTCGAATCGCTCGGCGTGCAGGTCTGGACGCACAGCACGGTCACGGGCGTCGACGCGGGCGGCGTGCAAATCGGCAACGAACGCATCGAGGCGGCGACCGTGCTCTGGGCGGCCGGCGTGCGGGCCGTGGGCCTCAGTCACGCGCTCGAGGTGCCCCTGGATCGCAACGGGCGAGTGATCGTGCAGCCCGATTTATCGCTCGAGGGGCACCCGGAGGTTTTCGTCATCGGCGACCAGTGCCGCTTTGACCACCAGAACGGCCAGCCGCTCCCCGGCCTCGCGCAGGTCGCCATGCAGCAGGGACGTTTTGCCGCCCGCACCATCCGCCACGATCTGGAAGGCCGCCCGCGGTCGAAATTTCACTATGTCGACAAGGGCCAGCTGGCGACCATCGGCCGCAGCCGGGCCGTCGCCGAGATTTGGAAGCTGCAATTCGGCGGCTTTTCGGCGTGGATGATCTGGCTGTTCGTGCACATTTACTATCTCACCGGGTTCAAGAACCGGCTGTTCGTCGTCTTTCAATGGGCCATCTCGTACCTGACCTACCGCCGTGGAGCCCGACTGATCGTCGGCCCGGGTTGGCAGATTACGCATCCGCCCCACGCGGACCCACCGAAGAAGACGGGTTCGTAGCACGCGCACAGCCGGTAGAAGGGCTAGAAATGGCGGACAAGAAATGCCCGAAGTGCGGTGCGGAAGATCGAGATTACGGGCAGCTACTTGGCTACTTCGGAGCGCCTGTACGGTTCGCGTCGTGGAGGAGTTGGCTCAGCCGCTTTCTCGGTGGAAGCGACGCAATTTCTGCCTATGCGTGCCACAAGTGCGGCTATGTTGAATTGGTTCTCACCAAAGATCTGTAGCCACGCGGCTGAAATAAGTGACGCGACAAGAGCCCTCACCCTGCCACTCTCCAATCGGAATTGGAGAGGGTTTGAAAGCGGCCTATTCAACGCTCGACGCGGCCGATGTCTCGATCCCCATCTCGGGGTCGAACAAGAAGATCTCGTCCCGCGACGCGGTGAGAGGCAATGGCCACCGCGTGCCGGCGAGGACTTCAAGCTCGAGATCGATCCGCCGCGCTGCCCACTCTGCCGGCACGCGGACCGCCAGAGGCCACACGTCTCGCGTGCGGCCGTCGGAACTGCACCACGCACCGTAGCAGCACACGAGCCGCGCCAGCGGGAAGGCCCGCAACACGGCACGGACTTCGGCTGCCGTGTATTCGTCGGGCCCGTGCTGGCAGACGATGACCAGATCCGCGTGCCAGCCGTCGGCTGCGGATTTGGCGAGTGCGTCGGCGACGTTGGCCGCGATCCGCACGTCGGCCGCATCCCGGGCTAGCTCCTCCACCCGCCGCTCGACGCCCGCCATCTCAGGCGAAAAGGCACGGCCAATGACGAGCAGGGCCGGGCTGGCGGGCGACTCGGGCATTTGCGGCAATCCTTTGCCGATGCTTTGGGGTGGCACTGGCGGCTTGTCCGCCAGTGCTCTTCTCAAACCGTAAGACACTGGCGGACAAGCCGCCAGTGCCACCCATCGCCACCCAGCTAGTGGCCGCTCGAGCGAATCTCGGCGAACCGCACGCACAGGAATCGCAAGATGTCGCGGACTGAGAAGATTCCCGTCGGCGCGCCAGCCGAATCGACTACCGCCATGTGCCGATAGCCGCCGATGTCCATCGCGTGCAGCGCGTAGGCGATCGAATCCTGCCGACGGACCGTTTCCGGCGAGGGGGTCATGAACTCGCGAACCGGGCGGTCGAGAGCCGTCATATCGGGCGAGACGCGATTGAGAACATCGCGTTCGGTGAAGACGCCGACGACCTTCTCGGCCTCTTGGATCAGCAGGCAGCCGATCTTCTTCTGGACCATCGTGCGGACCGCTTCTCGTACACTGCACGTGGGCGGAACGGTGACGGCCGGTTTGGGCGACAGCACGCGGATGCTATGCCGCGAGATCGACTCCTCGAGCTCGCAGGTGGCCGGGTCGAGCTCGACGAGCGGCTGCCCGCACTGCTCGCACCAATCAACCCCCTCGATATTGTCGTAACCGCAATCCGGACAAATCATATTTTGTTGCGGGTCTTCTATTGCGGGCTAGCCGCTTCACACTGGGACTTGCAGCAACGCCGTCAGCCCGCCTGCGGCGGACCGCTTGCTCGTGCGCGGCACCCGAACCGTTAGTGGACCTCCCACGTGTCGCCGTCGTTGTAGAGGCTGTCGAGGTCGCCGGTTCCCTGCTTGGCCACGGCTGCATCGACTTGGGCGATCACGCCTTCGTCGTAGGTGGGCCTCTGCACGTCGCGGAAGACGCCGAGCGGCTCGGGGAACTCGGGATAACGCATGCGGGCCAACAGGAACGCCAGCGACGGCTCGGGCGCCTTCTCGTCGTGGAACAGCAAGTCATCCTCGCGGATGTCGCCGCCCAATTCGACGATTTCCGGCCGGCTCATCTCGTTGATGCGGATACCCCGGCTGCGGTTCTTGCCGAAGATCAGCGGCTTGCCGTGCTCGAGGTAAACGACGTTGTCGTCCTTCTCTTCTTTCTTCGAGGCGTAGTTGAACGCCCCGGAGTTGAAGACGTTGCAGTCCTGGTAGACCTCCACGAAGGCCGTCCCTTTGTGGTGGGCCGCCCGCTCGAGGACCATCGTCAGATGCTTGATGTCGACGTCGACGGCGCGGGCCGCGAACGTCGCTTCGGCGCCGATGGCCACGCAAAGCGGATTGATCGGCCGATCCACCGAGCCGTACGGCGTGCTCTTGGTCCGCGCGCCGACGGGGCTCGTCGGGGAGTATTGCCCCTTGGTCAGCCCGTAGATCTGGTTGTTGAAGAGGATGACCTTCACGTCCAAGTTGCGGCGGATGCAGTGCAGGAAGTGATTGCCGCCGATGGAGAGTGCGTCCCCGTCGCCGGTGATTACCCACACCTGCATGTCCGGCTTGGCCAGCTTGACGCCCGTGGCGATGGCCGGGGCGCGGCCGTGGATGCCGTGCACGCCGTAGGTGTCCATGTAGTACGGGAAGCGGCTGGAGCAGCCGATGCCCGAGACGAACACGAACTTTTCCTTGGGGATGCCCAGGGTGGGCAGGACTTTTTTCATCTGCGCCAGGATGGAGTAATCACCACATCGCGGGCACCAGCGAATTTCCTGGTCGCTCGCAAAGTCCTTGGCACTCAGTTGAGGTAGTTCGACGCTCATAAGCTCCCGTTTTCCAAAAACTTCCGGATGGCTTCGGCAACCTCGCTGATGAGGAACGGCTTGCCCTGAATCTTGTTCAAGCCCTTGGCGTCAACGAGGAATTCATTTCGCAGCAGGAACCGCAACTGGCCCCGATTGAGCTCGGGCACCAGCACCTTGTCATAGCTCTTCAAAATGTCCCCGAGGTTCCGCGGGAACGGATTCATGTACCGCAGGTGGCAGTGTGCCACGCTCTTGCCCTCGGACTGGGCCTGTCGCACGGCCGTGCGCACGCTGCCGTAAGTTCCGCCCCAGCTCACGACCACGAGGTCGCCCGATTCGGGCCCCTCGACGGTCTGCTCGGGAATGTAATCGGCGATTCCGGCAATTTTCAAAAAGCGGATGTCGGTCATGTGCTGGTGGTTGGTGGGCGAATACTCGACGTTGCCGGTCACGTCCGCTTTTTCGAGACCGCCGACGCGATGCTCGAGCCCTTTCGTGCCGATCAGCGCCCAAGGACGCACGTAGCGCTCGTCTCGCTTGTAGGGGAGGAACTCGTCCGGCGAATTCCGCTCGGTCGGATGCTTCACCACAACCGGCTTGAGGTCGGAGAGCTTGGGGATCCGCCACGGCTCGGCCCCGTTGGCGATGTAGCCGTCGGACAGGAAGATCACCGGGCACATGAAGTCGACGGCGATCCGCATCGCCTCTTGAATCAAGTCGAAGCAATCGGACGGCGTCGCCGCGGCAAGAATCGGCAGCGGCGATTCGCCGTTGCGACCAAACATCGCCAACAACAGGTCCGATTGTTCCGTCTTTGTCGGCAGGCCGGTGCTCGGACCGCCCCGCTGCACGTCGACGATGATCATGGGCAGCTCGGTGATCATGCCGAGACCCATCGCTTCACCTTTGAGGCAGATTCCCGGTCCGCTGCTGGCCGTTACCGCCAGGTTCCCGCCATAGGCGGCGCCGACCGTAGCCGACATGGCGGCGATTTCGTCCTCGGCCTGGAAGGTGACGACTCCGAAATGCTTGAGCTTCGACAGCTCGTGCAGAATGTCGCTGGCCGGCGTGATCGGGTAGCCCGAATAAATCACCCGCGTTCCCGAAAGCTTGGCAACCGTGGCCAGGCCGTAGGCCAGCGCCTCGTTGCCGGTGATTTTGCGATATTTTCCCGGGGCCAGCTTGGCCGGCGGCACCTGGTAATGGACGGTGAACGACTCGGTCGAAAAGCCGTAATTGTAACCGCCGTTGAGTGCGCGGATATTGGCCTCGGCCACCGCCGGGTTCTTGCCGAACTTGTCCTTCACCCACTGCACAGTCGGCTTGGAATCGCGCTCGTACAGCCAGTAAACGAGACCCAGTGCGAAGAAGTTTCGGCAACGGTCCGCCTCGCGCTGCGAAAGCCCCAGTCCTTCGACGGCGTCCCGCGTCAGGCGGGTCATCGGGACCTTGTGGACCCGATAACCGGCCAGCGAAGAATTGTCCTCGAGCGGATTGGTCGCGTAGCCCGCCTTGCTGAGGTTGCTGCGATCGAAGGCGTCTTCGTTGAGGATCAGCGTGCCGCCGCGCTTCAGGTCGCTGAGATTCGTCTTGAGCGCGGCCGGGTTCATGGCGACGAGCGTGTCGACCGTGTCACCGGGCGTATAGATGTCGTGGGCCGAGAAGCAAAGCTGAAACCCGGAAACGCCTGCCAGCGAGCCGGCGGGAGCGCGGATTTCGGCCGGGAAGTCGGGCAGCGTGCTGACGTCGTTGCCGAACACGGCCGACGCGTTGGTGAACTGCGTGCCGGCCAGCTGCATGCCGTCGCCGGAGTCGCCGCAGAAGCGGACGACTACGGTTTCGAGTTGCTCGACTTTTTTGCCGTTGAGACCCTCGGGAGCCTGTGTCTCGATCGTCGCCATCAGTCGCTCGCTCCTCGGAAGTAAAACTCGCCCGCCGCGAGAGTCATGCAGGCGGACGCAAAAAATTTAGTCAATCGGTCGGATTAACGTTACTCGAAATCTCAGGTGGGTCACGCCCCCTCACGGTCCTTTGTGGTGAGCTGATCGTGCGAGGCCTGGTTGTAAACAGCGGACGGAAAATGCTCGACGAGGAAGTGCACGAGCGCCTTCACATCGACAATGGCGGTCGGCACGCCGGCCGCGTCGACCACCGGCACCCGGCGATAGCCCCCTTCGTCCATGGATCGAGCCACCTCGAACAGCGTGTCAGCCGTCGTGACCGTTTTGGGGTTGGCGGTCATCACGTGCGACAGGGGCAGGTTGAGCCCGCGGTCGGCGGCGATCACCCGCATCAGGTCGCGCTCGGTGAAGATGCCCACGATTTTGCCAACCGCGCACACCAAAGCGCTGCCGTGGCTCTCTTGCGCATGGCAGCGGCCGCTTCGGCGACTGTCGCCGTCGGCGGCAATATCGGGCACGGAGTCAGCTCCAAATCTCCGACACGCGTCGATTGGAGAATACTCCGCAGCTCGCGCTGTGCGGGCTGATCGGACATCGGGTTTTAACTCGACAACAATCTTTTGGGCACGAACGGGTTTTTGAGAACGAGCGAGTCGTCACTCTCCGCCGGCTGGCCGTTGGGAGGGAAGCGGCTGGAGACTAACTTCAGCCTCCCGGCTCAACGTCAACCTGGCGGTCAGTCGGTGGCTTTCGGTCGAGGATCGCCAACGATCGTTCGCCCCGTTCCTCCGCTCCGAATGGCCAGTCCTCGGTCGCAGTCTTCAGTCGGCCATTCCCGCGCACCGCAAACTTCGCAGCATACCAAGATCCGCAGTCGGTAACCACAACCCGGTTTGCGCGGCCGGCAGGGGCACCGCATTCGTTGCAGAGGTATTCTTGCACGTTCGCCGGTTAATGGAAAGGTCACGTGGGCAAAACGCCGCGGCGAAATTCTCCTCAAAATGACGAGTCGTTCACTCGACACATATGTGGCTCGGACGCTCGCTCGCAACGCCCGTTTTCCGGTGGGAATTGCCGCCGTCGGCTCAGGCGCCGCCGTGCAAAACGCGGCTCCCCTGGGACCCTATTGTCGGGTCCCCTCGAATCTGGGATAAGACCGACCAAAATTGTCCGGCCGACTCTCAATATCGGCCGCTCTCAGGGACACCCGCAAAGTGTTCGTGTCGCCAGCCAATAAGAACTTGCGGGACACGCTCGTCCGTCTGCATCTCTGCTCAGACCGCGATTTTCGGCGTTCCCGGCGAATCGTCCGCAAATTGGCGCGGGGCATTCCCGCCTTCGACTTCGTCTGGATCGATGCACTCGTTCAGTTGGGCAGCCTGACGCCCTATCAGGCCAAGGTCCTGCAATCCGCGCAGCCGGAGCAGCTTTGCATCGGACCGTGCGTTTTGCTCGAACGTCTCGGCTCGGGGAACAACTCGGCCACGTTTCGCGCCCGCGGCCCACAGGGCGAGACGCTCGCGCTCAAGCGAGTGCGCGCTCTCGGCGACGAACTACCCCACATCGCTGAGCGATTGCGCAGCGGAATCGAAAAAACGCGCGGGCTCGAGTCGCCGCACGTCGTCGCGCCGCACGCGCTGATCGAACAGTCCGGCTCGCTCGTCGTCCTCAGCCGTTTCCTCCCCGGACCCAGTTGCAAAGAGTTGCTCGTGCGGCGGGGACGATTCGCTCCGGAGATCGTCGCCGAGATCGGGCGACAGCTCGCGCATGGCTGTGCGTCACTCGAGGCTCGCACATTGCTCCACGGTCAAATCCGTCTCGACAACGTGAGGATCACGAGCGCCGGAAACGCCGTGCTCGTCGATGCGGGAGTCGGCAGTGCGCTCGACAAGGGCGTGCTCATTCGCGACAACGTCCCACCCGAGGCTTACGACGCGATCGCTCCCGAGCGGATCGGCACCGGCAGCCCGCTGACGACGGCCAGCGAGATTTACGCCTTCGGCTGTCTGCTCTGGCAGATGCTGGCCGGACGCCCGCCGTTTCCCACCGCCGACCCGTTGGCCAAGCTGGCCGCTCACCAATCGCGGGGCGTGCCCGACGTGCGGACCATCGCACCGGACACGCCGGCCAACCTCGCCGAGGCTGTCCGCGCCTGCACGCATTCCGATCCAGACCAACGCCCGGCGACGTTCGCCGCAATCGCCCGCCGTTTCGGCACGCCGACCCCCAGCGGCAAGCAACGCCTGGCCCGCTTTCTGCGACGCTTCGACGGCGCGGCCCCGTCCGATCAGCTCACGCTCGAACGGCCGGCGCGATTTCCAACCGCCGCCGTCGCGCTGCTGGTCTTCGTCCTTTCCGGCGCGGCCCTGTTCCTGGTGCGGCACGGAGCGACGGCCGAGTTACTGCGAGTGGGCAACGGCCACCCGCTGCCGACCGCCGGCACGGACACGTCCAATTCCGCGAGCGACCACTTGCCGCAAATCGAGTCGGCTGCCCGCACGGCCGAGGCTCCGCGCGAGCGAACCGCTCATTCTCTGCAGCCGCTGCCGCCTCCCAATGCCGACGGTGTGATCGAATTGGCGGAAGGCCCCTACGAAGCGGAAACGGTCCACTGCGTCGGCGACCTACTGATTCGTGGCAGAGGCGCAAAGCCGGCAACAATTCTGGTCGACGACCGGCCGCTGCAACTGGGCTGCCGCAAATTAGTGCTGGAGCACGTCATCGTGCGCCGTGCGGCGACCTCCTCGGCCGATGCACTCATCCAGGTGCGTTCGCAAGAATTCGCAATTGGCGACTGTGCCTTTGTCTCGGGAGTGGGTGGCTCAGAGTCCTTGCGAGCAACGATCACCTGGACGGCGGCTCCGGCTCGCGACCCCGACGCCGGCCGCATCCGCTTCACCAACACCGTCTTCGCGACTCCGCGAGCGGCGCTCCGCTGCGCGTCTCCACCGAGCCGCATTGAAATCGACAACTGCCTCAAGCTGGGGGGCGGCATGCTCGACTTCGATGAGCGGAGTGCCGAGCGGGATATTTCCGTCGTGGCGCAGCATGTCACGCTACGACAGGCCAGCTGGCTCTGCTGCCTGGCCCGAGGGCCGAAGGGTGCGAACGGACAATTGCACCTGGTGCTCCGCGATTCGGCCTTCGATCTGGCCGGGCGCGGAGCCGCATTGATTCGCCTCGTTAGTCCGACCCAGCCGTCAGGTCGTGGACGGGCCGTGCTGATCACGGGAGGCGATTCGGTCATCCGGCCCGAGATTCCGATCGTCGGCTGGAGCAAACCGGGGGCGGATACGGTGATGCCCGTCGACTGCGCGGACTCTCCGTCGAAGGGCTGGCCGTCGGCGATTTTCAATTCGCTGCTCCGATTCAGCCCGCGAGCGCCGACCCGGCCGGATCGCTCGCTCAGACGGCGGCGGCCTCGGCGATCGACCTTCGCTCGCTGGCCATCCCCCGCAACTCGGACGAGCCGCCTGGATTCGTCGCCGCCCGCCTGGCTGGTGGATTTCAGTCAGCGCGCCGCTGATGGCCGTCTCTGCGCCGAACGCCACACGACGCGCGATTGAGCATCCTCGCTTAAGGCGATCGCTCCGCGCCCGAGCGCGATCGCATGTTGACACCCATTGCCGTGTGGAGGCACGATGAACGGAGAAGGGACGAGAACGCGGTGCGACGCCCCTATTTGATGATCGACGGCTACAACCTGCTGCACGCGGCGGGGCTCGCGCGGCGGCGGTACGGGCCGGGCCAGCTCGAGCGGTGCCGGGCCCAATTGCTCGCCTGGCTGTCCAAGCACCTGACCGACAGCGAACGCGAGCGGACGACCGTCGTCTTCGACGCGGCCGAAGCGCCTCCCGGTTTGCCCCGGCAACTGACGGCCGCCGGCATCACCATCCGCTTCGCCGCCCCGGGCAAAGACGCGGACGACACGATCGAAGAACTCGTCGCCGCCCACTCGGCCCCGCGGCAAATTCGCCTCGTCTCCAGCGACCACCGCTTGCAGCGCTGCGTGCAAAAGCGCCGCGGCACCTTTCTCGACAGCGAAGACTTCGTACAGGAGCTGGAACGCCGCGGCGTGCTGGACCCGGAAAGCGGCGAGCCGCCACCGCCGCCGCGCGGCAAAAAGTCGCGTGGAAAGCCGGAGACCGGCGGGGACGAAAAAACACGGGACAAACTGCGAGACAAGGCGAGCGAAACCGAGACCGAACTCTGGCTCCGCATTTTCGGCGAAATTCCGCAAGCCGACGAATTCTCCGACGAGTTGGGACCGGCCGCCACGTTCACCCAGGCGGACGTGGCGCGGCTGCAGCAGGAAATCGATCGGCAGGAAAGCGAGTCCCGCCGCCGCAAGTCCTGAAGCAGAGCCGGCACCGCGACTCCCCGAGGGCGACCGCCGAGCCGCCCCAAAATCTTGACGAAGGCAATTGACCCAACTGCCCGCGTTCAGCAGAATCGAGAAAGATTCAAATCGCGTCCGGCAATCCGCCGGCTGCTTTCTGTCGGGGTGCTCTCTGCCGTCTACTTCACAGATTTCGCCGTCCATCACACCGCACCGCTCGCGGCGGGCTCTGCTGAGCGTGTCGCTGGCGGCGTTGATGGTGGCCGCGATCTCCGCCGGCTGCGGGCGTGCCACGTACGAGCTGAGGCTCGAAGAGAGCCGGCGGTACTTCACGTATCTCGAGAAGCTCAATCAGAATCTGGGGCCGATTATCACCGGCAAGGGAGTGCAGATCCGGGTGCCCAAGCAGTTCGAGGTGATCCCCGGGCCCATCCCGAAGAAAAAAGATCCGAAAAAGGCGGACAAGAAAGGCTCGAAGGACTCGGACAAAGCCGCCGACAAGGGCGCGGACAAGGACGCCGCGAAGGACGCCCCCAAGGACCCGCCGGCGGACTCCGACGATCCTGAAGAGGAGCGCGATCCGCGGCAACCGAAGTACGCCGACATCACGTTTCCCGGTTTGCAGCTCGCCTTTTCCTCCGACTTGTCGGTGGGGGGCAAGGCCCATCAGAAGGGCTACTTGTATGTGCTCACCAACGGGGACTTGTTGGGCAAGCGCGGTTCAGACGAGAAGGCGGCCGCCTTCAACAACACGGTGATCCACACCATCGCCCAGGCCGTCGGCCAGCCCGACCCGCCCCCCGAGAAGATGACCAATGACGCGGTGCCCAAGGGTGAGGCGTGGGTCGCCAAGCGGACCTTCAAGGTCGTCCGGCCCGGTTTTCCGGCGTCGATCGAGGGCAAGGACTACCGCATCGACATTTACAACTGCAAGCAGGAAAAGAACGAGGTCACCTTCGTCTTCGTGCTGCCCGAAAACGTCTCCCCCGCCGAAAGGCTCTCGAGCAACATCGATCTGAGCCTGGAGACGCTGAAGCTGACCAAGATCGTGCCGAGCGCCAAGTCAGCCTCCGGTAAAGCGGTGGGCGGGCTCGGTCTCTGAGGCCCTTCATGTCGCAGCCCGCCGGACCGGAATCGACGGGAGCGCGCGGGCCAACTCTCTTGCGGGCACTCGGCCCCGGCATGGCGATGGCCGTCGTCGTCGGCAACGTCATCGGCTCGGGGATCTACGTGAAGCCCGGCGGCATCGCCCGCGACGCCGGCGATTTCCGCGTGATCCTGGCGGCTTGGGTGCTGGGCGGATTCATCTGCGTGATGGGTGCGCTCTGCCTGGCCGAGCTGGGGGCCATGCTCCCGTCTGCGGGCGGCATCTATGTTTATCTCCGCGAGGCGTACGGTCGGCCGGTCGCGTTTCTCTTCGGTTGGACCGATTTCCTCTTCAGCAAGCCGGGCTCGGTGGCGGCGCTGACGGTGATCTTCGTGACGAGCGTCCCCAAGCTGCTGGGGGCGGACGCGTCGGCCGGCGGCCCGGGACCGTGGCTCGAACTGGTGGAAGAGGTGGCGGTGATCGGGGCGTTGGCCTGGATCAACATCCTGGGCGTGATCTGGGGCGGCCGCGTGCAGGGGCTGACCACGATCCTCAAGGTGGCGTTTCTGGCCGGGATCGCGGTCTTGCCGTTTTATGCCGCCGCCTTTCATCATGTGCCGCTCAATCCGGAGAATTTGTACTCCACCGTCGTGCCGGAGAAGGGCAGCCTGACGACGGCGTTTGCGGCCGCGCTGTTGGGCGTGCTCTGGGCGTATAACGGCTGGGAGTCGCTCGGCACCGTGGGCGAGGAAATCCGCGAGCCGCAGCGGAACATCCCGCGGGCCCTCTTTGGCGGGCTGGGCGTGCTGATCGTGCTCTACGTCTCGGCCACCGTCGCCTATCACCTGGCCCTGTCGATGGAGCAGCTGGTCGATTCGAAAGACGGTGCGGCCGTCAAAATGTGCGAGGCGCTGCTCGGCCCGCGCGGCCGCGTTTTGATGGCCGCCGGACTGATGCTTTCGACCTTCGGCGGCATCAACAGCAACATGCTGATTGGGCCGCGGATTTCCTTCGCGATGGGGCGCGACGGCCTCTTTTTCCGCAGCCTGGGTTGGGTGCACGCCTCCTATCGCACGCCGGCGTTTGCGATCTTCGTGCAAGCGGCGATGGCCGTGGTGCTGGTGGTCGGCTCGTCGCTCTTGGTGCAGTTCAAACCATCGTTCGGAAAGCTGACGGTCTTCGACGTGCTGACCGACTACGTCGTCTTCGCCTCGAGCATCTTTTACATGCTGTCGGTGATCGCCGTGCTGATTCTCCGCCGCACGCGACCCGACCTGCCGCGCCCCTACCGCACGCTGGGCTATCCGGTGGTGCCGGTGGTTTACGCGATTTTCTATTGCTGGTTTCTGTTCGAGGTCTACCGCGGCGACCCCGAACGCGCGAACATCGGCCTGGGCCTGATCGCACTCGGCCTGCCGTTCTACTTTGCCTACCAGCGGTTCGCGCCAACGACCGAGGAAAGTGCGGCGTCTTAGCCCAATCGACCCGGAGGCACGGGAACGGACGCACGCTGGAAATGGTCCGTGGCGGCGATCACTTGTGCCAAACGGAGGGTTCAAGCAGTTCTTCTACAACCATCGAGGTGGATCACCCTATTTGAGGCGAGGCCGACTGCACTGGGCCGGCGGGAGAGCGTGATCAAGTCGGGACGTACGTCAGCCTAACCGCCTCCTCGCCGATGGGATCGGCGGCGATCAGTCGCAGGGGCGGCCTGGCACCGGCGAAGTACGGCTTGCCGCCGCCAAGCACAAACGGGCGGAAGTAGAGACGATACTCGTCGATGAGACCGAGGTCGGTGAGGCACCCCGCGAGTTCGGGCCCGGCGACGTCGATTTCGCCCTCGACTTCCGCCTTCAGCCGGCGCACGAACGCTTCGACGTCGCCGGCCACGAGCGTAGCGTTCGCGCCGACCGACTTCAGCGAGCGTGACACGACCCATTTCGGCAGCGCCCGCCACACCGCCGCGAAGTCGTGGTCGCCCACATCCCAGTCCGGCTGATCCTCGTCCCAGTAACGCATCACTTCGTAGATACGACGACCGTACAAACAGCCGGCCAGGCCGCGGACGTGATCGTTGAAATGACGATGGAGCGAAACACCGGGCGGCGGCAATTCCAGCCCGCCCGCGACGGCCAGCGACGTAGCCGTCCGATCCAGGCCCGCCCGCGACGCCAGCGACGTAGCCGTCGAGCGATTGCATCATTCCGAATACGAGCTTTCCCATTCCCTCACACCTCGGCATAGGTTTCCCGCTGGGTCGCTCAGGATGCCGCCTTTAGCTCAGTATCGCGCCGCGCGGCCGCTCGCAACGCCCGCGGAAACACGATCCGCCCGGCGAGCCGCCAGCGTAAGCTGGCGGGTGCTTCGCTTTATTGCATCGCGAGCTCTCAATCCTGCGCGCTGACGAAGAACAAAAAGTCCAAAAGACACCGCTTACTGCGTGCGCGGCTCTTTGCGTCACTTCTCGGTCGCGATCACTTCTTCTCGCGCGGCGCCGTCGGTTGACCCACGCTCCGCGTGAAGGCGTCGTACTGCTCTTTGTACTCGGCCGGCGGGGTTGAGTGGGGGCGTGCGATTTCGTCGCCGCCGACTTTTTGCAGACCGCTGCCCGAGCGGGCCTTGGGGCCTTGTCGCAGGTCGAGACTCTTGAGCGTCTCCAAGAGCTGCAGGCGGCGGGCCTCGTCGGCCGGGGAGTTGCCCCCTTGCTCGCTTTGCAGCTGGCGGCGCATTCGATCGACGAACCGCCGGACTTCATCCTTCGTCCAGCCCAGGTCCTTGAGCAGCTTATCGTCCACCTTGCCGCGACTGAGCTGGCCCTGCAGGCGATTGAGCATCAGGTCGGTGGCCTGGCGGGCGTAATCGACATTGGCCTGCTTCTCGGTGTTGACGAGGCCTTCGCCGTCGCCCGAGCCGTTGCCGCTGTTGTGGCCGCCTCCGCCGTTGTTGGTTCCCTTGCCGTTGCCCATTCCGGCCGCGGACGAGCCGCCTTTGGACGGCTTGTCGCCGCCCTTCTCGCCCTTCGAGGAAGTCTGGCCGGGTTCACCCGGTTTCCCTTCGCCGCTCTTGCCGGACTGGCTGCTCGGTTTCCCCTGGCCGTCGGCCGGTTGTCCATCTTTCTGCTGCGGCGAATCGGGAGAGGCCTTGCCGTTCTGCGGCTGTTGGCCGGGCTTAGCGGCGCCACCCTTCTCCGGCTGACCGGACTTGGCCGGGTCGCCCGACTTGGGGGCTTTGTCGGATTTGCCCTGCTGCTGACCGCTGGCCGGGTCGGCCGCCTGCTCGCGACCGTTCTTGGCCGCCGGGTCTTGCTTGGTCGTCAGCTCTTTGGCGCCCGGCTTGTCGGTGCCTTCCTGCGAGAGTCGGCTGTTCTTGTCCTGCGTCCGCTTAGTGTCGCCGTCCTTCCCGACGTCGGACTGCTCGTCACCTTTGTTATTGGGCTGCTGCTCGTCGCGGGCCGACTTGGCGTGCAGCTTGTCCGTCGGCTGGTCGACGCCTTTGGGGATCTCTTCAAGGTCCTGCGAACGGGCCGGGCGATTCTTCGCTTTCGACTTGTCGTCACGCTCGTCGCCCTGCGGCACGTCGCGCGACTTCACGTCGGGAGTTCCCTGCGGTTCGCCGGCATGCGGCTTGACGCCGTCCTGCGGCTGCTTTTGCTGTGAACGATCGGCATCGCGACCGGTGGCGTCGGTCGGCTTGGTCCCGTCCTTGCGGTTTTGCTCGCTGCCCTTGGGCTGACCCTGCGCTGCGGGCGACTGATCGGCCGACTTGGGGTCTTTCTTCTGGCCCTGGTCCTGGCCGCCGTTCCGCTGCGATGCATCCTGCGGCTGAACGCCGCTTTTGCTCTGCTGATTTTTATCCTGTTGGTCGCCGGAGTTTGACCCCTTCGACGCGTCGGACTTGGGCGGGGATCTGGTCGCGCTGCGAGTTTTGATCGGCCGAGCGCCCTGCTGGTTCTTGCTGTCGGGCTGCGATTGATCGCCGGGCGAAGGCTGACCTTTTTCGTTCTTCCCCTGCGCCTCTTTGGACTGGCCCTGCGATTTATCGTCCGACGATTTTTGGTCGCCTGATTTTTGGTCTGGCGATTTTTGGTCGCCCGATTTGCCCTGCTGAGACTTGTCTTGCTCCGACTTGCCGTCTGACGATTTGTCGCCCTGTTGTTTCTGTTCCTGCTTGTCACCGGCCGGATTCTCGCCCGTCTTACCGCCAGGTTGTTTGTCGCCGGGCTGTTTGTCTGATTGTCGCGGGTTGATTCTTGCCGTCGCCGTTCTTGCCGTTTTGATCCTTCTTCGATTGCTGGTCTGGCGGCTGTTGGCCTTCCTCCGTCTCTGTCGCCGGGCTGCTTTTGGCCGACTTGGCGCTGGCCGTTTTGTTTGCCCTCGTTCTGCTTGTCGCTCGCCTGCTTGGTGTCGGGCGACTTATCGGCACCCGATTTGTCCGCGGCAGATTTATCCGCGTCAGTTTTATCCTGGGCAGACTTGTCGCGCGGTTGATCGGCGCCGTTCTTGTCGCCGGCCGACGGGTCCGATTTCTTGCTTCCGTCCGGGGTGGGGCCGTCTTTTTTCTCGCCCTGTTTGGCGTTGGGCTCGGTATCGGGCTTTGTGCCGTCGGCGTTTTTGCCGTCCTTGTTCTGCCCGTCCGGATTCTTGCCGTCGGGATTCTGCCCCTCGGGATTCTTGCCATCCGGGTTCTTGCCGTCTGGCTTTTGGCCATCCGGCTTTTGGCCGTCTTGCCCCTGGGGCTGTGCACCCGGCTGCGGATTGGCGCCCGGCTGGCCGGGCTGATTGTCCTTGGCTGAGGGATCGTTCTGCGACGAATCGCCGCCCTTCTTGTCTCCTGACTTATCGCCCGAGGGATTCTCGGACCCTTTGTCCTTGGCGTTGTCGTCCTGCCCCGAGTCGGACTTTTTCGAGTCCTGCTGCATGTGGTCGTAGATCTTCTGCAGCGCCTGCGAATCGGACGCGGGATCGTCGGCGTTTGGCTTCTGAGACTGTCCTTTGTCGCCGTTCTCGCCGTTGCCCTGGTCTCCGCCCTTGTCGTCGGCGCCCTTTTCGCCCGAGCCTTTGCCCCCCTTATCGCCGACTCCCTTGTCGCCGCCTCCGATTCCCGGTTTGGGCGAGGGACGCCCTTTGTGGGGGCGCTGTGGAATTACGACATCGTTGTTCTGCTGGTCGGGTTGTTTTTGATTCGCGTCCCGCTGCTGATTCTGCGGTGGTTGTTGCTGCTGAGAATTGGCGTTCCGTTGCTTCGCTTTAGGCTGCGGCTTGGACGGATCGGCGACCGAATCCTCGTCCTTCGGCTGGCCGTTGTTGTCGTCGGTGCGTTTCTCCTGCTGCTGATTGTTCTCCGCCATCTCCAGTTGTTTCTGGACCTCGCTCTCCGGCACCGGATCGATGATGTGGATCCGCAGGCGGGGCGAGCTGTTGGTCGTATTGGCGAGCGGCTTACGATTGTCCTGGGCCTCGAGCCAATAGGTGATCGTTTCCTTCGGGCGGAAGTGGTATTCCTTGAGCGACCAGCGATACGTTTTGCGGACCTGCTGCGCGGGATTGTCCTTCCCGTCGTAGATTTCCGGGCCGATGACCGACGCGCCGTCCTTCTCGATCTTGAGGTTGATGTACGAGAGCGCGAAATCAGGATCGCGGGCCTCGATCAACAGCGGCAGCACGGCGTTGGCCGGCAGCTCGAGGTCCTTGGTCGGGTCGCGAAGCACGATCTCCGGCGGCCGGTCCCCGCGAATTTCCAGGCTGTAGAGACTGGGACTGCGCTCCGACTCGCCGCCGGCGCTCGTGCAAAAAATGCGGTAGAAGTGCGGGCACGTGCCGTCGGACCTAATCTGCAGCGTCCACTCGGCCTGCAGCTTGTTGCCGTTCTCGACGTGGACGGGAACTTCCTCGCCCCGCTTGGCGGCCGATTCGTCGTCGAAGAACTGCAGCGAGGCCGAGCGGAGCGGCATGTTGGCCGTCGCGCGGAGCGTCACCCGCGTCCCCTCGAGCGCGTCGATCGCGCCGGTGGTCTGCGTCGAGCTCGTCAGCCGCGTGTATCCGGGGTAATCGAGGCGGATCGAGTCGATCGTCGCGGCCGGCGGCTGGATCACGTGGATCTTGTACTCGCGCGTTTCGTCATCGCCGGCCACGATGCGATAGCTCATGTCCTGCAGGATGCCCGCGCCGTTGTCGCCGTTAATGACGAAGTGAAACTCGCGGCTTGCCTCGGCACTCGGCCGCGCGTCGATCCGCTCGTCGACGAACTTGTGATCGGCCGTCGTGTAATACAGGGTCGCCTGCGCGGGCAGCTGTCCGCGGACTTCGGCCGTCACGTCGACCTGCGAGCGGGCGACGACGTCGACATCGCCCGGACGCACCGAGTCGATCTTCGTTCGCGTGGCCACGGCCGCATCGGACGCGGGGGCGATCGCCCGCCACAAGGACGAGGCCGGATTCTTTGGCGACAGGATCCAATAACCGCAAAACAGCACGACCACGGCGAAGAGTGCCATCGACAAGCGGAGCAGGCTGTGGCGATCGACGGTTTCGCGGACGTCAACGTGCGTGAGCGCAACGGCCGCCCGCCGTTCGAGCGAGCGATAGACTTCGGGCGAGATCGTCCGTTCGGCCCGCAGCAGGTCGACCAGATTGAGCAGGCTCCCCTTGAAGCCGGGGCTGGCCTTCTCGATGGTGCTGGCCGCGTACAGTCCGTTGACCCGCCGTCGCCACGGCCAGATCACCTTCCAGCCGAGCCACGCCACCACGGCGACGAGCAAACTCAACAAAAGCGCGACGCGTGCCGTGCCACCGAACCCGCCGGGAATCAGCCACTGATCGCAGACGATGAACGTCAGCAGATAGGCGGTCAAGAGCGTGCCGGCACCGACGACGGCCGTCAACACGTCGGTCGATTTGATCGTCGAGCCGGCCTTATGCAGCTGGATTTCGATGTATTCATCGAAATCGACGTAGCCTTCGGTCCCGGGACCGTGGGCATCCGGGCCGTGGGCAGCGGCATCGTCGACCGCCGGAAGTTCCGCGTCCGAGGAATGGTCTGTGGTCGAGGCCATGCGGCGTGTCCCTGCGTCTCAATGCCACGTATCGATGCGGCGACTGCGTGTCGCTGGCGGTGCGCGCGGCGGCTCCGGACTCCGGCCGCAACCCAGTGCCCCAATTATATCCCCGGCCGACCCGCCCCGACGATGAGAAACCTTAGACCAGCCCCCGCCGTTTTCGGAAAAACCATTCCACGCTCATCAGCAGGGTAAAGGCCACCAGAAACCACGGATTGTCCCAGAGGTTCACGCGGCGAATCTGCGTCACTTCCAGGTTCGGAATTCCCTCTTTGACCAAGCGGGCGAAAAACGCCGCCAGCTTTTCCGGCGGCATCGACGAGCCGCCGGTGAGCATGGCGATTTGCTCCAGCAACTGCGGGTCGGCCGCCGGGTTGTCGAGCTCGAGATTGCGCTCGTCGACGATGAACCGCGCGAAGTCGGAGCCCAGTTCGTGCTGTCCCTTTTTCGCTCGGACCTGCACCCAATAGTCGCCCGCCTTGCCCGTGTCGGTGAACGTGCCGCTTTGCTCGTCCTGGCCCCGCGAGGCGGCGACAGGCCGTTCATGTTTTTCCGGATCGCTCACGGTCACCTGCAAGTCGGCATCGGGGATGGCGTGGCCGTTTTCGCGGGCGCCAAACGTCATGCCGACGTGCTGGCCTGGCGACGCGTTGCGGGTGTCGACGCGGACCCACACCGCCTTGTCTTTATCGACCTCCTTGTGGCACAGCCATAAGATCACCTGCCGCCAGAACCGTTGGTGCGCGTCCTGATGGTCGCTCATGTACCAGATGTAGGTCGTATCGCCGGCAAATGCCAAAACCCGTGCCCTGCCGTACTCCTGGGCGACCAAGAGCGGCGAGCCGTCGGGAGCCTTGGCCAGCACCTCCGCCAGGGAGTTGGCCTTCAGACGCAAGCGATTCGCCCCTTCCAGCGGCTCCAGCGACTTCCATCGCTCGAGGTTGTTTCCCGCCGGGTCGATCCGCATCAGGTAATTGTCGAGACCCCGCTCGGTGGGGACCATCTGCACGGATCCCTCGATGCTCAGCTCGGGCGCGACGCGACCGCTTGGATCGTAGTCAGACGGATCCATCTGCACGGGCAGAATGTCGGCCAAAGGCGTGGCTCCCCAGCCGCCCGCGCCGAAGCTGCGTCGCCCGCCGATCATCATGAGCCCGGCCCCATCGTCGATCCGTCGCGTGAGCGCCATCAGCGTTTGCGTGTCGAAGGCCGCGGCGGGAACGTCGCCGATGATGTAGGCGTCGTACTTGCCCGGCTCGAACCACGAGGGGTCGATCTCGTTGCGGCGTTTGGAGTCCCCCAGCTCGACCGGCTGCATATCGAGCTGCACTTTTTCGGCCGAGCCGACGCCGCGCAGCCACTTCTGCTCCCAGCGCGGGCTGTCGAAGTAGGCGACCTTGATCCCCCCTTTTTGGACGGTGAGGATCGTTTGCCGCATGTTATTCTCGCGCTTGAGCTCACCCTCGATCGGCTCGATCTGCGCGGCGACTTTGAATTCCCCGGCCGATTGCGGCTGAAATGACAGGTCGACGGTCTGCACATCGGAGTCGCTGGTCGGCGTGAGGATCACCGTGGGCGTCGTGTTCGACGCCGGCGCCGGAGGCTTCAGCTCGCCCGATTCTCCCTGCTGCTTGCCGGTGCGGTCTTCCACGAGCAGCCGCACGGTGACGGGCCGACCGGCAAGCGCCGTCATCCGCACCTTCACCCGCACGGGAACAATTTTTCGCTCGAACGCCACCGGGTCGACCTGCAGATCTTCGATCGCCGCGTCGAGCGCCGTTTGCGAAAAGCCGGCTCCCCCGAAGCAAGCCGTATAAACGGGAATCTGCCGGTCGCCCAATCGCCGCGCCATCGACAGCGGGTCGGCCGTGTTGGGTGGCAGGGCCCGCTGTGCGCCGTCGGAGAGCAGCACCATGCCAGCGATCCGCTGGTTCTGCGACTCGCGGCCGACCCATTCGAGCAGGCTGCCGAGCGCCGTCTGCGTCCCGTTGGCTTTTTCGGCCGGTCGGTCGACGCGCGTCGGCTGGGCGTCGAAATCGACGAAACGCACCTCGATTGTTTTGCCCAGCTTCTCGATCGACGCCCGGCACTCTTCGATGCGATCCAAAACCGCCTTGCGGCGAGTGATCCCCGCCGGCCCGTCGGGCGTGGTCATGCTTTGGCTGACGTCGCTGGCGATGTAGAGCGCGGCTCGGCTGCGGTCGGTGTTCCGAAATTCGATCCCCGGCCGAATCATCATCAGGATCAGCGAGAGGACCGACGCCAACCGCAATCCGAGCAAAAACCGGCGGTGAGCCGGCCGCAAATTCCGCACGGCCGACGGATACGTAAAGAACACGAGCGCAATCAGAGCGGCCGACGCCCCCAGCACGCCCATCCACGGCCAAACTGGCTCGACGATCAGATGCATCGCGGCGCCAAAGTGTCTCGCTCGGTCACGGATCGCGCAGTCACGGATCGCACGGCCCCGCGGTTTGCAGTGTTGGTCCCGTCGACGGTCATGGCTGCTCAACCTCGTAGAACCGATTGGCCACGAGTTGCTCGGCACAGAAGACGGCCAACACCAACCCCAAAATCAACGAAAAGACTTCCTGGCCCACGCGGCCGACGGTGACGTTGCGGGTGAGCCCTTCGATCGAGCGGGCCACGGAGTAACGCCCCTTGCCGACAATCTTGTCCAATTCGTCCCCGGAGATCCTCGTGAAATCGCTTTCCGTGGACGAGGCGTTTGCGGAAAAGCCGCTCGAGAACGCCACCTTTTCGTCCCGGTTGGAAACAACTTCGTACGCGCCGATCTGGTCGACGTTGTGCAGCACCAGGGACTTCGATCCGGGCGGCACCTCGCCGGGCAACTGCTCGCCACCTGGCCGACGCACCAGGTACTTCGACAGCTGCGAGTCGGCCGGCAGCGGCAGCGTCACTTCGTCGCCGGCAATGTAGTTGTATTGCGACTCCGACTGGTGCGAGAGCTCCTGCGCGATCTGGTCGAGCAGCACGACGAACGGCCAACCGGCCAGGGGCAGATCGTTCCAGCCGTTCCGATCGAGGGCCGACGTGAACAGGATCACCCGCCCGGAGCCAAGTGCCCGCTCGACGAGGGCGGGGGACGAACTCGGATCGGTGTAGGCACAGAGCGTGCGGCCGGCTCCTTTCGTCACCTCGCAGCCCCAGCGGTGCATGATCTTGGCCGTCGCCAACTCGCCCAGGCCGAATCGCTGGAACTTGTTGAGCACGGGGCGATTGAGGTCCCGCAAATCGAGCGTGACCGGGTGCGGCAGCGCGACGTTGCCGGTGAGCCTGGCGGGCAAAACGGCCTGCGCCGGCCCGCTATTGTACGAGGCGATCGTCAGTCGCTCATTGCCGGCGACGACGAACAGGCCGCCCCCCGCGTTCACGAAGTCGCCGAGCGCCGACCAGACCGCCAGGCTCGGCGAATCGACATTCACCAGGCAGACGATATCGTACCCCTTGAAGTCGCTGTCGAGCTTCGTGGCCGGCCGATACGTGACCTTGTAGCGAGCCTTGCCCAGCTCCACCAATTCTTTCGGTGCTAGAGCCTGCTCGAGAAAATGCGTCTCGTTATGCCTTTCCCCGACCACCAGCACCTCGATCGGCCGCGTCACGGCGATGGTGAAATAGCGCACGTCGTCCGCCACGAATGGATCGCTCGACGCCAGCCGCAGCTGGCCGTTGGTGATCGGCCGCAACAGGCCACCGACGACGAAGCTGGTCGCCGCCGGCTTGCCGGGTGACGGATGGAGCGTGCCGCTGCTCGCGTTTCACCAGCGTGCCGCTCTCGTTCTCCACGTGCAGCTCGATCGTCCAGTCGTTCTGGTTCTCGAAGCCGACCACGTCGACCGAGGCCTCGATCGCCAGGTCGGTCCCCTTCGGCACCGACTGAGCCGACAGCCGCGGGCCGATGATCTGCGCGTTGGTCGGCTTTTCGATCCCGACGTCGATCACGTAGAGCTGCACGCTGGTCAGCCGTTCGAGGTCGGCTTTCAGTGCCTGCTGATCGCCGGCCCGCCAACCGCCGACCGTCAGATCGGTGAACAAGTAAATCTCGCGGAGATAGCGGTCCTTGCGGTGGTCTTCGGGGACGCTGTCCTGCCCGGCGACCGTGCGGCTTGATGTCTTCCTCCTGCAGTTGCAGGGCCGCGCGAATTCGGTCGGCCAGCGGCAGGCTGACGGCCCGCGGCGCCAGTTTTTGGATCCGTTCCACAGCCCCCGACTGTTCAGCCTGAAAGACGAGGTTGAGATCGCTCGACGTATCGGCGACCGCCACGCGGCTGCCCGTCGGCAAGCGGCCCAGATGCTCGACCGCGATCGCTTGCGCCGCCTCCAGCCGCGTCAGGTTCTGATAGCGGTAGCTCATGCTCAGGCTGCTGTCGAACAAGAAGACGGCCGACACCGGCAGGTTCTCGGCCGACGTCGGCAGCGGCGACGACATCTCCGCCGAAATCCGCCGCCCGTACGGCACCGCGACAATCAGCAGAAATGCCAGTAAGGCTGCCGCTCCGGCTGCCGCCCGCAACAGGGCCCGGCGGTAGCTCATCAAATGCTGCGGCAACCGCTGCTGTTTCCAGCTGCGCGTGAACCAAACGTACGTCCCAATCACCACGGCGGCGATCGCCAAAGTCCGCAGCCATTCGCCGCCGCTCGGGTGATAGTTGGCGGCCGGCAGCGTCGGCCGGGCAATGGCCATGACAAGCAGGGCGAGCACTCCCATCCGCAACAGCAACAGCCAGATATGCCGCAGACGCAGCCGGCGGATGTTGTGCGTCCGCCGCGCCTGGATCAGCCGCAGAGCGGGGAAGAGGTACTTTTTCGGTCGGGCCCGCAGCAGAAAATGCAGGATCACCGGGATCGAGACGAGCGCAAATCCCCAAAGAATTGCGGGATTGATCAGCGACATGTCAGTCGATCCGTTCGCCCGAACCGTTTGCCGTCCGTCGCACAGCCGATCGAGGCGATTCGTCTTGTCCGGGTCCGGTTCAAGCACGCCCGATGAGACCGACCGCAGCGTGACGCTATTTTCGTGCCGGGTGCTTCAGTCCGTGCGGCTTGGTCAAGGAAGTGTACATCTCGGGGCGGCGGTCGGCAAAACGGTCGATTTCGTGCTGACCGGGAACGCGGACGTAGTGCTTGTTGCGGGCCCGCGCCACGTCGACGTCGACATACAGCACTTCTTCGTCGGTCCCGGACGCCGTCGCCAGCGAATTGCCCCACGGATCGCAGGCCCGGCTCTGGCCGATAAAGCGAAATCCCCGCTCGGTGCCGACGCGGTTGACCGCTAAATAGTAGACGCCGTTCTCGAGCGCCCGCGCGTTGATGCAGCAGGCCGCCGTGCATTCCGAGCCCGGCGGCCAGTTGGTGGGCAGCACGATCACGTCGGCCCCCAACAGCGCCAGCGAGCGGGCCGCCTCGGGAAACGCGGCGTCGTAACAGATATTCATCCCGACGCGCAATCCGCCCGCGTCGTAAACGGCAAACGGCCGATCCCCCGGCGTCGACAATTGGTCGAGCCCCAAAAACGGCAGGTGAATCTTGCGGTAACAGCCGACGACCCCCGCCGGCCCGACCAGCACGGCCGAATTGAACACCCGCTCGCCGTCGGCCTCGACCATCCCGAACACCGCGAACGATTCGACGGCTTTGCAGGCTCGCGCCATGACGTCGGTGACGGGACCCGGGACGGTGCTCGCCACGCTCTGGGCTTCGGCCAGATCGTTGAAGCAATAGCCGGTGGCCGAGCACTCCGGGAAGACCGTGAGGACCGCCCCGTCGCGCGTGGTCCGCCGCAAGAAGGCGGCCATCTTCTCCAAATTGGCGTCAACCTGCCCCAGGCTGACATCCATCTGCACGCCGGCGATCTTCATGCCGAATCTCGTTTCCCTCTAGCGCCCAGCTCGTGCGGCCTTCAATCCAACCGGGCAGACCGCGACGACGTGTAATCCGCTACCTGCAAATCATAAGGGCGCAAGCCCAAAGGAGGAAACCCCATGGATCGGCAAGCGCGGTCCCAAGCCCGTAGGGCAAGCTGCCAGCTTGCCCGGCGTCGACGGTTGCACAGGGACTTACGACGGGACACTGGGAATCGGTGGGCAAACTGGCAGCCTTCCCTCGTTCCCAAGCTCCCGCTGGGCCCGAGGAGAATGCCTGCCCGCCTAACTCATCTGCATCGGCACGATCACAGCGGATATAATAAAGGTGAGAAGTCCGCTTCTCGCACAACCTGAATTTCCGCATGACGGAGGCGCTTAACGCGCCGCAAGTTTCTTAACGAAAGCCGTCGCCTGTCTGGGCGATGGCTTTATTGCTTTCGAAGCCTCCCGATGGGCGACGGCCGTCACCCAACCCAACTGGAGGTTCCCATGGTGAACGGCACGGTCAACGAAAACGGAAACGGCAACGGGGCGTCAACGCCCCGGCACGGTTCATGGTCGGCGGGCGGGCGTATGGCACCTACAAGGAGGCGGTCGAGGCGCAGGATCGGCGGTTCGAGGCCTTTCTGCGGTGCGGCGGCGTCGCTCCGGAGGAGGATCTGGCCCTCCGCGTGGTCCCCGACGACGCCGCGCCGGAGTCGTACAACCCGGAGCCGGCCTGGCCGATCTCGACTGCCGTCGATGAAGTCTTTGCCCAACGGTTCCCGCTCTTCACCGGCTCCGCGCTCAATGCCGTCGCGCATGAAACTCGTTACCTGATCCCCGGCATCCTGGCGGCCGGACAGACGAGCGCGATGCTGGGGTCGTTTAAGACGTTGAAGACGTCGCTCGCCCTCGACCTGGCGATTGCGCTGGCCAGCGGCACGCCGTTTCTTGGTCGGTTCCCCGTGGCCGAGACGGGTCGGGTGCTCTTTCTGGCGGGCGACGCCGGCCTCCCCGCGCTGCAGGCGAAGGCTCGGCGGATTTGTGCGGCTCGCGGCTTGTCGCTGGCGGCGCTCGACAATCTGGTGATCTCGCCCCACGTGCCGCGGCTCGACAGTCCGTTCGACATGATGGCGCTGGAAGAACTGCTGCTCGTGCAGAAGCCGCTCCTGCTGGTGATCGATCCGGCCGACCTCGCGCTCGGCGGCAAATCGCGCGGCAAAGGCGATCCGGCCGACGTGCGGCAAATGTTGGGCGAGCTGACGCGGTTGGCCGATGCGGTCGGCTGCACAGTGCTCATCGTGCAGCACTCGAAACCGCCGCGACGGGCCGGCGATCCGGCCACGCTCGACGAATTGGCCGGCAACGGTCTGGCCGAGTGCGCCGGGCAGTGGCTGCTGGTCTCACGGCGGCGGCCGTTCGCCGTCGGCAGCGGGGACGAACTGTGGCTCACCACGGGCAACCGGCTCGGCGACCAGGGGCTGTGGGAAATCGACGTCGACGAAACGCTGGCGACGGACGAAAAGAGCAAACTGGCGCGAACGCCGCCGCTGGCGGACGACCGTCCGCGAAGTCACGTCGTTCGACATGCGGGCCGATGAGCAGTGGGTGGCGGCGAACGCCGATCGGCATCTGCGTCGCCGGGCGCTGACGTTCGAACGGCAGTGTCAGCGAACGCTCGAAATGTTGACGGCATTCCCCGACGGCTGCACGTGCCGCAACCTGCGGGACACGCTGGGCATGAGCGGCGACCGCATCAACCGCGTGCTCGACGGCCTGATCGAGCGGGGCGTCGTCGTGAAAACGGTGGACACCATCATCGACCGCCGCCGGCCGAAGATCACCTACAGCCGCGTGCAAGCATTCGACCTGTCGGCCGAGGCACTCAAGTCGCGACCGGTGAAGCCGGATCCGAAAGTCTACGACGTGGCGACGGGACAGTTCGTCGAACGCCAGACCCCGTCGCGTTGCCCGAACTTCGCCGAAATCCGCCGCGAGCTCGCCGCTCGCCCGGCGTGCCCAACTGTCGAACCGGGTCCGACTAGCGAATCACAGCCGAAGCCCGAGCCGGCACCTGAGCCGGCCAGCGGGACGGGACAAGCCAGCTGACGAAACTCGCCGGGCGCGGCTCAGGCCGACGCGGAGTTGAGCGGAACGAGTCGGACAATTTGTAGTTGAGTTCGGATCGAGTTCTGCGCGGGCAACCAGTCGAGTCACCCGGCGCACCCGACCGCGGTGCGCGCGAGGGCGCCGTTCGCCTCGGGTGGCACTGGCGGCTCGCCCGCCAGTGGTATTTTCGCGCCGAAAGACACTGGCGGACGAGCCGCCAGTGCCACCCGGAAACACGATTCGGCCAAATTGAACTTGGGAAGTCGGGACGGGATTGATTGCCGCCGGCAATGTTGGGTCGGGACGGGACAAGAGTTGGGACGGGACTCGAATCTCACGCAGGCGTTCGGCGGCACCGTCGAGGCCGCCGGTCGTTCGTGGACAACCGCGGCGGTGCAGCCTACGCTCCAGGCGAATTGGGGACGAAGCTGTCTTGTCGTCGTGGAGATGCGCCGGCTATGGATCGGGATTTGGAGAAAAGCCGTCTGGCCGAGTTGGGGGCTGGGCGGTCGATCGAGGTGGTCTGCCGGGCGGCGGGGATTGGGCAGGCGGAGTTTTTGGAGCGCTGGACGCGGACGGCCGCCGCGCAGCGTGCCGCAGATGGATGGCGTGCGGCGGGCGGGGTCGAACGGCCGGTCGAGATTTGTCGCGATCGTCAGGGCATGCCGCACATCTTTGCGAAGTCGGATGCCGACCTGTTCTTCGGTTTTGGCTACGCTATCGCGCAGGACCGGTTGTTTCAGCTCGATTGGCTGCGTCGCAAGGGGGCCGGGCGGTTGAGCGAAATTTTGGGGGCGGAGGGTTTGCCGCAGGATCGGCTGGCGCGGACGGTGGGGCTGCCGCGGATTGCCGAGGCCGAGTGGGGAAAATTGCCGCGCGAAACGCAAAACGTGCTCGACTGTTCAGCCGGGGCATCAATGCGGCAATCAACGATGCGGGCGATGGGCTGCCGATCGAGTTCGATCTGCTCGACTATCGGCCCGAGCCGTGGCGGCCTGTCGATTGCCTGGTGATCGAGGGGGAATTTCGCTGGTACCTGACCGGCCGGTTTCCGGTGATCGCCATGCCCGAGCTGGCCAGGCGGAGCCTGGGGGACAGTCCGCTCTATCGCGCGTTCCTCACAGCCGAGGCCGACGACGAAAGCATTTTGGAGACGGACCCGGCGTGGAGCGCCGTGCCGCGGCCGACCCGCAATGGACGAAAAGATTCACGCGTTGGGCAGGCGGTCGGCGATCCGGACGCGGCAGTCGGCAGTAACAATTGGGTGATCGACGGCAAACGCAGCGCGAGCGGCCGGCCGATGGTGGCCAGCGATCCGCACATCGCCATGGAAGCCGTCTCGTGTTGGTACGAGGTGCATCTGGCCGGCGGTTCGTTCGACGTGGCGGGCTGCGCGTACGTGGGGATGCCGGCCGTGATCATCGGCCGCAATCGGCGGATGACGTGGGGCATCACTAACAACATCTGCTCGCAGCGGGACCTGTATCAAGAGGAGACGAGCCCCGAGCATCCCGGCTGCTTTTTGCACGCGGGCGAGTGGCAGCCGGCAGAGGAGCGAGTGGAGACGATCGCCGTCCGCGGGCAGGCCGCCGTGTCGCAGCGGGTGGTTCGCTCGGCGATCGGGCCGATCGTCGACGAGGTGCTGCCCGAGCCGGCCAATCGCACGGGTCCCGTTTCGCTGCGGTGGCTGGGGGCCGAGCACGGCGGCTGGCTGACGGCGCTGCTAGAGATGAACCGGGCCGAGAATTGTGCGGCCTTCCGCCAGTCGCTCGAGCCCTGGCACGTGCCGACGTTTTCCGTGGTGTTTGCCGACGTCGACGGGAACATCGGTTACCAGGCGACGGGTCGCATTCCGCTGCGGCACCGGCCCGAGCGCGGCTATCGCGCGGCGGCCGACGCGGCGGACCAGTGGGACGGTTTGATTTCGTTCGAGCATATGCCGGGCGTGATCAATCCGTCGCGGGGTTTTGTGGTGACGGCGAACAACCGCGTGGCCGACGACAGTTTTCCGTATCCGCTGGCCGGCACATGGACGAGCGGGCACCGGGCTGCACATTCGCGAAGCGCTCGAAGCGCGGCCGACGCACACGCGTGACGACCATCGGCGGCTGCAGCAGGACGCGTGCTCGCTCCGCGCGGTCGCCTGCGTCCCCGGACTGTGTGCGATGTTGGATGACGACAGTTCGAGAGAGCGCGAGCGAGCGGACGTGCGACAGACCGTGGCGTTGCTCAAAGACTGGAACGGCGACTGCCTGCCCGAGCTGGTCGCACCGCTGGTGTTCAACGTGTTCTTCGTCGATTGGTGCCGGCGGGTCGCGGCAGAACGGTTTGCGGAAGAGGCCGTGCCGCTGTTGGCCTTCGGGATCGAGGGGCTGGCCGCGCTGCTGCTCGAAGAGGGGGCGACGCCCGCTGCAACCGAGGCGAAGTCGGCGAGACTGGTTCGCGGGCGACGGCCAGTCAGCCCGTGAAAACTGCCGTCGCGCAGTGCGGGAGACGTTTCGCGGCACGCTCGATCGGCTGGCGGAACGATTGGGACCGGCGGTCGCCGAGTGGACGTGGGGCCGGCTGCATCGGATGGGGCTCAAGCATTTTCTGTCGGCCCGCGGCGACTTGGGGGCGTTGCTGGACCAGAACGGACCGGGCGTGCGGGGCGACGCGACGACCGTGTGCAACACGGGGGGCGGGCCCGATTTCGAGGCGGCCATGGGGGCCGGCTTCGGATGATCTGCGACTTGGGCGAATCGCCGGCCGGATTGTGGATGGTCGACGGGCAGAGCCAATCGGGCCATTGCGGCAGTCCGCATTATCGCGACCACTCCCCACGTGGCTGGAGGGCGACTATCACTTCGTGCCGCTTGATCGAGCCGAGGCGGCCCGGCAGTTTACGACGACACTGACCCTCGAGAGCGGGAATTTGGCATGACGAACGGCTATTTGGAGCCATGGCGGCCGAGCCGATCCACACCGGCAAGACCGGCGTTGGCATCGACATGCGAAGGTTTGGAAGGGCAATTTCGCGGCGTTGTCAGCGGGGGCCGGCGTTGTTTCTCGTGGCAATTCGCCCGCGTTCTGGCTAGGATTTTGGGACGGCGGGTTTCTGGTTCGCTCATTTTCTAGCACGCTCGATGGCGGCGCGGATGGTCTGCGTTGCGGCTCCTCTCTGCGGCGAGCGTTTCTTCAATCGGCAGCAAACAAAGGCAGTGCATCCCATGAGAAGGCTTTTTGGAGTGGTGTTGGCCACCGGGCTCGTGTTGAGCATCCGGGGCGGCGTGCAAGCGGCGGACCCCGATGCCAAGGCAGTGCTCGACAAGGCCATTGCGGCGGCCGGCGGCGAGAGCAAGCTTCGGCCCTCGAGTCGAAGGCCATCGAGACGAAAGCGAAGGGCAGCCTGAGCTACGGCTGGGCCGACGGCGAGTTCCACACCCGGACGGTCACCCAGGGTATCGATCGCTTCCGCCAGGAATTTGACGGCGACATCGCCGGCAACCAGATCAAAGGCGTCACCGTCGTCGACGGCGAGAAGGGCTGGCGGAACTTCGCCGGCCAGTCGGGCAAGCTCGAGGATGACCAGCTCGCCGCCCAGAAGCTGTTCACCGACCTGTTCTGCTGGCGCGGGCAACGCTGCTGCCGCTGAAGGGGAAGGACTTCACGATCGAATCGGCCAAAGAGGACAAGGTCGATAACAAGCCGGCCGTGGTGCTCAAGATCGATGGCCCGGACAAGAAGAGCTTTCAGTCCTGTGGTTCGACAAGGAGACCGGGCTGCCGGTGAAGCTGGTGGCGAAGGTCTCCGGCTTTCAGGGGGAAGAGTTCACCCAGGAGACGACCTACAGCAAATACAAGGACTTCGACGGCGTGAAGCGGGCGACGAAGATCGACACCAAGCACAACGGCGAGAAGTTCATCAACATCGAGATCACCGACGTCAAACCGCTCGACAAGGTCGATCCGAAGACGTTCGCAGAACCGCCGGCCGACTAACGGCAGGTGACTTCTTGAATGCGACGGGAGGGCGATTTTGTCGCCCTCCCTTGCATGTGCAGGGCTCGATTCGCACCGTCTGTTGTTCTGACTGTCAGTGCAATCGAGGAATACAAAGATCCGACGGCGGAGCCGTCGGCTTGGGAAAGGGGAATGCTGCGAGGGATTCCCCGGCGGCTCCACGCAGCACTACCAACTGTCACGGATGCGCCGTCCGTGCGCCGGATCGCTGAGCCGACAGCGTCCAGCCGTCGGGGAAGACGGCCCCTTTGTGGGCCACGATGATGCCGTCGCGGATGGAGAGGTTGTCGTGGTCGGCGTCGGGCTGGTGGCGGCTCTCGATCCGCACGTTGCGGCCGATGTGCGCAGTTCTTGTCGATGATAGCGCCGCTAATCACGGAGCCGTTGCCCACTCCCAAGCCGGGTCGGAATGCCGTGGGCGTTGGGCCGCTCGTCAGAGGTCGTAGAAGTCTGCGCCGATGACAGGCGAATTGCGAATGGACTCGTATTGCGCCGATCCGGCAGCGGAGGCCGACCATGCCGGCGCTCGATCTGTGCTCCCGTCTGGATCACCAGCCGTCGGCGATGAGCGCTTCGTGGATGGCGGCCGCGTCGAGCGGGCCGGCAGAACCGAGCGGGCGTGGGTGTAGATCGGGCCGATCCCGACTCGAAGTCGAACGGCGGCTGATCGCTGGCGAGGGCCAGGTTCGCCTCGTGAACGACCTGATCGTGCCCATGTCTTCCCAGTAGCCGTCGAACAGGTAGCACTTGCACGCGGTGCGGCGCGGATCGCATCGGGAAGATTTCCTTGCCGAAGTCTGGTAGCCCGACTGTTCGAGCAATTCGATCAGCGTCTCGCGCTTGAACAGGTAGATGCCCATGCTGGCCAGGTAGTCGCGGCCGCGGCTGACGATGCCGCGGCGTCGATCCAGGCCGGGTCGCTGCGGACGAGTCGACTCTTCTTCGGTCTTCGGCTTTTCGACGAAGCCGACGACCCGGCCCGTCTCGTCGAGCCGCATGATGCCGAAGCCGGCGGCCGCTCGCGGGGACCGGCAGCACGGCGATGGTGACGTCGGCCTTTTCGCGCGGTGGGTCTCGAGCATCTCGCCGGAAGTCCATGCGGTAGAGCTGATCGCCCGACAGGATCAGCACGTATTCGATCCAGGGCTGCTCGATGTAGCGCATTTGCTGGCGGACGGCGTCGGCCGTGCCCTGATACCAGTCGGACCCTTCGTTGGTCTGCTGGGCGGCGAGGATTTCGACGAAGCCGCGGTCGAAGGGGTCGAATTTTAGGTTGGGGATGTGGCGATGCAGGCTGACCGAGAGAACTGCGTGAGCACGTAGATGCGGTTGATGCCGCTGTTGATGCAGTTGCTGATGGGGATGTCGATGAGGCGGTACTTGCCGGCCACGGGCACGGCCGGCTTGGAGCGGAGTTGCGTCAGCGGTACAGGCGCGTTCCCTTGCCGCCACCGAGCACCAGGCCGACGATCGATTGCATTGTGTTCCCTTCGGCGACAGGCCGCGGGGTACCGCGGGTTTGGGCCGCTTTTTGATCGGTGTTAGTCTGGCCGATCGGTGCCGGATCGACAGGGCGTCACGGTTCCGACTCGACCTTGCCCCAACTGGCCGTCCTTCGGACTGACGTACAGACGGACGACGTACTTGCGAAGACCGTGCCAGGACCACGTATAGATGACGTTGGGCACAAAGTCGGACGTGCCGGTGCTCGATTCGGGCGTGCCCCAGAAGCGATCTTTGATGTCGTCGTAGGTCACTTTGGTCGGGCTGCCCTCGATCCGCTCGAGCCCCTCCTGAGCGACCCGCAAATTATGCTTGTAGTTATATTGGGGGCGGAGTTCGACGATCGCACCGGCCGTGAACAGGATCATCACGACCCAGGTCGCGTAGCGATACCAGATCGGCCGTGCGGTTTTTCCTCCGCCTCGCCCGATTTCTTCTTTTTGCGCACGTTGGGGGCCGCGGGCAAATCATCGTCGGACAGAGGTTGTTCGGCTGGGGGTCGCGATTTCGCCACCTCGCCATCGGGTTAGAGACTGGGCGCCGGCACCAGGTCGCCTGGAGCGGACGCCCAAGTATGGAGGCGTGCCCGTGGGAAATCAAATTGAGATCGCGGCGCCGCCGAGGGACCGTTTCCAACGCTGAATGTTCGCCAGCCGGTTGAGGGATCACGACCGGGTGGCGGGGCGCTTCGCTTTGCGGAAGCCCCCGAGCGGAGAGGTTCGAGGGGAAGCAGCTGAAGTAACGGAGTGGCAATTCCGGGGCTTCCGCGAAGCGAACCGCCCCGGCCACTCGAAACAGGGAGCGGTCGACGTTGCGTTAGGCAGACCACTCGGCGCCGGACGCGCCGCAGTAGAAGCCGACGAGCGTGGCCGTGCCGGGGACGGCATCCCCAGTGGCGCTTGTCACCGTCGCCCAGGTCGACGGGAATGACTCCGCCGCGGTGGCAATGCGGGCAGCAGCGATTGCGGTGCAGTGCGGGAGCGCGAGCCAGCACGGCTTCGCGTGCGGGTGGCAATTGAAGTCGGCCAGCGAGACGGTGCTTTCGGCCGAGCGGGGTTCATTCCGCATCGAGGCCGGGCACCGTCTTCGCGGCTGGGGAACTGGAGAATGATGGCGTCGCCTTCCGGACGGAAGACGCGAAACCGGGGCGCGTGGACATGCACCATGCCGTGAGCCGGCTCATCCTTGAGCCCTTTCACAAACAGTGGAGAGGTTGATCGCGAGAGTCAATCGTTTGCGGGCGTCGGCAACCGTTCCTCGGAGGGGGACGTTGCCGCCGCGTGCCGTCGGATCCCATCCGGCGGGAGCGGAAAGATACCCTCCACTTACCTGGCTTGGCAAGGCTTCTCGATTGCAGGCCTTTGGCTGATCGTCTAGAAACGCTGCGAAACTCGGAAGATAGGGCCCCGGCGTTCCGCATTCTCAAACTGGCAATTCAGGCAGTCAGGCGAAACTGGGGCTGGCTGCGATGGCTGGTCGCCGCCGCCGTGCTGGGCTACTTGTTTTACGCGTACTGGGGGCCGCTGGCGAGCTTGCTGGCCGAGCGGCCCGACTGGTCTTATTTGGGCCTGGCCCTGCTGGTGGTCGCCGCGTCCATCGCGCTGACTTTCTATCGCTGGTACCTGCTCGTCTGGGCGCAGGACTTTCCCTTCACCCTCAAGGATGCGGTGCGGCTGAGCTTTATCGGCTATGCCTGCAATTATCTGGGCCCCGGGGCCACCGGCGGCGACATCATTCGGGCCGGGCTGATTGCGACCGAACAGAAATCCCGCAAGGGGATCGCCATGGCCACCGTGCTCTTAGACCGCATTCTGGGAGTGCAGGCACTCTTTGTGGTCGGTGCCATGACCATGTTCTTTCAACCGCCGGCCCTGTTACAGCAACCCGTGGTGCAGACGTACCTGATCGTGCTGTGGGCCGGGACGTTCGGCGGGATCGGGCTTCGCCGTGTGTTGCATCCGGCCGTGCCGCGATCGGCCCCCATGCGGAAACTGGTGGCCTTGCCGAAAGTCGGACCGATGATCGGCAGCCTGGTCAACGCGGTGCTACTTTACCGCTCGCGGTCGCGTGCTGGTCTTTTGCGTGGCGATCAGCGTGGTGGGCCACATCGGCATGCTGTCGGGATTCTACTTTTGCGCACTGGCTGTAAAAGCGGGGCCGGCAGCCCCGGGTACTGGGAGCATCGGCTGCTCATTCCTGTGCGGAGTGGCTGCCGGCTTTATTCCGGTACCGGGGGCGATCGGCACGATGGAGAAGCTCGTCGCGAGTTGCTACGAGTTGGCCAATCAAGCGGCGGGAATGCCCGTGCCGGCGGCGACGGCAGCCGGAGCCGGAGTGGCGACGGCGCTGGCCTATCGGATCGTCACGCTGGTGATTGCGCCAGTCGGCGCATCGACTACTTCTCGTCACGGCGGGAGATCGGTCAAGTGTGAGCTGGCGGCCACCCAGGCGGAGCCGGACCCCAGTCCGCCGGGCGACCTATCCCCCGTGGCACCGCCCTAGGCCGCTTCGCGGCGCTCGGCGGCGACTTCCGAATTCATCCGTTGAGGACGGGCGATTGACGCAGCCAGCACCAGCGGTTGGCTGGTCTTTGGCCGTGGCCGTCATGCGGCCGCGACCAATGTAGTAGCTCAGGGACATGATCGTCCCCGCGACGGTGAGGGCAGCCGCACATCCGACGAGAGCGATCTGATCGTCCGACAGAGTCTTGAAGATCTCAACATGAACGGACCTCGCGTGGGTGGCCTCTGGTAAGATGAAGTCTGTTTGATTGCCTACCGCCGGCAGTTCGTTGCCGACTACTGCCGCGCTTGACAAATCGTCTTTCGGCTGGCTCGTCTTTCTTTTTCGGACCGGGCTTGGCGATGGCTGCACGTCGGCTACTTGCGCCCGAGACTCGGCCGACAATTCACGCGCGAAGACTGCAATTGTGCGGACGCAGCCCCACTCTCGTGCTCGCTTCGATCGCTCCGATTTCCAGTCTTGGAGAGGCTGATGAAGTTCGGGGAACTGCGCAAGGAGCGGCGAACAGTTGGCATTGACCGTCCGCACGGTTTGGCATATATCGACGCGCCTATGTCATTCTTGATTGGCATTTAAGTGCCGGTTTGACAGTTACGGCGCGGCTGGGATTTGGGGCGGGCCAAGCGAGTGGTCGCGAGCGGCCGCACGCGTGACGAGTCGTTCGGCCGGAAGGTTCGTGGCTCACTGTGTGGGTTGCTGCAGAAGTACGTTCTGGCCGAGTCTATCCCGCGTCTTTCTGCTCGTGGTCAGCGTGCTCACCATCTTGCTGGTGTTTCTCGGCGCCTTCACCAAAGCCAGTGAAGACGGCCTGGGGCCCGGCGAGATTCTGCAGATCCTGCCCTACCTCGTGCCGAGCCTGCTCCCC
>CAWFAK010000012.1:0-463192 GCA_963813715.1 uncultured Planctomycetaceae bacterium | reverse complement strand
TATCTGCCGGCTTCAAATTCCGGACTCGTGGTGAGCGCGCCCACTGGCAACACGCTCTCAGTTCTGAATGCGGCCAACATCGCGCGGCCGGTGCGGCTCGCCGGGGTTGCCGCTCCGCTGCCCGGCCAACCGTTCTTCGCCGAATCCCAACAACACCTCGCCGCGCTGGCCGTGAATCACCACGTGCGGACCTTCCAGGTCGGCGTCGACCACGACGGTACGGTGGTGGCCCACGTCTTTCTCCACGACGGCGTCAATCTCAACGAGCGGCAGATTCACGACGGCATGGCTTTCAATCTCGCCGACGACGGTTACGACCTGGCGCTGGGCAACGCCGAGCAGCAAGCGATCGCGAGCAACACTGGCCTTTGGGTCCAGCCTGCTCCGGTCGCTCCTTGGTTCGCACACGGATGGTGGCATCGGCACCGATGACCGAGAGCCCGAAGAACCGGCCAGCCCCGCGCAGGGCTCTCCACAAGGTCCGCCCGCCAAACGTCCGCCGGCAGCCGCGGTCCAGCCTGTTCCGCCGCCGCTCCCCCCGACCGGAGTCGCATCAGAACGCGGCACGGCATTTCAGCCCAGTCGCTCGCGGAAGCTCCTGTGGCCCGCTCTCGCTGGTGCCGGAATTCTCGTGTTGGGCGTTGGGATTGGCTTGGGACTTAGCCTCTCGAACCTGTCCAAGAACTCCGGCCCTCCCGTGGTCGAGAAGTCGACGATAGCGGGGGCCCGCTCGAGCGGGCAAAACGCGCAGGCTCAACTTTCTGCTTCTCCTGCCGACGAATCGCACAAGCCCGCGTTTGGCAAGAACACTTCACCCGCTCAGGCCCGCCAACCCGCGATCCCAACGATGCCGGGAGAAGCGGCGGCGTTGAATGAGCCCGGGCCGAACGTCAAGCAGTCGCCGGCTCCGGTCGCTTCCCAAGATCCAGACACGGCCGGACCACCTTCGGCGACCACTCCGCCTGGCAAAACTGCGGACCCCGCGGAGCAAGTCGCGGCAGCGAGCCCGGGTGCCGCACCGTTTTTCAACGGTCAGGATCTCCAGGGTTGGGAAGGGAGCGCCGGCGTTTGGAGAGTCGAAAACGGGACGCTGGTCGGCTCACTGCCAGCCGGGCAGACCGCGCCGGCCTTTCTGTATAGCCGGCAGGCCTACGGGGACTTCGACCTCCGATTCCGCGTCTCGTTCGTCGGTCCCAGCGGCGACTGTGGCGTGCAGTTCCGTTCGAAACTCCAAGAGCAGGACAAAATCCGCCTGTCCGGATACGAGTGCGTCGTCTCAGCGGGCGACGACGCAAAAAATTCCCGCGCCGGCAGCGTCGCCGTCGAGCCGCGCGGCTCGGTCGAGCGGCAATCGCCACCCAAGCTGCAGCGGTTCATCAAGCCCGCCGATAATCACTTCCGCATTCGCTGCCAGGGGACCCACGTCCTGATCGAAGTCAACGGCATCAAGATGATCAATGCCGACTTCCCCTCGCTGCCCAAAGACGGACTGATCGCCTGGCGAATGGCCGGCAACCCGCCCCCGACTCAAGTCATCTTCAAGGAGATCGACTTCGAAGAACTCGCCCCGGCGACGGCGGCGGGCGCGGGTGACCAGTTCCCGCTGCGGGATGTCGAGCTGTTCCGCGCTGAATCGAGATATAGCGAGGCGGTGAACAAGGCCAACGACGACCTGCTCAGGCGATTTGACGCCGAAATCAAAAAGCTCCAGGGGAGCAAGAAGGACGCGGACCTGCTGGCCGTGGTCGACGCTGAAAAGGAGACCTTCAAGAGCAAGGGGCTGATCCCCTGGTCGGCCCCGATGCGGCGCTGGCTGCGAAAGTACGGCACCGACCTGCGGGAAGCGCACGACTCGGCCGGAAAAGCCTTCGATCGCGCCATCGACCGCGCCGCGAAAGCTCACGACGACAAGCTCAGAGCGGCCCTGACCGAAGAGGCCGGGCAGGTCTTGGCTCCGCATCCCGTGGCCACCTGGGCAATCGAGAGCGCCAACGGCAGAAACAACTCCCACCAAGAGCAACAGAACGAAGCGACGAGGCGGGAAAACTTCCGGGCGGAAAGAAATGGTGCTGTTTTCGGACGGAACCTATCTCGATAAAGAGCATCCCGACGACTCCGGGGCGCGATTCTGGGCCCCCGTTGACGAGGGACTGATCCTCGAGTTCCCCGACACAAAGCATCCGGAATCCGCCAGCCAGCAGGAGTTTTTCCTCTCGCGGGATGGCAAATCGCTCACGACGAAGACCGCAAGCGGCCGCGACGAGCTGTGGCACCTCGTGCCCGATTCGCCCGAGTAAGATTCTTGACGTGGGTTGTGGGCGGATCCGAGCCGGTGCCGCCGTGGGAGCGCGCGTCGAATCGGCATCAGCAAACGGGCGAAGTCCACGGCGGAATTAACCGATCGCGAGAGTCGGACGGCGCACAAGTCGTTCTCGCGCGTCGCACGTTTCCCTCTCTCGACGATCCTTTGCGCAAGCCGTCTGCGCTTCGGGCCCGCAGAGCGCTTGATAGAGCGCGAGATGTCTGGCCGCGATGGACGGCCAACCATGCCCTAAAGCCGTGCGGCGCGCGTTTGCACCATACTTGAGCAACGATCTATCATCGACCCACATTTCGTGAAGAGCTGCGGCCAGTTCGGCCGGTGATTCGGGCGCGACGAGCCAGCCCGTCTCTCCGTGAGTGATCAAGTCTTTCAGTCCGAGAATGCGAGTGCCGATCATCGGCTTGCCAGCGGCAAAGGCTTCCATCACAACCAAGGGAAACGCTTCCCAATCGCGCGACGGCATGCAGCCGCATCGAGCATTTTGCAAAAGCCAGGTCTTGGTTGCACCGGTTACCCGTCCCAGAAAACAGACGCTTGGGAGAATTCCCAATTGCCGCGCCTGCTCCTTCAGCGCCTCGAACTCGCCGCCATCACCGCCTATTGCCAGCATCCTGCTCGGATCAGTTTTCGTCTGGCTCGCGGCCCAGGCTTCCAACAAAATGTCGAGTCCTTTGCGCGAATGGAGTCGCCCAAGAAACAGCACGTACTCGCCCGCTCGAATTCGTGGGTCGAGTTGTGGCGGGCGCGCCCACTGATTCTCGAAGGAGGTGAGATCGACGCCGTTTTGAATCTCGACGATCTTGGTCGCTGGCTCCAAGCTCATGAGGGCCTGCGTTGTGAAGCGGCTGATCGACACAACGGCGTCCGCCTCTCGCAGAGCCATGATGGCGCGGGATCGTGCGCCGGGCTTGCGGATCCGCGCGCCGCCCTCCCGAATATCTCCCCCATGACTGGTTAAGACGAGCGCTGCCTTCAATCGGTCTCGGCACAACGCGCCGAGATATCCGCACGGATGGACGCTGTGACAATGAAGGACGTCGAACGGAAACTGGCGATGAAGTTTGAGGAGCGGATATTGATACCAGTCAATGAGCCGGCGCGTCGAAAGAAAACGCCGGTGCCGGATCACGCGATAGGGCAACTGGCGATCGTTAGCCACTAACGACCCGCGCGGGTGGGCGCGAGCACGACCACCTCATGACTCTGGTTCGTGTATTCCTTGGCGAGCGCATCGACGACCAACTCTTGGCCGCCGATTGTCGGCAACGCTGTTTCGGTGTAAAGACAAAGTCTCATGGCAGCCCCACCAGCAGCGGGCGATCAAGCGGCTTTGAGCAGCTCGCGCAGCGTCGATCCATTGGCTCGCTCCCGATCCCGCAGCGCGGGGAGGTTCTTTGCGATTCGACGAGCGATCGCTGCACGTTGGCTGAGGCCCGTTTCAACCAGCGTCCAGAGGCGCTCCGGCGTCGCATCCGCAATGTTCAGCACAAACTCGGAGAGACCCATCGCCTCCATGAGGCCGGTGGTCTTTCCACCCCGACTGTCGTAATCGATTGCCACGAGGGGGACCCCCGAGAGCATCGCGAACACAGCCGAATGGAAGCGCATCGCGACGAAGAAGTCGAACCCTTTAAAATGCTCCAGGAGTGCGGCGGGCGAAGCGTAGCGCTCGATCAGTGAGATCCGCGGATCGTGCCCAAGCTCCGTCTGCATCTGTTTCAGAACGACGCGATCATCATCCTTGCGACGCAATGCCATGGGAACGAGCACGACTCGAGCTTCGTTCATTTGCAGGATGCGGCGGAGCGTGTGCTTGGCAGCATCGTGAAAGGCCGACTCTTGCCTGGTCGCCTCGATCGCCTTGCCGGTCGGCGCATAGTGTTTGCTCAGCCGCCGCAAGGAAACTCCAATCTTCAACGGTTCTCCATTCCGGTCAGCGGATTTGACTGACGGGGTCGTGAACCCCATCGCAGGGTCGGCGGCGAGAGTGATGCGATCCGCGGGGATTCCGAGCTCGGTTGCGTTGGTGACCGCGATGGCATCCCGCAGTGTGATTCGATCCGCCAGGCGCAGGATTTGAGCGACATGCTGGCGAACCGGCGCCGAATGCAACGGGCCGATACCACAGCCGTAAACCATGATCTTCTTGCCGAGACTTTTGGCAATTGTCACCCGCTCGGACCATTCGAGCATTTGGCCGCTTTCCTTGAGCGGGCCGCCGCCGATGACGATCACGTCGACCCAGTCGAGCGCCCTCACGAAGGAGGCGATGTCGTTTGGTAAGCAGCGAACGGTCGGCGCTTCGATCTCGTTCAACGTCTGCCGGCTGTAATCGACGTCATACGTCGACTTCAAGATGCGAACGGAGTGGCCTGCGATGTTGTCGAGCAGCGACGCCAGGATGGCTTTGTCCCCGGTCGTTTCCCTGCCGTACCACCCCATGATCAGCACGCCCGACGACCGCGGGCGATCAGCCATCGCGCGTCGTGCCCGCCGTATCAGGTGACGGACCACTACGTGGCGTTCGATGACGGAGCGAATCTTGCGACGCAGGCCCACCGAGATCCCCCCGCAGCGTCTGTGGCTTGATTACGCCAACGGTTCGGCGTAAGCCAAACAGCAAAGATCCGAGGGTCAGGTTGTGCGCGCACGATTTGGCGGAACGACCAACTGCCCCTCATTTCTGAGGGATTTATCGAATCTTCAGGTTGCCGAACTTTAACGATTGCAACACGTGAAGGGGTCTGGCGGGTGGAGAAGAATTTTTTGCGCGGGCAATCTAAGCCAGCGTCCGCCAGATTGAACGACGTGACCGGCCTCTCGCGCAGCCGTTGCGGCGAACCTCAGGCCTCAGAGGCGGTTCCTGGAAACACCAAGCCGCCAAGCGTGCGGCGACTCCGAGCACGCAACAAAGAGCGAGCCATCGCCGCCCGGCCTTCCCGCTCGGCTCGTCGCTCATCCAGGCCACGCTCATGATGCCCGCGCGCCGCGAGACGGTAGCCAATTCGCAAGCCGATTCATGCCTTTAATCAGTGGCTTTTCCAGTCGGCCCCACCCTTTATAAAAGCGGTGGTTCAGCGCGTCATTCAGTGCCAAGGCCAGGTCATCATCGACGCCCTTCGCTCGAAGCGCCGTTAGGTTCTCCGAGACGAATGACGCCTTGTTTTCGTCGCGAACGTGTATCAGCCGCACCTCATTTAATCGTAGGCGACGATCAAATGTGACAACCTTCTCCAACGCGCCCGCCACCCGGAGGTTGATCATTGTGCGAAGACACTTTTCGCAACGACCGCAGTTATAGGCGCCCGCTTTGTTGCACACCCTTAGTGTCTGCTGCACCAGCGGATCATCAGCAATAGCGGCCACCTTCTCGACACGTGTTGCATTCGCCCCATCATGGATCAATGACAACGTTTCCGTCGAGTAAAGAGGGTCGAGTAACAGATGCGACCCCCAGCGAAACGTATCCCCTTCCGAATGGGACGCTGCGACGTAAACCTTGCTCAGCGTCGGGGCCAGAAGGAGTGCCACAGCGGCGAGGGCGGTGCCATGGTAATCGAGTGCCCACTCAACGATGGGATCGGAAAACTCTCGGATGTTTGTGCTGACTTCGACGAGAGTTTTATTCATTTGGGCCGCCACCGCTCGAATGGCCGGCAGCACCGAACAATCAACCTCCTGATCATCACGCTTGAGATCGAATCCGCGCACAAAGATCAGATGTGTAATTTCTTCCCGATGCCTTAACAACGAAAAGAATGAGTCGACACCGCCGGTGAAGAAAAGACCGGTTCCGCCGGTTGACGCCTGAGGGGGCTCGCCAAGAGGAGCAGTGATCCCCACGATGTTGAACCGGTCGTCCCAGTCCTGAAAAAGCTTTTGGATAGCCGCTTGAGACGCGAAGAGTCTGGGTGAAAGTGAATCGGCGAGTACGAGCGATCGCGCAGCTCTCATTGCGGGTACCAACGCAATCGCCAAAGCAGCATTTCCCGAGGGTGCAGCGTCTGCATTGCGGACTGTGAACCAAACGGGAGTCTGCGTTTGTCCATGCGTCACTGGAAAGGTGAGTCTTAGGCTGTCGGCTTCTTCCACAACCTGGGCCTCATCGACCCGAATCTGGTCGACTCGCATGCGGTGTTCTCTCTTTTTGGTACAGGTCGTCGTGGCTGGCAAAGAAAACTCCTGCTCCGGAGCCCTTTGCAAGGGGCAAAGAAACGAGCCGCAACCAACCCAAAAGACGAGCCGACCGGGCATCCGCATCTGTCCCGACACATCGACGAGCGGATTTGCGATTTGCAGGCGCAGTTGCTGAGGTTACTCGTGTCAGGCAGCCCGCGAGACGAATTCGCAGTCGACTTCAAAATACTGCTGCTCGATCTGCCGAGACCGCCGGACCTTCGCGACCATTGTCGTGCCCAGGTTGACGACTTCGAGAGAGACCCGAAGGAACGAGGCATCGATCGGTTCACTGTGAACCAACGATGCCCCAGCCAACGACACGTTGCAGGCCAGCGTTTTAAACGGGTGGCCAACGGGCTGCAGCTGTTCATCGAGCGGGATCGTCATCGCCTCGTAAACGAGCGGATGCCGAGCGAATTCCCCCCTCTGGCTGACTCGAGCATCGTCGCGAATGAAGTTCTTGACGAACTCCAGCATATCGGACGATGGAGTTTGGGGTTCCGCGAGAGACACCGGATCGCTTTTCTCACCTGCTGGACTCATGCCGAACCCCCCCTTATTTGCGCGGATACGCCGCGCGGGCGTTGCTCCGTCCCTTCTCAATTCTTCGGCACACGCAAAAGCGGAACTTTCGCTCCAATCGTAAAAACCGGCACAGACAGCCCGACTTTTAGGGAATAATTGCTCGCGACGACGCGGGGGGCCGAACCTCAGTAAAACCCTCAGGCTGGTGGAACTTGGGAAAGCGACGCCAACAGCCAAGACCGCCGCGCAACAAATAACCCCGCGGTTGCGCTATTCGCAACCGCGGGGTTTCAGTGGCGGGGACAGGATTTGAACCTGCGACCTCGAGGTTATGAGCCTCGCGAGCTACCGGGCTGCTCCACCCCGCGTCATGTGTGGTCCTTCATTATACCCGACCGAGTGATTCAGAGAAGGCCGCCGTCAGAAATCGGCGTTTTTCGGCGTCCGGGGGAAGGGAATCACGTCGCGGATGTTGGCCATGCCGGTTATGAGGAGCATCACCCGCTCCAAACCGAGGCCGAAACCCGAGTGTGGCACCGTGCCGTAGCGGCGCAAATCGAGGTACCACCAATAATCCTTCGGCTCGAGGTGGCACTCCTTCAGCCGTTCGGTCAGCACGTCCAGCCGCTCTTCGCGCTGGCTGCCGCCGATGATTTCGCCGACCCGCGGCACAAGCACATCCATTGCTCGGACCGTTTTGCCGTCGTCGTTGCACTTCATGTAAAACGGTTTGATCGTCCGCGGATAGTCGTACAGGATCACCGGCCGCTTGAAATGCTGCTCGGTGAGAAATCGCTCGTGTTCCGACTGCAAGTCCCGGCCCCAGGCCACCGGAAACTCGAACGTTTGTCCGCTCGACGTCAGGATGTCGACCGCTTCGGTGTAGGGCAGGCGGACGAACTCGCTCCCCGCGATGGTCCGCAGGTTGTCGAGCACGGTCGGTTCGATCCGCTCGTTGAAGAAAGCGACGTCTTCCTCGCAGTGTTCCAATACATCGCTGACGACCGTGCGAATGAAATCCTCCGCCAACTGCATGTTGTCGGGGAGTTCGTAAAACGGCATTTCCGGCTCGATCATCCAGAACTCGGCCAGGTGCCGCGTCGTGTTCGAGTTCTCCGCGCGAAATGTCGGTCCAAACGTGTAGCAGCAGCCGAGCGACGTGGCGAAGATCTCCGCCTCGAGCTGTCCGCTGACTGTGAGCGACGCCCGCTTGCCGAAGAAGTCGTTCGTATAGTCGATCTCGCGCGGGGCGGCGGGCCCGGCTGCGGCAGGCGTGGTGGGCAGCTTGGCCAGGTCGAGCGTGGTGACCTGGAACATCGCACCAGCCCCTTCGCAGTCGCTCGTCGTGATGATGGGCGTCTGGATGTACAGAAACCCGCGCGACTGGAAGAAGCGATGGATCGACGCGCAGACCTCGTTACGCACGCGAGCGATGGCTCCGAACGTGTTGGTCCGCGGCCGCAGGTGGGCGATCTCCCGCAAGAACTCGAAGGTGTGCCGCTTCTTCTGCAGCGGATACGCCTCCGCGTCGGCCGTCCCCACGATCCGTAGCGACTGCGCAGCCAACTCGACGCGCTGCCCCTTGCCGGGACTTTCCTTCAGCTCACCGGCGATGCGGACGCTGGCACCCGTCGTCACATGTTTAATTGTCTCGGCCGCATCCGGCACGTCCGCCCCGACCACGATCTGCAGGTTCGACAGGCAGCTGCCGTCGTTCAATTCGATGAACGAAAAGCCCTGCTTCGAGTCGCGGCGCGTCCGTACCCAGCCGGCCACTTCCAGCAGCTGTCCCGGCTGCCCACTCTTGAGGATTTCGACAATTCGGGTCAATCGCATAGGTTGAATCGTGCGAAACCGACGGCCGATCCGCAAGGGCGCCGCCCATCGATGCGGCCGCTCTGGTCAGCGCTGCACATCACCGGCAGCTGTAGGCCGTTTTGAGCCGCGCCAGGATGTCCTGCTCCAGGGCCACGTCGTGTCCGCGGGGGATCCAGCCGGAAGGCGTCGATTGGCCAACGACCAAGTTCAAATCGCGCTGCAGCGGGTACGTGTCGCGGAAGGTCGAGTTGCCGGGCGAGTTCGGGCTGGGGCTGGCGAGAATCCTCGATCTCCTTGAGCGCCTCGACGCTGACCAGGTAGCCGCCGTCGACTCGCACAAAATGAATCAGCACCTTGCGGCGGATCGGTTGGGCCGTGCTCTCCAGCCGGTTGGCCAACCCCACCGATTCTTTGTGCCAGGGCTCGATGATGCCCGAGCCGACCTTGTAATACGTGGCCATCGTCCCTTCGAGCTGGTTGCTCGTGTCGACCTCGAAATTGTAGTAGTGCAGCACGTCCATCGCCCGCTCGTTGACCGCCAGCTCCGCGTTCGGATCGTTGCCGGCAGGCAGAAACAACGGCGGCGTTTGCGGCGGAGCGTTCGCCAGCGACCCGGACGGCGGCATCGTCGGAACGGTCGTGCACGACGCGGCCAGCGCGCACACGACCAACGCCAACGGCAGCAAACGCTTGTGGGTCATAAAGGCGGACGACAAGACCAGACCCCGCCCAGCAAAACCGAACGGGTGATCCAAGAGACGACCAAGAAAAGGGGGCGTAGTGTCCCAACATTCCCCAATCCCCTCAAGCCCAGGGGCGCGCCCCTGGACCCGGTGCGGCCTGCGCTCCGCGAGCCGCCGCAAGCGGCGCCCTGCCGGGTGGGGTATGGTCGTCTTGGTTGCTGGAATCCGGTCCCGTCCCGATAAGAGCGTCCGGACTGAAAAGCAGCTTGATCGGAGGTTTGTCCCGGGCTTGTCCCAATTAAGAAATTGTCCGGACCCGTCAGGTCCCCTTTCCGAGAAAGTGTCCGGACCTTGGGGGTCCGCCCGGGTCTTAGCGACTTGTCCCAATCTCCTGAACTTGTCCCGTCCCGTGTCCCGCTCTGCGTTGGGATCGCGTAACGTATTTGGAGGTCGAGTCTTACGCCCGCTAGACCGTAGCTCCGCACATTGGGACACGATGAAGGACCTTTAGGTCCCGTCCCGTTTTCCGGTCCCCTCTCCGTCGTGACCGGACCGGACCAGACCCGGACCAGATGAAACCGGACCAGATGAGACCGGACTTCCGTCCCGTGGTTCGTGTGCCGTCCCGTCCCGTTCTTGTCCTTGTTCAAAATCCCGTCCCGTCCCTCCACCGTCCCTCCGTGTACAAAGTCTGTCCAGCGTTACCGGGGATGAAGATCACCCCCTTAGTGAAAAAGGACCCCATCACCGCCGGGGATCTTTTTCGTCCCCGCCGGGGATGCTTCCCCGGCTCGAAGTTGACCGACCGCCGCCGACCGTCAGCCGGATCCATTCAAGTTACGGCGCCGAAGTCACCTTCGGGAAGACGGAGGTTCTACGGCGCAGAACCAACTCGAAACTTTCTACGGCACCGGCGCGCTTCCGTCGAAAAGTGCTTGCGACTGTCCCCCAAGCCGGCGCCCAGAGACTGTCAGCGGGAGCCGCGGAAAAATTGGTATAAGAAATCGCACCCATCTCGCTTTCGGAACGCTCCTCGAGGTGCCGCTCTGGCATGAGCACCAACAGTGCTAGGGTTCGGTGATGATCAAGCTTCCGTCGGTTGAACTGCTGCGGCGCGTGCTTTGTCGGGGGTGGAGTTGTCGGGCCGCGATCCTGTTGTGCCTGGGCGCTGCCTTCCTGGTGCTCGCGAGTTCTTCCTCGCGATGTCTGTTGGCCGGGCCTGCTGACAAATCCAACCGTCGTGACACGGGCGACCACGCACAGCCGGACGCGAGTGCCGGCACGGCCCGGGATCTGTTTGGCGATCCGTTGCCGGCCGGTGCCGTGTTGAGGCTGGGGACGATTCGGCTGAGGCATGCCAGCAACGTTCTGAGCGTCGCGTTCTCTCCGAATAGCCAGACACTGGCGACGGTCGCCTCGCTCGATCCCGGGATTCAATTGTGGGACGTGCAGACCGGCCGGCTGATGCGGACGTTGCTCGGGTCGGTCACCAATCCGCCCCAAAGGGCCGTGTTCTCGCCGAATGGCGCGCGGCTGGCTGCCGTCTGTAGGCGCGGAGGAGTGCAACTCTGGGACGTCGGCTCGGGACTGGAATTGAGGGAAGCGTCAGAGGGGCAAGAACAACAGGGCCCCGTGGCCATCGCCTTTGCTCCCGACGGACGCCATTTCGCGGCGGCCGGCTTCAGGGGCGCCATTCGCTTGTGGGATGCCGACAACAGTGGACGCCGGCGGCTGCTGGTCGATTTAGGGAAACGTGCTGGCGGGATCCAATCGTTGGCGTTTTCTCCCGACGGCAAGCTGCTGGCTTACAGCGTCAACGGCGACATCCGTCTCTTGAACGCGGAAACCGGCGCCGCGGTTGGCAAGATCGAGCATGCACACGAACAGGAAATCCTCAACCTCGCCTTCGGGCTCGATGGAAAAACTCTTTTTTCAGCAGGCGATTCGGAATACCGCCCGGTTCCGGGCAAGCCGGATTGGGTCCAGTGCGATCCCCGGATGCGGATCTGGGACGTGGCGACGGGCAAGGTGGTCCGCGACTTCACCCATACGCCACCGGAAACCGGAGCGTGCACGGCGGCCCTGTCCCGGGACGGCCACACGCTTGCGTCGCGGCAGAAAAATTCGCTCCTCGTCTGGGACGTTCCCACAGGCCAGGTCAAGCAACGGATTGCGAACTTCTGGCTGCCCGCGCCGGCACGCGACAAACCGATTCACGACTCATGGGCATTCAGCGGCACCTCGCTCGCGATCTCGCCCGACGCCACGCGGATCGCGTCGGTGAACGCCCCGCTCCATACCGTCACGATCTGGGATGCGGCGACGGGTCGGCCCACGCCGGACTTTTGCGACTCGCATGCGGAATCCATCGCCGGGCTGGCCTGCTCGCCCGACGGAACGCGGATCGTGACGGGCGGAGGCCGAGACGGCACGGTTCGCCTCTGGGACAGCGCCACCGGCAAGACGCTTCGCACGTTCGTGATCGGCGACGAGTTCCCATGCGAGGTGCGCTCGGTCGCCTTTTCTCCTGACGGAAAGTCGATCGTCGCGGGAGGGCCAAACTCCAAGGATGGACAGAACACCGGCATTGTGCAGATCTGGGATGTCGAGAGCGGTGCCGTCCGACTCGAATTGCGCCGGACGTCGAAGTGTCCGGCGTCGCCTTTTCGCACGATGGGAGCCGCTTGGCCATCGCCACGAGCAACTTCAGAGAGTTCTTTTTGGATGACAACTTTAAACGGGGCGCCGGTGGGAAACAGCCGCCTCGCGGCCGCACGCTCTTGATTGTCGATGCGAAAACGGGCGCGGAGCGACAGCGAATCAAGCTCGGCGGCTACGTCAAAGCCCTTGCCTTTTCCACCAACGGGGCGAGTGTCAGCGTCGTCGCGGAAGGCAGAAAGGTCAGCAGCTGGGACGTCGGCAGGGGAGAACTGCGACACGAGAGTGCAGCGCCGGCCGCGGATGCTCGTCTGCGATCCCACGAGGTGTGTGCCGCCGCGATCGCCGATGACGGCTCGTTGGCCGCGATGAGCCTTTGGTCGAGCCCCGTTGCCACGCTGTGGGATCTCTCGCTGGGGACCCAAGTCGGTCAAGTCGACCTTCCGAGGGAGGCCGAGGGCTTTATCGGCAACGTGCTCGCGATTTCTCTCGACAAGCGCGTGCTGGCTTCGGCCTCAGTCGGCGGCGAAGACCATGGCACCGAAAAGCAGTCGATCCGGCTGTGGGACCTGCACACCGGCCGGCTGCTTAAGCGATTTGCGCGGCCGCTCGCCAATCGCGTCAAGACGATGGTCTTTACTCCCGACGGCAAGCGATTGATCTCGGGCATGTCCGACGGCACGTGTCTCATCTGGGATGTTTCCAAGCTGTAGATCAAAACGACGATCGCTCACCACGCAGCGCGGCCATCATCCGCGGGTCGGACTGAATCGCCTTCGCGACCGAGTGACGGTTCTCGACCGCCTCAAACCATTGCGGATCCGGTTTTGCGCCGGCGCGGACCAAGAGCGAGACCACTTCGTAGCCGTCGGTGGGTACGGCTTTGTGACGAGAGTTGGTCCAGCCGTAGAGGGCCCATTCCAACGGCGTCCCGTCGTGCCGTCGATCTTTCATGACGACCGGCGCGCCGTGCTCGAGCAGCAGGCGAACGATGTCGGCGTGTCCTTCGAACGCGGCCCAATGCAGACCGGTCGCTTCCCCCAGCGGTTCGGCCGCCGCGCTCACCTCGATTCCGCGCTCGAGCAGGAATTCGACGACGTCGGTTCGACCGAATTCACATGCCCAGGCGAAGCCGGCCTGCATTTGATTTTGTGTTGCCGGCGGAAGCAGACTGCCGTCGTCGTTGAAGAAACTCTTGACGACGTCGAGACGTCCGACTCCGGCGGCCCCTTCCAGGTCCAACCGCGCACCGTGAGTCGCCAGGAATTCGGCTGCTTTCCCCCGCCCGTTATGCAGGCAGCCATTGACCGCGCTGCCTCCCTCGGGGCCATCGATCACGGCGCCGTGCTCGATCAGCAGCTCCAGGAGCTTGAGCTGGACGCCGGCCTTCTCGGGATGCCAACTCGTGGCTGTCAGACCGAGCGCTGTCGATCGGCCGCCGTAGGCGTCGGATTCGGAATTCACGTCGGCGCCGGCCGCGAGCAACAGCCTGGTGATCTCGACGATGTTGTCGGGCGTTTCTGACGGAATGTTCATTCGCGTCGGGCGGCGTGATTGGCGCGGCCAGCCGCGCAACACCTGCGCGGCGAGAGCCCCGCGCAGTTTCCGGTTCGTCGTCCTCGCGACATGGTCGTGGTATAACGAGCGAACGCGTGGAAGCGGCCGGCTTTCCCCGTTGGTCGACAACTCAGTTGGACATCCCCCCAGTTAGACATCTCAGGTTCGACATCCATGGATTACTTTCCCCAAGTCGGCAAGGTCCCCTACGAGGGGCCCAAGAGCAAGAATCCGCTGGCGTTCAAGCACTACAACGCCGACGAGGTGGTTGAAGGCAAAACGCTCCGTGACCATCTGCGGTTCAGTGTTTGTTATTGGCACACGTTCCGGGCGACCGGGGCCGATCCGTTTGGCGCGCCGACCTTGCAGCGGCCTTGGGACGACGGCAGCGAATCGCTCGACAACGCGAAGCGGCGAGTCGATGCGGCCTTTGAGTTCATCTCTAAATTGGGCGCGCCCTTTTATTGCTTTCACGATCGGGACGTCGCGCCGGACGGGCCGACGTTGGCGGAGGCCAATCGCAACTTCGAGGCGATCATCCCGCATCTCAAAAGTGCGCAGGACCGCACGGGCGTGAAATTGCTCTGGGGGACGGCCAACCTCTTTTCGCATCCCCGCTATCTGCACGGAGCGGCCACGAGCTGCAACGCCGACGTCTTCGCTTACGCGGCAGCCCAGGTGAAGCGGGCGATCGCGGCCACGCAAGAACTGGGCGGCGGCAACTACGTCTTCTGGGGCGGCCGCGAGGGGTATCAGAACCTCTACAACACAGACATGAAACGCGAGCTGGATCACCTGGCTCGGTTCATGCACCTGGCCGTCGATTACGCCAAGTCGATCGGCTTTCGCGGGCAGTTCCTGTTCGAGCCCAAGCCGAAAGAGCCGACCAAGCACCAGTACGATTTCGACGCGGCGGCCTGCCTCAATTTCATTCGGCAGTACGACCTCAAGGAGCACGTGAAGCTCAACATCGAGACCAATCACGCGACGCTCGCCGGCCACACGATGATGCACGAGCTGGTCTACGCGTCGATTCAAGGCGCCTTGGGCAGCATCGATGCCAACACGGGGGACATGCTCCTCGGCTGGGACACGGATCAGTTCCCGACCGACATCTATCTCACCACGCAGTGCATGCTGGTGATTCTGGGGCAGGGGGGCCTGGCGCCCGGCGGCGTCAACTTCGACGCGAAGGTGCGGCGCGAGAGCTTTGAGCCGATCGACCTGTTCCACTCGCACATCGGCGGCATGGACGCGTTCGCCCGCGGCTTGAAGATCGCCGCCCGCATGCGGGCCGACGGCGTGCTGACCGACTTCGTCAAGAACCGCTACAAGAGCTACGACGCGGGCATCGGCAAGCAGATCGAGGACGGCACGGCCAGCTTCGCCAGCCTGGAAAAATACATGCTCGAAAAGGGCAACGCGGCCGCCAACGAAAGCGGCCGGCAGGAAATGCTGGAAAACATCGTCAACGACTATCTGTAAGGAATGCGTGCTCCCGTGCGACGTTTGCCAATGGCTGCGTTCATTTGTCTCTTCTTCGCGAGTTCCTGCTCGCTCGCCCACTCGGATCAAGATCCTTCGATGACCCGCGTGCCTGCAAAATTTTCGGGCGGCCACGACACCGATCGACGCGATCGGGGCCGGCCCGTCGTGCTGATCGCGGCCGCCCTGGGTGTGTCGTCCGACGTTTTTCGCGAGGCGTTCAGCCACGTCCGGCCCGCACCGGCCGGCTCGCGGCCTGCGCCCGAGCAAGTGCGTCAAAACAAAGAAGCACTGATGGACGCGCTCGGCCCGCACGGCGTCACCAACGATCGGCTCGACGAAGTTTCCAACTACTACCGCTACGTGCGGAGCCGCGGCGAGATGTGGCCCACGAAGCCGGCCCAAGCCTACGCCGAGGTGAAGGACGGCAAGATTGTGCGGTTCGTGGTCACGAAGGGAGGCGCGGGCTATAGCTCGCCCCCCATGGTCGGCGTTCCCGGCTTCGACGTGTCCACCAAGGTCGAACTCTCATTCGGCAAGAAGCTCGAGAGCAACGGCGCCGTGAAAGTGATCAAGCTCGCCGCTGACGAGAAGAACTGAGACGCGTGCAAGAACTGACGCACCCGCGGGCGAGCGGCGGGTGTCAGCCCGCCGGTTCTTCTCTTCATTTCTTTCGAATGTGTTTCTTTTACGCGCGCTCTTGCAATCTACTGGTCGACCAGTATCATTGTCGCTTGATCTACTGTTCAACCAGTAGGACGCCCCGAAGCAATAGGACCTCAGATGGCCGATCTTGTCCCCACCGATCGTGAGCTCGAGGCCCTCAAAGTGCTCTGGCAGCGCCGCGAGGCGACCGTCCGCGATGTGTGGCGCGAGATGACGGCGGCCGAGAACGACCTGGCCTACACGACCGTCTTGAGCCTGTTGCAGGTGATGGAGCAGAAGGGGCTGGTGGGCCACAAGCGCGTCGGCAAGGCCTACGCCTATTTCGCGAAGGTCGGCCGCGAGCCGACGGTCCGTAAACTGGCGGGGGGCTTCCTCGACAAAGTCTTCGACGGGGCCGTCGACGAATACCTGGTCCACGTGCTCGGTTCGCGCAGACTCAAAGAAGCGGAGCTTGCCCGCCTCGACGCGATGATCGCCGAGGCCCGCAAGCGAACCCGACCGTCGCGCAAGAAAGGGCCCGAAACATGACGCCCTGGCTCGATGCAATCGCCCTGTGGCTGGCCGACTTTTACCTGGCGGCGACGATCCTCCTCGTGCTGGCGGGCGCTGCCCTGTGCTTGATCAAACAGCCGGCGCGGCGGATGGCCCTCGCTTGGGGCACGCTTGTCAGCTTGCTGGTGGCAGCCGTCTTCTGTCTCTTGGCGTCGCGTCCGCGCATCGATCCGCGCAACTCTTCGCTCGCGAGGAACGGCCGGCTGTCCCAGTCGAGGCAGCAGAACGACAAGCCCCTGAGCCGCCGGTTTCCGCGATTCCGTTCGCGTCCGAGCAGCCCGCTCCCGAACAGCAAATCGATCCGCCGCACCAGGCGGATCCAGAGCCGCCGACCGACGTTGTTTCCCAGCCTGCAATCGCCGTCGAGAATCCGCCCGGTGCCGGAATTGATACAGGAACGATTGTTGGTGACGCCGTCCTTCTATTTCTCACCGGTGCCGTCTTGATGGCGGCTCGCCTGGCGGTTGGAGCCTGGCAGGCGTCGCGATTGATCCGGAAAAGTCTCACGGCTCCTCCCACACTGGTCGACGAATTGCGGGCGATTGTCGGCGAGGGAGCCCGCTTGCCTCGATTGCGGCTCAATGCCCGGCTCGTGACGCCGGTGGCGACAGGCGCGCTCCGGCCGACGATCGTGCTGCCGGCGCACTTTGCCGAAAATTCGCCGTGCGGTGAGTTGCGCGCCGTGCTGGGTCACGAGTGGGCCCACATTTGCAACGGCGACTTGTGGCTGTTGGCTCTCGATCGCTGCCTGTTCCCGCTCCTTTCGGCGCATCCGGTTTACTGGTGGCTGCGCCGACGCATCCGGCAGGATCAAGAATTCCTGGCCGACGCGGCCGCGGCCTCGCTGATTGGACCCGCCGACTATGCCGCGCAACTTGTCGCCTGGGCGCGGGACCTGGCCGGCGTGCGGCGAATCGTCGTGTCGAACGCCGTCGGAATCTGGGAGCGCCCGTCAGGCTTCGCGCTGCGAATCTCGACGATTCTCAATCAAGCCGATGCCATCACTCTCCACTGCTCCGGCCGCGTTCGAGCCGCCGTAGTTGCGGTCCTCGCCGTTCTCAGCCTGATCGCGGCAAGCGTCTCCGTGAGGCCGCCGAACGTCGAGTCGGCGCCGACGCGGACCGATGCACGACCGGCCGCAACCGAGCCGCCAAAGACGGCGGAACTCCGACCCGGGCCGGACGACCTCGGCGGAACGTGCCTCGACAGAGAAGAAAAGCCGATTTCAGGCGTTCAAGTCGACTTGTATCAAGTCGGCGTTGGCGACGGCCAGCGGTTCATGGAGCGGATGACGACGAACGATGCTGGGCAATTCGTCTTTCGTCACGTTTCGCTCCCGAGGAAACCAGGGGAAGGATATTACACCCTCGTCTTCCGCTCCAAGGGACTCGCGACAGAGTTGCGGGCTGTATGGCGGCGACGCGACTGTGACGAAATCAAGCTGGGGAAGGCGGCAACCCTCAAAGGGGTCGTCAAGAACCAGCAAGGCCAACCCGTCACCGGAGCGCTCGTCTTTCCGTGGTTCGATCAGTTTTGTTTGCAGAAGCCGATTCCGGGAATTCGCTGCTCGATGACCGACGCCCGGGGCGTCTTCGTGATCGATGACCTGGCGGAGTTCAAATTCGTCGAGCCGAATGTTCCCGTCGAAATGCGGATTGCCACGCATCTCAACCCACCGGGCCTCGTCATTCAGCATCCCGACTACGAAGGCACGCCGATTCCGTACACACAGGTTCCGGACCGGATGGACATTGAGTTGGCAAAGGGCGCGGTCATCACCGGCCTGGTCGTCGACGGGGAATCAGGCCGGCCGGCCCCGGGACTCACGTTGGCGTTGCAGGGGATCGACAAGCAGAGTCGGAAAGCGAATAGCTACTGGACGACGGCCCAGACTGACCAGGGCGGACGCTATCGCCTCACGTCGCTCCCCGCGGGGAAATTCAACGTCTATCTGCGGAAAAATCCGCCCGGTTTGACGTTCGCGGCACTCGATTCGTTCGAGGTCCGGCAAAGTCAAACAGTCGAGGCACCACCGATTCGCCTGATTAAAGGCGGCCTGATCAAAGGTCGTCTCATCGATGACGCCACCGGCCAGCCCGCAATGCTGACCGGCGACGAGACGGCGTCAATCGGCGCGCACGGTCCGTCGCGCCCCCGCAGCGGCGCCTCGATTCAGGGCACGGACGTCAAGAAGGACGGGACCTTCGAGATGCGTCTGCCTCCGGGGACAAATTGGATCTACGTTTCTGGCACTGGACCGTTCGGGGTCGTGGGCGACGTGCGACCTGGTTTTGGCCATGTCGTGCGCGAGATCAAGGTCGTCGAAGGGGCGGAATACGACCTCGAGTTCCGTGTCACGAAAGGTTTGCCGCCGAAGAGCAGTAACGACAAACGGACGCAGACCGAATCACGCGCCGTCGCCAGGCATCTCGAAACTCGGACTGCCGGAGCGACCGCTGAGCAGAAGGCTCGAACCGATGTCGGTCGTTTCATTGGACTCGTGCGGCTGGCGGGAAAAACTCCCGGGACGAGAATTGCCGATGTCTTTGTGTACTTGCCTCAAGCTCCCAGCGGAACAGCCGCGGCAGTCCCGCAGCAGCCCTTCCTGCTCAGGACCGATGGCGCGGCCTTTTCTCCGCGTGCGGGCATCGCTCGCGTGGGGCAAACGCTGACACTGCGGAATGACGGCCGGATGCCGGGAAACTTCCATCTGTTTCCGTCACGCAACCCGACGATCAATCAGGCGGTGGCACCCGGACAGGAGGCAAAGTTCGATGCCTACTTCGTGCCGGAACGAATACCATTCGAAATCAGGGACGACTTGCATCCGCGGATGCGGGCGGTGCTGCTTGTGGTCGACCATCCCTTTGCGGCGGTGACGGACGACTCGGGCGCCTTCGAGATTGCGGACCTTCCGGCGGGCAAATATTCCCTCCGGGTCTGGCACGAACGGGCCGGCTTCTTGGACAAGCAGTTGACCGTCGACATCAAACAAGGTGAGACCACGAAAACGACATTGTCCTACACGTCCGATCGATTCGAACGTTAAGAGGCGAGCCGCGGCGCGGGTCACACGATCGCGCTCACGCCTTCGGCGATTTCGCGGACGGTCTGGATCTCGGCTTCGGAGTTGAGCTGGATGGCGTCGGCCGGTTCTTGCCGCACGAAGACGGCGTCCACCTTTTCGAGCGCGACTTCCAGCACGAAGGCGTAGAGCTCGAAGACCGCTTCGGGAATCGGATGCGCGTCGCTGGCGATCCAGCGTTCGGCTTGCTCGTCGAAGTAGACGCCTGTGAGCCGCAGTTGCACGCGGTCGGCGGAGGGGAGCACTTCTTCGATCAAGTCGGCCGCGTCCTGGGCCGAGTTCATCGCGGCGACGTAGATGGCCGTCACATCCACGAACCAGCCGCAGCCGGTGCCGGCCAGAACTTTTCGCAGCACGCGCTTGCCGTGGCTGTTGCGTTTGAACCACTCGGCTTCGACGGTCGACTCGAGGTAGAAGGGAATTTCGCCCAGCCGCGTCTGAACCGATTCGACTTGCTGGGAGAGGTTGGCCGTCTCGGTCTTCCAGGCGCGGGCGCGGGAACTGAGGCGCGGGTCCCTGCGGCAACCGTTTCCGTCGTACTCGTTGAAGCAGTCGGCGCGGAATCGAGGCGGGCGATGACGGCCTGAGCGCCGCTGCAACGCGCGAGGTCGGTCAGGCGGCAGAGGGCAGCGTCGGTCGGATTATGGGCGTCGTCCGACAAGGAGACGGCGTGCAGCGTGACGCTTTCGCCCTCGAGGTCGCACAGCGTTTCCAGGCTGCGGCTCGAGCAATCCAGGTCGATTTCAACGGCGGTCGGTTGGGCTTCGGGGGACCAGGCGGTGACGAGTGGGGTTCGGTTGGCGGTCGAATTGAGCGGGCGTCGGCCGGCCGCGCACATCGAGTAGCCGATGGCTGGGATCATGACTCCTCCGGTGAAGGATGAGCCCGTCGTGGGAAGCGACTTTGCAGGAGTCCTTGAAGTGAAGTGAAAAGAAAGCGCCGGGAACCTCTCGCCTGCCCCTCCGCATGGACGAAAGGCCCCGGCGTTTCCGCCGGCAGAAACCACCGGTTCACAGGTGCCTGCCCCACCGTGGTGAGCTGTTACTTACGCAAGGTCGATGCCGCGCGAAGCATCGCGGGTGAAGTATTGAAATCCCCAGGAAATTGTGGGTTTTCTCCAACCGGCCGATATTGGACGGCCGGGCCCGTTGTCGCGCATTTGCGACTGCTGTCGTCATTCCGATGTCAGAATTGACGGCTCGCGACTTGCATGGATAAAGCTTGGAGCTGTTCGCGGATAGGTCGTAGGGCGGCCTTCGCGAAGACCTTGCGCTCTTGGTACATTGGGCGGTCCGACCGGTCCGAATCGGATTTACGCGAGCTGCGGAACGAGACATGCCCGTGAGGGGAATTCGAGGCGCGACGAATGTGCCGGCCGACACGCCGGCTGAGGTCCTGTCGGCCACGACCGAGCTATTGAACGAAATCCTGCGGGCCAACGACATTCGGACGTTCGACGACATCGCCTCGGCCATCTTCACCACCACGAGCGACCTGACGTCGGCCTTCCCGGCGGAGGCCGCGCGGACCCTGGGGATGAAGCAGGTTCCACTGTTGTGCACCTGCGAAATTCCAGTGCCGGGCAGCATGGGCCGCTGCATCCGCATTCTGCTCCACCTCAACACCGACAAGCCGCAAAGCGAAGTGGTGCACGTCTACCTGCGAGACGCCAAGCGGCTGCGGCCGGATATGTCGAGCGCACAGTAAGCCGTGGCGACAATTCTGGGAGGGCGAAGCTCCTGCTGAGCCGCTTTCCCTGTCGATATGTCCGCGCGTGACAAAGTCGTGCTGGTAAAATTCAGCCGTGCACACGGCACGTACGCACACTCAGGTTCTCGCGATCGGCGCCTCGGTCATCGCGGCGTTGGTGCTGCTTTTGATTGGATGCTTGCCGGGTCTGCAACCGTGTCTCGAGCTGACCCATGATGGATGGGGTGCGTACGACCTGCACTTCGCGCCGGACGGTAAGAGGCTTGCCGTGGTTTTTGATATCGGCGATCGCGGGAAGCAAGTGACTCGAATCTATGAAATCCCCGACGGAACCGTGGTTAGAGATATTGGCAACGCCTATTTCCAATGTGCCTGGAGTCCCGACGGATCCTTGCTTGCGGTGCTCCACGGCAATGGCATCGATTTTGATATCTGGGACACGCGGACTTGGGACAGAAAACAGCAGCTGCATCTCTCGATCTTGGACAACCTGATCCGGTCCGGCGTGATCACGCGAGATGACCAGAACATGCTCTGGATTCAACGGCTTTGGTTCGACGAGCGCGGGGATTTGTGTGTCGTCGAACAGAACGTTGGCGGGGAAATCGATGCTGCCCATGAGGTCCCGCGCCCGCATGTGTGGTGGAACATCGACGGACGTCTGGTTGACGGCGGCTCGTTTGGCACGACTACCTCGAAGGGAACCGACGATGCGTCGGCGGCTTCGAACGGAGGCGAAACGCGGCTGGCGGTGAATTATGGAGGTGGGATACAGATCCTCGGGGTTCGGCCCGGCACGGGCGGCACACCGACCATGCAACTCAAGTACCATCTGGCTGGAGGCGGAGAGATCTGTCTCACGCCGGACGGGCAGTATCTGGCAATGCTGGGTCGAGAGTTTCAGCTTTACCGGCTGTTTGATGATCGCGCGGAGCTGATTTACTGGCGGCCTGTCCGCCCTAAGTACCGAATGGACGTTTCCCGCGATGGACGCTTGGTAGCCTACACTTCAAAGGGACATGTCGATGTCATGCGAATCCCGGACTGCCGAACCGTCCTGACAATCGCCCAGGATGCCGGTCCCGTCGCCTTATCGCCCGACGGGAAACTGCTGGCAATAGTAGATGCGGAGCATCGAGAGAGCATTCGCTTCTATCTCGTTCCGAACCACTGACGGTGGAGACCGCCGTGAGCGACGCACCGGAGCGCCGGCGAGTCGGCTGGGCGACACGAGTGGTTGCCGGCATTTTGGCGCTTGCGGTTTACGCGCTCAGCACGGGCCCGATGACGTACGCTGTGCTCAAGCTCAATGGTGGAGAGCGAACGCTGCGCGCGCCGCTCCGGATTCTCGTCCTGCCGTGGTGGCCCATCTATCGGCTGTTGGACCACGCACCGCAACCGGTCGTCCGCGTCTGGGCAGCCTACGACGGGTACTTTGCCCGCCTCGCCACCAAGCCGTAGTCGAGCGGTCGAACAGGATCGTCACTTCTGGGGCGGCTCGGGCACGGGGCTCGCGGGTCTGGTGGAGGCGGCGACGGGAATTTCCCGCGGATCCGGATCGGGCGGATCCAGGCCGCGGAGTGCGTCGCTTTCCTTCCAGTCGATCTCCGCGTCGAGACCCGTTTGCTTCAGCTCCTCGAACGACATTCCCAGCTCTTCGATCTGGTCGGCAATCGAGTCGAAGGGATTGCCCCAGAACTCCTGGGGAAAAATGGCCTTCAGCCGGTCGTAGTGAGCTTTGACGAGGGCCAGGTTCTCGGGCGGCACTTGCGACAGCCGACGGGCCCGGTCGATACGCGTGATCCAAACGGCCGTGGTGAGCACGTCGTGCTGCTGGTCGGGTGCGAGCTGGTTGAACCGCTGCGTTTGGGATCGCAGCTTGCTGACTCGCCGTTTGCCCTGCTCGACGATCAGTTTCAGATCCTGGTCGGGCCGGACGGCATTACGCGCGAGCGCCGCACCGAGCGTTTTCACCAGGCCGACGAACTGCGCCGGCGACATCCGCTGTCGCAGCGCCTTCTGCAGCGGCCGATCCTTGGCGAGGTGGCGGATCAGGTGCTCGTCGTTCCACAATTTTTCCAGCTCGTCCGACTCTTCCCGCACCAGCTCGTTCACGGGGAGCGTTCGCTGTTCGTCCCACGACGGGGGCCGCTTGAAGAGTAGCGGCATCTCGGGCAACTTTTTCTCGGGCAACTCGTCGATCACCTGGAAGAACGTCTCCAGGTCGGCGTCGGTCACCTTGTCGCCGATATCGCGCGGCTCGCCGAACTTCGGCGCTTGCTCCCCGCAGCCCGTCAGCAGACTGCCGACGGCCAGCAGCAGCAGGGCCAGCGTGCGACGCACAAAATCGGGGCACACACGGAAACGCATCAAGACAACCGCCCGGACGAAAGCCGCCTGAAATTATTACCAGCCTGAAAATGTCACCTTCGTTCGTATCGGGCGGGTGGGGGTGCCGGGTGGATGGAGGGCGGGCGGCAACGTGTGAAGCGCCACTCTGTCGGGCGGCCGGACCGGCAGAGTCTCGCGAATCGACAAAGTCCCCGCGACTGCTCAGCGCGCGAAGGCCTAGCGGGCTCTGCGCACAACTCAGCGTCGCCCTGTCATCGCGTTCGGTTCCACGCGACGGCCAGCGGAGCAGTCGCCACCGGAGCGACTGACAGGGCCAGGAGTCCCGCGATCAGGATGTCCAGCGCGAACCGCTCGACCGCGAACGGGGGCCAGAACAGGGCGCCCAGCGAGCACAACGCGATCCAGGCGCCGACCGCGGCCGATAGCATCCGCCTCGAGATCAGCTGGCGTCGGTGTGCGGTGACCAGGGCAACAATTGTTGTCAGCACGAAGACCATTCCCCCGAACGCAGCCAGGCCCCGACTGAAATACTCGCCAGCCTGCGGTGAGAGGACCGTCTTCTGGAAGAGCATCAGGCCAATGGCCAGCGTGATCGCCGCGAATATGAAGCCGGCGACCAGGTTTTGTCGCCCCGTCAAAACGAGCGTGAGCATCAGGCCCGCCGCGGTCCAAGCACCGACGAGCTCGATCGGCACGAACCACCAACCGAGCGGCGCGGGAAGCGTGACACGCAGGTTGACTCGCAGCGCCAGCAGCGTCGCGTAGACGATCAACAGGGCGACGGCCCAAAGCAGCCAGCCGAGAAAGACGCTCTTGGCGGTCGTCTTCAAGATCGTGGCGGCCAGTTGTGTGTTGGTGAGCGGGCGGGTCGCCAGGAATTGGCCGATCTGGATGTCGCTGTCGGCGCGACCGACGTTGCCCAACACGAAGCCGCCTAGCAACGCGGCTAGCAGCAACATCGCGCCCCCCGCGATACAGCCCTCGAAGAGGGCATCCGCATGCCGGCTGGAGAGCAGCCAGATGCCAAACCCCATGAACAGGCCCATGCCGACGATTGCCGGCAGGGCCACTCCCTTCGTCCGCCACTCGAACCAGAGCTGGGCGCGGAGAGGGTTTCGAAAGGCGAGCTTTGTCGTCGGACCGAATGCGAACACGCGCTGAAGCCAGGCCATCAGCCCGATCGAATACGGCGGGCTGCCGCAACGATTGCGGGTCACGCCGAACACGCCCACCAGGTAGGCACCGATCGGGACCACGGCGAGCGTCGCCACATCGCCAAAGGTCACCTCGGTCCAGTCATGGCTGGGGTTGGCAAACAGGGGACCGTACCGGGATTTGAACCACAGGCACAACGGGACCGCCGCGACCCCGAACGCGACCGGAAGCCAACCCGATTTCTCGGCCAGCCACAAGCTGGCGAGTATTGCGGCAAACGTCGCGCCCGCGAACAGGCTAGGGCCTAACGGCCGCCAGCCCAAGCCGAAGCTCGCGTTCAAGATCGCGATGGCGGCGGCCATCTCGAGCGTGACCGCCATCATTCCCAGCACCATGTGCCAGCCGACGAGGGAAGCTGTCGATACCGGATAGGTATAGAGCCGCGACATCGGCGAGAGCGCGGCGATGACCGCCGTCCCAAAGAGAAACAAATTGATCTGCACGGTCATCAGGTACATGATGATGCTGCTGGGTTCGTTCGGAAGATCGAGCGCCCCCTCATACCTCAGCAATCCGAAGAGGAGTGCTGGCAGGGCATTGGCGCCGAGGGAGGCCAGAACCAGTCCCCAGCGCCCGCGACGCAGCATTTCCCAGCCAATTGCCCAGGGAACAGATTTCATCGCGATTCCTGCGTTATTCTCTTGGCACTTTCAGACGGGCAACGTCAGTTCAACACGCGCGAGACGAAGATCTCGTCGAGCGAGAGGGCCGCGTCGTCGACGACCGTGGCGCCGATCGCTTCCGCGGCCCGCCGCAACTGGCCGCTCTCGCCGCTGCAGATGTAGGTCCACTCGTGCCCCTGGCCCTCGAAGGAAAGGGTGCCCACGAGCGACGGCGGACGGTCGAGCGGCTGGCCGAAGCGCAGGGTCACGCGGCGGTGGGTGTCCTTGATTTCTTCCATCGGCGCGGTGAGCAGAATTCGCCCCTGGTGGATGATGGCCACGCGGTCGGCCACGCGTTCGACTTCATCCAACAGATGCGACGAGAAGAGCACGGTCCGTCCCTCGTCGGCGATGGTGCGGATGATGGCCCCCAGAATGTCGCGGCGGACTACCGGATCGAGGCCGGAAGAGGGCTCGTCGAGCACCAGCAACTCGGGCCGATGGGCGAGGGCCACGAGCAGTCCGGCGCGGGCCCGCTGGCCGCGCGAGAGTGTCTTGATCCGGGCGTTGGGATCGAGATCGAAGGCTTGTCGCAACTCCTCGGCATAGGCCTCGTCCCAATTGGGGAAGAAAGCCTGCGTATAGCGCATCAGTTCGCAGACGCACATCCACTCGGGCAGATCGCGGTTTTCAGACAGATAGCCAATGCGTCCCAGCGTGCCGACCGGATTGGCGACCGGGTCGAGCCCGAAGACGCGCACGGTTCCCGATTGGGCCTTGAGCAGTCCGAGGATGTGCTTGATCATCGTCGTTTTGCCGGCACCGTTGCCGCCGATCAGGCCGAACACGCCGCCGCGAGGCACGGTGAGCGAGACGTCGTCGAGGGCCGTCTTGTTGCCGAACTGCCGGGTCAGTCGGCGAATGTCGACAATCGGCGGGGCAGCGGAGGGGAGGGGATCGTGCATGGTCATTCCTCGACAGAATCGCTCTTAGCGGCCGACGCTTGCAGGACCGCGTTGCGTTGCTCGATCAGCTTAATGACGTCTTCCAAGGTGATATTCATCTGTCGGGCTTCAGCCAACAGGGCATCGACACGCTCGGAGAGAATCTTCATCCGCTCCCGGCGGGCCAGCGGCGACCCCTGGTCGGAGACGTAGGTCCCGGCCGTGCGCCGCTTCTCCACGATGCCGGCGGCCTCCAGCTCGCGATACGCGCGGGCGACGGTGCTGGGATTGATCAAAAGCCGCTCGGCCAGCACGCGGATCGGCGGCAGCTCAGCCCCCGGCGTCAAACGCCCCGAGGCGACCAGGTATTTGACCTGGTTGACGATCTGCAAGTAGATCGCCACGCCGTCGCTGGAGGAAATGTGAATTTGCACGCGAAAGAGCCGCCCGCGAGAAACCGACCGATCTAAATTGTATTAGTACAACCATACAAATGGTGCGGCGGCGACGCAATCACAAAATTCCAAAAAATCCGATGGCGCACCGCGAAACTTGCGCGGACTAGCTCCAGCGAAAGCCGGTCACCCGCGTCACCGTCCCCAAGCAGACCACGAGCTGCAGCGCCAGGAGCGCGAGCGCCGGCCACAGCGAAACTCGGCCTTCTGCCGGCGGCGCGTGCGGATTGAGCATCGCTTCGAAGTAGCCCGCCGACAACCAGGCCGCCCACGGCATGAGGATCAGCCAGAGCCGCGCGGCCTCCCCCATGTTTTTTCCCGAGAGCCAGAGCAAGACCCAGACGGCAGTCAGGCACCAGGCTGGGCCCGCCGCCCGTCGACGCCAGCCGGCGCGAATCGCGAACGCGATTCCCAAAATCGCCGCGAACGCCAGCGGCGCGCCGAAGGCGAAGGCGAGTTCGATCGGATTGGCAATGAGCCAGCGCCCGTAGGTTCGCACGTTCTGCTGATAGAAGCCGGCATGATTGTGATAGTTCCAGCTCCAGACGCGGAGCAGGTTGACTCCGGCGAGCGCCAGGAGTCCGACGGGAATCGCCCAGCCGACGGCCGCGGCGCCGATTCGCGCGGCCCAATCGCGAACGCGGAGCACGGGACGTTCGGCTTTCGCGCACAGCTGCGCCTTCCCACAGCGTGAGCAAGAAAGCGGCGGCCGCGATCGGCAGTACGGCCAGGCTCACAAACATCGTCAGCCAAAAGAGGGCGCCGGCCAGAAAACAAAACACCAGCCGTCCGTGCCGAAATCCGTCGAGCCAGAGCCACAGAAAGAGTGCGCCCAAGCAAGGTAAGAGCGAGTCGGACTTCGGCAGAAAGATGGCGAGCGCTGGCACGAGCGGCCAGATCGCCGCTGCCAGCCAGGCGATCGGCTGCGGATGATCCCGCCGCACGAGCAAATAAATCGGAACGAGCGCCGCCGCGGCCACGGCCTGCGTGATCAAGGCGGCCAGCCACAGGGCGGCCCGATCATTCGGCGTCAGGGCGTGGTCAGTCCCGCGATTGAATTCTTCGGTCTGATCGATCGCCTCGCGAAACGACGCGGGCTGCGTCCGCAGCAACAGTTCGCGAAGAGCGGGCGAATCGGTGCACGCGTTGAGGCACGCGCGGTGAAAGAGAATCAGTCCGGGAGGATGCGTGCCCAGGTGCAGCACGTCCCCCTGCGCCATCAGTCGCTCGTACCCTCGCAGGTACGAGGAGACGTCCCGCATCTCGTAGCGGGCCTGGTCGAAGTAGCCCTCGGTGCCGCGGAAGTAGAGCACCCACCCGGTCTTCGCCATCCCGAACGCGGGATCGGCTGGGCTGTCTTGCACGACCCACAGCCAGGCAAAGCCGCCGACAGTGAGCGGCGGCCAGCCAGGCGGCCACCAGCCCGCGCGACGCGCCACCAATTCGCCGAGAGCCCAAGAGCGTGAAGCGCGACGTAGAGACCGCCGACCAGGCCAGCCGACAGCCATCCCAGGACGAGGGCCAGCCACTCGCCCCGCGCGACGGGAATGCGATCCCATTCCCATTCGCCGGGGACGCCCAGCGGCAGGTTCGAGAGCCACAGAACCGCAAGGGACCCGGCCGCCACCAGCGTGAAGCCGATCGCCGTCCGGCGTCCATTCATGAACGATCAATCCACGGATTGCAGGATCAACTGCGCGTTGAGAATCTGATGGATCCGCTTCTGCGAATCCAGCAGATGGGCGCGCGAGTAATCGTCGAGCTTGAGGTCCTTGAGTTTCGGATCAGTCGGCTGCAACAGCGCCGAAAGCTGCTGGTCAAGCGCGGTGAGGTGCATACGCGCCAGCGTCCGAATGTCTTCCGGACCGCTGAACGATTCCTGCACGAAGAACGCCAGATCGCTCAGCGCCATCCGCTGCAGGTTGCGGCGGAAGCCGGCGATGAACGGTGTCGAATCCGTGTACTTGCCCGGCTTGGCCTCTTTCCACTCGGAGAAGATCGCCTCGACGAGCGTCCGCACGTGTTCGGCCATGGTGTAGCGGTCCCCGTCGCCGACGACCTTCAACTCGTTGTCGTGGAGGCGCTGCAGAGTTCGCGCATTGAGCAGATCGAACAGGATGAATTCCTGCATGGCGCCAACCGTCTCGTAAATCGGGTAATCGAGACGCGACGGGAACACCATGCCCCAGTGCAGCCAGTGGCTCGCCGGCAGGTAGTTGAGCAGCTTCGGATCGTACTTGGGTGCGCTGAAGACGTGTTCGGCCAGCAGCTTCATCCCCTCGCGCTGTTGCTTGACGTCCACCATGGTGAAGGGCGGACGCTGATTCGGGTCGCCGTCGTGGTCGCGGTTCACGAATACGCCGCCGGGGAACTTGGCCGCATATTGAGCCGTCCGCCAGTATTCCTGGAACATCTTGTTGAAGGCCTGGCGGGCTTTCTGGTAGCCCTCACCCTTCTTCACCGAGCGTTCGAGCAGCTTGGGCATCAGCTCTGTGCTCAGCTTCATCTGGCGATTGGCGAAATCCATCGGATCGTGCCCGAGGTCGAACAAGTTGACCAGCGGGTCGCTGCCGAAGAAGACGTCCTCGTCTGTCGCGTATTGCAGGGCCGGCTCGGTGCCGCGGGCCGCGACCTTGGCCAGCTCGGTCGATTCGCTGCCGGAGAATTCCTTGTAGCCATATTCGATGGCCCAGTAGTCGTAGGGACCGATCGTGGGCGTGTAGTAGTAACCCTGGGTGACGCCGGCCGGCGTGATATTGGGCGGAGCGTAGTCCATCACGCTGCCAACGGTCGCCTGGCCCGGCGCCTTGGCCTTGTCGTTGATCTCCTTGAGATCTTTCCACGCGCTGGCCTTGAAGTTATGCCGCAGGCCGAGCGTGTGGCCGACCTCGTGCATCACGACTTCTTTGAGGGCCTGGTGGACGAATTCTTCGGGCAGCTTGCCCTTGTCGTCAGTCGCCCCCTTGGCCATCAGCACCGAGGCGGCAAAGCCCATCTGGTGCTGCATGCCGCGACAATACGTGCACCGGCAGCTCGCACCGTGCTCCAGTGCCTGATGGGCCTCTTCGAACAGCTTGTTCGCGTCGGCGAGCCTGGCGGTCGGATGCCCGAACAGCTCTGCCAGCGTCTGCGGCGTCATCACCTCGTACTCTTGCTTCCAATACCGCAGGAAGCCGTCGTCGAAGAGAATGTCGGCGTCGAGGATTTCGCCCGTCTTGGGATTCACACGGGAAGGCCCGATCGCGAAACCGGCCTCCGCCGTGATCCAGCGGAAGAAGTTGTAGTTGATGTCTTCCGGATCGATGTCTTCTTTGTACTTTTCGTAGTCGCCCGGCTGTTCGACGTGGATCGCGTTGTAATAGCCCAGCTTCTCGAAGGCCTTGTTCCACTCGAGAATGCCCTCGGCGACGTACGGCCGCAGGTTCTTGGGAACGGTGTCTTCGATATAGAACTTGATCGGCTTCACCGGGGCCGAGATGGTGCTTTCGGGCGATTCCTTCTTGAGGTTCCAGCGGTTGATGTAGCGGACAAAGTGCTGGTCGTCTTCCTTGTCGGAGAAGTTCTTGCGGACGGTGAGGAAGTAGCCCACGCGATCGTCCGCCTTCCGCGGGCGATAATCGGTGGCGGGAAGACGGCTGATGCCGTAGTGGACCTGAATCTGCACGCCCCGCGGATCGATGACCGTCTGCAGGTTTTGCATGCCGCTATAGACGGCCGCCACGCGGAGCTCGGCATTGTCTTTGAAAACTTTGACCTTGGCCCACGTCGAGCGGTCGGAGACGAAGTGGAACGGGGGCCCGGGTGCGCCGATCGAACGGCCGATCATCTGGTCGTCGTTCATGAAGGCGCGGGTGAAGTCGACCACGTGCCCGCCCTCGGCATCGGTGACGATGGGCAGCGAGTAGAGCACGCTGTCGCTGTAGGCCATCGAGACGGCGTCGGCTTCGGGAGTGCCCGGACTGGCGAGGAAGCGGACATTGCGCCGCACGATGTGCAGGTTGTCGCCGACTTTCTTGAAGACCCAGATCACGTCGTCGTCGAAGCCCAGGTACATGCCGCCGATGACGTCGTTGCGGCTGATACCCTTGGCGATCGAGGTGAGGACGATGAATTCCTTATCGAGGTCGCTCGACTTGATGAGGATCAGCAGGCGCTGATCGTTGTACCACATCTTGAAGAGACCGTTTTCGCCGGCCGTCTTCATGCCTTCGGTGACCAGGTCGAGCTTCGATTTGGGACGCTCGGAGCTGGCAGTCGCTGACTTGGCGGCCGCGATGGCCGCCAGCGACGGGTGCTGGGCGTGCGCGGTCTCGCGCGTCCCGAGGCCGAGGGTCAGAATGAACGACGCGAGAAGAAATCGGGAGCCCGATTTCATAAGCCAACTCCAAACTAAACGGGGTCTATTCACCCGAGGGATTTCGCCCAACCGTTACACTCAACTGTCTAAGCCTAATCCCCCAACTTTACCGACTCATGCCGACAACGTGTACGATGCGACCCGCGGAAGTGCTGGTGCACTAGCACGCAAAAGGCCAGAATTTCAGCAGCTTCTGTTATTTTGATCGAGTCTGCCAGCGTTCGCAATCTTACCGCGTTTCAAGAGGTTCTGCACAAGAGCCAGCCCGGTCCGGCTGGGAAATCTGGCCAAGGAAACGGAGTTGACCGCTCGTCCGGGAAAGCGCAGTGCCCCAACTGGCGCTCCTGAAGCGAACATACCGGCATGTTGCCAAAACGCATCACCGAGCGGGGGGCCGGCGGGCGGATGGGAGCAGGCGGAGCCTGGACTGTCGGCCGGCCGAGTAGTCAGCCAACCCAGGGCCAACGGCCCGTCAGCCGAACCGGGGCGAGGGCCCCGTCAACCGACGAACACGACCAGCGAGGTGATGTTGTCCTGCGAGCCGGCCGTGCGGGCGGTTTCGACGACGGCGTCGGCCGCGGTCTGCGGGTCGTTCGCCTTCTCGAGCAGGGCCTTCAGTTGGTCGATGGACACGCCGTCGACGGCCCCGTCGGAGCAGAGCAGGAAGCGTTCACCGGGGGCGACGGGGAATTCCTTGGGGTCGGTGCCGGTTCCCCCCTCTTTGGTGCCGATGTACCGCCAGAGGACGTTCTTAAAGCGGTGGGTGCGGGCCTCGTCGGGGGTGATGGTGCCGGCGTCGACCAGGGCCTGCGTGAGCGAATGGTCCTTGGTCAGCTTCTCGATTTTGCCGCCCGCCACCCGGAAGGCCGGACTGTCGCCCACGCCGCCGACATAGATTTTGCCACCCACACACAAGAGGAACACGATGGTCGTCCCCATCTTGCACATGAGCGGGTCAACCTCGCCCAGGGCCATGATCTCCCCGTTGGCGTTGCGGACCGCGTCGTCGACGGTTTGCCGGACTTTTTCGGAGGTGGCCTTCTCGAAGTCGAGGTGCTTTTCCAGGTAGTCGGAGACCAGCTTGACGGTCATCTCGCTGGCTTTTTCGCCGGCTGCCTGGCCGCCCATCCCGTCGCAGATGATGAAATACCGTCCCCGCTCGTCGGCCAGGCCGCGATCTTCGTTATTGTCCCGGTAATCGCCGGTGATGGTTCGTAAACCCCAGCGAAGCTGCATTGTGATTACCATGCGATATCGAAAGTCAGCGCGGGTCGATCCGGCAGTTGAAGTCGATTGCTTCCCGGGCTGTGCAATTCTCAGGCCCTGCGTGTGACACCGAGAGGTGATTTGTGGCCATCCGTGGGATAAGGTCGACGGTGGGCGATCATCCTTCGGTGCGCTCCAAAGGCGTGCGCTGCGGCGTGCGAACGGAAATGAAATGCACGAGGTCCTTCACACCCAGGAGAGACGTGGCATAGAACAGTTCGCCGGCCTCAAACCCGGCATTCTGCCCATAGAGACGGTTGTAGCTCTCGATGAGAGGGTAAACCCGCTCTTTGGTCGGAGGGAACTGGGTCTTGTAGGCTCGGATCGCTTGCAATTTTAACGACAGCGTCTCGGAAATATCCACGACAAACTGAGAAGTCGGTTGCGATCGCGCCAACGGAAAGCCGAGCGGGAACCAGAGTTGGTGCTTCACCGTGTGCGGCGGCAGATTATCGAATTGGTCATCCCACTTGGTCAGCCGCGAATAGAAGATGCCGGCGTCGGTGATCTGCATCGCCTGCCAGTGATCGGGCGAAGCCATCGGCGTTTTGTCGTGAATGCCCATCACGATCGTCGGCCGATATTTCCGAAAGACCTTCGCCAGCGCCACCCGCGCCTCGAACGAGTCGAACAGCTTGCGGTTGGGCAGCTCCAGCGTGACCCGGACCTGCACACCCAGGATGCGGGCGGCCTCGCGGGCTTCGGCCAGTCGGACGTCCGGCCCGGGGCTCAGCGGTGTCGGCTCGCCGTCGGTCAGGTCGACGATGCCGACCTTGTAGCCCTGTTGGACCAGCCGCGCGAGCGTGCCACCGCAGGCAATCTCCACGTCGTCCGGATGGGCTCCGACGGCGATCAAATCGAGTTTGTCAGGCGCTGCGTCGGTCATGGGATTCATCTTTATGGTCGGCACCGCAGGAATTGTCGAGTCCGAGCGCTTCGCAGGCGGGCCGAGGCTCAAAAGTCGCCCCTCCCAGAAACGATCGCACGGCTTTCGCCACGCGGTGAGGATGCGTGAGATACGCGAGTTGCCCGGCCAGAGGCATCGATTCGCTGGTCGCCCGCGGCAGCTCCCGCGCGAGCTCGTCTTCGCCGGCGGCCGAGACGGCTCCCTCGTGCTCGGTGCGCAGTAAGAGGACGGGCCGATTGACGTGCGACAGTCGGCCACGCAGATCGGTCCGGTCCATCAGGCGGGCGCGATCGGCCAGATCGCGGATCGACGTTTGATTGGTGTTCGCGGTGAAAAACCCCCACCGGCTGTAGTCAAACGGCGGGAACGCCCGCTGGTGGCTGGCGACCTGCAGCGTGCCGCGGAGGGGAACCCGAGAGAGGTCGCCCGGCAGCAACTGTCCAAGGCGGCACAGAGTCCGCTCGACCCGACTCAGCCGGCGACGGGCAAATCCTCCCAGCAGAACGGCCCGCTCGATGCGCTCCGGATGGTCCGCCAGAGCGGCCAGTGCGATCAAGCTGCCAAACGGAGCGGCGAAGACGCAGAAAGTGAAATCGTGCTGAGCGTCGGCGACGGCCAATAAGTCGTCGGCCAGCCGTTCGACGGTCAGCCGTTCTGATTTTGCGCTCGCTCCGCTGGCCGCGTGTGAATCGCGATCGCGATAGTCGAACAGGACGCAGCGGTACTGGTCCCGTAAGAGCCAGGCCAACAGGCAGAAGAGTTCGCAGTTGCCGGAGATGCCGTTCAAGAAGTAGAGCGGCTGCCCGTGTCCCAAGGTCCGTCCCTGCAGGAGGCTCCCGCCGACGTCGACGGTCCAGGGCGTACTTTCTGCGCGAAACGATTCGAGGACCTCCGCCCAGCCGAGCGGAGTGGGGCAGGCCTCGGAGGAGGGCGCCCCGGCCTCCTGCTGCGTCGCAGCCTCGGGGGCCTGCGGCATTAAGGGCCCGGCCGATTCCGCGGAAACGTGGCCGGCAAAGTCAGTCTCCACGGACATCGAAGACCGTGTTCCGTTCGAAGGAAGAGGGGGGAGAAACGCAGAGAAGCCTGTTAATTCATCGTAATTCAATTGGGGTCGACGGAAAAGCACCCCATCGACGGAGCCGAGTCCGCGAAGTTCGCCGACTGCGAGCGACCCGCTAAGGGATTTCACTCATCACTACCCCCCTTAAAGTCGTCAAAACCGCCAGGACATAACGGCGCCGCCTGTAGATTCGTCACGAATCGTGCGTTTTTTTGGGCAGGCGGCCGGCCCGAACTTGCTCCTCGACCGCTGGCACGTCAACCCGCGAACTATGTTTCAGCACGGCCACATCAGAGGCCGGTCCGGTGCCCGAACACCGGTTCGAGAGGACAGCTGGTACTGCGTTCCCCTGATTCCGTTCGCAGCGTGGCCAATCCATGAACATGTTTCAATCGCGTCGCGGCAAGATCTACCTGGGCGGGATGTTGCAGGGCACGCTCGTTCGCCGATTGGCGATCGGTTGGGTCGCCTACAACGTCCTCCTATTTCACGGGCTCTTCCTCGTGAACTACCTGGAAGGGTCGCAACCGACCGCCGACGACGCGCAGCCAACTCTGCTCGAACGCTACGAAGCGTTCGCCTGGCAGGATCGGCTGCTGATCTTCGGGGCGATTGCCGCCGGCCCGATCTTCATCTGGGACGTCATCCGCTGCACACATCGCGTGGCTGGGCCCCTCGTGCGGCTCGAGCAGACGCTGCTGCGGATGGCCAAAGGCGAAACCGTCAGCGAAATCCGCTTCCGCAAGGGCGACTGGCTGACGAGCCTCGAGCGGGCGCTCAACATCTATTTGTCATCGCGCGTGGCAGCCGCCACGAGTGAAACCGGTAGTGCGGCGGCCCCGTCGCTACCCGAACCGATCGACGTGCCGGTCGTGCACGATCCCCGCGTGATGGCTCAAGGGGACCACGATCTCAACGATCTGCTCCGCGAGCTGCGCGACATCAACGAGACGTTGGCTGCCCTCAACATGGGCCACGTCGATCCGCTGGGCGATTCGGCCGGCTTTGCCACTTTCGGCCAGGACCATTCTCGCCGCTTCTAATTTTGACTGTTCCGAGTTCGACTGGCGGTCAGCCGTTCACTCGCCGCCGAGCGTCTGGTCGGCCCGCGCGATCACGCCGTAGGCCGCGTCGCTGGTTTCGGCCGCGCGGAGTTCGTCGAGGAATCCAGCCGTCTGAAGCATGCGGCCGAGCCGGGCCAGCACACTGAGATGGGCCCGCGAGTCGCGGCAGAGCACCAGAAAGAACACGTCGGTCAACTGCCGCCGCGGCGCTCCGAACGGAATTCCCGAGAGCGTGCGGCCGAAGGCGACGACCGATCCGCCCAGCACGTCGGGGAGCGGATTTCGCGGGTGCGGAATGGCCACACCGTTCTCGAATCCGGTCGATAAAATCTCCTCGCGTTCGAGCACCGCGTGGAGGACGGTCGCGGGCTCCCAGATCTGCCAGGTGCGCCCGGCGACTTCGATCAAGCTTTCCAACACCGACCGCTTCGTCCGCCCGAGCAGCGGAACTTGCACCGTCTCGAGCGCCATCCGCTTGAGCACCGGCGTCTCTTCGGCTCTCCCCGCCGGTCGCTGCGCCTCTTCGAGCGCGGCCAGCTCTGGCTCCGAGTAGTCGCGCATCTCCTGTTCGACCCAGTGGCGAATCTCGGTCGGGTGGAATTGCCAAATGCCTCCCACCTTGCGACCGGGAATCCGCCCGCGGTTGACGAGCTTTTCGACTTCGCGCCGATCGCGGCCCAGGCGGTCGGCCAGCTCCTCGATCGAAATGAACGCGTGCGACATGGGCAGTCATTCGCCTCGACGGAATCCCGAAACGGTTGCGACTACTATAATGCAAGCAGGCGGCGAAGGTTCAGCCCGACGCCAATCCGAGGACCTCCGCACGCACGCCCACCGCACTCCACAGCAAAGCTTTTCCACGCACGGAGGAATGTCGACGATGCCGGGAGAGTTCGAAAACCGCGTGGCGCTCGTCACCGGCGGATCGCGCGGAATTGGCCGCGCGACGGCCCTGCAGCTGGCCCGCGGCGGCGCAAACGTGGCCATCGGCTACGCCACTCGCCGGGAGACGGCCCAAAAAGTCGTCGCCGAAATTCGCAGCCTGGGACGCAAATCGATCTGCGGCCCGTGCGACGTTGCCAATCAGCAGCAGATCGACACGCTGGTCAGCGACGCCCGCCGCGAACTGGGAGCAATCGACCTCTTGGCCCATTGCGGGGCCGTCAGCAACATTGCGCCTCACACCGAGCTGACCTATGAGCGCTGGTTCGAAACGATCGACGCCAATCTGAACGGCACGTTCCGCGTGGTCTTTGCGGTCAAGGACGAAATGATCCGCCGCGGATTCGGCCGGATCGTGCTGATCTCGTCGGTGGCCGCGCTGCGGCCGCGAGCCCTGCAGATTCACTACGCGTCGTCGAAGGCGGGAGTGATTGCACTGGCCCGCTGCTGTTCCGACGCTTTTGCTCCGCATGGTGTGCGCGTGAATTGCATCGCTCCCGGTCTGATCGAAACCGAGATGGCCCACGTGCTCAAAGACGAGCAGATTGCCCAGATCAAAAAGGAGACGCCGCTGGGGCGGCTCGGCCGGCCGGAGGAAATCGCCGAACTGGCCTGTTTTCTCCTGAGCGAACGCTCGAGCTTTATGACGGGTCAAACGCTGGTCTCGTCGGGAGGCCGCGTGACGCTGCCCTAGACGTGTGTAAACAAAATGCCGGAGGAGGCAAAAAGATTTTGAACAGGAGGGAACCGAGGAAACAGAGAGATCAAGTTCGAGGCGTGTTTATGACGCTCTGTTACCTCCTGTTCGTTGATTTTGTCTTTTCGACGGTTTCGCCTTGATGTCTCCCTAAGAGACGCGATTGCTAAGGAGCCTTCCATGTCAACCACAGTTGCTCCCAAATCAACTCGCACCGAACAGGACGAGCAGAGAATCCAGCCCCGCGGCCTTATGCGGCGATTCCTCTTCCGCTGGATCGACTCGTTCGAGAAGAAATCGGGCGTCTCGGCTGAGTACGCGCGGTGGATGGCCAACGTCTCGCCAAAGGCCTTCCTGAAATTCGGCAAGCTTGGAAAGCTCGCTCAATATCGCCACGCGTTGCCGGCAGACGCTTCGGCCGTGGCCCACCTGGTTGCCGCCCGGTCGGAGGACTGCGGGCCCTGCCTGCAGATCGGAATCAACTTCGCCAAACACGACGGCGTATCGCCGGACATTCTCCGCGCCGTCTACGATCGGCAGCCCGATCGCCTGCCGTCCCAGTTGGCTGATGTCTATCACTTCGCCGAGTCGGTTGTGTCCGGCGGCGAAGACGAAACGCTTCGCGAACGCGTCCGCCAACATTACGGCGACGAAGCCCTGATCGAGCTGGGCCTGGGAATGGCGGTCGCCCGCACGTTCCCGCTCGTCAAACGCACGATCGGCTACGCCAAGAGTTGCTCGCTGATGAAGATCGAGATCTAGACGATCGAGATCTAAAACAGTAGACGCAGCCAGCCGGCCGGTCCGCGGGCGCGGACAGGTCGTCCGCCGAGAAAGCGCAACAGGTCGTCGCGCAGGCTGGCGGCCGAGGCGTAGCGGGCGGCCGGATCTTTCGCGGTCGCCTTGAAGACGATGGCTGCCAAGTCGCGCGGAATTTTGGGGTTCACGTGTCGGGCACGGGGCAGCTCGGGTCGTCGTTGCGGGTCCATCAGCAATGACAGGTGGGCCGGGCCGAACGCCGCCGTCCGTGTGGACAGTTCAAAGAGCGTGACGCCCAGCGCGTAAATGTCGGTGCGGACGTCCGCGTGACCCGAGAGTTGTTCTGGCGCCAGGTAGCGCAGCGTGCCGACGAGGCCGGACGACGCCTCGAGCGGCTCGCTCTCGTTCCGCGACAGGCCGAAGTCGGTCACCCAGGCGTTGGCCGCCGAGTCGAGCAGCAGGTTGCCCGGCTTGATGTCCCCGTGCACGATGCCGTTCTTGTGGGCATAGTCGAGCGCGTCGGCCACCTGCGCTCCGATGCGGGCAATCTCGAACCACGAGTTGCGAGCGATCCGCCAGGCGACGATCGGCAGACGACCGGGCGGAAACTTCGCGTCGGTTTGAGCGTGCGATTCGTGTTGATCTTCGGCGGGTCCATCGAACCCCTGCGAGACATCGCTGGCGGCGACGGCCCCTTCGTGTCCCGAGAGGCGATCGATGACCCAGTTGAGGGCGACGCCACGCACGAGCCGCATCGAGTAATAGCAGAGCCCTTGGTGCTCGCCGAAGCTGTAGACGGGGACGACGTGCGGATGCCAGAGCCGGGCCGCCGTGCTGGCTTCGCGCTGGAAGAGGGCTCGTCGCGCGTCGGACTTGAGGAAGGGCAAAACCTTGATGGCGACGCGGCGGGCCGAGTTCAGTTCCTCCGCCTCGAACACAACGCCCATGCCGCCGCGGCCGATCTCGCGGATGACGCGAAAGTCGCCGAACTGCCCACCCGGCAGCGTATCGAGCGACCGATGTTCGTACGACGTCGTCTCGCGGTAGGCCTTCCAGCCTTCCATCGCGGCCAGCAGGGGAAACAGGTCGTGGATTTCGGCCGCCAGTTCGGGATGCGCGACAGCCACTGCGTCGATGCCCGGCTCCTCGCCTTGCCGCAGTGAGGCGACGAATTCGCTGGCCAAGACTTCGAGCGGGTCGCGATCTTGCGTGGCGTTGCTCGGCCGGCCCGAGGGCAGGCCATAGATATCGGTGGCAAATTGCGTTTCGTCCGCCATGATTCTGCGCGGGTCCTTCCCGGCCCATTCCGTCAGGGAGCGCCCGGCGTCGCCGAGAGTTGCGACACGGGCAAAACTTCGCGGAGCCGCGTCAGTGCCCGCACGTATCGCATGCTGGCGGCCTGCGTCGTCATGCCGAGCACCTGGGCGGCTTCGCTGTTGCTCAGCTCCTCGAAGTGCCGCAGCGCGAGGATCTCGCGATCGACGGGGCTGAGGGTCGCCAGCGATGCGTCGATCTGGGCGGCCTGCTCGGCCCGCAGCGCGGCCTGGCTGGGCGAAGTCAGGCTGCCGGCGAGGTGAATGGCGAGGGCTGCCGAGGTCGATTCGGTCGACCAGCCGCCGTGAATCGACACATCCCGCTTGGCCGAGCGTTTCTGCGTGCCCAGGTGCCGGCGGTGGACGTCGGCCAGCGTCTGGTTGAGAATTTTCCGCAGCCAGATGAACAGAGTCTCGGCCCGGTCGGCCAGGATCGACTTCATCCGCAGCTGGGCGTTGAGGTAGGCCTCTTGCAACACGTCGTCCGGATCGACGCGGCCGAAGACGCGGCGGTCGAGCCGAAAGTTCACGATCCGCCGCAGCCGCACGCGGTAGAGATCGAAGATCTGGGCGAGGGCCGCCTTGTCGCCGTAGATCACGCGGTTGGCGAGCTCGGGCGTGATCTCGCTCTCGAAAGGTTCGTTGGCCATGGCGCGGACCTGCCCCGCGGCGCCGCCCGTGCAGCGTGGGTGCGGGCTGCCAGAGAATCAAAGAAGTGAAATCGACGCCTTGGCCCGCAAGGTGCCTCTATTGATAGAACGGACGGCCGGATCGCGGATCCACTTTTGCCCCAGTTTCCCCGCGAGGCCACTTCCGGACGCCTGCCCGCGGCCGAAGCGATGTCAGCCGTTTGCGTCCTGTCCGCCTGTCCAATTGCGGCATATCAACTTTGGCGAGGGGCGGGGCATTTTGCAAGACGGTTTATCGGACGTCGCCCATCCGCCTCGAACCGAATTGAAAACTCCGGCGGACGGCGGGGATAATCAGCGGCGACACTGCACGAGAGCCAGCGGCACACACCGGGAGCCTGTCGATGGGAAAAGCGGTTTTGTGGACGTCAATCGTCCTGAGCGTCGTGACGAGCGGATCGATCCTCGCCGCCGACAACGAATTGAGCCCCACGGAGAAAGCGGCCGGCTGGCAGTTGTTGTTTAACGGGCACGATCACACGGGCTGGCGGACGAACACCGGTAAACCGGTCGGGTCGCCGATCGAAGACGGCGCGCTGACGACCCAGCATACGGGCGGATACCTGATCGTCTACGAAAAGGAATTCGGCGACTTCGTGCTGAAGTGCGACGTCAAGATGGAGCCCGTTTGCAATTCGGGAGTCTTCTTCCGCGTCGGCAAGTTCGCACGATCCCGTGCAAACCGGTTTCGAGGTGCAAGTGGCCAACGAAGTCGGCACCGGCTACCACGACTTCGGCGCGATCTACGACGTCGTGCCTCCCAAGAAGTTCGACAAGCCGCTCTCGCCCGAGTGGAACTCAATCCAAGTCACCTGCAAAGGGCCGCTCATCGACGTCGAAGTCAACGGGCAGCACGTGGCTCAGCTCAACTGCGACGAGTGGACGGTGCCGCATCAAGGCCCAAACGGCCACCGCAACAAGTTTTCGCGAGCGATCAAGGACTTTCCGCGGAAGGGCTACCTCGGTTTCCAGGACCACGGCCACAAGGTCTGGTTCAAGAACGTCAAGCTGCTCGAGCTGACGGCGAAGTGACGTGAGTCCCGCGCGAAGATCTTGTACCCCTCTCCCCTCGCGGTTCCGAGTTTTGGCCACGTCGGCCGCTCCCGGTACAATCACGGCATGAGCGAAGCGTGCCGATGACCGATAAGCCGGACCGGACTTGGACGTGGCCACTGCGACGGCGAAGCGCCATTCTGGCGACGCTGGGTGCTCTAGTATCGAGCGGCGTGTACTGGTTTGGAATCGTTAGGGCGCTCCGTCAAAGAACGCCCGCATTCATACTGAAATGACTCGCGAACAAATCGAGACGATCTGGGTTCCCCAAATCGAGTGGCTTCACTGCCAGGCGGTCAAAGAGTGTGTCAGCACGCGACTCGCCCCTGATCGTGATTTTCCACCAGGATTCGGCGATTTTCACAAAAGTCGCGAATCGTAGCGTTCTCTTTAGACTAGCCGCAATTGACTGCTGCCTAGCGGCTCAACTCGCACCCGCTACCGGACTTTTTGTGCAGCCGTCCGAGTTGTTGTGCAGGACAGTGTTTTTGCAAAGACCCCGCAAGGGGAAGGGGAGCCAGAAGGGGGAGTCGTCCGCCGCAAGGGCAGTCGGGAACATGAGGACTCCGGACCGCATCGGTCAGCGTCCGAGCGTGGGCTGCGGACGCGGCGTGCAGTCGGCGTGCGACCGCACGCCGCGCGAGGGCGGCGCGGAATTCGGCTGGCAGCGGTGTCTTGGTGAGCGTCTTGGCGTCGACCAGGACGTAGATTGTCTCGCCCGTTGCCGAGACCTTGTGGTCGCCGGCGATGCGGAATTGCGTGGCGATCGTGAAGGACGTGTTACCCAGGTGCTTGGCCCAGATCGAGATTTCGACGATCTGGTCGAACCTCGCGGGCCCCGTCCACTCGACCGACTGCTTGACCACCTGGTAGTCGAGCGGGCCTTTGACCAGGGACTCGCCAAAACCCATGGCCCGCATAAACTCGAAGACGGCCAGGTCGATGTAGAGGCCGTAGACGCCGTTAAAAGCCACCTTTTGCGGGTCGCACTCGGCGAACCGCACGCGCAGGCGATAAACGAACGGGGGCTCGGCGCTCATTGAGGCTCTCCGCGAGGCCGTCGGGCTCTTTCGGCGAAGCGCGACGGCCGGACGATGAAGTTCTTGCTCCTTGATTGAAGCGAACGGCTGCAGTTCACACAATTCACTCCGGCGGGCCGCGGCCGCCTGATCGTCCGCTTGATGCCGATTTGAAAGAACCCAGTCCATGCTGTTCGGATTGTTGACTCTCTTGGCCAGCGCAACGTTCCCCGGCGGCCCTCCGAGCCGGTGCGCGTGGCCCGTTTCCGTCATCGCCTTTGACGCCGCGCCGTCGGCCGCGGCTTCCGATGCCGATCCGGACGAAGAGAAACCCGAGTCGATCGATTACTGGTCGATGTTGTTTGTGTTTACGCTTTCCACCTTCATCGGCATGGGCGTGATCGGTCGCGTGTCTCGACTGTTGCACACGCCGCTGATGTCGCTGACCAATGCCATCTCGGCGATCGCCATCGTCGGCTCCATCATGGTGACGGGGCACAAAGATTATCCACCGGCGATTCGCATGCTCGGCGCGATTGCGCTGTTTGCCTCGATGACGAACATCGTTAGCGGCTTCCTGATCACCGACCGAATGCTGAAGATGTTTCGCCAGACCCGCCCATCCGGGGGCGACGGGGCGTCAATCGGCGTCCCCTCGAGCCCCGCCTCGCCGAGTTCTCCCGCCACACATTGAATCCACGTTCGCGCAACATCCCGCACCGTTTTTGACGGAAGGCAGCGGTAGACGATATGAGTCATCCGGTTCAGCACGCGGTCGAGCAGCTCGCCTACCTTGCGGCGACCGTGCTGTTCATCTTTTCGCTGTATTGGATGAACACGCCCAAGACCGCCCGCCGCGGCGTGCAGGCTGGCGTCGCCGGCATGGCGCTGGCCGTTTTGGCCACGTGGATCCAGCCGCAGATCGTGCATCACGGATTGATCGTGGTCGCTTTGATTGCCGGCGTGGCGGTCGGCATCCCGCTTTCGCTCGTTTCGCTGACGGCGGTTCCACAGCGGACGGCACTGTCGCACGCGTTTGGCGGACTGGCCGCGGGGCTGGTTGGCGCGGCGAAGTTTTATCTCTGGACCGGCGAGGGTCACGGCGAACTGACGCACTTTCGCGCGGCGGCCCTCGTCACCGAGGTGATCCTCGGCTTTCTCACGCTCACCGGCAGCTTAATGGCCTGCGGCAAACTGCAGGAAGTGCCCTGGATTCCCCAGCGGCCGGTCATTTATCCCTTCCAGAACGCCACGAACCTGGGGCTGTTGGCGTTGGCCGGACTGTTGGGTTTGTATCTCGTCGCCTGGCCGACGGGAGCGTTCGCCGTCGTCGCCTTCCCGCTGATGATCGTGTTGGCGCTGGCCTTTGGCGTGCTGTTGGTGATCCCGATCGGCGGGGCTGACATGCCGACGGTGATTTCGATTCTGAATGCCTATGCCGGGCTGTCGGCCGTCGCCATGGGCTTTGTGCTCGACAACAAGCTGTTGATCACGGCCGGCTCGCTCGACGGAGCCAGCGGCTTCATCCTCTCGATCATCATGTGCCGGGCGATGAACCGGTCGTTCACGAACGTGCTTGTTCGGCGGCTTCGGCCAGGTGCAGACGACCGCAGCCGGCGGCGAGCAACGCCACTACAAAGGCGAAACGATCGAGGGCGCGGCCGACATCCTCGAGCAGGCGTCGCTAGTGGTCGTCATCCCTGGCTATGGGATGGCCGTCGCGCAGGCCCAGCACCGCGTGCGCGAGCTGTACGACGCTGCTCAAGAAGCGAGGCATCACGGTGAAGTTCGCCATTCACCCGGTGGCCGGCCGCATGCCCGGGCACATGAACGTCCTGTTGGCGGAGGCCGACATTCCCTACAGCGACCTGGTCGAGCTGGATGAGATCAATCCCGAGATGCCCCAGTGCGACGTGGCGTTAGTCATCGGCGCCAACGACGTCGTGAACCCGGCCGCCCGCCAGGATCCGTAAGAGCCCGATCTACGGCATGCCGATCATCAACGCCGACCGCGCCAAGACGGTCTTCGCCATCAAGCGGAGCAAGAACCCCGGCTTCGCCGGCATCGACAACGAGCTGTACTTCAAAGACCAGACGTTCATGCTCTTCGGCGACGCGAAGGCCGTGGTTTCGGATCTGGTCAAACAGCTAGGCAGCAACGGCCAGCCGCACTAAGACTCGCGCAGTCCGCGAACGGGGTGTCTGGGGTCGAACCGCTTCGGTTCGCCCCCAGGAAGTTTCGGCAGGGTGGCGGATGCATTCGATGCAGAAGACAAAGATCGTCCTGCTCACTCTCGGAGCGGCGATGTTCTATGGCGTCGTCCACGATCAAATTACGGCTCGGTTGTGCATTGAATACTTCATGCTCGCACACCCACCCCTCTTCCCAGTCTCGTCTCCGACATTGCTGGCTTTGTGTTGGGGAGTTGCTGCTACGCTTGGCGTCGGATTGGTTCTTGGGTTTCTCCTCGCGCAGGCGTCTCAGTCGCCTGGTCTCCCTGGGATGCCCATTTCGAGCCTTTACCGACCGTTGCTTGTTGTTCTCGGGGCGACCGCAGCCGCGGCGATAGTGGCTGGCTGCGTCGGCTTCGCGCTCTCTGAGCGCTCCATTCTTGTGCTGACGGAGTTACGTCCGGACGCTTGGGTCGAACTGCTTCCCCGTTCTCAGCAGAATCGCTTCATGGCAGTTTGGTTCTGCGCATTGCGCGAGTTATCTGTTCGGGTTCGTGGGCGGAGGGGTTTTGATCTTTCGGATCTGGGATCGCAGACAGCGACCGCGGCTCATCACGATTCTGCCGCAAACCAAGATCGGGGTCGTGCGAGCAGCTTTGGCTGTGGCAGCCCTCGTCGCGATCGTGTGGCTGAGGTTTATCAGGGCGGCACGTTGACCCGAGACCGGGGATCGAGCAGCCGGGTTGAAGCGCGAGATCGGGCGCGCTTATGCCCTAGCTTTCTCTTCTCTTTGCGTCTTCAAATCGCGCGCAGCCGTGCCGGCCGCGACGCCGCTGTTGTCGGATGTTCCGGGAAGTCCCGGGGCCTTGGCGGCCACAACGCTTTTTCCATTCCCGTTAGTCGCCTCTTCGGCGGGAACTCGAGGCACGACCAACACGGCCATCGAGCGGCCTTTGAGGTCGTATTTTTCCGTTTCGACTTCGCCACCGCCCGTCGCCGGCGATGCGGCCGTGTCGATCAGCACCTGCCACTTCAGGTTCCCCTTGGTAGAGGGAAGAGCAAACGGGATCGCCTCGTAGTGGGCGTTGAGCAACAGGAAGAGCGTGTCGCCGACGATTAGTTTGCCGTGCTCGTCGACTTCGCCGATGATTTCGCCGTCGAGCCGCACGCCCAGACAGCGAGCGAACCCGGCTTTCCAGGACTCGTCGCTCATCTCCTCGCCCTTCGGGTCGAACCAGGAGATGTCTTTGACCTCTTCGCGAATGCTGCGGCCGAGGAAGAAATTCCGCCGCTGAAAGACCGGCTGCTCCTGCATGATGCGGGTAACGGTCCGCACGAAGTCGAGGAATTCGCGCTGTTCGTCGTTGAGCTCCCACTTGAGCCAGCTCAGCTCGTCGTCATGGCAATAGGCGTTGTTGTTGCCGTTCTGCGTGTGGCCCAGCTCGTCGCCGGCGCAGATCATCGGCACGCCCAGGGAGAGCACGAGCGTCGTCATCAGGTTGCGTTTTTGCTGCAAGCGCAGGGCGTTGATCTTGGGATCGTCGGTCGGCCCTTCGGCACCGCAGTTCCAGCTCATGTTGTTGCTGCTGCCGTCGCGGTTCTCCTCGCCGTTGGCTTCGTTGTGTTTGTCGTTGTAGCTGACGAGATCGTGCAGGGTGAACCCGTCGTGACAGGTGATGAAGTTGATGCTGGCCGACGGCCGGCGGCCGCCCGTTTCGTAGAGGTCGCTGCTGCCGGAGAGGCGGGTGGCGAAATCGCACAACAGGCCGCCGTCCCCCTTCCAGAATTTGCGCATGTCGTCGCGGAATTTGCCGTTCCATTCGCTCCACAGCACGGGGAAGTTGCCGACTTGATAGCCCCCGGCGCCGACGTCCCACGGCTCGGCGATCAGCTTCACCTGCGAGAGGACCGGGTCCTGGTGGATGATTTCGAAGAAGGCCGCCAGCTTGTTGACCTCGTGCAGCTCGCGGGCGAGGGTGCTCGCCAAATCGAAGCGGAACCCGTCGACGTGCATGTCGAGCACCCAGTACCGCAGGCTGTCCATGATCAGCTGCAACACACGCGGGATGGCGCATGCTCATCGTGTTGCCGCAGCCGGTGAAATCCATGTAGTACCGCGGGTTCTCGGGAGAGACGTGATAGTACGAGGCGTTGTCGATCCCCCGCATCGAGAGGGTCGGCCCGAGCTGGTTGCCTTCGGCCGTGTGGTTGTAGACGACGTCGAGAATGACTTCGATGCCGGCCGAGTGCAGCGAGCGGACCATCATTTTGAATTGCTGCACGGGCTGCTGCTCGAAGTGCGTCGCGACGTAGCGCGAGTCGGGCGCGAAAAACGCGAGCGAGTTGTAGCCCCAATAGTTCGAGAGCTTTTTTTCCAGCAGGTGCCGCTCGTCGACGTGGTGGTGCACGGGCAAGAGCTCGACGGCGGTCACGCCCAGGCTCTTGAGATGGTCGAGCACGGGCTCGGTGCCGAGCCCCGCGTAGGTGCCGCGCAGCTCTTCCGGGACCTCGGGGTGCAGCTTGGTGAACCCTTTGACGTGCAATTCGTAAATCAGCGATTTGTGCGCGGGAACCTGGGGCGGCTTGTCATCGCCCCACACGAAGGCCGTATCGACCACGCAGGCCAGCGGGGCGAATTCGGCACTATCACGTTCGTCGAACGAGAGGTCGGCGTTGGGATCGTCCAGCTTGTACCCGAATAGCTCGTCGGCCCACTTCGTGTCGCGGGCGATGGCCTTCGCGTAAGGGTCGAGCAGGATCTTGTTCGGGTTGAATCGATGCCCTTTGTCCGGCTCGTACGGTCCGTAGACGCGGTAGCCGTAGATTTGCCCCGGCACGATCTCGGGCAGGTAGCAGTGCCAGACCAGATCGGTCTGCTCCTTGAGCTCGATCCGCTGCGATTCTTTTTTGTCGTCGGCGTCATTGAACAGGCAGAGCTCGATCTTCGTGGCGTGCTCGCTGAAGATCGCGAAGTTGACGCCGGAACCGTTCCAGGTCGCTCCCAGGGGATAGGGTCGTCCAGGCCAGACACGCATCACACGGCTCGCAGTCGCTCAGAGGGTTGGTCGATGTCGGCAAAGAAACGACGCTGTTCCTTATATTCGTTGCCCGCAGCCGGAGCAAACGGCATTCCGCGCGACCAGATGAGCCGCGCCGGTTCATCATGGTTGCGATCGAACCTGCAAAAAAGACAAAACGAACAGGCCGCGCCGACTGCCTGCGCGACTGCTCGCGATTTCTCGGGCCGGGTTCCTTGGCACGATTCGTGCATTTTCGTGCTGGCCCGAAATTTGGACCGAGACGACGCGCGCTCGACCGTCTCACGAGTCCCTGTCCGAAAGTGGCGTCGTTTTGAATCGTCCCCAATTGGAATTGCCAGGCAAGGCTGCCGCCGACTTCCCGGCACGCCCGCTCAACCGCACATGGCCCATTGGCCCGGAGATCGTCCGCGGCAGGGGGGTCAGCTTTCGAGTCTGGGCCCCCAAACGGCACTCCGTTGAGCTGCTGCTCTGGCGCGAGTTGCCGCAGTCTGATTGGCAGGACGGGGAACCTCAACTTCGCCAAGCGCTGTCGCGCGAGGACGAAGAAACCGGATATTTTTCCGCGCTGGTGCCCGAGGCCACCGCCGGGATGTACTACGGATTCTGCCTGGACGGCGGTCCGCGTGTGCTTCCCGATCCGGCCTCGCGTTTTCAGCCGCTCGGGCCGACCGGACCTTCGCAGATCATCGACGCGGACGAGTTCCGCTGGACCGACGAGGCGTGGAAAGGGCTGACAATCGAAGGCCAGGTGATCTACGAGATGCACCTGGGAACGTTCACGCCCGAGGGGAACTGGCAGGCGGCGCAAAAGCGATTGCCCGACCTGGTCGATCTGGGAATCACGGTCGTCGAACTGATGCCGATTGCCGACTTTCCCGGCAATTTCGGCTGGAGCTACGACGGCGTCTGCCTGTTTGCCCCCACCCGTCATTATGGACAGCCGGACGACTTCCGCCGGTTCGTCGACCGGGCGCACGCCCTTGGATTGGGTGTGGTTCTGGACGTGGTCTACAACCACTTCGGCACCGTCGATTGCACGGTGAGTGAATTTTCCGACGACTACAACTCGCATCGGTACGCGAACGATTGGGGCTCCCCCATCAATTTTGATGGCGAGCGGTCGGGCCCCGTCCGCGAGTTCTTCCTCGCCAACGTCCGCTGCTGGATCGAAGAGTTCCACCTTGATGGATTTCGCTTCGATGCGACGCAATCGATCTTCGACGCCTCCAGTGTTCACATCCTTAGCCAGATGCAGCAGGAGGCCCGCCGGGCCGCCGGCGAACGAAGCCTGATTTTGCTCGCGGAGAATGAGCCGCAAGACGTCCGCCTCTTGCAGCCGGTCGAAGAGGGGGGACACGGCCTGGACGCATCGTGCAACGACGATTTTCATCACACGGCCCGCGTGCGGCTCACGGGCCTCACCGAAGCCTACTACGAGGACTACGCGGGGAGCGTCGACGAATTGCGTTCGGCTCTGCTCGGCGGCTACCTGTTCCAGGGGCAGATGTCGCGCCACCAAAACAAGCGGCGGGGCACGCCGACCCGCGGCTTGCCGGCGACGTCCTTCATCCACTTCCTGCAGAATCACGACCAGATCGCCAACACCGGACCGGGCCGGCGAATTCACGAATTAACCAGCCCCGCCCGGCTGCGGGCGATGACGGCTCTGTGGCTGCTGTCGCCACAGACGCCCATGATCTTTCAAGGCCAGGAGTTTTGCGCGTCCACGCCGTTTCTGTATTTCGCCGACTTCTCCCATGAGGACGCGCAGGCGGTGGCGATGGGCCGCGCCAAGTTTCTCTCGCAGTTTCCGTCGCTCGACACCGAGGAGGCGCGGCACTCGCTTCCTGATCCGGCCAGCATCGATACTTTCGAGCGCAGCCAACTCGATTGGAGCGAACGCGAAAAGCATTCCGCATGGCTCGCGCTGCACCGCGACCTGCTGAAGCTGCGTCGGGATGATCCGATCTTCGCCCGACAGCGCGCCGACCTGATGGAGGCGGCCGCTCTCGGGGCCGACTGCCTGGCCGTCCGTTACTTCGATGAGCGGGGCGCGGCCAACTCGGATCGGCTGGTGATCGTGAATTTCGGACGCCAGCTCCATTACTGGCCCTGTCCGCAGCCTTTATTGGCTCCGCCTGCCGGCCGGGCCTGGGATCTGATCTGGAGCAGTGAAAGCGTGCGCTACGGCGGACGCGGCACTCCGACCGTCGAAACCGACCACGGTTGGCAGATTGCGGCCGAGTCGGCCGTCGTCCTCGCCGCCGGGACCGACCGAACCAAACAGGAACTGACGAGTCACGAACTCCCGGCCTAACGTTGCGCGAAGTTTTGCCGGGAAGCTTACTTTGCTGGGAAACGACCATGGCGCAAGCAATCGAACAATCGACTCGAGCGTTGAATCTCGAACGTTCGCCAACCGAGTTATCGCTGTCTCCCGGACCGCGGCCGCAGCCCCTCGGCGACGAGTGGCTGGTGACCAATGGATTGGGGGGCTACGCCTCCGGCACGATCTCCGGCGCCTGCACGCGGCGATATCACGGACTGTTGATTGCCGCGCTGCCCGTTCCTCTCGGACGACTGATGATGCTCAATCATCTCTCGGTCGAGATCGTGCTTCCCGATGGGCACGTGGGCGAGCTCGATCGCGAAGAGCTTCCCGAGGAATCGGAGGCGGACGAGGCCTGGCTGGGCGAGTTCCAGCTCGAAGCGGGGCTGCCCGTCTGGCGATATCAGGTGGGAGCCTACCGCCTCGAAAAACGGGTCCTGATGCCCCATCTGCAGAACACGGCCTTCATCTCGTATCGCTTGTTGGAAGGACCCGGTCAGGCTCGGCTGCGGATGCGGCCCTCGCTGCATTTTCGCGGACACGACGATGCGGTCGACTCGGAAATGAAGGGACCCTACGTGGTGAGCGCGGTGGGCAACCGCTTCGAGATCGCCTCGCACACCGCCCCGCCGCTGCGTTTGCGGATCGTCGCGCCGGAGGCCGGCTTATTGTTGGACGGCGGACATTTGCGGCATTTGACGTATCGACTGGAGAAGGCGCGGGGCTATGCCTTCGCGGGCAGTCTGTGGAGTCCCGGATTTTTCCACGCCGTTTTGACTGCGGGAGACGAAGCCTGTTTGATTGCCTCGACCGAGCCCTGGGACACGCTCTTGGCGGCCGAGCCGGCCGCGGCCCGCACGGCCGAACTCGAACGCCGCACGCGGTTACTCAATCACGCACGGCCCGAAGCGCGGAGCGGCACGGCCGGCGAGTTGGTGCTGGCCGCCGATCAGTTCATCATCTGCCCCTCGAACCGCATGGCCGATGCGGCGCAAGCCCAGGCCGCGGGCGACGAAATCCGCAGCGTGATCGCCGGCTACCACTGGTTCACCGATTGGGGCCGCGACACGATGATCAGCCTCGAGGGGCTGGCACTGACGACCGGTCGACAAACGGAAGCCGGGTACATCCTCCGCACGTTCGCCCGCTACGTACGGGACGGGCTGGTGCCGAACCTGTTTCCGGAAGGACAGCGCGAGGGGCTCTACCACACAGCCGACGCCACGCTTTGGTATTTCCACTCCGTGCAGCGCTACCTTGAGGCCACTCGCGACGAGCATACGCTGCGGCTGTTGTTGCCGATGTTTCACGACATCGTGGCCCATCACGTCGCCGGCACGCGGTTCGGCATTCACGTCGATCCGGCCGACGGGCTGTTGTCGCAGGGACATCCCACCCTGCCGCTGACCTGGATGGATGCCAAAGTCGGCGACTGGGTGGTCACGCCTCGCCGGGGCAAGGCGGTGGAGATCAACGCCCTCTGGTACAACGCGCTGCGAATCCTGGAAAACTGGTGCCGCGAGACGGGCGATCTCGCAGCAGCCCAAACCGTGGCCAAGCGTGCCGAAACGACGCTGCGTTCGTTCAACGCGCGGTTTTGGAACGAGTCGCGGGGATTTCTGTACGACATCGTCGACGGCGAATCGGGGGACGATCCGTCGCTGCGGCCCAATCAGCTGTTTGCCATCTCGCTCGATTACCCAGTGCTCGATTCGTCGCGCTGGCCGGCCGTGCTGCAGACGGTGCACAAGCAGCTGTTGACGCCGTATGGCCTCCGCAGCCTGGGGCCGGAAGAACCCGATTACAAATCGCGGTACGACGGCGACCTGCGGGCTCGTGACGCCGCCTATCACCAGGGAACGGTCTGGCCGTGGCTGATCGGTCCCTTCGTCGACGCGTGGCTTCGCGTCCATCCGGGCGATTTCAAAACGGCCCGCGGCTTTCTCGCGGCCTTCGAGCCTCATCTGCACGCGGCATGTATCGGCTCGATCAGCGAAGTCTGCGACGCGAAAGCACCGTTTCTCCCGCGCGGCTGCGTGGCGCAAGCCTGGAGCGTGGCCGAAGTTTTGAGAGCTTGGGTCAAGACAGAGTCCAAAGGCTGAGTGCCCAGACGCCGAGTGTCCAAACCTGAGCTCCGGCCGGTTCGGGCGCGCCCCTTGCACCATCTTAAGCTGTGCACAGACCACTGGTCAGAAAATTTCCCGCCCGCGTGCATCGCGCGGGCTCGACTCGAAAGGCATGATCGCCGTGACAGACAAACCGAACACCAAAGGGAACAAGCTCAAAGAGTTCAAGGAGCCGCTGACCGACCCTTTGCGGCGACTGGAGACGGCTCTCGACACGCCGCCCGTGCCGGGTGAATTGCGCACGTGGGCGTCCACGCTGCGGAAGACCTTCGCGGAAACGACGCACCAGATCCTCGAGCACATCGAGCACGTACATCCAGAGCAGTTCGAGGAAATCGAGCAGGAGAATTCTGAACTGCTAGCGAGAGTCACCGGGCTCCGCGAAGAGGACTGCAAGAACCGGGAGTGGTGCCGTTCGCTGGAGCACCAGTTTGCAGAGCTGGAGGCCAACGCGGCCCGCGCGGGCGCGGATGAAAAGCAGGCCATGGATCAGCAGCAAAAGCTGCTCGAAGAAGGGCTGCGATTTGTGATGAACGTCCGCCGGCAAGAGACGGCCATTCGCACGTGGATCGAAGAAGCGTTCGATCGCGACACGGGGCTGGGGGACTGATTGCCGAATCCTGCTTGCATCCAGCTTCTTCCCGCCCAGCACCGGGGTGGCGGTCCGTCTCCCACATTCCTCCCCTCGACGAATCCCTTCCGACTAGACTAAGCCGCGCCAACAAAAAAACCCTCGCCGTTTTGCAACGGCAAGGGCTTTCAACGCGCCGGTCGGTCCTAGGCTGCCGAGAAACCCGGAGCCCTGGCTCGAGCCTGCGCGGTCTTTACGGAAGGTCCCGTCGCGCCATCCCGCCAGCAGCCAAGCTGATGACGAACAGCACGAGGAAGACCACGAACAGAATCTTCGCGATCCCGGCCGCAGCCACATACACGCCTGTGAAACCGAGCAAGCCGGCAACCAGGGCGATGATCAGAAAGGTCAATGCGAGCGACAACATTGGAGGTCTCCCTTTCGGCGGATTCTCGGCTCACGTGCCAGCCCCCTCCTCTAAGTGGAGGCTGCCTTTTGGCATCGGCGAGCGAACTGAATGCAAGTTGTTCGACTGACGGCAACTAGCCAATGCATATGGCGTGCCAGCATGGCGGCGAAATGTTTTGCCGGCAGAATTCCGGGGAGAATCGCGGGTTGTTCGCAGCCGCTGCGCAATTTCAGGTCGAGATGGGAGCCGGCGAGTCGATCGGCTCCGGGGCGCGAATCGGCCGATCCACGGGGGCCGGCAGACCGAGCAACGCGTTGAACGCCGCCCCATCGAGAGTCTCCCGCTTAAGCAGCTCGTTCGCGACGAGGTCCAGTTGGTCGCGGTGTTCGCGGAGAATCCTCTGTGCCGATTGATGCGCGTCGTCGAGCAGTTTCTTCACCTCGACATCGATGAGCCGAGCCGTTTCCTCGCTACAGTCGCGCTGTGGCAGAGTTCCGGGGACCGTCGGCAGGAATCCATCCTGGCGGCCGGCGACGTGCATCAGGCCGACTCGTTCGCTCATGCCGTACATGCAGACCATTTGACGCGCGAGAGCCGTCGCACGATCGAGATCGTTCTCGGCCCCCGTGCTGATTTCGTCGAAAGCCTCTTCCTCGGCGGCCCGGCCCCCCAGCATTCCCTTGATGCGGTCGAACAGCTCGGCCCGCGTCATCAGGAATTGCTCTTCGAGAGGCAGCTGCAACGTATAACCGAGCGCGGCGCGGCCGCGCGGCACTACGCTGATCTTGTGGACGGGGTCGGCATGCTCGCTGAAGGCAGCGACGAGCGCATGACCCACTTCGTGGAAGGCGACGCGGCGCTTTTGCTCAGGATCGAGCCGTCGGCTCTTGCGTTCCGGCCCCGCGACGACCTTTTCCACCGCGTCTTCGAGGTCCTTTTGGTTGATCGACGAGCCGCCGCGGCGGGCGGCCAGCAGGGCCGCCTCGTTGAGCGCGTTGGCCAGGTCGGCCCCGGAAAAGCCGGCCGTCGACTGGGCGATGCGGCGCAGATTGACGTCCGCGGCCAGCCGTTTGTCGCGGGAGTGAACCTTGAGGATCGCCTCGCGGCCGTCGATGTCGGGCGAGTCGACGACGACCTGCCGGTCAAAACGGCCGGGGCGCAATAGGGCCCGATCGAGGATGTCGGGCCGATTGGTGGCGCCCAAAATCAGCACGCCGACGTTTGCCTCGAAACCGTCCATCTCGGACAGCAGTTGGTTGAGAGTCTGCTCGCGCTCATCGTTGACGAGGCCGACGTGGACGCTGCGCTGGCCGCCGATCGCGTCGATCTCGTCAATGAAGATGATGCAGGGGGCGTTCTTCTTGGCCTGCTCGAACAGGTCGCGCACGCGGGAGGCCCCCACGCCGACGAACATCTCCACAAAGTCGCTGCCGCTGATGGAAAAGAACGGGACGTGGGCTTCGCCGGCGACGGCGCGGGCCAACAGAGTTTTCCCGGTTCCGGGCGGACCGACGAGGAGGATCCCCTTGGGGATCTTCGCCCCGAGCGCCTGGTAACGCGACGGGTTTTTGAGGAAGTCGACCACTTCCTGCAGCTCGTACTTGGCTTCGTCGCAGCCGGCCACGTCGTTGAAACTGATGCCCGTGTCCTTGTCGCCGATCAGCTTCGCCTTGCTCTTGCCGATGCTCATCACCGTCTGGCCCATCGAACCCATCCGCCGCGTGAGGAAGTAATAGATCCCGGCGAAGAACAAGATGGGCAGAATCCAGGCGAACAGAAAGGTCGACAAGATGCTGGGGCGAGTGCCGACGAACTGGACGTGATGCTCCACCAACTCGTCGACGAGCTTCGGATCCTCGACGCGGATCGTGCGAAAGAGAAACGGCCCTTCGGGAGCGGTCTTTTCGTTCTCAGCAGAGTCGCCGTCGGTCGCGGGCGTCGGTGCCGTCTTCTCAGCAGTGGCCGACGACTGCTTTTCGGCTGCGGGTTTTGCAGCTTCTGGCTTTGCCACCTCTGATTTTGCCGTCAAATTCGTGCTTGCTTCTTTGGCGGCAGGCTTCGCGGGCGCGGGAGCTGGTTTGTTTTTTTCGGCAGCGGCCGGCTTTGCCGCGGATTTTTCGCTTGGTGACTTTTCGGCGGGCGCCTGCTTTTCTGCGGGAGTCTTGGGGACGATCTTGCCGTCGATTTCGTCCTGCTTGACCTCGGCCTCGGTCACCTCGTTGTTGGCGAGATACTCTTTGAACTCGCTGTACGGAATGGTTTTGACCCGCATGCTCGTCAGCATGTCCTGCCAGAACCAGAGCATGAACAGCGCCAGCGGGATGTACCAGATAATGCTCCGCCACTGCGGCGGCAGGCTGGGGCGGCTCGGCTTGCCCTTGGGATCCTTTTGCGGAGGCTTGGGCGGCAGCAGTTGCGGTTCGTCCATCGAGGGTTCCAATCAGGCGAGCAGGACGGCGAGGATGCCGGTGAGAAACACGCCGTCAAAAGTCCCGGCCCCGCCGATCGAAAGCACCGGCGCTTGGAGCTGGCCCACAATCCCCAGATTGAGCAGGTCGGCGCCGATCAGCGTTCCCAAGCTGCCGGCGATGTAGGCCAGCGCCGGGGCCGCGTTTCGCGACAAGAGCAGCGACACGCCCGCCGCCAACAGCGGAGGAATGATCGGCGTGAGCGCGATGCCGACGCCCGGCACCGGGTGCGCGAGCCGATTCACGACCACCGTGACGACGGCCACGGCAATCAGCCCCTGCACGAACAGCCGATTCTTGATCAGCAGGTAAATCGACAAAGCGGCCGGAATCAGGGCGCCCCCCACGTTGACGGCGATAATCGTTCGCGGCAGCTCCCGCACGTCCGGCACCACGTATTGAATTCCATAATCGCTGACAGTGTCGTTCTCGACGAGGTGCTTGGCCGGCACCTCCGCTACGGGAATGTTTACGTAGCTCCCCAGCAGGGACAGGATCAAAAACAGAAAAATCCAGCGCGGCTGGATGCCTATCTTGGAGTACGCATATTCGATGATTCCCAGCTGGACGAGGGCCAGGATCACCCCAAAGACGAGGAACAACAGCAGAACGAACGGAGCCGTAACCGGAAAATAATGCATATGCGAGGGGTGCATGGACGGGGGCTCCGGAAACGAAGGTCGGCTGCGGCGTTCGGGACGGCTACCCGACGGGGGGCCGGTTCAGGCTGCAAACACAGTACCCGACCGACCGTAGACCGTGGAAGGACCGTGTTCGCTAAAGCTGGCCGTCTGGGAGCCAGCTTGTTCACGTAGAGATCAGCCTTGCCCAAACGACCGCCGGTTTGACAGATCCGCTAAACTTAATCTTAGGTTTTTCTTCCGTGCTGTGACCGCCTGGACCGGGGATCGTCCGGGGAAGTCCGGAGAGACGACCGAATGCGGCATCTGGCGGTCGCGGAGTAACCATGGACGAGCCCGTCTCGCACTCGACCTCCTCGGGCGATGCTGCGCTTTCGCCGGACGACACGCCCGGCGACGACGTCGCGCGTCAGACGACCGTTCCCCCGAGCCGTGCCGTCGGGACGCCTGTTCCTAAGTCGCGCTCGCTCGACGACGTCCACAACTCGGTCCCGGTCAGCTATCCGGGATTCGCGAAGCGGCTCTTCGCGTTTTTGGGACCGGCGTATCTGATCAGCGTCGGTTACATGGACCCGGGCAACTGGGCCACCGACATCGAGGGTGGAGCCCGCTTCAGCTACGAGCTGGTGTGGATCCTGTTGATGTCGAACGCGATGGCCATCCTGCTGCAAACGCTGGCGGCCCGCTTGGGAATCGTTTCGGGGCGCGACCTGGCGCAGGCGTGCGGCGAGTCGTATTCCCGTCCGCTCGCGTTCACGCTCTGGATCCTGTGCGAGATTGCCATCGCGGCATGCGACCTGGCCGAGGTCATCGGCACCGTGATTGGGCTGAACCTGCTCTTCGGCATCGCGCCGCTCATCGGCCTGATCATCACGGCCTTCGACACTTTTGTGTTCCTGGCCATTCAGCGACTGGGTATTCGTAAGACCGAAGCGTTCATCGTGATGCTGGTGGGCACGATCGGCGCGTGCTTTCTGCTCGAGCTGGCCTTGGCCAAGCCGGAATGGAAAGCCGTGTTCGGCGGGTTCATTCCTTATTTGCAATCGTCGCCTCCGTTCGTCTTCAGCAGCCCGCAGGCGCTTTACGTGGCGATCGGCATCCTGGGCGCCACGGTGATGCCGCACAATCTGTATCTCCACTCAGCGCTCGTGCAGACGCGGCGGATCCACGAATCGCGCGAGGGATTCCGCCAGGCCTGCCGCTACAACCTGATCGATTCGGTTGTGGCGCTGAATCTGGCCTTCCTGGTGAATGCGGCCATTTTGATTACTGCGGCGGCCGCGTTTTATCGGCACCCCGAGCTGTGGTCAGCGAAGGGGGAAATCCAGCTGCAGGACGCCCACGAACTGTTACATCGCGTGCTGGGGACGCGCTTGGCCCCCATCGCCTTTGCCATCGGGCTCCTGGCGGCCGGGCAAAGTTCCACAATGACCGGCACCCTCGCCGGTCAGGTGGTGATGGAGGGTTTTGTCAATCTTCGCATGCGCCCTTGGACGCGGCGATTGGTGACGCGGCTGTTGGCCATCCTGCCGGCGGTGATCACCGTCGTTGTCTTCGGCGCCAATCAAATGACCAACCTGCTCGTCTTGAGCCAGGTCATCCTCAGCCTGCAGCTGCCATTCGCGGTCGTGCCGCTGTTGCACTTCACTCGAGAGCGTGCGCGGATGGGCGAGTTCGCGAACCCGCGCTGGGTGCAGGTGTTGGGCTGGATCACGACGGCCATCATCATTGCCCTCAACGCCGCACTCTTGACCAGCGCGATCCGCGATTGGATTGTTTCGGCCGGATCGCGGGGCATTTGGATCGAGCTTGCGGTCGTGCCGGTGGCGTTTGCCGTCAGTCTGTTGCTCGCCTGGCTGATCGTCCGACCGTGGGTGATTGGATACCGCGTGGCCCAGACGGCGGAATCGGCGGGCCGCACGACGGCTCGCGACGTAGCGGCCCACATCTCGGAGCCGATTTATCGACGGATCGGCGTGGCCTTGGATCACAGTCCCAGCGATCGCATCGCTCTGGAACATGCGGCCGCGTTGGCCCGCCATCATCAGGCCGAGCTGATCCTGATTCACGTTGTGGACGGGGTCGGCGGCCAGCTGCATGGCAGCGAGTCGCGCGACCTGGAGCGGCAAGGCGACCAGGCCTACCTCGAGCAGCTGGCCCGGACGTTGCGCCAGTCGGGGGCCTCTGCCCGCGGCGTTTTGCGTTTTGGCCATCCGGCCCGAGAGCTGAGCCGGACAGTCACCGACGAGAAGATCGATCTGTTGGTGCTGGGAAGCCACGGACACGGCAAAATCGGGGATTGGCTATTTGGCGAGACGGCGGGAACCGTCCGGCACGCCGTGCAGATCCCCGTGCTGGCCGTCCGCGAGGCGAACCGACCCAACCCACCTGGGGAGGACTCGACCCGACCGGCACCCTGACCCGATCGCTACCATGACCGATCGGCAGCGTGAGAAGTCGCCCAAATCGCGACGCGACGGCGCGGTTTCTGCCAGTGCAAACAAGATGAGGCACGCCAATGCGAGCTCAGCGCCAAAAGCGTCCTCCGCGCCGTACAATTGAGATGTCATGAAACTGACCACCAAGATCGTGTCGCTCTGGATGGCCGGAACGCTGATCGTGGTCGCTGCGGGCACGTTCTTCGCGATTCGCCACGATGGACGGCTCCTGCAGGACGACCTGCGAAGCGAAGCGAGCGAAATCGGGCAGACGCTTGCCCCCTTGATCCAAGACGCGTGGCGCACCAGCGGCGAGCAGCGTGCCTTGCAACTGATCGCCGATGCGAACCACAACAATCGTCAACTGAAGGTCCGCTGGGTCTGGCTCGACGAAAACACGGCGGCAGAAGGGACGCCAGTACTGTCCCAAAGCAACCTGCAGGTGGTCCGCGACGGGCAGCTGGTCTACGTCGAAGAGCGCGAGCCGAGTGGCCGCGGCGTCTTGCACACGTACGTCCCTGTGGCCGTTGCTTCGCCGCGCTCGGGCGCCATCGAGCTGACCAACTCCTTGGATGGTCCTGACCGGATCGCCCGCGCGGCCATTCTGCGTTTTGCGCTCCTGGGCGCCCTGCTGATCGTGCTCAGCGCGGCCGCGGCGTCTCTGTTGGGCGTCTGGCTGGTCGGTCGTCCGCTGCAACTGCTCACCGAGAAAACGCGCCGCGCCGGCGCCGGCGATCTGTCGAATCCCGTTCATCTGGTCCGCCGCGACGAGCTGGCCGAACTGGGCCTCGCGCTCAACCTGATGTGCAATCAATTGGCGGCCGCCCGCGAGCGGCTGCGTGGCGAAACGGAAGCCCGCATCGCCGCGCTCGAGCAGCTGCGGCACGCCGACCGACTTAAAGACGGTGGGTCGCCTGGCCAGCGGCATGGCGCACGAATTGGGCACGCCGATGAATGTCGTCCTCGCGCGGGCCGAGCTGATCAGTCTGGATTCTCCGTCCGAGTCGACGATGGGCAGTCTCAAGGTGATCAAGAACCAGATCCAGACGATGTCGGCGATGATCCGCCAGCTGCTCGATTTTGGCCGCCGCGGCCGCGCGCACAAGCAGACGCTCGATCTGACTGAGCTCTGCGAACAGACGGTGCAACTGCTCGATCCGGTGGCGCGGCGAGAGAACGTCACGATCGAGCTGGCAAGTGGTGATGCCCCCGTGATGGCGGAAGTCGATCGCTCTCAGATTCAGCAGGTAATCAGCAATATCATCGAGAATGCGATTCACGCGATGCCGCAGGGCGGCACGGTGACCGTGCGGGTGGAGCCCGGACCGTTCCGGCCGACCGCGAACGCGGCACGCGTCGGACCAACCGGCGGCGCGGGTGTCGATTGAGGATCAGGGGATCGGCATTCCGGCCGAAAATCTCGATCACATCTTCGATCCGTTCTTCACCACCAAAGAAGTCGGGAAAGGGACGGGACTGGGCCTCTCGATCGCCTACGGGATCGTTCAGGATCATGGCGGCTGGATTGAAGTCAGCAGCCAGCCGGGCGAAGGTTCCCGTTTTTTAATCTACTTGCCTCTCGCGGAGACGCGTTGCATCGGCGAAACGTCCACCGACGCGGGTTCTAACGGTGCCGCCCGCCGCTCGCCCTCGTTCGAATCACGGCCGATTGAGGCCGCCTCGCCGCACGCCGCTCCGTCGAGTTGAACCGCCCCGCGCGCCGCCTTACATTGGTCGGCGGCAGGTCATGTCGGCGCGGATCGGAGTTGGCCACTTCCTGCCGCTTTGGCACAGGCGTTGCGATGAGTGTTAAGAAACGGGATGTTTCACCGCTCGTTGTACGCCCGCTTGACCCACGCAACCCGTCTGTTTCTCTCTTCTGTCGAGTGCTTACGATGACTATCACCGACCCCATGTTCATCACCCAGTCCGACCCAACGCCGGCACGGCCGCCGCATATCTTGCTCGCCGAAGATACCGACGATATGCGGGCCGTGATCGCCATGCGCCTGCGGCAGCAGGGCTATTCCGTGACGGAATGCGCCGATGGCGCGGAGCTGCTGGCCCGGCTGGGCGTGTATCTGCACCCCGAGACCGTGCAGCAGCCTCCCGAATCGCCCAAGTACGATCTCGTGATCTCCGACGTGCGAATGCCCGGAGTGTTCGGCACGAGCATCGTCGAGGGAGCGAGCGAGTGCCCGCTCTTTCCGCCGACGATTCTGATCACCGCTTTTGGCGACGAAGAAACGCACGAGAAGGCGCGCCGCGTCGGAGTGGCCGCCGTGATGGACAAGCCGTTCGACATGGGCGATTTGCTGGAAAAAGTCCGCACGGTGATCGCCGGTCGCGATCCGAAGAAGTCGGTGCAGCCGCGCCCCGTTTGAGTGCGGTCGTAGGGTTCTTGGACGCCGGCCTGAACGCCGGCTCGTCGCGTGCTGGTTGTCGATCCGGCTACGCTGGCGACGGGAAGCAGACGGCGATCGCTTTCGGGACCACTTTCAGTCGCACGGCCGCTGCTCCGATCACGTCGCCGTCACACTCGACCAGGAAGGGGGGATCCGCGTCGATCTCGATCACCGCGGCCCGATGCTTCTCCACGTTCGCCTCTGAGTCGAGATTGCCGCTGTAGAGCTTGGGCGTTTTGAGTGCCATTTGCCAGGCGGGCATCGGGCGAAACAGGGTCAGCTCGAACTGGCCGTCGTCGAGCGCGACGCGGCTGCCGAACTTCATGCCGCCTCCCGAGTAGGCCCCTTTGGCGACGATCAGGCAGAACGCTTCGCGTTCGAGCGCTTGGTCGTCGCACTGGAGCCGCAGCCGCGCGGGTTTGACGTGCCACAGTCCTTGCAGCGTCGGCAACAGGTAGCGGGCCGTGCGGGGCCAGCGCGGCGACATCTGCGCCTTGCGGCGAACGACCTCGGCTGCGAAACCGAGCGTCGCCATGTTGAGAAAATAAAGCGGCCGGAGCGATCGCCCGTCCACAGGTTCGAGACGCCCGATATCGACACGGCGGACTGACGGCTGCAGCACGATCTCGCGCCAATCGCGCCGGAGTCCGCTGCTCAATCCGCGGAAGTAATCCGACCCCGATCCCGCCCGCGCCACCGCCAGGCAGGCGGCCGGGTTGATGAGCTTGCCGCAGTCTTCGTCCTGGAAGAAGCCGTTGAGCGCCGCGTTCGCCGTCCCGTCGCCGCCGACCGCGACGATCTGCTCGGCCCCGTGTGCGAGCGCAGTCCGAGTCTGCCGGATCGCTTCGTCGCGACTCTCGGCGAAGACCGGCTCGAACGAGCCGTCCCGCGCGCGAAAATATTCCGAGAGGCGTTCGACCGCGCGGGGCGAGATTCCCGAGCCGGCTTTGCGATTGACGAGGAAGACGCGCTTCATCCGATCGGCTCTCTCGCTCCCGTTTTCGTGCCGAACTCATTCTATTGAGTCGCCACGAAATCGGAGCGCAGCCGCCGGTGCGGGGTGCTGCGTCAGGCCGCACGCCGACTGCAAGCGTCGCTTGCCGCCAGGTTGCCGACGGCCGAGCAGCCGAGTCGCGCGTTGAGTTCCGCTCCGCCGATTTCGAGGAAGTGTCGTTCGGCTTCCGGGCTCCAATAATCGTCGAGCCGCGTCAGACCGTCCGATTTCGTGATCGTTTCGGATTGCAGGCTTGCGCGAAGCACGCGCTGTGCTTCGCCGGTCGGAGCACCAAGAAATGCCGCGACCGACTCGATCACGCTGGCGGCTTGCGTGCTGTCGCCCGTCAGGTCTTCAAAACGCACCTGCAGTGTGCCGTGGAGCTTCGACCAGCCCACCATCGGTTCGTAGAACCGCTTCAGCATGTAGGGGCGCTCGTTTGCAGAAACACGAGGCAGCGCTGTCGCGGGTCGGACACGGAGTACCACGGGAGATGGCGGGCCTCCAGCCTTCCAGTCGAGTGCAGGAATCGCATGTAAGAGATGAGCGCCGTCCGCAGGTCGCGCGCTACAAACAGTCGCTTGAACGGGCGGGTCGCGTCAATGATGTCGGCTTTGAAGGGTAGATGGCCGACGGCGAAGTCGCCGGCGTGAATCCGCTCGAGCGAGATGATCAGCGGCTCGCTCCGCGCGAAGCGGCCCGGGTCTCGCCGCGCGTCTTCGAGCGCGCTGCCGCTGTAGTCGGTGTAGGCCAACTCGGCCAGGTGCATTCCCGTCCAGCGGTAGCCGAGGGCCTTGAGGAACTCGGCCACAAGGTACGTGCCCGATTTGGGGATGCTCACAACGATGACGCGATGATTGGACGAAACGACGCGATGATCGGACATGACGTGCGCCTTGCTTCGGCCCGACTTTGTTGTGGCAGCCGATCGCGGCAGGCGGCTGCGGTGCGGAATAATAGCGGGGACCCGGGCAGACCGCAAAATCAAATTGCCCAAGGCTGCCAGCAGTCCGGCAACGCCTGTCCATGTGCTAATATCGCCGCAATCAACCAACGAAACACGCGAGTCCGAGGGGCCAAGCCTTACCGTCGAGACAGGAACCGTAATGAGTGTGACCGGACTGGAAATCGTGCGGCTGCGTCAGGAGCAGTTTGCCGCCGCTCGCCAAATGCTGACGCGGGCATTTCTTGACTATCCGCTGATGATCTACGCGAACGAACAGCTCGCCCGACGCCGCCGGGGCGTGGCCACGCTGTATGGAGCCATCGTCCGCGATTCGTTGCGTTACGGCGAAGTGCACGTCAGCGCCGGAGTGGAAGGGGCCTGCTGCTGGCTGCCCCCCGGTGTGGGCCTGCCGTCCTTCGCGCGCGAAGTCCGCTCCGGAATGCTGGGACTCCCGCTGGGATTCGGTTGGGCGGGCTTTCAGCGTTTGGTCGATTTCGATCACGAGCAGCGGCGGCTGCACGAGAAATATGCGAAAGGACCGCACTGGTTTCTGGCGACGATCGGCGTCGATCCTACACACCAGGGGCGCGGCATCGGCGGCGCACTGATGGCCCCTGTGCTGGCACGGGCCGATGAAGAGCGCGTGCCCTGTTATCTCGAAACCCACACGACGGGCAACGTGCGGCTTTACGAGCGGCACGGGTTTCGCGTGATGGAGCACCTCGAGAACCCGACCAGCGTTCCGCTCTGGTCCATGCTGCGGCCGCCCGCCGTCGGTTAGTCGCGATTCGAACGGATCGGGCGAGGTTTTCTCAAGAGCCGGCCGTCCACGGATACTCCATGTAGCTTGCCGTCTTGATGGCCGCCTCCGCGCCGTGCAGTCGCTCGACGACGTGCAGACTCATATCGATCCCGGCCGCGATTCCCGCCGAAGTGATGATTGGTCCGTTGTCGACGTAGCGACGGTCGGGGTGCAAAGTCGAATTCGGGGCCAGTTGCCGCAACAGATCCATGGCCGCGGCGTGCGTCGTGGCGGCCTGGTCTTCCAGCAAACCGGCCTTCGCCAACAGCAGCGAACCGGTGCAGACCGACAGCGTCAACTCGGCCTTGGCGGACTGAGTGCGAATCCAGTCGAGCAGCGGCGCATTGTCGAGCAGCGGGCGCGTCCCCAGACCGCCGGGAATTAACAGCAGCTGCGGCGGCGGGCAGTCGTCGAGCCGGAAATGCGGGTTCACGCTCAGTCCGTTGTAGGTGCGAACGGGACCCGGGGCCTCGGCAATCGTAAACACCTGGAAAGCGCCGGGCACGGCCACGCGGGTGGCAACGGAGAAGACTTCAAACGGTCCGCAGAAATCGAGGATTTCCACGTCCGGAAAAATCAGGATGGCGACATTCCGCATGGCACGGGCTCCTCAAAAGGCCGATTCGCGAAGACGCCTAATCGGACGACACTGCCGGATTGTCGTCGGTTCGGAGCGGTCGCGTCACGTCGACGAACAACCAACAGCATGCGGCCAGAAAATACGCGCAGCCGAACAGGGGAAACAGCGTGTGCGTGGCGCCGCGATGCATCATGTAGCCGGCGAAGGCCATGCCCACCGCCCCGAAGAGCTGGCTCGTCATGTTCATTGCGCCGCTGATCGTGCCGGCGTAACGCTCGCCGACGTCGACGCAGGCGGCCCACGCCGGGCCGATCATCAGGTCGTTGCAGAAGAACGAAATGCTGAAGAGCGCGCCCATCAGCGAAATCGGTCCGACCCAGGGAATCACCGAGAGCGAGAGCCCCGCCAGCAAGAGCCCGATGGCCGCGTTCGCGCGTCGGCCCCATTTGCGGCTGCCCCAGCGGCGGATGATCCAGTCGGAAAGCACTCCGCCCAGCGCGCACGAAACGACACCGAGGGCGAGCGGAGCCGCCGTGATCCAGGTGACGTCGTGCTTCGAGAGATGGCGTGTGTGATCGAGATAGTTGGGCAAGAGCGTCGTGACAAAGTTGCCGGCCGTGCCAACCAATCCGTACATCAAGCAGAGCGCCCACACGTTGACCGAGGTCACGAGCGCGCGCGACGGAACCCGCGTCGCGCCCCCATTCGCGGCGGGCGGCGCTCGCCCGGCCGAAATGATTTGCCGCTCGGCCGCGTTCACCCGCGGCATTTCATCCGGTCGATTGCGAAACCAGATCCAAAACGGAATCGCGCCGCAAGGGCCGAGCGCGGCCAGCACCCACAGCGGCGTGGTCCACGTCCCCGAACAGTTCGAACAGATCCGCCAAACAAGAACGGCGCGACGGCGCCGCCCAGCCGGCTGAACATCCAAACGGTCCCTTGAGCCGTGCCCCGCTCGGACACGGGCATCCAGTCGGCCATCACACGTGACCAGACGGGGAAATAGCCCGCCTGTGCTACGCCAAAGGCAAATCGCATCGCGATCAGGTACACCAGCGGCGACATCCACGCCGCGGAAATGCCGACGAACGCTTGCAGTCCCGTGAGCAGCGACCAGGCAATCACCAACAGGGCCAGCAGGTGCCGCGCCAAAACGGTCGCCCAACAGGCCGCAGGGGACTTGAAACAGGCCGTAACCGATCAAGAATGCTGCTGTGAGGTAGCCAAACTGTTGATCGTTGAGGCCCAGATTGTCCGCGATGTAAGGCTGCGCGCGGACGAAGGCTTGCCGATGGACGTAGGCCAAAAACGCCAACCCGCAGCCGACCGCCAGCACCAGGAAACGCGTGCGCGTTGCCGGCGCGGTTCCCGCAGCGGCGAGCGGCGCGGACCTCTCCGAGGCTGGGCGTTCCGGTCCGCGCATGGGTGGTCTACGATGCCTGGAGGGGAAGGTGGACAAGGCAGCGCGTTCGCGAGACGCGCGACCATACCGCGCCGGACCGCGATCGGAAACCCACGAGCCGTTTCCCCGCGAGACCCGCTCAAGCCGGCACAAACCGTTCGGCTACCAACTGGGAGGAATCAGCCATGCTGTCCGAAATTCGGGCCGAGTTCCGCCGTTATCGCAAAATGGGCGAGGAGACGCTGGCGGGCATCGACGACGCGGCGTTTTTTCACAAGCCGGGAGAAGCGGTCAATCCGATCGCGCTCATCGTCAAGCACGTCGGCGGCAATCTCCGTTCGCGTTGGACCGATTTCCTGACCACCGACGGCGAGAAGCCGAACCGGCAACGCGACACGGAGTTTGAAATCGCCGCCGCCGATTCGCGCGACGCCATCATGCAGCGCTGGAATGACGGCTGGAGCGCGCTCGAAAACACGCTCGGAAGTTTGTCCAACCTCGATCTCGACCGGACCATCACGATCCGCGGCGAGGCGATGAGCGCCCGCGAGGCAAGCCTCCGCTCGGTGACCCACACGGCGTATCACGTGGGGCAGATTCTCTATTTGGCCCGGTTGCTCGCGCCCGGCCGCAAATGGCTCACAATTCCCCCGGGTCAAAGCCAGCAGGCGTCGCAGCCGTACCTCGAGCGCACCACGGCTGAGCAGAAGGGCCGGCCATGAAACGCCGCGAGTTTCTGTCGGCAGCCGGCGTCGCTTTGACAGCGAGTCGGACCGCACACGCCGGGGCAGCATCCGAGCCGAGTCGTCGGCCGACGCCGCTCAGAATGCACGTGGGCACGCAGCAGGGCCCGACGACAGCAGCCACGCTGCAATTTTGCAAGCGGCACGGTTGCGACGCGATTTGTGGCTATCCGACCCATCCTGCGACGCGCGGATATTGGACGCTCGAGGAACTTGAACGCACCCGCGACCTTTGCGAACAGCATGGCGTGCGACTGGAGATGGTCGCACTGCCGTTTCTCACGTCGAGCCACATCGATCACGAAAAGCGCGGCGCGATCATGCTCGGCGAGAGTCCCCAGCGCGACCGCGACATTGCCGACATCCACCAGATGATCGCAGCCTGCGCGAAGGCGGGCGTTCCTTCATTCAAATACAACATGAGCCTGTTGGGCGTGCTGCGGATTCACGCGACGGCCGGGCGCGGCGGCTCGACCTACAGCACCTGGCGGCTTGCCGAGGCCCGACCGAATCCGCCGCTGACTCGGGCCGGACACGTGACGCAAGAGCAGGCCTGGGAGCGAATCGATTATTTCCTCGAGCGCGTGATCCCCGTCTGCAACGAACACAAGGTCCGGGCCGCCTGTCACCCGCACGATCCGGGCGTTCCACCGGCAGGTTTCCAGGGGGTGAGCCGCGTGTTGGGGACGGTCGATGGGCTGCGCAAGTTCGTCTCACTGCGGGAAAGCCCGTGGCATGGCCTCAACTTTTGCCTGGGGACGGTGGCCGAAATGCTGGCTGACCCCCACCGCGAGCTGGGGCCGATCGTCCGCGAGTTCGGCGAGCGGCGGAAGATCTTCAACATCCACTTCCGCAACATCTGCGGACACCGGGACGACTTTCGCGAGGTCTACCCGGACGAGGGAGATGTCAACCTGTTCGAGATCGCGCGGATTCTGCGGGACGTCGGCTACGACGGCATGCTGATGCCCGACCACGTGCCCTCTCATCCCGACGACCCGCACAGCCTGCAGGCGTTCGCCTTCGCGATCGGCCACATCAAGGGAATCTTGCAGGCGCTGAGCTGACGGCCTCGCGCGGGCTCAGTAACCGGCGGCAGAGCCGTCTTCCCGTTTGTCGGCGACACCGGTGAGGCGACCCGTCTCTGGGATCGATCCAGATCGAGTGGGCGTCGCCCTGTTCGTCGTCCGCGACTCGCACGGTGTGTCCCAGGGCCTCGAGTTGTTTCACAACGGCCGCATGCTCGCGGGCAAACGCCGGCTCGACACTCGTGCGATCAGGGAACCACTGGTGGTGCAGACGGGGCGCATCGACGGCGGCCCGCGGATCCATGTCGAAGTCGAGCACGTTGACGAGCATGCACAGGACGGTGTTGATGATCGTCCGCCCGCCCGGGCTGCCGGTGATCAAATAGGGCCTGCCGTCCTTGAGCACGATCGTGGGGCACATCGAGCTGAGCATGCGTTTGCCCGGCTCAATCTGGTTGGGCCGCGTGCCGATGGTCCCGTGCGTGTTGGTGACGCCGGGATGCCAGGCGAAGTCGTTCATCTCGTCGTTGAGCACGAACCCGCCGCCGCGGACCACGATCCGGCTGCCATACATGTTTTCCAGCGTGTAGGTCATGCTGACGGCCGTGTGCTCGCCGTCGATCACGGAGAAGTGGGTCGTGTGGGCGGGCTCGTTGGCGATCGGAATATCGCCGGCCAGCTGCCGGCTGGGAGTGGCGCGACGCGGATCAATACCCTGCGCAAGCGTGCGGGCGTAGTCTTTTCGCGTCATCTTGTCGGGGATGGTCACGCGATCGGGATCGCCCAAGAAGCACGCCCGGTCGCGGAACGCGCGGCGGGCCGCTTCGATCATCAGGTGCAGCGTCTCGGCGGACCAGCGACCATGGGACCGCAGGTCGAAGTTTTCGAGGATGTTGAGCTCCTCGATCAGCGTCGTGCCGCCGGACGACGAAGGCGGAACGGAGACGATCTCGAAGCCGCGGTACGTGCCGCGCACCGGTTGGCGCAGCACCGGCTGATAATGAGCCAAGTCCTCGCGCGTGATCAGACCGCCGCCGCGCTGCATTTCGGCGGCGATCTTGTCGGCCGTCGTACCGGTGTAAAACGCGTCGGCCCCGCGTTCGGCAATCTCCTGCAAGGTCGCGGCTAGTTCCGGCTGAACCAGACGATCGCCGCGTTGCCAGTCCGTTCCGCCGGGCTTGCCGAAGACGCGATGCAGCTCGGCGAACTGTTTCTTGTCGGATTTTTTCAGAATTTCGTTGAGCGAGTCCGCCGTTGCCGCGTCGAGCTCGAAGCCGTCGCGGGCGAGTCGCACGGCCGGCAGCACCAACTCGCGCCAGCTCAGATGGCCGAACTGGCGGTGGGCGAGAGCCAGCCCTCGCACGGTGCCAGGCACGCCGACCCGGCGACGCGGCGAACGCCCCTCGGGCTTGGCGAACATGTCTTTGGTCGCGGCGGCGGGCGCCATTTCGCGAAAATCGACGGCTACCGGTGCGGCCTTGCCCGCGGGCACGATCATCATGTAACCGCCGCCACCGATATTGCCGGCCCCCGGCCAGGTGACCGCTAGGGCGAACGCGGTGGCCACGGCGGCATCGACGGCCGTGCCTCCCTGCCTCAATGTCTCGACTCCGATTCGTGACGCGAATGGATGCACGCTGACGACCAGTCCGTGCTGGCAGTGGACGAGACCTCCCGCGATGACCGGCAGATCACGTGGCGCGGCCGCCGTGCACACAGCCGACGGCACACAGAGCAACAGAAAGACTATCGCGGCCAACGCGCGAACGGTTCGCCCACTCATTTAATAGCAGCCCCACCCATTGGAGATGTCGCCAGTGTGCGGGGCGCCGATCCGAGAATCACGACGGCCGCGACGCCGGCCAGCACCTCGGTCACGACCGACGCGACCGCCGTCACCCGAAAGATGTCACCCCACGTGCCGGCAGGGACCATCGAGACGTGGTCCTCGCTCATCACGAGAAAGTGATTGTAGACCTCGAAGGCGAGCGAGCCAGCCATCGACGCCAACAGCAGCCACGCCCCGAACCGCGTGCGGTTGGCCCACAAAAAACCGGCGGCCACCACCGGAGCCGCGTACAGCACGAGCACGATGTAAACGTTGGCCAGCACCGAGGGGAGATAAATGCCCAGCTGTGTGTGAGCGATCCCGTGTAGCATGAGCGGAATCTCGTGGATCACCACGACCACTGTTCCCAGCCAGGCGGCAAAGCGCGTGCTCTTAGTGTCCATCGACGGGCAGGTTTCTGAATTTGAGGGTCTCGAACGAGTCAGCGCGCAGCCGGTGGTTCGATCGTGGCGGCCAGGATCGGCACGCCGTGCTTGACTTGCAGAATGACGGCCGGCTTCACCGCGTTGCGCTCTGCGTCGATCGAAATGCGTCCGGTCACTCCGTCAAAGTTCTTCGTCGAAGCCAGCGCTGCGGCGATGTCGGCCCCCGCTTGCGACGGGGCCTGTTGCATCGCCGCGAACAAGATGCTTGCTGCGTCGAAGCCGAGCGCGGCCATGGCGTCGGGCGCAATGCCGAACTGGGTGCGATAATCCTTCAGAAACTCCTGCACGCGGGCGCGGGGATCCTGCTGACAGTAATGCGACGCGAAATAGGCGCCCTCGATCGCCGCCCCGCCGATCTCCGCCAATTTGGCCGAGTCCCAGCCGTCACCCCCCAACAGCGGCACGCGAATACCTAGCTTGCGGGCTTGGACGGCGATGTTGGCCACGTCGGTGTAGTAGCCGGGGATGAACACCACGTCGGGGTTGGTGCCGCGGATTGAAGTCAGTTGGGCGGAAAAGTCCTGGTCCCCTTCCTGGTAAGAGACTCGCGTGGTGATCCGGCCTCCCAGCGTGGTGAACTGCTTTTGAAATTCGTCCGCCAGGCCGACCGAGTAGGGGAGTTTTTGATCGTAGAGGATGGCGGCCGTCTGGGCCTTGAGGTCGTCGTGCGCGAATTTTGCGCAGGCGTAGGCCTGAAAGCGGTTCGTGAAGCAAACGCGGAAAATACGGTCGCCCACGGCCGTGATCTCGGGCGCGACCGAAGAGGGCGTGACCATGGGGATGCCGCTCTGCTGACAAATCGGCGCTCCGGCTAGCGACAGCCCAGACGCCACTTCGCCCAGTACGGCTGCGACCTGGTCGCGATTGATGAGCCGCGTGACGGCCGTGCCGGCTTCCTTGGCGTCACCCCGATCGTCGTAGGTGATCAGGCGGACTTTCTTGCCGTGAATGCCGCCGGCCCTATTGATGGCGTCGACCGCTAGCCGAATGCCATTGTCGGTCGATTGGCCGAAGGTCGCCTCCGAGCCGCTGAGCGAGGCATAGTGCCCGACGCGAATTTCGTCCGGAGCCGGCGCGCAGAATGCGCACAGCCGACGACGAAGAGCGCGACGCAGCACGGCGCCGATCGTTTTCCTGCTCAGCAGGTCGAAGTGATTGTCAGACTCGCGGCGTGGCATCTCGACGTCGAGTATAAGGGGCACCATGCCGCCGTGCAGCGCAAACGCATGGCCGCGTCTCGATGGGCGCCGACCGCGGAGGTTATTGGGCGCGGAAGTCACTGGGGGCTCGCTTCGCTCGACCCCAGCCACCCAAACTCACCCCGTCAGTAGCTGCTGCTCGAGCGACGCCAGCAAGTCGCCCAGCTTCCATTCCTGGGTGCCGGCCTTCACCGTGGCGTTGGCTTCCAGCAGGGAGCGGACCCGCTTTTCGGCCGACATCACCGTGCTGTGGTTGCGGCCGCCGAAATGCTCGCCGATTTCTGTGTAGGCTGCCTGCGTCATCTTGCGGGCCAGGTACATCGCCAGCATCCGAGGCTGGCTGACCGTCCGCGTGCGGCGGGGCGAACGCAAATCGTTCGGGCCGATCGAGAACAGGCGGCAAACGGCCTGCTCGACTTCCGCGACGCGCACGATCCGCACGCAGTCCCGCTCGAGGTCCGCCAGCACATTCCGGGCGATTGAATGGGTGATCGTTTTGCCCGTCATCAGCCCGTACGTTTCGAGGAAGTTGAGGGCTCCCTCCAGTTCGCGCACGCTCTGCGGGAAGCGCTGCACGACAAACTCGATGGCCTCGTCGGTGACGCGGGCGGTCAAGCGGGCCGCCTTGCGGGCGACGATGGCCCGACGCGTGTCGACGTCGGGCGATTCGATCCGGCACACAATGCCCGACATAAACCGCGTCACCAGTTCCTCGCTCAATCGAGTCAACAGCCGCGGATGGCGATCGGCGGTGAGGGCCACCTGACGGCCGTGCGACTCGAGCTGCTTGATCGTGTGCAGGAATTCTTCCTGGATGACGCGTTTACCATCCAAGAAATCGACGTCGTCGATCATCAGCACGTCGACGCCCCGGAACCGCTGCCGAAAGCTGGCCAGCGTGCGATCGCGGAGGGCCTGCGTGAAATAGTTGGCAAACGACTCGGCGGAGAGGAACATCACGCGGAACGAGGGGTAGCGGATCCGCATCCGGCGATAGACGCCCTCGAGCAGGTGGGTCTTGCCAATGCCGACACCCCCGTGCAGTACGAGCGGGTTGTAACCCCCTGGCTGTTCGCAGATCTGCAGGGCCGCGGTAAAGGCCAGTTGGTTCCCGGGCCCCGTGACAAAATCGGTCAAGTCGGCGAAGCGACGTTTAGAGGAGGGAGGGACCGGAGTGGTCGTCGACGGGCCGTTCGAGAGCGGGCTCTGAGAGGGCGCGCTCTTCGAGGCCGAACCGGCCGGAGCAGCTGCCGCGGCGCGCGAAGCCTCCTCGCCACTCGGCTTCTGCTCACGGCGAATGCTGCCCCGATCCTGAGTGCTGCGGGGGTTTTGGTGCTGCGCGGGCCACGGCCAGCTTAGCCGTCGAAATCGCCGCCAGCGGGCTGGGATCGACGAACAGCCCCTTGGAGCACGGGCTCAACCCGGTGGAAGGGCTCGGACCGCGCGACTCGCCGGCGGAAGCGCTCGGTCCGCGCGACTCGGCTGCGCCACGACGAATCATTCCGGTGGGCGCTCGAATGCGGGCGGTCGATCGGTCGAGTTCGCGCTTCGCACGGAATGTCGGCTGCCACGTGCGGGGCGGGATTCGGCGCAGCAATCGTCTGCGCGACGGTCAGCTCGTGAAACTGCACCTCGGCTTCGTTGCCGAGGACAGTCCGCACGGCGGCAACGATGTCAGATCGATACCGCTGTTGCAGCCAGCTCAGCAAGAACTTGTTGTGGACGTTGAGCGTGACCTGGTCTTGGGCAATCTCGATCGAGGCGTTGTCGCGAACCCAAAGGTTAAATGTCCGAGAACCGACCCGCCGTTCAAACTCGCGCAGAATCTCGTCTTCTCGCGCGCGGAAGCTGCAACCGCCGTGTCGCCGGGCTGCATCATGCCACCCCCCTATGAGCGCACCTCTTCTGTGCCGGCCTGTACCGGATGCGGGAGGGAAGTCCCTAGAAGGTTCGAACACGCATCGAGAAATCCGGCCATTCCCTGCGCAGACTCTCGCTGTTCGAAAGCGGGTCCCCCGGCAAGACGACAGCACTCCGTTGCCGCACTGCGGGCGGCCGACGGTGAAGAAACGCGATCGGTCCGTTGCGAAAAGCAGAATCGAGCCGCGAACTGTTGGCACCGTGTCGCCGCTCGAAACTCACTCACTCAGGTAAGCGATCGTATCGGGACGCTTTCTCATGTCAAACGAAAACGATTCGAAATCTTCACCGACGCGCGCGGATCGAATCGGCAATGCCACGAATCTTCCGAGGAGTCCCCAAGTTCGGGCCTCTCGAAAATTTTTTGAGAGCGCGCGACCGAGTGTGAACCGCGTGTCGATTAACGCCGCGCGGACGAACTTTGACTCGCGTTTGGGAAATAAACGTGCACGCCCTTGCGATCGGTCTCGACGAATCCCAGCTCGTCATAAACCTTGCTCGCGTAGTCGTTTCGACTGTCGACCGCCAACAACAGCGCCGACTGTCCCGCGCCTTGTGCCGCGGCGAGCGCGTCGGCCACCATCCTTCGACCGAGCCCCAAACCGCGGGAATCGTGGGCCACGCCGACGTAAACCACTTCCCACGCCGCGTGCTCCGGGTGCGCGTTGAGCAAAAGCACGCCGGCATCCTTGCCGCCGGCGCGGTACAGCTTCCAGCGCGACGGCTCGAACTCGCCCGACATGCGATGGCTGACCAGTGCGTCGGCCCCCGTGTCGCCGGCCGCCGACCTCCGGGCAATCACGCGTGCCGACATACGTCTTCTCGAGCAGCTTCGCGAATCGTTCTTCGTGCACGCCGGGCTCGTACGTGACGATCGCCGGCCGTGCTCCGCCCGCTGCCAGCGGCTGTAAGGGCTCGCCCAGTGTATGCACCAGGAACCGCAAGTCCGTCAGATGTTGGAAACCGTTGCGGTCGAGTGCCTCGGCTTCATCGCGGGCGGCCGGATCGAGCAGCGCTTGTGCGATCCAGGCTGAGGCCGCATCGACGCCCGCCACCAGCGCGGCGACGAGCGCGTCGGCAATCGACGGATCCGCTTCCTCGGATCGGAGCCGCGGAGGCCACACAAAGGCCGTGTGGTCGCGCTGGATCGCGTAGAGCGTCGTCCCGACGAGCTTGGGGCCTTTCCAGGCAGCCAGCAGCCCGTGTCGAATGATTCGGTCGGACGTCAGCGAGCGGAGGACGTCCCTAATGGTGATTTTGCGCTCGGCCGGCGAGAGGCGATCAAAGAGCAGATCGAGGGCCGCTTCGTATTCCCGCGGAGGGGCGGGTGCGATGCGAATCATCGCAGCCGGCAGCAACCGGGGCCGCAAGGCGGTGCGTCTGACGGAGGGCACGCAGCTGAGATTGGCAACGAGCCCGAGCCGGAAACACGAGCGGAGACGGCGCTCAGCAGCTTTTCGGGCTGAGCAGCCCCGCACTCGGGACACGCGGGCCAGGTCGCGTCACGGACCAAGGCCTCGAACTCGTGTTGGCAGTGCGTGCACCGGTACTCGAAGAGGGGCATCGGCGGAAACTCCGCTTCTTCCTGGGTGTGGACGAAGCCGGCGTTTCACTTCCGCGGCCAACCGGCCTCGTCAATCGATCCAGCGCATTGTACCGGACGCGTCGCCCTGGTGGCGAGGCGGTTCGGCGTGGCCATTAATCGGCTGGACTCGCACCGGGTACCGACGATCGAGGCCATTGTACTGGCGCTCGAGACCATTGTTGATTTGCTGGATCGGAGCGCCGGGCAAGGAGACACCGCTCGGCGCCGAATCGCCCACGAATTGGTACGAGGCGACCCAAAACATTGCCGCGCACGCGGCGGCGACCGCCAGCGTCGGGGCCCAGCCGCTCAATCGATGCGGCTTCTGGCCGGCCATGGGAGAGGCCAGTCGCACGGAGATCCGCGGCCACAGGCTCTCGCCGTCACCAAGAAATGTGCCGGCCGCTGGCACCTGCAAAACCTCCAAGCATGACGACAACTGCTGCAGGCGTTCCCGGCAGCCGGCACATTGACTCACGTGTTTTTGCACCTCTGCGATGGCCGACACATCCAGGTCGCTGCCAATCAAGAGGGCCAGTTTCCCCTGGGCCTGTTTGCAATTCATGACTCTCACTTATCCTCGTTCGCTCGATCTTTACTCGGCTTGTCTTCGTTGGGACTGTTCGTCGGCTTCTCTTCAGTACTCGCGGCGATCCCCTGTCGTTTGGTCCACAATCGCTGAAACATGTTGCGGGCCTCGGCCAGCCGCCAGCGGATCGTCGCTTCCTTGCGATTGAGGATGGCGGCAATTTCCGAGGTCGAAAAATTCTCCATGTCGCGGAGAATGAGGACCGTCCGGTATTTCTCAGGAACCTGGGTCAAAACCAGTTCAACTTCTTGCCGAGTGTCCAGGCTGCCCCGCGGGTCGTCGACCTGCGGGTCGGCATTCCCCGAGCTCCAATAGTCGGTGAACAGGGCCAATTTCCCCCGTCGGCGACGCCGGCGGAGATGATCGAAGGTCAAATTCACGCCGATGCGGAACAACCAAGGTCCGAACCGGCGGGATGGGTCGAATTGATCGAATCGAACGTAGGCGCGGAGGAAAGTCTCTTGCGCAAGGTCTTTTGCCAGTTCAACATCCGACACAAATCGGAGAATGACCCGAACCAGCCGCCGCTCGTAACGTTGGACCAAAGTCCCGAAGGCGTCACGGTTTCCGCGACGAGCGTCCTCAACGAGCCGGGCATCGCTGACCCCAGTCGCATCGTTTTGCGGACTGCTCGTGAAGAGTTCAGAGTCCGACATTAGCTTCCTGTCGGACCGGCTCGCTTGGATGGTTCGCATTCATAAGGACCTACGAACCATAAAGTGCCGGTGTTGGGGCAATCCGTGAGGGACTGCCGAAACTCGCGAAAACCGCCTGGGAAAACTCTGGCAATTCTACGCATTTCTCCAACCCGCCGACCACAGAGATTCGTTTTCGCTGCCGCCGACGGGGGCGAATCGAGTCGACTTGCGGGGCCGGCTCAAGACGGCTTCAAATCAGTGTGCACGCCGGAAGGATTCGCCGCCGCATTGAGGGCCGAACGCGAGGTCGCTTGAATCCCCACGCATCGTTCCCCAAGATACCGCTTGGCGTGAGCGACTGTCGGCCCGGCGTGCCGTCGGCTCGCGGGCGCACGCTTCGCGGGGTGATCGTCATGCAGAGACGGCGTTCGTGCATCGTCCTGGTGGTTGCGGCTCTACTGACCGGCTGTGAGACGAGCAGCCCGCCTCCCAAGGAACCCGACAAGAAATCGTCGGCGGACTCCCGTCCCTCCGAGCCCCACGTGCTGATTCAATCCGAGCCATTTGGCGACTCGAAAGACGGCCAGCCGATCACGCGGTATTTGCTGTCGAACGACAAGGGGATGGGCGTCTCGATCATCGATTACGGTGCGACCCTCACCGAACTGAGCTGTCCCGATCGCAACGGGAAGAAGGCCAACATTACGCTGGGCTTCCCGTCGATCGATGGCTACCTGGGCAAGCAGCCTTACTTCGGGCCGATTTGCGGCCGCTATGCAAACCGTATCGCCAAGGGCAAGTTCAAGCTCAATGGCAAGGAGTACACACTGGCGATCAACGATCCGCCCAACACGCTGCACGGCGGCGTCAAGTCGTTCAGCTTTGTCGTGTGGCACTCGCGCCCGATCACGCCGCCGTCGGACGGCAAATCGGCCGGCGTGGAGTTGATGTACGAGAGCCGCGACGGCGAGGAGGGTTATCCGGGCGGGGTGAAGACGACAGTGATCTACACCCTCACCGACACCAACGAGCTGCGGATCGATTACCGCGCCGTCTCGACCGCGCCAACCGTCATCAATCTCACGAGCCACGTTTACTGGAACCTGCACGGCGACCCGACGCAGCAAGTGCTCGATCACACGCTGATGATGAACGCCGATCGTTTCCTCCCCGTCGACGACACGCTGATTCCAACCGGCGAGTTGAAGGCCGTCAAAGGGACGCCGATGGACTTCCTGTCCCCGTCAAAAATCGGCGCCCACCTCAAAGAGGTCGATGGCGGAGGCGGCCTCAAGGGCTACGACCATTGTTACGCGCTCAACGAGGTCAAAGACCCTCTCAAAGAGGTGGCCGTCCGCGCCGAAGACCCGCAGTCGGGACGCGTGCTGGAAATCCTCACGACCGAACCCGGCGTGCAGTTCTACACCGGCAATCAGCTGTCGGGAAAAGCGGAGGACGGCGGGTTCAAGCCCTACACGGGCTTTTGCCTGGAGTGCCAGCATTTCCCCGACTCTCCGAACCGCCCATCGTTCCCCAGCACGCTGCTGGAGCCGACGAAGCCCTACGCTCAAACGACGGTTTATCGGCTTTCGGTGAAGTGAGCTGGCGGCGGACGGCGGAGTTTCGCCGGGCGTGGGTTCGTGCGCGGACGTCACCTAATTTCCTGTGATGCTTGGATCTGCGTATGACGCAGCCCAACCCCAAGCCAAAGCCAATTGAGAAGTTCGAGTCGCTGGCCGAACGCCGGATTCGCGAAGCCCAGGCCGCGGGCCAGTTCGACCGTCTTCCCGGCTTCGGCAAGCCGATCCCCGATATCGACGGCCCCGACGACGAGAACTGGTGGATCAAGAGCAAGCTGCGGCAAGAGGGGCTCGTCGTGCTGCCGCCGATCCTGCAGGCGCGGCGCGACATCGAGCGGCACGCTCGAAGCCGTCCAATCGATGCACAGCGAGCATCAGGTCCGACGCGCGTTGCAGTCGCTGAATGAACGGATTCGCGCGGCCCACTTTTCTCCGACGGGCGGCCCGGCCGACGGTGTCCGGCCCGTCGATGTGCAAGTGGAGATCGCCCGCTGGCGCGCATCCCGAGGCGATTCAGGTCCGCTTAAGATTACGCCGCCGTAAACTGACGTTGCGGCTAACTGCCTCCAAAATTAGACTCCCGCGGCAAACGGACGTCCCCTCGTGCCGCTGGGAGCGTCACTTCGCGCAAGTTGCCGCGACATCTTCGATTTATCCATCTTCCGAGAACGGGCTTGGTTGCGATCCGACTGCCTGACCGCGCGATCGAATTGCAGCCCCACGAACAGAGCCGGTTTTTGGAGACTTCGAGCAAGGGACTGACGTGATCGGGTCACGCTTGGCTCAGCGATGGCGCGACTTTCGGCTGGAGCGCCGCCTGCCGCGTCCGAGCATTGCCGGCATCTACGCCCAGGCCCGCGGCGGCACGAACTTCATCGCGGCCGCGCTGCACTATCACCCGCAGATCTTTGCCGTCAACGAGCACCAGTTTGACTACAAGCGGCGGCTTTCGGCCGTCTTCAGCGAAGGGTCGGTCTTTCGCGCCGACGGGCGACAGAACAAGCAGATCGATCAGATTCGCGTCGTGCTCTACAACAAGATGCAGGAATTCGATCCCGTCATGTGGGACCCGCGCTCGGACTTTCCGGTCGGTAGCCGGTTCATCGTCTACGTGCGAAACCCGGTCCGCGTGCACCTCTCGCGAGAGTCGTATCGTCGCCGACACAAGCCGCGGCGGGTCGAGTGGGTCGACTCGCGCGAGAACTTTTTGCGGCTGCTTGTCCGAGACCAAAGAGATCCTGCAAACGCACGAGATCCTGGCGACGCGCTACGCCAGCCTCTTGCTGACGCACGAGTATTTCTGCTGCCGGCACGACGCCGCGCTGGCTCGGGTTTACGAATTCCTGGGACTCGATCCGTTGCCGCCGGCCAATCCGAGAAACTTCCTCAAGCAGTGCGGCCGGTGCGGTCGGGAATTCACCGTGATCGAACGAGACCAGCAGCAGTGGCTCGCCTGTCCCCGCCACCTGCGGCCCGTGATGGGTTGCGGCCGGTTCAATCCGCTGCGGCCGCTTGACCGGGACGGCGTACTCGATGCGTCGTGGAAAGAATCGGCCGACGTCGCCGCGATGATGACCGAGGTGAGACGCGTCCTCGGCGATGGATTGGCCGACTATTTTTGGAACTGCGACTACGGCCTGAACTTGCAGGCGTCGGAGACACCGGACCCTCCAGCGCGCCGCGTAATCTCCGCAGGCCGACCCGCCGCACCCGAGCTTTGGCGGCATTCTGAGCCGTTCGCCCGTTCGGTGGACCGTCGCCGCCGCTTGCCGCTATCATAACCGCGCCGAAACGCTTCACGGCCGGCTGGCCGCTCTGCGTTGCCTCCCGGTCCACCGATTTTGTTTGCCACTCGGCGCCGCTTGCGCCGTGCCGACGAGACCATTTTCATGAAGATCCACGAGTATCAGGGCAAGCAGCTGCTGGCCGCTGCCAAGATCGCCGTCCCCCGCGGATTCGTCGTCGAATCGGCGGAAGGGGCCGCGCAGGCGTTCCGCGATTTGGGCGGGCAGATCGCCGTCGTCAAATCGCAAATTCATGCCGGCGGACGCGGCAAGGGACGCTTCAAAGAGTATCCCGAGCAGGGGGGCGTGGTGCTGGTGAAGTCGGCCGAAGAGGCCGCGCAAAACGCCAGTCGCATGCTGGGCAAAACGCTCGTCACCAAGCAAACTGGCCCCGCCGGCAAAACGGTCAACGTTTTGCTCGTCGAAGAGGGACTGAAGATCGCCCGCGAGCTGTATCTCGGCGTGGTGGTCGATCGCGGGGCCGGCGGACCGGTGCTGATCATGTCGTCGGAGGGGGGCACCGAGATCGAAGAAGTTGCCGCCCATTCGCCCGAAAAAATTCTCCGCGAGCCGATCGACGCTGGCTACGGGCTCTTCGCCTACCAGGTGACCAAGCTGGCCTACAAACTGGGTCTGCCCCCCAACGCGATCAAGAGCGCACACAAGTTCCTGCCGCAGGTCGCCCGCTTCTTCATCGACAACGACTGCTCGCTGACGGAAATCAATCCGCTCGTCATCACCGAGGCGGGCGACTTGATGGCCCTCGATGCCAAGATGACGTTCGACGACAACGCCATGTTCCGCCACAAGCCCTTCGAGGCGCTCCGCGACTTGTCGGAGGAGGACGATTCGGAAATCCGCGCCGCGGCGGCCGGGCTCAGCTACGTCAAGCTGGACGGCAACATTGGCTGCCTGGTCAACGGCGCCGGCCTGGCGATGAGCACGATGGATCTCATCAAGCTGCACGGCGGGGAGCCGGCGAACTTCCTCGACGTCGGCGGCGGGGCCAACGTCGACCAGGTGACCGAGGCCTTCCGCATTATTCTGTCCGACAAGCATGTCCGCGCGGTGCTCGTGAACATCTTCGGCGGCATCATGAAGTGCGACACGATCGTCACCGCGCTCTTGGGCGCGTATGAAAAAGTCGGCTTCAATGTGCCGCTCGTCGTGCGATTGGAAGGCACGAACGTCGAAGTTGCGCGGAAGATGCTGGCCGAAAGCGGCCGACCGATCATTGCGGCCACCGACCTGACCGACGCGGCGAAAAAAGTCGTCGCCACGCTGAGCGCCTAGAAGGGCGCGAGGCTCCGCCGAGCGCGCCTCACACGCGAGGGAGGAAGAGGCTCAGCAGAGCTTCGCCCTCCCGGAAACCCGATTTGATCAGTTTCGTTTCAAGAGCATTCACGGCAGGACAACGACACCGTTATGAGCATTTTGGTCGACAAAAACACGCGGGTCATTTGCCAGGGGATCACCGGCAAAGCCGGTCTGTTCCACAGCCAGCAATGCCGGGCCTACGGCACGCCGATGGTCGGCGGAGTGACGCCGGGCAAGGGCGGGACGGAAGTCGACGGCTTTCCGGTCTTCGACACGGTGGAGCAAGCGGTCGCGAAGACGGGTGCCAACTGTTCGCTGATCTTCGTGCCGCCTCCGTTTTGTGCCGACGCGATCCTCGAGGCGGCCGACGCGGGCATCGGCCTGATCGTGGCGATTACGGAAGGCGTCCCCGTGCTCGACATGGTTCGCGCCAAACGCGGCCTGATGGGCAAGAACTGCCGCCTGGTCGGGCCGAACTGCCCGGGCGTCATCACGCCGGGCGTCGCCAAGATCGGCATCATGCCCGGTTACATTCACAAGGTCGGCTCGGTCGGGCTCATCAGTCGCAGCGGCACGCTCACCTATGAAGCGGCCTGGCAGCTCGGCAATGTCGGCTTGGGATTGTCGACCTCCGTCGGCATCGGCGGCGATCCGATCGTCGGCACCTCGTTCATCGATCTGCTCGATTTGTTCCAGAAGGACCCGGCCACCGAAGCCATCCTGATGATCGGCGAAATCGGCGGCAACGCCGAGGAGCAAGCCGCCGCCTTCATCAAGGAGCACGTGACCAAGCCGGTTGCCGGGTTCATCGCCGGCCGCACGGCCCCGCCGGGCAAACGGATGGGGCACGCGGGGGCGATTATCTCCGGCGGCAGCGGGACGGCCACGGAGAAAATTGCCGCCCTCAAGGGTGCCCGGGTCGAAGTGGCAGAAAGTCCGGCCGACATGGGGGCCGCGGTCAAACGGGCGATGTCCCGCAAGTAAACGTCACGGGGCGAAGGGCTGCGCAAGTCCCCGCGCCTGGCACACGTCTTTGCGCCGTCTCGCGCTGCGGACTCCGCATGGAATACCGCATCCCGTTCAACAAACCGTTCCTGGTCGGCCGAGAGCTGGATTCCATCGCTCAGGCCGTGGCGCTGGGCAATCTAGCAGGCGACGGCCGCTTCACGCAGGCTTGCTGTCGGCTGTTGGAACAGCGGCTGGGCATCAACCGCGTGCTGCTCACTCCGTCGTGCACGGCGGCGCTGGAAATGGCCGCCTTGCTCTGCGATCTCGAGCCGGGCGATGAAGTCATCCTGCCCTCGTTTACGTTCGTGTCGACGGCGAGCGCCTTTGTGCGGGCCGGCGCGAGGCCGGTCTTCGTCGATATCCGAGCCGATACGCTTAACCTCGACGAGAAGCTGATCGAGGCGGCCGTCAACGAGCGAACCAAAGTGATCGTTCCCGTGCACTACGCGGGAGTCGCTTGCGAGATGGACCGCATTCGGGAGATCGCCCGGGCTCATCGGCTGCTCGTCGTGGAAGATGCGGCCCAGGCCGTGAATTCGTTCTATCGCGGCAAGGCGCTTGGCTCGCTCGGCGACGTCGGGTGCTACAGCTTTCACGAGACCAAGAATTTCATCTCGGGCGAGGGGGAGCGTTGTGCGTCAATCGCCCCGACCTGGTCGAACGGGCCGAGATCCTTCGCGACAAAGGGACGAACCGGCAGAAATTCTTCCGCGGCCAGGTCGACAAATACACCTGGGTCGACGTCGGCTCCGCCTACGTGCCGAGCGAACTCGTCGGCGCGTTTCTCTTCGGTCAGCTCGAAATGATGCAGGCGATTTCCGACCGGCGTCGCCAAATTTACGAGTACTACCAGCAAAGCCTGCAGCCGCTGGCGGACGAGGGGCTGGTGCGACTCCCCACGGTTCCCGAGGGCTGCACCCAAAACTTCCATCTCTTTTACTTGCTCACGCGCGACGCAAAGACGCGGGACGGGCTGCTGGCCCATTTGAACTCTCGCGGCATCGGCGCCGTCTTCCACTACGTGCCGCTGCATTCGTCGCCGATGGGTCGCAAGCTCGGCTGCGACGTGCGCCCGTTGCCTGTGACCGACGCGGTGAGCGCCTGCCTGATCCGCCTGCCGTTTTATTACACGATTACGGCGGATGAGCAGGCCGACGTGGTCCGCGAAGTCACGGCTTATTTGCGGGCGTAGCCGGGGGCGTCGGACGTCGCCAGAGGGCCTGAAAACGTCGGACCGGGGGCGCTTTGTGCTGGTCCAAGAAGTCTTCGAAGGCCACGGGAGCCAAACCAGACCGATCGAGAACGGCGAGTTCCTCGCGCATGAGCGGCCACGGCATCTGGCCCTCCGGATCGCCCGGATCGCGGCCGCGGCAAATGACGAGCAACGTGCCACCGGGCCCGGGAAATGCGCTCAGATGCTCGATCGCTCGGGATCGCAGCACAGCCGATTGCAGCACCTGCAGTGTGTAGCCTTCGTAGACGAGGTCGAAGCGCTGATTCCAATCGGCGGGCGGATCGAGCAAATCGGCCGTCACGTATTGGACCGAGCTCGTGGGATGGCGTCGCTGACACCAGGCAACCGCCGACGGGGCGATATCGAAGGCCGTGACGCGAAAGCCGCGGGCCGCCAAGAACTCGGCGTCGTCCCCCAATCCGCAGCCGACCACGAGCGCGGTCCGCCCTTCGCCGCGGACCGCCGCGTGCTCGACCCACTCGACCAGGTTGGGATTGGGCTTGAGATCGGCCCACGGCACCCGCGCCGGATCGCCCTCCGCTTCTGCGTAGAGCGGCTCGAACCAGCCGACCAAGTCCCCCTCCGCCACGTGTGTTTGCGCCAGCTCGCGGGCTCGATTGCGTTTCGGATCGGAGGCCGCAGGTGTGGTCATAATCGAGAAACCGATCGATTTACGCCGGGGACGCGCCCGGCGGTTGGGGATTCACCTGCGAGATATGCGGAGCAAACACGGGACAGTCGACCGAGAAGGAATCATCGTGCCAGATGGCGACGAGAAACTCGAACGGCATGTAGCTGTGGTCGAGCCGCACGCGCTTGCTGTAACCCAGTGCCATCTGCAGGATGGCGTTGGCGTCGGCGTGGAATAAGTCTGGCTTGGGGCGGTCGGCCGTCGTGCTGAGAAAATCGGTCACGACGACCTGGGTCGATTGGGCCCACATCGCGTGCAGCATTTGCCCGATGAATTCGAGATTATCCTCCTGCAAGCGATGGTTGAACACGCCGAGCGCCACGGCAACGTCGGCGGTAAAAGCGGGAGACTCACCTGATAGATCGACGCATTCGAACCGCGCCCCAAGCGGGCCGAACCGCTTGCGCCCCTCCTCCAGCAGCTCCGGACAGATGTCGACGCCGAGGTAATCGCCCTGCCAGCCGCGCTCGCGGAGGTATCCAAACAGGTCGCCGAAACCACAGCCGACGTCGAGCAGGCTGCCGAATGAAGTGCCGACTGACTCGAGCACCGCGGCGAACCGTACCCGCTGCCGTCCCTTTTGCCAGCCCAAGGTCCGCGGGTCGTAGCCGAACTCCCGATAGCGGGCCGCGTACCGTGCACGCGTCTCGACACGATCGGCTTCAAGCATGACGCGGCTCCGACGCGGGGCCGGCGGCTCCGGCCTTCGCGGCGTCGCCATTGGCCGGGACGTTCTCTAAGGGCGAGCGCGAGAGAACGTGGGCGGATGCGGACGCGATGGTGATCACAGTCGCCGCGTTCGCGCCGGGATCGCGGGCGAAGTTGGCCTGCACGTCTTTGACGATGCACGGCCGGCCTTTGACCTCCGCGAACACCTGGGCCACATACAACCCGACAATCCCGATGGCCAGCAGATTCAACCCCCCGAAAAAGCTGATCGTCACCATCGTCGACGCCCAGCCCGCTTGGTACGGCATCCCCAGCAGCGCCACGCGAACGATCATGTAAAGAATGGCGATGGCAGAGGCGGCCGAAATCAGCGAACCGATTCCCGCCAACAACCACAGGGGCCGGGCGCTGAAGGCGGTCACTGCTTGCAGAGCGACTTTCAATTTTCGTCGCAGCGTCCAAGTCGTGGAACCTTTGTGCCGCTTCTCCGCCGTGATCGCCACCTGGCGAAAGCCGGTGATGCCGAACAGGCCGCCCAGGAACAGCTCGCGCTCGTTGTGCGACAAGAGAGCGCGGACGTAACGGGCCGTCATCAGCCGGCAGATCATCCAGTTGTTGGGAATCTGCACGTCCGACAGGCTGTTGAAGAGCCGATAAAAGAGCTCGCCCGAAACTTGTTCGAACAGCCCCCCTTTGCGGCGATGGGGAACCGCGTAAACCACGTCGGCGGGCGCGGCTCGACTGCGCGTGCGTTCCAGCGTCCGCAGCATTTCGCCGAACAACTCCGGCGGTTCCTCCAGGTCGCAGTCGATCAAGAAGACCAGATCGCCGCGGGCGAACGAAAGACCGGTGAGGATGGCCCGATGGTGTCCAAAATTCCGCGACAGCTCGACCAGCGTGGCCGGCGTCGGCCGCTGTAGGAATTCGCGAACTTTGACGGCCGAGTCGTCGGGCGAGCCGTCGTCGACAAAAATCAGCTCGACTTCGGTGCCCTCGTTGCCGGTCGCGCTGCGCACCGCTTCCAGCGTCCGCCGATAAAACTCTTCGAGGTGCGGCGACGATCGGTACAACGTCGTAACGACGCTGATCAACATGGGCTTCCGCCGGAAAGTGACGCGCCAGCCCGGTCGGGCGGAAGCGGGAATCGGACCCGATTCCACGCGGTGCCGGAGAAGAAATCACTGAGACGAGCACGTTGGCACGCGTCGTCGTCTCTTCAATTCGAGTCTATCGCCGCCGCGAGCCGGTTTGCAATCGCCTCAACCGGGCGATAAGTTTTGAACGAAAGGCCGGAGAGACTGGCCGAGTCCAGGAGCGCCCCTTGACCGACGAGGCTGCGTCCGCCGAACTCGATCCCCGCTGGAAGAACCGCTTCCGCGGCGCGCGCTGCTATTTCTGCCCGGCGGTCGCTGGCAGGTCCCGGTCATCCGCCTCGCGCAGGAAATGGGCCTGATCGTGATTTGCGCGGACGGCACGTCCCAGCCCCCCGGCTTTGACGTTGCCGACGAAGCCGTTCAGGTGCCGCTCCAGGACGTGGCCGCGTTGGTGCGCATCGGGCGGGAGCGGCGCGTCGACGCGGCGATGACGGAGCAGACCGACTTTGCCGTGCCCCTCGTGGCTCAAGTGGCGGCGGAACTTGGATTGAAGGGCCTGCCGGTCGATGTGGCCGTTGCCGCCACGCACAAAGGCCGCATGCGCGAACGAGCGGCCGCAGCGGGCATCCGTCAGCCGGACTTCCGCGTCTGTCGCTCGGAAGAAGAAGCGGTCGCGGCGGCCGCCGACCTTGGGCTGCCGCTGTTTTGCAAACCGGCCGACGGCCAGTCGAGTCGCGGTGTCAGCCGTCTCGACCCGGCGGACGTGGCCACGGTCATTGAGGCATTCCGGCGGGCGAAGGAGGCTTCCCCGATCGGCGAGACGATTTTCGAGCAGTACATTTCGGGAACCGAGGCCACGGTCGAGGGGTTCGTCGTCGACGGTCAACCGACAACGCTGGCCATCTCCGATAAAGCCCACTATCCCGACCTGGCCGGCGTCGCCCGCACACTCACCTGGCCGGGCGATTTCCCGCCACAGGTCATGGAACGAATTGCCCGCGCGAACGAGGCGACCGTCCGCGCCCTGGGGATTCCTTTCGGAATCACGCACGCCGAGTTTCTCATCGACGACCAGGGGGACCCGTGGCTGGTCGAAATGGCGGCCCGTGGCGGGGGGACGCGGATTGCCTCGCACATTGTGCCGGCACTCTGCGGCTTCGAGCCGACGCCCACCCTGATTTCGATTCTGTTGGGCGAGCAGGCCGAAGTGATCACGACCCGTCAGCGGGCCGCGCAGCTACGGTTTGTACGGCTCCCGCCGGGGAAGCGGATTCTGGGTTTTCCGAATCTGGCCGAGCTGCGAGCGCAGCCGGGAGTGATCGAAATCGCCTTCAACCAGGCGGTCGGCGACCGCATTCCCGCGGTCGAGGATGACCGCAGCCGTCACGGTCATGTGATCGTGTCGGCCGAGACTCGTGACTCCGCATCTGCGCTGGCCGAGCGCATTGAACGCGAGCTCAGGGTCGACTTATCCGATTGACCGCCGACGCCCGAGCCAGCGGGCCGCGATTTGTTATGCTGGATGGGTCGAGGAGACAAACCGTGCAATCGCTGACTGATCGCATCATCGACCGCATCCAGCGCAACCGCATCTCCACCGCGGAGGTCACCGACTGCCTGGAGAAGACGGGCGCCTTGCCGCGCGTTGTCGCGCTCAACCGCGGCCATCACCGCGTGGGCAAGGTGTTTTGGACATACGCCCACGAGGCGCGCAACTGGCATTTGCACGAGCAGCTGCGCGGGGCCCCGGAACGAGCCGTGATCGTCACGGAAGCTTTCGAATGTGAGGGACGCGCGCTCTACGGGAACTTGGTTGCCAAGTTCCTCTTACTTTACCGGCAGGCGGCGGCCCTCGTGGCGTGCGGCAACCTCCGCGATGCCCCGCACTTGATCAAAGAGAATTGGCCGATCTGGTCAGAGGGGGTGACGCCCGTCGGCTGTCACAACGAAAAGTGCCGCCACCCGCTCGATCCGGCGGTCCTGGCCGAACGCCGGGCCCGCTATGACGGGGCGATTGCCGTGTGTGACGATTCGGGCGCGGTGATTGTGCCGGCCGCCTCGCTCACCGAGGGCTTTTTGACGGCCCTCGACCGGATCGAAGAGCAAGAGGACATTTGGTTCGACTGCATCGACCGCCGCAAATGGGACACGTTTGAAACCGTATGCCTGAAGCGCTACCTGAACGAGCCCCGCTGAGTTCCGGCGACGTCTCGTTCTTCGACTCGCTCACGCACGTCACCGCTGACGGTTCGTGGCTCGGCAGCACCCAGCGGGACGCAAGCTGCGAGAGATTGCTCGCGGAGCTGGACCGCTGCACGCCGGCTCGCGCTTGCCTCGTGGCCATCGCCGACGTGATCGAGAACGACACGGTGCTCGACGTCGCCCGCCGTTATCCCGCTCGCTTCGTGCCGATTGGCTCGCTCAACCCGGCCACATTCGACAGCGAGCGCGAAATCGCAAACGCTGTCGCGCAGCTGGCCTCGACTGGTTTCGCCGGACTCAAGCTGCACCCGCGGCTCAATGGTTACGATCCGCTGCACATCAAGGTCATCCAGGCGCTGCGAACCGCGGGCGATCGGGGTCTAATCGTCTTTCTCGACACGCTTTTCCGCCAGGCCGGGCGTGCGACGCGAAATGCCCCCGACCTCGCCGATGCGCTCGCGGTTGCCGCGCCGCAGACCACGATCATTCTTCTGCATGGGGGCGGCTCGCAGGTTCTGGCGATGTCCGAGGTGGTCGCCGCCCACTCGAACCTTGTGCTCGATCTTTCCTTCACGATTCACCGACTGGCCGGCACCTCGGTGGAGGACGACCTGCGGTTCCTGATGCGAACATTCGATCGACGCACGATCGTCGGCTCGGACTTCCCCGAGTACGAGCCCCTGGCGACCCGGGATCGCGTGTCTCAACTGTGCTCGGGGCTCGATCCGGTCAAAGCGAAGAACGTGCTGGCCGCCAACCTGGAGCGACTGCTCGCGCCTTGGTTGGCCGCGCATCTTGAAGACAGCCGTGCCTGAAGTCGATCAGGCCGTCTGCACTTGCGAGTCGTCTTCACGCCCGCGATGAAAATGACGATAATCGAGCGCGCAGCCGAATCCCTCACCCTCGGCCCTCCCGCCACCCCGGTCCTGCCTCGATGTCCAGCTCCTGCCCAGACTGTCGCCGCATCGGTCGTCGCGATTTATTGCGCGCCGGTGGCTTGAGCCTGTTTGGGCTGACATGTGGCGAGTTGCTGCGGGGACGTGCGCTGGCGGGCAGCGATCGCGCTGAGACGGCCACGACGACCGTCTCCAGTCGATCGTTCGGTCGGGCCAAGTCGTGCATTCTGCTCTTCATGTGGGGCGGTCCGGCTCATCAGGATACGTGGGACCTTAAGCCGCAAGCGCCGGCGGAAGTCCGCGGCGAGTTCAGTCCCATTGCCACGGCGGTTCCTGGGATCGACATCTGCGAACACTTTCCGCTGTTGGCCCGCCGCACGGACAAGCTGGCCGTCGTCCGCTCGATGACGCACGAGGACGTCAATCACACGACGGCGACGCACAATTTGCTGACTGGTCAGCCCTCGCCGCCGCTGAGCGCCGCCCTGCGTCACGATTGGCCGTCGCTCGGCTCGGTGTTGGCCAAGTTGGGCCGCGGGCGCGGGGCCTTGCCGCCTTACGTCACGATGCGGCCGAAGCTCGAAAACGACGTGCCTCGTTTCGTCGAGGAAAGTCACGGGCAGACGGCCGGTTGGCTCGGTCAAGGTTTTGATCCGCTGGTCATCGACGCCAATCCCAACGCCCGCGATTACGCCGTGGGCGACTTCCGGCTGCCGGCCGAGCTTTCCGCGACTCGCTTGGACGATCGAGAGAGGTTGTTGGCTCAGATCGACTCCCAACGACGGGCTCTCGAGCGCGCGGGCAGCGTGGCCGCGCTGGATGACTTTTATCGCCGCGCGTTCCTGTTGCTGCATTCGTCGTCCGGCGGCTCCGCATTCAACCTCGATCAAGAGCCGGCCGCCCTCCGCGATCGCTACGGTCGCAACCCGCACGGGCAATCGGTTCTGCAAGCCCGCCGACTCGTCGAGCGCGGAGTTCCGCTGGTCACGGTCTTTTGGCCCAGCGACGGGATCAAGAACGTCTCGGTCTACTGGGACACGCACAGCCGCAATTTTCGCGATCTGAAGACGCGATTGATGCCGGCAGCCGACCAAGCTTTTGCGGCGCTCCTGGATGATCTGCAAGCGAGAGGTTTGCTCGACGAGACTCTGGTGGTTTGGACGGGCGAATTCGGACGCACGCCGCGCGTGGGGCAGCGGAATAGCGACGCGGGAGCCGGACACGACGGTCGCGATCATTGGCCGAATTGCTTCACCTCGGTCCTGGCCGGGGCCGGTATTCGGGGTGGACAGGTCTACGGCACATCCGACCGCCACGCGGCCTATCCAGCCTCCAATGCGGTGCACCCCGTCGACTTGATTGCCACGGTCAACCACTGCCTGGGCATTTCCCCGGATCTCACGCTCGCGGATCCACAGGGGCGGCCGATCGTTTATTGTGCTGGCACTGCCGTGCAGGATTTGCTGATCTGACGGCCGTTCGCTTGTGACGCTCCGTCAGGGTTGTCGCCGCTTGCCGACCAGGTAGAGCGCGAACGACGAAAGACCGGCGAAGCGATAGCTTGGGTCGACGTACTTTTCGATGACGTAAAACGCGAAGTAATAGAAGCGGCAAAACGACCAGATCGCCACGCCGAGCAGCAGGGCCACGTGCCACTCGGGATGCTCGATGAGCAGAAGTGCGGCGGAGACGGTGCCGAGAAAGAGAAACAAGAAGCCTTTTAGCTTGATCAAGGTTGGACTGGTCAGATCGGTCATCGGTTCGACTCGGCGAAGTCGGCATGCGAACGGCCGGCGGCACAAGGTCCTGCCCGTGTTGACCGCCGAGGCCGCCTGGTTTGTCTAGAGAATCGCAGCCTTCCCGCGGGTCGACCGGGTCAGGCCTGCGGCAGACGAGCGGCAAAACGCAGCCGCACGTAATCGGCCCGCCAAACGCCGTCGGCGCCGCATAATGTCGGCCTTAGCGCGGTTTCGACTTCTTGTCGCAGTTCGTCCCGCTCGTTGGGGGGCAGGGCCGAAGTAAACGGCTCACCGAAGGTCTCGAGCCACGCCGTCAGCGCCGGGCAGTTCTGTCGGTCGGTCGAAGAGGACGAGCGAATCGATCGTAAAGCCGTGCGTCTTGAGCCGTCCGCCGTAATCTTCGGGCGTCGGAAAATACCAGGGATCGAGCGGTTCGCCCTCGATGCCGCGGCGCGCCAGAGCGGCTTTGACCGCGCCGCGGACCTTGGCGACGCAGCCGGCCCCGCCCATCTCCGCGACGAAGCGGCCGCCCGGCTTGAGCGCGCGGCGCACTCCTTCGATCACGGCGTCGGCCCGTTTCATCCAGTGCAGCGCGGCATTGCTGAAGACGGCGTCGAACTCATGACTGAATGTGAGCGCCTCACCATTCATCACGTGGGCGTCGAGTCCGCGTGTTTTTGCCGCCGTGATCTGTTCGGCGCTGCCATCTACGCCGACTACCGTACAGCCGCAGGCGGCCAGCCGTTCGGTCAGTGCACCGTCGCCGCAGCCCAGATCCAGGATCCGCTCTCCGGGCTGCGGAGCCAGCAAGTCGATCAGCGGCGCGCCGAGATCGGCCACGAACCGCGCGTTTCGAGCGTATCGATCGGGATCCCAGGTTTGTTCGTGCATGATGGCTTCTCGAATCGGCGACCGCTCTCACGCGACGGGAGTCTCAGTTCCGCGTCAAAGTCTTTGGCTTAGCTCCCAGGTGTTTGAGCAGCTCCGGCCTATCGAGGAAGTAGGTCGACTTCAGGCGGCTCTTGCTGAAGAGCTTTTCTGCCTGGTCGTCGTAGTGTGGACTTTTGGGGTCATCGCTCTCGCCCAGCGGCAAGACGCTCCAGGACTTGGGCGGGTTCGCCAGCAAAACTACCTGCGTTGCCGCCTGCCCGCCGTGGCCCACCAGGTGGGGATTCTTTTTGTTCTCGATGGAATCGAAACTGATGGCTCGCGGCGTGGCCATGCCGTCGACCGAGCCGCCGCTGACCGGCCAGTCGCGCCGGGAGCCCGCACGCCCCACGCGATAAACGTCCCCCCAGCGGACGTCGAGTCGCCCGAGCGCCGCCACCAGTTTTTCCGAGCCCCGCTTGAGGGCGGCCAGAATCATCGGATTGTCGACTTCTTTCGGCGGTGGGAAGCCGGCCTTGTCGTAGGCTTTGACCTTGGGCGGAAACTGGTCCTTCCAGAACAAGTAGGCGATTGCGCCGGTACCGTCCGCGTCGCAGCGGTGGTTCCAATTCTGAATCAGCGTGACCATTTCGGCCACGTGCTTGTCGGCTTTCAGCTTCGCGTCGGCTCCCGCCCAGGCTGATGCCAGACGCTTCTGCCAGACGTCGGCCCCATACACGGCCGGACTCTCGGCGATCGCGATGGCCGTCTCGACCGTCATCGACGACGCGCCGGCCAAAAGTTCCAGGACCATTGCGGCCCGTTGGTGGAGCGGGTTGTCCGACCGCTGGTCGAGGCTCCAATAGCCGTTAAACAGGTCGGGCCGGCTCTTCCAAGCCAGCGGATCGATGAGGTTGCCGCGAACCATGAACTGCGGGCTCACGTTGCAATTCTGCATGTAGCCCTGCGGCGGATTTTCGATCTGCAGCAAGTCCTGGAACTTATGGAGGCCCTGCCACTCCGATTTCGACGTGTTTCCGGGAACGGGTCGTTTGAAGTCAAAGCCCGCGGGTCGCACGGGGACGCGTCCGTAGCGGACGTAATAGATGTCGCCCTGCACCGTGCCGACCATGACGTTCTGCTCCATGAGCTGGAGCGGGGCGAGGGCCTGTTTCATTTCCGCCAGGTTCTTGGCGGTGTCCATGCGATAAAGCTGGTCGAGGACGCCGACCTGATCGTAGTAGGGAAGTTTCAGGCAATAGGCCTGGTTGCCGCGGCGGGCGACGATCGGGCCGTGCCGGGTGTCGTCGATTTCGACTTTCTTCTCGACGATCTTGCCTCCCTCTTTGACGCGAATAATCTCGGTGCGGACGTTCATTTCGAGCCATTTGCCGTCGTAGCGATACTGCCGCCGGTTCGCCGGATTGACCTCCTCCACGTAGCAGTCGGACGTGTCCGGGCCGCCGGTGGTGAAGGCGATCGAGCAGTAGCGGCTGTGGCCCATGGGCGGCAGGGGCAGGCCGACGATGGCAAATCCGGAAAACTCCAGCTCGCCGCCATACAGTCGTGCCTCGTAGAAGCGGAACGTTCCGTACCAGCTCAGGTGCGGATCGATGAGGGCGATCGGCGCCTTGTCCTTCGTGCGGGAGGGGCCGACCAGCCACTCGTTGGAGCCGTGATATTCGATGGGATCGGGCGTGATGCCTCCGCGCTTCAGATCGCTGCCCGCTTCGCCTTCCGGCCAACCCCAGATGGCGTAGCGGCTGAGGGCAACGACCATCCAGGGTTCGAGCTTGGCGCCCAGGCTGGGACCTTGTCCGGATGTTCGCTCATGAATTTCCGCACGCCGTCCAGGAATGCCTCGATGATGGCCCGGCTCTTCGGACTGAGCTCCGGATACTTTTGTCGGGCGATCTCTGCGTGCCGCCAAAGCCGCTGACGATAGTCGTTTTGCAGGTTTTGGCCCTCGGGTCCGAAGACTTCCGACAACGTACCCGTGGCGCGGCGATACTGCGTGAGCAGTTCTTCGAGGCGATCCTCGGCCTGGGCGTAGCCCAAGCCGTAGCAGGCATCTTCAGCCGTGGTGGCGTAGATGTGCGGCGTGCCGAAGTCGTCGCGATAGATGGTGATTTCGCGGGCGACCGCCGCAGTCGCGGCCGACAGCCAAAGCATCAGCGCGCACGCTGCGGGAACTGCGCGGCTTGTCAGCCAACGCGGCTTGCAGCACCGCGCTCGCACGCACCGGTCCCGCGAGAGATTGCCCATCGGTCGTGTTCAAGAGAGAAAGGCGATCAACCAATCGGGATCGCGGCTGCCCCGAAAACCCAAATCCCAGTCCCCGTCGATTCTACGAAGGGAGGCTTCGGCTGGGCAAACGACCATTTTTCGGATTTTTTCACCGTCTGCCACATCACTTGGCGCTGACAAGCGGGAACAGCTTGCGGAGCTCTTCTTTGGTCGGTTGCCGGCCGTACTCGCAGAATCTCGAAGGCTTCCGCATATTGGAGTTTGCCGCCCCCTTCTTTGCCGTACCAGGCGGCCAGTTGCTCGCGGTATTTGTCAGCGAGGCCCCGATCGCGGTTGCGGAACGATTCGCGGACGACCTTACGCCGCTCTTCGAGTTTGGGTTCTCCACCGGCAATCAACTCGGGCGAGCCGGAGACGCCCCCTTCCACGAACTGCGACTCCATTCCGACCAGCGCGTCGAGCTTCTGTTCGATCGCCCGATCGACGCCTACGACCACGTCCGCCTGAAACGGATAAGACTTCAGAAAATGGTCGGAGTAGTAGAGGAAGACCGGGTTTTGCGTCAGGTGCGGCGTGTCGGGGCAGAAGAAAGGAACGGCCACCATGTACGCCGCGTCCTGCACCAGGATGCCCGTGTAGCGATGGTCGGGATGGTAGTCGTTCGTGCGCGGCCCCATCACGATGTCGGCATGCCACTCGCGGATCAGCCGGGTCACGGTCCGCCGATTTTCCAGCGTCGGCTGCAATTCTCCGTCGTGATTATCGAGCACCTCCGAAGTGATGCCGAGCAGACCAGCCGCATGCTGAACTTCCGCGTTGCGTCGCCGGGCGAGCGGTCCGCCGGCGTCGCGCCAGTGGCCGATGTCGCCATTGGTCAGCGAGACGAATTTCACGTGATGGCCTGCCGCCGCCCAGAGCGCGGCGGTGCCACCCGCCTTGATTTCGCAATCGTCGGGATGTGCGCCAAAGCAGATGATCCGCAGCTTGCCGTCGGGCGATTCGGCCTTTGGCTTTTCGGTGGGGGGCGCCGCGCTCATGGCCAGATCGACTCCTCGGGCTTTCGCCCCGCGGTCAGACTCGGCACCGCGTGCAATCGCCGATGGGGTCACATCGTTCCCCCCTCGCCATGCGCTAGCCGAGCAGACTCCCAGAACGTAGCAAACGGCGGCCGCCAGCAACAACGCGACGCGGGGCATTGACGCAGCTCCTGGAACGCGAGCGCTCATCGCAGCTTAAGGCGCGAAGACGGCGCGGGTTACATAGTCGGCGACGCAGGCCGGCTTGCTCTCGCCCTCGATTTCGATCGTGATATGGTGGACCATCTGCAGCGTCCGCGCGTCTTTTTGCTCGACGCTGGCGAGGCTTTGGCGAGCCCGGATCCGCGAGTTGACGCGGACGGGCGTCGGAAAGCGGACCCGGTCCAGACCATAATTGATCCCAACCAGCCGCCCCTCGTACGGGTCGGGCGTGGGCCGCGGAATGCTCGTGACCAGGTGCGAAGCCAGCGACAGCGTAAAAAATCCGTGGGCGATCGTTGTGCCGAACGGCGATTCGCGGGCCGCGCGGGCCGGATCGGTGTGGATGAACTGATCGTCGAGCGTCGCGCGAGCGAAGGCGTCGATCTGCTCCTGGGTGACCGTGTGCCAGGCTCCGGGCGGGCTCTCCTTGCCGATCAGCTCGTTCAGCCGCGCAAGCGCGAGTTCAGCGCGTAGAGGCCATCGGCGACTCCCGATCCAGAAAATTGCCGAAACAGAATTGGCAAACAGAGACGAATGAGAAAAACGAATGAGAAAAACGGAGGACGACCCGCCACGGATCGTCCTCCGAAAAAACTGTGGCGAGACGATTACCGTCCGGCGGTGGCCGGATGCCGCGCGTGTTCCGTCAGGAATTCGTTCAGCGCTTCGGTGAACTTCGGGCTCTGGAAGGTGGTGATGTGATCACCACCGGGCACGACAACGACTTTCAAGTTGGCCATCACGCCCGTCATGTTGTCGACGCCCTTTTTGAGCGGATCCAACTCGCCGATAATGGCCAGCACGGGCACCTTGTTCTGCTCGAGCTGCTGCTTCGTGGTCTGCAGGTTCAGCATGCCGCGAATGCAGGCAGACAGCGCCTTGGCGTCATTGTTTGCCATGATCAGCTGATTGCGGGCCTTGATCTGCTCGTCGCTGGGAACCGGGTGGCCCGGGGGCGTGAGCGCCTTCATCAAAGGCGCGATGCCGTTGCCCTCGTCGAGCGATTTGGCGATCTGATCGATGATCGCGTGGTCGTCGTCCTCGCGGCTCCAGCCGGCGCCGCCCACGGTGGCCGAGATGACCCGCTCGGGATGCGTGACGACCAGCTTCTCTGTAATGAAACCGCCCATCGAGTAGCCGACGATGTGCGCCTTGTCGATCTTCAAATGGTCCAACAGGCGGATTGCATCCTCGACCATTTCCGGACCGTATTTTTCGACTTCGTGCGGCTTCCCGCTGCCGCCGTGTCCGCGGTTATCCAGGGCGATGACGTGATAGTGCTTGGCCAGGTTGGCGAAAACGCCGGGCAGCACCCAGTTCATCATCGCGCTGGCCGAGAACCCGTGGATCAACAGCACAGGTTCCCCCTCGCCCTCCACGATGTAGTGAATCTTGACGCCGTTGGAGAGGAACGAGCCGTGCTGCGGCGCGGCAACAGCCGTCGAGGCCGCCAACAGAAAGATCACCAGCCCGCACAAAGATCGCTGTCTCATGAATCGCGCTCCGAATGAACAACACAGCCTGGAAGAAATGCCCACGTCCGAAACGGCACTCGGCACCGCTCTGCGTGTCTCACAAGCAGTGCTACACGGCCGCCGACCGAATGCAAACGAACCGCCAGTATATGCGGCAATTGTGTAAACGGCGAGCGGCCGCCACGTGAGGCAAGTGAGTCGAAAACCCGTCTCCAGTCTCGCGTCGGTCACCGCTCGGAGGCGTCGCGGTAGGCTTCGACCAACTCCACAAAGCGGCGTCCCCGTTCGGCGTAATTGCGGAACCAGTCATAGCTTGCACACCCGGGCGAGAGGAGGACCACGTCTCCCGGCTGCGAGTTTTCCACGGCCCAGTGAAAGGCCTCCTCGAAGCTGTCACAGAGACACGTCGGCGGCTCGTCGTTGTCGGCATTCTCCTCCAGCAGGCAGGCTAAGAGGTCGGCCGTTTGGCCCATCAGCGCGGCCGCCTTGGCACGACGCAAAATTCCCAAGGCCAACGGAGTCAGGTCGATCTGTTTGTCGTAGCCCCCGGCCAAGAGCACGACCGGCGCCGAAAAAGCCTCGAGCCCCACCACGGCCGACTCGGGCGTTGTCGCCAGCGAATCGTTGTAGAACCGCCGACCGCACACTTCGCCGACGAATTCGAGCCGGTGTGGCAGGCTGCGATACGATTCGAGACCGCGGCGGACCGCGTCGAGATTGGCTCCGGCGGCCAGTGCCGCGCAGGCGGCGGCCATTGCGTTGGCGACGTTGTGCCGTCCCGGCAGCGGCACCCATTCGCGCAGCCCGAAACGCTCGTGCGACCCGTCCCGCCGCAAAATGTGCTCGGCCCCGCGCTCAAAGATGCCGTCGCAGCCGGCGTCGCGCGTGCCGAATCCGAGTGTACGGCCAAACGTGGGCCACGAGCGGACGTCAGCGTCGTCGTGGTTGAGTACGGCGATATCGTCCGGCGTCTGCCAGCGGAGGATGCTCTGCTTGGCCCGACGGTACTCGGCGAGCGAGCCGTGCCAATCGAGATGATTGGGACTGAAATTCGTCACCACGGCGATATTGGGACTGGCCGGTAGCCGATCGAGATCGTCGAGTTGAAAGCTGCTCAGTTCGACGACCGACCATTCCTCTGGGCCGATCGCGTCGATTTCAGGCAGCAGGCTGGTGCCGATGTTTCCCCCCAGCCGCGAAGCGACGCCCGCCGCTTGTAAGATGGCGTGCGTCATCGCGGTCGTCGTCGATTTGCCGTTGCTGCCTGTAACGCCGAGCGTGCGACTGCGGTTGAACTGCCAGAAGAGCGACATCTCGCTCGTGAGCAGCACGCACTCTGCGCGGCGCGGGCCAGGAAGGGGCTGGACGGCGGCACGGCCGGATTGACCACGATCAGATCGGTGTCGACGAAGTCCTCCTCGATGTGGCCGCCCAAGTGATAGGCGTCGACCGGACAATCGGCTAACGTCGCGAGGGGCTCGGAGAGGTCGTCGGCCGTGAGCAAATCGGTGACTGTGACCCGGGCGCCGCGCGCCGTCAAAAATCGCACGGCCCCGAGTCCGCCGCCGAAACGTCCCAGGCCCATGACGGTGACTTTGCAACCGGCAAGTTCGATGGCCGGCGGCAGATCCATGGGTCGACCCTCGCCGCGCTCAGGCAGTTGCCGATTTGACGCAATCGGACGGCGACTGCTCGCCCAAGTGATCGCCGACGACGATCTCGAAACCGAGATCCTCGACCATCCGATAGTCTTCCTCCGCCGGCTGCCCCTTCGTCGTGAGGTAGTCGCTCACGAAGAGCGAATTGGCGGGATAGAGTCCCAATGGCTGCAGCGAGGCCGCAGATTCACCTTGTGCCCGCCCGCAATGCGAATTTCCGTCGTCGGGTTGGCCAGACGCATTAGGCAAAGCACCTTCAGACAGTAACGGGGGTTGAGGACGTGCGTGTTCTCCAGCGGCGTTCCCGGAATCGCGTGCAGGAAATTCACGGGGATCGACTCGACGCCAATTTCGCGGAGCTCGCGGGCGACGTCGACCACGTCGTCGTCGAGTTCACCCATCCCCACAATCAGTCCGCAGCACAGTTCCAGCCCCGCGTCCCGCGAAATTCGGAGCGTCGCCAGCCGGTCTTCGAAGCTGTGCGTGGAGCAAATCTGATCATAGTAGCGGCGGCTCGTGTTCAGGTTGTGATTGATGCGGTCGACGCCCGCCCCGCGCAGCCGCTTCGCCTGGTCGGAGGTCAAGAGCCCGAGGCAGCAACAGACGTGCAGGCCGTACTGGTCTTTGATCTTCTCGACGACGCCCGCTACGTGATCGACTTCGCGATCGGAGGGACCCCGGCCCGAGGCGACAATGCAATAGGTCCGCGCCCGCATCTCGTGCGCCTGGCGGGCGCCGTCCAGCAGTTTGGCCTCGTTCAGCAGGGGGTAGCGGTTGATGGTTGTGTCGGCGACGATCGACTGCGAACAGTAGCCGCAATCTTCAGGGCACAGGCCGCTCTTGGCATTCTTCAAGTAGTACAGGTGAACCTTCCGCCCGAAGTGAGCCAGACGGACGCGAAAGGCGGCGGCGAGCAGGACCGGCAATTCGGTGTCGGGCGCGCGGAGGATCGCCAGGCCGTCGTCCCGGGTGAGCCGATCGCCGGCAAGGGCTCGTTCCGCGAGCCGATCCCAGTCTGCCGACCGCGCCTCGATCGAGAGTTCCGCCATCTGCTGCTCGCTCCAAATTAGATGATCGGGCTTCCAAATTGGATCATCGGGTGCCCGAAAAGTGGTCCGGCGCAGTCTAGCGTGGCTTGGAACCGGGCGACAAGGATTGCGCGGCACCGCCCATCCGGCGCCCACCCCGCTGCGTCAGCAGGACAAGCCTTCAATGAGGCCGCCGCGACGGCTATCCTCGAATGATGGCCAATCACCGTCGTCCAAACCGTGCTGCCGTCAAATCGGCGCAGCCGTCGCGAGCCGCACAACTCGAGACGTTCGAGAATCCGCACCCCGATCGAGATTACGTCATCGAGACGATTTGTCCCGAATTCACCTCGCTCTGCCCGAAAACGGGCCAGCCCGACTTCGGCACGCTGACGATCAGCTACGTCCCCGACCGGCTCTGCTTCGAGCTGAAATCGCTCAAGCTCTACTTGCAGACTTACCGCAACGAAGGTGCGTTCTACGAAGACGTGACCAACCGCATTCTCGACGACCTGGTCGCCGCCACGCGGCCGCGCTCGATGAAAATCACCGCCGCCTTCACGCCCCGCGGCGGCATTCGCACGAACGTGCATGTCGAGTTCGCGCGACCCGGATAGATCGGATGCCGGCCTGTCGCCCGCGTCCGGCACGTTGCCGCGCGGCTGGCGCTGGAATCACTTTGCCAGCTTGTGCTTCGCCAGTTGCAGCGAGCGGACCGTGAGTCCGGTCTTCGACGCCGTTCGGACGGTGACCGAGGCCGGCAGGTCGTAGCGGCCGACGCGAGTCCAGCGATTGGAAATCGATTCGGTGCGGTCGAGCTCGCCGTTGTCGGCTTTCCAGTATTGAACGGTGTACGACTGCGGCAGTTGCTTGCCTTCCGCGTTGAGCGCGTCGTCGAGGACGGTGATCGTCATATTCCGTCCGCCCAGGTTGCGATTGACGACCGTGATGCGATCATCGAGCACCCGATAACTCGAGGCGAATTGGCCGCCGTCAAAGATCAACAGCCGACCGAGCGGATGCGACGTATCGTGATCGGCGAAGCGGAGGACGGGCGGCGCGCCTTCGTGCTTCAGCGGCGCCAGACGGTGATTGACGAGCGATTGAAGTTGTTCTTCGACCCACGGCCGCACGACGGGGTCGTCCAGCTCGAGAGTCACGTCTCCGGCGCCGGCAACCGTCGCCTTACCTGTGAAGATCCGCCCGTCGACGCTGCCGGACAGTTCCGCAGAAAATCCGGGAAACTGCTCCCAGGTCGCGCGGGCCGCCAATGCCTTGTCGAACAGTTTGACCGCCTCCGGGTCGGCGTCGGTCCGGGTCAACGGCCAGCGGAAGGCGATCGTGGCGAATTCGCGAATCTCGGAATAAGGCGTGCCTTTCCATTGGCCCGGCGTCTTCAGTACGGATTTCGCATAGATGCAATAGAAGCCGGGCGAGGGGGGCTTCCAAACGGCTTTGCCGCTGGCGTCGGCCTTCACTTCCTCGTTGACGAGGTCGTCGTCCACTGTGGTGAACGTGACGCCTGGGACCGGCTTGCCCTCACGAAGCAGCGCGAGCGTCACGTGATCCCCGTCGAAGGTCGCGTCGATTTCCAGCGCCGCTTGCGGGCGCGGTCGCAAGGGAGCCAGCGCCGCGGCGTCACCGGCCACCGCCTTGGGGTAGTACCGCAGCAAGAAGGGAATTTCGCGCTTCAAGACGCCGTATTCCAGGAAGCCCGTGACGCTGACGGGACCGGAGGACGGCAGCGAGGCACGCAAACGATCGGCCGCTTGTCGTACCGCCAGCGGCTGGAACTTTCCGGGAGCGGACTGCACGCTCAGCGTCGTTCCGGCGACCTTGCTGATGAATCGCGGATCGCCGGCGTCGGCCTTCTCGCTAAAGAAGACCTCGACGGTGCGCCCCGCTTCGGCCGGCTCATTAATGCGGATAAATAAGAAGTGCGCGCGGGCGGCCGTGCACGGCCACAGGATCCCCGCCAACAACAGAACCGCCAGTTTGCGTCGCAGCATCGTGCACCTTTTCGCGCGGCACGGGCGGCGACACATCAGGCCAGCCGTCAGCGCTGTTTTTCGAGATCCGGATTGGAGGCTTTAAGATACTCGAAAGTCTGCTCGTCGATCAGGTTGATCAACAACCAGCGATGCCCCCATTGGCAGGCCGCGAGCAGTTCGCTACGACTTCTCCGGCGTTTTGACGTGGAACTCGCGCTGGGAGAAGAGGATGGCAGCGAGCAGGGTCGAAATCGCGCAGGCGGCCAATAGCACAATCAGGCAGGTGCGGAGCTGGGGATGGTCGACCAGTCCCGGGTCGGTCTTAACGTCGAACTGCCAGACTTCCGCCGCCAGGTCGTTGAAGCGGGAAGGGTCGATCGGCAAGGGGACCAAAAAAGTCAGCGTGCGATAGGCGATCAGCCGTGTGTAGTAGACAACCGTCGCCAGACGGATGCTGAACGGTAGATTTGCCAGCAGGCCCTCGAATAGCGCGACATACAGAATGCCGACGACGAGCGTCCGTTTCGTGAGCAGGCTGATCAAGCCAAACAGGCAGCAATAGGTGACGACGGCGAGCGAATGGATCGATGCCGCGCGCAACACGCGCGGCGCCACCTCGCGGAAACTCGTCCCTCCCCCCGCATAGATGGCAACGTAGGTCAACAACGTCAGCATGACGACGAGCAGCACGGCCGTCGTCAGCGTGGCGAAGAGTTTCAAGCTGTAGAGAGCCCACTTGGGGATCGGTCGAATGAGCAGGTAAGTCAGCGTTTGCTCTTCCTGTTCATCGCGCACGAGGCCCGACGCGTAGATCAGCGCCAAGAGCGGCAGGATTGCCTGCGGGATGAACATGAAGGCAATGTCGAACTCGAGCTCGACGGATGGAACGTCAGGCGCGGTAGCCCGGACGACGGCCACCAGACCCGCGCAGAGCACGCACATGCCGGCAATCACCATCCACCGCTTGCCGTGCAGGTGCTGCCGCAAGGTGAGCGCGTAGACCGTCCAGAGCGACACCAAACGGGACGAGCCCGGCGCACCGCGATCGGCGGGAGAGTCGAAACTGTTTGCGGTCACATCCGCGATCGCGGCCGGTTTCATCGATTCACCAGGTACTTGAAGACGCTTTCGAGCGAATCGTCGTCGGAGTAGACCTCTTTGATGGCGAGGCCGTCTTCCAGCGAGAGTGCCGGCAGGCGACTGTAAAACGCGTCGGGCTGGCGGGTTTCGACCATCAGGCCCTGTTCGCGGGCCAGCACGCGGACGCCCTCGACGTCGTCCCACTCGAGGATGCGTCCGGCCAGTTTGCGGTATTCGTCGCAGATCAGCACGATCTGATGCGGATGCTTGTCGATCAGGTCGCGGATGTCGCGAACGTTGCCCTCTGCCACGAGCCGTCCATGGTTGAGCAGGATGATGTTCGGCGTGAGCGACTGAACTTCGTGCAGCACGTGGCTGGAGACGACGACGCTTTTCCCTTCGCTACCCAAACGCTGGATGATGGTCATCAGGTCGTGGCGGGCGACCGGGTCGGTCCCCGTCAGCGGCTCGTCGAGAAACAGCACGCGCGGATCGTGCACGAGAGCCTGCGCCAGCTTCGTCCGCTGCCGCATCCCTTTGGAGTAACCGCGGACGGCGCGGCCCTGGTGCCGGGTCATGCCGACCGATTCGATCGTGCGCGCGGCGGCGTCCTTGGCCGCGGAACGGTTGAGCCCGGCCAGCCGGGCCGACGTGTAAACGAAGTCCCAACCGGTCATCCACTCATAAAAGGCGTCCTGCTCCGGACACAGGCCGATTTGGCGATTGATCGTCGAATTGTTCCAGACCGATTGGCCCAGCACGCGGACCTGTCCCTGGCTCGCAAAGAGCTGGCCCGTCGCCAGCTGCAAAAACGTCGATTTGCCGGCGCCGTTGGGCCCGAGCAGTCCGGTGACGCCGGCGGGAACTCGTAGCGTCAGCTTATTGATGCCGATGACGTTGCCGTACCACTTGGAGACCCCGTGGAACTCGACGATCGGCTTGCTGTCGGAAGTTTCGGTCATCGCAGTCGATCCAGCGAGCGGACGGAAAGACTGAGGATGCAGGCGGAAACCCCAAACAGGCCGACCAGCACTCCCGCCGACCAATACCACGGATATTGGGGCCCGACCCATTGCGCGAGGAATCGCTCGCGCATCGGCGGAGGCTGCATCTCGCTCAGCTTCTGCCAGGCGGCATCGGTGCCCAGCAGCTGACGGCCGATCCGCGACAGGTTGGCCGTGTAAGAGATCAAAGGTCTCCAGTCGGTTCTTGGAGGCTTCCATCTGTTCCATCTGCATCGTTTCGACCCGCGACTTTTGATCGGCGCGCATGGCTTCGACTCTCCGCCGCCGCTCCTCGCGGGTTTCGTCGGCCGGTCGTTTTGTTTGAATCTCCGCGACTCTTTGGAAGTGAGCGCGCTGCCGCTGCGCGACCTGCAGGCCTTCGAGCGCCCGAGGCAAAACCGCTCACCAGCCAGATTCCCAGCCAGAACAAGGCTACCCAGCGCGAACTGCGGGACAGAGACGACAGCGCCAGAATCAGCATGCCCGAAACGAAAATGATCACCAGGCCGTACGCCACGCTCGCAAACAGCAGTCGATACGTGTCTTTCAGGATCGTCAAATCAAAGGTGAAGAGCAGCCCCAGGCCGTACGTCAGCAGGCAGGGGACGATGATCGCCAGGCCGAGGAAGGCCGCGATCACCCCCAGCTTGCCGCCGAGATAGTCGATCCGTCGCATGGGGCGCGACAAGTAGAGTGGGAACGCGTTGAAGCGCAGGTCCTGACTGATCAAGCTGGGGCCGACCAGCACGATCAGGATCATCGAGAGCGTCAGCTCGATCGAAAAGAACAAGTTGAAACACAGGGTCCAGATCTCGACGCGATACATTTTGGGATCGGTCGCCACGCCCGGTCCGAGAAACTGAAACGAAACCAGAATCGGCACCAGACCCGCCACCAGATCCGATTGACGTTCGATGAGCCCCCACAGGCATAGAGCGGTGGCCAAGGCGACCGCCGGCAAAAGCGAGACCAGCAGCACCATGCGAAATACGCGGCCCTGAAAACCGATCCGCACGCCGTGGCGCGTAATGGCGAACCAGCGCCAGGCGTGGCTCGACAACGGCCCTTTCCAATGCTGGTAGCCTTGGTCGAAGATCGGCATCAGGCCTGCTCCAGGGCTTTGAGGAAGACTTCTTCCAGCGTGCTCCGCTGTGGCCTCAGGGTGCGGATTTGCACCTTTTCTTGCGCGGCGACCTCCCAGAGCAGTTGCTGCGTGCGGCCGTCGGGGATCTGCACGACCAGAAAGTCTTCGCGAGTTTCGGATCGACATCCGAGCGCCGACAGTCGATCGCAGAACGGCCGCGAGTCGGTCTTCAGTCGAACTTCAAAGCTCCGCTGATGCAGTTGCTTGAGCTGCTGAATGTTCCCCTCGGTCAGCAGCTTGCCGCGTCCTAAAACGATGATCTGGTCGCACACCGACTCGACGTCGGGAAGCAAGTGGCTGGAAAACAGCAGGCTCATCCCTTTATTCAAGGCCAGGTCGCGGGCCAGTTCGAGCAGATCTTCGCGGCCGCGGGGATCCATCCCGTTGGTCGGCTCGTCCATGATGAGCAGCTGCGGGTCGTGGACGATGGCCGAGGCCAGCTTCAGCCGTTGCTTCATGCCGGTCGAATACGATTCGACCTTGCGGTAGCGGGCCTCGCCCAGCCCGACGTAATCGAGAACTTCGTGCGACCGCTGCATCGCGTCCTTGGTCGACATGCCGACCAGTTCGCCCGCATAGGCGACGAACTCGACACCGACGACGTGCGGAAACAGACATTCGTCTTCGGGAACGAAGCCGACGGCCCGCCGGATGTCGAGCTGGCGCCGGCGAAAATCCATTCCCAGCACCTGGCCGGAGCCCCGATCGACGCGTGTGAGCCCCAGCAGCGAGCGGATCAGGGTCGTTTTGCCCGAGCCGTTCGGCCCCAACAAGCCAATGGCGCCCGTCGGTGCCGACACCGACAGATTGTCGAGCGCGACGATGGAGCCGTAAGTCTTGGTGACGCTTTCAAACTGAAACAGCATGCGTGCGCGCGTCCCGAGCTAAGGCTTGAGGGCCAGAACTGCGTCCAGCGGAGAGGAATTGCGGCTGCCGCGAACGTTGATGAAACCGACCTGTTGAAGTAAGTCGGCGTATTCGCCCAGCGTCCGTTCCTTGCCCTCCGTGCAGACCAGCATGTTCAGCGATTGCATCTGCGCCCAGCTCGGACCTGCTTTATCGTCGTTGAGCAGTTTTTCGGCGACGAGTACGCCGCCGCCGCTTGGCAGCCGCTCATAGACGCGAGTCAGCAGTCGCCTGATCTTGGCCTCGGTCCAGTCGTGCAAGATCCGCCCCAGGCTGAACAGGTCGGCCTCCGGCAGTGCGTCCTGAAAAAAGTCGCCACCTTGGAATTGGACCCGATCCGCCACCGGAGTGGCGCCGACAATCTCTCGTGCCAGAGACAGGGCTTCGGGCAGATCGAACACGGTCGCGCGCAGGGCAGGGTAATGCTCGCAGGCGGCGACGGCCAGGTGGCCCGTCCCGCCCCCCAGGTCGACGAGGTGGCGGAACCGCCCGAGGTCGAAGGCCGCGGCCACGTGCGGCGAGCTGATTTGTCCGAACCCGTGCATGCCCATCAAAAACTCGCGGAGCGCCTCGTCAGTGCGGTAAAAGGCCGAAAACAGGGGGCCGTCCCAGCCATACGTCTGCTTCCAGCGGTTCGTTCCTTCGCGTACTGCGTCTTTCAGGTTCGCCCACAACTTCCACATCACGTCGTTGGAATAGTTGATGTAGCCGGTCAGACGATCGGGGCTGGCCTGGCACAAATAGGCCGACGCCTCCGGGGTATTCGCGTAATCGGTCCCTTTCTTGGCCAGCAATTGGAGACCGACGCAGGCGTCGAGCAGCCGCTCGAGCGCGTCGGCGTTCGCCTCGAGGCGCTTGGCGAGGGCGGCCGCCGACTGCGGCCCCTCGGCCAGTGCGTCGAAAACCCCGAGCGAGACCGCGTCGAACATCGTTTTCGACAGCCGAAAGGCGAAGAGCAGGTTCAGAATGTTGTTGGGATCAGGTTTCGCTGCCGGCTCGGTCATCGTTGCTCTTTCGTTGGCGTCCCAGTCCGATGCACAGTCAGATCCACCGGGGGGCCGCGTTGCCGTCGACGTCGATTCCCATCTTGAGGACGCCGGTTTCCACGGGTGTCAGCCGGGTAAACAACTCGACGGTCATCCGCTCGGTCTCTGCGTCGATCGGCTCGAGCTGCCGCACCAGTCCGCGGACTTCCTTCTCGAACCGCTGGACGACGTGATGCAGGTGGACTTTGATCTGGTCCTGCAGCTTGAGGCCGGGCGGACCCTCCAACACGAGTTCGCTCGTCGAGACGCTTCGCAGGACCGCATCAATACCAACTCGCATCATGTCCATCTCGCGGATGATCCGAGCGGTTGTACTCGCGCTGCGACGAGGGGCGGGTTGCGAGCCTTTGGAAGCGGGAGGATCGTCCGGAGTCTTTTCCGCCTCGCTCATCGTCGCCACTCCCCAACTAGCGCCGTACCAGTCAGCCCAGGCCGCCTTACAGGATGAACTTCGTGAGATCCTCGTTGGCCGTGATCGCGTCCAGTTTGTCCCGCACGTACTCGGCGTCGATCGTGACGGTTTTCTTGGCGCCGTCGGGGGCCGCGAAGCTCACATCCTCGAGCAGTCGTTCCAAGAGCGTGTAGAGTCGCCGTGCTCCGATATTCTGGCTGGTCTGGTTCACGTGATAGGCGATGTCGGCCAGCGCCTCCACACCGTCTTTCTTGAATTTGAGCTTCACGCCGTCGCTCGACAGCAACAGTTCGTACTGGCGGGTGAGCGAGGTGGCAGGCTCGGTCAGAATCCGCACGAAGTCGTCGCGCGTCAGGTCCTTCAGCTCGACGCGGATCGGGAAGCGGCCCTGCAACTCGGGCATCAGGTCGGAGGGTTTTGACTTGTGGAACGCGCCGGCGGCGATGAACAGGATATGGTCGGTCTTGATCGAGCCGTAACGAGTCTGAACAGTCGTCCCTTCGACGATCGGCAATAAGTCGCGCTGCACGCCTTGCCGGCTGACGTCGGGGCCTCGGCCTCCCTCTTCCGGTCCGCACACCTTGTCGATCTCGTCGAGAAAGACGACGCCGGCCCCCTCGGCGAGGCGGAGCGCCTCTTCGTGCACGGCGTCTTTGTCGACGAGCGCCTCGATTTCCTGGTCCAACAGCACGCGGCGGGCTTCGCGGACTTTGAGGTGCCGCTTGGAACTCTGGCGGGGCATGATTTTTTCGAGCATGCCCTGCAAGTCCATGTCCATCTGCTCCATGCCCATGTTGGAAAAGATCTGCACGGGCGAAGATCGCTGCTCGACGGAGATCTCGACCGACTGTTCCTCCAACTCCCCCGTGCGCAGCTTGTCGCGGAATTTTTCCTTGGTCCGCTCCCGCCGCTGACCGGCCGCGGCCTGCTCCGGACCATCGGACTGCCAGTCGGACGCGGGCACGAGCAAGTCCAGCAGACGCTCCTCCACCCGCTCCACGGCCTGCTTTTCGACTTCGGCCCGTTTCTTGTTGCGGACCAGATTGATAGCCGCCTCGACCAGATCGCGGATGATGCTCTCGACGTCGCGGCCGTAGTAGCCGACCTCGGTGTAACGCGACGCCTCGACTTTGACGAAGGGGGCTCCCATCAGGCTGGCCAGCCGGCGGGTGATCTCCGTTTTGCCGACGCCAGTGGGGCCGATCATGATGATGTTCTTCGGCGTGACCTCCTTGCGGACGTCGTCGGACAGCTTTTGCCAGCGCCAGCGGTTCCGCAGCGCGATGGCGACGGCCCGCTTGGCCGCGTCCTGCCCGACGATGTGCTTGTCCAGTTCAGCCACGATTTCTCGCGGCGTCATTTCGAACACTTCATCTCCTCCACGACGATGTTCGCGTTGGTATAGACGTCAATTTCGGAGGCGATCACCAGGGAGCGACGGACAATTTCGATGGCGGCGAGCTTGGTGTTCTGCACCAGGGCCCGGGCTGCCGACAAGTGCGTACGTTCCGCCGGACCCGATGCCGATAATGCCGTCGGACGGTTGAACGACGTCTCCCTGCCCGGTGATCAACAGGCTGTGCTCGTCGTTGATCACGACCATCATCGCCTCGAGCCGTCGCAGCAGGCGATCGGTCCGCCAGTCGCGGGCCAACTCCGTCGCGGCCCGCACGATGTTGCCGGGATAATCCTTAGCCCGGGCCTCGAAACGTTCGAGCAGGGCGAAGGCGTCGGCCGTCGAGCCGGCGAAGCCGACCAGCACCTTGTTGTCGAGGATCCGGCGGATCTTCCGCGTGTCGGCCTTCATGATGGTGTTCCCGTAGGACACCTGGCCGTCGCCCCCCAGGGCCACCTTGCCGTTGAGGCGGACGCTGAGAATGGTCGTCGAACGGGCGCGGCCCGCTGCCGCGCCCGTGGATGCTGCATCGGATTGCGCTCGGTCGTTCATCGGCGACCGGCCGTCATGCAGCGCCGACCGCTTTTGGGCAATCAGCGCCAAGAGGCTCTTGAAGGGATCGGCGAACTTCTTCGTTCCCTCATCCATCAGCACTTCTTCGAGCTTATGGAAATCGACTTTTTTGTCGACTTCGTCGAGCACGGCCTGCGGCGGGCAGCTGATCGACCATCCGCGTGAAGGTTTTGCCGGTCATCGCCTGCACGGCCGCGTTAGTGGCCGGCGGATTGGTCTCGATGTCCGCGCCCGCAAAGGCGGAGACGTACTTGTCCGGCGGATCGTGCTTATCCTTGGTTCCCGTGCTGGCGAAAATGAACTCTTGCTGCAGCGGCAGCTTCTTGTCCTTCCAGAACTCCTGGTTCTCCTTCCAGAGCCGCTTGGCGTTGACGATGCCGACCTGTCCCTGCGCGGCCGGCGACAGTTCGGGAATGTGCTCCTTCGTGTAGACGTCGAGCCGGCTGACGAAGATGCTGTAAACCGACTTGAACCGGTCGAGCGACTTCCGCCGTTGCGCTCTGCGCCACACGTTGTCGCGGGCGATCTTGTACTGGCGATCGGAGAAGAGCAGCGTGACGTTGAGGGTCAGGCCCTCGGACGCCAACTGCTCGAGCGCCGCCAGCCCGCCCGGAGTGCCGGGCACCTTGATCATGCGGTTGGTATGGCCGGCCGACCATTTGCGGCCGAGCTCGACGTACTTCGCCGCCTTTTCGGGGATCGATAGCTTGCAGGCCGGATCTTCCAACAGAGGGTCGAGCTCGAAGCTCACGTAGCCGTTGTTGCCCTTCGTCGAGTCATTGACCTCCTTGAAGACCTCTTGGGCCTGGCGGACGAAGTTGTCGGTCATCAACCAGGCGACCTCTTCGTCGCTCGAGCCTTTTTCCATCAGTTCGGTGAGGTGTTTATCGAAGCGGCCCGTCTTGATGAGGTCCGAAATGATGATGGGGTTCGAGGTGGCGCCCGTCGCCCCGAAGCCGCGATTGACCTTGATCAAGTCGGGATCGACGCTGTCGAGCCAGAGTTTCGTCCCCGTTGCGATCAGCGATTCCAAGGGTGTCATGTCGAATCCCTTTCGGTTTCAGGTGTCTTGCCGCTCGTATTCGGAACGGGCAGGTCGGTCGGCTTCTCCACAGTGCGGGCAGCCCCCGCTACAATGGCCCCGTCGCCCGAGCCCAACAACCCAGCCCGGGGCAATTGTAGACGATTCGACCCGAACGCGCCGGTTGCTGGCGGTGTCATCCCCAGTGTCCCAAGCGTTGTGGCCCTGCGCGAGTCGCTCAGATGCTGGCGCAAATTTTACGGCCCGGCTCCGTGCGGGTCGAGTTTCGCGGCGATAGGGACTTATCCGAGCGAATTTATTCGAGTGAATTCTTAATTCTTTGAGGACGAAAGACGTTCCGTGGCGAGTTCCAGCCGAGCGCCGCAAGAGCTTTACGAAAATCCCCTGATTGGCCGCTACGCCTCGGAAGCGATGTGCCGGCTCTGGTCGCGGCAGCGCATCCACTCGACCTGGCGCAAGCTGTGGGTCGCGCTGGCCGAGGCTGAGCGCGAACTTGGGCTGCCGATCACGCAGGCGCAAATCGACGAGCTGGCCGCCGCCGTCGACGACATCGACTTCGAGCTGGCCGCCCGCTACGAACGCGAGCTGCGGCACGACGTGATGGCCCACGTCTATACGTATCGCGATCGCTGCCCGGGAGCCGGCGGCATCCTGCACCTGGGAGCGACGAGCGCCTTCGTCACCGACAACACCGAGTTGATCCTGATTCGCGAAAGCCTGCAGCTTGGTGCAGAGCGGGCTGGTCGCGGTCATCGATGCACTCGCCCGATTCGCCGAAAAGCATCGCGACTTGCCCTGCCTGGGTTTGACGCATCTGCAGCCCGCCCAGCCGACCACAGTCGGCAAGCGGGCCACGCTGTGGTGCTACGATCTGGTGCTCGATCTCGAGGAGGTCGAGCATCGCCTGGCGCAGCTCAAGTTTCGCGGCGCCAAGGGGACGACCGGCACGCAAGCCAGCTTTTTGTCGCTGTTCGACGGGGACCACGCGAAGGTTGCGACGCTCGACCGACGCGTCGCCGAGAAGATGGGATTCGCGGCCTCGTATCCGGTCACCGGGCAGACGTACTCGCGCAAGGTCGACGCGCAGGTACTGGCCGCGTTGGCGGGCGTCGGGCAGTCGGCGCACAAGGCCGGGACCGATCTACGGATTCTCCAGAGCCGCAAGGAGATCGACGAGCCGTTCGAGAGCAAGCAGATCGGCTCGTCGGCGATGGCCTACAAACGGAACCCGATGCGCTCTGAGCGGATGTGCGCGCTGTCGCGATTCGCGATCAGTCTCGCCGGGAATGCCGAACAGACCGCGGCGACGCAGTGGATGGAACGCACGCTCGACGACAGCGCCAACCGCCGGCTGTCGCTGCCGCAGGCGTTTTTGGCGATCGACGCGGTGCTCATTCTCTACCGCAACGTGATCGAAGGGTTGGTCGTTCACCCGCGCGTGGTCGAGCGAAACTTGCGCGAGGAGCTGCCGTTCCTGGCGACCGAGGAAATCCTGATGGCCGGCGTGCGGGCGGGCGGCGATCGGCAAGTGCTGCACGAGCGGATCCGCGTTCACAGCCAGGAAGCCGCGCGCCAGGTGAAGGACGAGGGGGCGGCCAACGACCTGATTGACCGACTGAAATCGGACGGCGCCTTTGCCGGCGTCGATCTCGAGAGCGCACTCGACGCCCGCAAGTTTGTCGGACGGGCCCCCGAGCAAGTCGACGCGTTCGTGCGCGACGTCATCGGACCGATTCGAACGGAGTGCTCTGGAGATCGCGTGGTGGCACATGGCGAGGTGCGGGTGTGAGGACTCGCGAGAGTTTCGCGTCTCCTGCGTGAGACCGCGCGACCGGGCTGTCACGCACTTGCCAGAGGTACACTCCGCAATGACCTCCGGCCGTCACTGCGCTTGCTACCACCGTCCGGCCATCCGATGCAAATGCGATCGATGCGACGGCCTTCATTTCAGCTGGAAGTGGCAGCGAACACATCGCTTGGCCGCTCTCAAAGTCGGCAAGCACGATCGAGTTTTTCGATCCGATTGCCAGCGCGCGTCCATCGGGAGAAATGGTCATCGCGTAACCATCGACCGAAGAGGCCTCAGCTACGGTGAATTGACGGACGATGGATCCCGTCTCTCGCGAGAGAACGGCGATGTATCCTCCGTCGCCCCGCCCGATGAGGTGCCTCCCGTCCTTGGTGATTGCCAGAGCATGAATGGTCTCGCCAAATCCATTGAGCGTGGCGGCGCGTTTTTGGTCGGGCAGACGGAACAGTTCGATTGGGGAATCGTGCTTCTGGCCGGCTGACACGAAGAGATTCTCGCTGGGCGAAAACGCAAACAGAGCCGGGTTCGATCCGAGGGGAATCGTGCGAACATCCGTGCCGGTTCGGGCGTCGCGAATCTGGAGCCGCAGACTCGCCGGGCTGCCGCCGCGCTCTTGAGAAGCGAGCAGTGAGCCTCCGGGAGTGTAGAAGAGAGAATCGACTTGACCCGCGTCGATGTCGAATCGCGAACTCCCTGTCGCCGCATCGACGACCCGAATGTGATCGCGCCCGTTCTTGGGGTTGGTGTTCGCCATACGCGATGGCGCTTCCATCGGGGCTAAAGGCGACGTCGCGAAATTGGCCGCCCGCCTTGTTGGAAGCAAGTTGTAGCAAGCGTTTGGGCTGTGGAAGCGCGACGTCCCAAACTGCGAGTTCACCGGCGCCGTTCTGGTTTTTGACCGCGACGGCGTCAGCGGCAACCGCGATTCGTCCACCATCGGAAGAGATTGCCAGGCGCGCAGCGGGCGACCCGGCCGGAACATCGAGCTCGGTCCCACGAAAACCCAGCCGGGCGGAACAATCCCAGAGGACGAGCTTTCCGGTCGCGTCGGTAGTTGCAACCAATTTGCCGTTCGGCGAGAACGCAGCGCACCAGAGCACCTCGGAAGTGCCGAACGGATCCCAGATCTCGCCCGTCGTCAGATCCACCAGGCACGCGGTTGATCGGTCTCCGGCGGTGAGCAACGAGGAATCGTCCTCGCTGAATCGCACGCAACGGACTTTCTGGCCCTCGATGGGGATCTGCGAGAGAAGTTCGCCGGTACGAATGCGATAGACGCGAGCTGCGAAGGAGGAGCCGACGGCCAGCTGCTGCCGGTCGTGACTGAATCCGACGGATCTCGCGTCGGGAACTTGAAACGCGGCAACCTGACGATAGTTGGCGGAAGGATCCCACAATCGCGCCGTTGCATCCCTCCCGGCTGTCGCGAGCATCTTCCCGTCGGAAGAGAAGCACAGGTCGTCGATCTTCTGGCCTGGGTGCGCCTGAATGGTGGCGACCAGCTTGGAAGAGGCGCAGTCAAAAATCGCCAGGGTGCCGTTCGAGGCGGCGCAGGCGAGCTGGCCATTTGCCGGATTGAAGGCCACCCCGATAGTCGCACCGGCAAGTTTCCAGATGACTTCGCGGAACGTGCCCGTCTCGACGTTCCACAATCGAACGGTCCCGTCGTCGCTCGCGGTCGCCAAAGTTTTTCCGTCCGGCGAAAACGCCACGCAGTTCACATCGCCCGTGTGCCCCGAGAGGATGACCTTCAGTTTTCCGGTCGCGACGTCCCAGACGCGGGCCGTTTTGTCGTCAGAACCGGTCGCGACGAAGCGGCCATTGGCCGAAAAGGCGACAAAGTACGCGATGCCGCCATGTGCGGAAACCGTGCGCTGCGCTGCGAAGGTCGGCGCAAACGCCTGAGGGTCGGCGGTTTTCCACAAATAGCGCCACTCGAAACCGCGCAGATCTTTTTCCTCCGACGCCGGAATATATTTGGCAAGAATCCGCCTGGCCTCGTTCGCGGTCGCACGCCGAACCGTGATGTCCGGCTCGGCGCGGTGGAGCAGAAGATCAACGCGATGAATGTCTTCGGGATACGTCTGACTGTTGGCGAGGGTCCGTTGCGGCTTGTCCGGGCTCTTCGACTGCCAGATAATGACGTCGCCGTTGCGAGTGCGGATTATGAGTATCCCCAGGACGGCGGCAATCGACAGGGCGAAAAACGCGGCGACCGCCAGCGCCGGTGGCAACTGACGCCGTCGCATCTGCCGGAAGAGCCGGGCGACCGGACGCAGACGCCGGGCCGAAACGGGCTCGCCCTTGAGGAAATGCGCCAAGTCTTCCGCAAGTTCGGCTGCAGACGGGTAACGCTCGCCCGATTCCTTGTCCAAGCACTTTAGACAGATCGCTTCCAAGTCGATCGGCACATCGCGCCGTACCTGAGTGAGCGGTAGCGGTTCGTCGGTCAACACGCGTCGCAGCGTGTCCACGTCGCTACGGCCCTCGATCGGTCGCTGGCCGGTGAGCAGCTCGTAGAGGATCACTCCCAACGAGTAGACGTCGGCCGGCGGACCGACTTCCCGAGAACGTCCCTCGGCCTGTTCGGGGGCCATATAAGCGGCGGTCCCCAGCACGGCCTGGCTCGCCGTGACCGACTCCTCAGTCTCGAACAGCTTGGCGATGCCGAAGTCGGACACGCGCGGTACGAGTTTTTCGCTCTTGACCCGAGGAACAGTTCCCGAAGCATGCTCGGCCGGCCGCGACAGCAACACATTCGACGGTTTGAGATCGCGATGCACAATGCCGGAGCGGTGCGCGTGGGCGACCGCCTCGGCCAGGAGCAGAATCCACTCGACGGCGGATCGGACGGAGACGGGTTTGCCGGTCGCGGCGTTGTCCCGCAGCCAGATCGCCAGGTTAGGCCCGTCGCACAGTTCTTCGACGATGTAGGGAAGTCCGCCGGACTCGCCGAATTCGTAGATCGGAATGATGTTCGGATGCCGTAGCGCGGCCAGCGTTTGGGCCTCGCGCACGAAGCGTTGCTTGGCTTCGCTCGAAAAGAGAGCCTCGGCCCGGGCGACCTTGAGGGCGATCAACCGCGCGAGCCGGGAATCTCGGGCCCGAAACACGGTCCCCGCGCCGCCGGAGCCCAGCCGTTCGAGGATCTCGAAGCGGCCGAAGACGGTCTTTTCCAGGCCGCTTGTCGCGCGGACCCACGTGGTGCCGTCCGCTGTGCCCCGCGTCTGCTCGGCGTACGCCGTGCCACCAGGACGCACGGAATGCAGGGCCTTGAGCGTGGCCACGATCTCCGCGGAGGCTGCACCGAATTGCTCGGCGATCTGATGTTCGAAGTCCCCGGTCGGCCGCCCGTCGAAGAGCGCGTCGTCCAACTCCGACATCAGATGTTCCAGCGCCGGATCCAGATCGGCTTGTACGGGCTCCGGGGGGGTCATTGGAGCTTCCTTGTTATCGACTGCAGCCGAACGAGCGCCCGCCCCCACAGTTTGCGGACTGCCTCGGGAGTGCGGCCGATGCATTCGCCGATTTCCGCGTACGTCTTGCCCTGAAAGTAGTGCATTTCGATCACCATTCGCTCATCGGGCGGCAGCTCGCCGATCGTCGAGCGGAGCTTGTCTCCCAGCTCGCCGGCCGAAACCTGGCTGCTGGGACTGCGATCGTCGAGATCGCATTGCTCTTCGACCGGCGCCGCCTCGGGGCCGGCCCGCGGCAGACGTCGCTCGCGAGCCCGTTTCAAGTCGAGCACATTGTTGCGAAGGATGTGACGCAGCCACGATCGAAACTCCCCTTCCGACGACCCGCGAAACGAGGCCAGATCGCGCAGGGCCTCCAATTGGGCCGATTGCACGATGTCCGCCACGGTGTGCGTCAGGTGGGATTCGCCGGCGATTTCTTCGTGGGCGAGCGCCCACAGATAGGCGCGGTGCCGCTCCAGGAGCGCACCGATTGCCTCCTGCGAGCCCTGCTTCGCTTCGTCGAGCAGAGCGGGCAGCTCGCCTTCTGGTAGTGGTTGAGCCGGGCTATCCGGCATGACGGACCGGGCCATGATCTGAAATGAACCCCCGCCCGATTCTAAACACCCCGGGGGGTGAATCATCGCCAATCACGGAAATCGTGTGTCCGAGTCGCCGCTCCATTTCCCTTATTGAATTAAGGCGACGAACACGCGGCCCACCGGACGCGCAATTTTTCCAATTGCCGAAAAATCCCGGAATTCGACTGGCTCGCCGGAATTCTGCCGGTCAATCGTGCGTTTCGGACCGAACTGGCGTCCGCTCGCCAGCTTTCTGACGCCTCAACTGGGAGCGGTCGGGCGATTTTGCCAAGGCTGCCCGGAACAAGGACTCGTGCGATGCTCGACAATCAAGTGGGCCTCACCCCAGAGCAACAAGCGCAGAACCTGCTCGCGCTCCAGCGGGCCGAGTTTCGCCCGTGGGAACTATCTCCCGATCTAATCACGGCCGGGCTGTGGATCGCGTACGCCCTGTTCGCGCTGATGTGGCTTCGCATGGCGCTGCGACAAAACGAGGGCCGATGGCAGGCGTGGGCTCGCGAGCGGATCCTCGTCCCCGTGGTTGCACGCGTGCTTCGCTTTGCCCGACGGAGCCCGCTCGCCCGTCGGCGTCCGGCAATCCGTTTCGAGCCGGCGACACAGCGCGCTTAAACGCTCGAACCAGAGGACGTTTGCTCGCGACGTCGGTCAGGCGAACAGCTCGCCGACCGGCTTGCCGCCATCGACGATCTTGAGCGGACGGCCGAGTGGGCTGATCGACTCGACGCGCGGGTTGATCTCCAGCGACTTGCAGACCGAGCAGAAGAGATCGGGAATCGTCACGGGCCGGTCCTGCACGGTCGTGCCGTCGGACGACGACGAACCGATCACTTGTCCGCCCTTGATTCCGCCGCCGGCGATGGCCGCGTTAAAGACCCGCGGATAGTGGTCGCGTCCGCCGCGCGGGTTGATCTTGGGCGTGCGACCGAATTCGCCCATCCACACGATGAGCGTTTTGTCGAGCCTGCCGCGCTCCTTGAGGTCGCTCACCAGGGCGGCAAAGCCCGGATCGACGTCCGAGGTCAGCTTCGAGACGCGATTAAAGACGTCGTCGTGCGTGTCCCAGCCGCGGCTCTGCACTTCGACGAAGGTCACGCCCGCTTCGACCAGGCGGCGAGCCAGCAGGCAACCGCGGCCGAAATCGCTGTCGCCGTATTTGGCGCGGACGTTTTCCGGCTCCTGGTTGATGTCGAAGGCTTTGACGCTCGAACTCAGTGCCATCTTGGAGGCCTTGGTATACAGCCGACGGTGGTTGTCGACGACCGTCTGGCCGCCGCGGCCGCCAAAATCATCCTCGAGCTTGTCGAGCAGGCCGAGCCGCCGCGAATAGCGGGTCGCGGACACCGGCGCCTCGAGATTCCGCGGCAACTGGCTCGGATTGTCGACGACGAACGGTTCGTAATCGACGCCCAAGTAGCCCGAGCCGATCGTCTGGCCGACCGAAACGACGGCCGGCAGGTCGCGGGTGAGATCGGCGATTTGCTTGGCGATGTTGGCCGCCAGGCTGGGGTGACGCACGCTGCCCGTCGGCAGATAGCCCGTGTGCAACTGGTAGGTGGCCCGCTGGTGTTGTCCCTCTTTATTCGTGACGGAGCGGAGCAGGGCGACATCCTTCATCACTTTGGCGGTTTGCTCCCAGCCGTTGGCAATTTGAATTCCCGAGACGGCCGTGGCGATCGCCTGCGTCTGGCCGCCGTTTTCGGTGCGGGGCTTGGGATCGAATGTCTCGAACTGGCTTGGTCCGCCTTGCATCCACAAGAGGATCATCGCCCGGTCCTGCTTCCGCAGCTCGGCCGCCTGCAGGCTCATCAGCTGGCGGAAGTTGAGCGTCCCGGCGGCGACAGCGCCGGCCGAAACGAACTGCAGGAAGCTGCGGCGCGACAAGTCGTATCGGTTGAGGAATTGCACGTGTTGGTGATGAAAGAGGCTCATGGCCAAATCCTTGATAGGCGGACGCGAGGCACTCGGACGCCGCGCGAGCGATTAGCCGTATTCTTCCCGTGACGCGGAGCGTATTTCCGAGCGCAGTTCAAGGGAACGTTAGCGCTTCGAGAGGAACTCGCTGGAGTTCATCAGGCTCCACATGACGTCTTCAAAACCCTCGTGGCGGTTGCCGACGTCCTTGACGTAATTGAGGCAGACCTTCTCTTCCTTTTCGGACGGTTCGCGGGCCAAAGTCAGCACGTAGACCTCGCGGACGGCGTCCTTGTTCTCCGGGTATTTTTCCAGGATCGTCGCCAGGCGGGTCTTGCCTTGAGCGTGGATCAGGCTGTTGATCAGCCGTGAGTTCATCATGAACAGGGCCTGCGGCACGTTGCCCGTCAGGTCGTCCTGGCTCGTCGACGGATCGTAGCCGAACAGAAACGCGAACTGAGCCCGCGGATTGCGCAGCGGCCGCTTGCCTTTGCCCGGCCCTTCCGATTCTTTCGCATCGACGCCCTCGATGCCCAGCACCTTGCAGATCGCGTTGAACAGCTGATCGGCCCGCAAACGCTTGGGGGTGCTCGCCGCAAAGACGGGCGGCGACTCGACCGACGGATCCTTGGGGCGAATCTCGCGCTGATACGCTTCGGTGTGGGAAATCGTGCGGAACAGCCACTGCATGTCGTAGTGGTTGGCCGTCCAGGCATCGGCCAGCAGGTCGAGCACCTCGGGCATCCGCGCTTGCCGCTGCGGACCCATATCGTCGACCGGCATGTAAAACCCTTCGCCGACCATCTCGTTCCACATCCGGTTCACGTAGGCGCGGGAGAACCAGGGATCCGAGTCGGCGGTGAGGTATTTCGCCAGCGCGTGACGCCGTTCTTCGTCGGGCAGGCCGGCCTTCGGCCGCTTGCCGTTGACGAAGAAGACGGGCTCCATCTTGGTTCCCTTGGACGACGGATTCTTGAGGTCGGGCATGTAGTGCTCGGCCTGCGGCCCCTTCTGATTGGCCGGGGGAATGTCTTTGATTTCCTTTAATGTCAGCGAGCCGTCCTTTTTGCCGGCCTGGGTCAGCAATCGCTCGAACGGCTTTTCAAAGTTGGTGTTTTTGACCTCGGCCCGTGTGATCCGGCCATCGTGATTGCGATCGAAGCGTGCGAAGAGCCGCTCCGGATGTTCCTGCAAATTGCCGCCCTTGCCTTTACCTTTGGCTCCGGCCGGCACTTCGTAGGACGCAACCTCGAAGGCTCGCGGATCGGTGCTTCCCTTCATCCGCCGGACGCTCACCCGGGGGAAGAACGCCGCCAATGCGTGGAACTGCTGTCGCTTCCATTTGTCCGACGGATGGTCGTGACAGTTGGCGCACTGAATCTGGATGCCCAGGAAAATTCGCGAGCTTTCGGCCGCCAACTCATCGGCCTGGCCACCATGCGCGAAGATCAACCCCGTCTCGCCGTGATCGGCGACGGGCCCCGAGGCGGTGAGCAGCGTCGTCACGATCTTGTCCCAGCCCTGGTTCTCGCGGATTTGATCGGACATCCATTTCTCGAATGCGCCCTCGACGATGCGAGATTTCATGTCGGTCGCGCGGAGAAAGATCGTGTCGCGCCAGTATTCGGCCCAGTTGTGAGAGTATTCATCGCTCTTGAGCAGGCGATCAATGAGCTTGTCCCGCTTCTGGGGATCGGGATCGAGGCCGAACAACGTCACTTCACGAGCGCTTGGCACCGTTCCCACCAGGTCGAAGTGGATCCGCCGCAAGAAGTCCTCGTCCGAGGTGCGTGGCGCCGGCTGCGTTCCCGACTCGGTCAGGTTGGCGAGGATCAGCTTATCGACGGCCGCGGCGACCGCGGCAGAATCCTTGAGGTCGACATTCGGACGCGGGCGATGCGTGGCCGGTTTCGGCGTGTAGGAGTCAGTGCCCCACGACTTCTCACCTTTGGATGAGTGCTCGCCCTTGGCCGAGCCCTTTTCGCCTTTGGTCGCGGCATCACTCGCGTCGCCCTTGGTCGCGGAGTGACTCGCGTCGCCCGTGGCCGACTTCGGCGCTGCTTGTCATCCTGAGCGAAAGCCGTCGCGGCGCTCAAAGCCACGACCACCATCACGCTCAAGCCAACTCGCGCCGACCAAAATCGCGCCAGACTGCGGGTCATTTTGGCGGCTTGCGTTTGCGTCCGAGCCATGAAATGCTCCAGTGAACAAACGTTTCAAAATCGGTCGCTTGCTCATGTGGCCGCTAAGCGATTCTATACTCTTTAAACCGATCCCAGAACCAAAGGTTCCGAATCAACACGGCGCAAGATGACGGATTGGTGAGAAGTGCTCCGTGTTTCCGCGATTTTGAGGTCAAAAATCTTCCTGGCGTGGTGAGAAGAGGGCGCGCTTGTGCACTTTTGTCATCGACTGTGCTCTTAACTGAATCGACGCTGAATCCGCTGACACTTGGCCTGCGAAGCAATTGCCGCGCGGGGGAAAGAGAGTTCCATGAAAGTTGCCCTCGTCGGCGCAGCCGGCCAATTGGGAACGGCGGTTGCCGCCAGCCGTCCCGCTGAGGTTTCGCTCGTGCCGCTGGGCCACGCCGACATCGAGATTCGCGAAATGGCGAGTGTCGAGTCTGCGCTGACGAAGGCCGGGGCCGATTGGGTCATCAATGCGGCCGCGTACAATTTTGTCGATCGGGCGGAGGACGAACCCGAACTTGCGCACGCCGTCAACGCGCTAGGACCACAGAACCTCGCACGTTGGTGCGCGGCCCAAAATGCTACGCTCGTGCACGTGAGCACCGACTACGTCTTCACTGATTCTCCAGGTCGCACGCCGCACGTCGAAACCGAGTCGCCTGCGCCAGCCAGCGTCTACGCCACGAGCAAGCTGGCAGGCGAGGAGCTTGTGCAAGCGGAGTGTTCGGCGCATTTTGTCGTCCGCACCTGCGGCCTTTACGGTCGTGCCCAATCGGCCGGAAAGGGAAACTTTGTGCGGACGATGCTGCGGATGGCGGCCGAGGGGCGGCCGCTCAAGGTGGTCGACGATCAGCACTGCACGCCCAGCTACGCCGCCGACATTGCCGTGGCAATTTGGAGGCTGCTCGAGAGCCGTCGTTTCGGCCTGTACCACGCGACCAACTCCGGCGAGACGACCTGGCACGGCTTTGCCCGCGAAATCTTTCGGGCGGCCGGACTCGACGTGGCCGTGGCCGCGATTCCCTCGCGAGACTTTCCGCAAAAAGCCAAACGCCCGGCGTATAGCGTGCTCGACTGCTCGAGGCTGTCAGCGACCATCGGATCCGCATTGCCGACCTGGCAAAACGCGCTGGCCCGCTATGTGCCGCAGATCGTCGGGGACTTTTCATTTCCCGCCGAGCTACGCGGAACGGCTCAGCGTGAATTGCCGAAGCAGTAGAGCCGTTTGCTCGTGCGGAGATAAATCCGGCCGTCGACCAGAGCGGGCGTGGCGTACGTCGGCTCGTCGAAGTCGGCCGTCGAGATCACCTTGAGCTCGGGCGTGGCGGAAAACATCGTCGCGCCGCCCTCGACGTCCACGACGAGCAGCTTGCCGTCGCCGACCACGGGCGAACTGTAATAGTCGTGCGCGCCGGCGCCCGCTTTTGCTTGAGCAGCCGTCCGCTGGTCGCGTCGACGCAAGACACGATCCCGCCGCTCTTGACCATGTAGAGCCGGCCGCCGTCGAAGACGGGCGAGGGGATGTAGGGCAGGTTCTTCGCGTAGCGCCAGACGAACGTGCGAATCGGTGGCCTCGCCGCGAGCGCCGGGGCTGATTGCCAGCGTGGCGTTTTGCGCGGAATTGAAGATGTTGCGGGCCCACTCGTACTCGCGGGCCGTGATGTGCCCGTCTTTGTTGCGGTCGATCTGGTCGAAGCGGCTCGCCAGCGGACCGGCGGGCATCTCGCTCCGCTCGAGCTGGTTGTTCTTGTTGGCGTCGTAGCGGGCGGTCATTTCCTCAAATGAATCGGCGACGATGTGATCGGATTCGTCGCCGCCGGGCGTCCACTCGGTGACGAAGAGCGTACCGTCACTGCCGACGACCGGCGTCATGCTGCACGTTCGCGCGGAGCCGCGAACGGTCCAGAGCTCGCGCCCGCGCGGAATCGTAGCCGCACACGCGGAGTCCGCCGGACACCACGATCTGGCGTTGGCCTTCGTTGCTCCAGACGATGGGCGTGGAGAAGCCGCGGGGAAACTCGGACCGGTCGGTTTTCCACACGACCTTTCCGCTTTGCTTGTCGACGGCCAGCAAAAATGAATCGATGTCATGGTCCTGGTTCAGAATCACCAGGTTGCCCACCAGAATGGGTGAGCTAGCCGCACCGTAGTTATTCTTGAACGGGCCCAGCGGCACCTTCCAGAGCAGCTTGCCACAATGGTCGTAGCAGCAGAGCCCCGACGAGCCGAAGAAGGTCACCACCCGTTCGCTGTCGGCCGCTGGCGACGCCTGCGCATGGCTGCCGATGTGGTGAATTTCCTCCAATCGCTCGTTGTTTGCGTCACGCTCCCAAAGAACCTTGCCGGTGGCGCGCTCGAGGGCCAGCGTCAGCAGGTGCTTGTCGCGCTCGGCCGTCAGAAAGATGCGATCGGCCACGACGACGGGAGACGAGTGCCCGCCGGGAAGCTCGGTCGCCCACACCACGTTCTTGTTCGGACCGATTTCCGCTGGCAGCGGCGCGTCGACGGTCGGCCGGCCCGAACCGTTGGGACCGCGAAACTGCGGCCACGAGTCGGCACGCGCCGCGCCGGCTATCGCCCCAATTGCGGCGGCCAACGCTCCGATAGTCAACAAGCAAAGTCGCCGCACGGGAAACGCCTTCCGTTGTCGGGCGCGATCAGTGTTTGATGTGGCACTCAGGGAGCGATTTCTTGAGCTTCTCGATCCCCTCTTCGGTGATGTCGCCGGCGTTGCTCAGATCGAGGGACCGCAATGCCGTCAGCCCCTTGAGGTGGTCAAGGCCCGCATCGCTGATCGGCGTGCTCGACAGATTGAGGTTTTCCAGCCGCTTGAGCCCTTCGAGGTTTTTCAAGCTGTCGTCGGAAATTTCGCAGCTGTCGAGGTTGAGCTCGACGAGGTTCGTCAGATCTTTGAACGAACCCATGCCGGCTGCCGTGATTTGCGTTTTCCAAATCTCGAGGCGGGCCAGTTTTTTCAGACCGCCCAGCGTGGCTAGCCCCTTGTTGCCCACCTGCGTTTCGCTGATTTCCAGCGTATCGAGATTGGACATGCCGGCCAGGTGAGCAATGCCGGCGTCGCCGACGAGCGTGTCGCGCAGCATCAGCACGCGCATCTTGGACAGCCCAGCGATGTGCGCCAGCCCCGCGTCGCCGACGTGCGTCCGCCGCAGATGCAGAACGTCGAGCTTGGTGAGCCCTTCCAGATTGGCGAGGCCCGCATCGGTGATCAGCGTGTCGTCGAGCTGTAGGCTGCGAAGCTTCGTCAGCTTGCCGATCTTTTTGAGAGCCGAATCGCCGAAGTTCGTGCCCGAGAGGCCGAGCCCCTCGAGTCGCGGCAGGCTGCTGACGTCATCGAGACACGCTTCGGTCACGCGGGTGTCCTGCAGCTTGAGCGCTTTGAGGTTGTCGAGGCCTTTCAAGTTGGCGACACCCGGATCGCCAGTGAGCGTGCGGCGCAAATCGATGTCCTTGAGCCGCGCGAGCGCGACCAGGTTTTTGAGGCCCTCGTCGCGGACGTCGGTCTTGAAAAGTTTGATCAATTCGAGGTTCACGAGCGGTTTGAGCGCGGCCAATACAGCATCGTTGGTCTGCGTCGCCTCCAGCTCCAGCCGCTTGAGCTGCACGACCTCGCCCAGGTGTGCCAGGCCCTCGGGTGAATAGGACGGCCCGGCGAGGATCAATTGCCGCAGAGCGGGCAGGCCCTTCAGATGGAGCAGGATCTCGTCCGTGCCGTTCTGTTCGGAGAGATCGACTGCGACCACCGAGCCGCCGGAGGAGCGCAGTTGGGCGCCGGCCGCCTTGAGCGCGGCGATGTCGGCCGGATTGTCGGCTTTTGCCGGGCTCTCATCGGCTGTTTCGGCGGCGGCCGGGGCGCTGGTCGTTGCGGTAGCGGCGTCCCCCTTGCCGTCGCCGCCCGCGTGTCCCGGAGGCGCGTCGGAGGTTGCCGTCGGCGCACGCCGTCTTTGGCTGCGGGGGTCCGCATCCGGCGATAGTGAAAGCAGCACAGAGGGCGAGGGCTAACAAGCTAGGCGGGGCGACGGCCAAGCGTCCGTGGTGTTTCCCGCGCAAAACGAGTCGTTGCATGCAAATCCTGCTCTAAATCCTGCGGAATGGGATCCGGGGGAGGCGAACGAAAGGCGGCGTGGGACCCTCAAAACTAGCTGCTGCGCCGGTCGCTCGCAAGCCGCGCGACGCGGCCTGCGTGGCGGAAGACACGAAGGACCAAAGGGCACCGCTGACTGCGTGCGCGGCTCTTAGGGCGGGGGCGTGCGGAATTTGCCCGGCACCCAGAGGACGTCGCTCTGGCCCGCGTCGTTGCAAAGCCGCGCCCAGACAAAGAGCAAATCGGAGAGGCGATTGAGATAGATCGTCACCTGCGGATTGATGGGAGTTGACTCAGCCAGCAGCAAAATCTTGATCTCGGCGCGGCGACACACGGTGCGCGCCAAGTGCAGATGTGCCGACGCGGTGGTGCCTCCCGGCAGCACAAAACTTTTCAGCGGTTGGAGCTGGTCCGTCGCTCCGTCGATCCACCGTTCCAATTGAGTCACTTGCTCCGGGGTCACCCGCAAATGCCCCTCGGCCTCGGTTCCGGAAGCGACCGGAACGCAGAGATCGGCTCCCACGTCGAACAGGTCGTTTTGAATGTGCTTGAGCCCCGAAGCCACGGGCTCTGGAGTTCCGGCGGCGACGACGACGCCGATCAGCGAGTTGAGCTCGTCGACGGTGCCGTACGCCACGATGCGGCTGTCGGTCTTGGGAACGCGCGAGCCGTCGCCGAGCGATGTCTGTCCCTTGTCGCCGCTCTTGGTGTAGATGCGGTCGAGATAAACCATCGGCACAATCCCTTCGCTCCGGCTCCCGGCCAAGGCCTGCTGCGGTTGACGTTCTAAGCGGCCGGACTAAGGCCGCGCGTCCTCGAACATCAGGTCGGCCCGGATCGCGTCGTCGGTCGTCGATCGCCCGCCACGATTTTCGGCGCCCTCTTCGGGTTTTCGCGAAGCCGTCTTTTGCGCTGCGGGCTTGGGGGAGGCGTGTTTTCCGGCTGGCGTTTTGGCCGCCGCGCCCTTGCCGGCGGAGTCGGCGGCCGGGGTTTTCGGGTCGCCGTTATTGTCGTCGCCCGAATTCTCGTCGGGGCCGTGCTTCTCGTCGGGCGACACGATCCGCTTGAATTCCGTGAGGCCGTGCAGCGACTCGAGGTCGGCGTCCTTCTTCATCCAATCGATGTCGGGAAAGCCGAGCTTCACGGAGAGCTGCAGATCGGTGAGCGCCTGCTTGCGAAACCTCGTGGTCTTCTTTTCCCGTTCGGGCGAAGGGGGAAGCTTCGACGTTTGCTCGACTGCCCGCCCGTAGACACAGGCCGCGTTGTACGTGAACACGAAATCGTCGCTGAGCTTCGCGCGGGAGTCTTCGATGGTCTTCGTGCCCCCCGCAACGTCGCCCTCCATCACCAGGCAGATGCCCAATCCGCTGACGCCTTCCGCGCTATACGGGTCGAGCTCCACCGCCTTGGTGAAATCCTTGTGTGCCTCGGCCAGCTTTTTGACCTGCAAGAGCGCGTGACCGCGACCGGAATAGGCGTCGGACAATTCGGGATCGAGCTCGATGGCCGCAGCGTAGCGCGAGATCGCCTCGTCCCAGCGTTCGCTCTGGGCCGACTGTCGGGCGGTGAGAAATGCCGGATAGCCGGGGGACCGCTGGCTCATTTGACGCAGCGCTTCCAGCGCCAGCTTGCGCTTTCGCGGATTGTCCGAGTCGCGGGCTCGCTGCAAGGCCACCTTGGCTTCGGTTGTGCCGAAGTTGGCCAGGGCATTCGTAATATAGGACCAGATCGTAAGATTTTTGGACGATTCCAAGGCGTTCACCAGCAATTGCACGGCCTGCGGACCGCCGTCGTTTTGCAGACCGATGATGGCCGTGCTCACGAGCGACGTGTCCCCCCGCATCAGCGCCTCGCCGGCAAAGCGACGGAAGTGCGGCGATTTGAGCGTCTGCAGCGCGTTCAAGGTGGACGCTTTGTCGCGATCCGAAAGCGTCGGGTATTTGGCCGCCAGCGCCTCCGCTGCCGACTGGTCGCCAATTTGCGCCAACACGTTGATGACTTGCGAACGGCTGCCGGACACCCGATCGAGTTCGTGCAGCAGCAGCGGAATCGCCCGCGGATCCTTCGTCCGGGTCAAAAGCTCGTAAACGTTCGTGTTGGGAGCGCCCGACTTCATGGCTTGCAGCGCATATTCGAGAGCCAGCTCTTCGCTCTGCGGGTCGCTCCGCTTCGACAACAGCTGAAAGGCCTCCTCCCTCACCGGCGGTGTGCCGCGGGCGAGAGCGTCCTTGAGCAAATCCAACAGCCGCGGATGACCCGTTTCCACGAGGGCCCGCAGAGCTTCGACGGCCACGCTCGGATCCGGATCGCTGATGAACGAGTAGATCGTGTCCGACCAGAGCGGCCGCGGATACTTGGCCAGCACGCGCACGATGATCCGTCGCGAAGCCGGATGCTCCTTCTTCAACACGTCCAACAGCGCCTGGTGGGCCACCGCATAACGCGAGGCGGCCAGGCTTTCGATCGCCGCCGAGACGGTCGGCTCGACATTCCGCCGCGCGTAGAAGAGCAGCTTGTCGATGGCGGCCGGCTCGCCGAAGTGCCGTAGCGCCGTGATCGCGGCCAGCTGCATCTTCACGTCGTCGCCGTCGGCAAATCGCAGCACGAGTGGCAGGTCCTCGGACGTCAGGCGGCTGCCGCCGTCTGCGAGCGCGACCGGCCGGACCAGCGGATGGCCTTTTTCAATTTCGGCGAGCAACTCGGCCCGGGGCAGGGACTCGATGGCCGACTTGAGCGCGGCCCGCACGGCGACCGCGTCACGCTGGTGAATCCGCGGCTCGTCACCTGCGGCCCCCTCGAGGTTTTCGGCCGAGTGATTAGGCAGCCGCGCCAAGTGCAACTCCCGCAGGGCGGCGGGGAAGAGCGGCAGCTGCATATTGTTGTTTTCGCCGCGACCGGCGAGAAACGCCCCCTGCTGCAGCCAGCTGAGAATCTGACCGTCGAGCTGAGGCACCGACCGATCGAAGCGGATCACAGCCCGCACGACCTTCTGCGCGACCAGCGATTCCAAGGTGCCGACGAGGCTGCCGATGTTCACCGTGTTGAGCTCGCCGGCAACGGTCAACAGAGCGAGACAGCCTCGGGGGCCGATCCGCTCGACCGTCAGCTTCATCTGACGCCGCGCCGCTTCGTTCAGGTCGATTTCGTGCGGGGCGCCGGCGGCCGCGATTCGCAGCACGAGTGTCGGCACTTGATTGCCCGGAGGCAGCCCGCCGAAAACCAGCCACTTCTCTGCCGCGGCATCCGGCGCCACTTGCAGCTCGGCGGTCGGCTGCATCTTGTTGACGTTCACGCTACGTCCGCGGACCTGGAACGCGCTGTTGCGCAGTGCGCCGACCGTGTCGCGCTGCTTGTAATCCGTGCCGTCGCAGTGCAGCAGCACGTCCTGAGTGCGAATGGCGAGCGGCTTGGAATCGTGATTGGTGACCTTGATCTGAACAGCGAGAAACCGGGTGCCGGCGGGCGGGTTGTAATAGGAATAGATCGATCCCAAATGGAGCGATTCGATCTCGACCGTCGGCCCCAACGATGCGGCAGCCCCGGCAGAATTTTGGGCAGCAGAGACGGTGGACGTTGCCAAGAGGCAAGCGAGGCCGATCAGGCAACAGAAGAGACCGGGCCAGGGGCTTTGCGAAGCCGCCTTCGAGACGAGTTTGCAGTTCGAGATCACGGACGTCCCCAATCGCGCAAGCGTTCGTTAATGCCGCGCAGCGCCGTCGGCCCCTTTCATTCTATCATGCGGCCAGCACGGCGGCTCGGACCGAAACCCGTCCGGCGGCCGAAAACAACCCCACCGCTAGCCGGTCAAACGACCCGGCCGACATTCTCGGACTGCTCGGACTAGCAAGGGGCGAGGGCGAGCCGTCGATCGTCAGGCAATGACCTGGCCGGCCTTGATCTCGATCCAGGTGCGGAATTCGCTGCCCGGCTCGAGCACGCGCCAGCCGGTTTCGATGCCCCGGGGCGCGAGGTTGATCGCGTCGGTGACACACGTGTATGGCTCGAGGCACATCGCGTCCCGATTATGAGGCGTGTAGACGACCAGCTCGCGAAACTCGGAGGGAAATCGCTGCGTGATTTGCAGGCCGGCGTGCTCGTCGGTGATGCCGCATTCGATCGTTCGCGTGTCTCCCAGATCTGTCAGCACGTCGTCCAGCTTGAGCGTATCGAAGTACGCGCCCTCGCGCAAATCCTTCGGCTCAGTGATCGGCAGCCGCTTCCCTGTGGGCAGGCAATCGATCAATTCCCATTCCTGGCTGGCCGGGGCAGAGACCAGGCAGCGCGCCGCCTGGCTTTTCGTGCTCAGGGGCAATTTGAAATAGGGATGCGTTCCCAAGCCCCAGGGAAGCGGGTCAGCGGACGGATTGACGATCAAGAAGTCGGCCCGCAGACTGGCGGCGCGAACGGTATAGCGAACCTCGAGGCGGAAGTCCGCCGGCCAATAGCTCGCGCGGTCCGGCGCGTCGCGGCTGAGCTGAAACACGCCAGCCACAAAGTCGGGTCCGCGGTTGGCAACGCGCCAGGGCCGGTCGAGACAGAAGCCATGAATGGCGTTGCCCGAGTTGTACGACGCGTTCGACTCGGGGATCTCGTAGTGCTTTCCGTTCCAGGCGAAGCGGCCGGTGCGGATGCGGTTGGGAAAGGGGAAAAGAATCGGGATGCCGTGGCCGCTCGGCTTGTCGCCGCCCCGTGCGAACTGGGGCGAAGCGTCGAGCACGGGAATCGTCTCGTTGCCGACACGGGCCTGAAAGTCAAAACAATTAAAGCCCAACGCCGGCGTGACCTTCGCCGTTGAACCGTGGCCGTCGGAGAGGGAGATCACGTCCATGTCGGCTCCTCACTACTTGACGAAGAGAATCCTGTTGGCGAAGTGCGACAAGCGGGTCGAACGAGGCGCCGCCGAGTTCGGAGAGCGCCGTCAGTTCCACTCGGGGTTGCCCGACAACTGAGGCAGGATGCGGTTGGAGTCCTGCACCTTGGCCATCAATTCGTCCCACACCAAATATGGGTCGTCGCTGAAGATTGCCGAGTCGTGGGCAGGCAGCGTGTACCAGTCGCCGCGTGCCAACTCACCTTCGAGCTGTCCCGCGCCCAGCCGGCGCAACCCGAATAAATGCGGAACCGCAGGTCGGGATTTCCTTCGGCCGACGACCGCACGATTTGCTCGAAAACCTCCGCGCTGCTGCCGACGTAAACGCCCGGAATCACCGGCGACTCGTCCGTATCGAACTCGAGCGAGTTGTGCACGATGAACAGGGCCGAGGGTTCGACTGGCCCGCCGACGTAAACCAAGTCGTCGGTCTCGGGGAGCTTGAAGTGCTCCGAGAGAGCGTGGGCTACGGTGACCGAGGACGGGCGGTTGATGACCAGCCCCATCGCCCCGTCCGATCCGTGTTCCACCATCAGGACGACCGTTTTATAGAAATTGCGGTCGCGAAGCCGTTTGGCGGCGATCAGACAGTGCCCGCGAAGTGACTCGGCCATCTGGGATCCAACTAAGGTGAGTAAGTCGGAACTGTCTTCGGCTCGACCGCTGGCGCGAGCTCCCAAAGTGCGGAGGCCGATGCGAGCAGGCCGAAGCGCAGGGCATTATAGGAGTGGGTGAAAGCCCGCGACAAGCAGCGGTTTTGGGCTTTCCGCGATCCGTCGGACGCGAACGATTGTCTCGCCGGTTGAATCTGTTGTGTGGAAATTGGTCGGCAAAAACGGCAGATTGCTCGGCTGGCGCGGTCACAGTAGGATCGAGGCTTCTTCAACGTTGGTGCAGGCTGACGGACGAAACTTATTCCCGCATTTCACCGGAGTCAGGCGCTATGACGACCATCAATCCCGAATCGATTGCCGTGGAACGGGTGGCCGCACCTTCGGCTGAGAAAGATCGTGTCCTGAAGCTGGCGAGTTCACCCGAGGCGCGAGCCGAGCGCGTAAAGCTGGCGGCCGCCTATCGGTTTTTGGCGCGGGCCGGTCTCGATGACGGCGTGGCCGGTCACATCAGTCTGCGCGTGCCGGGGCGCCGGAGTATTTTTGGGTCAATCCGTTCGGCCTCTTCTTTAACGAAGTGCGGGCCGACAACCTCGTGTTGGTCAATTCGGCCGGCGAAATCCTGGACGGGCATCCGCTCATCAACCAGGCCGGCTTCTGCATTCATTCGGCCATTCATCACGCGCGACCCGACGTGAACTGCGCCTGCCACACGCATCCGCCCGCAGGGACGGCTTACAGCACGCTCGGCATTCCGCTGGAGCCGCTCGATCAGACCGGCTGTTCGTTCTTCGAAGACCACGCTGTGTACGACGAGTACACGGGCATCGTGCTCGACGGCGAACAGACCAACGGGATCGTGGAGTCGCTCGGCGACAAGCGGGCCCTGATCCTCGCGAATCACGGCCTCTTGACCTGCGCCGGCACGGTGGAGCAGGCGCTGATCGACATGCTCGACTTGGAGCGGACCTGCAAAATCAACCTGTCCGCCCTGTCGACGGGTCTGCCGCTGAAAGCCGCTCCGCCGGAGGTCGCCCGGCAATCGCGGGCCGTGCTCACGCAGCCGCGGCGCTATCCGTTCCTCTGGGCGGCGATGATCCGCCAATTGGATCGCGTCGAGCCGGACTACAATCCCTGGCGCTAGCCGCTCCAGACGCTAAAGGGATGCCCTGAAAGCCGGACTTGAGGCCGGCAGGTCGCCCACGTTTCAGCCGACGACAGATTTGCGCGGCCACTCATTGGGATGCGACGATTCGGCCCCCGGGTGCGGGATCGTTTCGGCCGCGCGTTGTGCGCTGATGTCCATGCCGATGCGGGCCATCCGTTCGCGGTGCTGCACCACGATCTTGGCGACGGTGATCACGCAGACGACGATCGCCCAGGCGACGGCCACGCCGCCCAAGATGGAAATCGTCACGATCCAACTCGTCTCAGAGAATTGCGGGATCATCTCTTCGCCTCCTCTTGCCGGTGCCGGTCGGCCCGTGTCGCGGTGGCTATCCGCGACTCTTCGCGCGGAGCTTCCCCAATTATCAGGCCGCTCTTCGTGGCTGCAAGCAGGATCTTACGACCAAACTGCTGACGCGAGGCCAGATTGAGTCAGAGTGGCGAACCGTCCCGTGACTGATATTATGTGAATCATTGTGATCGCAGCGGGGCAAGGACGTCGTCCCGCGGATGAGGCGCAAAGCGATACATGCCGATCAAACTGATTGCGCCCTACGGCCTCGGAGGGATGTAAGTGACCGCGCTCAAGGCTCGTTGGCTGAGTTGGGGAGACTTGCCCTGGCTGTCCCGCTCGGAGGCCGGGGGCGGCATCGTCCAGCTGGCTGAGCGGCTGCTCGAGGCGTCCCTGGAAGCCACGACTTCCACGTCCTTCCTGAACCGGCGTTTGCCCGAAATCACCACCGAGTTTTCGGCCCAGTGGTGTTCCGTTTACAAGCGAACGCCCCAGTGGACGCGCGTTGCCGAGACCGGCCGCCGCGGCTTCGAGGAGATTCCGCACCGCGTGCTGGAAGAGGTGCTCGACCGCGACGCGGGCGCGTTTCACGCGGACGGCTCGGCGGACGGCTGGCGATTCCTGGCCGCGCCCCTGGGCGCCGCGCATTCGACCACCGGCGACGTTCTGCTGATGGCTGGTCGCAATCTGTCGGACGGATTGCTGCCGGCCGTTGTCGCCATCAGTCGCGTGCTGGGGATCTGTTTGGCGATCGTCGAGCGGCACGCCCAGGGGCTCAAGCGCGTCGAGCGATTGACCAGCACCCTCGAAGTGGCGACGTCGTTCTCGCGAACGCGCGAGTCGCAGCCGCTACTCGAGCTGGTGGCGACGGCCGCCACGCGAATCCTGGGCTGCGAGCGGGCCAGCATTTTTCTGTGGGACCGCTATCACCACGAGCTCGTCGCCCGGCCTGCCCTCGGCATGAACGGGCGAAATCTGCGGCTGCCCGATACGGCCGGCATCGTCGGGCAGGTGGTGCAGACGGGCAAGTCGATTCGCGTCGACGATGCGTATCGCGATCCGCGCTTCGACAAGAGCGTCGACGTGGCCAGCGGGTTCACCACCCGCAACCTGCTCTGCCAGGCGCTCCGCGACGTGGAGGGCAACTTGATCGGCGCCTTCGAGGTGATCAACCGCATCGACGGACCGTTTGGCGACGACGACGAAGAGACCCTGGCTCAGCTCGGCGTGCCCGCCGCCATCGCGCTGCAAAACGCGCAAGAGCGCGAGCAGATGACTCGCAGCATCGAACAATTGACCGAGCAAGTGACCCAGGGCGTGCAGATCATCGGCGAGAGTCCGGCGATCGTGGCGCTGCGGGCGACAGTCGTGCGGCTCGCCGCGACCGACCTGCCCGTGTTGATTCTGGGCGAGAGTGGCACCGGCAAAGAAGTTGTGGCCCAATCGCTGCATTTTCAGGGGACGCGCGCCGCGCTGCCGTTCATCGCCGTCAACTGCGCGGCCCTCGCCGAAACACTGCTGGAAAGCGAGCTCTTTGGCCACGAAAAGGGGGCCTTTACCGACGCCCGCGAAATGCGCCGCGGCAAGTTCGAGCTGGCCGAAGAAGGCACGCTCTTCCTCGACGAGATCGGCGATATGAGCCTGGCCGGGCAGGCGAAATTGCTCCGCGTGCTCGAGCAAAAAGTCATCACCCGGGTCGGTGGCTCGCAGAGTATCCCGATCAATGTGCGTGTGATTGCCGCGACCAACGCCAACCTGGCCGAGTCGGTGCGACTGCGAAAATTCCGGGAAGACCTCTACTATCGCCTGAGCGTCGTCACGCAGGTGCTGCCTCCGCTGCGGGACCGGCCCGAAGACGTCATTCCGTTGGCCGAATACTTCTTGAAGCAGTTTTGCGCTCGCGCGCGGCGGCCGTCGCTGAAGTTCTCGGCCGACGCCCGGCGGCGGCTGCAATCGCATGCCTGGCCGGGCAACGTCCGCGAGTTGCGGAACCTGATGGAGCGGGTCGTTTACTTGGGCAGCGGCGACAAGGTCGAAGCGGAGGACCTGGAGTTCATCCTCAATCCGGGCCGCGATGCGGCGCTGGAACCGTCGGGCGATATGTCGCTCGAAATGGCCAGCCGCAAATTCCAGCAAGAGTTCATCCGCCGCTCGATCAAGCGCGTGCAGGGAAACATGAGCGAGGCGGCCCGGCTCCTGGGCGTGCATCGCTCGAATCTCTATCGCAAGATGCGACAGCTGGGGATGAACGAAGCCGGCGGCAGCGAGTGACGCCGCGAGCGGGATCGTTCGGACGGCTCAAGACTGCCCGTCGAAGTCCCGCTCGCCCAGGTTGCGGTGCTTGAATTCGACCAGCTGCTGCTCGAGTTCGCGGCGCTTTTGGCGGATGCGCGACAGTTCAGCCCCCGTATAGGCGGCCGTCGACCACAAATCCCAGAACCCTTGCAGCATGACCCAGCCGGTCAACAAGAGCACGCCGATCCAATAGAGCGTGACGGCCAGCGGCTGCTTTTTCTGGATCGGCAGCACCGCGTCCCCCACGCCGATCAACACGCCCAAGATCGTGAACGTCACCGCGATCCGCATCCGGCGCCGGTAGCGCTTTTCCAGGAACAGGCTTTCGCCTTCTTCGAGATGCAGGCTGCCCAATTGGCGGCGTCGTGTGCGGCGGTGCGACACGATCAGCGTGATGCCGAACACCACCAGCACGACGGCGACGATCAGGGCGGGCCAACGATTTTCAACCATATTTCCCTGCCAAACGCCTGTGCCCGCAAGCTGTGCCCATGACCGCAGCGGAGACTGCTACTGAATCGGAGACTGTTCTTCCGGAGGCAACGTCAGCCAGCGGGCGAGCACCCGGCCCACTTTCACGAGACTTTCGCCCGAGCAACGGCTCGCCACGTCCTGCGCCGTGTGCCAGTACGGATAGTCGAAGTCGATCACGTCGCACGTGGGGATGTGGGCGATTTCGTTGAGCGGCACGTGATCGTCGCTAATCTCGTGCCGGGGCGTCGGATGAAACTCGCGCTGTTTCAGGCTTTTGGCCGCCGCCCACACGCTTCGGGTCACTCCAGGAGCCAGGCGCACGCTCGTCTTTTCCGGAAAGATGTCGAGGTCTTTGTCGCCGATCATGTCGATCAACACGCCGGCCGCGTAACGATGGGGAGGCGGAGCGTCCCGATATTGCGTGGCGAAGTAAGTCGAGCCGAGAAAGTATCGCCCCGTAGTCTGGTAGACCAGTTCCTCGCCGTCGAAAAAGATGAAATCGACGCCGCGGGACGGATGCAGGTCCTGCATGTGGTTGCCGAGTTCCATCAACAGGGCGACACCGCTGGCTCCGTCGTTGGCCCCGAGGAATACGCCGCGCGGATTGCGCCGATCGCGATCGGGAAACGGCCGCGTGTCGTAATGGCAAGCGATGAAGACCCGCTCGGTCGCTTTGGGGTTCCAGGTGACGATCAGGTTCGACATCCGCACGGGCTGGCCGCTGACCGGATCGGCCGCGTCGAACGGCTGATAACTCACCTGCGCGCCGAGCCGACTGAAGTGTTCGGCAATCAACGACTGTTGTTCCGCCATCCCGCGGCTGCCGCTGGGCCGTGGTCCGATCCGACAAATCTTCTGCAAGTAGCCGTAGGCGCGTGCCGCATCGAGCCCCGGTCCTGCGGCCGACGCACTCTCAACACTGGACGCGACGGCCAACACCATGCCGACGATCAGCCAGCGTCCGCGCGAAACGCCGCCTGCGATGGAACGAGTGGCTGGCAACGCTTTCCTCCTGAAGGCTGGGCAAAAGGGACGCTCTGATTCTATCGGGCGCTCGCGGATCCCTCCAACCGGCCGACTTTGAACTCGTCGCTGAAGGTTCGCTGGCTCAAGCAAAGTGTTGGCAGCCGCGGAAAGCCGGCGGGAACGCGTTTACATCACCAGGTCGGCGATTTCGGCGGCGGTGAACGGCCGCTTCAAGCGGGCGCCGAGCTGCGCGACGATGCGGGCGGCGGCGTGGGAGGCCAGCCGACCCGCCGAACGCCACGTCAGCCCGTTGGTGATGCCATAGAGCAGCCCGGCGGCGTACATGTCGCCGGCCCCGGTCGTGTCGATGGCTTCGACTTCCACCCCTTCGATCGGCAACACGTCGCCCTGATGCATCACGATCGAGCCATTGGCGCCCAGCGTGAGGGCCACATTTTCCGCGTGGCGATGGATTTCTCGGGCACAGTCGACCGCGTCGGTCAGCCCGGTGAGGCTGCGGGCCTCGTCCAGATTGCAAAACAGCAAGTCGACGGGGCCGCGGATCAACTCCCAGAATTCGTCCCGATAGCCGGCAATCAGGAAGGGATCGGAGATCGTGAAGGCCACTTTCACGCCGGCCGCCTTGGCCTGGGCGATCGCCAAGAGGGCCGCATCCCGCGTGCTCGGGCCGGCGAAGAGGTAGCCCTCGACATAAACGTACTTCGACTGGGCGATCTGGTTGCCGTCGATATCGTCGGGCCCGAGCGTGGCCGACACGCCCAGGTGCGTGAGCATCGTTCGCTGCGCGTTGGGCGTAATCAAGATGACGCAGGTTCCCGTCTGCCCGGCGGCTGGCGGCACCTCGATCGACACGCCCATCCGCCGCATGTCCTCGAGGAAGAACCGGCCCAGTTCGTCGTCGGCCGTCTTGCCGGCGTACGCTGTCTTCCCCCCGAAATCGGCGATCCCCAGGATCGTATTGGCCGCCGAGCCGCCGGCGCAGCGATGAAAGGGCACGCCGGCCACGCTGCCCAGGACCTTGGTCTGCGCCGCCTCGTCGACGAGCGTCATCGACCCCTTGGGGAAGCCGAGCGCGGCGACCGTCGCCTCGCTCACCTGGGCCTGAATGTCAACGAGCGAATTGCCCACGCCATAGACGTCGTACTTCATAGGCGGCGATTCTAAGGACGCGTCGCGCGGCTCGCTACTCGCCCACCGGGAACTCGATCCCTTGCGCCAGCGGCAGATCCTTGCCCCAGTTCACAGTGCACGTTTGCCGCCGCATGTAAGCTTTCCAGGAGTCGGAGCCCGACTCGCGTCCGCCGCCGGTGTCCTTTTCGCCGCCGAAGGCTCCGCCGATTTCGGCCCCCGAAGTGCCAATGTTGACGTTGGCGATGCCGCAATCGCTGCCGGCTGCCGAGAGGAATTGTTCGGCCTCGGTCAGCCGATCGGTGAAGACGGCCGACGAGAGGCCTTGCGAAACGCCGTTGTGGGCGGCGACGACCTGGTCGAAGTCGGTGTAGGTCATCACGTACAGAATCGGGGCGAACGTCTCTTCCGCAACGATGGGCATCTCGGGTCGGGCGCGGACGAGGGCCGGCTCGACAAAGAAGCCCGGACGATTGACCCGTTTGCCGCCGCACACGATTTCGCCCCCCTGAGCGCGGGCCGCTTCGAGAGCCCGCTGCATCATGTCCACGGCCGCCTCGCTGACGAGCGGGCCCATCAACACGCCGTCTTCCCAGGGATTGCCGATGCGGACGCTCTTGAACACGGGGACCAGTCGCGCGAGCAGTTTCTCAACGACCGACTCGTGCACGAATAACCGTCGCAGCGACGTGCACCGTTGGCCGGTGGTGCCCAGCGACGCAAAAGCCGCGGCCCGCAAGGCCAGGTCCAGGTTCGCGCTCGGGGCGACGATGATGCCGTTGTTGCCCCCCAACTCCAACAGTGAGCGGCCCAAGCGGGCGGCGATCCGCGGACCGAGTGCGCGGCCCATCGCGCAGCTGCCAGTGGCCGAGACGAGCGGCAGGCGGCGATCGTCGGCCATCCACTGTCCCCCTTCAACGCCGGCCGTCGTGCAGAGTGAAAAGAGCCCCTCGAAGCCGGCCTCCTTGGCAACTTCCGTCACGATCTTCTGCACGGCCAGCGCGCAGAGCGGCGTATGCGGCGACGGTTTCCAGATGACCGTGTCGCCGCAAACGGCGGCCAGCATGGCGTTCCAGGCCCAGACGGCGACCGGAAAGTTGAACGCAGTGATCACGCCGACCGGCCCGAGCGGATGCCACTGCTCGAACAGCCGGTGCTGCGGCCGTTCGCTGGGCATCGTCAGTCCGTACAGCTGCCGCGACAGGCCGACGGCGAAGTCGCACATGTCGATCATTTCCTGGACTTCGCCTTCGCCTTCCGCGCGAATCTTGCCCATCTCGAGCGTGACGAGCAGACCGAGATCGGCTTTGTGGGCTCGCAGCCGCTCACCGATCGCGCGGACCAGCTCGCCCCGCTTGGGCGCGGGAACAGTCCGCCAACGGATAAAGGTTTCCTGCGCGGCGGCCACGACCGCCTCGTATTCGCCGCGCGAGGCGGTGCGGATGCGCGCGAGCGGTTCGCCCGTCGACGGGTTGAGCGAGACCAGCTCCGGCCCGGTGGCTTCGATGCGAGCACCGCTCGCCTTGACGCCCGACAAAATGCCCTGTGCTTTGGTCGCGGAAGAGACCACTCCCAAACGCTCGAGAATCGCTTCGTGCATGGTTAGCGTCCCTGTGAAGCTGTCGATGCTGCAGAGATGCGGAGTTCGCCCCGCGGGCCTACATCTCGCGATGCAATTCTAGCGAACGCGACAAGGGACGCACGGTCCCGGCACGCAGCCCGTCGGCCGATCGCTCCGTGCAGGCGGGGCGGGCACTCGACTATTGCTGCAAATACGCGAACAGGTCGCGGACTTCTTGCGGTTTGAGAGGGTCGAGCAGCTTCTCCGGCATCAGCGAGTTCGCCATGGCTTTCATCTCGAGGATCTCGCTGCGGCGGATCGTCGTGCGGTCGTTCTTGGGACCGACCAGCGTGAGGTTCGATGCATTCTGCTCGGCGATGCAGCCGGTGACGACCCGGCCGTCGTGCGTTTCGACGGCGTAGACCAAGTATTCCTTCCGCACCTGCACCGAGGGGTCGACGACACTCACCAGCAGAAATTCGCGGTCGTGGCGATTGGCCGTGGTGAGGTCAGGTCCAAGTTTCGTCCCCTCGCCGAATAGCATGTGGCAGGTGGCGCAGTGCTTCTTAAACAGCTCGTGCCCCGCACTCGGTTTGCCGGGGGCGGCCCGCAGATCGTTCGACAGGCGGCGGATGTCAGCCAGCTTTTCCTCAGTGGTGCCCGCCCGAACGCTGCCCCACAGCTTCTGCACCTGGTCATCGAGCTGTTCATCGTGATAGAGCGCGACGGGCCGGAGTTCTTCGGTGGGCACGTCCGCGGGGCGAATCGTGCCGCCCTCAATCTGAGCCAACAGCTTCCTAGCCCACTCGCGACGGCCGAAGAGCAGGCTGCGGGCGGCCGTCCGCAACGCGGGCGTCATCCGCGGGTATTCGGCCAGGACTGCGTCGGCAATCTGTGGCAAGTCAAAATGCGAGAGCGTCGCGAGGGCCGCCAGTCGCAACCCGTCATCGTGAGCATCGCGGACGATTGCCAACACTGTCCCAACGTTCTTCGCCTCGCCAAACTCGCCGACGATCGCCAGCAGTTCTTTCCGTGTGGCTGAGGGCGTGCTCGAACTTCCGAGCAGCGTCATGACCCGTTCGTAGGCCTCGCGGCTTCCCAGGCGACAGGCCACGCGGAGCACGAGCGGGTCGGTTGAGCGGTCACTCGTAAGCGCGGCTAGAACGGGTTCTAGCTCTGGCGGACAACTCCCAAAGCGGCGAGCCTCGTGCTTACCTTCGCGAGCGACCACGGCGAAGCGGTCGTAGTAGGCGCCGAGCGACGCATGCTTGGCGGTCGGAGTGCCGATTAGCTCCAGGCCTTCGTCGAGATCCGCGAGCAGTTTTGTGCGGTCGGCCGCGGTAGGGGCCGAGGCGAAGATCTGCGCCGCGGCGCGAAATCCTGCCGGCGTCCCCTCGGCGGCGTACCGTTTGAGCAGCCGGCCGACGACCACGTCGCGAATCAGCGGCACACTCCAGGCGGACCGCGAGGCGAAGGTTTGGAGAACCGATTCGCGGACGACGGTCGCCTGATTCTCGACTGCCCACCACACGAGCAGGGGAATGCAGTGGTCGTTCGCGCTTACCGGATTCTCGGCGATCTGACGGGCGATCCTCAGGCAGCATTCCGCCGGCAGACGCTTGACCGAGCAGGCCAGCTGCGCGAGCACGACGGGACTTCTCTCGCTCTCCGCCAATCGCCGCAATCCCTGGTCGACGCGGTCGCTGACGTTGTGTTGATCGCCCAGGAAGCGCACGGTCCACGCGCGAACGGCTTCCGCGGGATGGTCGAGGAGCCGCAACGCCAGCGATTCATCGAACGTGCCGCTGGCGTAAATTCCCCACAGGCTCCGCAGCGCGACGAGCGAATTGTTGGCATCGCCGCCGGCGATCAGGTGTGGGCGGAGCGCGTCGCCGGCCCGGGCGTCGCGCCGCTCGGCCAGCATCCGCAAGGCCCGCCGCGAATGCCAGCCGTCGCCGTGCAACAAGCTGTCGATCAACGTTTCGCGAGAGGGCTCGCGTGCGGCGACGCCAAATTCCGTTTCGCGTCGCAGGGAGCTGATCGGGCGATCGGCGGGGCGAATGCGATAGATGCGGCCGTTCGACTTATCCCAATCGGCGTCCGGATCGGGGTGGGCTGTGCGCTTGTCGAACCAGTCGGCGACATAGACCGCGCCGTCCGGCCCGGTCGTGACGTCGCTGGGGGCAAACCACGCATCGTTGGCCGTCAGCAGTTTTCCGCCGTGGGCCGTCCGCACAGTCGAGCCGTCGCGGCTGATCGTGTGCCAGTTGACTCCGTGACCCAACAGATCGGCCCCGATGTACGTGCCGCGAAATTGGGACGGGAACAGCCCTTCTTGATAGACGATCCCGCCGACGGTGACGTGGCCGCCCTGAAAATTCTGATGCGGCACGTGCTCGAAAAATCCGAAGGCGTACGGATTATGCAATTCGCCGTGCTTCTGAAACTGTTTGACGTAGTAGGCTCCCTGAAGGCCGTGCACCATCACGTAGCCGCCATAGTTGGTGCTGAAGAAGAGCTGGCCATTCTCGTCGAAGTCGAGTCCCCAGGAGTTGCCGCCGCCTTCGCAAAACAGCTCGAACTCGTGCGTGACGGGATGATAGCGCCACACGCCCTGCTCGAAGTCGATGCCGCGAATGTGCGCGGTAATGTTCGTCCCCTGCGTGCCATAGAGCCAGCCGTCCGGCCCCCAGGTGAGCGAGTTGGCCAGCGAGCTGGTGTCTTCCATGCCGAAGCCGGAGAGCAGGACTTCCGGATCGCCGTCGGGCACGTCGTCGTGATTCCGATCGGGATAGAAGAGGAGATAGGGGACGTTGAGCACGAACACGCCGCCGTAACCGAAGGCGATGCCCGTCGTGAGATTGAGGCCGCTGACGAAGTCGCGCGAGCGGTCAATGCGGCCGTCGCCGTTCGTGTCTTCGAGAATCGTGATGCGGTCGGCGCCTTTCGGTCCCCGCGGCGGCGGCTCGGGGACGCGGTCGTAAACGGTCCGCGAATAGCGGTCGACCTTCACCCGCTTCAGTCCGGCCGGGTTCGGATACTGCAGATACTGCACGACCCACAGCCGGCCGCGATCGTCGAACTCGATGCAGACGGGCTGCCGCACGTGCGGCTCAGCGGCCACCAGGTCAACGGCGAACCCGGGCGCGGGAGTCATCTTCGAAGCGGCGACCTCGGGCGCGTACCCTTGCGCGGCAACGAAGGAATTGCCGATGAATAGGCTGAAAATCGCGACAATCACGCGACCTCCAATCCTGCGGCTGAGGTTCAGGGAGAAGAGCATCGACATGCAGCAGACCAGGCGAGCCGCCGGTGTCAGCCGGCGGGTTCTGCATCGGCGCGTGTTCTACGATGGCGGGAAACCTGCGGTGTGCAAACTCAAAGTCCGAGTTCCCGCCGCAACTGTCAAGCCTGAGCGGTGTGCCGTCGCTTTCAGGCGCGGTTAAACCAAAGCCGCCGCGCATTCTCTCCGGCGATTTGCGGGATCGCCTCGCGCGGCACCGGCAATCGGCCATCCAGCAGCAATCGGAGGTCGGCAATGTAGTCGTCCTGCGATCCGACCACGGGATAGTTCGAGCCCCACACGATGCGGCTCGCGCCGAAGGCAGCGACGACTCGCTCGATCAGGGGATGGAGCGGGGCGTGCGGAGGCGGACAGGACATCTTCATCCCGGAAAGCTGCACGTAGACATTGGCAAATCGCGCCAGCTCAAGCACGTCCGCGGCTGCCTCGTCCACTTGTCGCACCGTGCACGCGCGGATTGCCCAAGTGGCTGACGACGACGCGAGTGAAGGGAGCGTTTTCGAGCTGCTGAACGAGTGGAGCCAGACTCGGAGCGAATTCCCAGCGGGGTAAACAGCACGATCACCAGACCCAGTTCGCCCGCGAGCGAAAACAGAACCGGCCGGTCGAGCAGGGCGTCGGCCGGCAATCTCAAGCCGCGGAACTGCTCCGAGGCGGCCCAGTGACTCAGCGCGTCGGCGGCTTGAGCATTCTGGTGGTCAACCAGCAGCACGCCGGCAAAATGTTCCGGATCACTGGCGGCGACCGAGCCGATGTAGGAGTTGTCGAACTCGCCCAGGTGTTGGACGAGGACGGCTCGCGACACGCCGGCCGCCGCCATCGTCGCACGCACCCGTTCGATCGGCTCGTACTTCGACAAGCCGCAGTGTGCGTAGGCGTCGACGAGTTCCATGACGGGTTTTGAAAGAGCTAGGACTCGCGAATTTGCAGTGCGGGAGTTCGCGGCAGCACGAGCCGCAGCGTGATGATGCGCGGCGATCGCTGCGGCCGCCACCCATTTCCAGAACGTCGGGCCGAACACGACCGTCGCGTTGAACATCATGAAAGCGAAGATCGCCTGCACCGTCCAATAGTACGCGGGCGACGTCGACCGTCCCACCCGCCCGCGCTGCCACCACCAAACGACGTCGGCGAGCCAGAGCACGGTGAACACGTAATTCACATAGATGCCGGCCCCGAACTCGAAGCCGACGACCTCCTGCGTGCGGCGGGCCGCATGCTCGACGGCGGCCGCGTGGCTCCAGTGATGCAGAAACTGGAACGCAAACGCGACGTGCACGAGATAAACGGCGCAGCCTACCGTCCAGGCCCACCTCGCCCAGCGGTCGCGCCGAACCGGATCGGCAATCAAAACGTCGGCCGCCACCCGCAAGAGGTAGAACAAGACCACCACGCGGGCCGACCAGTTAATCAGCAGTTCGCCCATCAGTGTTCCGGGATCTTAGGGTGCCGCGACTATTTTGCCATGCGGGCATTCCCTTGATCCAGCCGACGGGACTGCGTGCGAGTTACGATCGCTGGGAGAGCCTTACCGCTTTGCCATCCGCGGCGATCTTTTTGGCGCTGACTTTTTCGTCGACTTCGGAGCTTTGGCCGCTTTGCGAACCGCGGCCGGCTTCTTGGCCGGGGCTTTCTGCCGCGACGTGACGGCCCGCTCGCAGATCTCGATGTACTTGCGGGCGCTCACGCGACGAATCGTCTCCCCGATCACGTCGAGAGCCAGATCGTCGACCTTTTTGAAGCGGACGCATGACTTTCCCATGTCGAGCTTCTTGCCGGCTTTTTTCCAATCGGCCTCAAAGCGCTTCCGCTGAGCCTGATCGCCGTAGACGCACATCAGATACAGCGCCATGTGGTTCTTCTGCGACGCCAAATTGGCGAAGGGCAGCGGTTGACGCGGATCGCAGTGGTAGCCGGGCGGATAGAGGCTGTGCGGCACGTAATAGCCGATCATGCCGTAGGTGATGCCCTCCTCGAAGTCGGTATCGAGATTCTTGAGGATCACGTCGCGCACGGCCTGGATGGCGGCCCGCCGATCCTCGGGCAACTCGGCAAGATAGTCTTTGACGTTTGTCGCTTTGCTCTGGACCATGGGACGCAGGGCACCTTTCTTGTTGGGTGTGGCGCTTCAGCGGTTTGCGGTCCGCGCGGCGGGCCCCTTGGCGTACTTGGGCTGGTAGAGCTGCATCAAGAAATCACCCGGGGCGCGGAAGTGCGTGACCAGTCCGTAGCCCATGTCCTGCACCGCGTCGACAAACTCGACGCCGCGCGCCGTCAGCTCGGCGACGGTCTTCTGGACGTCGTCGCAATAGAAGGAGACGCTCGGCGTGCCGGAGGGTGCCCCCTTTTCCGGCTCGGCGGGGTGGCAGCCCATGTCGGCCTCGGGCAGGTCGAAGATCAGCCAGCCGCCTCCCACGTCGGTGTAGGATGTGAAGCCCAGCTTGTCTCGCAGGAACGCCCGGAACTCGTCGGGCTGCGACGAATAGAACATGGTGTGCACGCCGCGAATCATGGTTGTCTCCACACTTGTGCGTTGCTACTGCGGTGACCAGACGCGTCCAGTTTCGTTCTTGTTGTCGCTCCAATGACCGATCGTGCTCAGATAGTCCCGGCGCGCGGTCCAGGCCGGCAACACCTGCGGATTGGAGAGAAGCTCGGCCAGGTCCTGCTGTAGCACGTTGCGGATAATGTCGGTGCAGTCGGCGACGTTGACGATCTTGCCGATGGGGCCTTTGAGTCGTCCCCCTGGCAGCGCCGCCTTTTTTCAGTTCGGGTTCGCTCAGCTTGTAGGCGCCATCCAGGAATTCGGCCACCTGCGCGGCGATTTGTTGCTGCTTTTTGAGATTGAGGCCGCCCACCTGCCAGCTGACCTCTTTGATGACGAATTCCCGCACTCCGGGCCACTCGTCCTCGGACGGCTTCTTGCCCTTGGGCACGGCCCCGAGCGACGACAGAATCAGGAAGAAGGGGTCCGGAAACTCCTTACCATAAGCCGCGAGGTAGGGAACGGTGCGGTTGGCGTCGTAGTACAACAACAGCCGATGCGTATTGTTGCGGGCCGGTTCGGTAATCTCGACCGCGTCGTCCAGCTCGGGTTTCTCGTCCTTGGTGAGCTCCTCGAGCTGGTCGGAGAGCTCGCGGATTCGCGCGTCGTGGTTGACGATGAAGGCCGCACGCAGGTCGGTCAGCACCTTCCGATAGTTCTTGCTGACCTTGGCCTCATTCCGATCGCGCGGCGGCTCGGCAGTCGGTTTCGGCGCTGTGGCCAGGTGCGCAATGGCATTGAACTGGTTGCGGTCGGGAAGCTCGGGGGCCTGATCGGGCGAGGCTTTGAGCAGGTACATCGTGCGAAGAGCGGCAACCTCCATGCTGAGGTCGTTCAGGTCGTCTGGCGGAGGACTGACGTCGTACTTGGGCCGCCGTTTCTTGTCTTGGTCGGCTCGAGCGCGGGGAGCCGACTGTTCGGCGACGGTTCCGGAAATCAGCCCCAGCCCCGCCAATCCGAGAGCTCCCAATAACCGCCGGCGCTCAAGAAATGCCGCCCCGTGTGTTCTGTTCGGCTGCACGGCGAAGTCCTCGCTGAGCAAGATTCCCGGAATGTTGGTTCGTCAACGCCGCTCGTAGCAAACGCGGTCACCAGCGCGGCCGGCACGCCATGTAGATCACCTGATCCCAGGCCGGCTGAGGGAAGCTGTCCTTGAGCGCGATGTTGGCGTGATTTTGCTGCCCCGCCACCGTGATCGTCGGTCCCCGGTCGGCCACCGCTTCCACGGGTCTGCTATCGGGATGAACGATGGCCATCTGACCGTCTAAGCTGCGGTCGCCGGCCTGCGTCGGCGCTTTCCACGCGGCCACCACGACCCAACCTTGATTCGCCAACAGCTGCGCCTCGACATCGCCGCCGACGGCGACCCAGCCGCTCGCTGTTCCCTCATCGACGAGCCAGTCGTATTGCATTTCGGGGAAGAAGTCTTCGGGGACCGGCTCGGCCATCACGACCTTCATCCGGGCGCAGACTGCCGCGACAAACTGGCCGCCATTGCTGGCGGGCCCCGGGTTGTCGTCGGTGGGATTGCCCGTCTTCCAACTGACGTCCTGGCCTGGCAGCCAGTGGTTCTCAACGTCCAGACCATCGAGCCGCTCGGCCAAGAGGGCGCCCGTGCGAGAGATCGGCAGCCCCTGGCCTTCTTGGATTGCTGGAGGCGACTCCGTCAATACGTTCTCCGGCGGCACGGCGGCCTCGTAATTCACCCACGAACCGGGATCGCCGTCGGCACAATAATCCCCCGGCACATCCTGGCCGTCGTCGCACGAGGCAGGGTAGTCGACGAAGTTCCACCACCAGTGGCGATCGAACCAGTACCGATGATGGTTGTGATCGTAGTGGGCGAAGTGATGGACGGCGGCGTGCCTGCGGCCGATGAAATGGAGGTCGCGCGTGCGATGTCGATCCGCCAGTTGTTTCTTGGCGAGATCTTTCGCTTTGGCAAGATCCTTCGCCTTGTTGTCCGGTTGCTTGGTTTTGATCGGCTGCTTGGGCTTCACCTCGGGATGTTTCGGCGGCGTCTTCGGCTTGTTCGTCGGTTTGGGCGGCTCTTTCTTCCCGGGTTCTTTCTTGCCCGCGTCGTGCTTGGGTGGTTCTTTGTGTTTGTCTTCAGGCTTGGCGACTTTCACCGGTCCCTTCGGTTTGCTGGGATGTGCGGCCTGCTTGTGCGTCTGAGGGTGGCTGGCCTTATGGGGCGGCGGCTTGCGGTTCACGCGGTTGGGCTTGGCCGCGGCATGATGGGCGGGACGAACTTTCGGAGCGGCGCGATGGGGGGCTGCCTTGTGGCCTCCGCCACCACCCTTATGGCCGCCACCGCCGCCTTTGCCGCCTTTCGCGCTCAGATGGCCCGCGCTCATCAACATCACGAGCGCGACCAGCACAACTGCCATGGGACGGGAACGAGTCATGTCACGTCCTCCTGAATCCTGTTGCGCGCCTCTCCCGCACCCGCTTCGACGCTCGCCGAGCCGAATGGTTCCGAAGCTACTCGAACGGTTTGACCCAATCAAGCAGTTGTTGAGGCGAAGGAGCGCCAGCTCTTTGGGATAAGCACGGACCGTTCCCGAACCGCGCGGTTTTTCTGAAAATTCGCGCTCGAAGCCCCCAACTCTTACGTGCAGAGGTCTGAGCCGCCATCTCCGCTTTCAGGCGATCGCTTCCCCACCGCGGTCACTCGCTGAGGCGACCATGCGAAGCGGCGCTGAGCCGCCGGGAGTGTGTTCGGTCTGACGGCGCGCCCGGCGCAAGAGACACACCAGTGCCCACGAACCGACTCTCCGAGCTGAGTGCTACCGGCTCTCCGGCAACGTGGCAGTGCCGGCGGCCGGATCGCCGTTGGTGGGCGCGAGCCGGCTCGAAGCGCCATTCAGCGCCTCCGGCGAGAGCTTGACGAGTGTCTCCGGCACCTCGACGCCCGCAATGTCGCGCAGCACCTGCAGCATGGGCGGCAGCGTGCGCGTCATCCCGTGGAGAAAGTTGGCCGTCGACGTCTGGCCGTCCTGTTTGCCACCGTTTTCCCAAACCACGACCTTGTCGAACTTGATGTTCGAGATGGCCTTGGCCGACGTTTCGGCCAGCTTGTCGAGGTGCTCGATCATCAGCATCTGGAAGGCCTGATTGGCTCCGCCGCAGGCTTCGATCATCGCGCGGAAGCCTTCGCCCTTCTTGGCGAGAATTTCGTACTGGCCGCGGGCCTCGGCTTCGAGCCGGGCGAAGATGGCGCTCGCCTCGCCTTCCGCTTCCAACTTGCGTTTTTCTGCCTCGGCCTGGGCGGCGACGATAATCTTGGCTTTCTCGGCCTTGGCCGGCGCCTCGACGGCGGCCCGGCGTTCGGCTTCGACTTTCTCCGCCTCGGCGAGTGCGGCCTTGGCCATCGCCCGGTTCTGGGCTTCCTGCACGGCCGCTTCGGCTTCGCGCCGCCGCGTTTCGCCGAGCTGGAACGCCTCGGCCTTCTTCACAGCGAGGCGAGCCTCGGCCTCCGCGACCTTGGCCTGCGACTCGGCCTCGCCCGCGAAGGCGATTGCGTTCGCGTTGGCGACGGCGATTCGTTTTTCGCGATCGGCCTCGGCCACTTCCATGTTCTGTCCGAATGCGGCCCGCTGCTCGCCGACCTGCTGCTCTTTGTTGAGGTCGGCGACGCGCACAGCTTGCTCGCGCTTGGCGGCCCGCAGGCCGATCTCGCGGAGCTTGCTCGCTTCGGCCACCTGAATCTGCTTGTCCCGCTCGGCCTCGGCCACGCGGACCTCGCCCAGCTTCTCCTGCTCGGCCACGTCGCCGCGGGCTTTTTGAATGGCTTCGGACGCTGCCTTGCGGCCGATGGCTTCGATGTAGCCCGAGCCGTCGGTCAGGTCGGTGATGTTGACGTTGATCAGCACCAGGCCGATCTTTTCCAGCTCGGGTTCGACCGAGCTTTGGATGTTGTGCAGAAAACCTTCGCGGTCACGATTGATGTCCTCGATCCGCATCGAGGCGATCACTTGCCGCAACTGGCCAAAGATGATGTCTTCGGCCTGCTTCTTGATGTGGGGCAGGTCGAGGCCCAGCAAACGGATGGCCGCGTTCTGCATCGTGGACGGCTCGATGCCGATCGCCACGGTAAACACGCTCGGCACGTTGACGCGAATGTTCTCACTCGACAGCGCGTCGTGCAGCGGCACCTCAATCTGGATCGGCTCCAGGCTCATGAACGCGTAGTCCTGGATGATCGGCAGCACGAAGCGGCCGCCGCCATGGATACACGTCGCCGAGCGGCCGCCAGCCACTTTTCCAAACACCACCAGCACGCGGTTGCTGGGGCATCGCTTGTAACGCCTGGCGATGAAGAGCAGGGTGCCGAAGACCGCGGCACACGCCACGCACGCGCTCAGGAGCAAGTAGATCGAACCTTCCGACGCCGCAGCCAAGAGGGCTGCGTCCGACGTACGAGCCAGCGGGAAGCAGTGAGAGAGATCAAACATGGGCCGGACCTCCCAAGGGCAGGGGGGATGTGATTTCGGCGCGGGCGACCTCCACCGACTGGGGAGTCAGAACGCCCAGCACGACGACGGCCGTTCCGGTCGGAATTTCTTCTCCGCCGGTCAGGGCCAGGAATTGCATGCTGCGTCCCTGCACCTTGACGGTGACCTTGCCCGCGCCCGTCTTGTGCGGCGGGATGGTGAGATAGGTCTGCCCCGTCAGGCCGACCGTGCGCTCGATGTGGACGGTGCCGTCGGACCGCAGGCTGTAGGCCACCCGCAGCAACCAGCCGACGGCGTACATCATCGCCACGCCGGCTACAAGCGCGAGCACAAAGGCCTCGCCCGGAGCCGGCGGATCGAACAGGCGGTCGAGGCCGAGACCGACCAGCCCGAACACTGCCACGGCCGACACGATCGCGCGGAAGCTGAGCATCCCCACGAACCACTGCCCGCCCCGGTCGGGATGTGCGGCGTGGAAGTCGCCGTGGGAATTGCCGGACTCGCCCGCCAGATCGATGTCGTGGCCGGCGCCAAAATCGTGGTGCCCCACGCCAAACAGGCTGAGCAAGAGCTGTCCCGCCAAGAGCGCCACACCGATCGCGGCACAATAGAGATAGAGGGTTTCCATGGACTTCCCTCCTACGCGGGCGGCGCCGAGCCGGGCGTTCCCCTGACGTCGGTACACTGCCGGGAACACTGCGAGAAACGCTGGGCCGAACCGAACGGATCAGCCCGATTTGCGAAAATGCTCACCTTTATGATCCGATTCCCGAGCCGGATGTCAAACACCGGGCCCGCAGCGAGTTCTATTTGGTCGAGATTGCGGCCGCCGCGAGGCGATCGGACCGGCTCCTGCCTCTGCCAAAAAATCGACGATTTCGGTTGGAAATCGAGCGCGGTAGAATCGTGGCCGGCGGTGGCGCCCCCACGTGTTTGGCGCAGACTTCGCCCGATCGGCGGATCGAACGGATTTCAACTCCCAACGGGAGGGAAGCATGGCTCGAACGACTTGGCACCGACATCTTGTTCTGCAGCGGCATGTGTTGGCTCTGGCGATCGCGGCGTTGGCCTTCTCCCTGGGCGGTAGCTTGACTCGCGCGGCCGACGCGCCCCAGGCCGTGCCCGCCTATCACCTGGAGGTTGGCCAAGAGCTGAAATACAAACAGGACACCGACAGCAAACGGGGAGAGGGCAAAGCCCGCAGCAGCTACAGCATGCACACGGACTGGACCGCGTCGGTGGTCGCCAAGAATAGCGACGGAAGCTATCGGGTCCTGCTTCGCTCCGCGCAATCCTATAAGTTCGACGGCAAATCGGCCGGACGCAGTCACGACTCGTTCGGTTACTGCGACGTCTTTCCGGACGGCCGCGTGATCACCAATCCGACGACCGGTTTTTCGATCGATCCGACCAGTCTGTTTCCCAAGCTCGCAGAGAATGCGAAAGAGCTTGCCGCCGGCTGGCAGACCGTTCACGGTCAAGATGACGCCCGCTGCTCGTTCAAGGTCGAGTCGCAGCCCAAGGCGACTGCCGGCGAATGGACGATTGCCGAAACCAGCAAGACACCGCTCGACGAAATCTACCTGGTGAATCGCCAGACGACGATCGACGTCGACGCTAATCGCGGCCTGATGACCAAGACCCGTACCGAGACGACGCAGGACTGGGGCAGCAAGAGCAAGTCGAACGGCACGCTGTCGCTGGTCTCGGTCGAAAAACACAACGCCGAATGGGGGCAGAAACTCTGGGCCGATGCCGATCGTTATTTCCGGGCCGACCGCGCTTACGACGACAAGGTGTCGCAGGCGGCCAAGAGCGAGAAAGACAGCAAGAAGCTGCTCGAGGAGGCGAAGGCCATTTTGACGGCAGCGGAAAAGGACGTGATCACGCCGTTGTTCAAGGAACAGCTTGCGGAAGGCCTCAAGTCGCACGAGCGAAGGGCGAAGTACACGGCCGAGGAAGCCGAGCGGCGAGCAAAAGTCGTGGGCAAGCCGGCCGTCGACTTCGAGGCGACCGACCTCGCCGGCAAGCCGCACTCGCTCAAGGACTATAAGGGCAAAGTCGTCGTCCTCGATTTTTGGTATCGCGGTTGCGGCTGGTGCATGCGGGCGATGCCGCAAATGAAACAACTGGCCGCCGAGTTCAAGCAGGCTCCGGTCGCCATCATTGGCATGAACATCGATCCGGTCGAAGCGGACGCGAAGTTCGTCGTCGACAAAATGAAACTGGACTACGCCACGTTGCGCGTCGATCGCAAAGTGCCGCAACAATTCGGCGTCCGCGGTTATCCCACGCTGGTGATCATCGATCCGCAGGGCAAAGTTCATGACTTGCATGTCGGCTACTCGCCTACGCTGCAACAGGAGGTCGGCGAAGTTGTCCGGCAGCTCTTGGCGAAGCGCTAACCAAAGACGGCGGTCGGCACGAGCGGCTTGCGTGCTGCTGTATGTCGGTCTGCCTTTGGCTGCGGCGATGCTCCTCGGCGGGTGCGCGGATAGCAGCCAGCCCGTCGCACCGGCCGGTGACCGGAGCAGCGCCGCGGTGAAGGCGGAGCCGGCCGCGGCCGATCGCGCCGCGCAGCCGCCGGCGTCCGCTGCTCCTGTTTCGCCAGCTCCTGTAGTGACGGGCTCCGCGCCGAAAGTCTCTGTCTCGACGGCCCCGCGCCCGCCCAAGCCGCCCGGTGCCGCCGCACGGTCGGACGGCGTCGTCACGGCTTCGGCCGTCGTCGATCGATCCACGGTCCACGCGGGCGACACGTTCACGATTCGCGTCGAAGCGCACATCGAAACGGGCTGGCACATCTACGCCATCGATCGTCCCACCGGGCCGTCCGTTCCTACGTCCATCGACCTCAAACTGCCGAAAGCGATGACTTGGGAGGGTGATTGGAGCGGTCCGGAGCCGACCCTGGACGATGCCCATCCGCAGGAGCCGGCCTTTTACTACGAGGGCGCCGCCGCGTTCACGCGGGCGGTCCGCGTGGCGAAGGACGCTCCGGCAGGTTCGCTCGGTCTGGAGGGCGCGCTGCATTATCAGGCCTGCAACCAGACGTCGTGCCGCGCTCCGACACAAGAGCCGGTGCGTGCCGAAATTCAAATCGTTCACTGATCCGCCGAAAGTGATTTGCCCATGCACGCGTCTCGGATCGTTTCGCCCCGCCTGTTCGTCGCGACGGTCGCGCTCTTCGCTTGCGCTTGCGGCCCGGCCGGCGTCGTGCGGGCCCAATCGGCGGGATCGTCGGTCGTCGAGCGCACCGCCCTGGCCAGCCCCGGTGTGGCCGCCACATCGTCGGCCAAGGGGCTCCGTGCGGCGCTCAAGCAGCCCGAGTTCCTCGAGCAATACGCGGCGACGCGGCGATTTTCCAACGGGCTTCCGACCGGCGCCCACATCACACGTGCGGGCGATGCCGTCTTGTTCCTCCGTGCGGCCGCGGGCAGTTTCCAGCGGAACCTCTACGAATTCGACGTCGCCACCGGCAACGAGCGGGTGCTGGCGACGGCCGCCCAACTGCTCGGCGGCGCCAAGGAGACGCTCTCGGCCGCCGAGAAGGCGCGGCGGGAACGGATGCGACTGTCGGCCGGCGGGATCGCCACGTTCGACCTCTCCGATGACGGCAGCCGCGTGCTCGTGCCGCTCTCCGAAAAACTCTACGTGCTCGAGCGATCGACGGGTGCGATCCACAAGCTGACGAGCACGGCCGGCTCTCCGATCGACGCCCAGTTCTCGCCGGACGGCAAGCTCATCGCCTGCGTCCGCGACGGCGACCTTTACGTCACCGATGTCGCCACCGGCAGCGAGCGACGGCTGACCACCGGAGCCACCGCCACGCTGTCGCACGGACTGGCAGAGTTCGTCGCGCAGGAAGAAATGGATCGCATGCACGGCTACTGGTGGTCGCCCGACAGCCAGCAGCTCGTCTACCAGGAGACGAACACCGCGTCCGTCGAAGAGCTGTCGATCCCCGATCCGGCTCACCCGGAGCGGCCGGCTCAAACGTTCCGCTATCCGCGGCCCGGCAAGAACAACGCCATCGTCCGCGTGGGCGTGATTCCCGTTGCGGGTGGCCAAACGACGTGGGTCGCCTGGGACAACGTCAAGCTGCCGTATCTCGCCCGCGTCATCTGGGAGAAGAACGCTCCGCTCGTGATCCTGGTGCAGAACCGTGAGCAGACGCTGGAGATTCTCTACGAAATCGATCCGGCCAACGGCCAAACGAAGGAGCTGCTCCGCGAAACTGACGAGGCCTGGATCAACCTCAACGGCCATCTGCCGAAGTGGCGACGCGACGGCCAATCGTTCCTCTGGGCGACCGAGCGTCGCGGCACCTGGCAATTGGAATCGCACCATCGCGACGGCAGCCTGGCTCGCATCCTCACCGCGCCCGAACTCAACCTTCGGCACCTGATCGGCGTCGACGAATCGACGGGCACGGCCTGGGTGGCCGGCGGCGAAGATCCGACGCAGACGCACGTCTATCGCGTCCCCCTGGACCAACCGGGCGACGCCATCCCCGCGGCCGAGCAACTGACGCACGAACCGGGCGAGCACAGCGCCATTGTCGCGGAAGAGAGCGGAGTCAGCGTCCGCGGCTCCCAGTCGCTGACGTCCAACTCGAAGCAAGTCGTCTATCGCCGCGACGGCAGTGTGGCCGGCGAGCTCAAGAGCCTGGCCCGCACGCCCGGTTTGCTCCCGACGGTCGAGCTGACGACGGTCGGCACGAACCCGAGCTTCCACGCGGCCGTCATTCGCCCGCACGATTTCCAGGTGGGCAAGCGTTATCCCGTCTTTGTCAGCGTCTATGCCGGGCCGCACTCGCAAATGGTCACCACGGCGCGTTCGCGTTACTTGCTCGACGGCTGGTTTGCCGAGCAGGGTTTCATCGTCGTCTCGCTCGACGGTCGCGGCACGCCTGCCCGCGGCCGCGCCTGGGAACGGGCGATCAAAAACAATCTCATCGAAGTGCCGCTAGCCGACCAGGTGAGCGGACTGCAGGCGCTCGGCGCCAAATATCCGGAGCTCGATCTCTCGAAGGTCGGCGTTTTCGGCTGGTCCTTCGGCGGCTATTTCACGGCAAGCGCCGTGACGCGGCGGCCCGACGTCTATCACGCGGGCGTGGCCGGCGCTCCCGTCACCGACTGGCTCGACTACGACACGCACTACACCGAGCGTTACCTCGGCGTGCCGACGACCAATTCACTCCCCTACAAAGTCAGCTCCGTGCTGGAAGTCGCCCACGAGCTCCGCAGGCCGCTCTTGCTGATTCATGGCACGGCCGACGACAACGTCTACTTCCTCCACAGCATCCGACTGGCCGACGCGCTGTTCCGCTCGGGCCGCGACTTCGAGTTCCTGCCGCTAGCCGGCCAGACCCACATGGTCAGCCAACCGATCGAGGTTCGCGAGCTATACACGCGGATCGCCACGTACTTTTTGGAACAGCTCGGCGGGGCGCACTGATCGAGCGCCGTCGCATTCGCTCTGTTTCATTCTGGCGCGAGCCGAAGAAGCCGCGCGGCGTCTTTCTCGAATCGCACGGTCACGGTTTCGCCCGCTTTCACCGTGGCGGTGGCGTGGCTGAGGGCGTCGCTGGTGAGGCGGCCACCGCCCAAGTTGCGAAACGGGCCCTCGAGAATCAACCGAAAGGTGCCGGGCGGCAGGTCCTCGAAAGTGACCTTCGATTCACCCGGGCGGAGCGTGCTCAGTTGCCAATCGGAAGTGCCCTGGTCGCCACTGAGCTGAACCTGGCCGGCCTTCGGCCAGACGCCGCGATCGACCTCGACGATCACCCGGGCCGCCGCGCGGGCTTGCAGACGCAATTCCATCGGCTGTGACGCGTCAGGGGCGAAATGAACCGGCTGGCGATCGGCGGCGATGCCTTTGCCCCAGTAGCCGACCTCCGCGTAGAAGGCCACGCGGACGCCCGCGAAATGGAAATGGCCGTCCGCGTCGGTCGTCGTCGCCAGAAACTGCCGGCATAAATCGTTCTGCTCGAGCTGGCCCGACTTGATCATCGACCAGTTGAACGGAAATTGTGACGGGTTGTCCGGAGTGCTCGTCGCCGTCCACAACCGCACCGACGCCCCGGCAACGGGCTTTCCTTCGGCATCCACCAGTCGCCCGGCAAAAGCGCAGAGCGCTCCCGGATCGAGCTTGAGCAGCCGAATCTCGATCGGTTTGAACTCGCCTCGCGGCAGCGCGACGACGCGATCGACGGCATTCGCCTGGTAGCCGTCGGCCGCCACCATCAGTCGTAACGGCGTGCCGCGGGGCAAGTCGCCGAATTCGAACTCTCCGTCGCTCTTGGTGATGACCCGTCCTTCTTCGACCAGCGAACTCCACATCCCCGGAGCCGGCTCGCCCGGACGGCGATCGCGCGAAATCATGATTCGAATGCGATAGGGCACGGCCGGCTGTCGGCTCAGCGCGTCGATCACGCGTCCCCGCACGAGGGCCGCCGCATCCAGCCGCACCAGCACTTCGTCCGGGCCATCGAGGGGAAGCGCCTGCTCGTGGAAGGGGGCGTAACCGGGCGGACTATAGACCGTAAACGTGCAGGCTTTCGGCAAGGAGTCGATGGCAAATCGCCCGTCGGCATCAGTCGTGACGTCGCCGCCGATCAGTTCGCCGTGCTCGCCCCGCGCGTAGAAGACGCGCAAGCCGGCCCCGTAGCGATTCGGGCCCAGCACGACGCGTCCGCGAATGCGATGTCCGGGCTCGAGCGTCACTTTTAATTGTGACGGCTTGCCGGGCGGGCCCGGATCGAACGAGAGCTGCTGCGGCGCAAAACCCTTCGCCGTGACAGCCAATTCGTGGCGGCCGAAAATGTCGTAGACATCGTCGAGCTGGCATTGCCCGTTGTCGTCCGTGCGGCCGTAATGCCTGAACGCGCTACTGTCACCCGGATTGACGAGCCGCGCGTTCGGCACCGGCTTGCCATCGGGCCCGACGACCGTGACCAAAACCGAGGCCCCCTTTGGGTCGAGGCTGGAGTACGACGTCGACGGCCAACACCTTCTGGCCGGCACCGAGCACGACCGTCTGCTCTTTCCGCAGAAAGTTCTTCTGCGAGCAGAAAAGGTCGACCGTCTCGCCGATGGGCACATTCTCGAATGTGAAGCGTCCTTTGCCATCGGTCTTCACGTAATCCAGACGGAGAGGGGCGGGCGACCGCTTGACCGTCGCGCTGATGCCGATGCCAAAGAGGGGGCGCCCTTCGGTGTCGTGCATCGTGCCGTCAATCCGCCCGCCTGGTCCGAGCACGAACGTCAGCTCGCTCGTCTTGCCGGGCTGAGCGGCCGCGACCGTTTTCTCGTCGAGCGCGAAACCCTCGGCCCGGACGTGAAACACCTGCTCGGTCGGCCGCACGCCCTCGAGCAGCGCCGACTCCGTTGGCATCGGTCTGGATATTGCCGTTTGATGTCGGGCCAACGGAAATCGATTTTCGCCCCGGCGATGGGCCGACCGTCGGACGCCCGCTTCACCGTGATCCGGAACCGGCATCCCTCGGCCAGCCGCAAGGCGACTGGCGGCGGCGCTTCCCCGGCCTTAACGGTGACCGGCTCGGACTCAAGCCGCTGCAGATGCGAGATCAAGTTGCCGGCCTGGGCAAAGAGCGAATATTTCCCGGCATCGACCGGCCCGAGCTCGAACCGCCCGGCGGCGTCCGTCCGCGCCTCTTTCGCCCGATTGAACGTCCGTCCGGTCGCCAGGTAAACCGTCGCCTCGGCCACCGGCGACCCATCGGCCGCTTTGACGACCGTGCCGCGAAGCATCTGCCCCTTCTCGGCAGACGTCGACGCCCGCGACTTCGACCGGCCCGACGACGCGGGCGGCCCAGCATCCACTGTCGGCGCGAAAACGAGCGCGACAGCGACGAGGAGCGCGACCACGTCGACGTGTCGCGCCCAGCGGCGGCACCGGGTTCCGTTTTCCAGATTCCCGCGAGCAACGAGACGACAAGCGCGGATCATCGGCAGCTCCCTGACTCGGAACAGCTCCTGACTGGCCTCGACGCGGCGACACCAGTTTACCAAGAGCGACCGTCGTCAACCTGCTGCTATTTTCTGCCGTTACCTCGCGATTGGGTGGCACTGGCGGCTCGTCCGCCAGTGGTTTTCTTCTGAATGCGAAAGCCACACTGGCGGACAAGCCGCCAGTGCCACCCACTAAGAACTGAGAATTGCCAATATTTGTCTCGTGTCCGGTCCCGGCCAACTCCTTGTCTGACCTTGCCGGGGATCTTCTTTCTCCCTTAGTGAAAACGGATCCCCACCACCGGCGGGGATCCAATTTCATTCCCGCCGGGGATCCTGTTCCCCACCGGCCAACGGCTGTCCAATCATCGCCTGTCGCCGATCGCTCACGTGTCCCGTCCCACGCTCCCCCTTCGCCCGTCCGTTTCGGATGGGAGAGAGCCGACCTGCGACGAGCTCAGTCGAGTCGGGTGAGGGCGATTCCTCCGGGCTTTTCTCGGTAAAGCAACGTGTCCCGTCCCGCGGTGGGCCTTAGCTACTTCGCTGGGTCAACTTCCCCGACTTAAACGAATCAGCTGAAACAAAGTGTCCCGACCCGCCGGCCAACCTCTTTCCACCCCCGCATTCTTCGAGCTTTTCTCGGTGAAACAACGAGTCCCGTCCCGTAGTTGGTCCAAAGTCCCGCCCGTCCAAAGTCCAAAGTCGAGATTGCGAGCTTCTGATCTTGGACCCCAGGCGAGCCGATCCGCCGCGGCGGATCAGCTGTCGGGTGCTTCGGTGTCCTCGCGAGAGGTTCTCCGGGCTTTTCCGTTGAAACAAAGTGTCCCGTCCCACAGCCAACGCGATTGCTGCCCATCAGTTCGCAGATATTTGACCTGGGACACGCCGGCGCGCACCCCGACCGCTTGGCCAGGAGTGAGGGCGGCCCCTGATTTCGAACGTAAAGCCCAAAACGCAAATCGCCAAGATCGAGTTTCTACGCGCTCAGAAACAAGTTGGGAAATTTGTCGTCGCATTTGGCCAAAGGCAGGGAGTGGCACTAGCCGCGGCCACGCTTGGTTATGCCCAGTCAGGAAGCCTGCGAAGTTCCGGCTCAAAACGGGCGAGTTGGTTGTCGATGACGTCGCGCAATTGCGCCTCCGAGAGGTATCCGTTGTCCATTTCCTCGCCCTTGCACTCGACAACGACGCCCCATTTGCTGGAATCGGGCCGCTCGACGTTGTCCATGTACAACACCCATCCAATGCCTCGCACTTCGCCGATCGTTAAACGGCCGTTCCTCCACTCGCGTAAGACCAGGCCGTTCAGGAGATCAAGCGACTCCTCGAGATTGGGCTCGCCTGGGACTTGGCGAAGGAGCACTAGAGTCGCATGAGGGTCCGACTTGTCGACAAGCGATAGGTCGACCATCCACGGAGGTGGAGACTCCGAATCCGCGATGAGCTCGTCCGCCCACGACACGACTTTCGCCGCTTCGATGAGTTTGAAGCGAAGTGCGTACAACGCGAAGTCGGCGAGCACCCGCTGACGGATCGACGGGAGAGACATAAGCTCGAACTCACCCGGTTCCTTCGGCTGGGTGCCACTCCTTTGGCCCGCCAGTGCCTTAATAGACGCGGGGAGTTAGGCCCAAATCATCGACCCATTCGTCGCGTGATTCCAACGCCCAGAGCACGGGCGGGCGAGGCCCCGCCCGTGGCACCCGCCGCCCGCAGGACTTGTTGGCCTTTGGGGAGTTTGGTCAACTGACGAGCGATGCCTAGCCTCTATTTGTGAGATCCCGCAAGATAATCGCAAGTTAGGGGCTCCGTACCGCGGGCGGCCTTGCAATGCAGCGACGCACGTCGAATTGGGCATATCACGTTTGGGAGACCCGAAAGGAGCATCGTATGCTGCCTAAATTCCGTTGGCTCTTGGCCTGCATGGCTCTTGGCCTTACAGGTTGTGATATCGACGTCAAAGGGCTACGCGAGACCGCCGCCGCGATTGACAAATTCAGCGACCAAATCAGACAAACTGCGGGCGACAACGGCGATCTTCAGAAGCTGCTCGCCCAAGCCAAGAAGGACGTCCATGAGCTCATCGAAAAGGCCGAGAAGGCAGGCGGTCGCCTCGAGGAAAAGGTTGTCCTCGATTTCATCGAGCAGAGGAAACAAACAATTCAGGAGATTTCAAGGCTGGTGAGGGAGTCAGGCACCGAGATTCAGGGGAGAATGTTCCCCATCACAGAGGAGTTCAGCCAGTCCCTCAATCGACTGCCGCCGGCCGTTTCCAATCAATTGTTGAAGGTCGTGGCCGCAGTCCCACCGCTCATCCCCGGCATCTTTCTGAGCAAGAACGTTCTGGAGACGGAAGGAACGGAACTCATCTTTCGCACGAGGGGATACTCACCGCGTATCATTCACGGCAAGAGACGCGGCGGAGCTTGGGCTTCGGATCGACGGGCGAGGACCGTTGGTTCCCAGAAATCCCGTCGAAACCAAGGTAACTTTTGAGATCACCGCCCCAAGCTTGGTGGATCGATATCGAGAGGAGCAAAGGGAATTTGTCCCGATCGAGCTGGTCGAGCGTGGCCGGGCGAACAAAGTGCGCTTCGTCGGGAGCCTTGAGTTGAAGCCCCTCTTCCCCGTCGCGTACACGCTGACCGCGCGTGGGGCGAATGGCCAGCTAAGTCGCCTCACCGTTGATCGCGGCCCTTCGATGGACCTCATCCTTGGCTCGACGAGGGATTCCATGCTAGCGAAGGGGGCCCCCCCCGATCAGATCGCAGCGCAACAGGGGCACATTTACAGAACCGCCCGGTCCCGGCTGCCTTACGGCACTTCGATCATCGATCTCCCTCCGGGTGCGGACGACTGGGAGATGGAGGCCACGGTCGAAACCGGAGAACCACCGAGAACCCTCGATCGCAATGCCCCGATGTTCAAAGGCGTAAGGGTTCGCTACAAGACGATAGCAACGGAGGCAGGATCGCGCCTCCTGCGACTTACAATTGATGTCGACCCCTCAACCTGACTTGAAGGGCGCCCAGAGGTTCGATTCCGGCTCCCCACGCGAGTAGAACAACCGTGACCATCTATGAGAGAATCACCCGCGAGGCCCAACTGCGGGCCTCGCGCGGGCAACATCATCCTACTCGAAATAGAACACAACGGCCCGGACGGCAATGAGGACACTATGTCCCGGAATAGGGTTAACAGTCAACTTGATCTGATTCTCGCCGTGTACCTCGGCTCCCACGTAGCTCAAGCTGACGATCTCATTCGTACACCCAAAGACCATCGGTACGACGCCAATGACTTTCTTGCCCCAATGACGATCCGGAATGAACTCGCTCTTCCCGGATAGCGGCACAACGTCCGCGCGGTTCGCCTGGGTCCCCAAACCGAACCCCCACTCACACGTGCCAACTTTCACAGTGGCACCTGCAACTGAGGCCTTAACCTCATTGATCATTTTCGCAGTCTCATCTTGCTGACGCTTCAACGCTTGTTGCTGGCTCTTCAACGCTTGCTTTTGACTCGCGATGTCGGACAGGATGTCTACTCCGTTTGCCGTGATTGTCCCGCTGGCCTTCAATTCTCCCGAGTCACTTAGCTCAACCACGGTCTTACCATCCGGGCTTTTGACGCACAGCGAGCGACATACGAGGTCGGTGAATGGTCGCCCGCCCCAACCGCGCACACCACGGCGAGCCCAAGAAGCAGCGCTGTCAGCGTCAGGCGCGTGAATCGTAACTTCTTTTCCAGCAGTGCGAGACGGTCATCGATGCTCATTGCTTGTCCTCGTGGGAAATCGACTATTTGACTCTTGCCGTTTCATCCTTCAATTCGCAAATTCTATCCCCGCGATCGCCAAAACACACCAAGCTTGGGGGTCAACTGAAACGACGCGTGGGGCAGGAAGAGTCTCGCTCGCAGGCAGAGCGCGCATGTCAACACGCTGATCGCGTCGTTTCGGTCTACTTCTGGGCGTAGGCTGCCTCGGCACGGGTGCGCATTCCGACCTGAAGTTCGTTTGCTTCTATGAGCTGCTCTCATTCCAGCCACTCCGGATGCTTCGCCGTCGAGTCGAAGCCGCTTGTCGTTCTTGAACGGCTCGAAGCGGCCGTTCTGCGGCTTGGGCCGGCTTCTTTAGGAGGGCGGCATAACCGGCGACGCGGAGTGAGTCATCAAGCGCCGGGACCCCGGTCTCCTCGCTTCATTCAGGGAAACGCTTGGCCCGACGTAGGCGGCTGCTGAAGCACGCCACCACGGGGTTGTGGTCACTGAGGCGGTTCCACTCATCTCCTGCTAGGACCACGCACGACTGAAGCCGGTGCCTCCAAGACTTCGGCACGAAAATGCCGTCGCAGTGGTAAGGAATGGTTCGGTCGCCGGTCCACCGAAGCGTCTGGCACGGCGACTGGTTGGGATTTGCCGCCTGCCAGCAATTGAGCAGCCCGAACTCCTCGGTCAGCCTCGCCTGGATCGCCAAGTCCTGTTTGCATGTGGGTCGTTCCGTTCCGGGGCAGTGGCTCACTGCGAGATTGAAGTCGCCGCCGATGACGACCTCTCGATCTACGGCGAGTTTCTTGATCTCGTCAAGCAGCTTGTTCACTTGCTTCCAGTAGGCTTCTCCCTTTGACGGAGCGTGGACGCTGAAGGCCAGCAGCGGGTCGGCGAACCCGATTCGCCATGAAGCTCCGCTGATTTCTGCGCCGACGACCCAGCCGGAAAAGTTCGGAACGGGGACCCGCTTCACCGAGCCTGTGCGAGAGTAGACGGCGCTTCCCCAGCCGTTCCGCTCGGCCATCTCCCAGACCGACCGTTTTCCGGCATCCGGGTACATCAAGCGGCGGCAGATGCTCGTCGTGCGAGTACGACTCCTGGACGAGCAGGAGGTCCACGGCATAATCCTCGATCAACCGGACCCAATGGACCCGCTGCGAGCCGCCTTTCAGAATGTTGTACGTCGCGACATTCATCGACGTATCGACTCCTCTGGTCGGTCGTTGTGACCGGCCAGTGCGCCGGGCACAAGGCTCACTCGATCACCAACACGGATCGTCCCGCTTCGCACCACCGTCGCGTAGACGCCCGCGTTGTTCTGGTTGAGGCGCACGACCGCCTTCATGACCCGCGGATCTTGTGCTCCCGTCTCCGGGTCGATGTTGACCATCGTGCAGCGCTGATCGCACAGCGTGACGCTCACGGCCGGCTGCGGCTCTCTGTCGCCAAAGGCCAGCGTCCGCCCGACCCATCCGTCCTCCAGAAACGGCTCGGTCCGCTCCGTCTTCACGAAGATGTTGGCTCGGAAGCGCCGCCGATCGAGATCGAGTCCGATCTCCCGGCCGATGCCCGCAATCGTCGCCAGACTGATGACTGAGAGTACCGCCTCGTCGAAGATTCCGTGTTTGAGCTTCATCAATTCCAAGCCGCCCCCGAAACGCTCGGCGAGTTCAGCCTCGAGCTCCTCGCTTCCCAGTTCGACGTGGGCTCCGGCCGGCGTGCGGACATGAGTCGGAAGTGGCTCGCCGGCACGATCGTCCAGCCCGACCGGGTGGTAGAGAACGAGATCGGGGAGGCGACTGGCCGTCAGCCACGGGAAGCCGCTCTCGTCTCCCAGCCGCCGCAAGGCAAATCGTCGATCTCCCTCAAGTCCGTGCCACCCGAGAACTGCCGACTCCGTGGGGGTGCCCGCCATGGACTTGACAGGATACCGCACGATTTCGCAAACATGCCCGAGTTCAATCATGGCGGAGTCAGTATACTGGCGCAACCGCGCTGGCTTGACGGGTCGATCGTGGGGATTCGCCCGCAATCATAAAGGATCCCATCGCGTTCCAGGGTGGTCGCACCACTACGTGGGCACGCGGCAAGCCGCCGAACATCTGGCGGGCTGTTCGCGGCGCGACGTGCCGAAGAACGCTTGCTACTGGGCCCACTGCGGGAAGGCCTACGTGTGGGTGTGCCCCGAGGGCATGGAACGCTTTTCCCGTTTCGTGCTGGTCTGCCAGAAGATCGCCAGGATCGACGTGGGCCGTGGCCGCACATAACTTCTCTCAACAGATTCTCAACATTGCCGGAAAACACACTCCGGAATTGAGTTGGACGCTCGATCCGGTCGCGGACCCAACACTGCTCGAGGGCGGCTGGTGTGCATGCCGTTGGGCAATCATCGGGCCCCCCGCCGCGAACCGCGGCGTGGGATGCGTGTCTTCTTTCTCATGCCACGTTGTCGAAAGACGAAGACCGGGCGCCGCCCCGGCGCCAAAGACTTAACGACGGCCAAGGTTTTGGCCCCGGAGGATGTGCGCGCCGGCGACTATGTAACATTGCTGCACGTGGTCTACGAACTGCCGTCCTTCTTCTGGTGCGGCGGAGTCGGCACAATCCGGCCGGATGAGCCGGTCCGCATCCCGTTCGTCCCGGACAACGGAGGCGTGCCGCTGCGGGTGCGGTCCGTCTGCCTCCCATTCGTTCTGGTGAAGGCACCCTCCGGCCAGCAGCGCAATCTCGACGTGCGGCGCTACCGACTGGCGCGGCTCGACCGCGCGCACGCGCGGGCCGCCTGGAAGGCCCGAAAAAAGAGCCGTCGCAAGCGGGAGCGCGTCTAGCGGGCGCCTTTTCTGGGTTACGGCGGCGCTGTCCCGCGGCAAACCAGCCCGGAGTTTGGCTTGGGATTTTTTTCTTGTACTCCCGATCGTAAAACGGACAATCGGCAGCGGGTCAAGTGTCTGAGTAGCCGGGCAAGACGGGCAATCGCTCCTTATCTTTGCGACGCTCTTTCATCCGGGAACTCGTCCGCAATGGATGCAACAGACAAATTCATCGAATTAGTCGAAAGCATCTGCAAACGCCGCAGCATGTATGTGTGCGACGGGTCGTTCTTGGAAGTCAGCGCGTATTTGTCCGGCTTTGCCCACGCATCGACGAGCTGCCCGTTAAGCAATGACGGCTGGAAAGCGTTCAGCCGTTACGTCGCCAGGCACTTCGGATTCCCGGAGAATTACATCTGGCCTTATGTGCTCAAGTCGTGTTCTCGGGACGACGACGAAGCGACTGACAGATTGTTGAGCCTCCTGGTGCAATTCTCCAACAGCGCCAGAACGCATTCCTACGAAGAGATTCTTGAATCAATCCAACCGCGAGTGGTGCCGGAGGATGCCGAACCGGAGCAAACCATGCGACAACTGCTGGCAGCGTTGCTTACCGGGAGTCGCAGTCAGATCGAGCCCCTGATCGTGGACCACCCTGACGCAGAGATCCTTTGGCAAGGGGCCTACCCGGCGGAAGTTGCCGTTCAACTGAGCCACATTTCCAACTCTAATCGGATCGGACGTGTGTCGGACCATGCGGCCGACGGCCAGGTGAAACTCATTACCGCCGATTTTCCGTTTCCAATCACCGTCAAAAAAGTCGGTCAGCAATGGAAAGTCGACGCGGCGGAAATCATTGCAATCCGAAAACGCACGCAACGGGCCTCATAGGCTCCGGTTGTTCGTCTACGGCCGCAGTGCACGCAAACGTCCGCTTACCCCAGCCACTCCGGATGCTTCGCCGTCGCGTCGAAGCCGCTCGTCGTTTTGAACGGCTCGAAGCGGCCGTTCTCGGCGGCTCGGGCCGTCTTTTTCAAGAGAGCGGCGATTTGTTCTGAGTCGAGGGGTTGGAAAGTCTTCACGGCCTCGAACGCCTGGTCGAGGATTTTGAGGCTGTCGATGCCGATCGCCTGATGCGGACCTCGATGCGTGTTGTAAATACCCGGCTATGGCTTCCCAAATCGAACCGCCGCCGTCTTACTCGATTGCAAGACGGCTTGGCTGCGGCTGAGCGTGTCGATTGCGAGCCGGCCGCCGCCGATGTTGTGTCCGGCGTTTTGCAGGAAGACCTGAAAATTGCCCGCCGGCAGGTCGTCGAAGGTGACCGTTGACTCGCCCGCTCGCAGGTTGCGAATTTGATAGTCGAGCGTCGGCAGGCTGGCGCTGATCGTGATTTGGGCGGCCTTCGGCCAGGCTTCACGATCGACTTCGATGATCAGCCGGGCCGGGGCCTTGGCGCGGAAGTCGAAATCCTTGGCCCGCGAGGCCTCAGGCGCGAATCCGATCGGCTCGCGGCCCGGGGCGATGCCCGTGCCCCAGTAGTCGATCTCGGCGTAAAAGGCGATGCGGACGCCTGAAAATCGAAAGCGGCCGCTGTCGTCGGTCGTCGTCGTCAGGAATTGCCGGCACGATTCATTCTGTTCGAGTTGACCGCAGGTAATCATCGTCCAGTTGAAGGGGAACATCGAGAGATCGTGTGGCGCGGACGTGGCCGTCCACAAACGAACCTGCGCCCCCACGACGGGTTTTCCGTCGGCGTTCGTCAGCCGGCCCGAGACCGAGCGGACCGTGGCCGGATCGCGCTTGAGGATCCGAATTTCGATCGGTTTGAATTCGTCGCTCGGGAGAGCAATCACGCGATCGACCGCCCGGTTCTTGATAGCCTTCGGCGGTGACCATGAGCCGTAACGGCGTGCCGCGGGGGAAGTCGCCGAACTCGAACTCTCCGTCGCTCTTGGTGATGATGAGACCCTCTTGGATGAGTTGCGTGAGCATGCCGGGCGCGGGCTCGCCCGGACGGCGATCGTGAGCGATCATGATGCGAATGCGATAGGGAACGACGGGCTTGCGGGTGACGGTGTCGACGACGTGCCCCCTCACGATCGACGCGGCTTCCAACGTGACAAGCACTTCCGATTCGGTATCAAGCGGCAGCGGTTGATCCTTGAACGGGGCATACCCTTTGGGGCTGTAGACCGTGAACGTGCAATCTTTCGGAAGCGAGTCGATTTCAAATCGGCCGTCCGGGCCAGTGCGGACATCGCCCCCGGTCACTTCGCCGTGCTCGCCGTGGTTGTAGAAGACGCGCACGCCGGCCGCGAAGCGACCCGGACCCAAGGCGACGCGGCCGCGGATGCGGTGACCCGTCTCGAGGGCAACTTGCAGGCGCGAGGGTTTGCCGGGCGGACCGGGGTCAAACGTGAGTTGGCGCGGCCCAAAACCCTTCGCCGTCACGCCGAGCTCGTGACGCCCGAAGATGTCGTAGACATCGTCGAGCTGGCACTCGCCGCGATCGTCGGTTTTGCCGTATCGCCTCCAAGAGCTGTTTGTCCCCGGGTTCACCAGCCTGGCGTTGGCAACCGGCTTGCCATCGGGCCCGGTCACGGTCACCAGAACCGATCCCCCCTTGGGCCGGCGCTCGAGGACGAGGTCGACGGTCAGGTCTTTTTGGTCCGGCTTGAGAGTGACCGGCTGCTCTTTCCGCAAGTAGTCCTTTTGGTAAATCGACAGCTCGATCGTTTCGCCGGTCGGCACGTTTTCGATCTTAAATCGTCCTTTGCCGTCGGTCTTTGAATTTCCGATGTGCAGTTCGGCCGGGGTCCTCTTCGCGGTGGCACCGACTCGGACGTTGAAGAGCGGCCGACCGTCGACGTCGTGGACGGTGCCCTCGACTGCGCCTCCCGGACCGAGCGAGAAGCTCAGATCAGTGGTCGTGCCGGGCTGGGTCTGCTCGAGACGTTTTTCGCCGAGCGCGTAGCCGTCCGCGCGAACTTGAAAGACCAGCTCCTCGGAACGGATGCCTTCGATCATCACGACTCCATTGGAATCGGTGTCGTAATGGCGATCGATCTCTCCCCAGGGAAATCGGATCTTCGCATCTGCGATGGGACGATTGTCGGCCGCCCGTTTTACGCTCACGCGGAAACGACATCCCTCGACCAGCCGCAACGTCATGGGCCGTGGGACTTCGTTGCTGCTGACCGTAACCTGCTCCGCTTTGAGCCTGAGCGACTGCGCAGTACTGCTCCACTGGCGACTGGAAATCTGGTTTCCCGATTCGGCGAAGAGGCGATACGTCCCGGGTAGGATGTCTTCAAACGTGAAGCGGCCCGCGGCATCCGAGCGGGTCTGCACCGAGGGGCGCGGCACGATCAGCGTTCGTGTAATCAGGTAGACAGTCGCCCCGGCGACCGGCGCTCCGTCGGCCGCTTTGACGACCGTGCCCGTGACTTTCTGGCGGTCCTTGTCGGCGGCCGACGCTTGCGGAACGACAGCAGCCAGGGTCACGACCAGCGCCGCGCCCGCGAGAACTGCAATCGTTCGGCGCCGGACCGACGGCAGATGATTACGGCTACCGGGGTCACCGATATCGCAGCTCGATGACTCGTCCGTCGCGAAAGAGAATCTGCTGCAGCCGAAATCGCCCCTGCCTCGCATTCGCGAATTCATGCACTTCATCGGCAATGTCTCCGTTCGCCGCTCGGACCTTTTTCGTGAACGACCACCGCCTCTGCATTTCTACTGGTCCATGAGAATTGGGATCAGCGCTTTCACCTTTTTTCTCGACCGGCCTGCCAGGCTGATCAGATCCTGGCCCGTGAGATCGGTCGGCTCGTCGTAGAGGGCAAAGCGATAGCTGCGGATCATTGGCGATCCCAATTTGGCCGCAGTCTGCTGGGGCTAGACGTCGCCCAGTATAAAAGTCGAGGTCGGCTCAAGCGAACAATTAATTCTCTCGCGGCAATTGTCGGCAGGGCGACACGCCGCGACAGACGGAGTCACTCGTTCGTCTCGGCCCGGGCACCGCGGCTGATGTAGCGAAGCACACGGCGTCAGCGCGAAGTAACTACCCCAGCCACTCCGGATGCTTCGCCGTCGCGTCGAAGCCGCTTGTTGTTTTGAACGGCTCGAAGCGGCCGTTCTCGGCGGCTTGGGCCGTCTTTTTCAAGAGGGCGGCGATTTGTTCTGAGTTGAGCGGTTGGAAAGTCTTCACGGCCTCGAAGGCCTGGTCGAGGATTTTGAGGCTGTCGATGCCGGTGATCACCACCGACGTTGGCAGGCTCATGGCGTAGTGCAGGCATTCGATGGGCGTCACCGTTTGGCTGATGAGGATCTGACCGCTGCCCATTGGTTTCATGCCGAGTACGCCGATGCCTTGTTCGACGGCGACGGGCACCACGTTGCGGCTGAAGCTGCGGAAGTGGGCGTCCATCACGTTGATCGGCATCTGCACGGTGTCGAAGTGGAAGCCGTGCTTTTCTGCCGTCTGCAGCATCCGCAGATGAACGAGCGGGTCCTTGTGGCCGGTGAAGCCGATGTAGCGGATCTTTCCCGCCTTCTTCGCGGCGAGCAGGGCGTCGTTCGCGCCGTTTTGGGCGAAGATGCGGTCGGGGTCTTCCATGCGGATGACTTCGTGATGCTGCACGAGGTCGATGTGATCGGTCTGCAGGCGGCGTGAGGCAGTCGTCGAGTTGCTTGTTGGCTTCGGCGGCAGTGCGGCCGTCGATCTTGGTCATGAGGAAGACTTTGTCGCGGTAGCCGTCGCGGAGCGCCTTGCCCATTCGCTCTTCGCTGCCGCCCATGTGGTAGTCCCACGAGTTGTCGAGGAACGTGATGCCGCGATCGATGGCCGTGCGGATGATCTTGAAGCTTTCCTGCTCATCGGGCTGCACGCCGATGTGGAAGCCGCCCAGGCCGATGAGCGAGACCTTCTCACCCGTGCGACCGAGCGTGCGGTAGCGCATCTCGCCGCGAACGGTTTCTTGCGGGCCGGGCTTGTCGACGGCGGCCTCGTCGGCGCGAGCTTCCGCGTTGTGCGAGGTAGACCGAAGATTCGCGGCAGCGGCCGAGAGGGTCGTGCCGACGGTAACCGTTTTCAAAAAGTGGCGGCGTTCCATTGGAGTGTTCCGGGGTTGGCGGTGTGGCGGACGGAATGAGCGGCAAGAAATCGGCGAGGAAGACTCCCGCGGCGGCATCATCCTCTTGGTATGCGAATTGCGCCTGTGATTGGCAAATTGCGTGCCCGAGGCGGGATGACGTCGGAAAGACAGCGAAGAGACCAAGCAAAGGAGGAAACGATAAAAAGCACCCGCCAGCTGACGCAGGCGGCTCGCCGGGTCGGTGAACAACTGCAACGTTCGCCGAACCGCGCAAGGCTGTCGTTGGTCGAGGGACGCAACCATCGGGCGAAACAGGAGTTGCGGGGTTTTCAAAACGCGGCAAAAAGCTACAATTCCCTCGATGGCAGCGACGGGCCCAATCGTCGCCACGGCCCTTACGGACCTGGTGCCCAGGTTATTGCAGAGCGAGGGGCTGGTCGAAGTGGCGGCCGCTCTTGCCCGGGGCGAGAGTGCCGCCGTCGACGGAGCCTGGGGGTCGTCGTGCGCGCTGACGGCCGCCGCCATCGCGAGCCGTTGCCCGGGGACGCTGCTGGTCGTCGCTGCCGCGGCCGTCGGAAGTCGACGATTTCGCCGCCGACGTGATGGGCTTTCTCGGCACCGCCCCCGAGATCTTTCCCGCGTGGGAATCGCTGCCGCAAGAGTCGGGAGTTCGCGATCCGATTTACGGCGGGCGGCTGCGGGTGCTGCGCCGGCTGGGGAGTGACGAGCCGCCGCGGGTGATCGTGACGAGCATTTCGGCTTTGCTGCAGCCGGTGCCTCCGCGGGCCGAGCGGGTGGCGGGCACGCGAACTGTTCGCGTCGGCGAGACGTTGGAGATCGACGGGCTGTTGCGCTGGCTGGTCGAGCAGGGGTTTGAGCGCGTGCCGGCGATCGAAATTGCCGGCGAATTCTGTATGCACGGCGGCATTCTCGACCTGTTCCCCGCGGACGCCGAGGATCCGATCCGCATCGAGCTGTTTGGCGAAGAGGTCGAATCGATCCGCCGTTTCGACGCCGAAACGCAGCGCAAGCTGGAAGATCTGACCGAGGTCGAACTGACGATCGTCGGCGCCCGCAAGGAGCCGGCGGCTGACTTGGGTGAGAGCGCCACCGAAGACAAAGGATCGCGCAATGATCGCACAGCCAACGATCGTGCGGCGGAAGAGAGTCTGATCGATTCGCTGCCAGCCGGCACGTGGATCGCGCTGGGCGAGCTGGCCGACATCGTCGAAGAGGGCAAAACGTACCTCATGCGGATGGAGAATCCGCGGGGCCTGTTCACCGTCGCGCACACGCTGGAGCGGCTGACGAAATTCCCCTCGCTGACGGTCGCGGCGATTGCCGGCGACAGCTACGACACGACGTGCCATCTGCGGGTCGAGTCGATCGAGCGATTCAGCGGGCCGCGGACCGAAGCCTTGGCGGAGCTGGAATCGGTCGTCGGCCGCGACGAACAGGTGCTGATCGCCTGTCACAACGACGGCGAACGGACCCGCCTGGCCGAGTTGCTGGCGGAGCCGGGCCGCACGCTGGGCGGCCGCGTGGAGCTGTGCATCGGCCACGTGACGCACGGCTTTCGTCTCGTCGCCGAAGGTCTGATCGTCCTCAGCGATCAGGAGCTGTTCGGGCGAACGGAACTCCGTCGCGAGGCCCGCCGCCGCACTTACGAAACGCGGGCCATCGATACGTTTTTGGAGCTGAGCGAGGGAGACCTGGTCGTTCATCTCACAAACGGCATCGGCATCTATCGCGGCATGGAGTTGCTCGATAAAGGCGACCAGAAAGAGGAACACCTGATACTGGAGTTCGCCGACAACGTGCGGGTCTATGTGCCGATTTCGCTGATTTATCTGGTGCAGAAGTACATCGGCGCGAGCAAGTCGTCGCCGCAACTTTCCAAGCTGGGCAGCGCGACGTGGGCCAAGAAGAAGGAACGCGTGGCGAGCGCCGTGCTCGACCTGGCCAGCGACATGATCCAACTGCAGGCCCGCCGCGAAGCCCGCGAGGGAATCGCCTTTCCCGTCGACAGCCACTGGCAGCAGGAGTTCGAGGCGGCCTTTCCTTACACCGAAACGAAGGACCAGGCGTCGGCCATCATCGACGTCAAAGAGGACATGCAGCGGCTGCGGCCCATGGACCGGCTGCTCTGCGGCGATGTCGGCTACGGCAAAACCGAAGTGGCGATGCGGGCCGCCTTCAAGGCGGTCGAAGCGGGCAAGCAAGTGGCCGTGCTCGTCCCCACGACGGTGCTCGCCGAGCAGCATTATCGAACGTTTAGCGAGCGGCTGGCCGAGTTTCCGTTCAACGTGCACGTGCTCTCGCGGTTTTGCACGAAGGGCCAGCAGCAAGAAACGCTCTTGGGCATGGAGACGGGCGAAGTCGACATCGTGGTCGGCACGCACCGGATGGTGCAGAAAGACGTCCGCTTCAAGGATCTGGGGCTGTTGGTCATCGACGAAGAGCAGCGGTTCGGCGTCGACGCGAAGGAGATGCTCAAGCGGCTGCGGCTGGAAGTCGACGTGCTGACGATGAGCGCCACGCCGATCCCGCGGACGCTGCATTTGTCGCTTTTGGGCATTCGCGATATCTCGAACCTGACGACGCCGCCGCGCGACCGCCAGGCGATCGAGACCCGCATCTGCCGGTTCGACGCCGAGTTGATCCGCAGGGCCATCATTCGCGAGCTGAACCGCAACGGGCAAGTCTTCTTCGTCCACAACCGGGTCTACAACATCCGCACGCTTGCCGATCGGCTGCAGTCGATCGTGCCGGAGGCCCGCTTCGACGTGGCTCACGGCCAGATGGGCGAACACCAGCTCGAAGAGGCGATGTTCAAGTTCGTCACCGGCAAGACCGACGTGCTGGTCTGCACGACGATCGTCGAAAGCGGCCTCGACATCCCCAATGCCAACACGATCTTCATCCACCAGGCGGGCAAGTACGGCCTGGCCGACATGCACCAATTGCGCGGTCGCGTCGGCCGCTACAAACACCGGGCGTACTGCTACTTGCTGCTGGAGGAGGGGCAGACGCTCACGTCGACGGCCGCCCGGCGGCTCAAGGCGATCGAAGAATTCAGCGAGCTGGGGGCCGGCTTCAAGATCGCCATGCGCGACCTGGAAATCCGCGGCGCGGGCAACATCCTGGGGACAGAGCAGAGCGGCCACATCACCTCGGTCGGCTACGAGCTGTATTGCCGGTTGCTCGATAACGCGGTGCGGTCGCTGAAAAACGAGCCGGTGCGCGAGCCGTTCCACGTCGGCATCGATCTGCCGGTGTCCGCGTTTTTGCCCGGTTCGTACGTGGCGTCGATGAAGCAGAAGATCGAGATCTATCGCAAGCTGTCGCAGGTCGAATCGGTCGAGCAACTGGCCGAGTGGGAGGCCGAGCTGCGCGATCGCTTTGGCCCGCTGCCGCCGGAAGTCGAGCGACTGCGGGAGGTGCGTCAACTGCAAGTGTTCGCCCATCACTGGCAGATCGACGACATTCACCTCGAGGCGCCGAAGTACGCGGTCTTTCGTTATCGGAATCCTGCGCAAGATAGGGCAGTTGGCGAAGCGTTGGGAAGGGCAATTGCGCGTCGTCGACGCGCTGAGCGCGTATCTCGTGCTGCCGGAACGTGAACTCAGCACGGACGAGCTGGTGGCGACGCTCAAATCGGTGTTGCAGCCAGCGTAGACGCAGCGCGATAATCCGCCCCCTTTCCTCCCTTCGTTGCCCGGCTTCCGGCCCCTCCATAGGCGCAGCAATCCATGGCACGACCGGCCCGAGCGAGCGGTGAACTGAGCCGTTCGCCAGGAGCAAGTCGCTGCTCTGTCGCTGCGCACCGGGACACAGCCCGAATGCGGTATTTGCTGCCCCTGTTGACGCTTTTGGCGATCCTCGCCGGCTGCGATCTGCTCGATCCGGCCAAGGTGGGCGATCCCGTGTTTGGTCCGCCGCCGCCGCGAAAAGTGGTGAAAGCGACCGATGCCCCGAGCAAAACGGCCGACACGGCCGTGGTGTCTCCGGAAGCGGCGCCGGCAGCTCCGGAAGCGACGAACAACGTCGCCACGACGACGACCCGCGGCAGCTCGCCCGACAACTCGGTGACGCAGGCGGCCGCCACGTTCGAGGCCGACGCCAAGCATCCGGCCATCAAGATTCCCGACAAGAAGATGTCGGGCAACGAAATCATCGCGTCGATCAACGGCCAGCCCCTGTTTGCCTCGGAAATCTTCGAGCGGGCGGCGACCGAGCCCCTGACGCGGGAAGGCATGAGTCTGCTCATCGCGGCCCGGGCGATGGCGGCCGGTCAACTGACCGAGCACGAATACACCGAGCTGCAGGTGGCCGCGATCCACAAGTTCGGCAAGGACTATGTGAAGACGCGCGTGCTGGCGCAGGCCATGATCAGCGCGCTCGAGAAAGAGCAGCAGAAGAAAATCGAAGACGCGGTCAGCAAGGAATTCGAGAACTACGCCGAGAAGCTCAAGAAAGACTTCAACGTACTGACCGCGCACGAAGTGGACGAAGGGCTGCACAAGCAGGGGACGTCGCTGGTCGCTCTGAAGGACGAATTCCGCAACCGGTTGCTTGCCGACGAATATCTCCGCGGAAAATCGAAGAAAGAGCACATCGTCGGCCGCGAAGACATCCTCGCGTACTACCAGCAAAACGACGCTAAATTCAGCTTTCCCGAAAAAGTCCACTGGCAGCTGTTGGAAATCGATTTCGATAAGCACAGCGGACGGCAAGGGGCGCTTGACCTGTTGACCAAGGCCGTCGACGCGCTCGCGAAGGGCGAAAGCTTCGACAAAGTCGCCAAGAAATACTCCGACGGACTGCATGCGGAAGACGGCGGCAAACAGCCGTGGACGCGGGTCGAGAGCATGGTCGACGAAAAGATCTCCACGACGCTGCGGGGCCTGGCGGCCGGCGAAACGAGCCCCGTGTTGTCGGGCCGCGAAGGTTATCGCCTGGTCCGCGTGATGGAGCGCAAGCCGGCCGGCAAACGTCCGCTGGCCGAAGTTCAAGAAGTCATTCGACAGGCTCTCGAAGAGAAGATCCAAAAGGAAGCCATGCGGAAAGTGCTCGTCGAAGCGTACGAGAAAGCGAGCATCGAATCGGCCTATTTGCCGCCGGAAGACCTGCAGCCGCCGGCAGATTTTGCCGCAATTCCTGCTCCCGAGAAAAATGCGGACGCTCCGGCGAAAAAAGGGCGCAAACGCTCTTGACCCTGTTCGCGGCAATCAGGTATCTAGCCGCCCACTCATCTCCCTTCCCTCTCCCGACAGCAGATCAATAGCAGAATTTCAGACCGTCGCGACTGTGTGCGGTTCGGCCGCGGTCCCTCGCGGGACAGGCGACCGAACCTCCCCAGGCGCGCGGGGATTTGCTTAATCGGCGTCCGTCAACCGCGACCGTGCACGACACTTCTGGATGTGCCATGAACCGACTTAACGGAACTGATCCGGGACTGCGGAACTTCGGCCTTCACGCAGTGAAGGAGGAACGAACCTTGCGCACTCGATTCGCATTCTTCGCCATGACCGCGGCCGGAGTCGGCACGCTGGCGGCCTTCGCCGTCATCCGTCCACTCCACGCAGACGACGCCTCGGCCACCGAGCCGATCGCCGCGTGGCGGGCCGTCGCACCGGACCAGCCGTCTTCGGCCAACGAGGCCTATAAGAAGACGGCCCAAAGAATCCTGGTGGAAGCCGACCGCTTGGCCAAAGAGAAGCGGTTCAAGCAAGCGGCCGTGCTGGCGCATTGCGCGGCGGCACTGCCGGTTCGCTGGCTGCCCGGCGAGCGTTCGCCCGAGGTGGTGCTGATCCAGCTGATGTCGCTGGAGCAGAAGGCAGCCGCGAAAGAGGCCGCGCCGAAGGCCGAATCGCCGGCCGCGACCGCCGACAAGAAACATCGCTACGTGGCCGCCCTCTTGGACGCAGCCCGCGACGACCTCAATACCGGTCGTCTCGACCTGGCCCGCGCCAAAGCGGCCGCCGCGCACAAAATTGAACTCGCTTACAAGTTCTTCGATACGAAGACGAGTCAGTTGGTGACCGAGATTGATCGGCTCAGCCATGGCTCGAAGACGGTCGTCGGTCCAGCGACCAACGAGAACCTGGTCGTTCGCGGTCAGGCGCCGGCCGAGTCACCGGCCGATTTCCAGGACTTCGGCGCCAACGCGCCTAAGGCCCATGTCACGCCGGCTCCCCAGGCCGTCGACGCCAAGGCCCAGGCCAAGCGCCTGCTGGCCGAAGCCCGCGCGGCCTTCGACAAGCACGACTTTGCGACGGCCCGCATCAAGGCCCTCAAGGCGGATGAATTCCAGGTGAAGTGGGAAGTTCTTGACGATCAGCCGCAGGCTCTGCTGGCTGAGATCGAACTGACCACCGGCACCAAGACCTTTGCCCGCGCAGCGGAAGACGGCCGAGTCGGCCGATCCCGTGCGTGCCCAAGCCGTCGACTTGATTCGGCAGGCTCGGACCGATCTGCAGGCGGGACACTTTGAAGACGCGACCAAGAAAGCCCAAAAGGCTCGGCAGCTCAACGTGGTCTTCGGCATGTTCGAGGACCGTCCGGATACGGTGCTGGCCGACATCGCCCGCGCTCAGCGCGTCCGCGACCTCACCTCCGGCGCCCGGCCCAATGGCCAGGACAACTGGGGCGAATTGACCTCCAATAAGACCAACCTGACGCCGGCAGCCGAGGGCCAGAAGGCGCAGGACCTGTTGCTCAAGGCCCGTGAGGATTTGCGAGCGGGACGCATCGACGCGGCGCGCAGAAGGCGCAGCAAGTCGGCAAGATGAACGTCGCCTACAGCCCGTTCGACGATCGTCCGGAACTCGTCCTCGAATCGATCGCTCTTCGCGAATCGCAAGGCGGTCAACCGGCCACTCCGAGTGCCACGCAGCCCTCGGACGTCCGGCAGGCCGTCGCTAACGATGAATCTCCGTTCGGCGTCAACCAGGCTTCGCACCAGGCCACTCAGTCGACGAGCGGCAAGTGGACCAAGGAGCAGGCGCTCGGCCTGATCCGCGAGGCCCGGAGCGATTTGAAGAAAGGCCACCTGGCCGACGCTCGTCGTAAAGCCAAGGAAGCGCTCACTCTCGATGTGGCCTACTCGGTCATGGACGACCGACCGGAACTGGTTTTGGCCGACATCGATCGGGCGGAAAGCGAAGGCTCGGTCGCCAAGAGCGCACCGCCGTCGCTGCCCGTCGTCACCGACGCTCCGGCTCCGCCGACGGTCGCCCAGGCGGCTCCGCCGGAAGAGTCTGTGTCCGCCCTGCCGGCCGCGCCCTGGCGCTTCCGGCGGCTCCGGTGACTGCTTCCGCGATTCCCAGCGAGCCGGAAATGCCGGCCGCTGCTCCGGCTGCGAAAGCCCCGGTCAGCCCGGCCGACGCCTTTACGGCCGACAATCCGTATTCTCCGGCACCGACTCCGGCCCGTCAGGCCGAAGTGCCCGTGATCGTGCCGAGCGGCGCGTCGGCGGACGACCTGTTCGCCCTGGGCATGCATGAACTCCGCGAGGGCCATCGCGACAACGCGTATGCCGCCTTCTTGCAGTGCTATCGCAGCGGGCAGCAGCTGGATCGCTATCGCGACCGACAGTTGCACGACTTCCTCCGCGACCTGGCTCCGGTGCGTTCGCGCAACGTTCAGCAGGTGGCGGGTCAGTTCCCCTCGACGGCCAACGACGCGGCGAATCCTCCCAAGCGTCCGACCGCTTCCCGGATCGACATTGCCGATCAGCAACGGGCGCTGAAGTTCGAGAAGCTGCGGACCGAGGTGCTCAACGCCCACTTCAAGGCCGAGCGGGTCAAGGACAACGATCCGGCGAAGGCCCTGCAGATTCTCGACGCGGCGATTACCAGCGTCGATCAATCCGATCTGGGCCGGGACGCCGTCGCTCCGCTGATGACGCTGTTGGCCCGCTCCAAGTCGGACATCGAAGCGCAGCAGAAGCAGCAGGCCCCGGTCGCCGCCGTCAAGGCGCGAAACGATCGGATCAAGACGGAAATTGAGAACGAGCAGGCGTACCACGTGCGGGTCGAGCAGGAATTTGCCGACCTCGTCGACGAATACAACAAGCTCGTGAAGCAGGATCGGTGGACCGAAGCCGAGCTGATCGCCAAGCAGGCCAAGGAGCTCGACAAGGAAAATCCGGTAGCCGAGACGATGTTCGTCAAGGCCCGCCTCGGACGCGAAAATGCCCGAATTGCCGACCTGAAGATTCGCAAGGAAGACAATTTCCTCAACCAGCTGTGGGAAGTCGAAGACGCGGCGGCCACGCCGATGTACGGCTCGCCCTACAAGTTCCCCAAGGACTGGGCCGGCCTGACGAAGCGCCGCAAGGGCAAGTACGACAGCCCGGACAACAAGCAGCGGACCGAGCCTGAAAAGCAGATCGAGCAGAGCTTGAACCGCCAGGTCTCGCTGCACTTCGAGAAGACGCCGCTGGTCGAGGTCATCCGCCACATTCAGAAGATTGCCGACGTGAACATCGTGCTGGATACGGCGGCCCTCGAGGAGGAGCACGTTCCGACTTCGACGGAAATCACGATCGGGGTCGACGGGATCACGCTTCGCAGCGCTCTGAACCTGATCCTCGATCCGCTCAACATGGGTTACATGACCAAGGACGAGGTGCTGTTGATCACCAGCCGCCTGAAGCAGCAGGGGACGACCGTGCTGTTGGCGTACCCGGTGGCCGACCTCGTGGTGCCAATTTCCAACTCGCCGCCAGCGACGGTCTCCTTCTTGCGGGGCGCGGGCGGCGCCCAATTTATCGTCCCGACGGCCGACACCACGCAGGGCTCGCCCGGGCAGGCCATGTTCCAGGTCGGTCAGCCGGTCGGTGCCACGTCCCCGGGGGGCATGGCTCCGGGGGCCGGAATTCGCGCCGCGGCCGGACAGCCTTCGGCTCCCGATTTCGACGCGATCAAGCATCTGATCGTCAACACGATCGAGCCGGAATCGTGGGATGAAAGCGGCGGACAGGGGCACATCCAGTCGGTCGACACGACGTTGAGCCTCGTCATCCGTCAGACGCAGAAGGTCCACGACGAAATCCGCGACCTGTTGCAGCAGCTGCGGCGGCTGCAGGACCTCCAGGTGACCGTCGAATGCCGGTTCATCACGGTCGACGACGACTTCTTCGAGTCGGTCGGCGTGAACTTCAACTTCAACGTCAACTCCAACGTGCCGCAGTCGACGCTGGGCCTGGGCCAGTTCGGTGCCCCGATCTTCAGCTCGACCTCCAGCACGAGCACTTCGAGCACGAGCTCGTCGAGCACGAGTTCGACCTCCAGCTCCAGCACCAGCTCGACCTCGAGCACCTCGAGCACGAGCAGCACCTCGAGCACGTCCAGCTCTTCGACCTCGAGCACGTCCAGCTCCAGCTCGTCGATCGGTGGATTCGCGCCCTTCAACGCGTTTCCCTTCCCGCTGAACATCGTCAACACTCAGAAATGGCCCAGCCAGGGAACGGTGGTCGGTATGGATTCGCCGACAACCTTCTCGCAGGACCTCACGGTTCCGTTCCGGCAGGGCTCGTTCGACATCGGCGTGCCGCAGTTCGGCAACTTCAATCCGGACGCCGGTATGCAGATCGGCTTTGCCATCCTGAGTGACATCGAGACGTTCTTCTTCATCCGTGCCGCCCAGGGCGACACGCGAACGAACGTCATGTTTGCTCCCAAGGTAACGCTCTTCAACGGTCAGGCGGCGACGGTGGCCAACGTGACGGAACGTCCGTTCGTGGTCAGCGTGACGCCGACCGTCGGTGTGTTCGCTGTTGGGTTCCAGCCCGTCATCGAGCAAATTCCCTCGGGAGTATCGATGCGGGTGGCCGCGGTGGTCTCAGCGGACCGGCGCTTCGTGCGGCTCTCTGTGGTCCCGAACTTCAGTGTCATCTCGGACGTGTTCACCTTCACCTTCGTCTCTGCTCCCGGCCAGAGCGGTTCGACCGGCGCGGGCCCCGGTGCCAGCGGCTCGTCCGGGTCGGCCGGTTCGACGGGCTTCGGCGGCGGTACTTCGGGTTCGTCGGGCTTCGGGGGTATCGGCGGAAGCACGACGACGTCGACCACAAGTACCAGCAGTACCAGCAGTACATCGACTTCCAACTCGTTGTCCGTGGGTAACATCACGGTCCAACAGCCGGTCGTCCAAACGGTGACGGTCATCACGACGGTCAGCGTGCCGGACGGCGGTACGGTCCTCTTGGGCGGCATCAAGACCTTGCGGGAAGGCCGCAACGAGGCCGGCGTTCCCATCTTGAACCAGCTGCCGTACATCAACCGGCTGTTCCGCAACACGGGCATCGGTCGTGAAGCGGAAAGCCTGATGATGATGGTCACGCCTCGAATCATCATCCAAGAAGAAGAGGAAGAACTCCTGGAGTCTTCCGGGAACAATTAATGCGGGACGGCCGCCGAGTCTCCGGGGCGACCGGTGACTCGGCTGGCCGGCCAATCGGTTCGTCGATCGTTACAGAGTGCGGGTCAGTTTCTCGGTCCTGAGCCGCCGTGGTATTGCGGGTACCACGGCGGCTTTTTTGCGCGCTGAGGACGGCTCGGCTCGGCCACGCGTTGCGCCTGCGACCGAATTCGCTGCGGACTAAGAGCCCTTGCTGACCGCTTCGGGTTCGTCCGTCGCATTTACCAACCCGAAGCGTGACAGCTTTTTGCGCGAGGAGTCATAAAGACTTGCGCAATAAAAAGTTGGTGCTACACATAGTCTCAATCGTAACCACACGAAAGGAGACGGATGTGGAACACCAACTCTGGAAGGCGATTTTGATCCTTCTCAAACAGGCGAGCAAGCTTCGTCGGTGCACGCGGGAACGATACGGGGCAGACGACATTGTGCAGGTTTGGCTGTGGGCCGTTCTGCACGGTCGGCCTGTGTCCTGGGCGTGCGATCTTCGGAACTGGCCGCTGCATGAGCGTCGCCGCAAATTGCCATCGTCGAGCACCATGTCGAGACGACTGCGGAGTGCCGAGGTCCAGCAAATGCTGCAAGAGATCGAACGTTCTGAACTGGCTCCTCGTGGGAACAAGCCCCTGTATTGGATGATCGATGGCAAGCCTCTGCCGATCGGCGGTTGCTCGAAAGACCGGCAAGCTGGGTACGGCCGCGCCGCGGGCTGCAAAGCCAAAGGGTACAAGCTACACGCGGTGGTCGGCAGCGATGGCTCGATCGCTGCCTGGCGCGTGGCTCCCATGCAAAAGGATGAGCGGGCGATGGGGCGGCGGATGTTGAAGTAAGCGGCTGTGCAAGGGTACTTGCTCGCCGATGCAAATTTCGACTCGAACCAGTTACACGACGTCTGCCTCGAACGCGGCGTGCAACTGGTGGCACCTCCGCGTTACGGATTTGGCCGTCGCCGTGGCCATCGGCGTCAGAGTCCCGCTCGGCTGCGATCTCTTGAACTGCTCTCGAATCCGCAAAGCTCGTTCGGCCGTGCCCTCCATCAAGAACGTAACGCGATCGAACGCTACTTCGGATACTTGAGCACTTGGAGTGCCGGATTGCAGGCACTGCCCGCTTGGGTTCGCGGCCACCGACGCGTCCACCGCTGGGTGCAAGGCAAGCTCATCTTTACCGCCTTGCGACGGCGATGCCAAAAAACGACTTACGTCACGAGATGAAAAAAGTTGGTGAGCGAGGGATCCGAGCGGGAATTCTGGAGCGAGCGGTCCTCGATCGCAGCGACTTTCCCGACGTCTCGCCCTGTGCGCACGGCCCGGCACGCTTCGCGCGCGATTGATCTTGACCAGATCCGCCGCAAAGACAAAATGCGGCTCCTCACGTCCCAATCGCCGAGCACAGGCTCGGTTTAAAACGCGCTCCAGATCATCTTCTACGGCCGCAACTCGGGCCCTCGTGCATGCCGAGGGAGGATCGTCCCATGAAGCGATGGATCGTCAATGCGGGCATCGGCGGCTATCTGGCCGCCCTGGCGGTCGGCTTTTTGTGCGTCGCCACGCAGGTCCGCTTCTTCTTTCCGCCGCTCTACTTCTTGACGTTCGACATGTACGGCGGCTGGTCGGGCTACGACTGCAAGATGCAGGTGATCGGCGAAGGGGAGAGCGGCCGGTACTACAAGCTTTCGCCCGGACCGTGGGGCGAATTTCATCCGTATAGCGATCGCCTCTCACGGCAATGCTACGACCAGATGTTCGAGTACGGCCGCCTCCTGGCGCGGCCCGGCCTGATTCACACGCAGCACGAGCCGATCCTGCGGATCTTCGCCATCGAGCAGGAGTACCCGAAGAAATTCAACCTGCCCGACGCCCAGTACGAGGCCTATTACCTGAAACCGAAGCCGGACCGCATCTACTCCCACACTCGCATGATCCTCAGCGCCGACGGGGGGCAAATCCTCACCGCGGCGCCGACCTGGCTGCAGTACCAGGCAAACTTGTCGATCATCGACAACCCGCGATTGGTCCAGGACGCCACTCAAAACCGGCCCTTCGTCTGGTCGGCCGTGCAACGGCCCGGAGCGGGCGGCTATGGCGGCGACGGTTACTCAGCGGCAAGCTTCCAACGCGTCGGCACGCCCGTCGCCGAATAACAGCAGTTCAGAACAGTGTTCTCGCATTCGTTCGATCGCCCCAAGCACCGCGCTCTATCGCTCGACACTCAAGCCTTTGACGTTTTTGGACTGTGGAGCCACCGATGACCGCCATCCCAACCGCTCCCCTGGCATCCGTCGCAGAATTCGCCGAGCCGACTGACGCGAGCGCGGTCGACTGCTCGACAATGCGCAATGCGACTGTTGACCGCTCGGTCGCGGACGGCGCGACCGCGAGCAGTTCCGGGTTTGTCGCCGCGGTTCGCGATTTCTTTCACGGCACCGAGACGCCTTATCGCCTGGCGCTCGTCCGCATCTGCCTGGCGTTCGCAATCCTCTTTCCCACCGCCTACCGCTGGTACTATTCGCGCGAGATTTTTTCGACCGACGGCTCGGGCATCTCGCTCTGGAGCATCTACGGCTATCCGTGCCCGTGGCTCGAGCCCAACGGGACGGCCGCCGTCGCCATTCACAGCGTGGTCATTCTGGCCCTCGTCACGACGTGCTTGGGCTGGTGCACGCGGCTGTCGCTGGTGCTGGCCGCGACAGGTTACACGTACCTGAACATGCTCGACATCCTCTCGACGTTGAACAAGTCGTCGGCCATTGCCTCCCACTTTCTGATCTTGCTTTGCTTCACGCAGTGCGGGTCGGTCTGGTCGATCGATAGCTGGCTCGCGCGGCGACGGCTGCTCCGCCAGGGAGTGTCGCCCGATCAGCTGCCCGCTCCGCCCCTGGGCGCCCGCTGGCCCCGCCGGCTGATCCAGCTCGTGCTGGCGACGGTCTACTTTAGCGCGGCGGTCACCAAGCTTCAGGTCCGCGGCTACTTTACTGGCGAGCACCTGCAAACCTGGATGCTCTCCACGATCCACACGCCGAATTTTCTTGGCGGTTCGCTGGCGCTGCACCCGGCGATGCTGGTCGTGGGCGCTTACTTCACGGTGATCTGGGAGCTGCTGTTCCTGTTTATCGTCTGGAAGCCGATGCTCCGCAGCTTCGTGCTGGCGCTGGGGGCGTTCTTCCACCTGATGACCTGTCTGACTCTCGGCCTGTTCATCTTCCCGATGATCTGCGTGTCGGCTTACCCGGCCTTTGCCACCGACGGGCAGATCGAGTGGTTCGGCCGTAAGGCGACCGACTTGCGGGACTGGATTGCCAACCGATTGGGGCCATCGCTGCGCGGTCTGGCCGCCTCTTTCGGCGAAGCCCTGCCGACAGTGAACCCGGCTTGGAGCCGAGGCATTTTCGCCGCTGCGCTGGTCACCACGGGCGTGAGCGGCGTGGCGCTGGAGTACAAGCTCGATCGCTTCGGCCTGCATCGCCCCGAAGGTCCCTACCAGCTCCCAGAACTCCCGATGGAGGAGGCCGCCCAGCTCCTGGCGCCCGATCGCCGCATCGCGAATGAGGACAAGGTGCTGAACTTCGACATCGGCTCGGTCTTCGTCGGCGGCTGCCTGCTCGATCGCCGCACCACGTTCCGCCAGGGAGAAACCGTACGGGCGCAGTGCGGACTGATTCCGCCGCACGAAAACATGTGGATTCAGTGCAACCTGCACGACTCGGAGAACCGCGTGGTCGAGACCAACGGCCTGTTCCTCTCCTGCGAAATGCTGCGGGCTCTCTTCTATTACAGCCTGGGCGACTGCATCGCGCCGGGCAAGTACTCGCTCGTGCTCAAGATCGCCGACGAAGAAATCATGCGGCGGCCGATCACCGTCCTGCCGCGGCACGGCACGGCGGCCTGCGTCGCCAATTGAAGTTCCGGACGCTCCTGACGCGATCTCAGGTCGTTCGCGTCGGCGCGGGTGTCGGCGGTTGTTAGGGCGACGGCGCCGACGGAGCTTCCGGGACGGCGGTCGCACTTGCCGGGAGCGGGCGGCCGAGCACCGTCCAGCAGGCGGTCAGCGCGTCGCGCGTGGCCCGCACATCGTGAACGCGGAGCAAGTCGGCGCCGTTCAGGGCCGACGCCACGGCCACGCCAATCGTCGCGGCGGAGACTTCGTCGAGCTTGCGGCCGACGATCTTCGAGAGAAACCGCTTCCGCGAATGGCCGATTAAGATCGGGCGACCCAGCGCGCGAAAACGGCTGATCTGCTCGAGGATCGCCAAGTTGTGCGCGGGGGTCTTGCCGAAGCCGATGCCCGGATCGAGCACCACTCGCTCCCGCTCGATTCCGCGCTCCGCCAAGGCGGCCAGACGCTGGGCCAAATAATCGGAAATCTCGCCCACGACGTCCGCGTAGCGCGGGTCGTCCTGCATGGTTTGCGGCGTCCCCTGCATGTGCATGCAGACGACGCCCGCCCGCGCGGCGGCGCAGACCGGTGCCATTTCCGGGTCGAATCGTAGTCCCGGAGATGTCGTTGACGATCGCGGCCCCGGCGTCGAGCGCCCGCCGGGCGACGTCCGCCTTGGTGGTGTCGATCGAAATAGGGACCGGCGCTGCGCCGTGCGACCTCCGCAATGACGGGGACGACGCGGCGGATTTCTTCGTCGGCCGACACGGGCGTCGCGCCGGGGCGGGTCGACTCGCCGCCGATGTCCAATAGGTCGGCGCCGTCGGCGACGAGCTGCAATGACTGGAAAACGGCCCGGGCCGGGTCGAGAAATTGGCCGCCGTCCGAAAAGCTGTCGGGCGTGACGTTCACAATGCCCATTAACTTGGGAAACCCCCCAAGTTGCCAAGTCTGCTCGCGGAACCTCCATGCCAGCGGAGCGAAGGAAGGGAGAGCAGGCTCAAGGGGCATCAGAAAGTCGCTGTCGAAAGACCAACTTGGTTAGTGAATGATCGCCGCGGGGAGCGGCGCATGGTCACTCGCGGCGAGCGACGATCGTTTCTCCATTTAGTCGTAGTCCTGCAAACTGGGCAAGAGAGGGCCCGCTTGGTCTCAAAACAAGTCGCCTGGGTTTAAAATAGGCAATCTGGCTGGCAGTTGACCGAGGCGCGAAAACCCTCGGATTTTTGGGTCTTTATGGTTTGACAAGCGGATGGGCATTGTTATTTTGAATGCGGTCGTCGGCAAAGCTTTTACAGACTCCGCATTTTCACAGCGCTCCATCGGCATAGATATCGCAGATTACGCCGATTGCCGGGCGCGCGATTTGCGGTTCCGAGCCGGACTTTTTGATAGACGCCCGGAACACGGCGGCACAAGTCGTCGGGCTTCCTGGGGCAGAAGATGTTCCACCGAGTTTACGCGTCTCAAAACTTCAAAAGATGAGGAGATCGCTGATGCTTCGCAAGACTTTGCTTCTGGCCATCGTGGCCGGAGCGGCGCTCTTGGTCGCTGGACCAAGCCCGGCGTCTGCTAGCCTGTTCTCGTTCGACGGTGGCTGCGGCGGCGGCTGCGGCGCCAGCTACGGCGGTTGCGGCGGCGGCTGTGGCTGCCACCACCACGCCCACCACTGCCACGTGCACCACCACGGCTGCGGTTGCGGCTACAGCGGTGGCTGCGGCGGTTGCGGTGCGCCGGTGATGGCGAGCTGCGGTGCTCCGGCCCCGATGGCCTGCAGCAGCTGTGCGCCGACCTGTGCGGCTCCGGCTGCGACCTGCTGTGGTGCCTCCTATGCTCCGAGCTGTGCGGTTCCGGCCGCGCCGTCTTGCGGTGCTCCTGGCGTCATGGCTCCGTCACACGCCCCGGTCCAGGCTGCTCCTGCTCCTCCCCCGGAAGAGCCGGCTCCGAAGCCGAAGGCCTAATGCCGTCGCGACCCGGTGTCTGCCCCCGTGCAGACGCTTGGTTCTGGAACGATAACGGGTTCGCTCGCAGACTTCTGGCGAGCGAACCCGTTCTTTTTTGTCGGATTGCGGAGCCCCGGCTCCGTCGCCGCCTCCCTGGGAAACTGTGATAATAAGGCTGTGACGGTCGGCTCTCCGAACCTCCGGCGGCGCCCCGTCGCCCCCCGTCGGGTCGCATTGAAGCTCGCGGGGAAGCCGCTACAATGTGGGACTCCCTGTAAGGACGGTTGAGCCGGCCCAGCGTTGCCGGATCTCTCCCTCCTGGACGACCCTGCCGGACGACTTTCTCCGGACGACCAGAAACGATCGAAAAGCCATGTTTGCAGTCATTGCCGAAAGCGGCCGTCAGTTCCGTATCCAGGAAGGGGAAACTTTCCTGATCGACTATCGCGAAGGGGTCGAAGCCGGCGCCGCGATCAAGTTCGAGCAGGTGCTTTTGGCCAACGGCGGCGGCCCCAGCTCGATCGGCACCCCGGCCATCTCGGGCGCGCTCGTCGAAGCGACCGTCGTGCGACCGAAGGTCAACGGGCCCAAGCTTGAGATCGGCAAGTTCCGCAAGCGCAAGAATTCGCGGCGCCACACCGGCCACCGCCAGCACTACACGTCGGTGATCGTGACGGCGATCAAAGTGCCCGGGTTGAAGAAGGCCGAGAACGAGAAGAAGTAGGACCGGCCAGCGGCCCCCAGTTCTCTCTCGCCTCTTCCTGAGCGTCTGCTACTTCGCATCTCTCGCCGCGCCTCGTTTGCGCTGCGTTGTGCGATCAGTCATCGCGCGGTCCGCTCGCGCCGGGGCGGTGTGAGCGTCCCGGAAATTCGAAGCGATCGAAGAGAAGTACACACTTTGGATTACCGGACAGTATCGCCCCGAGGCACTGTGAGAGTGGCTCGCGCGTCAGCGGTGTACTCAGCGCGTCCGCTTACGTCGCGGCGGCGGGAACCTGGCAGCAGGCTTCCTCGTCCGTGTAACGCTCCAGCGCCTGGCACATCGCCTTGATCTGCTCGCGGCTGAGGCTCATCACTTCGTCGGGAAAGAGGCCGACGTGATAAAAGCCGTACCCCAGCGACGAAATGTGCTTCACCGTGCAGGACAGGAAGCGCGGCTCCGATTCGTCCCGCAGGCCGATGATCATGTGCGGCTCGGTCACCGGCGTGGTGACAAAGATGCCGATTCCCTGCGTGCACAAGTCGCGGCAGATGGCGGGGAACAGCTGCGAGAAATCGGCCTTATCGGGCGATTCGCAGGGCAGGGCCCAGACGACCTCGTTGAAGATCTGCCGGGTCGCGCCGCGGATATTCTGCACCGCGATGGCCCGTGCGTGCGCACGGTTCACGCGGCCATGCAGCACCCGCATGACCTCGTCGCGCCGTTTATGAAACAGAAATCCAAACATCGTCTACTCTGCGCTCAATCGAACCCGAAGGCCCGTCGGCGGACTTCCGGTGCGGGCCGTCGGGACGCTCCCGCACGGCTGCCCCATCGCGTTGCGACGCGACATCGCTACAACGATAGTGCTCGTTTGGAAATCGGACGCGAGATTTCGCCCAAGATCTCAGGCAAGCGGTTCCGAATGGGGGGGAAATTCCGCCCGCACCGAGCCGCTGGCCAATGTCTGAACGCGCGTTCTGTCAGGCGGTGGGCGCGGGCGGCCGCAAAGACGCGAAGGCACAAAAAGACAGCGAGCTTACGATTATTTCAGAGTCGCGAGGAAGGCAATCAGATCGCGGAACTCGCCGACGGTCAGCAGGTCGGTCAGTCGCTCAGGCATGATCGACGTTTTCTGCCCCACACGCTCTTCGATGTCGGACGCCTGGACTTCGGTGATGTGCCCGTCGGCGCTGCCGATGCGGACGTGCCCCTCGCGATCTTCGGAGACGAGGACGCCGGAAAGTGTTTTTCCGTCGTGCATGACGAACGACCAGGTGGCATATTGCGGCGCGATCTCCTTGGCCGGCCGCAGAATCGACTCCGCCAGTTTTTTGCGATCCGAAGCGCGGGCGATGATCGAGAGATCGGGCCCGATCTTGCCGCCGCGACCGTGCACCGTGTGACAGCGGTAGCAGGCGACCGAATTGGGGAAATCGAACAGCCGCCGCCCCGCCTCGGGATCGCCGCCGTCCGCCGCGACCTGAATCCAGTCGTCGACCGAATTCGGCCGCGGCGTCGTCAGCGCCGCGAGCTCTTTCGGCACGAGCAGATCGGAGGACCGCAGCGCCACCGCGACCTGGTCAGCCACCGTGTGCGTTGCACCCTGCGCCGGATGCGCTTCGAGGCGGGACGACAAGCCCTTGAGGTCGGCGCGCACGTCGGGGTTGCGAGCCGAGCGGCGCAGCGCTCGCAAGGCTTCGCCCGCGAGATCAGGGTCGGCTCCGGTCAACAGCCGGCGGAGCGCGGCGATGGTGGCGGCATCGTGCTCGTCACGCTCGAGCGCGATGGCGAGACCAGCAATCGCCTCGAGCCGCAGAGCTTTGTCCGCGTGCTCGTCGAGCGCCAGCTCCCGTTCGATTTTGGGGCCTTGCGGGAAGGGCAGATTGCGGAACGTCCGCAGCGCCTCGAACCGCAACTGCGGCCCGCCGTCTTTCATCAGGCTCGTGAGCTGCTCGAACGAAAGCTTCTTGTGATCGAGCGGCACGATCTTGAGCGCCATCGCCCGGACGTTGTCGGCGACTTTCGCATCGCACGCCAGGCGAAGTGCGTAATCGGCCCCCGAGAATTCGTTCCCCGGCTTCCGCTTCACGCCGTCGAGCATTTCGAGCGAGGCCAGCGAGGCCTCAAAGAGGTCGGCCGTGGTCTTCGAGTCGGAGAGTTGCCGCTCGATCTCGCTGCGAAACTGTGCGAGCCTGCCCTCGCCCACCCATTGAATGGCGGCGAACCGGACGCGCGGATCGGGATCTCGAACGCGATGGGCAACACCCTTTCGGCCCAATGCCTGCCCGTTGCTTTGCCGCGCCGCCAAAAGCAGCGCGAGCCGCACCAGGCGCGGACGGTGATTCGTCGAGACGAAGTCTGCCGGCGCAGCATCGCTGCGGCCTCAGCGTGTCGGTGAGGGCCTTGGACGACGGCAGCGAACACGAAGCGATCGCCCGTTGCGACTACCTTCGGGAGCCCGTCCGGATCGAGGTCCGCAGCAAGCGGCGGGCGCCGGCGAGCGAGGTTCGATGAGCACACGCGACGGGATTGATCCCACCATGGCTGTTGAGCCGCGGAACAGCTCGTGCCTCGTCGGAGGCGCGGTCATTCGCAGAGCGTCGTACATCGGGCCATAGAGCCCCCAGCTTGAGAGTTCTTGCAGGCTAGAGACGGCAGGCTCGTCGGCCAGAGACGCTCAGTTCCGGATTTTCGAGGCTCGAACGATGCGGCAATACCGGCTCGCCATTGCTACGCGACCGAGAGCCCAAACGGCCTCGAAGTGAGCGTGGCTGGCGGACAGACGCGTCTTTGCATTGAACCGTTCATCAGGCTAGAGGTCGCTCGCGGTTGAGCAGCAGCGTCGCAGCCCGCCGACGCACGTCCATTCGGGGCGATTCGAGTTTCTTCCGCAGCTGACTCGAGAGGCAAGCTTGTCCAGCGCCGCCAGATCCTCGACGGGTCTATTGTTGCGGCTCCTTCGGCAGCGATTCGCCAAATCCGGCCCTTGCCGTGGACGTTGTAATCCTTGAGCACCCAATCGGTGATGTAGACGCGTGCCGTCCGGGGCCGAGGCCACTCCCACTGGCCGAAAGTTTTCGCCGCCGACGATGATCGGCTTCAGCTTCGCCGTGAATGACGTTCCCTTGGCGCTTGGGACGGAAGCGATCGATCCGATGATCGCCCCACGACGAGGCCAAGCAGGCTGCCCCGATATTCCTCGGGGAAGGCGTCGGACTCGTAAGCGATGATTCCCGACGGAGCCTCGCCCGTGCCGCACACCATCGGCAGCGTGCCGGGCAGCTCGCCGTCCCAGGCCGTGAAGGGGTGAATGCCGCGGCGGCCGTTGCGGAAGCGGTAGCCGTAGTCGCCGCCGGGAATGATGTGCAGCAAGCGGCAGGGCGGGCGATCGTCCGGGTCGTTGTCGACGGTGAACATGTTGCCGAAGGCGTCGACGCACGAGGCGTGCGGATTCCAGAATCCGGTCGCCCAGAGCGTGAGGTCGGTGCCATCCGGCTTGAAGCGGAACAGGCTGCCTCCTTCGCCGCCGCCGGAAATCGCGCGGCCGTCGGTGCCGACCAGCCGATAGTCGGCCCCGAGGTTTTCGCCCAGGCCGATGTACATGTAGCCCAGGCCGTCGGAGGCGAAGCCGGCCAGGCCGTTGTGCGGGTAGTCGCCCTTCGTTTCCAGCTTCAAAATCGAGCGGCGTTCGTCGGGCTTGCCGTCGCCGTCCTTGTCGACGAGATGGAAAACTTCACGCCGCGTGGCGACGTACACGCCGTCCTTGTAGGGCACGGCGATGCTCATCGCGTGCGTGAAGCCGTCGGCAAAGACCTGCGGTGTGCCGGCCCGGCCGCCCTCGGGCTTTGGCGTGAAGACCAGAATGCGGTCGGTGGGATGGCCTTTGTAGCCGGCCGGCCGGAAGTGCGTGTTGCACTCGATCGCCCAGACGCGGCCCTGATAGTCGACGGCCAGGTCGGTCGGCGTGACGATCTGCGGCTGCTCGGCGAACAGCTCGATCTTGAGCCGCGGGTCGAGCGATTTGGGAGGGGCGTCTTTCGCGGGGGACGGCGTCTCAGCTGCGAGGGCCGCGCTCGTCAGGACAGCGGCCGCGAATAAGACAGCCGCAAGTCCCGCGACCGCAATTCGCACGGCCCAGAGCCGACGCCGCGCTCCCGGCCGCCTCACGGTGAGGCCTTGCTGACGGCGGGAGCCGCGCCTTTCGTCTTTTCGGCCGAGGCCTGCGCCTTCCCCGCTGCGGGAGCCGACCCGGTCGGGAATGGGATCGAGGCGGCCTGGTAGACCTCTTTCGTCTGGTCATTCTGCACGAAGGCCACGAGGCGCAGGTGCGACAGATCGAGCGGCTTGAGGGGGAATGTGGTCTTGTTCGCCTCTTCGTAAGCCCGCAGGTAATCGTCGAGCTCGCGCTTGATCTTGCTGATGTCGATCTTTCCCTCGTAACGGAGCTTGCCGTCCTTGAGCTCGATGCCCGAGGTGCCTCCCGGCATCGCGCGAACCACCATGTCGTGCTCGCGGACGCCGTTGGATCCCCGCAGACCGACGCGCTCCTCGGCCAGCACGAGCCGCAGACGAACCGGGTCGGTCGCGGCGAAGGAGCCGTTCGCTTCGGCCGTCACGGCGACCGCTCCGTCCTTGGGCTGAGCCTTGAGGTCGATGCGGACGGTGGTCTTTCGCAGCAGCATCAGGTCGACCTGCCCGTGGAGCGTGGAGTAGACCTCCTCTGCTTGGTGCAAATAGCCGCCCACCTGCACGGGCTTGCCCGAGATCACGAACGTCGGCGTGCCGCCGCGTTCCGGGAAATAGAACTGGAACCGCTGCTCGGTATCGCTGTTGGCGAGCGCATCCGGGTGGGGAATGTGCTCGTGATATTCCAGCGCGACCACTTCGCTGGGCGCGTAGTTCTTCACCAATTCTGAGAAGGCGACGTCGGCCGCCACGCAGGGGCCGCAATCGGCTCCCGTGAAGAGCTCGCACAACACGACGCGGTTGTCGGTCTGCTTCGAGCGAGGCTCGACTTTCTTGCCTTTGCCCTTGGGCATCGCCTCCGCGTAGACCTTGTCGAGGTAGGCGTCGAAGCCGTCGAGCTTGCCGCCGTGCAGCCCCTTCCAGAGCGTTTCGGCCGTCTGCTTGGGAGGATCGTGTTGCGACTGGTCCTGCTTCCACATCGTGTCGAGCATGACGTCGAACATCGGCAGCACCGCGACTTCGGCATACCCGCGGAGCGCCTCTTGCTTCTTGCCCTGCTGTTCGTCGTAGCGGGCCAGCTCGTACAAGGCGATGGGGTTAAACGGCTGCAGCTTGAGCCGCTCGCGGAGCGTTTGGGCGGCCTTCGTTTTTTCTTCCGGCGTGCCGTTTTGAATCTGGGTGAGAGCCAGGTTGGACAGGACGGCGTCCTTCATGTCGCCCAGCAGCTGCTTCCAGACCGGAATGCGTTCCTCCGTCAGATTTTTCTGGGCGATTTCGATCTGCTTGAGCGAGGCCTTGGGCATGTAGCCGGTGGGAATCAGCGCGGCGGCCACGTCGATCCGCGACTTGAAGCCCAGCCGCGGCGACCAGCGCTGCGCCAATTCCGCGTACTTGTCGGCCTCGGCGTTAATGGCGGCTTCGTCCAGCTTCTTGGCCGGCGCGCCCCGGAAGACGTAGGGATACATCTCGAGCGTGAGCGGGCTGTCGGGATGCGCGTGAACGAACGAGTAGAGCTGCTCCATGGCCTGCTCGGGCGTTGCCTCCTTGCTTGACTGCAGATCGGCCGATTCGGGCAACTGCACCGGGGTCAAGCTCTGAATGTTGTCGAGCTCGGTCGGGACGAGCATTACGGCAAAGGCGTCCATCGGCTCGAACTGGGCGCTGCCGCGAGCCAAGCCGTTCTGCAGATCGATCTGGATGTCGAGCAGTTTCGTATCATGCGTCGGCTGGCGATTGGGCCCCACCGTGGCGACGGTCATCTCGAGCGCCATGTGCAGCGTTTTATCGGTGGCCTCGGCCCGGCGCAAACGCGGGTTCGTCAGCATCTTGCCGTAACCTTTGACGATCGGCTTCAGCTTGCCGTTGGACCCCTTGGAGATGTCCAACAGGGCGGCCGGCACTTCCACGCCCGACATCCGCTCGAAGAACAACAGGATCCACTTGCCCTCAAGCGACGGTTTCTTGCTCACGTTGTCGGAGAGCAAACGACCGGCCCCCAGCGGGTTGCCGCCGGCAGGGGCGCCGCCGGCCGCGGCTGTGGCAGCGTCGGGAGAGGCAGGATCGGTCTTCGCGCCCGGCTCCGACTTCGAGTCGGACGAGCAGCCCGACACGACCGCCAGCATGCTGAGCAACAACAAAATCCCCCAAAGCGGGCGATTCATCGGACAACCTCGATTGTGTGTGCCGATCGTTCGGCTGACTGGTTTCGGTACGGCTCAAACGAATGCGGATGAACGGCGATGATGAGGACGTGCACCCCGCGAAACGGCTATTCTAGGCCCCCGCGCGGCTGAATGTCATCCGTGTGCGAACGGTTCGTCCGCGGGCCGACCCGGCGGCCGGCGGCCTGGTCGATCGGTTCCCGCGTTCCCCGCTCGGCCACCGGTTTCCCACGCCGCCGTGGGCCGCCGCCCGCTCCTAATTCTCATCGCAGACGGCACTTAGTGCCAAATTCTTTCTCCCTCAGCTGGGGACGCACCGCAATCGATGAGTCTCCGGCAACGGAGGTGACAGCAATAACTCGTACGTTCTACAATGAGGCCGCCAGTAGGCCGTTCAGTCGATTTTTGTGAATTTGGAAAGGTTCGGATGGCGAGGTTTACGCAAGCGGACCTCATTGAGATTAACCAGACCTTCGAGGAGCGCACACCGCAGGAATTGATCCGCTGGACCTGCGACGTCTTCGGCACCCGCGTAGCCGCCCTGTCGGCCATGCAAAAAGCGGGCAGCGTCATGTGCCACATGCTGCACGAGCTGGGCTCGTCGATGAAGGTCGTGTTTGTCGACACGGGAGTGATGTTCGAGGAGACCCTCGAGACGCGGGACCGCATCGCCCGGGAATACGGCATGGAGGTCGTCACGCTCAAGCCCCGCCAGTCGATGGCCGAGCAGACGGCGCAATACGGCGTGCTGTACCTGTCGACCGAGGGGCAGCAGCAATGCTGCCACATGCGCAAGAACGAGCCGCTACTTACGGTCAAAGGCCAATTCGACGCGCTGTTGGGCGGCTTGCGGCGTGGCGAAGGCGGCCAGCGCGAAGCCTGCCCCATTCTGGCCGTCGATCCCGAGATGAACTGCCTGCGGATCAATCCGCTCGTCAACCTGACCGACGCGCAGATGGAAGAATATGTCGCCCGGCACCGGGTGATCGTCAATCCGCTACATGCTCAGGGGTACTCGACCATCGGTTGCAACCGCTGCACGACCCCCGTGCTGCCCAGCGAACCCCACCGCGCCGGCCGGTGGAGACATCTGGGCCCGTGGTCCGTCTATTGCGGCATCAATCCGACCGATTTCAGCCGCGACACGGCCGTCGCGATCGACCTCTCGCAGGACCTGATCGACCGCATTCTCGGCCGCCGGACCGACTTTGTGATCTAACGCGGCGTGCCCGGCGTTATACTGAGCGGGCCAGGTCCAACGTGCACTGGCTCACTCGGTTATAGGGAGGCGGCCATGCATATCGGAGACTTGGGACCCATCGAACTGGGAATGATCGCGATCGTCGTTTTGCTGCTGGCGGCCGGGATCTACTGGCGAATTCGCCTGGCGCGGATTCCCAAAAACGCGCAGGAGCACTTCAAGGACGAGTGACGCTTGTGCCCGGCTGCGGCGCTCGCGTCAGGCTTCGGCCACGTTGACGAACACCTTGAGCGCCTGCTCCTCCATCAGCAGCCGCATCATCTCGTGGTAATTCTCGAGGCCGTCGACGGGGTTCGTCAAAATCCGCTCGATCACGCCGGGATAGGTCATTTCGCCCAGTGCCAGGTCGGCGATCCCCATCTCGAAGTGGCGAAAATTCGCGTTCACCGAGCCGACGAGCAGCTTGTTGCCCAGGACCCAGTTCAGGTTCACCTTGTCGGCCGGGATCTCGATCGACCGCTGGCCGCCGGTGATGCTTGTCCAAACGACGACCCCGTTGTGCCCGATGATTTCCATCGCCTGGAAGGCGACCGCGCTGCTGCCCGTGGCCTCGATGATCAAGTCGGGCTTGCCTACGCGCTCCACCAGCTGGGCGAGCGGCGTCTCCCGCGTGCTGATGTAGTGCGCGCCGAATCCCTCGGCAATTTCGGCCTTTCGGCACGGCTGGGGCGTGCGGGCGACCGTGTAGACCTCGAGCCCCCGCAGCCGCAGGATCAGCGTCGACAGCAGGCCGATCTGACCGGCGCCGGTGACGAAGGCCCGCTTGGGCTCCCACACCTGCAGGCGGCGCTGGGCTTCGTACGCTTGTTGCACGGCCTTGGCGGCGCAGCTCATCGGCTCGGCCAGAATGTGCAGATGCTTGAGCCCGACGGGCATCCGCACCACGAACTGGCAATCGTCGACGTAATACTCGGTCATAAAACCGTGCAGCAGATTGATGCCCCGCTCGTAGTAAATCTCCTCGCTGGTAATGTCGGAGCGGCCGATCTGGTCGAAGATCGAATGGCCGGGCCGCCGCACGGTGCAGGTGACGTAGTCGCCCGGCTTTACATGAGTGACCTTGGGGCCGACCGCCTCGACGCGGCCAAACGACTCGTGCCCCAGCACCAAAAAGTCATCGCCCGGCGGCGCGTTGCCGTAGAGGGCCTCGTTGATCTCGCGATCGGTGGCGTCCACGCCGATCCTCAGCACCTTGACCAACACGCCGCGCCCGCCCGGCACATCATCCAACCGCGGCATCGGCACGTCGGTGAGATGGACGCTATTTTTTCTGCCGGGACGAACGGCAACGGCTTTCATGGAGGCGAGACCTTATTGCAACGTGCTGCGTGCGGCCGGGGCGGGGGGTAATCACGGAGAGTTGATTTCAAGTCGCTCGGAGGACGGCGTCAAGTCGGCAGTGACCGCCCGGCGCCGGAGGCTGTTGTTGATAAAACGAAAAAATTACTGATTTAATATTGATTTTATTGAGTTATTGGATAATCTGGGTGCGAGAAACAAAGCCGTGACTGAATCCCTCCCCCACTCCAGCGTCAGCAACGAATGTCCTTACTGCGGCACGCCCATGGCGGTGACGCAGATGACCTGCGGCGGGTGCCGGGTGTCGATCACGGCCGAGTTTCCCATGTCGCGCATTGCCGGCCTGCCGGTCGAGCACCAGCGATTCATCGAGATGTTTTTGCTGGCCGGCGGCAACCTCAAGGAGATTGCCGAGCAAGTCGGCGTTTCGTATCCGACGATTCGTTCGCGGCTCGACAAGGTGATCGAGGCCCTTCGCGGCGAGATCGCGAAAACACAACGCGTCCGCGGCAACCTGCTCGACGCCATCGAACCGGGAAAGACCACCGCCGAGAGCGCGGCCCGGCTGATTAAACGAATCTAAGAGTCCGTTCCAATCACTCGCGTCTGATTCTCGCAATGACGATCGCCGTTCTTCGCGGTGGTCCAAAGGAAGAAGAATCATGTCGGCACACAACTCGAATCCTCCGTACTCGGAATCGAACCTCGAACAGGCGCGTCTCGACGATGCCGTGCGGCGAGCCGACGATCTGCTCGTCTCTTCGCTCAAGAGTGAAGACCGCCGACGTTTACGTCGCAAGATTTTGCTCGGCGCCGGTTTTGCCGTCCTGGCCCTGGTGGTGGCGGCGATTGTGGTTTCGTCGACTGTCGCGGTGCGGCTCGACTCGACCGCCGTTGCAGGCGACTCCGAAGAGAAAGCCGCCGCACTGTCGGCCGAAGGCTGGCAGCTGTGGCAAAAGCAAGAACTCAAGCCGGCGATCGAAAAGTTCGAGGCGGCGGTCAAGCTCGATCCCAAGAACGCCGCCGCGTGGAACGGCCTCGGCTGGGCCAGTTTCAACAGCGGCAAAGCGGACGCGGCCCAAACGGCTTTCAAGAAAGTGATTGCCCTCGAGCCCAAGCATCCGGCCGCGCTGAACGGCCTGGGGCAGATCGCGCTGTCGCAACGCAACTACCGCGAGGCCGAGGAATATCTGCTCAAAGCCGCGCCGCAGGCCTCGGCCGCCTGGTACGGTTTGGCGAAGCTGTACCTGCTCACCGGCAAGTACGATCAAGCCGAGAAGTACGCGAAAAAGATCCTGGCCGAAGGCGAGACCGATCCTTCCGTGCAGGAGATGCTGAAAGCGGCGCAAGCCAAGAAACTTACCGCGGAACTGCTTGAGCAAATCGAGCCGAGTCCCGCGCAGGCGGAGGTCGGCCGCGCGTGGGCCTTGATCAACCAGGGACGCCATGCCGAGGCGAAGGCCATCTTGAACCCGCTGGTGACCAAGAATCCCAAAGACGCCAACGCTCTCAATGGCATGGGCTGGTGCCTGCTGACTGAGGGAGACTTGGACGGCGCCAAACCGTATTTTGAGCGAGCCATCGCCGCGGAACCCGGCGCCGCCGGGGCGATGAACGGCCTGGCCCGCGTGCTCTCCGCCAAGGGCGACACCGACGGCGCGATCAAGATCTGGAAAGAGATGGTGGAGAAAATCCCCGGAGTACACGCCGGCACAGTCGGCCTGGCCGATGCCTATTTCGAGAAAGGCGAATACGACAAGGCGCTGCCGCTCTTGGAGAAATGGGCGGCCGCCGATCCGCAGAATGAACAAGCGCAGAAGAAACTGAAGCTGGCCCGCGACAAGGCTAAGTCGCCCGCGAAGAAGAACTCGTAGCGGCAGGCGTCGGGTGGCACTGGCGGCTCGTCCGCCAGTGTCTTCGTTTTCTTCAATCCGCGAGTTTCGCACCTGCAAATGCCGATTCAGTATCGAAATGTCGCTCACACCGATCACGCGGCTCTCGTGGGACTCATGCGACAACTCTACGAAGAAGATCCGGCGGAGCGGCCGGTGCCGGACGAGAACTTCTCGCGCACTCTGCATGAACTCGCAGCACACCCCGAGAAGGGTGCGATCTTAGTAATCGACCGGGATGGCCAGATCGTCGGCTACGCGGTCCTCATCAACTTCTGGAGCAACGAGTGCGGCGGCAACGTGCTCATCATCGATGAGTTGTACGTCGCTCCGCCCTGCCGCGGGCAAGGAATCGGCGCCGATTTTGTCCGGCACTTGATCGACAACGAATGGAACGAAGCCGTCGCCGTGCGACTCGAGGTGACGCCCAGGAACGCCCGAGCCAGACAGCTCTACGAGCGATTGGGATTCTCGTCGCACAAAAACGAGACGATGCAACTCAGGCTGTCATGACCCGCGGGCCTGCGAGCGAACGGCCAGTTGCAGTCAAGGCCGTTTCATCTCGAACAGATCGCTTGTGTGGCAGTAGTAGTTGCCGCCGAGGCGGGCGAACGTTTTGATCTTGCGCGGGTCGATGCGGCCGTTGGCGTCGAGCAGGCGGTCGTCGACGTGAAAGAGCACGATCTCGCCGATCACCAGGTTGGCCGACAACTGGCGGTCGCCGATCGGGATCACCTGCCGCAGCACGCACTCCATGTGCAAAGGTGATTCTGCGAGCCGCGGGGATTTCACCTTGCGGGACGGCGTCACCGACAGGCCGGTCAGCTCGACTTCGCTCTCGCCGTGCGGCAAGTCCTTGGACGACAGATTGACCTCCTCCGCCAGCTCGGCGACGGCCGCATTGACCACGAAATCGCCGGTCGCTTCGACGTTGGCCAGCGTGTCCTTTTTCGAGCCGTCGCTCCGTCGGTTCGGAGCGAAGACGACCACCGGCGGGTCCGCGCCGAACGCGTTGAAGAAGCTGAACGGCGCCAGATTCACCCGCCCTTCCCGGTCGATGCTGGTCACCCAGGCGATGGGCCGTGGCGTGACGCAGGAAATCAGCAAACGGTAGATGTCGACCGGCTGCGAGCCCGCTACTTCGATTTCCATGCGCTCGACAACCTTTCTGCTTTCTGAAAGCACCCGCCAGCTTACGCAGGTGGCCCGCGTGAAGATTAATCGCCGCAGTGCGAGTCGTTGTGGACCTGCAATTCCGACTGATCGAAGGCGGCTTCGTTCCGGGTGAACTCCGTGAGCACGGTCACTTGCCGCACGAGCTCGTGTCGGCGGGCGGCCATTTGTTCGTCGAAGACCAAGAGCACATCGATCGCCCGGTCGCGCGACGTGACCAGGCCAATGAACAAGTATTGCAGGGAGGCCATGCCATAACAGAACCAGCCGATCCAGCCGGTGAAGATCACGGCCAGGATCGCGAACACGGGCGAAGAGCGGCTGAGGTGCTGCCAGAACATGCCGAGACCCACCGGCTTCGCGCACAGCCGCAATTTTTCCGCCAGCGAGGTGCAGGGGGGAAACTTTGGGATTCGCGGGCCGGGGTGAATGACCGTGAACAGCTCCTGGTCGGGCATCATTTGAATGACGGCGATCGCCAGCATGATCCGCAGGCCGACGCCGAACCATTTGTGGGCGTCGAGCAAATCGGGGTAAGGAATCAGCTTGTGCCAGAGCAGCACTTCCATGTTGGCGGTGATCAAGAGCAACAACAGCGAGCCGCGGATCCATTCGGCCAGATCCTTCTCCAACTCGTCGTTGAGTCGTTCCAGCGCCCGCACGTGGTGAAAGCAGAATCGCAGCGCGGGGAGGGCCCCCATGCGGATGATCAGCCGCGCCATCGGACGAGTGATGTAGATCAGCAGCAATTCGCGGAGCATGCGAAGCGTTCCTAGCTTCTAACGATTCCAATCGATTTGATTGTAAATCGCCAGGAGTCGGGCACCGCGGGCCGAATTGAGCTGGGTCATCTGGGCGACGCGTCCGCGTAGATGGGCGGCAAAGTGCGGATGGCCGGCTTTGTTCTGCGTCGAGGGGCCTTGGCGGAGGCAGTTGGTCAGCACGGCCTTCAGCCGGTCGAACTCGCGACGCGAGACGTTGAGCTTTTCGTTGACCACGACCCCCGTGACGACCAGCCGGCCGCTCGAGCGGAGCACCTTCCGCTTGGCTCCGTTCAGACGGAACCGCTCCTGCCGCACGATTTGCGACACAAGCGGGATGAAATCGCGGAGCGACGTGCCGAACCGCGGCGGTCCGGAAAAAGTGAGATCGTCGGCATAGCGGGTATAGGTCGCGCCGAACGAGCGGGCCAGGCCGGAGAGTCGCACGTCGAGCGAATAGGCCGACAGGTTCGCGAGCGCCGGCGAAGTCGGCGCGCCTTGCGGCAGATGTCGTTTGAGGTAGGGCAGCACGGCCGAAGGTTCTTGCTTCACGAAGGGCATGTTGGCCGGCAGGGCCGACGTCGTGAGCCGCGCCAGCCAAATGGACGCTTCACGACTGTAGCCCAGGCTGCGAAAGATGGCCGTCACGCGGGAGAGGGTGACGCTGGGGTAAAAGTTTTCCAGGTCGAACTTTACCAGCACGGCCTGCTTCACGTGGGGCTGCGCGTTGGTGAGGATCGAGCGGCCGGCCGCGAAGCCGTGGGCCGTCGTCGTGCGGGGGCACCTTGTTGAGAATCTCGCGGAGGATCCGCTTTTGGGCGGTCTTCAGCGTGAGCTTGGGCGATTCGATCAGGCGTCGGCCGCCGCGCCGCTTGCTGATCCAGCGATAGTGGTAGTGCGCGTCGCGCTCGTTCTGCGGACGCGAGTCTTCCGCATAGCGGTGCACGAGCCAGGCGAGGCGGCCCATCGGCAGCTCGAGCCACGCGGCCAATTGCTCGGGCGTGCGAAAGACGGGGAACGCGTGGCGAGCCAGACGCTCGTCGCTGCCGTCCTGCGACAGGTCGAGGTAACGATCGGTGCCGACTCCGAGCCGTGCGAAGGCATAGGGCGGCGTGGCGGTGCGAACGGTGCTATTGAGTTCCCAGGTCGTGCTGCCGACTTGTCGACGCAGCGGGACCAGCCAGGGCTTGCGGCGGCGCTTGCCGCGCGGGGGGCACGCGGCTCAGGTCGAGAGGGACGCGGGGAAAACAGCCGCCAGAAGAAATCGAAGAGCCCCATGCGGGGGGGATCCAAAGAGCATGGCCGGCGGGCTGCACAACGGGTCCTGTGCCGAATGTCCTACTCGGTATGGTCTGCCGAGGAGGTCATTCACGCCACGAAATGGATACAATGTTGCGACCACGGGGTAACCCCGCAGCGTTCGCAACGCCGGTTAAGGCGAAGCGAACCGAGCTTGTGCGACCGGCCGGCCACGTTGTGCATATCCTAGTCGGTCGGGCGAATGGGTCAATCCCCGAACGCCGGCCGACCCGCACGGCAAACGCGACCAATTGAGGCGGTCAGAGCAGGAAGTTGACGCGACATGTTCGGATCGGTCGGGACGACCCCCTACGACCTGCGATTTCGCCTGTTCGGCATTCCCGTCGCCGTGACGCCCTGGTTCTGGCTGGCCGGGCTGATCACTGGCTGGCATGAGAACAGCGAAGACCGGATCAGTCTGCTATTCATCTGGATCGGCTGTCTGTTTGTGTCGATCCTCGTGCACGAGATGGGTCACGCGCTGACGGCACTCGCCTGCGGCTGGCCACCCCAGGTTTACTTGTATGGCTTCGGCGGCTTGGCCGTTTACCGTCCCACGTCCGGCCACACGACGGGGCGCTCAGTATTGATCTCGTTTGCCGGGCCGGGCGCGGGATTCCTCTTATATGGGTTGGTCTACGTTGCCGCGTCCGCCCTGATTGCCTCCGGATGGCCGCAGACGCTCGAACCCCTCTGGCAGATCCGGCTACTGGCATTTTTCGACTTCATGGAGTTCATCAACCTGTGGTGGGGTCTGGTAAACTTGCTGCCGGTGCTGCCGCTTGACGGCGGGCGCATCTCGGAAGCGCTCTTCAGACGCTTTCGACCTTGGGACGGTGCACGCTTGGCCGCCATGCTGAGTGTGATTGTCGCCGGCGGTGTGGCTTTTTACGGCTGGCAGCACCGCGAACAGTACGGGATGTATCCGGCGCTCTTGTTCGCGCTGCTGGCGTTCTCGAACATCCAGTCGCTGCAAACGCGCGGACCCTGGTAGAGCCAAGCTGCCGCGTCAATTGCGGTGGGTGGAATCGGCCGGTCAAATCGATGGGTGGCACTGGCGGCTTGTCCGCCAGTGTTGTCTTCGCGGTTTTCGAGAAAGCGCACTGGCGGCAAGCCGCCAGTGCCACCCCGAGCTGACGAGAGACCTCAGAATCCCAGGCCGATCTTGTTGAGCGCGCCGGTGGTCACCTGGCCGTCGGTGACTTTGAAGAGGCCGGGATACTTTTTGGCCCACAGCTTGTTGGCTTGCGGGCAGTACTGCCGGCTGTTGCCTTCGACGGCGGCCACCGTGGGGATGCGGGCCGCGAGCGAGGCTGACTGCAGGAACGACGCGCCTGGGCAGGTGAGGTCCTGCACGCAGACGAACATGCCGAACTTCTGCGCGGCGGCGGCCAGCAGCAACGAATCGGTCTGCCCCTTGCACGTTTTGAGGGCCACGCCGCTATAGCCCATGTCGCGGGCCAATGTCAGCGATTCGTAGTCGACCAGCGATTCGTCGATCACGACGGGCTTGAGCTTCGCCGCGTCGTGCATTTTATCGTTCGGGTGCTCGCGCAGGTTGCGGTGCGTCGGCTGTTCGAGGTACTGGATGCGATCGAAGGCGGCCGCATTCTGCTTTTTGATGCGGTTGAGGAAATCGACCACGTAGGCCGCGTTCGGGCACTTCTCGTTGAAGTCGCACGAATACGAGAGCGCCGACTTGCCCTTGGCAGAGGCCGCCTCCGTGGCGACGCGATCGACGGCCAGGGTCCGCTCGACGTCCCAGTTCAAATCGTCGCCGGCCAGCTTGATCTTCAGATGCGTCAGCCCGTCGGCCTTGATCCAATCGCTTAACGATTCGGGCAGTCCGTCCTTGAGCGGCTGCTTCACCTCGGCCGCGGTGAGCGGATCGAGCGCCCCGACCAGGTGGTAGAGCGGCAAGGTCGGCTTCGGCTGTCGCAGCGTGTACTTGTCGAGATACTCGCCCTTGAACTGGTCGTCGAGGTAGATCGACAGATCGTCGTTCATGTGCTTCGACGACAGTCCGTCGTACGAGTTCATGTCGTTGGCGCGGCCGAAGGCGTCGTGCAGGGCGGCGTCGAACGCGCTCGCGGCGACGAGTTGAGCCAACAGCGGCATCTCTTCGGACAGCTTGAGCCGTTGCGCCAGCGTTTTGGCCACGTGCGGGTATTCGGCGGAGAGCGAATAGGCGATTTCGATCGGGTGGCCGAAGTCGGGATAGCCGTTGGCCAGCTCGATCACGTCCTCCGCGAACTTCTGCATCGCGTCTTCGGTCTGCTCGACCGAGAGGGAGGTGCTGGGCCAGGCCCACGCGCTGCCCAGGGGCATGGTGCCGAAACCGGAGGCGCCGTGGCCGCGGCGACTTTCCGCGGAGACTTCGACGTTGACCAGAATCGCGTGGTCAACGGTCCGCCCGCCAAACTTCAACGGAGTGCGATAGGGGACCGATTCAAAGCTCAGAACGGCTTCAACGATCTGGATGTCGGACGGCTTCGACATGGCCTCGCGCGGTTGTGGCTCGGAAGTTTGGGCGGGATCCCTTGAATTTGAAGCGATTCTATCGGCCCCTCACCATACCATCAAGAAGAATCGCAAGCGGCCCCTTGGGACGGCGATCCCCGGCTCAGATTGCCCTCTAATACGAACCGACCGACGTCTCCCGACACGGCTCCAACTCGGCTTCTAACCATGACAGGGCCGGTTCGAGCGGGGCCAGCGGTGCGGCCGCCGGTTTTGCCGTCGTGTCGCCTGTTTCGATTAAGCCCGTTTCGATTAAGGTAATTAAGACAGTGCAAAACGGGGCGCCGGCCGGCACGAGCGTCCCTGGAGAGGGCCGGTCGGCGAGTCGAGCCCGGGTGGCCGACCAGGCGGGCGTGCGGCTCAAGTCGGCCAGGCTCGGGGCCCGCAGGGTAAACGGCGCGTAGACGATGGCCTTGCCGCACATTCGGCCGCCGCTCGACCGGCGGGCAGTTTCGAGCCGCGCTTGCAGGTCGTCGGCAAGCTGGCATGAACGGTTTTCGTTGGTAAATTGGGCAGCCGCCCGCACGTGATCGGTGAGCAGGGACAAGCCGAGGGCCATTTCAAAGACCTCGATCGACGCCGTATAGCGGGGATTGACCTCCGTCAGCCGCGCTCGGCCCGCTTCGTCGAGGATGAAGTCGATGCCGAACAGGCCCCGCAGCCCGAATGCCCGGCCGATGAGCCGCCCACACTCGGCCATTTCCTGCCAAAGCGGCTCGGCCACCTCAAGCGGGCCAATCGAACCGCAGTAGGCAAACGGGCGAGCGGAGAGCCGCGACTCGCCGATCAGCTGGCGGGCGATGCCCACGAGCACCGTTCCGCCGGATGTTGCGAGGTAGAGGGCGGAGTGCGGCGTTCCCTCCGCGCGCTGCTGAAAATAAACCGGCTCGCGGCGAGGCGGCGACGCAGGGTCGGAGCTCGATTCATCCCAGACAAAAATCCCCCGTCCTCCCGCGCTGCGTCGGGGCTTGATCACCCAACGGCCGTCGCGCGGCGGCGGTCGATCTGCCGGTCGAACTGCCAGCGCGGGAAGCCCAGCCTCCGTCAAAACACCGGCGACGGCGAACGGATCCCGCACGCGAGCGACGACGTCGGCTGGATTGCCGTACAGTGGTCGCTGCGCGGCCAATTTTCTTAGCAGCCCGGGATGATTCTCGAGCGCGCCCGTGTACATCCAAGGCGTCACCGCGCCGGCCGCGTTCGTGGGCTCGTGAGCGGCCGAGGCGAGCAGACCGTGCGGATAGTCGGACAGCGGCAGGACTTCAGCCACCTCGAACAAGTCCTCGTCGGCGAAGTGATCGGCGCAGACGGGCTGAAAACCGGCTCGCACGGCCGATTGGGCCGCGGCTCGTGTGCTGGCTCCCAGGATCATCAGGCGTGGCGTCGTCATGCGTGCGCGCTTTCAGAGGGCATCATGCGCGGCAGCCGCGGCGGCGCACAGCGAACTGGAATTTGGCCACCCGGCGCGTTATCAATGCGGTGCCAGCCGGACAGGCGGTTGCGGATTGCCGGTCGCGGTTTCGAGAACTGCGATCCCGCCGGCTCGACCGCGTGCGGGTTCGTCGGAACCCAGCCCACAGTTCGCAGAACACCATTTGAGGAGAACGGCAGCATGTCGATGTACATCGGAGAAGCCCTCAGCGGCGAAGGCAACGAGATCGCCCATATTGATCTGTTGATCGGCGATAAGACTGGCCCCGTGGGCGTCGCGTTCGCCAATGCCCTGGCCAATCAAAGTGCCGGTCACAGCAACCTGCTGGCCGTCCTCACCCCCAACCTGCTCGTCAAGCCTGCCACCGTGATGATCACCAAGGTCACGATCAAAGGCGCCAAGCAAGCGGTGCAGATGTTCGGACCGGCCCAGTATGCCGTCGCCAAGGCCGTGGCCGACAGCGTCGAGGCGGGCGTGATTCCCAAGGACCAGTGCGACACGCTGGTGATCGTCTGCGGCGTCTTCATCCACTGGGAAGCCGACGACAACAAGAAGATCTTCCAATTCAATTACGAGGCAACGAAGCTGGCCATCGCCCGCGCGATGAAGAACGAGCCCACGCCCAAGGAAATCCAGGAAAAGAAGGCAACCGCCAAGCATCCGTATTCGGGCGTTTGAAGGCGTCGAAGCTCGAAGCGCTTCCTGGCTCACTGCAGCCCGTTCCATGCGCCGCATCCTGATTCAATTCGACACGGACGCCGTGCCGAGCGTGTTTGATCGCGTCGTCGCCGTCGACGCGGGGATCGACGAGCTGTTCAGCTACGGCGGCATGACGCCCGACCGCGTGGAGCCGCTCGTGCACGGGGCCATCTTCACCCGTGGCCCGGCCGACTTGAAGCACACGGCGATCTACATCGGCGGCAGCGACGTCGAGGCGGGCCAGCGACTCTTCGACAAGGTGACGGGCACCTTCTTCGGGCCGCTCCGCGTGTCGGTGATGATCGATTCGAACGGCTCGAACACGACGGCCGCCGCTGCCGTGTTGGCCGCGCGAAAGCACGGCAGCCTGCAGGGTCGCACGGCCCTGGTGCTGGGGGGCACCGGTCCGGTGGGCGTTCGCGCGGCGCAGCTCTTGGTTCGCGAAGGGGCGAAAGTGCGCTTGGCGTCGCGTTCGCTCGAACGGGCGCAGGCGACGGCCGCCTCGGTGGCGTCGTCCCACTCCGGCGCGCACGTCACGGGCGTGTCGACCGCCACGCCGTCCGACGTCGTGGCGACCTGCGCGGGCGTGGAGTTCATCATCGCGGCAGGCGCCACGCGGGCCCGGTTGTTGACGGCCGAACAGCGGCGGGCGATCCCCGCGCTCAAAGTGGCCATCGATCTCAACGCGGTTCCGCCGGCCGGCATCGAAGGGATCGAAGTCACCGACAAAGCTGCCGAGCGCGACGGCACAATCTGCTACGGCGCCATCGGGGTCGGCGGCACCAAGATGAAGATCCACAAAGCGTGTCTCGCCAAACTGTTCGAGGCCAACGACCAGCTGCTCGACACGGTCGCCATCTACCAGACTGGGGAGGCGCTGCAGGGCACGAAATGACTTAGTCATTAATTCGTTTCCCCAGCGCCGCATCCCGCCCATCTTCCACCCCGCTCCCGCAGTCGAGACTCGTCTTGCTGGGATCGGGGGAATCCGATATCTCTTCCCCGCCTCCCTGCGGCCGGTGGAGTCGGTGCGATGTCACCATAGATCCGTCTCCCCGGTGTTCGAGCCGGTCTCGAAGAGTCATCTCCGCTCTTCGCCGGAAGTTACACCGCAAAAGGCAAACAGGCACGTCTCGGCCTCGTGATCCTCCTACTCGAAAGCAACCCTCGCATGACCGGTGTCCGACCCGGCACCTGCGGCCTCGTGGCCGTCCGCGGAGCATTCCGCGGTCTGTGTCTGGCCGGGCTTGCGCTGGTCGGGCTGCTGGCGGGGTCGGCCAGGGTCGAGGCTCAGGACGATGCGCAGGCGCCCCCCGACGCGATGAGCAATCGCGCCTTTCTGCAGAACGGGCAGCAGGCGGCCCCGGGCAATAACAACGGTGCCAGTAAAAAGAATTCGATGACGCTCCCGAACGCCGCCGAGGAAGATCGGCGGATCGGGGATCTCATCGCCAAGCGGCAGGCCGAGCAGGAAGGCGAATTCATCAGCGAGATCCTGGTCGAGGGAAACGCAACCATCCCCACGCCGGCCATCTTGCAGAAGGTGAAGGTCGCTCCGGGCCGCAAAGCTTCGGTCAAGTCGATTCAGGACGACGTCCGCGCACTTTGGAAGACGGGTTGGTTTTACACCGTCGAAACCCGGTACCGTCCGCCCAAACAAGGGAAGGGGCAGGTGCTCGTCTTCGTCGTCTTCGAGCGGCCCATCGTCCGCAGCGTGGCGTACGTGGGCAACCTGGAGATCAAGACCAAGAAGCTCGAAGAGGCCACCGGTCTCAAGGTCGGCAGCCCCTTCGACGCCAGCGCCAACGTCGAGGCGGCCAAGAAAATCGAGAGCTTCTACCGGGAACAGGGCTATTCGGAGGCGACGGTCGACCTCGAAAAGGGCGGCAAACGCGACGATCGCGACGTCCTCTTCCGCATTCACGAAGGTGTGAAGCAGAAGATCATGTGGCGCGACTTCGAGGGCAACAAGGCCTTCTCGAGCGAACTCTTGTCGCTGCAGTTAGTGTCGACGCCGGCTTACGGCGGCTTCGTCGGCGGCAAGTTCGATCCGGCCAAGCTCCCCGAGGACTGTGCCAAGGTCCGCAAGTATTACGAGAACCTGGGCTATTTCGACGCCAAGGTCGCGCCCGAGGTTCTCTACTCAGCCGACCACAAGTGGATCAAGCTCCTGTTCCACGTGCAGGAGGGGCCGCACTACCGAATTCGCACGATCAACGTCATGGGGAACACGCGGTTCTCCACGGCGGACCTGCAAAAGGACATCAAGACCCACGAGGGCGAGTTCTACAACGCTTATCACATCAACAAAGACATCGCCAAAATCAAGAAGAAGTACGGCGAGCTGGGCTACACGTATTGCAAGGTCGAGATCGTCCCCCGCTATCTGCCCGAGCCGGGCAACATCGACCTGTTGTTGCGGGTCGACGAAGACCGGACTTACACGATTCGCAAGATCACGGTGCACATCGAAGGGGACCATTCCCGCACGCGGAAGACCGTGGCCTATGACTACATTGGCCTGGCTCCCGGCGAACTGGCCGACCCCGCCAAGATTCAAAGGAGCAAGGGCAAGCTGACCGGCGCCAAAGTATTCGACGTGGCGCAGGACGGCACAGGCGAAGGCGTCCGCATCAAGATGACGCCCGTCACCGCCGACTACGAGCGGATGGAAAGCAATCTCCGCGGCCAAAGCGGCAACGATGACGACACATCGTGGGTCAACCCGTCGGGGCCGATCGGCGACAACATCGTCGGCGGCAACCTGCCACTGGTGCCCCGCGTGCCGCCGCCGCCACAGCAGCAACCGGTCGCTCGCGGCAGCGCGGCTCCGGAGGATGAGGAAGACCATTTCTTCGACCACGATCCGTACCTGTGTCCTCCGCCGGAGGACGAGTGGACGGCCGACACGGTCGTGATCCGCGGACAGACGGGCGCCGATCCGTTCGGTTCGCCCGCCAATCCCCTGTTTGCCCCCTCGCCGCAGGGCGATCCCTACGCCACCAACGTCCAGCTCAATCCGGGCGGTCAGATCGACCTCGACTATTATTTGAAAGAAGCTCGCACGGGCCGGCTGATGTTCGGCGTCGGCGTCAACAGTAGTTCGGGTCTCGTCGGCTCGATCGTTTTCGAAGAGCAAAACTTCGACCTGTTCCGTCCTCCGCAAAGCTGGGAGGACCTCATCGACGGCACGGCCTGGCGCGGCGCCGGCCAGCGGTTCCGCATCGAGGCCATGCCCGGCACCGAGGTCAGCCGTTACACGATCAGCTGGTCCGACCCGTACGTGTTTCACTCGAACTGGACGCTGGGCACGAGCGTTTACTACTTCCAGCGTTACTATCTGAACTGGACCGAAGACCGCGTCGGCGGCCGCATCAACATCGGCCGGCAGCTCAGCCCCGAGTGGTCGTTTACCTCGGCGTTGCGGGTCGAAGGCGTGCGGATCGAGGACGTGACCGTCCCCACGCCTTCCATCCTCCAAGCCGTCGTGGGCGACAACCTTCTGAGTACGGTCCGCGGCTCGCTCATCTACGACACGCGGGACATGCCTTTCATGCCCGGCGAAGGGCACAAGGTCGAGGCCTCTTACGAGCAAGGATTCGGCGACTTCAACTATCCCCGGGCTGAGCTCGACGGCCGCCAGTATTTCACGCTCTATCAGCGGCCCGATGGCGGCGGTCGCCAGATCCTCACCGTCGGAGGCATGCTCGGCTGGACCGGCGACAACACGCCGATCTTCGAGCGGTTCTTTGCCGGCGGTTTCCAGAGCTTCCGCGGCTTCGCCTTCCGCGGCGTCAGCCCCGTGGCCGAGTCGAACCAGAACGTCTACATCGGCGGCCAATTCATGGCGGTCGGCACCCTCGAGTACCAGGTGCCGCTCTTGGCCAACAGCATGGTTTCTCTCGTCACGTTCAGCGACTTCGGCACCGTCGAAGACGGCGTGACGTTGGGCGGATTCCGCTGCAGCGTGGGCGCCGGCTTCCGCGTCGCCCTGCCGATGCTCGGCCCCGTGCCCCTGGCGTTCGACTTCGCCGTCCCCGTCGTCAAGCAGCAGACCGACATCACGCAGGTCTTCAGCTTTTACGTCGGTTTGAACCGCTAGCCCGCGCTCGCGGCGCTCGCAACCGTTCGCGCGTCCGTCCCGCTCTTCCTCTCGCGCCCCGCATTGCGTCCGCGCCGGCGGTCTTCGCCGGAGTGGCCGGGGCCCTCCGCCCCGCGGAAGCCGGGGAATTTTCATGGCCACGAGAGTCATGAAAGGACACGCGGCTTTGAACTCAAAATGCCACTCGACGCAACCAACCTCGTCGCCGAAGATTCCCATCGGAGGCTTCCGAAAGGCGGAGCGCCCCTCCGCCCACCGGATAAGATCGAAGGGCACCTGGCGATCTGCTGAAACATCCTGCACTTCTGATCGGTTAGTAATGGAGACCGAACATGTATGCAGTTACTGGAATTACCGGGCGGGTCGGCGGCGTCACCGGACGCACTCTACAAAATGCTGGCCTGTCCGTTCGCGCCGTCGTGCGCGACGCCGCCAAGGGCGCCGCCTGGAAGCAGCGCGGCTGCGAGGTTGCCGTTGCCGACATCAATGACGCCCCAGCGCTGACCGCCGCCTTCACCGGCGTGAGCGGAGTGTTCGTGCTGCTCCCCTCGAACTTCGACCCGACGCCGGGCTTCCCCGAGGCCAAAGCCATCATCACCACCGTGACGACGGCGATCGAGGCCGCGAAGCCACCCAAAGTCGTCTGTCTCTCGACGATCGGCGCAGGCAACGCAGCCGAATCTGCTCAGTCAGCTCGGTTTGATGGAGCAGTCGCTGGGCGCCCTGCCGATGCCGGTGTGTTTCCTACGACCTGCCTGGTTCATGGAAAATGCGTCCTGGGACGTCGCACCGGCCCGTGATACCGGTGTGATCTCCAGCTTTTTGCAGCCGCTCGATAAACCAGTGCCAATGGTTGCGACGGCCGATGTCGGACGTGTTGCCGCGGAGCTGCTCCAGGAAACCTGGACCGGCCGGCGGATTGTCGAACTCGAAGGGGCGACTCGCGTGACTCCGAACCAGATTGCCGCGACGTTCGCCGAAATCTTCAGCCACCCCGTTCAGGCCAAGACTGTTCCTCGCCAAACGTGGGAACAGCTTTTCAAGTCGCAGGGTATGAAATATCCGGGGCCGCGCATCCAAATGCTCGACGGCTTCAACCAGGCATGGATCGAATTCGAGCAGGACGAAACGAGGAGACGAAAAGGGCGAATCGGGTTGAAAGAAGTTTTGACGGGACTAGCAGGCGGGAACTCAACCGAGGCCCAGCCCCGAAGCGGGAGCTTGCCGTCCAGAATCAAGGAAGATCGCTAAGCCTTTTGGGGCTGGGAATGGCTCTCTAAACTGCAGGCATGATCCTCGAGGGCCTCGTCACCACACTCGACCCGGGCGGAGCCGTGCATGTCGCCCCGATGGGGCCGATTGTCGATGAGTCTCTGACGAAGCTCCGGCTGCGTCCGTTTCAAACGTCGCAGACATACGCCAATCTCAAGCGCTCGGCGTGCGGCGTGTTTCACGTCGTCGATGACGTGCTGCTCTTGGCCCGCTCGGCGGTGGGACTGCTTGCCGAGACGCCGCCGACTGTGCCTGCCGAAAAAATCTCGGGGGCCGTGCTGGCCGACTGCTGCCGCTGGTACGAGTTCGAGGTCCGCGAATGCGACGACTCGCAACCCCGGGCCGAGCTCTCAGCGCAAGTGGTTCACGCGGGCCGTCGACGCGATTTTTTTGGATTCAATCGGGCCAAGCACGCAGTCGTGGAGGCGGCCATCCTGGCGACGCGCGTGCAGTTGATTTCTCGCGCGGAAATTCTGTCCGAGTTCGAGCGGCTGCGGCCGGCGGTCGCCAAAACGGGCGGCCCGGCGGAGTCTGACGCGTTCGCGCTCTTCGAGCGCTTCGTCCGCGAGGCGCCCGCCGCGCCGACGGACGGCTGACCGGCGAGGTGTCCGCGATGTCCGCGACCATTCTGATCTCGACCGGAGCCCGCTTGCACTTCGGCTTTTTCGCCCACGACGGGGCTCGCTCGTTTTCGGGAGAGACCAATTACGGCGGCGTCGGCCTGATGATCGATGCGCCCTCCTTCGTGCTTGCTGCCTCCGGACACGACCCCGAGGCCCGCGCTCGCCCCTCCGGGACGCCCGGCCGGCTGAAGATCGAATCGGGACTGGACGAGGTCCGCTGCAATATGAAGCGAACCACCCAGTCCGGCGCAGGCGATCCGTTCGCCGGTCCCCCCGTCGACAAGTGGAGCGAGCTGGGAGCGCGGGCGCTGCGTTTCATCCGCGAATATCGCACGCGGGCCTCGCGCGGAAATCGGCCGCCGCTGCACTGCGAAATGGAGCTGTGGTCGGCCATCCCCGCGCACCACGGTTTGGGGAGTGGCACGCAGCTGGGGATGGCCGTCGCCACCGCCCTCGCGATGTTGGCGAAAGAGCCCGACATCGACCCGGTGACGCTCGCCCGCCGCGTGGGGCGCGGAGCGCGCTCGGCCATCGGCATTCACGGCTTCGGCCAGGGCGGTTTTTTGGTCGATGCCGGCAAAGAGCGCGAAGAGCTGATCGGCCGGCTCGAAGCTCGCGTCGCCGTCCCGGCCGACTGGCGGTTTCTGCTCGTCAACCCGCCGGGTCAAGCGGCCGGACTTTCGGGCAAGGCCGAGTCCGAGGCGCTCGGCCGTTTGCCGGCAACGTCCCGCGAGATGACCGATCGCCTCCGCCGGCTGGCCCTGGAGGAAATGCTGCCGGCCCTGCAGGGTGCCGACTGCGATCGATTCGCCGACGCGATCTTCGAGTTCGGCCGCATCAACGGCGACTACTTCCGGCCCGTGCAGGGAGGGACCTACTCCACGCCGGAAGCCGGCGCGCTCGTGGAATGGATTCGCGGCCACGGTCGCCGGGGCATCGCCCAAACTTCGTGGGGCCCGACGCTCGCCGTCTGTTGCCCCGATCAGTCGGCTGCCGAAACACTCCGCGACCAGCTCCACGCCGAGCCCCGCTGGCAGCAGTGTCCCACGCGAATCGCCCGTCCGCTCAACGCGGGGGCGAAGGTGCAATCGATATCGAGCAGCGACGTCATTTGAAACCGGGTTCTTGATGTTGGACGCGGACGTTTAATGCCATCTCCATGGATCGACGCCAATCAGGTCGTCGAGGCACTGGGCGGGCCAAAAGAAATAGTTGTCGACCCATTCGGGGACTTGTTTGCCGCCGATCTTGTGCGAGCAGCAGGCACAGCAGGCGCGAGGATAGTGAACTGTCGCGGCCGTGGCGTAATGCGATCCCTGATACGCCGCTAAGACTGCAAAGGTCCAGCACGCGGGCAGCATCCACTTCGGCCAGTCCCGCTTCTTCGGCTCGTGGCTCATGTCGTCATTCTAGCGGCGGCGATTCGCCAACAGGATCGCCGATCGATTTCGAAGCCCGTCAGTATCCAAATCCGAGCGGTTAGCGGGCGAGCCAGCCGCCGTCTATCGGCACCACGCTGCCGTGCATGTAGTTCGAGGCGTCGGAGGCCAAAAAGACGCACAGGCCGCCCAGTTCGTCGGGCTGGCCCCAGCGGCCGCACGGAATGCGGTCGTTGATTTGCGGTGCGCGGACCGCATCGTTTCGCAGCGAGAGCGGAGCGTCGGTGTCGAAATAGCCGGGGGCGATGCAGTTCACGTTGATGCCCCGCCCGCTCCAGGCGACGGCAAGCGACTTGGTCAATCCGGCGATGCCGTGCTTGGCGGCGGCATAAGCGGGAATATTCAGGCCGCCTTCAAAACTCATCACCGAGCCGACGTTGATGATCTTGCCGCGGCCACGGGCGAACATGCCGGGCGCCGCCTGCTGGCTGAGATCGAACGTCGCACTGAGATGCGATCTCCAACAGCTTCCCGCCAGTCGGCCTCCGGATAGGCTTCGGGCGGATGTCGCGTCGAGTTGCCGGCGTTGTTGACCAGGATGTCGACGCGGCCCAACTGCTCGGCGATGCGGTCGATCAGGCCCCGCCGCTGTTCAGGCTGCGCGAGATCGACTTTGAGATCGAGAAAGCGCCGCCCGGCCGCTCGACAAGCTGCCGCGTGGCGTCGGCTTGTCCGGTCTTGGAGACGCAGGCGATATCGGCCCCGGCCTCTGCGAGGGCCGCCGCCATCGCTTGCCCGAGTCCCCGTCGTCCGCCGGTGACGACCGCGATTCGCCCATCGAGCTTGAAGAGATCGAGAATCATTCGCGGTCAGGGCGACTGCGCCGTCGTGCTGCCACCGACGCTGCCGGCTGTCGGGGGGCCGAGGGCCGGTCCGTCGCTGGGCGGGGCGCCGGGTGAACCGGGTTGCCCCTCCGCTGATGGATCTTCCGGGGCGGGCAACGGCGGCAGTGGCAGCGCGGGCGTCGTCGGCTGCGCGTTCTGCCGCGGAGCACTCGGCGCGGGCGTCGACGGCGGTCCGACTTGCGGCGGAACGTTCGGGTCAGTCGGCTGCGCCGGCCCGCTCGGCTGGGCGGTTCCGGGCGGCGGAACCTGCGGCGGCTGAGGCACGTTGCCGTTCCACGGGCTGCGCGGACGACGTGACTGCGGCAGCGGTTGATACAGTCCGCGGGGAACTTGTCGCGGCTGCGAGAACAGGCCTTGCGGCTCGCCCGGCGGTCCGAAATCAGGAGGCGCGACCATTTGGGGCGGTGCCATCTCGCGTGGTTCGCGCGGTCCCGGAGGCGGGCTGCCGTTGGCCATCCCCGCTCCGTCAGGACCGGCGGGCCCGTTGGGATTCTGTCCGCCCGGTCCATTCCAAACCGGTCCGGGAGAATTCTCCGCCGGTCCAGGCCCGGCGGCCGGGTGCAGAAACGCCAGCAGGTGGTCCCCATATCCGGCCAGGCGGAAGGCGGCCTCGAAGAATTCGCTGGCGCGGGTATCGCCGTCGAAGTGCAGGATGACGCCCATCAAGAACAGACGATCGGGATCGCGAATGTCTTCGCGCACCCAGCCGCCGACGCGCTCGATCATCGTCAAAACAGAGAGGCGATTGTCCTCGCCGAAGAGCGTGTCGAGCCTGTCGCCGTGGGCCGGCCAGCGGGGATCGAGATCGAGCCCTTGCTTGATGTACTTGACGGCCGAGTCGAAGTTGCCGACCGAGGCCAGCGAGAAGCCGAGGCGAAAATACGGTTCGGGACGATCGCTGGCGGCCGACTGGGCCACCTTGTAGCGCTCGTAGGCGTTGAGGAAGCGAAGCTTCTTCATCCAGACGTCGCCCTGGGCCTGCGCGCGGAGGCTCTTGGCCTGTTGCTCGGGCGACGAGACGTGCACTCGTGTTCGCGTCCGCTGCTCCGGATAGCCGGGCGGCAGCGCGGTTCCCCAGCGAAGCTGGTTCTCCAGCATCGTGGCCTGCAGCAGCGGATTGGAATACGGATTCCAATCTCCCCAGACGGGCGGCCAGGAGCTGGCGAACGGCTCGCCCGCGAAAATTCCGGGATAGGCGGCCGGGTAGTAGCCCGACGCATTCACGTACGGATACGCGTAGCCGCCGGCGACCGGCGCTCCGTAAGGCACGTAAGCCGCGGGTGGTCCGAAGATCCGGCTGTTGGCCACGGCGTAATACGGCGAACCGTGCCGAGCCGGCGGCGGTCCCGCGTAGCGCCGGTAATACGGCGCGCGGACCGGAGCGACCGGGCCCCGCGTGGAGTGCCGGTGGTCGGCTCGCGACGTGTCCGGTGAGGAAACAAAGGCCGCGGCCGACAGACCGCAGGCCAGAAACATGCCCAGAAGTTTGCGCTGCATTCCGTGCCCCTTCGGATGCGAGAACTCCCCTTGGTTTCAATTATCTGTAGCCGCTGTGATGGGGTCAATCATTTCTGCGGCCGGGCGGCTCGATCGGCGGTGGCGACGGAGCGGCCCCGCGAGGATCGCAGCCCGCTCTTCTTGCTTCGAGACGCCCGGTCAACGCGGGCCAGCGCGTCGCCCGTGTGCGCACGGCCCCGGCTCCCCGTTTCCCGCGGTTTTGGCTGTTTTCCGCTGGTTTTTAGCTGTTCGCGTGAGGTCCGATCGTGCCGAGGTGATGCCAAATGGCAACGGTCAAGAACATTGCGTTTTTTTCAAAAACGGTTTGACTCGCCGACCCACGAACCTAGGTTTGTCATGTTCAGCACGCGAGTCGTGCGACACACTTCGCAACGGACGGATTCAACAAAAATCTCTATAGAAAGGGTCAACTCATGAGTCTCTTGCACAGCGTGAAGCGGTTCGTGGTTTCGGAAGATGGTCCCACCGCGGTCGAGTATGCTGTCATGCTCGCTCTGATCGTCGTGGTCTGTCTGACGGCCATCCAGGCGGTCGGTACGAACGCGAACAACAAGTTCAACGCCGTCAAGAACGCCTTGACGTAATCTCGGCGTGACTTCGATCGTTCTGTGCGGCCGCTCCCGCACAGCGAATGGCGGGGACGATTATTCGTCCCCGTTTTCGTTTTCGAACGGCGGCGATTCGACTCGCAGCTTGCCCGCCGCGCGCTCGCGGGAGTAGAGTGAGGTCAGACCTTTTCCGCGCCCCGTTTCGATCCTCTGCTTGCGTCCGCGCGCATGAGTTCGGCTCAACAGCGAGAGCCGCTTGTCGGCTCGAGCACGCCAACCGGAGAGCCGCTTGTCGGCTCGACTCCCACAAGCGGAGAGCCGCCGCCCAGCTCGACTGATCGACCTGATGAGCCGGTGGGCGGCAAAGATCTGGCCGCTTGGCTCAGCGTCGGTCTGGCCCTCGCCGTCACGCTGGCGACGTTGCCCCTGATCTGGACGCCCCTCCGCCTGCAGGCGTATTGCTCGCTCGTGCATGCGGACTGGTACCTCTACGTGCTGGGCACTCAGCTCGCCGCGATGCCGCTGTTGCTCGTCCTCGCAGGCCGGCCCCGCTCACGCGGCGGTTGGTCGGTGTTCGCGCTGGCGAACGTTGAGCTGGCCGGACTGGCGTACCTTTCGGCCGAAGATCTGCTCAATGTGGCCGCGATCCACGGGTTGGTGTTGGGGCTGCGGATCGCGATCCTTTCGATGTGGCTGTTCGTGCTGCTCGGAATCCCGGTCGTCATTTGGCACGTGTCGACGCGTCGGCGCGCGCCGGCGACACAGGTATCGACGCTCGGCAAGCTGTGGTTCTCCTCGCTCGTCTTTCTCCTGCTGGCCGAGCCGAGTGCCGCGCTCTTCGCGCGCGTGCTCGATAATCCCGACCGGTTGGCGCTGCCCGCCAATCTCCCGCTGCCGCCGCCGAACGAGCTGCATGTCGCCTTCGTCGGCGAATCGACGATGGCCGGCTTTCCCTACAGGAAGTTCGGCATTCCGAAAGTCGTCGGCTGGCAGCTCGAGCAGATGTACCCGAATCGCAAGGTCGTGCTCGACGATCTTTCCGCGGTCGGCCTGAATCTGCGCACGGCCCTAAAGCGGCTCAACACGCTGACCGTGCGGCCCCAGTTGTTGCTGCTCTACAGCGGCCACAACGAGTTCTTTTACGACGTCGAAGAGCTGGCGACCGATCTCGACACGCCGTGGGAGCGATTTGACGGGCTGCTCGAATGGTCGCCCCTTTTTCGCATGCTCGACCAACGCATCTCGCGACACATTGGCGTGCAGGAACTCGAAGCCCAGGGCGCTCGCTCGCTGGTCGATCGGCCGATCGCGTCACCCGAAGCCTGCGAAAAGCGGCTCGCGCGCTTCGGGGGGCAATTGGAGCAGCTTGCCAGTTGGTGCGAGCGGCTGAAAATCGACGAGCTGTGGTTCGTGCCGGCGGGCAGCGAAGCCGATTATGCTCCGAATCGTTCGTGGTTGAACCCTCCGGCGACTGTGTTTCAGCGGGCGCAGATCGAGTCGCTGGCCCAGGAAGGCCGTTCACTCCAGGACGCGGGCCGCTGGCACGAAGCAGTCGACAAGTATCGCGATGCCGTCTTGCGTTATCCCGGTTTCGCCGAGTTCGACTTTCAACTGGCCGAGTGCTTGATGCATGAGGGGAAGCGGGCCGAAGCCGCGCTCTGCTACAGCCGGGCCCTCGAATCCGACGGCCTGCCGGTGCGGATGACCGCACCCTGGCGGCAAATGGTCGCCGCCGTGGCCGGCCGATACGAGATCCCGTTCCTCGACGCCGATGACGTCCTGCGACCGCACACCAAAGCCGGAATCCTCGACCGCTCGGTGTTCTTGGATTACGTGCATCCGAACCTCCGCGCGTACTACCACCTGGGGATGGCCGCCATCGAGCGGCTCGGATCCGACAAGCCCTGGCTGCAACAAGTCGGCCCGCCGCAAGCCCCGGCCCACACCGATTTCGCCTCAGCGATCGCCTCAGCCGGCTTTACTCGCGAAAGACCTGGCACTCGCCTATCACCGCACGGCCGAGGCCGACCGCTGGATGACGCGGCTCCGCTTCGAGAGCGGGCGACTCACGCGCGACGCCCAGCAGTACGACGAGTGGAGCCGCCGGCTCGAGAGGGTGCAAATCAGCCCGGGCCAAGCCGGCACCGAATCCCTGAAATAGCGTGAACCGACGGGGTTCGGCATACGTTGGAATCGGGGACGGGCTGCGAATTCGCCGATTGATTCCGGCAATCCGGGGGGTGTACGCTCGACATTGGGGACCGGGCCAGCCAATCCCCTAATTCCGGCCGTCGAATCGCCCCGAACGACTTGCCCCTAACTGATCCGCAGGCTGAGCAGCGCGACCGAAAGCTCGAAGCATGACAACAATTCTCTACCTGGTGCTTGCTCTGCTGGTGCTCGCCGTCGTCTATTTCGCCCTCCAACTCCTGCTGGCCAAGCCCTTCGCCATTCGGGGAAAGCAGAAGGAAGTCGATCTGCTGGGCGGCCTGGTCAAATTAATTCTTTGGGAAGCCAATGAAGGGATCGTGCTGCTCAAGAACAAGCAGGTGAGCGATGTCATCTACGGCCCCCAGGCCGGCGGCGGGACGCAGTTCATTTTTCCGCTCTTTGGAGAGGAGCTGAGGATTCGCGTGCCGCTGACGCTCAGGCTCGCGCAGTTTGAGGACGCGAATGTCCTCACCCGGGAGTCGACTCAGCTCTACCTCAAGGTCGCCTTCTGGTGGCGGATTGCCAATCTTGAAAAATACTACTACGTCATCGACCGGGAAGTGCGTGTTGCCGACAACAATCGCGCGGACGACGACCTTTCCGCCGACGCGGCCGCGAGCCCTCAAGGGCCAAGAGACGCGGCCGAACGCTGGGTGTTGACGCTCGCGGAGAGTTGCATTCGCAAGCTCGTCTCTCAGTCGACGACGGCCATGGTCGTCTCCAAGAACGCCGCGAAGTACATCCACATCGATCACAGCATCGATCACAGTGGGGCCGACGGGTCGGACGGGAACGCGCACGGCCCGCATTCTTCGCTCTCTCTGTCCAAGCACCAGGCTGTGCCCGACGGGCCCAACGCAGCGAACCCGGAGAACCTCGCCCACGCAATCTTGCACATGCTCGACCCGAAGGTTGCCGAGTATGGCCTGAAGATCGATCGCGTCGAGATCCAGGAAGTTCGGTTGCCGCCGGAGCTGCAGCAAGCGCTCGACCGTCTTTTCCGCTCGCACCTCTTGCCCGCGCAGTCCGAACAGGAGGCGAAGGCGCGGCAGATCGAACTGCAGGCCGTCGCGAACGTCCTGGGCGTCCAGGCCGTCGCGCTCAAGGAGGTGATGAAGGAGTTCAAGGGGACCTATGTCGGCGGCTTCCCCAAGTTTCTCGAGGCGCTGTTTGATAAATCGCCGGCAAATCCCGGCCAACAACCGGCCCTGACCGCTGCTGCGGAGGAACCGACCTACCCGTTGGCTGCCTCAGAGGACGCTCCCTTGCTGGAGGCCCGGCAGCCGCATCTCGAGCACGTCGCCCACAAGTGCCCGAAGTGCGGAAAGTCCGTCGCGGTCGACTTCGATCCGCACGGCGCCGACCGGCACTTTGAATGTCCCGCCTGCGGGGCCAAGCTGCGCACCGGCGAGAGTCGAACCGTCCATCACGTGGAGTGAGCCCGCTGCCGGAACGGATGCGCCCGTTTCAATCGCGGCCTTGAGCAACGGCCAGATTCGCGCGGAAGTGTTCGAGGCTCAGACCGCCGACGACCAGCAGTACGGAGACTGCGGTCGCCGACTGGAGAAGCGCCAAATCGCCCCGGGTGCGGCCGGCACCGAGTCGTTGAAATAGGGGCCCGACGAGCGATCGCGTCCGCCGAGATTTTGGGAATCCGGCGGCGAGAACTTCTTGCTTCCGGCGGTCGAATTCGGCAAGCTGGTGGCGATTTTCCGATTCGTGAGGGAGGGCCGCCGATGCTGACCGTTTCGTGTCCGCAGTGCGACAGCAAGATGCGGGCGCCGGAAGAATATGTGGGGAAGACCGCTAAGTGTGGCGGCTGCGGCCACAAGTTCGTCATCGACGGGCAACCCGCCGCGGCGATCGAATTGGCGCCCGTCGAGCCGCCCTCTCGCCCGAGCGCGCCTCCGCCCCTCGCGGCCGAGAAACAGTGGCACTATGCCGCGGATGGGGCGCGCAAAGGTCCGATCAGCTTTGCCGAAATGTCTTCGCTAATCGCTACGGGACGGGTGAAGCCGAAGACGCTGGTCTGGTGCGAAGGCATGGACGAATGGAAGGAAGCCGGTCAAACGGTGCTGATGAGTCCTGCCACACCGCCGCCCCTCCTCGGCCAGAGCGTGCCCAACGGCATGGTTTGGGTGCTGTCTGTGCTGCCGCTCGCCTTTTTGCCGCTAGTTTTTTCGGCGATCGCGGATGCCCGAACAACGGAAAGAGCATTCGAGAACATGTCTATCGTGGTGATTCTCTTCCTCTTTCTCAGCTTCGCGTTCTTTGCGATGGACTACATCCGCGTGCGCCGGGCGGGACACGCCATTCCACTTTGGGTGTGGCTGCTCCCCATCCCTGTTTATTTATTCATGCGCGCTTCCTCGCTCCGACAGGCGCCGCACTATGCCTACCTGTGGATCCTGGGGATCGCGTTGTGGATGTTATCCGGTTTGCCGCTGATGATGGCTCTGCCAATCATCGTGATGGGTGTGGTGATCTTGGTGGTCGCGATGTGGGTCAGCAGCATCCGGGCGGCGCGCTGAGACGTCGGCCGCACCGTCCGCAACAACGCCGGCCTCAGTCGCGGATCTTGGCCGCGTCCTGAGCCGCTGCCAGATTCGCGCGGAAATGCTCGAGGCTCAGGCCACCGATCACCAGCGAGGCTACGTGTGGGCTGGCGACCACAAAGCGAATCGCTTCGTCGGCCGGCAGCTCGCCGGAGGCGAGGCCTTTCTTGACGACGAGTCCGACGCCCCGCGCCGCGGCTTCGACGATCAGCGGTTCGTGCGAGCGGTCGCGGAGGTGGTACTCGACCATCAATACGTCGGCCCAGTCGAGCGCTTGCCGCGCGCCTTCGACCGTTTTTCCCGAGAGGCCGATCGCCCGCGCGAGCCCTTGTCGCTTGAGATCCTGTAGCGTCGCGACGGCGTCGGTTTCGGTCTGAATCCAGGCGTCGCGGCCGTCGGAGTGCAGTAATAAGACGTCGATGACGTCGGTCTTTAATCGCTTCAGGCTGCGCTCGACGCTGTGCCGCACGGCCGGGCCGGAAAAGTCGTAGGCCGAGGCGCCCGCCTCGAACGTTTCGCCGACCTTGGTGGCCAGCACGAATTCCGCGCGGCGCCGCGAAATCGCGCGGCCGATCCGTTCCTCGCTCGTGCCGTAGGCTGGCGCGGTGTCGATGTAGTTGATCCCCAGCTCGAGCAGGCCGTCGAGGAGCGCGCTCACCTGGTCATCGCTCGGCAGATCGTACGCGGTGGAGTACTTCGTCTTCTGATTGCGGCCGATCTTGAACGCGCCGAAGCCGATCGGTGAGACCGCAAACCCGGTGCGGCCGAGCGGGCGGAGGGCGAGTGTCATCGGCGCGCCTTCCTTAGGCAGCGTGACGCGCCGCCCGCGGCAAGTCGCGGGTCGCATACCACGTGCGAGAGACTTCCCAGGGCAGCGCGGCAATCGTCGCGCGAGGCCACTCGTCGCCGATCTCGGCGTCGTCCGCTGAGCCCTCGGTCGCCGGGCCTGCAGTTGCCGATCCCGTCGCCGCGGCAGGCAGCAGCTCCAAGATCCGCTCGGCCAGGCAGGGCACGAGAGCCAGCTTGGTCGGCCAGGCGGTGATGACGTTTCCCTCGCGGAGGATGCCGGCGGTTTCCGGCCGCTTGCCGCCGGGAGCCGTCTGTTCGGCCCGATCGACGCGATAGCTGGCCCATTCGACGCGCTCGAAATCGAGTCCGGGGATTACGGCCGCCAGCTCGTCCGCGGCCCGCGCAAGAGCGAGCGCTCGATCGAGCGCGACGCCGATCTCGGCAATCTGTCCGCCGACTTGCCAGACGGTGCGGCCGGCGCATCGCTGCGGCCGTGTCCGATCTCTCGGTGTCGGACGTGATGGTGACCCGCGTCGTCCGACCGTCGACGCAGTGTCCGTTCAAGTGCGGCAGGTCCCCCCGCACGAGCACCATGTGCAAGGGCCGCGTCTGCATCACGGTGGCCGGCAAGCCCGCGCGGGCTCGCAGGTCGGCATTGCCCCGCCCGGCGGTCAGCACGACGTGCCGCGGCTCGATGTGCAACCGGCGACCCGTCGCGGGGTCGGTCAGTTGCACGCGACGGACGGTGCCGGCCGCGCGATCGATCTCGAGCGTCGACTGATCGATCTGAAGCACGCGCCGCGCGTTCCCGGCGACCAGCGCCGCCAGCAGCGACTCGGGCGCCAGCACCGGCTCATCGAGCCGCGCGACGGTGCCCGGGCAGCCGGCCAAAGCACTTGGCCGTTCGTCAGCGGAGACGACTTGAGGGGCGACCCGCAGGCCGACGCGGGCCCCGATCATCCCCAGCCGCGAACCGAGCGAATCGGTCCGCCACAAATGACAAGCAGGCGGCCCGCAGCCGCACGTTGCGCAGATCGGGCAGCCGGCGGCCGGCCAAACAGTCCCGCCAGAGCCCGGGCATCTCGCGAATTTGCACGGCCGACGGCGTGAGCGCACCTTGCAGTGTGTATTTGAGCCCGCCGTGAATGATGCCCTGCGAGGCGATCGTCTGCCCCGCTCCCAGCCGCGCGGCTTCCAACAACAAGACCCGGTCGCCGCGACGCGCAAGCTCGTCGAGCAACCACAGCCCCGCGGCCCCGCCGCCAAAGATCAACACATCAACCTGCATCGCAGCCGGTTCTCCCAGCACGGCGAACCGACTGTCCGCCACGCGGGCGAATTCTCGCAAGTTCCGCCCCCTCTGAGAACGGGACTTTTCGCTGTCCGCCCCCCATCTGTGATGAAACGCTCCTTCCGCGGAAATCCAGTCGACGGATGGCTTCCCGCGTGAGAGAATAGGGTGAACTGCCCTGAGGAGAGTAAATGTCCGATCGCGAGATGATCCTGCAACAAGCGTTGGCATTGCCGGCGGACGACCGCGCTTACGTCGCGACCGTGCTCGAGCAGAGCCTCTCCGAGGCTGGCGATGCGATCTCGGGCGAAGCCCTTCTCGCCGAACTTCAGCGACGGTCGGCCGCGTGCCGCGCCGGAACGACCAGCGCCAGGCCGGCGGCCGACGTCCTAGCCGATCTGCGACGACGCCAAGCGGCCGGGGCAGCTAAGTGAACCTCCGCATTCTGGCGGAGGCAGAAGTCGAGATCGAATCGGCTCGTCACTATTTGACCGAGAAAGCGTCTCATCTTGGCGATCGCTTTATCGCCGATCTCGAGGAGACACTAGAGACGGTCGCCGAGCGCCCGGACAGCTTCTCTAAAGTCGAAACGCTGCCTGATCATGCTCCCTACCGTCGCGCATTGCTCTCGTTTTTTCGCTATGCGGTCGTGTTTGAAATCTTCAGCGACGAAGTGCTCGTCGTCGCCGTGACTCATACCAGTCGGGAGCCGAACTACTGGCTCGACCGGAGTTCGTGAATCGCGCAAGCCGGCGATCAAACCGCCTTACGTTCCTTCGACTCGGCGGCGGCTGCGGCCGGGCGGCGGGGCTTGGCGCGGGCGGCCAGGTGGCCGCCTTCCGAAAGTGCCTCGGCCGAGACGAGATGGACGACGTTTTGCGAGAGCAGGTCGAGATCGACCGTCAGCGAGTCGAGGCGGCCTGAGAGGAATTGGTACATCGTCAGCGACGGGATCGCGACGGCCAGTCCGGCCGCCGTCGCCAAGAGCGCGATGCCGATGCCGCCGGCCAGCTGGTCGGCCTTGCCCATGCCCTGCGATGCGGCGATGTCGTTGAAGCACTGGATCATGCCGATCACGGTGCCCAGCAGTCCGATCAAGGGCGTGATTGTCGAGACGGCGTTGAGTACGCGGAGGTGGGCCCGCAGTTGGCTGACTTGGCGCTCGCCGCCGTCGATGATGGCCTGCTCGACTTCGACGCTCGACTTACCCCATTTGCGGACGCCGTGAGCGAAAATCTGGGCGATGGGGCTGCCGTTTTCGTCGCACAGCCGCAGCGCCTCTTCCTGATCGAGATTGCCCTGTTCCAGGTTTTGCAGGAAGCGTTCGACGAACGGCCGGGGAATCACGCGGCCGCGGCGGAGCACGACCAGCCGCTCGATCGAGAACCAGACGGTGATCACCGAGCAGATACCGAAGGCGAGGATGAACGGCACGCCGAGCGCTTCGATGATTTCGAGCGGTCGGGTGGGAATGCTGCGATGGGCCTTGGCCGGTTTCGCGGTCGCGCCGGCGGCCGGCGTCTCGCCTTTTGCGGGCGCGTCGAACGGTGCCGGGGCGGACGCAGACTCGCTGGCCGTGCGGACAGGCACGTTGGCTTCGGGCGGAGCGGGCATCGGAGCGGAGTTGTCGACGGGGCCTTGGCCGATGCTGCTGCCGGAGACGACGGCGAGGCGACGGCGGGAGCGGGAGTCGCAGGGCCCGATTTAGGCGAGCGTTCTTGCGCGGGTCCCCACTTCGTCAGGCAGACGACCACCGCGAAGACGACCACGGCCAGTCGCATGACGAGCGCCATCACCTGCCAGCTGCCGCGCCGGCGACGTGGCGGTTGCGGTGAACCGCCGGCAATCCGTCCCGCGGGGGCTGTGCGGCGAAAGCGAGTGAAATTGGCCATCGGGGATCCTCAACCTGCCGGCCGTTTGTGAAGCTCGTCCAACCGCTTTCGGGCGTCCTTGGCGAAATCGCTGCGGGGAAAGCTGGCGATGAGCTGAGTATAGGTCTTTTCCGCGTCGCGCGTCTGCTGCAACTCTTCCTCGCACTGACCGACCTGAAACAGCGCCGGAGCCGCCCATTCGGGCAGCCGATCGTAGAGCGTGCTGACCTTCAAATACTCTTCCTTGGCGTGCCGGAAGTCCTTTTGCAGGAAGCGGATTTCGGCGATCATCAGTTGGCTCTTGGCGGCCGTGTCGTTCTGCTCGCCGTGCGAGCCGTCGATGGCCTTCTGAAATGCGGCGGTCGCCTTGTCCCATTGCGTGCGGTTCTTGAAGCTGCGGCCCAGCACTTCGTCCGCCTGCGGCATGAGGGGCGAATCGGGCATGCGAGTTGTGCAGATCCTGGACGGTGGCTTCGACCTCGTCGTACTTGCGCTGCTGATACTGCGATTCGGCGAGCAGGATCCAGACGTTGGGCCACCAGGGCGCGGCCTGGCCGCCGTCCGCCTTGAGTTCGCGCAACAAGTCGGCGAGCGTCTTTTCGGCGGCCGGCGCGTCGTTCAAACGCAGATCGGCCGAGGCCCCCTGCAGTCGCACGACGCGCACGTCGGGCCCCTTTGGGAATTCGGTGAGATACTTCTGCGACAGCTCGCGGACCGTCTTCCACTGTTGCTTCTCGGAAGCCAGCGTGACGAGCCGGGCCAGCGCGTCTTCCCGCGTCTTGGCGTCGGCCGCGTTGTCGGAGACCAGCCCGCGGAGCATCTTGTCCGCGGAGGCCGCCTGCCCGCCCTGCGCGTCGAGCTCGGCCAGAAAGAGCCGCGCCTTCGGCTGCGCGGCACTCGCCGGAAACTCACGTTCGATGCGGGAGAGCAGGTCGCGGATTCGCTGCCTCTGCGGCGCGTCCTTCTTGGCGACGTACAGCACGTTGGCCCAGTCGAAGAGCACGTCGGCCAGCTTGTCGGCCTTGGGATAATGCTCGGCGACGCGCTGATAGGCGGCATCGGCGTCCTCGTAACGCTTCAGCTGCGCGAGCAAGTTGGCCGCCTGCATGCCGGCAAAAAAGCCATACTGCGTCGGACCGTGCGATTCCTCGCCCGGCCGAGCCGCACCGGCCGGCGCGAGTTTCTCGAACGCTTGCGTGTAAGCGTGCGCCGCGTCGGCCAGCTTGCCGGCCTTTTGCAGGGCTCGCCCGCGCATGAAGCCCGCCTCGGCCACTTGCAGAATCTCGGGCGAAAACTTGTCAAAGACTTCGCCGAAGGCGGCCGCCGACTGATCGAAGGCGTTCAACTCATACTGCGACCAGCCGACTCCCGACAAACCCATGCGACGCACTTCGGTCTTCGGCTCGCCCAGGTCGGCCAGCCTGGCGAAACGGTCGCGGGACGTTTTGAAATCGCGGGCATCGTAGGACAGCTCGGCCAGCCGGCGGAGCGTTTCGGCCGTCGCCGGATTGTGCGGAAAAGTGCCAACGAGCTGGGTGACGTCGGCGTTCGCGTCGTCGAGTTTGCCCAGTCGCGTGTGGGCGACGGCTCGGTCGGCCAGCGCGCGTTCGGCCAGCGAGCCTTTGGGTCGCATCGTGAGATACTTCGACAGCGGCGCCACAGCCGGCTCGAACTTGCCGACCGCCACCAGCGCATGCCCCGAGAGCGCGAGCGCGTCGACCGCCTCGGACGACGCCTTCGGCTGGTCGGCCTGACTGGCCAGCGGTGCCAGCACATCGACGGCTTTCGAAAAATCGCCGGCGTCTTCCAGCGTGCGACCGAGATGGAATCGCGCGAGGGCCACCGTGCGCGGCAGATGGCTTTCGGCCATCACCTTTTCGAGCAGCGTGATGGCGTCGCGGCGTTCCTGCTCCGCCTTGGCGACGTTGAGCGGACGATCGGGACGATTCGCGTCTTTGAGGAGCGCACTCGCCTCGGCATTCAGCACGCGAGCCCGGAGAATCTGCTCATGCAGGCGGAGCGGACTCTGGGGATGCTCCTTCTCGAAGCGGGCGACGATCTTCTTGGCTTCATCGATCGCACCGGCGAGCATGGCCGCTTCGCCGGCAAAGTGCAGCCCGTCGTCGGCCAGGTCTCCCTTGGGAAATTTGTCGACGCCCTCCAGAAAGAGTTGCTTGGCCTTGTCGAAGTGGCCGGTGCGTAGCTCGCATTCTGCCCAATAATAATGGGCTCCCTCGGCGAGCGGCCCCTTGGGGTCGGCGTCGTACGTCGCCTTCAGCCGGCCGAGGGCCTGCGGATAATCGCCCAGCGCCTTTCGCTCAGCCCCTTCCAATACCCGGCGGCGACGGCGTGCCGCTTGTCCGCGCCCGCGAGGTCGAATTCTTCCATCGCCCGCTGATAGCGCGCCAATTCGTAGAGCGCGAAGCCCGCGTTCAGATGAGCCGCGCCGACCAGCGACGATTTGGGAAAATCCGCCGGCAACCGCAGGAATGTTTGCGACGCCTCTTCAAATTTCCCGCCGCGGAAACGAATGGTCGCCAGGTTCATCAGCGCCTGCGGAGCCCGCGGGCCGTTTTTGTCTTCGGCCAGCTGCTCGTACATCTCGGCGGCCGAGCGATCCTGATGCAGCTCTTCATACGCCCGCCCCAGGCCGAACTTGGAATCGTCGGCCAGCCGGCTGCGAGGAAACTGTTCGAGCGCCGTTTTGAACGAGTCGCGGGCGGCCGCCGGCTCTTTCAATCGCAGCTTGCTGTCGCCCAGGTAGGGCAGGGCCCACTCGACCAGCTCGTGTCGCGGATAATCCTTCACGAAGCGGCCCAGCTCGCGATCGGCCGATTTCAAATCATCGAGCAGGTAACTGCACTCGCCGGCCCGATAGAGCGCGTCGGGCAGACTCTTGCTCTGCGGATAATCGCGAACATAGGCCCGCAGCACGTCGCGAGCATCGGCATACTTGTCAGCATTGACCAGCGTCAGCCCCAAGTAGAGCCGCGCGTAGGGGACGCGTTCGTGATCGGGATGATTCTTGATGAACTTGCGAAACGCATCCGCCGCCAGGTCCCAACGCTGCTGCCGATAGAGCCCGGCCGCGAAGCGATACTCTTCGGGGACGGTTTGCGACTGGCCGTTTTGGGCGGGGCCGGCTTTCGATTCGGACGGCCGCGCGGCATCGCCGGCATTCGGCCTATCAGGCTGACCCGCATTGTCAGTCGTCGGCTGATTCTGGGAACCAGCCTGCGTCTGCGGCTGATCCTGCGAACGGGCGGCCGGAGCGACGACGAGCAAGGCCAGCGCAGCGCAGGTCGACACGCCAAAAAAGCGTCCCAGCCATCCGGGCCGAGCACCCACGCTCTGACCTGCCAGCATGCCAAACCTCTCCAGAAGCGCGCACGAAGTCAGCGGAGCTTTGTTCGGGCCGTTGGCTTTCGCCGCCCCGACGCAATCCGCCCGCGGCCAAGCCCTTATATAAGGACGAGCCGACCCGCGGCGCGCGATTTCTGAATGGTACCCGCCAACGGCAAAAATCAGCAAGATCAGCCGTGCCAAGGGGTTTTGAAGATCTCAAGCCGTTACTCACGACGCCCGGCGAGCCGTCAGCGGTCGGGTGGCACGCCCTGACGATAGAAACGGCGTGGTGGGCGTTCTCCGGAATTGATGCGAGATGTCGGGGCCCGGCCACGCCCTGAGCAGGGCGTGCCACACCGCGTGAGCACTCCTGGCATTTTGGCCCGTCAACGGAGACAATTCGCCGAGACGCGAGTTTTTCAGCCCTTCATCATTTTCGCAACAGGGAGAATCCACATGCGAGGCTTACGAGCAATCGTGTTCGCCAGTCTGAGCGTCCTACTCGTTCCCGCGCTGAGCGCGCGAGCCGAGACGAAAATTGAGCTGAAGGGAGTTCACCTGTGCTGTGGGAAGTGTGTCGCGGCGGCGAAGTCGGCCGTCCGTAAGGTCGACGGAGCCAAAGCCACGTGCGATCAAAAGAAAGGCACCGTGACCATTGACGCTCCGGACGACGCCACCGCCCAGAAGGCCCTCGACGCGTTGGCGGCCAAGGGCTTCCACGGCGACACCGGCAACAGCACGCTGAAGATCAAGGAAGACAGCGGAGTCGCCGCCGGCAAAGTCACCAGCCTGACGCTCACGGGGATTCACAACTGCTGCGGCTCTTGCAACGCGGCCATCGAGGACGCGATCAAGAAAGTCGACGGCGTCACAGCCGACACCGCGAAACCCCACACGGAAACAGTGACGGTGACCGGCAACTTCGACGGAGCTGAACTCGTGAAGTCGCTTAACGCCGCCGGTTTCCACGTGCGAGTGCAGCCATAGCCAGAGCCGACGCGATCCGGCACCGCCCCGAGATTGCGAAACACGCGTCGTTACGCGTTGGCTATGCATTGGACGTGACTTGCCGCCAGCCCCGTCGGCGAAACGACGGGCTGAGACAACCGGAAGACGCATGCCTAAGCCAGTACGAACGCGAACGCTTGACGACACGACGCGGGCGACGGACCCCGGCCAGATCAACCTATCGCGTGCCAAGCTCAAGCTTCTACGACCGGACTTGTTGGATTCTGCGCTGCCCTCCGGCGGCTACGGTCCTCATCCAAGTTTCCGCAATTGACCTACATTCGAGAACAGCTCCAGTGTGGGGATAGCAGAGCTGCCGTTGTCGTCAGCACCTCGCCTCTGCTCATCGCGGCTTACACCGACGAATTGGACTGCGTCGCTGTATTCCTCATTCCCGGATGAATTTATGCGACCTACGGCCTCGCTCGCGGCTCGCGACTCCTAACAGTGAACACCTACAAGCGCGGGAAGGCGTACGATGCCGCGACCTCATTCTTGGACCCAACTGGATTGAGCGATGGGTGGGGTTCCACCCAATCATTGCAGAGTTCGTGTCGGACGACCTGTCGCGGATCGAGGCTCGCAAAGCCCAAATCGCAGTGGAGGAATGGTCGCGTGCCGCCTCCTTGGGCGCGGCCTACCTGAGGGCGAAGCCGGGGTTCGCCCGCGATGGAAGGCCAGTGTACGCCTCCCTTCCAGCTGCCAAGAGATACAACTGAATCTCTAGGCCATGCCCGTGGTAGGGCGATGGATGGCAGGCGCAGTGGGGCATGCCCCCCCGCGGCCTCCAGATTCAGGAGAAGACAGTACGATCTCCTGGTTCCAAATAGGGATCTATGCGTTGCTCGAAGCCCTTCTCCGTTTTGCAGTACGGAAGCATGCAGGTGATCGGTTCGTCACTGGCATGCTCGACTTCGACTCGAATGGCGTCCGTTATTTCCCGGTTTCGTTCAACCGCACGCGCACGTCAGACGCAACGGCAGTAGCCGTGTACGCCCCTTTCTTGCGTTGGTGCGGAGGATTCACGAATCTTCGTCAAGCTCCGCTCGCCGCCATCTTTGACCTGATCCTCGCCTAACTGCACGAAACGAAGCCCCCCCGACATGGTCAATGACGACGGCAAAGGGGATGAAGTCACCATGTTTGGCGATTTGCTCGATGGCAAAATCGCTGGCACTCCTGCAGACAAGTTCCATGTCATCGCGCGGAGTCGTCATTTTTAACCCCCGAACCCGTGATTCTTCACGCAGTTTTTGGACGCTTCAGCTGGCGGTGACTCATCTTAATCGACTCCGACGCGATCGGCGGCTCCCCTGCCTGCGTTTATTATCCGCCGATCTCACTCATTCTTGATTGGCATGACGCCGGGTGCCATGCTCACGGCGTTTGGGAACCGGCCGATCGTCACGAATCGCAGATGATCCAGGAGAAAGAGGGCGAAAAAGACGACTCAGACCTGAGCGAACGTCAGAGCTTGTGCGGCGAGCAATCATCAAATAGATCGCTCATCCCGACGCGCAATTCGAGGACATGATCCTCAAGGGAGGTCCAGTCGCAACCACGGTTCAGCTTCCGCCTGCGGCAACCTAAATCTTTCCTCTGAGCGGGGTTCTTCATGCCAGATCAGTCTTCGCCGGAAGTCGAACTGCTCCGCGCGGCGTACGCTGCGTTCAACGCGCGGGACTTCGACGCCGCCTTCGCCACCATGGCCCCGGACGTGGCATGGCCGCGGGCGTTTAAGGGGGGCGTCGTTCGCGGGCATCAGGAGGTCCGAGCTTACTGGACGGAGCAGTGGTCCGAGATCGACCCGCACGTCGAGCCAGTGTCCTTCCATCCAGAGGGTGCTGGGCGAATCCTGGTCGATGTGCATCAAGTCGTGCGCGACCTGGACGGGGCCGTTCTTGGCGATGAACACGTTGGCCACCGTTTCACCATCGAAGACGGCTTGATCCAAGCCATGGAAGTCTGTCCGCTGCCGCCGTCGAGTCACGGCGTTTAGCGAGCGGGGCGGGATGAGGCGACGAGCGGCTTTCTCGGTCCCAAGCTCCGCTGGGGACCGCACCTCCTCGAAGCTTCGCTTCGTTCCTGTGAGTCAATCCGCGGCGTCAGATCCCGGATTCCGCGGAAACTGATCTTGGACGAATCTCGGTTTTGTGGCTGAATGGAGAGAGCGGATCTCGGCGCGAGCGGTTTGGTGCGCGGATGGCGCCCGCGGGGACGAAAAAGGATCCCCGGCGGGGTGGGGATCCTTTTTTCACACAGAGGATAGGGGGAGAAAAAGATCCCCGCGCACGGGACAAGTTGACCCGCCGGGTCCGCCAGAAGTGGTCCCGCCGGGACGGGACTCTCACAATTGATATAAGGGGGGTGGACCCACCGACGAGAGTCCCACCGGTCAGTGTCGATCCGTTGAGTGGCGATCCGGCCCGGCAATCGGGACGGGATTGATTTGGAACGGGACGGGACCGATTCAAAGAGTCCAAGGTCCAAAGTCCAAAGTCGAGAATTCAGCGGCTCGCAATCCTGACTTTGGACTTTGGACCGCGGGGCTTTGGACTGACGCTGGGACGGGACACGTTGTTTCACCGGGAAACGCCCGAGTAATTGCCCCTCACCCCGACTCTCTCCCATCCGAAGCGGACGGGCGAGGGGGAAGAGCGGGGGGAGATGCCGAAGCACCCGACAGCTGATCCGCCGCGGCGGATCGGCTCGCCTGGGTCTGGCGAGGGGCGAAGATGCGGGACGGGACACGTTGTCTTCACCGAGGAAAAACGCCGGGGAATTCGGAGGTGGAAAGAGGTTGGCCGGTGGGTCGGGGACGCCGCCTTTCGCCGCTTAACGATCACCGCCTTGTCGTCCGAGAATCACAAGTGGCTGACGTTGTGGTAGGCTGCGCTAACAAATTCTTGTTGTGGGCCTCGCGAAGGCATGGGAGCACGCCATGGCAGAATCGGCAACCCCCAAAGTCGTTTCCCGTGATGAGTGGGAGCGGGCTCGAGCTGAGCTACTGGTCCGCGAGAAGGCGCACACGCACGCCGGCGACGAATTCGCTGCCGCTCGCCGGCGGCTGCCGATGACGCGGATGGAGCCGGTCATGGTGGTGGGTGCGGATGGCCCCGTCTCTCTGCACGATGTGTTTGCAGGTCGGCGGATGCTGCTCGTCTATCACTTCATGTGGAACAAGGGCGCGCCTCACCCCAAGCAGTGTGAGGGCTGCACTCACAGTCAGACGGCGATGAACGCCGCCGTCTGCGCCTATCTGGCCGAGCGCGACGTGCAGTACGCCGTCTTCAGCCGTGGCCCGTGGACCGAGATCGTCGCCTACCGAGACTTCATGGGCTGGACGCCGCCGTGGTACTCGACCGCCGACTCCGGAGACGTGATGGGCACTCGAGACGGTGGCGACCTTCGCTGCTACCTGAGGGTCGGCGACCAGGTGTTTCAAACGTATGAAACGAAGTGGCGCGGGATCGAGGCCATGTTGCCCACCCTGCAGTTGCTCGACTTCACTCCGTATGGCCGGCAGGAGTCGTGGGAAGATTCACCCGCCGGCTGGCCTCAGGACGACAGGGCCGGATCGTGGTGGCGGCGCGACGGACGACCCATTGCTCAATGGACGCGTACCAACGCAGCGGTGAAATAGAAGCGGGCACGCGACCCCCACTGCAAGGCCCTCGCGATACGCATCGGGTCAACGCACGCGACACCACCAACCCGAAGCGTGAGCGAGGGCTCCTCGACCACATCGAATTCCCGGGCGGTCGCAGGCGTCATCTTAGCGCATTCACGCGAGCATGCAGCCTGCGGTCAGACATGCCCACGCCGAGCCGTGGGGCATGGCACCCCGCCGCTCTCGTTGTGGCAGCGAGGACTGGCGGCGAAGCGAAGCGCTTCGACCCCAGCCACCCGACCGTCCGGAAATTCGAAGTGAGCCAAGAGCCCTCGCTCATGCTTCGTTGGTAAATCACTCCCCGCCGGAAATAAGAGCCCTCGCTCACGCTTCGGGTTGGTGAAGGCAAACTCTGCCGGAAATTTTCTTGGGAAGATTGTCGAATTCCGCTTCGGCCATTCGACTAGATGGTGAAGGCAGGGCAACCGGCTCGCCCGAAGAACTTTAGAGGAGAGATCATGACTCAGTTTTTGGTTGCGATTCACCATCCCGACGACTACGACCCGTTCGTCGCAGAGGACGAAGCGATGGGCCGCGATATCGACGTGCTCAACGAAGAGATGATCGCTGCTGGTGCCAGGTTTTTCGCTGGCGGCCTGCACCCGGCAGGCAGGGCGAAGTCGTTGCGGGCGCAGTCGAATGGTGCGGTGCTCATCACCGACGGGCCGTACCTCGAGACCAAGGAGCACATTGGCGGTTTTTGGATACTGGACGCCGCCAACCTGGACGAGGCGCTGGCGTGGGGGCGCAAGGCCGTAGTCGCCTGTCGGGCGCCGGTCGAGGTTCGCCAGTTTTACGAGATCATCGAAGGCCGCCCACTTCGCGATTGATATGCCGGCCCCCTGAGATCGCGATGGCGTCTCGGGTGCGCGCCGCGGCGACAAGGGCGACGAAGTCCGCATGCAGGCGGTCCGGCATGTGGGGCTTTGAGCGAGATACGCTGATGCAGAAACGATTCCCGAGGCCCGTTCGCGGCACGCCCTACTTGCCGATGGCGGCGTCGGTGATTGGCTCGTGGCCGTTGAATGTCACCATGCCCAGCATCGCGCGGATGTCGATTTTGTCGTTGAGCATGTGGGCCGAGCCGTCGCACATGGCGACGCCGCCGGCTCCGGGATGGAAGCTGTAGACCAGATTCGTGCCGCCCCCCAGATTGGTGCAGTTGAAGAAGCAGACCGGCTCGGTCTTGCTCGTCGTTTCGGCCCCGGTAAAGGTCGATCCCTCGAAGTTGTTGAGGGCCGCGTTGCCGAAGCAGCCCCAGCAGCCGCCCGTGTTGGTGACGGTGTACTCGCGCCAATTGAGGGTGCCGCAGCTCAGGGGGACTTTCCTCCCCAGGACCCAGAGATCGGGCCGGCCGGCATTTTCAGTGCAGAAGATCGTCATCGAGGCTCCATCGGTGATCTCGGCGATCGAATGGCTGCCTGTTGAGTCCTCCATCACCCCATCGGTGGATCGCGACGCGCACTTGCAGGGATCGCCGGTCGTCACATAGTTGTAATAGCCGGCGAGGTTTTCCCCGAACCCGCAGATCGGGAAGTAGTCGCTCGCGCCGCTGAGTCGCGTGAAAATGAAGGAGCAGGGTTCCCATTCGTCCGACCAGTCCTGCGTTTGTTCGGTAAATGGGTTGACCGTTCGCGGTGCTGACGGGCAGACCCAAGTGGGAACAACTGCGGCCAACGGACGCTTCGCGGCACAGGGATCGGTCTCGAGGCAGCCGGAATTCTCCGCCTCGTAGTCGTCGCCGCAGGGGGCGTCCCACGGAGAAAACAGAGGCGCGTTCTGATCGATGCGGTTGGAGACCGAACCCGCTTCCAGAAACGGCAACAGCGCCGAGCCCCACGTGTGCATGTTGAAATCGAAGTACGTGCCCGGAATTCCCTTATCGGGGCCGCAGGGGAATCCGTTCTGATACACGACGCTGAGCAACATGGGGAATCGCTGGTGGATATCGTGGTAGTTGTGCGCCGCCAGCGCCACCTGCTTGAGATTGTTGCGGCATTGCAAACGGCGGGCTGCTTCCCGCGCCGCCTGCACAGCCGGTAGCAACAAGGCGATCAAGACCGCAATGATCGCGACGGCCACTAAGAGCTCGATCATCGTAAAACCCGTTCGCCTGTTGGTCATGACTCGTCCTCTCGACGAAGCGCTAGGAATGCGATCGAACATGCGGCCCCATTGCCCCCGGTTACATGGAAACGGTGGGCTTGTCATTGTGGTGCTCTACCTGAACGACGGGATCGATCGTCCATTTGACGCGGTCGGGGCGGGAACGTGCGGGCGCGAGAGCACTGGCTCCCGATCCTCGACCGCGACGGATGCGATGCTGATCGCGGACATTTCGGGCATCGGGCTGACCGTGGCCTTGCGCTCGAGCTTGCCCCAGCCGACTTCGAAGCCTCGCAGCGCGGCGAGAACCGACTTGATCGCGACGTAGTACATCAACTGCCGGTACACGAACCGCTGAGGAATGAGCCACCCGAGGAGCCGTTTGTCCTCCGCCGGCTCCATGCGGAAAGCCAATACGGATGTGCCGAAATCGATCGCGGTGAAGAGCAAGTAATAGAGCGAGATCTCCGTCAGAGACTCGGCGACGTCGGAGCCTGGATTCTGCCAGGCATGCAGCAAGGTCGTGCCTAACGAGAACAGCAGCGTGGCGTCGAGGATCGGCGAAACAAACGGGAACAGCACCTGAAACAGCACGATGTTGGGCAGCCCGACAAGCCCCAGCGCACGGTGCTTGGGCCGGAGCAGGCAGTCGCGGTGCCTCCAAGCCGCTTGCGCCGTCCCAAACATCCAGCGATAGCGCTGCCGGACCAGGCTGCGGATGGTGTCGGGCGCTTCCGTCAGGCCGATGGCCTCTTCGTCATAGACGACCTTGTAGCCTGCCTTGCCGATGGCGATTGTCAGGTCGGCATCCTCGGCCAGCGTCGTGGGGTTGAAGCCACCCAATTCCTCGACGAGGTCTCTTTTCCATGCACCGACGGCGCCGGGGACCACCGTGATGCAGTTGAGCAGGTTAAAGGCCCGCCGATCGAGGTTCTGGCTGGTGACGTACTCCAGAGCTTGCCATTTGGTGAGCAGGTTGACGCGGTTGCCGACCTTGGCGTTGCCCGCGACAGCGCCGATGTGTCCGTCGGCGAAATGCCGCACGAGCTTCCCGATGGTGTCGGTGCGAAAGATCGTGTCGGCATCCAGCGTCACGACGATCGGCGCGGAGGTGTGCCGCAGACCAAAATTCAGTGCCGCAGGTTTTCCCCGATTGGGCGTCTGGAAGATGCGGATTCGCGGCTCGTCCTCGAAGGCGCGCCGCGCGCACTCATACGTTTTGTCGCGCGAGCCGTCGTCCACGACCAGGATCTCCAACTTCCCCCGGTACGTGGACGCCAACAGCGAGAACAACAGTTTGAACGATCACTTTCTCTTCGTTGTAGGCCGGAACAATCACCGCCACGTCCGGCAGAAACCCGGGAACGATCGGCTTCTTTCCGTTTTTGCGTTTGTCGACCACGGCGAGCGCCGCGATGAAGGCCAGCCGCCCGATGCCCAGCACGGTGGCAGCAATGAACAGCAGGGAAAGGACCTTCCCAGCTACGTTCATCAGGCGAAACGCCTGTCGGTTGATCACGGCCTGCACCTTCTTTTCGCCCGCCAGGAGGGGCATCACCTCATCGCGTGACCGGTCCATCAAGTTCGACACGGTCACCAGCTCGTACCCCAGCTCGCGGAGCCGATCGATGAGAATCGGCAGCGCCTTGACCGTTTGACTGCGATCCCCGCCGGCATCGTGCAGCAGGACAATGTGCCCCTCGTTTTTCCGGGCCGAATCCACCACTCGGCGCACGATCTCGTCGGCATCGGGTTTGTCAAAATCGGAGGGATCGATGTTCCAGCCGACCGAGATGTAGCCCATCTCAGTGACAACCTCGAGCGGCCTCATGTCGTCGAGCATCGCGGGGTCGAGGTCCGAGCCAAAAGGCGCGCGGAACAGCACCGCCTGGCGATCGGTGGCGGCCTGGAGCAGGCGCTCGGTCGCGGAAACTTCCAGGCGGAGTTGCGCCTCCGAGACGGCGGAAACTCGCGGGTGCGTGTAGGTGTGGTTGCCGACTTCGTGGTTGTCTTCCACCTCGCGGGCGACCAGCTCGGGGTATCGCTCCCCGTTGCTTCCCACGATGAAGAAGGTGGCAGGGACGTGCTTGCGACGCAGAATATCGAGGATCAACGGCGTATATCGCGGATCGGGGCCGTCGTCGAAGGTCAGGGCCATTTTCCGCTGATTGGTTCCGAACCGTTGGACCATGCACGGTAAGGGAAGCTCCTTGTAGCGTTCCTCCGTGATCAACTCGCGATTTGAATCGTAGGACACGTCCCGCGTGCCGTCCCGATGTGCAGCGGCGACTTTGTAGATCTCGCCTTCGCCCATGAAATTCGCGCGATATTCAAAGGCCATCTTGGCAAGCGTCGAGGCCGCGGCGGCCGCCAGCCGATCCTTCTTTCCGAGTAGATTCCAAACCGACGGATCTTCGCTCCCCAGTCTCCAGATGGCGAAGCCGCGCGGCGGCGAAGCGCTCGCCAGCGCCAGCTGGTTGAAGGCGGTGACTGCGTCCAGAAACCAGACGGTGTGCGTTCGGTGCTGGGCGTCTTGGTACGTGAAAGTCGGGTTCAAGGACTCTTTGTCGAACTTGAGGTTGGCCTTGTTGTCTCGGGCCGTCAGCATGACCTCGTCGAAAGTTTTGCTCGCCGTTTCTGTGCCCGGCGCCCAGTCGTAACCGTAGTTTCCAATTCCCCACAGCAACTTCTCAGGCGGAATCTCCTTGCAACGCTCCTCCAGGATTTGTGCGAACCAGTCGGCGCCCGCCAGCGGTCCGGCCGAACCCTGCTGCCAATGTTGGTCGAACGCCATCACGATCACCTGGTCGCACAACTCGGCGATCGATGCGAATGGAAAATCGGACTGCTCGGCCTGCAAACTGATCAAGAGCACAAGCTTGTCCGCATGCAGCCGGGCCCCGAGTTCCTTGAGGAACTCTTGAAATGGCCGTTGGCTGTCCTTCAATCCCTCGAAGCCGATTGCCAACCCCGCGAATCCATGGTTTTTCACGTACTTCAGCAACCGCTCGATCGCCGCAGCACGCAGGGCCTTGTCGGCGAGAACGCGCTCGAGGTTGTTGGAATCAAACGACTCCCCGTGCCAGTTGTTGACCAACGGCACGATTCGTAGCGACGGGCGCTCTTCACGGATGTAGGTGAGAACGTCCTTTTGATACTCGGGATCGTCCTCGGTGACCTGGCCGTCCGCGCCGTGGATGTGGAGCCACTCCGGCACGAGGAGATCGAACGCATCGAGGTGGGCCTTCAAGGAGCTGTAGCTCGATTCGTCCCAATTCACGAAATAGCCGACCGTCAGCGGCTGCAAAGAAGTGACGCGTCCGTCTTTTGTCGGCGGGGCCACCGCCGCACCGTCTTTGTGAGCCGGCCGGCCCTTTGGTGGAATTGCCGCACGCGGCGCGCGGCTCGCGACCGACGATGCGGTGCGGGGAGCCAATCGCGGTCCGTTTCGAAGGGTCGCGACCGGCTGCAGGTTCAAGGCCGGGAGGATCGAAGGGACGACGACGCTGACGCCAAGCGCCCCGCCGAGAACGAGCACGATTGCGCCGACGATCAACAGGACATTTCGGATCCGCGGCCAGCGGGCACGCGACGGATCGAAGAAAACCGGCAGTGATTTATCGTCGACTGGATTTTTATCCACGGCGGCCCGATCAGAATTGCTGAGCTGAGTCTTCGTTTTCCCCAAGCCCGCAGGAGACGGGCGCAGGGAATCGACGATCGAAAGCAGTCCATGACCTGTTGGATGCGGTGAAGCGAAGAACGATCGGAACCGGGGTCCGGAATTAAGAGGCTAATTCGAGCCTGCAAAATCCGTTTCTCTACCGGTTCGATCGGTCGAAGTCATGGGACGCGTTGGCCCGTCGATCGCGCAGAGTTCCCACGTCTCGATCCACCGTGACCGCATGACAAGCGCGGATTACCTTCCGCGCGTCGATCGCACAAAGCCTTTGCCGCGCATTGGAGGCAAGGGGCTTACGAAGTCACGAGTTGTTCAGCCCGCCCGCGCGACATGCCGTCGGGGCAGGGTTCGAGAGTGGACAAGTCCACGACAAAAGACCAAGGCGAAGAGCAGGCGGTCCATGCAGACGGCCTTGCTGGTCCTCAGCAAGCGTGCCCCAGTTTGGGCGTGCGCGGTGTGAAAGTCAACCGACAGTGACGATTGGACCCGGACGAAATGGTGAGCACCGCGACGCCCGCCGCACTCAGTGCGGCCAAAGCCACGCGAAGAGGGCTCCGGTGATGAGGCCATAGACGATGCCGTCGACAACGTTTGCGACAATGGTGCGCTTGTAGGAGCCGAACCAGACGGCGTTGGGGATGAATGAGAAGCAGTAGGCGAGGATGCCGGCGGTGGCCGCGACCTGAAAGACCTTGGCAAACGGGGCCGGGCCAGGGAGGGCGACGCGAGTGAGGTAGGCGATGAGGATGCTGACAACGAGGTAGACGATGAAGGTGGCGAACATCTTGCTCCCCATCGTCAACGGCGTCGGCCAGACGCTGAGGTGGCCGACCGGGCCTTCGTTCAAGGCCTTCTGAGTCGTCTCTAACTTCATCACCTTGGGATCGCGGAAATCGGGAAAGATGTAGTTGCCGGGCTTGATGCCGCTCTTGCGGACGGCGTCCATGAAACCGTCTTCATCAGGCAGGGCGATGAAGTCCCGCTTGTGATGGGGCAGGGCCATCCAAACAATCGCGGAGATGATCCAGACGACGACGGTGGACAGGACAATGGGGAGCCAGAGGGGGATCAAGAGTTCCATGTGTTTACTTTCGAGATTGGACTAATGGTCGGGGCTTCCCGTCAGTTTGATGCGGTTGCGATTGATGCGGCGTTATCGATTCTCTCCACTGTACCGTTTGTCGAGCTTCGAGAGTTGGCTCGTGAAGCCCTCCGTTAGCATCTTCGTGAACTCTTCGTTGTGCATGGGATCCAGCGTGACCACCATCCGCACAGTCTCGCCCGACGGGAAGAACTCCGCCGCGATCGTGCTCTCGTAGGGTTTCATCTCCGGCACGAAGTCGATCACGCTCGTAATTGCCAGCCGATCATGCGGCCTGATCTCGGTGAACTTCGCGCGCGTCTCGTGGGAAGTGGGACGGCCCATTTGCTTCATCGCCGCGATCATCTGGGGTGAATCGGCGATCATGTCGTAGTGCAGTGCGCCGCCCGGGCGGGCTTCGAGAACATGGACTTCGACGCGGAATCCGTCGGGTCCCCACCACGATTCAAAACCCTCTTTCGTGGTCCACAATTCCCAGAGGTCCGTGACCTTTGCCCGGTACGTGCGCTCGATGACGACCTTTGGCCGCGTCGCGTGGCTGGCGGGTGCGGACTGACTCTTGTCGATCATCTGTGTTGTTCCTTGTTTGAGCGTTTTCGACGTGACTGTTGCTTCTCGAGCGCCGCTCCCAGGCGATCGAGGCGTGCTTCCCACACACGGCGGTACTGCGCGAGCCACTGATCGAGTGCGCGGAAAGGCTCCGGCCGCAGACAGTAAAGACGCCGCTGTCCCTCTGGTCGCATCGAAACGAAGCCCGCTTCGTGAAGGATGCGCAGATGACGGGAGACGCCAGATTGGTGAATTCCCGCTTGCTCAACGATGTCGTTGACCTGCCGTTCGCCATTCCGCAATGCCTCGACAATGCAACGGCGCGTCGGGTCAGCAAGGGCCTGGAAGGGGTCTATTTGCGTTATCATGCATATACACTACAATGCATATAACGGGCGCGTCAAGGACTCCACGTTTTTCAACAGTGGAGTAAACGAAAAAAGCCAAGACGTTCCGCGCAGGGAACTCAGGCAGCGAGCACGCAACGACGGGAACGCGACTCCTTTTCTCCCTAGTCTTTTTTCTCCCGCTTCCCGCTGATATCAAAATCTTGCTTCTGGCCGCCGAATTCCGCCGCGCCTTTCCCTTTGAGCTTGTCCCCGTCAATCGTCAGCGTGTACTCGACGGTGATCTCGTTGTCCTGGATCTTCCGCACGGCGGTGAACGTGAGAGTACCGTCCTTCAGCTTCACGTCCTTGAGGGTCGTCTCCTTCTGGTTCGGCCAGCTCATCGTCCCGGCGAGTTTGTCCCCGTCCTTCTTGATCATCAAAGTGGACGTCCGCTTCTGATCGCCGATCTCATATTCGCACTTCCACTTCCCGACCGGCTCGACCTTGTCCGCCGCCCGCGCGAGGCCGCCGACTCCGAGTACCAACGCCCCTCCGAGCACCAACGCCACTGAAAGGATCGCCTTCATGATTGACTCCGAGAAATGGCGGAAGGGAAGCGGTCGAACGCAGACCGCCACCAGCCGCTGACTCTAGGGATGCCGACACTGTTGTTGAGTTCAGACCTATTCAGTTCAGGCCACAGTGATCTCGACTCGGTCTGCCGTCAAGAAACCGCCGTAAACGAACCACGCGGCTCACTCGCTCTTGCCCGGCTCCGTCGGCGTCGGGAAGTGTTTCTGAATCCACGCTTCCCAGAGTGGTGTCTCGTGGGCGACGGTTGCCGGCCGCCTGATCGCCGTAAAGGTAGAAGCCCAGCGCAACCATGCTCTGGCCGCCCATGCTGAAGGCGCCCAGGGCGGCTACGCCCGGCCCCGGCTTGTCGACCCGCAGCAGGACGTCGTACGGGCTCTGGCTGACGTACTCCGCCACGCCGCTGAGCGCCGGGACACCCGCGGGCGCCGCCCAACGCTGCCCGACGTTCACGCCTTTCACCCCCAATGCTGCAGTGAACGTTTTCCAAGCCTCCGCTTCCGTGCCCGCGACGTTGGCCATCCACTTCATCGTCGCCGAACGTTGGCCGCGGAAGTGCGTGAGATAGATCCGCAGGGTACGCAAAAAAGCAGGCCATCCGGATTCGGTGCCTTCCAGCTGGTTGTCCCAGTCGTCCGTGCTGGCGAAAAGGCTATGGACAATGCGGACGACGCAGATGCCTCCTCCGCGCGCTTCAACGGTCCACTCGTCCGCGATCGGCGGCGAGCCAGGGACCCAGCCAGCGGACTCCGCAGCCCACTTTCGCGGCGGATCCCAGCCCGTCACGGGGGAAGCTGGTCTCCATGCCCGGACCGAAGTTCAATTTCACCGCGACGGGCTTTCCGTCGCGCATCCTCGAACTCAGCCGGCACGAACCAGGACGAAATCCCCGGCCCGGTGGCGATGGCCTGCCAGACTTCCTCCGGCGTGCCGGGGACCTCGACTTCGACCTGGACGGAACGGCGTCCGGAGGCTTCTTTCTTCACGCTCATGATGGTTCCTTGGGATCGGAGTTCTGCGGGAGAGGGTGTGCCACAAACCACCAGTCTCCCCTGAACACCGGGGAGAGTGGAACGCCGTCGCGCGGTCTCAGTTCTTCCGCTTATACGTGATCCGTACCGTCGGCTGTTCCTTGCCGTCCTCGTCCACCATGAACAGGCTGAAGTTGACGGTATCGGCGTCTTTGATCTCGGTGATCGACTTGAACTTGGCCGTCTTGCCTTCTTGCCCGGGGCCTTCTCCCGTCATGGTCATGACTTTCTTGTCCTTGTCCAAGTTGCCTTCCATGATCCTGGGCGCTGTGGAGAAGGAATCCACGCTAATGCTCCGGTACTTCTTCGTCGCCGGGTCGTAAGTATCCAGGAACTTGCCCTGGAACTTCATGCCGCCGAATTCGCCTTCGAAGTCTCCAATCAGCCACAGCCCTCCCAGACCCATCTTGTAGGTCATCGTCCCCTTGCCGCTCTCCGTCTCTGCATTCCAGGTGCCCACCAGCCGCTTCAAATGGTCGTGTTCCTTTCCCGGCTTCGGCGGTTCCTGAGCCCGCGCCGACGCCAGCAGGATCAGAAGGGCGACGCCGGTAAGCGCTCGAAGGTAGAGTGCGAGCTTTCCGTCGCGCATCTCGAACTCGGCCGGCACGAACCAGGACGAAATCCCCGGCCCGGTAGCGATGGTCTGCCCGACTTCTTCCGGCGTGCCGGGGACCTCGACTTCGACCTGGACTGAACGGCGCCCGGAGGCTTCTTTCTTAACGCTCATGATGGTTCCTTGGGATTGGATTTCTGCGGGAGAGGGTGTGCCACAACCACCAGGCGATGCGCGCGGCCGCCGGGGGCAGATTCGTCGTGATACTTCGAGACGAGTTTCGTGATGGCTTCGGTGAGTTCGTTGCTGAAAGCCGCCCGGTCCGTCGCCGACCGAAAGCGAACTTCGGTATCCACCGCCAGGGTCGCCAGACGTTTGCCCGCCTCTTTCGCACGGCGAACGAGGTCACCCACTTCGCGGACGACCCGTGCGCCCAGGGCAATGAGATAGCTCGCGGACAGCCGATCGGCTTCCCGATTCGGATCAACGGCGACCGGGCCCAAGGCGCTCGGCGAAACGACGTAGGAAGCCGCCGTCGCCACGAGCAGCCGTTCCGTCAGCCCGCCCCACTTGCGTTCCTGGGCCAGCCGCACCAGCCCGTGCGCCTCCAGCGCGTGCAGATGGTAGTTGACCTTCTGCCGAGCCAAGCCGACCCGCGTGGCCAATGTTGCCGCCGACGCGGGTGCGACGAGCTCGGAGAGGAGTCGACTCCGCACCGGCTCCAAGGCCACCGTCGCCGTCGCCGGATCGTCGATGACTTGGATGTCGAGCATGAGACGACGGTACCATTGACAACTTTTGTTGTCAATGGTGAATAGTCTGTTTAGGTTATTGAATTGTTCGTCGCGGACGGTGAAATAAATGAGCCACACCCACAATTGGGGCTGTGCTTATTGCATCCTTTGCCATTGCCTTCTCGAGTCATTACGTGAGAGGAATCTGTGCTAACACAAAACGCCAAATTCGCTGTCGCACTAGCTCTTCTCATCGGTTTGGGTTCGAAGTCAGCCGCCGAAGATGCGATGACGGCTGCCTCGGGCGTGCCACGACAGGGCCAGGTGTCCGACGATCACGTGCCGGTCGCCCCACCGGTGAGGACCTTGACCTTTATCCAAGATTACGAACGCGCGTCGAAGTCCGGGGCGATCGCCAGCCAGGTTCCGTTTCGAGATCCGCCCGTGGTTCACTCGGGAGACGGGATTTTGCAGACGACGCTCGTGGTCAATTACGCCTACAACACCATCGGCGGCCATGTCGTGAAGTTACGGTCGTACAACGGTGGGCTCGTGGGGCCGACGTTCCGAGTTCGCCCAGGGGACACGCTCGCAATCCGGTTGATCAACGACATGTTGGATGAACCGAAGCCGACGCCTCCTTTAATTCCGCACGGATACAACACGACCAATCTGCATACCCATGGCTTGCACGTTTCACCAGAGGACAACAGCGACAATCCGTTTATCCAGGTTCCGCCGCGCGGGCGGCAGGATTACTCCATCACGATCGGTCCGAAGCATCCGCCCGGCACACATTGGTACCACCCGCATAAGCATATGGCAGTGGCCGTCCAGGTCTGTAGCGGGATGGCAGGTGCGCTGATTGTCGAAGGCGGTTTGGACGAAGTTCCCGAAATCAAAGCCGCGACAGAGCACACTCTGTTGTTTCAACAGATTCCATTTTCCGACGGAAATCCGGGAACGGTGGAATCGACCAACGCGATTCAAAGCTGGCCGGAACCCGGACGTCAGACGACGATTAACGGGCTGTTGCAACCCGTGATCGAAATGGCCCCTTGCGAAGTGCAGCGGTGGCGTTTGATTCACGCGGGGATCGGAGAGCGAATCGATCTGGCACTGAGGACACTCACCGACCAGCCAGTCCCGTTCTTCAACGAAATTGCCAACGATGGAATTGCCTTTGGTGACATCTATCCCAGGGAGCCGATCACCTTGGCTCCGGGTTATCGATCGGATGTCTTGGTAAAAGCGCCGGAGCATACGGGGGACTACCTGGTCTATGACCTTGCCTCGACCGCCGACAAGGCGCTTCGCCGAGGACGCGATGAACCTGCCGCCGTGCTGGCGAGGATTCACGTCTGCGGAAAGCGCAGGAATCAAGGCTTTTTCCGCAAAAATCGAATTAGCCGGGTTGGCTCCCTACGCCCCGATAAACACGTTCGTCGGGACCAGAAAGTTCGAGCTCACCGGCCTTTCCGCGACGACATGGACGATCAATGGCCTGCTATTCGATCCGGTGCGCACGGATCAGTGCCCACAGGTCGATACCGCGGAAGAATGGACGTTGCATTCTTCCAATGACAACCATCCCTTTCACGTTCACGTCAATCCTTTTCAAGTTCTTTCGATCAAGGACTCAAATAACAACGAAACACTCAAGCAACCGGTCTGGAAGGACACCATCCTTCTGCCACAGAACTACACGATTTGCTTCCGCACCCAGTTCGCGGATTATCCCGGCAAAACCGTGCTTCACTGCCACAAACTCGACCACGAAGACTATGGCATGATGGAGATGTTTCGGATCCTGGCGAAATGTTATAACACCGCGCCACAGCCGAAAGTGGTTGCTCAGCGGCAGCCGCTTCCCGACCTGGGACAAGCAGCGACCTGGCGGCTGCCCGCGCCGACGGCAAATGGCACACTCTTGCGGAGTTCAAGGGACGCCCGCTCGTCCTGGCGTTTTACCGTGGGAAAGGGTGCCCGCATTGCGTCGAGCAGCTGCGGCTGATTTCTGCGCGTAAGTCGGCGCTGGAAGCGGCCGGCATGTCGGTCGTGGCGATTGGCACCGACTCAAAGAATTCATTGATCACGGCGCTCTCGGATGAGCCACGAAGCCAGCAGTCCGCCTTGCTGCTCCTGGCCGACGAAAGTCGCTCCGTGTTCAAGCAATATGGTTGCTTTGCGGATCATCCGCTCCACGGTCTGTTTGTGATTGATTCGGCAGGTCGCAGGCGCTGGCAGGCAATCGGCGAACAACCCTATTTCGACATGGATTCGCTCGTCGAGCAGTGCCAGCGCGTGCAAAACAAGTGAGGCTTTGTCGAAGCGGCCGCCTCCGAGTCGACGTAGTCGTTTGGGCGATATCCTCCGGTGGATTTCAGAATTCTGCTCTTGACCGTCCCATTTCCACGAAAGGCGATTCTCATGTGCCGCAACGTCCTGTTTCCGTTATTCGTCGGCATGGGTTCGATTGTCAGTGGTTCAGTTGGTCGTGCGGACAATATTACGATCAACCTGCAAGGGTCACAGAACCATGCCCAATACATTCAGCAGGGGCAAACTCAACAGTTCAACGTGGTGGTCACCGTCGGCGACACCGTGAACTGGGTCAACCCGACTGGGAACTCAAACCATACGGCAACTTCCGAACTGCGGGACTCGACCACCGCACACGCGCGGATCTTCGATGTGGCAGTCAATGCCGATGGTCAGCCGCACGCTTTTCAGTTTACGCAGGCCATTTATGACGCTGCCGTTGCCGCTGGCGGCGACGTCGATCCCAATTCCGGGAACATCCAGCTGGGCTATTACTGCAAGATTCATCCAACCGTGATGGGTGGCAGAATCGTGCTCGCCCCCGCCAATCAGAATGCCGCGGCAAAGAAACACAAATGAGCCGCCTCTCGCCCACCGGCGGCGGTTGTGGTTTGACTCCGATCAACTATCGGCCGGCGAGGCGCCGAATGGATACGGGGCTTAAGCCAGCTGTCCGCGTGCAATCGCATTGCCGCCGGTTCGTGTGACCGCGGGAAAGTCGCGACCCCTCGACGCCGCGCTCGGCGTCGAGGGCCGCTTAACCCAACGCACGTCAATTCTCACACTCCACACCAGTTCACTCGTGCCACCCGTGAACCGGGCCCCGACAGCAGCCCGACGGTGAACGAAGAGTTTCTTGGTCGACTTCGGCCTCTGCAGTGTTCCGACTTCGGTTGACCGGGACAGCCGCATAGAGTGCTGTAAGTCTCCATCTGGTCCTATTTCGGGTGTCGAGCGGATTCGAGTGCCGGAAGCCGCGCGAGCAAGGAAATTAGCCCACACGACGCTCGCCATATTATCCCGGAGCAATTCGAACATGCCGACACCGAAGCTGCGTCAGCAGTTTGTCGCGGCCCTCGAGGACCTGGCCGATCCGGCCGTTGTTGCCGATGTGTCGCGTTTCTTCCGCGCGGACCCGAATGGCCACTCCCGCGGCAACAAGGTCCTTGGCGTGAGCCATGGCAAGATTTTCGCCGTGGCGAAGCTCTTCATCGACATGCCGCTCGCTGACATCGATCGGCTCCTCGGGAGCCCGTACTACGAAGTCCGGATGGGGGCAGTGAGCATTATGGATTTCCAAGCCCGCGCAAACGCATTTCGCCGGAGCATCGCAGGGCCCTCTTCGATCTGTACCTCCGGCGTCATGATCGAATCAACAACTGGGACCTGGTCGATCGCGCGGCGCCCTATGTCGTTGGCGGCTACCTCTCCGACCAGCCGCGTGACGTCTTATACCAGCTCGCGCGTTCCGCCAACCCCTGGAGCGCCGGACCGCGATCGTCAGTACCTACTATTTCATCCGGCAGGGCGATGTCGAAGACACGTTCCGAATCGCCGAGTTGCTGGTTCATGACGAACACGAGTTGGTCCAGAAAGCGGTGGGCTCGTGGATTCGCGACGCCGGCAAAAAGGACCGGAAGCGGCTCTTGCGGTTCCTCAAGGCCCACGCCGGCACGATGCCCCGGCCCATGCTGCGCAATGCGGTGGAGCAGCTTGCCCCCGAGGTGCGAGCAAAGTACGTCTCGACGCGGGGCTAACCGACCGCACTGTTGCTTCGACCCGTGGTCCGCGTTTAGAGTGGATTTTGGCCGTGACGAGCGGCCGACGGTCCGCGTGCAGGGTTGAACCCACTCGTCAGCCTGCCAAATTCTGATGGCCTTCTTTCTGCCCGTGATCGCGGACGCCGGGCGCAGTTGAAAGAAGGTTATCCGCATGTCTCGCTCGCTCCCCCTCCGCGCCAGTCTCGAGTGGCTCAAGAAACTCAGCAAAGACCGCCTCGACGCGCTGCGCGCGACTAATCCGACCGCTCGGCTCAGTGACGTGCAGCTTGAGGTCGCCCGCGAATTCGGCTTCGCGAGCTGGCGCAAACTCAAGGCCCACGTCGAACTGGTTCGCGAGAAGCTCGATGCGGTGCTCCGCGGAGTTCGAGGGCGTGCCGCAGCGGCGCGTCGCCCGACGATCCCGATCTCGTGCAACTCCTGTCGGCAGTCGAGGCGGGCGAAGAACTGGCCGTCACCGAACTGCTCAGTCGCCGCCCGGCTCTGGCGGCGGCCTACGGTTCCGAAGGTCAAACGCCGCTGCATGTGGCCGCGCAGTGCAACGACCCGCGATTGGCGACGGTGCTGGTCGCTTATGGTGCCGACGTTGATGCCAAAATCGGGAAGTCGGGTCACACGGCCGTCTCCTGGGCCGTGACCTGCAACGCGCCCGAATGCGCCCGCACTCTCGTGGCGCTGGGAGCAGAGGCCGACGTCTTTTGCGCGGCGGGAATCGGCGCGCTGGAAGAGGTTCAAGCCCACTTCGATGATGCAGGCGAACTCGTTCCCGGCGCATCGCGCACCGGCAGCAGTCGTTTTGCACCCGATGGAACGCGTTTGCCGTGTCCGCCGTTGTCGGGTCGGGATCAACTTTCCGACGCGCTTTACATCGCCTCTCGCAACGGCCAGGCCGACGTCGTGCGATTCCTTTTGGAGAAGCGGCCGGATCTCTCGTTTCGGGCCTTCTTGGGAGCGACGCCCCTGCACTGGGCGTACTTCGGCGGCTCGCGCACGGTGATTGCCCTGCTCGAGCAGGCCGGGGCCGATCCGGAAGTGCGTGACCCAGTTCTGGGCTGCAAGCCGCGATCTTTTGGCATTTGCGTTGCGGCCAACTGGGGCTTTGACTTTCTGGTCCGTGCCCGCCTTGCCGAAGATCCAAGTCTGCTCAACGTCATGGACGGAAAGACCAGCCCTCTACACGAGGCGGCCGGCAACAACCACGCTCAGATCGTGCGACTGTTGCTCGATCAGGGAGCTAACCCGCTGCTGACAAACGGTGACGGTCAAACGCCGCTTGACCTTGCGATAGGAAAGGGACACGCAGAGGTCGCCGAGGTGCTTCGAGGCGCAGGCGAACGGTCGGCGAGCTGAGCACTCGGCGAGAGCTCTGATATGCTCACGATCTCTTCTTCGACCTCAGCGGTCCGGCGGAGCGACCTCGCAGCAATCGACGCCGAAGTCGGTCCCTGTCGACTTTGGATTCTTGCCCACGATTTCGAACCGGATCGTATGCCGGCCGGCCTGAAGACTCTTGGTCGTCAGGATGACGCGTCCGCTGGCGATCGGCCTGGGTGCGTAGAGATCGAGGGAGTCACCCAGGCGCTCGCCGATGGGATCGGTGAATCAACGATTTGCACTCTCCCCAACGTCTTCGCGCCCACACCAACCCGAAGCGTGAGCGAGGACTCCGAGATCCGACCGAATTCCCGGAGAGTCCCACTCAGGGACCAGCGAAGAGACGTCTCAAAAACGATGAGGATGACGATCGCTAGCCAGTTATGTAATACCCAGCGCGTGCGGGCCTAAGGTCATTCCGCATCGGCTCTCAGGAGCCTTTGGGCTTTTTGTCCGCTGGAGTCTTTGCAGGCTCGGTTTTCTTGGGCCGGTCTACGTTGGGCGGAACTTCGGCCTTCAATTCCCGCAGCAACTGGCACGCGAGGGCATTGTTGACCTTCTGCCAGTCTTTCGACTCGGCGCAGCGAATCAGATAAGTCTTGGCGGTCTCCAAGTCGCCGCGGTCCCTGAGAAACACTCCGACAAAATATGGGAGCGTGGACGCGGCGAGATCTTTGGGTGCGGCGACCTTCAGGATGTTTTCGACTTCGGGAAGATTGATTTCCTTCTCGCCTTTGGGCGGCAGCATGTCCCGAAGTTGCCGGACCAACTGCTTGTAATAGTCGATTTTCCGCGCTTCGACGGGATTGGCGGGCGGCTTGGTGTCGAGGATCTGCTGAAAGAGCGCGTCGCGGTCTGCCGTCTTGCCGCTCCTGTCCGCCGCCAGCGCCGCGTGCAAGCCGGTAAATGGGTCGTGGGCCTTTTCGTAGGCGCGCTTGTAGAGCAAGAGCGCCTTCAGCGGTTCACCGGTCAGCAGATAATAGTGCCCGATGTTTCGATATTGCTCGGGATAAAGCGCGGTCCCGAGGGCCTCGATTTTGGTGCGAGTGAACTCGTCGGCCGCTCGAATATCGCCGCGTCCGGTCCGGTGACACCAATACATCCACTCGAACGTGCTGTTGTCGTAGCGCTCCGAGACCGCGCGGACCAATTGCTCGGATTTCTTCCACTCGCCGAGCATCTCGTGGCAGCGGGCCGCCGTCATCATCGACCAGCCGGAATAGCTCTCGGCGGCCGCGTCGGCGTAGGTGACGGCCTCGTTCCATTCGTTGCGACTCATGAAGTCCAAAGCGATCTGGTTTTGCAGCTGGGCTTGCTCGAGTCCAGCGGACGGCAGTTCGATCGCCTTGTCCAGAGTCTCCTTCCACTTCACGTGGTCCTTCTTCGCCTTGTAAACCGCGGCCAGCAGTCGATACGACGGATAGCCCGGATGGATCTCGACTTGCCGCTTCGCGCAACGTTCGGCATCGTCGTAACGCTTGAGCGCATAGTAACGATCGGCCAAGGCGCCCATGACGGTGGGGTCGCCGACATAATCACGCTCGTAGGCTTTGACTTCGGTCTTCGCATGCGCCCAGTCACGCACGATTCGCATGGCGACCGCCAGCGGCAGCTTTTTGCTGACTTCCCAGCACCTCCGCATGGACGGAGCGTTGTACTTGGCGTCGTCCGGCACGCCGTACAACCCCGCTTGGATGCAGCGCATCTGGTCGACAAAAATCATGTCGGAGTGCATCCCGGGCACTTGATACCAGTCATGCAGACGCCCGGTCGGGGTGATTTGGTAGAGCCAGCTCAAGAGCGATCGCTCCTTGATCCTGACCGCAAACAGTTGGAGTTTGTTGACGAGCAGCGCGGCGGCCGATTCCCTCTCCGGCTTGCTTTGGCTGAACGCCTTGATGTAGGCGGCATAGGGATGGGCCGCGCAGAGCGGATCCATGGATTCAATGATGTCGTCGACCGGGACGCTCAGCTTGTTTCGATTGATCTCCAGTCGGCGCATGAGTTGGGCGAAATCGATCTCTTCGATCGTGTGCCCGAGTGCCGAGAGCGAGGGTTCGCCCCGGTCGACTCCCGGTGCCCCGGCTTTTTTCAGATCCGCAACGACGCCCTTGCGAAATTCAATCTCTTCGGCGATATCCTGGGTCTTGCCGGAATCTCGGACTCGTTTTGCCGCGGCCTCCGGAAGGCCGGCAACGTCCAACAATCGCTTGCGGAGGAAGGCGCCGGTGACGCTGAATGCCGATTCCGCCGCCATTCGCGAGGGGCCTAGCTCGCCGGATGCCGCGAGCGAGTCGTAGGCCCGAGGGGAGTCTGGACACTCTCGGATGAAATCTTGCAGGGCCTGTAGCGTCAAATCGTTCAGGTGGCCGAAGACGACGGCCTGCCAGTTCAGATAGCCGGCCAGCCGTCGCTCCAGCGGCGTTTTGGCGACCTTCACCATCCGCTGGAGGTCTCCCTGACCGAACGCCTCGATCACGCTCGCAAAGAACGGAACGGGCTTTTCAGGAGGCGAGACGCCCTGCTTCTTTTTGGAGTCCTCGAGCGCCTCCAGTCCGAGACTGTGCAGTCCGATCTGCGTCGCCACGTAGGCGCTGTTCCACAGCGACCAGGGTGAGTCCTTCGTCCAGTGCGACAATCGCTCCTCGTACAGCAGCGCACGCGCATAGTAAGCCTTACAGGCACCGCTGTAGTAATACTCCGTGAGCGAGCCCAGATTGGCGTACCCCACCGCCAGGGCCGCCAGGAGCTCCGGCGACTCTCCCTTCGCGCGGATCTCCGCGTGCAGCTGGCGCAAGCCGGCAATCACCGAGATTTCGTTCCAGGTAAAGAGCAAGTCGTACGCCGCGCTCGGCACGTCGGACGAGACTCGGGCCGCCGTGACCTTTCCTTTGTAGCCGGCGCGCACAAGCACGTCTTTGAGTTCGCCCCGCGACAAGAGTTCGACCTTGTTTGCCAGCGCTCCGAGCGGCTGAGTCGTCTCTGCAGTGAAGATCCAGCGCCAAAGCACCTTGTCGGGCGATCCCTGACGAGTCAGGACGTACTCGATCTTGCGGTCGTCATTTGCATCCAACGTTCGGCAAAACAGTTCGAAAGGAGCAGACTTTTCGTCGGGTTTGTCCGGGAAGTCCTCGCGCAGCATCACGTCGCGCGTGGAGAGTCCCAATTCATCGCGGGCCGCTACAAGAAACGCCTGGCGCACCAGCTCGCGCATGCCCATCGGCGCGATGCCCCCCGCGGGACCGGCAACCTCGGGTTCGCGAACCGTCAAGTAAACGGTCTGGCCGGCCGAAGGACCGTCATCAGCACGCGTCGCGCTCGCGACATGCAGCGTTCCGATTGCGAGAAAGAGAATGCCAACGAGCCGTGACATGCTGCACCTCGGATTGCGGCAGACCGTGTCGGGACGATCGATGCAGAGATTCGGGGGGATGATGCGTTCGAATCTTATCGTGGTCGGACGGTTCGATTCCTGCAACCGTTTCAAAATCGTTAATCGCCGCGAGCAGATTTCCCGTTAGTTGCTCCGTTATAATCATGACCGCACTTCAACAACTTCTCCAAGAAGACGTTCCCTCGAGCAGGTTTCGCAAACCGGCCATGGCGCCGGCACAAGCCTTTTGCGCGCGTCGATCACATCGACCGACGTAGACAAAGGATATCCCGGCAAGCAGCTTATCCCTCTTTGGCAAATCGATCGCTCGGGGGACAAGTGTTTCGCCGCCAAGCTCCAACTTGGGACCCGCTCTTCCTCGAAGCTCCGCTCGCTGCACGGCCTTCACGTTACGCGTCGGGTTCATGCACGCGACACACCAACCCGAAGGATGAGCGAGGGCTCCGAGATTCCACCGAATTCCCGGACGGCGTCACGACGTTCGCGTGAGCATGCGAACTGTAGCCGGACATGCCCACGCCGAGCCGCGGGGCATGCCACCCTGCCGTGGGACATGCTGCCGCGCCGATGAACCGAGCCTCATTGTTTCGGCCCGAACCTCGCGGCAGACCGGGCCCGTAGTTTCTCAGACTCAACCTTACGGTTGCGCGGCTCAGCCGTGGTGACCAACGACCGAATCACTGCTCTGGCTGATGCCGTCACTTCTTCGACCGCGCGCTCGAACGCAAGTTCGTTTGCTTTGGACGGTCTGGTGAATCCACAGATCTTTCTCACGAACTGGAGCGATGCGTCCCGAATCTCCGCTTCAGTCGCGGGCGGATCAAAGTTGAACAGGTTCTTGATGTTTCTGCACATGGCGGCTCTCGTAAGTCCAGTTGGCCAGGGTAGATTCTGGTGATGCTGAAATTAATCGCTCGCTCCGAGCAAAGGAAGTACGCCGGCTTCGACCCCAAGCTAGATGCATCAGAACTAGTGATCCATTAACCAAATTTCCTCGGTCGCGAGCTCCGCTTGGGGACCGCACGTCCTCGAAGGTCCGCTTTGTTCCTGTGGAGTCAATCCGCGGCGTCAGACCCGTCGGGTTCATGCACGCGACACCACAGCCCGAAGCGTGAGAAAGGGCTCGGAGATCCCACCGAATTCTCGGACAGCCTCACGACGTCCGCGTGAGCATGCGAACTGCAGCAAGAGTTGCCCAAGCCAAGCCGTGGGGCATGCCACCCGCTGCATCGAACAGCGTTCAGTACCCACGTTTCGGTGATTCTGCGAAACCCGAGGGACCCTAGTTCTTGTTCTTCTGCTCCACCTCTCGCAGCAGCTTTTGAAAGTCCTCGCGCGAGCGTAGCGGAGCAAAGTCCGGATCGCTTTTCAGCTCGGCAGCGTTTTGAAAGCCTTTGGCAACCGCCTTGTGCAAAAACTCCATGGCACGGTCGGCATATTGCGATTTTACCCTGGTTCGATCTGCGGCAGAAAGTTTCGTGTCGTTCTCGGCAGCGGCCGATGATAGGGCAAAGACGCAGCCGATGTTGTACAAGTTGGCCGCGCTTAAACCGTTCTGCCTGGCTAACTCAGTGACTTCATCAATCGCCTGCGCGTGGGCGCCCCGGACAGTCAGCACGGAGGCGTGCAAAATCCGTCCGTTGAGGAGATCCGATCGGGCACGACCATAGCCCCTGTTAACGACATGCTCCAGGATCCTGATTGCCTTGTCGAGACTGGCCAGCGCAGCGTCCGAGCGGCCCTGTAGCCGCTCGCCCACCGCGAGGTTGTGGTAGCAATGACCCACGTCGTAAGTAAATTCCAACACATCCGGATGCTCCTCAGCCAGCTTCTCAAGAATTTGCAGTGCTTTCTGATGAGCTGCGTCCGCATTTTGGAGTTGCCGCGTATTGTTGATATAAAGAGCACCCAGTTCCGTGTAGGTACTGGCAAGGGAATGACGGTACTCAGGGACGTCGGGGTAGTCACGAACCAAACCTTGATACGTGCTCGCTGCTTCCTTCAGTCTTGCTTCCGACTTCTCCGTCTGGCCCCGCCGTCCATACGTCCCGCCGAGCCGTTGTTGCACCCTCGCAAGCCCATACCTGTCTTCAGGGAGATGTGAGCTGTCACTCGCGAGTTCGGACCACGTCACCAAGGCCTGTTCCAGGCTAGCCTGAGCTCCTTCCAGGCGCCGGGCACGGAGATCCAAGTATCCTAAAGCGTCTTGGGTGGTCGCCAGAGCACGACGATACTCCGCCACTTCCGGATGGTCGTTACACAATTTTACCTGAATGGGCAGCGCCTGCTGATACGCGGCAGCCTCCTTGTCCAAGTTGCCGGTGTCGAAATAGACAGAGCCCAGCTCAAATTGACTGGCAGCCAAATCGCGCTGATAGTCGGCGACCTCCGGATGCGCCGCGCCAGCTCGCTTAAGAGCTCGATGGCCTTCTCCGACAGAGCCTGTGCCGTTGCATACTCTCCGAGCACCTGGTGAATCTTGGCCAGCCGAATATGGGCCAGCCCCAGATCCTCGCGCACCTCTGCCGCATCGAGCTGCTCCTTGATAGAACGCTCATAAAAGTCCTTGGCGTTGGCAAGCAGGTCCCTCCGGAATCTCTCCATCCCCTGCGCCTTGAGCTTTGGGCTTTCAGCGACTTGAGTGAAGAAGCGGTCCACCGTATCGCGGGCCATCTTGAAGCTAGCCTCAGCTCGGTCGCGCTCCGCCACGGCTTCCCGTTCGGCCCTCCTCGCGCGAACCGCTTGCCAGGTGCTCACGCCGACTGAGATTAACAGGAGCGCCACAAATAGCCCGACCACACCTAGGGCCGTTCGGTGCTTCCGGGCCAGTTTTCTCAGTCGATAGCGGGCTCCAGGCGGACCTGCTTCCACCGGCTCCTCGCGCAAGTACGCGCTCGACGTCTCGCGCCAGACCATTGGCTGTCTCGTAGCGCCGCGTGCGATCCTTCTCGAGCGCCTTCATCGTGATCCAGTCGAGGTCTCCGCGGAACATCCTCGAGAGCCGCGCCGGTTCGGTCCTGCGTGCGCTGCGACAGCGGAGAGCGTTTCTGTCGATCGAGAAAGCCGCGTGCTCGGCCGAGGTGGTTCTTCGTCGCGAATAATGCGGATCAGCTCGTCGTAGGCGACCTGCGACAGTCGCTTCCTGTCAAATGGGGTGGTCCCCGTTAAAAGCTCGTACAAGAGCACCCCCAGCGAATAGATGTCGCTGCGCGTGTCGATGTCGAGGCCGGTCATCTCCGCCTGCTCGGGGCTCATGTAGAGCGGCGTGCCCACCATCTGCGCAAAACGCGTGTAAATCGTCTTGTCGGTCAGCGGTTGATGGAGCGCTTTGGCGACGCCGAAGTCGATCACTTTCACCAGCGGCCGACGATCGTGCACCGTCACCAGCACGTTCGACGGTTTGATGTCGCGGTGAATGATCCCTTTCTGGTGGGCGTGCTGAACGGCCTGGCAAACGGATACGAACAGCTCGAGGCGCTGGCGCAAGGTCAATCGATTCTTGTCGCAGTAATCCGTGATGGGGATGCCGTGGACCAGCTCCATCACAAAATACGGTCGACCCGAAGCTGTCGCGCCGGCATCGAGGACCCGCGCAATGTTGGGATGGTCCATGAGAGCCAGCGCTTGCCGTTCGGCCTCGAAGCGCTTGATCACGTCATGCGTGTCCATCCCCGGTTTGATGACCTTGAGGGCCACCCGGCGTTTGACAGGCTTCTGCTGCTCGGCAACGAAAACGAGGCCAAATCCTCCTTGTCCGATTTGCTCGATGAGCTTGTAGGGCCCAATGACGGCCCCGATTAGCTGAGACGGATCATTACCGATCACCGTTGCGGCCGGTGACGGTGGCAGCTCGCTCGCGGGACGGCTGGGATCTTCCATGCAAAACCTCGAATATCCTGCCAGATTACGGCGTGCCAAGCCCGTGCTGCAATACGCCCGAATCCTCCAGGCGAGGGAGGGAGGGAGGGAGGGAATGGTGACGAGGGCACTGCTTCTCCCATCTGAATGGGAGAGGGATCAAACACCTCCCCAGGTTCTTAGCGAGGATTCGGAGGAAACTGATCTTGGACGAATCTCGGTTTTGTGGCTGAATGGAGAGAGCGGATCTCGGCGCGAGCGGTTTTGTGCGCGTGGAGGGCGCCCCGCGAGGACGAAAAAGGATCCCCCGGCGGGGTGGGGATCCTTTTTTCACATAGAGGATCGAGGGAGCAAAAGATCCCCGGCGCGCCGGGACACGTTGACCCGCCGGGTCCGCCTAAAGTGGTCCCGCCGGGACGGGTCTCTCACAATTGATATAAGGGGTGTGGACCCACCGACGAGAGTCCCACCGGTCAGTGTCGATCCGTTGAGTGGCGATCCGGCCCGGCAATCGGGACCCTCTTAGGGAGCCGCGCACGCAGTAAGCCGGTGCCTTTCGTTCTGCCGCCGGCTCGGGACGCGGGACGGGACTCGTTGTTTCACCGGGGCAAACCGCCGAAGTGGGCCCAGGACACGTTGGGACGGGATTGATTCAGACCAGCGGGACGGGACACGCGGGACAAGACCGAAGATTTGTCACCACAAAGACACCAAGGACACCAAGAAATCCGATCCGCTGAGTCGGGATTACCTGAGTAGGCTTTACTCGTGCCTTAGTGTCTTTGTGGTGAAAGACTCCCCTCCGAGCGGGACGGGACAAGTTGTTTTACGCAGAAAAGCCCGGAGAAACTCTCGGGAAGACCGAAGCACCCGACAGCTGACGCAGTCGGCCCGCCAGGGCCGGGCGCGTTGGGGGAAGAGTGAGGAGGAAGGGTGGAAAGGCATTGGCCGGTGGGACGGGATAGTTCGCGATCCGGTCCCAACGATCAATCAGGGACGGATTTGAACCACCAAGCCACCAAGATCACCAAGGCAGGCAAAGTCCGCTGAGCTTAGCGTCCCCTTGGTGCTTGGTGCTTGGTGGCTTGGTGGTTAGACATCCGGATTCGGTTCAGTCGGGACGGGACACGTTGTTCTACCGAGAAAAGCCCGGAGAAATCTTCCCTCAGCCTGGTCCAGTTGTGCGAAAGCCCCCTCACGCCCGGCCCCTCTCCGGCTTGTCGGCGTCCGCCGCTTCGGCGGTAAGTGCCGGCGCGGACTGATACGGGGGGAGGGGGGACGATTGGATGTGGATTGGGATCTCGGGATCCTGGGCCTGCGCTGCGCTCCGACCCAGGCTATAGCTGTCGCGCCCCGTTGGGGCTGGAGAAGAACGGGATGGGACACGTTGTTTCATCGAGAGAAGTTCGAAGAATATCGGGAGTGGAAAGAGGTTGGCCGGTGGGTCGGGACACTTTGTTTCACTGGGTAGTTGACCCAGCGAAGTAGTTGACCCACCCCGGTCGCCATTCCGCGGGACCATTGGGACGGGATCGGGACGGGACAAGTTGTTTCACCGGGAAAAGGCCGGAGAAAACTCTCGGGAGGATGCCGAAGCACCCGACAGCTAACGCAGTCGGCTCGCCTGGCCCGTGACTGCGCGGTGCGCAAAAAATTTCCGGCAGCATTTGCTCGGACCCTCGAACCGAGCACGCCACCGGAAATTTTTTGCGAATCTCTTTTTGGGATTGGAGGTTCGCGGCCTGAGGCGAGAAGTCTCGGGCTACCTCCCGCTGTCACTCCTGTTGAGTGTTTGCTAAGTGTCCGACTAACTGCTGAGTGTGCGACTGCTGCTGAGTGCGGACTACTGCTGAGTATCCGGGCCCGCACAGCGGATCAGGTGATCGTGGTCGACGTAGACCACTTCCTGCGTCGGGTGGTTGTTCGAGAAGGGGATCGGCCAGTCGGAGCGGATCAGCTTGTCGAAGTAGACCGTGCATTTGTAGTGGCACTTCTTCAACTTGCACGGGCCGACCAGCGGATACATGCGGCACTCGCCGATGCTGTCGACGATGTTCTCGACGACGATCCGCACGTTGTTGCGATGGGTTTCCGCGAGGAAGTAAACGCTGCCGGACGTGTCGTCAGGCAAGGACCGCATGACTTCGTCGGGCGACGGCGGATCGAGACAGAACAAGGGAGCGTGTTCGCCTTCCACCGGATCGAGCACGGGGACTTTGGCGTAGCGCTGTTCCCAGTGATAGCGGTCCTCGATGAGCTGGCTCCAGTACGGCGAGACTGGAATCAGCGGACTGGTTTCCCAGAAGCACATCCAGCCCCACGTGGCACTCAGGAACCCGGTGAACAGGGTGCAGCCGCTGCTCGGCACCGTCATCACGCACAGGGCGATGATGAGGGCGATTCGCTTTGCATGTTTTCTCACGTAGGGCATTCTGTTCCCCTTCGGGTGATGCCGAGCCAACGAGGGTTTGTTGCGTTGGATGTCGTTTGCGAAATCGTTGTTGGCGACTGGTGTTGTGGCAGTCGCACGAACGCCTTCGGCTCTGAAGGCTGCCTCTTACTTATCGAGTGTTAAGTGACGTGGACTTTTGCGAATTTTCCGCTTCTGACGAAAAATCCGACGATCCGGACAGGTGTCACACGCACTCAGCACGCGAATCGGAAATCGGGACGCTCAAAAGACATGGGCGTCTTCGAGGCCTGCACCTCGAAGACGCCCTGTGTGCTGTGCCGGCAACCGCTCACCAGTTGACCGGATTCAGGAACCACCACCAGCGATCGGTCCGGGAGTCAAACTTGAGATCCCAGTGGCCGTCCGACCACTCGAGGCTGACCTTACGCCAGTTGAGCGGCACCTGAGGATACGGATAGAACGGTCCGATGTAAGGCCATGCCGAAGCACTGTATTGGCTCGGGTAGGTCACAGCGGCGTAGTTCGGATGTTGGGCGTACGTCGGCCAGGCGTACTCGGGGATGTTCGGGTTGTCGTAGACCGGGCCAGCGGGCACCGGGCCCGTCGCCGGAATCGGAGCTCCCAGCGGACCGCCCGGACCAGCGGAAGGAGCCGGTCCACCCGGACCGGGAATTCCCGGAGCAACGCCCGGAGTCATCGGAGCACCGGGACCCGCCTGGTATCCGGCCATCGCGTAACGCGCACCGGCAGGAGGTTGACCCTGAGGCTGACCGAGTCGGAGCTGGTTGGCGACCGATTGGACGCCCGGCACCGACTGAGCAATGTTTCCCGCGACGGCCACCTGCTGCGGCGTCGCGACCGTGCCGCGAAGCACGGCCTGACCGTTCTGGAACAGGATTTCGATGTCATACCCGCTGAGACCGCCGGCTTCGAGAGCACGGCCGATCAGCATGGCCTTTTCCTGGTTGCCGGGGCCGGCCGGAGCCGCTCCGCCAGCCTGCATGGCGGGCTGAGCAGTGACCTCGGAATCGGCCGACGCCTGTCGGATCGGCCCGCGCGAGGCGGTGATCACCGAGAGTCGGTTTTCCAGGCGATGCACGCCGGGTACGGCGTTGACGACCTGGTTGGCCTTCATCTTCTGCCGGGGGTCGGAGACCTTTCCGGTCAGAATGGCCACGCCATCTTTGTATTCGATTTCGATCTCGTAGCCGTGGAACTGAGCCCGCTTGAGGGCGACAGCAATGTCCTCGGCCACTTTTTGGTTACGGCTGGAACGCGGCGGAGTCGCCGTGGAAGAGCTGGCGTCGGTGTCGCTCCCGAACGGGAAGGCGGCCATCGACAGACCAGGAGTCACCGCCACGATTCCCAGGGTCAACACCCATTTCGGGTACCTACGCATCGAGTGCTCTCCTTAACGTACATGGACCGTGGGAGCCGGTCTTGGGAGGACTCCCGCGGTTATATTGATCGGTCCGGTTGGCCTGATTAGATAAACTATTCTGCTTTTTTCGGACGAAACGATCGTTCCACTCAAGGAAATTGACCCGGAATCGAGGGGCAAATTCGGCTCGGAACCGGAGCCGCAACGCGGAGGAAGGCATTGATAGGTCCCTTATTCCATTGGCGAACCGCGCCGCGCCATATGTTTCGGCACTTCCTGCCGCTCAATGGCCGCCGCGAAATCCATCTGTTATCTTCTGCCGTTGGCCGGTCGGCCGTGCGTTTGGGCCGTGCATTCGGGGCAGCCAGACGTCGATTGCAACCCGGGAAAATGGCGACGAGCGGCAAAGCGAGAATTTCACGCCGCCCCTCATTCAGTGCGGGGCGCGAATCAAGAGAGCTGAGGATTTAAGAGATGGCGCGGAAGACTCCCAGTCGGTTGGAATTGCGGCGACAAGTCGAAGCCGCCGGCGAGGCCGATTCGTCCGGCGAAAAGGGCGAAAAGACCGCCAAGAAGAAGGTCAAAAGCAAGGACGGCACGAAGAAGCCGTCAACCCGCCGCACCAAGACCAAGGTCGCCGAGCGGAAGCGGCTGATGTGGGCCGTCTACAACGGCAGCATGAAAGAAGAAGGGCGCTTCGCCTACGACGCGCGGGAGTCGGCCGAGGAGAAGGTGCAGCAATTGAAGCTGAAGTCGCCCAAGAAGATTTTCTTCATCCAGGCGATCAAAGAGACCATCATTCCGCCGGCCAAGCCGGTCGAAGCCGCGGCGTCGAAGTAAACGCCGGCGTTCGCAGGCTCATTACGAAGACAAAAAATCCCCCGACGTGGTTAAGCCGGGGGTTTTTGTTTGTTTGCTTCAAAGGCGCGACTGCAGGGCGGAGCCCGCTTGCATTCACGCAGTCGCAATTATCGCCAGGCTGGTTTACTGGCTGACAGGCATTCGCAGCATCCGGGCGCGGCGTTCGGCCCGACGGCGGGCGCGGCGGCGCTGGTCGCTGGGCTTTTCGTAATACTCGCGGCGGCGCATCTCTTTTTTGATCCCCGCGTGTTCCACCAGCTTACGAAATCTCTTCACAGCATCCGAAATCGATTCATGCTCGCGCAGACGCAGCTTGACCACGAATTTCCTCCTGTGACTCTGAATGTCGGTAACGGTGGCGGTGCACTTGAATCACCGTGCTGGTGAGTCACCTGCATGCGGCTCCCGCGCAGGAGTCCGCCAGGTCACTCTGGGCCGCAGCCAGGTCGACTGGCAAAAGCAGGGCCAGTCGAGCGCGAGTCCGGGTGTGGACCGGACGGCTGTCGGCGCTCAGAAACAGCGCAGACCACCCCAATTGGACCGTTAGAGTACCAAGAACCCCGGAACCATGCAAACCGTGCCGCGACCGATCGTTGGAGGCCGCTGGTCAGCTCGGCTCGTCGGCCAGGAGGCCCAGGCGCCGCAGCTTGGCCGCACATTCCTCCCGCTCCCGACTGCGGCTGAGCGACCTCCAGGATTCGTCCTGCACGGCCAGAAAGGTCGTCTGATCGTACGGAGGTGCGGTCCCGGCAGTCCCTCCGGCGGCCAGCAGCCGCTGAATGACCGCCAGGTCGAGCCGCGTCAATTCCATCGACTCGCGGCGGTAGTCGCAAAAAGCCTCCCAGACGACGGGGAAGAGTGGGGCCACGATTCGCTCGCCGATGGCGCAAGCGTAATCGCGGATTTCCTGCTGGGCATGCGCGTCCATCCGCAACACTAGAAAGTTGAGCAGATTGTGCAGGTCGACCTTCCAGTAGGCCTCGGTGTAGGTCGCCAGCGGCAGGTCCTTGCGAGCCTGCTCGCGGGCCACGCCGCGATCGAGTCGCTCCTGGTAGACGCGGCGACATTCTTCCTGCAATCGTTGCTCGGCCTCGGTGAGTTGCTGGCCAAGCTCGGCGGGCAACAACTCGCCGCTCCCCTGCCGGTTCGTTTGGGCCTGGCTCCGCCACTGATCGGCGGGCGTGGCCTGGGCCGAATCGATGGCGATCGAGTAGCGGGTGCTGTACTCGTTGACAGACGCCGTGCGGTGGCGAATCCATTGCCGCCAGCAATCCATCGGCACGCGGACGAGCAGCTTGATCTCCGCCATCTCGAAGGGCGTGGTGTGACGGTGCCGCATCAAGTAGCGGATCAGCGTGCGGTCGTCGGAGACGCGCTTGGTCCCCTCGCCGTAGCTGACGCGGGCCGCCTGCACAACCGAACCGTCGTCGCCCATCACATCGACGAGGCAGACAAAGCCATCGTCGAGCACGGGAAATTTTTTCCAGCGCAGCTCGCCGAGGAGATCGTCGCGCGCGGTCACAGCGAGTCCTTCAACAAGTCGTTCGCGAATGATGCCCGCGCCTGACCGCGAGCCAGGCGTGAACGGAAGCTTAATGGACAGCGATTGCGTTTGCAAAATGGCACCGTTATGTTCGAGCCGTCCGCCCCGGCGGCGTTCTTCCCCCGCTCGTCTGCAGGATTCTCGAAAATGCCCGACGTCTCGATTCGCACGCGCAAAACGGCCCGCTGCTGGTCACCGGCCCGATCACCCTGGTCGACCCCGACGGGAATCAATTCGACATCGCCGGCAAAGAGACGGTCGCCCTGTGCCGTTGCGGCCAGTCGCAGAACAAACCATTTTGCGACGGCCAGCACAAAGCGTGCGGATTCGCTGCCGCTGAGCGCGCCGTGCCGAAGCCGGCTGAGCCGCAATAGCCGGCGGCAGGTTTCACGCAAATAGAGCATCCTACTTGGGAACTAACCAGAGACAGCGTCTTGGTTCCCTTGAGCGTCGCCTTCGCGACACCCTTCCGCATTCCGATATAGACGGTGCCGGAGCTATCAACGACGATCGAGTTGGGATAAAGGCCATCCCAGAACATATCGTCCAGCAGCGTTTCCACTGGCTTTCCAACGCGGACACGGACCAGTCGCGTGTTGGTGACGATGATCAACGAGCCGTCCTTGTCTCGCGTTGCCGCGCCCGGCTCACTTCCCAGATCCACCACTCGTTCGGACCTCCATTTGCCGTTTGAGCCACGGACGATGCGAAGAACTTGACCCCGGTCAATGCCCTTGTGGGCAAGTCCCTCTAACGCAAACAGCTCGCGATCGTTTTGTAGAAAGCCGCGGACGTGCTCTCGTGAAATCTGATAACGGCTCTTCCCTTCCGGGGAAAACCACCAGAGCTCGGCCCCGAATTCGCCGTAGTTAGAAGCAACGATCCATCCGTCGGCAACTTTGGCGACCTGCACATTGCGGAAGCCTTTCGCGACCGCGAACGGTAGCTTGCCTCGATCGTCCTCGCTTCTCTTTTGGGTACGCACACTCGGCCGGCCCTCGCGTAAGTAGACGACCCATTCATCGGACGACCAGTTGGCTCTCTGCCAGTAATCGGCGTTCTGGTCGACGCTCATCTCGACCCACTTCGACGAATCCTCCGGATCCCGGCCTGGGCCCTCGGAAGCAAAAGCAAGCGCCGCGAATGAGAAGACAGCCAACCGCGTCGCGCGAAGAAAGGCAGTCGCGTGAAGACGACTATTTCGACCGCTGGACATGACTATCTCCTGCTGTCACCACTCCAGCCCCAGCATCAGCGCGTTGAGCCCGCTGCCTATTCCGAGCAGGGCGACACGATCTCCCGCGATGATGCGACCTTGTTCGATGCCGAGCGACCAGGCAGTGGGTAGCGCGACGGCCCCGGTATTGCCCAGGAACTCGACGGTCGGAAAGTCGATCTTCGGATCGAGCTCGAGCCGCTCGAACAGCAGCTTGCGGTGCGCTCGGCCGACCTGGTGCGTGAAGGTCTTGTTGACGTCCGCGTTGGACCAGCCCAAAGCCTGCTTGGCGTCCTGCCATGTGCTGGCCGCCAGGGCGACGCCCGCGTGCAGCAGAGCTTCCGAGTCGGTCTGCATCCGCAGTGCGTCGCCGGGCTGGGCGCTATCTCCGCCCGTGCACAGTTCGTGATTGCTGGTTTCCGCCCGAAACGCACCGCCCAGCAGCCGATGTCCGTATTTGGCGAGCTTGCGATCGCAGAGCACAATCGCCGCCGACCCCGAACCGATCGTCAGCGACGCGAAGTCACGCTTCACGTCCTGCCGCGTGAGCGTGGGGTTGGCCAGCAACGATTCGATCGTGCCTTCGACGAGGGAGCGACCGTCTTCCGTGCCGACCACCACGCCGGCGCGGATTTGCCCGAGCTCGATCATGTCGGCCAACAGGATCATGCCGTTGAGCAACCCCAGACAGGCATTGCTCACGTCCAGCACGAAGGCCGATTGAGGCAGTCCGGCCGCATGATGTACGAAGCTGGCCGTCGCCGGCTCGAGTTGGTCGCGACAGACCGATCCGTGCACCAGTCCGCCAAAGAGTGCCCGCGGGATGCCGGACATTTCGACAGCCCGAGTGGCCACCTGGGCGCTCACCTGGCCGGGTCGTGTGCCGCGGGGGAAGAATCGCCGCTCGCGGATGCCCGTCATCAGCTCGAGGCGGCCTTCGGGCAGTCCGAGCCGTTCGTAGACCGGGCGCAGCCGGGTTTCGATCTCGGCCGACGTGACGATTTCGGGCGGCAACACGTGGCAGACGGCCGCGATCGAGACGTGGCGATAACGCATCAGGGCATCGGCGAGCGGCAGGTGTCAGCCTGCCGGTTCTTACGGACTATTCGACGATGCGACGGCGCGCTCACGGAAGAGGACTAGACCCGGGCGGTCGTACCGGCCGGCCGCGCGCCCTCCAGGTATTCGGCGAGCTGCCGGATCTCCCGTAGCTTGCTCGATCGCTGGATGTCGGTTTCGGGGGTCGAATCGTAAACCTCGAGGGCCACGGCACTGCGAACGAATCGCAGACCCCGCAAAAGGATTTCGCGCTGATCTTCGGTCAGTCCGACGCTCATAGTTTCGCTCATCGGAACGAAACCTCCTGCTGTTTCACCCGCCCCTGCCGGGAAGACATTTCTCACACATTCATCGTAACGCCGGCCGTGGGGGTTCTCAACCGGCAGACAGAGCAAAGCAGCCTAGTTTGCCCCAACATCCGCCCTCGCATTTGTCGCGGCACGTGCAACCCGCAAACTCGAACGGCGTGAACTCAACGCCGGAGTTCGCCCGGTCAGAACCGCGTCCGCCGCGTCGTGCCCGCCACCTCGAATGCCAAGAGGTTTCGAATGTCAAAAGGATCGGCAGCGAATCAGCAAACCTTTGGCGGCCGAACGGCCCCCCTTCAGCACCGGAAAAGGCCTCACCGCTCCGCGCTGGGGGCGGGCAGGCCGGGCAGGCCCACGTCGTGAGGTTCTCCATTGGAGGAAATGCGGGCTCGCAAATTGCCCATGCGGTACGCCTCCGCCATGGCTTTGGGAATCTCGGCCTCGGACATCACGACGGCCGCCTGATTTTCCTTGGTGAGCGCCTGCATTTCCTGCTCTTTGGCGACGGCGTTGGCTCGTCGCTCCTCGGCCTTGGCGCGAGCGATCCGCATGTCCGCTTCGGCCTGGTCGGCCATCAGCCGGGCGCCCAGATTGTCGCCGACGGCAATGTCGGCAATGTCGATGGAGACGATTTCGTACGCGGTCTGCGAATCGAGCCCCTTGTCGAGCACGGCCTTGGCGATGAGCGTCGGGTTGGCCAGGACGTCCTTATGCGATCCGCACGAACCGATGGCCGACACAATGCCTTCGCCGACGCGGGCGATGACCGTCTCTTCGGTCGCGCCGCCGACGAGCTGCGCGAGGTTCGTGCGGACAGTGACGCGCGCCCGCGCCTTGAGCTGGATGCCGTCCTTCGCCACACCGTCGAGGGTGGTGCGTCCGGTCCGACGCGGATCCGGACAGTCGATCACTTTCGGATCGACGCTGGTCTGCACGGCTTCCAGCACGTTGCGGCCGGCCAGGTCGATCGCCGCCGCCGTGTCCCAGTTCAAATCAATACTGGCCCGATGAGCGGCAATCAGCGCCTGCACGACGCGGCGAATGTTGCCGCCGGCCAGGTAGTGGGCCTCGATCGCGTTCGTAGTGATGTCGGCGAGGCCGGCCTGCACGGCCATGATCTTCGTTTCAGCCACGACTTGCGGATTGACTTTCCGCAGCGACATGCCGATGAGCGCAAACGGCCCGATGCGAGCACGTGACACGAAGACTCGCAACCACAACTTGAAATAGCGGGCAAACATGAACAGCACAACCAACGCCATAATCGCCACAAAGATGGCGAAAATGGCCAGCGGAGCCGTCCAAACGAAGTTTTCCATGCGCGTTCAACCTTCGCGGACGGCGATCGCCCGCGATCTCAACAGGTTCGTTCAGACAGACAGCGTCTTCAACAGACGGTGTCCTCGGAAGGCAGTGCTAGCCGCGCTTTCAAAAGCCGGTGCCACTCAGCCAGTATCACTGCAAGAAGCCGTTGTCCTCGTCAGTTGTCATTGTAAGAGGGCTGGAAAGCTCAGTCCACAAGATGGGCGAAGTGCGGCAAACGGTCGGGCGGCAAACGGCCAGCTCCCGGGTGCGGAAAGGACGCCGCGACTCGATTGGACTGGCGGGCGGATCCGGGTATCCTCAGCGACCGTCTGCTTTTGCCACGCCGGCTCGAATTCAGGTCCGTTTCGTTCGCCCAGGGATTTGTCATGAGCGCCGACGCACGAATCCAGGAATTGAAGCTCGAACTCCCGCCGCCGCCCAAACCGGCCGGCGTCTACAATCCCGTCGTTCAGGCGGGCAACATCCTCTACGTGTCGGGACACGGACCACTCTTGCCCGACGGCAGCATGATCTGCGGCAAGGTTGGGGCGGAACTCAACGAAGAGCAGGGGAAGCGGGCGGCGCGGCAAGTCGGGTTGACCATCCTCGCCACTCTCCGCACTCAACTGGGCAGTCTCGATCGCATCGGCCGCGTGCTCAAAGTTCTGGGCATGGTCAACGCGGTCCCCAATTTCGAGCGGCATCCGCAAGTCATCAACGGCTTTAGCGAATTGATGGTTGACGTCTTTGGCGAGGCCGGCCGTGCCGCGCGAGCGCCGTCGGCATGGGCTCCCTGCCGGGCAATATCGCCGTCGAGATCGAGTGCATTCTGGAACTGCGCAGCTGACAACGCTTGGTGGCGCCGCCCAGTTTTCCAGCCCGCGCAGATTCCCTCTTCGAACGCCGTGAAATTGCGGCTGCGCGGCGTTTGCTGAAATCGCCTTGACCCGCCGGGGCGCGGGTCGTATTCTCCCGCTCTCCAATCTCCCCTCTCTTCCCGTCCGCCTTTCATTCCGCTGCCTTTCATTTCACTTCCTGCTCCAACCGTTTGTCAGAACCGCTGCGTTGCGCCGCGCACCGACGCGCGTTCGCGGCTCTGATTTAATCTCTCGCCTCGACACCCTGCCGATTTGCACTCGAGCGATCCCGTTCCAAGGAGTGCCTCGCCATGAAGCGCCCTCTGCTTGTCGTCTGGATCACCACGCTGGCTCTATTGGTTTCGGCGGCCGTACCGCCGGCAGGCCATGCGGCGGGTTTATTCGGTTCCAAGAAGAAGGCGTCCAAAAACAAGGACGATGACGACACGGGCGAACTCGACGAATACGACGCGCGGGCCAAGGTGCCTCTTATCGGCGAGCATACGCAGGTTGCGGGCGGGTGGTGGATTCAGCTGGAAGGCGCCGGACTGGTCGTGGACCTCAACGGCACGGGTGAAGATCCGCCGCCGTCGGAAGCGCGTCACGTGGTGCTCGAAGACCTCAAGCGCCGCGGCATTCCGAATCCCAACAAGATTCTCAAGATGCCCAACGTCACGGTCGTGATCGTCACCGGTTACGTTCCGGCCCTGATCCGCAAGAACGAACACTTTGACGTCGAAGTCCGCCTGCCCGACGGCAGCAAAGTGAAGAGCCTCAACGGCGGACGGCTGATGCCGTGCTACCTGCGTGAGCACCTCCGCGACAACGCCGGCGTCGACCATACCAGCCACGAGTTCGCCATCGCCGAGGGGCCGATCCTCGTGGGCAGCACCCATAAGAACGCGAACGACCAGGCTGGCCTGCTGCGTCGTGGCCGAATCGTGGCGGGCGGCACCTGGAAGTGGGAAGACCGCGAACTCGAACTCTACCTCCGCAACGAGTTCCGCAGCGAGCGTAACGCGGTCCGTATTGCCAATGCGATCGGCCGGCGATTCTTCGACTACGACCGGCACGGGCAGCGCATTCCGCTGGCCGAAGCCAAGACCGATCAGAAGATCGTACTGAAGGTTCTGCCCAAATACCGGGACAACTATCCGCGGTACGTCGACGTCGTCCGCAAGATTGCCTTTCGCGAGACCGACGTTGCTCGAGCGGTGCGAATCCGCGCGCTCAAATGGGATCTGCTCGAACCGGAAACGTCGGCCCAGGCGGCGCTCAAGCTCGAAGCGATCGGCGATCAGGGAATTCCGACTCTCAAGAACGGGCTGAAGAGCAAGGATCCGCAAGTTCAATTCTATTCGGCCGAGGCGCTCGCTTATCTCGGCGACTCCGCGGGGCTGCAGGCCCTCTTCGAGGCGGCCCGCGACCAATACGCGTTCCGCATCTTCGCGCTGGCGGCGATGGCCTGCCTCGACGATCCGGAGGTGCACGTCAAGTTGCGCGAATTGATGAACGTGCAGAGCGCCGAGACCCGTTACGGTGCATTTCGCGCGCTCACCACCCTCGACAAGAACGATCCCTTCGTCCGCGGCGAGATGCTGGGCAACCAATTCCGCCTGCACACGCTGAAGACCGAGGGCTCGCCCATGGTCCACATCACCAATTGCAAAAAAGCGGAAGTCGTGTTGTATGGCGCCGAGCAGGAGATCAAGACTCCCATCTTCGCCCGGGCTGGCAACAACATCATTGTCTCGGGCGCGCCGGGGGCCGACCGTGTCACCGTATGCCGCTTCGAGGTCGGCAAGGAGGACCAGCGCAAGACGATCTCGCCTCGTCTGCAAGACGTGATTCGCACGCTGACCGAGTTCGGCGCGACGTTTCCCGACGTCAATCAATTTTTGACCGAAGCCGATCACCAGGACAACCTGGCCGGCCACCTCGAGATCGATGCCCTGCCCCGTGCGGGCCGCAGTTACCAGCCGCCCGAGCAGGGCATCGCCAAGGCAAAATTCCGCACGAAGAACCTGGTTGGCAATCCGGAAACCGGTCCCAACATGTTTGCCATCGGCGAGGACCGTAACGCCAAGAAGAAAAAAGCTGCCGCTGACGACGACAAGGATGACGGCTCGTCGTCCGATGGGGCGTCAAAGTCGATCCGCCCGTCCGACCTCGGCAGTAGCATGCCGGCGACGCCGAAGGCAGCTTCCGGCAGCGCGTCGACGACCGACGGAACGCAGCCGATCAAACAAGTCTCGCAAACTGACGCGACTTCGACCAACGCCGGTGCGACCAATCCGGCCGCGACCAAGACGGGCGCGGTCAAGCCGGCCGTCGCGGAAACCGACGACGACGATTCCAAGAGCACCGATCCACCGTCCAGCCGTTGGAGCTTTTGGCAGCTCTTCAAGTTTGGCGGCGCAGATGTCTCCGGGAACAAGGAGCCATGACCGGAATTGGCTGCTTGTCGATGGGCCCGATCAACGAGTTGCATCTTCCCCGTGCCGACGCTCGCAATTGTTCGCGTCGTCGGACGGCGGGGGACGAGGAAAGCCCACGGGCGGCCGCCGGTGGGCTTCGCGCCGCTTTTGGGGCAGGATGATGGCCGCCGATGTTGAAGTCTCTCGAAATCTTCGGATTCAAGAGCTTTGCCGACCGCATCCGGTTTGACTTTGCGCCCGGAACGACGGGCGTCGTCGGGCCCAACGGCAGCGGCAAGAGCAACGTCGTCGACTCGATCAAGTGGATCCTCGGCGACCAAAGCGCGAAGAGCCTCCGCGGCAAGGAGATGACCGACGTCATCTTCAACGGCGCGTCGGGCCGCAAGCCGAGCGCCTTCGCCGAAGCCACGCTCACCTTCGACAACTCCACTGGCTTTCTGCCCGTGGAGACAGCCGAGGTGCAGATCGGGCGACGCATCTCGCGCAACGGCGAGGGCGAATACCTGATCAATCGGTCGCCGGCCCGCCTTAAGGACATCCGTGACCTGCTCATGGGAACGGGGGCCGGCTCGGCCACCTATTGCATCATCGAGCAGGGACGCGTCGAACAGATTCTGCAGGCCAACGCCTCGGCCCGGCGACTCGTCTTCGAGGAAGCGGCCGGCATCAGCCGCTACAAGAATCGCAAGCTCGACGCCGAGCGCAAGCTGGAGCGTGTCGATCAGAACGTCGCCCGGCTCACCGACATCGTCAACGAGGTCGAGGCCCAGCTCAACGCCATCCGCAACCAGGCCGTGAAGGCGGCCAAGTACCGCCAGATTTCCGAGCAGCTCCGCGAGCTGTGGCTCGGTCTGGCGGCCGATCAATATCGCGAGCAGTCGGCAAAGCTGGCCGAGGTCGAAGCCCAGCTCGCCGCTCAAAACTCGACCGGCGCCGAATGGGACGGTCGGATTGCCGAGATCCAATCGTCGCTCGCCAGGGTGGAGAGCGAGATTGCCCGGCTCGATGAAACTCTGCGCGACGTCGACGGGCGTCGGGCCGACCTCCGCGAAGAATCGGCCCGGCAGGAGGCGACGGTGCGACATCAGTCGTCGCGCGTCCGCGAGCTGGAGGCCGATCTGGTGCGGCTGCGGCGGCAGCGGACCTCGATCGAATCGCGCGGCCGCGACGCGGCGCAGGGACTCGAAAACGCCCGACATCAAGCCGCCCGGATCGACGAAGAGCTCGCCGCTCGGGAGGCCGTGCTCGCAGAACGGGCCCGCGAATCCGCTGAAATCACCGCCGAACTGGCCGCTCAGCGCAAAGCTCTCGAAGCCGAGCGGCAGGGCCTGCACGACAAACATCATGAGCTGTCCGAAGCGTCGCATCGCCAATCGGTCCTGAACGGTCAGGCCGACGAGCTGCGCGTGTCGTTGTCGAGCAACCGGCAACAGCGGGCGGCTCTCGAGAAACAGATTGAGGAGGTCCGCGACGAACTGGCTCATCAGGCGGAGCAGGTCGCCTCCGCAGCTGACGCCGCGGCCGCCGAACGCGAAGCACTCGATCGGCTGGAGCGCGATCGGCTGGCGCTCGCCGGCGTGCAGGAGCAATTCCACAAAACGCTGGCCGACCGCCGCGAGCAGCGGAGCGCCTGGCGGGCCCGCAAGAGCGTGCTCGAAGATCTCGAGAGCCGGCAAGAAGGGCTTGGGCTCGGCGTCCGTGAAATCCTCAGCCGCGCGGCCAGCACCAAGGTCGCGCCCTGGAACCAGGTGATCGGCAGCGTGGCCGACTTGTTCGAGGTCGACCTCGAATGGGCGCCCCTGATTGAAATCGCGCTGGGCCGCCGCTCGGAGGCGGTCGTCGTCGACGATCTGGTGCCGTTCCTCGATTACCTCAGCCGTTCGTCGGTCCCGCTGTCCGGCCGTGTCGGTTTTATTCCCTCCGCGAACACCGCTCACGGGCGCGACTCCCAAGCCTCGGCCAATGAGGCTGCCGCCCGTCGGCCCGCTGGGCGATCCGTCCATCGCTTCCTTGAAAGTCTGGCCGCCGACGCGGCCGCCCGCGTCGACTTGCGCTCGCAGCTGGGCGTCGAGTGCCGGGCCGACTCGCTCGTGCGAACTTCGGACAAAGCGCCTGCGCTCGCCGAGCAACTGCTTGCCGACGCCTGGATTGTCGACACGGTCGAAACGGCCTTCGCGCTGGCGGCCGGTCCAGGTCGCGGCTGCCGCTTCGTCACGTTGCAGGGCGAACTGGTCGAAGCCGACGGCACGCTTACGGTCGGGGCGCTCCGCGGCGAAATCACGCTGGTCTCTCAAAAGAGCGAACTCCGCCGGCTGCGGCAGGATCTGGTCCGCATCGATCGGCAGATCCAGGAAGACGAAGAACGCAGCGAATCGATCCTGGCGTCGCTCGGCGAGGCGGACACCGAACTGCACGCCGGCAAGCTGCGACTGGACGCGGCCTCCGAACATCACCACATGTGCAAGCGCGAGCTGGCCGAGCGGGAGCGCGAGCTGGCCCGACTCGACGCCCAACACCAGACACTTGAAGTTGCCGCCCAGCAACAGGAAGGCAAACTCGAGCAAACGCAGGAGGAATCGGCACAGGAGGCTCTGACGTTCGCCGCGCTCGATGGGCAAATCCAGGCGTCGCGGCAGCATCTGGGCGAGCTGGAAACCGAACTGGCGACGCTCGAGTCGCGGTCGGTGGTCGTCGTGCGTCGCCAAAATACCGAGCAGCTGGAGATCGCCAAGCACGAAGAGCGTCGCGGTGCCCTCCGCCAGGATGAAGAACGTCTCGAGCGAGAACAGCTGCAGTTTCGTCAGCAATCGGCAGAAGCCGACCGCCGTGTCCAGCAGGTGTTGGGTGATCGGCGACGGATCTCGTTGCACATCCTCAATACGAATGCCGCACTCGCCGAGTGCTGCATCAAGGTCCAGGAACTGGCAGCCGACGCGGCTCGCTTGGGCGGCGAGAAAGACGGGCTGCGGAAGGAACGCGCCGGGCTGATGAAGGAAGAGTCGGCGCTCAGCGAAGAGCGTCGCCGGGCGGGCGACCGCCTGCACCAGCTGGAGCTGCAAGCCCGCGAGCTGAGCCGCGAACGCGAATCGCTCGTTGCCCGCATCGACGAAGAGTACCAGGTACGCTTGTCCGAGATCGTCGAATCGGGCATCTCCGCGCTGGCGAACTTCGCCGCCAAAAAACAGTCCGAGGCTGTCACAGAAGGACATGCCGAAAGCTCGGCCGCAGCCGATCCTGCCGCGGGTGACGCGTCAGCGATCCCGGAGGCGCCGTCGTCCACTTCCGATGCCGCGCTGACCGACGCCCAGCTGGCCGAGATCCGCGAAGAGATCGAGGCTCAGGTCAATCGCTTGCGGCGTCAGCTCAAGGCGATGGGCAGCGTGAATACGGAGAGCCTTCACGATCTCGACGAGATGGAGAACCGCTTCACGCATCTCAGCGAGCAGCTAGCCGACCTGGTCGAGGCCAAGAAGACGCTCGAGGAGATTCTCCGCCGCATCAATGCCGAGAGCACGCGGCTGTTTGCCGAATCGTTTCAGTCCATCCGCGCTCACTTTCAAGAACTGTTCCGCAAGTTCTTCGGCGGCGGCGAAGGGGACGTCGTGCTGGAGAACCCGGACGACATCCTCGAATGCGGCATCGAGATCGTCGCCCGCCCCCCGGGCAAGGAACTGCGGAGCCTGTCGCTGTTGAGCGGCGGCGAAAAAACGCTCACCGCCGTCGCGCTCCTGCTGGCCATCTTCAAGAGTCGGCCCAGCCCGTTCTGCATCCTGGACGAAGTCGACGCGGCCCTCGACGAGGCCAACGTCGAGCGTTTCGCCGCCGTGCTCCGCGAGTTCAAGCAGACGACGCAATTCATCATGATCACGCACAGCAAGCGCTCGATGGCGGCCGCCGACCTGCTCTACGGCGTGACGATGGAAGAATCGGGCGTCTCGAAGCGACTCTCCGTCCGTTTCGAGGACGTCGACGAAAACGGGGCCATCCGCGGCGCCGCCTCCCAGCAGCCGGCGTCACGCCGCGGCCGCGACGCCGCCTAGGCCGCCCGGTCCCGTCCCAGACCGGGTCCACCCATTCTGCGAGTCACTTCCTAATTGAAAACGGTGTCCCGACCCACCGGCCAATCTCTTTCCGCCGGCCGCATTCTTCGAACTTTTCTCGATAGAACAACGTGTCCCGTCCCGATCCCGTCCCAATGTCCGCCTCGCAAACCGGCGACGGGAGGTCAGCTACTTCGCTGGGTCAACTACCTAGTGAAACAAAGTGTCCCGACCCACCGATCCACCGGCCAACCTCTTTCCACCCGACGCCCCAATCTTCCCCCCACGCTCGCCGCCTCTCGAGCCGGAGCGAGGGGCCAAAATCTCCCGGGATTTCTCGGTGAAACAACGTGTCCCGTCCCGTGGTCGGTCCAAAGTCCCGTGGTCAAAGGTCCAAAGTCAGGATTGCGAGCATCTGATCTTCGACATTGGACTCGATCGAACGTGTCCCGTCCCGCCCCCGATCGGCGGTGGGTCACCAAATTCGTGGGTCGCCTATAGAGTAAAAAATTGTGACCCAACCCCCCGTGAAAATACCTAGCCCCAAGAGCACGTAACGGGCGAAGGTCCCTCGGCCGATCGAGTCCCGTCGCGTTTGGCAGAGCACTCTGGACCCGGACCCCTGTTCGCCAAAGTGTACGGACCGGACTTCGACGGTCCCTCGGATCGCCGCGCCGCCGGGGGATCTGTTTCTCGCCCTGTGTGAAAAAAGGATCCCCACCCCGCCGGGTACGAAAAAGGATCCCCGCCGGGGATCCCTCTCCCCAGCAGCGACGGCCGTCCGTGTCACCCTGGGGACCTGGGCCTGGATCCAGACGGATCCCGAGCGATCGCCTCTGGAAGAGCATCCGCCAAGCTAACACGCCAGCCGCGGCTCGCGAACCCCGCGTTTCTATGCGCGTGTAAACAACTCGGGAAATTTGCCCGACTCGGTTCGGGTCACGCGACACGAGTCGTTCGGCCATTGTCTCCGCCCGATGGCGCTGTCACTTCGCTTGCGGCTTCGCGGGTCGTTGCGGTTTGAACGGATTCCCGATGTGGGCGAGCCGATTGAATTCGTCGTGCGAAATCGCCCGTTTCGACCCGCCCGGCTGGACGACGTAATAGCGAATGGCCTCAAAGGCGAGTGGGTTCTGCATGGGCTTTTTCAACGCCAGAGAATCTACGACAGGCGTGCCCGGCGGAAAATCGAGCGAGAAGATGGCGGGGTCGATCTTCTCGTTGATCCCATAGGCGGTGACCTTGCACTCTTCGAGCATGTGTCCCGGGTAGTCGCAGGTCCATTCCGAGGGAATCCAACCGTAGCGTTCATCTTTCTTGTACTTGATCGAGCCCTCGGCCTTGCTGCCAGGCGCGAAAATGGTCCAATGGACGACTACGTCGCCCCGCACCGGACTGACCCAAAGAGTCTCCTCGCCGGGGTTCTCGCCCTTGAGCACTCGGTGAAACTTGGTGCAGCGGCCGTTGTCGATCACGGCATTCTCATCGACGAGTCGGCATTGCTCCCGTTTCAAGAACGGCCAGGGGTGCCCCGTTCGAAACGTCAAGGCCGAGCGCCTGGAAGGCGAAATTCGGCGTTTCCGCATTCGACATCAGTCCTCGGGTAAAGGAGTCCATAAGGGGCGAAGGGAGGGTGCTGCGGTTGGCCGGTCTCCCACCAGCGGGCGGAATAGTACATGTAAGACGTGTCGCCAGCCGTGACGGAACGGGCGACGACGCGACTTGTGTCCGTGGGCTTTGCGATCGGCACCTTGAAGCTCGGCGTCATGAGCAAACAGACGCGATCTTCGTCCACCCAAAGCTGGATGCCGAATTGGTCGAACGACTGATCATGATCGAGCTTCGTGCGAGGCTCGCTGGAGAGGTCCAACTTTCCCTTGCGGTAGGTGGTTCGGCAGTCATAGGTGAAGTGAAACGAACGCACCCGATCGCGCCGCGCTTGCCAGTTGGCAAAGATGCGATCGAGCACGGCGGCTTCGTGCGCCGATTTCGCCCCGTCATCCCCCCGCGCCGGCGAATTGAAGAGCGACGCCGAGGCAAAGCAGAGAACCGCCGTCGTGACGAGGACCAACCGCTGCAGGAGAGGAGGCGACATGACAGTTCCTGATCTCAGAATCCCGGTCGCAAACGCGGGGGCACTCGGGAGCGAGCCTACTGTGCGTAAGCGATGAAAGCCACCACGAAGACGATTGGTTTTTGTGGGGTGCCTGTGAACGCCAATCGCGGCCCCCGGACGAGGTCAACACGCGAGTTGGCTATCGTTGTCTCGCCCCGTTGGGGCTTCGGAGGCAACGGAATGGGGCGTCGTTTAGATCCCAGGCCTGCGCTGCGCTCCGACCTGGGCTATAGAATCTCGCCCCGTTGGGGCTGAAGACATCCCGTTCCCGCCGCTCGCACACCATACCACGATTAGTCCCACACGTAGCGCTCGTCGAACGCGAGTTGGTGACGACGCAGGAAAGCGCGCAATTCGTCTTGGAACGTCCTCACGCGGTGATGCGCGTCTTGGTTTTCGATGTACCGCTTTACGCGTCCGGAATTCGACGCGCTTACCGAGAAGGCGGCATAGCCTTGCTGCCATTGAAAGCCCGGCGTTCCTCGGCTGTGCCGCTTGATCCACTTCGACGATTCGATCTTCATCTGCTCGACGAGCTTGGCGATTGTCACTGTCCGCGACAGTCGGCAAAGAACGTGCAAATGGTCCGCGACGACACGCAGGCCCAGCGATGGGCATTCGATGGTTGAAGTGTCCCAACCAGATACGCCTCAAGCTCACGCCGCAACGCGACGTTTCGCAGAAAGGGCTCGCGATTTTTGGTGCTGTAGATCACGTGCACCAAGACGTTCGACAACGATTGCGGCACGCTATTGTCCCCATGATGGCGGCTAAACGAGGAGCCGGCAGATTGCCTGGATCATCACATCTTCAGCCCCAACGGGGCGAGATTCTATAGCCCAGGTCGGAGCGCAGCGCAGGCCTGGGATCTTGGGGCCAGCATTGCGTCGTTCTGGAGGCCCAACGGGTCGAGACAATCGAGGCTTATATGGCGTCACGTTCTGAGCATGCAATGGCGACGCATCGACGCGTCCCGCGGGCGCCGGCAATGGATCCACCTGCCGGCCCGGGCGATAAAAAGCACCCTGGTCCCTCCGAAGACCAGGGTGCCATCCCGCAGGAGATGATGCTGATCCGTCAGCTACATCCCATGCTGTTTCCACAGTTGTGGCAGAGATAGCAATTGCCGTTGCGGACGGTGATGGCGCCGCAGTTGTCGCAGGCCGGGGCGTCGTCTTGGAACGTCGCGAACTGCTGGCTGCGGATCGGTGGGCCGTCAAGCACCGGCTCATCTAGACTCGGAGGACGAGCTGGTGATGTTTGCCGTTGCCGTTTCCACTCCCATTACCGTTCGCGGCGTGGCCGTTTGAGCCGTTGCCGTTGGTGTGCGGGGCGACGAGTGATTTGATCGCTCCCGCGACGGCGGCCGGCGTGGTTTCGGCTTTGTGGGTCCCGTTCTTGGTTGCGGCACCGGCGGCTCCTGCCACCGGGCCGTTCTTAGGGTCCGACTTGGATTCCGCTCCGGCCTCCGGTTCGCGTTTGGGCGTGTTGGCTTCGCGGTAGCCGGGGATGAATTGGATGCCGAGCCAGCGGAAGATGTAGTCGACCACGCTCTTGGCGTGCGGAATCTCCTGGTTGGTGGTCCAGCCGGACGGCTCGAACCGCGTGTGGGAGAACTTGTCGACAAACACCCGCAGAGGCACGCCGTACTGCAGGCCGAGCGAGGTTTCGGTGCCGATGGTGTCCATCAGGCCGCCGATGGTGCTGCCTTCCTTGGCCATGGTGATGAACAGCTCGCCGGGCTGACCGTCCTCGAACAGGCCGACGGTGATGTAGCCCTCGTGTCCGCCGACGGAGAACTTGTGCGTCAGCGATTGGCGGGTGGCCGGCAGACGGCGGCGCGTCGGCTGGAATGCCCCGCCTTTCTTGCTGTCGGCTCCCTTGCTGGTGTTGAGCGGCTGGCTCTTCTTCGAGCCGTCGCGATAGATGGCCAGCGCCTTGAGGCCGAGCCGCCAACCTTCGAGGTAGGCGTTCTCGATGTCCTCGACGGTCGACTCCTCGGGCATGTTGACCGTTTTGGAAATCGCACCGGAGAGGAACGGCTGGGCGGCCGCCATCATCTTGACGTGGCGCCTGCCAGGCGATCGACCGCTTGCCGTTCTTGGGCTTGAACGCACAGTCGAAGACGGCCAGGTGCTCGTCGCGGAGCTCGGGGGCGCCTTCGATCGTGTCGTGCTCGTCGATGTACTTGACGATGGCCTCGATCTCGGCCGGCTCGTAACCCAGCGTCGCCAGCGACTTGGGCACGGTGCGGTTGATGATCTTCATCATGCCGCCGCCGGCAAGCTGCTTGTACTTCACGAGGGCGATGTCGGGCTCGATGCCCGTCGTGTCGCAATCCATCATGAAGGCGATCGTGCCGGTGGGAGCCAGCACCGTGGCCTGGGCGTTGCGATAGCCGTGGCGACGACCGCTGGCCAGGCACTCGTCCCAGACTTCGCGAGCCGCTTCCGACAGGTACTCCGGACACGACGGATCGATTTCATCGACGGCGTCGCGATGCATCTGCATCACGCGGAGCATGGGCCGCTCGTTCTCGTCGTAGCCGGCAAACGGGCCCAGGTGGGCGGAGATGCGGCTCGAAGTGAGGAAGCCCTGGCCGTTCAAGAGGGCGGTGAGCGACCCGGCGATGCCGCGACCTTCGTCGCTGTCGTAGGGAATGCCCATCGACATCAGCAAGCTGCCCAAGTTGGCATAACCCAGTCCGAGCGGACGGAAGCGATGGCTGTTCTCGGCGATGGCCGGCGTCGGATAGCTGGCGTGATCGACGAGAATCTCCTGGGCGGTGATGAAGATGGCCGCCGCGGCGCGGAACCGCTCGACATTCAAGCGGCCGTCCGCTTCCTGGAACTTCTTGAGGTTGAGGCTCGAGAGGTTGCAGGCCGTGTCGTCGAGGAACATGTACTCGGAGCAGGGGTTGGACGCGTTGATCGGCCCCGTGTTCGAGCACGTGTGCCAGCGATTGATGGTCGTCTCGTACTGCACGCCCGGGTCGCCGCAGTACCAGGTCCCGTCGGCGATTTGCCGCAGGAGGTACTTGGCGTCGTGCTCGGGGCCGGCGTGCTTGGGATCGGTGACCCAGTGGGTCTTCCACTTCTTGCCGTCGACCGCGGCGTTCATGAACTCGTCGGAGACGCGAACGGAGAGGTTCGCGTTCTGGAACATGATCGAGCTGTAGGCCTCGCCGTTGAAGTTGGAGTCGTACTCGCCGCTCTCGATGAGCGTGCGGGCCTTTCTCTCCTCTTTACGCTTGGCCTGGATGAACTCGAGGACGTCCGGATGCCAGTCCTTCAGGCTCTGCATCTTGGCCGCGCGGCGGGTTTTGCCGCCCGACTTCACGACAGCCGCGATCTGATCGTAGACCCGCATGAAGGACAGGGGACCCGAGGGGATGCCGCCGCCGCTTAGCTTTTCGCGGGCGCTGCGGATGGTCGAGAGGTCGGTGCCGGTGCCCGAGCCGTACTTGAACAGCATGGCCTCGCTCGTGGCGAGACGCATGATGTCTTCCATGTTGTCTTCGACCGACTGGATGAAGCAGGCAGACGCTTGCGGATACTCGTAGGGCGTTTCGGGGCGGTCGATTTTGCCCTGCTTCACGTCCCAGTAATAATTGCCGCGCGAGCCCTTGATGCCGTACTCGTGGTACAGGCCGACGTTGAACCAAACGGGCGAGTTGAACGACCCGTACTGATGGAGGCAGAGCCAGGAGAGGTCGCGGTAGAAATTCTCGCCGTCTTCGCGCGTGGCGAAGTAGCCGTCACCGGTGCCCCAGTCGGCAATCGTGCGGGCGACGCGGTGGATCAACTGGCGAGCGCTCTGTTCGCGTTCGGCCGTGCCGGGTTCGCCGTAAAAGTATTTGCTGACGACGACGTTGGTCGCCAGGGCGCTCCACGACTCGGGGATTTCGCAGTCGGTTTGCTCGAAGAGGACGTCGCCCGATTCGTCCTTGATCTGGGCGGTGCGTTTTTCCCAGGAGACGGTGTCGAAGGGATCCTGATCGACCGGACAGAATTGAGCAGGCACTTTCATCGCCGTGCTGCCGTCATTACGTTGCCGATTCGCACTGTTGCTGTTCAAACCGTTGCTATTCAAGCTGTTGCTGTTCGATGTGTTGCCCGAATTATTGCCGGCGTGACCACGTGAAAGGCGATCCTGCACAATTCCCTTTGCTTCGTGCATCATGCACACTCCTGGTCTAGGATTTCCTGGATGAGTGCCCGGTGCCGTTGATTAACCGGGCCGTTCTTAACCGAATTTGGCGTTCGCCTGACGGAAGAGATGGGGCCGCGATCAGGCGGACGGCCTGGCCACTCGGCAATTCATTATGCGTCCCAGAATAGCCGAATGGATACAAAAGTCCACTAACATTCTTTCGTGGTTTTCACCTCCCCGGAACCACTATTTATTGGGGAATCAAAACAATTATACGCAAGATGTTGTGAGTGGAGCGGAAGGCCACTATAAAATTCCGAGCCCAAAAGTCAAGCCGCGGATTTCTGAAAACTTTGCGCGGAAACCGGCTCGCGACCCCAATCCCTAGTGGCTCTTTGGACTTACTGCATCAAGAAATTGTGAACTGGATGTGAACTCGTGCGGAGACCTGCGCAAGCCACGGAAAATGGGTCGCCGTATTAGTCGTTCATCGCTCCGAAATGCCCTCCGAAGTGGTCGCGAGCCCGTTTACGAGGGGGCTTAGTGGGTTGTTTGTTGTACCTGCCGGCCGATCCCTTCTGAGATGCCATGATCTCGGTCCATGAACTGACGAAGGTCTTTGTCACGAACAACCAGGAGGAACTGGTTGCCGTCGATCATTTGACCTTTTGCGTGCGCGCGGGCGAGGTTTATGGACTGTTGGGGCCCAACGGCGCGGGCAAGACCACCACCGTCCGCATGATCCTGGGGCTGCTCAATCCGACGAGCGGCTATGCCGAAGTCGAAGGGCTGCGATCGTCGGAGGCGCCGGAAGAAGTGAAGCGCCGCGTCGGCCTCGTCTCCACGAGCGCGGGGCTCTATCAGTGGCTGTCGGCCCGCGAGTTGCTTTTGTTCTTCGCGGACTTGTACGGAATGTCGCGCGAGCGGGCCGAGACGCGCTTGGCCGAGTTAACGCCCTTGATGGATCTGGGGCCGTTCCTCGATCAGCGCTGCGCGACGTTGAGCACCGGGCAGCGCCAGCGCGTGCACCTGCGCGGGCGCTGATTCACGATCCGCCCATCATGCTGTTGGACGAGCCGACGCGCGGACTGGACGTTTTCGGCAGCCAGGCCATCTTCGACTACATTTCGCAGCTGCGGCGGGAGGGCCGTGCGGTGATTGTGACCACGCACCGGCTCGACGAAGCCCAACGCCTGTGCGATCGCTTCGGCCTGATGCATCGGGGCCGCTTCGTGCTCGAAGGGACCCTCGAAGAATTGCGGCAAAAGAGCGGCCGCGACACGATCGTCGAAATGTTTATGGAGATGACGGGCCATCGGCAGGGGGCCGGCCTGTCGCCGAACTTGACGGGCTCTTCGACCGGGGGCGCCACGGCGGGAACAAATCCGAGCGCCGACACCCGGACCGCGGAAGGTTCGTCCTCATGAGCGGTCCCGATGCCACGGGAAACTCAGCAACAGCGAATGCTCCGCGCCCGCCGCGGCGGCAGTCGCCGCTCTTTTTGCGGTTGATGCTCAAAGAGCTGCGGGAGACGCTCCGCGATCGCCGGACGATTGCCACGCTGATCCTGATGCCGCTGCTCGTCTATCCGCTATTGAGCGTCGCCTTCGAGCGATTCTTGATGTCGAGCATGAAGACGGTTTCAGGCCACAGCGATCCGGTGCTCGGCTTTGTCAGCGATGCGGAGGCGCAGGAGTTCGGCCAATACCTGTTGCGGGGCAGCGCGATCCTGGGCCCGCGGCCGCAGGACCGCACCGCCTTACAGCCCAATTCCAAGCAGCCAGCCATACCGCTCAATTACGAGGTGGTCAACGATGTGCGGCAGTCGGTACTGGACGGCCGCGTCGACGTCGGCGTGCGGGTCCACAAGCTGTCGCCGGTCCCCTCAGCCGATCGCAAGAACAAGCAGGGGGAGCGGGCCATTGACTATGAGCTGATCTACGATCCGCAGTCGTCGGCCAGCCGCGACGCCTACCACTGGGCCGATCGCTGCCTGGCCGCGGTGAACCTGCACAGCGTCGAGCGGCGATTGCGGGAGAGCGGCGCCACGAATCGGCTGAGTCCCGTGCAGGTGCTGGCAGTGCCGATCGAATCGGGGGGCGAGTCGGCCAGCGCCTCGGCCTCGCACTCCCTCTCTGCGCTCGTCCCGCTGATTCTGATTTTGATGACGATCACCGGGGCCGTTTATCCGGCTATCGACCTCACGGCCGGCGAGCGGGAGCGGGGCACGCTCGAGATGTTGGTGGCCGCGCCGGTGCCGCGAATGCAGCTCCTGTTGGGCAAATACCTGACGGTGGTGATCGTCGCCCTGCTGACGGCCATCATCAACCTGGCGGCGATGATGGTCACGATTGCCAGCATCGGCCTCACGCCGCTGCTCTTCGGCCGCAAGGGCATCTCGCTCGAAGAGCTGCTGGAGATCATGGCGCTGCTCGTGCTCTTCGCGGCGTTTTTCTCGGCCGTGCTCCTGGCGGTGACGAGCTTTGCCCGCAGCTTTAAGGAGGCCCAGGCGTACCTGATTCCGCTGATGCTGGCGTCGATCGCGCCCGGCATGCTGTCGATGATTCCGGGGCTCAAGCTGCAGGGACCGCTGGCCGTGACGCCGCTCGTCAACATCGTGCTGTTGGCCCGCGACCTGTTGCAGCACACGGCCGAGCCGGCCACCGCGCTGTGGGTGGTGACGTCCACGGGGCTGTTCGCGCTGGCGGCGATCGGCGTTGCCGCGAAAATCTTTGGGACGGACGCCATTTTGTACGGCAGCCACGGCACCTGGTCGGATCTGTTCCGCCGACCACGACGGGTGTCGGCCGCGCCGACGCCGACGAGCGGTCTCTTGTGCCTGGCGATCATCTTTCCGACGTTCTTTCTCGCTTCGAACCTGCTGAGCCGCTCGACGCTGGTTGGGCTCGACGGGCGGCTGCTCTTGGCCGCGCTCGTGACGATTCTCGTCTTCCTGCAGATTCCGCTGGCGCTGGCCGTGCTCAACCGCGTCGACCTGACGAGCGGCTTTCGCTTGGGGCCCGCGCCGGTCGGGGCGTTCGTCGGCGCCATCGTGCTGGGTGTTTCGCTCTGGCCGTTCGCCCATGAAATCCTGGTGTGGCTGAGCCAGTATGAAGTGATCGAATTCGACCCGCGGACGATGGCGGCCGCCAAAGAGCTGCTGGGCCAGATTCAACACGTTTCGCCCGCGCTGCTCGTCGTGACGCTGGGTGTCGTGCCCGCGGTCTGCGAGGAGTTTTTCTTCCGCGGCTACCTGTTATCGGCCTTACGTAACTCGATGTCGGCGACGCGGGCCGTGCTGTTGTCGAGCATTCTGTTCGGCCTGTTCCACCTCGTGGCGACCGATCGTTTGCACTTCGAGCGGCTGGTCCCGAGTACGGCGCTGGGTCTGGTACTCGGCTGGCTCTGCGTCCGCTGCGGCAGCGCTCTGCCCGGCATGCTGCTGCACGCGATCCACAATTCGCTCTTGCTCGTCGCGGCCCACTTTCAAAAGCAGCTGATCGACTGGGGCTGGGGCCTCAACGAAACCACCGACATCCAGTCGGCCGGCCTACCGACCAGCTGGCTCGTCACCGCGACCATCGGCACGGCGGTCGGTGCCGCGCTTATCCTCCTGACAACGCGCCGCGTCCAAGGCGAGCGGCCGGTGTAAGCCGGCCGGTTCTGATTTTCTTTAACGGGCTCGCGCACGAATGCGCGTAGAACGACAGAACAAAGCACCATCGGGCTGACGCCCGACGCTCGCCGGGCTGTTTTCGCGGTGGATGCGGCCAGTTCGAGTGTGACACCGGCGAGCCGCCTGCGTGAGCTGGCGGGTGCTTCTCTTCTTGGAGTGGAGGCGCCGAGCCGCGCTCACCGGTTCGCAACTGATGCGCCGGTGCCACTCGAGTCCGCCTGGCAACTCTTCACTCGCGTACTCGATATGAATCACGCGGCGATGGTTGGGCGAGACTGCTTTCGAGGAGGCGTGGAGGATGAGTGGGCACATCACGACCGCGCCGCCGGCCCGCGCGAGGCACGTCACCGGCCCGACCGTTTCTTTCCAGCGGCTGATCTCGTTATCCAACCAACCGTGGCGATGGGAGCCGGGGATCACTCGCAACGGCCCGTTGTCGGGCCCGCAATCGTCCAAATGAATGCGGACGGCCACCATCGCGGCGAGGATTTCGGGAGGCGGCTGCACCTGCCAGACGCCCGCCTTCTGGCCCCAGGCCAAAAAGCCGGGAACATCCTGCTGCTCGGCGACGGCGATCACGCTGTCCTGATGCCAGCCGAGCGCCCAATTGGCTCCCGGCACTTTGTCGAAAAAAATCGCCCGCGCCGCGAAAGCCCCTCCGCCGATGATCGGCGTCACGAGCTGGCGGACTTCGGGCAGCGCGGCCAATCGGCGGACGTCGGGAGAAAGATCCAGCAGATTGCGAACGCCGTACATGTTGCGTTTTCGCCGAACGGCATCGCAATCGGGAATGGCTTCGATCGCCCGCCTTAGGGCTCGACTTCGGCGCCAGAAAGCAACTGCGGAAAGACGGCAAAACCGTCGGTGCGAACCTGTGTGGCATACTCGGTTCGCTGAATTTCGAGAACAGCATCCGTCATCGACGCTCTCGCTCTGCCGAAATTGAGGAACCGTCGGGCTGACACCCGACGCTCGCCGGGCGGGTCGGCGGTGGATTCGTACGCTCAGAGCGCCGCGATCCGCTGTTGCAGCAGCTCGCGGACGACTTGCGGATCGGCTCCTTTGGTCTGCTTCATCACCTGGCCGATCAGAGCGCCGATTGCCTGTTGCTTGCCGCCTTTGACGTCGGCGACGATCTTGGCGTTGGCCGCCAGCACCGCGTCGACGATCGGCGTGAGTTCGTCGGCTCCCGATGTGATGGCCAGTGATTTTTCGGCGATGATCGCGTCGACGTCATCAACGGCGATCGTTTTTACTGACGCCGATTGCTCGAGCAGGGCGGCGAAGACGATGCGGCCGCTGTTGACCGTGATTTTGCGGCTGACGATTCGTTGCAAGAGTGCACCCAGGACGTCGGCCGAGAGCGGGAATGTCTCGATGGCGAGTTGCCGCTCCTTCATTTCACGAAGCACGTCCTGTGTGACCCAGTTGGCCGCCTGCTTGGCGTCGCCGCAGGCCGCGAGCACACGTTCGAAGTAGTCGGCAAACGTGCGACCCTGGGCGACGATCACGGAGGCGTCGTAATGCGAGAGGTGATGCGCCGTCTCGAAGCGGTGGCGTTTTGCCGCGGGGAATTCGCTCAGGGCTGCGCGAATTTGTTCGCGCCAGCTGTCCGCGATCGTGACGGGCACGAGATCGGGATCGGGGAAGTAGCGGTAGTCCGAGGCCTCCTCCTTGCCTCGCTGGCCGAAGGTGACGCCCCGGTCGGCGTCCCAGCCGCGAGTTTCTTTGGCCACTTCGCCGAACTTTTTGCCCGTTTCCTGCCAGACGTCGAACTGCCGCCGGGCCTCGTAGTCGATCGCCTGCTCGACGCCGCGAAAACTGTTGAGGTTTTTGATCTCGACGATCGGCGTGGCGACCGTGCCGCCATCGGAAGTGATGTGCAGGTTTACGTTCGCGTCGCATCGGAGGCTCCCCTCCTGCATGTTGCAGTCGGAGACCTCCAAATACGTGAGCAGCAGCTTCAGCTCATCGAGAAAGGCGTGCGCCTCGGCCGCGGAGCGAATGTCGGGCTTGGTGACGATTTCGAGAAGGGGCGTCCCGGCGCGGTTGAGATCGATCAGGCTCTCGCCGCCGCGGCCCGTCTCGTCGTGAAAGTTTTTGCCGGCGTCTTCTTCCAGATGCGCGCGGATGATGCCGATCCGCCGCGTCTCAGGCGCCTTGGGATCGGCGACAATCTCCAGCCAGCCCTCGGAGCTGAAGGGCAGATCGTACTGGCTGATCTGATAGCCCTTGGGCAAATCGGGATAGTAGTACTGCTTGCGGTCCCACTTCGTGAGCGGCGGGATGTGGCAGTTAAGGGCCAGCCCCGTCTTGAGGGCCAGCTCAAAGGCGTGGCGATTCATCACCGGCAGGCTGCCGGGCAAGCCGAGGCAGACCGGGCAGGTCTGCACGTTGGGCTGCGTGGGGTTGAACTTGTTGACGCAGCCGCAGAACAGCTTTGTCCGCGTCAACAGCTGCACGTGGACTTCGAGGCCGACGACGGTCGTATAGTTCGTGGCCGTGTTGGGGGCTTTGACGTCGCTCATGGCGCCACCGCCAGTGACGGGCGTTGTATGTGCCAGGGCGTCTCCCGCTCGAACATCCGCGCGGCACGCAGCAGCGTTTCTTCCGCGAACGGCGGGCCGAGAAGCTGAATGCCGATCGGCAGGCCGGTGGAGCTCTGTCCGCCGGGCAGCGAAATGCCGGGTAGTCCCGCCAGGTTCGCGCTCAGTGTGTAGATGTCGGAGAGATACATCGCCAGCGGATCGTTCACCAGCTCGCCGACTTTGAAAGCGGGCGTGGGGGCGACGGGCGAAAGCAGCACGTCGCACTTCTCGAACGCGCGGTCGAAATCCTGGCGGATCAGGCGGCGGACTTTGAGTGCCTTGAGATAGTAGGCGTCGTAGTAGCCGGCCGAGAGGGCGTAGTTGCCCAGCATGATCCGCCGCTTGACCTCGGGCCCGAACGCCTCACCGCGCGACGTGGCGTACATGTCGATCAGGCCGTCGAACTTTTCGGCCCGATGTCCGTAGTGCACGCCGTCGTAGCGGGCCAGGTTGCTGGCCGCCTCGGATGGAGCGATCAGGTAATAGGCGGCCACGCCGTACTTGGAGTGGGGCAGGGTGACGTCGACGATTTCGGCGCCGAATGAGCGATAGACGTCCGCCGCCCGGCGCACGCTGGCCGCCACTTCCGCATCCAGCCCTTCGGCAAAGTGCTCGGAGGCGAGGCCGATGCGGAGCGGCGACAGCGGCCGCTCGAGCGTGCGGCGATAGTCGGGAACGGGGTGATCGACCGACGTCGAATCGCGCGGGTCGTGGCCGGCGATCACTTCCAAGAGCGCGGCGGCTCCCGCCACGTCGGACGCGAACGGCCCCAACTGATCGAGCGAACTGGCGAACGCCACCAATCCGTAACGCGACACGCGTCCGTAGGTCGGCTTCATCCCGACGACGCCGCAAAACGCTGCCGGCTGCCGGATCGAGCCGCCCGTGTCGCTGCCGATGGCCAGGGGCGCCATAGCCGCAGCCACCGCGGCCGCCGATCCGCCGCTCGATCCGCCCGGCGTCCGCTCCGTATCCCAGGGATTTCGCGTGATCTGAAAGGCCGAATTCTCAGTGGACGAGCCCATCGCGAACTCGTCCATGTTCGTCTTGCCCAGGATCACGGCGTCGGCCGCGCGGAGGCGGCGGATCAGTTCCGCATCGTAGGGGGGCACGAACTTCTGCAAGCTGCGGCTGCCGCAGGTGGTCGGCAGACCGCGCGTGCAGACGACGTCTTTAATCGCGATCGGCAGCCCGGCGAGTTTCCCCAGCGGCTGGCGGGCACGGAGCTTTTCGTCGACATACGCGGCCTGCTTGAGCGCGCCCTCCCGGTCGACATGCAAGAACGCGCCGATCCGGGCGTCGTGCGCCGCGATTTGATCGAGAAATGCGGTCGCCACGCTGACGGCCGACGACTTTCGTGCTGCAATGAAGTCAAGCAGCTGCGAAGCCGTGGCGTCGAGGAGAGACATGCCGTTATGTCCTGCGGCCGTTCGCTGGGCACGGCCTTTCACGATCCGCTGCAGGCAGGTCCGTCAGTGGTTGACGTCGAGAATGGCCGGCACGACGAAGAAGCGGCCGTCGGTCTTGGGGGCGTTGGCCAGCGCCTCCTCGCGCGACAGGCACGGCCGTTCGACGTCTTCGCGAAAGACGTTGGCCAATTCAATCGGATGGGCCAGCGGCTCGACGGACTGGGTGTCGACCTCGTTCAGGATGTCGACGTATTCGAGCACGCGACCCAGTTGCGAGGTCATCCGCTCGAGTTCTTCGGCCGAGAGCTTCAGCCGACCCAGCAGGGCGACCTTGGCCACGTCGTCGCGGGTCAGCCGCGCGGTCATGTGGCGGCCGGCAGGGTGAAGGGCTTGCGGACGACGGCTTTGACGATGCGTCCGCTACGAATGCACTGCGTGCAGACGCTTGCGCGTGACGACCGAGCCCCCTTCCTGCACCTGGATCCGCTGCAGATTCGGGCGGAACTGTCGGCGCGAGATGCCCGTCGTCTTGCGGCCGTTGCCGCCGAGGTACTTCGCCTTGCCGCGCATGGTCACCTGGTTACCCATCACGGCTTTCTTGCCACAGATTTCACACTCGCGAGACATGACGCCAACCTTTATTCCGGTCCGACAATTCGCCGTGAGAACAATTCGCGGTCAAGACGACTCGCCGAGAGAACGAGCCGCGGACGAAGTGAGCGGTCACTGCCCCGGCGACAAGTCGCCGGAGAACAGAAGACACCGCTGACTTCGTGCGCGGCTCTTTAACCGCGAAAGCGAAGGGGTAAGTATAGTCAGGCCGGCCGGGAAAGCAAGTGAGATGAGAGCCAGAGCAGGTGACATAAAACGGGCCGCCGAAAGAGCTTCCAGCGGCCCGTCGCTGTGCCGGAATGCCCGGCGATGTGAGATGGCTATGACCGGTGATGGGAAGAGGTGGTCGGCTTGCGGCTGACGCCTTTCGAGCTGGCAGACGGGTCAGTGGCAGTCTGGGCGGCGGCAGACGCGGGCGGACTTCGGTGAGACTCGGTCGAGCGGCGAGACGCCGACCCCAGCCACCCGGACCCGGACGCCATGAGACGTCGGGCCCATTACCCATTAGTTATAGAACGGGCTCTCCATCTGGCCGTCGCGGCTGAGCGGTCGGCTGTCGGTCCGCCAGGTGCGATGTGAAACCGGCTGCTCGAGCGAGGCACGGTCGCGGAAGTCACGATCGTGGTAACCAGTGTCGCGGAAGCCCCCGTCACGAACGCTCCGATCGCGGTCATCGCGGCTCCGGTAGTCGCGATCACGATAATCGCTGTCACGTTCGCGATCCCGATAGTCGCTGTCGCGATATTCGCGAGAAACGGGCCGCTCGGTCGAGTAGATCGGACGAGCGCGGGGCCCGTCCGGCGTGCCGTAATCGGGCCGATCGTAGAGCGGCGCGTTCGGCGGGCTCAGCGAATCGACGGGCCCGCGATAGCGGGTCGTGCACTGGCCGTTCGGGCAATTGCCGCTGCAGTGGCCGGAGATCACAATCCCCGTTGGGGCAATAACCACAACGTCCGCTGCGACAGCTCCCACTGCGCCTGGCCGTTGGGGCACTGGCCCGTCGAGCATTGGCCGTTCGGGCACTGGCCACTCGCGCATTGGCCGCTGGAACACTGCCCGCTGGAGCACTGGCCACTGGCGCAACTGCCGCGCAGGCCGCACATGCCGTTGGGGCAGCCCGCCCACGCCGCAGGAACCGTTCGGGCAGGTCGCACCATAAGTCGGATATGACGAGTAGGCCGGCGCGTAATTGGATCCCGAGCACTGCCCGTTGGGGCAGGTGGTTCCGCTCGTCGCCGGATAGCTGCTGTAAACCGGACCGTAGCCGTAGTCGTAAACATCCGCGCGGGCTTGCGGCAGGGCCGCAAAGGCGAGAACCGCCAAAGTCAGCGCTGAAGCCGCTAACTGCATTTTCCTCATGTGTTCGCTCCAAAGGCGTCTATTCAAACCGGACTTTGCAGACCGTTGTGCTTCACTTCGAACTCACACGCAGTCCTTGAATCAAAGATGCAACGCCCGTACCGCCGACTTTGGAGGCATCAGAAGACCTACCGGAGAATCAGGTTTGTTAATCTGGTCATTCCGTATCAGATCAGCAGGCCGCGAACTGGCGTTTTTACAACAGTGGTGTCGCGTTTTTTACAAAATCCGCGGCGCACCGATTCATTTTTGTGACGCTTCGCACCGAATGTCTAGCAGACCTTACCATTGAATCTTTGCAATCGAGCGCAAAAACGGCGTCGACGGCGCTCACGGAATTCTTCCACATTACAACGTAATGAAATGGCTCTGCTGATCTTACGACATAGACCATTACTGAACATACGCACAAAGACCAAGTTTGGCACAGACTTCGCGAAAGGCGAGCCCTGTAGTCAGTCAATCCCAGTCGTCCGGTGAGGACCGAGTTCAAATCCGAACGACTGTGCTAAACAAAAACAGGGAGCTGAAGGGAGTCATCAATGTTGGTACTCACAAGAAAACGAGCTGAAACGATACATGTTGGCCAGGACATCTTAATCAAAGTGATCCGCACCGGACGCACCAGCGTGAAGATCGGCATCGAAGCGCCGGCCAATGTCCGCGTCGTCCGCGGCGAGCTGCTCGACGGTCACGACCCGTCGGCCGTCCCCGAAGTGAACTGGTGCCCGTCCGAGGCCGAGGAGCCCGAGGCCATGGTCACCTGCGCGGATGAGTCCCCGCAGACCCATCTCGCTTGAGCAGGCCCGATCTCGCCTGAGCGGGATCTGTCCTGTCGCTCGATTGATTGATCGCGTCTGAAGCGCGAACACAACTACGTGTCAAACAAAAAAAGGAAACGGGAGTGCATGACGCCCACGCACGAAGCACTCTCGCGGGGACTACGCAGGAAGCGTCCTCGCGGGAATCCAAAGGACGTTTGTCATGGTCCATCACCTTCAACCGCCGCGCGGCTCGAGAAAGCCGTCGGCCGTCTGGCGGTGTACAGGTCTGGTGCTCAGTCTGGGCGCCATCCTGTCGATCTCGGTTGGCTTGGCCTCTGAACCCGCCCCCACGGCCTCTGAACTCGCTCTGCCTTCTGGACTCGTTCCGCCTTCGAGACTCGTACGCAGTGTCGCTCGCGATGATTCCCCGCGCGGAGAAAATTTCGGACCCGGTGCGCCGCCCGCAGACCCCACCCCCTTCCACACCGAAGATGGGGAGACGCCGCCGGTCCCTCAAGAAATTCCGCTGCCTCCCGATCACCCCCGCACCCGGGAATTTGACCGGATGTCTCCTCCAGCCGCGCCGCACCGCAGGTCTGAGCCTCGGCGCCCGCATGAGGAAGACCTGCTTCCCGAACGCGAGCTGATCCAGCGCAAGCTGACCGTTCGCTACGGCAACCCGGCCGTCGTGCATCTGCTGCGGTCGCTCACTCCTGAGCAGGGGCTGCAGCTCTTCGCCGAAGTTTCGACGCTGATCGACGCGCGGCACCTCAAGCCGTCGACCTACGACGCGCGAGTGAAACAAGCGGCGAAAAACCTCCTCGGAGGTCTCGAGAACCGGTCGTTCCTCCGCGCCAACCAGCTCGATGGTGATCCGTCGCGCGTTGCCGCCTTCCGTTTGGACCTCGAGCAGCTCGTCAATTGCCGCCCGATCGGCGGCCGCGACGAGGCCAACCAGGCGCTCCGCTGGACGATGCGGGCCGCTCAGGAGCATGGCGGCTTGCGACCGGCCGTTGCCGTGCTGGAATTCGTGTACGGCTCGACCGACTCGCTCGACAAATTCTCGGGCTTCGTCCCGAACATGGACCACGCCAGCCCCAGTGCCGAGCTGGAAGATCACATCGTCGGCGTGGGTGTCGAGATCAAGCCGGACGAACACGGCATGCTGGTCGTCAATGCGCTGCCCGGCGGACCGGCGGCCGAAGCCGGCGTGCAAAAGGGAGACTTGATCGAATCGGTGAACGGCACGTCGGTCGCCGGCGAAACGCTGGACGCGGCCGTCAGCCTGATCACCGGTCCGCCGGGCAGCCGCGTCACGCTGAGCGTCCGCCGCGAAGAAAAGGTCGCCGAGATTCCGCTGGTGCGGCGTCGCGTCGAAGTTCACAGCGTGAGCGAAGTCAAAATGCTCGACAACAACGTGGGCTACATCAAGCTCGACAAGTTCGCGCAGAACAGCTCGGAAGAGTGCGATCGCGCCCTCTGGCAGCTCTATCGCGAAGGAATGAAGTCGGTGGTGATCGACGTCCGCGGCAATCCGGGCGGCCTGCTGACCACCGCCATTCAGATGTCAAACAAGTTCGTGCCGTCCGGAACGATTGTCTCCACCCGCGGTCGCGACAGCTCCGATAACACGGTCGAGTACGCCAACCGTCAGCATGCCTGGAAGCTGCCGCTCGTGGTGCTGGTGGACGAAAACAGCGCCAGCGCCAGCGAGATTTTCGCGGCGGCCGTCCAGGAAAACGGACGCGGCCTCATCGTCGGCGAGCGGACTTACGGCAAGGGGACGGTGCAAACGCACTTTCCGCTGCAGACCGTGTCGGGCAATCTGCGGCTGACGACCGCTCGATTCTTCTCGCCGACCGGCCGCGTGATGGCCGACGCCGGCGTCGAGCCGGACATTCATGCCGACGCGGAACGCGTGGCCCATCACGCACGGCATCGACACGAAGGTGAATACCGACGTGACGGTGAGCCCCGCCCGGAGGGAGACGATCGACACGAGCCCTCCGGCCGCGAGGAGTACGGTTACGGCGACGATTGGCGCTCGCGTGACGGAGAACATCATCACGAGGCGGCCTACCGTCACGGTGCTAATCCGTACGCGGCGGAACAACAACGCGACGGCTTCCGAGGCGAAGGCCTCAATGGTTCGGACCGTGTGCTGCAAGCCGGCATCGAAGCGGCCACCAGCCAGCGAGCCCTCGAGTTGGCCCAAGCGGCCGGCGGTCACCGCGGCCCGCAGACACCGGAGCGACCCCTCAGCAACTAAAGACTGACAACCAGTTACGAATTGGGGGGATTCGCCTCCCCGCGAGTGAGATTCGCCTGAGCGGCTGCTGTCACACAACTGGACCCACCCGCCCCGCAGCAGCAGTCGTTCAGGCGGCCTCACCGCGGGGAGTTTTTTTGCCGCCACGCTCGGGATGGAGGAAGCGGCTTGGATGCGGCTGGTACGCTCTTGGGGCGAAGGTAAGAAGTAAAGAGAGAGAAAGAAGATGGAGCCGGCGGCTGTCTGGGGCGGCAGCCTCTCGCTGGGCCGGGCTCGCTTTGGCGGTGAAACGCCGGGCTTTAACAGCTTCTTCACAACGGATCCCTCTTGTGGAAAGACCGTTGGCTGCTACACTTCTGCGGCTCCGCGCCCTAGAATCAGCTTACGCTGCAGCGAACAACCATCGGTTTGACCGGGCTTCGGTCGAGCCGTTGGGTCTGAGCGGGCGGCTGGGTTCCTTCTGTCGGGGAGATTGTGACACGGGAATTTTGAAGCCCTAGGCCGCAGCTGCGGCCGGCTCATGCCCGTGCCTCCCTAGGCGGCCCGCCCCGTAAGATCTTTCCCTAGCACGAGTTCTGAGATTCCATGCGACGCACAGATATCCGCAATATCGCCATCATTGCACACGTCGACCACGGCAAGACGACCCTGGTCGATGCCCTGTTGCGTCAAAGCGGGCAATTTCGCGATTCCCAGCTTTCGGGCGAGTGCATCCTCGATTCCAACGACCTGGAGCGCGAGCGGGGCATTACGATCCTCGCCAAGAACATCGCCCTGGTCTACAAGGGCGTGAAGGTCAACATCATCGACACGCCGGGCCACGCCGACTTCGGCGGCGAAGTCGAGCGCGTGCTATCGATGGCTGACGGTGCCCTGATCCTCGTCGACGCGTTTGAAGGCCCGCGGCCGCAAACGCGGTACGTGGTCAAGAAGGCGCTCGAGGTCGGGCTGCAGCCGATCGTGGTCATCAACAAGGTCGACCGCCCGGACGCCCGTCCCGGCGAAGTGCTCTCCGAGATGTTCGACCTGTTCGTCGAGCTGGGGGCCGATGAATTGGCCCTCGACTTCCCCTACGTTTACGCCAGCGGCCGCGAGGGTTATGCCTCGCACGACCCGGCGGCACGCTCGGGATTGATGGAGCCGCTGCTCGATCTCGTGCTGCAAAAGATTCCCGGGCCTGACGTCGAGCCCGAGGCCCCGCTGCAGATGATGGTCACTTCCGTCGAGTGGTCCGAGTACGTCGGCCGCGTGGCCATCGGACGCATTCAGAGCGGGACGATGCACCGCGGCGAAAAGGTCGTGCTGATCCGTCATGACGGCAAACATGAGCGGGGTGAAGTGGCCGCTGTCGAGCTGTTTGACAAGCTGGGCCGCAACGAGGTTTCCGAGGCGGATGCGGGCGACATCGTCGCGCTGGTCGGTCTGCCGGACCCCGAAATCGGCGATACCGTCGCCTGTCCCGAGCGTCCGTCGGCCCTCAAGCGGATCAGCGTCGACGAGCCGACGCTCTCGATGGTCTTTACGATCAACAATTCGCCGCTGGCCGGCCGCGACGGCAAGTACGTCACGAGCCGCCACCTCCGCACGCGTCTGTTGCGAGAGCTCGAGTCGAACGTGGCGCTCCGCGTCGAGGAAACCGGCGAGAAGGATTCGTTCACCGTTTCCGGTCGCGGCATCTTGCACCTGTCGATTCTGATCGAGACGATGCGCCGCGAAGGTTACGAGCTGTCGGTCGGCAAGCCGCAGGTCATCCGCAAGCGGATCGAGGGGCACTGGCACGAGCCGTTTGAAATCCTGGTGGTCGACGTCCCCACGCCCGACATGGGCAAGGTGATGGAGCAGGTCGGCGTGCGCCGCGGACAAATCCTCGAGATGGTGACCGGCGAAACCGGGCAGACGCACTTGGAGTTTTCGATCCCCGCGCGGGGCCTGATCGGCTTGCGAACCAAGCTGCTCAACGTGACCCGCGGCGAGGCGATCATTCATCACCGCTACGAGTCCTACAAGCCGATGCAGGGCGACGTGCCCAAGCGCCCCAACGGCGTGCTCGTGTCGCAAGATTCGGGCAAGATCGTCGCCTTCGCCCTTGGCAAGCTGCAGGAGCGGGCCGACATGTTCGTCGCTCCCGGCGACGACGTCTACGAAGGAATGATCGTCGGCGAGAACTCGCGCGAAGGGGACATGGTCGTCAACCCGGTCCGCGAGAAGAAGCTGACCAACATGCGGGCCTCGGGTTCGGACGAAAACATTCTGCTCAAGCCGCCGCGCGAGATGACGCTGGAAGCCGCCCTCGAGTACATCGAAGAAGACGAGTACGTCGAGGTGACGCCCAAAGTCATTCGGCTCCGCAAGATCGGCCTGACCGAGGCCGACCGCAAGCGCAAGAACCGCTCGCAGCGCAGCTAACTCGATTCGCCGCTCGGCTCCAATGACTCGCGTCGTCCTGCTCGGTGCCAGCAACATCGCGATCGCCTTCCCGCAGATCGTGCGGCAGTTGTCGGCCGGGCTGCCCGGGCCACTGGAGCTGTTCGCCGCGTTCGGCCACGGCCGTTCGTACTGCACGTGGAGCCGCGTGCTCGCCCGCCGACTGCCGGGCATTGACCGCTGCGGACTGTGGGCCGATCTGGAACGGGTAGTCGCCGAGCGACCGGCCCGCACGCTGGCTCTCCTCACGGACATCGGCAACGACCTGATCTACGGTTCGGCGGCCGACGTGCTCGAGCGGCATCTGGTCACGTGCTTGACCGCGCTGTCTGCTTACAAGCCCGAACTGGTCGTCACCCGATTGCCGCTGGCCAGTATCGAGCGGCTCTCGGCGCTGCGGTATCATTCGACCCGCTTCTTCTTTTTCCCGAAGACGCGCGTGAGCTGGCCCGAGATGCTCCAGCGTGCGCGGGGGATGGATGACGCGCTGGCGGGGCTGGCTACACGGTTTTCCGCCCGGCTCATCGATCAGCCGCTTGCCTGGTACGGCTTCGATCCGATCCACATCCGCCAGCGACGGCGAACAGAAGCGTGGCGCACGATGTTTTCGGGCTGGCCCTCGTACGACGCCAGTCGGCCGTTGCCGCGCTGTTCCCAGCAGGACCGACTACGGTTGCGGCTGGCTGCCCCGGAAGAACGACTGCTCTTCGGCCGCCGGCAGCTTAAGTCGCAGCCCGCCCTCACTTGGAACGGCGTTTCGCTGCACCTTTACTAGTGCGTCGATTCCCGCTCTGATCGCCGGTCGGCGACGGCGACTTCGACGGCTGAGAGGCAATCGCTGCACCCTTGCTGCGGCCAGCCGGGGCACCGCCCAACGCGCCCAGGCATTCGGACATGATGGCCAGCGCCGTCTCGCAGTGCTCCTGCGTGACCACGAGCGGCGGGCAGATCCGGATCGCACTCTCGCCGCAGCGCAACAGGAGCAGGCCTTTGTGGAAACAGGCTTGCACGAGACTCTCGGCCTCGTCGGGAGCGGGCGAGCCGTCGGCCGCCACCAGGTCGAAGCCGATCATCAGTCCCTTGCCCCGCACGTCGCCGATTGCCGAGTGCTTGCGTTTGAGTTTCTCTAACTCGGCCAACAGGAAGGCTCCCTGGCGGGCCGCGTTTTCCATCAGTCCGTCTTCGAGCAGGGCGATCGTCTCGAGCGCCGCCGCGCAGGCCACCGGGTTGCCGCCGAACGTGCTGGCGTGCGCCCCGGGCGGCCAATCCATCAAGTCCGCGCGAGCGACGATCGCCCCCAGCGGCATCCCCGACGCAATTCCTTTCGCCAAGCAAATGATGTCCGGCTCGACGCCCCAATGCTCGATCGCGCACATTTTTCCGGTGCGCCCCATTCCCGACTGAATTTCATCCGCGACGAACAGAATGCCGTGCCGATCGCACAGGGCTCGCAGCTCGCGATGAAACTCGGGCGGCGGCACCAGGTATCCGCCCTCGCCCTGGATCGGCTCGACGAAGATCGCCGCCACCTCGTCCGGGGCGACCAGCTTGCGGAAGAGCGTCTTTTCGATCATCTCAATCGTGCCGGCGCCGCTTCCGGGCGTGTGCTTCCCGCCGCGGCAATCGGCGTACGGCACGTGAATCACTCCCGGCAGGAGCGGTCCGAAGCCGCGTCGCTGCGTGACCTTGCTGGACGTGAGCGAAACCGCGCCCATTGTGCGGCCGTGAAAGCAGCCGTAGAACGCGATCATGTTCTGCCGCCGCGTGTGATACCGCGCCAGCTTGATCGCCGCCTCGACCGATTCCGTCCCCGAATTCGTGAAGAAGACCCGCTTAGCGAACTTGCCCGGCGTAATCTGCGTCAACTTTTCGGCCAGCTCGACTTCAGTCGGGTAATAAAAGTCGGTCCCCGACATGTGCAGCAGGTTGGCCGCCTGCCGCTGAATCGCCTCGACGACCCGCGGATGACAATGCCCGGTCGAGCAGACGGCGATGCCCGCGTTGAAATCGAGAAACCGATTTCCGTCGACGTCTTCAATCATCGCCCCTTCGCCACGAGCCACAACCAGCGGATAAACCCGCGTGTACGACGGCGAGGTGACCCGCTCATCCCGCTCAACCATCCGCCGCGCCTTGGGCCCCGGCAACTCCGTCCGAATGGCGGGCACGCGAAACTGACGATTGACGTCGAGCATGGAATCACCCCGAGCGCAAGAGGACGCAACGGACAGAAGGGGACCGGCAATTTGAATCGTAGGATAACGGATAAGACCGGCAAGGTCAGGGCAGGTTCGCGCGGACACAATCTTCAAGCCCCGCCATGCTTTGCGGCACTGCCGCGAGCGTGGATCGTCGGCTCGCTAAGTGGTGGGGTAACTGCGGTCTGGCGTGTGGGATCGAGAATCGAGTCAACACCAGCAAAATCAGCGGTCCCCCGAGCCAGCGCCCTTAAGACGCGGCCAATTGGCGTTCCGCAGCGAGCCGAGATAGGGCGTCCGTTTTCTGCTCGTCGCGGGCGCTAGCCGGATGACGGCCCGTGGGCGAATAGCCGAAGCGTTTCGCCACCGAGCCGGTTTCGCGCCATACCGTCTCGCAGAAGCCATCCGGGAGTTCGAGCGAATCGTGAGGTGACGCCACGATGTGCTCGAGGGCAGGCGGTCCATTCTTCACCAGAGGTTCGAGCTGGGCGTGTCGGCAGACGGCGGACATGACCTCGGCCGGGCGATCGCAGAAGTCTTCGTAGCGGATGACGAACGTGCGTTCGGCCAGATCGTCATTGCCGGAGAGCAGCGCGTGGGCGAAGCCGTAGATTTCGGCCCATTGGATGGCGTAGCCCGTCGCGTTGTCGCTGCCGTGCCAGGCGTCGCGAATGCGGTCGCCGGCCTCGTGCGTCAGGCGGATCGGCACGCGTTGCGGGCCGAATTCATAGTGGCCGGCGGCTCGCAGGTAGTGGGGCACGCGCGGGTCGCGCTGGGCATACGCGGTGAAGAGGGCGTGTTGCCGCACGAGCGATTGGACGTGCGTGAAGGGGTGCCGGATCGGGATCACGAAGCGGGCATCGGGAAAGAGGGCGGCCAGGTACTCGAGCCGGGCAACGTTGTAGTTGCCCTTGGAGAGATAGCGGCGGCCGTCGCGGAGCAGCAGAATCTTGCGGATGTGGTCGCGGAAGAAAGCGTCGAACTCGGCTGAACGCCGTTCGCCCGTCAGTCGATGCAATGACTGGGCCCCATGCAGTTGGGGAAAGAAGAATTGCCAGAGCGGCTCTTCGAAGGCTTCGGGACTTTCGGCCGAGATGCGAATCCGGTCCTGATGCGGCCGTTCGGTCGCCGGCCGCTCCGCGCTGTCCCGGCCCCAATTGACCAGGCGGCTCCAGAATCCAGGGGGTCATCAGGAAGGGGAAATCGCGATACCGATGGGTGGCGACGTTCGGCATCTGCGACAGCTCTTGCAGCAGGATCGTCGTGCCCGAGCGCGCCAGGCCGCAGACGAAAATCGGCGCCTCGAGCGGAATTGCATCCAGGCGTCGCCTCAGGATCGACGATTCGACGTTTCCCACCGACTCGAAGAGGTCCGCACCGGCGTGCGCCAGACGGGCCAGCCAATAGTCGGTGCGGCTGAGATTCACGTCCGCTTCCGCAATAAGGCCATGCCGATGCCGGAGCCGACGCAGACGCTCACCAGAGAGGTGAGCTCGACGGCCTGCAGCGGAGCCGTCCAACTCATCATCCGGGCGGGCGTGTCAACCGGCGTTCGCGCCTCCGTCTCCGGCGGCGGAAACAAGAGGGCGCCCGTGACGACGGCGACGGGCAAAACGAGGACGAGGGCCTGGCGCCGCAGGTAGAGCGCGAGCAGTTTGAGCAGTTCGGCGTAGCGGGCGAAAAAGTCGTCATCTTGGACCGCCACGAGCGAGCGGCGAAAGCGGCCGCCGGCTTCCAGAAGTCGATTCGCGGCATCCGCGAGCCGACCCACTGAAATAGCACTCCGGCGATCAAGCCCGCGGCCAGTCCTTCTCCGATTGCAGCCAGATCCATGGCGTTCATGGGCGACCTCAAGCGCGCCCGGAACGAAGCAGCGAAGAAGCGTCGAACGGCGTCGCTGCACGGCTCGTCGCGCGAGCCCTGCGCAGCCAGCGGATCGCGAGCTTCACCGGATAAAGAATCAGTCCTGCCACACCCAGGAAGACAACCATCAGGACGGCGAGCAGGCTGCCAAGGAATCCCAGCCCCGCACCGGGACCGATGTAGGCGACCAGAGGGGGCCCGGTCGCAGCCGCCTGTGCCGCAGAGGGTGGCAATCCAACCACACAGATCGCGACGGCCAGCACGGCCATCGCAGGCAAAAATGACTTCCGTGTCACGACATGTTCCTTCAGGCCCGACTGTTCAAACTTGGCGAGGTTATTGGCTTTTATTCATCGGAAAATCGATGTGCCGCACGTACTCGGCGGTGAGCAATTCACGGCGCCGGCGGTGTTCGGGATCGACGCAAACGTACTCCCACAGCACGGCCCCGGTCTTCAGATTGATTTCCCAGACTTTTTGCGCCTTGGACAAAGTCACCAAGACTCGGCCATCGCCGCTCAGATCGAGGTGGCCGGCCACTCCCGTATAAAAAGCTCCGGGCAACGACGCGGCCGGGTCGGGGAAGACGACTTGGGAACCGCGAGTTTCCAGATCGATCTGCACGAGGCGCGAGCCTCCAGTTGCAATCGAGCCGCCGCGGTTGTCGAAGACCAGCACGCCGTCGCCGTGAAACAAGGGGCTGTGCTGCATGACCGTCGTCCCCGCCGACATCCATTTGAACTTCCGCGTGTGAGGATCGAGGATGCCGACCGCATTGAGGCTCCGCATCGAGAGCAACAGGTCGCCGGCCCGCAACCACGGGTGTTTTGCGGCGACCGCGGCATTTACGAGCTGAATGCCGTTCAGGTGCGTCGGATCCTGATCCATAATCACGCAGGTCTCTTGGCTGTCCCAATCGGAACCGGCGCGGGCGGCTAGCAGCCCCTGGTAACCGGACTGCACCAGCGCGTCGAGCAGAGGAATCTCTTCGAGCACGTTGCCGTCCGCGTCGAGGATCACGACGGCGTCATCGAGGATCTTGGCTGCGCCGGAGGACAGAGAGAACCGCGTCTCGCCGACTGGCCGAGGCGAGTCGACGACGCGGGACTTGAGCGCGTAAATCCGGCCGTCGTCGGCGACGGTGAACCAGTGATGAGTGTGCAGCTCCTTCTTCCACATCAGGTTCGAGTCTTTGTCGAACCGGGCGAGTCCGATGCCGACCGGGAACGTGTACCAGCCCTGAAAGCTCACCAGCAGGCCGCCGTCCGGATAGAGGTGCAAACCGACGGGATAGACTCTCGCCGACCTTCCCGGAGTGATCGCGACGCCGTCGAGTTGCGACCAGAGCCCCGGATCGTACTGCCAGACGTGCTTCACGTGGCCCTGGCGATCCATGATCCAAGCCAGGCACCCGTGTCCCGCGCTCTGGTCCTTCAGGTAATTTTCGCCGCCCGAGACCAGCAGCAACTCGGTTCCGCAGGCGGGCGAGTAGTGGTGCACCGTCGGCTCGGCGATGTCCTTGAGATCGGCCGGCTCGCGGAACTCGGCGTCGTCGTTGGTGCGGGCGATCGCCAGCACGGCCTCGTGGGCGTTGTGCAGGACGGAGAAGGGAAAGACGCGGAAATAGGCTGTCACCACTCCGTAGGCAAAAAAGCACAGGCAAACCGAGGCACGGAATAGAAATTTGGGGGCATCAAGGCGCATCGTGTTCGATCCGCAGGACGGCAGGCTGCCGCCCCGCTCTAAGAAATGCTCGAGGTGATTAGGTGAATGGGCCGCGGCTCGGTTGAACCGCGTCCATCATGGCCCTGATGAACTCAGTGCTGGCGAAAATGCCGACCTGATGAATTCTCAGTGTCGTGCCCGGGGGGCAAGATTCGGCTTCGAGGGGCGATTGTGAGGAGGGCGCGCGAGGAACCCGACCGCCGCGCGCTCAGAACGCGCGGGCAACCGGTCAACCGATCCGACGGCTCTTCAGGCAGCCAGTCGGCGGTTGAGAGCGCACCAACCGTCAGGGTCGGCGAATCGCTCATCGTGGCTAGGCAATCCGTTGCTTCGGGGGGTCGCGGCTTGCAGAGTTTTAAGAAAAGGCACGCGCCGAGGTCAAGCCGAATGCCGGCGGTTCGAGGACCTTTCAGCGGGCGAATTCAGGCTGCGTTTGGGGGAAATTCAGGCAGCGCTCCCGATACCCGGTCAGTCGGGCAAATCCGGATCACCAACTGCTTTGAGTCGGGGCAGTGCGATCCGTTGCTTTTCGGGTTTGTATCGCTGCGTAAATCCCGTCCCAAAGCGCGTGCCGCGCCTCCAGCGACTTGGTCGCCGTTTGTTCAGCAATCGCCCAGAGGGATTCGTCGCTGCCGCACAGCGATTGCATGAGCCGGCCGGCCATCGGGCCGTGTTCGTCGCCGTCCAAACCGATGTGCCGATTGAGATAGTAGCGGAACAATTCGAGGCCGCCGCCGGTTTCGAGATTCAGTTCGTCAACGATCCGTTGAAAGAGCGCAGGGAGCAGATCCTCGCGACCGAACGTGAAGGCCGAGGCGATGGCGCAGAGGTTGCCAGCGTCGAGGATCTCGAACGTTGTCTGCACGAACGAGCGTGCGGCCGGCGCGACCTCTGCGGCGGCGAGGGCGTCGGCCAGCGGCTGACCCTGGCGGAGCGCCGCCAGCAAACCGTCAATGCCAAGCGTGCTGGCTCCGGACTGCTTCATCGCCCGGCGATAGAGCTCGAAGTGGCTGCAGAACGCGCCTTGTCCATCCTCATCGCTCTCTTCGGCCAGCACGATTTCGTTGATGAAGCGGCAGCCCAGCCGGTTGTCGCCGGGGAGCCAGGGAACGTCGACGCCCGAGAGCCGCCGCTGCAACGATTTGAGCAGGGACATGAAATCCCACACGGCAAAGACGTGGTGCTCCATGAAGACGTGCAAGGCGGGCAGAGAGTCGATCGCCTGGTAGACCGGATGGTCGAGCAGGGCCGCCTTGAGCGGCGCGAGGCGGTCGTGGAGTCGGGCGAGCGGGTCCATCGATGCGGCACAGGGCCAGGATTCGGTCCGGAGTCTGTTGCCACTCGACGTTAGCGGAAAGCGGTGAGTAAGGCCACCGCGGGCGGAAGTCCGGTCCCGGTCGCAGCGAGCGAGAGTAGAGCGATGCTCGACGAGTCGTTGTGGAGCACGGAAGAAGTTTCCGGAAGGCAGTTGGCGACCGGGTGGGACAGGCAATCAGCCAATCAGCAATTGGGCTAAGTCAGTTGACGCCGGCAGGCGAGGGGCTGTAGTTTCGCAACGTCGAGTCGCCCGCAGGGGCGACGATCAGGCCGGAGTGGCGGAATTGGCAGACGCGCTGGATTCAAAATCCAGTATCCGTAACTGGGTGTGTGGGTTCGAGTCCCTCCTCCGGCACTGACTGTCGAGGCCGTTGCCGAGTGGGTACGCCGGCCATCGCCGGTGCTCAGTCTCTTGGCTCGATTCGACCGTCTCTCGCGCAAACCCCGGTGAGCCCATGGTCGACCATTCCCCTACGGGTTTCTGGACTCACACCCGCACCTGTTTGGTGCTGGCTCTCGCGTTTGCGCTGTTGTCCTGGTCGATCGCTGCGGCCAGCTACGCCAAGTACACCGAGCCCGACGCACAACCCGGTTACGAAGTGTTGGGGGCGGTGAGCACCACCGGCCTGGGCAGACGAGCCTTGGCCGTGAGATTGGCCGTCGAAGGCCTGGCTCAGCTGCCGAAACGCGCACCACGTCGTGGGCTACGCGATCTGGGAAAAGCCTTGGCTCGCGGGGATTTTTGTCGGTCTGGAAGCAGTGCCATTGGGCGCCTGGTTTTTGTTGCATCGGGTCGAGCGCGAGCTCGCGGCTCCGCGGCAACGCCGCTAGACAACGCGATCGTCGGCACCGCGCGGGGAGCTTGCTTTCAGGCTCCACCCAGAGCCGCTCAAACACTCGCTGGCGGCGATGAATTATTCGCCACTGCGACGGCTCGGCGACCGCCCGTCGCGATGCGAGCTCAGTCCCACTGCCTTCTTCAGGTCGACCCGCCCGCGGGCTCCAAAATGAGAACGCGAAATCTGTTCAAGCCGGACCCGCCGGCGAAGAAGGAACGCAGCCGAGGTCGCCGAGACACGGCCTGTTGGCGGAAAACGCATCGGGTGCCCCGGCGTGGAAGCCGCGCGCCTCCGGCGATACGATCGCAGTGCCGGGCCGGCGGCGGCCTCGGGGACGAAGACCAAAATTCTGCGGGGCTGATGGGGGAAACGATGAGTGGCATCCGTGCGTTTCGGACGTTGATCGGGCGGTCGGCAAGGTTTGGTTCGGTCGCCTGTCTGGCGATCGGCCTGGTGGCTTTCGTGACGGCGTACGCCAAGGAATACGAAAGCGGCATCAAGTGGCTCGAGCCCAAGGTGATCGAGCCGGGAGCCCAGTGCGGCGAGCCGCCGTCGGATGCGATCATCCTCTTCGACGGCAAGGACCTCTCCAAGTGGGAGGGGGCCGAGAAATGGGAAATCAAAGACGGCTACGCCATTCCCCACGGGCACGACATCAAAACGAAAGACGAATTCGGCGACTGCCAGCTGCACGTCGAATGGGCCACGCCATCGGTCGTTTCCGGATCGGGGCAGGGGCGTGGCAACAGCGGCATTTACTTGATGGACAAGTACGAGGTTCAGATCCTCGATTCGTACAACAACAAGACGTATTTCGACGGGCAGGCGGGCGGCATCTACAAACAGAAACCGCCGATGGTCAATTGCTGCCGCAAGCCGGGCGAATGGCAGACGTATGACATCGTCTTCAACGCTCCGCGGTTCGGCGACGGGGGCCGGCTGCTGAAGCCGGGGTACGTCACGGTCTTTCAGAATGGCGTGCTGATCCAGAACCATTCGGAACTCTTGGGCAGCACGTTCTACGACCAGCCGCCGCACTACGAGCCGCATGCTCCCAAAGGGAAACTGCAGTTGCAGTTCCATCACAATCCGGTGCGGTTTCGGAACATCTGGATCCGCGAGATCCACGAGCCGCCCCTCTCCACCGAGCACGCCTCAAAATAGCCGCGTTGCCAGTCGCAGTCCGCGGCGGCCTCTCGGCTATACTGAGATTTCGGGCGAATCTGGGATTTCGCACGAATCTCGTCGCCGAACAGGCGAGCCGCGGGACGGCAAACCGCGGCCGGGGAGGGGCGCTCGCTTCCTCCTTTGCGCCGTCCGGCCCGTTACCGCGAGGACTTCCTTTCGATGACCGACACTCCACGCCAATCTTCGTCCCCAGGATCCCCGATCGGCGATCCCAGCATCTGCATCGTGGGGGGAGCGGGCCACGTTGGTCTGCCGTTGGCCCTGGTGCTGGCCAGCAAGGGGCATTCGGTCCGCATCTACGATCTCAACCGAGAGGTGCTCAAGCGGATCCAGGACGGCGTGATGCCGTTCGCCGAGGCCGACGCCGAGCCCCTGCTGCACCAAGCCCTCGAGGCTAATCGTCTGTCGTTCAGCTCGTCGGCCGAAAGCATCGCTGGCGTGCCGACGGTGATCGTGACGATCGGCACGCCGGTCGACGAGTTCATGAACCCGGAGACGCGGGTCATCAAGCAGTGGGCCGACGATTCGCTGCAGTATCTGTCGCCGGGCCAGTTGCTCGTGTTTCGCTCGACGATTTACCCGGGCACGACGCAGTGGCTCGAGAGCTACCTGACCCGTCGCGGCAAGGACGTCTTGCTCGCCTACTGTCCCGAGCGGATTGTCCAGGGCTTCGCCGTTCGCGAGCTGCAGACGCTGCCTCAGATTGTCAGCGGGACGACGGACGCGGCCGCCGAGGCGGCCTCTGCAATCTTCGCCACGATCGCGCCGCAGATCGTGCCGCTTGGCACCGATGGAGGCCGAGTTCGCCAAGCTGTTCACCAACGCACATCGCTACATCGAGTTTGCCATCGCCAACCAGTTCTACATGATCGCCAGCTCGGCCGGCGTCGATTACAACCGCGTGCTCGAGGGGCTGAAGGCGAATTACCCGCGGGCCAAAGGGATGCCGACGGCCGGCTTTAGTGCGGGTCCCTGCCTGGTCAAAGACACGATGCAGCTGGCCGCCTTCTCGCAGAATCAGTTTCCACTGGGCCACGCGGCCATGCTCGTCAACGAGGGGCTGGTGCTCTACCTCGTCGAAGAGATGAAGCGAAAATATCCTATGTCCGAAATGACGGTCGGACTGTTGGGCATGGCCTTCAAGGCCGACTGCGACGACACCCGCTCCTCGCTCAGTTACAAGCTGAAAAAACTGCTCAAGCTGGTGGCGGCCGACGTGCTGACCACCGATCCGTACGTGGCGACCGATTCCGAGCTGTTGCCGGTCGACGACGTTATCGAGCGGAGCGATCTATTGGTCCTGTGCACGCCGCACACCGCGTATCGCCAGCTCGACCGCCGCAACAAGCCGATGATCGACGTGTGGGGCTTCTGGCGGAAGTCGACCGCGGAAGGGCGTCCGGTGGACGTGGTCAACTGATGGCTCGACTCGACATCGTGATCCCCGTGTATCAGGAAGGCGAGAACATCACTCGCCTCCTGGACACGTTCGTCGCCGAGGTCCATACCCCGCATCGCGTCCTCATCTGCTACGACCGGGACGACGACAGCACGCTGCCGGCCATCAACGCTTACCCGAAGCGGGACGCGGTCGAAATTGTGTTCGTGAAAAACCGCGGCCGCGGCCCGCACGGCGCCGTGATGACGGGCCTTTCCCAAAGCACGGCCCCGTTCGCGCTCGTCTACATGGCTGACGACACGTTCAACGCCCGCCGCATCGACGGCATGGTCGAGAAGGCCGAGCAGGGGTACGACATTGTCGTCGCCAGCCGCTTCGTGCCCGGCGGCTGCATGGTGGGCGCTCCCTGGCTCAAGGGCTTTCTCGTGCGGGGCGCGTCGTTCACGATGTACCACCTCGCGCAGGTTGCCCGTTCGCGACCCCAGCAACGGTCTGCGGCTCTTTTCGCGGCGGGTGATCGACGAAATTCCCGTCGAGTCCGACAGCGGCTTTACCTACAGCATCGAACTCTTGGTGAAGTGCCATCGCCTGGGCTGGCCCATCGGCGAGGTGCCGATCGAGTGGTACGAGCGGACGGCGGGGCAGAGCCGCTTTCGCGTGCTCCATTGGCTTCCGAAATATCTGCGGTGGTATTTTTACGCGTTCGCCACCGCCTGGCTCGGCGCCCGGCAGGTGGCGACGAAACCGGCCCGCACCGCGGCCGTCTGAATCTGAACCCGTACAACAGCGAAGGTCCCGCGACACGCCATGTCCGACAAACTTCCCGGTGAAACGCCCACAACCGTGCTCGTCACGGGCTCGGCCGGATTCATTTCCGGCTATCTCGTGCAAGAGCTTTTGGATCGCGGCCACAAAGTGCTGGGCGTCGACAATTTCTCCAAGTATGGCCCGGTCGAGCGGAGCTACGAGTCGCATCCGCACTACAAGTTCGTGCAGGGGGACGCAAAAGACATCGGCCTCTTGACCGAGCTGGCCCTACAGTGCGACCACGTGATCGCGGCGGCCGCCCGCATCGGCGGCATCTCGTACTTTCACGCGTATGCCTACGACCTGATCGCCGAGAACGAGCGCATTTTGGCGGCCACCTTTGATGCGGCCATCCGCGCATTCCGCGAAGGGCACCTCAAGAAGATCACCGTGCTCTCAAGCAGCATGGTCTTCGAGAACGCGACCGTCTTCCCGACGCCCGAGGACCACGTCAAGGTCTGCCCGCCCCCATCGAGCACCTACGGCTTCCAGAAGCTGGCGGCTGAATACTTCGCGAAGGGCGCGCACGAACAATACGGCTTGCCCTACACGATTTGCCGGCCGTTCAACTGCGTGGGCGTGGGCGAACGGCGGGCGCTCGGCGATCGCGATATCTCCAGCGGCAACGTCAAGCTGGCGATGAGCCACGTCGTTCCCGATCTCGTGCAAAAGATTCTCAAAGGTCAGGACCCGCTACGGATCTTGGGGGACGGCAACCAGGTCCGCTGTTACACGTATGGCGGCGACCTGGCCCGCGGCATCTGCACGGCCCTGTTCCATCCGGCCGCGCTCAACGACGATTTCAATCTCTCAACGCCCCGCGCGACGACCGTGCTCGAGCTGGCCGAGCTGATCTGGAACAAGATCCACGCGGCCAACGGCTCTCAAAAGCCGTTCCGCTACGAGTCGGACGACCCCTTCACGTACGACGTGCAACACCGCGTGCCCGATGTGAGCAAGGCCGAACGCGTACTCGGATTTCGGGCCGAGACCTCGCTGGAAAAGGCCCTCGACGAGGTCATTCCCTGGATTCGCCAAGAATTAGAGAAGGGCCGCATCTAACGCCGCTCGTCCACCGCGCCCCTCGTTGACGAGCCAGCGGCGGCGGGTCGCGGTCAAGCCGACAAGAGATTGCCGGTTCGGAGGTAGGCTGCGATGCCCGGCTTCGAGCGCTATCGGCAGGTTCGCGTCCGGCGACTGCTTCGTCCCGCCGACGCGTACGACGGTTGGCAAACGAATCTCCGTCCGCCCCAAGTCGGCGACGTCGGCACCATCGTCGACATTCTCAACGCCGCCGGCCTGCCGGAACGCTACGTGGTCGAGAACTCGGGTTCAAACGGCGTGACAGTGTGGTTGGCTGATTTCGCGGCCGAGGAACTCGAGGCGATTGACTCTTAGCGAGCGGGCGACGAATCGTGGCGGCTATCGGCGGCTGCCGCCCCCGGCCGGCCTGCAAAGGCCCGCGTGGCAGGTTGGAACGTCCGCCTAGCCAACTCGGAAGCCCTCAACTTCAGCCTGCTCGACGAGTGCACGCTCTGCTTGCTCGGCGGCGCGCTGGTCCGAACGTGCCGGTCCGCTCCGCACGATCCGGGCCAAATCCTGACGACATTCGGCTACGTGCAAATGTCCCTGTCGGGAGTTCTGAGCCTGCCCGTGCTCGTGCGGCAGCTCAGCCGCCTGCGCGACATCGGCTGCCGCCTGTCGTAACGGCCCCACCCGTCGGATTCCCTCTCTGGCCGATGCACTTTGCGACCCGCCGTAATTCGCTGCATCGCGGGGCCGTTCGCGTTAAAATTGAGATGAGCGCATTCCGAAAGGCAGAGCGATGAAAAAATCGGCCGATCAGTGGTTTGCCGAATACGGCGAGTGCCATCACAACACGGTCAACGAAGTGATCCACTGGATCTGCATTCCGGCGATCACGCTCAGCCTGTTGGGGCTGCTGTGGTCGGTGCCGATGCCCGCTGCGCTGGGTGGGGCGGCTCTCTACGTGAACCTGGCGTCGCTGTTCGTCGTGGCGGCGATACTGTTTTACCTGCGGCTCTCGCCGCCGCTGGCGATCGGCATGTTTGTGCTGGCGGCGCTCTTTTTCGCGCTCATCGTCGGTTTCAGCAAGCTCGCCTGGTGGCCGGTCTGGGCCGTGGCCTTGGGCATCTTTGTCGTGGCCTGGATCCTGCAATTCGTCGGTCACAAGCTCGAAGGCAAGAAGCCCGCGTTCTTCGAGGACATCCAGTTCCTGCTGATTGGCCCGATCTGGCTGTTGGGCTTTATCTATCGCCGCTTGGGGATTCCGTACTGATTGCGGCCTGCGCGGCCGCCTCTGAGCCGAAGAGGAATTTGCAGACTTCCTCGGCCACGACGGCGGCGGCGTCCGGTCGGGCGAGTGAGCGCATTGCGCGGGCCATGCGGTTTCGCAAATCGGCGTTAGGCAAGAGGGCGGCTAGCTCGTCCTGCAGGTGCAGGCGGGTCTTGTCCGGATCGCTCGATTGACGAACGACGCGGGCGGCTCCCACGTGCTCGAAGGTGTAAGCGTTCAGTCGCTGGTGATTGCGGATCGCCTTGGGGTAGGGAATCAACACGGCCGGCACACCGGCGCACGCCAGCTCCGACAGCGTGAGTGCGCCGGCCCGCGAGACCGCCAAGGCGGCCGAGCGATAGAGCGTGACCGGGTCATCGAAGAAAGCCGCGACCTGGGCGTTCACACCCGCCGCCGCGTAACGCCGTTTGACCTGCTCGACGTCGCGGGCCCCGGTTTGGTGGACGATGTTCCAATCGGCGAAATGGTCGTGAAGCTGCTCCACGCAGCCGACAAAGGCTTCGTTGAGGGCGAGCGACCCTTGGCTGCCTCCCAGGACTACAATCGAACGCTTCTCACCATTGATGGCCGGCTCCGAGGCAAGCGCCGCGATCGGGGCGCGGACCGGGTTGCCCGTCACCAGATGTGTGGCCGTTCGGGGCAGTCGCCGCGCGGCGTCGGAAAAGCCCAGGCAGGTGAGGTTCGCCCGGCGACAGAGCCACGACGTCGCGCGGCCCGGTACGGCGTTTTGCTCCAGCAGCACGAGCGGCACTCCGGCCAGGCGGGCCGCCCAGACGACGGGCACGCTGGCAAAGCCCCCGAGTCCGACGACGAGGGAGGCGCCGCAGGACGGCAAGAAATCGCTGGCCGTCTGAGCGCTTTGCCAGAGCCGATTTGCGAAGCGCACCGGCCGCGTCAAGAATGTTGACGAGGGCTCGACGGGCAGGGCGACGTGCTCGAACCCGTGGTCGGACACAATCTGTCGCTCGACGTTGCGGGACGAGCCGACGAACACGCATTTGACCGGCCACCCGCAGGCCGCCAGAATCTGCGCGACGGCGATGCCCGGAAAGAGATGTCCTCCCGAGCCTCCGCCAGCGAAGACAATCGTTTTCGACGCTATCGCTGACTGCTCTGTCGCTACGTGCTGCGAATCGCTCATGCGGACCGGTCTGGCTGTCGGGTCGCTCAAGGTGCGGCTGGACTCGCGTCGGCCGGGGGCGCGGCCGACGGATCGACCGTTCCCGAATGGGCCGTCTCTGTGCCGGCCAGCTCTGTGACCGGCGGCAGAATCCAGATCTCACCATAGTCGACCGGCTGCTCTGCCCGAAAGGCATGGTGCCGGAGCAATTCGAGAATGGCTAAAAACAGTCCGACGACGACGCCCCGCTTGGTAGCCGCGTCGAAGAGTGCGCTGAACGCGACGCGCCCTTCGCGACGGACGCGCTCCCCCACGCGCTCAATGTAAACCGAAATCGGCGTGTCGTCGTAGCGGACGCTGGCTTCGTGCTCGACCGTCCGACGGCGGAGCACGCGGGCCAGCGCGCTCACCAGGTCCCACAGCTCGACTTCCTTGATCAGGTCGTCGGCCAAGTCGCGCCCCTGCCGCGGCCGCTCGTCGCTCAGCCGCGGATAGCGCTCCTGCCAGAGCGCGGCTTGCGCCTCGAGCGCCTGCGAGGCTTCCCGCAGCCGCTTGAACTCGAGGAGTTTGTGGACCAGATCGTTCTGCGGCTCGTCATCGAGCGGCTCCTCGGTCGGCGCCTCTTCCTCCTGCCGGGGGAGGACGGTGCGGCTCTTGATCTCGGCCAACGTGCTTGCCGTGGAGACGAAGTCGGCCGCCTGCGACACGTCCAGTAGCTCGAGCACCTCGATGAATTCCAGGAACTGCGTGGCAATTCTGGCCAGCGGCAGATCGAGAATGTCGAGCTCGTCGCGGCGGACGAGGTAGAGCAGCAGGTCCATCGGCCCGCCGAAGAGCTCGAGAGCAACGCGATATTCGCTCGTGGACATGCGCTGGCCGGGGAGATTGGCACCGAGTTGGAAATTGGCACCGTGTTGCCGCGGCCGGATCATAGTCGAGGGGCCGAAAATCCGTAAGACGGGCATTCTGCGGGGCGATTGGCTCGTGGGTACTCGGCGTGCTCGCCTGATGCGGATGAGCCTTCTACAATGGCCCTTCCATGGCGCGTGATTTCTCGACGGAAAGCCTGTCGCACGACCCCGTCCACGGGTACATCCCCTTCATCTCCAAGAGCGGACTGCCGGCAGGCGAAGTGGCCGAGCAGGAAATCATCGACCACCCCTGGGTGCAGCGGCTGCGGCAAATCCACCAGCTGCAGACCGCCTGGTGGGTCTTTCCGTCGGCCGAGCACATGCGGTTTCAGCACGTGCTGGGCGTGATGCACTTGGCGTCGGTGGCGATCGACCACTGGTACGAGTCGCTTCGCGACACCTGCGCGAACGTCCCTTCACGGGCCTATGTCGAGAGCCTGTTGCGGATGGCCGGCTTGCTCCACGACGTGGGGCACGGACCGTTTGGCCACTTCTTCGACGATCACTATCTCGACCAGTTCGGCATCACGCACGAAGACGTCGGCTCGCGAATCATCGAGGGCGAGCTGGGCGAACTGTTGAGGCGCGTGCGGCGGAATCCCCGCGGACAGCTGCAGCCGCTCGAAGAACTCGAGCCGCGACAGGTCGCCTGGCTGATTCGGCGTCCACGGGGCGACGGCGCGGAGGGGCAGCCCGAATGGCTCCGCAAGCTGCGGGCCCTGTTCAGCGGCATCTACACCGTCGACAACATGGACTTCGTGCTCCGCGACGCCTACATGTCGGGCTACAACCTGCGGGCCTTCGACCTGTGGCGCCTGCTGCACTACACCTTTTTCACCGACGCCGGCCTGACGATTCACGCCCGCGGCCTGCCGACGTTGATCAACTTCATCGAGACGCGGGCAAACCTGTTCCGCACGATCTATTTCCACCGCACGGTCCGGGCCCTCGACTTGGCGCTCGAAGACGTCTTTCCCGACACGATGCCGCGGCTCTTCCCCGGCAATCCGCTCGAGCACCTGGACGCTTACCGCCGGTTCACCGAGTCATCGTTCCTCGTCGACGTCGGCCGTTGGGAAGAGAGCAGCGAGCCTGAGCTCCGCGATCTGGGCCAGCGGTGGGCGGCCATCCTGTCGCGGAACGTCGGTTGGAAAATGGCCTGCGAGCGTACGATCAATTTTCACAGCGGCGCGGCCGAGCGAACGACCATCTATTCCGAGCCGGACTTGGTCGAGCAGCGGGTGCGGAGCGGCCTGCCCGCCGGCCTGCAATCGATTCCGCTCCGCGTCGACGTGGCCCGCCACTACCATCGCCCCAGCGCGCGTCGCCCGGCCGGTGGTCAGAACTTCCTGCTCAATCCCGGCGAGGACGGCGTGCAGGAACTCAACGATGACGAGCTGTTCCGCGGCTTACCGACCAGCTTTGCAATCTTTCGCGTCTACACGAAGGACCACCGGCACGACGCGGCGATCATCCAATCGCTCGGTGCACTCCTGGGCGACGCCGGCGATACGAAGACGAATATGTGACCGGTTGGGGTGAGCCCAATTTTCTGGCAATCACTCTAAGCGCGGGCCGAGCGGCACCAGTCAGCGATCGCGTCAGGTTGAGCCTTCCACCCTTCCGAAGCCGACAGCTTGCTGTCGTTCCGGAACCGACGGCGAGCCGTCGGCTTGGGAAAGGTGGACGCTTGAAATCAGCCCAACAGGGATCGGTGCCGCTCGACCGGCTGCGCCTTTAGTCGGCGAGTTGGGCGTACTGCCCGCTGTAGAAGAGCAGAGGCTTCTTGTCGCCGGCGTGGGCGTCACCGGCCACGATTTCGCCGATGAAGATCTCGTGGTCGCCGCCGGAAAAAACGTCGACCACGCGGCAATCGACCCAGCCGAGCGCTTCCACCAGGACCGGACAGCCGGTCACGGCCGTCTTCGTTTCCAGGTCCGAGAAATCGCGTGGCCCGGGGCCGGAGAAGCGGGTGGACAGGTTCTTTTGCTCGGCGCTCAGGATATTGAGCGCGAAGCAGCGGCTCGTTTTGAGATAGCCGTCCGTCGCGCTGTTGCGGACGACGGCGACCAGCACCAGCGGCGGCTCGAGCGACAGCGAGGTCACCGCGTTGGCTGTCATACCCCACGTTTCCTTGTCGGCGATCGTGCTGAGCACCGTGACGCCGGTGGCAAACCGTCCGAAAATCCGCCGCTGCTCTTTGGGGTCAAACGCCACAGGGGTGTTCCTCAGGAGACGGACTGGAAAGGCGTGTTCTGGCGAGCGGCGGGTGTCAGCCCGCCGGTTCTGCATTCGGTGATTCGACAAAACCAAAACCGGCGGGCTGACACCCGCCGCTCGCCCAAGGCAGCCGTCAGCGGCCGATGGCTGGGTTAGGCAGCCGCGGGTCCTGCCGATCGCGGAAGGGCGTGCGTTCGCCGTTGCCCAGGATAACCGGCACCTTGAACTCCTGCCCATCGCGGACGACGGCGAGTTCGACGCGGTCGCCCGGCCGCTTGCTTTCGATCGCCGTCAAAAAGTCGTCCGCGTTCTTGATCGGTTCACCGTCGATGGCGGTGATCAAGTCGGCCGAGGCGAAATCGACCGTATCCCAGGAGAGGGGGCCGCGCCGTTTGCGGACCACCTGCGGGCCGCGCAGTCCGGCGCGGGCGGCCGGACCGTCGGGCGTGAGCTTGGCGAGCAGCATGCCTTTCTCGGTCACCTTCACCATTTGAATGCCGATCTCGGGGCGGATCACGCGGCCGTGCGCGATGAGCTGCGGCACCACGCGGGCAATCAGGCTGCTGGGAATGGCGAAGCCGACCCCCGCGCTCTGCCCCGTGCGGCTGGCGATGGCCGTGTTCATGCCGATCAGTCGGCCGTGCGAATTGAGGAGTGGTCCGCCCGAGTTGCCCGGATTAACGGCCGCGTCGATCTGGATGATCGACTTGATCGAACGGTTGGCCGCGACCTGCAGCGTGCGATTGAGGCTGGAGATGATGCCCGTGGTCATGGTCCGCTCGAGGCCGAACGGGTTGCCGATGGCGAAGACTCGCATGCCGACTTTCATTTCGGCCGAGTCGCCCAGGTGAATCGGGAAGAGGGCATCGCGCGGCGCGTCGATCTTGATGACGGCGATGTCGTTGATCGGGTCGGCACCCACCGGTTTGGCTTCATAGCTGTTGCCGTCGAAGAGCATCACGTCGATCTTTTGCGCGTCTTCGATCACGTGATAGTTCGTGAGGATGTGGCCTTCCTGGTCGAGCACGGAGCCGGAGCCCGAGCCTTCCGACGACACGTCGACGACCATCATCACGGTGTTGGTGCTCTTGGTGGTGACGTTGACGACCGACTTGTTGACGTGATCGTAAACGGCTACGCCGATCGCTTCTTCGGGCGAGAGTCCCTCGGAGTTGAAGATGAGTTCGCCGCTACGGCGGGCTTCGGGGACGACGGGTGCGACGGGGGGCTGGCGATTGTCGGGCACGGGGAAGCGCGGTCCGTTCGGTGGGGAAACGCCTCCTGGGCCGAGGCCTGATGACCTCGAGCCGGATCGATCAGCCACACGACGAACAGTCCGCCCAGCACCGAAGAGACGAGACATGCGGCGAGAAATTTCATGGCGCCAATTCCCTTTGGAGCGTTCGAGCCGCCGTCGCGTAAAATCATCGACGGCCGCCGGCAAATTCGCGCTTTGGTATATGCTCTTTAGAACGTTCCGACAAGACGGAAGGGGTGCAAGGGCAAGCACGAAGCCCGAATGACGAAAGCGGCACTAAAGCCCGCAGCACGAAGGTTGCGGCCATCCATGCCGGTCATTAGTCTCAAGCCATGTCCGAACAAATTCTTATCCGCGTCGGCCACAGTCCCGATCCGGACGACGCGTTCATGTTTCACGCGCTGGCCAACGACAAGATCGATACGGGCCGCTACCGCTTCACGCACGAGCTGCAGGATATCGAGACGCTCAATCGCCGCGCACTCGAAGGCGAATTGGAGCTGACGGCCGTGAGCCTGCACGGCTACGCCTACGTCACCGAGCAGTATGCCTTGTGCGCCTGCGGCGCCAGCATGGGAGACAACTACGGGCCGATGGTCGTCGCCCGCAACGCGGCCGATATCAATTGGCTCCGCGACCGGCACATCGCCATCCCCGGCGAGTTGACGACCGCATTCCTCACGTTCCGGCTTTTGTTGGGCGATCACTTTACTTACGAGGTGCAGCCCTTCGATCAGATCCTCGACCTGGTCGAGCAGAAAAAGTTCGACGCCGGGCTGATCATCCACGAAGGGCAACTGACCTACAAAGACCAGGGACTGTCGCTGATCGTCGATTTGGGCAAGTGGTGGCACGACGAAACCGGACTGCCGCTGCCGCTGGGCGGCAATGCCATTCGCAAGGACCTGGGTCCGCAAGGGATGCAGGAAGTCACCGCGCTGCTCAAGCAGAGCATTCAATACGGTCTGGACCATCGCAGCGAGGCGCTGGCCCACGCCCGGAAATACGGCCGGCACCTCGACCTGGAGAAGACCGATTCGTTTGTCGGCATGTATGTCAACGACTGGACGCTCGATTTCGGCCCCCGCGGACGCGAAGCGGTCGCCGTGCTGTTGCGGCGCGGCTTCGAGGAGGGAATCATCCCGCGGCCCGTCGAATTGGAATTCATCGGATAGCCTGCCATGTTTGCCACGATTAAAGAGCGGCTGGCCCGCAACGAGATCGTGATGACGGCCGCGCGTCGGCCGCATCCCGCATCACAACATCGTGCAGATGCTGGGTCTCACCGGCAATTTTCACGCGCTGTGGTTCGATCACGAGCACTGCGGGCTGACGATCGAACAGCTCGAAGTGGGCACGCTGGCCGCCCGCAGCTACGGGATGGACACGTTCGTCCGCATTGCCCCGACCGACTACGCGATGGTCACCCGCTGCCTGGAGGCGGGGGGCGGCGGCGTGATGGCCGCGCAAATCTTCACGGCCGAGCAGGCCGAACAGTTCACCCGCTGGACCAAGTTCGCGCCGCGCGGCTCGCGCGGTCTCAACAACGGTGGCTTCGACGCCAACTTCGGCCGGATTCCGCCTGCCGAGTTCACAAAGAAGGCCAATCGCGACACGTTTCTGGCCATCCAGATCGAGACGCTGCAGTCGGTGGAAGAGTGCGACGCGATTGCCGCCATCGACGGAGTTGACCTGTTGTTCATCGGCCCCGTCGACCTGAGCCAGAGCCTGGGCGTCACGGGCGAGTTCTTTCATCCCAAGTGCATCGCGGCCATCGATCGAGTGGCGGCCGCCTGCGCGAAGCATGGCAAGCACTGGGGGGCGGTGACCGCCAACCTCGAGCATTGCGACCTGCTCGTCGGCAAGGGCTGCCGGCTGATCACGCCGACGAATGACGTCCGGCTGATCAACGCGGGGCTCGACGGCTTTCGATCGCAGTTCGCAAAGTACTTTCCCGGATGATCGGCTGGCTCCGTCGCCGCCGCAGACGTCGCCTTGGGGCCCGGCCGCTACCGCCGGCATGGCGGCCGTTCCTGGCCGCTAACTTCGCCCAGTACGCGTGGCTCGCCGCGGAGGACCGCGCACGCCTCGACGCGCTCACGCAGATCCTCGTCGCCGAAAAGAACTGGGAAGGCTGCAACGGCCTGGCGATGAGCGAGGAGATCAAGGTCACGATCGCCGCGCAGGCCGGTCTCTTGGCAATCGGACTCCACGAAGAATACTTCGAGTCGATCTATTCGGTGCTGGTCTACCCCAGCAGCTACGTGGCAAAGCAGACCGAAGTGCAGCCCGGCGGCGTGGTGATCGAGAGCGATTCTCCGCGGCTGGGTGAAGCGTCGTCGGTCGGGGCAATCGTGCTCTCCTGGCCCGACGTGCTCCGCAGCGGCCGCGTTCCCGACGACGGCGTGAACGTCGTGTTCCACGAGTTCGCCCACGCGCTCGACCTGCAGGGACACGGATTCGACGGGGCGCCGCTGCTGGAGAGCCGCGCCCAGTATCAGACGTGGTCCCAAATCATGACGGCGGAGTACCACCGCCTGATCCATCGGACGAGTCACGGTCGGCCGACGCTGCTCGATCCGTACGGCACGGTGAGCGAGGCCGAGTTCTTCGCGGTGGTGACCGAGTCGTTCTTCGAGCAGCCGCTCGCCATGCAGCAAGAGCACCCGCAGCTCTACGAGCTGTTTCGCAACTTCTTCCACCAGGACCCGGCGGAGCGATTTCGTCGCGCGGGCTACCGCTAGCGATCGCGACTCACTTGAGCGAACTGGCCTACTTCAGCGAGTTGAGGTGTCGCGAGCCGACTTTCTTCTTGCCGCCGAACGGCGACCAGCCCTTCTTCTGGCCCCCCTTGGAGTTGGGGGTCATGATCGAGCCCTGGCCGCCCGTTTTGGGCGAGATCGCGGACGGGGACGGGCGGCGCGTCGGGATGGGCAGGACCGGCGCCCGGGCGAGGGTCGCCGATTCGTCCACGAAGAGGGCTGCCGTCACGAGCAGGGCGGCTGCCGCCCGAGTTGCGAAGCGCATGGGGACATTTCCTGGGGGGCGTTTAAGGTGTTATCGGCGAGCTGTACGGGCTGAATCGAGGGATTTCCCGGCCGAATCCCAGAAAGGCCACTTTTCTCTCAAGCCGATCGCCACCAGCGGGAGAAATTCGGCCGACGCGACCGGCTGACGGCCAAACTGGCATTGCAGAGCCGCCGGGGGGGCCGGCTTGAATGGTCTGTCCGCCTCGGATACGGTTGGCCTAAGAGTTCTTTTTTGCGGGCCGTTCTGTCACCCGCGATCCGCGAGTCGGGAGAGTTTCGTTGTTTGCCGGTCCGATTTTCAGCCGTGAGGCGCTGACTTCGCCGCGTCAGCTGAAGCATTTTCTCATCCGCTCCGGCTATGTGGCCGCCCTGTTTGTGCTGATGTACACCGCCATGCAGGCGATGTTCGGCTGGCAGCAGGTCCGCAGCTTTGGCGACGTGGCCCGCTTCGGCAGTCTCGTCTTTCAGATCTTCTGCATTGTGCAGCTCTCGCTCGTTTTGTTCTTCGCGCTCTTGTTTGCGGCGAGCGGCGTGGCTCAGGAGAAGGACCGGCAGACGCTGATCCTGCTCTTGATGACCGACCTCCGCGATTACGAGCTTGTCTTTGGCAAACTGTTCGCCAGCCTGCTGATGGTGATGGCGCTGATCGTCGTGTCGATCCCCGTGCTGTTTTTCGTCTCGCTGTTGGGGGGCACGGGCACCGACCAGGTGATTTGGGCGCTCGTGATCTGCGTCGCGTCGGCGCTGCCGGCCGGCAGCTGGGGACTGCTCGTGGCCTATTGGCGCGAGAAAACGTTCCAGACGCTGGCCGTAACCGTGCTAGGGTTTGTCATTTTCCTGGGGTTGGTCGAAGGCATCGTGGCCGCGCTGCCCGCCGGTTCGGCGGCTGCCCATTGGATCGGTCTGCTCGATCCGTATCGCGTCCTCTTTTCGATCCTTGATCCGCTCGAGCGCCCATCACGGGTTGACGACCGCCCACGTCGCCTCGTGGGACTTCTTGCTCGTGATGGCAATTGTGGCGGTTGTGATCAACGGCATCACTCTGCTGCGGCTCCGTGTTTGGAATCCGTCGCGCACCTTCTTCGCCGCAGCCATGATGCCCGAGGACGAAGCCCTCACGGCCGACGGCAAGGTCGTCACCGCGCGTCCGGTGGCACAGACGCGGCGAATCTGGGCCAACCCGGTCGTGTGGCGGGAAATCTGCACGAAGGCCTACGGCCGCAAGATCCTGGCGATCAAGGCGGCTTACGTGGTGATGGCGGTGATGATCGGCTATCTGGTGAGCCGTCACCCGGCCTCCGGCGAGCTCGTGCTGGGGATGATTACGCCCAGCGGCGTGGCCTTCGTCGGCCTGTGCCTGATCAGCCTGATCATCATCAATGCTCAGGCCGTCACCGCCTTCACTTCCGAACGCGACGGCAAGACGCTCGAGCTGTTGCTGATGACCGACGTCTCCGCGAAGGAGTTCATTTACGGCAAGCTGGGCGGCATTCTCTACAACACCAAGGAGCTGATCCTTATTCCGCTGGCCCTGGCCGGCTACGTCGCCTGGCTGGGGGGAACGGTCACCGTCGAGACGTTTCTGTACGTGGTGATCGGCTTTGCCGTGCTGGTGCTGTTCGCGGCCATGCTCGGCCTGCATTCCGGGTTGAGCTTTGACCGGTCGCGGACGGCGATCGCCAACAGCCTGGGGACGATCTTCTTCCTGTTCATCGGCATCTTCATCTTCATGCTGTTGTTGGTGGAGGCCCGCTCGTCGTTCGCCCAGCAGTTCGCCAGCTTCCTGGTGTTCATTCTGGCCGGCAGTATTGCCCTGTACGCATCGTTGTCGCATCGCAATCCGTCGGCAGCGCTGATGCTGGCGGCCGGCGCGCTTCCGTTTCTGACGTTCTACGCCATCACCGAATTCCTGCTGCAGGGATCGCTGGGCGTCTGTTTCGCCATCGCCACCGCCTACGGCTTTACGACGCTGGCGATGCTGGTCCCCGCCGTCAGCGAGTTCGATGCCTCGCTGGGTCGCACGACGCTCAACAATACGTGACGCGCAGACAGACGCAGTTGGCCGATGGGCGACTTTGCGATGCCCGAGCGTTGATTTGGCGTCCCTCATCGGCCATTCTTCGTCCGCCTGTTGTTTCTCGCGGACACTGTTTTGATAATGGGCGGACACTGCTTTGATAATGGGTTGATTCGCGCGGCGGGCAGCCCCTTGGCGGCGGCACCGCGCCTGCCGGCGGCCGGCGCTGCCAGCCCGGATCCCGAACTGGAAGGTACGGTTCGCCACTCGCGATGAGCGAATTCCTGCATTCGACGGACCGTTGGCTCGCAGGCCTGGTGGCCATGCTGGCGCTTGATGGCCCTGAGTGCGTTTCTGTCCGCCAGCGAGACGGCCCTCTTCTTTCTCTCGCATGACGAAATCCGCGCCTTCCGCGTGGGACGCCCCCGCGAACGGGCGGCCGCCGCCCTCTTGGCCGACCCCGACCGGGTGCTCACCGGCATCCTCTTCTGGAACCTGGTCGTCAACCTGCTCTATTTCGCAGTCAGCATCGTCGTTTCCGAGCGGCTGTTGACGGCCGAGCTTGCGAACGGCGGCCGCCGTGTTCGGTTTCGTGTCGCTGATCGCGCTCTTGCTCTTCGGCGAGGTTGTGCCGAAGGTGGCGGCCGCGCTCTTTCGACGGCGCGTGGCGCCGTTGGTCACACTGCCGATCGTCGCCATGATTCGGCTGCTCGACCCCGCGCTCCCCTTCTTTCGCGGGCTGACGCGGATTGCCCGGCGGACGTTTCTGCCGCACATCCATCAAGAGCCCTATCTCAGCCCCGAAGATCTTGAGAACGCGGTCAACGTTTCCGACTTGAGCGAGGAAATGATCCGCCAGGAAAAACAGATCCTGCACAACATCCTCGACCTGTCGGACATCACGGCGGAGGAAGTGATGCGGCCGCGGGGCACGTATCCGACGTGCCGGACGCCGGTCCGCGTGCTGGATCTGGCCGTCGCGGATGCCGGACAGCGACTACGTGGCCGTCGTCCGCGAAGGGAGCGATGACGTCGAGTCGGCCATCGCCCTGTCGAGCTATTCGATGATTTCTGGGGAGCACCTGGCGGAGGGGGCGGAGGACGTGGTGCATGTGCCCTGGTGCGCCAAGTTGGGCGCCGTGCTGACGCTCTTGCGAGAGCAAGTGGTCAGCGTCGCGTCGGTGGTTAACGAGTTTGGCGAGACCATCGGGATGCTCACTTACGACGACATCCTCAACACCGTATTGATCCCCGAGCCCGATCGGGCGGCCCGCGTGTTGTCGCGGCCCCCTGTGCTCGAAGTCGCTCCCGGCTGCTATCACGCCGAGGGAATTACTTCGCTGCGGCACCTGGCCGGCCGGCTGGGCATCGATTACGACGCTGACGCCGACGCACTCGTGACGCTCGCCGGCTTGCTGCAGGAAAAGCTGGAGCACTTGCCCGCCGTCGGCGACGAGTGCTTTTGGCACGACTTCCGCATCCGCGTGATCGAAGTCTCGAAGCGCGGCCGGCTGCGGGCCATGCTCACCCGCGACCAACCCGCCCCGGAGGCGCCGGCATGAGCGGCATGTTGCCCTACCTGGGGGCCCTCGCGCTGTTCGTCTTCGGGCTGCGGCTGGCTGCCTTTTTCAGCGGCGCCGAAACGGGTTTTTACCGTGCGAGCTATTTGCGAGTGAGCATCGATGCGCAGGCCGGCGATCCAATCGCCAAACGCATCCTCTGGTTCTGCCAGAATCCGACGAATTTCGTCGTGACTGCGCTCATCGGCAACAACGTCGCGCACTATCTGCTGACGGTCGCGGTGGGAATTGCCGCGGTCGAGGCGGGGCTGTCCGAGGGAATGGCGGTCGAGGTCGTCGCGACGCTGCTCATCGCGCCGTTCGTCTTCACCTTCGGCGAGCTGATTCCCAAGAACCTGTATTATCGGGCGCCGCTCTGGCTCTTGCGACGGAACGTCGGCTGGTTCGCGCTGTTTTATCGCTTGTTCCTGCCGATCAGTTTTCCCTTGATGGCGCTCACCAGCGTGCTGCAGCGCTTCAGCCGCACGGCCGCGAATCGGCCCGGACAACTCCTCGGGCGGGCGCGGCTGGTGCAAGTGCTCAGCCAGGGGCACCAAGAGGGGCTGCTGTTGGACGTGCAACGCAAGCTGATCGAGGGAATGACGCATCTGGCCGTGCAATCGGTCCAGTCGTCGGTCACCCCGACCAACCGGATTCTGGGCCTGGCGGAGAACGCGAGCCGGGACGACGTGTTGAGTTTCGCCCGCCGATACGGATTGACCAACGTGGCCCTCCGCCGCACCACCGGGGCCGACGCCTGGTTTGCCTACGTCCGCGTGGCGGACGTCTCGCTAACGCAGCGGCCGCTGACGGCGCTGGCCCGCGCCATGCCCGTCATCGACGCGAGCGCCAGCAAGCTGGAAGCCCTGCTGACGCTACGCGCGCAGGGAGCGGCCTACGGCATCGTGAAGTCGGGGCACAAGACGCTCGGCATGGCCAGCGACCACGGACTTTCCGAGCAGCTCTTCCGCGAGCCGCAAGCCGCGGGCGGACGCGGCGCGATTGCCCGCTAAGCACAGGTAAGGTCAGCCGCCGTTTCTTTGATGCCGGGACGGCCGACCGCTCACCTTACTTCGATCAAAGGCCCAAATCCCGACTCGTCGCAGAATCCGAACATCGCCGTCTCCTCGCAGTCGCCGAGGACGGCCAGGCGGGGCGTGGACCGGCTCTCGGGCGCCCACGACTCGAGTTGGCTGTCGATGGCGGTCAGCCGTCGGGACAGCTCCTCGCGGCGACCGGCCCAACGGCTCTGCCACTGTGCGTAGAGCGTTTCATCGTCGGCTTCCCGCTGGATGCCCCGGCGGAGTACGGTCTGCAAGCGGATGAGCGAATCTTCGAGACGGGTCCGCAATCGAGTCGGTCGGGCATCCAGCGGGATCGTCGGCATGGAGGGCTCCGGCGGCGGTTTCGGAGGGTTTGCCAGGTGAAACGAGTCAAAATGCGTAGACTTAATCGTCCGCTCTTCGCGGGGACTTGAGCGAACAGCGAAGCTTTGCGGGCTCCCGGCCGGTGGACGACAGCACTCTCTGCGGGCAACCGTCACCTTCGGGTGGGCAGACCCTTGCCTGGCGGCTCGCCGGTCAGGACCCGCGCAATCGTTCCCGCGTGACTCTTCCGGATGTCGCGCGCGTGCGGCCGTCAGGGAGCACGTCGATTTAGCCGCGCTTCCAGGCCAGCGTCCAGTGGCGGTCGGTGGTCTGCTGAACGCAGATGGGGGCGATGCCGAATTTGCCGGCCAGGCCGCGGATCTCTTCGAGCGTGAGCGCGGCGTGCAGCGACTCGGCGAACATCTTTTGCTGATGGGCGTCCGAGTCGCCGGCGTAGGTTTGGACCAGGTGCTTGAGATGTGACTCAGTGTCCGGCCGCAAGAGATCGCGGACGAACAGCAGCCCCTGCGGCGCGACGACGCGGATCATCTCGGCCAGGCAGTCGGCCGGATGAGGGATGTGGTGGATGATGCTGTTGGACATCACTACGGGGAACGCGCCGTCGTCGAACGGCAGCCGCTTGGCGTCGACCAGTTTCAGCTCGATCGCATGCGCAAGCCCCGCCTCCGCAACGTTTTTACCGCCGACGTCGAGCATCGACCGGGCCAAATCGACGGCGACCACGCGCCATTGATCGCCCCGGCGGCAAAGCTCGATCGGGATGAGCGCCGTGCCCGTGCCGACGTCGAGCACGCGGGTCGGGCCGTTTAAGCGCATCAGGTCGTCGACGAAGACGCGGTTCACCTGCGAATGATCCATCGTGTTGTAGTCGATGGCCTCTTCGTCGGTGTCCATGACCTCCGGTTCGAGAACGCGTGGGATCATTGCCGCTGGCAGTCCGGGAGCGAGGGAGTCGAAGCGCGCGGCACCGCCGCCGATCGGCTGGCGCTCTTGCACCGCGATGATACTCGGCCTGACGACCGGACGAAACGGCGGCTGCACCAGTGAGACCGCCGCCGGTTCGGGTGATAACCCGGCAGGTGAAAACGCGGCAGCTCGCCGGTCGCTCGCGATTACGAAGACCAGGAGTAGCCGGACCCTGCCTCCGCCGGGACGTCCGCTGCCGATTCTTGGGCCAGCTTCTTGCCCAGCGCCACCCACGTCTCGCGATGGAGGCGCAGGACCGGCAGTGCGTCGGCCAGGCGCGCGGGTCGTGCCGGAGTTGGGCTTGCCCCAGGGTCCGCTGCACGAAGACGAAGACCGCCTTCAACTGCTCGACGAGCTGTGGCTGTCGATTCGATTTGAGGCCGGCCATCAGCTCAGAGACGCATTGGTTCGAGCGCTCGAGCTGAGCGTCGGCCCGGGCGAAGTCGCCGGCAAGTAGGGCTGCTTCGGCCGAGGTGGCGTGGCGAATCGCTCCGTCGATGACCAACAAGTGCAACTGGTGCGGGGTCGCGGTCAGGACTTTGGTTTCGAGATACTCGGTGGAAAAGGACATCGCTTCGATTCTCTCCGTGGAATGCGGCGGCAATCGCTCGACCGCGCGGGCGGTCAGGCTGGGTTGGCCTAGGCGACCTTGCTGCTGCTACTACTGCTGCTACTGCTCGAGCTGGATGAGCTGCTGTTGCTGTTGCTAGGGCTATCCTGGGCGATCAGCCCCACGTATTGCTGCTGGGCCTGCATTTTCGCCAGGTTCGTCTCGAGGTTGGCAAACGTCTGCGAGAGCTGGTTTTCCTGGTCGGTGAGAATCTGGTTGAGTTCGGTGATGCGGTTCTGGTAGTTGGTGATCGAGTCGTTCAGCGTGTCGCTCGCCACGCTGAAGGAGCCCGTTTGCGGGGCCGTGATGGCGTTGAGCGTGGTTTGGGCGACGGTCGCGAAACCCGTCTTTGCCGTCGTGAAGAAGCTGGCCACGCTCGCTGGATTAGCCTGCAGCGCGTTTTGCAGCGTCGTTTCGTTAAAGGCCAGCTGGTCGTTGGACCCGATGGTGATCCCCAAGTCGACCAGACTGGAGATGCCGCTCGAGCCCGAACCGAAGGTTTGCGTAACCAGCTGGGCGAGCTGGCTTTGTGCCTCCATCACGGTCGGCGAGCCTTCGAGCGCGCCGCCCGTATCGGTCGTCGTGTTGAACGACGTCAGCGTCTGCGATTCCGACACGAAGTTGTTGTAGTTCGACACGAAGTTCTGCAACGCCGTCACGATGCCCGAGGTGTCCTGCGTCACCGTTGCCGTATCCGGACTCTGGCCCGTCGCCAACAGCTGCACGTTGAGGCCGGGCAGCGCGTTTGTGAACTCGTTGGTGCTCGACGTCTGGATGAATCCGGACGAACCCGAACCGACGCGCAACAGCCCGTTGGAAGCCTGCGTCGTCGTCTGAAAGCCCAGGTTGCCCCCCGTCTCGGTGACGAAAAACTGCCCGGCCGCGCCGTTGGTGTTGGACGTCAGTGCCAGGTGGTACGGGTCGAACGCCGATCCGTCGTTGACGATCGAGGCGCTAACGCTGCCCGACTGGCCGATGGCATTGACGAGATTCTGCAGCGTGTCGGTCGAAGAGATGGTGATGACGGTGGCGGAGCGTCCGTCGATCTGCGATTGATTGTCCGAGTTCAAGGTGCCCGTCCCGGCAATCCGCAGGTCGGTCGCCGTCGTGCCCCCGTTATCGTCCTTGACCGACAGGGCCCCGCTTCCGCCGGCATTGTCCGTCAGCACGATGCCGTCGCCGGTGCTATTGAGCTGCAGCGGTGACGTTGAGTCCGGACGTGTTAATCAGGCCCATCACGTCGCCCAACGTCTTATCCGAGCTAGTGAGGGCAATCGTGGCAGTTTTGCCGGCGGAGTTGGTGATCGTGAAGTCTCCGTTCGGCACGGCGGTTCCGCCCGGCGCGTAAGTCGACAGGCTGGTCGACCCGTTGACGTACTGCAAGTCGAGCGGTCCCGAATCGACCGAGCTGGTAGCCGCGTTGACCGAAATCCCCAGCTGTGTCGCGAGCGTGCTGCCGCCGACGTCCTGAATCACGAGGTTGTCGGCCGTCGAGCCCGACGTGTCGGTGACCTCGATGCCGTTGCCGGCCTGATCGATGCTTGCGGTGAGATCGAGCTTCTGCCCGCCGGTAGTCGTGGCCGAGTTGATGGCATCGATGACCTGGCTAAGCGAGGTCGCCCCGGCGAGGTTGATCGTCGCGGTTTGGCCGGTGCGGTCCTGCAGCTCGATCTCGCCCGTCTGCGTGATGCCTTGGCCGCCGTTCAAGTTCGACAACAGCACCGAGTTCATGCCGGCCAAGAGAGGCGTGCCGGAAATCGTGTTGCCGTTCGCGGCCACGTTCAATCCCAGCTCGCTGACGACCGACGCCGAGTTCTGGTTGCTGACGGAAAGCGTGCCCGAGCCGCCGCTGTTGTCGGTGAGTTGAATCCCGCCGTTGGACAGCGAGGCGACCAGCAGCCCGTTGTTACCGGTGGCGTTATTGATGTCGTTCAGGACATCGCCGACGGTTTCGGCACCGCCCAGGTTCACTTGCAGCTGCGTGCCGTTGGAGAGCGTGACTTCCATGTCGGACACGCCGGACACCGTATAGAGGCCGTTGCCGTCGTTGATCTGCGAGAGAAGCGTGTTGTCCGTGGTCTGGTAAACGTCCTGCCCGGTGATGGTGCCGGTGGTGCTCGTTTGGGCGATGCCCAGGTCGGTTGCCGTCTGGTCGCCGTCGACGTTGGCCACGCTGAGCGTGCCCGAGCCGCCCGAGGTATCGGTGATGACGAGGTGTCCGCCGGAGACTGAGGCCGTGACATCCGCCACGCCGTTGTCGTTGATCGCGTTGACGACGTCGTTGACGGAGTAGGCGTTCGACAGATTGACCGTCGTCGAGTGTCCCGCGCCGTCCGTGATGCTGATCGTCCCCGCCTGCACGCCCGAGTTGCCGTTGAGCGCGGCCAGTAGCGTGGGAGGCGCCAGTCCCCCGCCAGCTGCGATGGTCAGCGTTCCGGCCCCGACGGCCTGCGAGTTTTCATTAACGAAACCGGTCGACAGGTCGGTCTGGTTCGAAGCCAGCTGCAGCGCCTGGAACTGGTACGAACCCGGGGCCGCGCTGGTGCCAGCCGTCACGTTGAGCTGCGTCGGGTCGGACAACTGGACCTGGTAATCCTCAAAGGTCGATGGCTGCGCGAGTGATTGTAGTGCCGTTGTCGCCGGCGCGAGATTCGCCTCCAGCGTCTGGTAGCCGGTCTCCTGCCCCTGCACTTTCGTGATGTCGTTCTGCAGGTCGGTGACCTGTGCTTGCTGGCTCGCCTCGAGCGCGGTGATCAGCGCCTGGTAGTTGATACCGCTGACGGGCCCGACCGACGACGTGACCGGCGCCACCGTTCCGTTGGTGTTGACGATCGTCGTTGGCGAGGAGGTGCTGGAGCTACTTGAAATCGTCGACATTCAAAGCCACCCTGGAATACGGTCGCGGCGCAATGCGGCCCGTCTGCGGCCGAGACGCAGCCGCATCGGATGGTATCGGCCGGGCGCAAGTCTGGCTTGAATTTTGGGTTTTACCGAGTGGGCAAGTCGGGCAGATTCCGGGAAGCAGCGAGACTTTTCCGCGGCGAGTGCACCGCGCTGACGAATGGCGGCTGTAATTCGCGTGAACACGCCGCCCCACTGGCCGACTTCCGGCTGCCGCACCAGATGCAGCGACGGATACCAGGGCGTGTTCTCGCGCTCCAACAGCCAGCGCCATTCGGGAACGTGCGGCACGGCCAGCCAGGTCTCAACTCCCAAAGCGCCGGCCAAATGGGCGAGCGACGTGTCGGACGTGACCACCGCGTCCAGGCAGCGCAAGATCGCGGCCGTATCGAGAAATGGACCGTGAATTTCACTAAGCGTGAGGCCGAAATCGACGACCGGAAAAGTCGCCGAGCGCTGCGCGAGCTGCTCGGTTCCAGTTCCTTTCTGCAGGCTGAAGAGCCGCACACCGGGCAGCTTAGCCAAGGGTTCGAAGCAGGACAGGGGCATCGAACGAAAGCGGTCCTTCGGAAAGGCCGGATTCCCCTGCCAGTGAATGCCGACGCGCAAACCGGCGTAGCCCTCGATCCGCGCCTGCCAGAAACGAACGTGCGATTCGTCGGGCGAAAGATACGGAACGGTGCCGGGAATTGACTCGGTCGACGGCGTGAAGAACTGCGGCACGCTCAGGAGCGGCAGCCACGCGTCGAACTCCGGCAATGCATCCTCCTGCGTGAGCAACACGTCGACGCCTGCCAGCGAACGCAAGAGTCCGACTAGCGGCTTCTGGCAACGCAGGATCACTCGCCCAACTCGCGACTTCACCAGCGGAGCGTAGCGCGCGAATTGAATCGTGTCGCCTAAACCCTGTTCGGCGTCGAGCAGGATGGTGGCGTGGGGCGCGACGCTGCCGTCCCAACGGGGCTGGCGATGCGGCGTATGCGTCACTCCGGGCAGCTGCCAGCGCCATTCGTACTCGCTCCAACCGCGAGCGAAGTCTCCCTTTGTCAGCCAAGCCAGACTGCGGTTGTAGTGGGCGGCCGCATAGCCGGGCCGCAGGGCCAACGCCTGATCGTAATAGACGATTGCTTCGTCGACGCGCTGGGCGCCGAAGAGCGCTATCCCCAGGCCGTTGCAGAATTCGGCGCTGCGCGGCGCAACTCAAGCGCCCGGCGGCCGGCAGCAATCGCCGCGTCGAACCGGCCCAACGCGTCGAGCGCTTGCACGCTGTTGAAGTGCGCCCCGGCAAAATCGGGCTGGATGTGGCACGCGCGGGCAAAGCACTCGGCGGCTTGAGCCGGGTCGCCCTGCTCGAGTCGCGTGTTGCCCAGGTTGTTCCAAGCTTCGGGAAAGGCCGGACAGAGCTCGACGGCCCGACGAAAACAAGCCGCCGCCAGATCGAGCTTGGCCTGCTGCTTATACGCCGTTCCCAGGCAGCGGTAGCCGGCCGCGTCGCGAGGATCGAGCGCCAAGCCGCGGAGATAGAGACGGATCGCGTCGTCGAGACGCCCCTGCTTTTGCAGGGCAATCGCCGACTTTCGGCAACGGTCCGCAGAGGCGGTTTCGCAGGCGGCCGGGATAGACAACTGGGGCGAAAGTCGGACCGCTGGTGTCATGCCGATTCCTTGGCTTCGGTTCGCTAGCCGCGGCGGACCGCCTCCTCGACGAGCTGTGAGAGGATGCGGTTGTATTCGGCGACGGCGCTCGGCGTTTCAAACAGCGCGTCGCTCGTCTGCTGAATTCGCTCGACGACGTGGCGGCGCCATTCGCTATCGGTGCCGAGTCGCACCGCCCGCGCAACATAGTCGTCCGGGCCCGTGGCAATGCACTCGTTCACACCCATCGTGTTGTAAAAACCGGCCGTGAAGCGGCCGCGGAGGAACTGACCGGGCAGCGTCACGATCGGCTTGTTGAGCGACAGACCGTCGAACGAGGTCAGTCCGCCGCCGTAATGAATCGGGTCGAGTAGCACGTCGGCCGCGTCGATCAGACCCAGGTATCCGTCCATCGACTGGTAGGGCACAAAGCGGATTCGCTCGGCAACGTGCCGCAACGCGAGCCGCAGCCGATTTTGCAGCTTGCGAGCCGCGTAGCCGTGACGGTCCTGGGGAATGACGATCGTGCCGCGCGGATCGCGCTCGAGGATTTCGCCGAGCAAGCCGTCGAAGTCGGGATGGAATTTTTCAATCTTGTGCGGGCAGAGATAAACGTGCTCGGTGGCGCTCGGCCTGAGTACCGGCGTCCGCGAGTTGTCGCCGACGCCGAGCCGCGTCTGCCAGGTGAGCAGCGAGGTGGAGGTGATGACGCGTTCGCTGTAAGCGCGCTCCGGCGCGCGGCGGCTCGCAGACGCTGCTCGTCAGGAAGTAATCAACCGGCGGAATCCCCGACGTGTCGGGCAGCCCGGCTCCCGTGCATTGCACCGGCGCGAGGCGGCAGAGCGGCAGAAAATAATTGGTGACGTCCGAGCCGATCTCCCAATGGTAGAGGACCGCAAACCGGCCCTCGCGGATGCGGTCCACGATCCGGTCGAAGCGACTGGGGATGACGAACGTCTCGAACGCTCCGGTTGGAACCTGTGCCTCGATCCGCCGCTGCCCGCCGGCCGAGCAGATCACGACCGGCTCAAATTCGCGGCGATCGAGCCGCTCCAACACGCCCTGCAAATAGCGAAGAAAAACTCCTTCGTGCCCGTCGGTGACGACGAAGCCGACGCGCGGCTTGCCTGCGCAGCCACCAACGATCGTAGCCCCCGCCCGCTTCGGCCAGCCCACCGAAGATCCGGGCGTAGGCCTCTTTGAGCGGACGATTGTCACGACCATGGAACTGCAGCGTGTACGACGGCGGGCAGCCCTGGCCGGCGATGACAGACGGCGTGATCGCCAGGTTTTTCGTCGCAAATTCCTCGAAGCGAGCCAGCAGCCGCGCCCGATACTGGTCGATGCCAACTGTGCTGTGAAAGACCACCGGGCACAACGTGTCCAGCCACAGCTCCCAGAGCGGTTCGCCCTGCACGTGGCGAATCACCTTGCGATAAGCGGCCGCGGCCCCGACCTGGTCGTCCTGCTCTTTCAGCACGTTGCCCAGCGCCACCAGCACCGTGAGATCGTCGGGCTTTTTCGCGAGGACCTTTTCGTAGCACCGCCGAGCACTGTCGAGATCGAACAGCTGCCGGTAGGCGTTCCCCAGTTGATACATCGCGGGGAGGAAGTCGGCGTCGCGCTCGAGCGTGGCCAGATACGCTTCAACAGCTTCGCTCAACCGCTTCACCGATTTACAGGCGTTCCCCAGATGGTAGAGCGCCTGCCGCTCCTTCGAGCCTAGGGCGATCGCCTGGCGATAGCTGCTAATCGCTTCCTCGAAGCGCTCGCTCAGATGCAGCGCGCGGGCGTGCGCATAATGGGCGTTGGCATTTTGCGGATCGAGGCTCAGGCCGCGACGATAGCAGTCGATGGCTTCGTCGAACTTCTTCTGGTCCTTGAGCGCTTGCGCCAGGTTCAACAGCAGGTTGGCCTCTCGCGGGCTGCGCTCGAGGGCCCGTCGATAGACGCCTTCCGCATCGGCCGAGCGTTCGTTCTGCAGGTAACACTCCGCGAGGCTCTTGAGCAGCTCGTCCGTATCGTTGCCCTGGGCAAGAGCCCGTTCGTAGGCTGAAATCGCCTCAGCAGTGTGCCCGCCGCGGGCGCGGCAACGGCCGAGTTGAGCCAGTGCCGCAGGATGATTCGCATCAAGTTCCAACAGGCACTCGAAGCAGGCCGCCGCGTCGTCGAGTTCGCCGCGTTCCAGCAGGGCCGAGCCCAGGTTCATCCAGGCGGGAAGATTCTTGGGGTCGAGCTGTGCGGCCCGCTCGAAGCAGTCGATCGCGCCCGTTTGCTGGCCTTGCTCACTCAGCACGACCCCCAGGTTGAAATAGGCGATCGAAAAATCGGGTCGGAGCTGCAGGGCCCGACGAAACGCAGCTAGCGCTTCGACCGGGCAGTCGAGCGCGCGATAAACGTTTCCAAGGCTGTTGTAGAGCTCGGCTCGCCCCGGATCCGCGTCGATGGCCTGGCCGATGCGATCGACGGCCGTCACGTGCTCTTGCTTCTGAAAGGCGATCACGCCCAAGAGGTGCAGCGCGTCGGCATGACGCGGATGGACGCGGAGCGTCTCGCGGCAGGCGGCCTCCGCTCCGGACAGGTCGCCGTCGCGATGGTGCTCAAACGCGGTCTGCAGAAGATCGGAAGCGGCAACCGCCATATTTGTTCCCGCGATAGTTCACGTGCGCGACGGTCAGCGAACATCCGCTCGCAGGCCGGCCCTGACACGCCAAAGTCCGGTCGACGAAACGGCTTAATCTGTATCGGCGTTAAAGCCTCCGGCGAATGAAGTGACCTTCGTGGCAGCGGATGCGCGGCGCTCGAAAGAAGGGGAAAAATTGCTTCGGGAGCGAAGGAATTTGCGAAGGCAAAGTCTTTCGAGGCATCGTTCGTTACGGCGTGGCGAAGACGTAGAGTTGGGCCTCGGTGCCGTCGCCGGAGATGCCCAGCGCGTGCGAGCTGATTTTGAAGCCAGCCTCTGTGAGTCGCGCCAGCCACCATTCGGGCTTTTGCACCGTCAGGTGCAGCGCTTCGCCCAGGATTTGGGGACCGAACACGTCCTTGATGACGGCGATCGAAAAGAAAGCGAACCGTCGACTGCTGTGATGCAAATTGGCCAGCACGGCCGGCACTCGCTCGGTGGGGATGTGCTCCATTACGTCGCAGCAGATGACCGCGTCGTACAAGCGGCGGAAATCGTCCGGATTCCACAAGCAGCCCACCGTCAACACCTGCTCTTTGATCTCGGCGAAGCAGGGGTCGAGGCAGTTGTCGGTGATGTCGAAGCCGTGCACGTCGAATTCGCCGGCGTGCTCGTTAATCAGCCGCCACATCAGCTTGCCCGAGCCGCAGCCCGCATCCAGAATTGTTCGCACGCTGTGATTGCGGAGCGCGTCGAGCAACGGCAGCCGCTCGAGAGCGTCTGCTCCGGGCGAGAAGTCGCGGTAGCGATCGAACTTCCAGACCTGTTCGTACTTCGCCCGCTCCTCGGCGGCCTGTGCGTCGAAGATCGTAAGACTCGGCGGCGGCGTCGAGCCTGGCGCCGCTTTGGCCGGCTGTGTCATAGCGACTGCGCCGGCATCGGTCTTCGAGCCGCGAGACGTGGCCAGCAGGCGCAGGTGGCCGGTCACTTCCTGGAAAACGGGACTCCAGTCGCCGTGCTTGGGCTGCCGCACGAGCCGCATCGACGGATACCACGAAGTCTCGTCGCGTCCGAGCTGCCACCGCCACGTCGGCGCGAAGGGCAGCAAGTTCCAAACGGGAACGCCCAGAGCGCCCGCCATGTGGACCGTCGCATTGTCGACCGAGATCACGAGATCCAATTCGGCGACAAGCGCGGCGAAGCCGTCGAGATCCTTGAGTGGATCCAGGTGGTCCCAATGCTGCAGCGGAGCGTCGAGCAGGCCGGCCGCTTCCACCAGCTCCGCCGGCGTGGTGCCGTACTGCAAGTCGACGAACTTGACGCCCGGGACGGCAAAGACCGGCTGCCACTGCGCGAGGGCCGTCGAGCGGCGACGCAGCTGAATGGCTTTGCCGCCGCCGCGCCACGAAATGCCGACCTTCAGACCGTGACCCAGCTCGGCCAGGCGGCGGCTCCAGTCTCGCCGCTGCTTGGGGCAAGCCGCCAGGTACCGCAGCCGCTTGGGGAAATCGGCTGACGTACGCCGCAGGAATCGCGGCAAGCTGCCTGCCGGAGAATGGGCGGTGATACCGGCTAGATCGGCCTCGTCATTCGAGAGGGGTCGCGCAACGACTTCGGCGAGCGGGAACGAACGGGCAAAGAGAGGGACCAGGCGCGGATCGCATTCGATCAGGCATTGCCGCGACAAGGCCAGCACGTCGGGAACGCACGAGGCGAAGAAAATTTCATCGCCAACTCCCTGTTCGCCGTGAATCAAAAGCGTCTGGTCGGCCAGGTCCTCGCCGTTCCAGGCCGGAGCGGCGAACGTGCGGGGCGTCAGGTCGTAGCGCCATCGCCACTCGTATTCGTCCCAGCCGCGGGCGTAATCGCCCTTCATCAGTAGCGTACCCGCGCGGTGGAAGTGAGCCTCGGCATCTTCGCGGCGCTGCTCGACGGCCCGATCGTGGCTCGCCAGCGCGTCATCCAAACGGCCCAGCTGCTGCAGGACGACGCCCAGGTTGATGTGCGCTTCGGTCAGACCAGGCTCGACGTAGAGCGCCCGCCGATAACAAGCTGAGGCCTCGGTCGGCTGCCCGAGATCCTTGTAGACGTTGCCTAGGTTGAAGTGTGCCTTAGCGTTGGCTGCGTCGATCTGCAGCGCGCTCTCGTAGCAGGCGATGGCCTCTTCGTACTTTTCGAGCGAAGTGTAGGCCGAGCCCAGGTTGTTCCAGGCGGTCCCGTCGGTGTCGTCGATCAACAGCCCCTGTTCGTAATAGGCGGCCGATTCTTCGTGCTGCTCGACGGCCAGCAGGCTGAAACCCAAGCCGAAGTAGGCGGCCGCGCAGTTCGCATCGACCTCGAGCGCATGCCGGAAGAGCGCGTCGGCCTCTTCAAATTGACCGATGGCCTGCAACTGCCCGCCGCGGGCGCACCACTGTGCGGGATTCGACGCGACCGGCACACTGGCAAGCGCCGGCGTGTCCGGGTCGATCACACTGGCCACTTCCCGTTCGCGGATCGCCTGTTGAATGGTCGACTGATTGAGCCGGGCTTCGGAGTAATCCGGGCGCAAAGCCAGGGCCTGATCGATCGCCTGCAGGGCTTCTTCGCTACGGCCCAGCGCGTCGAGCGCGGTGGCCAGGTTGTTGTAGGCCTCAGGAACGGACCCGTCGAGTCGCAGAGCTTCGCGATAGGCGGCGACGGCCGGCTCGAACTGCCCGCACCGCGAAAGGGCGTTGGCCAGGTTGTAGTGCAGGCTGGCTGAGCGCGGACGGCACTCGACGGCGCGGCGATAACTTGCAACAGCCTCTTCCGCACGTCCCAACGAGGAGAGCAGGGCTCCGCGGTTGTTGAGCGCTTCCACGTAGCCGGAATTGATGCGGAGGACTTCGTCGTACGCTTGCAGGGCTTCATAGGGACGGCCGGCCGCTTCGAGGGCCATCGCCAGGTTGTACCGTGCGCCGAAGAAGCCGGGCTGCAGCCGAACGGCTTCGCGAAAGGCGTCGATGGCGGCATCAATCCGGTTGAGCGCGCGGTAACACGCGCCCAGGTTGCTGTAGTACAACGCCGAGCCGCCGCTCTTGGCGATCGCCTGGCGAATGAAATGCACGCCCTTCGGGTGATCGGACTTCTGATGAGCGGCCACGCCCAAGAGGTGCAGGGCGTCGGCATGTCCCGGGTCGACGCGAACGATCTCGCGATAAAGGGCCTCGGCCTGCTCGATTTCGCCCGCTTCGTGATGCTTGATCGCGCGATGCAACGACTCCGAGACCGCAGCCATCGGATTCCCTTCCGCCCATGAAGAATTGTCGAGCGTTCAGCCGACGGCGGAGATGAGACGACCCCCCGACCCGCAATGCGCCCCCTGACGCAGGCCGCGCTCGTACTTATCCTGTATCGGTCGCGCAAGCTCTGCGGATTAGGCAATCGGTGCCGGCGCGGATCGGCGCTCCGAACTGCGACCCGCGCGGATGCACTCCGCGCGCGAAGGATTGCCGTCTATTCCGCGACGGGCCGCGTGTCGGCCGGAGACATCCGCGCGGGATCTTTACGATAGACCAAATACGAATAGACCATGATCGTGACCGCGCACACCCCGTCGACGGCCAGCATCGTGCCGAAGACCCACACGTTCTGCGTGATTCCCCAGGCGATCGCAAAGAGGCCCATCAGGATGAAAAGCCAGCCCGCCAGCCGATGCGTCTTCGTCCAGGACAGCTTGCTCGAGAGAGTCCACGGGGTCCGCACGCCGACGAACCAGTTGGGCCGAATTTTCCCCATCACGTTGCCCAAGACGAGGAACAGCACGCCCATCGCCAGGCCCACCACCGTGGTCATGTTGACGTGATAGCCGAACGCCGTCAGCACGCCGACCGTATAGATGGCGGCCAGGAACAGCGTGACCGTCAGACGAATCGCGTCGTACGCGCCGAGGAACGTGCGATAGTTCTCCTTCCCCGGATCGAAGGCCGGCAGCACCCGCAGCAGGCCGTAGAGGCCGAGCGCCACCAGCGGCAACAGCAACAAACCCTCGAACTTGCCGCCGTAGCGATCGACTTGGCCCTGGAAATTCCAGTGCGCGGGAATGTGATCGGGGGCATACGGCCAGCAGAGCACGCCGGCGAGAAACATCGCCGCAATGGGCAAAAGCTGAATGACTTCCATCCGCCAGTTGGGCTTCATGTTTTGGCCTTTGCAGCGGTCTTCTTGCCAACGGCCAGCAGGTTCATCACGGCGGTGAGCGTCTGCTCGACAGCCGAGACGTTCAAGCTGTAGACGACGGTCGTGCCGGTCTTCTCCGCGACGATCAGCCCGGCGTGTTTGAGCACGTTGAAGTGGCCCGAGAGGGTCGACTTGGCCAGCGGGAACCGCTCCGCGATTTCGCCCGCCGTCATGTCGGAGCTTTGCAGGAGCCGCAGGATCTCGCGGCGCGTGGGGTCGCTCAGGGCCTGAAAGACTTCGTTCATGTGTCAGAACCGGGCATGTAGTTCTGTATTTCGCTAACTAACGAAATATAGGGTCGATTGGATCACGGGGCAAGCACGCAAAAAATGGATTCGTCGCAACTAGGGCGCGGGACACGGCTTAGCCGGGGGCCGGTGGCTCGGCAGCGAACGCCGGAAGAAGTCGTAGAAGTTCCGCCAGAGGATGCCGTCGATATCGTCCTGCGAGTAGCCGCGGCGGGCCAGGATCTCGCCGATCTTGGGCAGGTTGGCGATCGTGTCGAGGTCGTGCGGCGATTGCTCGGTGCCGAAGCCGCCGTCGAGATCGGTCCCCAGTCCGCAGTGTTTGGCGTTGCCGACGAGCTGGCAGATGTAGTCGGTGTGATTGACGACGTCCTCGAGCGACACGGTCTCGGCCGAGGTGACGCCGCGGATCCAATCGGGCTTGAGCATCCAGTTGTCGAACGAAGCTCCGATCACGGCGCCGCGGGCGACGAGCGCCTTGATCTGATCATCGGCGAGCTGGCGATCGCCGGGGACCAGCGTGCGGCAGTTGTGATGACTGGCGAGCACGGGCCCGCCGAAGATGTCGAGTGCCTGCCAGAACGATTTGTCGGCGAGGTGCGTCGCGTCGAGGATCAGGCCGACTTTGTCCATTTCTTTGAGCAGCGCGGGCCCCTGTTCTTTCAGTCCGCCGTCGCTCCCCGTGCCGTGACAGTAATAATCGGGGCCGTAATGGGCCGGACCGAGGGCGCGGAGGCCGGCCGCGAACCACTCGGCGACGTGCTCGGGCCGCAGGATCGACCAGCTCCCCTCCATGCTGAGGATGAAGCCGATCGGGCACGCGCGGAATCCTTCTGCCAGGCTCGCACGTGATCCTCGAGCGTTTCGCGATCCGAAAGTTCCCGCAAATGTCCGGCCGCGACCATCGCCCGGTAGTAAGCCAACTGCCCGCAGCTCGCTGCGAATGCCGCCTCGCGCGACTGGTAAAAGGTGAGCGCCTTGTTCGTGCGGTGCAGCCGCGGCAACAGCGTCGCTACGACGGTACCCACGCCGCCACGCCGCAGCTCGGGCCACGAAACGGTGTTTGGCCCGGGAAACGCGCCGGCGAGATGCTTTTCAAATTGCCGAATTTCGGCCACCGGCAACATCAGGTTGCGATTGTAGTCGCAGGCGTTCCAGGCCATGTCCAGATGGGCGTCGAAGATCATCGTCGGCAAGTCTCCCAGAGCCACGCACGCAGTAAGCGGTGTCTTTGTCTTTCTCTTGCTTCTTCTCTATTCCGCGCCGCCATTCCGCGTCGCGACGAGCTGGTCAACACCGGCAGCCACCAGAGCCGCCCAGCCGACCAGGAACAACACGCCGCCGAACGGCGTCACCGCCCCCCAATACTTGTCCCCCGTCAACGTCAGCACGTAGAGGCTGCCGGAGAAAAGCACGATGCCGAGGAGAAAGCACCAGCCCGCCACGTCGAGCGCTCGCCGCCGAGTCGCGCGAACGGCCGCCAAGCCAACGGCCAGCAATGCCAGCGAGTGATACATCTGGTACTCCGCCCCCGTCTTGAAGTCCTGCAGATATTTCCACGACGCGGGGACTTCCAGCCCGGCCACTTTCTTCGCCGGCGCGTCGGCGTACTTCTGCGGAAAGTATTGATCTAGGCCGTGCGCGGCAAAGGCGCCGAACGCGACGGCCAGGCCGCCGAGAATGGCGCCGATCCGAAACCAGGGGAGCGAGAAATGCATGCGTGTTCGACCTCAGTTGTTTCGCCGCACGCTATAGAAAACGACGCGGTCGGACAAGCTGCGCCGGTTCGAGCGGGGGATCAGTCGCCGCCACGCCCGCTCGTACGGCCCTGTCCCCGGTGCAATTAACGTCGCAATTTGACGGTGCAATTTAGAAGAGAGCCGCCAGCCGACGGCCTTCGGCCAGTCGCCAGGGGCGGCCTGTGATGTCGCGGATTTCGTGCAGCGGGTCGAGCCCGAACGACGAGAAGATTGTCGCGGCCAGGTCGCCGGGCGAGACCGGATCGGTCGCCGGGTACGCGCCGATTTTGTCGCTGCTTCCCACCACGCGGCCTCCTTGGATGCCGCCGCCGGCCAGAATCACCGAGTAGACATGGGGCCAATGGTCGCGGCCGGCGCTCGAGTTGATCCGCGGGCTGCGTCCGAATTCGCCTTGGGCGACGACGAGCGTGCTGTCCAGCAAGCCTCGCGCGTCGAGATCCTCGAGCAGGGCGGAAAGTGCCTGGTCGGCCGGCGGTAGCAGGTGATCGCGATGCCGCGGGAAGACGCTCTGGTGGCTGTCCCAGTTGGCCTCCTGTCCGTTGTGAATGCGGTCGTTCACGTTCACGAATCGCACGCCTGACTCGACCAGCCGGCGGGCCAAGAGCATGCTCTGCCCCAGCGTGTTGCGGCCATAGCGATCGCGGAGCGGGGCCGGCTCCTTGGCGATATCCAGGCTGTGACGGACGGCCTCCGAACGCAAGAGGGCGAACGCCTTGCCGTAATACTCCTCGACCGATCTGCGGCTGCGGGTCGTCGGCGGGCTGGCCGCCTGCCGATCGATCACCGACATCAGTTTATTGCGAGTCTTGAGCCGATCGGCAGAGACGTCGGCCGGCAGCTTGAGGCTCGACACGTCGAATTGGGCGGCGTTCGGGTCGTCGGTGATCTGGAAGCGCTCGTACGACGGGCCGAGAAATCCGGCCGTTTGCCCCGGCAGTTGCACCACGTTGAACATCACGTGCGGCAGAGACACGTGCGGCAGACCGAGGGGCGAGTCGGGCATCAAATAGCTCACCGCGGCCCCGTAGCTGGGGAAGCTCAGCGCGTCGTCGTCCAAAAGCTCGAGATCGCCCCGCAATGGCGTCCGCCCACACATCGCCTCGACGGCGGCCGCGTTATGGTTCGTCATCGGGTGGTGCATGCTGCGGATGATCGACCACTTGTGGGCCATCCGCGCCAGATGCGGCAGGTGCTCGCAGACCGTGATGCCCGGGGCCGACGTCGCGATGGGCGAGAATTCCCCGCGGACCTCCTTCGGGGCCGCCGGCTTCATGTCCCAGCTATCGATGTGGCTGGGACCGCCATAGAAGTAGACAAAAATGCACGAGCGGATCGGCGAGCGGCCGGGCTCTCCGGGCCGAGCGGCGACGCGGGCGCCGGCGGATTCGGCCCGCAGCAACAGCGACGGCAGGCTGAGACCGAGCGTTGCCGCGGCCCCCGTCTGCAGAAATCCCCGCCGGCTAACCGACGGTGTCTGGCTGACCGACAGTGTTGGACCGGTCAAACCCGCGCTGGGCTGCATATTTGAGGCTGGAAAGGTCGCCGTCATTTCATGCATCCGTTCGAGCGTGGTGAGAGAAAATGGAGGGCGGGGCGGGTGTGCAGGCGGGTCGGCGCGAACGCATCAGCCAATGTTAATAGGATACCATCGGAGAGCTCGGGCGCGAAGATTGCGGAGCCGCCCCCGCCCGGACAAGCCGTCCGTTATGCTGAATCGGGAGAGGGTGGCCGACGTGGCGCGACGGAAAGAAACCAACGGCGAAAAGGCGATCCGGCAGCGGATCGACGGGTGCCGAATTACCCCCGGGCAAAAGGTTCGGCTGTCTCACTTCGACACCGAATGGGGCGGCGGTGATCTGCGGGATCGCTGGACCAAGCGAGAGCTCGAATCGTTGCTGACGCAGGACGTCGGCCGGCTCGCCAGGGCCCAGGACCTGCTTTACGCGGATGCCTCTCGAGCGCTGCTCATCGTCTTTCAGGCAATGGACGCGGCCGGCAAGGACAGCACGATCAAGCACGTGATGTCGGGAGTGAATCCGACGGGTTGCCAGGTCTATTCGTTCAAGCCGCCGTCGGGAGAGGAGCTCAAGCACACGTTCTTGTGGCGCTGCACCCAGGCCCTTCCCGAGCGCGGTCGCATCGGCATCTTTAACCGTTCGCACTACGAGGACGTGCTCGTCGTCAAGGTGCATCCGGCGTTGTTGCAGTCGCAGCACATTCCGAAGGGTAAGCCGCAGAAGGATTTCTGGGAGGCCCGTTACGACGACATCAACAATTTCGAGCGGCACCTCGACCGCAACGGCACACGGATCGTAAAGTTCTTTCTGCACGTCTCCAAAGCGGAGCAAGGCAAGCGGTTTCTCAAGCGTCTCTCGCAGCCGAACAAATTTTGGAAGTTCGCTCCCGGCGACGTGCACGAACGCCGCTACTGGGGCGACTATATGGCCGCGTACGAAGAGTGCTTGAGCCGCACGAGCACCGCGTGGGCCCCGTGGTACGTCATTCCGGCCGACCACAAATGGGTGACGCGGGCCCTCGTGGCCGAAATCATCACGCGGGAAATCCACAAGCTGGCTCTCCATTATCCAAAGGTCGAAAAAGGCCTCCGCAAGCAGTTCGACGAAGCCCGCAGCCTGCTCGAGCACAAGAAGATCTAGCCCGCGTCGCCCGGTGGGCCTTGCTCGTGCAGTGGCCGCCTCGCGAACGCTTCGGCGCAGCTGTGCCGATTTCAACGGTGCTGACGGCTGGCGCCGCGTCTGCCGGCCGCTCCTACTGTTACGACGTCCAGATTTCGCGGACGCGGCTGGCTCGCCGGTCGGGCGAATTGGCGGATGTGAGCTAGGTTTGTCGTGCGGGGACGGGCCAACCGCATCGGCTGCGCCGGGAGTGCGCAGCCTCCCGTTTGCTTGCCGAAGTCGAGGATGAGGATGGGTTCGCCCGCCGTCGAGACCGCCACCGATCTCAAACAACTTCCTTTGCGAGCGCTGGTCGCTTATGCGGCCCGCTGCGCCCGGCGGGTGCAATCCGAATATGCACCCGACCCCGCGAATCCCGAGTCGGCCGCATGCGTCGAGGCGATCGAAAACGCGATCCGCATCGCCGAACAAGTCGCGGCCGACGAAGAGCCCGACGCCGACCTCTTCGCCCAGGCCGAGGAAGCCGCCGTCAAGGCGATGATCCTGGTCAGCGGCGAGGAGAACGGGAACTCGTCCGCTGCCTACGCTGCCAACGCGGCCTATGCGGCGATCGACGCGGCCTCCGCCGTACGCTCGGTCGCCGACGGTGAGGATCTCAACGCCGTGGGCGATAAAGTCGCCGACGCGGCTGCCATCGCTTACGATGCGGCGGCTGCCATTCGGGACGATGTTCCCCGCGCGGCCCGCCTCGACTGGGAGATGCTTCACCGGATGCATCTGGGCAAGTTCCCGGCCATCGGCGAGAAAGTAAACCCGGCAGAGACCGGCATCCTGGGCGCACTGTTTCGTAAGGGTGCGGCCGGTGCCAAGAAGAAGCCCGCGAAGCCCGCGGCTGCTGGCGGCGACGAGCCTGCGAAAACGGCCGAGCCGGCAAAGCCGCAGGTCACCCCGTCCGACGACCTGGCAGCCACGTTCAAGCTGCGCGAGGCGGCCGAGCTGTTGCGGGCCCGGCAGGACGACCTGTGCGCCTTCGAAGCGAAACTCGAGGAAGAGCGGCAGGCGCTCGAAGCCGATCGCGAGGCGCTGAAGACGAAGCAGAGCGAACTCGAAACGCAGCAGGCCGATCTGGACCGCCAAGCCGCCGAACTCGACCTCGACCGCGCGCGGGCATCAACGATGCCCAGGCGGCAGAAGCGGCCGCCGAAGCCGCGGCGCGGGTGGAGCAGCGGCAAAAGGACTTGGAGCAAACGCAGGCGCAGCTCGAGGCCGAACGGGCCCGTCTGGGCGAAGAACGCTCGAACTTCTTGGCGGAGATCGAGCGGCTGCAAAGCGAGAAGGCGCAGCTCGAAAAAGAGCGCGAATCGCTCGGCCATCGGGCCGCCCAAAGCGAGTCGGACGAGGCCAACCTGCAGCGGCAAAAGGAATCGATCGAGGAGGAGCGGGCCCGCGTCTCCGCCGAACGCGAAAAATTGCTGGCCGAGATCGAACGGCTGCAGGGCGAGAAGGGGAACATCGAAAAGGAGCGCGAGTCGCTCGGCCAAAAGGCGGCGCAGGCCGCGAGCGTGCAGGCCGAGCTTGATCGCCAGAAGGACGCCCTCGAAGACGAGCGCGAGCGGCTGGCTGGCCAACTCGAAAGGCTCCAAGCCGATACCGAGCAGTTGACCGATCGGTCGAAGGAGTTGGCTGAACGGGAAGGGCACCTGCGTGCCCTGCAGACGCGGCTCGACGAAGAGCGGACGACGCTCGTGGTCAAAGCCGAGCAGGCCGAGCGGGCGGCCATCGACCTGCGCGAGGCGGCGGAAAAACTCAAGCAAGAGAAGCAGCAGCTCCGCACGCAGCAGAACGAACTCCGGGCCCGTCGCGACGAGCTGTCGACTGCCGAGCAGTCGCTGGCCGACGAGCGGGAAACGCTCAAGACGGAGGTGGAGAAGTTCCGGGCCGAAGTCGCCAAAGCCGAGGCGACACGAGCCGACTTCGCTCTCCGCGAGCAGCAACTGCAAAGCCGTCTGCGGGAGTTTGACACGCGCGAGTCGTCGCTGACCGAGCGGCAAAAGCAGCTCGACCACGCGGTCGAAAGCGTGACGACCCGCGAGGCGGCCTCCGCGAAGGAGCGGGCAGAAACCGAGAAGCTGCGGCGAGACGTTGACGAGCGGCGGCGGCAACTCGACAAAGAGCTGGCCGAGTTCAAGGTCCAGATCGCCCACGTCCAGTCGGAGTCGGCCCGCATCCAGGCCGAGCGGGACGAATTGCAGGCGGCGCACGACGACATCCGCGACCAGAAGGCGGCCGTCGAGTCGGCCCGCCAGCACCTCGAGCACGACCGAACCAAGGCCCGCGAGCAGGCAAAGGACGTCGAGCGCGACAAGAAGAAATACGCCGAGCTGCGGACCCAATACGAGGCCGACCAGCGGCTGCTCAAAATCGCCCGCGAAGAGCTGGAAGCGGCCCGCTCGGAGCTGCGGCAGCAGAATGAAAAGTTCGAGGCGTCGCGGGTCGCGTACATGGAAGAGCGGGCCCAGGTCGCCAAGAAAGAGGCCGACATCCACAAGGCGCTCAAGCAGCTCCGCGACGAGCGGAAGCGGCTGCAGCCGGGCGAGGACTCGCTCCACACCTGGAGCCTCACGCAAACGCCCAAGGAAACCGTCGCCGACCTGCAGGTCCTGCTCGGCCGCCTGCACGAGGAGCGGACGCGGCTCAAAATCGAGCGAGAAGAGCTGGCGGAAGTCTTTTCGCTGATCAGCCGGGCGGGGGGACTCGCAGGAGCGCGGACTGGAAAAACCGCGGCCGCTGCCGATGCCGGACCGCGGGTCGAGGGTCCGCGGCTGCGGATGATCGTCGAACCGGGCTCGGCCTCGTCGTCGAAGTTGTCCGACCTCCTGACCGAACTCTCTGTGCTCGATCGGCAGTTGGGCGGACCGGGCGTCGAGTTCATCGCGCGCGAGTGCCGCACCTGGCAACCTTCGGCCTTGGCCGCTCGAACGGCCGCCGGTCAGCCGGCCGCGCGACCCGATCCCAACGCATCAGCCGCTCAAGACCGCTCATTTGTCGAGATCTATGCGATGCCGCAGAAGCTCACGGCCGGCGAGGGCGCCGCGAAAGCCAGCGCCTCGCACTGGGACCGCTTCAGCGCGAGCCTGTTCATGGTCTTGCGACTCGACGCGGGCCAGGCGAAATACTTCGATTTGGCTGACACCGCGTCGCGGGAACATCCGTCGTACGTGCTGGCGGCCGACGCCGCTGTCCGCGCGAGCCGCAAGCCCAAGGCGATCGAGTCCGCCGCGAACGCCAACGCCGCCGCGGACAAAGGGGCCGTCAAGGAAGCGTCGGTCGACGCCATCAACCAGCAGTTGCAGCGGATCGAAGATCTCCGCCGCAAGTTCGAGCGGGAAGACTCGCTGATTCTGGAGTTGGCGCCGGCCGTCGAAGTCTCCGGCACCGAGCGGGTGGGAGAACCGCCCGCCGCGCCGATCGTCGGCAAATCGAAAAAGCGCCTGGCGATCATCTCGGGAGGCGTGGCGGCAGCCGCGGCCCTGCTGGCCAGCGTGTGGTGGTTGGTGCACGGGTTCTGAGCGCGGCTCGACTCGGTTTGAATTCGCGCCCCGCACTGCGATGGCTGACCCGTCAGCTCCGTTCAGTTCCGCTGCGCGCGTCGCGTTGCTTCGGCCGCGATCGCCGCCAGCGCCGACTGGTAGGCCGCCCGATACAGCTCTTGCTGCCAGGCGAGCTGCGGCGGCGAGACGTTCTGCAGTAGCGCTTCGGGCACCGGTGCGAAATTGGCCGGCGGCGCGAGCGGGTTGTGGAAACTGGGCGAGTTCTGCGGCATGGCGTTCTCCGCGAGCGTGGTGTCTGCGTCGGCCGACAGATAGGCGGTGATGCGATTGGTCGTCATCGAATGACTCCTGCGGCCCAAGGGCGGCGGACCGGCCGATCGTGCGAGCGGCCGTGTCCGCGCGTCGAGACGAAAAAAGAGCCGCGGACGGCGTCCGGGCTCTCGATGTTCATTGCGGTCGAGTGCGAAGCGTTACCGCGCCGCGAGAGCCCCGGAGATGTTCTGGGGACAGCGACATGAGCATGCGTTCGCGAGGGAGCAGTCCATAAGGATTGATTCGTCCGCGGCCCAAGTCGTGGCGCAGTCTTGGCGTTGCCGCGGCCAGAGTTACGGCCAACTCAATTGCAAGTCGCCGTTTCAAAAGCTATAAGTCCTACGGTCTACCATCGTTGGGGTGACTAAAAGGAGTTTTTTGCCGCCCCCGCTTTCGGGGCTGGCACTGTCGGGCCTCGGCGCTGCCGACCGAGCGTCGGCCGGAGCGCGTCGACGTTCCCTGCCGGCTGGCGAGCTGCGTCCCAGAGACGCAGCCCACGTGCGGCCGGCTCTTGAAAGGAGTCGAGTCCATGTCCAGTACGATGGTTTTGGAGCGGGGATTGTTCTTCGGTGCGGCCGGTGCTTCGGCCGTTTCGCCCTCGCCGGCCGGCCTGTCGGCCGGCGGCCCCGCCGCAGGGTGGTGCGTCGTCCCCCGCTGCACGATGAAGGTGGAAAAGTGCACCGGCGGCTTCAAGATTCACTGCCACTGCCCGGACGACGTCGCCTGCCACACGCTGCACCACCTGTGCGACGCCCTGGCCGGCGGCCTGTGCTCCTGCTGCTGCACGCTTAACGGCCTCTGCGTCTGCCAGTGCAACCTGACCTGCGGCATCTGCAAGTGTGAAAACACGAAGGACGGCTGCACGATCACCTGCACCAGCGGCGATAAGGCGTGCTCTGCGATTCTGCAGTCCTGCTGCGCGACGCTGCACACCTGCCTCGAGCAGGGTTGCTGCTGCTACGTCTGCTTCAACAACACGCCCTGCTGCTGCGGCACCTGCTGAGAAATACAACTTCGCGAACGCGAGTTTTTACCACGAGTCCCTGGCCCAACCGGCCAGGGACTTTTTTATTCGCGTCCGTCCGGTGTGACGGTGTTCATAGGATGTGACCAACCCCGCATACGGGCCGCCGGCACACTACGAATGACCACTAATTTTCCTAACCCTGGTCGCCGCGCGGTGGGACCACTTTTCCGCGCCCCCCTTATATTAAATGTGAGAGACCCGTCACGCCGGGTCCACTTCAGGTTGACCCGCCGGGACAACTGGACCCACCGTCCAAATACGTATTCCGCTCCCTGTGTTCTGACCGGCCGCCGCGACCTAACTTCCGTTCGCTGATGTTTTTCCGTCGCACAGGCGGTTCGATCTGGGAAACTAACGACGAATTCGTTGCCCTCGATTGCTGCGAGCACCCGTGAGTCGAAACTGGTCCCACCGCGCACCGCTCCGGTCAGGTCCTTCGCCAGGACGCACACGGACGTCCACCGCGCGCAAAGATGCGCTCGCGCGCAACCGCTTCTTTTCATTCAGCCATAAAATCGCAATTCGGCCAAGATCAGTTTTTCTGTTCGACCTGTGGTTGCCGGCCGCATTGCTGGGCGCGACGCGCAGGCTGAGCAAGGCTGGACCGCGGGGACCCCCAATGGTAAAAGCCCGCTGAGAACTTCAATTCGATGTTCCACGCGCAGGAGAACGCCATGCGTTGGCTCGTTGCTGTTGTGGGAACGCTGTGCGCGACGTCTCCGATGGCGCTGGGGGCAGACCGGGCCGCCCAGTGCGATACGCTGCTTCGCGACTACGAAGCGGAAGCAAAAGAGTTCCGCAAAATTCCCTCGACCAACGAGTCCACGGCGGCAGAGAAGATCCACCGCTACGAAGTTTGGCCGGGCCTGCGCTACATTCCACTCTTCATCCAGTTAGCCGCAGAAAAGCCCGACGACGAGGTCGCGTACCGTTGCTGCCAATGGGTGATCGCGCGGCGGAGCAACGAGGACCGGCGGATCTTCGCGGCCGAGCAAAAGGCCTGGGAAATCCTCGGGGCCTTTCACACGCACCGGCCGGAGCTTCCCTTGATGTGCCTCGAGGCGGTTGATCGTCGCGGACCGGCACAGGAACGGTTTCTGCGCGGTTTGCTAAAACGCGGTGATTTGCCGCGTCAGCAACGGGGCTATGCGATTGCCGCGCTCGCAGAATTACTTGCCCAGAATTACGAATGGATTGAGCTTGCCCAGCCCTACGCCAGGCGCGACGAGTTTGTGCTCCATCTTTTCCGGCAGCGGTCACCCGATTGGGGAAAGGACCTGGTTCCCGCCAACGCGCCGCGGTTCAAGGCCGAGAGCATCCGCCTGTTTCGCGAAGTGTTGGGGGATTATGCCGACATTCCCGTCACGGCGACCGCGGACTATTTCGAGGGCGTTGCCAATCTGGGCGAGAAGGCCAAGAAGAGCCTTCATGCGTGGGAGCACCTCACGATTGGAGCGGCGGCGCCCCAGCTTGTCGGCACTGACCTGGGGGGAAACCCGTTCGACCTCATCCAAAACCGGGGCCGCGTCGTGATGGTGTCATTTTGGTTCACCGGCTGTCCCGGTTGCATGCACGAGATTCCCTGCCATCAACGCCTGCTCGAAAAGTACAAGGGCCGGCCGTTTGCTATGGTGAGCGTCTGCACTGACGAGTCGCTGGAAAAAGCGAAAAAGACGGCCACCATTAAGGGGATGAACTGGCCCTGTCTGTTTGACGGCGAAAATGGGCCCATTGCCCGCGAATGGAACGTGATGACGTCACCGGCCACCTACCTCCTCGATGAGCGCGGCATAATCGTCGCCAAGCTTCTCCATGAGGAGAGATTGGAACAGCGAATTGGCGATTTGATGCGGATCGCTAACTGAGCTCGCAACAAGGGAAAGCAAACAGCTAGTCGCGAGAGGGGCCGCGTTCGGCGATCGAGACGGCGGCCACGAAACCGTTGCGAGGATTGCGGCGGTATTCGAACGGCGTATTCGCCGGAGTGTTGGTGGCGAGCGGGTCGGCGGCGGGCGCGTCCCTGGTGAGCTGAAACGCCTCGATCAACCGGGCGCGGTGCGGGGAGAGCGCGCAGGCCGGATCGGTGTTGGCGGCGTCGCCCGTCAGCAGGGCGGCCTGGCAGCGGCAGCCGCCGAAATCGGTGTGCCGCCAGTCGCAACTCCGACACGGCTCGGGCATCCAGGCCGTGCCGCGAAAGTGGTTGAACGCCGGCGACTCACGCCAAATCCAGCCGAGCGAATGCTGGCGGACATTGTCGAACCGCAGCGACTCGATGCACGACGCGGTCGGGCAGGGGAGCACGTCTCCCTGCGGATTGACGGTGAGGTAGCGACGCCCCCAGCCTTCCATGCACGGTTTGGGCCGATCGGCCAGCGCGTCGGGCAGCACGTAATCGATGCGCAATCGTCCTCGCAGTTTCGTCCGCGCTTCTGCGACACAGGCGGCCGCCTCGCGCAGTTCAGCAATGCTCGGCAACAGCGCGTCTCGATTGCGATGGGCCCAGCCGTAAAACTGCACGTTCGCCAGCTCCAAGCGGTCGGCGTCGAGTTCTTCCGCCAGGGCAACCAGTTGCGGAATTCGAGCGACATTCGGGCGATGCAGCACGACGTTCAGCGTCAGTGGCCAGCCCAGCTCGCGAATCAGTCGGGCGGCAGCGAGCTTGTCCGCGTGCGAACGGCGGCCGGCGATTGTGTCGGCCAGAGGCGCTTCGTCGGACTGCAGACTGAGCTGCACGTGGTCGAGGCCGGCTGCTCGCAGCGATTCCGCCGCGGTGCGAGAGAACGGAATCCCGCTCGTCAGCAGGTTCGTATAGAGGCCGGCCGCCCGCGCCGTGGCGACGAGCTCGACTAATCCCGGATGCAACAGGGGCTCGCCGCCGGAAAAGTGGACGTGCAGCACGCCCAGTTCGGCCGCCTCGTCGATCACGCGTTGCCATTCGTCCGTCGTCAATTCGGCCCCGTCGTGACGCAGGCTGGTCGGATTCGAGCAATACGGGCAACCGAGCGGACAACGATAGGTCAACTCGGCGAGCAACCCGAGCGGGCGATCGCCAGCGATCTTGTGGGGCGCGTCGGTCTGCGACCGAGGGTCGGGCGCGACCGCCCGCGACACAAGATCGGGCAGGCCGTCGAGGTCGGTCGCCGGCTCGACGTTCCAGGCGAGTAATCCCTTGGCATCCAACTCCTCGAGGAACGTGCCGACGTCGTCGGTGATTTCATCGGGGCCTATTTCGGCGCCGATTTCGCGGGAACCCGGCCGAAACTTCTCAGAGAGTTCGGCGATGATCTGCGGCACGCTCCGCCGCCCATCGCACAAGGCGACGATGGCGGCACCCGAGCGGTTGAGTCGCAACAGTCCCTCCGGGTAGAGCAGCAGCGGTTCGCCCGTGACCGGATCGCGGCGGACGCGTGTTTTGCCGGCCAGCGCCGGTCGATCGTCGCCGCGGCTAGACATCGATGGGTTCCGCGGCGGCAGCGTGGCAAGCCTCGGCGATGGCGTCCAAGAGCGTCCAGAGGATCCGGCACTTTTCGGCCAGAGCGGCGACCGCGCCCCGTTGCAAATCCGGCGTGTTGCAGTAGGCGAGCGTGGTGGCCAGGCCGAATTCGGAGTCTTTGCGGGCGATCGTGATCCGCGATTCGAAGTAGGCCAGGCCCCAGGCGGGAATCCACGTGTAGTGCTCTCGGAACGCAGCCGCGCGAGTCTTCATCAAATCGGGGGCGAAGAGCTCCGTGAGCGATGACGCCACCGCCACCGGCCAAGGACTCGTCCGCGCCAGTTCGACGTAATCGGCCACCGCATCGCGCACACCAGCAACGACGTGCCGCGCGTCCCACGTTTCCTCGCGCGTCAATCCGGTCGCTTCTGCCAGCCGCAGCCAGGCCTCGATGCCGCCTTCGCCGGCCGCGGCTCCGTCCTGGTCCACGAGGCGTTGCCGCCAGGCGCGACGTACGTCGGGCTCGGGGCAGTTCGCGATGATCGCCCCGTCCTTCATTGGCAGGTGCCGCTGATAATGAAAGCGGTTGGCGACCCAGCAGCGAATTTGCGGCGGACTGAGCCGCCCTTCATTCATCAGCCGATGGAAGGGATGGCGATCGTGATAGCTTTTCTCGCCGACGGCTCGCAGCCGCCCCGTGAACGTCGCCTCGTCCCAGAGTTCGCCGTTGTCGTCGGCCATCGCCCTTTGCCCCATCGCTGCTTGCCGTGAGCGCAATCACAACTCGATTTCCAGCCCATCATAGCCGACTTCGACGCCCGCCGCGCGCACCGCTTTGTGTTCGGCTGAGTCCTCGTTCAACATCGGGTTTGTATTGTTGATGTGGATGTAAATCGCGCGGCGGGGTTTCAGGTCTTTGATCAAGTCGAGGCTGCCGCCCGGGCCTCCCACGCGAAGGTGGCCCATTTGCGACGCCGTTCGCCCGCTGTAAGTTTTCGTCCGCAGCTCGTCTTCGCTCCAGAACGAACCGTCGAGCAGCAAGAGATCGCAATCGCGAATCCGCTCGCGATGGTCGACCGTCGGCGTGTGCACGTCGGGAGTGAGAGACAACACTCCGGTCAGCACAACCAGCCGCTTGCCGCTGGCGGTGACCCAAAACTCATAACCACTGCGATCGGCGACGACCTCGCGCACGCTGGAATCCTCAGAGCCCAGGTAGCGCGGTTGGTGCGAGTCGACCTCGAAGACCTGGTACTCCAGTCCGCTCGTCCGGCCGCTTTGCGGGAGCAGCGGCGAGCGCGACGTGGCGGGTTCGTGCCACACCGGCGGGGCGTAATTCGCCAAGAGCTGCGAGAACGCGAGTCCGCCGACTTCCAGCGCCGCTGCACGCCCGGCGTCGCATACACGTGCACCGGCGGCCCTTCCCGCAGCACCATCAGGCCGAGCACATTGTCGAGATCGGCACTGGTGAGCAGCACGCCGGCGATCGAAGTCGATCGCACGTCGCCGCGCGGGGCCAAGGGCGGGAATGAGGCGATTTGCGCGTGCAGGTCGGGCGGAGCGTTGATCAGGAACCAGTCGCTGTCGTTCCCCGAGATCGCAACGCACAGCTCGCGACGCGGACGCGCGCGGAGCGTCCCTTGGCGCAGTCCATCACAATTGGGGCAGGCACAATTCCACTGCGGGAAGCCACCGCCGGCGGCCGTGCCGAGAAGACGGACTTTCACGGCGGCGGACTAGTCCGCTTCCGAGGTCGCCGCGACGGCCGGTGCTTCCTGAGCCATCATCTGGGCGGCATCGACGCCGGCATAGGCCGTGCATTCGCCGTTGACCGAGCACTCTTCCGCAGCCGGTTTGATCCAGGCGTCTTGCATTCGCTTCACCTTGTTGATGACGGCTTGCCGGTCGGACGAGCGCTCGCCGCGACTCGGCAGCACTCAGGATGGGATGCGGGCGTCCGCTTGTCAATGATTTCTTGTTCGCGCTGATTTCCCTCGGTCCAAGCGGAGGCGTTGGACCGAGGATCGTCTTGCTTCATTCCGGCGCGCACTTTGAATCGCGGCGCGGGATGGTGTGCCAGCGTCCGCCGATGGCGGACTCGACACACCCTACGGAAGCTACGAAAATCCCGCGCACCTTACCGGTTGAACAAGAACCCCGGGCTGTTGATCAGGGCCCACATCAGGTCTTGGGCGGCTTCGGTCGGTTTTTTGATTTCGGCCAGGTACGCCTCGGCCTTCTTCGATTCGTCCGGCGTCGGCAGGCGGCAGAGGACTGATAAGTAAATGTCCTCGACGAGGGCCTTCGGCTTGGCTCCTTCGGCCACGCGGCGGGCGATCAGGCCGTTGGGGTTGGCGATGGCGTCGGAGATGGTCGGGCCGTTGATCAGGCTGAGCGTTTGGCCCAGGCTGACGGCGCTCGTGCGTTCGCACTCGCAGGGCGACTCGCGGGGGGCGCGGCCGAACATGTCCAAGAAGCCGACGTCGATCTGCGGGTCGGGGAGCTGGGCGGCGCGGAAGCCGGGGGCGCGCCGGGAATGTTGAACGGCGAGCCGCTGGCCACCATCAGCCCGTCGAACAACTCTTCGGCCGTCAGGCGTCGCGGATAAGCGTGCGAAAAGTTGGTCGCGTCGTCGGTGTTCCACTCGTTCGTGCGGTAGGTCCGCTGATAGGTGTGGGAACTGACGATCGAGCGAATCAGATGCTTGAGGTCGAAGTTGTGAGCCACGAAGTCGGCCGTCAGCGCGTCGAGCAGCTCGGAATTGCACGCCGGGTTCCCGGCGCGAATGTCGTCGACCGGATCGATAATCCCGCGGCCGAGGAAGTAGCTCCAATAGCGGTTGACCAGGCTCTTGGCGAAGTAGGGGTTGTCCTTCGACGTCAGCCAGCGAGCCAGTTCCGTGCGACGGTCTTTCGTGCCGACGTCCATCCCCGTGTAGTGGAAGGGGAACGACGCGTTGACGGCCGTGTTGGTCCGCGGATTGACGACGGCTTCGGGTGCCCGCAGCGTGTAGACGATCTCGTCATCGGCCGAGGCGCCGGCGCGCGGCCGACCGCCGAGAAATAGGCCGACAGCTCGTAATACTGCTGCTGGGTCCAACGCTCGAACGGATGGTCGTGGCACTTGTTGCAGTTGAAGCGGATGCCCAGGAAGACCTGCGTCATGTTCTCCATGACGATGCTCGGCTCGCGCGCGATGCGGTAATAGTTGGAGGCGGGGCTCTCGAGCGAATGGCCGCTCGCCGTCATCAGGTCGTAGACGAACTGGTCGTAGGGCTTGTCGGCCGCAAGCGACTGGCGGATCCAGTTGCGGAAGGCCCAGACCCCTTTTTCGGTGACGTATTTCCGCCTATTGAGGAGCAAGTCGCTCCACTTGAGCGTCCAGTGATCGACGTAGCCGGAGCTGGCCAAGAACTCTTCGACTTTTGCCTGTCGCTTCGCCTGCGAGTCGCGGGGGTCGGCCAGGAAGGCTCGCGTTTGCTCGAGCGTCGGCGGCAGGCCGACCAGGTCGAGCGAGATGCGGCGGAGGAATTCGGCGTCCGAGCAGAGGTCGGAGGCCCAGAGCTTCATCTTTTCGAGCTTGGCGTCGACGTGCTTGTCGACGAAGTTGAACTGCGGGCTCGCCTTCCAGGCGTAACCATCGCGGCTGCCGATGACGGTGACCGGAGCGACGGCGTACTGCCCTTCATAGCGGACGAGGGCGGCCGCCTCGCCACGGCGGACGGCTTCCACCTGTCCCGACTTGCCGACGACGGCGACCTCGAAGTTGCTGGTGTCGAAGATGGCGTCGCGGGTGACGTCGCGCGAGGTGCCGTCCGGATAATGCGCGATGACGACCAGCTGCTGCGTCTCCTTGGGGTTCTGGAGCACCGGCGCGTCCGGAAAGACGTCGATCTTGGTGACGCGCGTGCTGTCTTTATAGACGCAGCCCTCGGCAATCCACTCGTGCAAGAGTTTGTAGTAGCGCGAGTCTTCGCTGAACAGGTAGCCCCCTTCGTGGGGGACGCCCTGTGTCGGCTTGAGCAGCATCAGGCTCTGAGCGGGCATGGCGCGGTTGAAGCGGCGGCCCGACACGTCGTCAACGAGCGCGCGATAGTCGAACAGCGGATCGTAGCCACGGAGCGACAACTTGAATCCGGCGCGGCCGGCCTGCGAACCGTGGCACGTCCCCTGGTTGCAGCCAACCTTGCCCAACACGGGGATGACTTCGCGAACGAAATCGACGGGCTGCTCCGCGGCATCGGCCACGTGCACGTGAATCTTCGTCTCGAGCCCGGCCGCGGAGATCGACAGCTCGGCATCGCCCTTTGCCTTCGGGACGACGAAGCCGTCCGCGTCGACGGTGATGTTCGGAGAGAGCGGCTTGAAGTGGGCGTCGGCGGTGACGTCCCGGTGCAGTCCGTTCGGCCCGACGGCGGTCACCAGCACGTGGCGGGTATCGCGGACCGAGCTGAGTTCGAGCTTGTTGGGGAAGACTTCCAGCGTGGTGAACTTGGCGGGGGCCGCCGTCTTGGCCGGCGGGGCGGAGGCGCCCGCGTTGGCCGCCTGAGCGCTCGCGCCCAGTGCGACAGCCAGCGCGGCCATCGCGATTGCGGTTCGTGTTTTCATATTTCGTTCTCCTCGCTGGCCGGCGCAGGCGCCGCGTCCGAGCGGTCCAATCTCCGGCATCCGATTCGTCTTATCAGGGAACGGAAACTACTTTGCAAGGCAGGTCGCCCCCCAGTCCGGATGTCTTCGGCGCGGGAGCACGTGGGAGGCTTCAGCGGGCGGCGGTCTGAACAGGCGTGATTTCAACTGGCAGGAATTCTTTGACCAGCTTGCCGCTGGCCGTGTCGTACAGGCGGACTTTCCCCTCAAAGCCGGCTACGGCCACTTGCTTGCCGTCTGGCCGGAAGGCCACGGCGTACACGGGGCCGGCGATGTTGGGTAGATCGTGGAGCAGCTTGCCGTCGTCGGTGCTATAGATGCGGGCGGTGCCGGAGGTAGCCGTGCTGGCGCCGACCACGAATTGGCTGCCGTCCTTATTGAACTGCACGCTGAAGATGCGGCCGGGTAACGCTTCGTAACCGCGGATGCGGTTAAAGTCGTCGCCGATGACCCGCGTCTTCGTGCGGAAGATCTGATAGAGCTTGGGCTCGCCGTCGGAACCGCCGCAGATCACCTGCTCGCGGGTCGGATGCCGCTCGACGACGGCCAGGCCGCCCTTGAGCGCGCCGGGCGTGATGCTGGTGATGTTGTCGACGAACTGGGCGTTCTCGACGATGATCAGCTTCATCGACATGTCGCGGCTGACGGTGATCAGGTAATCGTTCTTGAGTGAGAACGTCGTCCCCAGCACATAGTCGGAGTGGGCGTCAAACCGCATCACTTCTTTTCCGTCCGGCACGCGGACGATCCGCGCCCGGTTGTCGGCCCCGCCGAAGGCGAAGAGCTTGCCGTCACCGCTGAACGAGGCCCCATAAAGCGAGTCGTAGGTGACGGGCAGGGCCAGCGTGAGCTTTTTGTCGGCGACGTTCCAGAACTGGGCCTCGCCCAGGAGGGCCGGCGTGCCGCCGACGGCTCCCAGGATCTTGCCGTCCGGCGAGAAGGCGAGCGACTCGATCCGCTGGGCGCGGCCGATGAGCCGTCCCACGAGCTTCGAACCGTCGGCCTGATGAAGCAGGATTTCGTGAAAGCCCGAGACGGCCAGCAGGCTACTGTCGGGCGAATACGCCAGCGCTGCGATCACCGGCGGGCTCGCGTACTTCGGCGGATTCTCCGCGGTCACCGGGTCTTTGACGCCGGCCGGCGTATCGTCCTTGCCGCCTTGAGCCACCCATTGACGGATCAGCTCAACCTGGACTGGCTTGAGCTTGTCGCCACTCTTGGGCATTTCCGGCTTGTCGCCGGAAATGTATTGGACGACGGGGCTTTCGTCAGGCTTGCCGGGCGTAAAGCCGGCTCCGCTTTCGCCCCCGTGTTTGAGCTCTTCATAAGAGGTGAGCTGCAGCCCGCCCCCTTTTTTGGCCGGCTGATGACAGCCGCTGCACGAGCGCTGCAGGATGGGCCGTACCTGGCGGTAGTAGCTCACCGGACCGAGTGATTTTGCCGCGGTCGACTTCGCCGGCTGGCGACTTGGCGGCTGGCTTAGCTTTGTCGGCGGCTTTGGCGATCTTGGCCGCGGCGGATGCCTTGGCAGGCGGGTCGGCTTTCTTTGTCTCGGCCGGTTTTTCGGCGGCGCCAGAGACGCTCGTCAGGACGCCGCTCGTCAGAAGGGTGAACGCTGCGATCGCCGCAAAAGCCCGCCACTGGCAACGGCGCAAGGCGTTCGGGCTTTGAATCGGCACGCGCGTTCCTCTTCAGCAGTTCGACCCAAGGAAGTCGACGCAGATGGGAGCGGCCCAAGCGAGCGCTCACCAATAACGCATCGACAAACCATGATACAAGACCCCGGCAACCGGGGTAAAGTCACGGGGCCGCCGGGACAGCTTGCGGCTCGTTCCCGCGCCTTTGTACAACTGTAAGTGCCGCCTGTTTTTGAGGATCGATCGAGCATGCCAGCGTCGCCGGATGACGAATCGCCACCGAGTGGGGCCGATCTCGCTTCTGGCCGCTCCGACGCGACTGCGCCCGAGCTCTTCGAGGAAATCTCCGAAGACGGGATCAAACAGCTCGGCGAGTTCCGCATCCTGCGGCCCTTGGGTCGCGGCGGCATGTCGGAAGTCTACCTGGCCGAGCAGACCTCGCTGCATCGGCAGGTCGCCGTCAAGGTGTTGCGGCCCGAGCTGCTGTCGGACGTCACGATCCTCAAACGGTTCGAACTGGAGGCCAAGTCGGCCGCCGGATTGATGCACGCCAACATCGTGCAGGTGTATTCGTTCGGCCAGCAGGACGGCCTATATTACATCGCCCAGGAATACGTGCAGGGGATGAACCTGCGGCAACTGCTCAATCGCCGCGGTCCCCCCGAGCTGTTGGTCGCCTACCACATCATGCGGCAAGTCGCCTCGGCGCTGACGGCCGCCGCCGAGGCGGGCATCGTCCATCGCGACATCAAGCCCGAGAACATTCTCATCACCCGCAAAGGAGAGGCGAAGGTCGCCGACTTCGGTCTGGCTCAGTTGGCCGAATCGGAGCATCGCGTGCAGCAGCTGACGCAGGTCGGCATGACGATGGGCACGCCGCTCTACATGAGCCCCGAGCAGATCAACGGCGAGAGCGTCGATCACCGCAGCGACATCTATTCCTTCGGCGTGACGTGCTATCGCATGCTGTCGGGCCGTCCGCCGTTCCGCGGCGACACGACGCTGACGCTGGCGATGCAGCACATGACGCACACGCCCGACGATCTCGCGACGCTGCGGCCCGACTTGCCGCCGGTGATTTCGGAAATCGTCCACAAGATGATGGCCCGCGCCCCGGCCGACCGTTACCAGCACGCCCGCGAGATCACGCAGGATCTCAAAAAAGTCGGACGGATGATCAAAGAGGATCCGAACGCGGCCGGCGCCGTGCGGCTTTCGGAAATCACCACTCCGACGGCCGCCTCCACGCCTGCGTCGAGCCCGAGCGCAGCCACCGTCGCGGCGCCGAGCGGCCCGCCGACGTGGCGCGAACGCTTCCTCGACTGGCCCCTCTCCCGGCACCTGACGGCGCTTGGCATCGCGGCCTTGATTCTAGGCAGCGCGTCGGCCGCGGTCGGCTGGTGGCTGCGGCCGACCGATCCGCTACAGACGCCGACGATCAAGCAAAACGCGCCCCGCGAGATCAACGCGCAAAAACAATTCGAGCGGGCGAGGCAGCTCCGTTCCGACCCCGACGCTTGGAAGGCCGTCCTCGATTACTTCCCGGACGACCGCGTTTACACCGTGCAGGCGAAGGAACGCTTGGCCGTGCTCTACCTGCGGACCTTGCGCCTCAAAGAAGCGGGCAAACTCTTCAGCGAGCTGGACGGCATGGGCCGCGAGAACCCGAAGGAACATTCGATCGGTGTCGCGGGCGAAGCGGTCATCGCCACGCTGCAAAAGGACTACCGCAAGTCGCAGTCCCTGATCTACGACCTGGGCGACCTCACGCAACGCCGCACCCAGCTCAGCACCGACCTGTGGCAAATGCTCCAACGCGCCGGCGCCATCAACGCCAAAGAGCTGGGCGAGCAAGAGAACAAGCAGCTGCAGGAGCTGTTCGAAGGCGAGCCGTAGGTCCCAGCGCAAGGCGCGAGTCGACCCCGGCGAGCCGCCAGCGTCAGCGTCGACCGAGGAATCGCCATGCCCGATCGCTATGAGTATCAATGGGTCGATCCGGCAAAGTTTCTAACGGCGGATCACGACTTCTACGACGAGACTCAGGCTGCGATCGAGTCGCTCGGCTTTCGGTTGCTCGGTGACCGGGAGAACCTGACGTTGACCCGCGCATTTCCCAAGCTGCGGACGTTCGTTCGAGCGATGGTGAGCGCGGATGGGACAATCTCGAGTTATCACTATCACCTCCAATCGATCACCCCGAAGCGGACTCTCAACATCCAGACGATCGAGCTGGGGTCCGAGCTGAACGATGGAACTTTTTTGACGACAACCAACACGCTGGAGAGCGCGCCGGCGCGACCAATCCCGGGATCGACTGCAAAAGGCACCCCGCCGCAACCCCGCCGGACGAACTTCTGCGCGATCATCGCGAGCGATTGGGCGCGGCGCTTGCGGCTCGCCCCGGTTTGAGCGTGACGCGAACCGCGTCGCGCGAAGACGACCTCCAATTCCAGTGGCGGATGCAGGCTTTGCAGACCAAACAGCCGACGCCGGCCCAGGCCTCTGTCGACAGCAGGATCTCAGACGAAGAGCTGAAAGCCGAATCGCGCCGCGCGCTGATGCGACGAATGGTGGTCTCGAATTCGCTGCCGGAGGGTTCGTCGACGCCGGCGCCGGAAAGTGGCTCATTTCTCGCCTTGATCACGGCGCTCAAGAAACAATGGGAGCTGTCCTTCCCATTCGTGCGCTCGTTAACAGAGCCCGCTGGGCGACTCCCGCCCGGGGAGAGCACATTCGACGCCGGAACGGCGCGGCCGTCGGGGTGGCACGTTTATCTCTGGTTTCAGCAGTCGGACCAAGCCTCGAAAATCGACGATTTCACCCTCAACGTCATCCTCTGCGCCGATCCCAATTCGCCGCCAGCCCAATGGGATCCGCCCAAAGAGGACTTCGCTCGGCAATCTTCCGAAGGAATCTACCGGATCGGAGGGCTCGTCGACGGGAAAGACAAGTGGTGGCATCTTAGGGATGACGACCAGACCAAAGTAATCGCACGCCTGATCGCGGACTGGCGACCGACGACCTTCGCGGACTTCGACATCGTGCTGCGCGAGACGGTCGCGGACGTCACCCGCCACGTCGCCGAGATCCTGCGCCGGTTAGGACTCATCGAGCCAACCGATGCGAATCTCACCCCCGCGGCGGCGCTCCCGTTCGGCAAGTGTCCCGTTTGCAACGCGATCTACGAATTGGGCCGCGACGCGACCGACGAGTGGTATCAGAAGAATCGGCCCCAACTTCGCATCGGCGACCTGGTTCCCAAGGCCTGCTCGCTCTGCGGCGACGAACCGCAGTACCGCGACTTGGTGGTCGTCCGGGTCGTTCCCTCGGAGTACTCTCCAAAAGTTTCGATCGGCATGACGGGTGTGATCGAGAAGATCAAGTCTGGGGCTCAGCCAGTCTACCTCGTCGATTTTGTAGTAACCGGCGGTTTAAGCGGCCGCCTGGAGCGCAGCAATTTTTTCCTGGTACCACACCGGGACCGAACTTCAGCGTTGTGGCCGGAGTAACCTACGGTGTTCGCCCGGCGAGCCGCCAGCGTGAACTGGCGGGTGCTTCGAGCTTTCGTGCGGTCCGGCGACTGCGTGGCGCGTAAAGGATCGGTAGTGTTCCGGACGATTGCCGCCATCCTACTTCTGAGCAGTGCGTCAGCCTGGGCGCAGACGACGCGGGTTGCTGAGGACCCAAAGCGGCTGCAGGGCATCTGGCGCGTCACCAACGTGGATTGCCCCGCCGAGTCCCGCGTCGCCATGCTGCGCGTGCAACTGGCGTTCGAGGGGGACAAGGTTTTGTTCCTGTCGGTGCCAGACCCGGGCGTTGAGTTCTCCTACACGGTTGATTCTGCGAAGGATCCCAAGCAAATCGATCTATCTCGGACGGTTGTGATGGGAGGCGCCGGTCAAAACCGGCCGGTTCAACTGATTTTTCGCGGCATTTACGCGTTCGACGAGAATCGGCTCAGGTTGCGGATCGACCAAGGAGCGCGGGGCAGAGACTTTTCGGCCAAAGCTGGCGCGGGTGGATGGTACTGCGTGTTCACCCTGGACCGTGACACGTCCGCCGCCGCGCTCACGAGAGTCCGAGATGCCCGAGCGATTTTGGCGATTCGGGACCTGGGCGGAGAAGCGGATTCCGATGAGACGCAACCGGGACCGGCCAGGAATTATGTCAAAGTGGACGAATCAAAGGGCGATGCGCTGCTGACGAAGATCGCCCCAAAGATCAAAGTTCTGAGCTCGGTGACCGGCTTGCATCTGCGTGGCCCCAAGGTGACTGACGGGGGTCTGGCCTCGCTGCAAGGAATCAACAATATCGAGCAAATCAACCTCAAGGGGACCGCGATTACCGATGCCGGGCTCATGCATTTGAAAAACATGACTCACCTGGCGCTCTTGGTGGTCTCGGACACCGACGTCACGGACGCGGGCGTCGCCAGCCTTAGGAAGGCTTTGCCTCAGCTGCAGGTGACCCATCTGTCTCATGCCGAGAGCCTGTCCCAGTTGGCAATCACGAATGCTGGCGGTGCCCTGTTTTTCGACGACAACGGAAAGCTGATCGAGATTCTTTTCACGCATCGGTTGAGCGACTTTCAGCTGCTTGGGCTACAGAACCACTTGGAGGTCTGGAAGACCACGCTCCGCGCAGTTGATCTAACCAATTCTTCCATCACGGATCGGGGCCTGGCGGCGCTGGCCGGTTTGACCGCGCTGCGGAAACTGACGCTCAAGGGCACCGACGTGACGGTGGCCGGGGTCAAATCGCTCATCCGCGCCGTGCCCAATTTGAAAGTCACGCACTGAGCAGGAGGCAGAACGAAGCACCCGCCAGCTCACGCGGGCGGCTCGCCGGGGTTGGTTCGCGAACGGCGCTATCGTTACTTCGCGAGCGCCGCTTGCGCTGCGGCAGGCTGTGGTTTACCCGGGCAACAGCGACCACCGACCCAACCCTCCGGCAGACTCACGGCCTGCCCGACAGCCTTGTTCACTTCTGTCCTGGTCCCGGCGGCGCGACTGCCGCTGGGTCAACCGTCTCGACCCAAGGCCACCCCAGCCAGCCGGAACGCACCTGCGCAACCCCGAATGGCACCTTGAACTCCGAAAGGTGCTGGGGCGTCGTCATCAAAGTATGCACTTCTGGGTCTTGGGCGCGACGATATTTCAATTTGTACTCGCGGAAGATCCCTTCGTGCGTTTCCTGAATCATTTCGGTGACGAAGATCGAAACAGGCCTGGCCGCTGACTTGTCGAAGAGGGCGTTGGCGCCGTAGCAGAGGCTGAGTGACGACATGCCGCCAATCAAAACGGCGCCGATCGGCAGGAGCACCCACTGCACGGCTTTGGTGCGCACGCCTCGCTTGGCCTCGACTTCCACGATCCCGCCGGTGGCGACCGCCTCGGCGTTTCGCCGCCTCATTTCCCTCCGCTTGGCGAGCTGAACGACGCCGATCCAAACCATGATTGCAAAGGCGACGCTGCCTCCGACGCCAAACGGCAAAATCCCCTGCCGCACGGTGAACTCGATCGGTTCATGCGCCCCATCGCATAGGCGTTCCAGGCAAGAACGAAGAAAAAGAGCGGCAACAGGACGGCTATCCCAATCAACATCCAAAGGGGCTTCGGCGTGGACTCATCGCGAAGATCATGTCCCGGCATAACTTCCAGGAAATCATAGATCTGGGCCGTGCGCTCGAACTTTCCCGGGAACCAAACCACCGGAACGAGGTCTCCCACTCGAAATCGCACCTGCTTCGCTTTGTTCACGAAGCTGCGGCTTTTCATCTCGCGCAGGCAGTCGACGCCGCTCTCGGGGTTCCGCAGTCGCACGTTGGCGACGATGGCGAAGGATACGGCCCGGCCGTGCTGCACCATTGTCGGCGTCTTGACGAGGCTGGTCACCCGGCCGAACGCCGCCTCGCCTTGCTCGATGTACTGTTTCGCCCGCCTCAGTTCACGCGGCCCGAGATAAGCGTAGGCCGCACAAGCGCACAGTCCGATTCCAATCCAAAGCAAATACTCAAGCGGCAAAAAATAAAGCGCCAATGTTTGGATAAACGGCAATCCATCGCCAAGCACGCAGGCCATCCCCAACACCGCCAGGGTCCAACTCATGGCTCGATTTTTGAGATAGAGCCGCCCCTGTTTGATCGCCTCGGGGATTTCGCGCGGAGGCGGGGCCCGCAGCTCTTCGGGGAGCTCGATGTTGTCGGATGCGGTCGGTTCCGCCGGGCTCTGAGAGGGCGCGACCATGGTTTCGCTCAACTCCGCGAGGAACTTCGACAGATTGAGGAATTGTGCCGCGCGGCGAGGCGAATCGCAAATTGTTTCCGAGCAGTGGCAAATGCTCCAACGCGCCGGCGCCATCAACGCCAAAGAGCTCGGCGAGCAAGAGAACAAGCAGCGGCAGGAGCTGTTCGAAGGCGAACCGTAGGTCTCAGCGCAAACCCATGGGCGGACCGGAACCAAGAAATCCCAGAGGCTGACCGGAATAATCGGGAGGCGATACCCGTCTTAGTTGGCGGGGGAAAACCGTTGTCGACTACATCGTTTGTACTGCCGCCGCATTGGCACTTTGCGGGATCGCGATCTCGATCTACGGCATCGCAAACGAACACTTCAAGCCGACGGCGATCGGCCTCGTGCTGATTTTCGGCTCGGGAGTCTTCGCCACGTTGTGCTTGGCCTCCAGGCAGAGATCTTGACAGGCTCTCCGCGTCGCACGATGGCTTTCAGCAAGAAGCTCGCGCTCAATCACTTCGCGAGCGCCGCCTGCGCCGCCGCCAACCGGGCGATCGGCACGCGGAAGGGCGAGCAACTGACGTAGTCCAGCCCGATCTCGTGGCAGAACATCACGCTGGCCGGGTCGCCGCCGTGCTCGCCGCAGATGCCGATCTTGAGGTTCTCGCGCGACGCTGCGGCCGCTTCTCGACGGCGATCCGCATCAGCGCGCCGACGCCGTCGCGATCGATCGTCTGGAACGGATCGTTGCGGCACGATGTCGTGCTCGCGATAGTAATTGATGAAGGCGCCGTAGTCGTCGCGGCTCATGCCCAGCGTGGTCTGCGTCAGGTCGTTGGTGCCGAAGCTGAAGAACTCGGCCGCCTTCGCGATCTGATCGGCCACCACGGCCGCCCGCGGGCATTTCGATCATCGTGCCGACCAGGTAGTCGACTTGATCCCTTTTTCGTCGAACACCTTTTCGGCCGTCTCGCGGACGATCTTCTCCTGGTTCTTGAACTCGGTGGGGAAGCCGACCAGCGGAATCATGACCTCGGGATGGACGTCGATGCCGTCCTTCTTCACGTCGCAAGCCGCCTCGAAGATGGCCCGGGCCTGCATCCGCGTGATTTCGGGATAGACGATGCCCAGCCGGCAGCCGCGGTGGCCGAGCATCGGGTTGAACTCGTGCAGCTCGCTGACGCGGCGGGCGATGGCTTCGGCCGAAATGCCGATCTTGCTTGGCCAGCTTGTTGCCTCGCTGCTCGTGCGGTGTGTGCGGCAAGAACTCGTGCAGCGGCGGATCGAGCAGCCGGATCGTGACCGGCCGGCCCTTCATCGCGCGGAACATGCCGTCGAAGTCGTCCCGCTGGAAGGGCAGCAGCTTGGCCAGCGCCTTTTCGCGCGCTTCCAGCGTGGTGGCCAGGATCATCTCGCGGAAATCGTCGATGTGGTCGAAGAACATGTGCTCGGTGCGGCACAGGCCGATCCCTTCGGCGCCGAAGGCGATCGCCTCGAGCGGCCTGCTTCGGGCTCGTCGGCATTGGTGCGGACCCGCAGCCTGCGGAGCTTGTCGACCCAGCCCATCAGTTGCGCGTAGCGCTGATAGATCTCCGACTCTTCCGGCTTGAGCGTCTTGGTGATCAGCACTTGCAGGATTTCGCTGGGCCGGGTTTCGACCTTGCCTTCGAAGACTTCGCCGGTGAAGCCGTCGATCGAGATCGTGTCGCCGGCCTTGAGCGTCTTGCCGCCGACGGTCAGCGGTCGCTGCGTGGTAGTCGATGTTCAAGTGCGCCGCAGCCGACGATGCAGGCCTTGCCCATCTGCCGGCTGACCAGGGCCGCGTGCGAGCTGGCGCCGCCGAACGCGGTGAGGATGCCCTTGGCGATTTTCATGCCGCGCAGGTCTTCGGGGCTGGTTTCGCGGCGGACGAGAATCAGCTCGACGCTTGGATCGGCGTTGAGCCAGTCGGCCTCGGCATCGGAGGCGTGGAAGCAGATCTTGCCCGTGGCGGCGCCGGGGCCGGCGTTGATTCCCTTGGCCAGCAGCGTGCCGGCCTGCGACGGCCTTCGTTCTTCGATTCGGGATCGAAGATCGGCTGCAACAGCTGATTCAGATCGTCGGCCGGAATCCGCCTGGCATCTGCAGGGCCTCTTCCTCGGCGATCAGCCCTTCGTTCACCAGGTCGACGGCGATCCGCACGGCGGCAAAGCCGGTCCGCTTGGCGTTGCGGGTTTGCAGCATCCAGACCTTGCCGCGCTGGACGGTGAATTCGATGTCCTGCACGTCGCGATAGTGCTGCTCGAGCTTCTTGCCGATGTCGACCAGTTGCTGGAACGCCTCGGGCATGGCCTTGGGCAGTTCGCTTCGATCCGCTTGGGCGTGCGGATGCCGGCCACGACGTCTTCGCCCTGGGCGTTGATCAGGTAGTCGCCGTTGAAGCCGGGCAGCCCGAGCGCCACGTCGCGGGTCATGGCCACGCCGGTGGCGCAGTCGTCGCCCAGGTTGCCGAAGACCATCGCCTGCACGTTGACGGCTGTGCCCCATTCGTGCGGAATGCCGTACGTGCGGCGATAGACGACGGCCCGGTCGTTCATCCAGCTGCTGAAGACGGCGCCGATCGCCCCCCAGACCTGCTCCATCGGATCGGTCGGGAAAATCGTTGCCCGTCCGATCTTTGATCGCCTTCTTGAATTCGGCGACCAGCTCCTTGAGCTGGTCGGCCGTCAGCTCGTGTGTCGTAGCTCGACGCTCGGCCTTGTGCTTCTCTGGCTTCCAGCAATTCTCTCGAACGGGTCGGTGTCGTGCTTGGTCTTGGGCTTCATGTCCGAGCACGACGTCGCCGTACATCTGCACGAAGCGGCGGTAGCTGTCCCAGGCGAAGCGTTCGTTGCCGCGACTGTTTGGCCAGGGCCTCGACCGTTTTGTCGTTGAGGCCGATGTTGAGCACGGTGTCCATCATGCCGGGCATCGAGTCGCGGGCGCCCGAGCGGCAGGAGACCAGCAGCGGATTCTTGGTCGAGCCGAACTTGGCCCCCATGTCCTTTTCGACTCTTGACGAGCGGCCTCGACCTTCTGCTTCAGCTCCTTGGCGGATAGGTCTGATCGTGGGCGTAGTAATAGGTGCAGACGTTGGTGGCGATGGTGAAGCCGGCGGGGACCGGCAGGCCGATGTTGGTCATTTCGGCCAGGTTGGCCCCTTTGCCGCCCAGGAGGCTGCGCATCGAGGCGTCGCCCTCCGCCTTGCCCGCGCCGAACGTGTAGACGTATTTGTGCTCTTTAGACATGTTGCAACCTTTGTGGCTCGTCGTGGGGCGCCCGTCGACGGGCCAGCCCCGGCAGGTTCAGCGACGGGGCCGCGTCCGAGGGCGGCGGTCGGAGGCCGTCTGTTCGGCGTCGGTCCTGGGCGCAGTGCGCAGCTTGCGACCGGATGCGAAGACTCGAGCTCAGGAAGCCCGAGCAGGGGTCCGCAGCGAGGCCGACGAACCTGGCTCCCGTCGGTTGTGCCGGGACGAAACCTAGCAGCGCCGCGCGCGGTCGTCAAGGCACGGGCCGGCCCCGTTCTCGCCCGGCGGGAACATCGCAAGCTTTTTAATTACAAGGTTTTACGAAAAGCCCGCTGGGGGCCGGCTTGACTTCGACTCCCGGTTGCGGACAATCGAAGATGAGGCCGCGCAACCAGCGCCCATCTCACGCGCGAAATCGACTGGACGCCCTCCCTTTGATTGCCGAATAAGGAGTGTTGCGCGGGCAGCCGGACGCCCCGATTGCAGATTCAGACGCTGCAGGTTCGGACGCTGCGGATTTCGTACCGAGCGGATGTGGAGTGCATGCAAGCCAAATTGATCCCAGTCGACGGCGGGGCAGCCTATACCATCACGCGGGACGTTACCATCGTCGGGCGCAGCCGCGAGCTGTGCGATCTGGCCATCGAATCGGCGAGCGTCTCCAAGCTGCAGTGCCTGATCTCCAAGACCGACGGGCTGCTCTTCATCCGCGATCTGGCCAGCACCAACGGCACCAAGGTCAACGGCCAACGAGTCACCCGTGGCGCTTTGCTGCCGGGCGACGAGCTGGCCTTCGCCAGCATCAAGTTCCGCGTCCACCTGGGGCCGAGCATCCCCGGCGAGGACGATGATGAGAGCATTGGGGTCGACGAGGAAACCGTCGAAATCAACCCGCAGGAGCTGTCGGCGGAAGATTTCGAGCCGGTCGACTCGGCCCAGAGCAGCAGCGACGTGCGGCTGTTGTCGGACGACTCGTCGAGCTCGTAACCGGCTGCGCATCGTAGAGCGCCAGCTGGCCCTTCACGCCCCGCGCTACGCTCTGACGTCGAGCACGACTCCCGCGTTCAGCCCGTGCGACACGCGATTGCCATGCTTGAGCTGCCAGTCGAAGTGGAGCATCCGCGTCAGCACACCGGCTTTGGCCCGCTCGAGCAGGATCGTTTCGATCGACGGGCAGCCGTCCAAGCAGCAATAGCCGCCGCCGCAAGCACACGGCCCGCACCAGCAGGGACCGCAACAGGCAAACGGGCCGCGACAGCACTCGGCACACCAGAAGTCAAGCGGCCCGCAGCAGGACTCGAACGGTCCGCAGCAGCGCTCGCCCCACCAGAACGGCCCGCACCACCAGCTGAACGGACCGCAGCATTCCCCCGGACCGAACGGAAAACAGGGGCCAAACGGAAAGCAGCGCTCGATCGGAAAGCACCGATCGAACGGAAAGCAGCACACAAACGGGAAGCAGCGGCAGCCTAAGAGGCCGCAACGGCATTCAAATGGGCCGGACAAGGGCAACAAGCAGAAGCGGGGGAGACCGCGGAAGAAATCGCGGGCCCATGGCTGGCACGGGGCGCAGGCGAACGGCGGCGGCAGGGCCCGCTCGCGGATTGCGGCCGGCCGCAGCTCAAACAAGGGTTGCGAGTGCCACGCCTCCATGCCGGCGCCAATCGGTGCAATGCGCACGGCTCTTCGCCACAGTCAGAGTGAAACAACCGAGCAGAATGAAACAGACGAGCACGGGACAGGTCACGCAGCGCGTGCGTGTCCCGAGTCTTAGGTCCAAGTATGGGGCGCGGCGGCATGGCCCGTCGGTTGCCGTTCGCGGCAGGGGTTCGGCCGTCGGCAGATTGCCGATCGCGAAGCGTTCTGGCCGGTTGTAGGGCAAGGACGGCCCGACGTCGGTCGCGCCGGGCGGCGCATTGTTCGCGAAAAATCAATTGGGGTGCCGTGTTGCCTTTTGGCAACATCGAGCCTGCGCGGCAGCGTCGGTTGAAAAGATGGTGTGCCGGCGCTCGCTTCGCGAGCTGGTCACACCCGACGAGGCTTCGCAGTGGCGGGGGCGACGCGGCATTCTCTACACTGACTTTCGAGTCTGACGTTCAACATCGCCTGCTCGGCAATGATTCGGGAGCGCACAGCCGTGGCCGCATCGTCACCGTGGATTTCCGAAACGACGACGCCGAAATTCGAGGCCGACGTGATTCGCGCGTCGGATCAGCGGCCCGTGGTCGTCGATTTCTGGGCTCCCTGGTGCGCTCCGTGCCGACAGCTGACGCCCATCCTGGAAAAGCTGACGAACGAATTCGCCGGCCGCTTTCAGCTGGTGAAGATCAACATCGACGAGAACCCGGAGGTGGCGCAAGCGTTCCAGGTGCAGTCGATCCCCTACGTGGTCGCCCTGCGCGATCAGCAGGTGGTCAGCGAGTTCATGGGCGTCCACCCGGAGGAAAAACTCCGCGAATGGCTCAATTCACTCCTGCCGTCGAAGGCGGAGGAGCTGCTCAAAAAGGGTCAGGAGCTGGAAGCAACTGACGCAAAGGCCGCGATGGCCGCCTATCGCGAGGCGTCCGCGCTCGATCCGGAGAACGCGTTCATCAAGATCGCGCTGGCCCGCGTGCTGCTCAAGCTCAATCTCGATGACGAATCGCGGAAGATCATCGCCGACCTCGAATCGCGCGGCTACCTCGAGCCCGAGGCCGAGAAGGTGAAGTCCCAGCTGGAGCTGCGGGCTGCTGCGGCCGAAGCCGGCCCGCTCGACGAAGCCCGCAAGTCGGCCGCCGCCGCGCCCTCGGACCTCAATTTACAACTCAAGCTGTCCGACGCGCTGGCCGTCGCCAACCGCCACGAAGAGGCGCTGCAGATCCTGCTGGACATCATCCACAAGGACAAAGCGGGCGTCGGCGTCGAGGCGAAGAACACCATGATCCGCATCTTCGACACGCTGGGCGCCGGCTCCGAACTCGTCGGCACCTACCGCCGCAAGCTGGCGACGGCGCTGTACTAGTCGAGTGACCGCCGGCGGTCTTGGGACGTTTGCCGGGATGCCCCTCGCGGGGTGATTCGAGCGGTGACACGCTCAACGCATCGGAACGATGAGCACTGAGAGCTGCCGATGCGCTTGATCTCGTCGAAAATGACGTGGTGGTACAAGAAGGCGTTCCCCGCGTTTTGGTTCGGCTTCCTGGCCCTCCTCATGGCGACTTTGATGTTCGAGGGAAAAGTGTCGCCGGAGGTGCTCTTGATTCCGCCAGGCATGGCGGCATTCGGAGCCGTACTGATGTGGTGGCTTATCTTCCCGCTGGTCGATGAAGTCTGGATTGACGGCGACGAACTGATCGTCCGCCATCGCGGCGAAGAGGATCGCTTTCCGATCGCGAATATCGTCGACGTGGACGCCTCCTACATGTCGAACCCAGAATCCATCGGCCTGTGGCTAAAGCCGTCGTGCCGATTCGGCAAGACGATTCGCTTCGAGGCGCCGTTCCGGTTCCTCATGCTCGGGACGCACCCGCTGGCCCAGGAATTGATCGACCGATCGCGGTGCTTCGAGCGGCGGAAACTCGACGCGGTGCAGTAAATTACGCTGGGAGAGCGGGATGCGCTTCTGTCCGGCTCCTGCCACTGAGGGACGGCCGACCTGTGTGCTCACTTCGTCAGCGTGATTTCCACGCCGATCAGTGACTCTTTCACGTCGCCGGATTGGAACGGGCTGTTGGCGATCAGCTCGCGGAATTCGCCTTTCGTGTAGGCGCGCTTGATGAGCATGAAGCGAAACGTTTGTCGCACCATGAAGGTGTTGAGGCGGCCGAGCTTCAGGCCTTCGACTTCGCGGCGGATGGCCGCGGGGGTGACGTCGCGGCGGAGGTCGATGATCAGCGCGCGGCCGCCCGGCTTGAGCACTCGATGCATTTCGGCCAGCGCCCCGGCGCGTCCGAAAAATTCTTGAAGGCTGCGCGGCACAGCAAATAGTCGAAACTGTCGGCCGGGAACGGCATGGCCGAGACGTTGCCCTGGCGAAACTCGACCTCGACGCCCGCAGCAGCGGCTTCCTTTTTCGCGATTTCGACGAACGTCTGGCTGATATCCAGGCCCGTCACGTGTCGGCCGCCGATTTTGGCCAGCTCAATCGCGAAATAACCGGGCCCGGGAGCGACCTCCAGCACGCTGCCGCCGGCTGGCACCTGCTCGGCGATGCGGCGGGCCAGCGCTTGGAACTCGGGGAGGGAAGGACGCGTAATCCGCGTATACCAGCGGGCGACCGGGCCTTCCATGCCCATGCCGCGGTAGCCTTTTTTCGTTGTGGTCGTGGCCATCACCTGGACTCCGTGAAGGGGAGCGTGCCGCGGCGCGCGAGTTTCCCTCCGTGGAAATCGGGCCGCGGGCTGTTATTCGCCTGGAGTCGCCGGTTCTTGGAGCGTTCGCTGAATTTTCGGGTGGCTGGCGACCAACGTTCTGATCAGGTCTGCCCGATCCACGATTTTTCGGCGACCTGCTTCCATCGGCGCGAATCGCGTCGAATTGCTCTTTAGGCAGCGGGCCGGCGTTGAGCAGATCGGCGTTCTCCCGCCAGCGCGTCGGGTTCTTGGTGCCGACGATGGCCGTGTGAACGCCCGGCACGCTGAGCGTGAACCGCAGGGCGATCGACGCCGCCTGCTTCGGGTCGCCTTTCAAGAAGTCATAGTTCAGCTTTTGCAGCCGTTCCCAATAGGCGACGTGATACGAGTTGGGGGGCTTATCGGCATACCGCCAGGCCGCGTTGGCAATCGGCCGCTTGGCGATCACCGCCATGTTTTTCTGCTGGGCGAGCGGCAACGTCAGCTCGAGGGCCTCCTGGTCGGCGATATTGACCGAGGTCTGCAGCGAATCGAAGACGCCGCTCTCGATCGCGTAGCGGGCGGCCGAGCTGTCGCCGCTGTAACCGATGTAGCGCGTGTAACCCTTTTCGCGGGCCTCTTGCAGCGCCTCGATGACTTCACCCTTGCGCAGTTCGTCTTCGGAGCAGGTGTGCAGGTGAATCAAGTCCACGCGATCGGTTTTGAGTCGCAGCAGGCTGCGGACGATGCTGTCGAGCAGCGATTTCTTGCGCCAATCGCCGACGCTCGGGGTTTCCGGATGGCCGCACTTCGTGAACAGGTAATACCGCTTCCGCCGATCGCTGACGGTTTGCCCGATCAGTTCCTCGCTGGCCATATAGCACTCGGCCGTGTCGATCACGTTGAGGCCGGTCTCGAAGGCCGGCGTCAGAATGGCAGTCACGTCGTCCGGCGTGGCCGACTCGAACCCGATCTCGGCGCCGCCGAATCCCAGCACGCTGACCCGCATGTCGGTCCGGCCGAATTGTCGCAATTCCATTGTCTGTCCTCCGCCGCGAGTGAACTCGAGCACTTGCACGAAGTCGGCCACGACGCACCCGCCATGGCAATGCGACAAGGCGTCATTGCAACCCGGCCGGTGGTTTTTTGCAAAGACTGCGCTCGACGTGGGCTACATCGCCTGGCGGACTTGCCCGCCCTCCGACTCGCGAGCTTGCACGAAGCCGCCACCGGCACTAGCCATGCCTTCGGCCGGGCGTTGAGACCCAGTCGCAGGTGCGAGCCGGCGTTCAGCGAGTGCTCGACGCGAGCAGCGTCTGCACGCGCAGCAGCTCGCCGAGCGACCAGGCCTGAAACGGGCAGCCGCGCGGCGTGTGCGGCGGCTCGCCGTCCGCGACTTCGGGCAAGTGCCCCAAACCGGCCGAGTCGAGCTGCTGCAGGAGCGGTTCGAGGAATTTTGTCCGCGCGAGGGCTCGGGCTTCGGGTGAGTTGCCGCGAACGCGGACCCAGGCTTCGATGAATGCGCCGGCCAACCAGGGCCAAACCGTTCCCTGATGATAAGCCGGATCGCGCTGACTCGGCGGGCCGTCGTAATGCGGTGCGTAGCGAGGATCGGCCGGGTCGAGCGACCGCGGCCCGAGCGGCGTCCACAACCGCTGTTCGACGAGGTCGACCACGCGCCGCGCCTGGCCGGCGTCGAGCAGATTTTCGGGCAGACCGCCGACCGCGAAGAGCTGATTGGGTCGGATCGACGCGTCGAGCGTGCCTGCCTGATGATCGGCGTCGACGACGTCGTAGAGCGCGCCTTGCGATTCGTTCCAAAACCGTGCGCGGAACGATTGTCGGCCCCGTGTGTACACGTCGCCCCAGCGGCTGTCGAATTGAGCGCCGATCTTAAGTGCGGCTAGCCACAGTGCGGCGACCTCGACCGGCTTGCCGATGCGCGGCGTGACGACCCAGTCGCCGATCTTCACGTCCATCCAGGTGAGCTGCTCGCCCGGCACGCCGGCGCGCAACAGGCCGTCAGCGTCGCAGCGAATGCCGTAGCGCGTGCCGTCGTGGTAGCCGTTGAGGATCGCACCGACGGCCGTCGTGCAGCCGTTGGACAAGCGCGGGCGACGCGGCGGGACCCTCGCTCTTCGATCGCTGGAGAAAATCGTCGACCGCGACGATGTACCAAAGCGACGCGTCGACCGAGTTGTACTCCGCCGCGGCGCCCAGGTCGGGAAACCGGTTGGGCAGCATTCCTTCCGAGATCGTGCCCGCCCATGCGCCGAGAATGTCGGCGGCGTCGGTGAGGCGGCGGCCCGCCAGGCACAGACCGCGCAGCGCGATAAACGTGTCGCGGCCCCAGTCGGTAAACCAGGGGTAGCCGGCGATGATCGTGCGGCCGGCGGCGGGCGCATCCGCTTTGGTTTTCCCGGTCGAACCGGTGGAAGTTGCCGGGCCGTCGCGCCGCACCAGGTAGGCGTCGGCCGAGCGCGCGAGCCGGTTCGCAAAGGCGGCCCGGCGCTGCCGCTCGCTGTCGACCAGATTGCCGGCAATTTCATTCGCGCTGGCTCCAAGACGGGTCAGCGCCTCGACGTGTCCTTCGGCCGCAAAGATCAGCACGGCCCCCGGTTCGAGATCCATCGTGAACGTGCCGGGCGACGCCAGGTCCTCGGCGAAATCGAGGCCCCGCTCCCGCTCACACGTGTAGAGAAAGTTGCGATACCAGTACGACTCGGCCTGGTACGTGCCGTTCGTGAGGGCGGTCACGGCCGGCAGGCCCTGGTACGGTTGCCAGGTGACGCCCAGCGGATGCGGCGTGGCGGCGAAGCGAAAGGCCGGATTCTCGTGTTGCGTGCCGTGATAGTCGCGGCTCGACAGAAATGGGCGGACGACAACTCGCAGACGGCGGCCGCCGGGAACGGTTGACCCCGCCGCCAGTTGCCAACGGAGCAAGCAGGCCGAGATTCCGTGTGGCACGAACAGCTCGCATGACACACTGAGCGAATCGTGCGACCACAACCACGTGGGCCACGGATCGCAGGTGAGCGACCGCAGCGACGGGCGGGCATCCGGTGCGACGACGTCGGGCAGGTAACGCTGGCTCGAGAGCGCGAGCCGCTCGGTCCCCGTGTCGATCCACGCGTCGCAGCCGTTGACGAGCATCACGCGGCCCGTCGGCGGTGTGGTCGCCGTCAGCAACAGGCCGTGATAGCGGCGCGTCCGCAGCCCGCTGGCCGTGCCCGATGCGTAGCCTCCCACCCCGTTCGGCTCGAGCCACTCGCGCGAATCGGTCAACTCGGTCAGCGGCGTGCTGCGATTCACGGAATTGGCGGGTGCGGGATTCAATGTGCGAGCCGATCAGCGAGGGCGCGAGTAGATCACCACGTCGACACCGAGAATTTGGGCCGGGCGTTCCGCGGTCATCCCGAGTTTTTCCGCCACGCGGATCGACGCCGTGTTTTGCGGATGGATCACGCTGCAAATGCGTTCGAGCCCGAGACGCTCGAAGCCGAAGGCGATCGCCGCCCGCGCCCCCTCGGTCGCCAGGCCTTGACCCCAGCGCGCCCGATCGAGGAACCAGCCGACTTCGATCCCGGGCCAACCTTCAGGATAGTGCAGGCCGAGCCGGCCGATGAATGCGCCGGTCGCCTTCTCTTCAACGGCCCACATGCCGTAGCCCCGCAGCTGCCAATGACCCAAGAGCATGGCCAGCGAGCGCCACGCGTCCGCGCGCGAAAGCAGCATGCCCGTGCCGATGTACCGCATCATCTCGGGATCGGCGCACATCCGCGCGTAGTCGTCGAGGTCGGCCTCGACGAACTTGCGGAGTTTCAGTCGCTCGGTCTCGAGTGTTTCGTACACGGCACGCCTTCGCGGCTGACGTGAACTCTGGCCCCGTCACACGGCGACTTGCCAGTGTCAGCGATTCAAGGCTAGAACGGAACCCAAAACCCGGAAACGCGTGGCGAGAGACGACAAGAGGCCGTGATGCAAAAAGTTCGCTGGGGCGTGTTGAGCACGGCGGCCATCGGGGTGAACAAAGTCATTCCCGCGATGCAGCAGGCCGAGCTCTGCGAGATTGTGGCCATTGCCTCGCGGGAACAGTCGCGGGCGGACGCAGCGGCTGCGAAGTTGGGGATTCCCCGCGCCTACGGCTCCTACGCAGCGCTGGTGGCCGACCCGCAGATCGAGGCGATCTACAATCCGCTCCCCAACCATCTGCACGTTCCCTGGTCGATCCGCGCGCTCGAGGCCGGCAAGCACGTGCTCTGCGAGAAGCCGATCGCTCTTTCCGCGGCCGAGGCGGAGCAACTGGTGGCCGCGGCGGAACGACACCCGACGCTCTCGGTCGTCGAGGCCTTTGTCTATCCGCACCACCCGCAGTGGCAGCGGGCGAGCGCGATCGTGCGGGACGGAGGCATCGGTTCGCTCCGCACGCTTCAAAACTTCTTCTCCTATTACAACGACGATCCGGCCAACGTTCGCAATCAGGCCGACATTGGCGGCGGCGGGGTGATGGATATCGGCTGTTATCCGATCTCGCTCTCGCGGCTGTTTTTCGGCGCGAGCCCAAGCGCGTGGCCGGCTGGGTCGAGTTCGACCCGCGATTCGGGACGGACCGGCTGGCGTCGGCGATCTTGGATTTCGAGACCGGCACCTCCACGTTCACCTGCTCGACGCAACTGGCGCCCTATCAGCGGGTGAACCTGCTGGGGACGGAGGGACGAATCGAGATCGAGATCCCGTTCAACGCGCCGCCCGACCGCCCGGCCCGCATTTGGCACTACGCGGGGAACAAGCCGGGCGGACCCGTCGAGGAGATTCTGCTGCCGGTGTGCAACCAGTACGGGCTGCAGGGAGACGCGTTTTCGCGGGCGGTGCGGAACGGCACGCCGGCCTTGCCCAAGATTACGGACGCGGTGGCGAATATGCGGGTGATCGAAGCCGTGTTCGAGAGCCAGCGGACGGGTCGCTTCGTGGCGGTGGCCGCGGGCTGAAGGCTGAGTTTTTGGCAGGAGCGCGGTCCGCGCGAAGCTGGGCGGTTCCCCCGGATCAAATTCTGTTCATGGGTCACGGCCCGCGTGAGCTATCCTGTGTGAGTTTTTGGGGGCTGGGGAGCGTTTTGGTTGGCGAAGCGGAGGGCGACCCCCTAAGATGACTTGAACCGTCCGCCCGGCAATCGCCGAGGTCCAAGCGAACGGCGTCGTCGTGGCGTCGCCACCACTCCGCGGATCTGCGAGACAAGGTGACGACGCTCTGGCGTGATTCGAGGCGTTGGCCGGCGCGAAGGCTGGCCCGTTTTGGCTGGGTTGTCAAGCTTTCCGACGTCGGGAAGAAACCTACTCAATTGTCTGTGGGGTGTTTCATGGTCGTGACACGAGTGTTCTCTGTCTTTGTCCTCGCGGTTTCGATGCTGTCGTTCGCGGCAAAGGCGCAAGCGGCCGATACGCCGCTGACCGAATTGGATCCCGAAATCGCCAAGCGATTCGGCGAAATGATCCACACGCAGTTCGCGAAGGAAAACAAGGACGCGAAGCCGAAGTTCGAAGTGAATTTCGAGAAGGCGAGCGGCCTGTTCAACGCCGAGTCGAACGAGGGGATCATCGTGGTCCCGGCCAAGAACTTCAAAGAAGACCGCGAGAACAAGGAAGTCGAAAAAGATCCGGGCGTCGGCGTGTGCTTCCTGTGCATGTCGCAGACCTACAACCCGCTGATCGACGGCAAACCGGTCGACGGCAAGAAGGCCTTCCAGATCAAGTTCGACGACGGTCAAGGGGGCGCCGAGCGCGTCGCCACCTGTCTGTTGTGCACGATTCGTCATCTCGAAGGCGATGACTGGGAGCTCTACGTTTGGGGCAAAGACAAAGATCCGATCATCAAGACCAACTGGGGCGAAGCGAGCAACGCTCCCAAGCCCGACCTGGCTCTGACGATCGAAGATCCGAAGAAAGACTCGGCCACCCTGGTCTTCAACATCTTCGGCAAGTACTCAGCTTCGATCCCCATCGCCCACAAGGGAACAGACGCCGCCAAGGACACGAAGGACGCCAAAGACACCAAGGCCGACTCCAAAAAGTAGATCGTGCTGACAGCTCTCCGCCCGCGGGCCCCAGGTCCGCGGGCTTTTTTTGCGCTTTTGTAACCTGGGACCGGTGGCGGCCCCGCGCGCCCCGTCATGGTCAGGGCGGCGCGGGCGACATAGAATGAACGACCGCCACGGCGGGGCAGGAACGCGAGCCGCGCACTTCGCGCAGCCCAGCGGCCCGTTTTCCTGAAACCCATTTGCTCCGGCGGCGGTAGGAACTGCGGGCGCCGGCGCTGTCGTCAAATTTCTTGCCTCGGCAGTCAAACGAATCTCACCTTGCGGCCAAAGGGTACGAGCATGTTTGCCAGAAAGCTGATTCCGATCTTCCTGTGTGCGGCGGCGTGCGTGTTGTGGGCTGGCACCAAGTGCCGGGCGGAAGACAGCCCGCTCGCGGAAATGGAGCCGGACGTCGCGAAGGAATTCGGAGCCAAGCTGACCGAGCTACTCACCAAGACCTATAAGGACCTGCCCGTCAAAGTCGATCCCGACGCGGAGAAGGCGGTCGGACTGCTCAATCCGAACGCGCACCAGGGCATCATCCTGGTCCCGCTCAAAGGCTTTCGCGAAGACCGCGACACCAAGGACTCGGAGAAGGACCGCGGCGTCGGCCTGTGCTATATCTTCATGTCGCCCGAGTTCAATCCGCTCGTCGACGGCAAGCCGGCGACCGACAAGCAGCTCCGCAAGCTGAAGTTCAAGACCGAAGACGAAGAACGCGACATTACCTGCCTGGTCTGCAGCGTCAAGCACGCCGAGGGAGACGATTGGCAGCTGCACGTGTATAGCGGCGGCAACGAGCCGTTGTCGAAGTCGTCGTTCGAAGAGGCCACCGACGCGCCCAAGGCCGATCTCGCGCTCACGATCAAAGACGTCAAGGACAACAAGGCGACGCTGGTGATCAACATGTTCGGCAAGTACTGCGTGACGATTCCCATCAGCCACAACGCGAAGAAGGACTAGGCGTTTGCCCCGTGGCAATCTGAGCACCACACAAGCCCGCGGAGGAATGTCCGCGGGCTTTTTTGTTGATAGCCGGCCCTTGCGATCAGCCCGAACGGGGCGAGATTCTATAGCCTGCGCGGAGGTCTTCGGCCAGTCCCGGGTCCCGACGGGTGGCGGGGCGCTCCGCGTCGCGGAAGCCCCCGTCTTGGCACTTCAAAGAGGCATGACTAACGAAATGATGTCGGCGATGTTCCGGGGCTTCCGCTACGCGGAGCGCCCCGGCCATCTATGAGAAGGGTAGCGTCAAGGGTTGGTTTTTGCGTTTGAAGTGGTGATCTGGGCGATGCGGTACGCTCAACCATCTATTCGGGATCACCAACGGTCTGGAACAGGTCCGTCGATGTCGCCAGGAAGCCGACTTTCGAGAGACGCCCCATTCACCCTTCGAAGGTCGCTCTTTTGAGGGAACGCCTTCATGGCCGGGGGCGGGGTCGTCTGTGGGTCGTCGCAGCGCTTTCGATCGATGTTTTGTTTTGTGCTCTCCTGCCAAGGTCAGGGATTTAAGTCGGTTGCTGGCTGAGCGAGTAGGGTTGGCCCGTCTTCAAGATCGCTGTCATCAGGCACAACAACCGGCGGGCCACGGCGACGATCGCCTTCTTGGCACGCACGCGCAACTTCAATCGTTCATAAATCCGACGCCAACGTAACGAGTGCTGAACCAGCCGCCAGGCGGCTTCGACCAGCGTCGAGCGCAGCAGCGTCGAACCGTTCTTCTCCAGGTGCAGCTCCCGACTCTTGCCCGCACTCTCGCGTTGACCCGGTGAGAGCCCTGCGTAAGCGACGACCCGCTTTTGCGAACCGAAGCGATCAATGTCTGCCAGCTCGGCCAGCACAACTTCGGTGGTCACGAAGCCCACTCCGGGGATCGTCCGCAACAGCGTCCGCGCTTTCCTGCTCGCAAAGCGGCGCCGCCTCGGCGAACTCCTTCAGCCGGGCGTTGACGGCCAGCAGCTGACGCCTCCCGAAGTGCAACTCTTCGACCATTTGATCCACGGCGAACCGATCCGCTCCCAAGAGAGGCACTTGGGCGAGATACGCCAACCCGTCCACGGTGAACAGACTGGGACGATCCGCGTTGTAGTCGCAGAGAATGCGGCGCAGACGGTTCTTGACGGAGGTCAATCGCCGTTGAACGCCGCCCCGCTGACGCACCAGTCGTCGATGCTCATGCTGCCGCGGAGTCGCGCGGTAAGACGTCGGAATCATCTCCAAGGCCAGGAACTCCGCGAGGATTTGCGCGTCGAGCCGATCGCTTTTACGCGTGCTCTCGGCAATCACACGCAGCTTCTTGGGGTGAGCCAACAACACGCGATGGGCCACGGGCTCGATCAATCGCACGAACCATTCGTAGCTGGCGGTCGCTTCCACGACAGCCTCGAACTCCCCGAGCCTCTCGAAAAATGCGAGGATGCTCCGCTCTTCGCCACAACGCACGGTCCGACGCTCCAAGACCCGCCGCAATTGGTCGACGACGCAAATCGTGATAGTCTGCTTGTGTAGGTCGCAGCCGGCAAATTTCATGGCGGTGTCCTTTTGTGGAAACGGTTGGCAACAAACTCCGTTTACCACGTTCAAGCACAACCACCAACCGGCTCGGCCTACCTCTTACCGCTCCTCATAGCTTCACCCTCCGAGGAGTGAGCCTGTCCCTAGCGCGCCTGTGCCGTGTGCGTCTCGGGCGGCGCGAGCTGGTAGCAGGCGATTTCTTCGCTGTTGCGGGCGTAGAGGCGGCCGTGGGCGATGACCGGATGATTCCAGGTTTTGCCGCTGATCGCTTCGAAGCCCCCGACTTCCTGAAAGTGCTCGGGCGTGGCCACCACCAGCACGCCTTTGCCGTACTCGGAAATCACAAACAAGAGCTTCTGATCGGCCAGCAACAGGATCTGGCCGAAGCCGTAGCGGCCCTGCTTCCAGCGCCGTTCGCCCGTTTTGGCGTCGACGCAGCACAAGAGGCCCTTGTCGAGGCCGTAGACGAATCCGTCCTGGTAGACGAAGTCGTTGTACGCCGGGCGCAGGGCCTGAGACTTCCAGGCGACGTTCGTCGTCCAGGTGCCGTCGCTGTGCGGCGTCAGGTCGAGCCGCACCAGACCCAGATCCTCGGAGCCGAAGAGAATGGCCGAGCCGTCGATCTGTCGCGGCTGAGCGACGCGCCACATCTGGGGAGCAGGCGCATCGTAACTCCACCGCTGCTTGCCGGTGGCCGGATCGATGGCGATCAAGCCGTTGTCGCTGAGGAAGAGGACTTGCGTTTCGGTGCCGAACTTCACGAGCTGGGCCGAGCTGTAACTGATCGGACCGGTCGCCGCGGACCAGGCGAGTTGGCCATCTTTCGTCCGATACGCGAGGAGGCCTTTATCTCCCGGTCCGCCCGCATAGACGATGACCATGCCGCCGGTCACGAGCGGCGAGCTGGAAAAGCCCCACATCGGAGCTTTGGCTCCGGCCTCTTTCGCCGCGTCCTTGGACCAGATTTGCTTGCCCGTCGCTGCGTCGAGGCAATTGACGACGCCCGTGGCGCCCATTGTGTAAATTCGGCCGTCGGCAAAGACGGGGCTCGACCGCGGGCCCGCGCCGGCCTGACCGTCGGAGAAGCGTCCGTCGTTGAGGTGGGCCCACAGCTCCTTGCCGGTGGCTGCGTCGAGGCAGACGACGGCTTCATCTTTGCCGCGCTGCTCCTGCGTGAACAGCCGATTGCCCAACACCACGAACGACGACCAGGCGGGGCCGATGCGTTGCTTCCACAACAGCTTCGGCGGCGCGGCCTTCCAATCCGTGGGGATTTTGACGCCGTGGAGCTCGCCTTGCCGGTTTTCGCCGCGGAAATCGGGCCAATCTCCCGAGGCCAGCGTTAGCGGGTGTGTATCAGCAGGCTCGGCGTTCGCCGGCGTCGCCGCGGTCGACGTCGATGCGCGTTCGGCCAGATAGAGGTCTTCGGCCGTCTTTTGCCAACGCGGGCTAATCGACGCGGACTGACGTCCGTCGACGCCGTTGATACGAACCGCCAGAAATTGACCCCAGACCAACGCCAGCAGCACCAACAGCCCGTTGCGGATGACGGTTGTCGACCACTTGCGGGCGATCAACAGCCAGACCGCGGCGGCGGTGCAGAGAATTCCCGGTCCGGCAAAGATCAGTCCCATCGGACCGACCGACGGATCGCCCAACACGATGACGAGTGCCGTGGCAACGATCAGCGCGGCCAACAGAATCAACCGATCCTTGCCGGGTAGCGCGCGGCGGGAGTAAAGCCAGACTATGAACGCCAGTCCGGTGACGAAGCTGGTGATCACTGTCGAGAAGAAGGTCTGCGAGATCACCATGTCGAGTTTCACGATCGTCGCGATCGCGACCCAATAGGCAACGGCGATGACCACGGCCGGCCAAACGCGGAGCCGCGGCCGCGGCTTGGCGACCGGAATCATGGGCTGCGGGATCGATTCTGTCTGAGCCACGGGAGTGGACATGGTCGGCAGTCTCCTCAAAATCGCAGCGGGCGTGTCGTCTTCGCCGGATCCTAAGCGCGCGACAGTTGCGCGAGAAGAGCGGAATTCGCTCGGTGCGCCCGTTCAAACGGATGGCTTAACCATCCAAGGTCTCAGGGAGTTCGGGAGTTGGGGCGGAGCAGTCATGCAGGCGCAGCTTCGCCTGGAGAGCTATTCGTCGCCCGGTGCATTTCCTTGAGAACCTGCGCCGATTTGTCCGTGCCTCGCCCCAACGGTGAGTCGGCTACGAAAGTTGGTGGCGTGCCTGGCGGCGGGCGCGGGACGGTTGGCCGAGCAGTGCGCGACGGGACGGCGGCTCGACGTACGGGCTCAAGAAGGCGGGGCGGTCGGGGCGGTTGCCGCGCTGGTAGTCCCGCCAGATCGTCTCGGCCGTCGCTTGCGCGTCGTGGCCGAGCACATCGACCAGATAAACGAAGACGCTTTCAGCCAGCTCGACCAGCGGAATTGCCCACGTGCGGCCCAGTCGCGCATAGAGCCAGTCGGAAAACGCGATGAAGCTGGCGAAGGGCGAACCGTCGCGCCACAGTCGCGGCGCCGACTCGATGAAGTTGCCGCTGTTGGCGACGAGGTCCCAAAACCGCGCGAAGCGGGCTAAGCGCGCCATCGTGGGCTCGTCGATCAGTCGGTTGGAGAGAATCTCGTAGGGGGGTCGCGGGCTGTAGCGCATGGCCCACTCGACGTCGTGCCGGATGATGGGAGTGCCGCGCAGCCGCTTCAACATACCGACCTGAATTTCTTGCGGGCCGAGGGCGAGTAGCCGATCGAACCCGGCGCCAAAACTCTCCAGCGACTCGCCCGGCAGGCCGACGATCAGGTCGGCGTGGACGTGGACGCCGGTCTCCGCGCGGAGAAACCGCAGATTTTCCTCGAGCCTGCGATTGTCCTGCCGGCGGCTGATCAGCTCGGCCGTCTCTTCGTTGAAAGACTGCACGCCGACCTCGAATTGCAGCGCCCCGGGCGGAAAACGACGGATCGCGTCGCGAAGCGCCTCGGGGAAGCGATCGGGGATCATCTCGAAGTGCAAAAACAGCCCCGGTTCGTACCGCTCGTAAAAGAAATCGAGAATCGCCCGGCTGGTCCGCAGATTTAGATTGAACGTGCGATCGACGAACTTGAACTGACGCGTGCCGCGCGCGAACAGCTCGCCGAGAGCCGCCAGGAAGGGATCGAGCGCGAACTGGCGGACGGGAATCTCCAGCGCCGACAGGCAGAACTCGCACGAATAGGGGCAGCCCCGCGACGCCTCGACATAAATCACCCGCCGGGCGATGTCTTCGTCCGTGTAAAGGTGATAGGGCAGCGCCAGCCGGTCGAGGACGGGTATCTCGGCTGCGATCACGCGGCGCTCGGGCGCGTCGCCGGCCAGGATTTGCCGGCAGAGCGCGGCGAAGGCGAGATCGGCTTCTCCGCAGACCGTGTAGTCGGCCAGCCGCACGATCTCCTGGTCGTCGGTTTCATAACTGACTTCCGGTCCGCCGAGGACGATGACCAGCTCGGGCCGCACCCGCTTCAATTCCCGGACGAGCCGCGTGGCTGCCTCCACATTCCAGATGTAAACACCCAGCCCCAGAATGCGGGGATTGCGGGCGAGCAGCGACTGGAGAATTTGTTCGCTCGGCGAGTTTGCGACGAACTCCACCAGCTCGGTCCGCGGCGTCAGCTCGCCCATGTTGGCCAGCAGGTAGCGGAGGCCGAAGGCCGCGTGCGCATAGCGGGCGTTGAGCGCGGCAAGCAGGACGTCGGCGCTCAAAACTTGCTCATGTAGCGCAGGGCGATTTTGCGCGTGTCGAACTTCATCCACACGTCGCCCAGGTGCATGATCTCGAGCACGTCGGACATTTGCGGCGAGACTTCGCACAAGGCGGTCTTCCCGCCGATCTCGCGGAACCGGGTGCCCAGCTCATTGATCGCGCCGATCATCGTCGAGCCGAAATACTCGGAGCTGCTCAGGTCGACGACCAGATTGACGATGCCCGGCGTGCCGATGAGCGAGAGCAGGTTACTGAGTTCGCCGGCCACGTCCGAATCGCGAAAGCCGACCGCGTCTCCCCGAGGCGCCACGACGAGGGTGTGCCCTTCGAGTTCGGTCAGGAAGACCTTGTGGAACTGAGTCTGCTCCAGCCGACCCATCGAACGGTCCTTGCGAGGCCAGTGCCACATCATCGACGCGGATTCAAGTCAGAGTGTCGTTGTACCAAAGCCACAGGCCCGGGTCACCCGGAATCTTAGCAGAGCCGCCCCGCGGGCCTCTATCTCGGGAGTTTCATCCTCGCCGGTTCGGCGTTCGGGCGCGGTGCTGTCGCCGTCCCGCTGCCGTTTCCGTTGGGGCGTTGTTTCCGTTGGGACTTTGCTTCGCCGCGGGAAGCGTCCGTATACTGACTGGCGGGTCTGCACCTCAGACCGCACCTCTGCCTGGAGCGATTTTTATGGCCAGTGCCACGCCGACTCGCCGACGCATTCGATACAGAACCCTCGACGAAGTCGTCGCCGACGCCGCCCGGGCGGTGAGCGCGAACTCGGCCACGACGGGCACCTGGTCGCTCGGGCAGATTCTCGAGCACCTCGCCATCGCGCAGGACAAAATGATCGATGGCTTTGGGTTTCAGGCCCCGTTGCCGATCCGGACCGTCGGTCGGTTCTTTCTCAAGAAGCGATTGCTCGTCAAGGGGCTGACCCCCGGCTTCAAGCTGAGCCCGAGGGCCGCGGCTGTACTGGTGCCGGACGCGATGGATGCGACGGCGGCGCTCGAGCACCTGCGTCGCTCGACCGAGCGACTGAAGAACGAGCAAAAACGAGCCGCGCATCCGTTTCTCGGTCCGATGACCGTCGACGAGTGCACCCAAATGTGCCTCCGCCATGCGGAGCTGCACATGAGCTTCGTCACCGCCTGAGCGAGCCTTGGCGTTACGGCTGAGTGCCGATTCTTCCGTCTGCGCAATGCAAAAAGTGCAATCGGACGGCAGGCGTTTGTCCGGTCCTGTGGGGCACTTCAGGTGTCCGCGCTGTGCTTTCGCGTCGAACTTTGCGAAATCGCGCGGCTTCGGCGAGTTGGGCGAAGGTCGGCCGCACGCGGGGGCGGCGCCGACATGACAACTGCGGCCCCGGCATGCTGATTGCAAAGCGGAAGGACAGCTTGCCGCGGCGTGTCCGTGTGACAGCACTCCCTGCGGGGCCGCTGGTTCCACTCGATCGGCGCTTCGCCGGAGGTGTCTGCCATGTCAGGGTTGATTGAAGCAGCGCGTGCTGCTGCGCGCAGGTTCTCATTCGGGGTACGCCAGCTCGGACGGGCGCCAAGTCCCCGCCGCCTGCGAAACTGGCTGATCCCTCCGTCCGCTTCCCGCGGTGGCGGCAACTCGCTGCCGGGCGGGAGCCGGTTCGCTATCGTCCGCGTTCCTGTCCTCGTTCCAGTACCCGTTCCGAGTACGGCGCGACGGCCGCATTGTCCGGCCGCTCGTTATTCCGGGGAGGGGACGTCGCGTCCACTGGCGGCCTCGGTCTGGTGGTCGTCCCCGGTCCCCGCGACTCTTGATTCAACTGTCTTCGGCGCGCCGATTGCGCCGATTCACACGTGGCCGCGCCGCGTCTTCATGCTGACGGCGGCGGTTGGCGCGCTGTTGTTTGGTTCAGCGACGGCCCTTGCACAATGTTGCGGCTCGGGCTGCGGGGGCGGCGGTTGTTCGCCCGGCTGCGGCTCGCCCGGATTTGGTTCGTTCGGATTCGGCTCGCCGGCACCCAATTGCTGCTGCCCGTCGGGGGGCTACGGCTTTGGATGCTCGGCGGGCTGTGGTTGTCCCCGTGCGCCCTTCGGTCTCAGCTTGTTCGGCGGCGGACGCTGTTGTCCGCCCTGCGGCTCGTGTTGTGGATCGCCGTGCGGCGGCGGGTGTGGGAGTTGCGGAGGTTGTGGCCCCGTCTGTGGACGCTGCTGTTCGCCGCCCTGTGGCGCCCCTTGCGGCATGCCGTGCGGAGGCAGTTGCGGCGGACCGTGCGGCGGCGCGCGTTTTGCGGCAGTCCTGTCTGTGGCAGTCCATTCTGTGGCAGTCCATGCGGCGGGCCGCCGTGTGGTATGGCTTGTGGTCCGTCGTACGGTCCGTCTTGCGGCCCATCTTGTGGCCCGTCGTGTGGACCAGCCGGTTGCGGCGCGGGCGGCGGCAGCTGCGGGGCAAGCTGTCTCGGAGCGCCCGCCCCCGGTGGAGACGGCTGCTGCCCCACTTTCGAGACCAATCCCGCCCTCCCGCCCGGTGCGATCAACCGACCCGGCTATCCGCCGGCGGGGCCGCTTGGCGATCCAATTCCAGGCGTCGCCCCGACCACCATTCCCAAACGGCAACCGCCCCCCGACGACAAGGGCACGCGCTTCGAGCGCCGGCCGCCGGAAACCTCGAACACGGCCGCTGCGACTGACCTGACGCAGAACGCGGAGCCATCGGAGCTCCCGGTTCCTCGGCCGTCGCAGCGGCTGTTTCGTCAAAGCGTGTCGGCCGGCTTCCACACCCACGTGCTCACCGCGCAAAGCGGATGCCTGCCCGGCGAGAGCGTGGCCGCGCGCACGGCGCCTTGCCCGCCGCGAACGGAGGACCAACTGGCCCGCAGGGAGTGACCTATTTCGCGACCGCGATTGCCTGGCTTAGGATGACACCGCGCCCCTTGCCCGAGATTTGACCCTGCCTGGAGCTATTGACCTCGCCCCGATTTGACAGTCGCCCGTTTGACACTGCCCCACGGAGTTAATAGCGTCCGGGGAGGCAATTTCACGGGCGCGAGGGGACGATGTCTGAGGAACGACGAGGCGCAAGCGTCGCCGACTGGATCCATAAACTCGCGCCGATCCTCGTGTTGATCATCGTGGTCCTCGCGGGCGTGATCCTGTTTCGCGAGCTGCGGCAACACTCGCTCGAGCAGTACCGCAAGGCCCTCGTGCAAATTCATCCCTGGCGGATGGGTTTCTGCATCGGGCTGACGGTGATCAACTACATCGTCCTGATGGGGTACGACTACATCGCCGTCAGGTCGACCGGCCATCCGCTCCCTTTACGGAGGATTGCCTTCGCCTCATTTGTCGGCTTTGCGATGAGCTACAACTTCGGCTCGCTGTTGGGGGGCGGGTCGGTCCGCTACCGCTTTTATTCGTTGTGGGGACTGAAGCCGGCCGAGATCGTGCAACTGGTGATGATCTTGGGCATCACCTTTTGGTTTGGCGTCTTCGGGCTGGCGGGCGTCGTCTTTCTGCTGTCGCCGAGGGACATCGCCCCGGAGCTCAACATCCCGGTCGAGAACACCAATTCGCTGGCCTGGATGCTGATCGGCATGGCCGTGGCCTACTTGCTCGTTTCGGCCCTCTGGAAGCGTCCCATCCATTTCTGGGGCCGGGAGTGGCGGTTTCCTGGGTTTTGGATGTCGGGCGCGCAACTCGGCGTGGCTGCCCTCGACTTTTTGGTGGCGGCGGCCTGCTTTTGGGTGCTCTTTCCTGCCCGCCTGCAAGTGGGATACCCCGAGATTCTGGGCGTTTACCTGCTGGCGATCGTCGCCGGCGTGCTGACTCACGCGCCGGGCGGTGCGGGAGTTTTTGAAGCGGTGATCGTGGCGACCGCGCCGAAGGAGCAGCAGCCGGCCTTCCTCGCGGCATGCGTGGTCTTTCGCGTGCTCTACAACTGGTTGCCCCTGCTGGTTGCCGCGCCGCTTTACCTGCTGTTCGAGCGTCGCGTTCGTCGTCAGGCGGCCGCGAATGGGCCGGCGTCCCCGGACGGCACCCCGGCCGAACAGCCCGGCTCGAAGGCGGTCGTGGCCGGAAGTCCCGACGCGGATTAAGATGGGGATCCCCCCGCGCCTGTGCGACCCGGGAAAAACTCCCCGAGTGGCCCGCGTGCGACAGTCCTGCCGGGAGTCGCGCTTGCCGACGCGATGTCTGCTGACGCTTTTCGCCTTGCTGCTGACGGCCGCGCTCTGCGCGTGGTCAGCGGCAGAAGCCGGCGAGCCGCACGCGTTCCGCGATCGCGTCGCCCCCATCCTCAAACAGCACTGCCTCCGCTGCCATCAGGGGGCCAAAGCGAAGGGGCGACTCGATCTCAGCTCCGCCAAAGGCTTGGCGGCCGGTGCGGATGGCTCGCCGATCGTCGTTCCCGGCAAGCCGCAGGAGAGCCGGCTGATCGAAGTCGTTTCGGGCGACAAGCCGGAGATGCCCAAGAACGGCAAGCCGCTCTTGGCCGCTGAAGTGCAGGCGCTCCGCTATTGGATCGCCGCGGGGGCTGAGTGGCCGGCCAACGTTGTCCTCAAAGATGACCCGCTCGATTGGTGGTCGCTGCGGCCGCTTTCCAAACCGCCGATTCCCCGTTCGTCGATTCCCAGTTTGTCGTTTAGCCCCCCCGACAAGAACACGGGCTGGGTTCGCACGCCGATCGATGCGTTCATTCTCGACGGACTACAGTCGGCCGGACTGGCGCCGCGCCCGAGGCCGATCGCCGCACGCTGATCCGCCGGCTGTCCTTCGACCTGCTCGGCTTGCCGCCCAGCGTCGCGGAGGTGGAAGCGTTCGTCGCCGACCGCGATCCGCGGGCTTACGAAAAGCTCGTCGATCGCTTGCTCGCTTCGCCACATTTTGGCGAGCGCTGGGCCCGTCACTGGCTCGACGTCGTGCACTACGGCGAGACGCACGGTTACGACAAGGACAAGCCGCGGCCGCACGCCTGGCCCTATCGCGATTACCTGATTCGCGCGTTCAACGCAGACCGGCCCTACGATCAGTTCGTCGCCGAGCAACTGGCCGGCGACGCGCTCGAGCCCGACTCGCGAGACGGCATCGAGGCCACCGGCTTTCTGGCGGCCGGGCCTTGGGACTTCATCGGGCATGCGGAGGTGCCGGAGACGAAGATCGACGGCCAGATCGCGCGGAACCTCGACCGCGACGACATTGTGACCACCACCTTCAACACATTTTGCAGCCTGACCGTGCAATGCGCGCGGTGCCACGATCACAAATTCGATCCGCTCACGCAGGAGCATTACTACAGCCTGCAGGCCGTCTTTGCCGCCATCGACCGGGCCGACCGCTCGTACGATGTCGACCCGTCCGTGGCTCGGCGTCGCCGCCAATTGGCCGACCGCTTGCGCAACTCGAACCGCTGCCGTCACATGGTTCGACCGTCGCGACGGCGGCGGCCGGAGTCGTGGCCGAGCGGAGCCGGCTCATGGCTGCGCTGGCGACGCTGCCTGCGCAGAGGGTGGTCTACTGCGGCACGGTTTTTGAGGGAAGCGGCGCGTTTCGCGGCACCGGCGCCAACGGCGGTCGGCCCCGCGTGATTCACGTGCTGGAGCGGGGCGACGTCCGCCGGCCAGCCAAGCTCGTCGGCCCGGGGACGCCGCCGATCGTCAAAGACGTTCCTTGGCGAATCGAATTGCCGGCCGGCGCCGGCGAACAGGAACGGCGGATCGCGCTGGCCCGCTGGATCGTCGATCGTCGCAATCCGCTCACGTGGCGGTCGATCGTCAATCGCGTCTGGCTCTATCACTTTGGCCGCGGCATCGTCGACAGTCCCAGCGACTTCGGCCGCATGGGGCAGCAGCCCTCGCATCCGCAGCTGCTCGATTGGCTGGCGGCCGATTTTCGCGACGGCGGCCAATCGCTCAAACGCCTGCATCGCCTGATCGTGACAAGCGCGGCTTATCGGCAGGCGTCAACGTCGTCCCCGCGCGGCGAGCTGGTCGACGCGGGCAATGCTCGGCTGTGGCGGATGAATCGCACGCGACTTGATGCCGAATCGCTCCGCGATAGCGTGCTGGCGGCGAGCGGCCGGCTCGAGGGACGGATGTTCGGCCCGTCGTTTCAAACGTTTCTCATCGAGAAGCCCGAACACTCGCCGCACTACGAGTACGACAAGTCCGATCCGGATGATCGCCGCACGCATCGCCGCTGCGTCTATCGGTTCCTCGTCCGTTCGCAGCCCGATCCGTTTTTGGAGGCGCTCGACTGTGCCGACCCGTCGCAGATTGTGGAGAAGCGGGACGAATCGATCACCGCACTGCAAGCGCTCGCGCTGTTGAACGACCGGTTCATGATTCGCATGGCCGAGCACTTGGCCGACCGGGTGCGCACCGAGTCGCCCGACTTGGAAGGCCAGATTGCCGCGGCCGTGCGCGCGACGCTGCAACGCGGGCCGAGCGCGTCGGAATCGCGGCGCTTAACCGGGTTCGCCCGCGAATTCGGCTTGGCCGAAGCGTGCCGGCTCCTGTTTAACCTGAACGAGTTTGTGTACGTCGATTAGCTCTCCCCCGAAATGCCAACCATGCAACGCGAAACCCCGACGCCACTCGGCCGCCGCCAGTTCTTATGGGAACTCGGCGGTGGCTTGGGCGGAATCGCGCTCGCGCATCTGCTCAACGGGGACGGCCTGCTGGCGGCAGGCAGCCAACCGCGGAGCGGCGGCGCGCTCGAGCGATTGCATCATCCGGCCAAGGCCAAGCGGGTGGTCCAGCTCTTCATGGCGGGCGGGGCCAGTCATCTCGACACGTTCGACTACAAGCCGCTCTTGCATCAGCGCGATGGCGAGAAGTGGGACGCGGGCGAGCACGTCGAGCTGTTTCAGGACGGGCTCGGCGCCACGTTTTGCTCGCCCTGGAAATGGCGGCCCTACGGCGCAGTGCGGCAAGATGCTGAACGAAATCGTCGCGCCGCTCGGCGCGTGCGTCGACGAGATGGCCTTCGTCCATAACCTCGTCGGCAAAACGGGCGTGCACAGCCAGGGCACTTATCTGCAGGCCACCGGCTTCGATCGGCCCGGCTTTCCCGGCGCAGGCTGCGTGGGTCAGCTTTGCCCTCGGCTCGGCGAACGAAAACCTGCCGACGTTCGTCGTGCTGCCCGACCATCGGGGCTTCGCCTCCAACGGCCCGAAAAACTGGAGCGCCGGCTTTCTCCCCGCCGAGCACCAGGGAACGATCCTGCGTCCCGGCGCAGGCAATCCGATCGCCGACCTGCACGCGCCGCCGGGCCACGACGGCGGCAGCGCTCGCGCCGCCGCTCGATCGAACTGCTGAGCGAACTCAACCGCGAGCACGCGGCATCGCGGCCCGGCGATTCGCGACTGGAAGCCCGCATCCGCAGTTATGAGCTGGCCGCCCGCATGCAGTTGAGCGCGCCCGAGGCGCTCGACCTGTCGAGCGAACCGGAGCACGTCCTCAAGATGTACGGACTCGATCACGGCCGGCCGCGTTCCCATCGGAAATCAACGATCGCGAAGAGACGGACCACTTCGGCCGCAAGTGCCTGATCGCCCGCCGGCTCTTGGAGCGGGGCGTGCGCTTCGTGCAGATCTGGTCGGGCAACGACAACGGCTTCCCGCGGCGGAACTGGGACTCGCACGAAGACATCGCCCGCGACCATCGGCCGCTGGCGCTGGGCATGGCCCGCGCCACGGCGGCCCTGATTCTCGACCTCAAGCAGCGCGGCCTGCTCGACGACACGCTGATCCACTGGACGACCGAGTTCGGCCGCATGCCCTGCGCCCAGGGTGGCAGCGGGCGGCGACCACAATCCGTTCGTGTTCACCAACTGGCTCGCCGGCGGCGGCATTCGCGGCGGTACCACGTTCGGCCCCAGCGACGAATGGGGCTACAAGCCGGCCGACCGCGACCACCCGACCACTTGCCACGACGTCCACGCCACCATGCTGCACCTGCTGGGCATCGACCACGAACGCCTCACCGTCCGCCACAACGGCATCGACCGCCGACTCACCGACGTCGAAGGAACTGTCATCCGCGACGTGCTCGTCTGAAAGAACCCTGATGACCGCCCGCCGCGTCCTGTTCACCTTCAGCATCCTCTGGGTGACCGTTCTGCCCGTAAGTCCTGCGCAGGCCGCCGACGCGCTGTGGAAGGCCGGGACGGCCAAGGCCGTCATCACGCCGAAAGAGCCGTTGTGGATGGCCGGCTATGCGGCGCGCACCAGTCCGGCCTCCGGCACGCTGCACGAGCTTTACGTGCGGGTGTTGGCACTCGAGGACGCCGACGGGCGTCGAGCCGTGCTGGTCAGCAGCGATCTGTTGGGCATCCCCCGTTCGATCTCCGAGCACGTAACGCAGGCGCTCAAGGAAAAATTCGGGCTGCCACGCGAGGCGGTGATGCTGAATGCGTCGCACACACATTGCGGCCCGGTGCTCCGCGGCGCCCTCTACGATGCCTATCCGCTCGACGATGCCGAAAAGAAAAAGATCGAGGCCTATTCGAGCGAGTTGGAGTCGACGATGGTGCGGACCGTCGGCGAGGCGCTGACGCAGCTCGTGCCGGCGAGCGTGGCCGTCGGTCAGGGCGAGACCGATTTCGCCGTCAATCGCCGCAACAATCGCGAGCCGGACGTTCCCGCGCTCAAGGCCAGCCATTCACTCCGCGGGCCCTCGGATCACTCGGTTCCCGTGCTGGCCGTTCGTCGGGCAGGCGGACAACTGCTGGCGGTTGTCTTCGGTTACGCCTGTCACAACACGACGCTGAGCATTCAACAGTGGAACGGCGACTACGCCGGCTTTGCCGAGAGCAATCTGGAGGCGGCGCACCCCGGCGCGACGGCTCTGTTTTTCATGGGCTGCGGGGCCGATCAGAATCCCATTCCGCGGCGGACCGTCGAGCTGGCGAAAAAATACGGCGGCATGATGACCACGGCGGTTGAGGCTGTGCTCGCCGGCAAGCTGGACTCGCTGCCTCCCAAACTCGAGGAGCACTACGAAACGGTGACGTTGCACTTGGGCGCCGAGCCGACGCGAGCGGAGCTCGAGGCCCGTGCCCGCGACCGCGCGGGCTACGTGTCGCGGTGGGGGACGCGGCTGCTCAAAGAGCTGGATGCCGGCCGCGCGCTGCCACGGACATACCCCTATCCGATCGAAGTGTGGTGGCTGGGGCGCAAGCAATTGTGGATTGCGCTCGGGGGCGAGGTCGTCGTCGACTTCGATCTGCGCTTCAAGGAGCGCTACGGCCCCGAAACGTGGGTCAGCGCCTACGCCAACGACGTGATGGCCTACATCCCCTCGGTCCGCGTGCTCAAGGAAGGGGGCTACGAAGGCAACACGTCGATGCTGGTCTACGGCATGCCGGCCGAACGCTGGGCGCCCGATATCGAAGAGATCATCGCCACGGGCGTGGACCGGGGCGTCCACGCGGTTCAGGCCGCCAAATAGTGCCCCGCGTGGTCGACTGTGCCTTCTGCGAGTAACATGGCACGGTAACATCGAACGGGGCATTCTGCCCGAAGCTCGGCACCCTCTCCTCAAACGAGGCTCGACATGGTTCGCGTCCACTCATCGCTTGTGATTGCGGCCGTTCTCGCGGGATTCGCTCTCGTCGCCAGCGGCGGCCGACTGCTGAGCGAACCGGCGGCGCCCGCCTCGCATCCGGCGGCCACCGTGCTCTCCAACGGCGCGACGATCAAAATCGAGCAGCCGAAGATTGAGGGGGGCGACTTGTGGGTAACAGCGGCCGACCTCCAGCGGATCAACGGCCTGGCGCTCAAGCCGCCGGGCGTGCTCTGCGTGGGCGACGTGTGCATCAAGCTGACGGAAAAGGGAGACGCCGCCCTGCTGCAGAAGAAGGACGGCCAGGAATGGATCAACGTCGACGGGACTGGCCCAAAAGATCCAGCAGCCGTTCGCCGTCGATCGCGAAAGCGGCACCTGGAGCTTCGGCCCGATTCCCGAGACGCGCACGCCTTTCTTGAAGTCGGCCGTGGCACCCAATTTCGAGCTGCCGGACCGCAAAGGCAAGCTGATTCGCTTGTCCGATTTTCGCGGCAAGAAAGTGGTGCTGATGACTTGGGCGAGCTGGTGCGGCTGCCGATTCGACGTCAAGAATTGGGAGCCGATCTACCAACGGCTGAAGGACCGCGGGTTCGAGATCATTTCGGTCGCCGAAGACAGCGGCGGCGAGGCGGCGGCGGGCCCGACGTTCGATTCGGCGCACGTCAGCTTCGTCACGATCGTCGATCCGAGTCACACGATCAGCGCGCTTTACAACTTCGTGAACGTCCCGTCCGCCGCGTGGATCGACGAGGAAGGGCACATCGTGCGGCTCAACGAGGGGACGTACGCCAAGAAGCACAACCTGGGCATGATCAAGTTCGGCACCGACGATTACGCGCCGGCCGTCGAGGACTGGGTGACAAACGGTGCCAAGAGCAAGTTCATCTGGTCCGCGGCCGAAATGGCCAAGCATGTCCACCCGCGGACGCTCGACGAAGGACGGGCCCAGTCGCTGTTCGAGCTGGGCGTGTATTTCTCGAATCAGAAGGATCTGAAAAAGGCGAAGCAATACTTTGCCGAGGCCGAGGCGCTCGACCCGGACAACTGGAACATCCACCGGCAGGACTGGGCGATCACCGACAAAAAGGCCCAGAATCGCAACTGGCTGACCAAGGTCACGAAGTCGAAGAAGCCCTACTACGCGCCGCTCGATTTGCCAAAATAGGCGGCAGCCTGATCACTCTTGGCTAAACGTTGCGGGATCCCGCGCGGCGAGCTCTGAGCCGTACGTTTTCAGGGGCCCGTCGCAGACCGAGTTGAAACTCTGCGATGCCCAAGGTCTTCATCTCTTACCGCCGTCAGGACAGCGCCGAAGTCACCAAGCGCCTGCAGGGCCGTTTGCAGAACCAGTTCGAGTCGGGGTCGGTCTTCTACGACATCGATTCCATTCCGCCGGGCGTTGACTTTCGCAATCGATTGAGCGGCGCTGTCGAGCAATCGGATGCTCTGTTGGCGGTGATCGGAGCTCGTTGGCTCGACGCTGCGTACACGGAGGGACCGAAGCAGGGTGCGCGGCGCTTAGAGGATCCGGACGATTACGTCCGCATCGAGATCGAAGCCGCCTTGTCGCTCGGGGTTCCGGTCATTCCGGTCCTCGTGGACGGCGCTTCCATGCCGACTGGTGCGGCCCTGCCCAGCGGAATGCAGGAGCTTGCCTATCGGAATGCCGCAGAGGTCCGACTGGGTCCCGAGTTCAATGTCTACGTCGACCGGCTGATCCACAGCCTCAAAGATCTCATCAAGGATCAGCAAGAACTTTGGGACGGCCTGCAAAGGGCGCGAGACGTTGCGGACAGAGATCCTGACTGGAGCCTCAACCGCGCCCGCAAAGTGTTGGAACGAATCGCTCGCGAAATCTACGAACGGCGGATCGGCGAACCGGCCGGCACTCGATCTCTCGAGAAAATCGTCGAGCGTTTGCTCCACGAGTGGTATCTCCCCGACAAGTTCGAACTGGATGCGCTGCTCTCGACGGCAGTAACCGCCAATCGAACCCAAGCGGTCACGTCGGGTGATGCGGAACGGGCGTTGTCGCAACTCGCGGAAATCCTGGAGTGGTATACCGAAGTTGAACGGCCGGACGGCGTCGGCCGGTTGCTCGCTCCCAAACGGCAGCCGCCGTCCCCCAGACCGAAAGTCGTCCCAGCGCCTGCCCGTCGGCTCGCCATCGTCCCCAAGGGCCTCCGGTCGTTCGATGCCAAAGATGCCGATTTTTTTCTCGAATTGCTGCCCGGCCCTCGCGACAAGGACGGCTTACCCGAGAGCCTTCAATTCTGGAAGCACCGCATTGAGTCGGAGAACGAACTCGCGTTCACGGTCGGGCTGATCTATGGCCCCAGCGGTTGCGGCAAATCCTCGTTGATGAAGGCCGGGCTCTTGCCCAGGCTGGCCGATCGCGTCCGTTCGGTTTATGTCGAGGCGACCGCCGAAGGGACGGAGACTCGCCTGCTCCGAGGTCTTCGAGAGCGGTGTCCTCAACTTCCAGACAACCTGGATTTGACGGGCACCGTTGCCGCACTGCGACAAGGGCAGGGATTAGAGAACAATCAGAAGGTGCTTGTCGTTCTCGACCAGTTTGAGCAGTGGCTGCATGCGAAGCGACAGGACGAAAACACAGAACTGGTCCGAGCGCTTCGGCAGTGCGACGGCCGGCGCAGTCCAGGCGATCGTCATGGTTCGGGACGACTTCTGGCTTGCCGTGAGCCGGTTCTTGGCCGCGCTGGAAGTCGATCTTATTCCGGACCAGAACATCGCTTTGGTCGACCTGTTCGATCTGCGGCATGCCCGGAAAGTTTTGACGGATTTCGGCCGGGCGTTCGGGGCTCTGCCGGACAATTTGTCTAAAGACCAGGAGGAGTTCCTGGATCAAGCCGTGACCGGCCTGGCTCAAGATGGCCGGGTGATTTCGGTGCGGCTCGCCCTGTTTGCCGACATGGTCAAGGGCAAGCCCTGGACGCTCGCCACTCTGAAAGGGGTCGGCGGCACGGAAGGCGTCGGCGTCACCTTTTTGGAAGAAACGTTCAGCGCTCCCAGCGCGAACCCAAGTCACCGCCTCCATCAGAAAGCGGCCCGTGCGGTCCTCAAAACGCTGCTCCCCGAGCAAGGATCGGACATCAAGGGGAAGATGCAGTCCCGCCAGGAGCTCCTGGACGCCTCGGGATATGCAGATCGCCCGAAGGACTTCGAGGATCTGATTCGAATCTTGGACAACGAAGTCCGGCTGATCACGCCGACCGACCCGGAAGGCATCGCTTCGGATTTGCCGCACCCAAAGGTCGACTCCGGGCACAAGTATTACCAGCTTACGCACGATTACCTGGTTCCCTCCTTGCGGGAGTGGTTGACCCGCAAACAAAGGGAGACTCGGCGGGGACGGGCCGAGCTGCGACTGGCCGACCGCGCGGCTCATTGGAAGGAGAAGCGAGAGAGCCGTCATCTGCCGTCGTTCTGGGAGTTTCTCAACATTCGATTGCTGACCGATCAAAGGAAATGGACTCCCCACGAGCGCAGGATGATGAGCAACGCGGGGCGGTTTCATGGCCTGCGCAGTCGGGATCGCGGCCGCCGCGTTAATCGCTCTGGCGATCTTCGGCGTGACGGTCTCCCGACAGATTGAGGAGAGCCGTCACGCTGATTACGCGGCCGCCCTCGTGAAACGGCTCCTCGCCGCCGACAGTGCCGAAGTGCCCGGCATTATTCGCGAGCTGCACGGCTACCGCCGCTGGGCTGACCCGCTCCTCCGACGCGAAGATGGCGACGCAAAACCGGGCTCCAATCAAAAGCTGCATTTGGATCTGGCACTGCTTCCGGTGGATCAAAGCAAGCTTGCCCCACTGCGGGACGATTTGCTGCGAGTGTCGCCGAGCCGGTTTGCCGTCGTGCGAGACGCGCTGTCGCCACACCGGGGCAGCGTCGCTGGGCCGCTATGGGATGTGGCGCTCGACAAGCATCGAGAGACGGCACAGCGATTTCAGGCCGCCTGTGCCTTGGCCAGCTACCAGCCCGACGACCCGCAATGGGGCCAAATCAACACGATCGTGGCGGATCACTTGGTGACCTTGGAAGCCTCGGCGCTCGTGGCCTGGCGAGAAGCTCTCCGACCCGCCCACGCGCAGTTGATCAAGCCGCTTGCCTTGATCTATCGGGATTCGAAGCGAAAGGAACAGGCACGTAGCTTCGCCACGGAAACCCTGGCGGATTATGCCGCCAACCAGCCGGAAGAGTTGTTCAACTTGCTGGTCGACTCCGAGGACTTTCAGTTCCCGTTGATTTTCCACGCGCTCGCTCCACACAAGGACGAAGCGGTCCGGCTGGCTCAAGCAGAAATCGGCAAACAATTACCGGAAACAGCGACCGAGGATCAGAAGGAATTCCTGGCAAAGCGACAGGCCAATTCCGGCGTGTTGCTGATTCCGGCTGGGGGCCTCGGAAAGTGTCTGGTCGCTGCTCAAGTTCAGTCCCGACCCCCGAGTTCGCAGTTACGTCATTCATTGGTTCGGCCCGCTCGGGGGCGACCCTCAGGCCATCCTCCAAAGATTCGATTCGGAGACCGACGTGACGATTCGTCGGGCCTTGGCGCTGACCTTGGGGCAGTTTACGGACACGCAGCTGTCTCCCGCCGAGCGGCAACCGCTGATCGAGAAGCTCGTGGTCGTGTACGAGAACGACCCGGACGCGGGGATGCACGGCGCGGTCGAGTGGCTGCTGCGAAAATGGGGGCAAGCGAACCGCGTGGAAGCCGTGCTTGAGAAGCTCAAGGGTGACGACACGCAATTGAATCACGGAAATGCCAGCAGCGTTCGCCAATGGTACGTCAACAATCAGAAGCAGACGTTTGTCATCGTCGATGCGCGGGAGGGCTGGTTCTGGATGGGATCGGCCGAGTCCGAGGCGGGTCGGGCAGCCCAAGAAACTCGGCACCGTCGACACATTGGACGGAGGTATGCGATCTGTGCTCAAGAAATCAGCGTGGCCCAATTTCACCGGTTCCTGAATGTCGTCAAGCACGATCAGGCAAGCTTCTCGAAGCTGCAAAAGTTCGTTCGAACCGAAGATTCACCGCAGACAATGCCGTCATGGTATGAGGCGGTCCATTACTGCGATTGGCTAAGCCAAGAGGAGAAAATCCCCAGGGACCAATGGTGCTACGACCCCAAAGGCGGAGTTTACGGTCCGGGCATGAAGGCCAAGGATAAGTTTTGGGAATTGACGGGCTATCGGCTTCCGACCGAAGCCGAGTGGGAGTTTGCGTGTCGAGCGAGAACGTTGACGAGCCGCTACTACGGATCATCCGAGCGGCTTCTACCGGAATATGCGTGGTTCGTCACCAACAGCGAGACTCGCGCGTGGCCCACGTGCGCGCTGAAGCCGAATGATTTTGGGTTATTCGACATGTTGGGGAACGCGGCGGAAAGGTGTTACGACGTCTTCCGCGAATATCCGGACGATCCGAACAAGATTTTCGACGACGCACCGTCGACGCAGCCCGTGAAAGCCGAAGATGGCCGCATCTTGCGCGGCGGGGCGTTCTTGAGCCGATCATCGATCATCCGTTCCCCCAACCGGAGCACCGACGTGCCGGGTTATCGCGCCGTCACCTATGGTTTCCGCCCCGTTCGAACGTACCGCTGAGCCGCCACGCGGCGGGGCTCGTCCAATTCCCCGTCAATCTCAGCGGCTTGTCTACGACTTCGCCGTTCGCCGCTTCGCCCCGTCGACGACTTGCCGCACGATGTCGAGGCCGACGCGCTCGCTCCACGCCTGCGCCAGCCGCTGATAGATCAGGCCCGGCTTCCCCGTGCCGATTTGCGTGCCGTTGATCCTGGTCACGCTCATCAGGCAGTAGGGCGTGCTCGCCAAAAAAGCTTCGTCGGCGTTCACTGCGTCGAAGACTTGGAAGTCGCGGACGGCGAACGGGATGCCGAGCTTGGCCGCCAGCTCGATGACGGTCGCGCGGCTCACGCCCGGCAGCGTGTTGCGGAGCGACGGCGAGACGATCGTCCCGTCCTCGACCATCAGGAAATTCGCGGCCCCCGTTTCGGTGACGTTGCCGTCCAGGTCGAGTAGGAGTGCCGAGGCGTCCCGATCGACGAGTCGCGCCTGCTGATCGGCCAGGTAATAGTGCATGCGGCTGCGGCACTTCATTTTCGGGTCGTAGCACTGCGGCGGCACGTGGCGGATCGACGGTGTGACGAGGTGCACGCCCGATTGCACTTTGGCCGCCCACAACTCGAACGGCAGCGGAAACGTGTGGGCGCAGACCGTCGGCGTCGTTCGCACGCTGCCCGCCGCTCCGCCCGCGTACGTCGGATACTCGCCCGCGGTCACGAAGATCACGAGGCCCAGCTCGTCCTCAGGAGTCAGCAGCGCGACGTTGTTCGCGACCAGACTCCGCACAGTGCGGCCCAGCTCTTCCATCGACAGGCCGATGTCGAAGCCGACGAAGTGCAGCGATTGGGCCAGCCGCCGCAGATGGTCGTCGAGCCGAAACGGCTCATGGCGAAAGGTCCGCACCAGCTCGGTGACGGTCGCACCAAGCACCACGCCGGCGTCGTACACGGTGAGGTGAGCCTGCGACGCGGGGACCATCCGGCCGTTGAGGAAGACCTGCGGCTCGCGGCGATCGAGTGACTGTTCCATGCCTTGATCGTAAACGATCGGCCGGCAGGCGTCGGCGCACGTTGGCAGTCGACGTGGGCTGGCCGAGTGTGTCGGCAGGCTGTGGCATCCGACTCGGGCATCCGGATGTGGTGTCTGGCTCGGGCGGCTATAATTCCAACGTCATGTGGTTCAACGAATTCGAGCAGGAGCAGCGGTTTCGCGCAGCCTGGGAGGCCGTTTCGATTCGGCGGAACGTGCACTATTCGCTGTTTACGTTCGGCGAATCGCTGCTGCCCTACTTTCTGGTGTTGAGCGCGCCGCGGCCGGGAGAGACCGTCTCGCTGACCCGCGGTGAGGTGCGGATCGCGCGGCCGACGATCATCACGCCTCAGAGCGCCAGCCCGGAATTCCAGAATTTCTTCGACAGCGACAGCAACGCGGAGGTGGCCCAGTTCCTGCTGGCTCGGACAGCCGGCTTCTCGCACCTGAAGCTGACGAACGCCAGCGGCCCCAAGCAGGTGCAAAGCGACAGCGTCGAGGAAGTGGTCAATCGCCTCAACAAAGAGCTCGATAACGAAGAAGAAGATCACACGGCCATCCTGACGGCTCCCCCGGAACTGGCCGGCATCGCCCTCTTGCGTTACGCGGCCGAGCGGGTGTGGAAGAGCGCGTCGGACAACATCCAGGAACTCCGCGAGCGGGGTTTTTTGCCCTGAGTGCGTTCGCGCTGACCGGAAGGAGTGTTGGGCCGATAACAAGCAAAGGACGAGCAGTTAATGAAACGCCGCAAAGCCAGCATTTCGCACGAGGACGCAATCGTGCCGGCCCGGCGTCTGCGCCCGGCCGATGACGGCTTAAGCCGAAACGACTCCGCATTCGCTACTTTTCGATCGAGGGAACAATTGGCCCTGCGACAACGGCTCACAAATCTTTTCGGGCGCGGTGATCGGCTGGTCCGACTGGCACGGGGCCGCGATCGAACGGCGTTTTTGGACTTGCTGGGACGGACCGGGGTCCACGTGTTATCGACACCGGATCCTATCGGCCTCGATGCCACGAACCTTTCGAAGGCCGAACTGTTGGCACGCATAGAGAGGGATGCCGCCCAATTTGCTCAAATGAAGCAGAACGGCGAAGCTGCGACGCCTTTCTTTTTCCCAGCCGGCCACCAGATTTGCTTCCCAATTTTCAGCACGGAGGAAGCCGCGGGCGAGTTCGTCGGTGCCTACGTGAACGCAGCCAACAGAAGTATCGGTTTCCACCTGTTGTCGATGATCGGCCGTCGTCTCGCCGGCGTCATTTCACCCGAAATCACCGTCATCCTGAATGCGATGACGAAATCGCATGTCGCGCTTTCCGAGGAGGACGTTGCCCAATTCATTCGAATGTGGCGGACGGATTGATCGCGGACTACCCCGACCAGTCATTCGCGGCCTCGAGTCGAATCGCAGTTCAGGTCTCGCGCAGCCGCCGGTCGAGATACAGCGACGCGACGACGTAGAGCACCGGATAGACGGCCGAGATCCAGAGGAGCGCGGCGGGCACCGGTTGTTGTGGGTAGTACCAGAGAATGACGCCGATGATGGCCAGCCAGACGAGCCCGCCGGCGATGAACAGCATCCGCCATCGCGGCGCGCGGTTCGGATAAACGAACCGCAGCGGCAGCACGCTCAGTCCGCTGAGCACAAGCGCGATCGCCAGCACGAGGCCGCGGCCGAATTCCGAAAACCAGACCGCCGTGTAAAACGCGAACACGTTCCAATAGGAGGGGAAGCCCAGGAAGAAGCCGTTCGTCTCCTCTTTGGCTCCGGTATTGACGAAGGCGAACACGCTGGCGACCAGCGGCACGCTGATCCACAGCCAGCCGGGCGCGGGGAGCCAATTGGCGCCGGCGATCATCATGAGCGGCAGGAACGTGTAATTGACGTAGTCGACGATGTCGTCGAGCTTGCGGCCATCGATGTGCGGCACGACGTCCTTCACGCGGAACTTGCGGGCGAATGTGCCGTCGGTGGCATCGATCAGCACGGCCACGATCATCCAGAGGAAGGCCCGGCGATAGTTCTGCTGCAGGATGTCGGCGGCAATCAGCGCGGCGCACAACAGCCCCATCGCCGTGTAGGCGTGGACGGCGTAGGCGAACAGTTTTTCCCGAGGCGAATAGATCTGTGGTGCGGGATCGCTCATGCGGGCGAGTCTGACTGGGGAAGGGGACCGTCCGACGATGGTACGGCCAGACTCCGCGGCGGGAAAGCTGTTTGCGTCAAACGGGAGACGACCAAGAGCACCAGCCATCCGGCCAGCATGGCTGCCGTGCGATAGGGGAAGACGTAGAACCCGTGCTGGCTGTCGATCGGCAACGGCAGGAGCGCGGGGATGCCCAGCGTCGGCTCGCCTGCGGCCACACGCAGTGCCAACCCGGTGCACGCACCGGCCATCGCGCCGGCCGCATTAGTCCAGCGCACGAAGAGCGCGCAGACCAATTGCGGAAACAGGATTACGTAAATCAGATCCGAGCAGAGCACCCACAGCGAATAAATGCTGGTCGTGGCGAGCGCCAGAGAGGCCGCCGCGCCGCCGGCCACGAGAATGGCCAAGCGCACCATCAGGCGAATCTCCGCGTGTCCGGCGGCCGGGCGAAAGATCGGTCGATACACGTTCCAGACGAACATCGACGAGGCCGAGAGAAAGGATGAATCGATCGATGACATGACGGCCGCTGCGATCGCCCCCAAGCCGACGGCCGCCACGAGCGGCGGCGTCAGGTTCCGCAGCAAATAGGGCAAGATCATGGCCGCGCTCTCGGGCGGACCGACCGGCGCCTGCGACCAGTCGATCGTGCGGCCGATCGCGCCGATCAGGGCCGGCGGCAGCGACATGGCCAGGCACAAAAAGCCCGCGCAGACGGAGAAGGCGACGGCCGTCCGCTCGGTCTTGCAGGCCAGCACTCGCTGAAAATAAACGTGCCAGGGAATGCCGCCGAAGATCAAGAGGAGCGCCGTGTCGAGCCACCCCCAGCCCCACGACTCGCGCCAATTCGCAAATTGGAACGCCGCGGCCGGAGGCACGAGCGACGCGTTGGTGCCAAGCTGGTCGTGGTACGCGGTCCAGACGTGGGATAGTCCGCCGACGTGATCGAGCAGAAAAGGAATCGACAGGCAGAGCCCGCCGGCCATGAAGAAGAACTGCAGTGCGTCGGTCCAGGCGACCGCCCACAGTCCGCCGCGAACCGTGTAGGCGACGGCGATGGCCGTCGAGAGCAGAGACGGCCGGCGTTTGCTTGATCTCGAGAATCGTGCTGAAGGTCATGCCGAGCGCGGCCAGAATCATCGCGCTCCAGAAGATTTCACCGAGCACTGCCGGCACGAAGAGCACGGCGGCCGCCTCTTTGCCGTAGCGGCGGTCGAACAGGTCGACCATCGTGGTGAAGCCGTGCCGCCGCATGGGAGCGGCGAAGAACAGCCCGCCCAAAATCAGCGACAGCGCGTAACCCCAGGGGGCCTGCGTGGCGACGATGCCGTTGGCGTAGACATTTTCGGCCGTGCCGTTGATGTAGCCGCCGTCGAGCCAGGTGGCGGTCATCGTCAGCACGCCCAGCACGAGGGGCAACCGGCGGCCGGCCAGGAGCAACCCGTCGGTCGTTTGGTTCTTCTTCGTGCGCCGGCCGACGTAGGTCCCGAGGGCGAAAAAAATCGCGTAGAACAGCGTAACCGTGACCAGCCCGGCCGTGCGGACGCTCATAACTCAACTCGGGCCCCGTTGCCGCGGAAAGAAGTAGGCGGCACTGTAACCGGCAGGGCGCGAGTCTCGCCAGCGACGTCAGCGATCAGACGCCAGAGGTCCGACCTCCAACGTCAGCGGCCAACTCAGCTCCGACGTCAACGATCTGACATCAATTGTCAAACGGGCTGCGCGTCTTGGCGATCAGTTGGCGGCGTTTTCGGTCGTAGTCGCTGATCGCCTGGTGGATGATCTTGAGCGCGTCTTCGGCCCCGAGCGGCTTGTCGATGACGACTTCCTTGCCTTCGAGCACCTTGTAGTCGAGAAAGAACCGCTGTAGTTGCAGCGTGCGATAGTCGGGCAGTTCCTCGATGTCGCGATAGCTGCGATACTCGGGGTCGTCGATGTGGACGGCGATGATTTTGTCGTCCTGCCCCTTTTCGTCACGCATGGGCATCACGCCGATGGCTCGCGCCCGCATCACGGCCTGCGGGATGACCGGTTCCTGCCCGAGCACCAGCACGTCGAGCGGGTCGCCGTCCTCGCAATAGGTCTGCGGAATGAAGCCGTAGTTGGCTGGATAGTAGACCGCGCTAAACAGCACGCGGCTGACCATCAACAGGCCGGTCGCCTTGTCGAGCTCGTATTTGACGTTCGAGCCCCGCGGGATCTCGACGTAGACGGGAAACCACTCGACGATGTCACTCGGCAAGGGGATGTCGTGCCACGGGTGGGTGTTCATTTTCGTACCTTGAGAGAGCAGACGCCGCGTGCCCGGGCGACAGGCAAGGCCCGTCGGCCGTCGTGGGGATGAGCCGCGCGGGTCAGCACATTATAAGACGACCGGCTTTGCCGGAAGATAAAACAACCGCTTTGCCGGAGAATCGAACGACCGGCTGCTGGAATGTTACATGGACATGCGCCCGCACGACCGCAAAACACGGACCGCCGCCTTCGCCTCTCTTCCCTATTTGACCCCGGAGTTGCCCGGCGTGGGTGGCACGCTCAAGCGCGAGCCGGACGATTTTGTGGTCGAGGAAATCGCCGCTTACGAGCCGAGCGGAGCGGGCGAACACCTGTTTCTGTGGCTGGAAAAACGGGATCTGTCGGCCGACGAGCTGCTGCGACACCTGGCCCGTCGGCTGGACGTGCGTTCGGCCGACATCGGCATGGCCGGAGTGAAAGATCGCCGCGCAGTCACCCGCCAGTGGATTTCCGTTCCTGCCCGCTGCGAGGCGAACGTTGCCCAGATTGCGAGCGATCGCGTGAGTGTTTTAAAGAGCGCGCGGCATGGCAACAAGCTCCGCACGGGACACTTGCGCGGCAATCGCTTTTCGCTTTTGCTGCGCGACGTGGTCGACGGCGCGGCCGAGCGCGAAATACATCGCCGAGGTCGTTGGCCGTTTAGGATTTCCGAATTACTTCGGGGAGCAGCGGTTCGGCCACGCGGAGCAAACGCTGCAACTGGGCCTCGATCTGATCAGTGGACGTGCGTCGCCCCGTTCGATTCCGCCTGCCAAACGGCGATTCTTGCTGCGGATGGCGCTGTCTTCCGTGCAGTCGGCCCTGTTCAACGCGGTGCTCGCCGCACGGCTCACCAGCGGCCGCTTGCACACGGTGCTGGCCGGCGATGTGATGCAAGTGGCAGCGAGCGGCGGGCCGTTTGTGGTGGAAGATCGGGCCGTCGAACAGCGCCGCTTCGACGCTCGCGAAACGGTGATCACGGGACCGATCTTCGGGCCCAAGATGCGCACCCGCAGGGCGACGCGGCCGAACTCGAGCAAGGGGTGCTGGATGATTGGGGACTCACGGCGGCCGACTTCACACGATATTCACAACTCACCAGCGGCACGCGCCGACCACTGCTTGTTTGGCCGACCAACCTGGTCGTGCAAGCAAGCGAGAGGGACTTGCGACTCGACTTCGAGTTGCCCTGCGGCAGTTACGCCACGTGTCTCTTGCGCGAATACATGAAATCAGCGGCGGCGGACGGCGAGTAGGCGGCGAAGCTGCCGCCCATCGGCCGGGAGAACTCGGTCGCCTGGATCCCCGCCGCGGTCTGGCGATAGACGCGACCCGCCCGTAGCGGAAAGAGAGGCGCGGAGACGCGCTGCAACCAACTCGGACTGGATCGATACAGTTGCTTGAGCGCGGCATCCGGAATCAACCGGCCATGGGTGAATCAAGGGTGCACTACGCACCGAGCGCGGCGAGCGTCGGGAGTTGGTGTCAGCGGCGAGGTAAGATCGGAAGGGGTCGGAAGATTAGCGGCATCCAGCAGTTCCAGAAAAAGGGCAGATCGCCGCGCGGCGGCCGACGTGGCGTTACTCGATAGGTGGTCATCATCTGACCATCGCGTTGAGCCAATCTGCAAAATCGCGCAAGCTAAAGGCCCCAAACGTGCAGAGTAGAGAGCTTAGTGGGCGGAACAATGGATGTGCCCAGAGGTGCGGCGCCGCACGTCTCCACAGGTGCAGAGCGCGGCACGGGTTAAGGACTGCAGCGCGGCACGCGGCGATCTCGAGATTTCTAAGAGAGGCATAAGCCGATGCTCGAAAGCAAACAAGACCATGCGGAGCAGGCGACCGAGGTCACCCTCTCCGATGAACGTAAACTCTCCGAACAACTCGTGCGCGATGAGGATGCCTCCCCCTCTCCGGACGAAGACACACAGGCGGAAGCCGCACCGAACGCGCCTTTCGAGGACTTTCTCGTCGACGAAGCCGGGATGGAGACTTTTCCGGCCAGTGACCCGCCGTCGTGGACCCCGTCGACGGTGGCGGGCCATCCGCATGAGCGACACGCTCCGGCCGAACCGATCCCGCAACCGGACGCCGGGTCGACCGAGACGACAAACTCGCCCGGCTGAGAGCAGCCTCCGCCCGACTGAAAAACCTCAAAACCGGCGCGGTGCTTCGCGTTCGAACCGGGGCAGGGTCGCCGTCCAGTCGAATTCGTCCGGCCGCCGTGTTAGGATGAATTTCCCGGGGATTGATGCCGATTCGATCCTCCGCCGCCTTTGTCCGCAGTCCGTCCCGCCCGTTCACTCTCCCTGCGCTTTTGGAGTTCCCCATGGTTCTTTCACGACGAAATTTCCTGCAAGGCACTGCCGCTGCCGGCGCATCGCTCTTGATTACGGGGACTCGTGCCTCGGGGAAGATCATCGGAGCCAACGACCGTTTGCGAATCGCGGTCGCCGGCCTTAACGGCCGCGGCAAAGCGCATATCAAGGGTTGGCTGGAGCAGCCGAACGTCGAGATCGTCTACCTGATCGATCCCGAGCACAACGTGCTGTCGCGGACGCTCAAGGCTGTCGCGAAACAGTCGAAAGGCCGCTCGCAACCCAAGGGACTGGCCGACGTGCGCCATGCTCTCGAAGATCGCTCGCTCGACGCGATTTCGGTTGCCACGCCCAATCACTGGCACTCGCTGATCACGATTTGGGGCTGCCAGGCGGGGAAACACGTTTACGTCGAAAAGCCGATGAGCCACGACATCGGCGAGGGGCGCTCGGCCCTCGAGGCACAGAAGAAGTACGGCGTGGTGGTGCAGCACGGCACGCAGAGCCGCAGCAACGCGAAAATTGCCGGCCTGCACGAAGCCATTCACGAAGGGAAGTTCGGCCGGCTCAAGATCTCCTACGGCTACTGCTGCAAGCCGCGGTTCGGCATCGGCTTCAAGTCGCCCACGAATCCGCCCGCGTACCTCGACTGGAACTTGTGGAAAGGCCCGGCCGAAGTCAGCCAGTATCACGCCAATCTCGTCCCCTACAACTGGCACTGGTTCTGGAAGACGGGCAACGGCGACATGAACAACCAGGGGACCCACCAGCTCGATATCGCCCGCTGGGCCCTCGACAAGGATCAGACGTCTCCCGTCCGCGCGATGGCCATTGGCGGACGATTCAAGTGGAACGACCAGGGAGAGACTCCGAACACCATGTTCGGCATCGCTCAATTCCCCAACGGCCAGGAAGTGTTTTTCAACGTCCGCAACGTCGACTATGAGGGCTACGAACACCAGGTCGAGAACGAGTATTACTTCGAGGACGGCGGCAAGATCGTTCCCGTCGCGACGAACAAGAAGAAGAAGGACGAAAAGGAGTTGATGTATTTCGCGAAGGGGAAAAAGACCGGCGAAAAGATCTCGGTTCCTCCCGGCAAAGTGACTCCCGGCGGCAACTGGGCGGCCTTCATCGCCGCCTGTCGCGCGGGCAAGCCCGAGATGGCCAACGGCAACGCGGTCGAGGCCCACTACGGCAGCCTGATGGGCCACCTGATGAACAACTCCTACCGCCTGGGCAAGAAGGTTCCGTTCAACGCCAAAGCAGGCCGTTTCGGCGATAATGCCGACGCTCACGAGCACTTCATGAAGCTGCACGCCATCATGCGGGACGGCGTGGGAGTGCCCGAGGACAAGGCCGAATACGTGGTCGGGCCCTGGCTCACGTTCGATCCCCAGACCGAGCGCTGCGTCGGCGAATTCGCGACCGAAGCCAACGCGTTGCTCAAGGACGCCAACAATCGGGGCTTCGAAGTTCCCGCCCCGAACAAGGTGTGACGGCCTGCGATTGACCGCCGGAAACGGGGCCGGACACAAAACGCACTTGCCCCTCTGAGCGGAATCAAAGTATTCTTCGGCCGAAGTCCCTGGGACGGGCCGTGGTCGGGCGACTCTCGTCGCGCGGCGGCGGCCCGGTCGTGGCTCTCACCACAGGGACCAGAGGATCGGCTCGTCCCCGGTAATTCCCTCGGTGATTTCCGCGGTATTTACAGTGTGCAGGCTCGCTGCCGCGCACGGATCCGGGCGCGAGTGTCAGCGGACTGGATGCCGCGAGATTCAGCATGCTGGACCTGAAAGCGTTGCTCACCGACGAGCGCGGCCATTTGGCGCTGCTCTCCGAAGAGCGGATCAATCCGGCCCTATGCAAGGCGCTCAAGGTTATCGGCTACAACAAGCAGTACGTGCGGGGGAAGGGCGCGTACCTGTTCGACGAGGCCGGCAACCGCTACGTCGATTGCCTGTCCGGCTTCGGCACGTTCGCCTGCGGCCGCAATCACCCGGCGATCCGCGAATCGCTCAAGCAGGCGATGGATCTCGACCTGCCCAACCTCGTCGCGATGGGCGTCGCTTCGCTGTCGGGGCTGTTGGCCCGCGAGCTGATCCAGCTCGCGCCGGGCCAGCTCGACATGGTCTTCTTCACCAACAGCGGGACCGAAGGAGTCGAAACGTCGATCAAATACGCCCGCGCGGCGACGGGCAAGTCACGGATCATCCACTGCAAGCGGTCCTTTCACGGACTGAGCCTGGGATCGCTGTCGGTTAACGGCAACGACGAATTCAAAGAGGGCTTCGGGCCGATGCTCGAGCCGGTGACGGCCGTCCCGTTCAACGATCTGGCCGCGCTCGAGCGGGAATTGGCCCGGGGCGACGTGGCCGGCTTCATCGTCGAGCCGATTCAGGGGAAGGGCGTTTTCGTCCCCAGCGACGGCTACCTGCCCGAAGCGGCTGCGCTCTGTCGCAAGCACAAGGCGATCTTCATTGCCGACGAGGTGCAAACGGGCCTGGGCCGCACGGGCAAGATGTTCGCGTGCGAGCACTGGGGCGTCGAGCCGGACATTCTGATCGTCGCCAAGGCCCTCTCCGGCGGTTACATGCCCGTGGGGGCCGTGCTGAGCAAACGCTGGATCCACGAAAAGGTCTTTTCGCGGCTGGACCGCTGCTTTGTCCATTCGTCCACCTTCACCGAAAATGATCTGGCAATGGCGGCGGGACTGGCCACGCTGACGGTGCTGAAGGAAGAAAAGCTGGTCGAGAACTCGGCCGCGATGGGCAATCGGCTGGCCGAAAAGCTCCGCGCAGTCGGCAGCCAGTACGAGATGTTCTCCGAAGTGCGGGGCCGCGGGCTGATGCTCGGAATCGAGTTTAAGCAGCCGACCAGCCTGACCCTCAAGATGGGCTGGAACCTGTTGCACTCGCTCGATGCGAGCCTGTTTTGCCAGGCGATGCTGATTCCGCTGCTGACCGAGCATCGCGTGCTCGCCCAGGTTGCCGGGCATCATCTGGACGTCATCAAGCTCTTACCGTCCCTGGTGATCAACGAGGACGACGTCGACTATCTGGTCGGCGCCTTCGATCAGGTGATGGCCGCTTGCCACCGCTTTCCCGGCCCCGTCTGGGAGGTCGGCAAGCGCTTGGCGGGAGCCCAGCTGAGGGGCTAGGGGCCTGAGCCCGGGCGCGGTTACAAGAACCGGGTCTATCGGTCTCCAAAGCCGTGCGCAACGAGTTGCCTTAGGACCGTAGATCTTTTCCGCGCGTCAGCACGGAGGCCACCGCGTTGATGGCCCGCTGCACGTCTGATTCCGACGTTCGCCAGTTGACGACGCTGACTCGCATCGCTCGCTTGCCGCGCCAAGTCGTGCCGCTGAAAAACGCCTCGCCGGTGGCGTTGACGGCCGCGATCACGGTGTCGGTGCGGGCGTCGTGATCCGTCTCGCCAGCGCCGGGCCGCGCGTCGATAAACCGCACGAGTCCCTGATTGAGCTGAGAATTCCACAAGACCTCCGTGCCGGGAAGCTGGCCGATGCCGTCGACGATCGCCCGAGCGTGGCGCAGGAGCGGTCGATGAGCTGTTCCAAGCCGGCGCGCCCCAGCTCTTTGATCGCGGCATAGACCGTGAATCCGCGGCTGCGGCGCGACCATTCCGGGTTCCAGTCAATCTCGTCGCGGGCTTGTTTATCCGTCGTGATGTAGTTGGCGCTGACTGTCATGCTGGCCCGGTGCGCGTCCCGATCTTGCACAAACGCAAAACCACAGTCGAACGGGACATTCAACCATTTGTGACCATCCGTCGCCCAGCTTTGAGCCAGTTCGATCCCGCGGGTGAGCGGTCGCTTGGACCGGCTCGCACGGGCCATGAGTCCGAAGGCACCGTCGATGTGCACCCAGGCGCCGTATTGGTGCGCCAGAGGAATCAGCTCGTTGAAGTCGTCGATTGCGGCAATGTTCAAATCCGCCGCATTGAGCACCACGATCTTGGGGCCCGTTTCGTCCGCGAGTGCCGCCTGGAAGAGGGCGACATCGATCTGGCCGGCCGCGTTCGTGGGCACTCCGATGATGTTCTCGGTGCCGAGCCCCAAATAGCGAACAGCCCGATCGACCGAGGCATGACGTTGGTCGCTCGCCAGTATTCGCAGCGTGGGAGCATCGAATAGCCCGCGCTCGTTGACGTTCCAGTCCAAATCGCGCAGGACGGCGTAGCGTGCCGCGGCCAGGCACGTGAAGTGCGCCAACTGGCATCCGGTCGTGAGCGCGAACGATGCGTCAGTCGGCAGTCCGAGCAACTCCTTGAGCCACGCGCCGACAACTTCTTCGACAACAGCGGCCGCCGGACCCGTCGAGAACAGAACGGCGTTCTGATTCCAGGCTGAGGTGAGCCAGTCGACGGCCAGAGCCGACTCGAGCGCACCACCGATGACCCAGGCAAAGAAGCGACCGCCAGTGGAACCCAGAAGACCACCCTCCGTGTTGGCCACGAGTTCATCAATCACATCGACCGGATCCATACCTCTTTCGGACAACGCGCCCTCCAGCCGTGTTCGCAGCTCGTCGAGTCCGACGGTCGTGGCGACCGGCCTGCATTCGAGGTCATCCAAGAATCGGGTTGCATGATCGAGCGCTCGACGCAGAGTGGGGGAGTAAGTCATCTCACGAATGTCCTTGCGAAGAAGGCGTTGGAGCGAAGCCGCTCTGAGGCGGAGTGATTAACCCGCGGCGGAGCGATTCAGCACCGAGGTGGAGCGAATCAGCACTGAGGCGGAGCGATTCAAACGATGGCTTCCGCGAGCGGCCGATCGTGATGCAGGATACTTCCCATGACGGGGACGTTCGTGCCGTTTTCGGCCGCGGAATCCGCATTTGCGCCGTCATCTCGGCAAGGCGGTCCGGCTCTCAAGCTCGGCGGCGGACCGACGCTGGGCATTATCTCGACGTCATCAAGCTCTTACCGTACTTGGTGATCAACGAGGCCGACGTCGACAAATCTGGTCAGCGCCTTCGACCAGGTGATGGCCGCTTGCCACCCCTTTCCCGGCCCCGTGTGGGAGGTCGGCAAGCGTTTGGCGGGAGCCCAACTCCGCGGCCCCGGGTCGTTCCGCCGTGCGGCGCGTCCGAAAAGGCCAATTTGGCTGAGTGGGCCTTCAGTTTTCCGCCTTAATTTTTCTCCATGCTGCTCAAGAGCGCGGCAGGGCCGGTTCAGTTTTCAGCAAATTCGCAGCCTTTCTTCAGGTTTTGCTGACTGGCATCGGGGATTCCCCGATGCCTCTTTCAGGTAGCCCCCTATTTGCTTAGTTCAATCTGAAGGTTTAGGTTCACCTGTGCGCTGTAAATCCCTTCTGCAGTGTAAACAAATTCAGTAGTTCCTTAGCCGTGTCTTAAGTGCTTTCACCTCAATGTTTTACGTCAGTGTTTTGCCTTTTGGTGTTCTAGTTCTTTTTCCGGCCGTTCCAGTTTCAAGGAGTCTACGATGTTACGACTTGAGCCGAAGCGCGATCGGCGCGCTGGCTTCACTCTGATCGAGCTGTTGGTGGTGATCGCGATTATCGCGACGCTCATCGCCCTGCTGCTTCCGGCCGTCCAAGCGGCTCGCGAGGCCGCCCGCCGCAGCCAATGCCGCAACAACCTGAAGCAGTTCGGCATTGCCATGCACAACTACCACGACGTCTGCCGCATGTTCCCCATGGGCGCGTCCGTGTATGGCAACACTTGGGCGTCCCAAGGCGCCCCGTTTCCGGGCAACGTCTACGGTCATGCGATGGCCAATGCCTTCGTCCTGATGACGCCGTACGACGAGCAGACCGCCTTTGCCCGCGCCTATCAGTGGAATCGCGCGTGCAATAGCCAAACGGTCACGGCTGCCACGAACGGGATTGGGCTGACGCGATCCGCGCTGCAAGCGGCCGGCGCCAGTGGGCTGTACCGCTGCCCGTCCGACACCTTCCCCGATCAGTTCCCCGGACTGGGGGTGGCGTCGCAGGGACTTTATGACGTCCCGATCAACTACGCCCTCTGCCACGGCGTCTGCGACCAATATTGCTGGGCGACCTCAAAGATTCCGGCCCGGGAACTCGGCGTGTTCAACATCAACGGGAACACTCGCATCCGTGACATCACGGACGGCACGAGCAGCACGTTCGCCATCGGCGAAGCCGCGATGTCTCCCTTGATCCTGACGCCGAAGTTCACGATTTGTCGTGGCCGCTACTGCCTCACTCCCCCCACCTGGCCGTCCCCGGTACCGGCCGCGGTCTTGGCGCTCGGCGTCCCAGCGTCTGCGGCGGGTGCGCCCCAGCCCGTTTGGGTTCAGGTCCTCGTCAACGACCAGTTCGTGAACAGCACGAACAACTCCATCGCTGCCCAATTTGTGCTGACGGCCGGCAACGGCGGCTGCACGATGGAGCAACTCAACAAGAACCCGGTCACCGACACCTTTGCGGATTTGGGCGGTCCTGCGGGCGGCACCGGTCCCGCCTTTGTGACCAGTGCCTTTAACACGTGCTTGAGCACGTGGGCTTCGGGAGCCGGCGGCCCGCCGATCAGCCTGTCGCTGACCGGTGTGGGGAATGCCAGCAATGGCCAGCCCAACCCGGCGCCGTTGGCGGCTACGAATCCCGAGATCGGCAGTATCTCGAACTTCCGTAGCGACCATCCGAACGGGGGCCTCTTCCTGTTGTGCGATGGCTCGGTGCAGTTCATCAACGACAGCATCGACATGTCGATCTACACCGGCCTCTCCACCATGCAGGGTGGCGAAACGGTGAGCGGCTCTGTCGGCGAACCGTAAGCGTTCTGCTTTGCGGTTTAAGTTCTCGTAAGATTGGCGGGCTGCCAACGATCGTGTTGGCAGCCTGCCCTTTTTTGCGTTTTCTTCGCGCAGGTGATGCGTCGCCCCTGGTCCAGCAGGTCACCGTGTCGACTGGCCGCGTCACTTGCGCTCTTGGGAATTAAAGCGAAGGATCAATTGACGTGAGGAATGCCAGTTACCTCGCACTTTTGTTTGGCGTGCTCTTTGCCGCCGGGTGCGGCAAGTCCGGAATTGCTCCCCCCAATGTCGAATCAGACACCTTCAAGGACAGCCAGTATTACCAGAGCCTGATGGGCATGGGCTCGAATACATCGTACGGGAATTTTCTGGCCGGCCTTACTCCGCCTGAACGGGCCAAATACATCAGGAAAAGCGCCGAAGAGGAGTCCCCGGCGCGCATTTATGGGCTGAAGACGGCCTATGAACGGTTTGTCAACGATCCGGATCCCGACGTCGCGGCGGCGGCGAAAGAAGCCCTGGCGAAGGTTCCGTCGAAGGACGAGCTTGACGCGCTCAACAAAGAGGAACTTGAAAAGCTCAAGGCCAAATAAACGATCGAATCTTCGCCGCCAGTTTCCCGACACACCGGATTAGCAATCCAGTGCTCGCTCGAGTCGATGCAAAGGGCCTTCGGCGATCCGTCGGCCATTACTCTGCTTGATGTTTTGATCGCGTATTCAGAATCGGGCAGGCTGTCAACTCGCTTGTTGACAGCCTGCTTTTGTCTGCGAATTACAATGATTGGCGGGATTTCGAGATCCCCTCGCGACGTTTTTTTGCGCGCGTCCTCCGACCTGGCCCCGCGTCTCTCGCAAGCGATCCTTAAAAGAGTCGCAGTTGTCCGCCCGGAATTTGGGGCGGTCGAAATTGCGAGAAATCGAAGGACGAGAGCGGCCCGTCGAGGCCATATCGCTTGGCGAAGGTCGCGAACGTTTGGTCGATTTGCTCGGCGCGAGTTCCGGTGCCGCGCATGCGTCGTCCGAATTGCGTGTCGTTGAGCTGGCCGCCCCGCGTCTGGCGAATGGCCCCTTCGACGCGCGCCGCGCGCGTCGGTTCGCTCCGCGCCAGCCATTCAAGGAAGACCGGGCGCACCGAGCCGGAAAGCCGCAAGAGCACGTGGCCGGCCGCGCCGGCGCCCGCCTCCCGAGCCGCTTTGAGGATTTGCGGAATCTCGCTGTCGTTGAGGCCGGGAATGACCGGGGCGATCATCACCCGCGTGGGCACGCCGGCCCGTGACAGCTCGCGAATCGCCTCGAGCCTCGCGGTCGGACGGCTCGTGCGCGGCTCCATCCGCCGTGCCAATTGCTCGTCGAGCGTGGTGATGCTGATCGACACGTGAACCAGCGCCCGCTCAGCCATAGGCGCGAGCACGTCCAGGTCGCGGGTCACGAGCCGATTCTTGGTGATGATGCCGATCGGCTGTCGCGCCTCGGCCGCCACCTGCAGGCAACCGCGCGTGAGCTGCGTAATTCCGCTCGGCCGGCTGATAGCAGTCGGTGATGCCGGAAAAGCAGATCATTTCCGGCTGCCAACTGTCACGCGCGAGCCAGCGGGCAAGGAGTTCCGGCGCCCGCTCCTTGACGAAAATCTTCGACTCGAAATCGAGGCCAGCCCCCAGCCCGAGATATTCGTGGCTGGGCCGTGCGTAGCAATAGCTGCAACCGTGCTCGCAGCCGCGATACGGATTGACGCTGTAGCGAAAGGGGACGTCCGGGCTGTCGTTTTCGGTGACGATCGACTCGGAGCGATCGGGCAGGAATTGCGTCGCCACGCGCTGCTGCGACGGATCATCCTCCGGGTCGAGTTCCGCATCGGGGTCGGCCGCGCGATGCACGGCGAGAAACCGGTTCGGCGGATCGCCGGCGGCCGAGCGACCTTTTTGTGGAGGACCGTTTTGGGGAGGACGCTGGGAGCCTTCGAGCATCGGTGCAGTTGCCGCGAGGGGCGTTCAGTCCCATGAAAAATGTGAAATGGCGACCGCCCACTAAGTATACATGTGTATACAAACAGAGTGCAACCCGAGACGCGTCTTGACGGTTGGGAGAATCGTCGGTAGTATTCTCCAACCCTAGTGTCCCAAAATCCGCTCGCAGCGGCCGAAAGACTTGTGCCCTGCCAAGCGGTTGAATATCCGTTGATCTGTTCGCGACGCGACTGAGGTCGCCCGCGATTGGCGATTCGGGAGATCGGTCGGGCCGTTTTGCGGGAGGACTTCAGCCGATGCGATTTCGGCGGGTCGGCCCGTCGCTGGTGGTGCATACGCCGGCGAAGCTCAACCTGTTTCTGGAATTGCTCGGAAAACGGCTGGACGGCTACCACGAGTTGGAGACACTCATGGTCGCCGTGGATCTGATCGACACCCTGATATTCACGGAGGAGGACTCAAACGAAATTCGTTTGCAGTGCTCGGGACTAGGGTCCGGAAAACGCGGGTCGGCTCCGCCAGGGGCAGGCCCAACGAGCACGGACGAGGGTGGGGAGGGAATCCCGCTCGGGTCCGAAAACCTCGTAGTTAAAGCGGCCCGGTTGCTGCGCGAGCATGCAGGCGTCGAACGAGGGGTCCGCATCGCGTTAGTGAAGCGCATCCCCTCTGCTGCCGGCTTGGCTGGAGGGTCGAGCGATGCAGCCGCGACGCTGATGGCCTTGAATCGATTTTGGAACCTGGGGCTCGGAGTTTCCGAGCTTCAGCGGCTGGCATCGCACCTTGGAAGCGATGTGGCCTTCTTTGTCGACGGGACGTCGGCTGCCGTTTGTCACGGGCGCGGCGAGATCATCGAGCCTCTGGATGTGCCGCTCGGACTGCACTTCGTGATTGTCCGTCCCCGGACGGGCCTATCCACGGCGCTGGTCTACAAGCACGCTCAAGTCCCGGCTGAAAAACAGAGCGTTCACCATTTGTCCGCGGCCCTCCGCTGTGGGCAAATCGGTCTCGCGGGCCGACTGTTGCATAACGCGCTTCAAGCGCCAGCCGAACGATTGAACCCGGAGGTGTATCGACTCCAGTCTGTGTTTTCGAGCCTGCCGGTGCTGGGGCACCAGTTGAGCGGCAGCGGGACCGCGTATTTCGGGCTGTGCAAATCGGCCCGTCAAGCGCGGTCACTCGCTGGCCGTCTCAGGGGGGCACGCGTCGGACGCGTGTGGGTCTCCCAAAGCCGGCCGTAAGAAACCGCCACCGAGAAGGAGGACGGCCGTGGAGATTTCTGAAGTACGCATCAAGTTGATGGACGACCCTCACGAGCGGCTGCAAGCCTTCTGCTCGATCACGTTCGATTCCTGCTTCGTGATCCGCGATCTCAAAATCATTCAGGGCGCCAAGGGCTCATTCGTGGCGATGCCCAGCCGTAAGCTCACGGATCGCTGCCCGCGCTGCCACTGCAAGAACCACTTGCGGGCCCTGCACTGCAACCAGTGCGGCGCCAAACTCGACGAAGATCGCGCGATCAAGGACAACGACGGGCGGGCCAAGCTCTATGCCGACATTGCCCACCCGATCAACTCCGATTGCCGCGAGCTGATCCAGCGCAAAGTGCTCGAAGCATACGAGGACGAACTCGTCCGCTCCAAGGAACCGGGCTATTCCTGCAGCTACGACGACTACGGCGAAGATCACTTCGCCACGCTTCGCGAGCCGTACGAAGAAGTCGAGTTCGAAACGCCGCGGCTGGTCCGCACGCCCGACGCGTCGCACCGCATCGAACCGGCCGCCGTGCAGCCCGGACCGCCGCACCAAAACGTGCCGGCGTCCGCTCGCGTCAACGCGATGGCCCGGCCCGATGCCCGCCCGGCGTCCGCGGAGGACAACTTCGGCGCCGGGATCGACTAGTCGGGGCTCCCGCGCAGTCTCGCGGGCCTCATGAACGCAAAACGGCCGACCGGCTCCTTCGAGTGCCGGTCGGCCGTTTCTTTTGTCGCTTGGTCGATCCGCCGCGCTCCTCCGGCGGCGGGCCAATCATCCGTTCGTTACTGAGCGACGCCGACTCGCGGGGCCGCGCAAAAGCCCGCGGGTGCCTCTTGGCCGTGCGCTCCGGTCGTTTCGATCGCCGCGTCGACGTCCCGCTTAAAGACGTCGGACAGCGTGACCTTCATCGGCAGGAACTGGGCCAGCGAGATGATGACCGTCTGGTCGCGCGGGCAAATCATGAAACCCGTGCTGGCGTAGCCGCCCCAGAAGTACTCGCCCGGAATTACGCTCGGATCCGACGCACTGGCGCTCGTGCGCACGCCAAACCCGAGACCGAAGCCCAGGCTCTTATCCGACGCGGCGGTCGGCGAGGGCATCGTCATCGGCAGCGCCTCGGCGGGGAGCTGATTCTTGGTCATCTCCGCGACCGTCGTCGCCTTGAGCAGCCGCGTCCCTTCGAGCTCGCCGCCGTTGAGCATCATCTGGCAGAAGCGGGCGTAATCGCGGGCCGTCGAAACCAGTCCGCCGCCGCCCGAGAGAAACGCCGGCGACTTGAGATACGTGCTGTTCTTGGACGGATCGTCGACAACCTTCAGCGGTTCGGCATGCGTGCGGTCAGGCCCGTAGTTGACGGCGAAGCGGGCCACCTTCTCGGCGGGAACGTAAAACCCCGTGTCGACCATGTCGAGCGGCTTGAAGATCTTCTCCGCGAAGAACGCGTCGAGCGTCTGCCCCGAGACGACTTCGATCACCCGGCCCAACACGTCGGTCGACACGCTGTAGTTGAATTTCGTCCCCGGCTGATACTTGAGCGGCAGCGCGGCCAGCCGCGAGACAAATTGCTGCAGGCTCGTGCGGGGATCGAAGACACCCTTGGTGAGATACATCTTGTCGACCTGGCTGTCGCCGAAGAGGCCGTAAGTGAAGCCCGAAGTGTGCCGCAGCAGGTCGCGGATCGTGATCTCGCGGCGGACGGGCTCGGTTTTATCTGGCCCGGCGTAGACCCGCAGCCCCTTGAGCTCCGGAATGAATTTGGAAACGGGATCGTCGAGCTGAAACTTGCCTTCCTCGTGCAGGATCATCGCCGCCACGGTCGTGATCGGCTTACTCATCGAATAGATGCGGACAATCGTGTCCTTCTGCATCGGCTTGTTGCGGGCGACGTCGGCCAGGCCGTAGGTTTTCCACTCGACGATCTTCCCGTTGCGGGCGACCAGCGTGATGGCTCCCGCGTACTCTTTCTTGTCGATCAGGTCTTGGACGGCCTTTTCGGCCACCGCCAGCTTGGCCGGCGAAACATGCTGCGATTCCGGCGTGGCCTGGGGCAATTCACCGGCGCGAACGGCACACGCCAACGCAAGCACAAGCGAACCAAAAGCCAGCCTGCGAGTCAGACTTTTCGAGATCAGACTTGTCATGGGCGCACATTCCTGTCTGAGGGGAGCGTGGGAAAGCGACGGCACCAGAGACACGACCGAGCAGAGACACGATCACGAGCGGGGGTTGCCGAAGACGAGTCGCAAACGAATCCCGCGCCCGGTCGTCGATGAGCATGAGCTTACCGGAGCCAACCCGGAAAAGCACCGGCCTGCCGGACGAGCGGCTGGTGTTGAACTATCGGTGGTTGGAGGTGCATCTTGACACGGCGATGTTGCATGCGCGATTCGCACCGGAAAACATGCCCACGCCTAGCCGCGGGGGATCGCACCCATGACTGTCAGATAGCCATTGGCGGACCAATAAGCAGTGCTTTTGTTGACAAAGCGATTGTCTCGCGACCGCCGGTCTCCCTTCACTCCGAATGTGTCCGGACCGGATTCAGACTTCTCCTTAACCCGCATTGCCCCAATACCTTAACTCCGGTCTAAATGCGAATTGTGAAGATTAGACCGGACCTGTCCGCACTCGATCCGTTCCTGCCTGGGCCAAAGCGTGAGCGGCTGGATCGGGGCCGTAAGGTTCGCCCCAGATCCCGACCAGCGGTCTCCTTGTTCCGGTGTTCAAGCGAACGTGTCCGGACCGGATTCAGACTTCGTCCTAAGCCTCATCCGCATCAACTCTTAACCCCGGTCTAATTCCGAATTGTGAAGATTAGACCGGACCGGACCTCCGGCGATCTGAGTCTCAGGCCGCCGAGCCCAGACGAGTCGAGCCGCCAAGCTCGCCCCCAGGTTGCTTTGTCCGAGGATCGGCTTTCCAGGAAAGTGTCCGGACCCGGCGCCAGTCCCACCCCCGCCGATACGACGGCCAAATTCCATTCTGCCACAAATGGCCAACCGTCCAAGATCAGTTTTACGCCGGCTTGGGCGGACCATCCGCATGGTGCACCCCGATGCATCCACCGAGCGACGTGGGGAGAACTCGTTTTGATCGCCTATCCTGGTCGACCTGGCGAGCCCGAAGACCAATGGATGAGAGTGCGAGTGCTATGCCCACCGGTTTTGGTAAGGGCGTCCGGAAACTCGGGTGCCACGTTCGCGGGGACGCGGTTTGATGAAATCCGCAACGATCCGGCGATCTGGAAACTCTACCGGGACATCCGCGGGCCGTGTCTCAAGAGCTTGTCGCAGCCGGCCGGCATGAGGAACGATTGGGAGACGATGGAAAACGACACCCGCGACGACGACCTTGCTCGCCCGCTTCGTCGCCACGTTCGCAGCAGCTCGACGATCTGACGTGCCTGCCGAGCGAGCCGTGCACCGCCGGAACTCGCGAGTCCCGAACGACGCCGAGCGGATTGGGACCGCTGGCGTCCGGCGGCGATCCGAACCGGTCGCGATCAGCTCGAAGCCCTTTACCAGAAGGTCCCCGGGCCCTTCCCCGCGTTGTACGAGCAACTCGTGCTGAGCTATCGCTGGCTGGATGTGCATCTCGAGACCGCGATGCTCCTGGGCAATCCGCCGGGAGCCGACGTTGGACGGACTGGCGAGCGCGATCCTCCGCGATGCAGTCCTGATCAACACTTTGCTGCCGGCCGGATTAATTCCGTTCGGTCGAAGTCAGCGGCGGTGGATACGACCCGATGTGCTTCGACCTCAGAGCTCGCAAGCGAGACGATTGCCCGATCATTCAGGTCGAGCACGAGTCGGTTCTGTGCCACGATCGGATCGGCGAAACCTGGCTGAGATATCCGTCGTTCCGCGAGTTGGTGTGCGAGACGATCGATCGGGCTCAATCGCAGGAAGACTAAGACTCTTACCTCGGTCTGAGCCGTGCTTGGAACGAGCAAAACTAACTCCGACCAGGTCCATCATCCGCCAGGCTATTCAGCGGTTTCGCGTTCACTAGGTAGAATCCGAGCCGAATTGGCCCGACCAAGGTTGACGTTGTCCGTGGAGCAGATCGATGCAGAGCATGAGATGGCGTGTTGCCACATTGGTCGTGTCGATGTCCGCTCTCGCCTCACCCGCGAATGCACGGATCTGATATCGCGGATGACGCCAATGGGAGACGAGAGTCGGGCAAGCCGGCCCTGCACGAAGCAGTGACGGTCCTCTTCTCGAAGGCACTTGAAATCGCGAGCTCAAGCGACGTCGCATTGAGAAAGCGATGCGGAACCGCTGGAACTCTAATGACCTCGATCGAAAAGGGAATCTACCTCGCCGCTCTCAGTAGTGAACATCAGGGGCCATCCATCGTCACACATTGCACGGCGTCAATCGTGCTGATGCGACCTGCGAATAACAGAGAATCCCAAAAGACCTTGAAAGATTCGGGGGGAACCTTGGACGTGGTCTTGACGAAGATTCGGACGAGAAATGTGAAATCGGAAACAGCCACCGTCGCAATTGTTGAGGAAGTCGACGGAGGTTTCGACGTTGAGCAATCGTCCTTCGTCTTCGATTCGAAGCAAGGGTGGAGGAAAGTCGAGACAGCAGTTTCCTCATACAGGCGGGCTGCTAAGTAGCGCTGCCAAGTTTGCCATTGGATGGTGTGCCTGCGCTCGTTCGCGAGCTGGTCACACCCCACTGCCTTACAATCAGACCCAGTCGCAGAACGTCCCGCCTTCCACTAAAATGCGGGCGCCATGACCCATGCGAACGCCGAAACGTTGCCGTTTCAGACGATCGGTATCGTCGGCTGCGGGATGATTGGCTGTTCGCTGGCCGCCGCGCTGAAGAGCCGCAAATTTCACGGTCAAATCGTCGGCTGCGGGCGGCCGGGAAAGAATCTCGAGACGGCCCTGGGACGAAAGCTGGTCGACCGGGTCGAGTCCGAACCGGCCCAGGCGGCCGCGGCTTGCGACTTCGTCGTCGTTTGCACACCCGTCGATCGCATTGTCGACGACGTGCGGGCATTGGCCAAAGCGGCCCGGCCGGGGACTTTGATCACCGATGCCGGCAGCGTGAAGCAGCCCATCTGCCGATCGCTCGACGATTTGCCCGCCGGCGTGACGTTTATCGGCTCGCATCCGATTGCCGGATCGGAGAAGCAAGGCTGTGCGCATGCCGACGCCGAGTTGTTCGTGGACCGCGTGTGCGTCGTCACGCCTCCGCCGTCGGCCTCACGCGCGCAGGTCGCGCGAGTGGGCGAGTTCTGGCAGGCGTTGGGGATGTCGGTCGTCGAGATGTCTCCGGAGGCGCACGACCGGGCGCTCGCGCAGACCAGCCACGTGCCGCACGCCGTGGCCGCGGCCCTGGCCGCTTCGCTCGACGTCGAAAATCGCGGACTGACGGCCGGCGGCTTTCAGGACACGACGCGAATCGCGGCCGGCGATCCAGAGTTATGGTCGGCCATCCTGCTGGCCAACGCCGACGAGGTGGCGGCCGGACTGCGGACGGTTTCCGCGCGTTTGGGCGACCTGCTTGCGGCGCTGGAATCGCATGACAAAATGCGGCTGCGGGCTCTCTTGCAAACCGCCAAACAAAACCGTGACGGATTGGGCACGGTTCGTGCCAACGGGCTGCGTGAAAGCGCGGGTGGGCCGCGAGGCACGTCAGACGGCGACACGTCGAAAGGAACACACTGACGCCATGCTCTGGGAAGTCGTCATTCGACCGACGGAGGACCAGCCGGACCGAGAAGCCGAGCGCGTGCTGCAGGAGGCACAGAACTTTCAGGCCGCTTCGATCCGCGATCTGCAATCAGCCCGCTCGTTCCTGATCCAGACGTCGGAGTCTCAAGCGGCCGTCGAGCGGGTGGCCGTGCGGCTCCTGGTCGATTCGGTCGTCGAAACGTGGGACGTCCAACCGGTCGCCGCCAACGGCCAGCAGCGTGCGACGGCGGGCTCGGAGCGCACGCGGGCGATCAACGTCCTCTTCAAGCCGGGCGTCACCGACAACGTGGGGCAAAGCACGAAGAGCCGCGCTGATCGACCTGGGCCTGCCTGTCGACGAGGTGGCCACCTGCCGCAAGTATTGGGTCAACGCCGACGCGGCCGAGTCCGATCTGCACAAGCTGGCCGACCGGGCGCTGGCGAACGACGCGATCGAGCACGTCGTCTGGGGCCCGCTGCATCTGGAAAAACTCTCGCTGGGCAGCGCGTACCAATTCGAGCTGGGGACCGTGCCGCTGCGGGCGATGGGCGATGCGGAGCTGACCGAGCTCAGCCGCCGGGGGCAGCTCTACTTGAGCCTCCGCGAGATGCAGACGATCCGCGACCACTTCGCCGGCGAAAAGCGAGACCCCACCGACGTCGAGCTGGAGACGATCGCCCAGACCTGGAGCGAACACTGCTCGCACAAGACGCTCGGCGGTCGCGTGCACTATCGGGACGAAACCCGCGAGCTGCGGTTTGACAACCTGCTCAAGGAAACGATTTTCGCCGCCACGCGCACCATTCGCGAACGGCTCGGCAAAGACGATTGGTGCGTCAGCGTCTTCAAAGACAACGCGGGCGTCGTCAAGTTCGACGACAAGAACTGCGTCTGCTTCAAGGTCGAGACGCACAACCATCCGTCGGCCCTCGAGCCGTACGGCGGCGCGAACACGGGCTTGGGCGGCGTGATTCGCGATCCGCTCGGCACGGGGCTCGGCGCGCGGCCCGTCTGCAACACCGACGTCTTCTGCTTCGCGCCCCCCGATACGCCGTACGAATCGCTGCCGCCGGGCATCCTGCATCCGCGGACGGTCGCGAAGGGCGTGGTGGCGGGCGTCCGCGATTACGGCAACCGCATGGGGATCCCGACGGTGAACGGCGCGATCTATTTCGATCCGCGGTACCTCGGCAACCCGCTCGTCTTTTGCGGAAACGTGGCGATCATTCCGGCCGATAAGGTCGAAAAGCGGATGCAGCCCGGCGACCTGATCGTGGCCGTCGGCGGGCGGACCGGTCGCGACGGCATTCATGGCGCCGACCTTTTCGTCCGGCGAGCTGACGCACGAAAGCGAAACGACGAGCGGCGGCGCAGTCCAGATCGGCAACGCGGTCACCGAAAAGATGCTGGCCGACGTGCTGCTCGAAGCCCGCGACCGCGGCTTATATACGGCCGTCACCGATTGCGGGGCGGGCGGCTTCAGCAGCGCGGTCGGCGAGATGGGGGCCGAAACGGGGGCCGAAGTCTGGCTCGACCGGGCTCCGCTCAAGTACAGCGGCCTGTCGTATACCGAGATTTGGATCTCCGAGGCACAGGAGCGGATGGTCGTCGCCGTGCGGCCGGACAACTGGGACGCGTTCGACGCGTTGTGCCGGGCCGAAGGGGTCGAGGCGACGGTGCTCGGCCGCTTCACCGAGACCGGTCGGCTCGTGCTCAACTACCACGATCGGCTGGTGGCCGACCTGTCGATGGCCTTTCTCCATGACGGTCGCCCGCCCGTCATCCGCGAGGCGACTTACGCCCCTCCCGCCGCGCGGCCGCTGACGGTGCCGAAGAAGCCCCGCTTCGACGACGATCTCACGGCGATCCTGGGCTCGCTCAACGTCTGCAGCAAAGAGTGGGTGATTCGGCAGTACGATCACGAAGTGCAGTCGGGCAGCGTGATCAAGCCCTTGGTCGGCGTGCATAGCGACGGCCCGTCCGACGCGGCCATCGTGCGGCCCGACCTGCGTTCGCTCCGCGGCGTCGTCATCGCCTGCGGCATGAATCCGCGCTACGGCGACCTCGATCCCTATTGGATGGCGGCCTCGGCGATCGACGAGGCGATGCGGAATTGCGTGGCCGTCGGGGCCGACCCGTCGCGGATCGCCATCCTCGACAATTTCTGTTGGGGCAACACCGAGCGGCCGGAAGTTTTGGGCAGCCTGGTGCGGGCGGCGCTCGCGTGCCGAGACGTGGCCGTCGCCTGGTCGACGCCGTTCATCAGCGGCAAGGACAGCCTCAATAACGAGTTTTCGTACGTCGATGCGGCCGGCCGGCGGCAGACGGTGGCGATTCCGCCGTCGCTTTTGATCAGCGCGCTCGGCCAGATCGACGACGTGAGCCACGCGGTGACGATGGACGCCAAGGAGGCCGGCAACGCGATCTATCTCGTCGGCCGCACGCAGCAACGAGCTGGGCGGCAGCCACTTCGCCCAGGTCAACAAGCTCGAGGGCGGAGATGTGCCGCGAGTCGACTTGCAGCGGGCCCTGAAGATTTTCACGGCCGTGCACCGGGCCATCGCCGGCGGCCTCGTGCGGAGCTGCCACGACCTGAGCGAAGGCGGCCTGGCCGTCGCCGCGGCTGAGATGGCCTTTGCCGGCGGCCTGGGGCTGGAGTTGGAACTGGCCCCGTTGCGATCGGCCAGCGGCCTCGAAGATCCGGCCGTGCTGCTCTTCTCCGAAAGCAACACGCGGTTCCTGATCGAAGTGCCGCCCGCCCACCAGCAGGAGTTTGAATCGCTCTTCGGCGATTTGCCGCTGGCTCGGCTGGGCCAGGTGACCGCGGCCCAACAATTGATCGTGACCGACTCGGCTCACGGCACGCTCATCGATGCCGCGCTGGCCGATCTGCGGCACGCCTGGAAAGCGCCGCTGGCTTGGGACTAGGGGTTCCCGGCGGCACAATGCCGGATTTCGGGTGCCACCCATAGGAAGGCCCGCGATGGATTTCCACGACAAGGTTGCCATCGTCACGGGGGCGGGAGGTCTCGGTTGCGGCCGCGTGATGGCGAGGCGGTTGGCCCGGGAAGGCTGTCGGGTTGTCGTCTCGGATCGCGACGAAGTCGGTGCACGCGAGACGGTGCGACTGGTCGAGGCCGACGGCGGGCAGGCGGTGTCGAATCGCTGTGACATCGGCATCGATACGGATCTGAGCCGACTTTTCGGGCTTGCGCTCGATCACTTTGGCGGCGTCGATATTTTGATCAACAATGCGGGCCCGGGTCCTCACGCCGGTCCGCTCGAGGGATGGGTCGAAACGGTCGAGGCCACGCTCGTCGGGACGATGCGAGCCACGCTGCTGGCGATCGACGCCATGCAGCGACGCGGCGGCGGCGCGATCGTCAACATCGGATCGACCTCGGCTCTGGGACCCGGCTCTAAGCACTCGCCCTGGCCCGGCTACGACATCGCCAAAGCCGGCGTGATACGGCTGACGACCACACTCGGCTGGCTGGGGGAGAAAGAAAACATCCGCGTCAACTGCGTGATTCCGGGCTGGATTGCCAGCCACGAGGTGGCAACGTACGTGGCTTCGGTTTCGCCCGCCGAACGGCAAGCGCAGGCGTGCCCAAGACTCTGATTTCGCTCGATCAGATGGCCGACGCGGTGTTGGGGCTGATCGCCGCTCCAACGCTTGCCGGGCGATTGCTGCTGTACCCGAATGACGAACCGCCGCGCCTGATTGCCGCGGCCGACCCGGGCTACGCGATGCTCGAGCCCTGGTCGCCCGGCGGAGCCGGTTTGCCAGTCCGATCCCCAGAGGGCTGAGAGGGTCGACCGGCGTCCGGTCTCGTCAATTCAGCGAGCGCCAAGAGCACGTTCAAGGTCAGCACGTCCAGCGCCAGCCCCACGAGCGCGACGAATGCGACTCCTTTGGCTCCTTGGCTGCCGCCCAGGTCGCCGGCCGCGCCCAAGATCAGCCACAAGGCACCCGACACCGCCAGCCCGATCGCCAGCAGGCCGCCGGTCCACAACGTTCCGCGGATGTAAGGTCGCAGGTCCATTTGTTTGCGCGTGCAACTCGTCGGGGATGATTTGATCTCGTGTTTCGCCCGGTTCGTCATCTGACGAGCGGCAGTGACCCCGAGCAGTCAGTGTGAGCTGGCCGAATCTGTCAAAACAAACGTCTACGAGGTCGCTTTGCCGCTGGCTCTCCGAGGACTCACGCCCTCGGCTCAGTGATTTGCGCCGCGAAGACTGTTTAGTCCTTGTCGCCGAAACGCCCGTCGCACGCACAATTTCCCCGGCAATTCGGGCGAAGTCAACAAACTGCGACGTTTCTTGTTCCCGGCGTTCGGGGTAGAATGAGGGCGGAGAGGTTCTCTTTCACGCGTGCGGAAGTCGCATGAACGTTGACCAGTTCTTGAAGCACGAAGTCAGCCGCCGGCAGTTTTTGGGGTCGAGCGCCAAGAATGCCGCCGGAGTGGCGGTGGGCATGGTCGGCCTGGCCGGCGCCGCGGCGCTCAAGGCGGCCCCTGCCGATCGTGCGCCGTCCGAACGGGTCCGCGTCGCGACGATTGGCGTCCGCAACCAAGGCAAGGTGCTGTCGGCCGGACTCGCCTCGCTGTCGGATGTCGAAGTGGTCGCCCTCTGCGACGTCGACGAAAGCCTGCGGCCGGCTGCCGTTCGTGCCGTGGCAGACGTCACCGGCCGAGTGCCGCGTTGGGAATCCGACTTCCGCCGCCTGCTCGACGACCGCACGATCGACGCCGTGGTGATCGCCACGCCCGACCACTGGCACGCGCCGATGACGCTCTTGGCGTGCGACGCCGGCAAAGACGTCTACGTCGAAAAGCCCGTCTCGCACAACGTCCGCGAGGGTGAAGAGATGGTCGCCGCGGCGCGGCGGCACAATCGCGTCGTGCAGTCTGGCTTGCAGCAGCGCAGTGGCAAGCACTTTCAAAGCGCCGTCGACTTTGTGAAGAGTGGCCGGCTCGGCGCCGTGCACCTGGCCAAGGCCTGGACCGTCCACCGCCGCAAGCCGATCGGCAGCAAGCGGGACGCCGCGGCGCCCGAAGGCGTGAACTACGAGATGTGGCTCGGCCCGGCTCCGCTGCGGGCGTTTAACGCCAATCGCTTTCATTACAACTGGCACTGGTTCTGGGATTACGGCACGGGCGAGTTGGGGAACTGGGGTTGCCACATGCTCGACGTGGCCCGCTGGGGACTGGGCGTCGAACTGCCCACCCGCGTCTCGGCGGTCGGCGGCCGCTTCCACTTCAACGACGACCAGGAAACGCCCGACACGCTGATGGTCCAGTACGCCTATCCCGGCGCGACCATCGTCTGGGAGCACCGGCTCTGGAGCACGCACGGCGTCGAGGGGCGCAGCGCGGCGGCCGCCTTCTACGGCGACGCGGGCACGCTCGTCGTCGACCGCGGCGGCTGGAAGGTCTACGACCAGAGCGAGACGATCGCGTCCGACACCAGCGAGCAGCCGATCGCCCACCTGCGGAACTTCGTCGACTGCATCAAGAGCCGCTCGCAGCCCGTAGCCGACATCGAAACGGGCCATATCTCGAGCGCCCTGTGTCACCTGGGCAACATCGCCTATCGCGTCGGTCGCGAGGTCGCCTTCGACCCGGCCACGCGGACGGTGACGGGCGATCGCGATGCCGACCTGCTGCTCTCGCGGGCCTATCGCAGCCCCTGGACGCTGCCGACGGTCTGACGCGACACGTCGCTCGGCATCTGGGACACGGCCCCCGCTTGAGCCGAATCTCTTTTCCTCTCTGAAAAGACTCGGCAGAAGCCTCGCCCTCCCGCTAAACTCCGTCATCGGGCCGCGGAGAAACTGTTCCTCATGTACGACTGCATCGTGATCGGAGCCGGGCACAACGGCCTTGTGTGCGCCAATTATCTCGCGCAGGCCGGCTGGAAGGTGCTGGTCCTCGAGCGGCGATCCGTCGTCGGCGGTGCGTGCGTGACCGAGGAGCCGTGGCCCGGCTACAAAGTCTCGACCGCGTCGTACGTCGTCTCGCTCTTGTTGCCGGAGATCGAACGCGACCTGGAACTCGCGCGGCACGGCTATCGCGTCCTCAAGCGGTCGCCCTCGTCGTTCACACCGCTGGACGACGGTCGCTACTTGATGATGGGCAGCGATCCCGAACTCAATCGCCGGGAGATCGGCAAGTTCTCCCCTCGGGATGCCGAGGCCTATCCACGCTACGAAGAGCTGCTGACCCGCGTGGCCGACTGTTTGGAGCCCGTGCTCAGCGCCACGCCGCCGGATTTGCTGCCGTTGCCCGCGGCGTGGCGGTCGATCGGCCTGGGCAAGCGAATTCGCGACGCTCGGCAGGCGCTGGGCGTTTATCGCGCATTCAAACAGTTGGGTGACCGCTTGCCGGAAGCGATCGAGCTGTTGGTCGGCTCGGGCCGCACGATCCTCGACCGCTGGTTCGAGTCGGACGCACTCAAAGCGACGCTCGCCACCGACGCCATCATCGGCACGTTCCAACCGATCTCCGCGCCGGGCACCTCCTACGTGCTCTTGCATCATGTGATGGGCTCCTCCGGGGGAGCCCGCGGCGTGTGGGGCTACGTCGAAGGGGGGATGGGCGCGCTCTCGAACGCACTGGCCGCCGCCGCTCGGCAGCGCGGCGTCGAGATTCTCACCGATGCGCCGGTCGCGAAGATCGATGTCGAGGCGGGGAAAGCGGTCGGCGTCGGGCTGCTCGACGGTCGACATTTCACGGCCCGCCGCGTCGCCTCGAATGTCGACGCGCACCTCACGTTCGAGCGGCTCCTCGATCCGGCCCTGCTGCCGGCCCCATTTTTGGAGGCCGTGAAGCGGATCGACTACTCGAGCGCCAGCATGAAGATCAATCTGGCCGTCCGCGAGCTGCCAAACTTCACCTGCCTGCCCGGCAACGGCGAGGTCGGCCCGCAGCATCGGGGGACGATCCACATCGGCTGCACGCTCGAGCACCTCGAACGGGCCTACGACGACGCCAAGTACGGCCAGCCTTCGCAGCGGCCAATCGTCGAGATGACCATTCCGACGTCGGTCGATCGCACCATCGCGCCCCCCGGCCACCATATCCTCTCGCTCTTCGTGCAATACGCGCCCTACAAGCTGGCCTCGGGGACGTGGGACGAAATCAAGGAAGAATTCGCCGACCGCTGCATCGCCGAAATCGCCCGGCACGCGCCCAACGTTCCCGCCTCGATCGTCCATCGCCAAGTGCTGAGCCCGCTCGACCTCGAGCGGATCTTCGGCCTCACCGGCGGCAACATCTTCCAGGGAGCCATGCCGCTGCACCAACTTTTCAACTTGCGACCGGTGGCCGGCTACAGCGATTACCGCACGCCGCTCGCGGGACTGTACTTGTGCGGCAGCGCGGCCCACCCGGGCGGCGGCGTGATCGGCGCCTGCGGCAAGAACGCGGCGACTGAGATGCTGCGGGATGGGAAGCCGCACGAGTGACCAGGGCTCGAATGACTCGAGCCCGAATGACGAAAGAATGTTCAAATGACCGAAGCCCGAATGAGTTTTTGTTCGTGCTTCGGGTCTGTTTCGTCAGTTGTGCTTCGTGCTTTCCGTAGTGTCCAAGTCGGCGGCCATGAGACGCGTGACGAGCGCGCGGATTTCCGGCAGATCGATCCGCGTCTCAAAGTCTTCGAGAGCCGACTCGACTGAGCCGAGTTCGGCCTGGCGGCAGACGATGACCAGTTCGTCGGCGAGTTCGGGATGAATCGGCGATAGCTCGCGACCGGCCGTTTCGAGCGTGGACTGCACGGACAAGCCTTGGCCCAGGCAGACCGCTATCAGATCGGTGAAGTCGGGAAGGGCCCGTTCGATCGCGTCGATCCGTCGCGCTGCCCGCCACTGGAGTCGCCAGAGCGGTAGCCGCCAACTGGTCAGCATGCCAAGTGACAGGCCCGCCACGCACCAAGGCTCTGCTGCTGGCGAGGCGATGATTGTCAGTGTGCCAAACACGACAAGCGACGCCAGCATGCCGACGTAACGAACTGCGGCCAATTTCTGATAGGCGAGCGGTTCGTACTGCCCGGCTCGTCGCAGCGTGGCTTGGATTCGGGTGATCCGCGCGTCGGTCTCCGGCAGGGCCTCGGCCAGGCAGTGGGTGACGTGGGCGAGCGTCGAATCTTCGCGGCCGACCGCTGCCAATTTCAGCTTTTCATTCGGCTGATCGGACAGCCGTTCGAGCGTGTCCGACGGGCTCCAGACCGCGCGGCCGAGGCGCGCGGGCGGCGACAGTGGTGCGTCGGGTGGCTCGACGGGTCGAATCATGTCGCGCTCCGGCGGTTGGCCGACAGACGCAGGACGCAGTACCAGCCAGCGATCAGGATGGCCCCAGCGGCTGCCGTCAGCGCGAGGCTCGAGCGCGAATCGGCCAGGCGTGCGAGTTGTTGCGGATCGGCCATCACGAAGAGCCAGACCACGAGCGCTTGCAACAAGAAGACCAGCACGCCCGAGGCCCAGTCGGCAATCGTCTCGTCCCGCTGGCCGCGGGCTTGCCGGGCCCGATTGCGGAGCGACTCGGCGAATGTCTCCAAGGCGGGGGCGAGGTCTCCGCCCCGCCGCTCGGCAAGCCGCAGCGCGGTCACCAAGACCTGTGCCTCGGACAGCCCCGTGCGCCCGGCAGTTCAGCGAGCGCCTCGGCGAGCGCCATGCCCAGTTGCCGGCGCCGCAATGCCAAGCGCAACTCGTCGCCCAGCGGCGCCTCGATGCGAGTGGCGACCTGTTCCAGGCTCGGTTCCAATCGACTTCCGACACGCGTGGCGCGGAGAATCTGTTCGCCAAGCGTGGCAAATTGCTCAGCCAGGCGGGACCGCCGCCGCGCCCGGCGAATCGCTAGCGCCGCCACCGGGACGATCGCCCCAACACTAGTTGCCACCGCCGTTGCCAGGAGGTTCTCCGAGACGACGAAGACCGCACCGCCGGCCGCGACCGCCGTCAGCAGACAGAGCCGAAGCACGACGCCGCCCGACAGACGCGTTCCGGACTGTACGAGCAAGCGGTCAAAGGCCCGATTGATCCGTTCGCCGCTATCGACTTGGCCGTGCGCTGCGCGGGATTGCTCGGCGCAGCGAATGGCTCGTCCCGCAGGATTTGGGCGAATTCCGGCTGCGGCTCGATGCGAAGCTCGGAGACGGTGCTACTCGACGTCATGACGCTTCAGGAACCTTCGTGATGTCGCACGTGCCAAGACACTGGCGGGCGAGCCGCCAGTGCCACCCAGAATTGTTTCTAGTTGTGAACGGGAACGCGCGTCGGGCCGGCGGCGCTCAACTCGCGGGGGGCGAAGAGCTCGCCGTCAAACGCGTGGCCGAGCGAGGCCAGTTGCGGCACGCACACCGGCTCGTAACCCGTGGCGTAGAACGTGCCCAGCGCGTGGCCGGCGTCGTCGGTCCCCGCCGCGCGGTAAACGAAAATGTCTTCGAGCACGTAGCTGCCGTCGAAGTAGCCGCACAGCTCGGCGATTCGCACGACTTTCCGCTCACCGGTGGGAAGGCGGTTGACGTGCACCAGGATCTGGAAGGCGGCGGCAATTTGGTGCTGCAAGCCGGTGAGCAGGGGCTGGAAGCCCGTGCCGACCGTCATCAGCTCAATGCGTTCGAGCGCGTCCCGCGTGCCGATCGCGTTCACCGTGATCATCGAGCCGGCGTGCCCGGTGCTCATCGCGTGCAGGAGGTCGACGACTTCGCTGCCCCGCGCTTCGCCGATGATCAGCCGGTCGGGCTGCATCCGCAGTCCGCTCCGCAGAATTTCCCGGAGCGTGACGGGGACTCGCGAAGTCGCGCCGTTGCCGCTGTTTGCACCGGCCGGGCGCGTCTCGAGCGAAACGACGCCCGACCGCTCCAGATTCAGCTCAGCCGTCTCTTCGATCGTGACAATCCGTTCGCGTTCCGGAATCAGCCGCGCCAGGCTGCCCAACAGGGTCGTCTTGCCCGCCCCGGCGCCGCCGGAAATCAGCACGCTGAGCCGGCCGCCGACCGCCGCGGCGAGGAAGTCGGCCATTTCGGGCGCGAGCGTAGCCGCGCCGCAACAGGTCCTCGAGCCGCAGGCACTTCGCGCCGAGCGGCGCAGCGACAGCATGGGACCGCGGAACGCCAGCGGCATGATGATGGCGTTGAGCAGGCTGCCGTCGGGAAGCCGCGCTTCGACGACGGGCGAGCGCTCGCTAATCCGCCGACCGGCCCGCCGCACGAGCCGCTCGATCAGTTGCAGCAGATGGGCTTCGTCGGCGAAACGGACGTCGGTTTCTTCGAGCACGCCGTCGCGCTCGACGCTGACGTCGTCCGGCCCATTCACCAGGATGTCGCTCACCGACGGGTCATTCATCAGCCCCGCCAGCGGGCCGTAGCCGTAGATTTCGTCGAGGATCTCGCGGACCATCGGCTCGCGGAGCTCGTCGGGCAGGCCGAGCGATTCGGACGCGCACACGTGCGTGGCGAGGGCTTTAACCTGCTCGCGGAGCGCGCCCTCGGCCATTGCCGGCACGCGGGACAGGTCGATTGCCTCAACGACGCGGCGCTCGAGCACTGTTTTGAGTTTCTGGAACGATTTGGGGTCGTCGATTCGCACGCGCGGACCAAAACCGATCATGGGTGTGAGTGGCCTTCGAGAACAAAATGGCGGATTAGTTGATGCTCGCGTGATCGGGGAGGATGACCATGCGTTCCGGATCTCGATTCGACCGGTCTGGATTCGGCACTTTTCGATTTGGCATCCGTGGCGCGGGCGTTTTTCGCGTCCAGAGGGGCGCGTTGCTCCACGTGTTGGTCGGCGTCGCGGTCGCGGGGGTCGCGTCGACTTTGGTGGTGACGTCGAACTGCCGCGTCGAGCGGGCGGTCCCTTTGAAGACTTCGGTGGTGATGGTGGCCGTCGGTTGCGGATGGCCGGTGGCGGACGCTTCCGGGGGGTTCGGGACGGCGGACGGAGTCACCCCCAGGATTTCGTCGAGCGTGGCCCGATCGCGATTCTTGAGCGCGACGCCGCTCTCGCCTTTTCCTTCCGGGTTGTAGCTGAGGGCGAGGCTCCCTTTTTCGCGGGCCAGGATCAGCACGGTCGCCTGCTCGGGCGTCAGCTCGAGCGTCACCGCGCTCGATGCCTCGTCCGCCGTGGCGTCGGGCGCCACCGACAGCAACCGCACGCCGCGAAACAGGGTCAGCGTCAGGCCGTTGCGGAAGCGCGAATCGCCGCCGGCGTCGGCCCGCGGCGTCAGGTAGACGTCGACGTATTGGCCCGCTTTGACCAGCCCGTTCATCGTGGCGAGGCCCCGCGGCACGGGGATCGAAACGGCCCGCATGCCCCGCGCGACGACTGGCTGCGGACCTTCGCCCGGCGGGTAAAGCTGGCTCGCACGCAGGGACGACCCGGCCGCGATCCGTTGCTTCACGGTACGGCCCAGCACACTCTGCTCCTGCAGCAGAACGTCGGGCGCGAGGCCGTCGACGCGGACGCGGGCCGTCGAAAGGTGGGCGCTCGTGATCACCGTTCCCGGCTCGAGCGGACCGGCCGCTGTGGGCACGGTGCGGAACTCGACAGTTGAAGCCGAGGGAGAGCCTGGGCCGCGGGAGTCTTCCGCCCGCATCAACTTGGCGAAGTAGGCCGTCACCAACAGGCCGACGACGACCACCATCATCGTGCTCACCCCGGCGGGGGTCAGACGCCTCATCGGTCTCGCTCCGGGAATTTCGCGGGCTGGGGAATCAGCGAACGCAGGGCTGCCAACGGCAACCCGACTCTTCTTTCTTCGGTTCCCAAGCACCTCCGCATTGCGGTTGCTTGATGTGCCCCGCAAAGAAGGCCGGAACGGCGAGACCGCACGCGGCTTCAGAGGTTGGAAGCGTCTGCGCCGACCGGCGCCCGGTCGCAGCAGATGTCGAAGGCGACGAAGATGTCGCGCAGAATGATGATGCCGACCGCGCGGCCGACCGTTAACCCGCCTTCTTCTTCGCCGCAGCCGGTTTGGTTTCCGCGGCTTTGGCAGTAGCGGGTTTGGCCGCGGGCGGGGCGGGGGCCGGCTTGTCTTTCACCGCGACCTGGAACGGCTCGGAGTAGGTCGTGGCCAGGACGCCGGCGGCGTACGGGTGGCGCACCACGTCGGCTTTGACGACGAATTCGATCGTCGGCTCGACGACGTCAGCCGGGACGGCGACTCTCAGCGTGCCTTTGGCCGAGGCCAGCGGCATGGCCTGGTCGGGCAGGGCGGCGACGAGCGGCTTCAACCGCGGCTTGTTGGGCGCGACCGGGCGGCCCGTTTCCGTCGACACCAGGGACAGCCGCACCCAGGCGTCCGGGTCGATGCCCACCGCCTTCTTGCTGGCGGCCGTCAGCACGATGGGCCAGACGACCTGGGTGCCCTTGTAAACTTCGCGGGGCAACGCGGCCAGATCGACCGCCAGCGGCGAGGCTGCCAGCGCGCCAACCGGAACCCGGTCGAGGAAGCCGGACAGCTCGGCCTGGTTGGGAACTTGGATCACGGCAGCCCGACGGATCGCCGGACTGATCCCGACCGATTCGCCGACGATTCGCAGTCCCCGCACGGCCGCGTCGGTCTGCGATTCCTTCGAGGTGAACGTGACGAACAGCGTGCGGTTTTGGCCGTCGGCTGGCAGCTCTGCCGGCGCGATGGTGACCGCGCCTCCGGCCGCTCCCGTCCCTTCCGCGCGGAGCTTGATCGGTCCGGCGTAGCCGCGGCGGTCGACTTGCAGGCGGACCATGGTGCGGCCGTTCTGCGGAATGTTGACCTGCGTCGTCAACAGGGCCAGTGAAAAGTCGGGCGCGGTCGCCGGTGAAATGCGGAGCCGATAGACGAAGTGACGTCCGCCGCGACCGGTCAGATCGCGAACGGCCACTTCGATCGAAGAGACGTCGGCCGGCACCGCGAACTGGAAGCCCTTGGCGGCCGCTCCCGGCGTGCCGCCGTCGCCGCCGAGCTGTCGCCCGTCCGGATGCGCGTAGATCGAAATTTCTCCCTCGACCGGCGAGTTGAGCGAGCGGCCGTCGAGCGCGAGCGTGAGCGGCATGCCGGGGGTGACTGCCAGCAGATAGCGGTCGATCTCGCCTTCTTTCACCAGCCGGCCGTTGACCGCCACCGACTCGTGCCGTTTGTCGGCAAACCGCGCGTCGATCATTTGTAGTTGCTCGGTCGGTTGCGGCACTTCCAAGACTTCGATGCCGTCGCTGATGCCCAACGGCGGCAGCGGGCCCGAGGCGTGCAGCTCGCGCGGCAGCGGCAGCAGCTTGGCCAGTCCCGCCGCGTCGTGCTTGAGGTTCGCGTCGGCCATCGTTCCCGGCGGAATGCCTGCGCCCACCAGCTCGACCGGCCAATCGGCCCCGCGGGGGATCACCGGCGGATAGTACGAGTCGACCGAGCGGAAGTCGCCCAGCAGCAACCGAAACGGGCTGTCGGCCGGTGCGTTGTACGCCAGGTCGTGCAGCTCGACCACGTAACTGCCGTCGGCCGGCAGCGTCAACTCGGCCCGCGCGTCGCCCCGCAAGAAGGCCTTGCCCCACTCGATGGCGATCGTCGAGCCGGAGACGGTTTTCAGTTCCAGCACGGGGTCGAGCCGCGAGCCGATCCGCCGCGCCTCGACCTCGGCCACCAGCCGATCGTGGGCGTGCCCGCGGAAGAAAACGCGGCTCTGGCCGGGGCCGCTGATCAGCCCGGAAAAGGCGGCCGGCAGCGACGTGGGCCGATCCTCGGTGCTGTCGCCGACCAGCCATTGGGCCAGCCCGTCGAGCGCAATGCCCATCGGGTTGCTCACGCCCCCCGCCGTAAAGACGGTGAGCGGATAGATTCCCGGCGGCGCGTCGGCCGGCACGGTGATGTCGACCATCAAGTGACTCGGGGTCGAGCCTTTGACGAGCGTCTGCTTGACGCCGGGAATCGGCAGATCGATCCGCGGCTTGCCGGCGAGCCGAGCGCCGTTGATGCTCAGCCGCGTCGTTTGGCCGATCTGCAGACCGAACTGCGAGAGCGATGCGATTGCCGGCGGCTCGGCGATCGGCCTGACCGGCTGCAGCTCGCGGCGGGCCAATTCGGGGCCGTGCGGCCCGGCCATTTCCAGGAAGAGTTGGCTGACTTCCGAAGCGGACAGCGCCCGCGTGAAGAGCAGGAACTCGTCGATCACGCCGCTCGTGTACTCCATCTCGGGCGTGCTGCAGCCCAACGTCAGCGGAGCGTCGGTGAGCAGGCCGGCCGTGTTCACCTGGCTGAACCAGACGTCCCGATTGTGGATGCGCCCGGGACCGACGACGGACTTCGGCAGGGCCGGCTCGCCGTTGACGAACAGCCGGGCTCGCACGTCGGCGAGGTCGGGATCGTTGCCGGTGGCCGACTGGTCGTCGACTTCGAGCGTGGCCGTCAGGTGCACGAGCCGTCGCGTGCCCAAAACTTTCTGGGCGCTGTAGCTGGCGACGCGAAAGCCGCTGCCGTCGTTGACGTACAGCTGGAAGATGTCGCTGGCGGGGACGTAGTTGATGCCGTAGTTCGTGCCGCGCGGCCCCAGCGATCGCTTGGCCAAAATCCCGTGGGGCGCGGCGTCCGTCTGCGGGTGCAAGCTGAGAAAGAAGAAGCTGAGCGTGACGGCGTCGGGGCGGCTGGTATAGGGGATGTCGATTAACCGCACCGACTGCCGTTTGGCCGCGTCGAACCGCAGGGCGCTGTGCCCGGCCTGGTTCCAAAACGGGCTCGGCACGCGGCTCGGGTTGCCGACGAGCTTCGCCGAAAACGGTTCGGCCACGCCCTTCACGGCGACGGCCCCGAGGCGATCGGCGTCATCAAAGGAGACGGAGACCGCAGCCCCTGCCCGAATCGACTTCGGGGCAGCCGAATTACCAGCGGCGTGGGCAACGGAGACTGACGCGACGCCGCAAAGGCAGCAGACGGGGGAAAACAGGCAAATGGACCGGAAAAGCGCGAAACGGACCATGCGGGCGGGACCCCTCTCGAGGGCGAATGGGCAGGCAGGATCGTCAACCCTGCATTGTACCCCGCCCCCTGGGGGTTTTTAAGCGCCGGTTCAGACTCTTAAGAGCCGCGCACGCAGTAAGCGGTACCTTTTTGTCTTCGTGTTTCGGTCTACGTCTTTTTGTCTGCGGGTTCTTGCTCGCAGTCGCGTGGCCGGAGTTCGCTGTTGTCTGAACTCATTTCGTCGAATCTCCTCAACCTTTGTCGACCTCCGCCACACACGCGCAAGATCTGCAAATTGCGTTCTCCCCGCGCGGGGCAGCGCGACAGGCTGCGACGGCGCCCGCTGGGGGCCGCTGAAATTCAAAACTTTCCGGAAAGCGCACGCTTTGAGTGGCTGTTGGGGCACTGTTAAGATTGCGGCTCTGTCCCTTCGCAGAGTCTTTATTTTTTGTCCGTCGTGGACCTCACATCAGCCAGGAATCAAGCGCTTATGGCCAAACACCAAGCCGCGGACATCCGCAACGTGGCATTGATCGGTCACGGGGCTGTCGGAAAGACGACGCTGGCCGACCTGCTGTTGTTCAAATCGGGGGCTGCCACGCGGGCCGGGTCAGTCGATGACGGCTCGAGCCTGCTCGACACCGATGAAGAGGCCAAGCACCACAAGCATTCGATCACATCGACGGTCGTCCATTTCTCCCACGCCGGGAAATACATCAACGTCATCGACACGCCCGGCTATCCCGACTTCATCGGCCAGGCGATCGGCGCGCTGCGGGCCGTCGAGACGGCGGTCGTGGTCCTCAGTGCCTCGGCGGGCATCGAAGTCAACACGCGGCGGACGTTCAATCTGGCCGGGCAAGAGGGGCTCGGCCGGATGGTCGTCGTGAACAAGTGCGATCTCGATAACCTCAACTTCGAGCGGATTCTCGACTCGCTCCAGGAAACCTTCGGCACCGCCTGCGTGCCGATGAATCTGCCCGTCGGCCTGGGCTCGGGCTTTAGCGCCGTGGTCAGCACGCTCAACGTTCCCGCCAGCGTGCCGGCCGGCGCCGTCGCCGATCCGAAGGAATGGAACCAGCCGATGATGGACGCCATCGTCGAGGCGGACGAGTCGCTAATGGAGCGCTACCTCGAAGGGGAGCAGCTCACGCCGCAGGAGATTTCCAGCGGGCTGTCAAAAGCCGTCGCGGCCGGAACGCTGATCCCCGTGTTTTTCACCAGCTTCAAATCTGGCGTCGGCGTTCCGGAGCTGATGGACGCGCTGGCTGAATACGCTCTCTCGCCGGTCGAGCTGCCGCGAAAGGCGACCAACGCCGCCGGTCAGGAAGTCACGCTCACGCCCGACCCCAACGGTCCGTTGGTGGCCGAGGTCTTCAAGACCCGCATCGACCCGTTCGTCGCCCGCATGAGCTTCATCCGCCTCTTCTCGGGGACGCTGAAAAAAGACATGTCGGTCCACGCGCATGGGGCCAAGGCGATCAAGGTGCCGCAGCTGCTCGAGATGCAGGGGCACCAGCATGTGAACCTGGACGAGGCGACGGCCGGCGACATCGTCGTCGTGGTGAAGGTCGAAGACCTGGCGGTCGGCGACACGATCACCAAGGACGCGCACACCTTCACGCTGCCGCCGCTCAAGTTCCCCACGCCGATGATCGGACTGGCGGTCGAACCGAAGAGCCGGGCCGACCAGCAGAAGATTTCAGGGCGCTGCAGAAGATCGCCGAAGAAGACCAGACCTTCACGATCACTCGCGAAACTCAGACCCATGAATTGGTCATCCATGGCATGAGCGAGCTGCACCTGCAGATGATGAAGGAGCGCGTGCACAAGCGGGACAAGGTGGAGATGATCTCGCACGCGCCCAAGATTCCCTATCGCGAAACGGTTGCGGGGCACGCCGAAGGCTTCTACCGGCATAAGAAGCAGTCGGGTGGCTCCGGGCAGTTCGCCGAGGTTCACTTCCGCATCTCGGCCGTTCCCCACGGCATCAAACCGGAGGAGTATTTTACGAAAGAGCGCTTCTTGAATATGCGGTCGTTCCACTACGACCCCGCGCTCAACTCGGCTTTCATCGATCGCGTCAGCGGCGGCTCCGTTCCCAACAACTTCATTCCTGCCGTTGAAAAGGGGGTGAAGGAGCGAATGGATAAAGGGGTGATTGCCGGCTTCCAGGTGCAGGACGTGGCGACGGAGCTCTTTTTCGGCAAGGACCACCCGGTCGATAGCAACGAAACGGCCTTCCGCACGGCCGGCAGCATGTGCTTCCGCAACATCTTCCGTGAGGCGAAGCCGTCTCTCCTGGAGCCGATCGTCACGGCCGAAATCACCGTGCCGGCGGACAAGCTGGGGGACATCACCAGCGACCTCAACGGCCGCCGCGGCCGCGTCGAAGGCATGGACAACGCCCCGGGCGGTTTCCAAGTGATCCGCGCGAAGGCGCCGCTCTCGGAAATGATGACCTACGCCCGCTCCCTCTCGAGCATGACCGGCGGCCAAGGCTCCTTTACGCTCGAGTTCAGCCACTACGACGTCGTTCCCCCCAACGAGCAACAAAAGATCGTCAACGCGGCGCAGAAGCACGAGGAGGAAGAGGAGTAGGTCCTCGTTTGTAGTGCTTCGTCCAGCGCAACATGGTGGGTTGGGGTGGCACTGGCGGCTTGTCCGCCAGTGTCTTCAGTAGCTTGCACTGTTGCGAGGGGTGAACGGCCAGCCCTACTGAGGGCGATCGAGCGCGTGAGTCACGTCCCCCAGCGAGTTTTGCTTAACGTCGAAGAAAAAGATCGACCGATCGGGGAAGGCCGCCCTTATTCGTGCCAGATTCGTCTGGCCCTGGCGATAGCGTCCGCGCAGAACGGGGCCGCTCAAATCGGGATCGTTATAAACGTAGTCGATGCTTCGATCGTCCGGATCGCCCTTAATTAATACCAGCACCGGCCGCGGCCTGATGCCGCGATCGATGACCTCTTGAAAGGCCTCGTATTTCAGTCGCGAGAAGGCGACTTCTTCGATGCCGCTCTCGATCCGGGAGGTCGACCAGAACGGGTCGAACGCCACCCAGTTGGTGATCACGGCCGACGCGACCAGGATTCCCCACCAGGCGGGCATCACGAAGCGGCCGGTTGTCCGCCAATGGGCGAACAGTTCGCGGGTGGTGAGCGCGAACAGTAAGAGCAAGAGCGGGGCCGACTCGAAGACGTAGTGCCAGCCCATGATTCCGACGAACCAGTACGGCACATGCACGGCGTGCAGCGACAGGACCGAGGCGGCTACCAGCTTCCAGCGCAGCTCGGCCGTCCAGCAGACGGCGATCAAAAAGATCACGGCAGCCAGCGCGATCGGCACGACGCCCAGCGTCCAGCGGGCGCTAGCCTCCAGCCGCTCGACTTCGTTCGCGAGGGCCAATTGCGGATCGAGGTTTTTGGCCCAGCGATCGTAGTTGTCGATCACCCGCGGCCCGACGTGCGCTTGGCCCCGGACCACGTTGTTGAACCCGTAAACGTGGCGTGGCGTGTATGTGTCGGTGTAGAGCTGATAGGGAGACAACAAGCCGCTACCGGTAATCGCCCGGTTATAGAAGAAAAGCAGGGCGAGTCCCACAACCAGCGGCCCCGCCAGGCAGAGCGTGCTGCGGAGGTGGTGGCGGCCGTCGGCAGTCGCCGAAGGATGCAGAGCGCGGCCCAGTCGAGCCAACATCCAGATGCCGAAAGGAAGTGCGAAGCCGGCCGCCGTCATCGGCCGGCAGAGCATGGCAAAGCTCAGCCCGCATCCGGCCCAAAGAGCGTCTGAGGCGCGACCTGTCCTCGTGAACCGCAGGAATGCGAACAAGAAGAGCATGAGCGCGGCGAGCGTCGGCGCGTGGGACAAGAGCAAATTGTCGAAGAGCGCGATGCCCGGCGAAGCAGCGGTCAGCAACCCGGCGAAGAGCCCGATCCGGTTGCCGGCCAGCTCGCAGCCTGCCCAGAACGTGAAGAAGGCCGCCAGCGCGCCCCCCAGCCACTGAGCCCAGTACGGGTGTCCCACTTCGAGAAAGGGAGCGATCCACGCGCCGACGCCGGGAAAATAACGGCTGGCAAAACGTCCCTCGTTGACCACGTGCATTTGGTCGAACAGTTCCGGTAGTTGCGGATTGCTGGGGTACGAGAGCCGACCGGCCAGAAACGTTTTGGCCTGCAGCAAGTAGCTGAACTCGTCGTGATAGGCGGGTGGCAAGTCGCCGAAGCGCGATCGGAGCGCTCCTTCGCCGACGTCGCGCGAAGCCACCCAGGCGCTTGCGCCGAGCGACGTGACAAAGCAGACGAGTGCCAGCGCCCAGGCGGCCCAGTCGGTCCCCGGGGCCGCTTCGGTCGGAGTCGAGGTTGCGCTCGTACCTGGTCGCCTTCGCACCATCCAGCACAGGGGCGCGATCACCAGCAACAGGAACGGCAGCGTGGTGTCGAGATGGAACTCGAAGAGCCAGGCGACGACACCGGCCCGATCGAGCCGGGCGATCCGCCAGCGTTCGAGCTCAGTCGGAACGGTCAGTGCCAGTCCGAGCGCGACGGCAGCCACCTGCGCAGCGAGAAAGAGCCACCCGCGGCGACGCGCGGTCGGGGAGAGCTGCACTTGAGTTTCCGGCACCCCGAAGCCTGCTAAAATTGAGGGCGTGAAATCGGCGAGCGGCGGGTGTCAGCCCGCCGGTTCTTTTTCGCGTCGACACCTCGATTGTGGCAAGCCTTATCTTCGCCGGACTGGGAACGCGTGGCCAGGGTCGCGTTGATCACCGGAATCGCCGGGCAGGACGGGTATTACCTGGCGCAGCTCCTGCGTCCGAAGGGTTACGAGATCTACGGCGTCGACCGGCCGGGCAAGCGGCCGGAGCCGGGTCTCTGCACGCGGGCTTTCGAGCTCGACCTGGCGCGGCAGCCGGTCGACGACCTGCTCGACCAGCTGCGGCCCGACGAAGTCTACAACCTGGCGGGACTAAGCCAGGTGGCCGCGTCGTTCGACGATCCGGTCGAGTTTGCGCTGGCCAACGGCGTCGGGGCGATCCGGCTGCTGGAATCGGTGCGTCGGCATCGCGACCGGCTCGGCCGTGAGCCCCGGTTCTACCAGGCTTCGACCAGCGAGATGTTCGGCACGGCCGGGGACACGCCGCACAACGAACTGACCCCCTTTCATCCCCGCAGCCCGTATGCCTGTTCGAAGGTGCTCGCTCATCTGCAGACGATCAATTTTCGCGAGGCGTTCGGCCTGTTCGCCTGCTGCGGCATCCTGTTCAATCACGAATCGCCACGCCGGCCCGAGCATTTCGTCACGCGGAAGATCACGGCGACCGCCGCCCGCATCAAATTGGGACGAGAAGATCGCCTGGTGCTGGGCAACGTCGACGTCCTTCGCGACTGGGGCTTTGCCGGCGACTATGTTGAGGCGATGTGGCTGATGCTACAGCAGGACCGGCCCGACGACTTCGTGATCGCCACGGGTGAAACGCACTCGGTCCGCGAGTTCGGCGAAGAGGTGTTTCGCCATCTGGGTCTCGACTGGACCGCCCACGTGACAACGGCGGCTGCCTTTTTGCGGCCGACCGACATTGCCTGCGTGCGCGGCGACGCGGCGAAGGCGCGGCGTTTGCTCGGCTGGCAGCCCCGCGTGAGCTTCAGCGAACTGGCGCGGATGATGGCCGAGCACGACCTCGAGCGGGCACGTGGGGAAGCCGACTGAGCATGAATTCGACGAGCATGAATTCGACCGGCATGGATTCGACCAGTCAGAGCACGCTGCCACGTCGCCGCAGCCGCTGGACTGACATGTTGTTAACGACCTGCGGCCTGTTCGTGATGACCGTGTTCCTGATGCTGACGACCGCGCTCGAATCCCAACGGGGGGCTGTTGGGCCGGTTCTTCGATCAGCACGGCGTGCTGATGTTGGGCATCGAAGTTGTCGCTATCCTGGTTGCCGCCATAATTGTGTTGTTCGTCGAGCGGCGGGAATCGCGGCGACGCCTGATGGAACAAGAAGCCGCGCTGTTGGCGTCGGCGCGGGCCGCGGCCAGGGAGCATTCTGTGGCTTTGGCCGGTGAAGGACCTCCCTCGGGGCCCGCTGCCGATCACGTCTCAGAACCGTATCCGACGCCTCCATTCGAACAACCCTGATCCCTTTCCTGTCGCACTTCGGGAAGACGCCCGATGGCCACCTCGGTCAAAGCCGAAATCGAAAAGCTGCGCGACGAATTGCGGCGACACAATCGGCTTTATTTCGTCGAAGCCAAGCCGGAGATCACCGACCTCGAGTACGACCGGCTGATGGCCCGGCTGGTGAAGCTCGAGGCAGAGCACCCCGAGTTCGATGCGCCCGACAGTCCCTCGAAACAGGTCGGCGGCACGCCGGTCGAGGGCTTTGAGACCGTCGAGCACAAGGTGCCGATGCTCTCGATCGACAACGTTTATGACGAGGCGGCGCTCGACGAGTTCGACGCGCGAATTCGCAAACTCGTCAACGGCGAGCCGATCGAGTACGCGGTCGAGTACAAGATCGACGGCGTGGCGATAGCCGTCACCTACGAAAACGGCGTGCTCACACAGGCGGTCACGCGGGGCGACGGCACGCGCGGCGACGAGATCACCAACAACGCCCGCACGATTCGCGGACTGCCGCTACGGCTGCGGACGAAGAAACCCCCGGCCGTGCTCGAAGTCCGCGGCGAGGCCTACATCTCCAACAGCGACTTCGCCAGGCTCGTGGCCGAGCGGACCGGCAAGGGGCATGAAGCGTTCGCCAATCCGCGGAACACGGCGGCCGGCGGCCTCAAGCTGCTCGATCCCAAGTTGGCAGCCGAGCGCAAGCTGCGGTTCTTTGCTCACGGCACGGGGGTCGTCGAGGGGGTTGAATTCAAGACGCACCGCGAATTCCTGCAATCGATTCGCGACTGGGACATTCCCAGCACGCCGAACGTGCAGTTCTGCGCGGGCATCGAGAAGGCCCGCGACGCGGCCAACGAAATGGCCAAGGAAGTCCACACGCTCGACTTCGAGGTCGACGGCATCGTCCTCAAGGTGAACGATTTCGCCCAGCGGGCCCGCATGGGTCGCACGAGCAAGGCCCCGCGCTGGCTCGTCGCCTACAAGTGGGAGAAGTACGAGGCGACGACGCTGGTCGAGGATATCGACGTCCACGTCGGCAAGACGGGCACGCTCACGCCGTTCGCGGTGTTTAAGCCGGTGCTTATTGCCGGCAGCACCATCACGCTCTCCAGCCTGCACAACGCCGACGAGATCGAGCGGCTGGGCATCATGAAGGGCGATTGGGTCGTCGTCGAGAAGGCAGGCAAGGTGATCCCGCACGTGGTCCGCGTGGAACTGCATCGCCGTGACGGCACCCAGCGGCCGTTCCACTTTCCCAAGCACTGCCCCGAATGCAAAACGCCCGTCGTGCGTGACGAAGACGGTGTCTACATTCGCTGTCCCAATCCCGATTGCCCGGGCCGCCTCCGCGAGACGCTGCACAACTATGCGTCGCGCGGCGCCATGGACATCGAGGGGCTGGGCGACAAGCTGGTCCAGCAGCTGACGACGACGGGGCTCGTCCGCGGCATTCCCGATTTGTACCGCCTTAAGGATCGCCGCGACGAGCTCTTGGAGCTGGAGCGGATGGGCGAAAAGTCGGTCGACAACCTGCTCGAGGGGATCGAAAAGTCGCGGAAGCAGCCGTTATGGCGGCTTTTGGTCGGGCTCAACGTCCGCCACGTCGGCAGCCGTAACGCCCAGGTGCTGGCCGAGCATTTCGGGCTGCTCGACGAGATCATGCAACAGTCGGAAGAGGCGCTCTCCGAGGTGCCGGACATCGGACCGGTGATCGCCCAGTCCGTGCATTCGTTCTTCAGCTCGGCGATCGGCAAGCAGATCGTCGGGGAGCTGCGGGAGCTGGGACTCAATTTCGGCCATCCCGTTGACCCCTCGACTCGCGCAAAAAAGAAGGGCCGCTGACGGGCAAAACGCTCGTCGTCACGGGAACGCTAGCCCGCTACACGCGGGACGAAATCACCAACCTCATCAAGGAACACGGCGGCAAAGCGGCCGGCAGCGTCTCGAAGAAGACCGACTACCTCATCGCCGGGGAAGACGCCGGGACCAAGCTCGAGAAGGCGCAGAAGCTTAAGGTCCCGGTGATCACCGAAGACGAGTTCCTAAAGCTAATCGCCCAATAGCTTTCTGCCGCAAGTGGGGCCATCACCGTGCGCGACCCGGAGCGTGGATCCACTCGCCGCGCGAGTAATTTCGGTGGTGCGAATCTTTTACCCCGGCGCGGAACCTTGCGGCGGCAGTGGGGTTTGATTAGTGGCCAGGTTTCTTTGGACATTCACTTGAGGTGCTAGTAAGATAGCACGTGCTGAGCAGTTAGCACGTAGCCGCTGGGCGGCGGCAACGTGCGGGGCGATTGGCGCCAAAGAGCTTTCGGCCACATCCGACTCGCGGGCACGTTCGGTTTGTCGGCCCCAGTGATTTGTCGGTTTCAGTCATAAAGAGTCGGGACGTGGTCGATTCGCACCACTTGGGGCGGCGCGAGCGGCAAATTGTCGAGGCGGTTTATCGACTGGGCGAAGCGTCGGTCGCCGACGTGCGGCGAGCGCTGCCCGATCCGCCAAGCTATTCGGCCGTCCGCGCGACCCTCGGTCTCTTGGCGGCCAAAAACCTCGTTTCGCATCGCAACGAGGGGAAACGCTACCTCTACCGGGCGGTGACTCCCAAGACGACCGTGCGGCGGTCTGCCCTGCGGGAGCTGGTGGAGAATTTTTTCAGCGGCCGACCGGCCGACGCGGTCGCCGCCTTGCTCGACGGCAGCGCGGGCCAACTCGAGCCTGAAGACTTGGATCGCATCAAGAGACGGATCGAGAGCGCGGAGGGGACGACATGATCCGAGAGGCTTTCTTTTCCACGACCCCCGATTTGCCCGTGTGGCTGTTGCGACTGGTGTTCAGCGTCACGCTAGTCTGCCTGGCGGCCGCCGTGATCACCGTGTTGCTGCGGCGCAAATCGGCCGCCCTGCGACACCGCGTCTGGGCGCTCAGCGTGGCGGCGTCGCTGGCGATGCCCGCCATGCTGCTTTGGTCTCCCGAAGTGCGGCTGGGCTGGATGAACGTGGCCGCTCCTCGCGATCTGATCGCTCCTGAATCGCTCAAACTGGCCGACTTGTCGCCGTCGTCCGCTGGCCCGCGGATCGAATTCGACCCGCGCGTGTTCGAGGCGCAAGAGTCCGACTCGAATGTGCCGCTCGTGCCGGCCCCGGCCCGGTCCCGCGACTCGCTGCCGCGTCAAATGCCGGCAACGGCCCCGCCGGTCATCGGCAATAGCGCCGCCTCGAACTCGACGCCCGCTTTGTCCAAGCCGACCGTCGTGACGGCAACCGTCCCGCAAACGCCCCTCTTGTCGCGGATCGACGCGAACACGTTTTGGTTCTTCGTGCTGATCGTGCCGGCCGCCTGGGGGATTTGGAAGTCGGCCCGTGCCATGGCGCGGCTCGCAAGATCGTCAGCCTGGCCCAGGTGATCGAAGACCCTGCGGCCAACGCGCTGGCAGCCGACGTCTGCCGTCGCCTGGGTTGGCGCCGTCCGCTCGAGCTGAGGCAAAGCCGGTTGACGCCGGTGCCCTTGTGCGTCGGCTGGCAACGGCCCTGCGTGCTCTTGCCGATGCACTGGCGGAGCTGGGGCGACTTGCCGCTGCGGGCTGTGCTGGCGCACGAGGTTTCCCACGTCGTCCGCGGCGACGTGGCGTGGCAGTTTGCCGCCCGCATCGCCTGCGCGCTCTATTGGTTCCATCCGCTGGTGTGGATGGCGGCCCGCAAGATGCGCGTCGAGCGCGAGGCCGCCTGCGACGACCGCGTGCTGGGACTCGTCGATCAGCCGGTCGATTATGCGAGCGTTCTCCTGCGGTTCGCCCGCGAAATGGTGGCCCGCTCCGTCCCGGCCGAGGCCATCGCGATGGCCAGCCTGTCGGGGCTGGAAGGGCGTGTCCGTGCGATCCTGGATAAGAGCCGTCCGCGCTCGCCGGTCGGCGTGTTCGTTGGCCGGCTTTCCGCAGTCGCCGCCATCCTGGTCTGCATCGCGGCCGCGTCACTCAGCCCACTGTCGCATGAGCTCACCACGGTGGCCGCCGCCGACGAAGGACTGGGAGGCAAGACGCTGGCCGACGCGGGCCGCAGCGGCGTTCGCTCCGGAATGGGCGCGCACCGAGGAAGCGGGGTCTGTCCGATCAGTCGCCGCGTCGGCGGTCGTTTGCAGAGCGGCGAGATCGTCGGAAACGTCGTGCTCAAATCCGACGGAAAGGGGCTGGGCCGCGCCCGCATCCTCGGCATCCCCGAAAATCCGAAGGCCTCCTACGTGACGGCCGTCGCGGACGAGCAGGGCCACTTCCATGTGCCGCGGATCCGCTCGGCCATGTTGTTACTCGCGCAGAACGGCGAGCGCACGCTCTCCGGCCTGGCTCGGATCGAGCCCGACGAGCCCAGCGTGGTGATTTCGGTTCAGTCGCCGGTCAACGTCCGCGGCCGCCTTTTGAATTGGAAGGGTGAACCGCTCGGCCCGTGGCCGCTGGAATACTGCCTGGTGGTCGACGGCGCCTTCCTCGACGAATATCACATGTCGCAGACGGCCGACCTCAAACGATTGCTGGGGGGCTTTACCATGACGGCCGACAGCGGGGAGTTCATGCTCCCCGGCTTGGCTCCCGGTTTGACGTACCGCATTTCGTGCTGCCCGGGCACGCAGGTCGGCGGTGCCACACAGCCCTTCATTACCATTACGACGTTCACGTCCAAACCGACCGGCGTCACTCAGTTGGGCGACGTGAAGCGTCCGCGAACGCCCACTTTGGAAGACGTTTTCCTCAAGGTTGACAGCCCCGCGGAGCAAGTCGCCAAAGTGCTCGAGTCGGCGACCGAGGGCGCCCGGACTGCGCGATCAGCGAGTGCTGCTCCTCGCCGGCCCGCAAAAGAACGCAATCGTCCGCGCCATCCGCGCGACGTTGGCCGTTTCGTCTCCGACCAACTGGTCCCCCACCGGCAGCAACGAGCCGAGTGCTCCCAAGTGGGCTGCCAACAACGTGCTCCAGGCACCGCTTTCCAATTACTCGGTGTTCGGACTCGAGGTCGCCAAGCCCGGGGCGCCGGCCGCGTTTCTCGGCCAGCACAAAGTGGCCTTGCCCGAGGGCGACGACATGACGCTGGCCGCCCTCGACCTCGATGGCAACGTCGTCGGCCAGATCAGCGGGCGAAAGCTGCTGTCGGACAAGAATCCAAACGTCCAGCCGCTGATTTCCTGGTTGCACGCCAACGCGCCGAAAATGGTCGACGCCGAGAAGTTGCTGGCCGAGGCGCTCCGGCAGGCCAAGGCGGAGAACAAGCGGATCTTCCTCCGCGAGGACGCGCCCCAGGACGGCGTCTACGGTGCCCGGCTCAACCGCTACGCCGCACAGTTCAAGGATCTGTTGGAAAAGGACTACGTCTGTCTGAAGATCGATGCCCGCTGCCCCAATGCCGACGTGGTCATCACTCGCATCCGCGACTACGACATGTACCGCGACACCAGCGGGGGCAACTTCTCGCTCCCCTGGATGGTCGTCCTCGACAAGACGGGCAAGCCGCTCGTCAGCGGAACAAGCCCGCGGGGCAACATCGGCATTCCCGACACGGCCCAGGAAACGTCCTACTTCGCCTGGATGCTCCGCGCCACCGCTCAGCGGTTAAGCGACGAGGAGATCACCGTGCTGGTCTCCGGGATGAACAAGGTCAAGCAACTGAGCCGGTGACGGCGTGGATGAGCATACGGAGATTTTCACCACAAAGTCACGAAGGCACAAAGCCAATCAGGGAATCTGAATTCCTTAGTCGCTTCGTGTCTTTGTGGTGAAAGAATCCAACGGGCGCCCTCTCCCCGGCTCTTTCCCATCGATAGCAGACGGGAAAGGGAAGGCGTCAGTGGACGAATGCGAATTCGTTCGCGTTGAGGAAAGCCCAGAAGATGTCTCTGCAGGGCCCGGGCTTCGGCGAGCTGGCGGGCCTTTTCGGTTTCGGCCTCGCTGACTTCGGCCTTGAGCTGCTCGAGCGCCGCGTTCACTTCGGCCGGCCGCGGATCGCGCGACAGGGCGGAACGGCACAGTCGGCGAATCTTGGTCGAGTCGCTCACGCGGGCCCGCACCACGTCGCCCAACAGCGTCCCCGGTTCGACCGCGAGCGCCGAGCGGACGATCGAATCGTTCATCATCACCAGGGCCTGCGAGATCGAGCCGGCGGGTACCGTCGCCTCGTCGTTCTCGTCGGTGCCGTAGCTCATCACGAACTGCCGCACCCAGTCCTGCCGGCGGCGGCCCGCGTCGTTCCAGTCGGTGCGGGCCGACGACTTGGCTCGCGTCGCCAAGAGCAGCGAGTCGTACAGCTCCTCGGCCGTCATCGCCTTGAGGTAAACACGGCTGAATCCGGCCGGCGCGCCGTTGGCCGGATCGTCGGAGCGATTTTCCGGACGCAGTACGCTCGTGCGCTGGTAGGCGTCGGTCGAGACGATCCAGCGGCACAGTTGCCTCAGGTCATAGCCCGAGGCGATGAACTCGTCGGCCAGGCGCTCGAGCACCTCGGGGTTTGAGGGGGGGTTGTGTGGACCCATGTCGTCGACCGGCCGCGTGAAGCCGTAGCCGAAGAAGTGCTGCCACGTGCGGTTGACGAAGGCCAGCGCCACCTGGCGGTCGTCCTCTTTGGCGATCAGGCGGGCCAGCTCGCGGCGGCGGTTGACCGACGGGCCGGGATCGATTTTGTGGCCGGCATAAATTGGATAGGCCACGCGCATCTCGCCGCGGCGCGTTTCGTAATAGACCGGGCCGCCCACTTTCCGCGAGACCAGCTCGGGCACGGCCGACATGCCGGCGGACCCGTCGGCCGTCGCGGACCCCATCGCCGAACCGGGAACCGAGGTCATCTCGGTCTGCTGGAAAAAGCTTTTCAGCTCCCAGAAGCGGTTCTGCTTTTCGCTTTGAAACGGATGGTCGTGGCACTGCGTGCACTGCACCTGAATGCCCAAGAGCAGCCGGGCCGTCATGGCGGTGGCGGGCACGGCGTCGTTGTTGAGGTGGGCAAGCAGGAAGTTGGTGGCCGGGTTGTGCTCGGGGGTCCCCTCGGCCGACACCAGCTCGTAAACGACTTCATTCCAGGGAGTGTTGGCGGCGAAGCTGTCGCGAAGGAATTTTTCCAGCATGTCGCGGCTCACGCCCGGAGCGCGAGGCTGCCGGCCGACCAGCAGGTTGGCCCAAATCGTGGCCCAGTTGCGGGCGAAATCGGGCTGCTTGAGCAACTGGTCGACGACGTCGGATCGCTTCGCCGCGCCGTCGAGGAACGCATCGACGGCCGTTTCCGGCGGGATGTGCCCGGACAAATCGAGATACACGCGGCGGAGCCACTCGGCATCGCTGGCCGGCGGCGACGGTTTAATTCCCGCGGTCTTCCAGCCCTTTTTGAGGCGCAAGTCGACAAACGCGACGACGTCCTTCGGATCGTCCGCGTGATCGGCTGCACCTCCGACGTGCGTGTTCGTGTCGGTCGGCAGATCGCGAGCCGACGGGTGATCCGTGGCCAACCCGCGGTCGGCACCGACCAGGTGTTCGGTTGCAGCCGTACGCCGCGGAGTCGGGGGAGCTGCGTCAGTGTGATCGGTTGTCAGCGGATTGGATGTCGCTACCGGCGCGGAAGCCGCCGGCCTGCGATCGGGCGACGGAACGTCGAGCGACCTTTCGACGGCGGGACGCGCGTCCCGTTGGATCGTCTGCGGGCGAACGTCAGTCGCTCGCCCTTCGCGGGAACGGACGGTGGCTCGGCGGCAAGTCGTTGCGGGCGACGTCGGCGGAGTCTGGCCGAATCGCGTGTCTGTCGGCAACAGACGGAGACTCAACGGCCGGAGACACGACGGAGCGCGGCTCTGCTCCGCCATTCGCCAGGCTGGGCGTGCCGGGCGCCGGCGGACGGATGGCACGTGTCGGCCACGCAGCCAAGGTGGCGATCAGCGCGACGGCGACTGCGGCGACGCCGGCCCACATCCAACGGAGCCGCGCACGACCGGAAGCCGCCGCGCGGCGGTCGGGTCGCAGGTCGGGTCGTAGCGGGGCGTCGATGAGCGACTCGAGTGAATCGCGCCGCCGGCGGGAAGGCCGTTCGGGGATCGGCGTGGCGACGGGCACCGGCTCGGCGCCGGCTTGGGCCGCGTCCCAATACAGGTTGCCGTGCAGGTCGATCGATTCGAGATAAAACTTGCGGCAGGCCGAATCGGCGATCACCAACTGGTCGAGCCGAGCGATTTCGGCCGCGCTCGCCCGCTCCTCGAACAGGGCCTCGACAATCTGCCGCAGCTCGGCCATCCGGTCGCGGCCGGAATTCGAGCCGCCGGAATTTGCTCCGTTACCGCGTGAGTCGTTGCTCATGCTTGCGCCTCCGCGGCCAGTCGGCGCTTGATGCACTCGAGCAGCGTGCGGCGAATCCGCGTGAGCGACTGGTAAACCGAGTTGGCCGGCCGCCCCAGCTGGCGGGCCACGGTCTTGCCCGTTTCTCCGGGAGCGTAGCGGCGGCGAATGAGGTCGCGGTCAGACGCGGCCAGCCGCGCCAGGCAGGCCAACAGGGCCCGCCGCCGCTCTTCCAGCGAATCGACGCTGTCCTGCGCTTCGCGGGCGACGGCCTCGACGAAGGCCTCGCTCATCAGGGTGGCCTGGCGGCGGCGGCGGTCGCGCAACTTGAGCACTTCCAGCACGGCGATCCGGCAGCCCCAGGCGTAAAAGTTCGTCCCCGGAGTGTAGGTGTGCGACTTGCGCCAGATCACCAGGTTGGTCTCTTGAAGGATTTCTTCGGCTTCAACCGGGTTGGGCGCCTGGGCGAGGATGAACAGGAACAACCGCCGCTGCCACTTCGTGAAGAGTTGCACGAACTCGTCGTTGGCGGCTTGCGGAATCCGCACGGCCGAGTCCGAGCCGTCTTCATCGCGAGTCATCGGCGAGAGTTCCGTGGGAAGGCTGGGAGCGAGCGAAGCGTGTGACGAATCGACGGTCGGAAATCGGGGTGCGAACGAATGAGAACAGCGCGGAAATGCGCGGGACCGGGACACTTACGAGACAGAATCAGGCCATCAGTTCCTGAATCGGCGTGCCGCCGTTGGCGATCTTCATCGGGCGGCCGAGCTTCGACGTGTGCACAATGGAGAGCGGAATGCCCAGGGCCGACGCAACGGTCGCCCACAGGTCGCCGGGCAAATAGCTCTTGCCTTCGATGGCGACGCCGTCCTTGTCCGTGCCGCCGACTACGCGGCCTCCCTTGAGGCCGCCGCCGCCCATCACCACCGACCAGCTTTGGGCCCAGTGGTCGCGGCCGACGTTGGCATTGATATTGGGCGTGCGTCCGAACTCGCCCATGCAGATCACCACGGTGTGCTCGAGCATGCCGCGCTCGGCCAGATCGGCGACGAGCGACGCAAAGCCCTGGTCGAGATTGGGCATGAGCCGCGTCTTCATGGTGCTGAACACCTGCTGGTGCAGGTCCCAGCCGTCCATCGTGACTTCGACGAACGGCACACCGATTTCCACCAGCCGGCGGGCCATCAACAGGCCGCGGCCGAAATTGTTGTTGCCGTAGGCGGTGCAGACCTCGGGCTTTTCACCCTGCAGGCTGAAGGCGGCCATCTGCTTCGAGGTCATCAGGTTGACGGCTTTTTTGTAGACGTCGGCGTGGGCCTGCGGCGCTTCGCCCCGCTTGGAATTGATGAAGCCCGTCTCGACGACCTCGAGCATCGAGAGGCGATTGTGGAACCGCTGGGCGTCCATCTTGTCCATTTCGGCGTTACGGATCTTGCCACCGCCGTCGACGACGAAGGGCGCGTTGGCCATGCCGAGAAAGCCGGGCCCCTCGCTCGCGCCGCCGATGGAGACGAAGGAGGGGATTTCGAGCCACGGCCGCTTGGGGCCCAGCTCGTGACTGACGACCGCCCCGAACGACGGGTGCACGACCGTGGGATTGGGAATGTAGGCCGTGTGCAAGTAGTAGCGGCCGCGGCCGTGGTCGGCTTCGCGCGTGCTCATCGAGCGGACGATCGACAGGTTGGAGGCGACTTTCGCCGTCTTCGGCAAGAGCTCTGAGATCTCGTAGCCGCCGGTCGTTTTGATCGGCTTGAATTCGCCGCCGTTCTTGGAGCCGGGCTTCATGTCCCACATGTCGATCGACGGGGGACCGCCGCCCAGCCAGATCAGGATGCACGCCTTCTGGTTCTTGCGGACCTGGGCCGCGTTGGCCTCGAGGTGCATCAGGAACTCGAGCGCCGGCACGGCGGCCGCGCTCGTGAGGGCGTGATTCAAAAAGTGCCGGCGAGTCATGCCGCTGGGGACGTTTATGTGCATTGCGTTACGCCTGAGAGACGAAACCGAACATTCAGCGATAGTGGTTCGCTAGTGGTTGATGATGAATTCGTTCGAGTTGAGCAGCGCCCAAAACAGGTCCTGGTAGCCCGGCAGCTTTTCGGGATACAGCTCGACCAGGTGCTCGGCAGCCCCCATTTCGTGCCCGCGCGGGTGCCGCGAGAGCGTCGCCAGGTAGAGCCGGGCGATCTTCTGCGAATCGGTGTTTTCCGAGTCGATGACCTTGTGCAAAAAGCTCCCCGATTCAGCACTGGTGGCTTTGTCGATCAGCTGGCCGTTCATCATCAACAGGGCCTGGGGAATCGTGCCGTTGAAGGTGCTCGCTTCGTCGTTCTCGTCGGTGCCGAAGGCGATGATGAACTGCTGCAGCCACTCGTCCCGCTGCTTCTGCCGCACGGACCAGTCCGCGTGCACGGCATGGTCGGCGTCGGTGGCGATCAATAGCGAATCGTAAAGCTGCTCCGCCTCCATCGCCTTGGGGTAAACGCGGCTGAAGAGGGGCGCGTGCCCCAGCCCCGGATCGTCCTTGGCGTTTTTGATCGTGGTGCGGCTTGTGAGCTGATACGCCTCGCTGTCGCAAATCCAGCGGATCAGTGCCTTCACGTCATAGCGGCTTTTGACGAATTCGTCGGACAACCGCTCGAGCAGCTCGGGATGCGACGGCGGATGGCGGGCACCGATATCGTCGACCGGGTTCGAGAAGCCGTAGCCGAAGAAGTGGCCCCACATCCGGTTGACGAACGCCTGGGCGATGTACGGCTTTTCGCCCGTGGTCATGAGCCGGGCCAACTCTTTGCGCCGATCCACGCTGTGGCCCGGGTCGACCTTCTTGTCGAAGAAGATCGGATAGGCGACCTGCATCTCGCCACTGCGTTTTTCGTAGTAGACGGGGCCGGAGAAATCGCTGCGGGCGAGCTCGGTGTAGTCGATCATCCGCTGCCCGGTCGTCCGGTTGAAGCTGCGATGCTCGACCGGCCGAGTCTGCCGCAGAAAGCTGTTGAGCTCCCAGAACTGGGCCTGCTTCCACGGGTCGAAGGGGTGGTTGTGGCACTGGGCACACTGCAGCTGCACGCCCATGAAGAGCCGCGTGGTCTTGGCCGTGGCCAGAACCATTTCGTCCCGCGTCGTCATCTGCGCCAACAGAAAGTTGACGGCCCCGTTCTCGTCCGAGCGACCTTCGGCCGAGACCAGGTCGTAGACAATTTCGTTCCAGGGACGGTTCTGGGCGAACGACTCGCGGAAGAACTTTTGGATGCCGCCCCGGCTAACCAACCGCGGCGTCTGGCGACCGATCGTCAGGTTGGTCCAGATGGTGGTGAAGTTCCGCACGTAGGCCGGATCGTCCAGCGCTTTGTCGATGAAGGCGGCCCGCTTGTTGGGGCTCTTGTCCTTCCGGAAGTGGTCGATTTCCTTCCAGAAGGGGATGTGACCGAAGAGATCGAGCGAGACCCGGCGGAGCCATTCTTCGTCGTCCGCGATGGGCGACTGAACGATCTGGTTTTCCTGCCAGCCCTGGCGAATCTGGTGATTGATGAAGACCACCACCGGGTCGATGGGCCGACGCGCCTCGTTGCCGTGAAGCACCCGGTCCGGTTTGGCGACGTGCGCACGCGCCTTGTCGGTCTTGTCGCCCGAGCTCTTGTCCGCCTTCTTCTTGTCTTTGGCTTTGTCGGCCGACTTGTCCCAGTCCTGGTCGTCCGTCGATTTGTCGCCAGCGGGGCCGGCTGCGGTAGCCAGCGCGGGGGCCGACAGAGGGACCGCCAGCGCGACGAGAACCGGCAAAACGAGCGAGGAAACTGCGATCGCGAACAGACGCGGCGATCGCCCCAGCAGGAACTTACGGGTGGGCATGAAGGCGGGCTCGACTCGATGGTCGCGGTAGCCGCGGAAACTACTGAGGGCGACGGTCAGCATGGGCGACGGTCAGCACGGCAAACAGCGGAAACGCGTGGAGATGAGCAGGGAAGATCCTGCATCTAAATAACCGGCAGCCACCGTCGAACGTTCGCCGCATTTTCCGCGCGAAGTGCGACATTCCTTAACATCCGGACGGCGGGCCCTGCTGCGCCTCGATAACTTATGATAGGCTTGGGGTTTGAGAAAAGTCGAGACCACCCAGCACCGGTATAAACGGGGGAACAAACGGACATGGCGGAGCCGCAGGGAGGAGGCCGGGCAGGACACCCGGGACGGGACATGGCAACCGCGCCCGCCCTGGCCATTATCCTGGCGGCCGGCAAGAGCACGCGGATGAAGTCGGTTTTGCCGAAGGTCGTCCACGAAGTCTGCGGCCGGCCGATGGTGGAATACGTGATTGAGGCGGTCCGTGCTGCCGGCGTGCCCCGGATCGTGCTGGTGGTCGGGCACGGGGCCGACACGGTCCGCAGCTTGCTCGCCGACCAGCCGGGGGTCGAGTTCGCCCTGCAATCCGAACAAAAAGGGACCGGCCACGCGGTCATGATGTGCCGTGAGCACTTGGCCGGGGTCGAGGGGCCAGTGTTCGTGTTGGCCGGCGATACGCCCCTGCTCAAAAGTGCGTCGCTGACGAGCCTGCTGCGCGATTTGACCGAAAGCCGGGCCGCCTGCGTGATCGGCAGCGCGCTCACCGACGCCAACGAGGGACTGGGCCGCATCGTCCGGGACGGCCACGGATTATTCGAGCGGATTGTCGAGCACAAGGACGCCACGCCCGAGCAGCGGGCAATCCGCGAGATCAACACGGGCTGTTACGCATTCGATGGCCCGGCTCTGTTGTGGCGCTTGACGAGATTCAGCCGAACAACGTGCAAAGGGAGTATTACCTCACCGATTGTCCGGCCGTGCTCAAACACGTCGGACGGACCGTCGTCGCTTCGCCCCGCTTCGATTTACACGAGGCAATGGGGGTCAACACGCGGGCCCAGCTTGCCGAGGTCGAGCGGTCGATCCAGCAGCAAACGCAGCAGGCCCTGATGGCCGAAGGCGTGACGATTGTCGCCCCGGAGATGACCTACATCGACCCCCGCGCCGCAGTCGGGGCCGAGACGATCATCTACCCGTTCACAACCATCACCGGCCCCGCCGCCATCGGCCGCAACTGCCGCATCGGCCCGCACGCCCTGGTCCACGGCCCCGTGCAGGTTCCGGACAACACGATCATCCCGGCCTTCGGCGCGGTGTCGACGGCGGGGCCGCCAGCTTCACTTGGCGGGCCGAGCGACGGCAGACGAGCAGGTGCCGCGCTGGCGCGACGGTCGCCGACCGGGCTGCAGGAGCCCTCCTTCCTACAGTTGAGGCGAGTTCGCACGGATGGCGTACGATCATCTCACGATCATCAGCGGCCGCGCTCATCCCGATCTGGCCAAGGAGATCGCCGATTACCTCGGCATCAAGCTGGCCGCCATCGAGATCGGCGATTTCCCGGACGGCGAGATCAGCGTCAAGCTGAACCAGAACATCCGCGGCTGCGACGTCTTCATCGTCCAGCCGACCGGGCCGCCGGTGAACCGCAACATCATGGAGCTGTTGATCCTGATCGACGCCTGTCGACGGGCCAGCGCCGCGCGGATCACCGCCGTCCTCCCGTACTTCGGCTATGCCCGGCAGGACCGCAAAGACTCGGGCCGCGTGCCGATCACGGCCAAGCTCGTCGCCAACCTGATCACGACGGCCGGCGCCCAGCGCGTGCTGACGATGGACCTGCACGCCGCCCAAATTCAGGGTTTCTTCGACGTTCCCGTCGATCACCTGTTCGCCGCCCCGATCCTCGACGAGTACTTTCAGAGCCTGAAAATCCCGGGGAACGACGTGGTCGTCGTCAGCCCCGACGAGGGGAGCATCAAGCGGGCGCTGCAGCATCTGGAGCGGCTCGGCGGCAACCTGGCAATCGTCGACAAACGCCGCTCGAGCGCCATGAACACCCAGCAAGTGAACCTGATCGGCGGCCCCATCCGCGGCAAGACGGCCCTGATCTTCGACGACATGATCTCCACCGGCGGCTCGATCGTGGGTGCGGTCAACACGGTGAAGACGCACGGCGCCGTCGACGTTTACGTCGGCGCGACCCACCCGGTCCTCTGCGGCCCGGCCCCCGCCCGGCTCCGCGAATCGCCGATCCGCGAGCTGGTCGTCACCAACTCGCTGCCGATCTCGCCCGAGCAGCGCCTGCCCAACATGAAAGTGGTCAGCGTCGCCCCGCTCTTAGGCGAAGCCATCCGCCGCATCCACCGGCACGAGTCGGTGAGTTATCTGTTCGACTGAGCGCGGCCGAGCCGGCGCGAATTTTTCTACTGACCGACGGCCAGGAACTTCGTGAGCGGCTCCCAATAGTGTTTGTGCCAGCCTGCGGCCAGGCCTTTCCCGGCGCCTTTCGGGAAGCCGGTGTGGTCAAAGACGATCTTGGTCGCTGCGGCTTGCTTCACGAACTCGAACCGGGCGATCGAGTAAATGCCCGGATCCCAGTTCGCCGTGCGCGCAGGCTTGGACGACTCGCACGTTTGGCACGAGTTCGATCTGCCGGCCTGTGATGTACCCGCCGAAGAGCACGAATGCGCCTCCCGCTTCCGGGCTGACCTGGGTGGGCTTGTTTGCCTCCGGCGGCAGCGCGCCGGCTTGCCGGATTCCGCTCAGGTCGATGACCTTGTCGAACTGCTTCGCATCGGTGAGCGCCGCGTAGACGCGCTCAGGGGCGGCCTGGAAGACAATCTCTTGATGGATGGCGTCAGCCGTATGGGACACGCCGTCAGTGCCGGTGTCGTCAGACGCTGCGGCGCTGCCGATGGCGGATGCGAGAGGACCTGCGATGAGGCCGAGTGTCGGCGCCCAAGCGGCCACATGAATGGAGAAATCTCTGCGAGTCAAGCGCGCGTCGATCATGGTATCGCTCCTGGGAATGGTGGCGTGGCTTTGAATGACCGGTCGCTGGAATATTAAACCAAAGTGTTTAATATATCTACTGGAGCCTCGCCGATGCGGTCAAGCACGAAATCCAGAAATGATGCCGACGACCGGCTCGATCTCCTCTTTCGCCCTGGGCGATCGCACCCGCCGCGCGCTCTTAGCCCGACTGGCGGAGAAGCCGGCGATGATCACCGAGCTTGCCGAACCCTTCGCGATGTCGCTGCCCGCGGTCTCGAGGCACATCCGCGTGCTGGAACGGGCTCGCCTGGTGGTGCGTCAAGTCGACGGCCGGGTCCACCACTGCGCGCTCGATCCGACTCCGCTCCAGACGGCCGAAGCGTGGCTCAGCCACTACCGGCAGTTTTGGGAAGGGCAGCTCGCGGCCTTGGCTCGCTATGTCGAAAACGACGACACGAAGAAACGGCCACGAGTGCAGCACCGATCGACAAAGGCGACCCGATGAGTGAATTCACGCCCCAAGCGGATTCCGGCGCAGATGGAAACTCTCGTCGTGCGGAGAACGATCCGAGCCTCGCCCGAGCGTTTATTCGCCGCCTGGACCGAGCCCGATCAGCTTCGCGCGTGGTGGGGACCAGAGGGCGTCGTTTGCATCGCGGCCGAGGTCGACTTGCAGCCGGGCGGCCACTACCGCATCGGCAATCGGCTCCCCGATCAACGGGTGCTGTGGATCGTCGGCGAGTTCGAAGTCATCGAGCCGCCGCGACGACTGGTCTACACCTGGCAGTTGGAAGGCGTCTTTGCGACCGCGGAGCGCGTCACTGTGCAATTCGAGCCGCAAGGAGCAGAGACCGAGGTGATTGTAACGCACGAGCGAATTCCGAATCGCGAACTTCGCGATCAGCACCAGCACGGCTGGCAAGGCTGCCTGTCCGGGCTTGCCGATTACATGCAGACGTAGCCGTATTGCGGAGCACGCAACGGACGGGTGGCGGGGGCTCCGCGTTGTGGAAGCCCCCGTTTTGTTCGCCGGCCGCAGCTTTTCAGTGCCCATCGCCGCAGGTGTAGCCGAGGTTCCGGGGCTTCCGCTTCGCGGAGCGCCCGGCCATCTATGAGAAGGTAGCGTCAAGGGTTGGTTTTTGCGTTTGAAGTGGTGATCTGGGCGATGCGGTACGCTCAACCATCTATTCGGGATCACCAACGGTCTGGAACAGGTCCGTCGATGTCGCCAGGAAGCCGACTTTCGAGAGACGCCCCATTCACCCTTCGAAGGTCGCTCTTTTGAGGGAACGCCTTCATGGCCGGGGGCGGGGTCGTCTGTGGGTCGTCGCAGCGCTTTCGATCGATGTTTTGTTTTGTGCTCTCCTGCCAAGGTCAGGGATTTAAGTCGGTTGCTGGCTGAGCGAGTAGGGTTGGCCCGTCTTCAAGATCGCTGTCATCAGGCACAACAACCGGCGGGCCACGGCGACGATCGCCTTCTTGGCACGCACGCGCAACTTCAATCGTTCATAAATCCGACGCCAACGTAACGAGTGCTGAACCAGCCGCCAGGCGGCTTCCACCAGCGTCGAGCGCAGCAGCGTCGAACCGTTCTTCTCCAGGTGCAGCTCCCGACTCTTGCCCGCACTCTCGCGTTGACCCGGTGAGAGCCCTGCGTAAGCGACGACCCGCTTTTGCGAACCGAAGCGATCAATGTCTGCCAACTCGGCCAGCACAACTTCGGTGGTCACGAAGCCCACTCCGGGGATCGTCCGCAACAGCGTCCGCGCCTTCCTGCTCGCAAAGCGGCGCCGCCTCGGCGAACTCCTTCAGCCGGGCGTTGACGGCCAGCAGCTGACGCCTCCCGAAGTGCAACTCTTCGACCATTTGATCCACGGCGAACCGATCCGCTCCCAAGAGAGGCACTTGGGCGAGATACGCCAACCCGTCCACGGTGAACAGACTGGGACGATCCGCGTTGTAGTCGCAGAGAATGCGGCGCAGACGGTTCTTGACGGAGGTCAATCGCCGTTGAACGCCGCCCCGCTGACGCACCAGTCGTCGATGCTCATGCTGCCGCGGAGTCGCCCGGTAAGACGTCGGAATCATGTCCAAGGCCAGGAACTCCGCGAGGATTTGCACGTCGAGCCGATCGCTTTTACGCGTGCTCTCGGCAATCACACGCAGCTTCTTGGGGTGAGCCAACAACACGCGATGGGCCACGGGCTCGATCAATCGCACGAACCATTCGTAGCTGGCGGTCGCTTCCACGACAGCCTCGAACTCCCCGAGCCTCTCGAAAAATGCGAGGATGCTCCGCTCTTCGCCACAACGCACGGTCCGACGCTCCAAAACCCGCCGCAATTGGTCGACGACGCAAATCGTGATAGTCTGCTTGTGTAGGTCGCAGCCGGCAAATTTCATGGCGGTGTCCTTTTGTGGAAACGGTTTGCAACAAACTCCGTTTACCACGTTCAAGCACAACCACCAACCGGCTCGGCCTACCTCTTACCGCTCCTCATAGCTTCACCCGATCACGCAATACTCAGGGCAAAAAAAACGCGCGGGGAAGTCGCCGGCGCCCGTTCGGCACCGGCGAGTCCCCGCGGAATTTTCTGCGTGAGCGGTTTGTGCGTCAGCCGGCGGCGCGGCGGGTGGCGTCGCGCGGAGGTTCCGGCAGCAGGATGATGTCGCGTGAATCCTTGACGCCCGTTGGGGCGACGGACGGTGCGCCGATGGCCGCCATCTCGACGAACAGCTTCGAGCCGAACTCCAGGTCGGGCACCAGGCACGGATGCTTGTATTGTTCCAGGCTGCCGCCCGAGTTCTTGCGGCGGTTGCTCGAGAAGACGGCCCAGGTGCCGTCCGGCAGGGGCATCCATTTCATCGGGGCCAGGCGGCCCGTCGCCCGCTTCTCTTTGTATTCACAGTTGAGCAGCTTGAGCCGTTCGTCGACTTTGTGAGCCAGCGAATCGCCGACCGGCACGCCCACATCGCCCTTCTCGATCAGTAGTTGGTACCGCGGCGGATCGCCCCAGACTGGGCTGACGGTGAAGTGCGACAGCGTGAGCGACATCTCGTCGATGACGCTGCGGACCGCGTGGACGACTTGCGACTCGGAGATCTTTTCGCCCGTGACGTTGGCGATGTGCGCTCCCTTGTGCAGGAACTCGATCATCGGCGTCGAGTGGTAAAAACCCGTGCAGCGGACGACGTCGAAGATGTTGTAGCGGTAGAGCCCCGACGATGTGGTCAGCAGGATGTAGTAGTTGCGTCCCTCCTGCAGCTCGTGCGCTTCGAGCACGATCGCGTCCTGGCGGCCGTATTCTTCCTCGGGGATGAACTCGAAGAAGTGGCTGGTGACGTCGAGGATGCCGTCGGCCGAGTGGTCGGCAATCGGAATCGTCATCCGGCCTTCGCTGGCGGACAGACCGTGGTCACGAACGGGAATCTGGCCGTAGTACCGCCGCAAGTGCGACAGATAGGCGCCCGCGCTCCCGCCGGTCCAGATCGCCAGGAGCTGGGCATCGGGCCAGAAATCTTTGGGATAAAGCGTGCCAGTGCGATCGACGATGGCTTCGAGCTCTCGCGCCCGGTCGTGCCCCTTGCGGCCGATTTGCCCTGCGAGGGCTTCGCGAACTTCGCCGGGGACGTTCTCCGCCGACGAGAGCGTGCCGTCGGCGATATCGCGGATCAGGTCTTCTTTCCTCGCGTCCGACAGCTTGGCCAGTTGGATCAGCGTGCTCGGGTTGGCGGTCATCACCATACCGACGTGCCGATCGGCGATCGCCAGCCGCATAGCCGTGTAGAGCTTGGAATCGGAGTCGCGGATTTTCGAGACGACGCCCGGCACCGTATACATCGTGCGGACGATCCGCTTCTGGCAGGCGGCCACCAGCCCGCTGATGTTGCCGCAGGGCGTGCCCCCGGGCGTGCGAAACAGATCGTAGTCGCTGCTGAGCTGCAGGATGTGGCGGCTGTTGATGCCGGGATGCGCGTTCGATCGCCTGAATGCCCCAGACTTGCCAGCCGCTGCGGTAATCGCTCAAGAACCGTTCGGTGATCGGGATGTATTTCGACTGCGATGTGGTCCCGCTGGTCAACGAGAACATCAGCAGGCGGTTCTTCGGTCCCAGCAGCGAATCGGTGCGTCCCGCTTTGACTTCTTCAATATAGGGGCGGAAATACTCGTAGTCGGCGACGGGCAGACGGCGGCGAAACTGGCTGACCGTGCGGACGCCGTCGAGCCGGTGATCGCGAGAGAAGCGAGAGCCGCTGTTAAGGGCGAGCAGGCCGAGCAGCGTCCGCGTCTGGGCGGTGCGACACGTCTTGGCAGCGCGGAGGAAGTGGCGGGCTTCGCGGCGGGCCAACGTGCGCGGCACAGCGCCGACGCGGGCGCGGAGGTGGCGGACCAAATCCATGGAAGTGCTCGCAGCCGTGGGTCGTCCGAGGACTGGCGCGGCGCAAGTGTTGCGTCGCGACAGTGGGCCGGCCGGCGTGCTGCGCGGTCCTTCGTCACGGCGATGTGCCAGCTCGCGAGGGTCGGCTTCAGTGAAGTCGACCAAAATCGCGGCGAGCGGCCGCCGAGTTGCCGACCTGTCCCTACTTCTTCCCGGAAGCCGGTTTTGCCGGTGCTGCGGCCTTGGAGGCGCCTGCCGCCTTTGCAGGGCGCCCTTTCCGGCCGCCGCCGGCGTGGCTTCCGCGGCAGCAGCAGTAGTATCGGCCTCCTCAGCAGTCTTCTTTTTCTTCTTTTTGCCGACGGCCGTTTTGATAATGCGGACCTTGGGCAGGCCCAACACGCTGCGTCCGGGGGGCCAACGCTCTTCGGTCTGAAGCTGGGCAATGCGTTCGTCGCGCTTCAGCACATTGCGCGCTCGGGCCAGGCGTCCCTTGCGCCGCAGGCTTTTGTCAATCGTCACGTCAGGATCTCCAGTCGATGGACGGCCGTCGCCCGCGGGGGAACGCTCGTCAGTGGCGCTCCGTTTTGGCCCACGAAAAAGCACTTTTCCGGTCGTGCGAGCCAGAACAATGTAAGCGATTGTTCGAGCGGCTTTCAACTGAGCGAACGGACCGCCCCGATCGGCCTGGAACCCCGCCAACGGCCGACCCCCTGTTCAACGGAATGCCCCTGGGATACCTTAATACTGGAAAAATACCGGCGAATCGCGCGGATCTGCGGATTGGAACACGCGTCCGATGCGGTCGCATCACCGACTTTGAAGACGGTTGCTGACACATGATGTGCCCATTCTGTCGGAACGGGGAGACGAAAGTCATCGATTCCCGGGCCAGCCAGGACTTCGTGATCCGGCGACGGCGCGAATGCCTGATCTGCGAGCGGCGATTCACGACTTATGAAAAAATTGAGGAATCGCCCCTCAAAGTCATCAAGAAAGACGGCACTCGGGTTCCCTTCGACCGCGAGAAAATCCGCGCCGGCCTGGAAAAGGCCTGCTACAAGCGGCCAGTGAGCGAAAGTCAAATCGAGGCGATCGTTTGCGACGTTGAGGCGGACGTCTATCAGAACTTCGATCGCGAGGTTCCGTCCCGCTACGTCGGCGAAAAGGTGTTCGACCGACTGCGAACCATCGACCAGGTCGCCTTCGTCCGCTTTGCGTCGGTCTATCGCGAGTTCAAAGACGTGAACGATTTCGTCGAAGAACTCGAACCGATGCTGCGAGCGAACCGCCACTGAGCGGTCGGCGGGTGGGCGAACCGCCAACCGAGCGACACGCGTTGGGTGGCACTGGCGGCTTGTCCGCCAGTGGTATCGTGTTCGCGTCTCGGTCCCAGGCTCCGCTTGGGACCGGACTTGCCCAAAGCTCTGCTTCGGACGCCGCTGCTTTAGAGATGAGAATCGAAGCAGAGCTTCGAGGACGTGTAGTCCCAAGCAGAGCTTGGGACCAAGAAAATCAAGACACTGGCGGACGAGCCGCCAGTGCCACTCGTGCCTGAAGCCGGCCCCCACTCCAATCCGGGATTGACCGAAATCGGCCGGAAAAGGATCATTTCGCTCGCGCTAATCGGCAAAGTCTCGGCCGAAAATCGCCCGACGCGCCCGATTGTCGCAAAGCTCAAACCTGGAACCGATCAAACCTGGAACCGGTCGCACCCGGGCTTGCCACGGGTACCCGCACCGGCCGCTCGCCTTCGGGGGGCAACGGACGCCTCCCGCAGTGATACCACAAGGGAATGTGGGCCGTGTCCTATCATTTGATTGATCTCGTCCAGAACCTGGGCCGTCCGCGGATCCTGGTGCTGGGCGATCTGATTCTCGATCGCTACACCTGGGGCGACGCCGAGCGCATCAGCCAGGAAGCCCCGGTGATTCTGCTCCGCGAGCGCAGCCGCGAGGTGCGCCTGGGCGGAGCGGCGAACGTCGCCAACATGCTCCGTGGCTTGGAGGCCGACGTGAGCCTGGCCGGCGTGGTCGGCAACGATGCCGACGGCCGCGAGCTGCGAGACGAACTCGAGCGGCAAGGCGTCGATTGCGCGTCGGTGATCGTCGACCCCGAGCGGCCGACCACGATGAAGGAACGCTTCATCGGCCGTGCGCAGCAGCGGCATCCGCATCAGATTCTCCGCGTCGACCGCGAAGTCCGCCGCCCGCTGCCTGAGCCGGTGGCCGAGCATCTTATTCAATCGCTGCTGGCGACACTGTCGTCACACCAAGCCGTGCTCATTTCCGATTATGGCAAAGGCGTGTGCACGCCCGAGGTCTGCCGCCGGCTTATTGCCGCGGCGCGACAAGCGGGGCTGCCGGTGATTGTCGATCCTTCGTCATCGGGGGACTGCCGGAACTTCGCCGGCGCCACGGCCGTCACGCCCAACCGCATGGAAACCAAGCGGGCGACGGGGCGCGAGATCGCGAAAATCGACGACGCGATCGCCGCCGGCCGCCGGCTCTGCGCGGACCTGGGGCTCGATCACGCGTTTATCACCCTCGACAGCGACGGCATCGTCGTGGCGCGAGCGGACGGCTCGGCCGAGCATCTGGCCACGCGAAAGCGCGAGGTGTACGACATCACGGGCGCCGGCGACATGGTGCTGGCGATGATCGGCGTCGGCGCGGCGGCGGGCATCGCGCCCTTCGACCTGGCGCGGTTGGCCAACGTGGCCGGCGGCCTGGAGGTCGAGCAGGTGGGCGTGGTGCCGATTCGTCGCGACGATCTGCTCGCCGATCTCTTCACTGCCGAACGGACGACGGCCGACAAAGTCTGCTCGCTCGACGTGCTGGAGCGGCACGTGGCCGCTCGGCGGCGAATGGGCAACCGCATCGTGCTGACGAATGGTTGCTTCGACCTGCTGCACGTCGGTCATGTGAGCTACCTGCAAGAGGCAGCCCGCGAAGGGGACTGCTTGATCGTCGCCGTCAACAGCGACGCCAGCGTCCGCCAGCTTGGCAAGGGGCCCGATCGGCCCGTCTTCGCTGAGCAGCAGCGGGCCGCCATGCTGGCCGCGCTCGAGGCCGTCGACTACGTGACCATCTTCGGAGAGGCGACGCCCCACGCGATTCTGACCCGCTTGAAGCCCGATCTGCTCGTCAAAGGCGGCGGCTACGCGCCGCACGAAATCGTCGGTCACGAGCTGGTCGAAGCGTACGGCGGACAAGTGAAGGCGCTCGGGCACGTGCCGGGAATCTCGAGCACGATCGTCCTCGAACAACTGCGGAATTCCAAAGACCCGACCACCAGTGAGTCCGGAAGGCAGGCCGCATGAAAATCGCCCTCTTCCTCCCCAATTGGATTGGCGACGCCGTGATGGCGACGCCGGCCCTGCGGGCGCTGCGGGCGAAATTTCAAGATGCGGAAATCGTCGGCGTGCTGCGACCACCCATCGGCGACGCGCTCGCCGGACTCGATCACTTCGATCGTATCCTCGAGCATCAGCCGCACGGTACGGCCGCCGACGCCCGCGGCTGGCGATTCGTACGACGACTGAAGAGCGAGCAATTCGACTTGGCCGTGCTGTTTCCCAACTCGTTGCGGAGTGCCGTCGTGGCCCGGCTGGCCGGGATCAAGCGGCGCGTCGGCTTCGCCCGCGACGGTCGACGTTACCTGCTCACCGACGCGCTCGAGCCCAAGCCGCGGGCCGTTCCGAATCCGGTGCTCGACGAATATCTGCGACTGGCCGGCCACCTCGACTGCGACGTCAGCAATCGCGCGACGCAGGCGGCCGTGCTCCCCGAAGATGAGCGCGAGCTGGCCCGCTTCTGGAAACAGCATCCGGCCGACTTGCCCACGCGCGGGCGTCTTCTGCCTCAATCCGGGCGGAGCGTTCGGGGCGGCCAAGCACTGGCCGACGGAGAACTTCGCCGACCTGGCGCGGAGCATCGTCGATCATCTGGGGCGAACGGTATTGGTACTGTGCGGCCCGGCCGAGCGGGAAGAGGCGCGGAACATCGTCCACCTGGCCTCGCGCGAGCGGGTCGTCAGCCTGGCGGACTTTCGCACGAGCATCGGCCTCACCAAGGCGGCCATCCGCTCGGCCGAAATGCTGGTGACGACCGACTCCGGCCCGCGGCACTTCGCCCAGCCGTTCGGCGTGCCCGTGGTCACGATCTTCGGCCCCACGCATCAACAATGGAGCGACACGAACGATGCCCACGCCGTCCATCTGCAAATCCAGGTCGAATGCGGCCCTTGCCAGCGGCGGACCTGCCCGCTCGGGCATCACCGCTGCATGCAGGACCTGTCGAGCGAATGGGCCTTCGACGCCGTGATTGCCCAGCTCCTGCGGCACCGCCGGCCCATCGCCGCCTGACATCACACGACCGTTAATCCGAAACGAGAAACCTCCGATGCGCATCGCCCTAGTGAAACGCCGTTACTCGCTGAAAGTCGGAGGGGCCGAACGCTATTGCGTGAACCTGGCCCGCCGGCTGCGCATCATACGGACACGATGTGACGTTTATCGGCGAGTCGGTCGATCCCGAGCTGTCGAGCGAAGTCAACTTCGTGCCGATCACGGTTAACCGTCTCACGTCGTGGACCAAGAATCAGTCGTTCGCCGAAAACACGGGGCGGGCGGTGAAGGAAGGGCGGTTCGACCTGGCCTACGGACTGGGGCGGGCCTTCGAGCTGGACGCCATCCGCATCACCGACCGGCTGCAGTCGCACTGGCTCAACGTCTATTACCGCAATCCGGCCCACCGCGCGTTGCAGCGGCTCAACCCGCGGCACCGCACGATGATCGCGCTCGAGCGAACGATCTTTCACTCCTCGAACGTGCGGCGGATCGTCACGCAGTCGCGGCTCGATCGCGAGCTGGTCGTCCGCTATTACGGCATTCCCGAGGAAAAAGTCTGCACGATCTATAACGGCGTCGATCTCAACGTCTTTCATCCGGCCGTGCGGGCCGACCGGAACGACCTGCGGGCCGAGCTGGGCGTCGAACCGACGCGGCCGCTGCTCGTCTTCGCCTCGATGGACTTTCAGGGCAAGGGGCTGCGGTCGCTGTTGCGGGCGCTGGCCATCGCCCGTTCGACACGCGCACTGCGGCTGGCCGTCGTCGGCAAAGGCCCCATCTGGCGATTCCGCCGCATGGCCCGGGCGCTCGGCGTGGAGGAATCGGTCCTCTTCGTCGGCCATCGCTGCGACATCCATCGCTTCTATGGTGCGGCCGACCTGTCGCTGATGCCCACCACCTACGAGCCGTTCCCCAACGTGAATCTCGAATCGTTGGCCTGCGGCACGCCCGCGCTCACCACGTCGACGGCCGGCGGCGCCGACCTGATCGAGGACGGCAAGACGGGTTACCTCGTCTCGAACGTCCATGCGATCGAGGAGATTGCCGAGCGGATCGACGGGTATTTTTCGCTCAGCTCGGCCGAGCGGGCCGTGATGTCGGCCGCCTGCTGGGAGAAGGCCCAACAGATGACGGTCGAGAAAAACGCCCGCGAGACCTGCGAGCTGTTCGAAGAGGTGCTGCGTGAAAAGTTTCGCGTTTGACGGCTGGGACGGCGGACGCCTGACCGTCAATCGCGAGTTCGCCCCGCTGCTGACGCAGCATGCGTTGACGACGTTCGACGCCATCGCCAACTTCGCCGGGGGCCGCGTCGCCAAAAACGTCCTCCGCGAGCGGACGACCACGCGGCTCGACTTGGCCGACGCCGACGGCACGTCGCGCACGCTCTATCTTAAAACGGCACCAGCGGCCCGGCGCGTGGGAACTGGTGAAGCCGCTGTTCCGCTTGGCGCGGCCCATCGTCGGCGCCCGCAACGAGTGGGAGGCCATTCTGCGCTTCCACGAGAGCGGCATCGCCACGATGGTCCCCGTCGCGCTGGGCGAGTCGGGCAGCCGCTCATTTCTCGTGACGCAAGGCATCGAAGACTGCGAGAAGCTCACGGCCTGGATGCATGCGCACCGAGCACTGCGCTCCATAACGGCCAGCTCGCCGCGCTGCGCGACATCGTCGCCGGCGTGGCCGACGTGGCCCGCACGATGCACGCGGCCGGACTGCATCACCAGGATTTTTATCTCACGCACCTGATGGTGCCGCAACGCGGCCCGGCCGCTCCGATCCACGTGCTCGATCTGGGCCGGGTCCGTTTTCAGCCGCGGCTGGCCCGCCGCTGGATCGTGAAGGATCTGGCGCAGCTCAACTACTCGGCCGCCGGCGTCTCGGCCAGCGACCGGCTGCGATTTCTCACCCGCTACCTCGGCCACCGACCGACGCGCAACGACCGCGCCTGCCGTGACGCGGATTGTGCGCAAGTCCCGCGCTATCGCCCGCCACACGCAAAAGAACGGCCTCTGAGCAGCCGCGCGGGGCGTGCGTCATTCGACTCTCTCGGACCCAAGCTCTGCTTGGGACCGCACGTCCTCGAAGCTCCCGCTTCGATTCTTCTCGCTTCCGAACTCACTGGCTTCGCCACCGACGCAGAGCTTCGGGTAGGTGCGGCCCCAAGGGGGAGCTTGAGGGTGTCCGGGAATTCAGAGTGCATCAGTGAGCCAACGAATTCGTCCATTGTTGTTGCCGCAACGGTGGTTGTATCGCACAAGCAATTGATACGCGAAGACAGCCGCGAGGATCTGAGTTTGGTTATTGGCAAGTCCGCGATGCCAGGCATGTGCGTCGAGTTCGAAGTGCGACTTGAACCAGCTATTGAAGGGCTCGACCGTGCGGCTGCGCCGTCGATAAAGGCGTTGGCCGGTCGGCGCTCTCAAAGTACTTCTTTCTGGCTGCCCTCAATTCGCGGCTGTGCGCCCGCGCCGCGTCGGCACCTCCGGGCCTGGTTTTCTTCCGTTTGTTGTTCCGAGGATTTTCTGGACACAAGAAGCGGCGTCCGGTCCGCCGGTCCCGACTGTCAAATTCGATGCGCTCGCCGAGCTCATTTGCATCGTAGCCGCGATCCGCCGAAACACGTTTCACTTCACAAGGCAGCTCATTGATCTTTTCCCCGAACGTTCGCACTTCCGCGGCGCTCCCGGTTCCTACCGATGCCAGCAGCGGAAATATCTTGTTTTTCCGCTTGCAAGTGACGACCACCTCGAAGCTGTAGCCGTAGACCCAGCCGTGATGTTCCGAGTAACCCCACGCCGCTTCGATATCGGTACCCCGGGGAATCTTCCCCGCTTCTTGTCGTGCTTGTGCCAGGGCCGACCCCGCGCGGGCACCAAGCTCTTGTCCGCCGCGACTTGGCTGGCGTTGACGATCTCTTCCTTGATCGCTTGCTGTCCCTGCAATTGGATGGCCTTCGCAAAGAGTCGATGACAGCGCCGATAGCGGCTGAAAAACGTGCTTCGCGAGGGAAAGTGTCTTTCTCCGGTGATCTCTCGAATCCCACACTGGTGAGCGGCATCCGTCACGAAGCGGAATTGAGCCGACTTGGTCTTCTTTCGCTTCAACACAGCCACCATAATCAACGCTCCTATGAACCAGTCCGGAATGATCGGTTTTGCTCCCGGCCCTGTTCTCGGGCATTGGCGCTCGGCTTCCTTCAAAAGCGGCATCGCCAGCTCGACCAACGCTTCCAACGACGTGCCGACCTTGGCACGAGTTCCCATCCTTGGGTCCTCCCGCGGCGTTTAGTTTCTTCTTGGCAGAAAAAACATAAACGCCCGGAGGCCCTTGGGGTTAGATCAATCTCAATTCCCGGACAC
>CAWFAK010000011.1:0-59152 GCA_963813715.1 uncultured Planctomycetaceae bacterium | reverse complement strand
TGCCCTATCGGACCAGGGGAACGCGTCGCTCGCCGCGGGTCCGGTGACCGCATGCGGGGCAAGCTGCCATGCGAGCCTGCCCGTAAGGGGAGCAGTGACCCGCAACAAAAGCCACCGATCGAAGAGCGTCGAATCCCGCCCGATCTTCCAGCGGACGCTACTCGAACCGCGGGCCCTCCGGTGCCGTCTGTTGCTCGCCAAACGCCGGTCCCGCGTTGATCGCCTGCGAAGGGGCGAAATGCGGTGACGTAAGGAGCGGGATCGGCGGTAGCGACAACGGCCGCGATGCCGCGTGGCCGTCGGCCTCTGCCTTCGGAGCGTCCACGACCGTCAGGACTCACAATGACAGGACTGGCGACCGACTGGGACGGCGAAACCGTCGTCGAGGCTGGCGATGTGGGAGCGACCGGACCGGTCTGGGCTTGGGCCGGCGCCACGCCCCCCGGAATCGGCGGAGTGTTGGCCGCGTTCTGCGGATCGGAATTCGGCGTTTCGGGTCCGCTCAAGCGGGCCGCCACGGCGAATTGCTCCTGGCCGATCTCGACGGTCGCCAGCTGCAAGGCCTGATGTCGGCCGGCCATTGAACTCGGCGTCAGCATTTCGACGACGGACGAAAACGTCGATGAGCTGGCCGACGCCGTCTCCGACCGCGAGTCGAGCCGCAGGCGGACCAGCGGTGCGTCGGGGAACTTGACGAGCAGCGTGGCCGGCGGCGAGCTGGACGAGCCGTAGAACAGATGGCCCACGTCGCCGATGCGGCCAAAGCGGACTTCCGACTTGCCGGGCATGAGCGCGATCGTCGACTGCCGCGACGAATCCTTGCCGACGAAGAGCGACATCTCCGACGCCTGCAGCCCCCACGCCGGCGTGGTGACGAGCACGAAATCGTCAGCCCCAAAGTTGATGTCGTACCGCGCCTGCACGGTCGCCGCCCATTGCGCAGCGACCGCCGCCGGCAACCGCCGCGGACCGAGCACCGCAGCCGCACGAACCAGCGTGGGCATCGGCAAGCGGCTCACGACCGACGCGTTGGACAACCATGACTGCAGCTTCTGAATGTTGTGCGTCGTGGCGTAGAGCGAGACGATCGCCACCAGGCTGTGATCGCGCTCCAGCTCCACGTCGAGATTGCGGAGGATGGCATCCTCGGCCTCGGCCGCGCGGCCGTTCCGGCCGAGCACCTGCGCCGACATCAGGTTGGCTTCCCAAACGTCGCTCGAATAATCGAGCGCCTTGAGCGCCGCCTCGACCGCCCCCGGCTGGCGGAGGTAATCGAGAATCATCGCGCGGTTGGCCAGTCCGGCCGCCAGCATTTCGTCTTTGCGGAAGTGCCCCTGCCCAACTTTGACGAGCCGCTCGTATCCCTCCGCCGCACACGCCAGCCGCCCGAGGGCCTGCTCCGTGCGGGCGACGTAGTACCAATAGGGCGGGAAGCAGACCATGAAGTCCTGCATCCGCTTGAGCACACGCAGGCGGATGGACGGATCGTGCTCCTGCATCGCCTTTTCGAGGTTGTGCAGATCCTGATTGCGAATCAGCCAGCGGTCGGGGATTTTGCGATCGCGGGCCAGCTTCCAGAACGTGTCGAGGAACTGTCCCGATTTTTCGGTGAACGCCATCAGCCGCTTCTGGTCGACGTGAAAGACGTCGAGATCGCGGGTGTTGACCGACGTGCGATAGTCCCACCAGCTGCGGGCCCCGGTCCGCACCGCCGACAGATAGTGGGCCGAGGCCAGCTGCGTGCCGAAGTCGAACGCGTCCGCCGTCAAGAGCGTGCCCAGCGTGTTGTGATATTTATCCTCGAGCACGAGCCGCTCGCGGTCGGACAGGCGAATCTCACTGATCTCAACCAGCACGCCCGTGTAGAGCTTGATCACTTCCTGGTCGGCGATGCCGTTGAGGTCGACATTATTGAGGATCTTTTCCTGCTCTTCGACCAGCACCCGCAGCGTGGGGCACTTTTGGATGCGATAGAACGAGGCGCGACAATAGTTGAGCGTGACGGCCGTGTTGCGGCGAACGGTTTCGTCGTCTTTGCCTTCCCGGCCGGCTTCTTTGCAGGTCGCGTCTTTGCCGCTCGGATCTTTGGTGGCGGCGTCTTTCGCAGCTCTTGCGCAGCTCTCTTTGGCGACTGCGGTGGCTTTGGTCGCGCTGCCGGGTGCAGACCAGACCGGTCGACAGATGCCGAGCCCCGCTTCCACCAAGAACACGCCGACCGCCAGGATGTGTCGCAGCGTGCTGCGCGTCGCCCCGCCGTCAGTCCTCATTCTGTTTTGCAAACTCGCCGACCCAATCGCACGGCGCAAGGACGCACCGCGAACCAAACAGTTGCCCATCTGCCCCTCCGCAATTCGAGAAGTTGGCCCCGAGCCGGGTCGACGATCGACACCCGCGCTCACCCTCGCAGACGAAATCGCAAGCGGGCGAGCAAACAGCCGAGCCGGCCGTCCATTGTATTTCGCGCCGCGGCAGAGAAAGGCCCGCAGCGTGAGACTCCGCCCACGCCGAGGCAACGCAACGTCTGTTCCAACGATGGGGGAAAGAGTGACAGCGGGGAAAGCTCTAGCAGCGAGGCGCCGCGCGAACTCGCTTAAACGCGAGCACACCGAAAGTTGCGACGAGAGTCCAATCAAACCGTCGCGGCCCGCAAACTCTCCGCGGCCCCTTCAAAGTCCCCAATTGCGCGGAAGGTCAGCGGCAATTGTTACATCGGTTCGGAACGCTTCGCGCGCGACGCGATGGCCTCGATTGCGCCCATCGGGGCAGAGACTGCTTGTCAGTCGGCCCTAGGGCTTCGCCTTATTGCTCGGATGATCACCCTCCAAATCTGCGACGAGTTTCTTGAAGTCTTCGCGGGCGCGGAGGGAATCCAGATCCTTGTCGGCCTTGATTTGCGCGGCGTCCTTGAAACCCGAGGCGACGGCTTCTTTCAGATGCTTCATGGCCTGGTCGGCTTCGGCGTCGGCCTGCTTCGCGGCTGATGCCGATTTGTCCGTGCGGAGCAGGGCAGCGGCAACTGCGCGGAAGCAGGCAGCGTTGTAGCAGTAGGCCGCGCGGTCACCGGTACGTTCGAGCTTCTCCCACATCTCGGCCGTCTTAATGCAACCGGCAGCGTCCTTTATTTCTTCGAGGCACTGCAGGCGCAACGAGAAAAGCCGTGCGAGTTTGTCCGCTGCGGCACCAATGCCCACACCCAGTTCGATTAGCTCATCGATAATCGGGATCGCTTCGCCGGCGCGGTGTAGGACGACCAGGCTTTCGGCCACGTTCTTCATGGCGCCGATCGTCGCCGCGTGGCGCGGGCCGTACTTGGGCTTCACCAGCGCGAGCGTTTCCTGGCGGAGCTTGAGGGCCTCCGCGTGACGGCCCACCGCGTAGTAGGCCGACGCCAGGTTCCCCATGCAGGTCAATGTGTCGCGGTGGTCGGCTCCCATCTTGGCCTTCAAGAGTGGCAGGACCGCCTCGTACAGCTTGAGTGCTTCGGCCTTGTGGCCGAGGCGAAAGTGGCTGTTGGCCAGGTCGACCATTGTCTGAAGCGTGTCTGGATGATCGGGCCCCAGCTTGGCTGTTCGCAGTGCCAACGTTTCCTCTTGAAGCTTGAGCGCGTTGGCATTCCGTCCCAGACCGGAGTAGTCCGCGGCAAGCGAGTGCATCAGAGCGAGCGTGCGCGGGTGATCGACGCCGAGCTTGGCCTTACTCCGCTTCAGCGTCTCTTCAGCGACTTTGACGGCGTTTTGGAAGCGACCAAGATATGTGTATCGAATGGCCAGATTGTGCATGCTGGCCAGCGTGGAGGGGTGATCGGCGCCGAATTTCGCAGTCCGGATTTTCACCACCTCTTCTTGCATTTCGAGAGATTCGCGCGGCCGGCCGAAAGTCATGTAGCTGCTGCTCAGACTTTCCATGCAGGCCAGCGTTTCGTGATGATCGGGTCCGAGCAAGGTCTTCAAAAGCGGCAGCGCCTGCTCGCGGAGGGTCATGGCTTCACGGTACTTGCCAACATGGTCATAGTCCGTGGCGAGATTCTGCATAATCCGCAATGTATCGGGATTCTTGATGCCCAGCTTCGTCTCTGAGAATCTGGAAACTTCTTTTGTCGAGCTCAAGCGCGTCAACGTACCGGCCCGCCGCGTCGTAGCTGATCGCCAGATTGTTCATGTTGGCCAGGGTCTGGCTGTGCTCGGGGCCAAGCGCGGCTTGATTCAGCTCAAGCGCCTGCTTGTTGAGTTCCAGCGCCTCGGCATTCCGTCCGACAGAGTGGTAGCTGTTCGCCAGGTGCTCCATCGCCAGGATTGTGTCCTGATGGTTGGGGCCGAGCCTGGCTTTTCGCAGCACGAGCACTTTCTCCCGGAGCTCGAGGGCCTCGTTCGATCGCCCCAGAGAGTCATAGCTCGTCGCCAGATGGCCCATGCTCATAATTGTGTCGGGATGCTCGGGGCCGCGAGCCTTCGTGTACAAAGCCAGGGCCGCTCGATTCTGCTCCGCCGATTTGTCGGGGGAATTCAGGGCCTCGAAGGCAAATCCCAGAACGAGCCGAAGGCGGGCTTCGATCAACGGCTGCTTCGGAAAGCTCTGACTCACGTAAGGCACTGCGGTGTCGATTGCCTGTCGCAGCGTGATGTCGCGCCCCTGCCCGCCCAAAACGCCCTTTGGCATCGCGGCCGCGATGATTCGCTTTTCCACGAATGCAAGCACGGCCTTGGCCTCGGCCTCGCGCTCGACCGCCTCGTCCTTGGCCTTCTTCTCGGCGGCGGCCGCGAGTAACGCGTCATCCTTGGCGCGTTTCTCGGCGCGGGCAGCGGCGGTGGCTTCGTTCTTGGCCTGTCTTTCGGCGCTCGCCGCTGCGAGGGCTTCGTCTTTCGCCCGGCTCTCCGAAGCCGCGGAGTTCAAAGCCGACTCTTCGGCGTGTGTGGCGCGGACGGCTTGCCAGGCCGAAACGGTCGTCCCGGCTACGAGGCTGATGGCTACGACGATCGCCGCCAGCACAGCCGCGCAATTGCGCCGCACGAGTTTCTTGAGCCGATACGCTCGCGACGGAGGCCGGGCAATGACTGCCTCATGATGCAGGTAGCGGTCGATGTCTTCGGCGAAAGCTCCGGGCGTGTCGTAGCGACGGTTGCGATCCTTTTCGAGCGCCTTCATCACGATCCAGTCCAAGTCGGCCGCCAAGAGCTGCGTCAGCCGCTTGAGATCCAGGCCCCGGTTCACAGCCACGACGGAGGCCGTGTCTCCCAACGACGATAGCCGCGAACTCGGCCGCGGCGATTCTTCCTCGCAGATCAGCCGCTGCATCTCGGCCAGGGCCGCCTGACGCAGCCGCTTCGCTTCCAGCGGCGTGGTGCCCGTCAACAACTCGTACAGCAACACGCCGAGCGAATAGACGTCGGTTCGTGTGTCGACGTCGAGGGCGCTCACTCCCGCCTGTTCGGGACTCATGTAAAGCGGAGTGCCGATCATCTGGCCAAGGGCCGTGAATAGGGTTCGGTCGGTCAGTCTCTGCACGGTCGCCTTGGCGACGCCAAAGTCGATCACCTTCACCACCGGCACGCCGTCCTGCAGCGTGACAAGCACGTTGGAGGGTTTGATGTCGCGGTGAATGATTCCCTTGTGATGCGCGTGCTGAATGGCCTGGCAGACGTCGAGGAAGAGCTTGAGTCGGGCTTCGGGCGTCAGGTGATTCTTGTCGCAATACTCGGTGATCGGCACACCCTTCACGAGTTCCATCACGAAATAGGGGTGGCCGGATTCCGTCGTTCCCGCGTCGATGACTCGGGCAATATGCGGGTGATCCATCAGCGCCAGGGCTTGCCGCTCCGACTCGAATCGCGCGATCACCTGGGCCGAGTCCATGCCCGGCTTGATGATTTTGAGTGCGACCTGGCGTCGAACTGGCTGGTCCTGCTCGGCCAGGTAGACCACGCCGAAGCCTCCCTCGCCAAGCTGCTGCAAAAGCTTGTAGGGACCGATCACGCTGCCGACGCGTTCGGGAGGCACGGCAATGACGGTCGCGAGCACAGTTGGCAGCGGTTCGGACGCGCGTTGGCGTTCGTCCATGGCGACGCTCCAGAGAGAGACGCCGTCCGAGGAAGCGCCAGAACGCACGCTCCGTCCTCGGTGCGGCGAAAGGGCCGGATCCCCGACTTGACGCCGCCCGTCATTTCAACGCCGGAATGATCGCCGATCAAGTTTTTTGTGGAAGACGGCGATCGAAAAGAAGGCAAAGAGTCAAATCGCGCACCCCACAGGGCGAACTCGTGATTCGCCCCGGTGGCGGTTTTTGGCCCCATCGTCGGCGTGATCGTTGCAAACCGCCGGAAGGAGCTCAAAGGTGCCCGGAAGCCGGCACCCGACCGCGATAAAAAAGCACGTTGTGGCGCGGCGAACCTCAGGCCACGCGACGTAGCGGCGTCGTCTCGCTGTCCGACAGGCAGCCCAACGCGCGGGCAATGCCCCGAACCACGACATCCTGCCGCTCGGCACCCAGCTCGGGGAAGATGGGCAAAGACAGCACGTCCGCGGCGGCCGCCTCGGAAGCGGGCAAGTCACCCGCCTTATAACCCAGCGAGGCAAAGCACTCCTGCCGGTGCAGCGGAATCGGGTAATAGATCGCCGCGCCGATTTGTTGCGAACGCAGCGAGGCCAGCACCGCGTCGCGACGATTGTGCTTCACCCGAATTGTGAACTGGTTGTACACGTGGCGACAATCGGCCGACTCGCGCGGCAGCACCACCTGGTCGCACAGTCCGTATTTCTCGAAGAGGACGTGGTAACGCTTGGCGTTCGTGCGGCGAGCTTCCGTCCACCGGCCCAGGCGGGAAAGCTTCACGCGGAGCACGGCGGCCTGCAGCGCGTCGAGACGGCTGTTCAGGCCGACCTCCGTATGACGGTAACTGCCCGCGTCACCATGCACGCGGAGCAGGCGGAGGCGCCGGCCCAGTTCCCGGTCGTCGGTCGTGATCAGTCCGCCGTCGCCCGCGCCGCCCAGGTTCTTCGTGGGGAAAAAGCTGAAGCAGCCGATCGTCCCCAACACGCCGGCCCGTCGGCCCCGATATTCGGCGCCGATCGCTTGAGCCGCGTCCTCGATAATCGCCAGCCCGTACTGCACGGCGATCCGCCACAGCGGCTCCATCGCCGCACATTGGCCGAACAGATGCACGGGCAGCAGGGCCCGCGTTTTCGGCGTGATGGCCCGCGCGATTTGATCCGGATCGAGATTCATGCTGACCGGGTCGATGTCGACGAACACCGGCCGCGCACCGACCCGGTGAATGGCACCGGCCGTGGCGAAAAACGTAAACGGAGTCGTGATGACCTCATCGTCCGGGCCCACGCCCAGTGCCATCAAAGCCAAGAGCAGTGCGTCGGTCCCGGAAGCGCAGCTGATCGCATCGTTGGCGTCGCAATACTGGGCACATTCGGTCTCGAATTGCGCCACTTCCTCGCCGAGCACGAACTGCTGCGAGGCGAAGACCCGGTCGACCGCCTCGCGAACTTCGGTGGCAATCGTTTGATGCTGAGCGACCAGATCGATGAACGGCACGGGTGTATGCGACGAGTGCGCAGACTGTGAGACAGCCATGTAGCAGCTCCCGGTGGAACTTTCAGTGGATGCGATAGCGATACGAAATCGCGAAATGCGGAGTGAAGGGGAGGCGGAATTTATGCCGCCGGGCCAAAGGTGTCAACGGCGGTTTGCGCCTGAGCTTTGGCCGCTGTGCCGCGATTTTCCGACGCACTTCACCGGGCTGACGCGTGAATCGCCGGCAAATACCCAGCACGGATCGCGGCCACCGTCGAGGGCGGAGTCAGCAGCGCGACGTCGAGCTGTGCTGGCCGCGGCCGACGTTCGCCGTAGCCGCCCGCCGACCATTTGAGGAGCTGCCCGCCCAAGACGAGCCACGCGTCTTGCCCCTCGCTCGGCACCGTCACGAAGGCGCCGTCGGGCAAATCCGCGAGCTGCGCTGGATGCGATCGCTTCGAGCGGTCCGCATTCGCCCGCTCGGCATGCAGCCGTTCATCCATTTCACCCGCGGTCGGACGCTTCGAGCCGAACTCGCCGGGGTGCGCCGGCCTTCCACGCGATGCAAAAATCGATGAATCGTGCGTGCCGGCACTCGGCACACGGTCGATGGCCGGCCGCCAGCGCCGTCGCCTCATCGAGAAAGAACAGCTCGGTATAGCGGTTCGGCGTCATTACCGTCCGCTTGCGGCCGCGGAATTCGAGCACGCAGACGAGCCAATTCTTGAGCACCCATTTCCGCCGCACCCGCCCGTCCGGATCGTGCAGAATGCCCCGATTGCCCATGAACGTGCCTCGTTCGGAAGTGGCGATGATCTCCCCGAACGGCGTCACCCGGTTCTGCCTGGGCACGCGAGTTTTCTCCCGCCCGACGGACTTTCCCCGACGGACATTTCCCCGACGCGCCGCTCTTCTCGGGCGATAATCGGCGACGCTATTTCGATTTGTTGCGGGCTTCTTGCCGCGCGCGGTATTCGGCGAGGATCTTTTCGGGGTTGTCGTTGAAGGCCTGCTTGCAGCCGGAGCAGCAGACGTAATACGTCTGCCCTTTGTAGCTGATGGGAATCGTCCCCTTGCCGCCCGTGACGACGCACTCCGGGCCCGTCGCCCCCTTCGACGGCCAGCCGCGTCCCCTCGCGCGTGTAGCCGACCTCGGCCACGCGAGCCAGCCCGCGGGACGTCGCCCGCTTCTTCTCGAAGAGCACGATCGTTCGCTTGTCGTTCAGCCGCGTGATCGTCAGGCGATGAATTTCCTGCTTCGCGTCGGGCTGCGAGCTGAGCACCAGCCGATCGTCGTCGAACTTGCCCGCGTATTCGCGCGTCGTACCGTCGGGCAGTTCGGCCGTCGCGTGAAACCGGCCGACCTTGTCGTCGAACGTGATGCGGACCGACTTCAGCAGCTTGCCGTCGGTGACGACGTAACGAATGGCCGGCTCGGGCTGGCTGAAATCCCAAACCCACTCCGCCGATTCCCGCCAACTCCCCGTCGCCGACCCGCGCCGCGGCTGCGCCGTCCCCCGCCACCCGCCGATCAACGAATTGAACTGCGACAGCGCCTCCTTGGCCGCCTTCGTCGACTTGTCCCCCTGCGGCGGCCCAGCCAACACGGCAACCGAACAGAGCAAGATTCCGACACAGGTCGCCAATCGGCTCAGGGGATTGCTCATGATCGTCTCGCTGTTCCGTATGACTCTCGCCGGCAGGTAGGCGAAGATTTTCTTTCACCACAAAGGGACGAAGACACAAAGATTTGAGCAGGAAAGTTTTGAACAGGAGGAAACAGAGGCAACAGAGAAATCAGTCAATTCGACTCTGTCTTACTCTGTTCACTCTGTTTCCTCCTGTTCAACGTCTTCGCCTTCTTAGTGCCTTTGTGCCTTTGTGGTGAAATCCGGTCTCCGGATCGTGAATCGCCGCCCTAACGATTCAACCCCGAAGCGGCGCCGAAGGACCGCACCCGCCGACAGATTTCGCGGTCCGCTACCAGCCCCCCTTGCGGGTCAGCTCGCGGAAGCGGGCCAGCAATCCTTCGTGATCGGCCCCGGCTTGCCGTCGCCGATCGTGCGGCCGTCCAGGCTGACGACGGCGACCACCTCGGCCGCGGTGCCGGTCAAAAAGCATTCGTCGGCCGTGTAGATGTCGTGCCGCATCATCGGCCCTTCGACCACGGTGACGCCGGCCTGCTTGGCCAGGCGAATCACGGCTCCCCGCGTGATCCCGTCGAGAATGCCGGCCTCCGGCGAGCGGCGTGCGAAGCACCCGGTTCTTCACGATAAAGATGTTGTCCCCGGTGCACTCGGCCACCTCGCCGTTGTGGTTGAGCATCAGGGCCTCTTCAAACCCGGCGTCGGTCCCCTCCATCTTTGCCAGAATGTTGTTGAGGTAATTGAGCGACTTGATGCGGGCGGAAAGCGCGTGCGGATGATTGCGAATCGTGCTGGCCGTGACGAGGGCCATCCCGTTCTGATAAATGGCCTCCGGATACATGCGTGATCGTGTCGACAATGATGATCACCTGCGGATCGCTCGTGCGGCGAATATCGAGCCCCAGCGTCCCCGCCCCGCGCGTCACCACCAGCCGAATGTAACCGTCCTTGAGCGCGTTGGCCGCCACGGTGCTCTCCACCGCCTCGGCCATCTTGGTCTGCGACATCGGAATCGCCAGCCGAATCGCCAGCGCACTCTCATACAGCCGCTTGATGTGCTCCGGCAGCAAAAAGACCTTGCCGCCGTAAACCCGAATCCCCTCAAACACGCCGTCGCCGTAGAGCAACCCGTGATCATAAACGCTGATTTTCGCGTCTTCCTTGGGAACGAGCGCGCCGTTGAGATAGATCTTCTGCGTCATGTGTCGATCCGTGTCCCTGTCTGTCCGTGCCGCGATGTTTTCAGCTTCAATTTTAGAGGATGCGAGCCACAAGGTCGATCCGGGGTGTTTTCGGCCGCCGCGAGACGGGCCAAACGAGCCACGCGGGTGCGACAGACCAACCCGAAGCGTGACAACTTTTTTCATCTCGTGACGTAAGTCGTTTTTTGGCATCGCCGTCGCAAGGCGGTAAAGATGAGCTTGCCTTGCACCCAGCGGTGGACGCGTCGGTGGCCGCGAACCCAAGCGGGCAGTGCCTGCAATCCGGCGCTCCAAGTGCTCAAGTATCCGAAGTAGCGTTCGATCGCGTTACGTTCTTGATGGAGGGCACGGCCGAACGAGCTTTGCGGATTCGAGAGCAGTTCAAGAGATCGCAGCCGAGCGGGACTCTGACGCCGATGGCCACGGCGACGGCCAAATCCGTAACGCGGAGGTGCCACCAGTTGCACGCCGCGTTCGAGGCAGACGTCGTGTAACTGGTTCGAGTCGAAATTTGCATCGGCGAGCAAGTACCCTTGCACAGCCGCTTGCTTCAACATCCGCCGCCCCATCGCCCGCTCATCCTTTTGCATGGGAGCCACGCGCCAGGCAGCGATCGAGCCATCGCTGCCGACCACCGCGTGTAGCTTGTACCCTTTGGCTTTGCAGCCCGCGGCGCGGCCGTACCCAGCTTGCCGGTCTTTCGAGCAACCGCCGATCGGCAGAGGCTTGCCATCGATCATCCAATACAGGGGCTTGTTCCCACGAGGAGCCAGTTCAGAACGTTCGATCTCTTGCAGCATTTGCTGGACCTCGGCACTCCGCAGTCGTCTCGACATGGTGCTCGACGATGGCAATTTGCGGCGACGCTCATGCAGCGGCCAGTTCCGAAGATCGCACGCCCAGGACACAGGCCGACCGTGCAGAACGGCCCACAGCCAAACCCGCACAATGTCGTCTGCCCCGTATCGTTCCCGCGTGCACCGACGACGCTTGCTCGCCTGTTTGAGAAGGATCAAAATCGCCTTCCAGAGTTGGTGTTCCACATCCGTCTCCTTTCGTGTGGTTACGATTGAGACTATGTGTAGCACCAACTTTTTATTGCGCAAGTCTTTATGACTCCTCGCGCAAAAAGCTGGTGAGCGAGGGCTCTTGGTATCGTTGGGTGGCCGGGATAACTCGTTGTCCCGGCTGCGAAGCAACAAGAGGCTGCTCCAACCAGGCGATGGCTGCAGATGTGGCCCAACGTTCAAGTGCCGCCTGTTGTCGCGTCGCGACCCGGGCAACGAGTTGTCCGGCCACCCGCCGAACCGACAGAGGCATTCCCAACGTGCGACTGTAGGACGACATCTTGCTGGGCTAAGACGTCCCAAATAAAATCGCTTCCCGCAGGAACCGAGCAATGAAATGGATTTCAATTGCGCATTGTGTCGCGATGGTCGCAGCCAGTGCTGCCGTCGAGTACCGGGTTTCCAGACATACAACGCATCGCACCCAAGAACTCGGGTCGTCCGCTTCCGCCGTCAACCCTTTTGGGCCGAAAGTCATCGGCGGCACCTATCTGGACAGCACCTGCGGCATGCTAAGGCTCAACCCGAATGGCAGCTATTACGCCTCGGAGTCGGGTCAATGCGGGATGCAATATGGAGATGCCGCTGGACGATGGAGCGCGACAAAGACGACCCTTACGCTCACGTCTTCCAGAGAAAACGGCACGATCCGAGGCCGACTCCGAACCTTGGATATCGTAGACCTGGGGGAGCGCCTGATTTTCCTTCGCCCAATTGACCGAGCGCTCTTTAAGCAGTCCGGCATTAAGCGAGTGTCTTGCTTTCAGCGTGAAGACCAGTTCGTGGACAATGACCTTATCGGCCAGTTTGTCAGACGCCACCCCGACAAACAATCGCGTTCGGAGAACCAGCCATGAAACGGATTTTGATGGCCACCGTCATCGGTGCATTGGTTGCCAGCACAGCCACGCTCAGCTCACCACCAGCAGCGATGGCAGATGAACGTGACGTTCGTTCTCAAGTTCCAAAGCCACCGAGAACAGTAATACTGGCTGCAAATCTGGAGCGCAACGGCCACTGGTACGCACTAAGCAGCAAGCAGATAGCATCTGTTCGCACATTGCTGACGAGACCCCCGTATTACGACCCACCAGACGTCGACTGCGTCATATTGCCGGCGCTAGGGGACAAATTCATTCTTTGGGCAGCCGGCGACCAGGGACTTGTGGTGGAGGACGTGGTGGAGTGCCACGACAAGATGCAATTCCTCTACTCGACCAAGCGAGGCCGCTTCTATGAAGCGAACGATACACCTGAACGGGACGAACTCCTGAAATTAATCGATGCCATCAAAGACGGGCGCGACAAAGGCGTAAAGGCAGAAACAAAGTGAGAACCGCATTCGGCCCGTCGGGTGGCCGGGACTACTCGTTGTCCCGGCTGCGAAGCAGCAAGAGGCTGCTCCAACAAGGTGATAGCTGCGGACGTGGCCCAACGTTCAAGTGCCGCCTCTTGTCGCGCGCGACCCGGACAACGAGTTGTCCGGTCACCCAAACTCCGAAAAACTGATCTTGGCCGAATCGAGTTTTTGTGGCTGAATTGAGGAAGCGGATCGATGCGCGACGTTTCGGTGCGCGCGGGGGGCGGCGATTGGGACTGGGCGAGTCCAAAGTCGAAGTCCGCCGAAGGCGTCGTCCAAAGTCGGGTGGGACGGGATACGTATTAAGGAGCCGCGCACGCAGTAAGCCGGTGCCTTTCGCCCGCGGACCGAGACGGGGCGACAGGAAGCCGGCGCCTTTGGTCCGCCGGCCCGGCCCGGGCCGGTCGGGACTCGGGACGGGACAGAATGGCACTAACTTAAGGCGTTACTTGTTTGTGGATCAGGGCTTGTTGAAGTTGGCGACGTGGTTTGTTCATGAGATCGTATTGTTTTGGTCGTCGCTTAGAGGCGCGTGGCTCGCAACGACCTGGGCGGTGGGGAACAACGATCAGATTTCTGGGGGCCGCGTTGAGCGGGGCATGGCAGAGTCGTCGTTGGGCGTCGATGAAGCTGGTCCGAGTCACCGGCACGCGCTGGCGTTTTGCCGAACGCAGCATCACGCAGCGCACCAGATTGTAAACGATGGCGAACATGGCCAGCTCTTTGTGAATCCCGTCGACTGTCTTGGTGCGCAGCACGTCCATGCGGAGCGTTTGTTTCAGATGCCTGAGATTCGTCTCGATCTGCCAGCGATTCAGATAGAGGTTGGCCAGTTCGACGGCCGGGTAACGTCGTTGATCCAAGAGCGTCGTCACGAGGGTCACCTGGCGGACTCGAAACCCCCGTTGAGTGATGCGATAGCGCAGCTCCCGTAGGAGCAGGGATTCGGGCAGCCGCGCGAAGTCTTCCGGGGTGATCCACGATGGCCGTTGGGTCGGTTTGAACGCCTCGACGATTTGATCGTGTCGGCCCAGCGACTGGACCCAGCGGGACGTCGGTTGTCCCTTCACGCGTGGGACATTCTTCGCACGCTTCTGCGGCGAGTAAGGCCGCCTTTTTTGGAAGTTGACGATCGTCGCTTGATGGATGCGAAACACAGCAAAAACGCCGGCTAAATTGAGCAGTGCCAGATGTGCGTAGGAGCAGAATCCCCGATCGCCGACGACCACGTCGTTCGGCTGAAAGGCCTCGTGCACGCGCTGAACCCGCGACAGGTCATGCGACCGCAAAGGAGCTGGCAGCACCCGCAAGAGAAAGCCAGTGCTGGCATCAAACAGTGTCAGGAGACGGGCCACCGGAAATCCACAGCCGGGCCGCTGAGCCCCCGATTGCCCGAAGGCCTCCTGCAGCGAGGGTGTGTCGGGCATCGAACAGGCAGAACCATCCACGTGCCAAAGACGATGACCTCGCCAGCAGTTAGGCACTTGCGCACCAACAGCACGCGCCACCCCCTCCATCAGCCGTTGGAAGAGTTCCAGCGGCAATCGCGCGCGGGCCTTGCAGTAGGCCTCGCCGGTGACATCCAGATCCAGGAGATGGGGCACGTGATCACAGGCGATGTTGCCCGCCAAGACCTGCCGCAGGAACGCATAGACGGTGGTGATCGGATTGAGTGTGCAGTCGCGCCACACGTGATTGAGTTCGCGACAGAATCTGCTCGATCCGCTCGGGCGAAAGCGCCTCGGTCACATCCCCCTTGACCTGCTCCAAAACAGACTCGATAAATGGCGCCATCCTTGGCCTCCTGTGGAAATGGGTCGTTTAGCAACCTCATTCTCGCAGGAGGCCGGGATTCCTCAGAGACGCATTCCGTCACGCTCCTCACCCGACATAAACTTCCAACTGCCAACTCCTTCCGGCTTGAGTTAGTGCCATTCGGGACGGGACACGTTGTTTCACCGAGGAAACCCGGCGAAATCGCCCGTCGCCCCGACCCGACAAACGGGACGGGATTGGAATCCCGCTCCCGCGAGGGGGGCCGTCGGCATTTGTAGGGCAGGCTCTGCCTGCCGCCGACGCGGGGCGCGGGACGGGACACATTTTCGCAATCGGGACGGGGAGCCAAGTCCCAGATATGCGTGCGGGACGGCAGGCACAGCCTGCCCGACAGGACTGCCGGCCGCGCGGGACGGGACACGCTGTTTCATCGAGAAAACCCGGCGAAATCGCCCGTCACTCCGACCCGAAAAACGGGTCGGGACTGGAGCTTCTCACAGAGAGGATGGAGGGAGAAAAATATCCCCGCGCGCCGGGACAAGTTGTCCCGCCGGGTCCGCCTAAAAGTGGTCCCGCCGTGACGGTACCACCACATTTAATATAAGGGGGGCGCCGCAAAGTGGTCCCACCGGTCAGCGTCGATCCGGTGAGCGGCGATCCGTTGAGCGGCGATCCGGCCCGGCAATCGGTCGGGATTGGGTCGGGTCCGGACACTTTCGTTGGCAATGCGGACCGGACTTAAGGAGCCGCGCACGCAGTCGAAGGTCGAAAGGCGGGACGGGATCGGAAGAGAACCAGATTGTTACCACCATGGACACCAAGGACACCAAGAAATGCAAAGCTGCTGGAATTTACTCGGTGCTCTTGGTGGCTTGGTGGTTAAAAAGTCCATCCGTATCTCGGACAATGGACGGGACACATTTGCACCGCGCATCCGACCGGCGTCCCGTGGTTGTCTCGCCCCGTTGGGGCTTTGGGAGGTCGGGTGTTGTGGCCCTGAGATCCTGGGCCTGCGCTGCGCTCCGACCCAGGCTCTAGGTGTGTCACCCCGTTGGGCCTTAAGGCAGGAGGGGCGGACGCGAATTCGTAGGGTGTCGACAAGGCCGCCTGGCGGCCGCAGGCACACCATTGCCGGCTGAATAACGGGACGGGACCGGAGATTGGGACCCGGAGAAAATTCGCCCTCACCCCGGCCCTCTCCCAGCGGACTGGGCGAGGGGGAAGAGAAGAAGAGAGAAGAAACCGCGGACGTTACTCGCGAGTGCGCGTGCCGTCGTCGCCGAGGGGGCGGGCGGTGATTTCTTTCCAGTGGCGGATGTCGATTTCCAGTGGGCCTTGCGGGTCGGTGAAGCCGCCTTTGCGGGCCAGGTATTCTTCCATGCGGCCGATCTTTTGTTCGGCCGACAGTTCGCCGGGGCGGTCGCCGCCCGGGGCGCGGCCCCAGATGATCCGCGAGCCGCCCGTGGTTCGCAGGGCGTAGACGGCGTCGTCGGGACGGGCGTCTTCCGGCAGGTTGGGGATCTCGATCGCTTTGAGCTGCAGCTTTTTCCACGACGGGCCGAGCGCGTCGGCGATCTTGGCGGCGTCTTCGATCGTGCGGTCGTGCCAGGTGCTGCCCGCTTCGGTGGGGGGCGACGAGCGGGCGTTCGTGATCAGCGGAAATTCGTCCTCGGCCGGCGGCAAATCGGGCGGCGGCAAGAGCACCGCGTGTTTATCGACGGCAAAGTGTTCCGTCGCCGTGACGACGAAGGCAGCCGGCTTGCGGTACTCGAGCACGACCGTCACGCGGTGCGGGAATTCTTTCTGCACGCTGACGACGCGATCGACCCACGGATGCTTTTGGAACGCGGCCGCCACGTTGTCGACGAGCTTCGCATCGAGCATCGACAGGTCGTCCGGCAGGCCTCCTTCGCGGGCCACTTGCTTGATGAACGTCCGCGGCACCCACGGCGGCGCATCGGTGAAGCGGATGTCGTCCGGCTTGAGCACGTATTCCGGACGATGCGACAGATCGGGCAGCCACTCCAGGGCCTTGGGGAACAGGAAGTAGGCCGCGATGCACCCGATCACCGCCAGCACGATGGTCGGGCCGAGGATCCAGCGCGAGGAGACTCGTCTCTTCCTCTTCGACGAAGAGGACGTCGGAGTCCGAATCCTTCAGGCTCTTTTTGACGCGGCGCGCCATGCCGGTAACCGATGGGGTCCCTGGAGAATCGAGCGCCGACTGCAAGCCGCGATCAGCGAACGTTCGAGGCACCGTTCATACAGCTCGCCCAGGCCCAGGCCGGCGTGGACGGCCGCCTTGGGCAGCAGGCTGTGATCGGTGAAGCCGGGAATCGTGTTGACTTCGAGCACCCACGGGCGACCCTCGTGGTCGAGACGCAGGTCGACCCGCGCCAGTCCCTTCGTGCCGATGGCCCGCGCCGCGCGGCAGCCGGCGTCGACCAGGGACGAAATGGCCGCCCGGCTCTCCGCGAACTCGAAGCGATACTGCGTGGCCGGATCTTCGTACTTGGCCGTGAAGTCGAAGAATTCGCGCGGCGTCGAGATTTGAATCAAGGGCAGCGGCTCGTCATCGCAGAGCGGGAGCGTCCATTCGGTGCCGGTGACGGCCTGCTCGAACAGGGCGAACGAGTCGTAACGGAAGCAGTGTGAAAGGGCCTGCGGCAGAGCGTCGACCGAGTGCACGATCGTCACGCCGAGGCTCGAACCCTGCGAGTCGGGCTTCACCACCAGCGGAAAGCCGATGCGATCGGCCAGCTCGCGGCAGCGCTGCACGCCGTCGGATTCGTGCACGAGCACATAGGCGGGCGTCGGCACGCCGGTTTGGAAGAATCTTTCTTTCGAAGCCGACTTGCTGAAGGCCAAGCGCGACGCTTCGGCACCGCTGCCAGTAAAGATCACACCCATCCGGTCGAGCAGGCCTTGAATGGTGCCGTCCTCGCCGTTGCGACCGTGGAGCGCCAGGAAGGCGGCGTCGACGTCGCGAAAGAGGGCGGCTTCCGGCGGCGCGGCGGCTGGATCCATCAGCGTCACCTCGTGCCCGCGCTCACGCAGGGCCTCGGCCACGCAACGGCCGCTTTCCAGGCTGATGGCTCGTTCGTCGGAATCGCCGCCGGAAAGCACGGCGATGCGATACGTTTGCGACTCGGCGAAATTGGACCTCATGCCGACCGCCTCCTTGCGGTCCGGTGTACGCAAAATGTTTTTGGCCGCCAGTCTGGGGAAGCGAGTGACGCTTCGCCCCGTCGTCGACCGCTCGAGCGCGTCACCAGGGAAGTGCGCGAACTGGTCGAAGCCGATCGCGGCGGACAAAGCCCGCGCGAACGGAGGGGCCGACCCGGAGGGGGCGGCGGGGGCATCCTCTTACCAGATTTTGATTTCCAGCTCCAGATCGACTCCGAACTGCTCGGCGATCCGGGAGCGGGCCAGGTCGATCAGACGCAGTACGTCGTCCGACTTGGCGTTGGGATGCGTGACGATGAAGTTCGCGTGGCGGTCACTGATTTCCGCCTGGCCGACTCGAATGCCTTTCAGGCCCGCCTGTTCGATCAGCGAGCCGGCACTTAACCCCCGCGGATTCTTGAAGATACAGCCGGCCGACTGGAACGAAAGGGGCTGCGTGGCCTTCTTCATGATCCACAGCTTGCGCATGCGGCGGGTGATTTCCTGCGTATCGCCCGGCTGCAGCGCGAAAGTGGCCTCCAGGATCAAGAGTTCGTCGATGTTGCTCGCGCGGTACCCGAACCAGAGGTCATTTCCCTTCCGGGTCGAGATCTCGCCCGTGGCGCTCATCACGGTGACGCTTTCGACGAACTGGCCGATGTCGCCGCTGCGTCCGCCCGCGTTGCCCCGCAGCGCCCCGCCGATCGTACCCGGGATGCCGGATAGGGTTTCGAGGCCAGCCAGCTCGGCCTTCACGGAGTGCGAGATCAACTCGGGGAGGAGTGCTCCGGCTCCGGCCCGCACGGTTGTGCCGTCGACGGTGATCTGGCCGAACGAGTCGTCCACCAGCTGCAGGACGGCTCCGCTGACGCCTTCGTCCCGCACCAGGATGTTCGAGCCGCCGCCCAGCACGCGGATGGGGATTTGCTCGTCGTGGCAAAAACGGACGACTTCGAGCAGCTCGTCGGGATTTCGCGGGCGGACGAGGAACTGCGCGGGACCGCCGACTTTCATCCAGGTGTACGGGGCCAGCGGTTCGTCAAGAAGCGAGATTTCTTTGAAGGCGTCGAGTAAAGGCATGATAAACCCGGTTGATGTCCCCCGCGCCCATCGAAATCACGACGTCGCCCGCGCGGGCTTCATCGTCTATTGTTGCCACCATCCGGTCAAGGTCGGGGCAAAACCGCGCCGGCCGGCCGCTGCCGGCGATTTCGGCTGCCAATTCTTGGGAGAGCGAGTCGGCTTCGCCTCCGCGAATTTCCCGGGCCGCAAAGACTGGCGCAATCAAAACCTGGTCGGCCCGCTCGAAGCTCTTGGCAAACTCTCCCCGCAGGGCCCGCAAGCGCGAGATCTGGTGCGGCTGGAACAGGCACCAGACGCGTCGCCGGCCGAACCGCTGGCGAGCCGCCTCGAGCGTGGCCCGCACTTCGGTCGGATGATGGGCAAAGTCGTCGATCCACGTCAGCCCCCGCGGTGTGCCCAACAGCTCGAAGCGGCGGCAAACTCCCCGAAACTCGGCCAGCCCGGCCTGCAGATCCGCGCTCGACACGCCGATCGCCCGGCAGAGCGCGAGCGTCGCCAGCGCGTTGAGCACGTTGTGTCGTCCGGGCACGCGGAGCGCAAAGCGGCCGAATACCTGGCCCCGATAGACGGCGTCGAACGCGATTCCGTCCGCGGTCGGTCGCAAGTTCTCGGCAAACCAGGTTGCCGGCGGAGCGAGCGCGAACGTTTCAATTCGCGCCGGCGAGATGCGCGCGGCCGACGCCTGTTCCGCCTCCAGGGCAGCTCGACAATCGGCGCGAACGGCGAGCAGTCCTTCCCTCGGCACGCGAGAGGCAAATTGACGAAAGGCCTCGCGCAGTTTCGCCCAGGTTTTGAAAGCAATCGAAGTGATCAGCCTCGATGTTGAGGATGGCGGCGTAAGTTGGATTGAGATCGAGGAAGCTGCGGCGAAACTCGCAGCATTCGGCCACGAACAAATCACCCGACCCGGCCCAGCCGCCGACGCCGAGCGCGCACAACTCCGCGCCGACACAAGCGGTCGGCTCGCGGCCGGCGGCGCGCAGCACAGTGGCGGTCATCGCCGCCGTCGTGCTCTTGCCGTGAGTTCCGGCAATGCCGACGCCCTGGTGTTGCCGCATCAACTGGCCCAACATCTGGCTGTACGATCGCTCGGGGATACTGCGGGCGCGGGCCGCCACTCGTTCCGGGTTCTGGGCCGGAACCGCGGCACTATAGATCACCAGCTCCGTGCCGCGCGGCACGTTCTCGGCCGCATGCCCTGCCTGTGCCGCGATGCCCCGCGTCCGCAGCCACTCGAGACACGACTCGGAAGGATTCAAATCAGAGCCGCTGATCGCCCAACCCCGATCGAGCAACAGCCCCGCGAGCGACTTCATCCCGGAGCCGCAGATGCCCACCAAGTGGGCCGCAGGACGACGGGTCTGTGGCAGAGAAACGACATTCAAGGCCAGCGAAACTCCGCGGCGCGGAAGTGCGAGATCGGGACAGCAGACGACCGCTCGACCGGCGGAGTATGGCGAACGACCCGTCCGCGACAAAGAGCAACTTCAAGGAGCGATGTCGCTGTACGAGGTCCGCGGCACTCACTCGTGTCGAGGCCACGATTCTTTCAACTTTTTCAGGTCGTCGCCCCGGTCGCGGAGCCAGGCTGCGTGCCGAAAGTCTTGCTTGACTACGGCCTCTTCCTTGGCGACGGCGAGCCGCTCGATCTCGGCGTCGAGACCCTGCTGAGTTGCCAGTCGGGCCATGGACTGGAGTCCGACGCGGGCGGTCAGCTCTCGCTCGCCTGCTGCCGACGTGATGGAGGAACTGGCCGTTTTACGATAGGCGACAAGGAACAGCACGCCCAACAGGGCATCGAGAGTGGCGAAACCGAGCATCGTCGCCGCCAGTCGACCGTTGAAGTACAGCACGGCCGCGGCGATCGCAAACGAGAATTTCTCCACCACGGCCGGAAGCATGATCAGTCGATAGCGAGCCGGATCGGAGGCGATGCACAGAAAGGCCAGCTGCCAGGCTAAACCGACGCCGACGAATCCGTAGAAGAACTCCGGATGCGTGATCGCCGGTGGAGTCTCTTGGGCGATGCGGCCTTCCAAGAAATACAACGGTAAAATCGCCAGCACGCCATAGACGCCGGCCACGCCAAAGGTCCATCGCGCGAACTTCATCGGTCGGCTCCGATCATTCAGCTCTGATCATACTGATCATGTTGAAACGAGCAGCGACCGGAAGAATATCGGCGTCGCGGCGGGCCGACTAGGCGGGCCAGTTCCCGGTCAGGCCGAGCGGCGGACCGGACGCGGAGTGGTGAAAATCGTCTTGGCCCGCTCGAGTGCCGCACTAATGTTCGGGCACACATTCTGCTCGCCGATGTGCGCTTCGAACTGGGCCTGGTGCAACAAGGCGGCGGGCTGCGGTCGGGCTCCGCAGACAATCAGCTCGCGACCCGACGCATGCAGCTTGTCGGCCAGCTCTTCGAGGGTCAGCAGACCGGTGGCATCGATCGCCGTCATGTTGCGCAACCGCAGGATGACGATCGGTGCCAGCTGATCCAATTCGTCGACGATTTGCCTCAGCTTCTCGGCGGCCCCGAACAGGAATGGGCCGTGAATGCGAAAGACGGTGACGTATTCGGGAATCGGCTTGTCCTGCAGGATGTGCAGGCGGCCTTCTTCGACATATTCGCGCGTGACTTTCGTGACGGTCGTCGTCCGCGTCACCTTGTGAATGTAGAGCCACGCGGCCAGCAGCATTCCGACTTCGACGGCCAGGCTGAGATCGGCAAAAACCGTGAGTGCGAACGTCACCAACCAGACGCTGATGTCGGCCCAGGTCATCTTGAGGAGCTTGGGGATTTCGCTCCATTCGCCCATGTTGTAGCTGACGACCATCAGGATGGCGGCCAGCACGGCCAGCGGGATGTATTGGGCCAGCGGCGCCGCAAATAGGAGGACGGCCAAGAGCGTGAATGCGTGGATCATTCCCGCCACGGGCGTCTTGCCGCCCGAGCGAATGTTCGTTGCCGTGCGGGCAATGGCCCCCGTCGCCGGAATGCCGCCAAACAGCGGCGAGGCGATATTGGCCAGGCCTTGGGCAACGAGTTCCACGTTGGGGTCGTGCTGGTCGCCGCTCATCCGATCGGAAACGACGGCCGACATCAACGATTCGATCGCGCCCAGCAAGGCGACCGTCAACGCCGGTGAAAGCAGTGGCACAATCTGGTTTGCGTGGAATTGGGGTAAAGCAAATGTCGGCAGCCCGCTGGGAATTCCGCCGAAGCGTGTGCCGATACTCTCCACCGGCAGGCGCCAGATCACGACCACGACGGTGGCGACGACGAGCGCGACGATCGAGCCCGGCACGCGTTTCGCAAAGCGGCGAAAGCAAAGAATCACGATCACCGACGCCGCGGCCAAAAGCAGCGATGCGACCGAGTACGTGTCGAGGTGGCTCACGATGGCCGTCATGCGGCCGACGAAGTCCCCGGGCATCTTGTCGATCTTGAGTCCGCAGAAATCCTTAATCTGGGTGCTGGCGATCAACACGGCGATGCCGTTGGTAAAGCCAATCGTCACGGGCCGCGGAATGAACCGCACCATCGAACCAAGCCCGGTCAGCCCCAGCAGCAAGAGCATCACGCCCGCGAGCATCGTGCAGACGAGCAGTCCGTCCAGGCCGTGCTGAGCGACGATCGCGAACACGACGACGACATACGCACCCGTCGGTCCGCCGATCTGCGTCTTCGACCCGCCGAGCGCCGAGATCAAGAACCCGGCAACGACGGCCGTATATAAACCCGCTTGCGGCGAGACCCCGGAAGAGATGGCAAACGCCATTGCCAACGGCAGCGCCACCAACCCCACGGTCAAACCGGCGACAAGGTCGGAGACAAACGTGGGGAACCGATAATCGCGAAGACAGAGGATCGACTTCGGCAGAGGAAGCGACATGGAACGCGGCCGCCAAGCGGCCCTCTTTTCACCAAGAAATCAGCGAGAAATCGAGACGAAATGGGCCGGCAGGGATATCTCAATCGGCCGGACCTGTCAATTGGATCCGGATGTCGCTGGACATCTGCGCGTTGGTAGCGTCGGTGCGGACAATTCTCGAAAAAAGATCCTTGACGGCTCGCCATCTCACGACTACTATCAAACCAAATCTAAATAACCAAACATCGTGCTGGCGAACACACGGGAGCAGCGATGGCCCGACCCAAAGCAACGGAACTGACCGAACGCGAACTGGAAATCATGCACGTCTTCTGGAAGCAGGGCGCGCTGACGGCGGGCGAAGTCCGCGAGGCGCTGGCCACTGCCGGCCGCGACCTGGCGTACACCACCGTCGCCACGCTCGTGCGGATTCTGATGGAGAAGGAGTTCGTGCGGCAGACCAACGACGAGCGTCCCTTCCGGTACGAGCCGATCCGCACCTTCGACGATGTGTCCGGCCGCCTGTTGGGCGATCTGGTCAAGCGAGTGTTCCGCGGCTCGCGGGAACACTTGCTCGTGCGGCTGACCGAGGACCGCAAACTCACCGCGAAGGAGCGGGCCCTTCTCGAAAAAATTCTGCGGGAGCAGCAACAATGAGTTCCGTCACCCAAATTCTGTTGTGGTGCCCGGTGCAAGTGAGCGTTCTGGCGTGCGCCGCGCTCGGCGTGGGTTCGCTCTTGGGTCGCCGCCGACCGGCTGCCGGCGCCTCCGTGGCCGTCGCCGCTCTCCTGGCGGTCGCCGGACTGACGGTAACCGCATTCAGCCCCTGGCCGGCGTGGCATCTTGGTTGGGAGAAGCTGGCCTGGTCTCACCCGGCCGATTTGCACAGTCAGCAGGCCGAACCCGCCGGCCGCGAAATTCCCGATCGCTTCGCCCAGTCGCGCCTCGATGACGACATCGTGGACGCGAATGCGATCCCCCGCGATTCGCTCAGCGAGGCCGCTGTCCCGACCTCCTCTTCGTCGCGACTCTGGACGGTACTGGCCGATCACTGGCTGGGACTCGTCGCGACGCTTTACTTCGTCGGCGTCGCCGGCATGGCAGTGCGAATTGCGCTCGGATTTGCCGCCGTGCGCAGTTACCGCCGCAACTCTCACCCCGTCACCGACCGTCGACTGGGCGAGCTTGCCGACGTCGTGTGCGCCCAGCTCGGCTGCGTGAAGGGGATCGAGCTCCGCGAGGCGACGCGGCTCAGCACGCCCGCCACGATCGGTTGGCTGCGGCCGATGCTCCTGCTTCCGTCCGACTGGCGGAATTGGACCGATGACGAGCGGCAGGCGGTGCTCGCCCACGAGATCGAGCACGTCCGCCGCAACGACTTTGCCGCGTGGATCGCCGCGCAAATCGGCGTCGCGTTGCACTTCTATCACCCGCTGGTGCACGGCCTGGCCAACCGGCTCCGCTTGCAGCAGGAACTGGCCGCCGACGCCGCCGCGGCCCGAGTCGTCGGCGGGCAACGCAAATACGTCACGATGCTGGCGGCGATGGCCTTGCGGCAAGCCGATCAGCCACTCGCGTGGCCGGCCAACGCTTTTCTTCCCAATTCCAAAACGTTCGTCCGGAGAATCGAAATGTTGCACCGATCCAAGTCGCTGGGCGCCGACGTTTCTCGCCCGATCGTGTTCTTGAGCGTGGCGGCCGTTCTGGTCGCGGCCGTGTGTGCCGCGGGAATTCGCGGCTCCGTCGCTAGCGACGATCGAGCCGACAGCAAAGATGCGGCTCCTGTGGTGGTCGCGTTCAATCAAGCCGAGCGACCGGCGAAGACTCCGCTCCAGCAACAGGAAGAGGTGGCGCAAGACCTGAATCGCCGCATCGAAGACCGGGCCAAGATCGCTCAGGATTTCAATCACCTCAAGCAACTCGTGCTGGCCATGCACAACTACCACGATGTCAATAAACACTTCCCGCCAGCGGTTTTGATCGGCCCAGACGGCAAAACGCCGCACAGCTGGCGAGTCGAGCTGCTGCCGTTCTTGGATGCGAACGACCTGTACAAGCAGTATCGGATGGATGAGCCGTGGGACAGCGAGAACAACAAGCAGGTGCTCGAGCAAATGCCCGCCTGCCTTCGCAACCCCTACGATGATCCCAAATCGACGAACAGCGGCTACTACGTTCTCGTCGGTCCCGGCACGATCTTTGAGGGCAAAGACGGAATCCGGATCCAGAACATCACGGACGGAACGAGCAACACCGTGATGATCGTGGAAGCCAAACGAACCATCCCCTGGACCAAGCCCGAAGACATCTCCTTCGATCCCGAGAAACCGCTGCCCGAGTTGGGAGGATTCGAGAAGGGACACTTCGCGACGGCGCTCGGCGACGGATCGGCCCGACGGTTCGAGACCGAAAAGGTCAAAGACCAGCTCAAGTGGCTGATCATGCGGAACGATGGCCACCGCATCGACCTCGAGAAACTCGGCCCCGGAAGGATCCCGGTCAGCGTCAACGCCGCTCGCCGCCGCAGGCCGACCGACGCCGCGACCCGAACCCGCGACAATCTCAAACAGCTCGCGCTGGCGATGCACAACTATCACGACGTGCACGGTCACTTTCCGCCCGCGGTCGTGATGGGGCCGGACGGCAAAACGCCCCACAGTTGGCGAGTCGAGCTGCTCCCGCTCGTGGAGCAGAAGCCACTCTACGACCAGTATCGATTCGACGAACCCTGGGACAGCGAGTCCAACAAGAAAGTGCTGGCGCAAGCGCCCGGCGTGTTCCGCAGCCCGTATGACGATCCCAAATCGACCAACAGCGGATACTTCGCCTTCGACGGGCCCGGCTCAGTCTTCGAGGGGCCCGACGGTATCAAAATCAGCGAGATCCTGGACGGGACGAGCAACACGATCATGATCATCGAAGCCAAGCGTAACATTCCCTGGACCAAGCCCGAGGACATCCCCTTCGACGCAACGAAACCGGTGCCGGAGCTGGGAGGGTTCGTCAAAGGACGCTTAAACACCGCGTTCGCGGACGGCTCCGCCCGATCATTCCAAACCGACCGCATCAAGGACGATCTCAGGTGGCTGATCATGCGGAACGATGGACATGTCATTAACGCGCAGTGACGTAAGGGACTCGTTCCGCTCGCGGGTCTTATTTCGTGTGCCACGGCTGAGCGCCGTCCCAGCTCAGCCGTGCTCTTTTCGAATGCGTCGAACGGAATTCTTTCATAACCGAAGTCACGCCCAATACCGCCGGTCGAGTGTGCGGTAGTTGATTGCCTCGCTCAAATGCTCGGCGGCGATGTCCGCCGCGCCGGCAAGGTCGGCGATCGTGCGGCCGACGCGGAGAATCTTGTCGTGGGCGCGGGCGGAGAGGCCGAGTTCTTCCATCGCGGTCTTTAAGAGGGACTCGGCGTCGCGGGCGAGGCGGCAATGCTTGCGGATTTCCGGCGGGGCCATCTTGCCGTTTGCTTTCGACGTCTCGCCGTGGAAACGCTGGATCTGTCGATCGCGAGCGGCGACGACCTGCTCGCGCATCTGGGCGCTCGTCGTGCCACCGCCCGTGTCCGCCAGTTCGCGGAAGGGGACCGGCGGCACCTCGACGTGGATATCGATCCGGTCCAGCAGCGGCCCGCTGATCCGGCTCAAATATCGTTCGATCTGCATTGGCGTGCAATTGCACTGCCGCCGCGGGTCGCCGCGGTAACCACAGGGGCACGGATTCATCGCAGCCACCAGCATCAGATTCGCCGGGAAAGTCAGGCTGCCCATCGCCCGCGAAATCGTCACGCGATTTTCCTCGAGGGGTTGCCGGAGCACTTCCAGCGTGCGGCGATTGAACTCCGGCAATTCGTCGAGAAACAGCACGCCATGATGGGCGAGCGAGATCTCGCCCGGGGCGGGCGTGCTGCCGCCGCCGACCAGTCCCGCCTCGCTAATCGTGTGGTGCGGCGCCCGGAACGGCCGCAACAGCATCAGCGATTGATTCGGCGCGAGCCGCCCGACCGCGCTATATACCCGCGTCGTCTCGATGCTCTCTTCCCGCATTAAGTCGGGCAGGATCGTCCCCAGTCGCTGGGCCAGCAGCGTCTTGCCCGTGCCCGGCGAGCCAATCATCAGAAGATGATGCGAACCGGCCGCCGCGACGGTGACGGCCCGCTTGGCCGACTCTTGGCCTTTCACGTCGGCATAGTCGAGCGCGTAGTTGCCGAAGGTGTGCCGGGCCTGGTCCCATTCGAAGCGGGTCGGCGCGATGTCGAGCTGCTCGGTGTAGAAGCCGACCGCTTCGGCCAGCGAGCCGACGGCGATGATCTCGAGCCCTTCGACGACGGCACCTTCCTGCGCGTTCTCGGCCGGCACCAGCAAGCCGCGCTTGCCCTGCTGGCGAGCGGCCAAAGCCATCGACAGCACGCCCTTGGTCCGCCGCACGGTGCCGTCGAGCGCCAACTCGCCCGTGGCCGCATAGCCGTCGAACCGGGTCGAGGCCAGCTGCCCGCTCGCGGCCAAGAGGCCCAGCGCGATGGGCAGATCGAAAGACGCGGCCTCTTTGGGCAAGTCGGCCGGCGAGAGGTTGATGACGATGCGATCGACGGGCCGCTGATAGCCGCCGTTGACCAGCGCCCGCTCGATCCGCGGCGTGCTCTCCTTGACGGCCGCCTCGGCCATTCCCACTAGGATCGTTTTGGGCAGCGCCCCGGGCGAGATATCGACTTCGACCTCAACCGGCAGGGCCTCGATCCCGAGCAGCGAATAAGTTGTGAGCCTGGCGAGCATCGAGAGGCCATCTGCAAGATCCGAGCACAGCGCCGCGGAACCTCATTCTGCGGGGACCGCGGCGCGGACGCAAGAAGCAGCCAGCCAATCGCCAAAAGAGTGATGCGCACACGTGGGGCGAGACGAGCATCCGGGCACGCCGTTATTTTGCCTTACGGTAAACGTCTCCCGTCCTGTGTGCAGAAATACAAATGAATTCTTTAACCACCAAGCCACCAAGAGCACCGAGTTAAGACCGGTGAGCCGATCTGAATTACCTTGGTGTTCTTGGGACGAAGACACAAAGATTGAGCACGAAAAGATTTTGAACAGGAGGGAACAGAGGTAACAGAGAAATCAATCGATTCCAGCCTGTTTGACTCTGTTCACTCTGTTACCTCCTGTTCAACGTCTTCGTCTTCTTGGTGAAAGTCTCCGTGGGCTTGTCGTCCCGCCTCACAAAATGTGTCCGGACCGGACTCAGGGCTCGAGTCCCGTCCCGTCCCGCTACTCCGCCGGCCATGCATGGTGTGCCTGCGGCCGCGATGCGGCCTTGTCGACACCCTACGAATCGCGTCCGCCCCCTCCTCTTAAGCCCTCCCTCCTAAGCCCCGCCTTAAGCCCCAACGGGGCGAGACATCTATAGCCTGGGTCGGAGCGCAGCGCAGGCCCAGGATCTCAGGGCCACAACACGCGACCTCCCAAAGCCCCAACGGGGCGAGACAACCACGGGACGCCGGTCGGATGCGCGGTGCAAATGTGTCCCGTCCACTGTCCGAGATACGGATGGACTTTTTAACCACCAAGCCACCAAGAGCACCAAGTAATTCCTACTCAGCAGGTTTGCATTTCTTGGTGTCCTTGGTGCCTTCGTGGTAACAATCGGGTTCTCTTCCGATCCCGTCCCGCCTTTCGACCTTGGACATTGGACCTTGGACTCGATGTTCGTGTCCCGTCCCGATTGCTTGGCCGGATCGCCGCTCACCGGTTCGACACTGACCGGTGGGACTCTCGTCGGTGGGACCACTTTGCGGCGCCCCCCTTATATTAAATGTGGTGGTACCGTCACGGCGGGACCACTTTTAGGCGGACCCGGCGGGACAACTTGTCCCGCGCACCGGGGATCTTTTTCTCTTCCTGTCCTCATATGTGAAAAAGGATCCTCACCGCGGCGGGACTGGATCCTTTTTGGTCTCCGGCCGGGATCGTCATCCCCGCCTCGCCGCCTCTTCCCCCTCGCCCGTCCGCTTTGCGGATGGGAGAGGGCCGGGGTGAGGGGGGCATTTCTCCGGGGTTTTCTCGGTGAAACAACTTGTCCCGTCCCGTCGGTGAGCATCCCAACCGGCGGGCGAAAAGGCACCGCTTACTGCGTGCGCGGCTCCTCAGGACACTTGTCCCGTCCCATTCTCCCTCGCCCGTCCGCTTCGCGGTTGGGAGAGGGCCGGGGTGAGGGTGATTTGTGTCCGGTCCGGTCCCACTCGACTTTGGACTTTGGACCTTGGACTTTGGACTCGGTGGGTCCCAATCGCCGACCCCCGCGCGCGCCCAGAGCGCTCGCGCCGAATCCGCTCTCTCCATTCAGCCACAAAAACTCGGTTCGTCCAAGATCAGTTTTCTGAGATTTCGTGACCGACCTTGTGTCGCCGTCAACCACGCGCAGGCTAAGAAAGGCGAGATCGGTCTCGGCGAACTGTCGGCGGAACAAACAAGTTGTGGCCAGGTGTCACAAGCGATTCTCGCCTCTCGCGAGCGTCACGTTCAGCTCGTTGCCTGACCCCCAACCTCCGTTTTGCGCGGCCTTGACCTCGACCTGCTTCGTCACCGGCACAAATCCGGGATAGCTGACCGACAGCCGATAGGGTCCTGGCTGCGTCAAGAATGTGATCTGGGCCATCTTCGTCTCGCGGCGGGGCACCTCACCTTTGGCTCCCGTGAGAGTCGCCTCGCAGCCAGGGAGCGGCAATCCGTCGGCCGTGTAGGGTCTGACTTGCAGCAAGCCGCTGCCAGGGTTTCCGGGAGGGTCCAGCGTCAGCAATGAGATCGATTTCTTTTCGCCGCCAGCCAACGAGAAAGTCGTGATTGGATCGGTCTCGATCGGGGTCATCCGGGTCAGGGTGTAGTCGCCGGCTGGCAAATCTTCCTCTTCGAAGCTGCCGTCCGGCTTGATCAACACGTTCGCAAATACCCGTTTGTCTTTGCTTCGCAACACCAGGTAAGGGTTGATTTTGGGAGGGAGATCCTTGACCTTGCCTCGCAGCGAGGCGCTCCCCTTCGGGACATCGATCGTCACCGACTTCTCGCCGGGACCCGTGATTTCGACGGTCTGCAACACACCGAATTTGTGCGGTCGAGTAAGACTTAGCTCCCACTTGCCAGGCGGCACATCTCGAAATACCCGGGGATCGTTTTTGTTCTGGCCGCGCATAGAGAAGCCCTGGTAGTTCAAGAGCCAGACGCTCGTCTTCTCCGATCCCGGCGCATTCGGATCTGCGTCGGGATAATGGACCAAGAGAGTTGCCGTCACGAAATTGATCGGGCCGAAAGCATCGTTCGACGTCTCGATCCGCAGCGGTTTGACGCGAACCCAGTGCTGCCGCAGGCCGGTTCCCACCGCGTAGTAGAGGTAGCGCTCGCCCAGCGGAATGCCGCGGAACGCAAAGTTGCCGTCGGCGTCGGTCATCGCGTAAGCCAACATCTTTCCGTAGGGCTGCTCTTCCGAAAGCGAGACCTTGGTATTGGCCAGGGGCGCACCGTTGACAATGATCCGGCCAGTGACTTTTTTGATCCCGCCGAAATCGACCCGGACCGTCTTGCCTGACGCGGGCAGCACAGCCTGGCGGCCGACGCCCAAAGTGTCCCCCCACATATTGCCTTGAGTGACGTAAATCAAGGTGTCGGGCAAATGCGCGACCTCGTAATCTCCGGCCTCGTCCGAGACGCCCGCGGCGAACTCTCCGATTTCTTCGCTGGGCCCGCCGGCAAAGCTGTACATGCTCTCGCGGAAATGCAGTGAGACACCGGCGGCCGGACGCCCCGATTGATCGAAGACGCGGCCGCGGACTGTGCCGCCGTGCTTCATCGTCAGCGTGAGGGGAGTTTGCGGACCACCCTCTTTCAGCTCCAGATCCCGGACTTCGGCAAAGACGTAATCGGGATGGAGCACCCGAATGGTTTCTTTCCCCGGGTTGAGATGGTCGAACTGAAAACGGCCCTCGGCCGTTGCCACGCCGGCTCGTGATGGCAGCTTCGTGACGGAAACGGGTAACCATTTCAATTGCGACTGTGCAACCACGGTCGCCCCATTGATCGGCCGTCCGGCTTCGTCGACGACCCTTCCCGCCAGGCTCAAGCCCCGCGAGAGCTTGACCCTCAGTTCTTTGTTGAGGTCGGTCTCGCTGCTGGCGGGCTGGCTTTTCGTGATCGCATAGCCGTCGGCGGACGCTTCCACGACGTAAACCCCGGGGCCGGGAATCTCGGCGGTGAACGCCCCTTTGGGGTCGGAGACCGGCTGCCATTCGTCACCAGGCTCGTGGTAGCGGTCGCTCAGGTTCCGCGTTCTCAACACGCGGACTTTCAGATTCGTGAGAGGCTGGCCGTCGTCGCCGGTGATCAGCCCTTTGAGGGCCATCGGCCCGCGGACGGTCAAATCCAGCTCGACGTTCTTTGTGCCGACCTCCAACGGGCCAACCGACTTGGACTCAATCTCGGCGGAGTCGACCGTTAGCGTGTATTTTCCGGCGGGCAGCGGCCCTATCTTGAATGTCCGATCGTCGCGCTGAGCGAAAAGATCTCCGTCCAGCAGATCGGCGGCGCACGGACCAACATGGATCGAGAAGCCCTGTTTGGGGCGTCGATCGCCTTCGAAGTGAATGCGGCCCTCGATAAAACCCATCGAGTTCAACGAGGGAACGTCGAACTTGAGTGCGAGTGGAGCCTCACGGTGATACAGGTCCGCGCCGATGAGGCAATCCCGCTTGATCAGACCGTTCCCGCCTTTCGGCATCGAGACGTCGATCTTGTACGTGCCAGGACCGATATGCTCGAGCTCGAACGAGCCGTCTCCCCGAATCGGCCCTCCCTGAGGATACGCTCTAAAATCCCACCAGCTCGGAAGGGCCCGGATGCTGCATCCCGATGCAGGCTTGCCGTCGGAGCACGTCACGGTTCCGCGGACAGACTTTCCCTTACTCAGCGTCACCTGGCGTTCGACGATCGTCTTCGGATCATCGAGCTTGACCTCCAGGGCCTCAATCACGAAGTCCTTATGCTGAAGACCAAAGCGAGACAGCAAGGGCGACGGAGCCAACCCGCCGATGGTCACTTGCCCCTCTTTGTCTGTTCGCAGGAACTCTCCGCTGTAACGCCCTGGCTTATAGATATTCACCTTGGGCACCGGATGCCCCTCTTCGTCAACGATCGTCAAATGCAGTTGGCACGCCGGCTTGAGGACGAAATCGCGCGTCACGGTCCTGGGCGGATCGAGCGGAATGTCGAGGTTGTCGTCTCCGTGGTCGGAGAGACTGACGCAGCGGAGGCTGAAGATGCGAAGGTGATAGACGCCCGCGCTCGGCACTCGCTCGAGTGCGTAAGACCCGTCGGGTTGCGTCTTCGCAAAGGAGACGGCGCCGCCACCCTGGGGGTAGATTTCGACCCGCGCATCGGCGACCGGCGCCCTGTCTCGTCGGTGATCCGCCCGATCAACGAGTTGGGCAGCCGCGGTGCCCTTTGCCGCCTCGGCCTCTGCACCTTCGGCTGAGCCGCCGGCGGATCGGCCGCGCGACACGTCGGGCAGTCGACGAGCGACGCCAGGGCAAACAGGCCGGCACAAACGAAAGCGACGCGGGAAAGCGCAACTCGCCGCAGCGGCATGAGCAGTCTCCCAAAGGACGGCCTACGACTTTCGAACGAGTATACCGCCGGATCGCCTGTCCCCAGCTTCAGTGGCAAAACGGTGGACCTAATGGCAAATTGTAACCCTGTGATTTTTCGGACCACAAGAAGCATCCGATGCGATTGCGGTGGTCGCCCGTGGCCCGACGCATCGGTGATTTTTCTAGACAGAAACCGCCTTTCGCCCCGTCACTCAAGGCAGTTCGCCGAACGATTTCAGCAATCCGGAGCCACGCGATGCGCCGCCACTGCCGCCGTCCCGCGTTCACGCTGATCGAGCTCCTCGTCGTGATCGCCATCATCGGGATCCTGGTGGCGTTGCTTTTGCCCGCGGTGCAGGCGGCTCGGGAGGCCGGGCGGCGGGCCCAGTGTAAGAGCAATCTCCACCAGTTGGGGCTGGCGATGCACAATTACGAGTCGGTCTACCGCGTGCTGCCGCCGTCGATTCAGGTCATCGGCACGGGGAACACGCTCGAATCGAACGGGTGTTGGGGCATCCTGGCTCGGCTGTTGCCCTACTTCGAGCAGTCGAACCTGTTCCGGCAGTGCAATTTCCAGCTCAACAAGGAAGACCCGGCGAACGCGGCCGCCATTCAGCAACAACTGCCCCTGTACCTCTGCCCGAGCGAGATCCACACCGACGTGTCGACACATCCGTACGGGCTGTCCGCCATTGCGAGCTACGGCTTTTGCACGGGCGACTGGTTCGTGTGGGGCGGCGCCAAGGGGCCCGGGAATCGGACGGCGTTCGGGCCTGATCGATCGTTGAGGCTGGCGTCGATCACCGATGGGCTCACGCAGACGATCTTTGCCTCGGAGGTGAAGACGTATCAGCCGGTCTACATTTGCGACAACGTCGGCCTGAGTCTGATCCAGAATCCGAACAACGTGCCGCCGCCGACGGCCGACCCGCTGACGGTCGCCCCCGAGTACAACGGCGGGTGCCGACTGTATCTTTTGGGCCACACCGAGTGGTCGGACGGCAACAGCCATGCGACCGGTTTTACGACGGCCTGGCCGCCCAACAAGTTCACCCCCGGGCCTACGGGCGTCGACATGGATCTCAACGGGATCAACGAAGAGGACGGCGGGCCGACGTTTGCCGCCATCACTTCGCGCAGCTGGCACGCGCTGGGCGTGCAGTCGCTGATGGGCGACGGCAGCGTGCACTACTTCAGCAGCTCGATCAACCCCGACACCTGGCGGGCCCTCGGCTCGATCAGCGACGGCGAATGGTCCGGCTCGGCCGTCAGCGACGGCTCGTGAGCGGTGCGCCGCCGGGTTCATCGGCCTCTTACGGCCAGTGACTGGTTACGCCGCCGCGAACCTGCAGCGGTCGTCGCTTGTCACATCGAACATGACGAGGCAAATATCTACGGATCGAAGCCGGATGGGGAGATGAGAGAATTGTTGACCAGCTGGAGTGCGGCGCTGATGGCTCTGACCACGGGCACGTTGGCCGGGGCCGTCGTGATTTCCCGCAACGGCTGGCGTCTGGGCGTCCGCCGCGAGGAGAAGGCTCCGCCGAGAACGTTGATCGCGAACCTGATTCGCGACCATTTTCGGCCCGTCCCGACCGACAACATCACCATCTCCGAGCGCAGCTTCCCGTATCGGGTCCGCGCCGATTTGCAGCGGGCCATCGACCGGCTGTTTGGGACCACGACGAAGATCCGCCACTTCTGCGGCGTCCGGCAAGATTACTCGCACCACGCGCTGAACCTGGCAACTTGCGTCGTTCCCAGTGATCACAACGCGCCGGTGGCCGCGCCGCCTCAATATGAGGAAATCAACGTCGGCGACGAGGAACCGCTCCGCTGTCTGAAGAACGGCATCTGGTTCCTGGAAGAAGGGTTGAATCGCTTCGTGGTGCTGTTCGCGGCCGTTGAACGTTACGGCGAGACCACGGGGGTCCAGTTCCAAATCGGCACGGTCAACAATGCCGACGGCACCCGCATCACGCAGGAGTTCTTCCGCCATCTGGAGGATTCGGTCCTCAAGGCTGAATCGTACCGCGGCAAAATCCTCTCGCTCGAGCAGGAGCACTCATATTCGGGGCAGTCGGCCGGGATTCGCGTGCACAAGCTCCGCACGGTCGAGCGCGAGCAGGTGATCCTGCCTCGCAAAACGCTCGACCTGCTCGATCGCAATGTGATCGAGTTCGTCCGGCAGCGGCCGCGGCTGGCCCAGCTTCGGCAAGCGACGAAAAAAGGCCTGCTCTTCTACGGTCCACCAGGAACGGGCAAGACGCACACGATCCATTACCTCGCCAAGGCCCTGCCTGGCCACACGACCCTGCTGATCACGGCGGAACAGGTCGGCCTGTTGGCCGAATACATGACGCTGGCCCGTCTGCTGCAGCCGAGCCTCGTGGTGATCGAAGACGTCGATCTCATCGGCAGTGACCGGTCAGAAGCCGGCCCTTGCGAACAGGTGCTGCTCAACAAGCTTCTCAACGAGATGGACGGCCTGCGCGAGGAGGCGGACATCCTGTTTGTGCTGACGACCAATCGGCCCGAGTCGCTGGAAGCGGCGCTCGCCTCGCGGCCGGGCCGCGTCGACCAGGCGATCGAGTTTCCGCTGCCCGACGCGGAGGGACGCGAAAAGCTCGTGCGGCTGTACGCGCAAGGCGTCGCCGTCTCGCCCGCCGTAGTCGGTCAAATCGTCAAGCGAACCGACCGGGTGAGCGCGGCCTTCATCAAGGAGCTGATGCGCCGCTCGGTGCAATTCCACCTCGAACGCGACAGCTCGGCCTCGATTGAGTTGACCGACGTCGAACGAGCGCTCGAGGAAATGCTCTTCAGCGGCGGCTCGCTCAATCTCAAGTTGCTGGGAGCCGAAAACGCGGACCGCAGCCGCTCCGGGATCGGCTTCGACTGCCGAGCTTAGCAACGGGGTAACGTTCGGCATCGTCCACGGTCAGGGCAAGTGCGTTCACCCTCGCGCGGCAACGCCGCCAAGTCGAGCGAGCCGAGGATTTCTGCGGTCAGCGGACGCTTGGCATCGGTAAAGCAAAACGCGGCGAAGAACTCGCGGGCGAGCGGGCCATTCAAGTGACGGGCGAGTGCCCGGGCGGCGGCGGCCGACTTGCAGGGCAGGAAATAGCACGTGTCGTCGCAGACGACCGGGCGGCCACCGCGCGGTCCAATTGGGGCGAATTGCGGCCTTTTGTAGAAGCCGGAGACCGCCACCTTCCAGGGTGTGAAGGTGTAAGGGCCGACGCCGAAGATCGAGAACCGCGGTTGCTTTTGGTAAACACGGCTGGCACGTCGGTCGAGTCGGGCGGCGTGTCGCTCGAGATACTGCCACGTTTTGGGAGCGCGAGCGGCGATCGCGTCGGTCGCCTCACCGACGCGGCGTTGCGGGACCAGCACTTGCCGCCCATTGAATGACTGACGGCCGAGGGGCCGTTCGAGGCGACGTGATCCGGCCCGCGCGACGATGCCGACATCCGAGCTTTTGAGCAGCGGATAGAGGTAGTCGGGCTCGAGATCGACGACTTCGTCCAGGCCGTTGACGAGTTGGCCGTGCTCGTCGCGAAATTCGAAGACGGCCGAGCAGTCGTGCTTGACGCCGGACCGCCAGCGAGCCTGGCCGCCGAGCAGAGGCTTCACCCGTTCGTAGGCGGCCACATCCGCGACCAGGCGGCCGTCCCGCCAGCCGAAGGCCCGGGGTCCGGGGGACGTTTCCAGGTCGTCGGTCACGCGGCACTCGGCGACGCCCGTCGCTCCTGCCGCACTGCGGCAAATGAGCAGACAGGCATCGACCCGGACGCCGAAGTGCCGGGCCGCGTCGATCGGTCGAATCTCGCACGAGCCCAGCGGCAGCGAAGTTTCCCAGGCGCGGGCGAGCACGCGGCGGGCGACGGCTGTCTTGCAGAGCATGGCGAGCGTCGCGCGGCGACCGGCGGCGGCCTCGAGCAGCCGCCCGATCATCCACTCGGAAACGTCGAAGTTGCTTTTGCCCGTAAGGCCTTCCAACCCGGAGCGGCCGGGCAGATTTTGCTTGGGCGGCAGGTTGCCGCTGCCCAACACGCCAAGGGCCGAATTCGTGACCCACGGCGGATTGCCCAGGATCAAGCAGCGGCTCCGCACACGCGGCCAACAGGTTCGACCAGTCGGTGCGAAAAAAGTCGCCGACGCGAATCTGACATTGGGCGGCCGACGAAACGCAAGCCACGCTGCGACGAGCGGCCGCGACCGAGCGGGCGTTGATGTCCCGGCCAATCGCGCGGCGCACGTCGGGAAAGGCGGCGAGTGCCGCGGCCAGGAACGTGCCGGTGCCGCACGTCGGCTCGATCAGCGTGGCGGGGCGTTCGTTCGCCAGCACGCGACAGACGGCGGCCGCGAGGTCGGCGGGGGTTTGAAAGTCGCCGAATTCGACGCGCCGTCGTGCGAGCATTCCGACTGACATCGGCTCCGTCCTGTCGCCAGTCACAGACCATTCCGTGGCCGCGCGCCGTGTATGACCCATCCTGCCTTTACAACCCGACCATCCGCGCGGGCGTGGGACCTCGTCCGGATCGGGCAGGATGATCGCGTCCGGTATTTTCCAGCGGTTGTACCGCTTCTGGGGAAAAAAGCGACCGAGGAGACGCCATTTTTGCCGGAACTGCTCGTTTGTGGGCTATGTTTTCCAGGGCACAGGGGTGCGCCCGGCGCCGCCTCCGTAGGTTGCCCGTTCTGCAAATTCAACATTTCAGCCAGCAGTCGCCGAACTTCCGGCAGCCCGAGATTACCAGGAGCCAGCTCATGCGGGGAATTCGCACGATCGAGTGCCGAACGGCCAAGAGCCGCCCGGACCGCCGCGCGACGGCCTGCGTCGAATTCGCGCTCGTTCTGCCGGTGCTGCTGATTTTCGTTTTGGGCATGCTCGAAATGGGTCGCTTCATCGAGGTACGGCAGATTCTCACCTCGGCGGCCGAAGAGGGGGCTCGACAGGCGTCGGCCGGCCAGATCACCAATACGCAGGTGGTCAGCGTGGTGACGGGCTGCGTTGCGGCGTCCGGATTGCCAACAACGGGACTGACCGTCACGGTTTCCGACTTGACGAATCCGGGGACGGACGTGAGCGAAGCCACGTGTCTGGACAACCTGCAGGTGACGGTGACGATTCCGTTCGTAAATGTGCGGTGGTGCTCGTCGCTGCTGGTCACAAACGCGGCCACCCAGGTCGACGCAACCGTGTATTGGGTGTCGTCGCTGCCGGTGAGCTATCCGCAAGACGTCAGCGCTCCCACGGGAAGCTGAGCAAGAGGCCGACATGAAGCGATCGCGATTTCACTCTGCACCAATCCGTCAGGCTGAGGCGACCCGGCAGGTTGCCCAGCGAGGGGCGGCCCCATCCCGTTCGACACAGCTGTGTTCGACACGGATGCGTTCGACACGGATGCGTTCGATGCGGCGCGGGGTTTCGTCAGTCGAGGCGGCGATCGTGATGAACGTCTTTCTGCTGTTCATCTTCGCGATCATGGAATTCGGCCATTTCGTGATGGTGAAGCAATTGATGGACAACGCGGCCCGCGACGGCGCGCGGCTGGCGGCGACCGGGCAGGGGACCGTCACCACGGCGCAGATCCAGGCTCTGGTCACCACTGAACTGGTGAATCAGGGCCCGTCGGGTATGAACATCCAGATTTTCCAGGCCAATCCGACGACCGGCGCCAATGTCGGCCCGTGGACGAGCGCGTCCCTCGGGCAGCCGATCGCGGTTCAGATCACCGGTCAATACGTGCCGATGGTGGCGCTCGCCAACCTGCTTCCGCTTCCGGTCAATGTTTCCTCGGAAGCCATCATTTACAGCGAATTTCCCAATTGATGCCGGCTTCCGCGTCGGTGTTTTTCGTAAGGGACAAGCCCATGAAAATCCATCGTCTGGTTCGTCAGCAGCGTTCCCGAGGCGCGATTGTGCCGTTGACCGCGATTTCGATCATCGGGCTGTGCGGCTTTCTGGCGCTGTCGATCGATCTGGGCATGCTTGCGGTGGCTCGTGCCCAGGTGAAAGATGCGGCCGACGCGGCCGCGGTCTGCGGCGCCCGGAGCCTGATCGGCTCCGTAACGAACTACGTGTCAAATTCGACTGCAAGCGCGATCGCCCAGGCCACGCGAAACACGATCCTCGGAACGAACATTAATCCCGCCGAGGTCACGGTTGAACAGGGCTGCTATCACTACAACTACGCGACTCAGACATTCAGCCCGGAGTTCCCGCCCGGAACGGGCGAGAACTACAACCTGACCCAGGTCACGATCAGCCACACCTACAACACGACATTCGCGGCGGTGATCGGCGTCCCCACCATGACGGTCACCGCCACGTCGACCGCCGCCCACCGTCCCCGCGACGTGGCGATGGTGCTCGACTACTCGGGATCGATGAACAACGAGAGCGACCTGTGGAACTGCGAATCGTATCTCGGTTCGTACCTGGGCACGCCCAACAATCCCGACCCGATCTTCCCGCAATGGGGCCCGTACGCCCCCTCGTTTTCGCCGCTGGCGACGCTGCAATGCACCGCGAACAGCAACCTTGTCGGCCTGTGCAACGTCACCGCCGCGGTTGACGGCATTCCGGCCCTGGTGACCAACCTGTTCCAGAACAACCGCGGCCAACCGGCGGTGGCCGCCTTTTCGGCCGCCCCGTCGACCGTCACCGTCACGGCTCCGGCCGGTGACCAGTACCTCAACAAGAAAAGTTCGTCCACCACGGCGCTGACCTGGTCGCAGATTACCGGCAGCCAGACCACGGCCTTTACCGGCTATGCCGCCAAGCAGGGCGGCACGTTCTACGGCTACCAGCAAGGTCCGGGATACTGGGGCAAGACGTTCTTCATCTGGCCTCCCGATCCCAACGCCGCCAACGACTGGCGGAAGAAGTTCTTCTTCCTCAGCAACGGCACGACGCCCTGCAACAACGACCTGATGCTGTGGAGCTCGGGCGGCAACTTGGAACAACCCGACCGGCAACTACGTCATCAACTACAAGGCGATTCTGAACTGGATCGTCAACACCGGCCCGAATCCGTTCCCGTCGCAACTGCGGGCCGGCAACGTGCTCTTTTATTCGGCGATTCCCACCGACGTTCCGGCCTCGGCTTACACCTGGTCCAACCTCAACACGGCGATCACCAACCAGGATCAGCGGTTCTGGAAGGAATACATCGACTTCACCCTCGGCGTGTGGAATGACCCGACCGGCAACATCCAGACGCCGGGCAACCCGTCCTGCAGCTACGGTCCGGACTTCACCGCCGGCAGCGCGACCAGCGGGCAATTCGTCACGATCACCGGGCCGGACTCGCTTTACGCGGGACAGACGTGGATCGGACCCAACGATAATCCCAAGCGGCCGCGGCATCGCTTCTGGTTCGGCCCGGCGACCATGATTCAGTACATGCTCGACACGGGACTCTTGCCGGGCACCGCTCAGGACATTTCGATGATCGCCGCCAAGCTGGGCATCCAGGGCGCCTTGCAGGACATTCAAAACAACCATCCCAACGACCTGGTGTCGTTGATCATGTTCAGCCGGCCGCAGTACGCGGGCGATCCGGCCAACATGGGCCAGTTCAGCCAGCCGCAGGTTTCGCTCACCGCGAACTACAACAACCTGATCAACGCGCTCTGGTATCCGCCCAACAGCGGCACCAACGACGTCCGCCCCTGGGATGCGAACGGCATGCAAACGCCCCGCGCCCACGGCGACTACGACTGCAAACACTGCCACCAGCTACGGCCTGATGCTGGCCTACAACCAGTTCAGCAGCAGCACCGTGCTGCAGGCGGCGGGCATCGGCGGCTGGGGTCGCAAGGGCGCCGAAAAGCTGGTCATTCTCGAGACCGACGGCATGGCCAACGTCTCGTCGACGGTCGGCACGACGAACCTGGGGTCGTACAATTCGTACTACAACACGCCCCCATTGGCGACGATTTCCGTGAGCGGGGCCAACTCCGATACCGATGCCATCAACGTCGCCACGGTGCTCACTTCGCTGAACACCTCGTCGAACCCGATTCCCGGTTTCTCGACGACCACGGATAAAGTCACCATCCAGTGCATCGTGTTCGGGGCCATCTTCGAGCCGGATGCCAGCGGATCGGACCAGTCCGACGCCGTCAGCCTGATGCAGTCCATCTCGACGCTCGGGGGAACCGTCTTCCCCAGCTCGTCGAGCGACCCGGTGAACGGCTACAAGTGGTGCATCGGCACCTTGGCCCAGCGGCAGGCCAAGCTGCAGCAGGCCTTCACCACGGTCATGGACGACGAAGTCTCGATCATCCTGGTGCCCAACCAACCGGGCGTGCCGAACTAGCGGAATCCGTCCCGACGCCAAGTGGAACGCCCCTCGCGGGAGACTGCGAGGGGCGTTTTTTTGCGCGGTTCCTCGCCTGCACTCCGAGAGATTGTCGGGTGGCACTGGCGGCTCGTCCGCCAGTGTTTCTTTTTCGATCGAGCTAGAAGGCCAAGACACTGGCGGGCGAGCCGCCAGTGCCACCCCGAACCCACTGTTCTTCGCTGGACGGACCGCTAGTCGGCGGCCGCGTGTGCGTGGCCGTGCATGTGTTCCTCGGCGTTCGCCTTGAAGAGCGGATGTTGCGGATTGGCACCCGACGCCACGTAGGCCACCAGATCCAGAATCTCGTCGCGCGTCAGCTTGTCCAGCAGTCCCTTGGGCATCAGCGACGTCTTCGAGCGGGTCCGCTCCAGCGACGTCGCTACGGCGGAGGATCGTCGGCTGCGGGTTGGCCAGCGGATTCTCGATGACCTTGATCGTGTCGGCGTTCTCCTGGAGCACGAGGCCGGTGATCGTCTTGCCGGAAGACAGTTCGAAGATGTTGGTCTGAAACTTCTCGTTGATGCGGGCGGAGGGGACGAGGATTTCGTTGAGGACGTCGGCCAGTTTCCATTTCGGATCGAGCTTGGTGAGATCGGGCCCGAACACGTTCCCTTTATTTTCCAGGCGATGACAGGCGACGCAGTTGGCCAGCGTGAAGAGCTGCCGGCCGGTGGCGAATTTGCGGCCGCCGCTGCGGGTCATTTCGGCGATCGGAGCAGCCAGGTCGGCCAGCGTCCATTCGGTCCGCGGACGGCGGTCCCGCAAAAGCGGATCGCGCGGTTCGAGCTTCGCCTTCGCGACGTAGGCTTCCGGACTGGCCAGGTAAGCGTCCAGGTCGTCAACCACGTAGAGCGCGCCGTACATCCGCCGCCAGTGCCCCGGGTAAGTGCAGACGAACGGGTAAACGCCGGGCGTGCTCGGAGCATTAAAGCTCAGCCGCTGCGATTCGCGCGGCAGCATCAGTCCGGCCGCCGCCAGAATCTTGGACGATTGCGGGACGTAATGCCGGGCGGCGAAGCTTGCCTCCTGGGCGTGGGCCTCCGACAACAGGCCAATTTCCTCGAGCGAGCCGGGCTCGGCGATCACGAAGTTGTGCGGCATCATGTCGCTGTTTTGCAGCACGAACTCGACCGGCTTGCCCGCCTGCACGGCAACGACGTCCTGATCGTAAGACATCCGCTCCAAGAGCGTGCCGATCTTCACCACCCGCACGCCCAGCTCGCGCAACTGAGTCCGCAGCGACTTGGCCTCGGCCGGCGGCAAGAGCGTCGACAGGGCCTCGCACAGCTCGAATTCGTCGAGCGCGTCGGGCCGCGTCCGCTGCCGGGCTGACGCTTTTCGCAGCCGCTGCAGCAGCACGGTGGCGACGGGCTCGGCCTCGGCCGCCGGCCAGAGGTTGCGGGGAATGGTCTGCATCGCGCGGACGGCCGTCATGCGGTCGATGTCGTCGCGGATGAAATGCGCCAAGAGCGCGAACGTTTGCGCTTCCTGCCCACGAATGTGCGTCAGCGCCTTGAGGGCCGCTCGCCGCACCTGAAAGGCCGCGTCGGCCCGCGGATCGCCCGTCTCCGACGGAGGAGCCGGCGTGCCCCCCAGCGATTTCGGCAACCCGGCCAACAGCGGCTTGATCCGCTCGTAAAGATGCGAACGCACGGCCGGATCGGAGATGAGCGGCACCGCGTTGAGAAAATCTTCCAGGTTCCGCGAACTGGTGACGGCCCGCGACCAGGCCGCCTCGGCCGAGCCGTCCCGATTGACGAGCGTCGCGAAGGCAATTTGCCGCAGCAGCGGCCAGTTCGATTTTTCCACAAGGCGATCGAGCGGGTCGGCCATAGCCGCAGCCATCTTGGAGTGGGCGCCCAACTCGCGGACGAGGTCGAGCGCAACGCTGACGTCGGCGCGATCCGGGTGCGCGGCCATTCGGTCGATCGCCTCGGCCAGCACGTGCGTTTCGTCCGAGTTGTCGAGTTGAGCCAGGCCGGCGACCGCCTCGTGCCGCTGGGCGTCGGTCATGCCGGGCCGCGTGAGGATTTCCAACAGCACGAGCCGCTCGTGCGGACTCTTGAGCAGTTGCTCGTTCGACAGCTCCCGAAGTAAATAGCGGGCTCCGGCCTGCGTCTTGAAGTCGATCGGCTGGTGGGACGCCTGCGCCGAGCTGACGAGCGGCGCCAGCGTGCGCATCGTTTCTTTCGTCAGGTAATCGAGATCGCGATCGGTCGGCTGCTCTTCCGCCAGCAGCACGACTTCGGCTGCTTCAGGTCGCGGCACAAAGCTGGCCGCCCACACGGCCATCAGCCGCACCAGGGGCGACTTGTCTTCGGCGGCCTGTCGCAGCAGTTCGACGACGTTCGGCAAACGGTCCTGCCAGGCGGCCGCGACGCGGACGGCGGCGGCGCGGGCTTTGTCGGCCGGCGAGCGTAACACGCGGGCCAGGAGCGCGGGCTCGACGACGTTTTCGCTCTGGAAGAGCCACAGCGCCTCGAGCTCGTGGTGCGGGCGTTCCGGATCGTTCGGCGTCTGGGACAGCCCGGCCAGCCACTGTCGTGCGGCGGCGATCACTTCGTCCGTCGGCCGGGCCGACAGCTCGATCCGCGCGCGATAACGGACGCGGTTGTCCGGGTTCTTCAAGAGGTCCAGCAGCGCGGGGATCGGCTGGCCGGCGATGGCGGCCGGCTTCTCCAGCGGACGTCCGGGCCAGGTCACCCGATAGACGCGGCCATGGGTGCGGTCGCGACTGGGGTCCCGCAAGTTGTGCTGCATATGGCCGATGATCGGGTTGTGCCAGTCGGTGAAGTAGATGGCCCCGTCGGGACCGATCTCGACGTCGGCCGGGCGAAAGTTTTCGTCGCTCGATTTGAGGATCGGCTCGACTTCGCGAGCGCCCAGGCTCGAGTCCTTGTCCAAGAGCTGATACTGCAAGATGCCCTGAAAGCCGATCACGTTGGGGACCAGCAAATTTCCGTTGCAGCTCGGGCGGAAAGTGCCGGCTGGTGAGGATCTCGATCCCCGGGCAGGGACGCGTCCGCTGCTGGTAGACCTGCGGGGCCGACGGATGCTTTTGCGGGAAATCGAGCCGGCTGGAGATCAGCGGTCCGTGATAGGGAACGGCGCCCGTCCCGTCGACGACGATGTCCTGCCCCCAGGCGTCGAAGACGTGCCCGTGCGGATTGGCGAACGGATAGGTGACGTAGACGTCGAACTTGCGGGTCCGCGGCTCGTAGCGATACACGCCCGCGTTGGCGCAGCGGCGGGGCGCCCCCCACGGCGTTTCGACCTGCGTGTGATGGAACGTCCCCTCCTGAAAGTAGAGCGCGCCGCCCGGATCGAGCGTGAAGCTGTTGGCCGTGTGGTGCGTGTCGGCCGTGTCGAGGCCGTGCAGCACGCGCTCCTTGATGTCGTAATGATCGTCGCCGTTGGTGTCTTTGAGGAACAGGATGTCGGGCCCCTGCGCGACGAACACGCCGCCCCCCCAGAACTCGAAGCCGGTCGGATTTCGCAGATCGCCGGCAAACACGGTGCACTTGTCGGCCCGGCCGTCGCCGTCGGTGTCTTCGAGAATCAACAGCTTGTCGTCGATCGCGTCTTTCGGCTTCCAGTGCGGATAACTGTGCCAGCCCGAGACCCACAAGCGGCCCCGCGTGTCGAAGGCCATCTGCACGGGATTGGTCAGCTCGGGGAATTGCTCCTCGGAGGCGAAGAGGTTGACCTGCATCCCCTTGTGCACGGTCATCTTCTTGATTTCTTCTTCGCCGCTGAGAAAGACGTGCTTGCCCCCCGGCAGCGGACCGGGCTTGTTGGTGACACGGGGATGAAGTCGGGCAGATTGGAATCGTCGGCTTTGACGGCGCGGCCTTGCGCGGCCTCCCAAACCACCTTGTCGCGGTTGGAGGTCAGCAGGTCGATCATCTCCAGCTCGCGCGCAAGACTTCGTAATTGGTCTGCCCGTCGACAAACCGCAGAAACGCGCGGTCGCCGTAGGTCGAATAGCCGTCAGGGCGTGCGATAGCGAAGGAACCAGTACTCGTTCTTCTGATTGATCGCCGTCCGCAGGCTCGACAGCCGCACGGGATCGAACGTCGGCGCTTCGCCGAACAGTCCTTGATAGGCCGCGCCCGCCACAAAGTGGTCCCCCTCGTCATTGAGATGGATGCCGTTCATCGTCAGCTTGGGGCCGTTTGAAGAGGTGAAGCGCGGCAGCGTCGGCGTGAAGAGATCGACGAAGGACACGCCCTCCGCGTTCGCCACGTCCGCCATCGCCGCCGTGTACAGCTTGAGGCGGACATTGTCCTGCGCGCCGTCGGGCAGATTCGGATCGCCCAGGTTTTCATGCGCGATGGGCGAGAACAGAACGATCCGCGGCGGCGTCTTGCCGTTGTAGCGCTGTGCGCGGGTGTGCTTGATGAACCGCGCCAGATCGTGTTTGAACTTCTCGACGCCCGCCGGCCCGGCAAACGATTCGTTGTAGCCGTAGAAGACGAAAATGACGTCGGCGTGCGTGTTGGTGAATTCGAAACGATTCTGGCGGACGGGTGCGTCGGGATTGAGTTTTTTCGGCTGCGGAATCGGCGCTTCGCCGGCCAGCCACTGGTCCTGCGAGCCGAAATCCATCGACCGCATGCGGCTGTGGAGGTCGCGGTAGCCGTTCACCTCGTCGCCGCCGTAACCCAGATTGCGAAACACCAGGTTGTGCTGCGGATAGCGGGCGTAAATCAGCGTCTCGAGCCAGCTGGAATGCTGCATCCGCTCGGCCAGCGCATTGCCGATAATGCAGATGTGATCCCCCTTGTGCAGCTCAAACGGCGGAGCAGCGGCGGCGAGGGGTGGAAGGGTCAGTGCGGCAACAAGGGCAGCGGTCGACAGCGCGGTGAATCGCATGAAAAACCTGCAAGGGAGTGAACAGGCGGGCAAACGGGGCGCGGCAAGGACTGCCGTCCCTCAACCTTAGCGAAATGCACCGGTGTTCGCATCCGTGCGAGCGGGCCGTTCTGGCAACTTCCTCACCGCTCGGAATCGCCCGCGCCGCCGGCGTCTGACTCGCGGCGGAGTTTCTTCGACGCGCGCGAGAGCCACGATTTGAGAGAGCCGCGATCGGCGCGGTCTTTCATCATCGAGCGGGTGACGGGAGAGATCGGCACGTGGAACTCTTCCGCCGCGAGGAAGTGGTCCGCCGTGCCCTGCTCCATCACCGGGACGAGGTCGATCGGCGCCGGCTTCACAGTCGGAGCCGATGGCGGAGCGGCGATCGAGGGCGCGGGGGCCGACGGCGGAACAGCGGCAACTGGAACTGCCGGCATTGGGCGGGCTGGCGACGGTTGAACTCGACACGGGACGCGCGGCCGCGGGCCGAGCCGTTGGCGGCGGCGGGGGAGCCCCTGGCGCAGCAGCCGACGTCGGGGGGACAGGTGTCGATCCCGGAGCTGTCGCGAGGGTCGATAACACCGGCGCGGACTTCGTCCGAGCCGCGTCGCGCGTTTCGCTCGGCGCGCTGCCGCGTCCGCCGAGTAGCGCCGGATTGGCGCGGAGCCAGGCGCGGTCCGCATTTTCCAGCAGCCATTGGCGCAATTGGCTACAAACATCCGCGCACGTCTGGATGCGTTCGTCGGGATTCTTAGCCAGCATCCGGTGGACGAGCGAAGTCAGGCTTTCGGGCAAATCGGGCCGCCGGACGGCCAGAGCCACGGGCTCCTCGAACAAATGGCGGACCAACCGTTCGGAGAGCGTGCCGCCTTGAAATGGGGCCTCGCCGCACAGGATGTAATAAAAGGTGCAGCCCAGGCTGTAGACGTCGGACCGCGCATCGGCATGCTTGGCGTCGAGCGCCTGTTCGGGGCCAGAAAGTCGGCCGTCCCCATCACGGGCGATTCGTCCGCCGCGAGAATGTCCGACATCTTCGCCAGGCCCAGGTCGAGAATTTTCACGACCCCCTGCCCGTCAATGAGCAAGTTGGCCGGCTTGACGTCGCGATGAATGATGCTCGCGGCGTGTGCGTGGGCCAGCCCGTCGGCCGCCTGCTGAATCAGGTGGGCCGCAGCGACGGCCGACAACGGCCCCTTGCGAGCCACGCGCTCCTCGAAGCTCTCGCCGTCGACCAGCTCCATCGCAAAATAATGAATGATGGTCTTGCCGTCCTTGTCCTGCCCCAGGTCGTAGGCCCGCACGATGTTCGAGTGATCGAGCGTGGCCACCGCCTTGGCCTCCTGCTGGAAGCGGGCGAGCGCGGCCGCCGAACTGCTCGAATTCTTGGCGGGCAGAATCTTAATCGCGCAGCGTCGCCGCATCAGCGAGTGCTCGGCCTCGTAGACGGAACTGTTGCCCCGCCCCAAGAGCCCCAGCAGGCGATACTTCCCCAGCACAAAGCCCCGCCGCTTGCCCCGCAGCAGGTTCTCCGCCTGCCACTTCGTCAGCGTTTCGTTCTGAACGAGGGCGGCGGCGACTTTTTTCGGATCGCCCAGGTCGGCGCCGGCCTTGGCCAAACCGTCGACGACCGCGGCGACCTGCTTCTCGTCGAGAAGGCCGCTGCGTCGCAGACGATTGAGAAATTCTTCGACCGTCGGGTCAAAGGCCATGAACGCGATCCCACCTGGCGAGGCCCGCACCTGTGCGCCTGAAAACGCGTCCACTAGCCTAGCACTCGCGGCGCGGGCGAACTAGCACCATTTCGGCAGCGGCCGACGCGAAGGCTGCAATGCCATTCGCCGATCGATGCACCCTTACAAAGGTCGAGCCCCGTGAGCGTCCCTCACGGGGCCCGATCTCGTAATAGTTCATCAGTAGGCGCACTCCTACGGCCGCGCAGCGCCCGGCTCTGGTTTGTCGGTTACGGGAGCGATCTTGAGCGCGTCGCGTTCGATCTTGAATCCGAGCGGCTGCCCCGGGCATTGTTCCAACAGAATTGAGAGCAGGCTTCTGAGCTTGATCCCGGGGAAATTACCTTTGACCTCGATGAGCGAGTCCATCAGCGGGTCGCTCTCAATCCTGATGTGATACCTCGCCCCAATGAATTCGAGTGCATCCTTGAGCGACTGCGGCTCGATGTTGAAGTCGACCGGCATCTCCAAAGCTGCTTGAATTTTGCGCTCTTTGGCGGACGCGTTCGCGGGAAGAACGGGAGCCGGCCGGATTTGGAGCGCTCCCTGCTCGGTGAACCTGGGCGACATCTTGAGGACTTCGTCTTCAATCCGGAACCCGACGGGTTTGGGGCACTTGGCGAAGAGTGTCCTTGAGAAGTTCGGCGACCTTCATCCCCGGAGGAATTGGGCCGACCAGCCACGTGTCAGGACAGCCGACAGCCTCGAAGTCCGCTTTGTAAACGACGATCGGGATCTGATACCGCGCCGCGATGAAGTCGATTGCGTCCTTCAGGGGCTTGCCGCTCGATCGAGAAGTCGGATGTGGTCTGCAAGAACCTCTGAATTTGCAGACTCTCCAGCGAATCGATTTGAACGACCTTGGACTTCCCGCCGTCGGCTGCGACGCGATATCGCTCGGCAGTCCGCTGTCAAAAACGAGCGTGGCGGGAGAAACTTTCAGGCTGAATGTCTGTTCCGGGAATCGCTCGTTAATCGCGTATTTGGTCACCGTGTTTTCAGTGAAATTCCGTTCCCAACGCTCCAAAAAGCCGGAACCCATCCGTGAACTCCATCCCGCTGATACTGAAACGAAATCTTGACATTTCGTCTCGCCAACCGCAGCTCGTACGCGACGATTAGATCGTCGTCGCGCGGGATCGACCCAGCATTTCTCGACCGAAGGACCGCGGGCATTCTCAATCTCGGTACAGTGCAAACCGTTAATGCGTGCATCCTCGGTGACCACGCGGAACTGTGGCGAGGGAGCATTCAAGAACAAAACGTCCAGCGGATGAAAGGCCAGCGCCAAGGGGTTGATCTTCCAATAGGCCTGCGTCTCCCTCTGACATGAATCAGCCACGCCGTACAGAGCGGTGAACCGGCCGCACCACCTGGGTCTTCGACACGGCACTCGGCCAATCGATGCACCGCGGAGGGCGTCGCAACGCCGGGTGCTGTGGATCCCGGCTCCGGAGCGGGGCTAGGCGCAGCGTCGGATCGCTGCCCATCGAGCCACTTGGCCCAATACCTGACTCGGCAGAAACTCGATTCCGCTTGTTTTGAAGATGTCTTTCCGCTGGCGCGGGCCTCTGCCTCCTGTCCAAAGAACACACGGCTTTCCCAGGACGCATAGAGCGACCGCGTGCGCGCCTGGCGGGCTTTCCAGTTGGCGAGAATCCGATCGAGCGTTTTCGGAACCGCCGCAGCTTTCGACATCGCGGCCGCTCTTTCGGAAGCGCCGGCTGGCGCGGCCGGCGGCGGAGACTTGGGCGCTGACTCGGTTACTGGCGGCGATTCAGCCGGCGAACCCGCTGCGGAGAGGCCGAAGCCGCCGAGGGCGATCCCTGTCGAGATGGCGATTACCAGAAGGCCGACGAATTGACGGCGCACCAGAGGAGCAGACCAGCGCGCTAAAGTTGCTTCCTTGAGAAGCTCGCGAATTCGATTCTTCACCGTACGGCGGCGGAAGAACGGCAACGCGGGACGCAGCGCCACGGAGCGGTCGCTAGGCTCCGCCCTTCGACGACTGAAATCGACCAGGACCTGCGCCAGCATCCGGCCGGCGACACCGCGGCGGACGGCTGCCGAGTCGCAGACTTGTTCGCGGTAGGCGTCGATGCGATTGAGCAGCCAATAGACCAATGGATGGAAAAAGAAGAATGCGCGGACGACTTCTTCTGCGATTTTCAATAAGTCGTCACCTCGGGCGACATGGGTCAATTCGTGCCACAGCACGGCTCGCTGTCCCTCGGGGCCGAGCTGCTCCCAATCGATCGGCACGAGGATCCAAGAACGCCATCCGCCGACAAAGACCGGTGCACCCAGCGTCGGGTGAATGCCCAGTTGCACCGCTCGTCGCAAGCCCATTTCCTCGCGGCAACGATCGAACAATTCCTTTGATTTGACGCTTGGGGGACGGGCGCGCGCGGCAGACGCGACAAGCAAAACACGCCCGAGATCAATCGGGTCAATTGGACGCACAGACCGGCAAGCCACAGACCTGCTGTGCACAGGAGGACAATCCGAAAAGCTCCCAGCGGCTCTGGGCGTGTCGCCGGAGTGGTCAAGATCGATTCTGGTTCCGCAGTTTCCGGTATGCCGTGCTTTGCGAGTGCGGTCGATCGGGATGGTCCGGTCCCCGTCACCGGCTTCAGCTCAGCGATTGAGGGACGAAGTGCTGGATCGCGCGCAACGGACATGGGCTGCTCAAATCGAACGGCATCCACGATCGCGACCGCGCGAGCCGGCATCAGCTCGTGCCCCCACCATCGAGGGATCAACGGGAGCGCAAGACCGGCAACCAATACGAGCTGACAGACCGCGAGGCGCAAAGCGGCTTGCCGCGGCGGACGCAGCGCGAGGCCGATCCACAAAACGACAATGAGCACGCCCCAGCGCAACGACCAGTCAGCCAAAAGCCACAAGCCGGGTTCGAGTCGCAGATCGACGAAGTCGCTCATGGCTTCCTCCGTTTCCGCATGGACGGGGACCTTGACGAGGCGTTTATGCCAAGTGGGTCTCGATGCCGGCGCGGTCAAATCGTAGGGTGTGACCAGCTCGCCGACACACACCGTTCTTGAGCAGGTTGAAGACGACACGCGAAGCTCGAACATTTTGGGCTAGGGCCGCGCAGCACCCGACGCTGGTTTGTCGGCGACGGAATAGAACTTGAGCACGTCGTCTTCGATCTTGAATCCGACCGGTTTCGGCAATTGCTCCAACAGAATTGAGAGCAGGCTTCTCAGCTTGATCCCGGGAAAGGCCCCTTTGACCTCCGTCTTCGATGCGACCGCCGGGTCGATCGCGATTTTGATTTGATACCGCGCGGCAACAAACTCGAGTGCATCTTTCAGGGACTGCGGTTCGATGGTGAAGTCGACCGGCTGTTCCAGCGTTTGACGAATCACACGCGCCTTGGGGGATTCGAGCTTTGGTGCCACGGGAGCGGGCCTGATGTGAATCGGTGCCTGGCCGACGATTTTGGGCGAGATTTTGAGCACCTCGTCCTCAATCTGGAAACCGGCTGGCTTCTGGCATTGGCCCAACAGGTTCTTGAGCAGATCGGCGACTCCGATCCCTTCGTGTTTAAACTGCACTTCGCTCGTCACGTCGATTCCCGCCTTCGCAAACTCCCTGAGATTCAGGACGATCGGGATCTGATACCGCGCTGAAATAAAGTCGATCGCATCTTTGAGGGACTGCGGTTCGATCCGAAAATCCGATTTGGCTGCCAGAGCTTCCTGAATCCTGAGACTCGCGGGCGAGTCGATTTTCACGACGTCGGACTTCGAGCCGTCTTTGGCGACGCGATATTGTTCACGGGTCCGCTCATCGAAAACGAGAGTGCCGGGAGCAAGCGTCAGGCTGAATGTCTCTGGCGGGATCGGCTCGTTGATCGCGTATTTCGTAATTCTGTCTTCGCTCAGTTCACCGGGCTGCTGAGACGTCCAACCCGTGGGAACCCAGCCGTGAACCGGATCGCGCCGGTACTGAATTGCAGATCGTGCGCACATCTTTTGGGCGACCCTCCTCCTTCGGGTGAAATTGAGCTCATTGGCCACGATGATGTCGTCGCGAGCGGGGTCGACCCAGCACCGCTCAATCCAGCGGTCGTTGGCGTCGGTGTTCTGAAGTTCGACGCAGCGCACACCGGCGACGAGGGCGTTCTCAGTGACGACGCGAAACGCCGCCGACCTCGGAGGAAAGCGTCCAGGGGGCGAATTGTCAGCATGATTTGCGGCGACGCAATTCGTCGCCAATGGCCGCCGCTTGCCGTGACGCGACAGACCGGCGAATCCGTCGCATTGCCCGGGTCTTCGACACTTAACGCGGTCGCTCCATTCATCACCGAATGCGACTTGACGGCGAACGTCGCAGCCGCTGGTTGCGGATTTGCGACTGGCGTGCTGTCGAGCCGGCACCGATCAGGCTCTTCCGCCCAGAAGCTGAATTGAGAAACGCGGAGCGCTCTTCTTCTGCACGCTTGGAAAGCGCTTTTCCCTGGCTGCGGAGCTCCGCCGCTTCGCCGACGAACGTCCGCCTCTCCCATGCGAGATAGAGCGTGCGTGTGCGCTGCTCGCGGGCTTTCCAGTTGGCAAGAATCCTTTCGAGCGTGGGAACGGTTGCCCCAGTCGTCGTCGCGGGTGCCTTCTCTTGATCGAGCGCCGCCAGTTGGGCAGGTGCGTTTTGCGAGCCGGTCGCACGGGGGCCGAAGCCGCCAAGAGCGATCCCTGTCGAGACGGCAATCACAGCGAGGCCGACGAATTGAGACCGGACTAAAGGAGCGGACCAACGGGCCACGGTGTTCTCCTCGAGAAGTTCGTGGATTCGATCTTTCACGGTTCGGCGGCGAAAGAACGGCAGCGCCGGACGCATCGCCCGATCGCGATGAGCCGGTGCGGGGCTGCGGCGACTGAATTCGACGAGGATCTGCGCCAGCCTTCGGCCGGCGACTCCGCGTCGAACGGCGGCCACGTCGCAGGATTGTTCGCGATAGGCATCGACGCGATTGAGCAGCCAGCGCACGCATGGGTGGAAGAAGAAGACCGCGCGGACGGTCTCTTCCACGAGTTTCGCCCAATCGTCGCGCCGCGCGACGTGCGCTAGTTCGTGCCACAAGACGGCTCGCTGGTCTTCGGCGGCCAGCTGTTCCCAATCCGTCGGCACGAGGACCCAAGAGCGCCAGCCGCCGACAAAAACCGGCGCGGCGAGCGCTGGGTGAATGCCCAGTCGCACCGGTCGCCGCAAACCGATTTCCTCCCGGCAGCGCTCGAACAGCTCGTGCGCTCGGAGACTTGGCTGTGCCGCGCTGCGTGGCAGGCGCGAGAGCCAGTTCGCCCCCGCGATCAACCGAATCAATTGGACGCATGTGCCGATGGTCCACAGTGCCATCGCGATCAGGACGACGATGCGGCGAACGCCCAAGGGCTCGACGGTATGGGCAATGACGCTCGACGGCGTTGCCGTTGCCGGATAGTCCGCACGCCCCTGGTTCGCGCGCGTCCAGCTGTGGCGGAGGCGCAATCGCTGCCGTCGTCGGATCGACCGTCGACGGATCAATCGATTCGGGGATCTGGCTTTCGGATGCGAAATCATCGGTAGGCGTGACCCATCGGGCGGGAATCAGCTCATGACCCCACCAATGGGGAACCAAGGGCAGCGCGAGACCGGCAACCAACACGAGCTGGCAGACCGCCAGTCGCAACGCCGCCTGTCGCGGCGGACGGACAGCGAACCAGACTCCAAGCGCGACAATGAGCACGCCCCAGCGCAACGACCAGTCAGCCAAGAGCCACAAGCTTGGTTCGAGCCGCGCGTCGATGAAATCGTTCATGGCTGTCTCCGCTTCGACTTCGGCTGGGATTTCTTTCTGGTCCGGGTAGGCTTCTGGCCGCGAGAGGGCTTCGACGTTTCTTGTGGGGATTGGGCCAGTTGGGCTTCGATTTGCCGCAGGTCGTCGGCCGAGAGTTGGTCGGCGTCGACGAGGCCCAGCACGAGTCGCTCCGCGGAGCCGCGGAAGAAGCGGGCGACGAAGTCGGTCAGCAGGGTGCCGGTCGCCTCTTCGCGCGACAGCACGGCACGGTAGCGGTGCGTCTGGTTCTCGGCCTCGTGAGTCACCAGCTTGGCCCGCTCCATATTCTGCAGCAGCCCAAGAACCGTCGTGTAAGGCAGGGGATGATCGCGATCCAAGAGGTCGAGCAGCTCGCGGACGGTGAGCGGGCCGTGTTCCCAGAGGAGCGTGAGCACTTCGAACTGTCGCTCGGTGATGGCAAGCTGCTTCCGACGTGGCATGAAAGGGGGCTCCTATCAGCTGATACTTGATGTAACGTACGCATTATTACGTAGAACCATCGGTCGCGTCAACCGTTTGTAGGCCAACGAGGGACGATCCTGCAGCGCCCCGATCTACGCGGCGTCCCGGCCTGGCGGCGAGAGAATGGCAGGTTGGACGCAGCCCTCGATCCCAATAGGGCGGGCAGTCCCCGGAGGCGGCTCAAATCGACCAGGATTTACGCCAGCCGCAGACCGCCATTCAAATCGTTACGCTGTTCGACCTCATGCGAACACGGCGGATCGGGTCGGCGCGGCCCCCGGGCCGGCGGCGCCGAGATCGACCCAGTCGGCCGCACTCGCTCCGGTCTTCTTACTTGGTGGCGACTTTCGAGCAGATCTTGAGCGCGTCGTCTTCGATCTTGAATTCGAGTTCTCCTGGGCATCGTTCCAGGAGAATTGTCAGCAGGCTGCGGAGCTTGATCCCGGGGCATCCAGCTTTGACCTCGCTCGTGGAGTCGATCCGTCCGTCGATCCCGATCCGGATCTGATAGCGCGCCGCAATAAATTCGAGCGCGTCCTTCAGCGATTGCGGCTCGACGGTGAAGTCGACCGGCATCTCCAGAGTTTCTTGAATTTTTCGCTCCTTGGCGGATGCGGTTTTTGGCAGAGTCGGAGCGGGCCGGATGTGGACCGCTCCTAGCTCAGTGAAGTTGGGCGAGATCTTGAGTACCTCGTCCTCGATGCGGGATCCCGTCGGCTTGGGGGATTTGGCCAGGATCCTCTGGAGGATTTCGGTCACCGTGATGCCGCTGGGAATCGGTCCAACCTGCACCGGAGGCATGATGCCGACCGCAGCGTAATCCGCTTCGCCAACGATGATCGGGATCTGATAGCGTGCTGCGATGAAATCGATGGCATCCTTGAGAGATTGCGGCTCGATGTGAAAATCGGAGCGGCGCTCCAAAACCTCGCCAATCCTGAGGCTCGCCGGTGAATCGAATTTGACGACGTCGATCTTGCCGCGGTCAGCCACGGCACGGTATCGCTCAAAACTTCGCTCATCGAAGACGATCGTGCCGGTAGAGACCTTCAGCGAAAACGTGTCGTCTGGGAATCGCTCGTTGATTGTGTATTTGGTAACCGTGTTCTCGCTCAACAAGGTCCCCGGCTGCCGCACTGTAAAACGAGCGGGAACCCAACCGTAAACGCGATCATGCTGGTACTCAATTGCGATCGTTCGATAGAGTTTACGAAGCCTTTTCGGCATGACCCAGAACTCGTAGGCCACCACGACGTCGTCGTGCGCCGGATCAACCCAGCACTTCTCGAGCAGGGCTGGTTTGTCATTGGCATTCTGCAGTTCGACGCAGTGCAATCCGTCAACGACGGCGTCATCGCTGACCACGCGAAACTGGGGCGAGCACGAATTAACCTCGAAGGCATGAAGCGCGTGAAAAGTCAGCGGCACGCCATCTGGCCTGAAAAGAAGATTCGGGTTTTGGCGTGGCGAGAACGTAGCCACGGGCCAGCCGGCCTTTTTGTCCGGATCGTCGACGGACAACGTAGTCGACCGATTATCCACGGTGTGAGTTTTTACACCGGCGACCGAGACGTTCGGCGCAGAACCACCGAGAGGCACGGTGTCTGTTCGGCGTAGATCAAACCCCTCGATCCACTCGCTCACTTGGCAGGAACGCGGGTCTTGTTGCGAGGCTTTTTCCTTGCTGCGGGCCTCAGCCGCCGGCCCAAAGAACAGCCGATTCTCCCACGCGAAGTAGAGCGTTCGCGTGCGCTCCTCGCGAGCTTTCCAATGCGCGAGAATGCGTCCGAGGGTTTTCCCAGCGGGTGTGCTCGGCGCCGCCGCCGAGGTCGGTTTGGGACCTACATGATTCGCCATCGGCGGATCCGAGCCGAGGGCACAGTGGCCGAAACTGCCCCAAGCAATGCCCATCGAGAGCGCGATCAGGCTGAGATCGAAAACTTGACTACGCACCAGAAGAACAGACCTCTGTCCCACGGATTTTCTCCTCACAAGGTTCAGATGCGGTCGTTGCCTTCGTGGCGAGAAAATGGAACGTTGGACGCAGCCCTCGAACCCACTCAACCGGCGCACTCTCCGTCGACGACAAGGATTTGCGCCAGCCGTGGACCGCCATCCTATTAGTTACGCTGCTCGACCTCATGCGAACACGGCGCATCTGGTCGGCGCCGCAAAAGCGAGCAGGCCTTGGCTGCAGAGCGTGGGCGACTGCGCTGGGAACTCTCCAGACGGCCATACGCCGTTGGGGATCGGCGGCGGGTACAATCCGGGACGAGGGGTCGCCCTCGACGGCGAAATCGCGCAAGGTGGGGCGTGTTGACTCGCGCCGTCCTCAACTGCGAACACGAGCATCGGAGATTCTCGCGATGGCGAAGACTTCCGCGACAAAACGTCAAATCACGTACAGCGTTCATCCGGCGGTCGGCTTTCTGGAGGCCATCGTAACCAACCTTCCTGACAAAACAGGCCGTTCGCTCGATCAATGGCTGGCCCTCATCAAGAAAGAGGGGCCGACGGCCGAGGCCGAGCAGGTGAAGTGGCTCAAAACCAGGCACAGTCTGGGGGGAACGACGGCCGGCTTGATCGCCGAACGAGCGCAAGGCAAAGGTGAAGAAAACTCGGACGGCGCGCTTTATGTGCGGGCCGCGACTGGATACGTCGAGGCGATGTACGACGGGCCCAAGGCGGAGCTGCGGCCGCTGCACGACGCGCTGATTGAAATGGTCTGCGCGTTGGGCGACGACGTGAAAGTTTGCCCCTGCACGACGATCGTCCCCTTTTATCGCGAGCACGTCTTCGCGCAGATCAAGCCGACGACCCGCACGCGAATTGATTTCGGGCTGGCGCTCAAAGGGGTCATGAAGAAAGTCCCCAAGCGGCTGATCGACACCGGCGGTCTCCAGAAGGGCGACCGCATCACGCATCGAATCCCGATCACCACTCCCGCCGAGATCGACGCGGAAGTGCGGGAGTGGGCCAAGATTGCCTACGACCTCGACGGCGCGGCACCCTCGACGTCAGCACTGGCGAGCCGCGCGGTCGGGAAATCAAAGCCCGTGAAGTCGAAGAAGAAGTGAAGTCCCGGCGGCCGTGACCGCCTCACCAGGGGATGGACTTCTCTTGGAAGAAGTAGCCGCCGGTGGGGCCGTCGTCGGGGAGCGTGGCGAGGCGGATGCTCGTCTTGCCGCCGGTGACGACGTCGATCGGGGCGCCCGGGCCGCCCATGTCGGTTTGCACCCAGCCGGGATGAGCCGAATTCACCTTGATCTTGGTCCCCTTGAGTTCTTGGGCCAGGTGCACGGTGAACGCGTTGAGGGCCGTCTTCGAGGCGTCGTAGGCGAAGGCCTTCTTGCCGTAGATCTCCGCCTTCGGATCGGAGTGCAGCGTGAGCGAGCCGAGAATGCTCGAGACGTTGACGATCCGGCCGGCCGGCGACTTGCGGATCAGCGGGAGCAGCGCCTGCGTGACGGCGACGGCCGCGAAGAAGTTCGTGTCGAAAGTGCGCCGCAGGGCGTCGATCGAAACTTTGCTCGTGGTGTTGAAGTCGCTGTCGAAGTCGGCCTCCTCGAACTGGGCGCCGGCATTGTTGACCAGCACGTCAAGCCAGCCGTAACGCTCTTCGAGGTGCTGAGCGATCCGCTGGTGGTCGTTGGGATTGGTCGCGTCGAACCGGAAGGCCTCGACATTGGCGATCCCCTCGGACCCCAGCTTGTCGGCGGCCGCCCGCCCGCGGCCCTCGTCCCGGCTGCCGATCACGACGGCGTAACCGAGCTTGCCCAAGCCGCGTGCGGTTTCCAGCCCGATGCCCTTGTTGGCTCCGGAGATGAACGCGACTTTTTGCTGCGGTGCTTTCGACATGGCGTTCTCCGTTTTGCTCGTCTTGAAGAGGGCTGGGCGTCTGCCTCCGCGGCAGTCAGCCGTCTATTATGAAGAGGCCGCCGACTGTGAAGATGGGGCCGACTGCGGAGAGGCGACAGACTGTGCAGAGGGACAGGTCCGTGTCACGCTGCATCCCTCGTGCCAGTAGTGACGCGCGTGCACCGCGGCGATAAGGGCCACTCCACTGGCAGCGTCACGCGACTTGGACGTCACGGACTGACATGACGCGGTCGCACAGCGGGTAGCAATCTTGCCCGGTTGGCCAAAATGCTGCCCGACTGCCGCGGGGCCGCGATCGGCGATGCGCCGGTCCTCAGAGCATCGCTCGATCTTACCGGGACGATTCACTCGGCATCGAGCCGCTGAATCCGCCGCCGGGAACGATGCCCGACGCCCGGGGGTCGCCGCTTGCAACGGACGTGCCGTCGAAGAGTTCGGTACCCGCCCAGTAGTTGGGGCGGATCGCCTGGTCGATCCAGGTGAGCGGCGCGAACAGCTGTTTTACAGTCTCCCCGCCAACGCGGAACTCGGCCACGCGGGAATAGGGTGTGCCGGCATATCCCAAGGAACAAAAACCGGAATGTGTCTGGCGTCGACAACAGCAGGTACGCGGAGAAATACGAGGCGGCGCCGACAGTTCTCCCGCGATGAGTTTCATTGCTCAGTCGATCTTCGCCGCGCGGCCGATGGTGGCCGCTTCGGTCGACAGGCTGCGGAGGTAGGCGTAGAGGTCGGCGAAGTCCGTGGGCTTCAAGTCCTTGAGCAGGCCGTTGGGCATCAACGACGTTTTCAGCACGCGGCGGTCTTCGATTTGGCCGGGGGTGAAGCGGAAAGTTTGGTTCGTGGCGTTGCGAAGCAGCAGTTCGTCGACTGCTTCGTAGACGATCATGCCGGTGTAGACCTTGCCCTCCTTCGTTTCGACCATCGTGGTCTGGTAGCGGGGCGAAACGTCGCGGCTCGGCTGGATGATGGCGGTGAAGAGGTCGTCCCGCGAGAAGCGGCGGGCCGAGCCGGAAAGGTCGGGGCCGAGGGCCGTGCGGCCGTTGTGACATTGTGCACACGTTCGCGACTCGAACAGTTTTCGGCCGCGGGCCGGGTCGCCCGTGTTCCAATCGACTTCGGCCAGCACCTGGCGAGCTTGCTGCACCGAATCGTCGCTGCCGAGGGCGTTCATGCGTGCGAATTGTGTCGGATACGTCTGCTCGAGCCAGTGGGTCCATTTTTCCAGGACTTCCGGCTGCGGCTTGCGTCCGGCCTCGCCCGTGACGAAGCCAAAGTCTTCGCTGGTGCTTCGTTTGAGGAGCCCGGCGGCCCGTTCGCGGAGAATCAGCTCGGGCTTGTCGTTCCCCAGACGGCGGAGGGCGTTGACGAGTCCGAAGTGCTCGGCCGCGGACTGGCTGGGCGGCAGCTTGTCCAAGGCGGAAAGGCACGCGTCGACGACTTCGAGCTGGGCCGATTCGAGCCCTTCGATAAATCGCAGACGGTCGACCTCTTCCGGCTTTTGGGCGAGCGCCATCACAATCGCACCCCGCAACGGGTAATCGTTGAGCTTGTTGCGAATGAGGGCCCGATGCTCGGGAACCGTCGACTCGCCCAGCACGAAGACGACGCCGTTGCTCCACTTGAAGTGCGGATCGCTTTTGATGCTCTTCACAAAGGCTTCGGTTGCCGGCTTGAGCAGCTCGGGGCCGATCTCGCTCAGGAAAAGGACGTGCCCCG
>CAWFAK010000010.1:0-100729 GCA_963813715.1 uncultured Planctomycetaceae bacterium | reverse complement strand
GCCCCTTTGTGGGCCACGATGATGCCGTCGCGGATGACGTGGTTGTCGTCGTCGGCGTCGGCTTCTGGCGGTTGTCGATCTGCACGTTGCGGCCGATGCGGCAATCCTTGTCGAGGATTGCCCGCTCGATCACCGAGCCGTCGCCGACGCCCAAGGGTCGGAAGCTGTGCCGTTGTGGGGCTCGTCGGAGTCGTCGAAGTCGGCGCCGATCATAATCGAGTTGCGGATGACCGCATTGCGGCCGATGCGGCAGCGGACGCCGACGACGCTGTGCTCCACGTCGGCGCCCGCCTCGATGCACGCAGCCGTCGGCCATGAGCGACTCTCGCGGATGGTGGCGCCGTCGACGCGAGGGCGGCAGGAAGCGGGCCTGCGTGTAGATCGGGCCCGGGCACGACAAGTCGAAAGGCGGCGGACGTCGGCCAGGCCAGGTTGGCGTCGAAGAACGCCTTGATCGTGCCGATGTCCTCCCAGTAGCCGTCGAACAGGTGGGCCTGCACGCGGTGGCGCTGGATCGCGCGGGAAGACTTCCTTGCCGAAGTCGTGGTAGTCCGGCTTGTCCAGACGAGTCGACGAGCGCTTGGCGGTTGAAGAGGTAGATGCCCATGCTCGCCAGGTACGTCGCGGCCGCGGCTGACGATGCCGTGCGCGTCGATCCACGCCGGTCGTGCGGACGAGGGCGATTCCGCTGTCGGTCTTCGGCTTTTCCACGAAGCCGATGACGCGGCCGGCCTCGTCGAGCCGCATGATGCCGAAGCGGCGTGCCGCCTCCGCGGGTGACCGGCAGCACGGCGATGGTCACGTCGGCCTTTTCGCGGCGTGCGTTTCGAGCAGTCGCCGGAAGTCCATGCGGTAGAGCTGGTCGCCGGAGAGGATGAGCACGTCCTCGATCCAGGGCTCCTCGACGTAGCGGAGTTGCTGGCGGACGGCGTCGGCGGTGCCCTGGTACCAGTCGGTCGCCTTCGTTGGTCTGCTGGGCGGCGAGCACTTCGACGAAGCCGCGGCTGAAGGGATCGAACTTGTAGGTGTTGGCGATGTGCCGGTGCAGGCTGACGCGAGGAACTGCGTCAGGACGTAGATGCGGTTCATGCCGCTGTTGATGCAGTTGCTGATGGGGATGTCGATGAGGCGGTACTTGCCGGCGACGGGCACGGCCGGCTTGGTGCGGAGTTGGTCAGCGGAAGAGGCGAGTGCCTTGCCGCCGCCGAGCACCAGGCCGACGATCGATTGCATTGTGTTCCTTCGGCGACAGGCCGCGGGTACCGCGGGTTTGGGCCGCTTTTTGATCGGTGTTAGTCTGGCCGATCGGTGCCGGATCGACAGGGTGTCACGGTTCCGACTCGACCTTGCGAACTGGCCGTCCTTCGGACTGACGTACAGACGGACGACGTACTTGCGAAGACCGTGCCAGGACCACGTATAGATGACGTTGGGCACAAAGTCGGACGTGCCGGTGCTCGATTCGGGCGTGCCCCAGAAGCGATCTTTGATGTCGTCGTAGGTCACTTTGGTCGGGCTGCCCTCGATCCGCTCGAGCCCCTCCTGAGCGACCCGCAAATTATGCTTGTAGTTATATTGGGCGAGGATTCGACGATCGCACCGGCCGTGAACAGGATCATCACGACCCAGGTCGCGTAGCGATACCAGATCGGCCGCGTGAGTTTTTCCTCCGCCTCGCCCGATTTCTTCTTTTTCCGCACGTCCGGGGCCGCGGGCAGATCATCGTTGGACAGAGGTTGTTCGGCTGGGGGTCGCGATTTCGCCACGAGCTCGCCATCGGGTTAGAGACTCGCGCCGGCACCAGGTCGCCTGGAGCGGACGCCCAAGTATGGAGGCGTGCCCGTGGGAAATAAATTGAGATCCGGCGCTGCCGAAGGACCGTTTCCAACGCTGAATGTTCGCCAGCCGGTTGAGGGATCACGACCGGGTGGCGGGGGGGGCGCTGCAATGCGGAAGCCCCCGAGCGAAATCGCTTCAGGGAAGGAACTCAAGTACGAGTGGCAATTCCGGGGCTTCCGCAAGCGGCCGCCCCGGCCACTCGAAACAGGGAGCGGTCGACGTTGCGTTAGGCAGACCACTCGGCGCCGCACGCGCCGCAGTAGAAGCCGACGAGCGTGGCCGTGCCGGGGACGGGCATCGCCCAGCGGCGCTTGTCACCGTCGCCCAGGTCGACGGGAATGACTCCGCCGCGGTGGCAATGCGGGCAGCAGCGATTGCGGTGACCGCGAGAGCGCGAGCCAGCACGGCTTCGCGTCCGGGTGCAACTTGAAGTCGGCCAGCGAGACGGTGCCTTCGGCCGAGCGGGGTTCATTCCGCATCGAGGCCGGGGCGCCGTTCGCGGCTGGGGAACTGGAGAATGATGGCGTCGCCTTCCGGACGGAAGACGCGAAACCGGGCGTGGACGTGCGCATGCCGTGAGCCGGCTCATCCTTTAGCCCTTTCACAAACAGTGGAGAGGTCGATCGCGAGAGTCAATCGTTTGCGGGCGTCGGCAACCGTTCCTCGGAGGGGGACGTTGCCGCCGCGTGCCGTCGGATCCCATCCGGCGGGAGCGGAAAGATACCCTCCACTTACCTGGCTTGGCAAGGCTTCTCGATTGCAGGCCTTTGGCTGATCGTCTAGAAACGCTGCGAAACTCGGAAGATAGGGCCCCGGCGTTGCGCATTCTCAAACTGGCAATTCAGGCAGTCAGGCGAAACTGGGGCTGGCTGCGATGGCTGGTCGCCGCCGCCGTGCTGGGCTACTTGTTTTACGCGTACTGGGGGCCGCTGGCGAGCTTGCTGGCCCAGCGGCCCGACTGGTCTTATTTGGGCCTGGCCCTGCTGGTGGTCGCCGCGTCCATTGCGCTGACTTTCTATCGCTGGTACCTGCTCGTCTGGGCGCAGGACTTTCCCTTCACCCTCAAGGATGCGGTGCGGCTGAGCTTTATCGGCTATGCCTGCAATTATCTGGGCCCCGGGGCCACCGGCGGCGACATCATTCGGGCCGGGCTGATTGCGACCGAACAGAAATCCCGCAAGGGGATCGCCATGGCCACCGTGCTCTTAGACCGCATTCTGGGAGTGCAGGCACTCTTTGTGGTCGGTGCCATGACCATGTTCTTTCAACCGCCGGCCCTGTTACAGCAACCCGTGGTGCAGACGTACCTGATCGTGCTGTGGGCCGGGACGTTCGGCGGGATCATCGGCTTGGCCGTGCTGTTGCATCCGGCCGTGCCGCGATCGGCCCCCATGCGGAAACTGGTGGCCTTGCCGAAAGTCGGACCGATGATCGGCAGCCTGGTCAACGCGGTGCTACTTTACCAGGCTCGCGGTCGCGTGCTGGTCTTTTGCGTGGCGATCAGCGTGGTGGGCCACATCGGCATGCTGTCGGGATTCTACTTTGCGCACTGGCTGTAAAAGCGGGGCCGGCAGCCCCGGGGTACTGGGAGCATCTGCTGCTCATTCCGGGCGCGGAGCTGGCTGCCGTCTTTATTCCGGTACCGGGGGCGATCGGCACGATGGAGAAGCTCGTCGCGAGTTGCTACGAGCTGGCCAATCAAGCGGCGGGAATGCCCGTGCCGGCGGCGACGGCAGCCGGAGCCGGAGTGGCGACGGCGCTGGCCTATCGGATCGTCACGCTGGTGATTGCGCAGTCGGCGCCGTCTACTACTTCTCGTCACGGCGGGAGATCGGTCGAGCCGCTCGCAGCTGGCGGCCACCCAGGCGCGGAGCCGGACCCCAGTCCGCCGGGCGACCTATCCCCCGTGGCACCGCCCTAGGCCGCTTCGCGGCGCTCGGCGGCGACTTCCGAATTCATCCGTTGAGGACGGGCGATTGACGCAGCCAGCACCAGCGGTTGGCTGGTCTTTTGGCCGGCGCCCGTCATGCGGCCGCGACCAATGTAGTAGCTCAGGGACATGATCGTCCCCGCGACGGTGAGGGCAGCCGCACATCCGACGAGAGCGATCTGATCGTCCGACAGAGTCTTAAAGATCTCGAACATGAACGGACCTCGCGTGGGTGGCCTCTGGTAAGATGAAGTCTGTTTGATTGCCTACCGCCGGCAGTTCGTTGCCGACTACTGCCGCGCTCGACAAATCGTCTTTCGGCTGGCTCGTCTTTCTTTTTCGGACCGGGCTTGGCGATGGCTGCACGTCGGCTGGTCGCGCCCGAGTCTCGGCCGACAATTCACGCGCGAAGACTGCAATTGTGCGGACGCAGCCCCACTCTCGTGCTCGCTTCGATCGCTCCGATTTCCAGTCTTGGAGAGGCTGATGAAGTTCGGGGAACTGCGCAAGGAGCGGCGAACAGTTGGCATTGACCGTCCGCACGGTTTGGCATATATCGACGCGCCTATGTCATTCTCTGATGGGCATTTAGGGCGCCGGTTTGACAGTTACGGCGCGGCTGGGATTTGGGGCGGGCCAAGCGAGTGGTCGCTAGTGCGCACGCGTGACGAGTCGTTCGGCCGGAAGGTTCGTCGATGCGGTTGCTGCAGAAGTACGTCTTGGGCGAGCTGATCCGCGTCTTTCTGCTCGTGGTCAGCGTGCTCACCATCTTGCTGGTGTTTCTCGGCGCCTTCACCAAAGCCAGTGAAGACGGCCTGGGGCCCGGCGAGATTCTGCAGATCCTGCCCTACCTCGTGCCGAGCCTGCTCCCCTTCACGATTCCCGCGACGATGCTGTTGACGGTAACGCTCGTCTACGGGCGGATCGCCGCGGACCACGAGGTCACCGCGGCCAAGGCGGCCGGCATCAGCGCCGTTTTCGCTGCTCATGCCGTCGTTCGTGATGGGTATCGTGCTCAGTATGACGTCGCTCTTGCTCACGGACCAGGTGATTCCCTGGGCGATGACGAGCATCGACAACCGCGTGGCCCAAATGCTCGAGAACATCTTTCTCGACATCCTGCGGACGCACCATATCTTCATGCGCCGCGACCCGGCTTTGACGATCTCGGTGCAGAACGTCGAGGGGCGGAAACTCATCAAGCCGACGTTCCACTACACCCCGCGGGGCGGCCAGACGATCCACATCTTTGCCGACGAGGCAACGCTGCACTTCGACATGGCCAAGCGCGTGGTCCGCGTGACGCTGGTGAACCTCAACGGAGTCGTGCCGGACCACGAGAGCTTTCGCGGTCACGAGGAGACTTGGGAATTTCCTCTGCCCGAGGAGCCGAAAAAGCTCAAGGCCCGCAGTCGCAGCATCAGCGAGTTGCGGGAGAGTTTAAGCGGCATCTCGACCGACCTGGAGGGACTGCGCCGGGCCGCGACGTGGAGACGGCCTTTGCGCTGGCGACGGGCGACTTCGACCGCCTCGACAAGCCCGACATGCTGCGGTACGACGCCGACCTGATCGTCAAGAAAGAAGAGATCGTGCAGAACCACACCGAAATCCACGGCCGCTTCGCCTCTCCGCGAGCTGTTTCTTCTTCACGCTGCTGGGAGGGCCCTTTTCGATTCTGCAGGCGCGGCGGCAGGTGCTGACCAGCTTCTTTATGTGCTTCGTGCCGATCCTCACCGCCTATTACCCGATTGTGTTCTTGATGATGAACCAGTCGAAGAACGACGTGGTCAACCCGGCCTGGGCGATGTGGGTGGCCAACGCCCTGATCATGCCCGTCGCGTGGTACACTTTGCGCAGAGTGCTCCGGCACTAAGCCGCCCGGGCTGCTGCCGAGCTTTTGTGTGCGACTCAAATCGGGCGGGCTCAGCGGGAGCGTAGCCCTCCCCGGACGTGGAGGCGCAACATCATGTGCCGCTGGCTGGCGTATCATGGTCCGTCGATCTGGCTGGAAGACATTCTGTTCAAGGCCGAGCATTCGCTCATCGACCAGAGCCTGAGTTCGCAATCCAAGGAAACGGCCACCAACGGGGACGGGTTCGGCGTCGGCTGGTACGGCGGCCGCAAAAAGCCGGGCCTGTTTCGCAGCATTCGGCCGGCCTGGAACGATTTCAACCTGCACGAGCTGGCGGCCCAGACGATGGCTCCATCGTTTCTGGCCCACGTGCGAGCCACGTCCAAGGCCAGCGTGCAGGAAACCAACTGCCACCCGTTCCGCTATGGCCACTGGCTGTTCGTCCACAACGGCGAGATCGACGAGATCGAAAAGTTTCGCCGCGACCTGCTGTTTGCGGTCGGGCCGCAATTCTTTCCCCACGTGCAGGGGACGACCGACTCCGAGCTGATGTTTTACCTGGCGCTCACGCTGGGGTTGGAGGACGATCCAATCGGTGCGCTCGAGCGGATGGCGGGCTTCGTGGAGAAGACGGCCGCCGCTCAGGGTGTGGACCAGGCCCTGTGGATGACGTTGGGCGTCACCGACGGCCAGCACTTGTACGCTGTTCGCTACGCATCCGACAGCGATGCACCGACCCTGTACCACACCGCCGACGCGGAACATCTCTATCGGTTGAACAAGACGCTGCGGATGGCTTCGCCCCAGCCGATACGGCTGGTCGTCTCCGAGCCGATCGGCAACCTCGCCGAATCGTGGGACGAAATTTCGCAGAATACGGCCGTCGCGTTCCACGACGGCAAGATCGAACAGCGCCCGTTCAAGCCCACACCGCCGACGGGCTGATCCTCGAAGACTGGCAGTGTGACGTCTGTGGAGTTCAGGCGATGGCCCGGCCCCGCTCGGGTGTGCCGCGATCGGTGTTGAGCGAGGCGACTCGCCGAAGCAGCACTTCCAACTGCCGCGAGAGGCGATCCTGGCTCTCGAACAGGCTGGAGACGGCGTCGCGGTAGCCGGCTTCGCGCTGCCACTGCAGGCCCGTTCGCTTTTCCAATTCGCCGACGACGTCGGAAATATGGCCCACGAGCGATTCCAGGATCCGCGAGTTCCAGGTGATCTGCCTCCGCCGAGGCGCTACTCATCGGCAGGACGGAGCCTCGCGGAGCCTTGGGGATCCCGGCGACCATGCGGCCGCGGCGTTCGTTCGCGGCGGCCAACAGCGATTCCATTCCGAGCCGGCTGCGCTGCTCGAAGTCGTTGACGAGCTGCGTGGCCGCTTCGATCCGTTCGACTAATTCGAGAGCCGACAGGTCGCTCACGTTCGACGATTCGATCTGCTGCTTCGGGTAGCGATGGAGCCGGAGTTTTTTCCGTTTCGAGTGCGGCCGCGGGTTGCCGGCGAGATGCACGATCAACTCGAACGGTTCGATCCGCAGCCGATCCTGATCCTGGAGCCGCACGCACTTCTCGACGCGGCCGTTGACGAGCAGTTCCGGCGCGTCGGCGATCGCTTCGAGCCAGACTTCGCCGCCGTCGGTCGAAATCAGGGAATGCAGCGGGGGAATGGCCCCGCCGCCCAGACACAAGTCGCAGCGTTGGCTCGAGCCAATGAGGAATCGCGACGATTGCACGGGTCGCCGACGTTGCTCGGTCCGACCGCGGCCAACTTCCAGCACCAAGCTTGCAGCCGGTCCGCCTGACCCCACTAACCCGGCCTCCTGCGGGTTCGGAAACGGTTTGTGCTCCTCAAAGGGAACTCCTCATTACCAAATGTCAGATGAACCAAATGCGGGGCGGCAGTTGCCGAGACAGTTGCCAAAGAACGATTCGTCGTGAGGCCGAAGGCGGTTAAGTGTCGCTTTTTGCCTATTTTCCTTTCGACTGCAGGACTTGTCGGTCATGAAGAAAATGGGCCGCCACTTTGCGCTGAGTGAAAGCACCGACGTCCCCAGCGCGAATCGAAGGCGGACGACTAGTGCGATTTGCGAGAGTTTGCTGGCTCGGAATTGCTCCAAACGTGATAAGCTGGAGCAAGCGGGAAAAGATGCGCGGACTCGACGCCTCACGTCAAGAAACTTGCGACGTGATCCGGCTGGCGGACGTCGCGCGCGGATCGTTGGTCAGAGATCGATCGGCGGCTTACCTTCGGTCGGCCAGCGCCAGCATCTGCCGGGCCCGTTCCTCATCGCGGAAGCGGGCATTGATCTCCGCGTCGCTGTGGGCCTTGCGGGCGGAGGCTTCGCGAAGTTTTTCCTCGGCCGCGGCCGGGTCGATTTGTTCGCTGGTCAGGGCTCGGTCGGTCAGCAGCGAAACAATGCCCTGCTTCACCTGCACGAAGCCGCCGTCGACGAAGTACGACGCGTGCGATCCGTCGACGTGGGTCACGTTCAGCTCGCCGTAGCCCAGCCGGCCGATCAAGGGTGCCCGGCCGGGGAGAATGCCGATCTGCCCATCGAAGAGCGGAAAACGCAACGCGCTGACGGGCTCGTCGACGAGGGTCGTCTCCGGCGTTACCAGCACCAGTCTCAAGGGGCTATGCGGCAGCCATTATGCTGATTCTTTCGATGTTGGCCGACTAGCCTTGAGCCATTTTCTTGGCTTGCTCGTCCGCTTCGTCGATGCCACCGACGTACATGAACGCGCCTTCCGGCAGGTGATCCCACTTGCCCGCGCACAATTCCTCGAAGCTGCGGATCGTGTCCTCCAACGGCGTGATCTTGCCGGCCTTGCCGGTGAACACCTCGGCGACGAGGAACGGCTGCGAAAGGAAGCGCTCGATGCGGCGGGCGCGATGCACAACCAGCTTGTCCTCTTCGCTCAATTCGTCGACGCCGAGAATGGCGATGATGTCCTGCAATTCACGGTATCGCTGCAGGATCCGCTGCACCTGCCGAGCGACCGCGTAGTGCCGCTCACCCACGTATTGCGGATCGAGCACGCGGCTGGACGAAGCGAGGGGATCCATCGCCGGATAGATGCCTTTTTCGGCGATCTTACGCTCCAGGTAGATGAACGCGTCCAGGTGCGAGAAAGCCGTCGCGGGCGCCGGATCGGTCGGATCGTCGGCCGGCACGTACACGGCCTGCACGCTGGTGATGGCCCCACGGTTGGTCGAGGTGATCCGCTCCTGCAACTCGCCCAGCTCCGTGCCCAACGTCGGTTGGTAACCCACGGCACTGGGCATTCGCCCCAGCAAGGCCGAGACTTCGCTACCGGCCTGCGAGAAGCGAAAGATGTTGTCGATGAACAGCAGCGTGTCGGTCCCGGTCGTGTCGCGGAACCATTCAGCCATCGTGAGGGCAGACAGGGCGACTCGCAGACGCGCGCCAGGCGGCTCGTTCATCTGGCCGAACACCATGCAGGTTTGTTCGATGACCGAACGATCGGTCTTACCGATTTTGGTCTCCTGCATTTCGAGCCAAAGGTCGTTCCCTTCGCGAGTTCGCTCACCCACACCAGCGAACACCGAGTAACCGCCGTGGGCACTCGCGATACGCGCGATCAGCTCGGTCAGAATGACGGTCTTCCCCAGCCCGGCACCGCCGAACAGTCCGGCCTTACCACCGCGCACGAACGGCGTCAGCAGATCGATGACTTTGATGCCGGTCTCGAAAATCTCGGTCTTAGCGCTCAGATTCTCCATCAAAGGAGGGGCACGATGGATGGGCCACCGCTCATCGACCTTCACCTCGCCGCGGCCATCGACGGGATCGCCCAGCAGATTGAACACTCGTCCCAGAGTTCCCTTGCCGACTGGCACGGTGAGCGCCGCACCCGTGTCGAGAACTTCGGTGCCGCGGACCATGCCGTCGGTCGAGCCGAGGGCCACGCAACGGACGCGGCCGCCGCCGAGGTGCTGCTGCACTTCCCCGGTGACCTTCACCCGCACGCCCTTGACCTCGCGATCGATTTTGAGCGCGTTGTAAATCTCGGGGAGCGAGTCTTCCGGGAACTCGGCGTCGAATGTCGAGCCGATGACCTGAGTGACGTGGCCGATGTTGGTCCCGTGCTTCTTCTTCTCGTGGGTTGCTGTGCTCATGATTTTTCCCGTGGGCATTCTGCCCGCTTGACCGTTTATTCGAGAGCGGCGGCGCCGCCAATGATTTCGCTTAGTTCCGACGTGATTTGCGTCTGGCGAGCCCGGTTGTAAAGCTGCGACAGCGAGCCGATCATGTCGTCAGCGTTTTCGGTGGCCGCCTTCATCGCCACGCGACGGAAGATCTGTTCGCTCACTGCCGCGTCGAGAAAACACTTGAACAGCCGGGCCTTGAACGCGGCCGGCACGATCTCTGCCAGGATGTCGGCAGACGACGGCAAAAACTCGTATTCGATTGGTTGCTGGTCCGTGGCGGCGGTCTGGGTCTGCAAATTGCCGATCGGCAGCAGCGTCTCCAGCGTCGCGACCTGGCGGGAGGCGGATTCAAACTTGGTGTAGGCAATTTGCAAGCGGTCGATGGTCTTGCTGGTAAAGGCCTCGATGAAGCGGTCCGCGAGTGCCTCGACCTCAGCGAAGGTCGGCTTGTCCTCGAAATTCGTGTAGGTGCGGTCGGCCGGTCGTCCCTGAAACTTCAGGAAGTTGATGCCCCGCTTGCCCGACACTTCCAGATTGAGCGTCTCTTGCGTTTGTCGCGCTTCGCGTACGCGAGCGATGACCAGCCGCAGCACTCCCGCGTTGTAACCGCCGCACAAGCCGCGGTTCGAGGTCAGCACGAGCAGAGCCGTTGCGCGAGGCTCGGGCCGCGCTTCCAGGAGCGGATGCGAGATCTCAAGATTGGCTCGCGACAAGTCGGCAACGATCTCGGAGATCTTCCGCGTGTACGCGGCAGCGTGGCTCGCCCGGTCCATGGCTTTTTTGAATCGCCCGGTGGCGATGAGTTCCATCGTCCGCGTGATCTTACGGATATTCTTGACGGCCTTGAGCCGTTTAATGATCGCTCGCGCTTTTGCCATTTCGCCGAATGTCCCAACGCCTACAGAGAACCGGCTGGCTTACACCAGCCGCTCGCCCAGAGTCCTTACTTCGCCGCGGCCAACGGGTGGGATTGCTCCCACTGCTTGGCGAATTCTTCCAGTGCCGTGCGCAGCTCGGCCATCGTTGCATCGTCGAGCGCGCCGGTTTCGACGATCTTGCCGCGAATTGCCGACTTTCGTTCTTTCATGTACTCGATCAATTCCTTCTCGGCGCGAGCCACGTCCTTGATGGCGACCTTATCGAAGTAGCCTTGCGTGCCGGCGAAGATCGCGATCACCTGGTCGGCCACCGCGCGTGGCTGGTATTGCGGCTGTTTGAGCAGTTCGACCATTCGGTATCCACGATCGAGCTGCCGCTGCGTCGCCTTATCGAGTTCCGTTCCGAGTTGTGCGAAGGCTTCCAATTCGCGGAAGGCGGCGAGGTCGAGCCGCAAGCTGCCGGCGACGCGCTTCATCGCCTTGGTCTGGGCGTTGCCGCCCACGCGCGACACGCTAATGCCGACGTTAATGGCCGGTCGCACGCCGGCAAAGAACAGGGACGGCTCGAGATAAATCTGGCCGTCGGTAATCGAAATCACGTTGGTTGGAATGTAGGCCGAAACCTCGCCTTCGAGAGTTTCGATGATGGGCAGCGCGGTCATCGAGCCGCCGCCGAGCTGATTGTTGAGCTTGCAAGCCCGCTCGAGAAGTCGGCTGTGACAATAAAACACGTCACCAGGGTAGGCCTCGCGGCCGGGGGGCCGCCGCATCAGCAAGGAGAGTTGCCGGTAGGCCTGGGCCTGCTTCGACAAGTCGTCATAGATCACCAGCGTGTGCTTCCCCTGCCACATGAAGTGCTCGGCCATCGCCGCACCGGCGTAGGGAGCGACGTATTGCAGGGGAGCGGGATCCGATGCCGTGGCGCTGACGACGATGGTGTAGTCGAGCGCGCCGTGCTCACGGAGAACTTCCACGACGCCCGCGGTCGCACTGGCTCGCTGGCCGCAGGCGACGTAGATGCAAATCACGTCGCCGCCCTTCTGATTCAGGATCGTGTCGATGGCGACGGCCGTCTTGCCGGTCTTGCGGTCACCGATGATCAGCTCCCGCTGGCCGCGGCCGATCGGGGTCATTGCGTCGATGGCCTTGATGCCGGTCTGGAGCGGCTGTTTGACGGGCTGACGCTCGGCGACGCCGGGGGCGATCGTTTCGACCGCTCGCCGCTCGTTCGTCAGGATTGGCCCTTTGCCGTCGAGCGGGTTGCCCAGCGGATCGACCACGCGGCCGATGAGGGCTTCACCCACTGGGACTGAGAGCAGACGGCCGGTCGTTTTGACCTCGTCTCCCTCGGAGATTTCGAGATAGTCGCCCAGGATGATGACGCCGACGCTGCTTTCTTCCAGGTTGAAGACGAGGCCGTTAACGCCGTTGGGAAATTCGACCATCTCGCCGGCCATGGCCGTGGAGAGGCCGTAGCAGCGCCGATGCCGTCGCCGACTTCCAGGACCTGCCCGACCTCGCTGGTCGCCAGCTGGCCCTTGAAGTCTTCAATTTCCTTCTGCAGAACTGAAGCGATCTCGTCCGCTTTGAATTTCATGGAGACTCCTCTGCTGGATGCGGTCGCGCAACTGCGCCACCCGCGTGGCCAGCGAGCTATCGTAAACGGTGTCGCCGACCCGGATCACAATTCCGCCGATCAGCGACGGATCGACCTGGGTCTCGAGTATGGGTTCGAAGGGGAGCGATTCGGCCAGGCGCTGCCGCAGGCGGTCCCGCGACTGGTCGCTGAGCGGCATGGCCGTTTTGATCTGCACCCGCTGTTTGCCGCTCCGCGCTTCCTGGCGCAACCGAGCCTCCCGCGCAATTAGCGGAACCAGGTCGAGCCGATCGTGACGGACGAGCACCCGCAAGAAATTCGCCAAAAGAGGACTCGCCTTGCCGGAGAAGACGCGATCGACGAGGTGAATCTTTTCGTCGCGGCCGACGACCCGGGAGAAAAAGACGTCGCGCAGCTGCGGGCAGCTTCGCCAGCACGTCGTCGACGAACGAGGTCAGCTCCTCGAGCACCTCGGTCGTGCCGGAGCCCGCCGCGTCGAGCAGGGCGTCGGCGTAGGTGCGCGCGACGCGCCTGCGAGGAGGGATCCTCCATCACGGACGAGACGCCGGGATGCCTGTGGGTTTTGATCTGCCATCGAGTTGCCGAAATGCCGACAAACGAGAAACGGAGAATTACGAGCGCCGCGGGAACTGCGCCAGGGCCTCCTCGATCAACCGGTCCTGGTCGGACGAGTTGACGCTGCGGCCCAGCACGTGCTGGGTGGCGTGCGCGACCTCGGTCGCCATCACGTCGAACAGGTCCTTGAGTGCCGAATCGCGAGCCCGCGAGATTTCCTGCACCGCGCGGTCCTTGGCGGCCACGGCCTCCTTCTGGGCCTGGCCGACGATCTCTTGCTTGAGACTCTCGGCGTCGCGCCGCCCCTGGGCCAGCACTTCGCGAATCTCATCCTGCACCTGGGCCATCCGCTTGGAGTGCTCGGCGAGCATTTGCTCGGCCTTCAGCCGGGCCGACTCCGCAGCCGAGATATCGCCGCGAATCTTCCCCTCGCGCGTCGTCGAGCGCGGCGATCAGCGGCTTCCAGGCGTAACGGCCCAGCAAGAAGAGAAAAATCAGGAAGGTGACGGCCGACCAGAGAGCCAGGTCTTTTTTGAACTTGATCGGCACGCCCTCTTCGCGCAGTTCCTCGACCGGCTTCTTTCGCACGCCGCTTCGGCTTGCCCGACGGGCCCCTGCGGCGGAGCGACGGCCCGCGGCACTACAAAGCAACAGCCATGCCGACAGGCCCAGAGCCGCACAGACGCTGAGCCTGGCAATCGACGTGCGCATGAGTTCCCCTCGCTTACCCGCGAATCGCTGGCTGAATTGCCCGCGACTTACTGCGCGGCCGCCGGCCACGGAGCTCCGCTGGCGATACAAATGATCAGTGCGAAGAAGGTCGCACCCTCGATCAGGGCGGCGGCGATGAGCATCGCCGTCTGGATCTGTCCGGCGACTTCGGGCTGCCGAGCCATGCTCTCGACGGCCGAGGCGCCGATCTTTCCGATGCCGTAGCCGGCACCCAAAAGCGTCACGCCCGCGCCGATCGCTCCCGAGAAATGGAAACCGTAGTTTTCGCCGGCGGCCATCGCCGGGACGGCGAGCGCCAGAACGACTGCGATCGCCAACGCACCAATCTGAACGGCTTGCTTCACGTCACGACTCCTCAAAGCTTTCTGTGTCAGACATCGCCGACCCGCCAGCGGCGAGCCTGCGACCGGACCGGGAATACGAATCGCCCGTCTGGGCAAATTTCTGCTGCGGAAATCAGTGCGGGTTCACTGCCATCGAAATAAACAACGTTGCCAGAAACGCGAAAATGTACGCCTGGATAAACGCCACGAGTATCTCGAGCGTGCCCACGAAGATCTGCCCGAACATGCTCGAGGGAAGCACGAGGTACCAAAGGGCCGAGGTGGCCGTCGTGGCAATGTACAACAAGAACACGGCAATCACGGTGTGGCCGCCCATCATGTTCGCAAACAAACGCACGGCCAACACGAAGTGCTTGATCATGAAGCCGAATAGTTCAATCCCCCAGATCACGGGGACCAACACCACCTTCATGAGCGGCGGAAGATCCATGGGGGGCGCGAGCGAAGCCCAGAAACCGGCCACGCCCGAGCGCTGCATTCCGTAAAACATGACCGTGCAGATCGTGATCACCGCCAAGGCGCCGGTCACGTTGATATTCGCCGTGGGCGAGCCCATCCACGGAAACGCGCCGAGCAAATTGCAGATCAGCACGTAGAAAAAGCAGGTCCAGATGTAGGGCAAAAACCGGTCGGCCGGATGTCCCACGGTCGCCACAGCGGCGTGGCTAGCCGCACCGTGACCGTGATCATCGTGGCCGTGGTGAGCGTGCCCATGTTCATCGTGCCCGTGTGCGTCGTGGGGTACGCCAATCGTCGGGCGCACGACGTTGTCACGGATGTAGAGGGCCAGCGTCTCCCAGAAATTCCACCAGGGCCCCCGAGGAGGGGCACCCGAAGCGACTCGGCGGGCTAAGCCACGGAAGACGAAGAACACGAAGAGCGCCGGCAATGACCTGCAGCACCATGTATTTCGTGAGCTGAAAGTGCCGATCACGCCACAGCGGGATGTCCCACAACTCAAACTTGGTCTCCCCGGAGGATGTCCAGAAGCCGGGCAGGTGAAAGAAGCTGTGATCCCGCACGTGGTCGAAGAGATCCGGTTCCGGGTGGGGCACTGCCATCGGGGGTCAGACTCCCCCTGCGCGGTTGGCCGGTCGCAGATTCGGTGCAGGGCAACGCCAGGAACGTCTCGACGCCTAACAGAACGGCGTAGAACGCCAGCAGCCAAACCACAAACTCGCGAAAGCCGAGGTTGTGGTTGGCCGACTGCACGATCACCATCCCCAAAAACACGAAGACCATCCGCAGCAGCATGCCGCCAAGCACGACTAGCGGGACGTGCCCGCCGGCCGCGCCGTAAGCGGCAGCCAGCCAGAAGACGATCCAACCGGGGACGACGCACAAGAGGGCAGCCACCGACACACCGATCAGCCCGTCGCGTCCGCCGATGAGCCACGCCGGCCCCAGCAGAACAAGCCATAATAGAGCCGTCGCCATTCCGAGCCACGCGCAGCGCAGCCAAGCCGTTTGAATCGGCGTTTGTGCCGTCGATCGGCTCAAAAACATTACGAGCCTTTTCCCTGCTTCGGTCCGGAAGATTTCGGACCTCCGCGCTTCGCCAGCGCCATCAAATGCCACAAAGCCGCCAAAAAACCGAATACTGCTCCGAGAGCGAGCAGCCACGGCCCAGTGCCCCAGCGTTTGTCTAGGTAAACACCTAACGCTGCCGGCAATGCCATCTCAAGTGCAATCGACGTGATCTGCTGAACCCAATGCATCCCGACAACCATCGGCGGTCGGTCGTCGTTTTCATCGGGCACAAGAAACCTCCCGGCGGACGCCGAAGGAGGCCCAAGATTCGTGCGAGCGTTCGCGGCCGCCACGGTGTCAGAAACTGTCCCGCGGCAAACGGAGCGGGGCGTTGAGAACGTGATCGGGGCAGGCCTGTACGCTCTCCTTCGTCAGTTCAATTTCTTATTTCGCGAGAAGTTTATTCCGAGCCGGGGGGAGTGTCAAAGCAGCGAGCGAAAACGAATTGCGATTTCCCAAGAGTGGGGGGGCTGATTCCCATTCACGGGGAACGCCGCGAACCGCAGACACTTAAGAGGCCCGTCAAACGGGTCCCATCGATTCGGTCACTCGGCGCGAGACCGAATCGAAGCGACGTTACCGGTCACGCGTAATGGAGTCAACGAGCCGGGGCGTCGGTCCCCTTGACACGGTATCGGCGACGGTCGGCAATCGCGGGATCTGAATCCGCGATTTGAAACCGGTGCCTCGATCTCGGAGCAGTTCAATCAATTCTGAAGTGTGGCTGGTCGTCGGCGAGTCAACGTCGTCGATCAAGGGAGGTCAATCGCTCGACCCTTACGAGCCTGAAACCCGCGCGCACATTGAGTCGTTGGTCCGCTCGCCTGGCGCTCCACCGGGTGAGATCGGGAGCACGTTGCACGGCGCGAGATCGTTCGTAACTGAGACAGTCATTTCGCGGTGTTTGGCCAAATGTTCATTAGTGTTTCAACCAGTGTTCGCCCCACATGCCCTTCGTGCGTGGATTAAGTTGTAATATCATATGCGCAAACAAGTTGCGTTTCAAGTTTCATGGCAGCGCGAGACATTCTTTTGCAGCTGCAATTGAAAGTTTGAATTCCGGATTGATACAACAAAAGTGTCGGGTGACCATTTCGTCATATCCACTGTCCATTTCAGCGAACTTCGTCGCTGGGACCCGATTTCAGACCCGACAAAAACGACTTTACGCGGATCAACCTTCAGGGCCGCAGGCCACCTCGGCTTGTCGCGGCTCGGCGGGCGTGATCCGAAGGTCCGAAGCGTTCGTTTCGGACAATCGAGGCACGGACCGCCGCCGGAGACCCCGCTGCTGTAAGCCGCGCTGCCGCAGCAGCTTGATCGTTCCTAAGATCGGGAATCCGCAAGGTGATTCGCAGATCCTGTCTTTGCTCGACCCGGTTCGGTCGGACGAGTCCGATCGACTGCGGTCGCCCCTTTATTCCCCCGCGCACCCAGTGGGCTTGGCCGGCGCACTCCCCGTGCGCAGTTCGAGACCAGGCCTATTCGGACGGAGACTCCACCACATGACCGTCACTTCGCTTCGCGCTTTGACCCGAAAGGCCCTGGCCGCCCGCGCCAAAAAGCACCAGATCGCGGGTTGGCACGAGATGACCAAAGACGAACTTGTCGTCGCGCTGGCCGCTTCCTATCGCCGCCAACTCAACCGCAATCGCAACGGAACGAGCAACAGCGGTTCGACTCCAAACGGCTCGCGAAACGGCAGCCGCACCGGCTCGCCGAGCAACGGTGCATCGCACAACGGTTCGACGCGCAGTGGCTCGACCCACAGTGGCTCGGTGCACAATGGCTCGGCGCACAATGGGCAACGGCACGACCTCGAACGCGACGGCAAGAGCGATCGCCGATACTTCCATGGCGGTCCACTGCGGGACCGGCGTCTGTTGAAATCGTCGATCGGCTCATCGACGCCCGAAGCTGCGCGTGATTCCCTAATCGCCGAGGGGACCGATCCCTGCTGGGTACACGTTCGCTGGACCCTCTCCCGTGACACGCTCACCCGGGCTGAGGCGGCGCTGGGGGTGCAGTGGCATCACGCCGTCCCCGTGTTGCGGATCCTGGACGTGACGGCCGACGACTCCGGCATGGCGACCCAAACTCGGGTGGGTGACGTCGATATTCATGGCGACGTCGACCACTGGTATGTGCCGGTCGATCCGGCGCCGCGCAAATATCGCATTCAGATCGGCTACCGGGCGCCGAACGGGTTCTTCTTTGTGATGGCCCACTCGAACCGCGTGCAGACGCCGCGGCCGGGCGCGCATTCGCTGCAAACGCGGCTGCGGAAGGCTGGCAACCGCACGAACGGCACGACGGACATGGCCGTCGACCTGGAAAAACGGCCCACGTACGATCTGCGGGCCCTCCCGACCTCCAAGCTGCCCATTCCCCGCGTTTCGTCGAGCAGTAACGGCAGCGACGACGGAGAGGCCGAAACGCCGTCGGAGCCGCCCGTCGAGCTGCGGCTGCACGCCGAGCTGATTCTGCACGGCTCGACCGATCCCCACGTCGAGCTGAAGCTGCTGGGCGAGCGGATTCCGGTCAGTCGCGACGGGACATTCTCGCAGCGGTTCACGCTTCCGGAGGGGCGGCAGGTGATCGACGCCGTGGCGACGACCCGCAACGGCTGCCACCAACGCACCATTGTGCTGGGCATCGAGCGCAACACCAAAGAGCTCGAGCCGCAATGGTTTGACCAAATCGATTCTTGAGTTGGCATCGCGCGGCCCGAAGCGCCCACGAGGGACCGGCGGAGCGGCTTGAGAAGCCGTCGCTGTCGCAATATCCTCAAGGACGCGCATTTCTGTCGTAGTGGGCGAATTGCGCTTCGATCGCCGACGAGGACTTCATGTTTGGCCTCTTGCCGAAGAATCTCGAGTTCTTTGACTGCTTCGATCGCGCCGTACAAAACGCCGTCCATTCCGCGACCCTCCTCCTGGAATACGCCAAGGTGGGGGACTATCGCCGCAACGAGCTGGTGACGGCGATTATGGACGCGGAGCACACGGGCGACCGCGTAACGCACGAGACGCTCGATCGGCTCGAACAGACCTATATCACGCCCATCGACCGTGAAGACGTCTACAGCTTGATCACCCGGATCGACGACGTGGTCGACATGATCGATGCCGTCGCCCAGCGGATGATGTTTTACAAGATCGAATCGGTGCGCCAGGACTTCGTCAATCAGTGCGAAGTGCTGGTCAAAGCCAGCCGGTTGATGGGCGACGCGGTCACCGCCCTGCGGCGGATGAAAGAGCTGCGACGCCCGAAAAACGGCAAAATGTCCCTCGATCAATTGATCATCGCCGTCCACGAGGCGGAAGAGGAAGGGGACGCCATCCACCATCACTTCCTGGCCGAGCTGTTCGACTGCGGGCTCGATGCGTTTCAGGTGATCAAGTGGAAGGAGCTGTATCAGCTCGTGGAGGAAGCCATCGACTACTGCGACGACGTGGCGTGCGTCGTCCACCGGATCACCCTGAAAAACGTTTGACCTCGATCGGCGCCGTCTCCGGACCGCCACCGGCGCTGCCCTTCGGTTTTTGCCCGCTCGCCAGCCGTCGCTCGAACCCCTCTGCCGCGCTCTAAGAGGATCGCCGTCGCATGCGCACTCCCGCCCAGACTCGTCGCGGTGCCTGGTTTGCCCTCAGCGTGTTGTTCGTGATCAACATGCTGAATTTTTACGACCGGCAGATCGGCGGAGCCGTCAACGAGCCGGTCGCGAAAGAGTGGGGATTGAGCTTCGTCCAGATGGGCAACCTGGCGATGGCCTTCACGCTGATCTACGCGGCAGTGGGCGTGCCGCTGGGACGGCTGGCCGACCGCACGTCGCGCACGCGGATTTTGAGCGTGGGCGTGGCGATCTGGAGCGTGCTGACGGCGGCCTCCGGGCTGACGTGGAATTACAGTTCGATGTTCGTCACCCGCCTGGGCGTCGGCATCGGCGAAGCCAGCTGTGCGCCGGCCGCTAATTCGCTAGTGGGCGACCTCTTTCCGCCGCGACAACGGGCACGCGCTCTCTCGATCTTCATGCTCGGACTGCCGATCGGCATCTTTTTGAGTAACGCCATCAGCGGTTGGCTCACGCAGCACCACGGCTGGCGATACGCCTTCTATGTGGCGTGCGTTCCTGGTCTGCTCTGCGCGGCGGCCGCACTGTTAGTCAAAGAACCGGTGCGCGGCGGCATGGAACAGAGCCAGACCGCGTCCGGCAGTTTGAAGGCCCGGCCACAACGGCCCGGGTCGCCCTACCTGATCGTGCTGGGGACGCCGACGATCGTCTGGATCATCGTTTCCGGGGCGCTGCATAACTTCAATATGTACGCGACGAACATGTTCCTTCCCGGACTGATCAAGCTTCGCCACGGCATGTCCGATCGGGACGCGGGGCTGATTGCCGGCATCGTGCTGGGGGCAGTGGGCATCGTCGGCATGTTGGGGGGCGGCTGGCTGGCCGACGTGATCCAACGCACGCGAGCGAACGGCCGCTTGCTGGTCGCGTCGACGGCGATGTTTCTCTCGGCGCCGCTGATCTACTTGGGATTGGACCAGGCACCCGGCTCGATCGTTGCCTTCATGATCTTCACCGGGTTGGGCGTGATGTTCCTGTACGTCTATTACGCCGGCGTGTATGCCGCCATTCAGGACGTCATCGAGCCCAGCCTGCGGGGGACCGCTATGGCCCTCTACTTCTTCGCCATGTACTTCGTCGGCGGAGCGTTCGGCCCGACGGTGACCGGTAAGATCGGGGACTTTTTCGCCAAGCGCGCGATGCTGGCCGCGGGCGTCGCTGCCAGCACCAGTCCCGTCCCGGACCAGTTCCGCCAGATCGGCCTGCATCAGGCCTTCTACATCGTCCCCGCAATCTGCGCGGCGCTGGGGCTGGTGCTCTTCGCGGCGTCGCGAACGGTCGCGGCCGACATGCGACGCCTGAACGACTGGTACGAGGAGTCGGACCGGCTGCCGACCGTCGAGCCCATTGCCGTTCCAGCGGGCGAGGCGGTGGCCGGCCGTTGATGCGCGGCTTCGTCCGAGCGAGGACGCAAGATCGCTCAGCGCGAAGCAGCCGCGAAAACTTCGGCCGGAGCGACGGCCCGTTTCTCGCGTGCCGAGATGTAGCAGGCGTCGACGAGAGCCATCGTGTGCAAGTTGTCCTCGCCGTTCAACTCGGGCGCGCAGCCGTCCTCCAGGGCGCAGAGCAGCTCGGCCATCGGGCCGGCGAACGCATCGGGAAACCAGGCTTCGTTCCAGGTCGGACGAATCCAACGGCCCGGATGACGCAGACTGCTCCACTCGAGGGTGCTGGGTGTGCGCTTTGGATAATCGGGCCAGCCAATCGTGCCGCGGACCAACCCTTCAGTTCCCTCGATGCGCCAGCGAATGCCGATGTCGCTCGCCGGCCCCTTCGACCGAGGGCCCGGCCCACACGTCGTCCCAGGCCGCGGCCCGCAGGCCGTTGGCGTATTCGAGGATGTAGAGGCAGATGCCGTCCTCGTGCGGGAAATTTTGGGCCGTCCGCGGGTCGGGCCGCACGCTGGCAAAGACCCGCTCGGGGTTGCCGAACAGAAAGCGGAACGCGTCGAGATGATGGATGCTCATGATCCGTAGCGTCACCCAACCCTGCCGCTGCTGCCAGGGCATCCAGTGCGGAATGGCCCGCATCTCGATCGTGGCGAGGACCGGCGTGCCCAGCTCGCCGCGCTCGAGCAGGCCGCGGCACGCGCGAATCGACTGGTCGTAGCGCATGTTCTGATTGACCGCCAGCGTGATGCCCGCCTGCCGGCAAAGTGCGACAATTTCTTGGGCTTGCGCGAAACTGACGCCGAGCGGCTTCTGCGCGAGGATGCCTCGCACATGGTCAGCATGCCGGACGGCTTCGCGCACCACTTCGAGCTGCACGTCGGGCGGCACGGCGATGTCGACCACGGCGATGCGCGGGTCGGCCAGCAATTCGCGGTAGTCTTCGTAGACGGTCTCGATTCCACGGCGGGCCGCGACGTCGGCCGCGCGCGACCGCGTGCGGGAGGCGATGGCGATCGGGTTGCCACCCGGCGGCTCGATACGCGACAAGGTGGCACTCGTCCATGATGAAGCCCGCGCCGATGCAGCCGATCGAGATGGCCGGATTCCGGGGCATCCGCGGCAAATAATCGAGATTTTCCAGTGCCTCGCTCATGATTCCGTCATGATACGATGAAAGCGTGGCCTTGAGGCCACACGCGGACGTTTCTCGACAGCGTTCGGCAGATCATCAGTCTCCGTCCGAGGTATTCCCAGAGTTCCGTATGACGTCTTCGACCCCGCCGCGACCGGAGATCATCGTCAAGTCGGGCTCGACGCCCGAGGACGGTGCGCGGCGCCAGACGCTGTTCGAGCTGTTCGGCAACTGCCCTATCCCCGCGGCCGAACGGCTCGACAATCTGGGGCTGTTCATCAAGCGGCAGGCCCTCTCGCGCATTTTGTGGATGCACGAGCTGTATCAAAAGATCCTGCCGGTGACGGGAATCGTCGTGGAATTCGGGGTCCGCTGGGGACAAAACCTGGCGCTGTTCGAATCGTTTCGGGGGATGTACGAACCCTACAACTACACGCGCAAGATCGTCGGCTTCGACACGTTCTCGGGCTTCCCCCCGCCGTCGCCGCAGGACGGCCGCGATCCGGCGGTCGTCGCCAACGCGTACAACGTGTCGGAAAACTATCAGGACTATCTCGAGAGGCTGCTCGCCTACCACGAGTCGGAAAGTCCCATCGGCCACCTCAAGAAGTTCGAGCTAATTCGAGGCGACGCACCGGTGAAGCTCGCCGAATATCTCGACGCTCATCCTGAAACGATCATCGCGCTGGCCTATTTCGACTTTGACTTGTACGAGCCGACGAAAAAGTGCCTGGAGCTAATCCGCGATCGGCTGACGCGCGGCAGCGTGCTCGGCTTTGATGAGCTGAACTTCGCGGCGTTTCCGGGTGAAACGATTGCCCTGCGGGAGACGTTCGGGCTCGATCGTTATGCGCTCCACCGTTCGCCGCACAATCCGACACCCTCCTATCTCGTGATCGAATAGCCGATCTTGTCTCATCACCGATTAGCAGCCCGGTCGGCCCGTCTGCCGCAGTTCGTGTCGGCGGCCCGTTTCCCCTTTCCTGCCCCGTCGCTCTTGATATTGACCGTGCCACGACAAGGCACGTACGATCCGCCGATTTTTCGGTCGTTCGGGAAGCGGCCATGCGGCTGATCGCGCCCCAGAGACCGCTCTTGTGGATTGTGTTGGGGGCGCTTGTGCTGCGGCTGGCGGCCGCCGTCTGGTTGCAGCATGTGCTGGATGTGCAGCAGCGTCACTTCCTGATCACCGGAGACGCCGAAGGGTATTGGGAACTGGGACGGGAGATCGCGCAAGGCGAGCCGTACCAACTATATGACCCGCCGCGACGGGTTGAACGGATGCCCGGTTACCCCGCATTTGTGGCTGCTTCGATTCGCCTGTCGGAAGCATGGGGGATTTCGCCCGAGCGGCAGTATTTCGTCGCACGCCTGCTGTTGGCGGTTGTCGGAACTTTGAATTGTTGGCTGGTCGCGCGACTCGGCCGGGAACTGTTCGACGAACCCACCGGGAATTTGGCCGCGGCGATCGCAGCGATCGCTCCGCCCTTGATTGGATTCAGCGTGATCCTGTTGAGTGAAACGCTCTTTGCCACGGGGCTGTTGCTCAGCCTGTGGTCGATGGCCTCGCCTGACGCTGCAGCGCGGCCGCCGGCGGCGGTCTGCCACGCCTACTCGCGTGGGCCGCGCTCACCGGGCTGTCGATTGCGCTGGCCGTTTACGTGCGGCCCAGTTGGCTGCTGGCTGCCCCTGGTTGTGCGGTTCTGTTCGCGCTGTGGATGGCGAAAAAGCATTCGGTAGTGCGCGGGCTCGTTCCCGCGGCGGCGGTGGTGCTCGTCGCTTACGGGGCGCTCGTGCCGTGGGCTGAGCGCAACCATCGCGTGACCGGACATTGGGTATTCACCACGCTCTGGGTCGGGCCGAGCCTGTACGACGGCTTCAACCCGCATGCGACGGGCGACAGCGATCTCAAATTCGTCGACGACGATCGGCTGTCCGAACGCATGTCGGAATACGACGTCGATCAGCATTATCGGACCGAGGCCTGGCGATTCGTCCGCGAGCATCCGGGGCGCGCCGCCTGGCTCACGCTCGAGAAGATCAAGCGCTACTGGATGATGTGGCCAAACGCCAAGCAGTTTGCCGGCGTTTTGCCGAAAATCGCGATCGCGGCGTATTTCATCCCCCTTCTGCTTGCCGCCGTTGGCGGCTGGCTGGCCGGGCCACGGAACGTGTGGGCCTGGACGTTGACGTTGGGTCCGATCCTGTACTTTGCCGCGATTCACTCCCTGTTTTTGGGATCGCTAAGGTATCGGCTGCCGGCCGAATACCCGCTGTGCATCGCGTCGGCTGTCGGCCTGCAGCTGGCCTGGAGATATTTCAATCGCGGCCCGAACCGAGCGGCGGGAACGACTCCCGCGTCGCCGGCGAGCGCCTGAACCGTTTGTGCCCGCCCAAGACCGTCGAGACGCCTGAAGACCTCGAACCATGGTCGTCCGCAAGACGTTGCAATGGATTGCGACGCTTCTGCTCCTGGCTGGAGTGGGAGGGGGCGGCTACTCGTATTGGTTCTTCACGCATAGCGACGAGCAGCTGCGGGCGAAAATCTACGAATTCGTCGCCAAAAAGCTGCCGAACGCCCGGCTCGAAATCGGCCGCGCGTGGTTCTGGGGCCACAAGGTCCATTTGCAGAACGTGATGCTCTCCGCAAAGGGGCTCGATCAACCGCTCGCCCGCTGTGCCGAGATCATTGTCACGCTCGACGGAGAACAGCTGTCCGACGAACTGCGGATCGACGTGCGGGCTGTGCACGTCGTGCGACCCGACGTGCGGATCGTGCGGGATTCCAGTGGCCACTGGAACTGGGAAAAAATCCTGCCGCTTCCCGAACCGGACGAGATGTGCCCGGAGGTCGCGTTCGACGATCTGCAGATCGGCCTGCAACTGACGCACGCGAGTGCCGCCACGGCCTCGTTTCACATTCAACAGGGGGGCGTGCGGCTCGTCCCATCGGCTCGCAAGGTGTTCCAGGTCGAAGCCGACTTTCGGCTGCCCAGTCTGGGCGACTTCCATCTCGACGGGGGTTTCGATCTCGAGAAGCGGACCTGGCGCTTGAGTGGCGGAACGGCCGCAGGCACGAATATCGGTGATATTGTCGATTCGGCCGTGCACGCCTTTCCCGAAGTCAGCGAACGTATGGCCGCGTTCGACAAAACGCTTAATTCGTCGGTCCGCACCGCGTCGAACGATGCCGCGAGCGCGCCGCAAACGGAGCCCGCCCCGCTGGCCGAGGGGGCCGGTCCGCACGTTTCAGGCCGGGCCAAGATTCAGTTCGAGCTGCGACGCGATTCAAACCACGAGCCCCTCGTTTACAAAGTGCTGGCCGACCTGGCCCAGGGAGAAATCGACCATCCGCTGCTCCCCTTTGGCCTGCAGGCGGTGGCGGGCAAGATTTTTGCCGACAACTCGCGGCTCATTCTGCGCGACCTCGAGGCGCAAAACGGAACGACGCGGCTGGGGCTCAATGGAGAAATCCGCCTGCCGGTTCCGGCCGCGGGCAACCGCGTCGATGTCAAAGTCACCGATCTGGCGCTCGACAGCCGGTTGCGATCGCGACTGCCTGCCTCGTTGCAACGGCTGTACGACATGGTTCAGCCGGAAGGGCAAATGGATGCGGCCGGGTCGCTGGTTTGCGGCGCCGATGGAGGTTGGGAGCCGACCGGTTGGGCGCTAGCGGCCAAACACTGCTCGCTCATGCATGAGAAGTTTCCTTACCCGATCACCGACATCGTCGGCACGGCGACTCAGAAAGGAAATTCGCTGGTCATTGCCCTCAATGGCAAGGCGGGCAGCCGGCCGGTGACTTTGGGCGGTGTAGTGGTCCATCCCGGTCCCGAAGCCAAGTCCGATTTCGAGTTCGACGTGAAGTCTCTGCCGATCAACGACGTCGCGCTTACGGCGGCTAAAGCTCAGCCTCCGCTGCATCACACGCTCACCTCGCTCAAGCTGCATGGCCTGGCCGACGTCCATTGCCACTTCCACCGCCCGGCCGGACCGGGTGAGAAAACCGTGTGGTGGATGGACGCCCGGCTCGCGGACGGGTCGTTGGAGTACCAGTATTTTCCCTATCGCATCGCCGATTTTTCCGGTCACTTCGGGTTCGATTCGCGGCTGGGAACATGGTCGTTCGAAGATCTACGTGGCCGGCACGGCCCGGCCCAATTGCGGGGCGTCGGCAGCTTCGTGAAGAACGGTCCGGCCGATCGCGGCACGCTCAAGCTCGACATTATCGGCGACGACGTGGCCATCGAGCGGGACTTCGAGCTGGCATTCCCGGCGCCGACGCAAAAGCTCTGGGACCTGGTCTATCCGACCGGCAAGCTCAATACGCACGTCTTGCTGACGTGGCATCCGGGCTCCAAGCCGGAGATCGATGTCCCGGTGGCGGTCGTCACCGACGGGTCGATGGAAATCCGCTCCTTTCCCTACCCGGTCGATCACGTGGCGGCCCAATTCGCCTACGGTCGCGATCCCAACTCCGACAAAGACCGAATTTTGATTCTCGGCTTTCAGGCGCGGCACGACGAAACGAAGATTCGCCTCGACGAGCGCCAGCCTTCCTTCATTCTCTGTCCTCCAGCCGACGACCCGATCGGCGAGTGGCGGATCCATCTGCAGCGTCTGCTGGTCAACGGCCTCAATACCGATCAAACGCTGCGCCGTGCCTTGCCGCTGGTCGTGCGGAACACGGTTAACACACTTAACCCGCGGGGCAACGTGTCGCTCGACGGCATGCTCGAGCTTCGCGGAACACGTCGACCGACCGATCCTGTCACGGCCGCTTGGAACTTTGAGACGATCGTTTCCGGGGCGACGATTGCGGCCGGCGTTGAGCTGGCCAACGTGCACGGCAGGGTCAGGTCCTGGGGACTATGGGACGGCCTCAATGTTCAGACCCAGGGCTCGGTCGATCTCAACTCGATGTACGTTTTCACGCACCAGTTCACCCGCGTGCAGGGGCCTTTCGCGTTGCGAAATCAGGACCTGGTCGTCGGGTCGGCCAAGGCGTTTCAACCGCTCGCTCCCGGCGCTCAGGCCGATCCGATTCCGGAATCGCAACGCATGACAGCGCGCTTTGTCGGCGGGACCGTGCTCTTGGATGCGCTGGCGCATCTCGACGCCGACCGCACGCGATACCGCGTCAAAGGCGTGATGCGCGACGCCAGCTTAGGTGAATATGCGCATCTCTACATTCCCAACCAGGCCTCACTTCGCGGTTTGATGAACGGCTGGGTCGACCTGTCGTCGAACAGTCCCAATCCCAAGGACGTGACGGGCCGCGGGCAGCTGGTGATCCATCCGGCCGCGCTCTACGAGTTGCCCCTGTTCGTGCAGATCTTCAAGGCCTTTAGCCTGGCGCAGCCGGACAACACGGCCTTCAACTACGCGCTGGCGAATTTCGACATTGCGCAGCGGAAATTCAATTTTCGCCAGATCGACCTGATCGGCGATGCCATCAGCCTGCGCGGGCAAGGGGATGCGCGATTCGACGGCACGCTCGACCTCAACTTCTATTCGCGGCCGGCCGGCGCCTGGCAGCGCTCGAACTTCAAGGAGCTGGCCAACCTGTTCGGCCAGGGTTGGATCGGCGTGCGGGTCAAGGGGACGGTACAGCAGCCGCAAGCGAAGACGACCGGAGCGCCACAAATGAACGACGCGTTCCGTCGCTTCCTGGAGGCGTTCAACCAGACGCCGATGGGCGTGCCGATGGTGACGCCGCCGTGGATGAATTCGTTCCCGATGACGCCGATGGGCAGTAATCCGCAATCGGCCAGCGTTACGCACTGAGCGCGGGTGGGGGCAGGGCTCGCAAGCCCTCACCCGCCGCCCGCAACGAGTGCGTCACGAGCGGGTCTGCATCGCAATTCACAACTGCTTCACGAGCGCGACGGCATCACGATCGGTCAAGGGGCAGCGGTTTGCAGTTGTTTAATGTACTCCGCGGTCACATCCACGGGTCGTGCACCGTCCGGCGGTGAGAAATCGAACTGGTGCTCGTCGATCGGGGCGTTGATCACGGGTTCGAGCAGATCGAGTTCGACGAGCGGTTCGATCTGCGTGCCTTTCGTCTTGAGGAAGGCGATCCGCCTGGGAAGCAACCAGTCGGGATCGAGATAAATGCGGACCGAGTCTGGGACGTGCTCGGGAAGGTGCTGCTTGCTCATTTTGCTGAGCAAATCCTTGAGGCACGAGTCTTTCCACTTCCCGCTGAGCACCAGGAATTTCTTGCCGCTAATTTCTTCCTGTTTGACCGAATCGAACTTCATCCAGCGATCGAGCGAGGCCATCAGGGCGGGCAAGCCCCCCAGCCCCAGTTCGACCGTGGAGAAATTGATTTCCCCGTTTGTTTTGGAGGCATTGAGAATTTGGGAAACGTCACGGCGCGTGATGCGAGTCTCTTTTCCGACCGTATAGTTGGCCCAAAGGATCGTGCCGTTACAGACCTCCAGAAGCCCTCCGGCCACCCGGCTTTGCGAGCTTTCCGGAATGACCTTCAGGTCGAGCCGCAGTCGCAGGTCGGTCCCTTGCAGATAGGTGCCTTCGAGCCGGAACTTTCGGCCGCTGATTGAGACGCGTTCCACAAGCCGCGCCCGGATCGACGTGACGTCGGTGGAGGACTGCTTTTCGCGGTTGCCGGTCAGCCGTTCGCGCGACATGCGTAAGACTGCGTCGGGGTCGGTTGGTACCGGTGTCGCGGGAGTTCGTGCGGCCCCGTTGGGACTTGGCGTCTTGGAGACTACGGCGGAAGCAGCGCTCGTCGAAGCTGCTCCCGGTTTCGCCCCAGCGGCCGATGAGCCGGGTGCCGTCGTGCCGCCCGCCGTCTGTCCGCTACTTGAGTTCGCAGAACCGGCTGATGTTGCCGATGCCGGGGTCGAGGTGAGGGGCTTTTGTGTCGGCTTTGGGGTGCGGTTGGAGACGCTCTTCATTGCGCCGACCGCCGGCGGGTCGGCTTTTCCCCAGCTTTTCAGGCTGAAACAAAGCGCCGCGCTCAGCAAAAGGACGACTGGCAGATTGGGGCGACTAATCATGTTTTTCGGAAAATATGGGATTTGCCAAAGATTCCGGCACGAACAGTCCGAAAACACAATAGTCCGCCGTTCGCGGGGAAGGCGCACGTTCCCGACGGACCAAGTCCTGAAGGGCATGAACCAGGCGGCTGCGGAAATAACGGCGGCTCCGCGGCCGACCGACATGCGCGACGAGCGGGGATTCTAGTCGATTCGGGACGAAGGTCGACGGCAGTATTGGTCGCGACGTACAGGGAAGGGGTCGTGATGAAGTATTACTTTCTGGCGTTGGGAACACTCATCCTGGTCTGTGTCGGCTGTTCATTGGACGGCCGCCAGATCCTCGATAACGGCTGCGAGAAGGGCGTCTACAACGCTCCTCCAGCCGAACGCCTCTATCGTCCGGGTCCGATGGTTGACGGCCCCGGCCCCGGCGTGTTGCCGATGCTGGCGGCTCCGGTCGGCGGACCCGGCTCGGTGCTGAAGTTGACGCAGGTTCGGTTTGCCGGACCCGCGGGCATGCAGATCGGTTGGCAGATTCCCGGCGGCTTCGCCGAGAATCAGAAGACGGCCCCGGCCCGGAAGAACTTCCCGCAGGGCGCCACCTACCGACTCAAGCTGTCGCACGTTCCCGGACGCGAAGGTTTGACCCTGTACCCCACGTTGCAGGTCTACCCCGCGGCCCCGATGACCGACGCGTACCTGTCGCATGACACGGTGCCGATCGAAATCACCGACGAAGACCTCGACCAGGTCGAGAGCAATAACTTTGTCACCAAGGTCATCTATCTGCCCGATCCCCGCTACCAGGCCCTGGCTGTTGCGGGCGTCGAGACCCTGGTCTCCACGCGGTTGGAGCCCGGAGTTGACCCCGTGGCCGAAGCGAATCGCCGCGGCACGATCCTGGCGGTCTTCCGCATCGGCAATATGGATATGGAAATGCCCAACGGCCAGGCTGCGGCCAACGACCCCGCCGGCGTGAACCAGGTGGTCTACCTGGATGGCGATCGGAAAGAGTTCGCTGACCCGATGCCGATCTCGCCGATGGACGCGGGTCTGTCGGCCGTGCCGGCCCCGATGGTGGTCGCGGGATATGGCCGTCCCGGAATGGCCGCTCCGGGTCCGATCGCGGGAGTCGGCGGAACGCCGGTCTGGGGAATGCCGATCAGCGGCACGCCGATTGGCCTGCCCGGACCGCCGGCTTTGCCCTTCGGAGCCCCGGCCAGCCTGACCTCGTTCACGATGCGGAACCTTACGGAAAATCATCTGCCTCAGCCCGTCGACCACATGCTGATCGACGTCAAGGAAACCCCAGGATACAGTGTGCCGCCTCCGGTCAAGCACATCGAATACACCGAGGAACACCCGGTGTATCGCGAAGGCGAAGTCCTGTATCCGAAGTGGGCCTTGCCTGAAGGTGGAGCGCCCGGTGGTGCGGCTTGCCCGCCGGGAGCACCGATGCCTCCGGGAGCACCCCAACAGTAAGCCCGAGTCCTTAGACGCCACAAATCGCGGAGCGATGCACACAACATCGCTCCGCGAGTGGCGTCTAAGAGTTTTGGTCTGATCGCGGGAAACGGTTTCAAGCCCCGATTGCCGCCAGAAGCAACCGCACGCAGATGGCAACCGCAACGAAGGAGCGAACGAGTGGGTCGCGGATGCTCCACGAAGGAACGCGGGTCGCTGCGGAATGAACGGGCGGCTTGCCAGACGGGCCGGCATCTCGGCTCGAGCCTACTGTGGCAATCGGTGGCAGTCCTGCAATTGGTCACGGTCCTACAATTGGCCACCGTCACCGTCGCGTTCGCTCAAGACCACGTCGACAACAACCGCTATGTGCCGGTCGACCAGTACGCTCCGGTCGGCCGGGTTGGACGCTGGACGGGAATCATCGGCAAAGGGCTCGGCGGCACCTTTCAATCGGTGCAAGTCGCGCTGCCCACCACCGGCAAAGTCACCGTGTATAACGGCGGACCGCAGACCGGCGTATTGCTGCCCGCTCCGGCACAGTTCACCATTGGCGTCGGCTATGCCTACCGTCTGAAGATCAGCGAAATGCCCGAATTTCCGGGCGTCGAGCTCTACCCGACGATCGAGATTTTCGATCGGCTGCATCCGCCGGTCGGACGGGAAGGGGAATTTCCCGTTCCCATCGCGCTATCCGCCGACGACATTCAAAAAGCGATCGACGGCCGGATGACCACCAAGGTGGTCTATCTCGAGCAGCCGCAAATGGCGGTCGTCGGCGATTTGGCGCCGGCAGTGCTTAATCGCCAGTTGCCTCCCGATCGCAATCTGTTGATCGAAGCCGATCGAGTCGGGCGGCCGATGATCCTGGTTCGCCTGGGCGGCCGCATTCCGGACGAGCAGCATCCCGAAGAGGGATTCTTTTTGCCGCCGGCGCCGCTTTCGATGGAACAGCACCCACCGCGAACCAGCGCGGCCGACGTCGGTCGGGCCGTGCTGATCGACAAGGCGACGGTCTTCACGCCTGCCGTTCCCCGCTCCGAGAGCGAAGAAGGGATAGCGCTGCGTCTGGCCCAGCGTCGGGGACTGGGAAGTCCGACGCTGCCGCGTCCGTACGGATCGCTCGAGCCGGCGATGCCGCCGTGGGAACTCTGGCCCGACGAATACCTGTTGGACGGCGGCGATCGCGCCCTGCCCGTGCATGAAACGCCCGCGCATCGCGAAGGGCTGGACTCCGAAGATGCCGTCGCTGAGTACGTCGACAGCACTGGTCACGCCCACATCGTACCGACCAACCGGGTCGCAATTTACTCGCCACGCTTTGGCAACGTGGCCACGGCGACGGGTCTGGAATCGGGGATCACGGTTACCGGTTCGCTCGCGGCCGTCGATGCGCGGCGCGGCGAAGGTTTACGCGGCCGGACCGCAGTGAGCGACCACGAGCAACGGATGCCGCTCGAGAGTATGCGAACACGATCACGAGCCGACGGGTTTGAAAATCAGCAACGCGAGGCGGCGCGCACACCAGTCGACCCTGCTGAGCGAGAACCTCGACCTGGCCGGCACCATCGAAGACGTGCAAAACCTCAAGGCGCCGGAAATGCGGCAGACCTTGCAGGCCAAGATCGCGAAGATGCGGCAGAATGCGTTCCGTTGGACGCGCAACGAGTTCCCGGTCATTCGCGCGACGGTTGCCGGTGCCGAACAAGTGACGGTCAAGTTTGTGGCCAGCGAAATCGTGGGCATCGACGATCACCGCAAGCCGGGCCGCATCGAAATCGTCAAGCTAGCCGATCGCCAGGCGGCGCAGCCCGGTGAAACGGTCACCTTCCGCATCGAGTTCGAGAATATCGGCGATCTGCCACTGACCGAGGTGAGCATCATCGACAACCTGACGCCGCGCCTGGGCTATATTCCCGACAGCGGCGTGTCGAGCCGCCCCGCCGTGTTCGGCATTGCCGACAATGGCGAGGGAAGCGTCATCGTCAGCTGGAAGTTAAATGAGGCGCTGCCCGGCAAGTCGAAGGGATGGGTGACCTTCAAAGCCAAAGTTCGTTGAGGCAGACTGGCCCGACGCGTCCGCTCGCGGTCGGCATCGTGAAGTCCCGCGTCTCGGCTGGTCGAAGACAATGGCAGGACGACTTGTCCGCCGCGATTTGAGTCACACGCAAACGAAGACCTTCGCCCGATTCGGGAAGACGAGACCACGCCCGTCATCAATGAGGGCGACGAGCGGGGCGAGGCCTTGCGCAAAGAAGACTGCGGATCCGGTTCATGACGCGCAGAATCGCCGGGGGGCGACTGACGCGATTTTCCGTTGCGATTTCGGATTCCCGCGAATCCGCCAACCCGCTTCGTGACTCAATCACGAAGCGGGTTTTTTCGTTGACGGCGGGCTCGCGCCTCGGGTGCGGGATCAGGCTTCACAGGGACTGGGCCAAAAAGAGCCCGCCTATCCCATTTTCTTCAGCTTTCCGGCTAAAGTCCCCTCCCCGCATTTTGGGTCGGCTGATAAACTCCGCCCGCCTGCCGGTCCCACGACCGCGTGGGTTGCTGTTGCTGGGCCTCCGGACCGGCTCGGCACTCTCGATTTCCGACACCCCGCGACTGATTCGCCGCCGGGGCCTCGTCTCAACACAACACAACCGATTCGACCTCTCCTTTACGCAGGGAACCCGACCCATGCGGATCGCGTCATTCTTGGGACGTTCCAGTCTTGGAGTAGCCAGTGAATTCCACACGCGAGTGTTGGCCGCGGGCACGCTCGCAGCCATCATCGCTACCCTGTGCCCGGGCAGCGGACGAGTCGCGTTCGCGGAATCCACAAGCACGCCGGCCGCGACCACTCCGGCCCCCGCGCGTCAGCCGATTGCGGCGGCGCGGCCCGTTGAGGTGAAACCGGCTGAGTATCACCTGGTGTATAAGTTCCTGTTAAACCAGGACGTCCATATGCCGCTGTCGGTTGATTCGCACATTCAAGTGCAAAAAGACCAGGCGATCACCAACACGATGAATCAGTCGACCGTCGAGCGCCATTATCACGTCGATTCGGTCGAGCCGGACGGATCGGCCATCGTCGAGCTGTTCATCGACAACGTGAAACTCACCTACGCCTTCAACAATGGCAATCCGATCACTTATGACACGAGCAAGAAGCAGCTTCCGCCGCGCGGATTCGAGGGAGTGAACCGCTCGCTTGGGATGCACGGTCGCGTGCGGTTCAGCCCGCAGGGAAATGTCCTGCCGCTGGCCGGCCTGCCGAACGACCCGGCGACCGATCCGAGCGAAAGCTTCTTGGATCCCATGCCGTCCAAGCCGATCCACGTCGGCGAGGAATGGTTCGAGGACTTCAAAGTCAAAGTGTCCGTGAGCCGCAGCCTGAACCAGAGGATTACACTGCGGCGTCGGTACACGTTGGAGTCCGTCGACGGAAAGATCGCGACGATTCGTCTGCGGACTTCGGAAATCACGCCCGTGCAGGATGCGCAGATCCGCGCGCAACTGGTGCAGCGAACGCCCGAGGGAAAAATCACGTTCGATCTCGACCGCGGAGTGACCGTCTCCCGCGATCTGACTTGCTCCCGCACTGAAAACGACGTGATGGGTGAGGGCAGCCAAATCGCCGCGACGACTCACTGGAAAGGATGCCTTCGCTAGCGACCGCCGTAGCCGTCGGCGTTCTCACTCGCGGCCGGTCGACGCCTTCCTCGACACGTTGCATGGGCCGCGATAAATAAACGAACGGCATCAATAAAAGAGCGCGAACGACCGGTGCTGCGGAGGCCCGCGAACCCCTTTTCACCACCTTATCGAACGCCCGGGGAGTCGGGCGGGGAATGGTATGACGGACGGCCAGCGGAAGCGCGTCGAAATCTCGCAGCAGATGCGAAGTCTGCTGATCTCCGCGCGGCGCATCGCCGTCGAAAACGACGCCCAGGCCCTGGTGATCCTTGCCGAGGTCCCCTTCGACTTCGCCGCCATCAAGCAATACCTCCGCAAGGTGCGGCTGATCGTCGCCACCGATAAGGCCGACGTGCAGAAGGCGGCCAAGGAAGACGAGATTGACCTCGTCCCCCTGTTGCACGAGCCGCAAACCCGCCAGCTCCAGCTGAGCCAGGCCCTTCTCGAAGCGATCGCGGACGACCTCCTGCAGCCGGGCGATCGGATCGTGGCCATTTATCCGGTTTACGAACGCTCGGTGATCGACTCGATCAGCCTCGTCAGCCTGTCGGAACATCTGGCCAAACTCACCGCGCGGGATCTTCGGCGGCTCGAAACAACCGTTCCGCTCGAGACACTGCGGCTCGTCGTCGACCTGGCAGTCGAGATCGGCCGCGATGGGCGCGAGGGCAAGCCCGTGGGGTCGCTGTTCGTAGTCGGCAATCACCGCAAAGTGATGCAGATGTCGCACGAGCAGGTGCACGACCCGTTTCGCGGTTACAGCAAGAAAGAGCGGATGATCCGCAACCCGCGAGTCCGCGAAAGCATCAAGGAAATCGCGCAGCTCGACGGGGCCTTCGTCATCTCGTCTGACGGCATCGTCTGCGGCGCGGGACGCAACATCGACGCGCCGGCCGAAGGGCTGACGCTCTCGAAGGGGCTGGGCTCACGTCACTGGGCGGCCGCCGCCATTTCGAAGGCCGCGCAATGCATTGCGATCGCTGTGTCCGAATCGACGGGTACGGTGCGAATCTTTCAAAACGGTCATGTCGTACTGCGGATCGAGCCAATGGACCGCGCGATGAAGTGGTACGACGTCGAGACCGAACCGCCCGTCGCCGCCGACTAAGCCAGGGGAGTGCCCCTGGACCCGGTGCGGCCGGGGCCTGGCTCTGCCGAGAACACTGGTTGCCGCGGCTTGCTGATTGCGCGCTTTGTCGGGAAAGCAGATAAAGACGCTCGCTGGAGTGAGAAGCGTATAAACGGGCTTGAGCGGCTGTTCGTCAGTGCGCTTCCGAATTGCGGGTTCGTCTCCGATTCCTTGTCGGTGCTGTCGGCATTGACTATCCTTGGCGTCGGCCATGCAGTCAGTGCAAAACGCGGACGGTGACTCGACAATCGATTGGATTGTGTCACCCGCGATTTCTCTCCGAACGCCTCTTCCAAGCTCGGCCCATTCGCGACATTCGGACGGGCCGAAGGCTTTGGTCGCGCTATCCCGCCAGCTTTTCCACCCGAGCGAGCACCTTCGATGAAGCCGTATTTGCTCTTGCGTCCTTTGCCCGTTCTGGCCGGTCTGATCACTGCGACATTCTTGGCAATTCCCTCGGCTGCCCCGCGCAGAACAAAGCGTCGGCCAAGCTGGGCGGCGACGCCTATTACGCCGATCCCATGGACTGGCCCAACTGGCGCGGTCCCGAGCTGGACGGCGTTTCGCGCGAGAAGGGCCTCGTCGAGCGCTGGGACCCGCACGGGCTTAACGTGCTGTGGAAGCGCAACGACTTGGGCGGCCGCTCATCACCTATCTGCTTCCGCGGCAAGCTCTACACCATCCTGCGGGCCAATCCGGACACCGATATTGAAGGCGAGCGAGTTGTCTGTATCGACGCGGCCACCGGCAAGGATATTTGGCAAAAAGTCTTCAACGTCTATCTTTCCGACGTTCCTTCGCCGCGCGTCGGCTGGTCAAGCGTCGTCGGCGATCCGCAGACGGGCAATGTCTTCGCGATGGGTGTGTGCGGATACTTCCTCTGCCTCGACGGCAACACCGGCAAAGTCCTCTGGGAACACTCGCTCTGCGAAGAGCATGGCATCATCAGCGCGTTCGGCGGACGCGCGGCGTTTCCGGTGGTCTCGGGAAATCTCGTCTACATCAGCTCGGTCTTCGTCGATTGGGGCGACAAGTCGTTGCCGGCCCAGCGGATCATCGCGTTCGATAAGCGCAACGGCCAGATGGTCTGGTACGGCGACACAAAGCCTCGCCCCGAAGACGTGTCCTACAGCATGCCCGTGCCGACCGTGATCAACGGCACCGCACAGCTCGTGCTCGCTTCCGGTGACGGCAGTATTTACGGTTTGCAGCCGCGCACCGGGAAACAACTCTGGTCCTACAACGCGTCCGCGCGCGGCATCCAGGCAACGCCGCTGGTCGTCAAAGGCGACGTCTTCATCGGGCAGGCGGAAGAAAACCGCGACGACAGTACGATGGGCGCCTTTTTCGGGATCGATGCGACCAAACGCGGCGACCTCACCTCCTCCGGCGAACTGTGGCGGGACAAGGAAATTCCGGTCGACAAGTGCTCGGCGATTCCAGTCGACGGCAAAATCTTCGTGCTCGACAATGGTGGGTACGGACTGCTCTTCGATCCGAAGACCGGCAAGCTCGTCGGCGACAAAAGGAAGCTCGACACCGCCAACTCCGCCAGCCCTGTCTATGCCGACGGCATGATTTACCTCTGCACTCTCGGCGGCATTTGGCACACGCTCAAAGTGACCGACCATGGGATCGATGATCACAAGCTTCGGCTCACACGTCCCGAGCAGGGTGAGACCAACGCCTCGCCCATCATCTCGCACGGACGGATCTACCAGACCCTGCCCGACTGCCTCTACTGCATCGGTCGCAAAGGCCTGGACCCTCAGGCCGATCCTCGCCCTGCACCGCCGCAGGAAACGCCCACCGATACCCAGCCGACGCCCGATCAATTGCAGATCGTGCCGGCGGAGGCGTTGCTGCGGCCCGGTGATCAGCAGGAATTCGGCGTGCGACTTTACAACGCACGCGGTCAGTATCTGCGCGACGCAAAGCCTGAAGAGGTGAAATTCTCCGTGACCGGCAGCGGCTCGATTGACGCTAAAGGCGACTACACCACTCCGTCCGGCACAAAACCGGTTGCCGTGACGATCAAAGCCGAGGTGGGCAGCCTGAAGGGGACGTCCCGAGTCCGCGTCATTCCGGACCTTGATTGGAAGTTCGACTTCAACGACGGGCAGATCCCCGCGACCTGGGTCGGAGTCCGCGCCCGGCACATCCCCATCGACTATGACCTGCTCAAGAAGATCGAAGCGAAGAGCCACCTCGCCCGGCAACTTTACATCTACGTGTCGGCCGGGTTCGCCGCGGGACGGCCGTCGCTCAAATACGACAACAATACGCCGCAGCAAACGTGGACCGAACTCCTGCGGTATCTCGACCTGATCGAAAAGGCCACCTCGCCCGAAAAGGCCAAAGCCGAGCTCGATCCGGCTCTGAAAATCCTGGTCGACGAAAAGGTCATCAGCAAGTTTGGCTGGCCGAATAAGAAAGGAATCGAGTTGACGGTCGAGCGGGGGCCGCGAAAGATTACGGGCAATGGCGTGCTGCTCAAGGTCTCGACCATCCCACGCGGAGCCCGCAGCCAATCGTGGTTCGGGCAGACCGACCTGCACGATTACACGATTCAGTCCGACGTTTGCGGTGCTACTCGAAACGGTCGTCTGCCCGACGTGGGCGTGATCGGCCAGCGCTATTCGATGGTGCTGATGGGAGATTCGCAGAAAGTCGAAATCCGCACCTGGCCCGCTCACGATTACCGCATGCGAAAGAGTATTCCCTTCACCTGGAAGCCCGAGACCTGGTACACGATGAAGTTCGAGGCCTCCAACAAGGACAGCAAGGTCACTCTCCGCGGCAAGGTCTGGCCGCGCGGCGAAAAAGAACCTGCGGCGTGGACCGTGGAAGTCACTGATCCCAGTCCGCATCCGAACGAGACCGGTAGCCCCGGCATATTCGGCGACGCGCAAATTACAGAAATCTTCTACGACAATATCCTGGTGACGAAGAACGCGAGGTAACGCGCGATGAGAGCTTTACGTCCTGCCGAAGGTCGCTGGCCGCGGCTGCTGTGGTCCGGTGCTGCGAATTTGACGAACCGCTTGCGAGCGACCGACGTGGCGGCGACGGCCGTCGTCGGCGCGGCTTTGCTTTGTTGTTCGCTGGCCTCAGGCTGTGCCAAATCGGATGCCGCCGCGGTGCCCGAGACCGTCAAGTCGCTGGCGGCAACCGCTACGGCGACCGCCTCGTCGGCCCCCGCCGGCGATCCACACTACAACCCGACAGCGCTGGCCCTCGCCGAGATCGCCAGTCACAAGGTCAAGCCTCACGACTGGCCGATGTGGGGTGGTTGGACCGCCCGCAACAACACGCCGGAAGGCAAAAACATCCCCATCAAGTGGGACGCTGAGAAGAAAACCAATATCAAGTGGACCGCCAAGCTCGGTTCGCAGACATACGGCAATCCCGTCGTCGCGAACGGCAAGGTCTACGTCGGCACGAATAATGGCAACGGTTACATCAAGCGGTATCCGCCGTCGGTCGATCTCGGCTGCCTGTTGTGCTTCGACGAGAAGACGGGCAAGTTCCTCTGGCAGCACTCCAATCCCAAGCTGCCCCAGGGCCGCGTGAACGACTGGCCGCAGCAAGGCGTCTGCAGCACGCCCTACTGCGACGGCGATCGCCTGTGGTACGTCACGAATCGGGGCGAAGTCGTCTGCCTGGACGCCAACGGTTTTTACGACGGCAAGAACGACGGCCCCTACACGGCCGAGCCGAACGAGAACAAGGACGAAGCGGACGTCATCTGGCGCTATGACATGATGGCTCAGATGGGGGTGGCCCAACACAACATGTGCAGCTGCTCGATTTGCTGCGTCGGCGACACGCTGTTCGTCTGCACCTCCAACGGCGTCGATTTCGATCACTTGAACATTCCGGCTCCGAACGCGCCGAGCTTCTTCGCAATGGACCGCAACACCGCCAAGGTGTTGTGGACCGACAAATCCCCCGGACTCAACATCCTGCACGGCCAGTGGTCGTCGCCGACATACGGCGTGTTCGGCGGTCAGGCACAGGTGATCTTCGGCGGCGGCGACGGCTGGCTCTATAGCTTCGATCCGGCCGGCGACGGCCAGGGGCACGGCAAAGTGCTGTGGAAGTTCGACTGCAACCCCAAGGACGCGAAGTACTCAATCGACGGCCGTTCGACGCGCAATCACATCATCGCTACGCCGGTGATCTATGATGGGCTGATCTACTGTGCCGTCGGCGAAGACCCCGAGCATGGGCCGGGTAACGGGCATCTCTGGTGCATCGATCCGACCAAGCGCGGCGACGTGAGCCCCGACCTGGCGGTCGACCACGACGGCAAGCCGCTGCCCGAGCGGCGAATCCAGGCCGTCAATCCAACGGCCGGCGAGAAGGCGATCCCCAATCCTAACTCTGCCGCGGTTTGGCACTTCGCCAAGAAGGATTTCAACGGCGACAAGGAAATCCAATTTGAAGAGGAGATGCACCGCACGATCGGCACGGCGGCGGTGAAGGACGGGCTGGTCTACATCTCCGACTTCAGCGGACTCTTCCACTGTCTCGACGCCAAAACGGGCGAGCGTTACTGGGTTCACGACCAGTTCAGTGAATCGTGGGGCTCGCCGGTGATCGTCGAGAACAAGGTGTACATCGGCGACGCCGATGGGGACATTACCGTGTTTCAGACCGGCAAGACCAAGAAGGTGCTGTCGGAAGTGAACGTCGGCAACGCGGTGTTGACGTCGCTCGTCGTCGCCAACGACGTGCTCTACATCGCCAATCGCTCGACGCTGTTCGCCATCAGCGACGGAGGCAAGTAGCGGTTCGGCCGCTCGCAAACCGGAGTTGCCCCTGACCGGCAACTCTTCCATCGAGCGGCTGTTAGGCGTCTGCACTTCAACATTTCGGCTTACCCGGTATTTCGGCTGATTCGGTCGCGCGCTGGCCGGGCCGCTGACGACGCACCACGCATGGCTGAACATCCCCCGCCGAGCTTGCGGACTCTCGAGTCGACCTCCGGTCCGCGGTTCGACCTGCTGCAGCCCTTCGACTATGACAGCCGCACCCGCGTGATCTTTGGCCAAGGCACGGTTGGCCGCTTGGGCGAATTGGCGTGGGAAGTCGGCGGCCGGCGGGCCCTGTTGGTCACCGATAAAGGCCTCACGCGGGCCGGTCATGCAAAGCCCGCGATCGATTCGTTGCTCGCGGCGGACCTTGCCGTTGCCGTCTTCGACGACGTCACGCCGAACCCCACCACCGACGACGTCGACCGCGCGTTGGAGGTTGCCCGTCGCGAAAAGGTCGATCTATTGGTCGGATTGGGCGGCGGGAGCAGCCTCGATTGCGCCAAAGGGGTGAACTTTCTGTTCACCAACGGCGGCCGAATGGAGGACTATAAAGGAGTCGGACGAGCCAAACTTCCGTTTTTGCCGATGATCGCCGTGCCGACGACGGCCGGCACCGGCAGCGAGGCCCAATCGTTCGCTCTGATTGCCGACGCGAAGACGCACATGAAGATGGCCTGCGGCGACAAGAAGGCCGCCTGCCGCATCGCCCTGCTTGATCCCGACCTCACGATCAGCATGCCGCCGTCGGTGACGGCCGCCACGGGGATCGACGCCCTTAGCCATGCGCTCGAAACGTTCGTGTCCAAGCCGCGCAACGCCATCTCGAACCTCTTCAGTCGCAACGCCTGGCGACTTCTCGCGCAGGGATTTCGCAACGTCCTGCGGAAGCCGAACGATCTCAACGCGCGCGCGGCCATGCTCTTGGGAGCACATCTGGCCGGCGGCGCCATCGAGAATAGCATGCTCGGCGCGACGCATGCGCTGGCGAATCCCCTCTCGGCTCATTTCAACATCACGCACGGCATCGCCATCGGCGTGATGCTGCCGCACGTGATCCACTATAATTCGGAAGTGGTCGGTCCGCTCTACAGCGAGTTTGCCGTGGACGCCGGCCTTTGCGCGACAGGAGACGCCGCGAGCGTGGACTTGCTCGCGCGATTCGTGGCATCGCTGGTTGCCGAGGCGGACTGCCCGACCAATCTCACCGCGGCGGGGGCCGATCCGTCGCTCGTGGAGGTGTTGGCCGAGGAAGCGGCGACGCAATGGACGGCCAACTTCAATCCGCGCCCCGTCGACCGGCCGCAGTTCGCGGAGCTTTATCGCCGTGCGTTCGACGATTTTGAAGCCTAGAATGGTGGAGGGATCAGCGCGATGAAAATCCCCCGCTACGTTTGGGTCTGTGCGATCGTCGTCGTTCTTTGCGGCGTCCTGGTCGCGGCCCAGAGTTTTATTCCTCGGTCCGCCCCGCTGGCCAAAGCGGTCAACGGGTCTCCCGAGGGGACCGATTGGAAACTGGCGCCCGGTTCGCCGCTGCCCGGCGCCCGCCCCAGCGACGCGCTGGGCGGCCGATCTGTGCTCGAACGAAAGCAGGCGGCCGACCTCGCCAGCGCCGGTCAGACGCCCGCCGCTGCACCTGCCGCCGACGCGCCAAAAGCGGTCGCGGCCGCTCCGGCTCCCAGCGTGACCGTGGTCCCGTCGCCTCCGGGACCCGAAAGCTGGGCGACGTTCCGCAACGGCTACGGGCAGCTCGGCATCGCGGCGACCACCCTGCCCGATGACCCTCAGCCCATCTGGCATTTGAAGACGTCCGAAGGAATGGTGGGCTGCGGGGCTGTCGTGGGCGGCCAGGTCTATTTGCCGTGCCTCAACGGCCAGCTCCTGAGCGTCGATCGCGTGACGGGCAAACAGCAGTGGTCGTACCGCTCCATCGAGAGCACGAACCCCAACGACTTCGCGCCGGGTTTCAAAGCGGCCCCGACCGTTAGCCTCGACACGGTTTATGTGGGCGACGAAGAAGGGACGCTCCACGCCGTCGATCGCCGGAACGGCAAGGTCAAATGGAAATTCGTCACGGGGAATGAGATTGCCGGCTCGGTTGCGCTCGTCGGCGAGAACATCATCTTCGGCTCGCACGACAGCTTCTTGTACTGTCTCAAGGCTGCCGACCACTCGGTCGTCTGGAAGTTTCAGACGGAGAATTTCGTCAACTGCTCGACGGCCATCGAAGGGAACTATACGTTCATTGCCGGCTGCGACACCAAGATTCGCGTGATCGACATCCGCGAAGGTAGACAGGTGCACGAGGTGCCATTGGGGGAGGGGGCGTACCTGATTGCCTCGCCGGCCGTCGAAGGGAACATGCTCTACGTCGGCACTCACGACAGCCGGGTGGTGGGCGTCGACTGGAAAGCCCAGCGCGTGGTCTGGACCTTCATCGACGAGGCCCACCCGCTCGAATATCGCTCGTCCGCCGCGGTCACCGACAAGTTCGTGATCCTGGGCGGATACGACAAGAAGGTCCACTGCATCGACAAGGCCAAGGGGACGGAAGTCTGGAATTTTGCGACGCGCGGCCACGTCGAAAGTTCGCCGGTGGTCGTGGGCGAACGGGTCTTCTTTGGCTCGGGCGACGGTAACGTCTACGCCCTCTCGCTCAAGGACGGGAAGAAAGTGTGGCAATTCCGGGCCGGCCGCTCGATCACCGCATCGCCAGCAGTCGGCGAGAAATGCTTGGTGATCGGCACCGACGGTCCGGATGGGACGGTTTACTGCTTCGGCGCGAAATCGCCGTAAGCAGACTGTCTCAGGTCGAAGTCGCCGTAAGCGGTTCTCGCGTAGGCCGTCACGATTACTTCTCTTTGGCCCGGCTGTCGATCACCCGGATTTCGTGGACTTGATACACCCATCGCGCCGGCCGTTTCTCGCCGGGGGCGATCACCTGGAACGGTGCATGCCGTTTGTCGAGCGGTTTGCCGTCGCGCGTGTCAGCCAGAATGATCGTGCGATCGCTGAGACCCGGATCGAGCTCGGCCAGGGCGAAGACCGCGCGGTAGTCGTCGAGCGCGTCGACCGCGACGTACGCGCCGAGCCAGTGCCCACGCAGTTTTTCTCCCCGCGGCACGTCTAACTTGTCAAGGAGCGCTCGCAGCGGCACGCCCGAGTAGCGTCCCTTGTGCCCGCCATGATCGACGGCCTCCACCTCGACGTGCGGCAGTTTCTTGAACTCCGACTCCGTGATCCGAATTGGGTCACCCGTCATCCCTTGCAGCAGCAACACGGCCTCGGGCGGCTGGTCCGCGGCGCGGGCGGAGCTCGAGTGAATGCTCGCGCCCACCGCGGCGAGCAGGACAAGGAACGCGGCCATTTGACGCTGCGAGCGAGACGGGCGGATCAGTGGCATTGGATGTTCCAATTCTCGGGGTTGGCGAGCTCTGATTGATGACTACCGATCAAGAATGCGCGTGCGATGACTTTGACTGAAAGCCGATGATTTTGACAAGGGGAGCGCAGTTGCAAGCGGACTTTCTGAAGTTCGCCGAACAGGCTCGACAGGCCCTTGAACCGGCGGCTCGTCGGACTGGCAAAACTTCAGCAGTTTGTGCTCTACCTCACATCGCGTCCATTCCTGGATTTGCTATCATCCTGTCACTAAGATGGCACGTTCGTATCGTGCGCGACTTCAAGATGCGAATCAATGCACCGGTGAGAGGGCCTTCATGAATCAGGATCGAGTTCGTCGCGGCTTCACGCTGATTGAATTGCTCGTGGTGATCGCCATCATCGCCGTCTTGATCGCCCTCCTGGTTCCCGCCGTGCAAGAAGCGCGGGAAGCGGCCCGCCGCACGCAATGCCGCAACAATCTCCACCAGCTCGCCATCGCCGCGCACAACTATTGCGACATTTACCAGGTCTTTCCCCCGGGGCAGATGCGGCTTAATTTCGCGGTGAAGCCCAAGTTCCGCGGCTACACGATGTTCGTCTATTTGCTCCCCTATATCGAAGCCGGCTCCCTCTACCAGCAGTGGGACTTCATCGGCGATCCGGACAACAACACGATTGGCACCGCGACGGACGCGTCGGATTCCAACAGCGCCAAGGTCATTCCGACTTACGTTTGTCCCTCCGACAAGATTCCTCAGAATCCCTACCAGTCGAACACCACGACCTGGTACGCCATTACGAGCTACGGCGGAAACTGCGGCACGCGTTCGTACCCGCCGACCCTGACCACGGCCGACGGCATCTTCTTCCAGACCGGACCGGCGACGCCGCAGAATCCGCAAATTGGCTTTGCCGACGTCCTCGACGGCACCTCGACGACGCTCTTTTTCGGCGAGCGCAACCACACAGATGCCAACTACGATACGTTCTTCGCCCCAGGCTGGAGCATCGATCCGATGGGCGCCTGGGGCTGGTGGGCCTCCACTGGCGGCCAGTACGGCGTCAGCGACGTCACGGAAAGCTCCTTCTCTCCGATCAATTACGTGTGTCCCATCACCTATCAGGAAGCGATCGCCCAAGGCATGACCAACGCCACCTTCACGAACACATACGACTCGTTGCGGGTGTGCTCGTTCGGCAGCCAGCATCCGGGCGCCGCCCAGTTCGCGATGGTGGATGGCTCGGCGCGAACCGTGAACCAGTACATCAGCCAGACGGTGCTCGTCGCGCTGAGCACGCGCGCGGGCAACGAAATTGTCACGGACACCTCGTTCTGAGCGGCCCGGTTCCCCAGGAAGAGTCCTTCGCGCCATGCCGCGTTCGTTGTCGATCCGTATTGTCCTCGGCCTGAGCCTCTTCGCGCTCTGTGGTTGCGCGCGCAAAGTCCCAATGGGGCAGGTCGAGGGGACCGTGCGAGTCGACGGGGCACCCCTCGCCGATGCAATGGTCACCTTCATTCCCGAGGATCGCAAACTGCCGCAATCGACGGGCCTGACCGACGCGGAAGGACATTTTCAGCTCCGCTGCACCAATGGCTCGGTGGGGGCGGCCGTCGGCCAACACCGCGTGATCGTGATCGATGCCGCACAGGCCCCCTCGGGGAAAGGCAAAGACGACGACGATCTGCCCGAGGGCAAGGACGTCCCTAACAGCCGACTGCCCCTCAAATACGCCCGACCCGACAAAACGCCCTTGCGTCAATCAGTCGAAACGGGCACGCAAGAAGTCGCCATCGACATCGGCCAGGCGCCGAAGGCGAGCTGACTTCGCGCGCGGCGCACTCGTGCGTCTGCCGGCGATCCTGCTGCGGTTAATCATCGCCGGCGCCGCTTGCATCACGGAGCTCGGGAATTCGGACGGAACGCCTTTCCCAGCTTGGCCGACACGCTGTGTTGGCGCGGGCAGCGCGTCGCTTAAGGCCGGCTAAAGCAGTGATCGCCCGTTTCCCTACGGCGTCACATTTCGGCCACTTTTTTGTTGACGGTGTGGTGGCCCGGCGGTACTACTATCTGTCGTAGTACTCGTGGCGATAGTTTCACAGCCTCCCGCGAAGTTTCACCCGAAAGGAACCGGATGTCCCGTCGTTCGCTCGACGATTTGGGCGACTTGCAGAAAACCGTGATGGAGATCGTCTGGACGCTCGGCGAGGCGAGCGTCAACCAGGTGAAAACGAAGCTCGCCCGTCGCAAGCTCGCCTACACGACGGTGCTCTCCGTCATGCAAAAGCTCGACAAGGCAGGCTGGCTCACGCATCGAGAAGAGGGCCGCGCCTACGTCTACCGCCCGGTGGTCACCCGCGCCGAAGCCGGACGCAGCTCGCTGCGGCAATTCATCGACCGCGTTTGCGGCGGCGACCCGATTGCCATGTTTCAGCACCTGCTCGATGACCAGGAGCTGAGTGCCGCCGACCTGGCCGAGCTGCGGAAGATGATCGACAAGCGGCGGAAGGAACTTTCCCATGAATAGAGCTCGGTCAGCTCTGCCGGCTTGGTTCGCCTGGGCAATTGTCTCGCGATTGACGGTCTGGCTGGCGGTGAGTTTTGGGGATACTGCCGCGGCTCAACAGCGACCAGCCAGAGACCAATCCGCGGCACGCTCTGCGGCGGACAAATCTGCTCAACGCAAACAGGATCGTTCCGGAGAAGCTGACGAAACCCGCCGGTTTTCTGGTCGAGTTGTGCAGCCTGATGGCAAGCCGGCCCCGGGCGCACAAGTGTTTTTCATACGATCGGGTCCCGGCTATCTCATCGATTTGAAGGCAACAACCGTCAGCGATGGCGACTTTGATTTTTCGGTCCCGGCTCTGACGCCCGATTTGGTGCAGCTTCGCTGCGGATCAAAGCCGTAAAGTCGGGATTCGGTCCGGCCTGGATCGACCCGGAGACGTTGAAGCTGTCCACGGAACTCAGACTAACGCTTGCCACCGATGATCTGCCCATCGAAGGCCGCATTGTGAACTTGGAAGGACGCCCGGTTGTGGGGGCCGCCGTCCGGATCGTCGCCATTGAGACGTTTGCCAACGACGATCCGCAACCGTATCTCAGGGTGCTGAAAACAAACGACATGCGCGCCTCGAACTACCGATTCACCTCATGGCTCATGTTCGGGAGCAGGGTCACCCTACGCCGCGAAGCGCCGGCTGCATTGACCAACGAGCGGGGAGGCTTCCGGTTCAGCGGCATCGGGCGGCACCGCCGCGCCGTACTTGTGATTTCCGGCGACGCGATCGCGGACACCACGATCCACGTATTGACTGATCCATTCGATGGGATGCTTAACGGCACGCCGCCCCGCTTCACGAAGGCCACCTACGGCGCACGGTTTACGCACTATGTGCGTCCGTCGCGTCCCGTTGTCGGCACCGTGACCGATGCCAAGACCGGGCGGCCGATTGAGGGAGTGCGTGTCAACCATTTCGACGGATTCTCGGAGACAACCACCGACGTGTCGGGCCGCTTCGAATTGCGGGGCTGCGCCAAAGAAGACAAGTACCAGCTCGGCGCGAGCTTACCCAATCAATCGTCCTACATCGACGGATCGCTGACGGCCCTCGATACGCCGGGGTTGGGGCCTCTTGAAGTGCAACTGCACGTCTATCGGGCGATTCCGCTCTCTGGCCGCGTGATCGACCGGTCGAACAGCAAACCAGTGTCCGCCGAGGTCATGTATTGGCCGCTCTATCCTAGTACTCACATCGAAAAGGGAATGTCCAGCACAGCGTTTGGCATTGGTCCATTTAGCCAGGCGCCCACCAACACTGACGGAACGTTCTCTTTAGGCATTTTGCCTGGTCCGGGAGCCGTCGTTGTTCGCATGTCGGCGCGTGACGACTTCGAGCCGGCACGCGTCGACGCCGATGCCTTTTTTAAACACGAAGGCGTCCGATACGGCCGCGCCGACATGAAGGGGCCAATCAAGGATAGCCTCGTCATTGCTGCCGGTATTGGCGGGTCGAGCGCGATGCCGCAATCCCAGTTCCAGGGGATTGCCCTATTGAACGTGCCAGAAACGGCGACACAACTCACGCAGAATATCGCCGTGCACTCGAAGACTAAGAGCGGAGTTGAACGATGATTGACCGACTGATGGGTGCGCTCCCGTCGACGTCCGGCGGGACCAGCGACTTCGCGTGGCTGTTGGTTTGGCAATCGACGCTGTGGCTGGCTGTGGGGCTGCTCGCGGCCCGCGTGTGGCGACGCCGCGCGGGGCGGGCTCATCTGCTGCTCGTGCTCGCGATGGGCGCGGCCTTCGTCTCGCCTTTGCTCACGGTCATCGTCCATCGCATGCAATGGGGATTCTTGCCTGCGCCTCCCGAACCGCCGCCTGTTGTCGTGACTGGCACCGAGCTACCGGCACCCGCGGCCGAGGTCCACCATCCGGACGATCAGCTCCCTCGAGAGCGGGCCGATTCCCCGGATGAGTTTGCACAATCAGAACTCGACTCGATGCCGGGCCGCTCGACCAGCTCGATCGAACCGGAAGTTGCCACGAGCGACCCTACGGCACGCGAGCAACCGCAAGACGCGGAGACGACCGAGACTGCCCTCGAACCGCCGCCCGCGCCGTTCACTTGGACCTCGCGCGTGACCGCCGCGCTCGCCGCTGCGTGGTCGATCGCGTCGTTGCTGTTGTTGGTCCGGCTGGCGATTTCTCTCCTGGCAGGGACGCGAATTGTGCGGACTGCCCGCGAGGAGACCGATCCGCAATTGGTCGCCGCTCTTGGCGAGGCGACGCGAGCGCCTGGGCTTGCGAGGCGCACCGTCCCTGCGCCCACGCCGCACATTCGCTGCCCGATGATCTGGTGCTGGAGCGCACGGCCCGTCGTGTTGCTGCCGACTTCAGCGACCGATGCGGGGCCGATCCTCTGGCGGAGCGTCTTTTGTCACGAGCTGGCGCACGCGATCCGCCGGGATCACTGGACCGCCTTGTGGGCTGAAATCGTGGTCATCGCCCTGCCCTGGCAACCGCTGACCTGGCTCAGCCGTCGCCGGCTCGCCTACCTCCGCGAGCAAGCCTGCGACGATTGGGTGCTGTCGACCGGAGGCGAGGCGACCGACTACGCCGACTCGTTGCTACAACTCGTCCCACAAGGCGCGCCGGCCCACGCCTTGGCCGCCGTCAGCAGCCGCGAGTCGCTCAAGCGGCGGCTGGAACACGTCCTTTCTGGCGTGCGGATCACCCCCAAAGTCGGCCGCCACTGGTTGCTCGCCTCCACGCTGCTCGCGCTAGCCGCCATTGCCGGCGTCGGTTTCGCCCAGCAAGGCAAACGCGCCGCGGCTCCGTCTCCGGAACCCGCGCCTCAACTCGAAACAGCTCAAGAAACGAAACCCCCGATTTCCCCCGCGCCCGCAGCGACGCCAACGGCTTCACCACCAGCAATCCCGTCGCCACAACCGACTCCCGCGCAGAATCCTGCGCCGCGCTTCCCCCCGGCGTCGTCGCCGTGCGTGGCCGGGTTCTGTTGCCGAATGGCCAGCCAGCCGTCGGGGCGACCGTGCGCGCGATCAAATTTGAGTATCCCCGTTACGAAGGCGGAGCTGAGGAGTTCGGAGTGCTCGCTGCGCTCTCCACGGATTCACAGGGAGAGTTTCGGGGAAGCGTCAACATCGGTTCGATGAAGGAACCCGGAGTCCAGGTCAACCTGTGGGCCACGCTTCCCGGTTATGGTCTGACGCCGTATCACCTTGCCCCGGCGGAAAAGAGTGGCCCGATCGAGATCAGCCTCGTCGATGAAGAGCCGATTCGCGGACGCATCCTCGATTTGCAAGGGCAGCCCGTTCGCGATGCTCGCGTCGAAATCGTGCGGTACTTCGACACGACCACTCCCTGGGTCGAACAATGGCTCGCTTCAGCGCGTCGAGTCACGCCCGGCCAGACATTTTTCAACTTCACTCGCGAGGAGCCGAAGCCTGATCGACGTGAACCGATTTTACGCATCAAGTCAGCTGAAAACGTCTCCGATGTCCTGATGCCCGCGGTGAAGACAAATGCCGAAGGGCGCTTCGAGATCAAGGGGGTTGGACGGGATCGACTCGTCGATTTGGCAATCAGCGGGCCGCGAGTCACGACGATCGAAGCGGGCATTTTGACGCGGCCCCTCCGGCCGATTCCTTTCAAATATCACGAGATTTTCGGCTCGCAATTCGATCGCGTGGCGCCGCCGAGTGTTGCGGTTGAAGGGGTTGTCGCCGACGAAGAGACCGGCAAGCCCGTTCCCGGCGCTCGCATCATTCCCACCGCCGTCGAGCGCGAAAATGGCGTCCTGTTGAACGATCCACACATCGCAGCCCTGTTGTCGCGAACGAGCGACGCTCAAGGAAACTATCGCCTGCAAGGGCTCGAAACGGGCACCACCAACTATTACAAGATCGTCGTCCCCGATTTGCCCTACCCTCCCGTCGAAAATGGATCGATCCCCGTTTCCGAGTCTCTTAAACCGATCCGACACGATATCAAGCTGAGACGCGGCGTATGGGCCATTGGTCGGGCTTTCGACCGGACGAATGGAAAGCCCGTCCCTGGATCGGTCTATTACACGCCGTTCCGATCGAATCCAGCCGCGCGAAATTACGAGCGGTATCGAAACGCACCCACGGACTTCTTGGCGAATTACCCGTTTGGGTTCGTCGACGACCAGGGACGGTTCAAGATTCCGGTCATACCCGGCCGGGGAGTCGTCTGCTTGAAGTGCTCGGAGGGCAATTATCGGCCCAACCTCGGTCGGAGTGAGATTAAGGAGCTGGCGGGCTCCGAAATGGCGCAATCGATGCGCGGGCCGACATACGAACGTCTCTTGTCGGAACCATTCCATGCGGTGCGCAAGTCAATGTCACTCCGGACACGCATGAAATTCACGTCGATCTGCCGGTCGATCCGGGCCAGAACGTCGTCCTCAAGTTCACCGATGCAGGCGGCAGCCCGCTCGCCGGTTTGGAGACGTATGGGCTGCGACTCGATCCGCACAGCCGCATGAATCGAAGTCGATCGTCCATCGAAGGTAACTCGGCAACCTTGTATGCCTCTTCGCCGGACGAAACGCGGACAATCTGGATCAAGCATCGATCGAGCGGCCTCACGAAGCTGCTTCATTTCACGCCCAAAGTGGGCGAAACGGAGAGAACAGTCGTCCTTGAACCGCCGGCCGTTGTGACTGGACGGCTGGTCACCCCCGAGGGGACCCCGCTGTCGGACCTGCGGATCGAGTGCGTGTTCGAATCCAACTCGGCCGACCGGCTCCCGTTTGTGAGCACCGATGCCGAGGGGCGTTTTCGCGGCGAGCTGCCAGCCGGGGGACCGTTTGAACTCTATGCGAATCCATTCCCCTATGCATTCTTTGCCGAAAAGCTGTCGGTTGTCGCGAGTGAACGCGTCGAACTGGGGGATATCGCGATCGATCGAGACCAAAAAGGACTTTTGCGACCCAAGATCCATCGCGGTCCGGAGAAACGCACAAAGCCGCCCGCCGCAATTCAAGCGTCAACATCCGGCCTGCTTCCGCAACGTCCCAGCGACCAAAGGAAAACTCGCAGAAGCCCGCAACGATCCGCGAAATCCGTGGCCGCGTGCTGTTGCCAAACGGGCTACCCGCGATCGGTGCGAGCGTGCGAGTGTGCAAGAGCGTCGGCCTCGAGTACTCAGTCCTGCCGCCCGACACGATCACGTTCTTGACGACGTTCTCGACCGACGTGAGGGGTGAATTCGGGGGCAAGGTTGACGTCGGCTTGCTCACGGAGCAAGAATGCGCGGTCGACTTGTGGGCCACGCTGCCAAACTATGGACTGGCCCATGCTGCGTATTTGCCCGACAAAGAGACGCCAATTGTGCTGCATCTTGTCGCCGAGGAGCCGATCCGGGGTCGCTTGATGGACCTGGAGGGGCGACCCGCTCGGGACGTCGACATCGAAGTCGTCGATACTTCGACACGAAGGCGGACGCAATCGACCCGTGGATCGCGTCGATTCAAAGCAAGGATGCGGAATTCCAAAATAAGTCCTTGATCCCTTCCACGTCGAAAGCGTGGTTACCCGCGTCGTTGCTGGCGAAGGCGAAATCCAACGCCGACGGCCGCTTCGAGATACAAGGTATCGGGCGCGATCACTTTATCGCTCTCAGAATCTCCGGTCCGCGCGTGGCAACGACGTTCGCGTTCCTGCTGACGCGGCCCATCCAGCCCATCCGTAAGCAATCCATGGAGATCTCCGGCTCGCAATTCGAACGTGCCCTATCGCCGGGCGTGACAATCGAGGGAGATATCACGGACGAGGAGACCGGCAAACCGATTCCGGGTGTGCGCCTGCGATCAATCCTAGCTCTATACGGGATGAGAACGACCGATGCCCGCGGACACTATCGCTTCGAGGGGATCGATCCGGCCTATGGGCTGAACTGCAATGTTCGTGTGCCCGGCCAGCCTTACTTCTCCCTGATGCAGGGGCTGCGGGTTGGTCCCGTCAAGTCGCTCGATCCGATCCGCAAGGACCTGAAGCTCACACGCGGGATCTGGGCTACTGGTCGAGCCTACGATCGGACAACCGGCAAGCCGGTCTCGGGCAAGATCTTTTACACGCCGTTTCAAACGAGCAAACCCGCCCGTGAGGTGGCTGCGAAACATCCCCAGGTTCTGGGACGAACTGCTCGAATGCGGAGAAGCCGACCCCGAGGGGCATATTCGCGCCCTGGTCTATCCCGGACACGGCATCATCTACATGCGCTGCGACTCGGACGACTACCGCCTGGACTTCGGCCGGCGCAAATCAAGTCGTTGACCGATCGGAACGCGGCTCTGGCTTCCCCTCTCTACCGATTCATCTTTGGAGAAATGTACCACTCGTTGCGCGAGATCGATCTCGCGCCGGGCGCGCGAAGCCAGCATCGATCTGCCAGTCGATCCGGGGGAGAATGTCGTCCTCAAGTTCACTGATGCCGCCGGCAAGCCGCTGGCCGGGGTCGAGACAAACGGACTGAGGTTTGCCGGGCCCCGTTCGGCGCCGGAAGCGCGGCCAGTCGTTTGTCGAAGGCGATTCGACGACTCTCTATGCAGGTTATCCGGGCGAAAACCGCGTCATCTGGCTCCGCCATCGCGCGACGGGTTTGACAAAACTGATGCAATTCTCTCCGCAGGCCGGGGAGGCCCGCGCCCGCTCGTCCTGGAGCCGCCGGCCATCGTTACCGGCCGCCTGGTCAGCGCCGAAGGGAAACCTCTTTCCGGAATCGAAATTCGATGCGATTTCGGCGAGGGTTTCGAGGAAGCCTTTCCCCCCGTCATGAGCGACGCCCAGGGACGATTTCGTCGCGACCTGCCGGCAGGCGGCTCGATTGGCCTCTTTGCCGGTCGTTGTCGACTACCCAAACTGACCGTCGCGGCGGGAGAGCAAATCGAACTCGGCGATATCACGCTCGAAAGCACCGGCAAGCGTCCGCGTGATGTCAAAGCCACGTTCGGCCCACCGAAACGCACAAAGGCGACGGCAGTGAAGCCGCCGATCGCGTCGGCACCCGCTTCCGCGCTCCGGGCAAATCGCGAAGACAGAATCACTTCGGACTGACACGTCACCGACGCGCAACTGCGCGGCCGCGTGTTGTTGCCCAATGGTCAGCCGGCCGTCGGGGCGACCGTCCGCGTGATTCGAGCCGACGTGCTCGCGGGGCAAGTTGAACTCCGAGTGCTGGCGAAACGCACTGCGAATTCGAACGGAGATTTCGAGGGCCACATCGATGCCGCCGGCTTCAAGGATCGTCGTCCACTTAGCGTCTGGGCCGCGTTGCCAGGCTATGGCCTCGTGGTGCGGCCGCTCCCGTCGATCTCCGACGCGCAGCCGATCGTGTTGAAGCTGGCCCAAGAGGAGCCGATCCGAGGGCGGATTGTCGACCTCGAGGGGCGGCCCGTTCGCGAGGCCCGCGTCGAAATCATTCGCTATTTCGACACGACGACCGACTCGATCGACCAATGGCTGGCCGCGATTTCCAAGCTGCCGCGGCCCATCAACGCATTCCTCGACGACGAAGGCGATTCGGCAGGACGGTCCGCACCGGGCGGACCGTATTTGCACGTCGACTCGCCTCAACGCGTTTCCGAAACGCTCGTTCCGACGGTCAAAACGGATTCCGACGGGCGGTTCGAGATGCGGGGCCTGGGGCGCGATCGGCTTATCGCCCTCAGAATTTCCGCCTCGCGAACGGCCACGATTTTCGCCAGCGTTCTGACGCGGCCGATCAAGTCGATTCCCCTGCCCCAGTGGGAAGTTGACGGTTCCGAGTTTACTCGCGTCGTTTCGCCGAGCGTGCCCGTCGAAGGATTCATCACCGACGAAGAGAGCGGCAAGCCGATCGCCGGCGCCACCGTCTTTCCCTATATCAGGTCCGACAGGGGCAGGTGGAGGGTCGAGCTCGGCCTGTCAGCCTCCGCGACAACCGATGCTCGCGGCCACTACCTGCTCGAGGGACTCAACACCCAGCAGCCCAACGTCTGCGGCGTCGAACCGCACGATTTGCCTTATCTGCACCCCTGGTACGTCAAGCCAATGGAAACCGGGGCCGGCTTTGAGGTTCCCGCGGCCGTGGCGCTTCGGCCGATTCGGTGCGACGTCAAGCTCAAGCGCGGCATTTGGGCCGTCGGCCGCGCGTCCGATCGGGTGACGGGCAAGCCTGTCTCCGGTTGGGTGCAGTACACACCGTTTCGCTCCAATGAAGTCGCGCGAAAGTATCACGTGATTCAAGGCACGGGCGGAAATGTCGAAGCGGACGGACGTTTCCGGCTCCTCGTCGTCCCGGGACGTGGCGTGCTGACTCTCTACTGCGACGAGGGGGACTACCGGCTCCAGCTTGGCCGGGAGGCGATCGCCGACTTCGAGAGATTAACGTCCGCGCCGTATGGGCCTTATCAGGTGGTGCGGGAAATCAACGTCCCGCCGGATGCCGAAGAGGCTCATGCCGATCTGGCCGCCGACCCGGGGCAGAACGTCGTTCTCAAGTTCGCCGATCCGGCCGGCAAACCGCTGGCCGGCGTGGAAGCGTACGGGTTGCGGTATGTGCGTTATCAGTCAGGCAAGGGTTACTCGGCTCGGCCATGGTGGTCCTTTGTTGAGAGTGACTCGGCGACGCTCTATGCCACGTTCCCCGGCGAGACGCGAACGGTCTGGCTCAAGCACCGGGCCAGCGGTCTCACAAAGCTGTTCCGCTTTACGCCAAAGGAGGGGGAGACCGAGCGGACGATCGTTCTCGAGGCTCCGGCCGTGATCACCGCGCACTTCCTCACTCCGGAGGGAACGCCGCTCGCGAATTGGAGCCTCACCTGCACGCCCGCCTACAACCTGCCGGAAGGCTTGCGGGCGGCGTCCTCCGACGCCCAAGGACGTCTCCGCAGCGAGATCCCCGCCGGGCGTTACGTGTCTGTCGTCACGGGCGCCCTCAAACAACTTGAGAAAAACCTGACGGTTGCCGCGGGAGAGCAAATCGATTTCGGCGACGTCACGATCGAACTCGACGCCCGGCAGCAACGAATCAGAAGGATCACGAGGGGATCGCTGAAACGCAGCAAATCTCCCGGCGTCGCAAACGCGTCAACCGTGCAGGCGCCTCGCCCGGAAGTGCATCTGGCATCAGCGGCAACCGAAAAGAAACCCGCGCCTTCCGCGATGACGACGCGTGAACTCCGCGGCCGCGTGCTGTTGCCCAACGGTCAGCCGGCGGTCGGCGCGACCGTGCGAGTGATTAAGGCCGTCGGTCAGCCGTACCCGGCGGCTACAGAAAAGTTCACAGTGCTGACGACGCTGTCCGCGGATGCGAAGGGTGAATTTCGGGGCAGCGTCGATGTTGGTCCGATGACGGATCGCCGGGACAGCGTCAATCTGTGGGCCACGCTGGCCGGCTATGGCCTCGCGTTGCATCCAGTCCTTCCGGCGGAAAAGACCGACGCGATTGTCATGAACCTGGTCGATGACGAGCCGATTCGCGGCCACATCATCGATTTAGAAGGGCGACCGTTGCGCGATGTCCGTGTCGAGGTCGTCATCGTCTACGACTCGACCGCGGCCTGGGTCGATCAGTTTATCGCCTCCGCGAAGGACAAGCCCGTGTATATCCATTGGTTCTTGCCCAATCGTTCGCTCGATGAAAACAGAGGGGGCCGCGAAGAGGCTGTCTTCCGTGTCAAGGCGGTTGCATCGGTCTCGGAGGCGCTGATTCCGGCGCAGAAAACAAATGCCGACGGGCGATTCGAGATCCAGGGAATCGGACGCGATCGACACGTCTATCTGAAAATCTCGGGTCCACGAATGGCCACATTCGTCGCCAGCGTGGTGACGAGGCCGATCAAGCCGATCCCATTTAGATTTCACGAGACTCTTGGCTCTCAATTCGAGCACGTCGCGTCGCCGAGCGTCCTCGTCGAAGGCTTCGTCACGGATGAAGAGACGGGCCAGCCCATTCCGGGCGTCGGGATCCGTCCCTATGGCGTGAAGCGGGGTGACTCGACCCTGGTGGGGGGCAACATGTTCGTGTCGGCGACCTCCGACCCCAAGGGGCACTTTCGCCTCGAAGGGCTCGACACTGGGCGAATCAACCTGTGTCGGATCCTGATTCCAGATTTGCCCTACCTGTCTGCTAACGAGGCGACGATTCCCGCCTCCGTCTCGCTGGAGCCGATTCGGCTCGACATCAAGCTGAAGCGCGCGATCTGGGCCGTGGGCCGCGCCTACGATCGGTCAACCGGCAAACCGGTCTCCGGCTCGGTTCTTTACACGCCGTTCCGATCGAACGAGTTCGCCGCGAAGTATTTCGCCGGTCAACCCGACTTCTCGAGGAATTCCAGCGCCGGCGTTTTCGGCCCGGACGGCCGCTTTCGGGTCCCCGTCATCCCGGGTCGCGGCGTGGTCGGCCTGCAATGCACGCAAGGGACTTACCGCTTCAACCTGGGATGGGCTGAGATCAAAGAACTAGTCGACGCAAAAAGAAAGAGAATCAATTCGCCGACCTTGTCGCCGATCGAGCCTGGCATGTTCCACTCCCTGCGCGAGATCGACGTTGCCCCGCTTGCGCCGAGGTGAACGTCGACTTGCCGGTTGAGCCGGGGCAGAACGTCGTGCTGAAGTTCACGGACGCGTCCGGCAAGCCGCTTTCGGGGGTCGAAGCCGTCGGGCTGGTCCTCGATCCGCGGATGTTACCGCCGCGCTCGTTTACCGAGAGCGATTCTGCAACGCTTTACGGAACCTATCCGGGCGACAAAAGGACGGTCCTGCTGCGACATCGCGCCAGCGGGCTCACGAAACTGCTCGACTTCACGCCGCAACCCGGTGAAGCCCAACGAACGATCGTGCTGGAACCGCCGGCCGTTGTGACGGGCCGGCTTCTGTCCGAAGACGGAGCCCCCCTGTCGAACGTCAAGATCGAATGTTTTTCGTTCGTCCGGAATCCGACTGCGATCACCGACGCAGACGGACACTTGCGACTTGAGCTTCCAGCGGGAGGGCCATTCATTCTGGACGCACATCTATCGTCTCTCGCTCAAGTCGCCGACAAATTGACAGTCGCTCCGGGAGATCAGATCGATCTGGGCACCATCACGATCGAACGCGGGCGAATGGATCGCGGGTTTCCCAAAGTCCATCGCGGGGCGGTGAAACGCACGAAGCCGCCCGCCGCAGCCAAAGCGACAACGGCGTCCGTCGAAACGCCGTCGGGCCCCAATCGGGCAACGGGCGACGCTGGGAAGTCCGACCGCCGCGGTACGGAAAAACGAACCAAGGAACTGGCCGCGGGCACCGCGAAGGACGCCAAGTGAGATGAACACGCCCGGACTATTCCCGATCGTCGGTGATCGCGGCGACTCGCTCAAACGTCGGCTGCAGCACGTGCTGGCGGGAGCCCGCATCGCGCCCAGGGTGGGCAGACGCTGGATCCTCGGGGCGTGCGTCGTCACGCTTGCGGCCGTCGCGGGCATCGGCTTCGCGCAGCAAGGGGCGACTCCTCCCGCGCCCGTTTCCAAAACTGACGGCGGCGAGATCTCACCGGCTGTAGCGTTGCCGGTCGCAGCCGACACCCAGGCCGGCCGTCCCGCATCAACACAACTCACGCGGGCGGAGAGCGCGCCTGAGCGCGCTTCGGCGCCGAAGCAAGTTTCAGCCGCATCGGACAGGACCCCGCCAAACGCCGCGAAAAATGAAAACGGACCGCAGCAGATTCTCGGCACTGTGTTGCTGCCCGATGGGCGGCCGGCTGCGGGGGCCGAGATCCTCGCGCTGCGACGGTATTGGTCCAATCGGGTGAGTTGGAAGCCGCTGGCGACCACAAAGGCCGCGGCAAACGGCGAATTCGAGATTTGGATTCCTCCCTATTGGTACGACGAGATCGGCACGGGATTGTTTGGGCTCGCTGCGCGGACGGACGGCTTTGGCGTCGAGTGGGCGCGCGCACCCGCCTTTGTTCCCGGGAAGGAAACGAATTCGCCGGTTGTGCTGCGGCTCATCCCCGAATCGCTCATTCACGGCCGCGTGGTCGACCTGGAAGGGAGGCCATTGAGCCGAGTTCATGTGCGCGTGGTGGCGCAAGGCGTGCCGCGAGAAGGTCAGGATGTTGCGCCTGGGTGGACGCGATGAAGAAAGGGGACAGTAACGCCCGTCTCGGATCACAACTCCCGGGTTACGAGGAAGCTACGTCCATAGACATTGTGAGCGACCGGGATGGCCGCTTTGTCGTACGGGGAGTCGGGCCCGAACGAGTGGTGGACCTGCAAATCAGCGGAGAGACGATTGCCACGGCGAGAATCGAAGTGGTGACTCGACAGATCACACCCAGTGCAGCGGACCGTGCGATCGACGGTGATAACCGGCCGACGCCGATTTTTGGCGGAGACTTTACATATCAGGCTGCTCTCACCAAGCCGATTATCGGCACCGTCCGCGATGCGGCCAGCGGGAAGCCGCTCCCAGGGGTCCGTGTCGAATTGAGCCAGCATAAATTCATCTGCGCCAGACTGACGCGGAAGGGAAGTTCCGACTGATCGGCATGCCCAAAGAAACCTCGCCCGTCGATCAGGATTGGAAACACGACCGGCTCGTGGTGGCGCCAAACCTCGACCAGCCGTATTTTGGAAAAGAAGTCGATATCCCGCAGACTGCGGGGCTTGATCCGATCACGCTAGACATCAAACTCAGGCGCGGGCTGTGGATCACCGGCCGCGTGACCGACAAGGTGACCGGCAAACCCGTTAGTGCGGTCGTCCATTATTTCCCGTATGGGTCGAATCCGTTCGTGAATGTGGAAGAGTGGCGGACCATCGAGCGCGTCAAGGACGCGTCCCATCGGGTCACGTCGCCGGACGGAACCTATCGCATCGTGGGATTGCCCTGGCGCGCCATCGTGGGCGTGAGAGCAGCGGGCGGGCTGTATCTCACGGGCGTGGGAGCCTCGGAGATTCCCGGGATGGAGAAAAATGGCCGTTTCCCAAAAACGCTGGGACCTGCCTTCGGATCCTTCGAGAACGCGCTCAAGGAGATCAATCCGACGCCGGGGACCGAGTCGGCGGCGTGCGACCTGGCGCTCGATCCAGGCGGAAAGTTACGGATCGCGTTTGTCGATGGTGCAGGCAAGCCGGTGGAGGATGGCTACCTTCTCCAGTTGGAACTCGCGCTTGCCGTGACCTGGGGGCGACGCGATGCCACCTTTGAGCTCGCGGGCCTGGCTCCGAAGGAATCACGGACCTACCAGATCACCCAATGGCAACGAAAAATCGCCAAGGTCTTCACCTTCGAGTACGACGAGAAAGCCTCGCAGACATTGACAGTCAAACTCGAGCCCTGCGCGACCGTGCGCGGTCGTCTCCTGGACGAGGAAGGAAGCCCTCTCAAGAACGTGCAGGTGTTCGCCGAGGCTATGCGGTACGGCCACGCATGGTTCAGTCTGTATACCTCCGGTCCCATGACCGATGCCGACGGACACTTCGCGATTGAAAACCTGGCGGCGGGCTGCGACAGCTACAAGATTCGCGCCTTGGATCCCAAACTCGACTTCGTGACCGTCGCCGAGAAAGTCTCTTTCGCACCGGGAAAGACGATCGATCTGGGCGAGATCAAGATCAAGCGGGACGGAAGCGACGCTGTCAGTTCTTCCGACGCGCAAGCCCCGACCTCCGCGCCTAAGACGCCGGTCGTGGCTGATGTCGCGTTTTCCTATGAGGGAAAAGTCCTCGATGACGTCGGACTGCCGGTCGCCGGTGCGCAGCTGATGTTGCAATACTGGCGAGAGGGTCCTCCGGAGCGTCAAGCGGCGACGTTGGCCGTAACGGACGCACACGGACAGTTCCAGTTCACGCGCCGCAAAAGCGAGTTCGCCGACGCCGTTCCGAGCGGGATTCCGGCCTGGCGCTATGCGACGATCGTCGCCACGAAGGACGGCCTTGGCTTCGCATTCGACTCCTCGGGCCAATTCGAGACGAGCGGCCGACTGATGGCTGAATTGACCGAGGAGCAGCGGCGTCGGCTCAAGACGCAGACTGCCGCTAAACCGGCGGTCCTCAAACTGGTCCCCGATGATGTGCCGGTTCGTGGTCGCCTGGTGAACATCGAAGGTCAACCGATTGCCGACGCAATCGTGCGGACGCTCTCCGTTCACAGCGGAACGGACGGCACTCTGGATGCCTGGGTCGCAGCCACGAAGCAGCGCGGCGCCGACCAGAATACGGCTGGCCGGAGCCTACGCCGAATAGACACCGCAAACTCTGCCATTGTGCCCGTGGTCCGGACCGGCGCGGACGGCCGGTTCACGCTCAGGGGGATTGGCCGCGAGCGAATCGCCGACATTCTCGTGAGCGCACCGAACGTGGAAATGCGGCTGCTGCACGTCCTGTCTCGCCGAGGGGAGCCGATCAAGCTGGCGTTCGACCGGCCGTCTGCCGCCAGTCTTCAATCCGAGTCTTTCTATCCGAACGAGTTCACGGGCCTGCTGGGGCCCTCGATTCCAGTCGAAGGTCGCATCACCGACCGCAAAACGGGGCGGCCGCTCGCCGATTGCGTCGTGAAGACCGGTTACACTGCGACGGACCCGCATGCGGGTCTGCGGCCTTCCTCCAGTCTGGCCTCCGACTACCTGCAAACGCTGACTGACTCTGAGGGGCGCTACCGTCTCGAGGGCCTGCCGCTGGGCAAAAGCAAGCTCATCGCCGTTCCGCCGCTTGGGACGCGACATCTGCAGCGAGATTTTGATGTGACGACGACCGCGGGCTCCCAGCCGCTCACGTCCAACGTGCAGCTCACGGCGGGAATTCTTGTCCGTGGCCAGGTCACCGACTCGCGGACAGGCAAGCCGGTCATGGGCAACTTGGAGTATCTGGCATCGTGGACGAACCCGGATCACCTCCAGATCAATTGGTACAGTCGGGGTCGCTACAGAACGGACCACGAAGGCGGGTTCGAGATCCCCGTGCTGCCCGGCAAGGGAGTGCTGCTTTTCCAGGTGACGGGCGGCCCTTTTGATGACTACCCCCTGCGGCGTGTTTTCCGACCATGTCGACGGTTTGCGAGCGGCACCCGCGGATGAGTTCCGCCAGTCTCCGTATTTGACTTTCACATCAAACGCGCACCTCACCGTGCCCATCGATCTCGAGCCGCAGCCCGACGTGCTGTCCGTCAAGCTGACCCTGCGGTCCGGAGTCAGCGTGAGCGGCCGCGTCTTGACTCCGGAGAGTCAACCGCTCAGCGGCTATTACTTCTTTTCTACGGTGAGCGGACCAGTGGGGGCCTCACGGTCCAATGGCGCCTGGAGGTTTCACGAGGCGGAAACCTTCACGCTCGCGGGTTACTTCCCCACGGAAACTCGCACGCTGATGTTTTATCATCCGGCGAGGAACCTCGTGGGCGTTTATCGGCTGTCCGGCGAACCTCCGGAAAAACTGGAAATCACCCTTCATCCGGGGGCGAGAATTGTCGGGCAGCTCATCGACGACGACGGGCAGCCTCTCAAAAATGCCGTCATCAGTCGCCGCGGGAGGCGGTACCCTCCGCCCGCTGGCGAAGCTGCGCATGATCGAGAGCAGGGTGTGATCCTGACGGAGTTCAACGGACGGCACGTCCTGACCGACCAGGATGGCCGCTTCGAGCTTCCCGGCATCATTCCCGGGTTGAAGTACTCCGCCGATGTGCGAATTCCTCAGGAAGGGTTCGGAAAGATGAGCAGGTCAATCTTCGGACAGATCTTTACGGACGTCACTGCCGGGCCGGGCGAGGTCAAACAACTGGGGGTCTTACGCGTCAAACCGTCACGGTAAGTTGCGAACGAACAGCCCGTTCGAGATCGACGTGGGGGACTTCAAACTGAAGCGGGGTCGATCGAGTAGCAGAGCCGCACCGAAAGGCGATCGATTGATCGGAAGTCGAGCCTGGACACACGGTTCATATTGGGTCGAAGTCAATTTTTGAACGGCGTGAGCAATCGCCCGGACGAATATGTTCTCTGCACCAGCGATAAAGCCGAATCACGTTCCGGATCCCTGGGTCGCGTACGCTTCCGATACTGGGGTGCCCTGGGATCTCGCCCGCGTCGTGCACCTGCATCGCCGCGCGGGGTTTGCCGCAACGTGGGCCGAGATCGAGCGCGACTTGCGCGACGGGCCGGAGGCCAGCGTCACCCGTGTCCTGCAGGGCAAGTCGCGGATCGACGGCATCGTGAAAGACTTCGAGGCGGTTTCCGCGGCGCTGGCCGACGCGGCCGCGTCGACGGCGTCGGCAGATCGGCTCAAGGCCTGGTGGGTATTTCGCATGCTCTTCTCGCCCGACGCTTTGGGCGAGCGGCTCACGCTCTTGTGGCACAACCACTTCGCCACCAGCAACCTCAAGGTCAACGACCTGGCGGCCATGCGGCGGCAGAACGAAGTCTTGCGACAGTTTGCCCGCGCGCCCTTCGGCGACCTGCTCCGTCACGTGATCAAAGAGCCGGCGACGCTCGACTGGCTCGACGCGCCGGCCAATCGCAAGGAGCATCCGAACGAAAACCTGGCCCGCGAAGCAATGGAGCTCTTCACGATGGGCGTCGGCAATTTCTCCGAGGCCGACGTCAAGGACGCCGCTCGCGCGCTTACCGGCTGGTCGTACAAGCCGGACGGGTTTCACGACTTTTCGCAGCACCACGACGATGGCGAAAAGACGATCCTGGGCCGCAAAGCCCGCTTTAACGGCGACCAGTTCGTCGCGCTCCTGCTGGAGCAGCCGACGACTTCGGTGCGGCTGGCGAAACGGCTCTGCGAAACATTTTTGGGTGAGGGACTGCTCACGACGGAGCTCGTGCAGGATCTGGCAAAAGGCCTGCGCGAGCATCAACTCGACATTGGCTGGGGCGTTGAGCGGATTCTGCGGTCGCAGGTATTTTTCTCCGCGGCAAATCTTCGCTCGCGGATCGTCACTCCGCCCGAGTTCACGATCGGCGCAGTGCGGGCGCTCGAACAATTCGAGCCGCCCCCCAGCACGCTGCTTTCTGGCCGAGTGGATCGCGCGGATGGGACAGGACCTATTCTATCCGCCGAACGTGTTCGGCTGGCCGGGCGGGCGGAGCTGGCTCAACTCGCGGGCTCTCGTCGCGAGGATCAACTTCGCCGCGGCGCTTGCTGAATGGCGCGGTCCGCTATCCCGCCGCGACGGCCCGCGTGCTCGAGTTGGTCGAACGAACGGTAGGCGGACGTGAGGCGGGGCCGGGGATCCGGTTCCTGTCGCATCTCGCTCCTCGGAATTGAACCCCCCGCGGCCGTGCAGAAATCGCTACAGGCAGTCGGTCGGCACCGGCTCGGTGCTCACGGCCGAGAGCGCGCGGCAAGCGGCCGCCATTTTGCTGTCCTCCCCCGAAGCCCAAATTGGATAAGGAGAGCGTTATGCGGCTCACTCGGCGCGATTTTGTCAAAGAGGCCACGTTGATCTCGTTGGCTCCGACGGTGCCTGCCTTCCTGGCGCAGACGGCCCGCGCGGCGGGCACCGTCACTCGACGATCGGATCCTCGTGGTGATCCAACTCGACGGCGGCAACGACGGTCTGAACACCGTCGTCCCCTACGCCGACGACAATTACAAGCGGCTGCGTCCCAAGCTGGCGGTCGAGAAGAGTCGCGTCCGTCGGCTGAACGACGCGGTGGGACTCAATCCCGTGATGCGTGACGCCCAAGACCTGTTTCACGAGGGGCGGCTGGCGATCGTGCAGGGTGTTGGCTACCCGAATCCGAACAAGTCGCACGACGTGAGCCGTTCGATCTGGGAGACGGCCCGCTTCGACCCGACCGAGCATAACGGTATCGGTTGGATCGGTAGGGCCCTCGACGAAGGCCGCGCACCCAAGGCCGGCGGGCCCCTCTTCGGTGCTCGTTGGGCCGGAAGCGCTCCCCGTCACGCTTCGCGGACGCAAATCCATCGCAGCCACCCTGTCGAATCTCGATGACATGGTGCTCGCCGACAAATCGAAACCGGCAGTCTCCGGCGCAGCGGAGGAATCGCTCCTGGCTTTCGTGCGGCGAAGCGAGGTCGACGCCGTCGCCACGGCCGACCGGCTGCAACAGGCCGCCAAGCCGCGGCCCGACTCCGCCACTTTGCCTTACGGCGAACTGCCCAAGCGTTTGGCGCTCGATCTCGCGCTTGATCCAGAGCGATTTCGGAGCGAGGGTCTACTACGCCGTGCAGACGGGTTACGACACGCACGTCTATCAGCGGGAGACGCACGAGCGACTCTTGCGCGAACTGTCGGACGGGCTCCGCTTCTTCCTGAACGAACTGAAGCAGGCGAAGCTGGACGATCGCGTGGTGGTGATGACGTTCAGCGAATTCGGCCGACGGGCTGACGAAAACGCCTCGGAGGGGACCGATCACGGCACGGCCGCTCCTGTCCTGCTGGCCGGTCCGAAGGTCAAGGCGGGGCTGCATGGAACGGCTCCCAGCCTGTCGAAGTTGAAAGGCGTCGACCTGGTGGCCACGCTCGATTTTCGGCAGGTCTATCAGGCCGTGCTGGAAAGCTGGTTACGGCTCCCGGCAGCGCCGGCGCTCAGCGGGCGATTTCCGCCGCTGGATCTATTTGGCAGGTCCTAGGCGGGGCCGGAAAACTTGCTGCCGGGCGGCCTGTGACACGAGAAGCCGGAATGTCCAGATTCCGGAGAATATGCTAGTAATTCCCGGCTTTCCCGCCGGCACGTTCACCGTGTCGAGCGCGGAATGGTCACCGATTCAAGGAAGAATCCATGGCCGGGTACAAGACACACATCACCGTCAGCGGTGCGCTGGGTTTCGGATATGGCGCGGCGGGATATGTTCTGGGCGGTTTCAGTCCCGTGCAGGCGGCGCTTGCCGGCACGCTGACTTGGTTTTCGGGAATGCTGCCGGACCTCGACTCCGACAGCGGCCGCCCGGTCCGTGAAGTGTTCAGTCTGCTCGCCGCGTTCGCGCCGTTTGCGATGATGCCCCATCTGCTCGAATGGAGCCACGGCAACCACGAAACGGCCACGCTGCTGTCGGTCATCGTCTATGTCGTGATTCGCTATGGCGGGGCTGGCTTGCTAAACCGAGTTTCGGTTCATCGGGGAATGTTCCACAGCATTCCCGCCATGATCATCGCGGGCGAAATCGCCTTTCTCGCCTTCACGTCAAGCATGCTCGGCACCCGGCTGTTGATGTCCGGCGGAGTTTGCCTCGGTTTTCTCTCGCATCTGGTGCTGGACGAAATCTATTCGGTCGAATGGAGCGGAGTGCACGTGCGATTAAACAAATTTGCCGGGAGCGCGGTGAAGTTTGTCGGCAAGAGCGCGATCCCCAATCTCATTACCTATTCGCTATTGATGGTGCTCACTTACGTGTCCCTGGTGCAGGCCAACATTCTCGAAGCGCCGGCGCGAGCCCAATACGGGCACCCGCCGTACGCGCGGCCGTTGCAGGGAGCGTCGCTCGACGGGCCGGACCGCGGCTGATGGGCACAGGCTGTCCTGGGGCAGAGGATGACCGCGGGCTGCGCGCGACTTGCTGGAGAAACGGCGGCTCGCTTAGTGCTTGTGGCAGCCGCAGCCTTCGCCCAGATTGCTGCGCAGCAGTTGGGCCAGGAGCACCGGGCTCCCCTGAGTGGCGACCACTTCGCCCGGCAGGGCTCCCGCCAACAGCTCGACGAACTTGTCGTCGCGGGCTCCTGTTCGCACTTGCCGGGCGTAGAAGATCTTCGGCGTCCCGTCCGCGAGGAAATTTTTGTCGCGGACGAAAACAAAGTGTCCGCCCGGGCCCGACTGCACGGCTTCCTGCGGGACGACAATCGCGTGCGGCTCGACTCGCAGAATAATGCGGGCCGTGCCGAACGTTTTATCCCGTAGATTCGTCTCGGAGTCGGAAAGCGACGCGAAGACTTTGAGGGCCCGGGTCCGCTCGTCGATGCCGGGGCTCATGCGGCTGACGATGCCCCGCACGAGTTGCGTGCCGTCGTCAGTGCGAAATTCGACCGGCAGTCCCGGTGCGACGGCGTGGGCGTCCTCCTCGCGGACGCTCAACTGCAGCCACATCGCCCGCGGGTCGGCCACCGTGAAGAGGAGCTTGGTCGAATCGACGACTTCGCCTGCCACCACGTCGGAAGAGACGATCACTCCCGCGTAAGGCGTACGTAGCGGAATGAGATTGGCCGTCTTCGTGCCGGCGGGCAGCCGTGCGACGTAGGAAGCGGGAATTCCCAGAAAGCGAATTTGTTCCGCCAGCTCGGCCGCCCGCCGCGATTCGATTTTTTCCGGCAGCTCAAAGCCTAAGTTTACGAGCGCCTGCCGGGACGACACGAAGGCCACTTCGGCCTCTTGCAAGGCGGATTCGGCCTCGGTGAGGGTCATCGCGGGCAGGGCACCTGCGTGATCCTTGAACCGTGCGTAGGTCGTTCGCCGCAGCTGCAATTTCACGAGCGAGTTGAGTAGCTGGGCCTTGAGTTGTCCAACTTGGGCCGCATCGACCAGCGCCAGTATTTCGCCCGGCTCGACGGTGTCGTTGGTTGCCTTGAAGACGGCCGAGACCATGCCCGGGACGCGCGGCGACAAGTGTGCGACCCGCGTCGGATCGAAAACGACTTCGCCGTTGGCCGAGACAATATCACTCATCCGGCGTTCCCCGACGGTGGCCACGGCGATTCCCGCCTTGGTGGCCGCATCGAGCGACGCCACCTGCACGCGGCGGGCGTGTGGACCATCGTCGCGCTGATTTTCCGGACGCGCGAGCAAGCCGAGGGCTTGCACGGTGTCGTACTGCGGCAGCCGCAACGCTCCGCTGAGCTGTGCCAGCTCTGGGTGATCGATAACGCACTGTTCGACGCCGTGCTTATCGCAGTAGCCGAAATCCTTTTGCCGCGGACAGAGATCTTCGTTGCACTCGACGCACTGCGACTCGGGGACAAAATGCTCGGAGCACCAGTCGTCCGTTGCGGCAGCCTCGGGATGAAACAGGCCGGATGCCTTGGGCAGCTTCCAGCCGACGTGATGGCCGCCGACAAAAAGGAGCGCCAACACCGCGAAGACCAATGCATTCAAGCCGCGACGGGCGAACGTGCCGAATCGACCGTGAATTCCGAGTGCAACTGCCGCGGAGTTACTCGGGGCGGGCGGCACCGGATCGGTCGGCTGCGTGGCGTTGTGTTCGGTCATCCGTTCAGGCCAGGTCAGATGGCTGAAGGACCAGTCACTGCAAGGGATTTACGACCCCCGCTCCCGGCTTCTACTGGCAGATTGGAGCGGCTGTCAATATGAGGTCCTGTTTGTCGAGAGGGCCGGCCGCGTGGCGTTCAGTTTTCCGCCTCCGACTTGTCGTGTCCCATCTGCCAGTCGACAGTTGCAATTATCGGCTCCAACGAAGCCGGCGGCCAGAGGCGATATAATCCGTGGCATATATTCGACTTACTTCGCGCGTTAAAAGTTCCACGACCAGCGCGATCCTTTTGACAGCAGAGGCGGAAGAGTCAGTTATGCGGATCGGGCTGTTTGCCGATGCTCACGACCACGTCGACAATGTGTGCCGCGCCGTGGCGGAGTTCAATCGGCTCGAGTGCGAACTCGTGATTTTTGCCGGCGATTTCGTTTCGCCGATCGTGGTGCCGCCGCTGCGAAAACTGAAGTGCCCGGTGCTGGCCTGCTTCGGCGATAATGACGGCAACCAGATCGGACTGCAGGGAGGGATGCGGATCGTCGGCCCGGTTGCCTATCCGCCGTTCGGCTTCACGACGGCCGACCACGTGCGGATTCTGGTCGCCCATACCCCGGACCAGCTCCGTGGAGTGCTGGGCGATGCCCAGGTGGTTGTCTCGGCCCACACGCACAAGCCGGCAGTACGGACCGACGCCGGCGGGGTCCTCTATGTGAATCCGGGGGAAACCAGCGGCTGGACCTATCGCAAGCCCACGATTGCCCTTCTGGAAACAAGTCCGCTCGGGGCCCGCATCATTTCGCTGCCCGAGATGGCCCCCGCCCCTCAATTGTGACGGACCATCGCTACCAGCCGCCGACCCCTGCTCGGAGGCCCCCCGCTGCTGTCGTCTGGGCCGCGCCCCCGGTATGATCTCGTGAAAGCTTCGGTCGTATCTCGAGGCAGTTGGAACCTCAAGGCGACGGTAAGCCCGCACAGGCCCGTGCGGTCCGTCGACGGAGTGGCGGCGCAGAATCCAATCCCAGGGAGGGAGCAGGGATGGCAGGCAAAAACGGTAGCATGAACGCACCGCAAAAAAACGAATGCTGGATCGGCTTCGACCTGGGCGGCACGAAGATGATGGCCCTGGTCTACGACGCCTCGTTCCGCTCCATCGTCCGCAAGCGGCGGAAGACGAAGGGGCACGAAGGGGCCGAGGCCGGCCTGGCTCGCATCATGCAAACGATTGACGACGCGCTGGCCGAAGCCAATCTCGATCGCTCGGCCGTTCGCGGCATCGGCCTGGGGAGCGCGGGCCCGCTCGATCTCGACGAAGGCGTGATTCTCGACGCTCCCAACCTCGGCTGGAAAGACGTCAAGATCAAGGCGGCGCTCGAAAAAGAGTTTTCTTGCCCGGCCGTGATTCTCAACGATGTAGACGCCGGCGTGTACGGCGAATATCGCTTCGGCGCCGGCAAGTCGTCGCGCTGCTTGGTCGGCGTCTTTCCGGGCACGGGGATTGGCGGTGGCTGCGTCTACGACGGCAAGATCCTCCGCGGCCGGACCAACTCGTGCATGGAGATCGGCCACATCCAGGTGATGCCTGACGGTCCGTTGTGCGGCTGCGGGTTGCACGGTTGCCTGGAATCGGTCGCGAGCCGCCTGGCGATTGCCAGCGCTGCCGCCCAAGCCGCCTATCGCGGGCAGGCGCCACACCTGCTGGAGATCGCCGGAACCGACCTCGACAATATCCGGAGTGGCGCGCTCGCCGACGCGATTGCCGCCGGCGATACGGTCATCGAAACCATCGTCCGCACGGCGGCCGGGCACATTGGCACGGCCGTCGCCTCGGTCGTCCACTTGCTCGCCCCGGATTGCGTGGTGCTGGGGGGCGGGCTGGTCGAAGCGATGCCCCGCCTGATCGTCAACGAAATCACCGCTGCGGCCCGCAAGAAGCTGTTGCCGGCGTTTGCCGATTCGTTAGTCGTCGTCCCCGCCGAGCTGGGCGACAACTCGACCGCGATGGGGGCCGCCGCTTGGGTCCGCGAAGTCGGGGCCGAGCCGGAACTGGCCAAGGCCTAGGAGTGACTTGTTGCGAAATCTGAAGTCCGGCCCCCGTGAACTAGAATTGAATCGTTGAACCGAAGCACCGCATCGAATCACTAAGTCGTCGATCAACCGAGAGTCTGCCGCTTAGGTTATGAGTACGCTGCCTCGCGAAAATACGAGCCTGACCGAACCGATCCGCGTCGTGCGACCGGCCGCGGTAATCGACATCGGCACGAGCTCGATCCGCATGGCGATCGCCGAAATCGACTCGGCCGGCGGCGTCCGCACGCTGGAAACGCTGTCGCAGGCCGTCGATCTCGGCAAAGACACGTTCACGAAGGGTTCGATCGAAAAGGCGACGATTGAGAAGTGCGTCGAGATTCTTAAGAGCTACCGCCAACGGCTGCGGGAGTATCAGATCTCGCGCGAGGACCAGATCCGGGTCGTCGCGACGAGCGCCGTGCGCGAGGCACTCAATCGGCTCGCCTTCATCGACCGCGTTTATATCGCCACCGGTATTCAGGTCGAGCCGATCGACGAGGCCGAGGTCAACCGGATCACGTACTTGGGTGTGGCTCCATTTCTCGATGCCGAGCGGTCGTTGGCTGAGGCACACACGGTCGTGGTCGAGGTTGGGGGCGGCAGCACCGAAGTGCTCGTCGTCCGCAACGGCGATGTCATCTTCTCGCACACCTATCGCCTGGGTTCGCTCCGTTTGCGGCAGACACTTGAATCGTTCGGTGCTCCGGCCGGCAAGCTGCGATCGATCATGCAGAACCAGATCCAGCGAACAGTCGACGAAGTGGTCGCCCAGCTTCCCGATGAAATGCCGCGTGCCCTGATCGCCTTGGGCGGCGACATGCGCTATGCCGCCTCGCAACTGCTCTCGAAATGGAACGCCGATCGGCTGGGCAAACTGCGGCTCTCGTTGTTGGAAGGCTTCACCGACAAGATCCTGAGCTTGTCGGTCGACAAGCTAGTAAAGACGCACCACCTGCCCTACCCCGAGGCGGAAACACTCGGCCCGGCGCTCCTGGCGTACCTCATGTTGGCGCGCTCGGCCCGTCTGGATCATGTTTACATCAGCAACGTGAATCTGCGCGATGGCTTGCTGCAGGAAATGGCCCACCGCGGCCAGTGGAACGAGGCGTTCGTCAACCAAATCACCCGCTCGGCTGTCGAGCTGGGGCGTCGCTTCGATTTCGACGAGCCTCACTCGATGCAGGTGGCAAATCTCTGCCGGCAGCTTTTTCGGGCCTTGCAGGACGATCACCATCTCGATCCGAAATTTGGGGTCATCTTGTATATTGCCGCGATCTTGCACGAGATTGGGCTGTTCATCGCCAGCGCCAGCCATCACAAGCATTCTCTCTACATCATCAACAACAGCGAGATTTTCGGGCTGAGCCGGAAGGACGTGCGGCTCGTGGGACTCGTGGCCCGCTATCACCGCCGGGCGTCGCCCAAGCCGACGCATCCCGGCTACGCGCTGCTGGATCGCGAAAGTCGCGTCATCGTCTCGAAGCTGGCGGCGATCCTCCGGGTGGCCGACGCGCTCGAGCGGTCGCACAGTCAACGGATCAGTGAAATTCGCTGCAAGCGCGAAGCCGGGCGCCTGGTGATCACCGTTCCCAAAGTCGACGACCTGTCGCTGGAGCAGCTAGCCCTCATGCAAAAGGGTTCGCTGTTCGAGGAAACATTTGGCATGAAGGTGCTGCTGCGCAAAGGCCGCGCCTGAACTCGCCACCGATCGCACGCCGTTCGGCAAAACCACTTTGACTTCGCATCATGGCCGATACACCGTCTCGTTATCTTAACCGTGAACTCAGCTGGCTGGAGTTCAATCAGGGCGTACTGGACGAAGCGCACGACGCGAACGTTCCCGTGCTCGAACGATTGAAGTTCCTGGCGATCAGCGCGAGCAATCTCGACGAGTTCTTCATGGTCCGCGTCGGCGGGCTGAAGCTGGTCGAGCACCAGGAGAATCCGCCCGCCGACCCGGCCGGCATGTCGGTCCGCGAGCAGCTCGATGCAATTGCCGCCCGCGTTCATCGCATGACGGGCGATCAGTACCGCTGCTTCCTCGAAGAGCTCGAGCCGCAGCTCGCCCAGGCCGGCATGCGACGCTTGACGACGTCCGACCTCAACGATCGCCAGAAGCAGGTTGTCGACCAGTTCTTCGGCGACGAAGTGGCCTCGGTCCTCACGCCGATGGCGATCGACGACTCGCTCGACTTCCCGCTCTTGCCGCACCAGATGCTGCATGTGGCGGTCAGGCTCGCGCCGCGCGACGGCGAGACGCAATCGCGGTTTGCGATCATTCCCATCGGCCGCTCACTCAGTCGCTTTGTGACGCTCCCCTCCGATCGCGGTTATTGCTATATCCTGCTCGAAGATATCGTCGCGGCCGAGGCGGAGCAATTCTTCCCCGGCGAAGGGGTCGTGCACAGCGCGCCCTTCCGCATCACACGCAATGCCGACATCGCGGTCCGCGACGACCTCGTCCACAACCTGCTCCAGGAAATTGAGGAGGTCCTGGACGATCGCAAGCTCGGCAACTGCGTGCGGCTGGAAGTTGCCGCCGGGGCCGACGCAGAGACGGTCGCCTTTCTCCGCCAAGCGCTCGGCGTGGACGAAGCCGAGATCTACTCGCTTCCCGGACCGCTCGACCTGGCCGGCTTCATGCGGCTTTCCGATTTACAGGGCTTCGAGAGTCTCAAATACGAGCCCTGGCCGCCCCGTATTTCGCCCGACGTTGATCTCGCCGCCGGAATGTTCAACGTGCTCGCCCGGCGTGACGTCCTGCTCCTGCACCCGTACGACAGCTTCGAGCCCGTCGTACGACTTTTGGAGGAAGCGGCCGAGGATCCTGACGTTTTGGCGATCAAGCAGACCCTGTATCGCACCAGCCGTAACAGCCCGATCGTCGCGGCGCTCGAGCGCGCGGCGGAGCGCGGCAAATACGTGACGGCCGTGATCGAACTGCGGGCCCGCTTCGACGAGGCCCGTAACATCGAATGGGCGCGTAACCTGGAGCGGGCCGGGGTGCAGGTCGTTTACGGAGTCAAAGGGCTCAAAACGCACGCCAAGATCTGCATCATCGTCCGCCGCGAGCCGCACGGCATCGTCCGCTATGTCCACTTCGGCACTGGCAATTACAACGAGATCACAGCCCGCCTTTACAGCGACGTCAGCCTGATGACGGCGAACGAGGAAGTGGGCGCCGACGCGATTTCTTTCTTCAATGCCATCACGGGCTTTTCGCAGCCGCAACGGTTCCGCAAGATCGACGCCGCTCCCTTGGGCCTCCGCGAACGGATCATCGAGATGATCGATGCGGAGACCGACCGGAAAAACCACGGCCAGAAGGCGCGGATCATTGCCAAGCTCAATTCGCTCGTCGATCCGGAGATCATCGAGGCTTTGTACCGGGCGTCGAACGCGGGCGTGGAGATCAGGCTCAACATTCGCGGCGTGTGTTGCCTGCGGCCGGGCGTTCCCAAGTTGAGCGAGCACATCTCGGTCGTCAGTATCATCGACCGGTTTCTGGAGCACTCGCGGATCCTCTATTTCCATCACGGCGGCGATCGCCGCGTCTTCATCTCGAGTGCCGATTGGATGCCCCGCAACCTGGATCGGCGTGTCGAACTTTTGATTCCGGTGGAGGACCATACGCTCAAGGAGCGGCTGCTGCTAACGCTCAAAACCTACTTCAAGGACGACATGAAAAGCCGTCGTCTATTGCCCGACGGTCGCTACAAGCGGCTCACCGCCAGCGCCAAGCGGCCGCCTCTGCGCGTTCAGGAAGTTCTCTATCGCCGCGTCTGCGATGCCGCCCTGATGGCCGAACAATCCCAGCGAACCGTCTTTGAACCGCACCAGGCGCCCGACAACACGCCTTAACGATGAAAACACTCCTTCTGCTCCGCCACGCCAAGGCGAGTCGCGACGATTCGCAGCTGCCCGACCATGACCGTCCGCTTAAATCGCGCGGAAAAGAAGACGCCAAGCTCATGGGACAACGATTGCGCGAGGCCGAGATGGTCCCCACGCTGATCGTGAGCTCCTCCGCGCGGCGGGCCCGCAAGACGGCCTCGAAGGTGGCCAAAGAGCTGGAGTATTCGCGCGCCATCGAGCTCACGGACCGCCTTTACTTGGCGACGCCGCAGGACCACCGGGAGGTTGTCCGCGCCCTGCCCGACGCGGAAGACTGCGTGATGCTCGTGGGCCACAATCCGGGGATGTCCCAATTCCTCAACGAGCTGGCTCACATCTCGACCGAATTGGCGACGAGCGAGCTGGCCCAACTCCAGCTGTCGATCAAACACTGGTCCGACCTGACGAACGGCCAGCAGGCGGAACTGATCAAACTTTGGCGACCACACGACGGCGATCAGCGATCCTCGTGAGCCGTGCCCGCCGCGGCGGCTCATTTGGCCACACGGCGTCGCCCCGACGTTTGACGGTGCCGCGCGGACCGTTAGCATCGGCAGGGCATTTGCCGACGGAGCATGGGCCTGAACCTGTCGGTGACCATCGCCGGTCCGAAGCCGTCCACGGTCCGAAACTAGTCCACTACGAGCCGGCCTGACTTTTGAGAGAAACGGAGGCGCCTCGTGCCGCGCGCCGCTGCCTTTGCCTATCCGCCCGACGTCTATAACCGCCGGGCGGCCGATCGCGTTGTGCCCCGATTAATCGAATTGTTCGCGCCGCGGAGCGTGGTCGACGTCGGCTGCGGACTGGGGACGTGGCTCGCCACCTTCCAGGACCGCGGCGTCGAACGAGTGCTGGGCATTGATCAATCGTTGCCGAGCGACTTTCTGCTCGAACCGCAGAATTTTCAAGCAGCCGACCTCACACGGGACCTGCGCTGCGAGTCGACGTTCGACCTGGCCATCTCGGTGGAGGTGGCCGAGCATCTGCCGGCCGAGGCGGCGGACACTCTTGTGAACTCGTTGTGCCGACTGGCCCCGACCGTCGTCTTTTCGGCCGCAATCCCTGGCCAAGGCGGGGACGGGCACGTGAACGAACAATGGCCCGCCTATTGGTGGGACAAGTTCGCTGCGCAAGGCTACGTCGGGTCCGATTCGCTTCGCTGGGAATTCTGGGACGACAACGAGATCAACTGGTGGTATCGGCAAAACTTGATGGTCTTTTCTCGGGACGAGGCGGCCTGCGCGAAGTGCGCGCCCGGCAATCGCGGCCCCGTCCCCGTCGTCCATCCGGCCTTGCTGAGCGGAAAGATCGAGTGGATCCAAACGCTGTGCAAGATGATGCCGCTGTGGCGTCGGGCCTACTACAAGGCGCGTAATATCGCCGAGCGATCGCCGCTCTTGGCGAAACACTAGCGCAGCCCCTGCGCTGAAAACCGACGTGGTCGCTCGGACGCCGGACGTCGTCCTCGGCCGCACGGAGCGCCGCTGGAAAATCGGCAGATCCACAGTTAGGATTCACGCGCCGCGGAACCCGGAGAGGTGGCAGAGCGGTCGATTGCACCGGTCTTGAAAACCGGAGTCGGGGCAACCCGACCGGGGGTTCGAATCCCCCCCTCTCCGCTCGCCTTTCAACGCAGCGGCGGCTCACCAGGTGCATTTCGTTGCTCGGCGACAGAGTAGAAGGCGCGATGGATTCATCGACCCGAGCAGGATTCTTTACGGCCCGACGTGCGTCCTGCCGGCAAACGGCATCACGAGGGTAGACAGCGGTAGGACGAACGTCAGTCTGGCGAAACGGGGCACTGGTAGCGCTCCGCTTTGCGACTCAGGAGAGGTGCGTGTCATGGGGAACCGGGAAACTCGCGCGGCCCTGGAGCGGCACTGGACCGCTGCGGCCGCGGGAGATCAGGACGGGGAACACGAGATCTACCTCGACGACGTAATCGTTGAGTATCCCCAGTCGGGGGAGCGCGTGAGCGGACGACACAACGTGCAAGCGCTCCGCAGCCACCATCCGGCCAGGCCGTCGGGTTTCGTGGTCCGGCGGATGGTCGGGGAAGGGGACTTCTGGGTCACAGAGTACGTGATTAAATACGACGGGCGGCCGGTCCTGACGGTCAGCATCATGGAGTTCCGCGGCGATAAAGTCGCCCGCGAGACCCAGTACTTCGCAGACCCGTTCGAGCCGCCGGCTTGGCGGGCCCAGTGGGTAGAGGTGATGCGCTGAGGCCCGCGAGTGAGCCTGGCGTGTCCAGCCTCTTCGTTATGGACCCCCAATCCCACTGTTCGGGTTCTCCGTCGCTGAGCGACGCCTGAGGGCCACCGGCGGCGGGACACTTGGATCAGCTTGGCCGCGGCCGGGTCCACGTGATGTCTGCTACAATTCAGAACGACCTACGTCCTGAGTCCCGCGTTGTCAATCCAATCGCGGGTTGTCTCTGCCGAGAGGCGCGACTATTGGCAAATCTCGCCGAACATTACTCGCAAACTCGCCGGTTTACGGAACACCTGTGCGAGCCCCTGGCAGTCGAGGATTTCGTCGTGCAATCCATGCCCGACGCCAGCCCGACGCGGTGGCACTTGGCGCACACGGCCTGGTTTTTTGAGACGTTTGTGCTGGCCCGTTGGGAGGCGAACTATCGGCCGGCCAACGCCGCCTTCCAGGTTCTCTTCAATTCCTACTACAACGGTGTCGGTGAAGCGTTTCCCCGCGTTCGGCGCGGACTGTTGACGCGACCGACGGTGGCCGAAGTCTTCGAGTATCGACACGCCGTCGATGAGCGCATGGCGCGACTGCTGCAGAGCCTCGGTGACGACGGGTCCCGAGACGGCTCGCAGGAAATGGCAAGCGTCATCGAATTGGGAATCAACCACGAACAACAACATCAAGAGTTGATGCTCACAGACATCAAACACGCTTTCTCGTGCAATCCACTGTTCCCCGCCTACCGGCAGTCGCCGGCCGGCACTTCGCCGAGTAAGCCCGAGCCGGGCGGGTGGTCTTCCTTTGACGGGGGTGTCGTGGAGATCGGGTACGCGGGTCGCATGTTTGCCTTCGACAACGAGCGACCGCGCCACAAAACGTTTGTGCAGCCATTTCAAATTCGAAATCGTCTCGCGACGAATCGTGAATTTCTCGAGTTCATGAACGATGGCGGCTACCGTCGCCCCGAGTTGTGGCTGTCGCTCGGCTGGTCAACTCTGCGAGAGCAACAATGGGCGGCCCCGTTGTATTGGATCGAGCGGGACGGCAGTTGGCATGAGTTTTCACTCGGCGGGCTGCGCCCGTTGAACCTGGACGAGCCGGCGTGCCACGTCAGCTACTTTGAGGCGGATGCCTTCGCGCGCTGGTCGGGCGCTCGGCTGCCAACGGAAGCCGAATGGGAGCACGCCGCTTCGCCGCTCGACCTCAGTGGCAGCTTTGTGGATGGCAGCTTCGTGGAAAGCGAGCATTACCACCCGGCACCGGTCGACGGCGATCCCGGACTTGCTCAAATGTACGGCGAGGTTTGGCAATGGACGGCCAGCCCCTACGCCGCCTATCCCGGTTATGCGCCGCTCCCAGGCACGCTAGGCGAGTACAACGGCAAGTTCATGTGCAATCAGTACGTTTTGCGCGGCGGATCGTGCGCTTCCCCCGCCAGCCACTTACGAGCGACCTACCGCAATTTCTTTCCGCCGGACGCGCGGTGGCAGTTCACCGGTTTCCGTTTGGCTCGCGACTTAAAAAAATAGCCAGCGACGTTTCCGTCACGGAATCGCCCCGCCTCACCCGTTCCTGAGACTCACATGCTCGAGTTTCGTGGAGTCTCGAAATCGTTCGGCGGAACGACCGTCGTTCAGCCGCTCGATCTTGTCATCGAACGGGGCGAGGTGGTCGTGCTGCTAGGCCCCAGTGGCTGCGGCAAGACGACAATTTTGCGAATCGTGGCCGGGCTGATTTCTCCGACAAGCGGACGGATCGTTGTCGACTCGATTCCGCTTTCCGACCAAACCATGCGTTCCGTCAGGCGCAAGCTGGGATATGTGGTCCAGGAAGGCGGTTTGTTTCCCCACTTGACCGCCGTCGAAAACGTCACGCTGATGCCGCGACACGAGGGCTGGTCCCGGAAAAAGATCGGCGAACGGCTGGCCGAGTTGGTAGAGATGACCCAGTTTCCCGAAAGCGGATTCGCCCGCTATCCGAACGAGCTGTCGGGCGGGCAGCGCCAACGGCTGAGCCTGATGCGGGCCCTCTTCTTGAAACCGCAGATTCTCTTGTTGGACGAACCTTTGGGCGCTCTGGATCCGCTGATTCGTGCGGGCTTGCAGCGCGACCTCAATGACGTCTTTGAGCGAACCGGAGCGACCGTGGTGCTGGTCACGCACGACCTGGTGGAAGCGGGCCGGTTCGCCGATCGTGTCTGCGTCATGCACGCAGGACGCATCGTGCAACAGGGGCCGTTTGCCGAAATCCTGGAAAGGCCGAGCGACGACTTCGTCCGCGAATTCGTCAGTTCTCAGGTCGTCACGGCATGAAAAACCGGTCCCTCGTCAAGCTGATCGCCGTGGCTCTGGTGCTCTTGATTGCGGGGCTGGCCCCGCTTCCCCAGCGTTCCGTCCAGCTGCGCGTGGGATCGAAGAAGTTCACCGAGTCGGTCATTCTGGGCGAAATGATGCGTCTGTTGACGGAAGAGGCCGGGCTCAAGGTGGCGCATTATCGCGAGTTCGGCGGTACGCGAATCGTGTTCGATGCACTGGCAGCCGGTGAAATCGACATCTATCCCGAATACACCGGCACGATTACCGCGGAGATTTTCGCCGGCCAGAACGCGAGCGACGAGAACGCGATGCGCGACTTGCTGCGTCAGAAGGGCATCGGCATGTCCAAGTCGCTGGGATTTAGCGACACCTACGCGCTCGCCATGACGCGCCGCCGCGCCGCGCAGCTTGGGCTCTCGAAAATTTCGGATCTCAAACGGCTGCCCGAGCTTCAACTCGCGCTCACTCACGAGTTTCTTGACCGCGGCGACGGCTGGACCGCGCTCAAGCGCCGCTACGATCTTCAACAGCACAACGTCGTCGGCGTCGATCATGATGTCGCTTATCGCGAGCTTTTGGCCGGCGACGTCGACATCATCGACGTTTACTCGACCGACGCGATGATCCGCCGCAGCGATCTCGTGTTGCTCAAGGATGACGCGGCCTTCTTTCCCCGCTATGACGCCGTCTGGCTTTACCGACTCAATGCGGAGTCGCGGTACCCGGAATTACCCGCCGCGATGCATCGACTGGACGGCACGATCTCCGAAGCCACGATGCAGGCGCTCAACGACGAGGTCGAAGCGGGTCGCAAAACGGAAACGCAGGCGGCCGCCGATTTTCTCACGCAGCAAATCGGGCTGCACGTCGATGTGCAAACGACGTCGCGCACTCAAATGATCACGAGGCACATTCTGGAGCACCTCGACCTGGTGCGACGATCGCTCTTGCCAGCAATCGTCGTCGGCATTGCGCTGGGCATTCTGTCCCAACGGAATCCCCGCACCGGCCGGGTAGTGTTGGCCGCCGTCGGCTTGCTGCAAACAATTCCTTCGCTCGCTCTGCTCGTGCTGCTCTTACCGCTGGTGGCGGCACTCGGCTATCGCAGCATTGGCGAAGGTTCGGTGACGGCCGTGACGGCCCTGTTCTGTTATTGCCTGTTGCCCATCGTGAGGAACACTTACACGGGACTGGACGGGATCCCACGCGGAACGATCGAATCGGCCACGGTGTTGGGGCTTGGCCCGACGTCACGGCTCGTCGAGATCGAACTGCCCATCGCCTTGCCGACGCTTTTGGCCGGCATTCGCACTTCGGCCGTGCAAAACGTCGGCTTCGCGACGCTGGGCGCCATCATCGGCGCCGGCGGATTGGGCCAGCCGATTCTCCGTGGAATTCGCGTCAATGACCTGTCGCTGATTCTGGCTGGCGCGATCCCCGCTGCCTTGTTGGCCCTGCTTTTGCAAGGATCGATCGACGTGCTCGAATGGACCGTGGTGCCGCGCGGTTTGAAGCGCCAGGCCGATCCCCATGAATAACTATGACCATGAATGAAATGTCGCGGAAGGACAGGTGAGCAGATGGCGAAAGCGATGTGGAACGAGCACGTCATTGCTGAAAGTGACAACACTGTCGTCGTCGAAGGCAATCACTACTTTCCACCCGAGAGCGTGAAGTCGGAGTACCTGAAAGCGAGCAGCCACACGACGGTGTGCGGATGGAAGGGGACTGCCCAGTACTACGACCTGGTCGTCGACGGACAGACCAATCCGGGCGCGGCCTGGTACTACCCGACTCCGAAGGAGGCCGCCAAACAGATTGCCGGACGCATCGCGTTTTGGAAGGGCGTGCAGGTCATCGGCTGAGCCGCAGGCGATCCGCCGATCACTCAACCGGTTTTACCTCTTCCATCAACGTCCAAAATCCTTCGGCAAGCGTCGGATGGATGTACACGGCCCCCTTGAGCATTGTGTAGGGCGCGCCGGCCAGCATCGTGGCGTGAAGGATCTGCACCAGCTCTCCTCCCTCCGCGCCAGGATTGCCGCGCCCAGGATCTGATCGGTGCCTGCGTCGACCACCAGTTTCATCAGCCCGGCCGTTTCGTCGCGCTCGATGGCGCGGGCGACCCATGACATCGGGATTGTCCCGATCTTAAGTCGCTTGCCCGTTGCCCGTGCCTCTTTCTCGGTCAAACCCACGCGACCCAACTGAGGGTCGGTGAAGACGGCGTAAGGCACCGGACGGTGATCCGTCGTGAGGGCCCCACCCTCTATGAGATTGGCGTAAACGATCTGGTAGTCGTTGAAGGAGATGTGTGTGAACGCAGGCCCGCCTTTAACATCCCCGAGCGCCCACACGCCCGGCACACTGGTCTCCAGCCGATTGTTCACGCGGACGAATCCCCGTTCGTCCGTCTCCACGCCTGCCGCCGGCAGTCCCAAATCTTCCGTATTGGGCCTGCGCCCCGTCGCGACCAACAGGTGCGACCCGTTCAACGTTTCCGCTGAGCCTCGTGACTCCACTTGAAGCGCAACTCCAGAGTCTCGCTTCTCCACCCGCTTCGTCGTGGCGCCGAGGATGAAGCGGACCCCTTCGGCCTCCAGGGCCGCCTGTAAAGCTTCCGCGACGTCGGCGTCCTCGCGCGGCAGGAGCTGCTCGTCGCGGTGGACGATCGTCACGCGGCTGCCGAACCGCCGGAACATCTGGCCGAATTCAAGTCCGATGTATCCGCCACCCAGCACGAGCAAGTGCTCAGGCAAATGCTGCAACTGCATGATGCTGGCGTTGTTGAGAAACTCGACTTGCTCGAGCCCGTCCACGGTCGGGACGTCCGGCCTTGCGCCGGTATCGATGAAGATGCGTTCGCTGCTCAAAGTCTCGTCGCCGACGCGGATCTCATGCGGGCCGACGAAGCGGGCATGCCCGTGGACGAGTCGCAGCGTCTTGCGTTCCCCGATCTTTCGCTCGATTCCCGAGCGCCATTGGCTCACGGTCCGGTCCTTCCGGGCCACGATGCCAGACAGATCGACGCTGACCTCTCCGACTTTCACTCCCCATCGGCTTGCGTTCCGCGCGTAGTGCGCGATCTGGGCCGAGGCGACCATCGTCTTGGTCGGCGTGCACCCCGTGTTGATGCATGTCCCACCTAAGTGGTCCTGTTCGATCAGGGCCACCGACCAGCCGCGGTCGGCCAGCTTTTGCGACAACGGATTCCCGGCCTGCCCCGAGCCGATCACGATGGCATCGTAAGCCACCATCACAGCACTCCTCTGAGAAGGTGTTCCCATGCCTCAAAGTGAAGGGATTGGCGGTTACGAGAGCGCTGAGCCGCCCGGTCAAGTCAGCCCGCGCGTTGCAGCACGGCAAAGTGCAAGACTGCGAACTCCCTCTTTTCAGTGGTCCATTCTCGGCGAAGCGTGAGTCCGGCGGCGGAGGCCACAGCTGCGAACTCGTCGACCGTGTATTTGTGCGAGTGCTCCGTGCAGATCGTTTCGCCCGGCTCAAACTCGACGGTTTCGCCGCCCAACGTGACCGTCTGCGCCTGGCGGCTGATCAGGTGCATTTCCACTCGACCCAGCTCCGCGTTGTAGCGGGCCTGATGGAAAAACCTGTCCAGATCAAAGTCCGCGCCCAGCTCGCGATTGATGTGGCGCAGGAGATTGAGATTGAATTCGGCCGTCACGCCGAGCCGATCGTTGTAGGCAGCTTCGATCGTCGGAATGCTCTTTTTCAGGTCGATGCCGATCAGCAAGCCGCCCCCATTGCCGCACATCCGCGTGATGCGACGGAGCAACGCGACCGCTTCGCCTGGCAAGAAATTGCCGATCGTCGACCCGGGAAAGTAGACCGCGGCATGCGACGCCGTCCGCTGCGAGCGCGGCAATGCGAAGTCTTTCGTAAAATCGGCGCACACCGGCAGGATCTCGATTCGCGGATAATCGCGGGCCAGTTCCCGCGCGGTCTGCTGCAAGTGGTCGCCTGAAATATCCACGGGAACGTACGCAACCGGATTGGGCAGGCCGTCCAACAGGTACCGCGTTTTGACGCTGCTGCCGCTCCCATACTCGACCAGCATCGCGCCGGCGCCGATCTGCGCCCCCATCTCGGGCGCGAACTGATCCATGAGGGCCAATTCCGCGCGCGTTCAGATAGTACTCGTCAAGTTGGCAGATCTGATCGAAGAGCTCAGAGCCGCGGCGATCGTAGAAATACTTGCAGGGCAACTGCTTGGGCGTCGAGCGCAGTCCGGCAATCACGTCGCGAAAAAACACGCGCCGGGCTCTCGAGAAGCCCTGCTGCATGGTGACGGAAGGGTTCATAATTGCTGATCTCTCTAGGCCGTCCATCAAGGTGGTTAAGTCGAGAAGAACTTTGCAGCAATCCGTCGCCAGCATGAAATTCGCCGCTTCAAATTTCCTTTAAACAATCGTGAACGAAGGGGACTCTTTACGATCGCAAATAGGGCACAAATTGCTGCGGCACGGGCAGCTCCATCTCATCGACAAAGCACCAGGCCCATTCTTCGCCCGGCTCGAACGAAGCCATCACGGGATGGTGCGATTGGTGGAAGTGCTTTGTCGCGTGACGGCCGGGCGAGCTGTCACAGCAGCCGACGTGACCGCAAGTGAGACAAAGCCGAAGATGAACCCAGGGCGCACCGACTTTCAGGCACTCTTCACACCCCTCTGTCCGGGCGGGAGTCGGAACAAGCCCCTGCAGGTGTTGACAGTGCATAACGGACCTCACGAGGAGTGATCCTGCGTCCAACGCTTTCGTCCGCTCTCCCCCAGATCCCGAGCGCGACGATGAGTCCCGACGGCGGCCGTCCGTGTCAGACGCAATCCAGCGTCCTTTCTCGTTCCTGCAGGCTAGCCATTATAGGCCGAGCAGACCTCCGATGTCTGGTCGCTTTCCGCCCAAGGGGGGATTTCGAATTGCCATCCGACACGCGTGCGAATCGCGTCGGGAGCCGCGGGCGCACCGTGATCGGCCCATGGCCGTTGGGCCAATTTCGGAGTGCGAAAATCTGCCTTCGAATTTGGGCCGGCGGGAAATCCACCGATCAGCACTTCATAGGAAACACCCGGACACCAGCCCCAAGCTCGCGGCCGCACTCTAGGAAGTTGAAGATTTGTTCTTGGCCGTCGCAACCCTGCCACCCGTGAGAGACTTGGGATGACCAGGGACGAGGGCCGATAGCGGCGTTTAGAGATTCTCTTTCGATCCAGCTCAGAACCACCCCATCAGACTGATCGCAATTCGGCATGAGTCAGGCCGAGAAGCAGATCGAGAACGCGGCGGAACTCAGGTTGCTTCGAGCCCTGCCAGGCAGTGAGTTCGCGTCCCTTCGCTGTGACGAGGTGAATTTGATAAGGGCCTCCGATTGACGGCATCAAAAAGTCGAAGAGTCGGCCGAACAATGCCTGCAGAGGTCCGAAGAGGATGATCGTGCCCCACCCGGATCCCTCGTGCCCGTATTTCGTGTTGATGTAGGTCACGCCGCGCAGGTGACATCGCTGCGTCTTCACCGGAAGAAAGGCCACATGAAAACTCGTCGTGAAGCGGTCTCCTCGAATCTTTGAGGTACGAAACATTCCCGTCACTGTCAGCGGGACGACACAGGCCAAGAGGCGTTCGCCCAGGCTGCGATGTGAAGCCACGACGATCGGCACCAGCAGCAGGATCAGGACGATGAGGCGCACCCGCATCCTCACGCCGAGCACAACCCGCTGGTCGGTGGGTTCCTCGACCGTTCTCGGCTCCCTCGCCTCGACGGGGTCAGGGGACTTCGGTTGAGGGTTCGGTCTGAAGGTGCGCTGACTGTTCTTTGAGGTTGCCACTGTCGCAACCTCAGCAAACTCGTCGGGAAAGTCCGCTGCGGCTGGGGCCACGGCCTGTCGCACGTCACTGTCTGGGCGAATCTCGACGATCCTTCGGCACTTCGCGCACTTCGCCCGCTTTCCGAGCGCGTCATCCCGGAACTTGAGCCGTGAGCCACATTCACCGCAGCGGACAATGATCGCCATGACTTGACCAATTCAACGGAGCCGGCATCCAAAACCGCCCATTACGGCGAGTTTCCTTGCGGCACGACGATCAACGTGCAACTGACGAAAAGGATCACAGAAATCGGCTTTCGCAGGCGAATTCATCTCGAGGAACCGGCCGTCATTTGCCCCTGGCTGCGCTGCCGCTCTTGGTCGACGTACGCCAGCAGAGACCGCGCGAAGGGGCTTTCGATTTGCAGCACGCTGGTGTCTAAGTCGACATTGAGAAATTGAAGCCGTAGCACGTCGCCCTCGGGGAAGTAAAGCGGAGCCACTCCGCTGAAAAAGAATCCCTCGGACTCGAGGGCCTGGCACGCTTCCGGCGTTCCGGGTTCGGTTAGCGGCAACTCGAGATAAACGACCTCGACTTGTTGGCCGCGGCACAGTTCGCGGTGAACGGTGCGGACTTGGTGAACCGTATCTTTGCCGACCCGGCGAACCAGGATGTTCGCCCGCTTGAGCTCCGCGTGATGGTCGACGACGAAATCGCCGGACTCGGGAACGGATTGCGACGTCGCGAGATCAAGCTGGACTTGGAACTGCTCGTAGATTTGCCGGCACATCTCGTGGTGACGCGACGGGACATGAATGCGGACGGCGTCGACCGTGCCGAGGTATTTAAAATAGAAGACGACGCTCATTCGTTGCGAGAGCGCTTTGCGCATGTTCCGGAACGTGCGTGGCGTTCGACCGAGGCTCACGCCGCACGGTCGTTCGCCGAACCGCTCGACCATCTTTTGGCTGAAGAGGTGGTTGGTCACCGTGCGGCCGAAGATGCCGGTCAAGCCCAGCCGGCCGGCCTCCTCTTCCAGCAGGAGACGCATTTTTTCCAACAGGTGATGATGCTGATGCTGGGGCAGCACCATGGCCTCTCCCGATTCCGCGATGCGAAAACTTGGGTCGGGGCGTTCCAACGCATAATGTCCGACAATCTCGCCGCCGTCGTCGAGCGCGACCACTGAGACCAACCGGCCGGCCTCATTGAGGGCAACGATCTCCTCCGGATGGTAGAGCTCGGTGTGAATGATGTAGCTGTCACCGTAGACGCGGCGCACGCAATCGACGACGCCCTCCGCGTCCTCAGCCCGTAAGCGACGAACCGTGTACTCGGTCGCGAGCGTTTCCATGTTGTTCTCTCTTCCGGCATCACTTTTCCGGCATCATTGCGGAGCAAGTCCACAAGATAACATCACACGGGCGAGACGGTGATGCCCTGGACTCAATCTCGAATAACGAGGGCTGTGGACGTGCGCCTGCCGTTGGGCTAGAACTTCCGTCGCTTTTCCACGAAGCCGTCAGAGGTGCTTGGATGACGCCGACCATTGTCCTGTTGCTCGCGGCCGTCGCCGCGTCCGACCCCGCCGCCGCTTCGCAACCGTCGGAACTGCCCGCTGAGGCCCGCAAGCTCCGGCCACTGGCGCAAGCGAAGTGGGCCGGTCCTTTCTCAAAGCCGCGGAGAGCACGCCGCCGTATGCACCACGAACGGTCTACCGCCGCGGCAAAGCCCGCGAATGGCTCGGGGCCGCTGCTTTCGGGAAGCTGACGGCGGCCGACCGCGCCGCCTGGACGCCGGTGACCATTGATGAGGACACGTACCAGGGCCTCTTCTACGGTTCGCCGTTGGCCTATCTGCTCCCCCTGGAGCGGCTCGGCAGGGCCGGCTTCGGCATGTTGCGGAACAAACGCGTGATCGACTTCGGCCACGGCGGCATCGGGCAGTTGCGGTTGTTCGCCGAACTCGGAGCTCAGGCCGTCGGCATCGACGTCGATCCTCTGCAGCCTGTCCTCTACGCCGCGCCGGGTGACCAGGGGCCGCTCGCCACGGCGGGCGGTTCGGTGAAGCTCATTCATGGACGGTTTCCGGCCGACCCCAAGGTTGTGGCAGCAGTCGGCGTCGGCTACGACCTGTTCCTCTCGAAGAACACGCTCAAGCGGGGCTACATCCATCCGGCAGAGAAAGTGGACCCGCGGATGCTGGTGAACGTGGGGGTGGATGACCCTGCCTTTCTCAAGGCGGTGGCGGCGACGCTGAAGCCGGGCGGGTGGTTTGTGATCTACAACCTTTGCCCCGCCCCGAACGCCGCGGGCAAGCCCTACATTCCGTGGGCGGATGGCCGCTGCCCGTTCTTGGCCGATGACCTGGCCGCCGCCGGCTTCGAGATACTGGTTCGCGACAGCGTGGATGATCAAGGCCGCCCGCGCGCTCGGAGCGGCCCTCGGCTGGGACAAGCCCCCGGTCGACATGAAGTTGGAAAACGACCTGTTCGTGCTGGTCACGATCGCCCGCAAAAAGCCGCTGGCAGCGGGAGGTTGATCGGCGACACAATCCGATGATCAGTGAGTCGCGAGCTGGCTGAAGGCTTGTGTCTTTTGCTCATCCGACAGGATGGCTGCTGCGGCAACGTTTTCTTCGAGATGGTCGACCTTGGATGTGCCAGGGATCGGCAGCATTACGGGCGAGCGCCAGAGCAGCCACGCGAGGGCAACTTGCGACGGCGTGGCTTTCCACTGCGTCGCCAGCTTGCCGACCGGGCTGTCTGAGCGAGACAGTTGGCCGGCGGCCAGCGGGAACCAGGGGATGAAGCCGATCTGGTGCTGTTCGCAGTAGGTCAACACGTCGTCCGATTTTGTGTCGGACACGCTATAGCGGTTCTGCACGCTGACAATGGGCAGAATCGAGCGCGCGAATTCAATCTGCCGCACGCTCACTTCCGACAGGCCGACGTGCTTGATCTTGCCTTCGGCCACCAAATCTTTCAGCGTGCCGAGCTGATCCTCGGCGGCGACTTTGGGATCGATGCGATGCAATTGGTAAAGGTCGATCCGCTCGACCCCCAAGCGGCGGAGGCTCCCTTCGCAGGCCGCCCGCAGATGCCCCGGCAGCCCGTTTTCGACCCACCGCCCCGGGCCGGGTCGCTCGAAGCCGCCTTTCGTGGCGATCACCAAATCGCTTGGGTACGGAGACAGTGCCTCGGCGATCAGTTGCTCGCTCACTTCGGGGCCGTACGAGTCGGCCGTGTCGATGAAGTTGATTCCCAGCTCGACGGCCCGCTGCAGGACCTTGAGGCATGCCGGCCGATCGACGGGTTCGCCCCAAACGTCGTTGCCGGTGATCCGCATGGCACCGAAGCCCAATCGAGTGACGGTCAGATCGTTCCCGAGCTTGAACTGGCCCGCCTGATGGGCCAGCTCGACTTTGGCCGCGTTACTGTCGGATCCGGTCGTCATCGTGTCTCCTCTTCCGGGTGCCATGCGAAAGCTTACTTGTTGGCGGCCATGTCGGGCTCGATCTTCGCTCCTTCCGGCAAGTCGTCACCCGGATAGACAACCAGGCGTTCTCCCGCCTTGAGGCCGCTCAGCACTTCCACCTCTTCGCCGAAGTCGCTCCCCAGCTTCACATCGCGATAGTGGATCTGGTCGTGCTCGTCCACGACGGCGATCCGCGGCCCCTTGGTTCGCACGATGATCGCGGCGGTCGGCACGATCACGGGCACCACCTCCCGATCAAATGAGAATTTGACCTGCAGATACATTCCAGGCAAGAGCGCGCCGGTCGGATTGGGGACGTCGACCTGAGTCCGCAGGGTCCGCGTGTTCGGATCGAGGGCGTTGGCCGTCCGCTCGACCACGCCCGCATACTGTTTGCCCGGATCCTCGCGGCGATACAGGATGGCCTTCTGTCCCGCCTTGATGTCGGTCGAAAAGACCTGCGGCACATCGACAAACACGCGGAGCGGATCGATCTTGGCGACGTGGAACAGCTGCTTTTCCGTGGTCGGATTGTCCGCCGTGATCAAGTCGCCCGGGTCGACGTTGCGGGCGGTCACGATGCCGTCGAACGGAGCCGTCAGCCGCTCGTACGATTGCAGCGCGGTCAGCCGGTGGATGTCGGCCTCGTTGACTTTGATCGTGGCTTCCATCGCCGAGACGGAGGCGGCGTCGACCTGCCATTGTCGCGAATTTCTGTTCGTACGCTTCCTTGGTGGCGGCCCCCCGCTGCAAGAGCGGACGATAACGGGACTCTTCGGCCCGAGCGTAGACCTCGTCGGCCTGCAGCTTGAGCAGATTGGCCTTCGACTGCAGCAGCGTGGCCTTGGCTTGTTCGAGCTGGGCGTCGACCTCGGGAGTGGCGATCTCGCCCATCAACTGCCCCTCTTTCACGTGGTCGCCGATGTCGACGAGCCACCGCTTCAGATAGCCATTCGTGCGGCCATAGATCGAGGTTGTGAGGTCCGCCTCGGCGTTGCCCGGCAGCTCCCGTTCGGAGCCGGCGCTGCCGCGACGGGCCAGCACGACGGCGCGATGCGGCGGGGCATTGGCCTGTTCCTCCGCCGCAGTGACTAACTCGTGCTCGTGCTGACTTCGCGGCGCGCTGGCCAGTGCGAAGGCTCCCACCAGCAGAATCACGAAGACCAGTCCTACCGCCGCCACCCGGCTGGTTTTCCAGGGAGTGACGTTGGCCAGATCGGCCGCATGTTCCGAGTCGGTGTGTTGCACGGGTTTCAATCGGTTGGGAGGTGGAGCGAAGGCGGCGGACGTCATTTCGGCGGTCGCGCCTGTCGCGTGGCCGTTATGGTTGTTGTTGTGATTGTTGTTGCTAGTCGTGGTCATGGAACGGGCCCTTGCATGGGTTCGTCGATTGCCGTGCCGACGTAAGACGTGGCCAAGGCCACCGCCGTTGCGGGCTCGGTGCGGTGCCCATTGGAGGGCAGGACGGTCCTCTCGTCGGTCCAGTCGTCGACGATTTCGGGCTTCGGCGCCTTGCGACGCAGGAGGCTATACATCACCGGCACGAACAGCAGCGTGAAGGCCGTCGCCACCAGCAGGCCGCCGATGACCGCCCGGCCCAGCGGAGCGTTCTGCTCGCCCCCCTCGCCCAGTCCGAGTGACATCGGGAGCATGCCGATCATCATCGCAAGCGCGGTCATCAGCACGGGCCGCAAGCGCGTGCGTCCGGCGGCGAGTGCGGCGCTCTGGGCGTCGGCTCCGTCACGCCGCTGATCGTTGGCGAACGTGACCATCAGAATGCTGTTCGACGTGGCGACGCCGATACACATGATGGCCCCCATCAGCGCTGGGACGCTCACGGTCGTCCGCGTGAGGTACAGCATCCAGAGAATGCCCGCGAGCGCCCCAGGAAGTGCCGTCAAGATGATGAACGGGTCGAGCCACGATTGAAAATTGACCACCATCAGGAAGTAGACGAGCAGCACGGCAAACAGCAGCCCGAACGCCAGCCCGGCGAACGAGCTGTTCATGCTCTGCACCTGCCCGCGGATCGCGAACGTGCTGCCGCGGGGCAACTCGTTCTTGAGCGAATCGACGACCCGGCTCACGTCAGCCGAAACACCGCCCAGGTCGCGCCCTTGCACGTCGGCATTGATTTCAAAGACCGGCTGAACGTTGTAATGGCTCACCACCGACTGCGATTCGGACCGGCTCACTGCGGCGACGTTACTGAGCAATTGCGGCGGAGCCACCGAGCCCATCTGGGTCGAGCGACCCGACGCGGCGGTTGGCGTGGTCGGGATTCCGTTGATCAGCGGCGTGTTCATCACCGAATCAACCGAGCTGATCCGATCGGGCGGCGTCTGCACGGCCAACACATAGTTCACGCCGTTGACCCAGTTCACCCAGTAATTGGGCGTCACTTGCGTAGTCGAGCTGAGCGAGACGAGCAGGCTGTTCGCGACGTTCTGCTGCGTCAGTCCGAGTTCCGAGGCCATCACGCGATCGACGTCGACCTTCAGCGTCGGCTGATTGACGATCTGGTGCATGTGGACGTCGGCGATGCCGGGAATCGCACCGAGCTTGGTCTGCAGCTTCTGTGCGACGGCCAGGTTGCCGTTCACGTTGACGCCGACGACTTGCACATTAATCGGTGCGGGCAAGCCGAAGTCGAGGATCTGGCTGGTGATATCGGCCGGTTGGAAAAAGAACGTGCTACCCGGGAACCGACGCGGCAGTTCTTCCCGCAGCCGGGCGACGTAGTCGGCCGTCGGGTGATGCTTCTCATTGAGCGAGACCAGGATTTCGCCGTCGCCGTCGGTCACTGTGCCGTTGTCGATATAAGCGCGGACTGTGAACGACGGGGACATGCCCATGTTGTCGAGGATCAGGTTTCGCTCCTGGGCGGGAACGACCTGCCGAATGACGTCTTCCACCTGGCCGAAGAGGCGTTCAGTCTGCTCGATGCGAGTTCCGGACGGGGCCCGCACGTGCAGGCGAAACTGCCCGGCGTCGACGGTGGGGAAAAAGTCTTCGCCAATCCGCGGCGCCAGTGCCAGCGAGCACAGGGCGAAGCCCAGCAGCGCGGCGACCGTGACCCCGCGGTGGGCCAGCGCCCAGCTCAACAGTCCCACGTACGAAGCCCGGAATCGCTCGAATTGGCGATTGAAGGCATAGTGGAAACGCTGGATCGGCCCGACCTGGATGGTCCCGGCGCGGTGGCCGTCTCGCGGTCCACTTTCGTGCTCGCCCTCGGCATACACGTGCACTTCGGGCGGCAACAGGTAGAGCACCATCGTCGGGACGAGCGTCCGCGAGAGGAAGTACGAAGCCATCATCGCGAACACGACGGCGAGCGCCATCGGGAAGAACAGGGACGCGGCCGGACCGGTCAGGAAGACGACCGGGACGAAGACGATGCAAATCGCCAGCGTCGAAACGAAGGCCGGCACCGCAATCTGGGATGCCCCGTCGAGAATCGCGCGACGCAGCGGTTTCTTCATGCCAAGATTGCGGTGGACGTTTTCAATCTCCACCGTGGCATCGTCGACGAGAATACCGACCGCGAGCGCCATGCCTCCCAGCGTCATCGTGTTGAGGGAGTGCCCCAACCCCCAGAGCACGATGACCGACGTCAATATCGACAACGGGATGGACGTCGCCACGATCACCGTGCTCCGCCACGACCCGAGGAAAATGAGAATCATCAAGGCCGTCAGCCCGGCCGCGATCGCCCCTTCCTTTAACACTCCCTCGACGGCCGCCTGCACGAAGACCGACTGGTCGAAGAGCAAGTCGAGCTTGAGCTCGGGCGGCAGCTGGGCCTGAATATTCGGCAGCGCGGCCCGGACCCGATTCACGACGCTCAGCGTGGACGCGCCTTCGCCCTTCAGAATCGTCATCAAGACGGCACGCCGCCCGTCGCGGCGAACGACGTTCGTTTGCACCATCGAGCCCGTCCGCACGTGGGCCACGTCACGAACATAAACGGGCACGCCGTTGACCGTCTTAATCGGCAAGTCATTAAGCGCCGCTGCGGCGTCGGGGCTGCTGTTGAGTTTGACGTAGTATTCCGTCGCGCCGATTTTGGCCGTGCCGGCGGGGATGATCAGGTTTTGACTGTTGATCGCACTCTGCACGTCGACCGGCGAGAGTCCCCGGGCATACAACTCGTTCGGGTCGAGATCAACCATTACCTGCGGCCACTTCCCGCCCCACGGCTGGGGAACGCGGGCCCCCTGCACGGTCCCCAGCCGTTGGATGATGAAGTTCGCCGCGTAGTCGAAGATTTGCCGCTCGGACAGCGTGTCGCTGCTGACGGCGATCTGCACGATGGGCACGCTGGTCGCGCTGTACTGCACGATGAATGGCGGGTTGATGCCGGGTGGCATCGTCTTCAGGATCGCCTGGCTGGTGGCCGTCACTTGGGCCACGGCCGCCTCGATGCGGGCCCCCGGATAGAAATAGATGCGGATCACGCCGACGCCGAACAGCGACTGACTTTCGATGTGTTCGATGTCGTTGACGGCCGTCGTCAGCACACGCTCATTAGGCAGGATGATCCGCTTTTCGATTTCGTCGGCCGGCATGCCGGTGAACTGCCAAACGACGCTGACGACCGGGATGTTGATCTCGGGAAAGATGTCGGTCGACATCCGGTAGATCGAGACGCCGCCCACCACGGCGATCAGCAACGCCACCACCACGAAGGTGTAGGTGCGTCGCAGAGCGAGTCGAACAATCCACATGGCTCAACGATTCTGGCCGGAGGCCGGCGCCGGGGGATTCACAAGTTGATGAGGGGCGGGGCAATTCGTCACGGTAGGCTTAGCAGGGAGCGCCGCCGACGCGGCTGGCAGTCGGCGTGCGCAGGACCTCGCGGCCTCGCTCGCGGACCATTTCCGTGAACTTTTTCCAGATTTCGAGCTCGAGGTCGACCGACGAGCCGGATACGCCGTATTTGAGCGCGATCGGGTAGGCGGCGTCCGTTAACTCGGCCGCGAAGGCGTCGAGGGCTGCCTCGGGATTGGTCGGCAGTGTCCGCTCGTCATTGGGCTCATGCTGTTTGGCGTTCATGGCTAAGACTCTTTCAAAATTTCCGTAAGGGCGGCAACAGCATAATGCACCCCTCATGCCAATGCCGCGGCAGGAGACATGGAGAGGGCGGAACACCGTTTTGCGGCAGAGTCGTGCACGTTTTCGGCGGGAAATGCGGATGGAGACGGGTTCGGAAACGGCAGGAATGTTGCCCGACAGGCAAGATTGCTACCTGTTCCCCAGCGAATTCGGGCCGGGGAATTCTGGCGCGGTCAGTCGTGGTCGTTTTCTTCTGATTGGACCGAATGGGAAATGCTGAGGCCTAAATCCCGCAGTTTTTGCCGCAGGGTCTGGCGGGCGATTCCCAACACGCGGGCGGCCTGGTGCTGGTTTCCCTCGGTGAACTGCAGCACGAGGGGGAGCAGAATCCGGTCGAGCTTTTCGTGCGCCTGGCCGTAGAGATCGGTGGCCCCCGACTCGAGCTGCTGCCGGATGAAGGCGTCGAAGTCGATTTCCCCATCAAGTTCGCGCTTGGCGCGGCGCGGTTTGCTTGGGCGTGCGTGAGCGATTCGGGCAGAAACGCAGGAACCAGCACGGTGCCGCTGGCCTGCAGCAGTGACTGCTTGAGCACGCTTTGCAACTCGCGGACGTTGCCCGGCCACGAATAGGCGGCCAACAGCGCCATCGCCTCGGGCGAGACTTCCCGAATGTCGCGACCCAGCTCGCGGTTGCAGCGGTTCACGTAGTGGTGCACCAGCATCGGCAGGTCCTCGCCTCGCTCGCGCAATGGCGGCAGAGCGATCGTAAACACGCTGAGCCGGTAATAGAGATCGGGCCGAAAGTGGCCTTCGTCGGCCATTGCCTTGAGGTCGCGATTCGTCGCGGCAATCACGCGGACGTCCGTGTGGATCGTTTCGTTCCCGCCGACGCGCTCGAACGTTTGGTTCTGCAACAGCCGGAGTATTTTGCCCTGCGTGGCCAGCGGCATATCGCCGATCTCGTCGAGGAAGATCGTGCCCCCGTTGGACTGCTCGAACTTGCCAATCCGCCGGCGGTCGGCCCCGGTAAAAGCCCCTTTTTCGTGGCCGAAAAGCTCGCTTTCCAGCAGGTTTTCCGGGATCGCCGCACAGTTGATCGCCAGGAAGGCGGCTTTCGCCCGCGAGCCGTGCTGATAGATAGCCCGGGCGACCAGCTCTTTGCCCGTGCCGCTCTCGCCCGCGATCAGCACGATGACGTTTTGATCGGCGACGCGGCCGATGGACTTGTAGACTTCGCGCATCGCCGGGCAGCGACCGATGATCGCGTCCCCTTCGACGTCGTCCGGCGGCGTCTCGGCGACGACCGCGGGCACCCGCATCAAGCGGCCCAGCTCGATTGCCTGCCCGACGACGTGCGTGAGCTGCTTCAAATCGACGGGCTTGAACAGGTAATCGAAGGCCCCCTGTTTGACGGCTTCGATGGCCGTTTCGGCCGTCGTCGTCGCCGTGATGAACACCACGGGCGTCCGCGCGTCGCTCTGGTGAATCTGCTGATACACCTCGAGCCCGGAGAGATCGGGCAGGCGCAAGTCGAGCAGCACGACGTCGGGCCGCAACTGTGCGAATTGCCGCAGCCCCTCCTGCCCGGTTCCGGCGACGGAAATCTCAACGCCGCGGGGACCGAAAACATGCTCGATCTGGTCGAGAATGAGGGCCGGATCGTCGTCGACGAGTAGGAGTCGGGTCATGGGTCCGGGCGCCGGGGAGATGCGTGGGGGAACTCGGCCGGCCGCCCGCACTAGCGGCCCAAGACCAATCAATTTTCGAGTCCTAACTGGACGCTGTCCAGTGCGCCTGGACCCTTTGGCAACGAAGCGGGTTCGGTTCGGCACGCAGCGTGCATTGCCGGAGCTCGGACCTTCGCGCCCACCGGACGGGTGGCGTGCCGGGAAGCGTCTCGATTCTGGCCTTTCGACTGCTGGGCAGTCCCGAGATTGGCAATAATGGTGGAAGGCCGACGGCCGCCCGCGATGGCTGCTCCGCCCAGCGCAGCCCGGTCCGGATCGCCTCCGCGAGCGGACAAGCGGCCTTTGGTACAGATGATGGCGACTCGAACTCCAATTTCCCCTCGCGAGCGGTCGCCGCTCTTTCGCTACGGCATTGCGCTGGGCGTGACGGTGCTGTCGCTCATTGTGCGGTGGCCGTTGTGGCCGGTCCTGGGAAATCAGGCGCCGCACATGACGTTCTTCCCGGCCGTCATGATCAGCGCCTATTACGGCGGCTTTGGACCTGGTGTGCTGTCGACGGTGCTGAGCGCGCTGGCCGCTCATTACTTTTTGGGCGAGACGCGGTTTAGCTTCCAGCTGGGCAACGTACACGGGGCGGTGGCCCTGGGGCTGTTCATTCTGGTGGGAACGGTGATCAGCGGCCTGAGCGAGTCGTTGCACCGCATGCGCCGCCGGATCGTCGCCGACGAGCGACGCCGCGCGGAGGAAGCCCTCTGCGCCAGCGAAGAGCGCTTTCGCGGCATGTTCGATAACGTGGCCGTGGGCATCGCTCATGCCGACCTGCAGGGACGCTGGTTCCGCGTCAATCAGAAGTTCTGCGACATCCTCGGCTACACGCAGCCCGAGCTGCTCGAGAAATCGTTTTGCGACTTCACCGTGCCCGACGAGCAATCGACTCACGGCGAGCACTACTCGCGGCTGATGCGCGGCGACTGCTCGAGCATCGCCACCGAAAAACATTTCCGCCGCAAGGACGGCACGACTGCCTGGGCGAACGTCACGGTCTCGCTGTTTCGCGATCCGTCCGGCGCTCCGGCCTACACAATGTCGATCGTGCAGGATATCTCGGAAAAGAAGAAAGCGGCCCAGGCGCTTCGCGTCGCGAACTCGCTGCTCAACACGGCCGTGCGCGGGTCGAACGTCGGCATTTTCGAGGTGGACCTGCAGGACGGCGAGTACGTTGGCGGCCGCGGTCACTTCATCAACGTGTGGGAGCAATTGGGCCATCGTCCTCCCGACTCGACGTTGGAACCGACTGCCGCGGTCGAGTCGACGGCCTGGATGTCGTCCGTGCATCCTGACGATCGCGCGCGTGTCCTCTCGGAGATCGATGCGCAGCTTTCGGAGCCAGGCAACGATTACCAGGTTGCCTACCGCGCACGTCATTTGGACGGCTCCGAGCGGTGGATGCTGTCCCGCGGCACCATTACCCGCGATCAGGGCGGCAAACCCATCCGCGTCACCGGCAGCCGCGTCGACGTCACCGATCTCAAGCAAATCGAGAACGAGCTGCGGCACGCGAAGGAGGGGGCGGAGGCCGCCAACCGCGCCAAGGACGAATTCCTCGCCAACGTGAGCCACGAGATCCGCACGCCGATGAACGCCATCCTCGGCATGACGGACCTGGCCCTCGATACGCAGCTCACCAACGACCAGCGGCAAATCCTCAAAACGGTGAAGTCGGCGGCCGACAATCTCCTCGGTCTGATCAACGACCTGCTTGACTTCTCGAAGATCGAAGCCGGCAAGCTCGAGCTGGACATTTCCGAGTTCTCGCTACGGAGCGCCCTGTGCGACACTCTGCGGGCCCTCAAGCTGCGGGCCAAGGCGAAGGGACTGCAATTCGCCTGCGACGTCGACGCCGCCGTCCCCGACACTCTTCTGGGCGATGCCGGCCGCCTGCGGCAGGTGCTGCTCAACCTGGTGGGTAACGCCGTCAAGTTTACCGACACGGGCGAAATTGCCCTCCGCGTCGCGGTCGCCGACACCCAGCCCGGCGGGGACACCGTGTTGCACTTCTGTGTCGCGGACACGGGTATCGGCATTCCGACGGAAAAGCAGCAAAAGATCTTCCGGGCGTTCGAGCAGGAGGACACCTCCACAACGCGTAAGTACGGCGGCACCGGCCTCGGCTTGACGATCGCCGCCCGGCTTGTCGAGCTGATGGGTGGCGCGATCTCGGTGACGAGCGCGCCCGGCAAAGGGAGCACCTTCGCGTTCACGGCCCGTTTCCAGATTCAGCCCGAGGGGGCGAGCCGTCCCGCTCACGTGCTGCCCGATGTCGATTCGGTCGCGTCCGAGTTGGAGGCCGCGCCGGCCCGTCCGCTCCGCGTCCTGGTGGCCGAAGACAACGACTTCAACGCCCAACTGATCGAGCAGCTCCTGGTGCGGCGTGGCCATCATGTGTCGCTCGCGCAAAACGGCCGCGAAGCGTTGACGATGCTCCGTGACTCGGCCTTCGACCTGCTGCTGTTGGACATCCACATGCCGGAGCTCGACGGGTTCGAGGTGACGGAGGAGATCCGCCGCCGCGAGCGCGAGAGTCTCGGCCACCTGCCAATCGTCGCGCTCACTGCGCGTTCGCGCAGCGAAGATCGCGACCGCTGCCTGGCCGCCGGCATGGACGAGTTCCTGACCAAGCCGTTTCGCGCCGATGATTTGTGGGCGGCGATCGACCGTCTGCAACACGCGCAGACGCCCGCTGCCGAGCAGGACGAACAGACGCCGGCCGTGGCCCTCGATGCGACCACCATTCTGGCGGCTTGCGGTGGTGATGAATCGCTGCTGCAGAAGATGTGTCATTCGTTCCAATCGCGTCTGCCCGATCACGTGGCTACGCTCGAACGCGCACTTGAGCAACAGGACGCAACCCGCCTCCGCGAGTCCGCGCATAAGCTCTGCGGGATGCTGGCCACGTTCTCGGTTGAAGCCGGCAACCTCGCCGCCCAGCTCGAAGAATGTGCCGCGCAAAGCCGCTTGCAAGAATGCCGAACCCTGGTGCCGCAACTCGCCCTGCTGTCGCATGATTTGATCGAATCGGTCGACGGCCTGTCGGTCGCCGCGCTGCAGAGTTCGGTCGCGGTCTCCGGCAGCGTCGGCACGCCCGCCTGATCGGCTTAGTAATTTCCATTTGTTTCCGACACGACTCCCGCGCGGTCCTCCCGAAATGGACGGGCGTGAGCCGATTACCTGAACGTGAACTGAATCGCTGAATTCGCACTGAAGCCCGGCGAGGCAAACCCGGGCAAAAAATTGGCCCAGCAGGCTAATTCTCTTCCTGACTTTTCCGCCGGCTCTATGATGACTCGGGTGTCAGAGCGCCGAACCTCCTGCGCAGAGCCGTGTCTCCTCAGTTGACGCCCAGCAGTCCGGGCCCGGCACAATTCTTGCCAAGATTGGCAAGGGATTGACGAATACCTTCCAGAGAACACCAGCCAGTTTTCGGGCCACACATGATCCGCATAATTCCCCTCTTTGAAATTCTCGCCGTCGCGGCAATCGCGGCAGCCATTCCTTTTTGGATCTCGCGTCTGCGGGCCCGCCGCCGCTGGCACACTGCGCTCAACGCCTTTGCCCAGTTGCAGATCGAACACGAACCGCGGCGACGAACTCAACGCAATTGGCGGCTGCCTCCCGAATATGCCGCCATCATGAGCGGCGCCGATTCGCCGTCAGCCATCCGCCGGTTCGTGGCCAACGGTCCGGGCATGGTGCGCGTGGGGGAATCTACTACGCACGCTACGTGAATCCCCTCGTGAGGATTGAGGCACCGCTGACTCGCGTCAGGGTCCCGTCCACGTAGGTGAGCGTGTGATTCTGGCCGACTCCCAGAAGTTTCCCTGTGCGCCGCCAGCAATCGATCCCGTCCCGCTCCCCGACCGCGCCCGGTTTCGTAGGGCAAGCTGCCAGCTTGCTCGCTGATTCCAGTCCCCTCTTTCAATCCCTGTGAAACTGTTGACACCGGGCAAGCTGGCAGCTTGCCCTACGGGCTTCACCATCGATTTTCGATCTTGGTCCCAAACAGCGCTCTGGGACGAAGGAAACCAATCCCGTCCCGTTCCTAGTCACACGTGTCCCATCCCAACCAATCCCGTCCCGACCTTTGGGTCCAGATCCCCAAATGGAGGTTTCGGGTGGCACTGGCGGCTTGTCCGCCAGTGTCTTCCGACGCGAAAAAACCACTGGCGGACGAGCCGCCAGTGCCACACGCGATACGCATCGCTCGCGGTGCGCATCGTCTCCGGATGCCGCGGCTAGCAATCAGCAGCGACGCGCGTTTTCAACAACAGATTTTCGATTCGACTGATTCCGCTCAACTGGCTCCGTTCGATGGCGACGACTCGGACGCGTGACCGACACGCGTCCCCGGCGAAAGTCGTCAGCTGGCTTGTCCCGTCCCGCTTGCCGGTTCAGGCGCCGGCTCGGGCTTCGGCTGTGATTCGCTAGTCGGACCCGGTTCGACACTTGGGCACGCCGCGGAGCGGCGAGCTCACGGCGGATTTGCGCGAAGTTCGGGCAACGCGACGGGGCCGGGCGTTCGACGAATTGGCCGGTCGCCACGTCGTAGACTTTCGGATCGGGCTTCACCGGTCGCGACTTGAGTGCCTCGGCCGACAGGTCGAAGGCTTGCACGCGGCTGTAGGTGATCTTCGGCCGGCGGCGGTCGATGATGGTGTCCACCGTTTTCACGACGACGCCCCGCTCGATCAGGCCGTCGAGCACGCGGTTGATGCGGTCGCCGCTCATGCCCAGCGTGTCCCGCAAGTTGCGGCACGTGCAGCCGTCGGGGAACGCCGTCAACATTTCGAGCGTTCGCTGACACTGCCGCTCGAACGTCAGCGCCCGGCGACGCAGATGCCGATCGGCGTTCGCCGCCACCCACTGCTCGTCGGCCCGCATGTCGAACGACGTGACCTCCCGCACGGTCGTCTGCCAGCGGCGTGGCGTTCGCGCCAGTTGTGCTCTTTTCGTCCGTCGCGAGCGTTTCGTCGACGTCGATTTCCCACAGCCCCTGGTCGCCGAGCCGGTTGCCCGTGGTGAGCCACAGTTCGTGCGGCCCGCCGCCGACGGCGAACGGCCGACGCCGCGAGACCAGCAGCCACTGCCCGGCGCACTCGGCCAGACCGTTGCCGGCCAATTCGTCGAGTGTGGCCGGATCGCCAGTCCGTCGCGGCGGTTTCGAGTGCTGCACGATGAGCACGGTGCAGCCGACGGCATCGGCCAACCGCGTCAGCTCGCCCAACATTTGCCGCACGTCGGCCGGATCGCCTTTGCCGCGAGATTTGCCGCCGAGCGCGAGGTCGGCCGGATCGATCACGAGCAAGAGCGGCTTCTGCACGAGCAGCAGTTCTTCCAGCGCCATCATGTCGAACGGACTGTCGAGCCGCGGCACGTGGGGAGAGATCACCAGATTGTCGAGCGCCGCCAGCGACAAGCCGCGAGCCGTGCAAATCCGCCGAGCCTTTGCCTGCAGCGCGGGGAGTCCCGCGTCGCCCGCCAGAAAGAGCACCCGCCCGGTCTCAGCCACGGGGAACCGACCAAGAAACGGCGTGCCGCTGGCCAGCGCAATCGCCAGGTCGAGGGCGAGCGACGTCTTCAGCGTCTTGAACGACCCCAGCATCGCACTCGTCTGTCCGGCCGCCAGGATGCCGGGGATCAGGTAACGAGTCTCATGCGCGACGGCATTGAGCGCGAGCCGGTGAAGAGCGGGAACCGTTGGGCGAAGACTTCATCGACGGCAGTCGAGATCGGCCAGGCCGGCTCCGGGTTGTACGACTCCGGCGCGGCGTCGTCGGGGACCACGCGGAGGGCCAGATCCTCCTCCGGAGCGACGCCGCCGCACCGCAGAAAGGCCTCGAACCGCCGATCCTGCGCCTCGACCGCCTCCTTGTAGGTGCCATACGCCCGCCCGCCGACCATGAATCGTGCCGGGGCGAGGGCCGGAGCGTTTCCGTTTCCGTTTTCGTTGACCGTGCCGTTCACCATGGGAACCTCCAGTTGGGTTGGGTGACGGCCGTCGCCCATCGGGAGGCTTCGAAACAAATAAAGCCATCGCCCAGACAGGCGACGGCTTTCGTTAAGAAACTTGTGGCGCGTTAAGCGCCTCCGTCATGCGGACATTCAGATTGTGCGAGAAGCGGACTTCTCACCTTTATTGTATCCGCTGTGATCGTGGCGATGCAGATGAGTTAGGCGGGCAGGCATTCTCCTCGGGCCCAGCGGGAGCTTGAGGGTGTCCGGGAATTGAATTGAGCTAAACCCAAGGGCCTCCGGGCGTTTATGTTTTTTCTGCCAAGAAGAAACTAAACGCCGCGGGAGGGCCCAAGGATGGGAACTCGTGCCAAGGCCGGCACGTCGTTGGAAGCGTTGGTCAAGCTGGCGATGCCGCTTTTGAGGGAAGCCGAGCGGCAATGTCCGAGAACAGGGCCGGGAGCAAAGCCGATCATTCCGGACTGGTTCGTTGGAGTGTTGATTATGGTGGCTGTGCTGAAACGAAAGAAGACCAAGTCCGCCCAATTTCGTTTCGTAACCGACAGCGCAAACCGGCGCCAGATTCGAGACCTCACCGGAGAAAAGCAGTTTCCCTCGCGAAGCACGTTTTTCAGTCGGTATCGACGCTGTCATCGGCTCTTTACGGAGGCCATCAAGCGGCAAGGGCAGCAAGCGATCGCGGAGCAGATCGTCGACGCCAGCCAGGTCGCGGTGGACAAGAGCCTGGTTCCCGCCCGAGGTCGTCCGTGGCACAAGCACGAAAAGGAAAAGGGGAAGATTCCCCGGGGTGTGGATCGCGAGGCGGCGTGGGGCTACTCCGAACATCACGGCTGGGTCTACGGCTACAGCTTCGAGGTGGTGGTCTCTTGCAAGCGGAAAAACACGGTGTTTCCGCTGCTGGCTTCGGTGGGAACCGGGAGCGCCGCGGAGGTGCGAACGTTCGCGGAAAAAATTGACCATTTACCGCGTGAAGTGAAATGCGTCTCAGTGGATAGCGCCTACGACGCAGGTTACCTCGGTGAGCGCATCGAATTTGATCAGGCAGGGCGGCGGACCGGCCGTCGCTTCTTGTGTCCCGAAAATCCCCGCTACCCTCGCAAAAAGACCAAGCGCTGCGGGGCCGACGCGGCGCGGGCCCACAGCCGCGAGCTGCGACGAGCCAGAAAGAAGTACTTCGAGAGCGCCGCCGGGCGACGCCTCTATCGACGGCGAGCCGCACGGTCGAGCCCTTCAACAGCTGGTTGAAGTCACTCTTGAACTGGACACGCGTGCGTGGCATCGCGGACTCGTCAACAACCAAACTCGAATCCTTGCCGCCATCTTCGTGTATCAATTGCTTGTGCGCTACAACCACCGCTGCGGAAACAACAACGGACGACTTCGTTGGCTCACCGATGCCCTCTGAATTCCCGGACACCCTC
>CAWFAK010000009.1:0-759612 GCA_963813715.1 uncultured Planctomycetaceae bacterium | reverse complement strand
GGCTCTGTGTATAGACCGGACACATAGGTAACAGTCGTTCGGACACATAGGTAACACTTTTTGTAGGCTGAGGTCTTCCTTTCCAGGAGGGAGACGGATGCCGTGGCAGGAGTGTGACGTTGTGTCGATGCGGGAAGAGTTTTGCCGTTTGGCGTCGTCGCCATTCGAAGGTCGCTGTGCTGTGCAGGCGGTTTGGGATTTCGCGGAAGACCGGCTACAAGTGGTTAGGCCGGGTTCGATTGGGCGAACCGTGCGTGGATCGTTCGCGTCGTCCTCGGCATTTTCGCGAGCCGACGAGCGTGGCCATTGAGGCGGAGGTGCTGGAGCTGCGGGATCGGCACCCGGTCTGGGGAGGTCGCAAGCTGCGGGCCCGTCTGTTGGCCCTGGGGCGTCAAGCGGTCCCGGCCGCCAGCACGATCACGGCGATTTTGCGTCGTCATGGCCGCATCGAGCAGGAGGAGTCACTCCGGCGTGCCCCCGTGCAGCGGTTTGAGCGGGAGGCGCCGACGAGTTGTGGCAGATGGATTTCAAGGGCGATTTCCGCATGGTCGACGGTCGTCGCTGCCACCCGTTGACGATCACAGACGATCACTCGCGCTACTCCTTGGGGCTGCGGGCCTGTTTGAACCAGCGATCCGAGACCGTTCGGGAGAGTCTGCAGGGCGTCTTTCGACGTTACGGCCTTCCCTGGTCGATGTTGATGGACAACGGGACGCCCTGGGCGGTCACCCACCGTCGCGGAGGTTACACGAAGCTGTCGGTCTGGTTGTTGCGACACAACATTCGCGTGATCCATGGCCGCCCTTACCACCCCGAGACGCAAGGGAAGGAAGAGCGATTTCACCGCACGCTGCAGGCGGAAGTGTTGCGCGGCCGGGCCTTCGCGAACTCTGGGGAGGTGCAGCGGGAGTTCGATCGTTGGCGTCAGACGTATAACCACGAGCGTCCTCACGAGGCCTTGGGGCTGAGAGTGCCTGGTAGTCGTTACGTGGTCAGCCGACGTGAGTTTCCGGAGCATCTTCCGCCGATCGAATACGACGAGGGAGACGAAGTCCGCAAGGTGAATCCCGTGGGGCAACTGAGTTTTCGAGGACAAGTGATCAAGATCAGCGAGGCGTTCTCGGGCGAAGCCGTCGCTCTTCGGCCGACGACGACCGAGGGAGTCTGGCAGGTGTTTTATTGCTGGCAGAAGATTGCCCGCATTGATCTGCGAGACCGGAACGCGGAGGGGACGTGATTTTCCCGATGCGAGGAAGGCAAAGGCTGCATTCGCTACGCTCACGCAGCCTTTGCCTTCCCCGCCAAACCTGTTACCCATGTGTCCGAACACTTGTCACCCATGTGTCCGGTCTCAACACTCTGGCTGCCGCCCGCAATGCCGAGCAAACGAACCTGCGGCCAACAGACGAGCGTCCTTGCGTCCGTTAGAAATCACGTCCAACGCGACGCAAGCGCTCTGACACAACCTAGCAGAGCGGGCACCGTCCGAGGTCCCACGTCTCGTGGCACCAGCGTCGACGGCAGGCATAGCCTGCCCGACAAAGATCCGGGGCTTCCGCCGAGCGGAGCGCCCCGACCACCCGGCCGGTGTCGTCAGTCCGCGAGGACGAGATGGGCTGTACCAATCGATCCTGGGATCGCTGGCGGGCTCACCTTTCCCAAGCCGACAGCTCCGTTTTCGTTCCGGAACCGACGACAAGTCGTCGGCTTGGGAAAAGCGGACATCGACTCAAGCGCCCACAGCACAATGTTCAACCCGCACGCAGACGATCGCTCGTCGACCGCAGGTCCGGATACGTGCTCCACGACCGCACCTTTCCCGTTCGCCCAACAGCAAGCCGCGGCGAACAACTTGTTCCCCAAGCCGCGTCACCCGCACTGGGTGCAGGGGCACTGCTCCTGCGATATAAGGAGGCTCTGGAGCGGTACGCGTCATTCACAGTGAGGAGGCATCCCATGCGTTATCGATTGCTCGGCAACAGTGGATTGCGGGTTTCGGAAGCGGCCCTGGGGACGATGACGTTTGGCGACGACTGGGGCTGGGGTTCGGCCAAGGACGAAGCCCGCAAGGTCTACGACGCGTTTCGTGCGGCCGGCGGCAACTTCATCGACACGGCCAACATGTACACCAACGGCACGAGCGAAACGTTCCTCGGCGAATTCATGAAGGGCCATCGCGGGAGCATCGTGCTGGGGACGAAGTACACCAATGCCGCGGCAGGCAAGGATCCGAACGCCGGCGGCAATCAGCGGAAGAACATGTTTCAGGCGGTCGAGGCAAGTCTCAAACGCCTGCAGACCGATTACATCGATCTGTATTGGCTGCACATTTGGGATCAGATCACGCCGGTGGAAGAAGTGATGCGCGGGTTGGACGATTTGGTGCGGCAGGGGAAGTTGCTGCACGTCGGCATCTCCGACGCGCCGGCCTGGTGGATCGCGCGGGCGAATACGCTGGCCGAGCTGCGGGGCTGGTCGCCGTTCGTCGGCTTGCAGATCGAGTACAGCCTGACCGAGCGGACGGTCGAGCGGGAGCTAATCCCGATGGCGGCCGCGCTCAAGCTGGGGGTGACGGCCTGGTCGCCGCTGGCCGGCGGAATTCTGACGGGCAAATATCACGGCCAAGGCTCGACCGAAGGGGCCCGGCTCAGCGTGGCCAACATGCGACAGTTTTCCCCCGCGGAAGAACGATCGGCCCGCATCGTGGCGACCGTCAAAAAGGTGGCCGAGGAAGTCGGCGGCAGCACGGCCCAGGTCGCCCTCGCCTGGCTGCAACATCGGCCGGTGCCCGTCATTCCGATCATCGGAGCCCGCAAGCTGTCGCAACTGGAGGACAATCTGGCGAGCCTCGAACTCAAGCTCTCGGACGCCCAAGTGAAGACGCTCGACGAGGCTAGCCAGATCGAACTGGGCTTCCCGCACGACTTTTTCAAACGAGAGATGGTGCGGACGTTTGTGTATGGCGGGACTCGCGACTTGATTGATGTTTAGCTGAGTCTTGTCGGGCAGGCTGTGTGTTGAGACCGGACACATGGGTAACAGGTCTGGCGGGGAAGGCAAAGCCGCCCAGTCCAGCGACCGCAGTGGGCCACGACCGCGCGCGGCGATCCGGGAAGAGAAGTCGGGAGCCACGAGGCAACAGCGCGTCGTGCGACAGCGAGCGTTACTTCGCCGCGGTGGTCGTTTTCTTCAGCAGGCGCGACAGCCGCGATTTGAGACGGGCGGCGGTGTTCTTGTGAATCAGGTGACTGGCGGCTGACTGGTCGAGTTTCTTCGAGGCCAGTCGGACGGCATCGGTGGCGGCGGCGGGATCGGTGCCGGCCGCGGCCAGGCGAGCCTTCTTGAGCACCGTTCGCAGGGCCGAACGGGCCGAGCGGTTCCGCTCGCGTCGAACGGCCGCTTTTCGCATCGATTTTCGGGCACTGGCTGAATTGGGCATGCTCGTGTCAGCTTGAGATTTGGGTCAAACGCCGATTCGGGACGAATTTCGGAGTCTAGCGGGCGGGCGGCGGAATTCCAACTCTGGAATGCGACTTTTTGGCCCCGGGCCAACGGGGCGGCCGGATCAGTTGGGCTGGACGGGCCTTCGCGGCCACCCGGCCGAGGAGCCCTCGCTCACCGCTTCGGGTTGGTGTGTCGCATTCACGAACCCGAAGCGTCCCAGCTTTTTGCGCGAGGAGTCATAAAGACTTGCGTAATAAAAAGTTGGTGCTACACATAGTCTCAATCGTAACCACACGAAAGGAGACGGATGTGGAACACCAACTCTGGAAGGCGATTTTGATCCTTCTCAAACAGGCGAGCAAGCGTCGTCTGCGCAGGCGCGAGAACGATACGGGGCAGACGACATTGTGCAGGTTTGGCTGTGGGCCGTTCTGCACGGTCGGCCTGTGTCCTGGGCGTGCGATCTTCGGAACTGGCCGCTGCATGAGCGTCGCCGCAAATTGCCATCGTCGAGCACCATGTCGAGACGACTGCGGAGTGCCGAGGTCCAGCAAATGCTGCAAGAGATCGAACGTTCTGAACTGGCTCCTCGTGGGAACAAACCCCTGTATTGGATGATCGATGGCAAGCCTCTGCCGATCGGCGGTTGCTCGAAAGACCGGCAAGCTGGGTACGGCCGCACCGCGGGCTGCAAAGCCAAAGGGTACAAGCTACACGCGGTGGTCGGCAGCGATGGCTCGATCGCTGCCTGTGCGCGTGGCTCCCATGCAAAAGGATGAGCGGGCGATGGGGCGGCGGATGTTGAAGCAAGCGGCTGTGCAAGGGTACTTGCTCGCCGATGCAAATTTCGACTCGAACCAGTTACACGACGTCTGCCTCGAACGCGGCGTGCAACTGGTGGCACCTCCGCGTTACGGATTTGGCCGTCGCCGTGGCCATCGGCGTCAGAGTCCCGCTCGGCTGCGATCTCTTGAACTGCTCTCGAATCCGCAAAGCTCGTTCGGCCGTGCCCTCCATCAAGAACGTAACGCGATCGAACGCTACTTCGGATACTTGAGCACTTGGAGCGCCGGATTGCAGGCACTGCCCGCTTGGGTTCGCGGCCACCGACGCGTCCACCGCTGGGTGCAAGGCAAGCTCATCTTTACCGCCTTGCGACGGCGATGCCAAAAAACGACTTACGTCACGAGATGAAAAAAGTTGGTCCGCGAGGGCATTCAAGCAGTGCCTGCCGCGGCGCCGGACTGGAGGCGGCGGGGGACGCCGACCCCCGCCGACCGCCAACCGGAGATGAACGCGAGAAACAATATTTTTTTCGAGCATCAGAGTGGCCGGGCGCTCCGCGGAGCGGAAGCCCCGGAACATCCACTCGACCACTTTACGGCAGCACGGCCGCTGCGGACGACAGATCGCGGAAGAAGGTGAACGACACGCCCTGGAAGGGAACGATGCCGTAAATGCCCTTCGTAAAAATCAGCGTGATGTAGTCGTCGATCACCTGCAGCGGGCACTTGGGCACGATCACGATATCGTTGTCGCGGAGCCAGATGTCGTCAGCCTCGAGCTTCCTCGAGTTGTAGAGAGCCGGCCGCACGTTGACGCGCGTGGCCATCAGCCGCCACTGATCGTCGCGGCGGAAGACGATCACCTGGCGCAGATTGCCGCCGATGTTCCAGCTGCCCGCCAAAGCGATGGCCTGAATGACGGTGGTCGGCGCGTCGAGCGCGAACTTGCCCGGGTGGGCCACTTCGCCCAGCACATAGACGACGCGCGGTGCCCGCTCGACCAGCACGGGCGTGACCTCGAAGCCGGGGACGATCTCGGCGTAGCGGGCTTCGACCTCGGAGCGCAGTTCGGTCAGCGAGAGCCCCTGCGCGGGGACCGAGCCGAGCGCCGGCAGCTGCACGGTGCCGTTGGGCGAAATCTTGGCCGTGAACGATTGGCCGGCATAAATCTGCGTGCGGTTGGTGATCGCCGCCCGCAGTTCTTCGACTGTTTTATTCAGCGTCACCGGGATCACCGAGATCGACGGCTCGCGCATCACGCTCTTGTATTTGTCGTCCAGCTCGCCGCGCAGCACCTCGATGCTCTTGCCGGCAGCCGTGATCGGCCCCACTTGCGGCAGAATGATCGTGCCGTCCGGCTGAATTGGCGTGTCGATCGAGAGGGTCGGCAGCGTGAGCGACGAGATGCGGATCACGTCGCCGACGTTAAGGCGATAAGGCGTGCTCATTGGCTTGCCGTTGAGGCGGAAGACAAAACTCACCTGGTCGTCGTTACGGAGATAGTATTCGGGCACGTAGGCCAATCGCGCCGGGCCGATGAATTCGCCCTGGGCAAACACTTCCCACGAGAGCGGCTCGAGGACTTCCTGCGGGCCGGGCGCGGCCACCGGCGGAGCCGCGTACTGGGTGGCGGCCGGATTCGGGGCCTCGTAGGTCGGCTCGGCCGCTTTCGCCTCTGCGCGAGATCCCGGCGGCGGCGGGGGAGGCGGAGCGTCCATCGTGCCGCCGGCATGTGTCACTGGGGCGTCGCCAGCAAACGTCTTGTGATCGACCAGGTAGACAAGCTGCGGCGCGGCGAGGATCCGCCGACGTGCAGGCGGCGCTCCTCGTTGGCCAAGGTCTGCATCGACTGGGCATCGGAGCGGTTGCCCATCTGGCTATAGACGTACGCCAGGTTCTGGAAGATCTCCGGATGCCGCTCGATCGACGCACTATAAAGGAGGGCCTTGCGGGCCGGCTCGTACTGTCCGCACCGCGCCAAGAGCACGCCCAGTTCGTTCGCCGCGCGATAGTTCCGCGGATCGACCGAGAGGGCCGCCTGTTCGAGGGCCAGCGCCTTCGGCTCAGCCAGGAGCGCGTTGCGTTCGACGCTGCCGCCGAGGAAAGGCTGCAGCCGGCCGAGGTAGTAAATCGCGTTGGCCGCTTCGGGAATGCCACCGACGGCCGCGGAGAACTGCGCCGTCGCGTACGAATAATAGAGCTGCAAGGCCTGCAGGCGTGTGACGCTCCCTCGATGGCCCTCTTTCAAGATCGGCGTGACGTGCGAGGACGCCAGCGTGATCGGGTCGGCGTCGCCGGCCGGCGCAGTATCGGGATGGCCGAAATCGTCCGCTTCGCGAAGGGCGATCGCACCGCACGCCAGCGCGCGGCTGTGAAACTGCGTGTTGTGTCGGGCGTCAAGCGCGTCGGCGATGAGCTGCAGCGCGGACAGAAACTTGCCGCGCGCCGAGTAGGCGGCGCCTTTCGAGGCCAAGAGCACGCCCTCGTTCGTCAACTGAGTGCACTGCAGTACGACGCCGCGGAGCGATGCGCGGAGGTTGTAATCCGAAATGGGAAGTTGCGCGGACGAGGCGGACGATGTCTCGGCGGCCGAGGTCTCGGCGCTCGGTGCGATCGAGGAGGCCGGCTGCACGGCCGGCCCGGCTGCGGTCTCCGCGTCCTGAACCAGGAAACCTTGCGGGGCCTTGCGTTGTGGGATCACCACGGTTTGCGGATCCGCCGAGCAGAACCGTCCGCCAGCCGGTGCGACCGAGACGGAAAGCCCCAGGAGCAGGCGGCTCACGTTGCGGATGACCCGCGGCCCCAGTGCGGATCGATGTCCAGTTAGCGCATTCATAACGGATTTTCCCAAAGTGCGGCGTGTGCTTGTATGATCGACGCCGCCAGGGGAGGGGTTCAGCGATTCAGCTACAACCGTTGCGACCCGCACGTTGCGCAGCGACACAATCGCGCCATTCGGATCAACCGCAACCTGAAGGACGCGGTGATTGTCAAAGAGCCCGCAATCGTCAGAGTCGACGGGCGTAAAAAAGACCTGCTGACTTGCGGGGACGCTCCGCCTGCTCCGCTCAAGGCGCACTGCGCCACTGGGGGGCCCGACTCCGGACGCGACCGCGGGCGCGACCTGAGTGAAAGCCCTACGTGGTCGCGCACAAACCAGGGTTTCATTGCAGGATGGTACGCGTATCAGCCATTCCGCGGGGCTGGCTTGCCGCGATCAAACACCAATTTCGCGCGCGGAATCTACCTTAAGGCCGACACCTTCGCTTCGTTCGCGCTGTTTAAGTTTGACGTCGGCGTAATTTGCGGTGATTGAGTGTTGATTAACGGGCAATCTAGGGGTAATTTATCGGCAGCGGGTCGCGCTTCGCGCTCAGTCAAGCACCGAGATGTCGCATCAATGGCGGCTGCTTCCGAATGGGGCCGCGCGGAGGGCGACAACTGCTAAGCGCTTCGGACGTGGAATGGGATTTCCAGGCCTGTTGGATGGATTTGTGTTGCTCGCGCCGCGCGGCAACCCGAACTGATTCGACTTCCATCCACGCGCTCCGAGAACGGCTTCTCGTCCCCCCCAGTCGCAGTTGGATTGCCACAGGTTCTTTGTCGCTCCTCGGTGACCGCGGGACGCGGTGCCGAAACGCGGGCGACAGGAACAAGACCGGGAGGAACACCGATGGAGCACGCAACCGCCGCGCCGAGCGCACCCCCTGCCAGAACGATCCCGCCTACTCAGAATCCCACCCCTATGCCTGCACCACCGACCGCTGGTCTCGTACTCGAACCGATGCCCGTTGCGACCACGCTCGCACCGTCTGTACACACCGTTTTAAGTGGCATCGCACCCTCGACCTTTGCTCCGTCGAGCATCGCGCCGCCTGCGCTCGCACGAGGCAGGCACGTCGACGAACCGACGACCGCACAAGCGCCCGTCGTCCCGGAAGCGATGGAAATCGTGATTCCGCGGTTTACGCCGCGAATTCGCGAGGCGCTGCAACTCTTGGCCGATGCCGCCGCCTGCGCCCAGGACGTGGGCGCCGACATCTGGCAATTTTCGGTTGAGCTCTCCGCGCTGCGCCGCGCGGGACTCACCACCAACGAATGCCGCTGGCTCGTCGCCAAAGGCCTGGCCCGCCACGCTCGCGAAGTGACGGCGGCCGACAGCGACCGTCGCTCTTTTCAGAACTACGCCAACCTGGCGCTCTCGAAGCGAACGTGCTTCGTGATTGCCGATCGGGGCGTCGCCTACGCGAACGCGCTGCTTCGCGCGACGCCGCGCCGCCGCGCCAGCGACTCGCGCGATTCGACCGCGGTCAATCGCCGCCGTCCGGCTCCCGAATCGAACGGCCACACCGCCACGCTCACGCCGATCTGGGATTCCGACCGGCAGCAGCTCCGCGTCGGCCGCATGATTGTCAAAGAATTCAAGGTGCCGGCCGCCAACCAGGAAGCCATCCTTGCCGCCTTCCAGGAAGAAGGCTGGGTGCCGCGGATCGACGACCCGTTGGCTCCGCAGCTCAACCAGGATTCCAAGCGGCGTCTGCACGACACGATCAACTCGCTCAACCGCAACCAGAAGCACGCGCTGATCCGCTTCCTGGGCGACGGCAAGGGCGAAGGCATCCGCTGGGAATTCGCCCACGACCCGCCCACTGCCGAAGAGCCGCGGACGAAGTAAGCGGATTTCCCCTTCTTGATTCCGCCGCAGAGACTCGCACGCAAGTCGTCCCTTGCGACAAGTGTGTTGCCGCGCTGAGTCGTCAGTGAGTGCCAACGTCCCGGCTCGAAGCGCACCGCGCGTGCACGACTTGCACCGGTCCACCGAACCGTCCGGCGCCCGTGGATCAGGCGGATCCGGCGTTGCCTCCACCGCGGGGACTTTGGCGTTCCGAATTCAAAAGTCTCACCGCGCCCGCCGCAGCTTGAGAGCTTGCCACGCGACTGCCGCCACCCACACGCAATAAGCGACGACCACGGCGCGATTTGTCCAACCGATCATCTCGATTCCCGGTGGCGTAATTCGGCGGCGAGTCACCAGGGCGAATAGTGCGATGACCATGAGCAACAGGGTCAGCCACGTCAGGTTGGCCGTCACAAGCAGCACGCGTTTGGCTCGCATCCACTCGTCGACCCCGGCCAAATTGAGGCTGATTCCCATCGCCGCGATCGGCAGGCTTAACACGCCGATCATCCCTGCCAAATTGTGCCAGGGGTGGTTGATGTCGCAGAACGAAGCCATTCCCTCGCCAACTCCGGCCGCAACCAGAAAGCTGACCGCAACCTTCCCGCCGATCCCTTTCAGTTGAGACCAGAGGGCGACTGCGAGACTCCAGGAGCTGATGGCCCACGATGCAAACATCAGCGACAGCACCCAGTCATAGCGTCCGTTGGCGTATTCACTCACGACGCGCCGTGACGGATCGAATTCCGGGCTCAACACATGCAAAGTAGCCAGCAGCAACACCGTTAAGGCGGCCGCGGCCATCGCCATCAGCGCGGCCGGTCGCGGGATAGCGGCGAGCTGTGTGACTCGTGAGGGCGCGTTCATCTCGGATCTCTGCTTGGCCCTGTTTCACCGGCGCGCGAGTCTCAGCGGGGTTAGACGGCGTCGCGGTCGACGTCGGGCAATCAGCGTTCCCTTTGATGATCATCGCCCGATCGGCAACGAGCAAGAGCCGGCTACGGCCGACCGCGACTCAAGATTCTCAGTGGCAAGCCAACGGGCGCCGGTGACGGGATCGCAGGAGGGGCCGGCCTGGGCCGCACTTCATGCGGCTCGGAGCGCACGCTTCAACTCGGTGCAGAACGCGATCGCGTGGCAGTTATGCCCCGAGCCGCATCGCCGGTTCACACCGCTGGTCCGACACCCGCTAGAATGACGGCATGAGCGACGAACCGAACAAACGGACGCGCGGGCAGGGGCTAAGTCGGATCGGGGTACCGGCCGCGTCGTTCACATTCGCCGTGTTGGCAGCGCTCCAAGGCGCTCACTATGCGACGGCAGCCGTCATCATGCCTCCTCCTGGATCTTTTTGTGGCATGGGCTATTGCACCCACACGATTGGGGGCAAAGAAGTCCCCGAGTGGGTTAACCAATACGTCTTCTGGCCGGCCCAAAAATTCGACGACATGACCGGCATTAATCCGTGGGCCTGGCATCGTTAGTCGGAGAGGCCGAACCTGAACTCCCTCGCCAATCCACTCCGGACCTTTGAGGCAAACGTCAGACTTTTGGCACAAGCGCGACTTTACGGCGAAGCCGCACCGCTCCCTGACCCATCCCGCACCGTGAGGCGATTGGATGGTCAATTGGAAGGCCGTTCGCGCCGTTGGTCTGGCGCTCGCTAGAATGACGGCATGACCCGGTGGCGGAATTGGCAGACGCGCGGGTGTGTCTCGCGGCTCTCGCTCGAGAACCCCGAGGCAAGCCCGGCTGCTCGATAAGAGCATGCGGGTTCGAATCCCGCTCGGGCCACTCCTGGAATGGCGGCTTCGACTCAGGACGTACCGATGACCGACAAGCCGGACGAGAAGCGGCGGGAAGACCCGCAGTTCTTGCTCGAGCAGCTCATTGGGATCTTTCCCGAATTCGACACGGACTGGCGGAGTGCCGATAACCTCGCTCGGAAAGAGGACGGTTCATTTACTTACTGCGGCGCTTTGATGGAGTTCGGCTTCTTTTTTCTAGAGAAGTACGAACAGTTTCCGGTTCCTCGCATTGCCGAACTCGGGGCGTTCGTGTCGGAGTGTGCCGAATCCTCGAATGAGGAGTTGAGCACGGCGGTCTGCACGTGCTTTCTGGAAAATATGGCAGGAGAACGCTTCTGCGGTGCTTTTCAACTCCATTTGACGGGAGCGGCACGGCGATTCTACGAAGCTTGGAGTGCCTGATTCAGCAACACAACTCGCACTCATTACCGACCAGCCGGAGTGACGCGGGCCGCTCGCGCTCCGCGGGATGGTGGTCGCGTTTCGTGAGCGAATGCGGGCGATTGGCACAGAGCTTATCGCGGCTGGCTTGTGACCGACTACGGCGCGTCAAGTGCGGCCTTGGCCTCGTCCCGCTCCTTGCGGAGCCGAAGCACCAGTTGTCCCTGCTTCTGCTCCTCGGCGTGCCGTTCTTTGTATTCGGCATCCGTCTTCGGACGGCCAAATGAAGCGGCTTGGCGCTGCAGATCAGCCTGTTTGTCCTCCGCGCGCTCAACAGCGACACAAAGTTCATCGTAGCGCTTTTGTCGCTCACCTCCCGACGGCTTCTGGGAGCAGCCCGCCAGCACCAGAAGCACCGATAACAAAATCACAGCCCTCATAGCGGCAACTTTCATTCGCGCCCCCCCATGGCACTTCGGGTTTGGAAATTCCTTTTGTTCCGGCCCGTCACTCTAGGCGCGCCCGCCAAACCCACAAGGAATTGTGTCCCGCCAAAATTCCGGCCACAAAATCGGGGATTTGTTTGACATTCGTCTTGACGCTAATTAAGTTCCGCCTCTCCGAAGCGAATCGATGGATCGATTCTGCTTGCTCTTGAACGAAGGGATTCGTTGTGCATACGCGGCAGCCAGGCGCTTTCGGCACCGCTCGTTCTTCTCGCACACGAATTCCCGCGCTGCCGCAACCCGTGCAAGACGCGCGCTGCGGTTGCGTTCCTCTGGCCGGCCCCTGCTTCCCACTGACGGCGATTGGGGGTTCTGCCCTGCTTTGGGCCCGCACGGCGTGTGCGCGGTCGACCCGCTTCAAACAGGATGTTGTCGTTTCCAAGGAGGGATTCGTATGTCGTTCAAACCTGTCATCGGAATCAACGGCGAATTTCGGGCTGCGAAAAAAGAGGTCCTGCCGCTGAGCTGGTTCAACACCGGCTACTACGATTCGGTCACCGCGGCCGGCGGCTTGCCCGCGCTCTTGCCCCCTCTGGCCGAAGATCGCGACCTCAAGCAATTCCTCAAGATGCTCGACGGCCTGGTCCTCTGCGGCTGCCCGCTCGACATGGATCCCGTGCGGCTCGGCCTCGAGCGTCACCCGGCCACCCGCACGATGCCCCTGCGACGCGAAGATTTCGATCGCCGCCTCTGCAAGCTGGCCTACGAGATGCGGATTCCCACGCTGGCGATTGGCATCGGCATGCAAGAAATGAACGTCATTTGCGGCGGCACGCTGCACCAGCACATTCCGGAAGAATTCCAGAAGCCGCTGCATCACCGCGATCCGGTCGAGTCGACCTTGCGGCACATCATCGAAATCGTGCCGGGCACGCGGATGGATTCGATCTACGGCCCCGGCGAAATTCGCGTCAACAGCCAGCACCACATGTGCATCGACCAGGTGGCCGAGCAGTTCCGCGTCTGCGCGACGTCACCGGACGGCGTGATTGAAGCCTACGAAACCGAAGACGACGAGTGGTGGTGCGTCGGCGTGCAGTGGCACCCGGAGAATGAATCGGCCTCCGCCCTCGACATGCAGGTCTTCGAGCAATTCGTCGACGCCTGCCGCAAGACGCCGGCCGTCCTGGAAATGAGCCGCGCCGCGTAAACGTTTGCGAGTCCCAGGCGAGCGGCGGGTGTTAGCCCGCTGGTTCTTGCTAGTTCTTCGTGAGCAGCGATCCGCGCCGCGGAACGAAGCACCGACAAAGAGAACCGGCCGGCTGACACCTGCCGCTCGCCAGGATCCGCACGTTCGTGAGAATGACCGCCGTCGGGAGCTGGCCGCCGCTCCCTCCCGCCCCGGACTTCCGCTGGGCGACGCATCTGCTATTCTGTCCGCTGCTGTTCGGTCCTTGCTGTTTGACCGGAAGATTTTGCGGCCGCCCGCATGCGGCACCAATCATGCGGCCCAGCTCTTGCGGCACCAGTTGATACCGTGGCCCTGATCGTTCAGAAATTCGGCGGAACGAGCGTCGCAGACGCCGCCAAAATTCGGGCCGCGGCCGCGCGGGCCGTCGCCACAAAGCGGGCCGGCAACCAGGTCGTGATGGTGGTCAGCGCCCGCGGTCATAAGACCGACGAGCTAATCGAGCTGGCCAACGGCGTCAGCGCCACGCCCTCTGCCCGCGAAATGGACATGCTGTTGGCCACCGGCGAGCAAGAGTCGGTCGCCCTCGTGGCGATGGCCATTCAGGATCTGGGCGAGCCGGCCGTCAGCCTGACGGGGGGCCAGATTGGCATCGTCACCGACGGCACGCACACCAAGGCCCGCATCAAGAAGATCGACACCAAGCGGATTCGCCGCGAGCTGGACGCGGGCCGCATCGTCGTCGCCGCCGGCTTCCAGGGCATCGACGACGACTTCAACATCACCACGCTGGGCCGCGGTGGCAGCGACACGACGGCCACCGCCCTCGCCGCCGTCCTGCAGGCCGACGAGTGCGAGATCTACACCGACGTCGAAGGCGTGTTCACCACCGATCCGCGTCTCTTGAAGTCGGCCCGCAAGACCGATCGCATCTCGTACGACGAAATGCTCGAGCTGGCCAGCCTGGCGCGGGAGTGATGCACTCGCGGTCGATCGAGTTCGCCAAGAAATATCGGGTACCGCTCCGCGTGCGGCCCTCGTACTCGCAGAGCCCGGGCAGCCTGATCGCGCCGCCCAACGACGCGGATCTGCCCGTCGTCACCGGCCTGGCCGTGCTGCGGAACGAATCGCGCGTCAGTCTGTGCGACATTCCCGACCGTCCGGGCGTGATGAGCCTGATCTTCACCAAGATGGCGCGGCTCAAGATTCCCATCGACATGGTGGTGCAGGACGTCGCGCAGGCGGGACGGGCCGAAGTCTCCTTCACCGTGCCGCAGGACGACCTGGCCGATACGCTGACCGCCGCCGAGCAGGCCGTGGCGGAGTTGGGCGCCGGCCGAGTGCAGCACGGCACGAACGTGTCGAAGCTGTCGGTCGTCGGCCTGGGAATGCGGACGCACACGGGCGTGGCCGCCCAGTTGTTTCAGTCGCTGGCCGACGCGGGCGTCAACATCGGCATGATCACCACGAGTGAAATCAAGATCTCCACGCTTGTCAGCCGCGACCAGTGCGACGTAGCGGCCCAGGCGGCGCATGCCGGCTTTCGCCTGCATGAGGCGCACGCGGCCGCGCCGTCGGTCGGCGTCAGCCAGCGGCCGTCCGGCGACGGGCACGCTCACGCCGACCTCGAGCAGGAAGTGGTGGCCCAGCTGGCCTCGATGGAGGACATCGTCGTCAGCGACGTCTTCCTCGACACGGCCCAGGCGCGGGTCACCATACGGAACGTGCGCGACGTGCCCGGCGTCGCGGCCGAAATTTTCGCCGCCGTCGCCGAGGGTGGCGTGATGGTCGACATGATCGTGCAGAACGTGAGCCACAGCGGCCTGCACGAGCCTGTCGTTCACGGTGCCGCGACCCGACCTCGAGCGCTGCCTGCTCTTGGTCCGCGAAGTGATGGAACCCTGGCCGGGCGCCGAGCTGAGCTACGACGAGGACATGGCCAAGCTATCGGTCGTGGGAATCGGCCTGCGGACGCACACCGGGGTGGGCGAAAAAATGTTCCGCGCGCTTGCCGACGCGGACATCAACGTCCAGCTGATCAACACCAGCGAGATCCGCATCTGCGCCGTCGTCGCCGGCAAGAGCGGCCCCGCGGCACTCGCCTGCCTGAACCGCGAGTTCGGCCGCTAAGTTCCGCACACGCTGCGCGGACTCGACCTCCAGGCTGTGCTCCGTAGGCAAGCTGGCATGCCAGCTTGCCCCGCCGATTTTCAGCGCCGATTCCGCAGCCGAATGAGAACGGAAGATCTGGGCAAGCAGCCATGGCAGCTTGCCCTACGGCGGGCACCCGACGAGCGAGGCGTGCGCTGACAAATTCTGTGGCGACGCTGGGCAGCCCCGATTACGATGGCCGTGAACCCTGCGGCAGGAGGATTGCGGCAATGACCAGGCTCCGGGAAGATCTCGAATCGCCGCGTGAGGAGCGTGGGCTGGGCTCGGGTTGGATCAGCGGCACGCTGGCGGTCGTGCTCGCCTGCGCGGGGCTGGGGGCCGTGCTCTGCCTGCACTATCCGCAGCTCTTGACCGTGCCCCAGGCGCGGTCCGTCTACGACGTGCGCTTGATCCGCCTGCTCGTGCACCTGGTGCTGATCGGCGGTTTCGTGCTGGCGATCGTCAGCATCGTGTTGCGGCAGCAGAAGATGCTGGGCTTCACGGCCATCAGCCTGGTCTTTATTGCCGTCGCGTTCGGCGGCTCGCAGACGCAGATCCGCACCGACCTGTCGAGCGACATGTACCTGGGGCTCGACTGGTTCCTGATCAGCCTGATTCTGACCGGCATCGTCTTCATCCCCATCGAACGCATCCTGGGCAACCGCGAGCAGCCGATTTTTCGCTCCGAATGGCGGGAGGACCTGCTCTACTTTTTGATCAGCACGCTGCTCGTGCAGGGGCTCACGTTTCTCTCGATGCTGCCCGCCACGACGATCCTGAAAAACACCGACTGGTCCGGCTTTCGGCACGCCGTCGGCAGTCAATGGTTGCTCGTGCAGTTTGTGGAGATCACGCTGTTGACGGACCTGGTGCAGTACTGGGTGCATCGCGTGTTCCACCGCGTCCCCTGGCTGTGGAAGTTTCACGCGGTGCACCACTCGGCCCAGGTCATGGACTGGCTGGCCAGCTCGCGGATGCACGTCGTCGAGATCGTCCTGCTTCGCGGCCTCACGGTGGTGCCGATGTACGTGCTGGGCTTCAGCAATCCGGCCATTTATTTGTATTTGGTGTTCGTCTTTTTCCTGTCGGCGATGGTGCATTCCAACTTGCGGCTGAAGTTCCGCGTGCTCGACCGGCTCTTGGTCACGCCCCGCTTTCATCACTGGCATCACGGCATCGAGAAAGAGGCGATCGACGTCAACTTCGCCGTCCACTACCCGTTTCTCGACTGGCTCTTCGGCACGTATCACCTTCCCGCCGACGGCCGCTGGCCCAACGGCTACGGGATCAGCCAAACGCTGCCCAAGGGCTTTCATCGCCAGTTCGTGTACCCGTTCCTGCCGACACGCCGCCCGCCCGACGAGGCCGCCGCGACGAAGTAGACCCGCGCGATCCGGCGAAACCGCCATGACGGGAACTCGTGACGGCAAGCAAACTTGCGCGACCCCCTCGGCGCGAGACGAACATTTCCGATCAGCGGGCTGTCGAAAATGCGCCCTGTCGTGCGACTATTTGACGTGGACGCAAACTCGCTCGATGGTCCTCAATCGAATAAACCGCGAAAAAAGAAAGAGGAAACGCCGTGACGACGCAGATCAGCACCTGCCTCTGGTTCGATGGCCGGGCCGAGGAGGCCGCGAATTTTTACGTGTCGATCTTCCCGAACTCGAAGATTTTGAAGACGGCCCGCTACCCCGAAGGGGCGCCCGGGCCGTCCGGTTCGGTGATGACAATCGAGTTTGAGCTCGACGGCCGCAAGTTCCTCGGCCTCAACGGCGGGCCGCACTTCAAATTCAACGAGGCCATCTCGTTCATCATCAGTTGCCAGACGCAGGAAGAAGTCGACCGCTATTGGCAAGCGCTCACGGCGGGCGGCGGGGAAGTGCAGTGCGGCTGGGTGAAGGACAAGTTCGGCGTGTCGTGGCAGGTCACGCCAACGGTGCTCGGCCAACTCTTGAGCGACCCCGACGCGCAGAAAGCGAAGCGCGTGATGCAGGCCATGATGGGCATGAAAAAGCTCGACATCCGCGGCCTAAAGCAAGCGGCCGCCGGCGGCTGATCGGTCGTCACCGTTGCGGGCCGAGTCAGAGTTGACGACGAGTCAGACGGAATCCGGGTCACAGCGCGACACCGAGCGCCGGAGTAATTCCCACAGAAACGCTGGCCGAAAAGCGCCGGCCCGGGCAAGGAAAGAGGAAGCCATGTTGAATTGCACCCCACCGCTCGCCGAAACCGTGATCCCCCGATCCGACTCTGCAGACTCACAGCGCCCCGGCTTGTCACGCGCTGAGGAAGTCGCCGCCGACGCGGAACACGGATTCATCTTGGCGCCGCGCCGCGTCCTGCACGCGGCCATCCGCATTGGCAAGAGCTTCGAGCTGGTCGTCGAGTGTTGCGTGCTGTGACGTTCAAGCGTCGGCCCGAGGTCTTAACGCGCTCTCGGGCTCAGCCGTTCGGATTCAAGCTCGGACCGCCACAACTCGAGTTCGCGAATTTTGCTGACCTGTTGCCGTCGGATAACCACGGCCACCAAAAGCACCACGCCGAACGGCACGCTCATGACCAGCGTTCGGATCAGCGGGCCCTCGATGGCCAGCGGGACAAACGCACCGACCGTGAGCAAGAGGCAAATTGCCATGCAGACCGCGTATTGCTTCAGATCGCTCTGAAGGCGCTTGACTTCGCGCTCAACGTCTTTTGCGGAATGGGGGCGCTCGCCGACGACGTCGATGCTGACGCGATCCTCCGGCGCGTGCGCGATCAGAAAATCGTTGATTTCTTCGGCCGACGCCCCGCGCCAGGTGGGCGAAGTTCCGCCCTGGTGAGTGACCATCCGCAGCTCGATTTCACGGTCCGGAAGTACGAGATTCAGTTCGGCAAAGTCACGCCGCAGGGCATCGTTTCGCGCGATCTGTAGGTGGCGCACGTCGGCCCAGCGGTAATCGTAGGAATGGCGGCGTTCGACGATCTGAATCCCGTGCCGGGCGAACGTCGCAGTTCTTCGGAAACGGAACTTGATCGTCAACGACTCTGGAAGCTCGGGCGGGGTCTTAAGTACGTAGTGGCGGTTGATCGCCGCCAAGAACCTGTTGGCGATCGGTATCCGCCAAGCAGTCGAGGACAAGCCGGCGTCGCCACCAGGGCCGCTCGGGATCGAGGAGTACAAAGCGGTACTGTTTCTCGATGCGACCGCTGGCAAAATCATCCCAGCGCCACGAGTCCGCGATTCCCAAACGGTGCCGCTCGATCCCGTCGCCGTCGAGCTCGAGCCGCCACGTCAGCGGATAGATCGGCGCGAGGCCAAGCACCGCGAACACGATCGAGACGACATGAACGCCTCCGTGGAGTTTCACCGTTGCTTCGACCCACCAGGCGACACCCGACAACAGGACTGCGCCCGCAATCAGGTAATACGAACTGCGGCGTAGCTCGGGTGTAATCCGAAACACACACGGCTCACTGAGCACATCGGTCACCAACGCGTCCCTCCAAGGCAGTTTGGCAAGCGCCTGAGGTAACGCAGTTCCAGCAAACTCGGTTCAAAACGGCGTCCGTTCGCACAGGTGGCGCGTAACCGAACCGTTTGGCACGCCTCAACCTAGAGACGACGAAGCGCGCTGATGTGATCCAAGCGGCTCGTGCCTGCGTTTTGCTCGTCTGACACTGGCCGCTTCGCCACGGCAGGCAGCAGAGCGGGCAGCGGGGCGCGGCGAGATCGCGAAATGTGAGCTTGGATATGCAAACGTCGGACAGACCCCCAATGATCGAAGACCAACTCGGGCCGCAAGAGCAGCTCCTGTGGGCCGGGCGACCGCCGGCCGGATTGGTGCTGCGACCGGCCGAAGCGTTTTTGATTCCATTCAGTTTACTGTGGTGCGGCTTTGCGATCTTTTGGGAATGCGCGGCCATTACCCAGATTGCGGATCCTCTCTTCGTGCTCTTTGGAATTCCCTTCGTGCTGATGGGGCTGTATATCGTGTTCGGCCGGTTCGTCTACGACATCAAGGAACGCGAGCACACGTTTTACGGACTTACGAACGAGCGGGTGTTAATTGTTTCCGGCATCGTTCGTCGCACTGTGAAATCACTCAATCTGCGCACGCTGAGCGACGTGTCCATGACCGAGCGCCCCGACGGCAGCGGCACGATCACGTTCGGGCACGGTTCGTTCTTTCCCTGGTCGTTTCAAAGTGCCGGCTGGCCGGGGATCAAGAACCGTTCCCACGTTCGAACGGATCGCGAACGTCAAGGAAGTGTACGACCTGCTCCGCCAAGCGCAGCGAATCGCCGCCTGAGTCTCGCTTAGGGCGCGACGAGGTCTTCTCGTTCCGCCCCAGCATCTACCACGTTACTGAATTGTCTTTGAATCCCAGCCGTTGGGTGAGGGCGATGGCTTCTTTGCCGAGGAAGCGGTTATGAATGGCATCATGGTTCCGCTGCCAGGCGGCATGGCTGGAGGCTCTGACAACCAGGTGGTAATCGATTCTCTCCTTGCGCGACAGATTGAGCCGCTTGATGACCTCTGCGGTCCGCGCCTCGAGCGCTCTGCCGATCAGGGGATCCTGAGTGGGGTCGATTGGTCGGCTGAAATAAACGACGCAGTTGGACCCTTTTCCCGTGCTACCTTGGAACCAGCTGGTCAACAGCTCGCTGACCTTTGTGCGGACGGGGTAGGCGCAGAACCTCCGCGTCTGTGGCTGCTTCCTCCCGGTCGGTCTCCTTCGACACGTCGATGGCTTGGGCGGCGGCAGCGACCTTCGGCCAGATAGCGGGAGTGCCATTCCACGCTCCGCTAATCTCCGTGACGCGTAGCTTCGCCTCCTTTGCCAGGTCGCGGCATTCTTTCGTGAGCAACTCGTGCTCCCTCGAAAGGAGCTCCTGCATGCCGGGAAGCGTCTCCCCCAGAAATCCGATCATAAAGACAACCGACGCGTCCGGATCACGGGTCTTGATCGCGGCAAGCGCCCTGCGCACCGCCAAAATGTCGAGCGCCCGCATGCGTTCGACACCCTTCTTGCCCATCGTGATGAAGCCGTTCAACTCGATCAGCGCGTTGACCGGTTTGCCGTTCGCGATGAGTCTGCGCTGCAATTCAGTGCGAATCGGAAGGACAAAAAAGCTGGGCTCGTCGTGCGCGTTCCTCGAGCGCTCCGGTTCGATCGTCGACTCAGGAGAGGCGTCCGGCGGTTGCCCAACGGCGGACGCAGAACCGGCGACGCACAGGGCGAGCGAGGCAGCGAGTAACCTGGCACCCTTGCACAAGCGGCAGGGGAGACAGCGGCGCGCAACTCCGGTTCGCATAGATGCTCCGCGCATGTCGACGTGCCCGCCGACCTCCGGTCCCCGATGCCGAAGCATAAGAAACGTCGAACACAGGGCAAGCTGGCAGCTGTCCTACGTTAGTTCTTCTCTGTGTTAGTTCTTGTCGCTGAGCCGCAGCACGCAGCGGAAGCCGACGTTGGGGTGATGCAGAGTCGCGTCCATGCCTTCGCGATACCAGGCGTCCCAGCCGGGGCCGTTGCCTTTGACGACGTGAAAGTTCACCGGGTCGGCCGTTCGCGGGCCCTTCCAGTTGCGGAGCTGGTTGCGGGCCGACGCTTTGTGGGCGGCGGTGAAGGCCGTGGGGGACCAGTGGTCGAGGCACCACTCGCGGGCGTTGCCGGCCAGGTCGTAGATGCCGAACGGGCTAACGTCGGTGCCGAATGATTTCACGGCGGTGATGGTGTCGCGTTTGCGGTGTTGCGACCAGATGGCCCGGCCGTTGCCCCACGGGTGCGGGAAGGCCCCCTCGCCGCGGGCCGCGCGTTCCCATTCGGCTTCTGTCGGCAGGGCCTTCTGCGCCCACTTGGAATAGAACTCGGCCTGCTTGTAGGTCAGGCCCAGAGCGGGAAAGCTGGGGGGCGAAGTGGAGTTGGCCGGAATCGGGGCCGCGTTGCGACCGCGTTCTTCGTTGAATGACTTGCGATAGCGCTCGATAGCGGGCGAGCGTGGTCTCGGTGATGTCCATATAAAACGAATCGACGACGACCGTGATCTGCGGGCTCGACTCTTCCGGCTCGCCGTCGTGTCCCACGGTGGCCGCGCCGCCGGTGATGAAGGCCATTTCGGCTCCGTCCTTGTCGCAGCGAATCCGCAACGGCCAGCCGACGGGGGCGTAGCCGAAAGCGGCGATGGGCGTGAATCCGGAGGGCAGCGTCTTGGTCGCGCTCTCCTCGGGCTGGTCGGCGTCGCGAGTTTTCGCCGTGCTCGACTTCGCTGTGCTCGACGGGGTCGACGAACTCTTCTTGCCGGGAGTTGCCTTCTTTTCGGGCTTCTTGGTTGTTTGTGTGTCGTCGGTCGAGGGCGTGTCGGTGCCCGACGTGCTGCTCGCGGCCGCCGGCTGCGGCGGGTCGGGCACTTCGACCGCCTCGAAGCTCTGGGAATCCCACCCCTGGGGCGGCGGCGTGGCGAGGGCCGTGTGGGCCGATTTGGGAGTGCCGTCTTCGTCCGGCGTGTGCTCGAAGGTCGGCAGGCTCGACGTGACCACGAAGACGTCGTGCCGATCGACGTTCGGATCGAGGCTGGGGGGATCCGGCTCGGGCTCCGCGGCAACGACCGGGGGATGAGCGGCCGGCTGTGCGGGGGCCTGCGGCGCGGCTGGCGGATCGTTCGCGTTGGGATCCGGCGCCGCGGCCTGTGCCGGCTGCGCGGCAGGTTGTGCCGGCGGTATGCCGGTGTCCCCCTCGCAGCCAGCCAGCACGAGCGCGACGAGCGGAGCGATCAGCAGAGCAGTCGGGCGGGCGAGCCGCTGTCGAAGCAGGGAAGCCATGGCCGATTCTCCTGGCGCGCGCTAATCGGATTCGTGGGACGCCGGGGCGAAGGTCAGAGATCCCTCGCTGCCGCTTCGGGTTGGTGAAATCGAACACCCGCTCGCGCTTCGGGTGGGTTGCGACCGACTGACTAACCCGAAGCGTCGGCGAGGGCGGATTCCGCGTTCCCGATTCGTATTCCGGACTCGCTCTTACAAATTCTCTACGATTTCGCGCAGGCCCACCAGTCGTTTGGGGCGGCGGGTCTCTTCGCCGCAGGCCGCCAGCCAACGATCCTGGAGTCGGTGCTCGAGCCCGTCGGAGATGCGGCCGCCGCAGGTGATGCCGACGACTTTGCCGCCGGCGCGATGCGCGTGACCGCCGCCCCCGCCGATGCCGTCGAGCGTGCGTTGTAGCAATTCGACCGCCCGCTCGTCGTCGCGACGCGTGCGGACCGAGACGTACAAGTCGTCCTCGATGGCCCCGGCACACAGCACGCGGCTGACCCCTTCGCAGCGAATCAACAGGTCGGCCACTTCGCCCACGGTCTCCGGGCCGCTCGCCTTGGGGAGCAGGCAGAGTGCCGTGTCGTCGAAGAGCTGCGTCCCCTGAAGCGCGAGGACCAGGTCGCTGAAATAGCCGCGGGCCAGCGGCGCGTTTTCGATTTCCGCGATCAGCCCGGGCTCGGCATGTTCGGTGAGCCAGCACATGATCGAGCGATCGAGCTCCGAATGTTCGGTTTCGCAGCCGCAGGTTTCGGTGCGCATCGCGTAGAGCATGGCCGAGGCCAGCTTCACGCCGGGCTCGATCCCCTGCTCGCGGAGGTAGCTGGCGGCGATGGTAGCCGTCGCGGCGACCGAGGGGCGAATGTCGGCGAACTCGACGTCGACCGGCGCGCGGCCGATCGAGTGATGGTCGATGACGGCGACCGGGTGCAGGCGTTCTCGCGTGGCCAGGTGATTGCTCGTCCCCAACCCGCAGTCGACGAGCACGATCGCCGTGTCGGGATCTTCGGTGAGGCCGTTGACGATCTGCAGCGGCGGATCGAGCAACTCGACCAAGTGGCGATTTTCCGCCCGCACGATGGCGCCGCCGGCCACGAACTCGATCGGCTTGTCGAAGTGCTCGGCAAACAATCGGTAGAGTCCCCAGCCCGCGGCAATAGCGTCGGGGTCGGGGTTGTCGTGCGTCACGATCCGGAGAGCGGAATACGGGGCGAGAATTTTGAGTAAACGCTCCGACTGCAAAGTCAGAGCGGTGGTGAGTTCTGGCATCTTTTCAGTGAGTGAGGGAATTGCCTCGCGAGGAGGGGACGCCCCCGGGACGACACGCGCGGCATCAGGTTATTTTAAGCGCGACCGTCACCGCTCGAAAGCGTGTCAAAATCGAAACAATCAGCCCCGGAAGAAGACAAACGTCACAACTCCATAGAGCGGAAGCAGTATCGCAAACGAATAGAGCATAAATCCGAAAAAGCTCGGCATGCGGATCTTCGATTCCTCCGCGTAGGCCCGCACCATGAAGTTGGGCGCATTGCCCAGGTAGGTCAGCGCCCCCATGAAAACGCAGCCGCAGGAGATGGCGGACAGGATTTGTTCGGCGGCGTGGTCACCGCGCAACTCCAGGAAGGCCGCGAGGTAACGCCCATCGACGGGGAGCTGTTGGGCTCCGCAGGCGGCGGCCGTCGCCGTCAGATACGCGGGCGCGTTGTCGAGCACGCTCGACATCAGGCCCGACGCCCAGAAGTAGTGCCAGGGTGCGCTCAGGCCGAGCTGGCTGCCGTGCTCGTCGAGCAGCAGGACAGCCGGCGTGATGGTGATGAAAATGCCGGCGAAGAGCACGGCCACTTCGATGATCGGGCCGAACGTCACGTGGTTTTTTTCGCGGATGTCCGGACGCGTGGAGAAGTACGAGCCGAGCGCGAGGGCCACCAGCCCCAGTTCCTGGAACCCGAACGGCCAGGGGTCGCCCGAGTGCCCGTAGCCGCGGCCCGCCGCGAACAACAGGCCGATCACCGCCGCCAGAAAAATCACGTTGTGCACGCCCCGCAGCCCGAAGCGCTCGGGCGCGGCGTCTGCCGACGGACTCCTTTCGGGCAGCGTCTCTGCTGCCAGATTCATCGCGGACCGGCCTTCGCGGCGCCAAGCGAGGACGTCCCACACGACAAACAACGCGAGCAACACGCCGTTGACCAAAAGCCATTGCGGAAACAGCTTGAGCGTCCACTCGAACGGCACGCCTTTGAGGAAGCCGAGGAACAGCGGCGGATCGCCCAGCGGCGTCAACAGCCCGCCGCAGTTGGCCACGATGAAGATAAAGAAGACAGGCACGTGCACGACGTTCGAGCGGCGGAGATTGCCACGAATCAACGGCCGAATCAACACGAGCGACGCGCCGGTCGTGCCGATCAGGTTGGCCAGCACGGCACCCACCGCCAACAGCAGCGTGTTCGAGCCGGGTGTGCCGCGAAAATTCCCCTCGATGAGGATGCCGCCGGAGATCACGTAGAGCGCGGCCAGCAGGATGATGAACGACGCGTACTCCATCCCCTGATGCACGAGCGCATGGCTGCCGCTGTCGCCGAAGTGAAAGATGAACAGCACAATCACCGGCAGCGAGAAGAAGGCAGCCACCTTCGCCTTGTTGCCATCGTCCTTCCACCAGTCGTGGGCCACGAGCGGCAAAACGGCGATCGACAACAGCAACAAGACAAACGGCACGACGAAGCCGACGGGGATCCGCGCGCCGAGAGGCTCGTCAATGGGGAGCGCTCCCGGCTGGTACGTTCCGGATCCGGTGCAGACGAGCACTGCGACGAGCGCAGAGACGAGGATGAACCAGCGCGAGCCGGTTTTGAGCTGCGGACGCCACACGCTGTCTTTCATCGAAGCCTGCGTTGTTTTCAGCCGTGCGTGGCACTGGCGGCTTGTCCGCCAGTGTCCGTCATCCAACTGCGAGCGACTTAAGACACTGGCGGACTAGCCGCCAGTGCCACCCGAAGCACACCACATTTATTCGGGCAGCGGCTGTCCCTTGGTCTCCGGCAGGAACGGAAGCGCAAAGAGTCCCAGCAGAAAGACGGTGCACATCGTCATGCCGGCGTAGCGCATGTCGAGTGGCTCGCCGAAGCCGTAGAAGGCCCGGCTTCGCAACAAGCCGAGTGCCGACGGACCGGCGGCTGCCACGAACCGGCCCACGTTGTAGCAGAAGCTCGTGCCCGTCGAGCGCAGCCGCGTCGGAAATAGCTCGGGGAAATAAATGGCATAGCCGGCAAACAGCGAGAGCTGGCAGAATCCCATCACCGGCACCATCAACCAGATCTGCCAAAAGTCCTGCAAGAACCAGAAGACGGCCAGCGTGCTGGCAAACGCCGCCAGAAACGCCAGCGCGAAAGTCGGCCGGCGGCCGATGCGTTGGGCGAGCGCACCGAAGCCGAACATGCCCAGCGCCGCGCCGAGATTCATGGCGATCGACGTGTAGGCGCTCCACCGCGCCAGCCGTCCGCTGACCGACGCGTCGAGATCGGTCTTGAGTTGCTTGAGGTCGGGCGGCAAGGCGGCAGATGACGCCGCCGACGCTTTGCCCGCCTCGGCCGTCAGCGTCTCGAGCTGGGCCTTGCGGGCCCGGTCGCCGGCTCGCTCCGCGACTTCTCGCTGTTCGCGATAGACCAACTCGGTGACCGGCTTCCGCTGCACGAAGCGAATCAGGTCGAAGGTGTAAAAGCCGACCGACCACAGGCCGACGACGCCGGCAAAGCCCAGCATCAAACCAAAGAGCGCGCGGCTCCGCAGCACGGGCTCGCGGAAGAGCGAGCGATACGAGCCGAGCTGCGCCGTCATCGTGCCGTCGTGGCTGACGCGTTGCCAGGCCTCGGGCTCTTTCAGTCGTCGCATGATCAAGATGGCCACGACCGCGGGGATGGCGCCGACCAGGAACATGATCCGCCAGGGGACGGCGACCGCTCCGGTCCCCAGGGCCCGCGCGATCCAGCCGTGCTCTTGCGCGAAGCCCAGCCCCAGAAAGATCAAGGCGGCCGTCACGTTGCCGATGCCTGAGAGCGCCTGCAACAGCGCCAGCGCATACGGGCGGGCAATCGACGGCATGACTTCGGCCACGAGCGCCACCCCGACGGCAAATTCGCCGCCCACGCCGAGGCCGGTGAGGAACCGGTAGAACGCGAAGTCCCAGACTCCCTGCGAGAGCGAGCTAAGCCCGGTGAAAAGCGAGTAGAGCAGGATCGTGATGATCATCGTACGGGCGCGGCCGATGCGATCGCCCAGCACGCCGAACACCAGGCCGCCGGTCGCCCAGCCAGTCATGAAGATGGTGGTGGCGTTGCCGCTGGCCGTGGCCCGCGTGGCGCGGATGCCGTCGGCGGTCTTCGCGTCGGCGCCGGCTGGTATGGGCAGCAGGTCTTCCATCGCCGCCGGCCGCGCGAGCACGAACAGCTGCTGGTCCATCGTGTCAAAGAGCCAGCCCATGGCGGCGACGGCCAGCACGAACCAGTGATAGCGGTTCATGGCCCGATACCACGGGCCGGAAAAATTGTCAGCAGCCGGGGAGACGGTCGCGTCGAAGCCGTGCATCAAACACCTTGTGGCCCGGCCGCGGCGAGCCGTCAGTGGCAAAAGATTAACATGCCGCCCACCGGAGGTCGGGGCACCGCGATCGATCTCCGAAAGTAACCGCGGCGCGGAGCCTGTGCAAATCACCAGCAATTCGCAATGACGTGCGCGGCGGCCCATTTTAGCGCCCGCTGCGTCGCACAACGCGGGACCGTTCTTTAGAATCGGGGCCGAACTTTGCTGGTCGAGCGCCGCGACTTTCCGCCCGGCTTCCACTCCAGCACGTTTCAGTTCCAACACGGCCTGTCCCCGGTGACTTGATGACCACGGCGAATGTCTCTGCTTCCGGAAAACCTCCGTTCACCTTCGTCAAATGGCTGATCTGCATCATCTCGTCGATCGGCTTCGCGTTCGACACCTATTCGCTATTGATGCTCCCCTTGATCGTGCGGCCGGCGCTCGACGATCTGGGCGGCATCAAGCCCGGGACTCCGCAGTTCGGTTACTGGGTGGGCCTGTTGTTCTATGTGCCGGCCATCTTCGGCGGCATCTTCGGCTTACTGGGAGGCTGGTTGACCGACCGGTTGGGTCGCCGCCGCATTCTCACGTGGAGCATTTTGCTTTACGCAGTTTCCACGTTCGCCTCAGGCTATGCGACGTCGCTGCCGATGCTGCTGGTGTTGCGGTGTTTCACGTTCGTGGGCGTGTGCGTTGAGTTCGTGGCGGCCATCGCTTGGATCGCCGAGCTGTTTTCAGATCGCGACCAGCGCGAACGGGCCTTGGGCTACACGCAGGCCTTTTCCTCGATCGGCGGCTTGCTGGTCGCCGGGGCTAACTGGTTCGCCATCCACTATTCGGGGAAGCTGCCGGGGCTGCAAATTCCGTCGGCCCTCAACTCGATGTTCGGCACGATCAGCGATCCTCACGTCGCCTGGCGCTACACGCTTTTGTCCGGCCTGATACCGGCGATCCCGCTGATCTTGATCCGGCCGTTCCTGCCCGAGTCGCCGGTGTGGCAGGAGAAACGGAAGGCCGGAACGCTACGCCGGCCGTCGATTTTCGAAGTCTTCGCACCGGCGTTCCGCAGGACGACCATCGTCAGCACGTTGATGTTTGCCTGCAGTTTCGGCGCGGCGTTCGGCGCCATCCAGCAAATGCCGCAAATCGTCCCCCGGCTGACCGAGGTGAAGGCTGAGAAAGCCGAAGCGATCAAGAACGGCGCGCAGCCGAAGGCGCTCAAGCAGATCGATCAGACCGCTGCCGCCGAGTACGCCGAGGTTCAAGAGATCGGCGGACTGGTGGGCCGCTTCCTGCTGGCCATGCTGGCCGTGCAGATCGTCAGCCGCCGCGGGCTGTTGCGAGTGTTCCAGCTGCCGGGCCTGTTGGTGATGCCCGCCTTCTTCTTTGCGCTGGGGGCATTCGACAACCGTGTGGTGTTGACGGTCGGCTCAATGCACCTGTCCTGGGCGCAAATCGGCATCTTCTTCTGCGGGCTGTTCACCGTCGCCCAGTTCAGCTTCTGGGGCAACTATCTCCCCTACGTTTACCCGGTGCACCTCCGCGGCACGGGCGAGAGCTTTGCCGCGAACATCGGTGGCCGCATGATCGGGACGTTCTTCGCCCTGGTGACGAGCACGATCGCCACGAACTTGCCGAAGGCGGCGGACCTGGCGCCGCCGCAGGCCGCCCTCGTCGACGCGGCCCACTTCGCCTTCACGGCGGCCGGCGTCGCGTTATTCGTCTACGTCGTCGGCTCGATCGCCTGCTCGTTCCTGCCGGAGCCGCAGACGCAGGATTTGTCGGAGTGACGTGTCGCCGAACGGGGGCGTCATTTCGTCGGCGAGATCAGTTCGTCGCGCGGACTTGAATCACGCGCATTTGAATGACATAGTGCCGGCCATAGGCGCGGTTGTTCGGATGGACAGCCGGTGTCTGGAGGTCCGCGGTGCCGTCGGCGTTGAGGCGGTAGACGAACGGCTTGCCCGAGTAGGCGTCGACTGGAATCGGCACGGCCTCGATTGCCTCGAGCGATGACGGCAACTTGCCTTCGTGGGTTGCGGCGTGCATGCGGAGCGCTTCGATCACGCGCAAGCAGGCGATCACGCGGTCGCGACGAGCCACCGCGCCCAGAAGCGCACTCGTGGGCATGAACTTCACGAGCTCGAAATCGGCGAGCGGATTGGTTTCGGCCGAGAGAAACTCCTTAAATCGCTCTTGCGAACGTTGAGTCCCCGCGAGGGCTTGCGGCGCGGGCACGCCCGCCCATTTCACTAACTCGTCGCGACAGATCCTCCAGTGACGGTCCGAGATCAGCCAGGCGATTTGTTCGGGGGCCATGGCCGCCACGTCGGCTTTGGACCAGCCGGAGTCGAGCAAAGCCTGCTTGTCGTTGGCGGCCCGGGCAGCGGAGGCAAATTTGGCGCGGGCCTCCTCCAGCGTCTTGGCGCCCCCTTCGAAGGACTTTGTGTCGCGAAACCAGCGGGTGAGGAGTTCATCCGATTGATGTCGCGCTTCTTCGGCGCCGAGCCGCCGCGAACGGAACACGGCCAGTTGCGGGAATTCGTAGTCAACGGCCATGGCTTCGACGTTGACAGCCTCCCGGCACTCGACGAGGGGCGAAGGGAGGTCGGTGAGCGCCCAATACAGGTTCGGCGCCTGCGGTTGTTGCACGAAGGCTTGCACGGAATCGCTGTTGATCCCGGCGATGGCGCAGGCAATCAGTGAGGTGATGAACAGTCGACCCTGGTTGCAATCGTGGCTGACCTTGAAGGTCGTCGCGATCGTCGACAGTGCGCCGTCGAGATCGCCGCGGGCAATCTGCAGGCGGGCCTTCAGGGCCAGCATTCTGACGGGGATGCGCAGGTTCTGAAAGTCGTCCAAATTCGTACTGAAGCCGTCGCGACTGATCGGCAATTGCCAATCGCACACTTCGCGACGCGACGCCCGCTCGAGGTCCCTTAATCGCCCGCGCGTACGAAGCGAGTTCGGCCTCCAACTCTTTGACCGGCAATCGATCGGGCGGCAGATCGAGCCAGGAACCCCACCGGTTGACTTTATTCTGATCAAACCGGGGCATGTCGCGATTTACGGCGTGGCTGTAGTCGAGGGCGGCATTTCCCGGCGTTTGCTCCGCCAGGGTGGGCAACAGGCGGTACTTGAGCGCCGGCACCGGCTCCGCGGCCGGCGAGACCACCAGCCGCACCGCCGGCGGCTCATCGGCCGGGGCGGGCGGAAGGTTCGCGGGCTGCGACTTTTCCGGACCCCCCGCCCAGCACGCGTTCGCGAGGAAGCCGAGCACAATCACCGGCCCGAACATCGTTCGCATCGTCTGTCTCCCAAGAGCAATCGCTGAGTTGATGATGGTTGGTTGATGATGATGACTCGATGCCCAAAGAGCCCTCGCTGACCAACAAATTGCATTAGCGATACTAAGTGTTGCGCCAGAAGGGTTTTGCGTACACCTTCGAAAGCTATGTCGGTAAGGACTTACGTCGTCACATGCAATTGGTTGTGACGCTTCGGGTTGGTAAAACGCATTCGCGCTGCTTCACCAACCCGAAGCGTGACAACAAATTGCATTAGCGATACTAGTGTTGCGCAGAAGGGTTTTGCGATACAGCTTCGAAAGCTATGTCGGTAAGGACTTACGTCGTCACATGCAATTGGTTGGTCAGCGAGGGGCATTTCTGCATTTGTCCTACAAGTCCTTCTCCTCCGCACTCAGTCGGCCCAGCGCGGCTCCGTAGGTCAGCGGCGCGAAGGAACCCGCCGCCGGGGCGCCGGCCGCCGTCGGACGACCGCGGCTCGTCGACAAGTCGGACTGGGCCCAGGCGAGTTCGTTCCCCGCTCGGCGGGCCAACGCGATCCGCAGCTCCATGGGCGCCGGGGCATCGGCGACGATAGTTTCCGGTTCATTCGCATGCGCGACTGTCGACGGCGGACCAGCGGGGGAAGTCTCCGAAGTCCGCTGAGCGATCGAGGCTGCGGGCCGGATCGGTCCGGCGATCAGAATTCCTGCCAGCAACCCGGCGGCGGTCGAGCACGCCGTCACGGCCGGCCAGACCCAGCGCGTCTTCCTCGTTTCGGTCGCTGGCGACACGCCCGCCGCCTGACCGGCACAGAACATTGTCCGGTCGCGGCTGATCCGGCTGTCGCGCGGAGTCAGTTCGGCGAGCAAGCGTTCGATCTGCCGTTCCTCGTCCGACAGCTCGCTCACGCGTTCGAGGTTTTCTCTGGGTCCAGACATGAGATTCCCAATCGACTTCTTAAGAGGGAAAGTGCTTCCCGATGTCGGCGAAAGACGGTTGCGGCGGACGTTTGCGTGATTTCGCCGATTTGTTCGAATGTCAGTCCACACCAGATGCGGGCGACTACGACCTCGCGGAGGTCATCGGGTAATTCCCGCAGGGCGTCGGTCGCGTCCTGCGGGACGATTTGCCCAGCACTCGTCGGCCGAAACCAGGGCTCATTTTCCGCGGCCGCGACGCTTTCGCGCCGCCGTCGCCGCGACTCGGCCCGGCGATCGTCGTAGGCCCGGTGCCGCACGACCCGGTAGAGCCAGGCGATCAGGTTGTCCGGTCGCCGTGGCTGACGAGCCAGCTCGACGAATGTTTCCTGCACAGCGTCTGCCGCCGCCCGCGACCACTGCGATGCAAATAACTCCAGCGCAGCCGCATGCTCATCGATCAGCTGGCCCAATAGTTCCGGCGTCAGGAAGCTCATGCGGCGGCGTCTGGCGGTGTCGTCTTCTCAAGATAGAGACGCCGACCGTCGCGGGATTTTTCAGTCCGGACGCGAAATTCGCGAGATTCCGCGGAAACTTATCCCGGCGGAGAAAGCGCTCGGCGATCGAGCCCACAAGTGCGCAGGCGCGATTCCGTAGGGCAAGCTGGCATGGCATGCCGCCTTGCCCGTCGATCGTAAGATCGCGCACGGTCATTAGAATAAGATTGTCGCCCTCTTTCGCTTTCTGACTTCCTCCTCTTGAATGTGACTTTCTCGTGTCGAACGCCCCCGTGACTGACCTGCCGCTGATCACCGACCTGTCGCGCGCGGAATTGGCCGCTTGGTGTCAGCGGCAGGGCGAGCAGCCGTTTCGGGCGGAGCAGATTCGGCGTTGGATTTTCGGCAAGCGGGTCAGCGACTTCGAGAGCATGCACGATTTGCCGAAGTCGCTCCGCGCCGCGCTGGTCGGTCAGTTCCGCCTGTTCAGCTCGGAGATTGCCCGGCACCAGGTCGCCAGCGATCGCACCGAAAAGCTGGTGCTGCGGCTGGCCGACGGCAACCACATCGAAGCCGTGCTGATGCGCGAGCCCGACCGCGTCACCGTATGCCTGAGCACGCAGGTCGGCTGCGCGATGGGCTGCGTGTTCTGCGCGAGCGGCCTGCTTGGGCGTGAAACGCAATCTGTCGACCGGCGAAATCATCGAGCAAGTGCTGCGGCTTGATCGGCTGCTGACGCCGCACGAACGCATCACCAACGTGGTCGTGATGGGCATCGGCGAGCCGCTGGCCAACCTCAAGGCGCTGCTGCCGGCGATGGAGACGCTCAACGAGAAAGGCGGACTGGGCCTGGGGGCTCGCCGCATCACGATCTCGACCGTCGGCCTGCCGGAAAAGATTCGCGAGCTGGCCCGCTGTGGCAAGCCGTTCAACCTGGCCGTCTCGCTGCACGCCCCGGACGACGAACTGCGCAATCGACTCGTGCCGATCAATGAAAAAACGGGTATGCAGGCCATCCTCGACGCGGCCGACGATTACTTCCAGGAAACGGGACGCCGGGTCACGTTCGAGTACGTGTTGCTCGGCGGCGTCAACGACAGCCTGGAGCAGGCTCGTCAACTCGCGCGGCTGTTGGAGGGCCGCGGCGCCCACGTCAACTTGATTCCGATGAACGGCGTGAACGAACTCGAGTTCGCGGCCCCGACCCACGCGCACGTCGCGGCGTTCGTCGAAACGCTCACGTCGGCCGGAATTGCGGCGACCGTGCGCAAACGCAAAGGCGCGGATATCGACGCGGCCTGCGGGCAATTGCGCCTGGCGGCCGAGCGGGACGCCGCGGCGCCAGCAGCCCCGGCCTCCGCGAGCTGATTCGCCCGTCGCTAGAGCAGCACTTCCAACAGCTGTGTCAACTCTTCGTCGCTGACGTCACGCGGGTTGCCGTCCATACTGTTGCCTCGCGAACTCTTGACGAGCGCCGGGATGGCCGCGCGGTCGACGCCAACGGCCGACAGTCGCGACGGAATGCCGATCCGCCGGGCGATGCCTGCGATGTGCTCGATGAAGCGGTCGGCCGCGTCGCCGTTGGATAGCCGCGAGGCCGGATCGACGAGAGTCCACAGCCGTGCCAGCTCAACAGTGCGGACGTCGCGATTGATCCGGAGGGCCGTCGGCAGCATCATCGCGCAGGCCAGGCCGTGCGGCATGCCGCAATGAATGCCGAGCGCGGCCGCGACACCATGTGCGAACCCCAAGCCCGAATTCGCCAGGGCGACCCCCGATAAATAGGCCGCGTAGGCCATGGCTTCCCGTGCGGGCCGGTCGCTGCCGTTCGTGACGGCCCGTTCAATGGCGGGGAGGGCCCGTGCCAGGCCGTCGAGCGCCAGCGCCTGCGGGATCGGCTGAGCGCGACGCGAGATATAGCTTTCGATGAGCTGCGTGATCGCGTCCATGCCCGTGTGCGCGGTGACGTGTGGCGGCAAGCCGACGGTCAGTTCCGGATCGATCAACACGGCCCGCGGGATCATCAACTCGCTGCGGAGGCTCTTTTTGTAGGGCGGGTTGGTCGAGGAGATGACGGCATTCTTCGTCGCTTCGCTGCCGGTCCCCGCCGTCGTCGGCAGGGCGAGCACGGGCAACGGCGGCGTCTCGATCTTCAGTCCTTTGCCGACGCCCTCCAGGAAGTCCGCAACGCTCGTGCCCTGCCGGTTGGTCGCGAGCGCCGCGACCGCCTTGGCCAGATCAATCGCCGAGCCTCCGCCAACGGCCACGATCGATATCGCCCGCTCGCGGACCGTGACCGAGAATGTTGTCCACGGCGCGGTCGACGTCCGCCACCTCAGGCTCGCGTGAGACTCCGGCCAAAGAGACGACTTCAAGCTCTGCCTGCCGGAGCGACGACGCGATCTCCTCGATCACGCCCTGCCGCTCGAGGGCCCGCGAGCCCGTCACCAGAAACGCGCGCTCACCCAGCGACCGCGCGAGGCTGCCGGCTTCGGTCCGTCGCCCCCAGCCGAACAGCAGCCGCGCGTTGGCGAAGAAATCGAATCGCAGGGCCGCGCTGGCCGGTGGGCCAGCAGATTGGTTAGCGGCTGGGCCGGCGGCTCGATCAGGCATGCTGGCCACGCTTCCCGCTCACTTGCTCGCCTCGGGGGGCTTCTTCTTGGCGTGAATTTCCTCGCCGCCAAACTTGATGATCACCTCGGCCACGTCGCCCCTGGCCATCCAAGCCAAAGCGGCCGCTGACCTCCGGATCGTCGGTGCAAAAATTCGTGGGCGACTCGAAGTACAGTTCCGACTCGCCCTGCGGCGAAACAGCGAAGAGGGCGTTGCCGCGGCGTTCGACCTTCACTTCGCCGAAGAACCCCAGGCTGTAGTTGCCGACCAGCGTCGCGAGCGTTTTGTCGTCGAGCTTGATGATCTCGCGCTCGGGCGGCAGATAGTTGGGCCAACCGTAGGTCAAGGCGACGGCGCTCAGGATTTCTTCGCACAGCGCTCCGCCGCTGTCGGAGTTCGTCATCACGATGGCTCCCTGGCCGCCGTCGACGTAGCCGACGAACTTGCAATTGAAGCCGGCGTTCACGCCGCCGTGCTCGAAGCGTCGCGCGGCGCCGGTCCCGCTGAGGAACGGTCCCAGCCCGACCGGTCCGCCTCCCTGCGGCGTCAGCATCTCTTCGACCAATTTGTGCGAGAGGACCTTGTGCGATTTGCCGGCGTGCTCCTGTTGCACCTCGATGGACGTAGCGAGCGACGTCGGACGGCGTGGTCCACAGGCCGGCGGCCGCCAGTTCGGGATAGACGTGCCAGCGGCCGGTGAACGTTTTTCCTTGCCGCGTGTGGCCGCTCGACGCCCGCGACGTCCAAGCTTCGGGGAGGGGCTGTTCGTACGTGCTCGACGTCATCGCCAACGGCGCGAGTACCAGGTCGTGGACGACCTGCGGAAACGGTCGGCCGGTGACGTCGATCACCAGTTGTTGCATCACGGTCACGCCGCCGCCGGAATAGCGAAAGCCCTTGCCCGGGACTTTGTCGACCCGCACGGGACGCGTGTTGGCGGGCGGTCGCTCGCCGTCGAGCACTTGGATCAGCGTCGGAATCGGCTTGCCGACGACGTAGCCGGGAAAGCCGTGAATGGTGAAGCCGGCCGTGTGACTCAAAATCCCGCGGAGATCGACGGCGTGCTGTTTGGTGAATTTGTTTTCGGGGACTTTCCACGACTTGAGTTGCGAGTTGACGTCGCGGTCGAGATTCAACTTTCCTTCTTCGACGAGCTTGAGGGCCGCCAGCGCGGCCACCGGCTTGCTGACCGAGCCGGCTTGAAACAGGGTCTCGGGCGTGACGGGCGTCTTGGTGTGGATGTCAGCCAGGCCGTAGCCTTTGGCCCATTCGATTTCGCCATGATTGATGACCGCCACGCTTACGCCGGGAACGTGCAGCCGCTGCATCCGCTCGGCAAGCTGATTGGGCGCGCGGCCCTTGATGCGGATCACCGGAATCAGACTGCGTTCAACGGTGGCGATTCGCTTCTGAACCTCGGCGCTGGACACAGCACCCGGCTCGGCCGCCCGCCCTTCGACTGAGAGACAGCACGAGAGGGCGGCTAGACAGGCGACGACAGCGAACGTGCGGCGGGACGTCATGGGGCTCTCTTTCCAAGGGAAGGCGGCCGCACATCAACAAGACGGGCGCAGCGGCGACTCGACCAGTGTACGGCGCGACGGTTCGAGCGTCAGCGCAGCGGGTCAATCGGCGGTCGGCTCGAAGGCAGGGTCGCGCGTCGAGAAGAGAAGATCGGAGCCCTCGCTCACGCTTCGGGTTGGTGAACTCGCCGGCACCGCTTCAGTTCGATTGCGGCGCCGGGCTGCGCGGGCGGACTTGGGTTGGCTCGTCCCCATCGCGGGGCCATCAGCTCGGCGTTCCACTTGTCCCAGACGTCTTTCAGCTCTTTGACCTTGTCGGGATTCTCGGCCGACAGGTCTTTGCTCTCGCCGATGTCCTGGGCCAGGTTGTAGAGCTGGGCCGTCGCGTTGCGAGCGGGCCGGCGTCGGCGTCCGGCTCGCGGGCGCGGGTCGTCTTCCAGTGCGGCGGCCGGCGAACCGGCGGGGGGACGCGGAGCGGCCAGGGTCAACTTCCAATCGCCTTTACGGGCGGCCATCTGGTTGCCGAATCGCCAGAAGAGAATTTCGTGAGGCACGCTGGTCGCGGCGCCGTCGAGAAACGGCAACAAGTTGACGCCGTCGAGCGGTTTTTCCGGCTGGGCGGTGACGCCGGCGGCCGCGAGCGCCGTCGGATGAATGTCGAGGGCGATCACGGGACGATCGTCGACCTTGCCGGCTGGCACGTGCCCTTTCCACTGGATGATGTACGGGATGCGAATGCCGCCTTCCCAGGTGGTGGTCTTCGTGCCGCGGAGGGGGTCGTTGCGCGAGGTGGTCTGCGGAGTCGGACCGCCGTTGTCGCTGATGAAAAAGATCAGCGTCTTCTCCTCGAGTTGCGACTTATGAAGCGTGTCCAGCACGTGGCCGATCGCGTCGTCCATGGCCGAGAGCATGGCCGAAAAGGTCTGCCGCTTTTCGTCTTTGACCTGCGGGAAGCGTTTCCGATAGTCGGCCGTCGCTTGCAGGGGGGCGTGCACCGCGTTGAACGCCAGATATAAGAAGAACGGCTCGGCCTTGTGATGGTCGATGAAAGCCACGGCTTCGCGGCCGAAGGCGTCGGTCAGGTAGGCGGACTCCGTGACGCGCTGGGTGCCGCGCATGACTTCGATGTTGCGCCGCCGGCGCTCGCCGAGGTAGGGATGCGCACCGCCGAGGAAGCCAAAGAACTCGTCGAAGCCGCGTTCGGGTGGCCGCAGTCCTTCCTTGGTGCCCAGGTGCCATTTGCCGACCATCCCGGTTGCGTAGCCGGCCGCCTTCAACCGTTCGGCGAGGGTTTTTTCGTCGCGGACGAGGCCGAAGTTGTTGGCCGCCTCGTCGACCGGCCCCTGGGTTGAACTCGTGGCCGAAGCGTTGCTGATAACGCCCGGTCATCAAGCCGGCGCGGGTCGGGCTGCAGACGGGGCAGGAGACGTAGCCCGAGGTGAATCGCACGCCGTTCTGAGCGAGCGAATCGATGTGCGGCGTCGGAATGTCTTTGTGACCCTGGCAGCCCAGCTCGCCATAGCCGAGATCGTCCGCGACGATCACCAGAATGTTGGGGCGGGAGGCGGGGGCGGCGCCTGACTTCGAGGCGGAGGCTGCGTTCGGCCCGGCGCCCGTTTTCGGGACAGCCGGCCCGCTCTTCGTTTGCTGGGCCGAGGCGACGCCGACGAGCGACCCGAACAGCACGAGCGACGGAACGATCGAAGCGATCTTCAAGCGGAGTCTCCAAATCCTCGGGTGAGCGGGGGACCCGCATCTTACCGGGCGAACGGACGAAGCGCAGCGCCGCCCGACGGCGCCGACGTGCTCCCCCCAAGGCATTTAACCCCGGCTCGGGGGCCCACGTGTCGGTTCACTTGCGGCTCGTTGACTTCCCCGCAAGTCCTTTTAAAATCAGGGGTTTCCCTCTTTGGGCAGACGCGGACAGACGCCCCGTCTGGATCGTTTTCTGGTCAGTCGCGGAAAGTCAGCCGCGGTGCAGAGTTCCACCAGATCGCACAGGCCGGGCAGATCGCCCGAAGTCTGGCGGGTCGGAGTCGGGGTTGAACGAGGCGATTCGCAAAGCCGACGTTTTGGTCGAAGCGCTGGGCTGGATTCGCCAGTTTCGGGACCGCTACGTCGTCATCAAGCTCGGAGGCAGCGCCCTCGAGGAGACGGCTGCCGTCCGCAGCGTGCTCACCGACGTGATTTTCCTGGCCTCGGTCGGCATGAAACCCGTCCTGGTGCATGGCGGCGGGAAGTCGATCACCCAGGCGATGAACGCGGCCGGCATCGAGCCCAAGTTCGTCAACGGCCGGCGATTCACCGACGAGCGGACCCTCGAGATCGTGGCCCAGACTCTGGCGGGCGAGATTTGCGGCTCGCTGGTCGCGGAGATCAAGCAACAGCAGGCCGACGCCGTCGGCCTGAGCTACCTGGGGAAAAACTGCCTGATCGGCAAGAAGCTGTTGCTCAACGGGGATGGCGGGCAGCCGGTCGATCTGGGGCGGGTTGGCGAAGTGATCGACCTCGACCGGGGCCCGATTGAAGAGGCCCTGGCGGCCGGGGCGATTCCCGTCATCCCGTCGATCGCGCTCGACTCGGCCGGGCAAAAACTCAACGTGAACGCCGACACGGCCGCCGCGGCCGTGGCCCGGTTGTTGGGGGCGGAAAAGCTGGTCTTTTTGAGCGACGTGCCGGGCATCTTTCGCGATCGCCGCGACCCGTCGACCTTGATTTCGCATCTGCCCGCGAGCCTTTGCCGCGGTTTGATTGTCGAAGGGGTGATCGACGCGGGCATGGTGCCGAAGGTCGAGGCGGCGCTCGAGGCCTTGCGGAGCGGCGTGCGAAAAGTCCACATTGTAGATGCCGCCATGCCTCATGCGGTGCTGTTGGAGTTTTATTCCGATTCGGGCGTGGGGACGGAGATCGTTCCCTAGTAACGACAACAGTGAGGGGAGCCGCGAAGCTCCTGCTGAGCCGGTTTTCGCGAGCCAGAACGGCTCGGCGGGAGCCTCGCCCTCCGCGGATTTGATCCTCGTCAAGGAATGCAGCCGTGAGTCGTGCCACCACAGCGACAAGTGCCCAGACGATCGAACAGTTCAATCAGTTCGTGATTCCGAACTACAAGCGGTTCCCCATCTGCCTGGTGCGGGGCGAGGGCTCGTACGTTTGGGATGCCGAAGGGAATCGCTATCTCGATTTGTTTCCCGGCTGGGGCTGCAACATTCTGGGGTACTCGCCGCCGGCCATTGTGCGGGCTATTCAGTCCCAAGTCGCCGAGCTGATTCACGTGCCCAACACTTGGTACACGGAGGCCCAGGGCGAGTTCGCCGAGCTGTTGTGCACGCGAGGCTTCGGCCAGGCCTTCTTCTGTAACAGCGGAGCGGAGGCGGTCGAGGCGGCGATCAAGCTGGCGCGGCTGCACGGCGAGGGACGCTACAAGATCATCACGTTCGAAAATCAGCTTTCACGGCCGGACGCTCGGCGCGCTCACTGCGACGGCACAGCCCAAGTATCACGAAGGGCTCGGCCCACTGGTCGCCGGCTTCCGCTACGCTCCGCTCAACGACCTCGACGCGGTGAAGGATCTCATCGACGACGAGACGTGCGGCTTCCTGCTCGAGCCGGTTCAGGGCGAGGGGGGCATTCATATTGCGGAGGACGAATTCCTCGTCGGGCTGCGGCAATTGGCGGACGAGCACCGCTGTTCGCTGATCTTCGACGAAGTGCAGACCGGCATGGGCCGCACGGGGAGCTGGTTCGCCTATCAGCAGACACCGGTGCAGCCCGACATCATGACGCTCGCCAAGGGACTTGCCGGCGGGCGTCGCTTGCGGAGCGATGATCGCCCGCCCGGAAATTGCCAAGAGCCTGCGACCGGGCACGCATGCCAGCACGTTCGGCGGCAACCCGCTGGCGATGGCGGCCGGCTGTGCGGCCGTGCGGATGATCGAAGAGGAAGGGCTGCTCGACAATTGCCGCCGCATGTCGGAGCGGTTCCGCACGCGTTTCGAAGCCCTGCAGAGCGAGCTGCCATTGATTCGCGAGCTGCGGATCCGCGGCATGATGATCGGCATCGAGCTGAATGTTCCAGCCGGCGCGGCCGTGCAAAAGGCCATGCAGCGCGGCGTGCTGCTGAACGTCACGCATGACACGGTGGTGCGGTTGTTGCCGGCGATGAATATCACCGAGGAGCAGGTCGACCAGGGATGCGAGGCGATCGCCGAAGTTCTGCGGGAGATCGCCGATGAAAGCTGATCGTCCCCGCCCGGGAAAATCGGAATCTGGCAAGTCGGCCGCGGCCATCCGCCTGCGACAGGCGAAGGCCTCCACCAGCCACGCGCCGGAACGAACGGCCAAAGCCCGCGCCTGCGAAAGTCCACTGTTCAAGCGGCGCACACGCCGACGAGTGCGGCGGGCCGCAAATCCAAAGGGAAGAGTGCGGCGGCGAACGCGCGCGAGTCGGGTCGGCCGCGGCACCTGACCTCGGTCTTCGATCTGGCACCCAACGACGTCAAAGCCATCCTGGCGATCGCGGCCGATTTGAAGGGGCGGCACGCCCGCGGCGATCGTCCGCCTCTGTTGCAAGGGCGCGTTCTGACGCTCGTTTTTGAAAAGCCTTCGCTGCGGACCCGCAACAGTTTCGAGGCGGCGGCGATCCAGCTCGGCGGGGGCAGCGTGTTTCTTAGCACGCAGGACGCCGGACTCAACGGTCGCGAATCATTGACCGACGTCGCACGCGTGTTCAGCGCGTATTCCGACGCCATCGTGATGCGGACGTTTCGGCAGTCGCTGATCGAAGAGTTTGCCCGGCTCGCCAGTTGCCCGGTCGTCAACGGGCTGTCGGACGAGCTGCATCCGTGCCAGGCCCTCACCGATTTGTTCACGATCCAGGAAGCCTGCGGACGGCTGGCCGGTGTGCGGATTGTGTATGTCGGCGACGGCAACAACGTGGCCGCCTCGCTGGCGATGGCGGCCGCCTACGCCAAGATGCCCATCACGTTTTGCTCGCCGCGCGGCTACGAGCTGTCGACGGCTTTTCTGCGGGAGGTGCGGCGGCGACTTTCCGACGGCCGACGTCGAGCTTGTCGACGATCCTTTCCGTGCGGTCAAGCAGGCCGACATCGTCTACACCGACGTTTGGGCCAGCATGGGGCAGGAAGCGGAGGCCGCGGCGCGGGAAAAGGTTTTCGCACCGTTCCAGGTAAATGCCGCGCTGATGGCGGCCGCTCCCAAGTCGGCCCGTTTCATGCACGACTTGCCGGCCAAACGCGGCCTGGAAGTCACCGACGAGGTGCTGGACGGGCCGCAAAGCATCGTCTTTCAACAGGCGGAAAACCGCATGCACCTGGCGAAGGGGCTGTTGGTGTGGTTGCTGGGGGGCCGATCATGCGACGTGACGGCCGCGGGCCCGACGCCCTGCGGCCGCTCGCCGTGCGGCGGCACTTCACCGGCGGAGCGCCCGGCAGCGTGCTGATTCAGGCGGGCCGCACCACCGTCCTGTGCACGGCCAGCGTCGACGAAGCGGTCCCTCCTTGGAAGGCCAAAGAGGAAAACCCCACCGGCTGGGTGACCGCCGAGTACAGCATGCTCCCCGGCAGCACGGCCCCGCGCAAAAAGCGGGAGCGTGGACAAATCGACGGTCGCAGCCAGGAAATTCAGCGGCTGGTGGGCCGCAGCCTGCGGGCGGCGGTCGACATGGCGGCGCTGGGGCCGCGAACCGTGACCGTCGATTGCGACGTCCTGGAAGCCGACGGCGGCACGCGAACGGCGAGCATCACCGGCGGCTTTTTGGCGTTGGTCGACGCGCTCGATTCGATCCGCGACAAATTCGCCGGCGGCCGACTGCCGATCGTCAACAGCGTGGCGGCGATCAGTGTCGGCGTCGTCGATGGAGCGGTGCTGGTCGACCTGGACTATTCCGAAGACGTGCGGGCCGAGGTCGATTTTAACGTGGTGATGACCGGCGCTGGCGACTTCATCGAAGTGCAGGGGACGGCCGAGGGACGCCCGTTTTCCCCGGATTTGCTCGAGCGGCAGGTGCAGGCGGCCCGGAAGGCCATCGCCCAGCTGACGGCACGGCAACGGGAAATCTTGAGTGAAAAATGGCCTCTGGACGAGATTCGGACGAATTGTTAGCATCCGCGGCCCAATCCGGCTCTCACTCGAATCGGTCAGCCCTTCACTCGAATTAATCCCGACCTTTCACTCGAACCAATTTCGGTTCGAACTCGAAAATTCCCGTCTCAAACGCCTGTTGCGTCCCGCCATCCCCGGGCCAAAACGCATTTCAGAATGGAGTCTGTCGTGCGGAGTAAAAGTCGCCTCGCGGTCGTTCTGGCAGTTTTCGCCGGTTTTGCGTTTGCGTGTGCCTCGTCCCGGGCCGCCGCGACGATCGAGGCCGTCAAGGGCAAGCACTACAAGCTGACGAAGCGGCACGGCCCCTGGATGATCATGGTGGCCAGCTTCATCGAGCCGCCGGATGATCGCCGCGGCGAGGGACTGTCGCCCGAACAAGCCGCCCAACAACTGGTCTACGAGCTCCGACTGCACCATATCCCGTCCTACGTCTTCCGGCAGGAAGAGGTCGACGAGGAGGTGCAGGTGATCGGCCGCCGCACAATGACGCCGCAAAAGGCCCGCGTCCGCAACTGGACGGGGGGCATCTGCGTGCTGGCCGGCAACTATCCGAGCGCCAACGACAAGGTGGCTCAGGACACCCTGCATTTCATCAAGGAGTTTCAGCCGGACTTCCTCTCCGACGTGGAAGCCGCCAAGCCCGCCACGCTGGGGGGCGAGATCAAGCGTTCCAAGAGTGGTGGCATCTTCCGCACAACCAAGGACCGCCCCAAACCGCTGAGCGGCGCCTTCATGACCACCAATCCGCTCTTGTCCGACGAAGAGCTGGCGGTGCGCCGCCGCGATCCGTTCATCATCAAGCTGAATTCGGGCGGCGATTACTCGCTGTTGAGCAATCCGGGTCGTTACACCGTCGTCATCGCCACGTTTCAGGGACGGTTCTACACGCAGTTCAGCAAGGAAACTCCGGACGATCACAAGTTCGAGCTGACCAATCCGCCCCTGAGCGACGCTGCCGAACGCGCTGGGAATTGTGCACGGCCCTGCGTCACGCCCGCTCGCTGGGCTATGACCGGGAATTCGAGTCCTATGTCTATCATGACCGCTATTCCTCGATCGTCACGGTCGGCTCGTTCGACTCGAAGGACGATCCGCGGATCGCGTCGCTGCAGAACTTCTTCGGCGGCAAGGTGACGCAGGTCAAAACTGACGGCACGCCGACGATTGCGGCCGAGCCGTTTACCGTTCCGCGTGTGGATCCGCGTCACCCGCGTCCCAGCGACAAGTCGGTGAAAACGTTTATCTTCGACGCGTATCCCGAGCTGATCGACGTGCCGAAGTAGCGGCCCGAGCGACGGCCGTTTCTGTCCGGTCCGATGTCCGTTCTTGTGTCTGTTCGCGGCGATCGTTGACATCGTCCGTGCGGCCCGAAACACTCAGCGACATGAGTGTTTCGGGAGCTGCGCCGCGTTTGGTGATCGCCAGCCGCAACCGCAAGAAGGCGGCGGAAATCCGCGAGCTGTTGGCCCCTCACGGGATCGAGGTGCTGGGCGTTGCCGATTTTCCCCACGTGCCCGAAGTGGTCGAGGACGGCAGCACGTTCGCCGCCAACGCCGCCAAGAAGGCTTCCGAGACGGCCCGCGCCGTCGCCCATTGGACGCTCGGGGAAGACAGCGGCCTGGAAGTCGCCGCGCTCGCCGGAACTCCGGGCATTTACTCGGCCCGCTTCAGCGGACCGGAGGCCACCGACGAATCCAACAACGCCAAGTTGCTGAGCGAGCTGGCCGCGGTTCCGGAAGAGCGGCGAAATGCCCGCTACGTCTGCAACGCGGCGCTGGCCGACCCGTCGGGAAAAATCGTGCTGCAGGTCGAAGCCTATTGCCGCGGTCGCATCACGCGCGAGGCCCGGGGCACCAACGGCTTCGGCTACGATCCGTACTTCTTGATTCCCGAATATCACCGCACGTTCGGCGAACTGAGTCCCGCGGTGAAGCGCCGCCTGAGCCACCGCGGCCGCGCCTTCGAGCGGCTGATTCCGCAGCTCGTGGGACTGCTTCGCGGAGCGACGTAGGGTGCGACAAGTTCGCCGCAGTCGAACGCAGGCACACGGTCTTCCTCCGTTTGCAGCCTTCGCGGAAATCAGCTAAATTCGCGCCCGCAATCCCGTGGTGTAACGGTAGCACGATAGACTCTGGATCTATCAGTCTAGGTTCAAATCCTAGCGGGATTAATGGCCGGGCGCAGTGGCGTCCGGCCTTTTTGTTGCGCGGCCGGCTCCCACCGTGCCCGTTTACGATCGGTCACCGGCCCGGCAGCCGTGAGGCAAACCGCAGCCCGATCCCGTCGGGCGAAACGACCGTGAAATCGCGGAGTCCGTAGTCGCGATCGGCGATTTCCTTGACGACTGTCAGGTTCATCTCGCCGCACTTGGACCAGAATCGATCGATGTCCGGGACCAGGATGCGGATGTTGGCAACCAGGTCTTGGGCGGGTCGGGTTGGGCGGGAATCTGCTCGAGATACAAGCGCGACTCGCCCCAGCCCAGCTCGACAAAGCCCGGCTCCTCGCGACAGATCGTGAAGCCAAGCTGCTCGTAAAACGGGATCGACTGCTTCAGGTTCCGCACGTAGATCTCGACGATCAACTGCTCATTGGCCTCGGCATATTTCTTCCCGGCCGAATTGGCGTCGCCTGCCATTTGAGTTCTCCGTTCCTGCTATCACCGCGTGACCCTTTGTCGCGCGGTAAAGCGGGCGGGCCCATGCCACCGTCAATCGGTCGCCGCTCGCTGAATTCTACGCGAGATTCTGGGTAAGATGATCGCCATTGTTGCGAACACCCGATTTGGGAAGTGCACGATTCACTGATTGGCCTAGTCAGGGCCGCAGTTCGCGAGGTCGCTTTGTCTACGGGCGCTTCGATCAGTGCCATCGAGAAGCCGCCTCCCGGCCCCGTGCATAGCTTCTTCTTCAACTCCGCCGAGCTGCGCCACCGGTTGGCGGTTGGTGATTTTCCTGCTGGTCCTGATTCCTCTCTTTGTGGCCGTCGAAGTGTTTGTCTTCGTCCTTCGCCGACGGGGGAGCATTCCCGACTCGGTCCCGATTCTCAACGACCTGATCACGGCCAGCATTATTTTTATCACGACGGCGGTGATGGCAATCATTGAGAAGCGAGATCTGGCCGACTATGGCTTGCCGTTGCGCCAATGCCTGGGCCGACGATTCTGGCTTGGAGCTGTCTTTGGCCTCGTGACGATGACGATGGTGGTTGCCGCCATGCACGTGGCGGGCGTGATCGCGTTCTCGAAAGGGACGGTGCAAGGACAGGCCCTGGCGACTTATGCGACGTTTGCCGCGATCACCTTCGTGTTCGGTGCGATGTTCGAGGAGTTGACGTGCCGCGGCTATCTGTTGTTCACGCTGACCACGGGCATGGGGTTCTGGCCGGCGGCTCTGGTTTCGTCCGCGATCTTCGGCCTCTTGCACGCGGGCAACCACGGCGAGACGGCGTTCGGCTGCTTTTCGACCGGCGTCTTCGGCTTTCTGTTTTGCGTGCTGTTGCGTCGCACCGGCAACCTGTGGATGCCGATCGGCTTTCATGCCGCCTACAACTGGGCCGAGTCGTTCTTCTACGGGACGACGGACAGCGGATTTCTGGCCCACGATCGATTTCTCACGGTCGAGGTCTCCGGGTCGCGTTGGCTCACCGGCGGCTCGGCCGGCCCGGAAGGAAGTGTGCTCTGCGTGGCGATCGTGCTGCTGCTCACGATCGGCGTGGGCTTCGGGATGCGGGGCGCGAGGTTTCCGGACGTCGCGGCGCTGAAAATGAATCCCCGACCGGCGCCCGAACCCGATTTGCTGCCCGTCACGTCTTGAAGCGCTGGCTCCGACGGCCGTTCGTAGCGCCGCCTCGCCCGCGAATTCAGCAACGCCGTGTTGCCTGCCGCTTGAGCCGGCGTGTCCAGCAGTTAGAGTGGACGATGGTGCCCGCACACGTGCGGCCAACGTTCCACTTCCTGCGACCCGCAGCATGAGCGATCAACGGCGACACGATCTGCGACTGCTTTGCCTCTCCGCGGCTGCGAGCGCGGCGTGCCTGGCAGTGGCCCTGTCGATCGTGACGCTGGGCTTCGAGTCGAACGACGACGTCGGCATGGCGCAGATCGTGTCGGGCGTGACGACCGGCACGCCGTCGCCCGAGCTCATCTTCTCGAACATTCTGATCGGTTCGGTACTCACGTTTCTGTATCGGCTTACCGATCGCGTCAATTGGTACACGCTGTATCTGCTCGCCACCCACTGGGCCGCGCTGACCGGCCTGTTGTGGGCCTTCCTGCGGCTGCGGCCGGCGCGGACGACGGTGATTCTCTTCGCGCTCCTGTTCTGCGAGTTCGAGGTCGCGCTTGTTGCTGCGGCTGCAATTCACCTCGACGGCCATTCTGGCGGCGGTGAGCGGCGTGCTGTTGCTCCTGTCGCGCGACGAAGCCGGCGGCCGCCACACGGCGACGTCTCTCGGTTACGGCGCGGCGCTTGTCGTGCTGGCCGGACTCATTCGGCCTGACGCGATGTACTACTCGCTCGTTCTGCTGTTGCCGCTGTTGGTCTATGAAGCCGTCTTCTTTCGCCGCTGGCGGCCGTTCGCGGCAATTGGTCTGTGCGTGGTGGCGGTGGCGGCGGCGTCCGCGGCCGACGAATGGCACTATCGCAGCGATCCCGCGTGGCGGGAGTTTATGGCCTACAACCGGGCCCGCGCCTTCATTCACGACTTGCCGATCGTCGCCTACGAGCACAACTCGCGGTTCTTCTTCGATCGCATCGGTTGGAGCTACACCGACTGGGGCATGTTCACCAACTGGTTCTTCACCGATCGCGAGACCTACTCCCGCCCTAAGCTGGAGGCCGTTCTCGACCGCTTCGAGGGGAGCACGTGGAGACGCAGCAAGCCCGACACGTACCTGGCCGAGAGCCTGCGTCCGCTGAGCGTGTTCCCGCCGATGCTCTACGCCAACCTGGTGCTCGCCCTCGTGCTGGCGGCCGGGAGCCGGCTGCGCGTGCTGTTGGTGGTCGTGGCCGAGTATCTGTTGCTCGACGGGCTGTTGATGACGTTTGCGCTTTACGCCAAGCTGCCCACGCGCGTCGTGCTGCCCGCCTATTACTCCGCCGCGGCCGCCGTGTTTTATATCGTCTTACGGGAAGCATCGCTCCGCCGGCACCTGCTGCCGCTGCCGTTCACTTGGGATCGGCTGCGTCCGCTGAAGGCGGTGGCGGCGACCGCGTTTGCCGCTTATTACGCGATGGCGTTCTTCGACGTCACCCTCATTGATGCCAGTCGCAGCGACTTTAATCGTCGCGATCAGCAGGTGCTGGCCCTCTTCGTTCATACGCTGCGCGAGCGTTATGTGGCGAACGATCCGCATGCGGTCTTCCTGAATTGGGGAGGCCGCTTTCCGATGTTCTTCACGGCACCGCTGGACAACTATGCCGAGATTCGCGACCTGCGGATGCTGGGACTGGGGTGGAATATCCACAGCCCGCCGTTCGACGCGGCGGTCGCCCGACTGGGACTCTCCGATCTCTACCAGGCGACTTATACCCTGCCGAACGTCTATTTGTTTGCCGTCCCCTACTCGCTGCAGCAGTTGCAACGCTTCGTGCAGGAGCACGATCACCAGGCAATTGTGGTGAAGCGGGCCGACCACCTGCTGGCCGACTCCGATCGCCCGCCCGATTACTTCGCGACCGACTTCAGCGTTTACCAGATGGCCCCGCAGACCGACTCGGCGAGCACCGTGCCTGAGGCCGCTCCAGGCGGTGAAAAAGCCGTTTCGCGCGAGAAGAGACGGCACTTGCATTAAATGGTCGTCCGGCCCGTGGCCCGTCGAGGACTCTCCATCGGGAGCCAACTGCCCGTCGGCGTGGTGCCGCTTGACTCCCGCGAATTGCCGGGCGTACGATCGGTTTAGCGGCGAACTTTCCTCCCGTCGTACGCGTCGCCCCTCCGTCGGATCGACCGGCGGATCAACCGTCGGATCAAGCTGTGTCCGCACGTCATTGTTCTCGAGCACTTTCGAAATCGGCCGCAGACGGGTCGCGCCTCCTGGCCAGCCCTCGTTCGCTGATTTTCGCAGCTCGGCTGCTGGTGGCCGGTGCGCTGGTGTCCTGTTTGGGAACTCCCGCGCCTGCGCTGGACCCGACCAGTCCCGAAGTGCGGATGGCCATTGAACGCGGCGTCAGCTATCTGCGGACCCATCTCGACGACGTCAAGATTCAAGAGTGCGGCATCGTCGGCTACGCGATGATCCGCGGCGGAGAGCCTTTCGACAGCCCGGCGATCAAAACCCTGCAGCACCGTCTGCTCGTCGAGAAGTTCGATAAAGTCTCGTACGGCAAAGGGACCAAGCATCAGTTCTACGAGGCCGGCTGCGACATGATGTTCTTGGAGGCCATCAGCCCCAGCCGATACGTCCGCGAGATCAGCCTGGCGGCCTCGTTTACGGTCGACCATCAGTGGCCCAGCGGAAGCTGGTACTACTTCGGCACGTCGGAGCACGGCGGAGACACGAGCCACACGCAGTATGCCGTGCTGGGATTGTGGGCTGCGTCCCGAGCCGGCGTGCGAATTCCGATGAGCGTCTGGAGCCGCGTCGCCGACTGGCACTTGAAGAACCAAGACGAAGACGGTGGATTCGCTTACCATCCCGCCGACGGCAAGCTCTCCACGCACACGATGACCGTCAACGGCGTCGCCAGTCTCTGCGTTGCCCGCATGATGCTCTATCCCGATCGGGAGTATCCCTCCCCCTTCGCGGACGTGCCGGACGAAGCAAAAGATGAACCGGCCCAGCAGCAAGATGCTCCCGGCGTCGCCCGCAGCACCAAGCCGAAGGCTCCGCCCAAAAAAGATCCCGCCGCCAAGGACAACGAAGAGGATTCGGCCCCCGTGTTGACACCGATCGACTTGGGCGGCGAGCGCAGTGCGGGCCGGCCCGGACGGGCACGCAAAATCAGCACTGTCGTACCCGCAAAGATTGTGTCGCTCTCCCGCATCAATCGCGGCATCTCGCGCGGAGCGAACTGGGTGCGGAACAACTTCACGAAGCGAGTCTCTCACTACCAGTTGTATTACCTCTATGGTCTTGAGCGGATGTGCGCGCTCGCCGGCATCGACGACTTCGACGGCCATGACTGGTACTCGTCCCACGCGGCTGTCCTGTTGCGAAAGCAGTTTAACGACGGACACTTCGAGGATGCCTTCGAGATCGGACCCAACGCGGATACGGCCTTCGCCATCCTTGTTTCTTTCCCGCGCCACGAGGAAGCTGATGGGCCCGCGAGTCGAAGATCCGCGGGTGGGTGGCGGACTGATGATCGGGGGCCGCGGGCTTCCGAAGAACCTGGCCGCCGTCCAGACCACAGGCGACGGCATCAAGGTCCGCAAACTCGACGCGCCGGTCGACAAGCTGCTTTCCGAGCTCGAGAACCCCAAGAGCAACCAGGTCGAGGTCGTCCAACAGGCGATTATCGAGACCGTGGAGGTCGGCGATCGCGAAAAGCTTGTCGGGCAGAAAGATCGACTCAAGCGGCTTATCCACGATCCCCGTGCTGAGGTGCGGCGCACCGTGCTCTGGGCGCTCGGCCGTTGCGGCACCGTGCACGACGCACTGCTCATCGTCAAATCGCTGGACGATTCCGATATCAACGTCGTCATTGAAGCGAACAATGCGCTCTGCTGGCTGAGCCGCCGTCCCAACGGCTTCGGCCGCCCCGCCGACCCGTTGACCAACCTGCCGGAAAACGCCAACGAAGAGCAGCGCCACCAAGCCATGCAAATGTGGCGCGCCCAGGTCCGCAAAGATTGGCGCGAATGGTTCAATCAAGTGGCTCCCTACGCCGAACGCGAACTGCCGCTCGACCTGCCGGGAACGAACTCCCCGTAATTCCATCGCCGCACCGCGGCCCGTCCGTCATTGCCCACGCGGCGCCTGTGATTAATTGCCCAATGCGGGCCGCTTCCTGCCGACTCGAGCATTCCAAACTTCCTCTCGCCGCGACCTCCAGCTCCAGCGACCCGAGTCTGATCCAACCCGGAGACTGCATCGATGTTGCGAGCTTGCGCCTTGGCGGCTTTGGTCGTTTCGCTCTTCGCGTTTACGCCGGTCGTAACCGCCGGGGAAGCCAAAAACGCTGGGCCGCAAAGCGATGGGCCGCCCCGGGGGGAAGTTCAAAAATACTCGTTCGATCGCAGCCGCATCTTCCCCGGCACCGTCCGCGACTACTGGGTCTACGTGCCAAAACAGTACGACCCGTCCAAACCCGCGTGCATCTATGTCGGGCAGGATGGCATCGGCTTTGGAGCGCCGGCCGTCTTCGACGAGCTGATCGAATGGAAGCAGATGCCGGTGACCATCGGCGTCTTCATCATGCACGGCCGGGTGAAGGCCCTCTCCAAGAACGCCATCGATCGCTTCAATCGCAGCTTCGAGTACGACGGCCTGGGCGATCACTACGTCCGCTTCGTGCTCGACGAAATCCTCCCCGAGGTCGAACAGAAAACCACCGCCGACGGCCGGCCCATCCACCTCTCGCACAACGGCAACGACCGCTGCATCGGCGGCGCCTCCAGCGGTGCCATCTGCGCCTTCACCGCCGCCTGGGAACGCCCCGACGCCTTCACCCGCGTCTTCAGCGCCGTCGGCACCTACGTCGGCCTCCGCGGCGGCAACAACTACCCAACCTGGATCCGCAAGTACGAGCCCAAGCCGATCCGCATCTTCCTCGAGGACGGCTCCAACGATCAGAACATCGCCGGCGGCGACTGGTGGATGGCCAATCAGGAAATGGAACGCGCCTTCCGCTTTGCCGGCTACGAAGTCAATCACTCCTGGGGTGAAGGCGCCCACAACGCCCGCCACGCCACCGAAGTCTTTCCCGAAGCCATGCGCTGGCTCTGGAAAGACTGGCCCAAACCGGTGAAGGCCGGCGCCGGGTCGCCGCAACTGCAGGAAATCCTCATCCCCGACGAGCCCTGGCAGCTCGTCGCCCAAGGCTACAAATTCACCGAAGGTCCGGCCGCCAACGCCCGAGGCGAAGTCTTCTTCAACGACATCCCCAACAGCAAGACGTACAAGATCGGCCTCAACGGCGCGGTCACCCTCTTCGTCGCCGATTCCAAGCAAGGCAACGGCCAGGCCTTCGGCCCCGACGGCCGGCTCTACGCCGTCGCCAGCGGCACCAACCAAATCCTCGCCTACGACACCAATCGGAGAGTACGCCTCGACCTGGTCCTGAACCAGCCGGCGCAGTCACCACGCCGCAAATTGCCGCCGACGGCTTCTACGGCAACGACATCGTCGTCCTACACGACGGCAGCATGTTCGTCACCAACCCGACGCTGCCCAACCCGGCCGAGCCCGGCAAAGTCTGGCACATCAGCCCCAAGGGCGAAAAGAAAATCGTCGACACGGGCCTCAAGCTGCCCAACGGCATCGCCGTCTCGCCCGATCAGTCGCTGCTCTACGTCGCCGAGAGCCGCTCGCACTGGGTCTGGAGCTACCAAATCCAGCCCGACGGATCGCTTGCCGCCAAGCAGCGCTACTTCTACCTGCACATGCCCGACCGGGCCGACAACAGCGGCGTCGACGGCATCCGCGTCGACCGCGACGGCCGCCTCTACTCGGCCACCGACATGGGCATCCAAGTCTCCGACCCAGCCGGCCGCGTCCTCGCGATCATCCCCACGCCCAACGGCGAGATCGCCAACCTCTGCTTCGGCGGCCCGCAGTTCGACACGATCTACGCCTGCTGCAAGGACCGCGTCTACAAACGCCGGGTCAAAACCCACGGCGCCAACGCCTTCGCGGCCCCGATCAAACCCGCCCCACCCCGGCTGTGAGTGCTGCGGGCTCGTCGGTCATTTCTTGGCTTTGCGAGGTGCCACGAGCGCCACGCGTTCGTGCGGGTAATCCAGCACGATGCGGTACACTCGCAGGAAGTTGACACCCAGGTTGCCTGCCGTGAATTCGTCTCCGAACGGCCCCTGGGTATCGAGTGCGAAGACGACGTTCGGGTTCCCGAACCGGTGCTCGCCCAGCTCGAACCAACCAATCCTGCCCTGCAAGGCACGCTTCATGGCCAGCTGGACGTCCTTCACTTTCCGGCCCTGCAGGAGCTTGAGATCCGCCACGATCGGTGTGTTAAAGACCACGTTGCTCGCGGCCCCGGTGGCACCGATGTCGAGCCGAAAGAACCCCTCGCCGCCGTCGAACTTCGCCTGCACCACGGGAATGTCCGAGTCAAAGACCAGCTTCTGCCAGTGTCCCGCCGCGAGCCGATACGTCTGCGGGTCATAAAGCTGAATGGAATTCTCCCCGAGATTGATCTGGGCAACGCAGCGGCTCAGCAGGTCGTATCCGATGAAGCCGACCACATCTTTGCCGAGCGCGGCCTGGACCATCGCCAGGTCCGACGTCACGAGAAACGGCTTATCGATCTTCACCGGACCGAGTTCAAGCGAGGTCCCTCGAACAAGCGACGCCTGGCGAGTGCCGAAGGGGGAGATCGTGGAAACCGACGTCACTGGCGTCAATTTCAGCCGGGCGGCCGTAGCCGCGTCCAACATCGTGACAGTAGACCCGGTGTTGAACACGAACCATCCCAAACTCTGCCCGTCGATTTTCGGGTGGACAAGGAGCTGCCCCATCTTGTCCCGTTTGATATCCAGCCGCGACGACAACTTTGAATTGAAATGGACGCCGTCCCACTTGCTCTCGATGCGGTCATAATTCGTCGCATTGGCGGACTCGCGGGAGACCGAGCTCACTTCATAAGTCCCGTCCGGTTTCCCCGCCGTCGTCACGGCGATCGTCGCCGGCACCTTCCAGCCCAGGTCGTCGCGGAAGCTGCGAAAAGTCCAGACATGCTCGCCGGCGATATCGCTCCAGACCAGGCTCTCGGGCAGCCAGGTCGAGCGATTGACGGAAAGCCGGGCCTTCAGGCGTCCCTGGCGCACGTGGAGGATCGCGGTCCGCGGATCGCCTTCGTTCGCGGCCACAAGAACATTCTTGATATCAACGTTGGCGAGCCATTGCCCGGTTTGAATTCGCGTGAGCAGCTCGCAACCGTCCCGGTCGGAAAGCTCGAGCGTCCGCGACACACCCGATCGGTCGAACTTCCAGCAGCCGGAATCGTTGCAGCCGCGAGTTTCGCCCAGCGGGCCTTCGACCATTTCCAGGAACCGGTCGCCCGACGTGAAGTGCAAGCTGAATTCGGCGGGCGAGCCGGATTCGGTCGATCGTCCGCGAATCAACACGTCGCCCGTTTGCTGCTTGAGCGCCGAGCTCCCCGCGGCCTTGCGCATGCTCGTGAGGATCGTCTCCGCCTCGTTGCCCACGGTGGACGCCAGCGACGCCGAGGCCAGGCCGGCGAAGACGACCAGGAAGCGTCCCACAAAAGCCAGACCGAACCCAATTCGTTTTTCTGCCATGACCGCCTCACTCCCGCGAATGTCCGGTGGAACAGCCGTTTAGGCCCAACTTTTGTTCAGATTAAATTGATCCCTCCTAAAATGCCAATATTTTTTCATTTTTTTATGCCCGCGACGCGGCAGGCGGTTTGTCGTGAGTCTGGGGGAGCGCCGCGTCCTGGACGACACTTGGTGCGCGGCGCGGGAGTTTTGCGACGGTCAAGCGCGCCGACTTTTCAGTCCACTTGGGGGCCAACGTCTGAGGCAGAGTCCTAGGATAATTCCGCCGACGGCTCCCGAGATCACACTAACGGCCAGAGTGTACGGAATCCCGAGGAAGTCGATGGAAAAGACGCAGGCGAGTCCGGCGACGGTCCCCAAAATAACGGCAACGATTGCGACGGGGGATGGCAAGCCCCAGAGCCGGCCGATTCGCTTCACGTCCGGTTTCTTCGGTTCGTCGCTCATGCCGTCATTCTAGCGAGCGAGCGGCTTGTCCCGTCCCGTGTCTCGACTGGACTGAACCCGGATCTCTAACCACCAAGGCTCCAAGAACCAAGTTAAGTCTCGGTGGGCCGATCCAAATTGCCTTGGTGTCCTTGGCAAGGAAGACGCAACGATTGAGCACGAAAAGATTTTGAACAGGAGGAAACAGAGGTAACAGAGGAATCAATCGATTCCAGTCTGTCTGACTCTGTTCACTCTGTTACCTCCTGTTCAACGTCTTCGTCTTCTTGGTGTTTCACGTCTGGCCTGACGCAATTTCGCCGGGGTATTCCCGGTGAAACAACGTGTCCCGTCCCGTCCCCACCGCAGGGTGGGGCAGACTCAAGCGGCTCCCTCGCCCGTCCGCTCGGCGGATGGGAGAGGGCCGGGGTGAGGGCAGATTTTCTCCGGGGTTTTCCCGGTGAAACAACTTGTCCCGTCCCGTGTCCCGATTGGACTGAACCCGGATCTCTAACCACCAAGGCTCCAAGAGCACCAAGTTAAGTCTCGATGGGCCGATTGGTGTCCTTGGCACGAAGACGCAACGATTGAGCACGAAAAGATTTTGAACAGGAGGAAACAGAGGTAACAGAGAAATCAATCGATTCCAGTCTCTGTTCACTCTGTTACCTCCTGTTCAACGTCTTCGTCTTCTTGGTGTTTCACGTCTGGCCTGACGCAATTTCTCCGGGGTTTTCTCGGTGAAACAACGTGTCCCGTCCCGGCGTTAGTCCAAAGTCCCCGCGGTCCGAAGTCCAAAGTCAGGATTGCGGGCATCTGACCTCCGACCTTGGACATTGACGTTGGACCACGCCTTCGGCGGATCTTCGACCTTGGACTCGACCGAACGTGTCCCGTCCCGATCGTTGGCCCGGAGCGGCGGGCCGGATCGCCGCTCAGCCGGATCGACGCTGACCGGTGGGACACTCTACGGTGGGACCACTTTTCGGCGCCCCCCTTATGTGAAATGTGAGGGTACCGTCACGGCGGGACCAGTTTTAGGCGGTCCCGTCCCGGCGGGACCACTTTTAGGCGGACCCGGCGGGACCACTTGTCCCGCGCGCGGGGATCTTTTTCTCCCCTGTGTGAAAAAAGGATCCCCACCCCGGCGGGGGCGTTTTTTTCGTCCGTGGCGGGAATTTAATCCCCACCGGCCACCCGCTGTCCGCTCCCGACTTCGCCCCGAGCCCTTCTCGGCCCCGCCTTCGGCTCCCGACTCGGCCTTCTCCGTAGCGCCGCCTTCGGCCGACCATGGACCTTGGACCACGCCTTCCGGCCCTGCGGCTCGGAACTACATCCAATTATGCTGCGGGTGATCGATTAGCCAAGTGGAAGCTGGTCTTCTTACCGTGCCTTTTTTTCTTTGCACTTTCCGACTGCTCTCGTAACAATCATCTCGTTTCCATATTCAACGCGCACCGCCATTACTCAACCATCTGCCGTTTTGACCTTCGTTGCCGGCACGTTCCATCTGCAGCCCACTGAGCACCCCTTTTCCACCGCATTAGCACGCTGTTCGTGCCTGCAACGATCCTGGAATCACCGATTTGCCGCGGGAGCACTTTAGCTACTCCACGGAACAGGCACAACGCCGGGAGAGACGCAACATGATGGACTATCTCCTTGAGCAACTCGGCCCGGATCGCTTTCAACAAGTCTGTCAAGCACTCTTAGCAAAGGCGTTTCCAAAGACGCAGTGCTTTCCACTTGGGCAGCGTGATGGAGGTCGAGACGCCACCACTCTGTTTCCATACGGCGACGCCGAGGATTTCATTGTCTACCAGATGAAATTCGTCCAGAACCCTCAAACAGAAATAGACCCACATCGCAAGTTGCGAACCCTGCTTCAAGAGGAGGCTCCTAAAGTACGGTCATTGATTCCCAAGGGAGCCAAGCAGTATTACCTCCTTACCAACATCTCTGGCACCGCCTATCCAGATGCAGGTTCGATTGACTCCGTACAGTCCATTCTCGACGAGCACCTTCCAATTCCAGGACAATGCTGGTGGCGCGACGACATCAACCGACGTCTCGATAATGCATGGGATATCAAGTGGTCTTATCCCGAAATTCTCCGTGGGACCGACATACTCCGATTAATCGTGGAACAGGGTCTGGGCGAGCATGCCGAGCGCCGCACTACAGCCATTAGGGCGTATGTGAGAGATCAATTCGCACGCGACACCGAGGTTCGTTTCAAGCAGGTCGAGCTCCAAAACAAACTGCTTGACCTATTCGTTGATGTCCCCATCGATTTGGTGCCGTCGGAGCTTACTCGGTGGCGGGCAACTCACATGAGCGTTATCAGCGAGGTTGCGCGATCACTCGGCAACCACGCCTTCCCCGGGCGAGAGCAAGCGATCGGTGCCGCCCGCCTGTTATTGCATCCGCTCGCGCAGGCAAACCTGCCGTGTGTCGTCCTCGAGGGCGCCCCCGGCCAGGGAAAATCCACCGTTGTTCAATACATCTGTCAAATTCATCGAACGCAACTTCTGGGGGATTCCTCAGAGGGGGAAGGCACCCGGTCTCCCACGCGCGCAACTTCCGTTCGACTTCCCATCAAGCTTGATTGTAGAGATCTCGCGGTCTGGTTAGACCAACGCAACCCGTTCGCTCCCGACGACAACGCACCTGCGCCTGAAGGGTGGCATAAGTCATTGGAGTCGTTCCTTGCAGCGCACATAACCCATTATTCCGGCGGCTCCCTTTTTAGCGTCTCCGATCTTCAAGCCGTCGCCCGGATCAGTGCGCTCCTCTTGGTCTGCGACGGGCTCGACGAAGTCGCGGATATCCAAAGCCGTAAGGAAGTGGTCGACGCAATCGCCACCGGCGTTAATCGGCTGCGCAAACTCGCGGCATCTCTCCAAACAATCGTTACAAGTCGGCCCGCGGCCTTTGCAAACGCACCAGGGCTGTCGGAGCTTACTTTCACATACATCCAGCTTGGCTCGATTACGCGCCCTCTAATTGACGAATATGCAGAGAAATGGCTCCGGGCGCGTCGCCTCGACGGAAAAGAAGCCGCCGACGTCCGTCGCATCCTTCGTGACAAAGTCGACTAGCCTCATTTACGTGAGCTAGCACGCAATCCGATGCAGCTAGCGATTCTGCTTAGCCTTATTCAAACGCGAGGCGGCTCTCTACCTGACAAACGAACGTCGCTGTACGACAGTTACGTGGATTTATTCTTTAATCGCGAGGCAGAGAAGTCGACAGTCGTCCGCGACCATCGTGACCTGCTCTTGGACATCCATCGTTACTTAGCTTGGATCCTTCAATCAGAATCCCAAACCAAACAGACGCGAGGCAGTGTAAGCGCTCAGCGGTTGCATGACCTTGTGGCGCACTATCTGTCCTTCGAAGGGCACAATGTTGCACTTGCGCATACGCTGTTCACCGGGCTTGTCGAGCGCGTCGTCGCTCTGGTATCGCGGGTCGAAGGAACATATGAATTCGAGGTACAGCCGCTCCGCGAATATTTTGCCGCGCGGCATCTCTATAACACCGCTCAATACTCGCCTCCCGGCGGTGAACGTGCTGGGACGCTGCCTGATAGATTCGACGCACTGGCAAGGGATTTCTTCTGGCAGAACGTAACGCGCTTTTACGCGGGCTGACTACAGCAAGGGCGAACTGCCGTCCCTCGTTGATCGTCTTGAAGAACTGGCGCGCTCACCAGGGTATAAGTCCACAAGTCACGCGCAACTACTTGCAACGACCCTTCTTTCCGATTGGGTGTTCGCGCAGCATCCGCGCTCTATGAAACAAGTCGTAGCGTTGATAATTGACGGGCCAGGCTTAAGGCACATGAGTGCTGTAGCGCGCTCCCATAGAGGGGGACAGCTGCTCGTCCTACCACAGCAGAGTGGAAGGGAGGAGGTTGTTGCTCGAAGCGTCTCTTTGTTGCGAGACTCGCAGCCTTGCGACTATGGCGCAATGCTTGTTCAGATATGGCGCGCAAATGCAACCCCTGCTGAAGCAAGAGATCAGTGGTATGGGGCGTGCGCTGGTCTTGCAAGCAGCAGTCAGACGGTGTGGATGCGCTACGGGTGGCACCTGGGAATACTTGACTTGCTAACCGACGCGGAGCTTGAAGCAATGGCCTCCGACCCAGTGGACGTGGCGGAACGTTTATCGTTCTTAGACCGGGGTGGCCAGAGCAAGTTCGTCGAGGCGAAAGAGAGCCGCTTTCAGGCAGTTGTTGATTATATATTGGATTCGGCAGAAGAATATGTGGGGACGCAAGGGCAATCTCTTTTGAGCGCATTTGGCCAAGTGTGGGCGGTATACCGATATATGCTCGGAGGCGATGAGCGGGCATCCGGTATTGTGTGGCAGCGCTACAGTCCCGAGTACGCGACGGATCCAACTAAGTGGCTATCGGAAGGTTGTGGAGCGTATGCGGCCGGGCGGAGATGTGCAGAGGTAGTCGCGCTGAGCGTCGAACTGGACCGGCGGCCTCCCGGCGAATGGGCAACGCGAATCGGTCCGTGGCAGGAACTCGTGGAAGGTGGAAGAGCGCGTTTTGGAGAGCGGTGGGCGTTTATCAAACTAGCAAGCGTAGGAGCGGGAATCCGGTCCAAAGAGGAAACGTGTGACGATGCTCGCGATCTCTTCGATGAGACTGTGCCGCTGGCCCGGCGGGCCCGATATGCGCGACTTCGGGCTGGGTCGGCGTCTTGGTGGGAGAGGCAGCTAGCGGACGCGCGGACCCCTTTGCAAAGGGCGCATGTGCTGCTCATGTTGGGCGGATGGGCGGGGGGTAGTGTGATCGAGCGGCTTTGTACTCAAATAGATGAAATGCTCGTGAGAGTGGACTCCGCTTGGTGGGAGCGGATAATCGCTGGGTGCGGAGCTCTTGGCACTAGCGGGGTAACTGGGCGGAGGGCGATAGCGCTGAACGCCGAAGTGCTACCGGCTACAATGTCAGACAGAATGATCATACTGCTGAGCCTTCGCGCGCCCGACCTCACGCTAGCACTTGGAGAGCGGCTTGCATCGACTTACGACGGCGCCGACCCGACAACGCTGGGCTTCTGTCAGGAGGTCGCACTTCGTGCAATTGAAAAGGACAGGACGACAGCAAAGGCGTGGTTGCCCGTGTTGGCCAACAGTTACGATAAGGGAGCAAGACGGGACGGCTATTTCAATTATGCGTATTCAACTATGCTGCGAGCGCAGCGAATCCCGAAGGCGGTTGCTGAAGAGGTCGTCGAGAATTGCGATCACTATCCCATTGAACTTGTCGGCCAAGCTAAGGAGAAGTGTAGACGCCTTGTCGCCACGCGGGTCGCGCCGGTCGGAGCTGTAGCCGAGGCCGACCATTGGTTTGGAGCTTGAGTAACCGCGAGCATTAAGGGCGTGTGCCGGAAAACGGGTTGGCTGTTGGGGCGAGGATCTCGCCCTCCTGCGAACGCGAAGACGCCTTGCGTCTAGCGGGGCACGCCCAGTGTCACCTTCAGCTTCACTTCCTTGCCGGCGCGGGTGGCTGTCACGTCGATGGTGTCGCCGGCGCTGAAGCGGCGGAGGGCCAGGTCAAAATCGTCGAGGCCGGTGATTTTTCGGCCGCCGATTTCGATGATCACGTCGCCGCCTTTGAGGCCGGCCTTATCCGACGGGCTGCCGGGGCTGACGCCTTGGATGGCGTAGCCTTTCACCTCGCTGCCGAAGTCGGGGATGCTGCCGAAGTAGGGGCGGCTGCCTTGGCGTTCGACGCGGGCGTTCCCCTTCACTTCGACGTATTGCGGCGGTGTCGGGCTTTCGTCGGTGTCGGCCACGATCTGCTCGACCAGGTCGACGACGCGGTCCATGCCCGTGATGTTGATCTTGGGCCACTTATCGGTCGGGCGGTGGTAGTCGGGATGCGTGCCCGTGAAGAAGTGCAGCACGGGGATTTTCTTGCCGTAGAACGACGACTGGTCGCTCGGCCCAAAGCCTTCCGGCTTGAGGATCAGGTGGAGCTGGTGCGTGGGGGCGAGCTTTTTCAGGAGCTTTTCCCAGTGCGGGGCGGTGCCGATGCCGTAGACGGTGAGCTTGTCGTCCTTGAGGCGGCCGACCATGTCGAGGTTGATCATGGCGATCGTCTTGTTGAGCGGGAAGACGGGGTTTTTGACGTAGTAGGCTGAGCCGATCAAACCCTCTTCCTCGCCCGAGAAGGTCATGAAGACGAGCTTGCGGGGGGGCTTCTTGCCGCGATGGCCGAAGCGGCGAGCGAGCTCGAGCACGCTGACGGTGCCGGAGGCGTTGTCGTCGGCGCCGTTATGGATTTCGGCGGAGCCGGGCATGAGCGAGCCCATGCCGCCGCGGCCCAGGTGATCGTAGTGGGCGCCGACGACGACGATTTCGTCCTTCTTCGGGCCTTCGCCTTCGAGCACGCCGATGACGTTTTTGACCTGCGTGGGCGAGCGGTCGATGGTGGTGACGCCTTCGGCCTTCCAGCCGGCCAGCGGAGCGCTGTGCGGCTTCATGTCGTTGTCGATGGCCGTTTCGAGCTGGGTGATCGATTTGCCGAGGGCCGGCTCGAGCACGCGATTGACGGCGTCGAGGCTGAGCTGAACGACGGGGATGCTGGTGTCGCTGCCGGTGCCGCCGTAGCCGAACTTCATGAACGGATCGTTCTCAGGATTCTTGACCTCGGCCTTGGCCTTTTTGAGCTTGGTGACGTCTTCGCGGAGTTCTTTGAGCGCCTCGGCGACGGCGGGGGAGTTGGCCCCTTTTTCTTCGGCCGTGTCGAGCGCGACGGCCGCGTCGATGAGGTGGTTATTGGCGCGGCGGACGCGGGACTCGGCGTCCTTGGCGTTCTTTCGCACGCTGAACGGATCGTTGAGGAAGATGATCGCGCTGGCGCCGGCGGCGATGGCGTTGCTGAGCTTGGAGCGGAGGTCGGCGGCGCTCGCACGGCGGCGGCCGGGGGGGCCCGGGGCGGGTCCTTCTTGCGGCTCTTCCTCAACCTGGCCGGGGTTGCGTCGCATGACGATCACGACCTTGCCTTTGACGTCGATGCCCTTGAAGTCGCGGAAGTCGTGTTCGTCGAGGCCGTAGCTGGCGAAGACGAGGTCGCCGCTGATCTTGCCGCCGCCGCCGAAGGAGCAGGGGACGAAGTCGACGTCGCGCTTGAGCTCGATCGTCTTGCCGCCGGGGCCGACGAACTTGAGCGTGTTCGGCGTGCCGAGGATGGCCTTGGTGGTCATCTTGAAATATTGGAAGGCGTCGCCCTTGACCTGGGTGACGTCGAGCCCGGCTTCTTTGAATTGCTCTTTGATGTAGTCGGCGGCTTTGTTGAGGCCCTTGGTGCCGATGCCGCGACCTTCAAGCTCGTCGGAGGCGAGGTACTTGATGTCGTTGAGCAGGTGCGACTGGCTCTCGACGGGCGTGTCGGCCGGCACGCGGACAGTCGCGGCGACAACGATCAACAGGCCCGCGGCCACAAAGACGATCGATCGAGCGGCAAGACGAGTAGAACGCATGTGAGTCATCCAGGAATGATTCGGAGGGGATTCAGTTTCTTGGGAGTGCGACGCACGACTCGCCCCGCGCTCGAGCCAGACGTGCGAGCTCGAGGCTCGGCCGGAGCCGCGCCCCCGTTTCCAATCACCGGGCCACGGGGGGCCGGGCGTCAATGACTCGGCCACGGGGGGCGGGACCGTTTCGTCGTCAAAGGCACTTCGATTTAAACAAATCGCGTTGCCCATCGCCAGCGGGTGCCGGTGCGGACGGCGCGGAGGTCGGCGAGCGGGCGGCCGCCTTGAATTTCTACGCCATTTCCCAGGCAAAACGCCAATTCAGCTGGCGTTCAGGTTGGTTTCCAACCGGGGGCCGGCAGCGGGCCTTGGGGGGCGGGGAAGGTTTTGTAGATTTCGTCGAGGGCGGCGATGACCCGGCCGTGCAGCTCGCGATTGGCGGCGACGATGCCGCGGTTGGCCAAGAGTTCGTAGCCGTGGTTGAATTCGAGCGGCCGGCCCATCACGTCGGAGACGATTCCGCCGGCCTCTTCGACCACGAGGACGCCGCCGGCGTGGTCCCAGATTTTTTCTTTGTAGCCGTATTTGGCGGGGAGCCGCATGTAAATTTCGGCATCGCCGCGGGCGACGATCGCGTACTTGGCCTGGCTGTCCATTCGCAAGGGGGCGCGGTGCATGCCGAGGGCCTCGGCGACGCGCGACGACAAGCTGGTCGATGTGTGGCTCGATTCGACCGATTCGCAGAAGCGAGCCTCGACGGGGTCGGCCAGGTGGCTGCAGTGGACGGCGGTCGGCGTCGCCGTCAGATCGTCGAGCGGCACGACCCACGCTCCGCCGCCGCGCGTGGCGTAAAAGATCGCGCCGGTTGACGCGGTTGGGTCCGCTGATTCAATTGCCGGGTCGTCGGCCTCACCAGTCGCGGTCAGATTCGGGCAGCCGAGCAGGGCGACTTCGATTCGGCCGTCGATGATCAGGGCGAGCGAGACGGCGTACTGTTCCTGGCGCAGGAAGCCTTTGGTGCCGTCGATGGGGTCGAGGGTCCAGAAGCGCGGGGCGTATTTCTTTTCGCAGCCGCGGTCGATCCAGTCGCACGCCTGTTCGCCGGTGGCCTCGACGCCGATCGCCCGCAGCTCTTCGATCACGCGCTCGAGGAATGGGCCGTTTTCTTCGCGGCGGAGGGCTCCCGATTCTTCCTCGCCGATGATCGGATCGTGCGGAAACGCATCGCCGATCAGCCGGCAGATCGCGGCCTGGCTGGCGAAGTCGGCGACGGTGACGGGGCTGCGATCTTCTTTTTCAAACACGTCGGCCGCAATTTTGGACTGCACGTCGCGACAAATCCGCGACGCGGCCCGCACGGCATCCAGCGCGACCGTCAGCTCGGATTTCCACCGTTCGGATTGAGGCCGTTCGAATTGAGGCCGTTCGAATTGAGACTGTGACGCCATCGAGTTTGCGTTGCCTTTCCCTAACACGGCCGGCCCTCGCCCGGTGCGGCCCGCGAGACGGCAAGTATAGCCCCGCGAACCGGCGGCGTGAACCAGCTAACGAGTCGGCGGTTGTCCGCGGACGGCACGTCGCGGAGAGTCGCGTTCAGCGAGCGAGATAACGCCAGGGAGCAGGAGTCGATCGTGGTCGGACGGCTTTATTGCCGCACCGGCTGCTTCCACTCGTCGATCGGGCCGAGCGTTTTGGCCAGTTCCAACGGCTGTTCCGGCGCGGTGACGAGCGCCTTGGCAAACCAATCGTCGAGGTTCGCCTCGTGCGCGCACCCTTGAGCATTTCGGCTAACTCGGCCTCGGAATGTTCGAGTCGAAAGCGGCGCTTCAGCTCCTGGCGAAAAGCGGGCGTGTAAATGAAATCAACTTGGGCGGTTTGCCGCAGTTTCTCCAGCGGAGCCAGGAAGATCAGCGCATCGTACGCATCCTCGATTTTCTGATTGGGCAAAGCCTCGGGTTGATGGTTGCCGATGTAAGGCTCCTGTCCAAAGACATTGTGAGCGAGCGGAATCGCGACGGGCCGGTCGCCGTTCGCGGAAACGCGGTGTCCCACAGGCCACGAGCCATCCGCACAAACTTGTAGTCGAGACGCTCCATCCCTTGCAGAGTCTGTGACGTCTTCAGGATCCACGGGTTTGATGGCCCGAATCGATAGGGCCACATTGTGCAATCGAATCGAATACGTCTTTCCCGGATGCCACTGCGCGAAGAACGTGCCGGTGTCCCAAAAATACTGTCCGTTCTTTTGCTTGATGCCTTTGTAGGAATGCCGCGTGTTCGTCAGCAGGATGCCCTTCTTCCCGGCTTTGAAGTGTTCCATCACTTCGAGGACAATGACATACATGTGATGGTCGTAGCCGTACGTCGACTGGTAGTAGAGCCGCAGGATCGCGCGGCGTCTGGATTTCGGACCAATAGGTCTCGCCCCCGGCTCCAACGACTTGGAGACGCCGATCAGCGGGAAGCGACTGATTCGTTTCACGAACGGCTTTCAAGAAGTCGAAATACGTCTTGAAATTGAAGCCCTGGCCGTTGGCATTGTCTTGAAAGGCGGGATACAAGAGCCGCGGATCGTCGCTCGGCGCACTCAGATAGGCCTCGATGTGCCGCTGCTTGTTGCTCGGAATCAGTTCCAGAAAGATGATCGGCACGTGCCGCTGGAAGGTCTGGTCGTTGATCAACTGGCGGTAGAAATCAAACGGTTCGACGGCGGGATGCACCGCGTCGTCGAAAATCACGAGGTCGTGCTGGTCGATGCCCGTGACACGAAGCGCACTGGCTCGACGCCGTCGCGCCTCAGAACCTCGAGATAGGGCCTGAGCCGTGCGTCTTCTGCATCGGACTCTGCGAACGCCAGCGTCGTCGCGGCCACCAGGAAATTGGCGACGACCAGACAAGAGGCGGCCAATCGGAGGCTCGGCATTCGCTGCGTTCCTTGAGTGGCAGTGCTAGGAATGCCGCCCGAACGTACCGAATCTATCGAATACAGTCGGGACGTCAAGCAGGCGCTCGAATTCCGCAGCGGCGCACGAATTCAGCGGGCGTCGTTCGTGACGATGGCGAGGTCGCACGCTCGTTCGGCGGCCGCCTTCCACTGCCGTCCTGCTGACGCGATCCAGCTTCACCCCCTCTGGACGGCGAACCAGGAGTATAGTCCAGGCGAGCCGGTCCGCCACCGGCGGATCAACCGGGCGGTGCTTTCGTACGCGAGGTATGGATGCGGGTCGCGGAGAAGAATAAGCTGGCGATTGGCAATCACGCCGTGGACGTTACACGCAAACTCGGTGAACAGCGACCATGCGCGGTGGGTCAATGCAAGTGATCTTTCTCTTCCCGTTGGCGTTTGCATTCTTCGGCGCGATTTTCATTCTTATCAACGACGACTTCGGCCGCGTCGCCAAGTCGGTCGCCGTCCTGCTTGCGGGCGGATCGATCGCGCTGCTGTTCACGCCGGTTCATTTCCTCGTGCCGCTGGCGATGCAGCTGACGATCTGCATCTGGCTGGCGTTGTACTTCCAAATGAACCGATGACCGGCAAATGAACCGATGACCGGCTGCGGGATAAGGAGTGCCAGCCGAGCCGCATTGGTCGTCCTAGCGACCCATGATGAGGATCACGCACTCGTCGCGGATGACGTACGTCATGCCGAGCGGAGCGAGAAGCCGCTGAGAGCGGACGCCAGCGGCTCCTCGACGGTGGAGCCGGTCACCTTCGTCTCGGGACTGATCGCCTCCGCAGGTCGAGCCGCCGGGTTGAGCAAGAAGGTCTCATCTCCGCTCTTCGTTTCGAGCATGGAGATCCCCTGCTTAAGCGACTCGCCGTGGAATTCGAGGGTCACTTTCTTCTTGAGGGCCGCGGCGACGAGGGCGTTCTCTTCTTCCTGGCGGTGCGAAGGTTGTGACAGCCGGAGATTGCCGGGCGAACGCCGCACGATCCGCAGCCCGGCGCCCTCCGCGACGTACGTCAGCCCGAGGGGATCGAGCGTGAGGTTGAGCCACGAGCGCAGCGTGATGCGGCCGTTCACCTTGAGGGGCACGATGACGTTCACGTCGAGCCCCGCGGCTTTGAGCTCGTCACGATCGATGCGAATCGCGATCCGACTCACGCGAGCATAAAAATCTATCAGCTCGGCCAGCGGCTCATCATCGACGCCGAGGGCCTGCCCACGGTCGAGGGCCCGCTCGAGCCGTTTGCCCGGTGGCAAAGGCGTCAGCTTCGACGCGAGGAATTCTTCGCAGACCTGGCTGCCGAACTCTGTCGGCTTTCGACCGAAGTCAACCACGCGGCCCTCCGGGTCGATCAGCACCACGGTCGGATAGCCGCGCACGCCGTAGTCCCGGGCCATCGAGCCGCTCGTGTCGAGCAGGATCGGAAACGGGAACGGACGGCCGCGCCACACGCGGGCGACGATCGGTTTCAGCTTCTTGTCGAGGTCGGCGAAGTCGGTCACGTTTCGCTCGTGCACCGTCACGATGTCGAACTTGTCGCGGTCGATCGCGTGGTCGTCGGCGAAATCCATCCAGCCGGGCAAACCGCGGCCTGTGCACGGTCCGCACCAGTAGCCCCAGAACTCCAGCGCGACCCACTTGCCCTTGAAGTCCTTCGGCTGCGCGCTTTTGGCAACGCCGCGCGCGTCCGCAAAGTGCCACGCTGGCGCCGGCTTGCCGTAGAGCCGGGCTCTTGGCGAGAGGGTCAACTTGATTTCGCCGAGATCGACCAATTTCCCAGGCTCGACAGTCACCTCGCGGGAGTCCATCTCGTGGTTGTCGCCGCCCCCCTCCGCCTGCAGGGTATACCGGCCGGGCGGCAGTTGCAGATCAAAGGCCGAGGCACGCGACCGGGCGTACCCCAGCTGGAGCTTGTTCGGCGGAAGGAGCAGGGTCAGGAACGACTCCGACAGGGGCACGTCTGATTTTTCCGACGTGAACTGTGTGCGGATCCGGCCGAGAGGAAGCAGCTTCAGTGAAATCGGCTGTTGCGGGGACTTGATTCCGATCGTCGCCACGCCCCCCAATTGCCCCGTCGGGTCGAAGGCCATCAAGGCCTGATCGAAACGAAAGAGCTCGATCTCAAGCGAGAATCTCCCGTCCGCCCCAGAAACGGCCGGCCGCTCCGACTTCAGCGGCCCGCCCTGCTCGCTAATCCAGTATTCACCAACACGAGCCCCGGCGACCGGCTTCCCCGCAGCGTCGACAACCTGCCCGGTGACCCGCACGATCGTGCTCGCCTCGGCAGTCAGTGCCGACCCGAGGACGAGCATTGTGATCCCGATTCGCAGATTCATGTGCCGGCTCCTCTCAACTTCGCTCTTTCCCGGAAGTCGACCAGCATACTGACGCCGCGGCAAGGGCTTTTTGTGAGTGAATTCAGCTCCGGGCGGCGTGTTTCTCGGGATGGCGCCCGGCGGAGATTCGTTTCAGGCCCGCAATCCCGGGGCCGCCGACATTTGTCGCAGATTGCGAGCGATGGCCCGCTTGAGGAAGAGTGAAATCACCCAAAGCAATGGCCGGGTCAACGCCGATTTGGCGTGCAACTGGAAGAAGCGGGTGACTCGGGTCTTGTCGCTGACGCTTTGGAACTCCCATGTTTCTTCAAAATGCGTGGCGAGGTGGGAAAGAGGAGCGGAAAAATCGAGCATGCGGGTTTTCAAGCGGCGATCGGGTTGCCACTCGATAATCTCCTCGACGTGGCTCGATCCATCCGTGTTCGTCACTCGAAAGCGAGTGCCGACGATTTCCGGAGTTTGGACTTCGAGTTGGGCCGCCCGGATTCCCGGGATCACGCCAAAGCCCTTGAAATCCGGCCAGCAGGCCGGATCGAGGATCTGTCGCAGAATGTCGCCCGGGGTGATGGAGACGGTTTCTTCACACGTAAAGGTGATCGGCCGCATGACTGCCTCTTTGGTCCGCGTGTCACCGGCCAGTTTGAACCAGCAGACCTCTTCAATCCAGCGTCAATTGGCACGTCAACGTCTCAAGGATGGATGGCGTCCGCCCCGCAGCATAAGCTGAGGATCCGCCGGATCGCGTACGACTTGTGCCGGGAGAATTGCACTCGGAGACGGGCGATGAACCTGATTTTTCTCTTTCCGCTCGCGTTTGCCTTTTTCGGAACGATTTTCATTCTCATCAACGAAGACTTCGGCCGCGTGGCCAAGGGCTTTGCTGTGACGCTGACAACCGCATCGATCGCGCTGCTGTTCACGCCGGTCCATTTCCTCGTGCCGCTCGCGATGCAACTGGTGGTCTGCATCTGGCTGGCGCTCTATTTTCAAACGCAGAGATAGAGTCAGTCATTACCCACACGGTAGCCTTTGAACTTCGCTTCTTCACACGTTCAACTTCGTGAGCTGTCCGATTGGCGGCTGTGCGATCGATGAATTCGGCGATCCGCTGCCCGAGCGGACGCTGGCCGAGTGCCGGTCGTCGCACGCTGTGTTGCTCGGTCTACTCAGGGCAGGATCCATGCGACCCGCTGCGCTCGCTCAACAGTTTGTCTGATCACGCTGTTCGTGACCCTGACCTCGGTTCGAGGGGGAGCCGACGCGAAGGTCAGCACCGACGAGGCAAAACAGTTGTTCCACCGCTTCTTGGACCGCCTCAAAGACGACGCACCAGTCACGGGCGAATTCGAGATCAAACGAACCTCTATGCCCGGCTGGGGTAAAGGTATGCCCCAGCGGAATCGCCTGCTTCGTTGCCGGTGGTCATGGGAGCCCGATCGCGAAATGCTCGAGTGCATCCAGAGAGCAATGTGTTCGAGCATTTCCTCTCGACGCCGACGGCCTTGCTGCAGGCGATGGTGCCACTGAATTACAACATTTGGGAAAGCCGAAAGATCATTCGGCCTCTTTTCGTCCCGCGAGCTTTTACTTTCTTTTCGGCGGTTCGTCGTGGTTCAGTATGGCCAACGCCGACGTATCCCTGGTGGATAGCGATGCCGACACTCCCCCCTTAACGAGAGTGCTTCGCGTGAACGTGCGACATGGATACGCCCACCTTTTCGTCCGCGAACCCGATGCCAGGCATCTTGGGCACGACACCTTTTTGGAGGACAAGCTCTTCCATCGATTGCGCATCTCGAAATTGGTGACCTTCAGTGATGGACGGGCCTTTCCTTTCGCAGCAAAGCTGGAGAGCTATCGGGGCACCAAGCACCGGGAACTCTTTTTTACCGATGAGTTGCGGACAATTCGCGTGCAGTTCCCGCGCGGAGCCGAGCAGATTCAGGCGGCGTTTGCGAGCGATCTTCCAGCCGGCTCGCAAATTCACGACAACGAGCGCAACACGCATATCACCCTCAGATCGGTGACTCCGGCAGTACGCGTGATTCCGGCGGCCGGATATTCGCTCCAGCCGGAAAAGCAAAACGGCAGATAAAAACGATCTCAGCACCATCAGGCTTACGCCCGACGCTCGCCGGGTCTTGCTGCGCACCGGGGCACGATGGATGCCAGGCGCGTTGCAGCATAAGCTGGCGCTGCGAGGTTTTCGATTCTGGTTTTCGTGAGACAACAAGCCGATGAACGCCAAGATTGTGTTGCTTCCCGGCGACGGAATCGGCCCCGAGGTCGTTGCCCAAGCCGAGCGCGTGTTGCGGCGCGGTGGCCGAACGGTTTCATCACACGTTCAACTTCGTGACGTGCCCGATCGGCGGCTGTGCGATCGATGAATTCGGCGACCCGCTGCCCGAGCGGACGCTGGCCGAGTGCCGGTCGTCGCAGGCCGTGCTGCTGGGGGCGGTCGGCGGGCCGAAGTGGGACGATCCGCGGGCGAAAACGCGGCCGGAGGCGGGACTGCTCAAGATTCGCAAGGAGCTGGGCCTCTTCGCCAACCTGCGGCCGATCACCGCTCATCGGCAACTCGTCGACGCCTCGCCGCTTAAGCGGAGCATCGTCGAGGGGGTCGACATCCTCTTCATCCGCGAGCTGACCGGCGGCCTGTATTTCGGCGAAGCCGTGCGGCAGCCGCACCCGAGCGGCGAGCAGGCCTGGAACACGATGATCTATTCGACCGGCGAGATCGAGCGGGTCGTGCGCTTGGCCGGGCAACTGGCCCGCGGCCGCCGCAAAAAAGTCACGTCGGTCGACAAGGCCAACGTGCTCGAAGTGTCGCGGTTGTGGCGGGAGGTGGCCGCCCGCGTGATGAAGAACGAATTCCCCGAGATCGCGTACGACGTGGTGCTCGTCGACGCGATGGCCATGCACCTGATTTCGCGGCCGCGCGACTTCGACGTCGTGGTGACGGAAAACATGTTCGGCGACATCCTCACCGACGAAGGCTCAATGCTCCCCGGCTCGCTCGGCCTGCTTGCCGTCGGCCTCCCTCGGCTCCGGCGGCCCCGGCCTCTACGAACCGATCCACGGCTCAGCCCCCGACATCGCCGGCAAAGGCATCGCCAACCCCCTGGCGACGATCCTCGCCGCCGCGATGCTGCTGCGGCACTCGCTGGGTCTCGAAACGGAAGCGGCGAGGATCGAAGCGGCGGTCAACACGGTGCTTGATCAGGGGCACCGCACGAAGGATATTGCGGCCGGCGGTCCGAGTATCGGCACGGAAGAAATGGGGACGCGGGTGGTGACTGCACTGGCGCCGCAATAATAGGAAATGCGATCGCGGACCCGACGTCATGATAGACCGAAGTCGAACGCGGTTTTCCTTTGTCGCTGTGGTAGCTGTCGTCGTCGCCGTGAGCGGCATGATCTGGCCGACTCTGACTTCACCGAGCTCGCAACGCACGTTTCCTTGTCACTGAGTCAACCTCTCGCTGTCGCCGTGAGCGGGATTCATCTGGCCGCCTACTACGGGCTCGTCACGCAGTCATTTTCGATTGACCGCGACCAACCCGTCATGAGCTTCATCATCGTCATGGCCACGCCGGAGCCGTCTTATCGGCCGCCTGTCAGTCAGCCTGCCATTGGCGGGAACTGTTAGCGAAGTCTTTTTCCGGCCCGCGCACGCGGTGGATCGAATGCTCAGACCGCAGATTTGGCAGCGGCGGGACTTGGGAGCGGACCTTCCGAGCCGCCATCCCGAGCGACGCGAATAATCGTGGATCGACTCGGCCGCTCGCCATGGCACTCTGGCCTCGCCCTCGCGCTGACTTCGTGATCCGATCGGCAAGATCCCGCGTTTTCAAAACGGTGACCGTCGGTCGAAAACGGCAGGGGATATTGGAAAATGGCCCAGCCCGCGGCCAGTTCTGATCGCCAGGTTCTGGGGCGTCGCGCTCGCGGTGAATGGAGGTTGCGGCTACTGATTTTGGTCCTGTACAGCCTCCTCATGGTCCCGGCTGCAGTCGTTACGATCGCGACTCGCGATCCGGCCGTGGCGCTCGGATTCTTCTTTTTCGCCTCGATTTTGTTCAGTCGCGCCGTCGGAACGGGCCGCATGGTGACGTTCGATAGTTCTGGCGTCGAGGTCCAGACGCTGTTGAGGACGTGGCATTATCGTTGGAGCGAGATTGCCGCCGTCGGCTGGGACCTCGTCCCGTCCCGATGGGGCGTCCCCGGAATGAGGGTCGTGCAGACACTCAAGTTCGTGAAATCCGTTGACGATCGATCGGGGCTGGCCACGCGACTGATGCGACTGACAGGTGGCGGCGGGATGCTACCGGACCTCGATTCCGACGAGATCGATATCCTGCGCGAGGCGTTGGCCCGCTATGGGTCAGCAGTGCGCGACGAGGAGCCCACAACCGATGGGGCGTGGGTCATGAGAACACTGATCAGTCACTGCGAGGGGCTCGGGGACATTAGCGATGTCATCAAAATGGGCACTCTCGCTTCGATCGATTTGGTCGATTACGAAACCACGGGCGCGAAAGTCCGCGAGTCGCTGATGTCCGGTCGCTGGGCAGCCGCGTCCGCCGTGCAGCAAGGCACGCCAGGCTCCGATTGGGTCCATTGGTACGTTGTTGAGCGGGCAGACGGCCAAGGCGCGGTTCTTGAGGTCGTATCCAATATCGAGCTTTGGGCGAACGACGACTGTAATCTCGTCCGAACACTGACCCGCTACGACCTCGACACGGTTTGCCCCTACGTCGCCGAGTGGACGACCCTGCTGCCGAATAACGCTCGGACTTAGGCGGCCGCCGCGGCCAACCTCAGTCGCGGAGCATTGCGCAGTTGGGCAGGAACCGCTGCAGCTGGTTGGCTCCGTCTTCCAGCACGCTGGTGCCGCGGAGATCCAAGCGTTTGAGGCGGTAGAGGCCGCGGAGGTAGAGCAGGCCGGAGTTCGAGACGCCGCGGCAGAGCGTGAGGCTGAGGTGCTCGAGCGACGTCATCTTGCCCAGGTGCTCCAACCCCGAGTTGGTGATCTTCGGGCCGCTGACAAACAGGTTCTTGAGGCTCGGCAGGTCGCTCATGCGGCGGAGGCCGATGTCGGTGATCTTGGTCCCCCGCACGTCGAGCCAGGTCAGTCGCGGCAGCTCGGGCATGGCCTCGCGCCAGGAGTCGGTGATCTTGGTGTTGCTGAGATCGAGGACCTCGAGCTTGGTCAGGCCGGACAGGTGGACGAGGCCTTCGTCCGAGATGTTGGCCCCGGTGAGGCTCAGCTGCCGGAGGTCGATCATCCATTTCAGGTGGGCGAGCTCTTTGTCGGCGAAGACGGCTCCCTTAACGAAGCTGACGGCGAGCGCTTCGCCTTTTTCGTCGAGGCGGATTCGCGCCGATCCGCTCGAGCTCGGCCCGGGCTTTGAGTTCCGAATCGACGTGGTCGGCCGTGCCCGCGTCGGTCTTGATCACGCACTTGGGAACGGCCCGGCTGAGCTTGCTGATGCCGCCCTCGGTGATTTTCGTGCCGACAATCGACAAGTTCCGCAGCCGCGACAGGCCGACAAGGTGACCCAGCCCGGCATTGGTAATGGGGGTGCTGGTGATCGAGAGGCTTTCCAAGCGCGACAGCCGTGCGAGGTGTTCGCAGCCGACGTCGGTGATGCGGGTGAAAGCCAGTCCCAGGCTTCTGAGGTTGGTCAGGCGGCCCAGGTGTGCCAGCCCCTCATCCCCCACGCCGGTGCCGCTGAGGAACAGGACCTGCAAGTTCTTCATGCCAACGAGTGCCGGCAGCCCGGCATCGGTGACACGCGTGCTTTCGAGTGAGAGGCGGTTCAGATTGACCAAGCCCTTGAGCCGCGCGAGGCCCGCATCGCCCACGGCCGTAAAAGCCAGGCCCAGGTCGTCGAGGCGGGTCAGCTTGGAGAGAAACTGCATGCCCTCGTTGCCGACGCGCGTGCCGCTTAAAAAGAGCGTTTCCAGATTCTTGAGCGCGGCGAGCGGCGCCAGCCCTTCGTCGGTGATGCGGACGCTGACCAGCGTCAGCTTTTCGATCGCCGTCAGCTTGCCGATCGACTCCATGCCGGCGTCGGTGACGGCCGTGTTCGCCAGGCCGAGCTGCCGCAGATTGACGAGCGATTCGAGCTTGGCGATGCCGGCGTCGGAGATGGGCGTTTTAGCCAGCGACAGGTTCGTGAGCTTCGTCAGCTTGCCGACGACGTCCATGCCGGCGTCGGTGATCTTGGTGCGGGCCAGGAAGAATTCGGCCAGATTCGAGAGTCCGACGAGATGATTGAGGCCCACGTCGGTCGTGCGCGTGTTGCGCAGATCGAGCATCTGCAGCTTGGTCTGTTCCTTGAGGTGGACGAGCCCGGCATCGGTGATCCGGGTGCCGGAAAGGCCGAGCGTGACCAGGCTGCGGAGCCCGCGGACATGCGCGAGGCCGCCATTGTCGACCCGCGATTCGCCCACGAGCAGCGACTTGAGATTTTTGAGTTTCTGCAACCGGGCCAGGCCGGCGCCGGTGATCCGCGTTCCGGTGAGCCAGACCTGCTCGAGGTCGGTCATGTCCTTGAGATGTTCGAGACCCGCGTCGGTGATGGTCGTGCCGCGGAGGTCGAGCCGCTTGATGCCGGGAACGTGGCGGACCAGCTCGAGGGTGCGGTCGTCGATCTTGGAGCCGGTAAAGACGATGACCCGCCCGCCCGCTTCATCGTAGCGGGAGAACGCGGCGCCCAACTGCTCCAGGGCGGCGATCGCGTCGCGAAAACCGACAGTGGGACTCTGGCTCATGGCGGAGGCTCGTACTCGAACGGACGGACTCGAAAGCGGAGAAGTGCCCCAAACCGACAGGCCCAAGCGGCGGGAACCCTGCCAATCTACAATACTCGACCGCCCGGGGCGCGGGCAAACACCTACGTCCTTCACAAATCTTAACGTCCGTGGCTCAGCGTCCGCCGTCCGCAGTGGCTTTTCGCCACGCCCTGACCTCCGCCGCTGCCATCGCTCCTGTGAGCGCGAGATGCCGCCGATCGGTGTACACTGGCGGCGGTCTCAGTCGGCGGCCGGACTCACGAGGCCCGTGTCCAAGGGCCCGTTGACGATCCATCCGGTGTCCGCCGCCGACCACCAAGCACCCGTTGGCTCCGCCGATGAAAGACGGATCCCCTATTCGGCATCCGGCCGTGGCGATCGCGCTGGCGCTGGGCGGCGGTATATGCTGCGATCATTTTCGGCCGGCGCCGCTCGACGTCTGGCTGTTCGGCGCCGTGTTGCTGGCTGCCGCGTGGGCCGCGCTGTCTCCGACGCGGTTCGCCAAAGAATCGGCCGTCGCGCTGCTATTGGGCGTCGTTTGTCTGGGCGGTGCGCGGCATCATCTGGCCTGGTCGGTCGCCCGCGACAACGATTTGTCGCTCTTCGCTTCGGACGAGCCGCGGCTGGTGCGCGTGGTCGGCACGCTGCTTGCCCGGCCCGATTTAATCTCGCACGATACGCCCAGCGCACGCTATGCCTGGCCAAGGCCCGATGCCTCGACCGCCGTCCTGGCAGTCGAAAGTCTCCTCGACGGCGGGGACGAGTGCGCGGTGAGCGGCCGGGCTCTGGTCCACGTCAGCGGCCATCTGGTGCATTGCGACGTGGAGGACCGGGTCGAGGTCTGCGGCTGGCTGAGCTTGCCCGCACCGGCGAAGAATCCGGGCGGTTTCGATCCGGCCGGCTTCTATCGGGGCAAAGGGATCCGTTGTTTGCTGACGGCCGACCATCCGGACGCCGTGCGGCTGCTAAAGGTGGGCTCGGCAGTCTCGCTCTGGCAATGGGCGGCCCGGCTGCGGGCGGAGGGAGAAGCGGTCTTCGCCCGCGATCTTTCGCCGCGCACGGCGCCGGTGGCCGACGCGTTGCTGTTCGGCGGCCGCATGCAGATGGACGAGGAGATTCGCGACGCCTTCACCAAGAGCGGGCTGTTGCACGTGCTGGCGATCTCCGGAATGCACGTGGCGATTCTCGGATTGTTGCTGTGGGGCGTGGGCCGGCTGGCCGGGCTTTCCGTAAGAGGGACGAGCTTGCTCACGATCGTCGGCGTCGTGGGCTACGCGCTCCTCACTGATGGCAATCCGCCGGTGATTCGCGCCGCCGTGATGATTTCCCTCTATTCGCTTGCGCGCTTGATCATGCGGCGGCCGTCGCTGACGAACTGCCTGGCGCTGGCGGCCCTCGTAATTCTGCTGTGGAATCCGACCGATCTCTTTAATACGGGAACGCAGCTGTCGTTCTTGGCGGTGTTGGGGATTGCCTGGGCCTGCGGGCGGTGGAGAAGGCCGACTGAACTTGCGCTCGCCGACGGAGAACCGGCCTCGCGCTTCGTCGCGACGATCCACGCGTGGGTCCGATCGCTGCGCGAGCAGCTGCGCGACGACTGGACGATCGCCATCGCCGCCGCGCTCTTCACGCTGCCGCTGGTGGCGGCGCGGTTCCACATCATTTCGCCGGTCGGCATTCTGATCAACGTGGTGATGGCGCCGGTCTCGCTCTGCGTTCTCTGGGCCGGCTACATCCACCTGGGCGTCGGGCTGCTGGCTCCGGACGTTTCGTGGATCGCCGCCGTGCCGTTCGAATGGGGCCTCGGGATGCTGTTGTACCTGGTGGAGCGGGCCGCTCATGTGCGGATGTCGCACTTTTACGTCGCCGGCCCGTCCGATTGGTGGCTGGCCGGGTATTACGCGGTCCTCTTCGCGCTAGCCTTCGTGCGGCCCGTACGACGCTGGGGCGGCCGCGGCTGGTGCCTGCTCTTGGCCTGGCTGATCGTCGGCTTGGGCTGGGGCCTGCGCACGGCCGAGGACGACGCCCTGCGTTGCACGTTTCTGTCGGTCGGCCACGGCGGGGCGATCCTGATCGAGTGCCCCAACGGCCGCACGTTGCTTTACGACGCCGGCTCGATGCAGGACGGTCGCATCGCCCAGCGGGCCGTGCAGCAAACGCTGTGGGAACGCCGCCGCCAGGGGCTGGACGCGCTCGTCGTCTCGCACGCCGACATGGATCACTTCAACGGTGCGGCCGAGCTGATGCACGCGATGCCGGTGGGCGCGCTCCTGGTCTCGCAGCAGTTTCTCGATTTCAAGCAGCCGGCCGTGGCCGCGCTGTGCGACGAGACGGCGGAGGCCGGCGTGCCGATCCGCCTTGTCCGCGACGAAGATCGACTGCGGCTCGACGAGCGGGTCGAAATTCGCTTGCTGCATCCCGGCTTCGGCCGCCCGCATTCGGACGACAACGCCAATTCCATCGTGCTGGCGATCGAGTTCGCCGGCCGACGGATTCTGCTCACGGGCGATCTCGACGGGCAGGGTCAGCAAACGCTGTTGAGCCGCCCGCCGTTGCCGGTCGACGTGTTGCTCTCACCGCACCACGGCAGCCGCCGCGCCAATCCGGCGGCGCTCGCCGACTGGGCCCATCCGCGCGAACTGGTGGTGAGCGCCGACCGCCGCGTCGACTTCAAGTCGCTCCGCGCGGCATACGCTGCCGAGACGCGAATCACGTCGACCGACGACGCGGGCGCCGTCACGTTCACGATCCATCCCGACGGCACGATCGACCGCGCGACGTGCGTAGCCGAAAAGCATGTGCGCTAAGGGCAATCCGCCGCGACGAGGCACGATCGGTGGTGTCCCAGCCGTTCACCGATTCGGGCGTTTCGTCGGTGCCTCGTCCCAGTCGCCTGCGGACCGAATCGACAGTGCCTCGCAGTCAGGCGTTAGCCGCCGGGTCAGTGCGTCGCCCCAATGTAATAGGTATACGGGACGGACAAGGGCAACAGGTCGGCCTTCGCGGCGTTTGGAAGAAACCGCTTGCCGTTGATGTAGATTTCGACATTGGTCTTTTGCTCCGGCACGCGCGCCACATTGCGAAACTCGATGGCTTCGTATTCGCGAACCTGAAAACGGAATTCGCGGATTTGGGACAGGGGCAGCTGGAATTCCACTTGTTGCATGTGGTTCTTGCCGTCGCCCCACACGCCCTGTGGCGCGTGCTCTGTGTTGTTTCGATCGACGGCGACGATCCGGGACTCGCGGTCTTTCACGCCGTACGCGACGACGATCTGTGTGCCGCTGTTCTTTTGCGTGGGATCCGTGATATCCGCGCTCCCCTCCGGAAATGTTGCCTGCCGCATACCCGGGGGGCAGTTCGCGGGCCGCGTGGCGACTGTTCTCCAAGGCTTGGGGAAGTATCGCACGAAGAGCGTCATCGGTGAGGTTTCAGAGATGGCTGCGATCATTTGGTGTTGGTTGTAGATGCCGTGTCCGGAAAAGTGCTGCCGCTCGGATTGCGTGGTTGTGCCGTTGGCGGAGATCGAGAACGTTCCTTCCGGACTGAACGATTCGAGCAGAAATGTACGAAGAACCTTATTTTCGCTATCGAACGGGACTTGCCAGCCAAACTGGTGATCGACATTGATTCCCGGCCGACCGTCGGGAGTCCACCATTGTTCGTGTGTGCCCCGATTCGCTCCCACACCGACGAGCGCGATCGTCGATCCGTTGGGAAGCACTGCTCGATAGGCGTTCTGTCCAACCAAGGACCGCGGGTCACTCTCCTCCGCGCTCCTCTTGGATCGCGCATCGCGGGGGGCGCCGTGGCAGCGCCGCGCGTTCATTGGTGCAGGCACCCAATCGAGGGCTGCCGGCGGACTGTCGACGGGTCGTGGCTTCGCTTCGGCAGCCGCGAGTGGATAGGGCTTGCCGTCGATGAAAATTTCGACGTGGGACGTCTGGCCGGGATTCAGCGAGATGTTGCGGAACTCGATTCGCTGCGTGCGGCGGGTTTGCAGCCGGAACTCCTTGATCTCCGCCAGCGGGATCTCTCGAAATTCCACGCTCATCAGGTTGGCATTGCGGGCCGAAACAAAGTTCGCGTGTTCCGGCGCGTGCTCGTGTCCGCGGCCGTCGACGGCGATCAGCCGCACGTCGCCGATATCGGGGGCTTTGAGATCGTAGGAAATGGGAATTCGCACGGTCCCTTGAGTCTCGACGGCTTCGCCAAACACGACACCGCCCTCCGCAAACCCAATGCCGACCGGTGAACCGTCACTCCGATCGCGCTGGGCGATCGTCGTCCACGGACCGCCGGAATAGTCGATGACAACCTTCGCCGTGTGGGCATTCTTTGGGAATGCCATGGCAAACCGCTGGCGGTCGCGAAGCTTGCCACCTTCCTTTTTTTCCGAAGACGAAGCGGCCGCGCTTCCCCCACCCTCGATGTGTGCTTGCACGGTCGCCCCGGCATCGTGCAGCGCATCGACGACGAATTCGCGATGGATCGATTGCGGGCCATCATTGACCCGCGAATTGAAGGGTTCATTCGGAGCAATGGGGAGCGGCGAGCCATCGGCCCGCCACCACGCCCGGCCATTCGCGGGATGCTCGCAGACGCCCACGACTTCAAACTCGGCCCCGTCGGGCAGAGTCACGCGAAACGGCCGCCGCGGCGCCGCGGTCGGCATGATCGACGCGATGCGAATCATCTGCTCCGCGCTGAGGCCCGAACCGGCCGCGTGCTTGCCGCTTCCGATTGAGAAACCGACAAGTGCCGCTGCGACCAATGCCCCCGCCCATAGAAGGGCGCCCGGCCCCGGCTTCGGCTCCTCAGGCGCGCCGACGATACGGCGAATTCGTTCCAGGAGCGACCCGCCGGCGGCGGCGAGGGCCAAGGCGGGCGAACTGGCTCGCAGTTCCTCCAGCGCGATCAGTGCTCTGGCATACTCGAACCGATTGCCGCAGACACCGAGCACGACCTCGTCGCAGCAGGCTTCGCGCTCTCGGCGAAGCTGATAGGAAATCCACCAAACGCCCGGGTGATAGAAGAACACTGTCTCGAGGGCGGTCTGCACCAGGTTCACGAGATAATCGTGCCGCCGAATATGCGCCAGCTCGTGGACGATCAGCGCCTCGAGCTGATCGGTCGGCAACGCCGTCGCGACCGAAAGCGGGATCAGCACGAGGGGCCGAAAATACCCAACGACCGCAGGGATCCGGATCAAACCCGACTGCAGCGCGCTGACCTTCCTCTGAAGACCAATCTTTGCGGCGGCCCCATCGAAAATCTGCCGCAGCGCGTCGGGAAGAGGCGAAGTCTCCAAGACGCGCAGCCGCTGCACGGTGCGCCAACTGAAGAAGGGCCGTAACGAGCAGATCGCGACGCCCAGTAGCCAGGCGGCCACAATCGTCAGCAACCACGCATCCGCGGCCCGCGGCGCAGGCGGGAAACGACGGACGATCGCCGCAGGCGACAGACCACCCAGCCGCTCGTCGGGGCGGGGGCTTGCAGACCGAGAGATCCTCATCCATTGACGGTTCTCCGCCATCGCGCTCGCGCCCCCATTCAGCAGATCGCGTGCTTCCGCGATCGCCCGCGTCTCGCGCTCTCGCTCAGCGAGGCCAGAAACCCAGAACCAAGTGATTGCCGGCAGCGCCACGACAGCAGCCAGCGCAATCACAGACGCCGCGTAGCGCGCTCGCGGCGAGGCCCGGCGCATTAATCGCAGCGCGAGCCCAAGAACGGCGGCGACGATCGCGAACTGCCATAGCGAGCCGATCAGCAACCGGCCGACGCAATCGATCAAATCCGGAAGACCCGGCACGGAACCGGCAGCGGTGGACAGTTGCCAGATCATCACGTCTTTCCTTCCAGCCGGTCGATCAGCCGGCGAATTTCGTCGAGGTCGGATTTGGACGCCGGCCGCGAGGAGAGCGCTTGCAGCACGAGACTCATCGACGACCCGTCGAACACTCGGTCGATCAGAGCGGCAAGCATCCGCTTCTGCGTTCGCTGCCGCGCCTCGGCCACGCGATAGACATGCGGTCGGGCCGATTCGTCCCGTTTGACGAGCCCCTTCTCGAGCATGACGGCGAGCATTTTGACCGTGGTCGAGTAGTTGGTCCCTTTGGCCGCGCCCAGCCGCCCGTGGATCTCGCGCACCGGGCTGGGGCCCAGCTCCCAGAGAATGGCCAGGATTTGCAGCTCGACGTCGGTTGGCTGCGAGGCGGGCGGCCGCGCCATGAGATCCGCTCCTTACTTCCTGCTATCGTGGATAGCGAAAGAATTCGCTAGTCATCTTAGCGAAATCGTTCGCTAAGTCAACGCGAATCCAAGGAAGCGCGCCCAGTTGAGCCATCGCGCGGTCACGTTCACGATCCATTCCGACGGCACGATGGACGGCACGACGTGCGTGCCCGAAAAGCACGTGCGCGAAACGCAGTTCGCTGCTGCGGGACACGATCGGTTACGTCCCCGCAGTTCACCGCTCGGGGCGTTTCGTCGGCGTATCGTCCCAGCGCTGCAGTTCCAGTTGCAGCCGGTTCCACGTCAAAAGCGTGGCGGCGTGCAGCCGCGGCGTCTCCAGCGTTTCGAGCACGCTCGAGGATTCGTCCATCAGGTGGATCAGGTCTCGTTCGAGCGTCCGCAGCCAAATTGGGACGTCGATGCCCGAGCCGTTGGTCGTCTGCAGGTACTCGTCGATCTCGGCCCGCAAGGCGTCGAACGCGGCCGACGTTTCCCGCTGCTGCCGCGCGTCGCGGAGCGCCTGCGGCAAGAGGGCCCGCATGCGGTGGACGGCGAGCGGCTTGACGAATCGCTCCGCCAGCCGATCGGAGATCGAAGGCAGCCGCATGCCGTATTTCTTCTCGAGCGAGCGCAGCCGAATCAGGTGCTTGTTGGCGACCGATCCGGAGCGGGCGCGGAAATCCTGCTCCCAGGCCCGCGCGGCCGCCGGCCGGCCGCACTCCGAAAACAGCTCGTGGCACAGGCTGATCGGGCTGAGGTTCCAGGCATCCCGCTCGTAAGCCGACTCGGCCCGCAGAAAATCGAGCAGGCAGTAGAACTTCTCCCCGTAGTCGGAATGGGTCGTCGTCGTGTTGTATTCCACGTAGCGATCGAACTTGTCGACGATGGTTTCGTAGATCAGCTCGAGATAGGTCATCGCCTTTTCGGAATCGATGGCGCCGGCTTCCAGGTCGTCGATCAGCTTGACCGGGTGGATCGGATCGCGGCTCTCGTCCAGGTAGTCGATGAAGTCGGCGATGCCCGCGTCGAGAATCGTGCGAATGTTGCCGAGCGTCAGCACCTTGGCGTGAAACAGGTCGGCCCCGTAGTTTTCGATGAACGCCCGCACCCGCTTCCAGACCGCGGTCTCCGACATTTCCTCGACGCTCGAGAGCCGCATCGAGCGGCTGTGCGTGAGCCACAGCTTCATGTAACGCTGCACAACGTCGCTGGCGGTCGTCACCAGTTGGTCGTTGCGCCACGCGGCCCGCCGGGCGGCCGGGAACGGGCCCGTCGCCCGCAAGGTGCCGGCGTACCAGATGGCGGATCGCGACGCCTGGCCGGACGGCTTGCCGCGACCGCCCGTCCGCCGCTCCCAAGCCCGCCGCTGCGGCGGAGGCGCCGCCGGATCGTCGGCGCGCTGCGGCACGCCGTCGCGCCCGCGGGCATTGCTCTCGTCGAAGCGCCAGCGACTGGAGGAGCGGACGATGCTTTCCAGCGTCGATTTGAGGGCCGTGCGAAACAGCTGATCGAATTCGCTGACGACCATGCCTGGCGGCCGTGCGCCGCGCTCCATGTTGTAGACCGTCTGCAGCAGTTGCCACGTCTCGCGGAGGCAGCCCGCCCGCGGCAACTGCGAGAGCAAGAATCGCAGCGTTGCCTGCAGGAGTTTCGCCTGCCGAAATTGTCCCGGCTTGCCGCCGCTGTCGAGCGCCACGTAGAGCAGGGGCTTGGTCTGCAGATGTTTCCGCAGGCCCGGCAAGAGTCGCCGCAAGCGGCCCGCGTCGCGATGGACGACCGCTCGAAACACGTCGACGATCCGCCCCTCGGCTGGGGAGAGCTCGCCGCCCGTGCGCTCGGCGGGCAGACAGGCCGTGAGCAGCCGCTCGGCCATTCGCAGCCGCACCTGCGTCACCACGACCGAGTGCAGCAAGTAGAGCTGGGCGTGCCGTTGATAATCGTATTCCACGTTCTCGTCGTGATCGCCCGACGGCATCGGCAGCTCGTACTGGGCGAACTGGTCGGCCAGTTTCGACAAGTCGCGGCTGAGGGAGCGGGCCTTGCGCCGCCAGCCCGAGATAATCTCGTCCCGCGAGCTGCCCGACGCTTCCGGCGCGGACGAAGCCGCCGAGCGACCGTTGCCCGCGAAATTCAGAGCGGCCATCAACCAGGCCTGCGCCAGCGTGTTGATGAATCGCAAGCGCGGATCGAAGAAACGGGTGAGGGCTTCGACCTCGGCGGTTTCCGCCGTCGGTCCGCTGTCGAGCGTGTCCCCCTCACGGCCGTCGCGCGTGCTATCGCGATAGACGACGCCTTCGTAGGCGGCCTGGAACAGCGACTGGTCTTCCTGTGTGGACTCGTCCTCGGCCGCTGCTTCGTCCTCTTTGACGTCTTCCTCTTCCTCGCTTTGGGTTGCACGAGTGATCGGCGCGTTGCCGAGCGCATCGGCCAGCATCGGGACGGTCCAGTAGGGACCGGCGTTGGCTTCGAGAAAATCGAACAGCCGCCGAATCGCCGGCCAGCAGTCTTCACGCGTCGGCACGACGGCGCCGGCCGCCGGCTCGGTCCCCAAAAGTCCGTGCATCCACCGCAGCAACAGCGCGTGGAAGGAATAGCCTTCCGACTCCAGGCCGACGTTCTCCCCGTCGCTCAGCCATTGGATCAACAGGCCCATCGCGGCGACGAAATCCTGGCGGCGGAGCAGCACGTCGACGACGAGCGCGTACGCGCGAGCCGACTCGAACTGCTCGACGCGCGTCCGCCAGAAGGAGATATCGCCGGCCGCCTCGCCCGCCTCGCTCCAGGCACGCAACGTCTGGGCCACGCGGACGGCCGACTCGAAGCTTTCCCGTCCCGAAACGTGCGGCACGTCCTCGACGGTCGTCGTCGCAAATTTGTCCCACCAGGCGGCCCGCCGTTCGAACACCGACGAGAGCCTGGCGACCATCTCGTGGTCGGCAAGTGCGGCCGCTTCGCCCAGCGCCCGCGAATAAACGCTGAACAGCCCCTCCATGAAGTCGATCAGTTCCGGCACGCGCTGGTCGGGAACGGAGTCCTCGCGCGACGAAAAGAGCGGAAACATGCCCTGAAAGCCCAGGATGTTCCACGGATCGGCGAGCGCCCCGCAGTCGATCCCCCGATCGAGATGATCTTCGATCTCGTCGAGCAACTGGGCCGCTTCGCGCGTGGCGCCGCGCTCGACGGCGCGATCGGCCGCCACGAGGCGCCATTCGATCTCGGTCTCGAAGCGGGCCGAGGCGGCGGGCACTCGTGCGCTTTGTTCGCGGGCCGCCTGCGGATAACCGAGCTGCGCATAAATCCCCGACACGTGCCGGTCCTGCACTTGCGCCGCCCCGTGCCGCGCCAGGATGATGTTCAAGTGCTGGCGGATGTGGCCGAACGGCTGCTGCGTCACCTTGGCTTCGCGACGCAGCCGTGCGCGGCGCGGTCCCTTGGCTTCGGTCATCAGGCGTTCGTAGTAAGCGTCCCGCTGCCGGGCCACTTTCGGCAACAGCGAAATCAGGTTCACGCTGGAGTCGTGGCTTTCGGGACCGGCTCCGCTGATCGACGAGGCCATCAGCATCGTGCCGCTGAGTACGGCGGCCGCGTCGTAATAGCGCTCCTCCAGGCTGAGCTTTTGCTGCTGGCCGATCCAATCGAGGAGCGCGTCGAGCACGATCTTACGGAGGACGAACCGAGTGTAGGTCCCCTTGGTGTCGATGCGGTGCGGGTCCCACTCGCCGAAGGTGTAGTTCGTCCGCTTGGTGACGGGATGCGTGTGGTCGTGCGCCCGCACGTCGAGGGCCAACTCTTCCATGTGATCGGGATCGAAGTGCGACTCGCGGAGGATTTCGGCGGGCGTGTCCCGCAGGAAGGCGATCGTCCGCTCGATCAGGTCGTGATAGGGGCCGTGCGCCACGCCCGCATCCCGCAGAGCGAGCGGCACGGGTCGAAACCGCTCGTGCGGGTAAGGTTCCATCTGCCGGCCGTTTTCCAGCACAGCCAGCGGGCGGTAGCCGAGGAAGTCGTTGAGCTTGCTGATCGTCCCGTGGACGATCCGCTCATTCTGGTTCCAAGGCGAGCCTTGTTCGAGGATGGCCTCGATCATCCGCGCCAGGAAGAAGGGGTGCTCGAATTCGGCCGGCGGCAGGTGGAATAAGAGGTCGGCGTGATGCCGCCGATAGGCCGGCAGGCAATGGTCGAAGGTCAGCTCGAGGACGGCCTGCGCCTGGCTCGAATCGTGAAAGGCGGGGACGGACGGCTGGAGCCGCTGCAGGTGCTCCAGCAGCAGGCTTTTGACCGCCGTGGCCTGGCCAGCGGGCTCCCCATCGGCAAAAAGCGTGTTCCAGTTCCGCTGGAAAGCCGCGTCCGGCTTGCCGCCGGAGAAGTTCAGGTAGCCGAGGATTTCCTGCAAGATTCGAGGATCCGGCTCCGCCGGTTCGCCTTGCGGCGCGGTCCGCTTTACTTTCATGTCGTCAGTAAACCATCCTGCACACGATTTGGAAAGATGAACGCGGGGGCACGCGGCCTCCGGCGGCTCGCGCGACTACAATCTGTCGAGCGGTCGACAACGCTGACCTGAAGACTCCCTTTCCCCGATGGGCTATCGCAACCTGCAAGAGTGCGTCCGTGACCTGGAACGCACCGGCCAGCTCGTGCGGATCGAAACCGAAATCGATCCGCATCTGCAAGCGGCCGAGATCCAGCGCCGCGTGTACCAGGGCAGGGCCCCGCTCTATTTTATGCACGGGTCAAGGGTTGCCGCTTCCCGATGGTCAGCAATTTGTTCGGCACGCGGGAGCGGACCCGTTTCCTGTTCCGCGACACGCTCGAGGCCGTTCGGCGACTGATCGCGCTCAAAATCGATCCGGCCGACGCCTGGAAACGCCCCTGGCACTATCGGGGCGTGCCCGCCGCCCTCTGGACGATGCGGCCAAAGCGCGTGAGCCGTGGGCCGGTGCTGGAAAACCGCACGACGATCGACCAGTTGCCGCAGCTCGTCAACTGGCCGCGTGATGCCGGCGCGTTCGTCACGCTGCCCGAGGTTTATACCGAGCATCCCGACCGGCCCGGCTTCGCCCAGTCCAACCTGGGCATGTATCGCATCCAGCTGTCGGGCGGACAATACGTTCCCAATCGCGCAGGTCGGCCTGCACTATCAGATCCACCGCTCGATCGGCGTGCATCACGCGGCGGCCATTCGCCGCGGCGAGCCGCTTGCGCGTGAACGTGTTTGTCGGCGGCACGCCGGCCATGATGCTCGCCGCCGTGATGCCTTTGCCCGAGGGGCTGAGCGAGCTGACGTTCGCCGGGGCGCTGGCCGGCCGACGGATTCCGATGATCTCGCGCGACCGGTCAGCTGCCCGATTTATGCCGAGGCCGACTTTTGCATCAGCGGCACGGTCGACCCGCAGAAAGTTTTGCCCGAAGGCCCGTTCGGCGACCATCTCGGCTATTACAGTCTGGCGCACGATTTTCCGGTGCTCGACGTCGATGCCGTCTATCACCGGCCCGGCGCCATCTGGCCCTTCACCGTCGTCGGCCGGCCGCCGCAGGAGGACACGTCGTTCGGCGAGCTGATCCACGACCTCACCGGGCCGATTCTGCCGACGGTGATCCCCGGCGTGCACGCGGTCCACGCGGTCGACGCGGCCGGCGTGCATCCGCTCCTGTTGGCGATCGGCAGCGAGCGCTACGTCCCGTATGCCGGCCGCCGCAAACCGCAGGAGTTGCTGACCAACGCCAACGCCATTCTCGGCCAGGGGCAACTGTCGCTCGCCAAGTATCTGCTAATCGCCGCTCAAGAGGACGATCCGCAGCTCGACATCAATGACGTCCCCGCGTTCTTCGCGCACGTTTTGTCCCGCGTCGATTGGACGACCGACCTGCACTTTCAGACGTGCACGACGATCGACACGCTCGACTACACCAGCGGCGAACTGAACGCCGGCTCGAAACTGGTGATCGCCGCTGCCGGCCCGCCGCGCCGCCCGCTGCCGACGAGCGTTCCGCCCGAACTGCGTCTGCCCGACGGTTTCGCGAACCCGCGGCTCTGCTTGCCGGGCATCCTGGCGACTCGACGCTCCGCCGTTCGTTCGCGGCGAGGGCGAGATCGAGCCGGCCGTCGCGCGATTGTGTGCCGCCGTCGACGCGAACCATCCGCTCAACGCCTTTCCGCTCGTGGTGCTCGTCGACGACAGCCAATTCGCGAGCGGCTCGCTGAACAACTTTCTCTGGACGACGTTCACCCGCTCGAACCCGGCGGCCGACGTCGCACGGCATCGGGAGTTTTGTCCGCGACAAACATTGGGGCTGCCGCGGATCGCTCGATCATCGACGCGCGGCTCAAGCCGCACCACGCACCGCCGCTGGTCGAAGATCCGGCCGTCAGCAAGAGTGTCGATCAACTCGCGGCGCCCGGCGGGCCGTTGCATGGCATTCTCTGAACGGCTGGACTGCGTTCCAAGTCACGGCCGCGCGCCTAAAATAGGGCAGACCCAGCCAGCAAGATCGACAGACGGAGGGAGACCGACCGATGGCTCACATGACCCCGCAAGATTGGAACCAGCACTACGTCGACGGCGAGCTTCCGTGGGATTCGGGCGTGCCTTCGAAGGAGCTGATCCGCGTGCTCGACGCCGGGTCGATCAAGCCCGGACGGGCGGCCGAGCTGGGCTGCGGGACGGGGACGAATGCGATTTATCTGGCGTCGCGGGGATTCGACGTGACGGGGTTCGACTTTTCCTCCGCTGCTGTGACCGCCGCGCGGCAGAAAGCGGCCGACGCGAAAGCCAAGGTGAACTTCCTCGAAGCCGACCTGTGCCGTTTCACGCTCGATGTGCCGCCGTTTGATTTTGTGTTCGATCGCGGCTGCTATCACGCGGCCCGGCGGATCGACCAGCCCGGCTTCATCAAAACGCTCAAGCGACTGACGCGACCCGGCACGCGATTCCTGCTGCTCAGCGGGCAACGCGAACGAAAAAGGCCCCACGGGCCCACCGACGATGACCGCCGCCGAAATCTGCAACGAGCTGGAGCCGGTGTTCGAGATCCAGTTCCTCCGCGAATTCCGCTTCGAGGTCCCCGCGCCGCCCGAAGGCTTTTTGGCCTGGTCGTGCTTGATGACGCGACGAGCTGATTGACGAAGCCGGGCTGCGACGAGGCCGAGCACGGTCGATAGCATTGTCTCAGCCCGTTGAGCCTCACTTGACGGAACGTGGGCGAGCCTCAGATCCGGGCTATTTGCTCACCCGGCTGTAGTGTCAACCCTTTAGGTCTCGATGCGTGGTTAACCACTCTTGACGAACGGATCACCAGTCTGTACTCTACGATAGTTAATTACCCTGACGGTTAAATACTCGTCGATCCTCATGCCCGCTTCCAAAGCCCACGACTCACTCACTCGCACGTTCGCCGTCCTCGCCGATCCGACGCGGCGGGCCATTCTGGCTCAGCTGGCGACCGGCGAAAAAACGGTCAACGAGCTGGCCGAGCCCTTCGACTTGAGCCTGCCCGCGATCTCGAAGCATCTCAAAGTGCTCGAGCGGGCCCGGTTCATCACGCGGAGCCGCTCGGCCCAGACTCGTCCGTGCCGGCTGTGCACCGCGCCGCTCGAGGAAGTCGACAACTGGATGGATCACTATCGCCGCTTCTGGTCCGAATCATTTGATCGCCTGGCCGAACACCTCAAAGAACTGCAAGCTTCGTCCAAACAGGAAAAACGCCATGTCCGCCATGCCCATCCCCGCCGACGATTACGCAAACCGTGAGATTGTCACCACCCGCGTCTTCGACGCGCCGCGCGAACTGGTGTTTCGCGCCTGGACCGATCCGAAAGCCCTCGTGAAATGGTGGGGGCCCAACGGCTTCACGACGACGTCTCAGGAATTCGACCTGCGGCCGGGCGGCGTCTGGCGGCTCGTGATGCACGGCCCCAACGGGACGGACTACCCCGGCGAGTTTCGTTTCGTCGAAATCGCCGGCGCCCGAACGGCTCGTGCTCGACCACGTCTCGCTGCCGAATTTCCGCCTGACGATTTTCTTCGAAGAGCTCGACGGCAAAACCAAGATCATCTTCCGGCAGCTCTTCGACACGCCTCAGTCCTACCGGAGCGTCAAGCACCTGGCCGTTCCCGGCAACGAGCAGCTCTTCGACAAGTTTGCCGTCGAGCTCGCGGCAATGGGGGCCGGCTCGCACGAGATGCGGATGTCGCGCGTCGTACTCGCGCCGCGGGAACTCGTCTGGACCGCCTGGACCGACCCGCTCCATCTGGCGAAATGGTGGGGACCGCGCGGCTTTTCCAGCCCGCGCTGCGAACTCGACCTCCGCGTCGGCGGCAAGCTCCGCGTCGACATGCAGCACCCCGACGGAACCGTCCGCCCGATGGTCGGCGAGTTTCTCGAAATCGTGCGGCCCGAGCGGCTCGTCTTCACCGCCATGCCGCTTGACCCGAGCGGCAAGCCGCTCTTCGAGGCGACGAACGCCGTCGACTTTCGCCAAGAAGGCCCGATGACGCGAATCAACGTTCGCGCCACCGTGGAAAAAATCCACGACCCGATCACGCTCCGCTTCCTCTCCGGCCGCGACCAGGGCTGGTCGGAAAGCCTGTACCGCCTGGCCGACGTGCTCGACGAAATCGCCGGTGCGGGAGCCGGCGTGACGTCGGCTCTCAGCCTCAAGGACGGAGTGGCAACCAGCGGCGCGAAATGAAAGGGTGGTCGGCTCTCGCGATCACGGCAACATGCGCCAAAGCCGTCAGCCGCCTTTGGCAGCGTTGCGACGTCGAGACGTACTTGCCTGCTTGCGTCGGCCGGAGGCCGTCGCCTTTGTCGACTTGCCACGCGCGGGGCGCCGACCTCTGGCGGCAGTTCGGGCGACCGCGGAGGAGAGCTGCTCGGAGACCCAGGCGTTCAGGCTCTTACCGGACAACCGCGCCGCGAGATTCACTTTGCGGTGCAGCTCCGGAGAAATCCGCGTGACGAATTGTCCCGAGCAGGGCTTGTCCGGCTCTTCGCCGCGCGGCGCAAAACGCCAGGTAATCATCGACCGAGTCGTGAAAGGCCTGCTTCAACTCGGCGACGCTCTTCCCCTGGAAGGTAATCACGTCGCGTGTATTGGACACCTCGCCGTGAAAAACTCCCGCCTCATCGTCGAACTCGACTTTGCCGAGGTATCCCTTGTATTCCATCATGGCGTGACTCCAGCCTCGGTGAGGAACCGCCGCAGGGAGCGGATGGCCCCTTTGTCCGTCTCCTTTTGCGGGTGCGGGCGGTGAAAAACGGCGCGGACGCCGTTCAAGGCGATCCGTACCCGGGATCCCGCACCTTCCGTGATTTCCGCTCCAAGCGCCACGAGCATCGCTTCAACGTCCCGCCATGCGATGTTCGACCGCACGGGATCGTCGAAGACCGCCTGGAGCGTGGACCGGTGCTTCTTGCTCACGGTTCATCCATAGTACCATATTGTGATACTACAGTCAATTTCTCCGGAGCCATCGGCGGACGAGACCGGAAGCCGCGCACTAAAACGCACTTTTCACCACGCCGCCGTCGACGCGGAGCGCACTGCCGGTCGTGGCTGCGGCCAGCGGGCTGGCGACGTAAGTGACGAGCGAGGCGACTTCGTCGGCCGAGGCGAATCGCTTGATGAGCGAAGTCGGCCGGACCTTCTCGAAGAACTCCTTCTCGAATTGCTCGAACGTCTGGCCGCTCGACTTGGCTAGCGTTTCGACGAATTCGTCCACGCCGCGGGATTTCGTCGGCCCGGGCAGCACGCTGTTGACGGTGATGCCCGTGCCGGCCACCGCCTCGGCCAGGCCGCGGGCGACGGCGATCTGGGCGGCCTTCGTCGTGCCGTAATGAATCATCTCGGCCGGAATCTGCACGCCGCTCTCGCTCGAGATAAAGATGATGCGGCCCCAGGTGGCCCGTTTCATCGCCGGCAGGAAGAGCCGCGCGAGCCGCACGCCGCTTAGCACGTTCACGTCGAAGAACCGCATCCAGTCGGCATCGGGGATTTCCTCGAACGGCTTCGGCTCGAAAATGCCCAGATTGTTGACCAGGATCTCGACTGCCGGAAACTTGCCGCGCCACCTCTTCCGCGACGGCCGCCTGACTGAGATCGCCCGCGAACCCCTGCACGTCACCTTTGGTCGCCGCCTTCACCTCCGCAACCACCGTGTCGACGGACGACTGTGCCCGGCCATTGATGATCACGCGCGCCCCTTCCCGGGCCAGCGACGTCGCGATCGCCAGGCCGATGCCGGCCGTGCTGCCGCTGACCAGAGCCAGTTTGCCCTTGAGTTGCAGATCCATGGGTCTCTCCTTTCGGCAATCGGACGTTCGTTCGGGGCGTTGAGTTTGAAAGTCGTCTTTATCGTAGCGGTCCACGGGCCACGGGCGAGTGCGCGGCCGCACAGCGTTCGCTCCCGCGGCTGACTCCCCGTCCGCTATCGAGTGACGGCCTCCTTTCGTGAAGATTTTGCGACCAACCGGTCCGCTCTTGACATGCAACCAAAAGGTTGCATAATGGAGCCGTGGACGCGGACATGGGCAGAGTGTTCAAGGCGCTGGCCGATCCCGGTCGCCGGCTGCTGCTCGACCGTCTGCATGCCGAGAATGGCCAGACGTTGGGACAGTTGTGCGGACACCTCGACATGACGCGGCAGGCCGTGACCAAGCACCTCAAGCTGTTGGAGCAGGCGAACCTGGTCGTCACGCTGTGGCGGGGCCGCGAAAAACTGCATTACCTCAACCCGGTGCCGATCCACGAGATCGCCGAACGGTGGATCGGCAAATTCGAGCGGGGTCGTCTCCGCGTTCTGGCCGAACTCAAGCGACAACTGGAAGGGGAAACCGATGGCTGAATCGCGATTTGTCTACGTCACATTCATTCGCACCACCCCCAAGAAACTCTGGCAGGCCCTACTCGAGCCGGAGTTCACCCGCCAATACTGGGTGGGCACCTGGCAGGATTGCGACTGGCAGCCGGGCGCTTCCTGGAAGCTGATGATTCCCGACGGCCGCCTGGCCGACAGCGGCGAAGTGCTCGAAATCGAGCCCGAGCGCAAGCTCGTGCTGACGTGGCGCAACGAATTCAAGCCGGAGCTGCGCGTGGAAGGCTTTTCGCGCTTGACCTACGAACTCGAGCAACAGGGCGAATCGGTCAAGCTGACCGTCATCCACGAGATGGACAAGCCGCAGTCGAAATTCATCGACGCCGTCTCCAACGGCTGGCCGCACCTGTTGTCGAGCCTGAAGACCTTGCTCGAAACGGGCGAATCGCTGGTGGAAACGCGGACGTGGCCCAAAGGGATGTGAGTTGGCGACAGTGAGTCGTGGACACTGTGAAGGGGACACCGATGAGCGGCTCGCGATTCGTCTACGTGACTTACATCCGCACGACGCCCAAAAAGCTGTGGCAGGCCCTGCTCGCTCCCGAGTTCACCCGCCAATATTGGCTGGGCACCTGGCAGGACTGCGACTGGAAGCCCGGTTCCGACTGGAAGCTCATGCTCCCCGACGGGCGCCTCGCGGACAGCGGCAAGGTGCTCGAAATCGAACCCGAGCGGAAGCTCGCGCTGTCGTGGCACAAAGAATTCGAGCTGGAAATGCGCGCGGAGGGCTTTTCGAGGCTGACCTACGAACTCGAACAGCAAGGCGAGTCAGTCAAGCTGACCGTCATCCACGAGATGGACAAGCCGCAATCAAAACTCATCGACGGAGTCTCCAACGGCTGGCCGCACGTTTTGTCGAGCCTCAAGAGCCTGCTCGAAACGGGCGAACCACTGGTGGAAACGCGGACTTGGCCGGAAGGAATGTGAGGGAGAGCGCGCAGCGGCTCGCTCAGTTCGATCGGGGAATCAAAAAGCTCAGATGGTGAGCGGCGTGGACGAGCACGAGGTCGTTCCACTGTTGTTTAGTCAGCGGGCCGAAGAACGGATGTGGGAACGGCGGGGTTGCCAGATTCTGGAAGGCGGAGGCCTCGGAGCGGAACTGGTCGACGGCCGCCGACTCGTCGTGGCTCGGCCCCGGGAGCCACCACTGGGGCACCTTGATGCCCGCCTTCATCCGCCGTTGCTGCAAGATCCGCTTGAGGATCAGCGGGCCGATGAATTTGCGAATGATCCACGGGCCCTGATGATCGATGCCGTGCAGCGCCACTCGGATCCCTGAGCCGACATGCTCCAAGGTCTGCGACAGATCCCAATTCCCCGCCGCGGTCGTAGTGCGCCTGCCGGAGATGGTCGATATCCGCCAACAGCTCAGGCCAGGTTTTGAAGTCGAGATGGCGTCGGTGAAGTGTCGGAGTTGCCACAGTCTTTCCTCCTTCGCTCGGTGCCACTGGCGGCGGCTTTGAGCCGCCAGTGCTCCGCGTCTCGGCTAAGCCGCATGAAGACAGCGGCGGGACCGCGCGCCCCTCAGTGGCACCAGGCACCCGGGGCGATCACGCAATGGATTTAGCGATCCGCTCGATGTTTTTGTCCACGCCAGATACCGTAAACGCATTGCTATTTAGATAGCCGGTAAATGATCGCAAACTAGATCGCTTGCTCTTAAAGAACGCTGACATGTCCACCTGTTCGGTTCCCATGCCCTTGCCGGCCCGGTAAAACCTAACCGCCAACCGCGATGCAGCCTCAATGGCCTTCTCGAGCGGCTCGACCACACCGCTTTCTCCGCGATGACACTTTTCCGCAAAAGTTCTTCGGCGCCAGGCTCTTTAAGAATCGCGACATTTTTGCCCAAAGCCAACACATCACAAGCCATCGAGTTTCTCTACGGCGATCTTTACTCGGAAGCGCTCGGTTGACCTGCTTAAACAGCCAGTACCTCGGAAGATAATAGTTCGGATCTTCGCTGCGAAACACTTCCCGGTACATTTCGTCATCAAAGAGCTTGTCGGTTGAGCTTCGTGCAATATAGCTGTCGAGATCGCATGCGGCGACCGCCTTCGCAAGCTCCTCCTTGGTGATTCGATGGTATTGCTTTCCACCTACCCGAATCCTTTCTTCGCTCCGCGCTTCGCGCTTTCGCATATATGCGTATCCAAGCCTACGCAGGCTTCTCTCTAGAACGACTTGAACTCGGTCATTCGACCTAAGATCGGCCTGGTTGATCGGGCTTTGAAAGTTCGTGCCTGCAACGATGCTTGATAGCAGGCTGTTGAAGCCCGTGTCGTCTGCCTTCTGCTGCTTCACAGCAATCACCTTGACCAGCACACTAGCGTTCCCTGCCATTGCTGCGTGTTTCGCCAAGGTCCGCGTTGTCTGTTGGCCGTTGATGATTTGCGGATGCTTCACGTAAAGAGCATCGCGCCCCTCATGCGATTTCTTTTCGGCCCCTTCGGACACAATTGTGATGCCATTGTTATAGTAAAAGAAGCGATCAGGTTCATCTTGAAGCGTGTCTTTCATTGCGTCGTTCACCGGGTGCTGCTGGCCAAGGTAGCCTCTTACGTTTCTGGCGAACAGGCGGATGCCGGCCCTTTCGTACAGTTCCACAACCTTGGCACCACTCATGCTCAGCACCCAGCACTCTATTTTGTTCGTTTTGTCATATCGTTGGGAAATGCTGTTGACCGTTACGTCAGTGCTCGTTTCTATCTCCAAGACGCAGGCTGGGATTGATGGCGCTACCCCATCCAAATAATTGCGCATCACGACTCCAGCTGCCGGAGCGTCCAAAATCTCCATCCCCACTGATGTTCCGAGGGCAGCTAGACGTCGCTTCGCGTCGCGCCTAATGTCGGTCGAGACGTTTCCAACCGTCGCGAAGTACAACAAAACGCGGAACTGGTCTTCAACAACGCGCTGTGCGCCTTCTCCAATTTGGAAGCGACTAAAGCATCCATACCCGTCAGGTAGTCCTGAAAAGCGTCGTTGTGAGCCTGAAGATGTTCCGCGACCTCTACCAGCGCGATGACATCGTTTCGTTTCTCAGCTTTCGTGCCCAACGATTCGTGCCATTTTGCCTGGGTAATGAACACCGCTTTCGCATAATCATCAACCCAAATCGCATCAATTCCTTTGTCCCCCGAAGCTCCGACCAGCGCCTTGTGCTGCGTGGGTTTCGTCGTCAACGAGATGAGCGACCAAAAACCACAGCGTGAAAAGGTCGTCGCGCTTGAGGTTCGGGAATCGGATGCCGATATCGTCGAGCGTCGCTGTGTAATCGTCGATGGTGATCGCCGCCTCTTGCTCGGCGGCCAATTGGTATTCCAGTTCGTCGTTAGACCGAAACTTGACCGAGCGGAAGAGTCCGCGCTTGGGTTTGTAAATTTCGTCGGGGAAGCGACGGTGAAGATTCCAGGTGTAACCGGTCAGCGTCCCGGTCGGTTCCGTTGGGAAATCCTTTGCCAAGGCCGCGACTAGGTGAGTGAATTGCAACCCGTCCCGCTTCGCGGAAATCAACTGCAGCGCCTTTTGCGTAATTCGGTCTCTCTTTGTCATCGCTATATTCCCCGGTTGTATCAGCATTGCGGCGCTAGGTCGCGCGTTTGCCGTGGCTTGTACGAACTCAGCATCCCAGGCTTTTGACAGCAGGTGATTGGCAAAGTCCGCTAAGTTAGCGGCCTTGCGCCGGTGTGCTAAAATTTACCGCGCTCGTTTTCCCGCTCCCGTCAGCTCCCGATACACAACCGCGATATTCTCCGCCTGCTTCTTGCAGTCGACGCCGGTCCACTCTTTGTAGAACGGGATGTCGATCTGCTGTTTGATTTCGGCCAGTGACTTGTCCTGATCGATCATGCGTTGCACCGTTTCGCGAAGTTCGGTGAACCAGCGCTTTTGGTTGGCGATCACGCTGGCGTCGCCCATTTCGCCGTGGCCGGGGCAGACTTTTTGGACGGGCAGTTTTTGCATTTCGGAAAGGACGCGAATCCAGCTGGCCGTGTCGCCGTCGCCGCAGTAGTTGAACGCGCCGTTCACGCAAGCGTCGCCGGTGAAGAGGATGCCGGCCTTCGGCAGCCAGGCGATCGCGTCGCCCGCCGTGTGGGCATGGCCGAAGTGGATCAGCTCGACCCGTTGCGTGCCGTCGTCGAGCACGAATTTCTGCGGGAACCAGACGACGGGCTTCTGGTAATCGAGGTTGCCGTAGACGGCCGGGTTGGTCTTCTTCGCCAGCTCGAAGCCGGCGATGCCCTTGGTGTCGAACAGCGTGCGGCTGTTTTCCGAGGCGACGGGCGACGCGCCGATGGCGGCGAACCGCTGGTTGCCGTCCGCGTGATCGCCGTGATAGTGCGTGTCGAAGACGAAGCGGATCGGCTTGTCGGTCGTTTTGCGGATCAGCTTGATGACCTCGTCGGCCTGGTCGGGAAAGCTGGCGTCGATCACCAGCACAAAATCCTTGAAGATCACCCAGCCCTGATTGCAGCCGATGAATTTCGGCTCGGACATCACCTTGCGGAAGAAGACGCCCGGGGCGACTTCGGTGACGACCGTCTCGGTCGGCTTAAACCAGCCGGCCGCGATCCCGGCGGCAACGAGCAAGAAAGCGAACGTCGAACCGGCGACGAGCAGGCGTTTGCGCTGGCGCATCATGGTCCCTTCCTGGGTGAGAGTTGCACGCCATTGGACCGGCCGCGGCGGCGGGTGTCAAACGGATGTCGCAGCTTGCGAACTCAGACAGCTAAAGGCACTGCTGAGCCAGAGCTCAGCAGTGGCACACCGGTCGCAAAAGAGAAGCACCCGCCAGCTTACGCGGGCGGCTCGCCGGTTCGCGTGCGAGCTCGGCGGCGTACCGGAAATCTCGCGTCAGCGGTGGTCTTTGCCCTGTAAGCGGGTCAGCGGTGGTCTTTGCCCCGTAAGAGTGGGCGATGTTTCCAGGCGGCGTGCGGACCGAAGCGGGTGGTCGGGCCGTGGTCGGCGTCGCGCGGACGGATGACGGGGGCATCCCCATAGACGGCCCGGACGCTGAGCGTCTCCGCGACGGGGAAGGCCGCGGCGCAGAGCACCGCCGCAATCGCGGCGCGGCCGACCAGTCGCAGATAGTCGGGTGGAATGCGTTCCGGCGCGGGGGCGATCGTGCGCGGCACGAGCAGTACGAGCATCGTCGCCAGCACGGCATTGAGCGTGATCACGCCTTCGGTTAGCAGCCGCTGCTCGGTGAAATGCACGACGATGCGGCCGAAATTGCCGATGACGAAGACCCACAGCACAAGCAGAAACAGCCACTGCCCGCGACCCAGCCAGCCGACCTCCAACAAGGCCAGCCTGCGGCGGGTGTGGACGTTGAGCAGCATCACGAAGGCCATCGCCGCGATGCCGAAGATCACGTTGAACCAGCCCCAGGCCGAGAGCGAATAGCCGAACAGGGGCATCCGCATCGTTTCGCGGCACGGCGGCCGTTGGGCCCTGCGTCCACTCGGCGACGTCTTTCTGCAGGGTGACCCACATCAACACTGGTACGACGATCGAGACAGCCACGACCTCGGTCCAGTACTCGCGCGGACCGCTGTCGTCAGAGCGTTCGAGTCGCCGCCAGAGCACGGCCATCGCGGCGATGACGGCCAAACCGTTGACGAAGCCGTACGTCTGTTCCAGGAAGCTGTGCCAATTGGCCGACAGCCAAAACTCCCAGTGATGAATGGGCTGGGCCGCCAGCATGACAATCGAGACGGGAATGTCTGTGCCGCTGTTCTGCCAATTCGTCCAGGCTTCGGCCAGGCCCGGCGCCAGGTTGGCGTTGCCGAACGATTCGAGCAGTGCTTCGACGCAGGCTCCGCCGGAGAAGCCGATCCCGCCGATTGTTCCCGCGACGAGCGAGGCGGCCAGCAACGGCCACTGCCGACAGCGGACGCAATAGAGCACGAGGCCGCCGAAGAGGCCCAGCATGCCGGCCCAGTTGTCGCCGCGAGGGGGCGTCATCCGCACGTCGAACAGAGACGGGCAAGAGCAGAAAGCCGACGAACCAGCCCAGGGCCAGGTGCAACAAGAGCGACGAGCCGCGTCGGAATTTGCCGAACCAGGCGAAGTAGCCGCCGATGCCTGCGATGAGGCCGACGACCAGTCCGACGTAGTCGCTCTCCTTGAGAAACAGCACGGGCCAATTGGCCATCAACAGGTCGTGATCGAAGTGAAGCAGGTCGCGATCGAAGCGAATATCGTCGCCCTGCGTGTGAACGAGGATGCCTGCGCGGCCGCCGACCAGTGGGCCCGCACGATGGCTGCCTGGGCGGCCCAACCGATCGCCCCGCCCACCGCGGCGAACACGGGCAGCCACAGGCTCTTGCCGAAGTGACGATCGACGAGGTCGAACGCTAAGAGTCCGATGATTGCCACGAGGGCAGCAATCCAGTCGGTGTCGAACCAGTAGAGCGCCGACTCGTGCCGCTGCCAGCCGGAAATGCTGCCCGGTTGCAGGTCGATTTGCGATTGAACGGCCCGAGCGAACGGCTCTTCGACAAAATGCAGCACCGCCAGGAGCGCGAGCACGACGGTGAGGGGCCGAAAAAAGTCGAGCAAGCTGCGGCGATCGAGGATGGCGGGCAGCGCCGTCCCGGCGCCGCCCAAGGCCGCCCAGAGAAAGCCGATCACGAAGAGCGCGAAGAATCCGTAATATTGCGACGGCGCGTGCCCCGAGTGGGCGTAAGCGATCACCTGCATGTACGACATCGAGCCGCCCAGCGCCCAGCCGAGGCCGCCGAGCAGGGCAAAATAGCCGACCCGCGCGCGCCAATCTTCGCGGTTGGAGAGGACGCAGACGGCAATCGCGGCGAGCACTCCGGGGATCATCGCCCCCGTTTCGTGGCCGAGATTGCCCCGAATGCCCCAGCCGATCGACAGCGAAAGGCCGGCTAGGAGCAGGCCCAGAGGGGCCCAAAGAGGATTGCGGAGTCCGCCGCCGCTGGATTCGCCGTAGATCGCGCGCATGATCTGGTGAAGGTCAGAATAACCGAATCGGCACTCAGGCGAAATCAGCCAAATTCCGGCTGTCCGCGTGCGACCGCTGTCCACTAGAATCCCCGTCCCAGGAGCGGCGGGTCGGAAACACCGCCCCCAAGAACGGCGAGCGGCGAGGCGGCGAGTATGGAGACGAGCCTGCACCGGCAGCTAAAAGCCCTCTACTCGGCGGAGCCCGCGTCGCAGGAGGTTCGCCTGGGGACCTTTCGCATCGACGCCGTCCATCAGGGCCGGCTGATCGAAATTCAACAGGGCTCACTCGGCGCCATTCGCCCGAAGATCCGCCGCCTGCTCGAAGAACACGACGTCCTGATCGTGAAGCCGCTTGCCGCGCAGAAGGTGTTGGTCCGCCGCAAGCGGGCCGGCGGCGCCATCGTGTCGACGCGGCTCAGTCCGCGGCACGAGACGATCGCCGACCTGTTTGCCGACCTGGTCTACTTCGTCGACATCTTTCCCCATCCGCGGCTGACGCTGGAGGTCGTGCTGACCCGCCAGGAGGAGCATCGCGTCACCGCGCAGAAAAAATGGTGGCGCGGCCCCGACTTCCGCGTGACCGATCGCCTGCTCGTGGGGATCGAAGGCCGCGTGACCCTCCGCGACACGGCCGACCTGTTGCGGCTGCTGCCCATCGGCCTGGACGAACAGTTCACGACGGGAGAGATCGCCCGCCTGGCCCCGATGCCCCGCTGGCTCGCGCAAAAGATGGCGTATTGCCTGCGAAAAATGGGCGCGCTCGAAGCGCTCGGCAAACAAGGCAACTCATGGCTGTATCGCGCGGTGCCGCAGATCACGGCAATCGCTCCTGCCGTACCGGTTCGGCGCCGGCGGCGCGCGGCCTCGTGAAATTCGGCTTTGGGCCGCGGTTTGGCCTGCGCGTCTTGATCGATCCGGATCGCTTATTGAGCGGGAGCCGCGTCGGCCATTCCTGGGTTGATGGGCGGACGTCTCGGCAGGCCGACGCCGAGCAGGCAGGCGAGGGGTGCGCAGATGAGCAGCGTCACTTTGAACCAGAGCGTGTAGGGCAGCATCGCCAGGTTCATCACGAAGGCCGAGAACAAGAGGAGCGCGACGATAATTCCCGCGACGCGTCCTCCTAAGCGGGTGGCCACCCACGTGCTCGCGAGGGCCGTCCCGCTCCATGCCGGCACGACGACGGCGAGGATCCATTGCGGATAAGCGGCCACGTGGCGCGCACACTTCCTCTTTGGTGTTTGTGGAGCCGGGCGGCATCGGGTAGACGACGGCACTAAACAGCTCAACCGCAACGAGCAGTCCCCCCGCGAGGGTCAGAGCGACGAGGGTGCCGAGCAGAATCCGAATTGCTTTCGCCATAAACGGTGCGTGGTCTCAGGCCCATCTTCGGAGTGGAACAACGGTCGGAGCCGGAATTGTCCCAGCATACCGACTCAACCCGGCGCGACTCACCGGGGGTCGCCAGCATATTGCGGCGAGACGCGGCGGGTGGCGGCGTAGGAATCGACTTCGTCGCCCCAACTCGTCCAACCGGCGACGCGCTCGCGGGCGAAGAGCTCAAGATACGGCCCGGGGCTGCACTCCTGGATCAGCTGGTATTGCTCGTCGGGCTTGCGCGAGTGCTCGCGCTTTTGCCTGGCGATGACGTTCACCTGCCGCCGGCCGGGAGCTAACGTCCGCAGCTTGCCCCGCACGCCGAAGAGCAATAACTCGGTGACGTTGCGGAAATAGAATCCCACGCCTCGGCCGTCAGGCCCGCCATCCTTGCGGATCTTGAGCCAGACCAGGTTGGTCTTGTAAGTGAAGCCCCAAGCCTTGAGGATCGACAGCCCGTCCTCCAACAGGGCGTTGGGGCACCACAAATAGAGATGGCTTTTGTCCCGTGCGTAATTCGCGACGGGGAGCGACTGGATCTCCTGGACGTCCATCGTGCGATACCGCCGCAACCGCCGATGCTCGGGGGCCATCTTCCCGGTGCGATTCTGAAACCGCCAAGGCGGATCAACCAGAATGGTCGAAAAGGTACCGCTCAATCCGTCGAGCATTGTTTTCCTGGGTCCAAAATCCAATGTCCAAAGTCCAAGGTCAAAGATGCGACAGGTCCGGTCCTCGGTTTATGACTTTGGACCTTGGACTGTAGACCGACTGCTCAGTGTGCCGGCGGCGGGCTGTTCTGAAACGCTCGCGCGCGGAACAAAAAGTCGACGATGTTGCCTTCGTGGGGTTGCAGCCAGTTGAGGGCGATCGTCTTGATGGGGCCGATGTTGAGGCGGTCGATGTGGGTCGCGTCGAGCAGTTGCTGGGAGAACTTGGGGTTCTCGGTGATGCCCGAGCAGACGAGTGTCGTCTTGATCGAGCTGAGCATTTTGTCCTGCGGGCAGTCGACCACCGAGACGAAGGGAAACATGTACTCGGTGTTGGCCAGCTCGTGCTCGGGGCTCGTGCAGTGCAGCACGGTCGGCCGCAGGTAGTCGCAGCGTTCCCTTTTCACCAGCCGCGGGCCGCCGCGGTATTTCTCGGTGACTTCGGTTGCGCCGGGCTGCTTGAGGGCCGCGTCGATCTGGCCGTTGATCGCGTCGGCCGCTCCGGGCAGCGTGAAGGCCGCCAGGGCCGACTTCGGATCGTTCGTCGGCAGCGGAGCGACGGGCCCCATTCGTTTGGCGAGAGCGTCGGCGATCTCGCGGCCGTGGCGTGAGGCCCAGATGCCCGAGCAACTGATGCAGCTGCGACCGCTGTTGATGAGCACGCTGTCGACCATCAGGTCGAGATAATCCTCCCACTTGTCGACGACGTCGTCGCCGAGCAGGATCTTGCTGAAGCCGGGGCCGTGCGGCTGCACGCGGGGGTTGCCGTGATATTGCTTCACGGTCGCGGTGCCGCCGAAGATCATGGCCCGCTCGCAGCCTTGCAGTACGGCCGCTCCGACCTCGCCGCCGCCGGGGTAGATCGAAAACGCCTCGCGAGGGAAGCCGGCCTGGGCGAAGGCTTCGCACATGCGGTACGGCGTCCACGGTTCCTGCGGACCTGGTTTGAGCACCAGTCCAACCTGCATCGGCATTACGGGTAGCCACAGCGTGTGGACGCCCGGTGAATTCGACGGCAGCACGGCCCCCAGCACGGGCGCGTTGGCCTGGTAGCTCACTGTGATCCCGCGCGCTTCGACGCCGAAACCGCGAGTCAGCACATCGTAGGGCAGGCCGCGAGTTCAGCGCTTCGATGATGTCTCCCATGTGCGACAACACGAAGTGGTTCTTCTTCATGTTCGACGCGCACATGTGCTCGGGCAGGCCCGTCGTCGCCGCCTGGATGGTGCAGAATTCCTCTGGCGTCTGCGTGCCATTGCCCAGCGGGAGCTTGGCCGTCAGATACAGGTCGGCTGCTTTCTTGCAGTATTCGACGAGCGTGGCGATCGGGATCTCGCGGAGCACGTCCCGCGCGCGCTGCGACTTGCGGACGTCCATCTGAATCAGGCCGCCATTCGCCTGATGCACGGTGCACAAGGTGTTCCCGGTCTCGAAGTGCACGACCGGATCTTGTTGCAGGCTCTCGTACGGCTTACCCCAGCGAATCACGGGGATTTCGAGCATGTGCGCACCTTACGGTTAGCGTGAAAAGCACGAATGACGAAAGAATGTCCCTAATGACTGAAGCACGAATTGGTCTTTCCCTGTCGTGCTTCGGACTTCGTGCTTCTTTCGTCATTCGTGCTTCGTCATTCGGACTTCTTTAGTAAACCCCCACGGTGGTCGTCTTGGCGAACTCGCGGTAGGGCTTGACGCCGCTGACGCCGTCCCAGGGATATTTTTCGTGCGGCTTTTCCCGCTCGCCCTCATCCCGCTCGAGGAAGCCGGGGATGAACACTTCCTTGGTGAGAGTGTAGAGCTTCACGCGGCCCGAGTCGCCGTAGGGGACGATCTTGGTGTGGTCGGCGAAGTCGACAACCTCGATCACCGCCCGCGGTTCGGGGGCGTAATAGGTGATCTTGTAGTTGTCGGCCGGATCGAACGGCTTGCCGCAGGCCAGGCCCATCAGCGTGTTGCCGTACGTCGGCGTGATGTAAACGTTCGGGCCCAACAGCTCTTCGCGGCAGAAGCGGTACCATTGCGGCGTGAACTCGGTGCCGCCGGCGAAAATGCCGGTGATGCCCGCTTCTTCGACGCTCGAGCCTTCGTTCATCAGGCGGAGGGCCAGCGCCTCGAGCAGCTTGGGCGTGGCGAACATGCACTTGATGTCGTGGCCGGCCGAGAGGATGGTCATCGCCTGGTCGATCACATGGTCGGCGTACGCCTTCACACCCTGAATGTCGCCGTTCTTCAACAGCTTGACGACCCAGCGCGGATCGAGGTCGACGCAGAAGCAGATGCCGCCGCGGTGATGGGCCAGATGCTCGACCGCCAGACGCAAACGCCGCGGCCCTGAGGGCCCCAGCATCATCCAGTTGCTTCCCTTGGGGAAGTACTCGTCGGGGAGCGTGTCGCTGAAGAGTTCGTAGTCGATCCAGTGGTCCTCGATGACGACGCGACTCTTGGGAATGCCCGTGGTGCCGCCGGTCTCGAAGACGTAGGCCGGCTTGTCGGCGAGCCCCTTCGGGATCCAGCGGCGGACGGGGCCGCCGCGCAGCCACTCATCCTCGAACAGCGGGAACTTCGTGAGATCGGCGAACGAGCGGACCTCTTTGCGCGGATCGAAGCCCAGCGTTTTGGCTCTCTCCAGCCAGAACGGGCTGCCGGTCTCGGGGTTGAAGTGCCACTCGACCGTCTCGCGGGTGTGCTTGTCGAGTCGTTCCTTGGCCTGCGAGACGAGTGCGTCAAGATTCTGGGCGGGTGCCTTCGAGGCAGGTGCGGGGGCGGCGTTCACGGATCGATTTGCTCCCGGGCGCAGCGGCGCAAAAAAAAGTTACGGTTTTCCCGTAATTTTAGGGAGTGGGCGCGAGTTTGCAACGTGTTCAGGCGCGCTCGATCGGCTGGACGCTCGTTCGTCGAGACGAGGCTCAGCCCGATGCGCGAAACGCGCAGTGCCCAGCGAGTCGCACACGCGAAGATGTTCTCGGCCTCCCACGCGGCTGATCGCAGTACGGGGGGCGGGTGCCGCTACGAAAGCTCTGGTAACGCCCCGCGACTCCGCTCGCTTGAGTAAATCTGGCGACCAGCCGAGAGAATCGGCGTTTCCGCGATAGGGACGCCGCAAAATCGGTCGCAAATCGCGGCGATGGACTCTCGCCCGTGGCCCAGCAGCGGATCCCGGTGCGTCTCCCGATCATTTGCTTCCCGAGAATTCGTAGAAGCCGGCCGCAGAATCGCCGCGGTGCGGGCCGCAGCGGGCCGAATTTCCGCTTATCGGCGAGCCTGCCGGGGGTCGCGACGATATACTTACAGGGAGCGCTGGACGCGATCGGATCCAGGTCTGGCAGGTCGATTTCGGGGATCGTCAACGTTTGCTGGCGCCGCCCCGCGTTCGAGCCGGGGTGAGTCGCCGGATGCAAAAAAAATACCCGCTGCTGCGGATCGCGGCCTTCGCCGCCCTGCTGGGGTTCCTGACCGGCGACACACTGCCCGGGCAAGAATCGCCGCCCCGCAGTCCCCGCACTCAAAAGAACGATGCTCCGCCTCCGCCCGAAGCGGGCGCGAAGGACAAGGATAAGGACGCGGCTGCCCCGGAACTTCCCCGTGCCCCCGGGAACCGCCGCCGGACGACACCGCGGTCCGCTCCCTGGAACTTCAACAACCGGAACGCGCGGTCGCACGCGCCTCCGGAAGAAGTGGGCGACGTGGTGACCGATCACGATTCGGCAACGCCCGAACGTCGCGGTCCGCGCGACTCGATCGATGGCCGCATTCCGCACAACGCCACGCAGAGCAAGCATCTCGATCAGGCCGAGCAGTTGGTCGAAGGGAGCCACTGGGACCAGGCACTCGACGTGCTCGAGGTCGTGCTGGCCCATGCCGGTCATGCCACGATCCGCACGCCCGACGGCCGGCCCGGACTGGTGGCCTGGGAAGCCAATCGTTTGATCGGTCGGCTGCCCGCCGCGCAACTGGAGACGTATCGCCTGCGTCACGAAGCCCAGGCCCGGCAACTCGATCGCGACGGCCGCCGTGCCGGCAACTGGGACCAGGTGATCGACGTCGCGACCCAATACTTCCACACCGAGACGGGGCAGCAAGCCGCCAACGCGATCGGTAACTTCCATTTCGATCGCGGCGAATTCGGACTCGCTTCGATCTGGTACGGGCGGCTGCTCGAGTCGAATCCCCCCTGGTCGCGCGACCCGAAATGGCGTCTCAAAGCGGCCCTGACGTTTCGCGAGTCGGGCAATGCCGCGGTCAGCGCTGAAATCTTGAAGCGACTGCGCGCCGACGGGGCCGATGCTACGGTCGGCGTCGGCGGCGATTCGGTCAAGCCCGATGAGCTGTTGCAGCGCCTGCCCGGCTCGGACACGCCGTCGTCCGCGGTGCTCGACGAGTGGCTGCAGTTCCAGGGGAATGCCCGACGCGCGGCCACGCCGGCCGGGGGCGATCCGCTGCTGCTTAGCCGCTGGTCGCACGCGTCGACGCAGAACAAGCACGTGATCGATCAGCTCGACTCGCTGGGGCAGGATCTTTCGGACCTGGGGCGGGCGGCGATTCCCGTTGCCATTCCGCTGACGATCAAGGATCGCATCGCCTTCCGCACGCTTCGCGACGTGCACGTAATCGACGCGACGACCGGCAAGCTCCTGTGGGAGACCCGGCCGCAGGTTTCGGAAGACGCGATCGTCTCCGGCCGCCCGTTGCCCTTCGAGTTCGAGGAACGCTGGGGTGGTTTCCGACGATTCCGCGGCGGCGGCGGGCCGTGGGGAACTGAGTTCATCGGTGGCGAAGGGAGTGCAGACGGTCATCCGCTGACAGGCCTGTTGTTCCGCAACGCGAATTTCGGCCTGCTTGCAAGCGACGGCACGCGGCTCTTCGTGATCGAAGACGACGCGATGATCATGCACGGCCCCGGCGGCTCGGGCTTCCAGCCGATTGCCGAAGGACCCGAGGGCGAGCGGACGATGCGGCCGGGCAACCGGCTCGCCGCGTACGACCTGTCGACGGGGCGCGAAGTCTGGTCGCTGGGTGGGCAAGCCAACGGCGAGTCGTTCGATCTGCCGCTGGCCGGCTCGTTCTTCTTCGGCGCTCCGCTGGTCGACGGGGGCGAGCTGTATATCGTCGGCGAGCGCGATCTCGACGTGCGGCTCTTTGCAATCGATCCCGAGTCGGGGGCCGTCCGCTGGTCACAGCTGCTGGCCCACTCCGACAACAAGATCGAGCAGGAATTGGGTCGACGCTGGCGGACCGCGCAGGTCGCCTCATCCGACGGCATTCTGGTCTGCCCGACCACCGTCGACTGGCTGGTGGGCGTCGATCGGCTCGATCACTCCGTGCTGTGGATGCATCGCTATTCCTCGCCCCGACCGCAGGTGGAACGCCGCGAGCGGGAGCAGGGGGACACGATGGTGCAGCCGACCGAGCTGAATGGGCAATGGTGCCCGTCGGCCCCGGTGATCGCCGGCAATCGCGTCCTGTACACTCCCGCCGAGGAACCGAACCTGATCTGCCTCGACCTGGCGACGGGCGCGCTGCGTTGGCGATTCCCCCGCGGCGACGACCAGCTCTACCTGGCCGGATTGCACGAGTCGTCGGCCATCGTCGTCGGCAAATCGTCGGTGACCGCGATCGCGATCGACACGGGCAAGGCCCAATGGACCACGTCGCTCGACGAATCGCTGGGCCCGCCCAGCGGCCGCGGCGTGCTGTCGTCCGGGCATTTTTATCTGCCGCTCCGGGGGGGCGCCTCTGCACGATCGAGCTGAACAGCGGCCGCATCGTGGAGACGGCCCAGTTGCTGCCCGGCAGCCGTCCGTTGGGCAACCTTACGCTCTATCGCGGCATGATGCTCTCGCTCAATGCCTACGGGCTGACGTCCTTCGAGCAGCGCGACGCGATCGAGCGGCAGATCGCCCAGCGGCAGACGACCGATCCGCACGATGAATGGGCCTCGGTCAAGCGGGCCGAAATTGCCCTCTTGCATAACGATCCGGCGCGCGCCATCCAATCGCTCGACCGGGTCGACTCGCGGCATCTGGCGCCGCTTTTGGCCCGTTCCTATCGCAGTGCGCTCCTCGAGGCGCTCACCGATGCGATTCGTCACGATTACGCCACGAGCGACCGCTCCCTCGAGCGGCTCTCGGCCCTCGCGCAAACCGGGGACGAACGGCTGTTGGTCGGACGGCTCGAGGCCGAACGCGATCTGGCCGTCGGCAAGTACGGCGACGCGTTTTCCGCGCTGCAAAAACTGGCGCTCACGGATCGCCGGGGAGTGATGATTCCCCGCGCGGACGATCCGCACGTCACCGTCGACTTCGACGCCTGGATCGCCGGACGTTTGTTCGAGATCTGGCAGAAGCTGTCGGCCACCGAACGGGCCCGCGTCGACGTGGTGCTTGCCGGCGAGGCCGATCGCGTCCTCCACCTCGATCGGGCAATGCAGGAACGGTTTGCCGAGCTGTACGCATTTCATCCGGCCGCCCAGTCGGTGGTAATGGGACTGGTCGAGCAGTTCGCGGCCGAGAAGGACTTTTTCCGGGCCGAGCGGTTGCTGCTGCGGCAGGTGCGAATTGCCGACGATGCGACCGCAGCCTCCGCCCAGTTGCGGCTGGCCGAACTCTTGGACGAGCGCGGCCTGATCGACGATGCGGCCACCGCCTACCGCCGGCTGGCCGCCTGGTACCCGGGAGCGCGAATTTTTGGCGGTCAGACGGCAGCGAGCTACGTGCAGAGCCGTTGGGATGCCGGGCTGCTCGATCCGCACCCCTATTCCGGTCCCGATTGGGGCGACGTTGACCTCAAGGTCCATCGCTTCGGCACGAATTATCTGTCCAACCACATCGAAGAGCTCCTCTTGGGCGGCGGCAACGAACCCTATTTCGACGAGCACCGCTTCTCCATCGATGAACGCCGGCAACGGCTCGAAATCGTCCGCTCGACGGACGACGGCGACCGTTGGATGCTGCCGTTGCGTTCCACCAACCGTTCGCGGCAGGGGGAATACACGGTCGGCATTGCGGCCGGGCACGAACTGGCCGTGTTGCACCGGGACGTCGTGCACTTCCTCTCGCCGCTCGACCGCAGTGTGATCTGGACGCGCTCGATCGAAGTCCCCGGCGGCGCTGCCAACGATTATCGCTCGCCTCAAGTCGCCATGCCGCAGCCCCTGCGGACGGGAAACCAGTTCACCAGTCGCCACTCGTTGCTCAACCCGACGACGCAGCGCGGCATGCTGGCGGCGGCCAATACCGAATACGTTTGCCTCTACGGTCGCCGCGAGTTCACGGTGCTCGATTCGCAGACCGGCGAAGTCCGTTGGAAGTGCACGAATCTGCCCCAGCATGCCACGCTGTTTGGCAACGAAGACGTGATTTACGTCATGCCGCCCGACCGCAACCAGGCGGCCGCGTTCCGGGCGACGGACGGCAAAAAGCTCGACGTGCAAAAGCTGGGCGACCTACTGGTCACCGCGATCGCCGTCACGCCGCGGGGACTGGTAGTGGCCGACGGCCGCTCGTCGCGAATCCTGGGCCTGGAGCCGGCGCGGACGGTCGTGCGGCTGGTCGACCCGATTACCACCCGCGAATCGTGGCGACTCGAATATCCGGGCGGCACCAGTCTCACGCTGCTTGATCCGAGCCAGATGCTGGCCGTTTCGGCCTCGGGCGGGTTGGAGATCGTGAACCTGCTGACGGGCGAACAGCGCAAGCTTCCCAAGGAATATCCGCGCGAGTTGCTCCGCCAGGGGGACACGTTCGCCATCACCGATCACGAGCGGCTGTACCTGATTCAGAGCCGGCAGCACCATTCGTACGCCGTGCAGTTCCCGGAAGGATTCCAACGCTCGCTCAACGTGGGCAACCACATCACCGCGTACAACCTGCGGACGGGCGCGTGCGACTGGTCCAACAGCCACATCCCTGCACACAACCTGGTGCTCGACTTCCTGTCCGATTCTCCCGTGCTGCTGTTCGCCGGCCGCCAGCTGGTGAAGAACGGCGAGTTCGGGCACTGGAGCTTCAACCTGCTGGTGCTCGACAAGCGGACCGGCCACGAAGTGCTCAAGGCGACCGACCCGTCGGCTTCCAATTTCAAGACCCTGGAAGTCAACATGGCCGAAAAGTACATCGAGCTGCGCTCATTCAACCAGCGGCTGCGGCTGATGGCGCTCGACCCCGCCAAAACCGGCGGTCCCCGCGCTGCGGCTCAATGAGCCGCACTTGAATGGCCGAAGCACATTCGACCCGGCGAGCCCCCAGCGTCAGCTGGGGGGTGCTTTCTTCTCTTAGTCTTCGCCGTTCAGATCCGAGCCGCCTGGTGTAAGACGGGCCAGCACAGAAAGCACCATCGGGCTGATCCGCCGCGGCGGAACGATCGCCGGGGTTGATTTGATTCCGATAGCGTGAGTGCGAGTCGGCGCGGAACGCCGGCGCGGTTACCCGCGGGCAGCCGCCACGGCCGCGGCGACGGTGATCGTCCCCTCGTAGAGGGCCCGGCCGATGATCGCGCCGACCAGGTGTGGTTCATCCCGCGCGGCGTCGGCCAGTTGGCGGACGTCGTCGACCGTCGTCACGCCACCCGAAGCGATCACCGGAAAGCCGAGTCGCGCGAGGGCCGTCAGGTCGCCGATCGTTGCCGCGTCGATCCCCTGCATCATGCCGTCGTTGGCGATGTTGGTGTAAATGACGGCGGCGACTTCCAGGCCTGCGTATTGTCGGGCCAGCTCGATCGCCGGCGTCTTTGAGACGTCGAGCCAGCCTTCGGTGGCAACCATCGAATCGCGGGCGTCGATGCCGAGCGCGATGCGCCGGGGAAACTTTTCCGACCATCGCGCGGAACCAGTCGGGCTGCTTGAGGGCCTGCGTGCCGACGATCACGCGCTCGACGCCGACAGTTTCCAACAAGAGGCGAATGGCCGCCTCGTCGCGGATGCCGCCGCCGAGCTGACAGGGAATGCCGGCCGCCGCGACGATGCCTTCGGACGACTTCGTGATTGATGGGCCGCCCAGCCCGGCGCTCCGTCGAGGTCGACCAGATGCAGCCGCGTCGCGCCTTCGCCGACAAATCGGCGGGCCATCTCCAGCGGATCGCCGAAGACGGTCTCCTGGTTGTAGTCCCCTTGCCGCAGCCGCACGCACTGGCCGCCGCGAAGATCGATTGCCGGAAGAATTTCCATTGCCGTCTGAAGACTCCAGAGGTCGGGTGGCACTGGCGGCTTGGCCGCCAGTGGGCTTTCCGCAGATCTCGAAGACACTGGCGGACGAGCCGCCAGTGCCACCCAGACGCCGGCCAACCGCAGGGTATCAAAGAGCGGCGAAATTCGTCAGCAGCCGCAGGCCCACGCTCTGGCTCTTCTCCGGGTGGAACTGCGTGGCAAAGAGGTTGCGGCGGGCAACGGCCGACACGAAGCGAGTGCCATGCTCGGTGCGGGCGGCGATCACGGATTCATCCTCGGGCACGACGTAATAACTGTGCACGAAGTAGACCGACGAGCCCTCGGGCACGCCCTCGAAGATCCGCGCCGGCCGGGCGAACTCGAGCGAGTTCCAGCCCATGTGCGGGATCTTCAAGTCGGTCTGATCGGCGAATCGTACGACTTTACCCCGCAGCACGCCGAGCCCTTCCCACTGGCCGTCTTCGTAGCTCACGTCGAAGAGCAGTTGCAGCCCCAGGCAGATGCCCAGGAACGGCTTGTCGGCCGCGATGTGTTCCCGGACCGGCCGATCGAGGCCTGTCCGCTTGAGTTCGGCAATCGCGTCGCGGAAAGCGCCGACGCCCGGCAGCACGAGTTTTTCCGCCCCCGCGAGCTCGGCCGGAGAGCTGACGACCTGGGCGTCGGCCCCGATTTTCTCAAAGGCTTTCTGCACGCTCCGCAGATTGCCCATGCCGTAGTCGACGATCTTGATCATGAACGAGTCATCGGTTTTGAGCCGCTGCGTAAGACGTGCCGAAAGAGGGCGACACGCAGGCCGCCAAGGGGTTCGCTGCGCCGCGCAAGTCTAGCAGATGGTTCACCGGGAGGAACCGCCGTTTCGCCAGCGCTGCTCGAAGAGCGAGCCCCGCCCGGCGCCCACGCCCGGCCACTGCGTGCGCTTCCAGCCGTCGGACGGGCCGCTGCCGCCGGAAAAGTGAAAGAGCTGATCGCCCGATTCCCAGATGTCCCATTCGTCGTCGGGCACGTAGTCAGGAATGCCCAGCAGCCGCTTCGTCCACTGCGTGATGAAGAGGGTCAGCACTAACAGCGCGCACATCACAACAGCCATCGCCGGCACGAACAGGCCGAGTGAAAAGAAACGCTCGGTCCGCGGCCAGATGTCTTTCCAACCCAAAATCACCACCAGCGCGGCCAGACTCAGATAAGGGCCGTAGGGGATTTCGCGGTCGCGACGAAAAATCCAGAACGCCGCGACGACGATCAGGGCACACAAGGGCGCCAGGAAAAAAACGATCAGCGTCGGCTGCCAGCCGAGGAAGCTGCCGATCGTCGCCATCAGGATCACGTCGCCAAAGCCCATCGCCTCGCGCTTGAGCACCCACTGGCCCAAAATCCGCACGATCCACACGGAGCCGCCGCCGACCACGAGCCCCGCGAGGCTTACCGCCAGCCCGTGCCAATGGGGATGGACGGCGATCCAGTGCGGCACCGGCGGGCCAGAGAGCCACGGAGCGAACCGGCTGCCCGTGACGTCGACCAGCGTGTGCACCATCCCCGCGTCCTGAAACCAGACCGGGATGATGTAGACGCAGCCGACGAGACTGCCCAACAGGCCCACGGTCATCGCGGGGAGTGTTGCCCCGTCGGGGATGATCCGCCGGTCGAAGTCGATCAGCGAGGCGACGACCAGCGACTCGACCAGCACCATGTGATAAAGCCACCGCCAGAAGCAAACCATCGACGGCGAGAAGAGCCACGATTGTCCCTCGGCATGCGGGCCCAGCACCGAAAAGACGCAGCTGTCTTCCATGCGGGCATACGAGCGGGTCGGCACCTCGCTCAAGAACATCACCACAAACAAAAGACCGTTGGCCGCTTCGATCAGCGGGTAACGGGGCGAGATCCGCGTGCGGCAGAATCGGCAGCGGCCCAAGAGCCGCAGCCAGCCGAACACGGGCAAGTTGTCTCTGAGCCAAAGTCGTCGACCACAGCGCGGGCAGTGCGAAGGGGGGGACCAGATTCCACGGAGCTGGGCGAAGAGATGTTCGTGCTTGGGCAGCCGATAGACGCAGACGTTGAGGAAGCTGCCGATCGTCGCCCCCAGGACGAACAGATACGGGATCAGAAACACCCAGGGAATGTCGAATCGCATTACGACCGCGCACTCCCGGAGGCGCCCGTCGACGCGGACAAATGGGGAGGCAGTGCGGCGGCGATCTCGGCGACGATCTCGTCGAGCGGGCGGCCGTCAACGTCGACCGTGAGGCTGGCGGTCTCGCGATAGAGAGGCTCGCGGACGGCCAGCAGTGTTTCGATCTCGGGGCGTCCGCCGCCGGCCGTCAGGTTGGGACGCCGTTCGCGCGTCGTCGAGTCGGCGGCGATTTGCCGCTCGATCGTCTCGATGCGAGCCCGTAGCCAGACGACGGGACCGGCTGCGCATGCGGCGGCGTGTTTCGGGATCGAGGACGGCCCCGCCCCCGGCGGCCAGCACCAGGCGATCGGATCCGAGCAGCTCGGCCAGGAGCGCGCTTTCCTCGGTGCGGAAGCCCGGTTCGCCGACGGCGGCAAAGATTTCGCGGATCGTGCGGCCCGCGCGGCGCTCGAGCTCGGTGTCGGCGTCGATTGCGGTGAATCCCAGGCGGCGCGCCAGTAGCGGAGCGACGCTCGTCTTGCCGGTGCCCCGGTATCCGATCAGCGTGACCACCATGACGTTTGTTGCCGCCGGCCTAGGCCGTTTTGCTCAACGGGCTGATTTCGCGACGGAGGGTTTGACGCATCACGTCGACCGGCGCACCGCGGCCGGTGAAGTATTCGTACTGCAGCGCGGCCTGCCGCACAAACATCTCGATCCCGGAAACCGTGCGGCAGGAGTGCTCGCGGGCCTGCTTGAGAAACAGGGTGTTTTCGGGGTTATAAACCGTGTCGAAGACGATCATGTCGTCGCGAAACCAGTTCATCGGAAAGGGGGTGTCGTCGACGTTGGGGAACATGCCCACCGGCGTGCAGTTGACCAGGATGTCGGCAAAGATCGCCCCGCGATTCTCCCACTGAATCTGCTGGCAGCCGAGCCGCTGCGCGAGCGAGACGGCACGGGCATGCGTGCGGCTGGTGACGGTGACGCCGCACCCGGCGCGGACGAGGCCCAGACCGATCGCGCGGGCCGCCCCGCCGGCTCCCAGAATGAGAACTTTCTTGCCTCCCAGTTCCTCCTCGACGCCCGACTCGCGGGTGAGCGCGATGCGGAGTGCGGCCAGGGCCGACTCGTAATCGGTGTTGGCCGCGTGCCAAAGGAGCCGCTCGTCGCGATAGAGCGTGTTGGACGCGCCGATGTCGTCGACCATGTCGTCGTGCCGGGGCACCTCCTCCAGCACGGCTTCCTTGTGCGGAATCGTGACGCTGTAGCCGCGGACGCCCAGCCACTGGAACTCGTCGAGCGCCTGTCCGAGGAACTGGCGAAAGACGCGGAACGGCAAATAGACACCGTCGAATCCGGTTGCCTCGAACGCGGCATTTTGCACGAGGGGACTCAGGCTGTGCGCCACCGGATCGCCGATCACGCCGTAGAGCTGTGTTTGCTTGTTGATGCGGTCGTAATGGTAAACGTCGCGCATCTCGTCGAAGGAGACCTGGCCGGGAGCCAGTTCGCGTTCGGAGCTGAAGCTGGCGTAGGTGAACGGCGCCCCGTAGCGGCCGCACAGCACGCGGCTGAGAAAGCCCATCTCGCCCATGCAAAAGCCGACGGTGGGAACTTTGGCCTCGTGGACCAGGCGGAGCATGCGGACCGCGTCGACGGGCGAATTGGCCATCGTGACGATCTTCACGATGTCCGGATCGAGTTTCGACAACTTCTCGTGGATGTCTTCCAGCTCTTCGGGGGTTTCCTCGAAGTTGTGGTAACTGACGACGCGCTTGGTCTTGCCATAGCGCCGCACCAGGTGGGCGATGTCGTGCTCCAGGTCGACATATTCGGCCCCGGCGACGATGGCCGCCCGCAACAGGGTGAGCCGCTGGTCCTCGGTGCCGCGCCAGCGCCCCTGGTCGGGCGGTCGGCGGCAGGTGACGATGACGGGGGTCGGCCGTTCGTTGAGCAGAAAGCCGAGATCGGGCGTGTTCTGCAGCCAGTCGAGCCGCAGCTCGACGAACTGGGCCCCGCGCGCCGCGAGCGCGCGGTGTTCGAGCACGACCATTTTGTGGCGGGTACGACCAATACTGACGCAGATCATGCAGGGAACTATCCGAGGCGGCCGAATTGCCGGTCCAATTCGGCTCGGGTCAGGACCAAAGCGGTCGGCCGTCCGTGCGGGCAATGATGGGCATCGTCGATCAAGTGCCGCTGCGCCAGCAGGCTTTCCATCTCTTCCGGCTTGAGGCGCTGGCCCGCCTTAACGGCCGCTTTGCAGGACATGAGGTGCAGCAATGAGTCCAGTATATCGCGCCGCGAAGGAGTCTGCCCGGACGACGCCAGGCTCTCGGCCGCGTCGCGGAGAATGCGGCCATGATCGGCTTGTGCCAGGATGGCGGGGTAGGCGGTGAGCAGCAGGGTGGCCCCGCCGAATTCCTCGATGCGGTAACCAATTTGGGCCAGTACGTCGGCATGCTCCAGCAGGGTGGCTGCCTCGCGATCGCCGAATTCGAGCGTTTGCGGGACGAGCATCCGCTGCGATTCGACGGCTCCCTGGTCGACCCGGTGCCGCAGATGCTCGTACATCACCCGCTCGTGCAGGGCGTGCTGGTCGATGACCGTAATGCCGTCGGACGTTTCGAACACGATGTAACAGTCGTGGACCTGCATGATCTGCCGCGGCAGGGCTCCTAGGTCGAAACCGTCGACTCCGTTCGTCCCCGCGGAGAGGGGCGGGGATGCCGCCGCATCGGAGTCTGGCAGCCCGGACATCGCGACGCCCGACGACCCGCCGAAAGCGGTCTCGCCTGGGGCTAATGGGAGCCGATCGTGCGCGGCGAGCGGATTCGCGTAAGCTCCGCCAAGCCCGGCGGCGGGCGCCGGCCAGGACGACTGGGGCGATTGCTCCTGGGACCCGGGAGACGGAGCTTGCCAGTTGCTCAATTGATTGCGAGCCCATTCGGCCAGTTCCAGCTGAGCATCGCGCTGGGCTGGTCCCTCGAGGCCGCTGCGGTCGGGCGAAAAATTCTCGAAGCGCCAGGCGGCCGCCTTCGGCACTGAAATCGTCGACTCGAGGTTAGCCGAGAGAAAACGCGTGCGAATAGCCGCGAGCAACTGGCGGTAAAGCGGCTGCGTGTCGCGGAACCGCACTTCAGCCTTGGTCGGATGCACGTTGACGTCGACCAGCTCGGGAGCCAGTTCCAAAAAGAGAAACACGACCGGATAGCGACCGGTCATCAACAGCCCGCGATAGGCCTCGCCCAGGGCGTGCTGCAGCGAGCGGTCCTGAATCCAGCGGCCGTTGAGGAACAGGTACTGCCCCTTGCGAGTCGAACGGCTCTCGCTCGGATGGGCCACGTAGCCCCAGACCCGCGCGTCGGACGTCTGCGATTCGACCCAGATCAACTTGTCCGTCAGGTCAGAGCCGAAGAACAACTTGAGTCGGTCAAGCACTTGTCCGGTCGGCGGCAACTCGTAGACCGAGCGCTGGTTATGTTTGAGTGATGCGGTCAGCGTCGGATTGGCCAGCGCCACCCGCGTGAACTGCTCGCTGATATGGCCGAACTCGGTGGCGACGGCCCGCAGAAACTTGCGGCGGACCGGCGTGTTGTAAAGCAGGTTGCGAACCTCGACCACGGTGCCGACCGGGCAGCCACAGAGTTGCACCGCTCCGGCTTGCCCGCCATCGACGGCAATCTCGTAGCCATCGACCGCATCGACGCGGCGGCTGCGAAGGCGCAGACGGCTGACGGCCGCGATCGACGCCAGCGCCTCGCCGCGAAAGCCCATCGTGCGGACGCGGAACAGATCGTCGGCCCCGGTGATTTTGCTGGTGGCGTGGCTGGTGACGGCCAGCCCGAAGTCCTCGGGGTGAATCCCCTCGCCGTCGTCGGCCACACGGATCAGCTCGCTGCCGCCGTCACCGATCTCGACGTCGACGCGGGTGGCCAGGGCGTCGATGCTGTTTTCCAGCAGCTCCTTGACGACGCTGGCCGGCCGCTCGATCACCTCGCCGGCGGCAATCTTGTTGACGACGAGTGCATCCAGAGCGTGGATTCGCGACATAAGGGGGCCGGCTGGACTCGGTCGGAGACTAAATTCGGCCCGGGGCCTGCGGATCGACTCCCGATCCGGTGACGTCCGTGTAAAGCCGCGACGAGAAACACGTTCCGTGCGCCAACAGCGTAGCGCGTGTTACCTCGATAGATAGCCGGGCCGAACGCCTTTCGCAACGGTCGTCCGCGGAAGTCCCGCCCGAAACGACGCTGACTCAGGCTCCGTCCGCCGATTCGCGGCGGAGCGGCTCTTCCGCGGCGGGAACCGGCGCTTCTTCGGGCCGACGAGACGGGTCGACGAACGTGCCGGGGCTCAGCTGCGGGGCCGTCTTGTGCTGGTCGATGATCGAGCGCAAATGCGCCGCGTCCATCACCTCGCACTCCAAGAGCTCGCGGGACATCTGCTCCAGCACGGGGCGGCGGGCGGTGAGGATCTCGAAGACTGTCTTGCCGCAGCCGTCGATAATTCGTTTCACTTCGAGGTCGATCTCGCGGATTGTCTCTTCGCTGTGCACCGAATCGTGGGGCACGTCCGATCCCAAAAATTGGGAGCGGGCCCGTTCGCTGTAGCGGACGCGGCCGAGCTTCGCGCTCATGCCGAACTCGGTGACCATGCTGCGGGCGATGTCGCTGGCTTGCTGCAAGTCGCGCTGGGCGCCGGTCGACGTCTCCTTGAAGACAATTTCTTCGGCGTTAATTCCCCCCAATAACACGCAGATCTTGTGCTGCAATTCCGATTGCGTGAACAGGCGGCGGTCGTCCTCGGGCCGGCTCATCGTGTAGCCGAGCGCGCCCAACCCACGGGGAATGATCGAGATTTTGTGGACGGGGTCGGTGTTGGGCAGGCTGCAGGCGACCAGCGCGTGACCGCATTCGTGGTACGCGACGCGGAGTTTCTCCTCTTCGTGGATGATACGCGTCTGCTTCTCCAGGCCGGCGACGACCCGCTCGATCCCTTCTTCGAACTCGGCCATGGTCACGCAGGTTTTGTCCCCGCGGGCTGCCAAGAGCGCGGCCTCGTTCACCAGGTTTGCGAGGTCGGCCCCGACAAAACCGGGAGTGAGCTTGGCGATCCACTGCAGATCGACCTTGTCGTCCATCTTGATCCGGGCGGCATGCACCTTGAGGATGGCTTCGCGGCCGCGAATGTCGGGCCGATCGACCAGCACGTGCCGATCGAAGCGGCCGGGCCGTAACAAGGCCGGGTCGAGCGTTTCGGGTCGGTTCGTGGCCCCCATCACGATTACGCTCTGGTCGGACGAGAAACCGTCCATTTCGACCAACAGCGCGTTGAGGGTTTGCTCGCGTTCGTCGTGCCCGCCGGGCGAGCCGCTGCCGCGGACTTTGCCGAGCGCATCGAGCTCATCGATGAAGATGATGCTCGGGGAGCGCTGGCCCGCCTGGTGGAACATATCGCGGACGCGGGCGGCGCCGACGCCGACATACATCTCGACGAAGTCGGATCCCGACAGACTGAAGAAGGGAACTCCCGCCTCGCCGGCGACGGCCTTGGCCAAGAGGGTCTTGCCCGTGCCGGGAGGGCCAACCAGGAGCACGCCGCGGGGAATGCGGCCGCCCAAGGCCTTGTACTTGCCCGGCGTGCGGAGGAATTCGACCACTTCGCGCAGCTCGTTGACGGCTTCGTCGATGCCGGCCGCGTCGGTGAACGTGATGTCGATGTCTTCCTGCGCATAGAGCCGACCGCGGCTGCGGCCGAACGACATGGCGGCTCCTGTCCCGACCAGGCGCCGCAGGAAGTAGACCATGACCAAGAGCATGATGATGGCGGGCACCCACATCCCCAGCGCGTACCAGTCGGGCGGCGGGGGCGGATAGCCGAAGTCGATGCCCTTGGAATTGAGCGTCCGGGTCAGCTCGGCCTCTTTCTCCGAGCCCATCAGATAAGTGGAAACGCTGGTCTTCTGGACGGGTTTGCTCTCTTCGTTGCCGCCCGGTTCCTTTTTCGACGACTTCTTGACGGGCTGGTCCTGGAATTGGATCCAGCCGGGCGTGAACTTCAGATCAAAGACGTTCTTGGAGTTAAGGCTGCCATTCTCGATCTGCTGTTGAAACTCGCCCAGCGAGATCTCTTTGCCGCTGCGCTGGTCGTTCATGAAGAAGTAAAAGCAGGCGAGCGCTGTTCCCCCCGCCGCCACCCACAGCAGGATGTGGATCGGCGAGCGATCATTCTTCCGACTGCGCCCAGGCCGCGGCGGTGTCGGCTCGTTCTGGGGGGATTTCGGAGCCGGCGAATTGGAGTCGGACATGGCGAGGCCCTGTCGTTGCTCGATGAAGATCGACCGTGGAGATCGACCTGCCAGATCGCCCCGCGGTGAGCGGACGGTCGTCGCAAGTCATTGCAACTTTAGGGCGAGCAACTAGTAAGGTCAATCGGTGGGGGTTCGACCGGTCCAGCAAACCTTGCGACCGCTCCCGCCGGCTCATAAAATGGCAGGATTGCTCCGCGCCCATTGGCGTAAGAACTGAACGGACTTAGTGTTTCGCTTCAACGCGACGGCCTGGAATGCAGCACGTTGCCGTATTGGGCTCGACCGGTTCCATCGGCACAAGTTGCTTGGATGTCGTCGCGGCGCATCCTGACCGCTTACAGGCCGTCGGGCTCGTCGCTCATCGAAAATGGGAGGTCTTGGCCGAGCAAGCGCGGCGGTTTCGACCCCGCTGGGCCGTGGTCAGCGATGAAAGCCTGAGAAGCTCGATTCCCGCCGGCGCGTTCGGTGCCACGGAACTCCTCTTCGGCGAGGCCGCCATCGACCGCATCGCCAGTGACCCGGGCGTCGAGGTCGTCGTGGCAGGAATTGTCGGGGCGGCCGGATTGCGGAGCACTTGGACGGCCCTGGAAGCGGGCAAGCGGGTGGCGTTTGCCAACAAGGAGACGCTGGTTGTCGCCGGACCCTTAATGACGTCTCTGGCCCAGCGGACCGGAGGTTCCTTGTTTCCCGTCGACAGCGAACACAGCGCGGTTTATCAGTCTCTACAAGCAGGAAAACATGGCGAAGTCCGCCGCATTGTGCTGACCGCCAGCGGCGGCCCGTTCCGTGGCTATACGCTCGAGCGGATGCGGGAAGTGACCCCGGAAATGGCGCTGGCGCATCCCACGTGGGCGATGGGACCTAAGGTGACCGTCGACTCGGCCACGATGATGAATAAGGCCCTGGAGATGATCGAAGCCAAGTGGCTTTTCGGACTTGACGCCGATCAGATCGCCGTGATGATTCATCCTCAGTCGATCGTCCATTCTTGTGTCGAGTTCGTCGACGGTTCGGTGGTCGCCCAACTCTCGCCGCCGGACATGAAATTACCGATTCAATATGCCCTCACGTGGCCGGAGCGGTGGGAAGGAATCAGCCCGCGGTTCGACTGGACGTCCACGCTGAGGCTCGACTTCGCTCCGCCCGACCCGGAGGCGTTTCCGGCGTTGAAGTTGGGAGCCGAAGTGGCGCGGCGGGGAGGCACCTCGGGCGCCGTCCTGAATGCCGCCAACGAAGTGGCCGTCGAGCGGTTTTTGGCCCGAGATCTTCGCTTTACCGAGATTCCGCAACTGTGCCGCTCGCTCCTGGACGCCCATAATTTTGAACCGTCCCCCTCCTTGACGGATCTCCTGCGGATGGACCGCTGGACACGGGACGAAGCCCGCCGTTGGAGACCACTCGAGAGGTCACTGTCGTGAACGTCCTGCTGTTTGCTCATGCCGTGCCGGCGGCGTTGCCGGTGCTGGCGTCCTTTTCGGTCGATGCACTGGTGTCCAAGGCGGGCAGCGTGCTGCTCGTGGCGATTGGCATCGGCCTGGTGATTTTCTTTCACGAGTTGGGGCACTTCGCCGTCGCCAAGTGGTGCGACGTTTTCGTCGAGCGGTTCAGCATCGGCTTCGGACCGATCCTCTGGAGCCGCAAATACGGCGAGACCGAATACGCGCTCTCCGCGATTCCCTTCGGCGGCTACGTGAAGATGCTGGGGCAGGACGACCTCGATCCGAGCCAGCTCACCAGTGAAGAGCTCGCCAAAGACCCGCGGTCGTATATGGCCAAGCCGGTGGGGCAGCGGATGGCGATCATTTCCGCCGGCGTCACCATGAACGTGATCACCGGCGTCATGTTTTACGCCATCGCGTTTGGGTACGGGATCGAGCAATTGCCGGCTCGCGTCGGCTCGGTGCTGCCGGGCTTCCCCGCGTGGCAAGCCCGGCTGCAGCCCGGCGATCGGCTCACGCGGATTGCCGGCCGTCCGACGCGGACGTTTGACGACATCAATCGCGCCATCGCGCTGTCGTCCGGCCCGATCGACGTCGCCGGCGTGCACGCGGACGAAAAGCCGTTCGAGGTCGACCTGGTCCCCAACATGGCCGATGGGCACCGAATGATCGGCGTCACGCCGGCCCTGTCGCTGAACGTCCTCAAAACCAAAGATGCGAACGAGAAGGCGGCCGATCTGGGCTCACCCGCTGCCGAGGCCAACCCCGGCTTTGAGCAGGGGGACCGGGTCGTCGGGATCGACGGGCACACCGTGTCGGACTTTTCGGAGTTGCAGAAAACGCTCATCGACAATCGTGCCAAGCCGGTCGTATTCCAAGTCGCGCGGGAGGGCTCTGAGCGCCCAGTCGACATCCGCGTCGCCCCGCAGCGGTTTCGCGAAATGGGCATGACGATGGACATCGGCAAGGTCACCGGCATCGTCAAGGACTCGCCGGCCGACAAGAACGGCATCAAAGAGGGGGATAAGATCATCCGCCTCAACACCCGCGTGGTGGGCAAGGATATCGATCCGCTCCGTCTGCCTGATGAACTGGCGGCGCTAGCCGGCCAGGAAGTCACCCTCGAGGTGCAGCGCGAGATGCCGCAGGGCGACCCGAAAAAAGTCGACATTCGTCTCGTCCCCGCGAACAAGCCCGGCTGGGTCGAAGCCCCGAGGATGGCGGACACGCCCATGTCGGCCCCGGCGATCGGTGTCGCCTACAACGTGATCCCCACCGTGTTGAGCGTGCAGCCGGGCAGCCCGGCCGATAAGGCGGGCGTCAAGAACGGCGACCGGATCAAGTCGGCCGAGCTGTTGGTCCCCGCGGAGCTGACGAAGGACCGTTTTGGCAAAGACAAAATTGAAGTCGACTTCGCCGCCGACAAGGGAAGTCAAAAGTCGGGAACGTGGCCCTACTTCGTCTACCTGACGCAGCTCACCCCCGACTTCAAGGTGAAGCTCACCTTTACCAACAAGGACCGCGACCCGATCGAGCTGGTTCCCGCGGTCGATCCGAAGGGGGACTGGTATCTGCCCGGCATGCGCGGGCTGCGGCTGATGCAAGAGACGATCATGCTCAAGTCGAGCGGCGTGCTCGACGCGGCGATGATGGGGATCACCCACACCAAGAATTCAATCATCGATCTTTATCTGACGCTGCGGAATCTCTTTACGCGTCAGTTGTCGTACGAAAACCTGCACGGCCCGCTGGGAATCATTAGCGTCGCTTACAGCTTCGCGCAGCAGGGAATCCCCGAAGTGTGCCTGTTCCTGGGAATTTTGAGCGCGAATCTGGCGGTGCTCAATTTCCTGCCCATTCCGGTACTCGACGGCGGGCACATGGTTTTCTTAATCTGGGAGGCGGTGACCCGCAAACGGCCCAGTGAGCGGGTGCAGATCGCCGCGACGTATTTCGGCATGGCCTTCGTGCTGTGCCTGGCGATACTCGTGTTCTACCTCGACATCTTCGTCCACAAAGTGATCGGCTGATCGACGCGGCGCGGCAACGCGGGCCTCGAAATCGGTTGGATCGGCTCCTGCGCAGGGAGAAGCGATCGTGCGCCAAGCCAACAATCCCAATCAGTCCGATCATGGGCGCCTCGCCGCCGGTCTGTTTGCCGCCACCTTCGTAATGACGGGCGGCGGCGGTATCTGCCTGATGATTGCCCTGGTCTTTGCCCAGGACATCTGGACGCCCATCGCCATCCTGCTGTGCGGACTGGGCGGGCTGCTCGTGATGCTATGGCTGATGGTCGACCGGCCGGCACGCACGGCACAGGCTTCGAACATCTATACGGCCCAGAAGATCGCGCAGGGCGATCACGTCGAATCGTTCGAGCCCCGGCACCGCCGCCGCGGCGGACGCCACTTCGGCACGAACGCGCCCCCGAGCGCCGACACCGTGCGCAAGATCCGCGAAGACGCGAACGTCTGGTCTCCCTCGGACCGCCGCGCGGACGAGTACCGCAAGGCACTCGATGACGCGGAGCCTCTGTCGGATATTTGAGCCGACAAATGAAGCCGGCAATCGGACGTGCACCTCGCGCAATCCGGCGGCCTTGTCGCTACAATCGCGGGCACGCCCGGTCGCTAGCATGGCGATCACGCCCCGGTCAGTGACTCATTTGGACAGCCGATCAGTCAGTCATGGAGCGGAGGGGGTGGGGCGATCACGATCACGGAGGGAGGCACGATGCCCAGCGAGATGGATCCGGAGCAGTTCGTCGAGCGTTACCGCAGCCTCTTCAGCCAACTGGAAATCGCCGACCACGACGCCCACAAGCTCGAGGTGGGCGACGCCGCCCGCCGCTTGCGGGACCACTGGCGCGAGTGGCAAGGCGAAGACAGCCTGCACGAAATGGCCTTTGGCGAACCCTAAGGTTCCCGGCTGTTTTTCTACCCGACGACTGCCAGCGAGGGTGCGCCGCACTGTGCGCGGCCCGCGCCGCTTTGTCGCAACATCGCCCCGTTTTACGGGCGAAAAACGCGCTTCAGCTTAAGTAAGTTGTTTGCCGACTTGACGATTCGCCTTGCGTCCCGAGGGTCGGCACAACGCGAACAAATGGCTTCGTTAATCGCGGTCCGGTTAAAGTTGTCCTGGACCACGCCCGCCCAAGGCCTTGCGCAATGCTAAATTTGCTTAATGTACGACCTGAAAGCACTACTGATCGGCTGCCAGGGGACGCCGCGCGCCGCCGTGCGAGGCGAACTGGAGAAGCTGTCGATCGACGTCGAGGCGGAAGTTTCCGACGTCGACGCCTGCTTGGCTTTCGTCGCTGCGCGGCCGTCCGAGTCGCGGATCCTGGTCGTCCATAGCGGCCGCAACTCTGCACCCGACGCCGTTGAGCGGCTGCTGGCGTCGGCGACGGGCCGGCCGATCCTGGTGCTCTTCGACCCGGGCTACGAACCGGTGCTGCCGGCGCGGCGACCGTCTCTGGAAACAATCGAGCTGCCGTTTCGTCCGGACGATCTGCGCTCGGCCATTCATCGCTTCGAGATCCAATCGCCGCAAGCCGCGTCGCGATGTCGTACCATCCTCGTGCTGGGCGCGACCGAGGGAGTTGGCTGCACGAGCGTGGCGGCGAACCTCGCTTCTGAGCTCGGGCGCCTGGAGAAGGGGCCGTGCATCCTCGCCGAGCAGGCGGTGGCGTTCGGGCGACTTGGCCAACTACCTGGGCATCCGTCCGAAGGTCACGCTCTACGACCTGGTGATCGACCTCGACCACATGGAAGCCCGGATGCCCGAGGCGATGGCCCAGTTCGAAGACAACCTCTACGTGCTCGTCGGCTCATATCGCGAAATCACGCCATTCATGATCACGCCCGAGGTAGCCTTCAAGGCACTCGCTTGCGCGATGCAACTGGCTACGACGGTGGTGGTCGACGCCCGGCATCACTTCGAAGAGGTCGATCTCGATTTTGCCGCCAAGAGCCAGCACGTCGTGCTCGTGGCCAAGCCGACAATTCCCTCGCTGCACAGCATGCGGACTCTGCTCGAGGCACTGTTGCGGCGGGGATCGCAGGGCAAGCACTACGTGGTGATTAACCAGTACGTGGCCTCCCTCGACGCGATCTCGCGACAGACGATCGAGGGACATCTCAACGAGCACGAGGTTTTCCTCGTCGCCTCCGATCCTGCGATGGCGGCGGTCGAAAGCAGCGGACGTTTGCTGCGCAAGTCCGCGCCCGACAGCGAAGCGCTGCGAGACATCACGACCTTGGCGCATAGCATCCTCGGCACGCCTCCCGAACAGCCGGCCCGCCACACGTTGCGTGAATCGCTCAAGCGCGTGGCCCAGTCGCTGAATCTGGGCTAATCAACAGCGACGAACTTGCTCAGCTGTGCCATGGCCGTTGCCCACGCGCTCACTCTGAGTTGCCAGTCGCGCGGGACAACCTAGCCTCTTCCAATTCGCGAAGCATGCGAGCCGCCTGCTCGGCCTGATCCGCCTTGACCAAAATTTGCGGTGCCGCAAACCAAAGATTCGATTCTGTTGCGGCTAGCGCCTCGCCCACGACCTGCGCTGAGACGCCGGCGGCTTCCAACGCATTTTTCAAAAGGTGCGCTTCGATCCCATTCTTGGCTCGATAGACCGCCACCAGCTCCCGATGTTCCGGGTCCGCCTTGTGTTGCTCGCTCGACGGTGGTTGGCCGCCACGTCTTGGCAATCGCCCATACAGCGATTCTCCCAGCGCCAGCCGCAAGGCGACGCGAGCGCCGTACGGATAAAACGTCGGCAGGAGCGGCAACAGGGGCCACCAGGCCGCCGCCCGCTTCAGTTCCGCGAAGCTCTTCGCACGGTTCCCCGCGCGGAGGGCGATGAACGATTCGGACAGGTGGCTCTTCGCCGCATACATCCGCACGCCCAAGAGCGAGTAGCGGTAGAACCAGGGATGCCCGGGCTTCCAGACCTTCTCGAACGTGCGGCGGACGTCGGCGGCGAAATTGTCCCAGCCTTGGCTGGTCTTAGCTTCTGGGTGCACGCGCATCCGCGTCGTCAGCAGGTCGATATCGTGAAACTCGTGCCGCTGCGACGCCCGCAGATAGAAGTCATAGTCCATCGCGTAGTGCAGCGACGCGTCGATCGGGCCGACTTCGTCGAAGAGCGACTTGCGATAAAAAGTCGACGGATGGTTGAGCCAATACCAGCGCCACCAGAAATGCCTTAGCCAAAAGCGGCTCGAGCGGGCGGGCAGGAATTCGAGCGGCTTGCCGTCCGGGTCGACCCGTGCGAGGTGACCGTTGACGAGCACGGCCTGGGGATGCCTGTGGAAGAACTGAACGACCTGGGCGAGGGCTCCCGGCTCGTACACGTCGTCCGCGTTGAGCCAGCCGATTAAGGGAGCGCGGGCCAGCGCGAGCCCCTTATTGAAGGCGTCGGCCTGGCCGCTGTCCGGCTCCGAGAGCCAGCGCACGGCCGGAAACTGCTTGAGGATCTCGACGGTCCCGTCCTGCGAGCCGGCGTCGACGACGATGTGCTCGACCCGCACGCCCCGCTGCCCGGCCACGCTCTCGAGCGCGTCCCGCAGGTGCTTGACGGCGTTGTAGCAGGGGGTAATGATCGAGATTTCCGGCGTTTCGCCGGTCTTCGCGTCCCCCCGAACCGCCCCGCCGTCCGCATCGCTCACGTTCGCACCCTCGCCTCAAATTCGATTGTAGCGGGCCTCCGGACGCTTTGGACTTTCGATCGACTGCCGTATTATGGGGACGTTTCATTGGCCGCGAAGTTTTCATCGCTCGCGGCGATCGCTCTCCCCGGCCATCCCGGCCTACCATCTCATCGCGAGACGATTATGTCGACAACTCTGCCCCTCCCCACGCGCACGACCGAATCGCAGCTCGATCGCAGCCTCAAAGTGCTCGACGCGGCCCACCCGCGGTTGGCCGCGGCCTCTGCCGACGAACTGATCGGTCTGGCTGAGATTTGCATCTACGGCACGATGCAGACCGCGGACCAATGGGTTGCCGTCTCCAGCCGCTTCAAAGGCCTGCCGGAGAAGAGCCCGCTGCGGGCCGAAGATGTGATGACCGGCCCAGTCGCGACGGTTCGCCACCTGCGGCTGTTGATCCAGAGCCTGCGCGACATCAAGGCCTACGGGAAGCCGCGTTTGCCGGGCCGCCCCTGGATGGGGACCGACGCTCGGCTCCGCGTGCCGGTCTTTCCGGCACAGGGTCTGTATGACGGGCTGACGTTCCAGGGCTTCAAAGTCGAGTCGCGGATGTTGCCGGGGATCACGGCCGAAACCCTCAAGCAGTGCGTGCACGGAGTCCCCGGCCGCTGGAATCCCGACAACCCGCGGATCGCACTTGTGCTGGGCGCGGGCAACGTCTCGTCGATTCCGACCACCGACGCTTTTACGAAGCTGTTTCAAGAGGGGCGGTCGGTCCTGCTCAAGATGAATCCGGTCAACGAATCGCTGGGCCCCGTCTTCGAGCGGGCCTACGCACCGCTGATCGACGCCGGTTATCTGCAGATTATTTACGGCGGTTCGGACGTCGGCGCGGCGGCCATCCAACACGATCTGGTCGGCGAGGTGCACATCACCGGCTCGATCAACTCGCACGACGCCATCGTCTGGGGAGCGCCCGGCCCTGAGCGCGATCGCCGCAAACGCGACAACGATCCCGTGCTCAAAAAACCCATCTCCAGCGAACTGGGCAACGTCACCCCGTGGATCGTCGTTCCCGGCAAATATACGGAACGGCAGCTCGATTTTCAGGCCCAGAACATCGCCACGTCGATCACCAACAACTGCTCGTTCAACTGCATTGCCACCAAGGTCATCCTCACCTCGGCCAAGTGGCCCGACCGCGAGCGATTTTTGGACAAGATTCAACGCGTGCTCGACAGCATCGCACCGCGAAAAGCCTACTACCCCGGAGCCCTCGATCGGTTCGTCCGCTTCGCCAACCGCACGGGCGACGGCGACAAGCTTCCCTGGACGCTGTTGCGTGGCATGGGGCCGCAGGCTTCGCCGCAGTTCTTCAAGGAAGAATCGTTCGTGTGCGTCTGCGTCGAAACGCCGCTGTCGGCGGACTCGGACGCCGCCTTCCTCAATCAGGCCGTCGACTTTGCGAATGGCGAGTTGTGGGGGACGCTGGCTGCGTCGATCACGCTGCCGGCCGACTTCCGCAAAGACCCGACGCGAGAAGCCGCGCTGCAAGCTGCCTTGTCGCGGCTCGATTACGGGACGATCGGCATCAATCACTGGAGCGGCCTCGGCTTCGCCATGATGTCTCCCGGCTGGGGTGGCGTGGCCGGCAGCACGCTCGACGACGCGCAAAGCGGCATCGGCTGGGTGCACAACACCTACCAGCTCGAAGGCGTCGAGAAGAACGTCCTCACTGGCCCGCTCACGATGTCCCCCAAGCCGCTCTGGTTCGCGACGCACTCCAATCCCGAAGCAGTCGGCTGGCGACTCCTGAATCTGTACGACAAGCCGTCGCTCTGGAACCTGGGCGGCGTCCTCACCTCCGCCGTCCTCAACGGCCGCTGAGCAGGCAGCCCGCGGGCTGCACCGGTGCGTCTGGAGCGGGTTGGCCGATGCAAAGCCGCTTCACGCGGCACGCGGGTGTTGCCGGCGCTTTGGATGGACGGTGGGCGCTCGCCGTCTTGTTGGGCAGGCTGTGCCTGTCGTGCCTTTTCGGTCTCACATTGCCCGAGCGCGACTGCTACTTCCGCACGCTTGCCGGCGGAACGTTGGCCGCCTGCAGATTGGTGGGTCTCGCCGGGCTTGCGGTGGGCCGCGCGTAGATCAGGAATTTTGGCGGCGCGCTTGAAAAGCCTTGCTGGTCAAGCGGGGCCAATCCCAAGTCCGTCGCCCGCTCCAGAAAATAGTGTAACAGCCGCGGCGGAAACGTGTGCGGGTCGATTACCAGGAGATCGGGCGGATTGCGGTCGAACTCGGCGTCCATGAATTCGTCGTATTTGACGACCTCCGGCAGGTAGCCGGCGGCGAAATAGGCCGGCCGAACGGCCTGAAAATCCGACACGGCACGATGGCTCGGTCCGGTGCGCAGCTTGGCCCACAAGCCGAGCTTCGCCTCGCGATGCCGGCTGGTGTGGCGGGTCGTAAACGATTGGATCCAGCCGGCTGCTAACAGGCAGACCGGTGCCAGCGCAACGGCCACGAGTCGATTGGTCCGCTCCGGGGACCATTGCGCGACGACCGTTTGCAGCCAGGCAATCACAGCAATCAAGCCGGCCGCGGCGACTCCCGCGTCGATGAAGGCCAGTGTCAGGAAGTACCGACCGTTCATCTCGCCGACATGAGCGAGTTGGATCCAGATGGCGATCAAAGTGGCGACTGTCCAAAGCGGCAGCAGGCCAAACCGCGGATCGCGGAAACGAGCGCGAAGACTCCAAAAACCGATCAGCGCCAGCACGAGGTACTGCACGCCCAGCGTGTGCACGAAATCGAACAGATCGCGCCGCGCGAGGAACGCCCGCCCGGGCTTGGCCGGAGCGGCGACCCCGGAATTGCTCAAGTCGGCCGACGAGCCGACCGATGCCGAGCCGACCGTTTCCGATTTGACCGAGGTCGCGTCAGCGGCCGCAACCGGAGCCGGCGCGGCGGCCGGAGGTGACGGTTCGGCCGTCGGCGCCGCAGCGAGTGTCGGCGCAGCATTCGCTGGTGCGTCTGTCTGTTGTGCCGGCGGCGTTGCGACAGGTCGAACCCAATGGGCGACGAGCGCGAACGGCGTCATGCGGCCGAATTCCCATTGCGAGTGGCGGGCCAATACCGTCACGTTGAGTGCCAGGACCAACAGCGGAGTCATGGCCAGGCACAACAAAACGCCCACGGTCAATCGCATTCGCGCGGCGGGCACGCGCCACCAGCAGACTGCTCCCCACACCGCCAGCGGAGCGAGCAAGAACCAACCTTCAATCCGTGTGTGCAAGGCCAGCGCCAACGCGGCTCCCGCGACGGCGAACTGCCACCAGCGGCGTTCCTCGAACGAGCGCCACAGAAAGTCGAGTCCCAGCACGAAGAAGAACCACAGCGTCGCTTCGCGAATCGGCTCGACCGAGAATTCGATCAGCTTGGGATGGACGGCATACAAGAAGACGCCGGCCGTCGCCAGCCGTTCGTCGAACATCCGCCGCAACCAGCCGAACAGCGGGATGGCGATGGCCGTTCCCATCAGCACGCCCCACACCTTGCCGGCGACGGTCCACTCCAGCCCCAGCTTGTGCAGCGCGACCAGCACAACCGGATAGACGTTCAAATTCAGATAGTCGAGCGCTTGGGTGAAACGCCCCCGTTCGAGCGAATCGGCGACGTGCAGATACGAAAAGGCGTCGTCGCTGACTGCCGTCAGTCGATAGGCGACGATGACCCGCGGGACGGCACACGCCAGCAGCAATAGCCCCAGCCGCACCGGCGTTCGCGCCAGCCATTGTGCAAACTGTGCGGGGCGCGCGCTTCCGTCGGTGGCCGCGCGGGACCTTTGGGCGAGTGCGGGTGATTCAGCCATGGTCTGGGCGTTCCGGCAAAAGTCACGGGCAGAGACGGAAAGGAACGAACTCGGAGCACGACTGACGAAGAGCGGGCTCCGTCAGGGGTTGCCCGCGATCGCGTTCATCGCATGCTTGGCAGCTGCGTACGCCTGACTCGTCGCTGTCGCCGCGGGTTTGTCCGGATTGCGGCACGCCAGCTGAACGGGCCCGTCGACCCGATTGACGCTGAACCCTTTCGGCGGTTTGAGGCCGGCCGGCTCGACGATCCAGACGACCCGCGGGCTAAATTGCATTTCGAGATTGCGCAGCGGATAGCTCCAGTCGAGCTCGAGCCACAGCCCGTGGCAGTTCTGTTCGACCGAGGTTGCCAGCGCGACTTCGCCGTGTCGCTTGCGAATCTGGTCGGCCAGGCGATCGACGAGGGACCAATTCTGATCGTTCGCGCGGGCCCGCGGCGCATCGACCAGCACCCAGTAGCCGCCCGCCTGCACCAAATGGACGCACAGCAAGAGCCCGAACACGAGCACGGCCCGCCGGCGAACGAGTGCGGCTACGCCGAACCACGCGGAAGCGACGAGGATCGGCAGCATCGGCAACATGAAGCGGCCGCCGGGCTGGTCGCAGACCCAGTGCGAATAAAGCAGGAAATAGGCGGGCAACATCAGTGCCAGCACGTCGAGACGGCGACGGACAATTTTCCACCAACCGATGCCGAGCACCACCATCAACCCGATGAAGGGCACCATCGACGCGTGAGGCAGCTGCCACGGATCCACGGTCGACTTCCAGAAGCCGGGGACACAGAGACAGCCGATATCGTTGATGCGAAAGATCATGCCCTGCAAGAACCGCATGGGCGGACTGTGCCCCGCCGACTCGTCGTCTGAGGTGGCCGCCTCGCTCGACGAGCTGTCGAGAGTCTCGGCGCCGAATCGGACTCGCTCGAACTCGTCCTGTGCTTGGCGATCCGCGGCGCTTGGTGGCTATAAACGCTCATCACTTCACGGAGATAGATTCCGCCGGCGCCGTACGTGCGGTCGTAGTAAAGCCAGGCGCCGAGCGTCAGCGCGGCCACGAGGCCGACCGTTGCCGACATGGCGACCGCCCGCGGCCAGCCGATCGCCTGTTTCCACGCAAGCCAGGCGGCTGCGAGGCCGAAGCCGAGCGTCAATGTGATGGCGGTATAGCGCATCAGCGACACGTAGGCGGCAAGCACCGCCGCCGCCGCCGTGAGCGCTACAACGCGCCCGATTTTTCGCTCGTCGAGCAATCGGTGCATCAAGTTGACCGTCCACATCAACACGGCCAGCGTGGCAATTTCTTTCGTCGGGCGGCGGTAGTAAGTCCAGAGGCTGATGTTGAACATGACCGCCGCGGTCAACAGCACGGCCATCGACGGGAACTGCCGCCGAGCCCAAACGTACACGCCGCCGATCAGCGCCACGGACATCAACCACTGCAAAACGGCAATCGCCAAAAACGGGCGATTGCCCAAAAGGAATGCGGGCGTGATCAGGGCCGGGTAACCGGGTGGAACCAGGCACCGAAACTCGGAGAGCGACGGCGCCGCGAGGAAGTCGCGAGCCGTCTTCATGTACAGACACCCATCGACGGTCGGATACAGCCACGGGCTGATTTGCACGGCCATCAGCAGTGCGAACAGTGCCAGCCACAGCCGCGGAAGGCGATTGACGCCCTCAATCCAGCCTTCGATTCGCGACAGACTGGTCGACACGCTCTCTCCCCATCTGAAACCGTCGGCGGGGCGTCGTGCACAAACGCAGTTGTGCACAAGAGCACAGCGAGCGACGGTTGTGATCCAGCGCGAACATCTTCCGCTGCGGACCCGCCACCCCTCCGTGGAATGCGGCGGAAGCAAAGAGGGGGCGGAATATAGGGAAAATTTGGCATTTCGGTCAACGCGGCTTGGCTGGCAATACTTAAGCCACTCCGGTCAGTCCGATGACCGGGGACGATTGCGATTGTCGCGGCGCACCGGCGTCCTCAACTCACGTGAGGGCTGATAGTTAGGACGATTCCGGTTCGTCGGGGATGCCCAGAATCTCCATCCGCCGATAGAGACGCGGCCGAGTCATCCCGAGCAGCTTGGCGGCTCGGCTCTTGTTATGCCGAGACTGCGCGAGGGCCCGCTCGATTTGCTCGCGCTCGGTTTGGGCCAGCAGCGGTTCGAGCTGAGCGACGGGCGGGCGTCGCGGCGGGCCGACTGACTGCGCAGTCCAGGCCCGTGCGGAAACGAAACGGGAGATCCTTCACGCGAATCAGCGGTTCGTTGCACAGGGCGCGCGCGTCGCGAATCACGGCCAACAGCTCGCCGACGTTGCCCGGCCAGTTGTATTCGGCGAATTTGTCCCAGACGTCGTCGCCGAAGCCGTTGAACTGCCGGGCTTCACCCCGGTTGAGTTCCTCGAGCAAATATTGGGCAAGAAAACGTAAGTCGCCCATCCGTTCCCGCAACGGGGGCACGGCAATGCACAGGGGCGTCAGCAGGTGAAAGAAGTCGGGGCGCAGCTGATCCTCGCGCCGAGCACTTCGGGGCTGAGCGTGCTCGACGCCATCAATCGCAAGTCGCGGGCGCGGCCGTTCTCTTGGCGGAAGGCGTCAGTCACGATCGTTTGCGCGTCGCGGGGAAGAGCCTCCACGTGCGCCAAATAGAGCGTGCCCGGCTGCAGCGCCAGCGGCGAGGGAAACGAGTCTTCTTCGCTGGGATAAAGCAGCCGCTTGAGAGTCTGGCCCAGCTCCAAGGGCGAGAGGCTCTTGCAGTCCAGTGGCACGAAGGTCCGCGTCCGCGATGCGCTTTCGTAATGGATCGCGCGAGCCAGGTGCTCTTTGCCGCTGCCGCTCTCGCCCCAAATCAAGAGGGGGGAGGCCGTCGAGCGGGCGATGGCCGCCTGATCGGCGACGCGGAGCATGGAGTCGCTCTTGCAGATGAGTGACTTCGTGCCGAAGCGGCGCACAAGAACAGCCGCAGCGAGGCTAGTTCGCCGTGAAGTTCCTGCGCGGGATCGACGGTGGCGATCCGCTCGGCCGCGTCGCCGCTGCCGATCACCGACAAGATGCTGACGAGAGTGCCCACTTCGTCGAGCAGGGGAATGAAATTCAGCGTCCGCGGTTCGCGATCTTGGTCCTTGCGGACGATTTGGGCCGGCAGGCTCGAGACCTTGCCCGCAAACGCGGCGGCCGGCGGACAAAGCGAGGCGGCGAGGGATTCCGGGCTGTTGTCGGCCGGCTCGGTGATGAACTCGCACAACAGGCCGAGTATTTCGTCGGCCGACCAGCCGGTGAGCGCCTGGCAGCCCGCATTGAAAAATGGAATCCGCCGATCGGGCGTCACCATGTAGACGGGGGTCGTCGCCCGGCCGATCAAATGGTCCGGACGCAGCCGCTTGCGTGCTCGACGACTCATACTCTCATTATGTCGTGTGGCGGCAGGGCTACCAAACGCGCCGTCGGTTATTCGGAATCACCGCTTTTGAAGCGGTGTCGTTGCTTGACCGGTTGGACCTGCTTCTCGGCGGCGACCACGGCGCCCGCTTTCGGCAGTGTCACGCGGGCCGCCAGGTGTAAGCCCAGGCTGGGGACGAAACCGACGACGACCAGGAGGGCGGCGATCGCGGCCCCGATTCGCAGGCCCGCGCGGCTCTTCCCGACGGACAATAGTCGTGGCTCGATGGCGTCGCTCGCGACCGGGTCCGTCGAAAAGAGCAGGGCCTGGGCGACGCTTAAGCATTTGGCCGCCACGGCGAGCCACGCGGCGACGGCCACGAACGAGAACAGCACGTATCCCGTATTCTGGTGCGGCAGGAAGTCGTTCTCCGCGGGAAAGCTGACCGACAAGATCGAACGCAGCATGGCCACGCGCGTCCAGAAACCGGGCAGAGGGGGAACGCCGGCCAGGCTCATCAGCAAGAGCACGGTCGCCCCGGCAATCCATGGCTCGTGGCGCAGGCGGCGGACGAAGTCGTCCAGTTCGTCGGACCGTCCGGTCGATGTTTCGAGCGAACCCAGGACGGCGGTCAGCCCCAACATCGCGAATGAATCGCAGGCAAACAGGAGCCAGGCCGCCCCCGCGCCGCCGGGCATCTGCAGGTCGAGCCACCGCACGGCTTGCGGCCGGGTCGCTTCCGAGCACGCTGCCGCCAGCGCGAACAGGATCAACCCCGTTTGCACCATGATCACCAGCGCCAGCAGCCGCCGCAGCGATGACTGCCAGTACGCCAGCGGTGCGGCAATCAACAGCGTGACGAGTGCGGCCGCCGTCAGCGCCGTTTCGCGGTCGACAGGTACCGCGTCATCCCTTCGACGAAGATCCGGATCATCCCCACCAGCACCGCGCAGCGCGGCAGCACGGCGAGTGCCCCCAGTCTCGCCGGCGACATCCCCTCGAAAATCTCCGCTGCTCCCAGCTGAAAAGGAGCCGCCAGGAACGGTATCCCGAGTCCGGCGAGCAGCAGCACGAAACCGATCTCTCCGGCGAGCGGCAAGCTGCGCGGGCCACGGGTGACAATGTGTCCCGTCGCATCGACCCCGTGAAGCGGCAGGGCGTGCAGCTCGCCGAAGTTCGTCGTTCCCGCCAAGGCGCCCACGAGCAGCGCCACGGCCACGAGGCAGAGCGCACCCAGCAGATTCAGGGCGAGCCCCAGCACGGCTGCAGCCCATTCGTCGTCGGTTTCGGCATCCCGCAATTGGGCGATGCAAATTGCGAGCACCGAACCGGGAACGCCGACAATCAGCAAGACGAAATCGTTGGCGACGCACGTCAGCAGTAGGCCCGCCAGTGAGAGTAACACGACTGCCTGTCGAGCCGCGCGCTTGTCGCTCGAGCCAATGGCGGCCAGGAACGTGGTCATGGCCCCCAACAAGAGCGCCATCCAGGCCGTGCCGCGCGAAAGGGCATCAAACGAGACGGCGGACACCGCGGACCGCACGAACGGATCGGACGGGACGGCGGGACGTGCCAGCGCCAGAGTGGCCGCGGCGGCGAGAAGGGCCAGCCAGCACAAAACGCTGCCCGCTCGTCCGATCGAGAGCCGGCCGGCCCGACAGCAGCACGACCGCGCCGACGGCGGCGAGAATGAGCGCGGGCAGGATCGTGATCAGGGTCAACACGGGTAAAGTCCGAACTCAGCAGGCAGTACTCAACAGTCCATCGCAGTTCGTCGACTCAAATTCAGTCATTCAGTCGAATCAATAGGGGCAAGCTACGGTGGCGACCAGCCAATCAGGGCAAAGTAGAGCGCGGCCGAGATCGTCTGCGGCCAGACTCCCAGCCCGACCAATCCCGCCAAGAGGGCTCCGACGATCAACAATTCCGGCGCGCTGAGATCGATCGAGCCGCTTCGGCCTTCGTTCACCATCGACCATTCTCGTGGCGCCGAGTCGGCCGTCCAGCCAGGCACTGCCGGAGTGTCTGCACCGGCTGGAGGCGGTTGTCGATCGAGCAGCACGTCCCCCTTGCCCGGCAGCGGCAGTCGCACGCTGCCGAAGACCAGATGCTGCAACATCGAGAAGAGGGCCCAGGCCGCGATCAGGCAGGCGCCGATGGCCAGGAAGGCGAACGCCCACTCGCCCCGAAACACGGCTCCCAGCGTCGCGAAGAGTCCGGGAAAACCGAAGAGTCCGGGGATGCCGACCAAGGAAAACGTGGCCATTAATAACATGGCCGCCAGGTTGGGCAGCCGATGCACGATCCCGCCGACCGCGCTCAAATCGGCCACGCCCAGGCGCCACTCCAGGAAGTTGAGCGCAAACAGGACGAGCACGCCGGCCACACCACTGGCGAGCCCCAGCATCAGGGGACCGCTGGCGTTTTGTGGTGGCAGGGAGAAGAACCCCGCGACGGCCAACGAACCCTGCAGTAGGCAGACACAGGCAAGCATTTTCTTGAAGTTCGTCTGCCCATAGGTCAGCAGGCTTTGATGCAGGGCTCCGAGGATCGTCAATCCGACGATCAGGTCGGCCGTCCCGCCCAATTCACCGCACAAGGGCCCGACGAACCGCGCCAAGAGATAGAGCCCCACGCGCAGTCCGGGCCCGACGAGGGCGATCGACACGCAGGGAGGGCCTTCGGCCACGACCGATGCAAACCAGGCGTGGAAGGGGACCAGCGGTGCCTTGACCAGCGCCGCCAGCACGAGGATGGCCAAGAGCGAGCACTGCGCGTGCTTCCAGTATTCCTGCGCCGACACATCGTCGGTCGTGAGACGTGGAAACTCGCGCACGAGGTCGCTGAGTGAATAGTTGAGCTGTGGAATCACCCCGCTTTCGGTCCCCGACGTCCGAGCCGCTGCGATCACTACGCCCGTCAGCCCGATCAGGATGGCCAGATCGGCTGCCAAGTTCATCAGCAGCATCTTCTTGGCGAGCCCCTCGTTGGCGTGCTCGCTCCAGCCGCTGGTGAGTAGATAGAGCAGCACCGAATTGACCTGCAGCGCCGCGCAGAGCCAGACCGCGTTGTTGCAGGAGAAGATCGCGAGGTAGGACGCCTCCAGGAGCAGCAGCAAGCCGTAGAGCAGCTGGGGACGCCGCCCGTCGGAGCGGCGGGCGACAAACACCACGGGCAGCCAGGACGCTGCGGTCAACAGCGCAAAGGCCGCGCTGCAGTCGTTTCCACCCACCGCAGTTTTGACCTGCAGCCACCGGCCGCAGAGCGACAGGCCGATCACCGCCGCGAGCGCACAGGTGGCAAAAATGACGGCAATGCGGCGGCACAGCGCGAGATCGACCTCGCTGCCCAGATTTGTGACCGGACTCGTCGTCGCGGTCGCGAATCGGTCGTGCGCAGATCCCGAGCGGAGTGCGGCAATCACGAGGACGACCGCGCCGATCGCCGGAATCGCCACGACGACAAAAGAGAGATCGCTCACAGCGGTCGGCCGCTCACAACAAGCCTCAACTCTGGAGCCAGATCAGCAACACGGACAACACGACCGTGCCGAGCAGCGCGGAAAAGAGGTAGAAGGAGACGCCCCGATACTGCAGCGGCCCGAAAAATGAGGCCGCCGACTCGAACAGGCTCGCCGGCCCGCCGCTCGCCAGCGTGTCGATGATCGCCCAGTCCACAAAGCGGGCCACCGCGGCCACGCCACGGAGCGGCACGAGCACGAACAGGAACAAAAACGCATCGAAATAAAAATTGCCTCGCCCCAGCCGCATCAACAGCCCGTTGACCGCCTCGCTGGGGAAGACTTTCCATCCGCCGCGGGCCGCTTGAATGCCGGCGGCTAGTCCCCCCACGCCGGGAATCAAGCCGATCGCGGCATACGCAAACGCATGTGGGGACAGCGGGGGCAAGACGCCCAGGATCAACGGCACGGCCACGAGTGCGGCGCCGATCGCCGCGGCGACCAAGAGCAGCAGTCGCCCGGAGGGCGTTTCGGCATCGCGCGGCGTTTCGACGACGCCTACTGTCGGGAAAGGCTCGAACGGATTGCCGCCGAACGGATTGCTGCTGTCCAATTCGCCGTACAATCGCGACGCGGTCAACGAGCCCATCATCGCGACGGCCGCCAGATAATGCCCGCATCCCGCCAGGAGGACTGCCAGGAGCAAAGTCGGCGTCCCACCCCCCGCACCGAACAACAGCGACTCGATCGAGTGACCGAGAATCCAGCCCTGCCCGCAGATTCCGGAGAATAATAAGAGGACCATCGCCATCAGCAGCCAGCGGCGGGCGCCCGTGTGCACGCCGGCCGAGCTGGCGATCAGGATTGCCGTCGCGCTCGGCACGAAGACGGCCATCAGGCCAATCATGATCGCGGGCGCCGCCGCATCGCCCGTCGAGAATCCCAGGAGGGCAATGGCCAACACGGTCGCGCAGGAATAAGTCGCCGCGCGGCGGGGATTCGCATCGGCGATCGCGCAAACACCCAGGCAAAACGCGCTGCTTCCGCCCACGAAGGCGGCCAGCGGCAGGATGGCGCCGGCCAGGTTCAGCAAGGGAAAGCACCGCACCCACAGCACGGCCCCGCACGGCAAAAGGGCGATTGCCTCAATCAGTGCGGCCAAACGCGCGGGACGGCTCGACAAATCGCCGATCCAGCCGAGAAAGGGGACCAAGCCGCAGCGTCCCACAGTCGCTCCCAGCAGGCACAAGCCGACCAGGTCGACGAGCGCCGCCCGCTGCTCCGCCGCGTGCGCCCAACGTTCGGGTTGGCCGAAGAGATTGCGAAAGTCGAGCGTTCCCATGCCGGCCGCCAGAATCACGACGGCGCAGAGCAGGAACGCGTCAGCCACGCTGAGCACCAGCACGAGCTTGCGCGGCGACGGTCTGCTGCGCGTTCTCGGCCGCCAGCGACGACAAGACGTAGGCCACGGCCGTGCCGATTTCCCAAAAGACGAACAGCTCGGCCAGGTTGGTCGACCCGGCGACGCCGATCGACGCGAACAACAGCAGCGAGCCGCCCAGCGGCAGCCACCGTGCGGCCGGCGATTCGGCATCGCGCGTTCGGCTGGCAGTGAAGACAACACCGGCGGCGATCGCCAGCGCGACGGTCAGCAGGGCCGTCAGCGCGCCGAATCTCAGGCCAAAACTTATTCGCAGCAGATCGTTCGGCCCGTTGACGAACCAGCTCCCCAAGCTCAGCGGCGATTCGTTCGCGCCGTCGTGTCCGAAGCGGACAACGAGGAGACCGAGTGCGAAGCATGCGGAAGCAGCGGCGCCTAGCTGGGCCAGCAATTCCGCCCGCCCATTTCGCGCCGGACGAAATAGGCTGGTGCCAGCGATCGCAGCCGCGGCGATCAACGGCGACAAGACTGTCCCAAAGACGAGAACGGGAAGCAGAATATCCATGCGGCCTTCGCGCCGGCTTACAAAAGGTAAGCGGATAGAATAACGTGAGCCCTCGAAGCCGGACAGCCGGTCGAGTCGGTGGTGAGCGTCTTGAGAGTCCGGACAACGGCGCAGTCTGCGTGGTGAGCGAAATCGTCGAGCCCATGGACCCGATTCGCCTGCTGAAAGATTTGATCGCGCTGCCCAGCGTCAATCCGATGGGCCGCGCGATCTCCGGGCCCGAATTCTTCGAACGGCGGATGACGGAGTATCTGCTCGATTTCTTCGAGCGGCTTGGCGTGCCGGCGCAGCGGACCGACGTGGCCAACGTGCCCGGCTCGAGCGAGCGGCGGTCCAACGTGATCGCCCGCTTCGACAACCCCCGCAGCCAGACCACGCTGTTGATCGACGCCCATCAGAGACACCGTGCCGATCGACGGCATGACCATCGAGCCCTTCACCCCCGTCGAACGCGACAGGCGGATTTACGGCCGCGGAGCGTGCGACGACAAAGGGGGGATGGCGGCCATGCTCAGCGCGTTCGCACGCCTGGTCGAGAGCCGGCCCCCGCGAGCCGCGAATGTCGTCATTTCTTGCACGTGCGACGAGGAGTCGGGCGCGACGGGGATCCGCGACCTGATCAAGCAATGGAACGATCGCGGGCGGCCCGCGTCGCTGCTCAATCGCCCGCCCGACCTGGCTCTGATCATCGAGCCGACCGAGCTCGACGTCGTCGTCGCGCACAAGGGAGCCACGCGTTGGAAGATCCGCACTCAGGGCCGCGCCTGCCACAGCTCGGAGCCGGCCAACGGCATCAACGCGATCTATCGGATGGCCCGCGTCGTCGCCTGCCTCGAGCAGTTCGCCGCCGAGCTTCCCCAGCGCACCCCACCGCATGCGTTGTGCGGTTCGCCGTCGCTGAGCGTCGGGCGCATCGAGGGGGGGATCAGCGTCAACACGGTCCCGGACGAATGCACGATCGAGATCGATCGCCGCGTGATTCCCCGGGAAGATGCGACGACCGTGATGGAGCAGGTCGGCCAATACCTCCGCGAGCGGCTCGACTTCGAGTTCGAAATGCTGCCCCCGTGGATTCGCGGTCCGGCCCTCCCCGATGACGTCAATCTTCCCTGGGCCGATCGGCTGCTCGCCTCCGTGCAAGCTGTGACCGGTCGAGGGGACAAGATCGGCGTGCAGTTCGGCACGCACGCGTCGCGCACGGCCGCGGCGGGCGTTCCGTCGGTCGTCTTCGGTCCCGGCTCGATTGACCAGGCGCACACAAAAGACGAGTGGATCGAAATCCGCCAGCTCGAGCAGGCCGCGGAGATCTTTTATCACTTTGCCGCCGAGTGTGGCTGAATCGCGCGGCCTTTCACGTTGATGTCGCCGACGGAACGTGTTTGACAAGCGTCGGTCGCCTCGCGCTTCGACCGCTGCTATGCTTGGCCGAGGGCGTTTGACGCGGTAGGAACTGCGTCCGTCTCAAGTTGAAACGCCCGATCCGCACTTCTGCGATTGATCTCCCATGACCTCCGTGCCGTCCTTCGACGAATCGTTACAGGCCGATCCCGCGCAGTCCATTCCGGCCGCCGCGGACGGCACGCGCAGCCTGACGGTGATCTACTCGCTCACGATCTTCTTGAGCGCGTTCCTGCTGTTTCAGGTTCAGCCGCTGATCGGCAAATTCATTCTGCCGTGGTTCGGCGGCATGCCCAGCGTGTGGACGACCTGCATGCTATTTTTTCAGTTGCTGCTATTCGGCGGTTACGCGTACGCGCATCTGACGACGAGCCGTTTGCAGCCTCGCTGGCAGGCCATTATTCACGTGGTGCTCTTGGCGGCCGCCTGCCTGGCCTTGCCGATCATCCCGGGGGACACCTTCAAGCCAACCGGCGGCGAGGAGCCGATCTCGCGGATCGTGTTGGTGCTGGGGGCGACGGTCGGTGCTCCCTTCTTTATCCTCTCGTCGACCGGACCGCTCTTGCAGGGGTGGTTCAGCCGCACGCATCAGAGCCACTCGCCCTATCGCCTTTATGCGCTCTCCAACGTGGGATCGTTGTTGGCTCTGATCACATTTCCCACGCTGTTCGAATGGCTGTTGCCGGGTCGGTTTCTGGCGTGGATGTGGTCGATCAGTTTCATCGTCTTTGCCGTGCTGTGCGGATTCTGTGCGTGGGCCGCGGCCGTCCGCGGTCGCGATCTGCCCGAGGTTGTCCCGGACGCAGCGGCGACGGCCGAGGCTCGGCCCGGTTGGGGAACCTGGTTGTTGTGGTTCGCGCTAGCGATGGTCCCCTCCGTCCTGCTGTTGGCGACGACCAACCAGGTTTGCCTCGACGTGGCGACTGTCCCGTTCCTCTGGGTCCTGCCGCTGACCTTGTACCTCATGTCGTTTATCCTCTGCTTTGACAGCGACCGTTGGTACTCGCGCCGTTACTTCATTCCTGGCGCGCTGGTCGCGATGGCCTGCGTCTGTTACGCCCTCGATCAAGAGGCGAGCGCGTCGTTCGGACTCCAACTGGTGGCGTATTTCACAGGATTGTTTCTCTGCGCGATGGTCTGCCACGGCGAGCTCGTGCGGCGCAAGCCTCACGTGCGGTATCTGACCGCGTTCTACTTGGTGATTTCGGCCGGCGGCGCGGCGGGAGGAATTTTCGTCGGCATCATCGCCCCCTACACGTTTCACGGCTACTACGAGTTGCACATTGGCCTCTATGCCTGCGCTCTCTTGATCCTGATTGTGCTGGGGCTCGACCGGCGCCAAATGACCCTGCCTAAGCCGTTGCGGCCCGTCGTCTGGGTGCTGCTCATTGCCAGCGTGTCGGCGCTGGGCATCGTCCTGGTGCAGAATGCGACGCGACACCGGGAGAACATCCTGAGTATCTCTCGCAATTTTTACGGCGTGCTCCGGGTCCTCAACGACGATGAGCAATACGGCACGGACGACGAGGAGACGCGACTCGAGCCAACGCACGATCTCCTGAATGGCCGTATCCAGCACGGGTTTCAATTCTTGAACCCCAAGCTGAAGCGGATTGCCACCTCGTACTATGGGGTCTCGTCGGGCGTGGGACGTGCGCTGTCCCTCCCCACGGATGGGCCGCGACACGTGGGGCTCGTCGGCTTGGGGACCGGCACGCTGGCCACGTACGCTCGCAAGGGAGATCACTTCCAGTTCTACGAGATCAACTCGAAGGTGGAGGAACTAGCGCGGAAGTATTTCACTTACCTGGACGATTGCCAGGGCGAAGTCGAAGTCATCCGGGGCGACGCGCGGCTCAACCTCACCCGCGAGCCGCCGCAGGGTTTCAACCTGTTGGTGCTCGATGCGTTTTCCGGCGACGCGATTCCCGTGCACTTGCTCACGCGCGAGGCGTTTGCCATTTATCTGCCCCACATGGCCCCCGACGGAATTATCGCCGTTCACATCTCCAACAAGCACTTTGCCCTCGAGCCGGTCGTGCTGGCGATCGCCGACGCGTACCAACTGGAGACGGTGACGATCGATGCGAAGTCTTCGACGTCCGGCGATTCGTCCTCCAGTTGGGTGCTGGTCTCAGCCTCACCCCGCGCATTGCGGCCGAAGCGGATTTACAACGCCCGCCGGAAAAACCAGACGGTGGCCCGCGTGCTGTGGACCGACGACCACGCCTCGCTCTTCGAGGTGCTTGTGGCCGGGCTCGACGATTGGTTTGCCCGCGGCGAGCGGCACTCCAAGTCTTATCCGGGGGGCATCGAGCCGAGCGGACCGAAACATCCACCGGCCGAGACGCCCTGAGCGGTGCCAGAAGGCATTCGCACGGCCGACTCAATCGCTCGGAAAAATTCTGCGGGCCGCGCCGCGCAGCAAAAAAGACGGGACGCCCCGAAGTGCGTCCCGTCTCGCATTGACGACAAACTGTAATCAGTCAGAGTGCGCCCTAGGGAGGCGCCGGCCTGACACTCAACTATTTCGAGAACTCCAAGCCGGGGTCGTTGGGATCCGTGTTCCGCAGGCGGAACCGGAAGCCTTTGTCCCCGCTCATCGTGACAGTACCGTCCATCTTCTGGCCGTCCTCGTCCCGCGTGAGCACGAGGTTGTCCCCCTGCAGCGTGTAGGTCCCGCTGAAGCTCTTGTTCTGTCCACCTTCGGTGAACTTCCAAGTGAAGTGCTTGTCGGCCTGCAGAGTGGCTTCGATGGTGACGCCCGGAGCCGGGCTCGATTTCCAGGAGCCATTCAGCGCCTGAGCCGAAATCGGGCCGTTCCCTGCCGGAGCCGAGGGCTGAGGAGGAGTGGCGGGCATGGTCGGGCCGTTGCTCGCATTGCTGGGACCGTTCATTCCCGGTCCTCCCGGAGTTCCAGGACCCTGCGGCACTTTCATCGTTCCGCCAGGAGTTCCGCTCGGCATTCCACTCGGATTGCCGCCGGCCGTGGTTCCCGACGGGCTAGTGCCACCAGTGGGGTTGGACCCGACCTGAGGCTGACCGGTGACGCCCGGAGCTTTCGCCAGGCCGGCCACGATATTCTTGGCGAGCTGGTCACGCGGCTCGAGCGCTACAACTCGATCGAACTGCCGCCGCGCGGCATTCAAGTGTCCCAGCGTCAGGTACTCGTAACCCAGCAGGAAGCGGGTGGATGCCTGATTCGGATGCTCCGAAATGTAGTGCTCCAATCCGCGAAGCTGCTGCGTATAGGTGTCGGCCGACGGGTAAAGGGTCTGCACGACGTTCCAGTTCCAGCCGGGTCCCGCGTCGAGCGTCGTATGCGCGATGGCGGCCGCCTTCTGGTAGTCGCCCATCGCAAACAGAGACCAGGCCGTGAAATTCGTGAACGTCGTCGCTGCCGGGCATATCGGCAATGGCCTGGGTAATTTCGCGCAGCGCCTCTTGGTAGTTTCCAGCGTAGAAGGCAGCCCGCGCCGCCGCGAAGTGCGGATCGTCCTGCGGGGGCTGATTCTGACTTTGGGCCGGAGACTGCGGGATCGGGGCACCGTAGTCATACCCACCGTAATCGTAAGAGTTGGTGTAATACGGATTCACGTACGCGCCGGGAGCCAGCGTGTCGTACCAGAATGGGTATCCGCCGTACCAATAGGGTGCACCGAAGCCCCAATAGCCTAAGCCAATCGCCCAGCCCCAGCCGCCCCAGCCCCATCCACGGTTCCATCCGCCGCGGTTCCATCCGCCGCCGCGCCAGGAGCCGCCATTCCAGTTTCCGCCGTTCCAGTTGCCGGAGCGACTCGTGAAGTTTCCGCCGCCGGGCGAAACACCGCGAAAGGCGCTCCCACTGGAGAACCCGCGCACTCCGCCGCCGCTAAAGCCGCGTCCACCACCGCCGCCTCCACCACCACGTCCACCACCGCCTCCGCCCCCGCGGGCTTCGGCGCTGCTGGGCAGCATCATGGCCGCGCAGCTCATGGCAATCGCGGCGAACATCAAACTCTTCCACCGATGCAACATCTCTCGCTCCCCTTTTTACAGAAGGCCGGGGAAATTCTGCACATGCGTCGCCGCGGTGCGAATCGACCCGTTCGCGGCCAACCTCACCCCATTATGACTGCTTGGTTCCGGCATTGCTCCCTCCTAATTGTACGCCCGCCACCCTGCGGATTCGACTTGGCGTTGCAGGAAGCACTGCGGTCGCTCCCACCGCGAGCCCCGTTTTTCGTTCAAACCGACGGGGTCCGCCAGACTTGCGGCGACCGGCAGGTGCGCCGGTATGATGGGATTTCCCCCCGGCACACGAAGCCACCCACCGAATCTGCAAATTCCGAGCCGAAATTTGAGCCTCCGCCCTACCACCCGCCCCCGTTTGGCTGCCGTCGTCACCGAGTACCGCAAGTTCTCCCACGCGCAGCACATCGTCGACCGCTTCTTGTTTGGTTACGGCTGGGAAGGCCGGCACCACAAGCCCGAGGCCGACGTCGTCGCGCTCTATGTCGACCAGCGGCCCGCGAGCGATCTCAGCCGCTCGCGCCTGCCGAGTTTCCCCAGATGCGGCTGGCTCCGACGATTGCCGACGCGCTGACGGACGGAGGCCGCACCCTCAGCGTCGACGGCATCTTGCTTATCGGCGAGCACGGGACGTATCCGCGCAACGAAAAGGGGCAGACCCTTTATCCGCGCTATGAGTTCTTCACGCAGATCATCGATGTGTTCCGCAAAAGCGGGCGAAGCGTTCCGATCTTCAACGACAAACACCTCTCGTGGAGCTGGGACCACGCGCGCGAGATGGTCGCAACGTCGCGAGCGCTCGGCTTTCCATTGATGGCTGGGTCGTCTCTGCCGGTCACTCGGAGGCTTCCGGCCATCGACTTTCCGTACAACGAGTCTCCCACCGAAGTGATGGCGATCGGCTATGGCGCCGTCGACAGCTACGACTTTCACGTGCTCGAAACGATTCAGTGCATGGTCGAGCGGCGCCACGGCGGCGAGACGGGCGTGGCGGCCGTGCAAGCGATCCGCGGGGACGACGTATGGAAACGGATGAGCGCCGGATCGTGGCAGGCCGGCGGCTGGGATTCGCGCCTCTTCTCCGCCTGCTTGTGCCGCAGTATCCAGCTCGGTTCCGCGCGTTCCGGTTACAGCGACATTTATCCCAGCGACGCCGACGTTCGCAAACTGGTGAAAACGCCCGTTGCCTACCGCATCGAATATCGCGACGGCCTCAAAGCCACCATGCTCTTGCTCAACGGCCTCGTCAGTGACATGACGTTCGCGGCGCGCCTCAAGGGGTCAAAGGAAATCTTGTCCTGCTTGATGTATCTGCCCCATCGCGACGTGTGCAACTTCTTCAGCCCGCTGGCGCATCAGGCCGAGACGATGTTCCTCACCGGCCGGAGCCCGCGGCCCCTCGAGCGGACGCTGTTGACCACCGGGTTGACGGCGGCCGGCGTCGAATCGCTCTGGCAGGGGCAGAAGCGGATCGAGACGCCGCACCTGGCGGTTGCTTACCGGGTGGGCGACGAATCGACCTTTTGGAGAACGTGATGGTTTCTCGTCGAGAATTTCTCGCGACGTCCGGCTCGGCCATTGCGCTCGCCGGCCTCAGCCCGGCAGCGCTTGCTGCCGGCGCCGCGAAACCCAAACGCATCGCGCTCGTGTCGACCGTCTGGTTCTACCAATCGCATACGCAGCATATCGGCGACCGGTTCCTGGTCGGCTATCCGCAAGAGGGGCACTGGCATCGGCCCAACATGCAGATCGTCTCCGCGTACGTCGATCAAAAGCCAGTCGGTGACTTGAGCGGCGAGCGGGCCCGCAGTTTTGGCTTCACCGTCTACCCGACAATCGCGCAGGCGCTCCGCTGCGGCGGCGACAAACTGGCCGTCGATGCCGTGCTGATCGTGGGCGAGCACGGCGATTATCCGCACAACGCCAAGGGCCAAATCCTCTACCCGCGGTACGAGTTCTTCAAGCAGTGCGTGGAGGTCTTCGAGCGCGACGCCCGGGCGGTCCCCGTCTATAACGACAAGCACCTGTCCTATAGCTTCCGCAAAGCGTCGGAAATGGTGGCCGATTCGAAGCGGCTCAAGTTCCCGATGCTCGCCGGTTCGTCGCTGCCGGTAACCTGGCGGCTCCCCGAGTTGGAGCTGCCGCTCGAGTGCGAGATCGACGAGGCTCTGATGGTCGGCGTCGGCTCCTCCGATCCGATGGACTACCACGCGCTCGAGGCCATGCAGTGCATGGTCGAACGCCGACGCGGCGGCGAGACGGGCATCAAGTCGGTGCAACTGATCGAAGGACCGGCCGTGTGGCAAGCGGGCGAGCAGGGACGCTATTCCAAGTGCCTGCTGGAGGCGGCCCTTTCCCGCTCCGACAAAATCCTGGGCAAGACGACGGAAGACGCACGGCCGCAGGATCTGGTCGGCAGCGGCGTGCTGCCAAAGATCGTGCCGCAACCGGCGGCCTACTTCATCGAACGCCGCGACGGAACGCGGACGACCTTGCTCATGCTCAACGGCGCCGTCGCCGACTACACGTTTGCCTGCCGGCTCAAGGGGTCGACCGACGTACTTTCGACGCAGTTCTTCCTCACGCCGACGCCGAACGTCACCTATTCCGCTTCCTTGGGTTCCAAGATCGAGGAGATGTTTGCGACCGGCGTGGCGCCCTATCCGGTCGAGCGGACGCAGATCGTTTGCGGAATTCTCGAAAGCTGCCTCGACTCCAAAGTCGCCGGACACAGCCGGCTGGAGACGCCGCATCTCGACGTCACGTACCGCGCCGGCGCAGTCTCAGTTTTGCCGCGCGTGACGCGGCAGTCCCAATTCTGCCGCGCGTGATACAGCGAGTGTCCTGTACGCCGTCCGCTGCGATCAGAAGACGCTCGATCAGAGCCGGCGGCACCAATACGTGCGCGTCTCGTAGGGCATCTCAAAGTGTTCGCGCCCGGCGAGGGCCGGATCAGTCTCGAGCAACGCGCGGACTTGGGCGAGCACGTGAGCGCGCTCGGCTTCGGGCATCGCCGCGATAAAGCTGATCGACGCCACTCGGTCGACGAGCGCGCTCGGTGTCAGCTGTGGCACGTGCGGGAACGCCTGCGATTCCAGCGGACTCAGCTGGTCGGACTGTCGAAAGGCGGCCTTCCATTCCAGCGTTCGATAGCGCGGTGTGCCCGCCTCGTGCGGATCGAGGATGGCCGTCAGCTTGCGGACCCAAAGGAGCGCTTCGTCGCGGACATTCCAAATCAAGCCGAGTCCGCCGCCCGGCTTGAGGACGCGAGAAATCTCCGCGAGCGCGCGATCGGCGGCGAACCAGTGAAACGCCTGGGCCGCGAACACCGCATCGACGCTTTGATCGGCCAGCGGGATCGCCTCGGCCGTTCCGTCGAGGACTTGCACGCTAGGCAGGCGTGCACTCAACCGAGCCCGCATGTTGGGCACGGGCTCGACGGCGACGACGTGCGCCCCGCTTGCCGTCAGGTGCGTCGTGAATTTTCCCGTTCCGGCTCCCAGCTCAACGACGCGTGAACTCGCGGTGACGTTCAGTACGGCCAGCAAGTGCGCGATGGCCTCTGCCGGATAGTCCGGTCGCCCGCGTTCGTACGCGTCGGCCGCGCGGCCGAAACCGACCGCCGCCTGGGCGTGAATGCGAGCGTCGGGCTCAGTCATTTCGATGACGAACCGGCGACTTGGGTCGTCGGCTTGTGGCGGATCACCCAAATGTCCGTCACGTAGTGGTGTTGCCGCCAGTTCAATTGGCTCTGATCGATTTTGGCCCAATTGAGGACGATGCGGCCGTCCTTGACAGCGGTCGCGGGCACGTCGAATTCCTGCTCGGTCACCTCGTCGTATTTCTCTCCTTTGTGGATCAGGCGTGCCCGTTCGCCGTCGATGAGGAGCGGCGAGGCACCCTGCGCGAAGAGCTTGACGGTGTAATGCGCCTGCGGATCGAGGCCGACGTACGTGATCCCGGCGGGGATCGTGTTGAGGTACTGGTGCCAGGCGAAACGGACGGCCCGCGGCTTCTCGCGCATCCAGCGTTCAGTCGGCATCGGCAGGTCGCGAAAGTGCAGCATCGCGTCGCCCGCATTGAAGAGCTTGGGGATGTGCGGCGAGCGAGACACATCGCCAATAATGTCGTAGAAGCCGCCTTCGCCCGGATTCTCCCAATTTCGGATCGTGTCGATCCGCTCCAATTGCGTGGTGCGGCCCGAGAGTTTCGCGATCTTGTCGAACTGATCCTTGAGCCACCAGCGGTCGTTGAGCGGATAGTCGATGAAGTCGAGCGAGCAGCCGCGTTCGTAGCCGCTGGCCTGGTACTTCGGGACGCTCGTCTGCAGGCCAATGACGTCGAACAGCTGCTGGGCCAGCATCTCGATGTGCTTGTGCCACTCGGTGCGCTGCGGCTGAGAAATGGCGCGGTTCAAGATTTCGCGAGCGCCCGCCAGCGCGGCCGTCGGGCCGATCCGCGGCGCCTCGCCCAGTTTGGCGAGCGCCTGCTGTTCGAGGTCCTGTTCATAAATCGCCCGCTGCCGCGTGTAGGCATCGTAGTATGCGCGGAACAGGTGCAGGGCAAACCGCCAGTTGACGTGGGTGCCCGTTAACTTTCGCTCGAGCGCTTGCCACTGGAGCAGCGTGCCATCGATCGACCCGTTCGCGGCGATGCCGCCGCGCAAGTTCGTCTCGAGCGCCAGCATGCCGTCCGCTCCGGCCTGGGCCAGATCGGATCGGAAGAAGTAACGGGCATATTCGACCGCGACCGCGCGGGTGAGATGTCGGGCTGCCACGCCAGCTGGCTCCACAGGCACTTGTTGAAGTCGTCGTGAATGCCGTCGGAGTAGGAGAGAAAGCCGTCGGTGAAACGGTAGTCGTTCTGGTAGATCGCCGCGTAATCAACGGGCCGCGGGTTTACCCCTTCGCGACCCAGGGTCACGCCCCACGCCGTATCGAGCCAGGGAATCGGATACTGGCAGCGGACGATGTGGGTGATGTCCGGATACCAGCGGACCTTGTATCGCTTCGGCGTGCTCTGACGAGTGAACTCCATCGACGCGCTGCTGGGGCCCATCACCGTGCCGCCGTACCAGTCGGGCTTTTTCGTCGCCAGGTACTGGAAGAACTCGCTGGTGTCGGCGTCGGAGAAACGCTGCAGCGAAATCCAGACCGTGGCCTTGGGGTGATACTTCCGCAACAGGGCTGCCATCCGCTCGGCGTAGGGCATCAGTTCCTTCGTGTGGTTGTCGCCCGGATCGCCGCCGGGCAGGAACACGGCGTCGAGCCGTCGGCACGACTTGAAGAAGGCCTCTTGCTTGGCGAGGAAGGCGGCCTCTTTTTCGGGACTGGGTAGAATCAGCTCGAGCGGGATCCAGGCCCAGTGATCGAGATCGTATTTCTCGCACAGCTCGCCGAACTTCGTGTTGACCAGCTCACGGCTGTACTTCATTAGCGGCGAAGGACGCTCGTGGAGCGGAATGCTCTCGACCGCGTTGGCCCCGAAAATGACCATGTCGCGGAAATACTGTTCGAGCTGCTCGAGCGACCACGCGTCGTAACTGTTGGCCGTGGGCCGATAGCCGATCTGATGTCCGCGGATTTCGCGATCGGGCGCGAGATCGACCGAAAAGTCGGCGGGCAGACGGACTGTGCGGCTGTCCCACTCAAGACTTCGCAAGAGTTTGCCAGCGCCGAACATCGCGCCCGCGAGTCGTTGCCGACGACCAAAACCGTCGCCGGCCGCGTGCCCTCAGCCGGCAGGCGCGGATGTGGAAACCCTCGGCCTTGCGCGACTGCGATTTCAAATCGGCCAGCAGCTCGATGGGCAGGTGAGTGGCCCAAGCGGCGGGAATCGAGGTGCCGCAAATGGCGATCACGGCCGAGTTCTTTCCGGATGCCGGCCAACGCGTGGCGATCGGCCAGGAAACGCCGGAACGTTTGGCGATTTCCTCAGCGAGAATGACCGGCGCGATCTTCTCCGCCGCGGGCAGGTTGCCGCTTTGAATGACAACCGTGGCATGCGTCAGGTCGACCGGGTCCGCCGCGCGGGCGGATGTGGCAGCGAGAGCAAAGAGGAACAGACACGCCGATCCGCGAACAACCAGGCGAGACATGCGGCATCCGATCAGTGGCTGGAGTGAAGGCAGGAGTGCAAACTGGCGGGCGTGGGTAGCTTTCCCCAGTCTAAACCAAGAGGGGCGGCGAACGCACGGGCCAGCAAAGAGATTCCGCCGCCTGTCGGCGATCAGCGGTTTGCAGGCGCTCCGTTAATTGCGGAGGCTTAACAGGGGCGCCGGAATGCGACCCGCGTGGCGGACGAAGCGGCTGCTTTGGCCGACCGAGTTGATCGCCATTACCGGACCTTCGCCGAACAGGCCACCGAAGGAAACAGTGTCGCCCCCTTTCTTGCCGGGGACGGGGATCAGCCGAGTGGCCGTTGTCTTGTTGTTGAAGACCCCGATCGCCAACTCGTCCGCCATCAAGGCGGCGATGGTATCGGCGTCGGTGTCGCCGGGAATGGGGACCATATCGAGCCCCAGCGAGCAGACGCTGGTCATCGCCTCGAGCTTTTCCAGGCTGAGCGTTCCCTCGGTGGCAGCACGTGCCAACGCTTCGTCCTCCGTGATCGGCAGAAAGGCTCCGGACAGGCCGCCGACCGAGGATGAGGCGAACAGCCCGCCCTTTTTCACCGCATCGTTCAGCATGGCCACGGCCGCGGTGCTGCCTGGCGCCCCCAGCTTGTCGAGCCCGATCAGGTGCAGGATTTCGCCCACGCTGTCCCCGATCTTGGGAGCCGGGGCGAGCGACAGGTCGACGATGCCGAACGGCACGCCCAGGCGTTCGGCCACTTCGCGGCCGATCAGCTCGCCGACGCGCGTCACGCGGAAGGCGGTCGATTTGATCTCTTCCGCGATGTCGTTGAGTTTGCAATCGGGGGCCGCATCGAGCAGGCGATCAAGCGCCCGCTTCACGACTCCCGGACCGCTGACGCCAATGTGAATCACCGTGTCGGGCGAGCCCTCGCCGTGGAAGCCGCCGGCCATGAACGGATTGTTGTCCGGTGCGTTGGCGAAGATGCAGAGCTTCGCGCAGCCGAAGCCGTTGCGGTCGGCCGTTGCCTGCGAGATTTCGACGATCTTGCGCCCCAGTAACGCGACAGCCGTCATATTGATGCCGGCCTTGGTCGAGGCGGCATTCACGGACGCGCAGACGCGCTGCGTCGTCGACAAGACGGCGGGCAGACTCTCGATCAGCCTGATGGCACCGGCCGTCATTCCCGGCATGCACCAGAGCCGAGTAGCCGCCAATCAGGTCGACCTGCACGGCCTCGGCCGATTCGTCCAGCGTTTTGGCGACGCGGATGAGTGCGTCGGTCTCCAGGCCGTCGGCAATACGGGCGATGGGCGTGACGGCCAACCGCCGATTGGCAATCGGGATGCCGTAACGGGCCGAGACGTGCGCGCACGTCTCCTTGAGCTTGGAAGCGGCCGAGCGGATCGTCATGGCGATCAGCTCGCAGGTTTTGCCCGGATCCCGGTCGACGCAGCCGCACAGGTTGATGCCCATCGTCACCGTGCGGACGTCGAGGTTCTCCTGCTTGACCATGCGAAGGGTGGAAAGGATGTCTTCCGTCTGCGACATGGTCAGTATTGAGCCTCGGGGCAAAAAGGGTCGAGAGGTGATCAATTCGAGAAAGGATCGCCGCACTCCTCCGGACGGCGGACGAGCGGGCCGATATGCGACGGTGCTCAGGTTCCCAGCGTCAGGTCCCCAGCGGTTGTTGCATCCGGACCGAATCCACCTTCGTCGTCATCGTGCGGCGAAGCCGCATCGACAACCGGACGGGACGCGGATCGTTGGTCGCGCTGAAAATGTCTTCGTGCTGCAGGGCCGCCGACAGGCCGACCGCGCTGCCCAATTGCTCCAGCTCGCGCTGTCAGCGCCAGGGCATCGACGCCGTTGGGCACGGCCAGCTCCATTACCATTACGAACGTCTTGCCATTCTCCGCGCGCCGGGCAAAGACGTCGGTGATGTCGATCTCCTCCTGCGCGAGCCGCGCCGAAATCTGCCGGATCATCCCCGGCTTGTCTTCGCCTTCGGCGGTGAGGAAGTATTTCTCCGTGCCTTCGTTCGGCAATTCCTGCAGTGTTTCCGCTTTCGGATCTTTGAGATTCACCTCGACGCCGAAGGGCCGGCATACGCCGCGGATGTGATCGATGATGACCGACGGATCGCGATGCTCGGGGAACTCGGCCGACATGATGATGGTGAAGAACCGCTGCATCACGGTCTGGCTGACTTCCTGAATATCGCCTCCGAGCTCGGCCAAAGACGTCGTTACGGCGGCAAGAATTCCGACTCGGTTGGCCGCCATCAACGTGATGATATATCGCTTGGACATCGGTGGCTTTCGCGGACGGCCCGCGGTCGGGCCTCGCCTGTTTCAGGAGCCGGTCGATTGTGGCAAGAACGGGTCTGGACCGCCAGCCCCGCGAGGATTCGTCGCCGCCGGGCCGATCCAAACGAATCGACCCAAGCGGTAAACCTGGCCGCGGCGGGTCCATCTTCGCGGTGGGAAAGCAGACTGCAGTTTTTCGGTGCTACGGACGGACATTGGACCGCGGACGGATGTTCGCACTAATCTAAGAGCGAGCCTAAGCCAGCCGGGAGACAACGATGAACGCCGAAAAAGTGCTGATCGACGGGACTTGGACCGAGTCGCAGGGGCGGGAAACGTTTCAAGCCGTTAATCCGCAGACGGGTCAAACACTCCCGGGCGATTATCCGATCAGTCCTTGGAGCGAGGTCGAGCGGGCCTTGCAGGCTGCGTCGGCCGCCGCTTGGCGCGTCCGCGGCTGGCCCGGCGAACGGTTTGCCACCTTTCTCGACGCCTTTGCCGGCCGGCTCGAACGACGCGCGGAAGAGCTGATTGCGATGGCCCACGCCGAAACGGCGTTGCCGGTCGAGCCCCGTTTGAAATCGGTCGAGCTGCCGCGAACGATCAATCAGCTGCGGCAGGCGGCTGCCGCGGCGCGCGACGGCTCGTGGGTGCAGGCCACGATCGATACCAAGGCCAACATCCGCTCGATGTTTGCGCCGGTCGGCCCAGTGGTCGTCTTCGGCCCGAACAATTTTCCCTTCGCCTTCAACGGCGCAGCGGGTGGAGATTTTGCCGCCGCCGTGGCTGCCGGCAATCCGGTGATCGCCAAGGGGCACACGTCGCATCCGGGAACTTCGCGCTTGCTCGCCGAGGAGTCACACCAGGCGGCGCTCGAGACGGATATGCCGGCCGGCTTCGTGCAATTGATCTATCGCACGTCGCACACGGACGGCGAGCGGTTCGTCTCCCATCCGCTGCTCGGCGCCACCGGCTACACCGGTTCGCGGCACGCGGGACTGCGACTGAAAGAGGCCGCCGATCGCGCGGGAAACCGATCTATCTCGAACTTTCCAGCATCAACCCGGTGTTTATCCTCCCGGCGCGCTGACGGAGCGTTTGCCCGACGTAGCGCAAGAGTTCGCCACGAGCTGCCTGGCTGGCACCGGGCAGTTCTGTACAAACCCCGGGCTGGTCGCGCTCGTCGCCGGCGAGACGACCGAGGCGTTTGTGGCGGCCGTGAAAGAGCGGTTTGCCCAGGCGCCCGGCGGCACGTTGCTGGGCGAAGGCGTGCGTCGCAATCTGGTCGATTCGGTTCGCGCGATCGTCGCGGCCGGCGCCAAGATCGTCGCTGGCGGACAGGCGGAAAGCGGCGCCGCGATCCGTTGCCAAAACACACTCCTGAGAGTCGACGGTCGCACGTTCCTGGCGAACGCCGAGGCGCTGCAGACGGAGGCGTTCGGCAACGAATCGCTGTTCGTCGTCGCCGAGGATGCCGAGCAACTGCTGCAAATCGCCGCCAAGCTCGAGGGCAATCTCACCGGCTGCATCTACAGCCATCGCGGCGGTGAGGACGACGCGCTCTACGATCGGCTGGCCCCGCTGGTTCGCGCCAGGGTCGGGCGGCTGCTCAACGACAAGATGCCGACGGGCGTCGCGGTCAGCCCGGCCATGAATCATGGTGGTCCGTTTCCCGCGACGGGCCATGCGGGTTTTACGGCGGTCGGCATTCCTGCCGCGATTCATCGGTTCGCGGCCCTGGAATGCTACGACAACGTGCGGCCACATCGGTTGCCACCGGCCCTTCGCGACGCCAATCCCACGGGCCGGATGTGGCGCCTCGTGGACGGCACGTGGACGCAGGGCTGAGGGGAAAGCAACACGCGGCAACAGATGCGACTCGGCCGGCCGTTTCTAGAACGGCACCGGCAGCAGAAACGCATGGTGCTCAAACAGCACGCCTTTCCCGTGTTGGCCGATGAACTGCGTGAAGAAGAGCAGAAATACGTAGACAGCCAGGAGCGGCCCCATCAAGAGCCGGGCGAACCAGCGTGTTGCAAAGTGGGCCGGCTGCGGGCGTCGCGTGGCTCGGCCATAGGCCCAGCCCGTCACCAGCCGCGCCGGATAGATGCTCAGGATGAAGACGAGCGTCACGAACCACATCGCATCCTGCGGCAGCAAAAAGATCTTGAGCAGGTAGAGCGGCAACGCGAGCACGTACGTGGCGATCACCGCCAAGAGCCACGCGAGGGGCGCGTGTCCGAACAATCGCCGCACGGTTCGCAGCTCGAACATTCCCCGGAGTCGGTTCTCGCTCGCGAACCGTGCTTGTAAAAACGGCAGCCAGGCCAGCACGGGCACGAGCAGCAGCCCGCCGACGATCGTGACGACGATCTGTCTCCCTTCGGTCTTATTTGCGGCGGCGAAGAGCGCGGTCGGCACAAACAGCCAGGCCAGCGCCCCAAAGAATCCCCGGATCCCCAGCCAGAAGTGGTAGCGCAGCGCAGCCCGGCGACGAAGGCGCCGATTTCGGCCGCCGCCTTTTCGCCATAGCCTCCCTGTCGCAGCTGGCGGATGGCCCATCGCGCGTTTTTGATCGGCCGCAAGAAGCAGCCGAACGAACCGCCTCGCGCGAGGGCCAGACACAAGTGCACGGCGATCATTGCGGCCAACGTGCTGACGATCCACGCCAGTCGCCTGGTGGCGCGGCTCGTCGGATCGATCAGCTGCGCATCGGCGGCGGCGTTTGCCAGAATCCGCAATGGCAACAGCCACAGCCAGATTCCTAGTACGATCGATCCCAGGCGCGGCGCAATGCTCAACAGAGGAAAGGCCCGCCGCAGCCGACCGCCTGCGCCAGGCCACCCTCGGCCTCCAGCAAATAGCCAAGCACGAGAAAATTGATGACCGGAATGGCGGCCAGGAGCGCCAGCAGCACGATCAGGCTGACGATTCCAAACGCGGCGCGAATGCCCCAGGCAACGGCCCAGACGGGGTGTCGCCACGGCGAAGGAAACTCCGCCAAGCGGCCGGCGCCCCGATAATCATGAACCGCGGGCGTCGCTCGCGGCACGGGCGGAGCGATCTCCGCGACCGGCAAAACTGCGGCGGCTGTCCCAGAATCGGCCGACCAAGTCGGGCTGTCCCAGCCGTTCGGGTCGAGCTCGTCGCGGGCTTCAGTCACGTCATCGTTCCCCTGCCGATCCTCTGGCCCATGGGGCATTCCGGCGCAAACTCATGGTACCAAATAGCGTGAACCGAGCGTTCCAATAACAGAGCGCCGATTGTCACTCCTCTGCCATTCGCTGGACAGCGGTGAGTCTTGGCTGGCCGCTGTCCATTTGACTAGGCCGCAGTCCCGACCGATCCGCTGCAACCGAATTGACTTAAGATTGGTATACTCAGTGGCGAATTCCCCATTGGACGCATTTCACCGCGGGGGATTCGGGGCGGCGCCCGGGCCGGGAGCCCAGATCGTGGCAACAAAACGTTTTTCGCGCCTGAAGTCGCTCGGCTTGCCGCTTGTAGTGGTGCTGGCCGTGTGCACGTTGGTGGCCTGGGCCGCCCACAGTCCCGTCGATTGGCGGCAGGTTCGTCCGGCGGGGTCGGCACGCACGACCGACTTTCGATCGCCGAGCCAGCCCCCCGCCGAAATTGCGGACGCCGTTCACGCCGTCGACGGCTACTTCGAGTCGACGTGGAAGGAGAGCGGTCGCAAACCGGCACCCTCGGCCGACGAGCTGCAGGTGCTCCGACGCCTGACGCTCGCGCTTTGCGGCACGATCCCCTCGCTGGAAGAAATTCGCATCTTCGAGTCGAACCCCGCGCCCGATCGGCTCGATCAGTGGACGAACCGATTGCTCGCCGACAGTCGCTTTGCCGACTATTTTGCCGAGCGGCTGGCCCGCAGTTTTGTCGGCAACGAAATGGGACAGGTCGTGGTCTTTCGCCGCGACCGGTTTTCCGACTGGCTTCGGCAGCAGCTCACGAAGAATGCTCCCTACGATGAGACTGTTCGCCAAATGATCTCCGGGACCGGGCTGTGGACCGATCATCCCGCCACCAACTACGTGACGGCGGCGATCGCCAACGGCGAACTCGACGAGAACAAATTGGCCGGCCGCACGGTGCGGGCCTTCCTCGGGCAACGGATTGATTGCGCCCAGTGCCACGATCATCCCTTCGCCGAGTGGAAGCAGCAGCAGTTCCAGGGGCTGGCCTCGATGTTCGGTCAGGCGACCAACTCGCTGGTGGGCATCGAGGACAAGCCGCGACGGGACTACGTCGTCGAGGACCGCAAGACGCTCAAGAAGCATGTGGTTGAGCCGGCCGTGCCGTTCCATTCGGAATGGTTGCCCGGCACCGGCACACGGCGGGAACGCCTGGCCGCGTGGATCACGCATCCCGATAATCGCCGTTTCGAGCGTGCGACCGTCAACCGGATTTGGGGGTTGATGTTCGGTAAGGCGTTTCACAGCCCGGTCGACGATTTGCCCGATCCTCCGTCCGCCGCCGATCGCGACCTGCTCGACCTGCTGGGGGCCGACTTCCGCGCTCACAATTGCGATTTGCGACGTTTGATTCGCGTCATCGCGGCGTCGCGGCCCTATCGCCTCGATTCGATCGGCGAGGAAGCCAGCGTCGCGGCAAAAGCGCCGGCGGCGACGAAGTCCGCACATTCGCAGTCGACGGACGCCGCCGATTGGAACAAATCGACGGAGAAGGCAGCCAGCGCCTCCGCAGCCGACTCGGCCGATGCCGCGTCGGCCGCCGACGCGTGGACCAGCTTTCCGATGACGCGGCTGCGGCCCGAACAGTTGATCGGCGCGATGTTGCAGGCTCGCTGGGTGCGGACGATCGATCAGAACTCGCATCTCTTCGTGCGGGCGACGCGATTCTTCCAGGAGAACGACTTCGTCAAAGAGTACGGCGACCTGGGCGAGAACGAGCTCGACGAACGAACGGGAACGATCTCGCAGGCGCTGCTGCGGATGAACGGCAAGATTGCGGCCGACGCGCTCAAAGCCGACCCACTGAACGCGTCGGCACGCTTGAGCACCTTTGCGGGCAGCGATGCCAGTTGCCTGGACGGCTGCTATCTGGTCGTCCTCTCGCGCCGCCCGACGCCGGCCGAGTCGGAGTATTTCCTGCATCAATTCGCCGACGCTGGCCCGAAAGGCCGCTCGCAGGTGGTGGAAGACATCTTCTGGAGCCTGTTCAACTCGCCGGAGTTTTCCTGGAATCATTAACTGTCGTTTGGCTGGCCGACGCATTCGCCGGGCGATCCGAACGCGGTTCGAGGAGCCCAAATGCGGCTCGAGGAGACGGAGCATGGCTGACAGAAACGTCCTCGCAAATGCGACGCCGGCGGTCTCTCGTCGCGACGTGCTGCGGGCGGCCGGAGCACTCGGCCTGAGTTTTCTGTTGCCACCGCTCGAGGCCCGGGCTGCGAACGAGCGGGGCGTGCGACGGCAAAAGTCGCTCGTGACGATTTGGTTGGAAGGGGGCGCGAGCCAGCTCGAGACTTGGGATCCCCATCCGGGGACGAAGATCGGCGGGCCGACGAAAGCCATCGCCACTTCGATCGCCGGCGTGCAGATTGCCGACACGTTCCCCGCCATTGCGGCCGAGCTGAGTACGCTCTCCGTGGTTCGCTCGCTGGTGTCGAAGGAGGGAGACCACGAGCGCGGGTCGTACTTCCTCAAAACCGGTTATCGCCCCGATCCGACGCTGCGGCATCCTTCGCTCGGCGCGATCCTGGTCAACCAGTTGCCCAACTCATCGCTGGTGATTCCCCAGCACGTTGCGATCGGCAGCTCGCAGTGGCCGCCACGTGGCGGTTTCCTGGGCGATCAGCTCGACGCGTTTCGGGTTTACGATCCGGGCCGCGACGTGCCCAATCTCAAGGCGCCCGTCGACGTCGCGCGGCAAACCCGCCGCGTCAGCAACCTGGAGGTCGTCTCGAAAGCGTTCGAGCAGGGCCGCCGCATGCAAGTCGAGAAGACCTTACATCAGCACACGATCGAGCGGGCCTTGGAGATGATGTCGTCGGATCAGCTCCGCGCCTTTCAGATTGAGGGCGAGTCGCGCAAACTGCGCGACGCGTACGGCGAGAGCAACTTCGGCCGCGGTTGTCTCGTGGCGCGGCGACTGGTAGAGGCGGGCGTGCGGGCCGTCGAGATCACGCTCTCGGGCTTCGATACGCACGCCAACAACTTCAACGGCCATCGGGACAATGCCCGCGTGCTCGATCCGGCTCTCGCCACGCTCGTCCGCGATTTGCGCGAACGCGATCTCTGGCAATCGACCGTCGTGCTGGTGATCGGCGAATTCGGTCGCTCGCCGGCGATCAATCCGCTCGACGGCCGCGACCATTGGCCGAGCGGATTCTCCTGCGTGGTCGGCGGCGGTGGGCTGAAGAGCGGGCTGGTGATCGGGGCCACCGACCCCGAAGGTCGCGAAAAGAATCCCGAGGATCCGGTCGAGGTCGCCGACCTGTTCGCGACCATCTTCAAGACGTTCGGCGTCGACGGGGCTCACGAAGTGATCACGCCGATCGGCCGTCCAATGGCCTTTAGCTCGGGCAAACCAATCGCGCGCCTTCTCGCGTAATCGCGCTACCGCAGCCGCTGCGCGAAGTAACCGTCTGCGAAGTCGAAGAGCCGCGTCCAATACGCCTTGCTCAATTCGTGCTTCGTGTTGCGGTGATACTGCACCAGGTCGCCCACCGCGGGACCCGTCAGCGGCTCTTCGTCGCGAACCAGGCCCGTGCCGACCAGTCCGCGGAGGCCGAGAAACTTGTAGACCTTGTCGGCCGCCTGGAGGGCCTTGAGGCCGCTTGTCCCGTTGGCCCATTTGTCCTGGTCGCCTTCGCTGTCGAAGATCGGTCGCGGCGCGACGAGGCACATCAAGAGGTGCTGGTCGACAGGCAGGCGATCCTCGTGGCCGGCGAACTTGATAAACGTATGATTGAACCAGTGCGGAAAGACTCGCGTGATCCGCGCCACCGTTTCCTGGTCGTTGTTTCGCGAGAGCGCACAGCCGCCCGTTCCCGATTGGTGCGGGGCGGCGAGCGCAATCCGCTCGTCGAAGGCAGCCGCGACGAGGGCCGTCTTGCCCAAGCGCGAATGGCCCGTCGCGCAGATCCGCAGACGGTCGATGTCGGGTCGCGTCTCGAGATAATCGACGACGCGGCTCAAGCCCCAGGCCCACGCGCGAATTGTCGCCCAGTCATGCTCGCCCGGCGCGGTCTGCCGGGTGGCGAAGTAGTGCGGCTGCACGCCGTCGGCAGAGTCGTTTTTGTCCGGGTCGATATCGCCGTCATAAAAAGTAGCGATCGCATAGCCGCGATCGATGGCGTTCTCGATCGCCCATGCTCCGGCCTGCGCTCCGCGGCCGTCGTCGGTCGCCCGATGTTTGACGCAGCCGTTGCAACTGTCAGGCATCCACAGCTCCGGCAGCGCGATGGCCGGATCGTTGAGGACGGCATGATTGCCGCAGAAATTCAGGGCGACGAACACCGGGGCGGGCTGGTTCTTGGTTGGGACGACCAACAACAGGTTGATCGGCGGCGTGCCGGAAGGTCCGAAATGGATGCGGACTTCGTCGAGCGTGGCTTTACCGCCGAAGTAGTGCCCCTCGTGCCGCACAATGGTCCCCGCGAGGTTGGTGGGCGGCGGGGGAGCGTGCCCATATTCGTAGAACTCGAAGAGTGCCTGGATTTCCGGCCGGCGCTTCTGGAACCAGTCGTCGCGCGTCCGCACAGGCGTGCCGTCGAACTGCGTGAGCGGATCGGGGAGCCCGGTCTGCGACGGCAATTGCTCAAAGGCCGGGAAGCGTGCTGCCGGTTTGTCCGCACACACTGCCACGGCAGCCCCGAGCGCCAAGCCGGCGCCGGCCACGAGAATTGAGGTGAGAAGAGCCGGCTTCACAGCAAGGTCGCTCAGACATCGACGCTGTTCACTGGGGGGACCAGCGAACTGTGAGACGCACGTCCACCAGCGCTCGATGCGAGAACGGACGACGTCTCCGCCTTACTTAGGCGTGTGCGGGCAGGTGCCGGCGGTGTCGGCCATCGATTCTTTCTTCTCGGTAATGACCGGACATTGCGTCGCCAACTCGGCGTTGAGCGCGGTGTAGTCCTTCCATTCGGCCGGAAGATTGTCTTCGTGGAAGATGGCCTCGACTGGGCACTCCGGAACGCACGCTTCGCAGTCGATGCACTCGTCGGGATGGATATACAGCATCGACTGTCCCTCGTAGAAACACTCTACGGGGCAAACCACGACACAGTCGGTGTATTTGCAGTTGAAACAGGGTTCGGCAACAACGTGGGTCATTCGGATCCCTTTCTGATCCGCAGCCTCACTGGCCACGGAACTGGCCTGGAAGAATCGCGATCTTAGTGGTGAGCACGCGCGCTGTCAAGCGACGCGAAATCGCAAAAAACGGCTGGATTTGCAGGCTTTTTCTCAAGTTTTCGCGCGGCGCGGCGAACTTCAAAAGTGCCCCGCTCGCGGGCCGCACCAAGTGACTGGTTTCCCGGCGGCCAGGCGCCGTCACAGGGCGTAAAGGGCCCTTCAGCCGTTTGGATCGCTATTGCCCAAAACCCGGGAGAATCGTAAATAGCGTATGGTCGCGAGATCCCTGCGCCGTTAAGATTAAGTGAACTGCAGCGGTTGGAATCCTGCCTCGAAAAATGCCGGTCCATCGGACGGTGCGGACCACCGGATTTGTCGCTAGTGACACCGGAAATCTCACGCCTGCGGGTGCTGCCGTCACATGAGTCTCACCGAAATCGACCGCAATCTACTGAAGCGGTGCCTGGCCGAAGAGCCGGGAGCGTGGAAGGACTTTGTTGACCGCTTCATGGGCCTGTTCGTCCATGTGGTCAACCACACGGCGCACGCTCGCAGCGTTCGCTTAGCCCAGGAAGATATTGACGACCTGGTGGGCGAAGTCTTCCTGGCCCTCTTGGCACAGGACTATGCCGTTCTCCGCCGGTTCCGCGGCGAAAGCTCGCTGGCGACCTATCTCACGGTAATTGCCCGCCGCGTCGTCGTGCACGGCGTAATCCGCCGCCGCATGGCCGAGGCGCTGGGACACGTGGTCGCCCAGCATCCCGACATGAAGCAGCAGGCCGACTCGCATCACTTCGATCTCAAGCGGATCGAAGACCAGGACGAAGTGCAGCGGATGCTCGTCAATCTTCCGGCCGACGATGCGGAAGTCGTGAAGCAGTTCCACTTGCAGGGCCGTTCCTACCGGGAGATCAGCTCGCAGTTGGGCATCCCGGAAAACACGATCGGCCCAACTCTCACGCGGGCTCGTCAGAAACTCCGCCGTGGCACCGCGACGTAAATCGCCGGCACTGCCTTCGAGCGAGCGCAGTGGTATTCGCCCGTCGGTTTCTTCCGCTGTGCACTGACCTTACCCGCCGCGTTTTCTCTGGTCAGTCTCGCCGTTTCTCCCACCCCGTCCGTCAGTTGCAGCAGCCGACGCTCGGCACCATTTTCGCAGGGGGCCCCACCTTGTTTCTGAACGCGTGCACCTGAGCCCGCCGCGCCTATAATGGCCACGGACCCGTCCGCACGATGTGAGGCTGGTGGAAACTTGGGATCGGCGACAGGCCGAGACCCGACTTCGGTTCGTCGAGAGGGATGCTCGCCACGATGTTTCAAACTGCCGCTATTGAGAGGAAGCGTCCGATGGACCGCGTTAAGCATTTTGGAACCGCACGCCGATTCTTTGTGACACTGGTGCTGGCCGGCGGCTTGGCAGCCGGTCTTCCCGCGACTGCGAGCGCGCAGGTCAATCTCGGGGCGCCCGCTCCCAAGGCGACCGCCGGACCGCAGACGACGGGCTTTCTCAATCGGGTCTTTCACGACGCGACGGGCGACCACAAATACGTCGTCTATCTTCCGCAGAACTATTCGCCGGATGTGAACTGGCCCGTGATCCTCTATTTGCATGGTGCGGGCGAGCGCGGAAATGACGGGACTCTCCAAACGACGGTTGGCCTGGCTCCCTTCGTGAAAGCGCGGCGCGACGACTTTCCGTACATCGTGGTCTTCCCGCAATGCGAGGACCTGCAAATTTCCATTCTGCAGGCGTGGGGTCCGAACTCGGTCGACGGGAAGCGGGCTCTGGCCATCCTCGCGCAGGTCGAGCGTGATTATGCGATCGACTCGCATCGCCGCATTCTCACCGGCTGGTCGATGGGCGGTTATGGCACCTGGAGCCTGGGAGCCGACGACCCGACGCACTGGGCCGCGCTCGTGCCCGTGTCCGGTGGGGGCGATGCCGCCTGGGGGAGCAAGCTGACTCACGTGCCGATCTGGGCCTTCGCGGGTGCCACCGACGCGGTCGTGCCCGCGCGCGAAACTGAAAAAATGGTCGACGCCGTGCGCGCGGCCGGAGGTCATCCGAAGCTGACGGTTGTGCCCAATGTCGGCCACGACGTCTGGAAAAATGCCTACAACGATTCCGAACTCTACGTCTGGTTGATGGATCCCAGGAGTGCAACGGGAACGGCCAGCGGCGCATCCGCCGCCAGCGCGCCAGCTTTTTCGGCACAACCGGGGGCTCGCTCCCCTTCTCCAGCCAATCTTGAGGGGCCGTTTGTACCGGCCCTTTCAATTCCTAACGCGATTGCCGTGCGGCTGGGGAACGATGTGCTGCGGGCCATCGCCTACTCCGCGCCGAAAATGATCGCCGCGGATGCGCTGACCGGAAGCATCAACGACATCTATTCCTCGACCGAGGCGTCCGGCTACACCTTCTCCGTCCAGTTCACGCGGATCAGTTACTCCGGCCAGCTCGATCGCGCGTACATCAAGGCCTACGCTCCCGAGCATCTCAACGTGCAACTCGCGCTGCGGGCCACGTTGACGATCGGCGCGACCTACGTGTCGGGCTCCGGACGTTCGGCGTATGCCGGACCAATCTCCGTGATGATCGGCAGCCAGTATCCCGTCTGGTTAGGGCTCGACGTGACGCCGTATATCGACGGCGACCGACTGCGGCTGCGCTATAACTCGGCGCGTTTCGAAATCCCCTCGGACGATTGGTACGTCACGGCCCCCTACGGCGTTTCAACGTCGGGGCTGGGAATGACCAGCGATCGAGTTTCGAGTGGCCTTGTCCAGGGAATCTACGGTCAGAAAGCGCGAATCGAGCAGGAAGTGCAATCGATCGTCCCGTTCTTGCTCACCAAGGTGGAGGAACGGCTCGACCTGTCCGAAGTTTCGCAGGTGGCCAACGCCTTTTGGCCGCTGCCCGTTTATCGTCCGCGGCTGCAGGTCTATCCGCAAAGCGTAAGCACCGACGACAAGGGCATTTCGCTGGTGATGGGAGTGACCGCCGCCGCCATCGATCCCCGCAAGGCCCCCGCGACGCCGCGGGTCGAGCGGTCGGCAGGCGTCGAGATCGGCTCGGTCGCCGGCGGGACCGACCTGCGGGTCGGCATAGCTCCTGACGTGCTGCAGCCACTGACCAAAATGCTGATCGATGACGACGTCGCCCGGATCAACGTGCTCGACATTCCCGAGAAGGGTTTCGCCGCCTTCGCCGATCGCAAGGCGTTGAGCGAGGTCTTCCCGGACCTGGCCTCGGCGCCTGCCGACACGCAAATTTGGGCCGAGCTGCGACTGGTCAGCCCGATCTCGATCAAGGACGGTGGACCGACTCCGCCGGCGGGCGAGGCCCGCACGGCCGTCGCGCAAAAGTCTGGCGACGCCGTCCGCGTCACCGCGATGAAGGCCAATCCGGCGGAGCCGCTCAAATCGCCCGCCAAGAGCGACCCGCCCACCAAGAACGACCAGTCGGCCAAGACCGAGATACCGTCTGGCCACGCAGGGGCGCGGGCCTTCGAGTTCGTCGTGCCGAAGGCGGTGATTTCGATCGCCATCAAGGACAGTCCTTCGGCGACCAAGTGGACGCCGTACGCCGAGCTCGATGTGGACCTGGGGCAACGCGCCACCGCCACCTTGATGCGTCGTGGCTTCTCCGAGCGAGCGTTGCAGATCGATTGGGCCGGCGACCCCGAGGTAAAAGCGTCGGCCCACTTCGCGCCGGGCATGACGCCGAAGAACTCCGAAATTCAAACCGACCGGCTCAAGGAGATGTTCGTTGCGGCGTGGAAATCGTGGACGCACAAGGGGCCGGCCACGAACGTTCCGGTGTCGGATGTCAACTTCCAGTACGCCAAGCTGCGGCTCGACGGTGTCGATTGGTCGCCGCCGGTGCTGTCGGTGTTGTTCGATGAGCCGGGGATCAAGATCACGAACGCCAGCAAGTCGGATCTGGTTTACGAGATGAAGGACCTCTACAGCCCGTGGAGCAGCGAGATTACGCTCGCCCCCGGCAAGTCGCAGGAGTTCAAAGTTTCCGAGCCGCTCTCGTATCGGCGGGTGGTCAACGGCCAGTTTACGCAGAACTATACGCTGCCCGTCGGTCTGCATTACGAGTTCCGGTCGCCGCCGTCCGGCGGTCAGCCGAACTTGTACCGGGTCCGGGAGCCGGGCGCGGAGCATTGATCGCCACGACCCGATGAGCAGCCCGTTCCGGTTTGAACTCGAGCACGCGGACTCCAGCTCTCGCGGGCGCAGCGGACGCTGGCTGACGCCCCACGGCGCGGTTGAAACGCCGGCCTTCATGCCGGTGGGGACGGCGGCGACGGTCAAGGGGCTGACTCCCGATCAGCTTCGCGAGGCCGGCGTGCAGATGGTGTTGGCGAACACCTACCATCTGGCGCTGCGTCCGGGGGCCGACGTCGTCGCCGATCTGGGCGGGCTGCACCGCATGATGCAGTGGGACGGGCCCATCCTCACAGATAGCGGCGGGTTTCAGGTCTTCAGTCTCGCCAGGCTCACGCGGTTGGACGACGAAAAGGTCGTCTTTCGCTCGCACATCGACGGCAGTCTGTTCGAGCTGTCGCCGGAGCGGGCGGTGCAGATTCAGGAGCAACTGGGGGCCGACTGTATCATGTGTCTCGACGAGTGCCCGCCGCACGGCGTCGATCGGGAACGGCTGATCGCGGCCGTCGATCGCACGACGCGCTGGGCCGGCGCGCTGCCAGGCAGCCCAGACGCGGTCCGATCAGGCCCTGTTCGGCATCGTGCAGGGGGGAACCGATCCGGAGCTGCGGGAACGCTCCGCCCAAGGCCTGTTGCCGCTCGGTTTTCCCGCGCTACGCGATCGGCGGACTCAGCGTGGGGGAAGAGCCGTCGGCAATGTACGCGACCCTCGATTTCACGGTCCCCCTGTTGCCGGCCGACCGCCCCCGGTACCTGATGGGGGTGGGCAAGCCGATCGACCTGGTGGAAGGCGTGCTGCGGGGCATCGACCTGTTCGACTGTGTGATGCCGACGCGGAACGGCCGCAACGCGACGGCATTTACCAGTCGAGGACTGGTCCGCATTCGCAACGCCTGCCACGAGCGGGATCCGCGGCCGCTGGACGAGGACTGCCGCTGTCCGGTTTGCCGCCGATTCAGCCGGGGCTATCTGCGACACCTGTTCGTGGCCAACGAGATGTTAGGGCCGATTTTGCTGTCGCTGCACAACGTGGCCTTTTACCAGCGCTTGCTGGCCGATCTGCGGGCCGCTTGCCGCGAGAACCGGGGGGCCGAGCTGCGGTCGAGTCTGCTTGCTCGCTGGGAGAGCACCGTCTAAGATTACGAGCGCGCGGGTCCCAGGATGTGGACGCAAGCCGCGTGGTCGAAGGATTTTAGCGGCGACTTCAGGGGCGGAGAGAGACGATTGGCCGCGGCCGATCGTGCGGCTCGGATTGGCTCCGAAGGCCCGCGCAAGACCGGGGGGGAAGGTCCGGAGAGCGCATTCGAGGCGCCGTGTCGTTCCGGATGTCGCACGGATTGGTTTGTGAAGAGCCGCTGCCCTTGCGCGCGGCGGAGAATCGATGGCAATGGGAAATCTGGCGGCGTGGATTCTACTGTTGGCGGTGGATCCCCCCGCGACCGCGCCGGCAGGCGGCGAGTCGAGCGGCCTCAGCAACATTTGGGCGCTCGCTCCGCCCGTCGTGATGATGATTGTCTTCTTCTACTTCCTGCTGTTTCTGCCCCAAAAACGAGAACGGCAGAAGCAGGAGAACTTTCACAAAAATCTCAAGAAGAACGACCGGGTGGTGACGATCGGCGGCGTCGTGGGCACGATCGTGAATATCGAGCCGGAAGGAAAACTGATCACCCTCAAGGTCGACGACAACACGCGGATGACTTTCGTGCGGGAAGCCATCCAGCGCAAACATGGCGAGGGGAGCGAGACTCCCACGCTCAAAGATGCCCCGAAATAATTCCTGCCCCTAAATAACTTTTGTTAGTCAAGCGTCGGGCGACGAGGGATCGGCGCCGGACAGAGGATGCCGGATCGATGATCGAAAGTATGTTGCACGGGCTCATCCTGGCTCAGGCGGCCACCCCAGCCACGAAGACCGCGGCTCCGTCGGCCGCGTCGGCGTGGTTGATGTTTCTGTTTGTCGTGCTGGTGATCGTGGTCCCCTTCGTTCTGGGATCGCTCGCCGCGCGGGCCCTGCGGATGAAGGACATCTCGATGAAACTCGGGATCGTCTTCTTCACCGTGTTTCTGGCCATCACGCCCTTCGGCTGGCGGATCGCCCAGGGCAAGAGCCCGAAGGATGCCCTCCGCATGGGCATCGACCTGGCCGGCGGCGCCGACCTGATCTTCCAGATCGACACGGAAAAGGCCGCGCAGGATCAAAAAAAGGTCACTCCGGAAGTGATGCAGCGGCTGATCGGCGCCGTCGGGCGACGTCTCGACCCGGCAGCCCAGGAACAGATCAGCGTGCGCCAGGTCGGCAACGACCGCATCGAGGTCATCATCCCCGGCGGCGATCGCGAAGTCGTCGAACAGAAGAAGAAGCAGATGACCCGCTTGGGGTCGCTCGAGTTCGCCATCCTCGCCAACGAGCGCAAGCATCGCGACATTATCCGCCAGGCGCAAATCAGTCCCGATCCGGTCCTTCGCCAAGAGGGGCACGTGGTCGCGGCGTGGCGTGAGGTGGGCTGGGAAGAGGCGAAGGAGGGCGGGCCGCGGAAACAAAAGCCGGTCTTTGCCGACCAGGGCTCTGAAACCGTGCAGCGCGAGGTCGATCGCAACGGGCAGAAGGTTCGCGAGATGCTGGTCATCTACGAGCTGCCCGAGCGGCGCGTGACCGGACAATACCTGACGCGGGCATATCAGTCACAAGAACAAGCAAGGCATGCCCGCCGTCGGCTTTCAGTTCAACAATCGGGGAGGTCAGCTCTTTTATCGGCTGACCAGCGAATATGGCCCGATGTCCGACGGTTTCCACAGTCGCCTCGCCATTCTGCTCGACGACCAGATCCATTCGGCCCCGCAGGTCAACGAGCCGATTCACGACAGCGGCATCGTTGAGGGGCGTTTCACCATCAAGGAAGTCAATGACCTGGTCAACGTGCTCAACGCCGGCGCGCTCGAAGTGCCGCTGGTGAGCGAGCCGATCAGCGAACTGACGATCAGTCCGACTCTGGGGCTCGACGTGCAGAAGAAGGGGATGACGGCGGTCTTCGTCTCCTCGGTGCTCGTCTTCGTGTTCATGCTCATCTACTACCATTTCGCCGGTCTGGTGGCCGACCTGTGCCTCACGCTCAACTTGATCCTGTTGTTCGGGATCATGGCGGTCATCGACTCGGCCTTTACGCTGCCGGGGTTGGCCGGTATCGCGCTGACCATCGGCATCGCCGTCGACTCGAACGTGCTGATTTACGAGCGAATGCGGGAAGAGCGCGAACGCGGCTCCAGCCTGCGGATGGCGATCCATAACGGCTTCGACCGCGCCCTCTCGGCGATCATCGACTCAAACGTCACCACGCTGATCAGTGCCGTCATTTTGTACATGATCGGCACCGACCAGATTCGCGGCTTCGCCGTCACGCTGTTCATCGGGCTCGTCGTCAGCTTGTACACCGTCCTCTATTTCGGACGCATGGTCTTCGACGTCGCCGAAAAGAAGCGGTGGCTCAAGAAGCTGACGATGATGAAGCTCTTCGGCCACACCGATTTCGACTTCATCGGCAAGCAGAAATACGCCTGGTGCGCGTCGGCCATCATCATTATCGGCGGCCTCATCTGCTTTGCGATCCGCGGCGCCGACAACTACGACGTCGATCTTTCCGGCGGCACGATGGTCACGTTCCAGTTCACCAAGCCGCAGTCGATCGAAGAAGTCCGCGGTCTGCTCGAGAAGCAGTTCCCCAGCCTGTCGCTGGAGCGACTGACCCTGGAGGGTGAACCCCAATCCGGCGACGAGGGCAAGCAGTTCCGCATCCGCACCAAAGAGCAGGACATCGAGCAGGTCCGCCAGAAGGTAGCCTCCGCCCTCGACGGTCACGATTTGCTCAAAGTCACGATGACCTCGATCGCTCCGATCAAGCCGATTCCTTCCGTGCCACAGAAGAAGGACGCCGTTGCCAGCGTTGACGCGCCGAAGTTTGCCGGCGGTCACGAGACCGACGTGAAATTCAGCTCGGAGATCACCACGACGACGGCCCGCGACTCGCTCGTGTCGGCCTTCGACAAGATCCTCACGGCTGACGGCAAGAGCAAGAAATACGAACGGGCCTCCGACCTGTTCGAGTTCAAGGGGGTCGAGGGCCAGGGTACGAAGGCCGGGCAATTCGACGTCGCCCGCTTCAACGGCATGAAGCTCGAGGCAACCGCCACCGTCTCCGAAGCCGACATGCAAAAGGCCCTGGCCTCGATGCAGCAGACGATGGCCTCGTCACCTGCCTTCGACCAGGTCAACAAGTTCGAGGGAGCCGTCGCCGAAGAGATGAAGCAAAAGGCGCTCATGGCGATGGGACTGAGCTTCATCGCCATGATCGTTTACCTCTGGTTCCGTTTCGAGCGGATCGTCTACGGCTTGGCCCTCGTGCTCGCCGTGATCCACGACTGCTTGCTGGTGTTGGGCATGATCGCCGTGGGGGCTTACCTGAGCAAATACCTGCCGTTCACGCGGTACCTGGGCCTCGAGAATTTCATGATCGACTTAAACATGATCGCCGCGTTCATGACGATCGCCGGCTATTCGCTCAACGATACGATCGTGAATTTCGACCGGCTCCGCGAAATCAAAGGGAAGAATCCGCACATCAGCGGGCATCTGGTGAACCTGGCAGTGAACCAGTGCCTGGGGCGAACCTTCCTGACGTCGTGGACGGTGTTCATGGTCGTCTTCGTGCTCTATGTGTGGGGCGGCGAGAGCCTGCACGGGTTTGCCTACGCCCTGTTTTGCGGAATGATCACCGGGGTTTACAGCACGGTCTACATTGCCAGTCCGGCCGTGTTGTGGATTGCCGGTCGGCAGCCCGCGCCCACCACCAAGGCACCTGCGACGGCGCCGGCCGCCGCGATCCGCTGACACACGCATGATCCTTCGATGATCCTTCGCGGAAAATGCGTTTCTGCCGGTATCGCCGAGGGACGGATCCACGTTGTCGACGTGGGGAGCTGGCTGGCGCACGCGCTCGCGCACGAGAGCATCACTCAGCCCGACGCGGAGATCGCGCGGTTCGAGGCGGCCCGCAGCCGCGCCGCTCGCGAATTGGCTCGTGTCCGGGCGCTCGTGGCCCAGCGCGGCCGCGCTCACGATGCCGATATCTTCACCGCGCAGGCCACGATGATCAGCGACCCCAAGCTGATCGGGCGGATTGAAGAAGAGATTCGCGTCAACTTGCAGGCGGCCGAGGCGGCCGTGGCCCGTGCCGCTATCGAGTTTCACAACGCGCTCAAGGCCAGTGAAGCCCCCTCTGTACGCGATAAGGCGGCCGACGTGATGGACGTCGGCCAGCGCCTGGTTTACTGCCTCGATGAGACGGCCGCCGCCGAATCCCCCAAGGCCGATGTGATCGTGGCCTCATCCGTGGTGCCGAGCCAACTCGTGCGCTATGCCCACCAGGGGGTCGTCGCCATCGTGACGGAAACTTGCGGCGCCAAGTCGCACACGGCCATCCTGGCCCGCGGGCTGGGAATTCCGATGATCACCGGCATCGAAGGGGCCGCCGCCCGAATCCGCGACGGAGCCCCCGTGGTCATCGATGCGGGGGCCGGCGTGGTAATTGTCGACCCGGGCCAGGCCGAAGATGACACTGTCGCCGCCATCCGTGCGGCCCGCAACCAGCCGCTGCAAGCCGGGTTGAGAGCGGTCCCCCAAGCGACGCGTGACGGCGTGCCGGTGAGCATCCTGCTCAATATCAGCGATCCGATCGAGGCGGAGAACGCGACCGCGGCTGGCCTGGCCGGCGTCGGCCTGTTCCGCACCGAGTTCCTCTATATGGATCGAATGTCCTGGCCGACGGAGGACGAAAGCTTTCAGGCGTACGAGCGGGTCGCCCACGCCGTCGGCGATGGTGAACTGAATATCCGCCTGGCCGACTTCGGTGCCGAGAAGTCGCCCGCCTACGCCGACATCCCGGTAAATCGCAATCCGAGCTTGGGCGTCCGCGGCGTGCGGCTGTTGTTGTCGCGGCCCGATATTCTCGAGCCGCAGGTGCGAGCGCTCGCCCGGCTCGGCAAGTCGCGCCCGGTCACGGTGCTCTTGCCGATGATCGACACGATCGACACCTTGCTGCGAATCGAAGGGGAACTCGACCGCATTTGTGGTGTGGCCTCGGGATCGCCTCGACCATTCCGCCTGGGCACGATGATCGAAGTGCCGTCGGCCGCGCTCCTGATCGACGACATGATCGGTCGTGTCGATTCGGTGGCGGTCGGACTCAACGATCTGACGCAATATCTGCTCGCCGCTGATCGCGACGACGAGTACGTCGAAAGCTATCACGACGCGCTGCAGCCCGTCGTGCTGCGACTCGTCTATCGATTGGTCGAGACGGCTGTCAACCGGGGCAAACCGGTGACGATGTGCGGCGAACTGGCCGGCGATTCCTTGCTCCTGCCGCTGATGCTGGCGCTGGGCGTGCGGCGGATCAGCGTTTCACGCTCGCACGTCAATCGCCTGGCCGCCGCCTTGGCCGGGCTGTCGCTGGCCGACGTGGCACCGCTCGGGCCGGCCGTGCTCGGCTGTTCGACGGGCCGAGAGGTCCGCGACGTGCTCAAAGCCCATGGCCTGTCGATCTCCTCCTGATCGCTGGCTGCGGCCCCGTTTGACCCGAGGAAGGCAGCGCTCGGCGCGATCCGCCAAGAAGCGCGGCCCGCGGTCCCCCCCGATGGGAAGGCCGCGGGCCGGCGGTGCAAAGGTCATCCAGCAGGAGAAAGGCTCAACAGGGGCAGGCTCGTTGTCTGACGGGCTGAGGAACGCGCCGGCCGGAGACGCGCCGCGGACAGGTAAAATCACCTGGGCCGCCCGACGCTCGTCAACCCGGGAGAGGCGGGCCGGGCCTCGGCGCCCGGCACGCGGGATCTCGCGGCCGACATCGTTCCTCAACCAGTCCAACACGGTGGGTCGTTCAAGGCTGGCCTCCTCGGTGATGGGTGCCTTTGGCCGTTGATCGATCGGTTTCACCGTCCTGCGTTATTCCTCGACGGCTCACTGATCGACAGGCAAACCTATCACGCAACCGCGGCACGCTTCGATAACGACGCCAATCGTCCGAAATTCGTCGGGGCGGTTTACCGGACCAACGGCGCACGTATCTCAGAGAAACTTTGCCGCCTGCCGACCGACGCCGAGAGATCGAGCGGGGCGCCCCATCCTCCACTGGCAGTCGTCAGGGGCGTAAGAATCGATCAAACGGAGAACATACACGGACGCGAGAGGCGACTCGGGACCCAAAGTGTTGAGATCCGGGGCTTCAGCTGAAAATTTTCAAATGTTGACCACAGGTGGAGCTGTTCGCGGTTCAAAAGATGGTCTCGGCCGTCAGCGTGAGAGATGCCGACTAGTGCGAACACTGATTCCCGTCGTTCAGAGTGAGACAATTTCGGGAAGGCAATCTCGCATCAATGATCCCAGATGTCTCATGCTAACGGCGTTTCGGCGTGAAAGAGGCCGCCGAAGCCGCGGCGTTCGCCCCGTCTGTAGCGAGGACAGACGCCAAACCCCCCGCGTCCAGACGAAACTGGGCTCGATTATGAATTCATTTTTATCCAACCGGAATTGCTACCGAAGTTGCGGTGCGCCGTCAGACAATGGGTGACCCTCCCAAACGATCAGCGGGTCCGGGGGCGATTCTCGCGCCGATCGCTTCCCACGCCGTGACGCGCGGGTGCGATCGGATCGGAGCCAACTCGGCATCTCGGACTGGTCAGGCCAGCCGAGAGTCGGAGTGCTCGGCATTCAATGCGTCGACACAATGACTCGAGTGCTTGTCATCGAAGATGAGCGGCCTCTCTTGCGCAATCTCGAGCGCGGACTGGTCGAGGCTGGATACGAAGTCATTCCGACCGCGTCGGTCGCCGCGGCCTGCGAAGCCGTCTCGCGGCAGCCCGACCTGATCGTGCTCGACTTGATGTTGCCCGATGGCAGCGGCATCGATCTCTTGCGCCAGTTTCGGGGACAGGGAATCTGGCAGCCCGTGTTGATCCTCACCGCCCGCGATTCGATCGACGACCGTGTGCAAGGGCTCGACGCGGGAGCCGACGATTACCTGGTCAAGCCGTTCTCGTTCAACGAACTGCTGGCACGCCTGCGGGCCCTGTTGCGCCGCCGCTCGTTGGAGCAGTCGGTGTTCTACGTCGAAGGGCTGGAGGTCGATCTCTTGCGCCGGGTGGCCTTTCGCGACGGGCGTCTGTTGGAACTCTCCAATCGGCAATTCGAGTTGTTAAGCTACCTGATGCAAAACGCCCACGCCGTCGTCACGCGGGAGATGATCGCCCGCGACGTCTGGAAGGAACCGACGGCGACGTGGACCAATGTGATCGAGGTTCATATCGCACAGCTGCGCCGCAAGATCGAGAGTCCCGGATTGCCCACGTTGCTGCACACGGTGCGCGGCCAGGGGTATCAGCTGGGAAGCGCGAAATGAGTCGGTTGCCGATTCGGTGGCGGTTCACGCTGTGGTTCGGCGCGACGTTGGCGATCGCGCTCATCGCCTTCAGCCTGCTGTTGTTGTTGGTGATGCGGCGGCAGTTGTTGGCCGCCGTCGACAGCGAGTTGGCCGAGGAGCTGCGGGAAGTCACAACTGAGCTCGCACTGCCGAAAGAGCCCGCGGGAATTCTCGCCCATCTCGCGCCGCGATTTGCCGTCCATGGCGAGTTTCAATTCGAAGTGCGTCGACCCGCGGGGGAAATCGTTTTTCGCAGCGCGGCTCTGGAGGGGCATCCGCCGCTCGATCTGGGAACGTCGCCGGAACCCGGCAATCAGCAATTTGAGTCCCGCGAAGTGTCGGGAGTGGGCGAGAGCCGCGTTGCCACTGCGCTGGCCGATGGGCCGGGTGGTCCCTACATTGCCCGGGCCATCATGTCGCTGGAGCCGTTCGAGCGGCAGATGTCGATTCTGGCCACCGTCGTGGCGGCGTTTGTGCCGGTAGCGATCGGACTGGCGCTCTTAGGCGGGTATCTACTGGCCCGCCGCGTCCTCTCGCCCGTCGATCGGATGGTGGAAGTTGCAAAACACATCACCGCCAGCGACCTGCGTCAACGTGTGGAAGTCGTGAACGCCGACGACGAGCTGGGCCGACTGGCGCAAACCATCAATTCCTTGTTCGATCGACTCGAGAAATCGATCGACGAAATGCGCCGCTTCACGGCCGACGCTGCGCCACGAGCTGCGGACTCCGTTGGCCGTGCTGCGATCGGGCATCGAGGTGGCGCTGCGCGTGCCGCGATCTCCCGAGGAGTATCGCCAGGCGCTCGAAGCGGCCGCCGACGAGGCGAGCCGGCTGACACGGCTGGCCGACCAGCTCCTGTTTCTCAGCCGCCAGGAAGCCGGAATGGTTCAGATCGAGCGCGAAGAAGTGCGGCTCGACGCACTCTTGAAAGACGTCGCCGAACGATTGGAAGCGCCCGCCAAGGAATCCGGTCTCACGCTCTTGGTCGAGCCGCTGACGCCGTGTGCAGTCCGCGGGGACGATGTGCGGCTGGGCCAGGTCTTCTTCAACGCGATCGATAACGCAATCAAATATACGCCCCGCGGCGGGCGGGTCGTAATCCGCACGCGGCCAACCGGCACCCGCGTGCGGGTCGAGATCGAGGACACGGGAATCGGCATCTCGCCAGAACATTTGTCGGGCGTCTTCAATCGCTTTTACCGAGCTGATTCCTCGCCAAACGGGGATCGCCAGGGAGCCGGACTGGGCCTGGCGATCGCCAAGTCGATCGTGGCGGCTCACGACGGCGAAATTTGGCTGGAGAGCCAGATTGGTCGGGGCACTGTCCTGCGGGTCGAACTGCCGCTGATGGAAAGCACCCTGCCGTCCGATGAAGAGAACTCACGCCGAGGTGCAAGCTCGGGCACTTCGCTCTAGGCGCGTTCGCGGCATTTTAGAGCCGTTCGAGGGCTAGGGTCCCTGGAACAGAAGCCGCCCAAGCTGCTTTGTTTTCGCGGAATCGACGACAACGGTGCCCACGCGCTGCACCGTGTATTTCCCTGACGGAACTTTGATGTCATATTCTGTACGTGCAACCAGCGATTTGATCTCGAAGTTGCCTTTCTCGTCGGTCATCGTTTCGCCGCCGAAGCTTGGACGCCACCCACTGTCACCTTCGCGTTCGACACGCACGCTGTAAGTAACCGGAATCTGCGCGAGCGGCGCATGAGTCTGACGATTGATGATTTGTCCCACGGCATTGCCTGTCGGCTCGACTCGGATGATTTCGCCCCGATCGTCCGGCCCCAGTTCGACGATGCCTGCCAGTTTTCCATCCGGACTCCGCGCGTAGAGGACCACTCGGAGTAATTGCCGCTCCGCGACGACCTTCCCCCGGTCGTCCGCCACGAGCTGCAGGTCCTCGTCTGCTTGCAAGCTGCGATAAATGCCGAGAATCGTGGCGCGCGGGACGGGCTGCCGCGACTGGGCATCGAGAACCTGCCCGATGATCCGCCCCTTTTCCGGCCGCGACGACTCGAAATTGATGGTCACCTCGGCTTGGTTCAAGATGCGGATATTCTTCGGCGTCACCTGTGACGGTCCGGTTAGGGTGTACTGGCCGGGCCCGACGTGGAATTCGTAACGGCCCTCGCGATCCGTCGCGACCGCGAGCGATAGCGAGGGTGCCACATAAAACCCGAGATCGTCCGGATTTGGCAGTTTGACTCCCTGCAGGCTGCCGAGATCGCGTCCGTTTTGCTGCAGCGAGAGACGTTGGTTCGCCACCGGCTTGCGGTCCTTTCCCTCAACGACCCGGCCGTGAACGCGTGCGGCCGATTGTAGCGTGAATTTGAGGGTTCTGATCGGCGTGCCGCGCTGCACGACGAGGCCATCGAGAGCGCGAGCGCCCCATTTTTTGTCGTCGACGCCAAGCATGTAGATCTCGTCGGGATAGACGTCGATCGCGAAGCGGCCGTCCGCTCGTGAAATGGTGCGACCTTGAAACCATTCAATGTCATACCCGGCCCCGGATACTTTGATGGCGATGCCCGGCGCCGGAGTGCCATCCGCGAATTCCACGCGTCCCGAAATCTCGACCGGTCGGGGGATCACTGCATCGACAATCCCGTCGGGTTGCTTGGCCGGATTCCAAATGTTCCGCCGTGGAACCGGCTTGCCGTCACGCGGCCAAAACGTGACTCGAGTCTTAAGCCATGCGGGTAGATCAAACGATGCGATTCCTTCAGTGTTTGTCTCGCTCCGATATATTTCGGGCATCGACGAGAGGTCTAAGCTCGCTGGCTCACCGGGCTTCACCAGAAACTCAGGTCGCAGTTCAATGCCAGGCAGAGGCCGGCCCTCCTCGCTTTTCGCGCGAATCGTCACTCTTCGAGGCGGGCTGAGCGAGAGGGAAAGCCGACCGTCGTCCGGCCAGCCGCGAGCGTTCGCGTGGCGGCGAACCAGTTCGAGGATGCAATAATCCAGTCCACGCCCTGCCTTGTGAGCAAACACCGCGAGGTACCGCGCCGAACGGGCAGTTGCAGCGACGCTTTCCCCTGCGCGCTTGTCTCGGAAAACGGCAATTCGACCTGGTCGACGAGTGCGCCCACCCGCGCTCCGGCGATCGGGCGCTTGTTCTTATCTGTGACCGATACCTCGAGTGGTCGGGATTCGACGAGCTGAACGCGAAGGTTCTCGGTTCGGGAAGCATCGCTCTCCCCGTGCAGTCGAAGCACGCCGATGCCGCTCGATGCCGTTGCGAGGATCGCCAGTTGCGCGGCCTGATTTTTCGGGACCCCGACCTGGAACTTGCCAAGCCCATCTGATCGCGCCGAAATGATCGACCGATCAAGCAGCACCTTCACTTCGACGCCTGCGACGGCCATGCCTTTACCGTCGACGATCATCCCACAGACCGTCGCCTGCTCGGGCGTTGGCTCCGCGCCAGAGACGATGGAACAAAAGAGGAAACCCAACTCCGCGGCAAGACTCAGCAGCAATGAGCGTCGCATCGAATCGCTCCGCCTAGAAGGGGATCGCGGCGATCGAGGTCAGATTCGGGTGAATTAGCGTCCGGGAGCTAATTTACCGCCGGGCGAAGTCCCCACGCAAACTTCTCGGTTGCGGCGGTTCGGGTCGAGTTGGGAGAACGTTCGCGCGCGAGGCGTTGCCCTCGGCGGCGGCTCTCTCGACGGCAGGCGTCCGCTCCGGGGGCTCGTCCCAACCGCCACAGCCCGTCGCCGACCAGTCCGGCTATTCCGGCTGGATCGATTTTTTCTGTTGAAGAACCTTTGCCGAATCTTCCGATAAAGCCCTAGAGGAGAACCGCCAGATTGGGCGATGCGCCTTCGCGTCGGCGGGCGGGTCTTCTCACTTCCGCAAAGGTCGGCACGCTCATCCCGCGGGCGCGACTACGCACTTCATTAGGAGCCACGACCGATGTTCAGTTTCTCTCGGGGATTTCTGCGATCGTCCGGATTGCTCGTGCTGGCCGTGGGGCTCGTCCAGCCGGCGAACATCTTCGGTCAGGCACCGGGTTGCGTCGCGCCACCCGCTGCGTCCTGCGGCGCCCGGCCACGTGCTGCGCTCCGCCCACGTGTTGTCCTCCGGCCCCGTGTTGTGCTCCGTGCCCGCCGCCCGACATCTGCACCTGCACGACGTTCAAGCCGGTCTGCGACACCACTTACCGGACGCAGCAATGCGTCGGATACCATCAGGTCTGCAAAACCTGCTATCGCCAGGAACCGTATTGCGTGACGGTCCCCGTGACCAAGGTCAATTGCGTGACGGTCGACGAGGGTTGCTACAAGATGGTCTGGTGCCCCCGCCCGGTCGTCAAACAGATCCCGTACACCGAATATCACCAGCAGGTCTGCTCGCGGACCGTTCCCTATACGGTGACCCAATGCGTGCCGCACGTCACCACGCAGGTGATTCCCGAGTGCCACGTCCGTTACGTTCCGTGCACTCACACGTACTTGAAGCCGCCGTGTGTGCCGTGCGCTCCGTGCTCGTGCTGCCCGGCTGCGGCTCCGAGCTGCGGTGCGCCGTTCCCCCTCTCGCAGCAGATGCCGGCTGGCGGCTTTACGTCGCAGGGCATCGCGTCGGCTACGCCGAACATGCCGCAGCAGCCGTTTGCCAATGGTGAGCCGGACGTCGCGCCGGCTCCACAGTATCGCTCGGCTCCGGCCCAGCAGTACGCTCCGCCCGCGGCGCCGATGGCAAACGTGTCGCCGACGGAAGTTGCATCGAACACCAACCTGCCGGCCAGTTCCTACGGCAACACGCAAGCCGCCGCCAACGTCTGGCAGGCGACTCGTGGCTACACTCATCCGTAAGCCTGGGGCAGACTAAGGCGAACCACGCTCCGTCCGCGGGGCGTGGTTTTTTTGTTTGTGCGACTGAACGGCGCCGCTTCGCTCAGGGCCGCCCATGTCGCGGCCGCTCAGGGCATGAACGGCGGGATCGGGGCGACATTCGTCCCGTCGAGCATCCCTGCCAGATATCGCGTCACGGAGTCGACGATACCGGCGATCAGCACGCGTCCCGTTTCGGCCGTTGCTTGCAGTGGTTCGCGATCGGACTGGTCGGCCATCGCCGTGTGACGGACATTTTCCGGAAAGGCCGCCAGTGCGAAGGCCGTCTCAAACTCTTGCGCGTGCCCGGGAAAACGGCCCGTTTTGAGGTGAGCTTTCGCCAACTCGGCCGGCAGGAAGTCCCAATACGAGTGGAACTGCAGGTTGATCTCGAACCGCTGTTGAAACTGCCCCCAAATTCCCTCGCAGGGGGCGATGTTGCCGCCGTGGCCGTTGAGCACCAGGATGTTCTTGAAGCCGGCGTGATGCATACTGCGGATCGTGTCGTGCAGCACACCCAGCCAGGGGCCGGGCATCGCCGAGAGCGTGCCCAAGTGCCGCATGTGATGCTCGCTGATCCCGATGTTCATCGACGGAGCGACGAGCACGCGGGGGGCGAGGCGCCGCGCAACTTCCCCGGAAATGTAGAGCACGCTGCGCCAGTCGTGCTCCATCGCCAGATGCTCGAGATGCTGCTCGGTGGCCGCCACGGGGATGATGCATCCGGCCAATTCGCCGGAACTCATTCGTTCCCGGAACTCGCGGCGAGTCAACTTCTGCAGCCAAATTTCCGCGTCCGCATTCGCCATGGCAAACTGATCCTTCAAGCCTGATTCTGCCCCGCAAATTCGTCGCAATCGCTAAAGCGGATTGATTCTAACGCGCTCCCGCCATCCGATCGTCTTCCCCCGGCCAAGCAGCCGGTTTTGATCGAATCGGATTGGGAAAAATGGCGATACTGAGGGTACGCGGAGCGTTGCGCAATCTGTGCCGACGTTCCCCGACAGTGCGGACGCCAAAAACACACCCGGGAGGTAGAGCCGTGTTAGCCAATCAAAAGTCAGGCCGCAATGGCGGGATGGCGATGGAGGACTCGTTGAAACTTCTCGCAGCAATCCTGGCCGCGACCGTCCTGGGCGTCAACTTGAGCATCGTCCGTCCGATGAAAGACCGGATGGAGGAATTCAAGCAGGAAATCGCCTCCATGCAGTCCGACATGCAACTGCTGGTCGGCGAACGGGATCAGGTCCGCAACACCAACGACCTGCTGTCGGGCCTGAAAGCCCAGCAGGCTGTCTTCGAGGAAGCCCGCCACTCGCTGACTTCGATGCGTCAAATGCGCGAAGAGCTGACAGCCGAATGCCAAAAGGCAAGCGAAGTCCTGGCGTCCGTCGAGAAACTGGCCGCTGTGCAACAGAGCGTGCTGCGCAATCGCGAGTTGACTGAGCCAGCCATCAAGGCCCTTGATCAGGTCGTCGTGTTGCAGAAGCAGCTCATCGAGCAGAACGTGACGTCTGACGACGCGGTGGAAGCCGCCAACCGGCTGATCACGCTCAAGCGCAGCGTACTGACCGAAGCTGCCGACGCCACGGCGGCCGAGGCCGGGCTGTCGCAACTCGCGAACTTGAAGGCCCAGATTCTGGGACACACGGAAGACCTGGCGACGGCCAACGACCGGGCCAAGGCTCTCCTGGCGATGAAGGACCAAATCATCGAGCGGACCTCGAATCTGGCGGCGGCCGACGCAGCGGCCAAGGGGCTGCTCGCGCTCAAGGATCAAATTGTGGTTCGGCGGCGGAAAGATTGTGGATGCCCAGCAAAATGTGACTCACCTGCTGGGTCTCCGTGACCGCCTTGCCGAGAAGGGTTCCCAGATCGAGGCGGCCGACCGCAATGCGACGCAGTTGATTCAGATGCAGACCAAGCTCGCTGGCGAGAAGTCGAACCTGCCCGAGGCCCTGAAGTCGGTCGAGATGATGATCGACATCCAGCACGAGTTTCAGGATCAGGTGCACGCGCTCGACGGCATCCGTCGCGGCCTGATGGAATTCGTGTTGATGGAAAACACGGTCGCCCGCGCGGTCCACACGCTGCAACCGCTGCTCGAACTGGGGAACCTCCGCCACCTCGACCAGGAGCAAATGCGGCAAATCGCCCGGGCGATCTCCGCCCAGCAGGCCACCCAGGTCGGCAAGGCAGAGGCCGAACGTTTGCCGGTGGGCAAAGACGGGGCCGCCAACCCGCGCCGCCAAAACGAGAACGGTGACGCGTCCAGGTCCGGCGCCGGGGTCCCCTGGCCGACGGAGTCGAAGTGAGCCCGCGATAGAATCCAAAGTCGGTTCGTCTTAGGTCCAAGGTCGGCTTCGTCGGCGTTCCTCGCCGGCGGAATTGACCTTGGACCTTCGACTTTAGACATTGGATTTGAGCCCGTGCCTCGGGTTGTGAAATCGGATTAGGCTCACTATAAAAGGGCGGTCATGCGCCCAGACAAAAACTTCGGGGCGGGGGCGCTTTGAGTCGCTATGCGTTTCCTGCTGGTCGATCGAATCCTTTCGTTGGAGCCTGGGCAGTCGATCACGGCGATCAAAAACGTGTCGGCAGCCGAGGAATATCTGGCCGATCACTTCCCCGGCTATCCGGTGCTTCCGGGCGTGATGATGCTGGAGTGCCTGGTGCAGACCAGCGCTTGGCTGATGCGCACGACAGAAGATTTCCGCTATAGCACGATTCTGCTCAAACAAGCCAAAGCATTAAAATACAACAACTTCGTGCAGCCCGGTCGAACTCTAACCGTTACCGCGGCCGTGCACGAGCGGGGTGATCGCGAATACATTTTGAAGGGTTCGGGAACCGTCGACGGCAAGTCGACCTTCAGTGCGCGGGTGACGCTGGAACAATTCAACCTGGCGGATCGGAACGCGGCTTTGGCTCCGTCCGATCAACTCCGCATTGACGAAATGCGGCGGCGGTTTGTGCAAATTTGGACCGGCCCCGCCGACGAATCAGTCACTTAAGCAGGCCTGTCGTGAGTGGGCCGACGAATCGGACAAGGGGAATTGGAGAAGATGAAACTCGAGGGGCGAGTGGCGATCGTGACGGGTGGCAGCCGGGGCATCGGCCGGGCCATCGTCTGCGCCCTGGCCCGCGAAGGGGCCAAGGTGGCCTTCGCCTATCACTCGAATCAGCAGGCGGCCGACGAACTGGTCGAGGAGCTGAAGAAGGAAGGCCGCGAGGTCGTCGGCTACCAGTGCGACGTCAAGCAGAAAAACGCCGCCGAGAAAGTCGTCGAGACCGTCCTGGAGAAGTGGGAAAAGATCGACATCCTGGTGAACAACGCCGGCGTGATTCGCGATACGCTCCTGGCGACGATGAGCGAAGAGCACTGGAACGAAGTCATCGCCACGAATTTGAACGGCGTCTTCAATTTCTGCCAGGCCGTCACCCGGCCGATGATGTCGCAGCGCTATGGCCGCATGATCAACGTGTCGAGCGTGGCGGCCGACTTCGGCAATCCGGGCCAGGCGAACTACGCTGCCAGCAAGGGGGGCGTCGACGGCTTCACCCGCTGCGTGGCGACCGAGCTGGCCAAGCGAAACATCACGGTGAACGCCGTCGCACCGGGGTTCATCGAGACCGACATGACGATCGCTGTTCGCAGCGCCGCGGGCGATCAGATCGTGAAACACATTCCCGCGCAGCGCTGGGAAAACCAGAAGACGTGGCGCATGCCGTCGTCTTTCTGGCGACGGAGGAAGCCGCTTACATCACGGGCCAGGTCCTGCGGGTGGACGGGGGCCTGACGCTGGGCGGATTCTGAGACAAAACAGCCCGCGCACGGCGGCATGCAGGCAGGCCGGTGCCACGATGCTGTCGAAGATCGAATTCAACCGGAGGTGAGACTGATGCCGACCGAGAAAGAGATTTACGATAAGGTGCGCGAAATCCTGGTCGACGCGTTGGGGGCCGACGAGTCCGAATGCACGATGGACGCCACGCTGATGGGCGACCTCGGGGCCGAATCGATCGACTTTCTGGACATCGTCTTTCGACTGGAGAAGGCGTTCAACGTCAAGATTCCCCGCGGCGAACTGTTCCCGGACAACTTTGCGGCCGCTGATCCCACTCTCACCAAGAACGGCGCGCTCACCGAGGCCGGCATCGCCGAGTTGCGCAAGCGCCTGCCGCACGCCGACGTCGACAAGTTCGCCAAGGACCCCAAGGTCGAGAACATCCAGGACCTGTTCACGGTCGGAATGATCGTGAAGTTCATGGAGACGAAGCTCTCGGGAACTTGAGGGCGGCAATCGCCCCGCAACGCGATGTGAGCCGAGAACGTGCCTCATGCGCTGGTTCTGGATCGATCGGTTCGTGGAGTTTAAGTCGGGTTCGTATGCCAAGGCCGTTAAAAACGTCACCCTGGCAGAAGAGCACCTCCACGACCACTTTCCCGGTTTTCCGGTAATGCCCGGCTCGCTGATCCTGGAAGGGCTGGCCCAAACGGGCGGCATCCTCCTGGGCGAAAAGAGCGGCTTCAGCGAGATCGTGATCCTCGCCAAAGTGCCGCACGTGACGTTTCACAGCTGGGCCTGCCCGGGCGACACCCTGACCTATACGGCCACGCTCACCGACATCCGGCCGGAGGGGGGTGTCGTCGACTGCAAGGCGCACGTGGGCGAGCGGTTGGTGGCGGAGGCGGAGATCCTCTTCAACCACCTCGATAAGTCCAAAGCCGGCGACTCGGCGGCCATCGATCAGAAGAACTTTGTCTTCTCGATGGGCCTGTTGGGTATCCTGGAAGTGGGCCAAGCCGGGGACGGAACGCCAACGGCCAGCTCTTAGTCGACCAGGCGTTCAGTGAATGTCCCCGCCGAGGCGCTGGACAACTATCGAACTCTTCGGTTCCCAACGTTGCCAAGGGTTCGGCACAAGCCACGTCGGATACGGATTTTACGGCGAGTCCCTCCGGGAAACGACCCCGTATTTGCCGCTAGCGGCGGCGGGGCCCCAGGTCATTCTTCCCGTCGTGGGGACCGATCTATTAAACTGGGGATCCGTGCCGGTGCTATTTGGGACCTGTACCGGCTGTCATCGTGCCGTTCTGGCGGAAGCATGGCGGGCAGGCTGGGAAGGCGGAGCGGGACACTCTGCCTCTTCAGTTGTATCGCTTCGGCCGAGTCGTTTTCGTCGGACCGTGCCAAAGTCTAGGGGTCAATTCGCATGAGACGACGCGTCGTCGTAACTGGGCTGGGTTGTATCACACCCGTGGGGAACAACGTTCGCTCGATGTGGAAGTCGCTGCAAGAAGGGGGCAACGGCGTCGACAAAATCAGCCTCTTCGATGCCTCCAATTTCCCCACCAAATTCGCCGCCGAAGTCAAAAACTTCCACCTCGAAGATGACTATAAAGACGCCAAGCGGTTCGAGATGGCCGGCCGCAACATCCAGTTTGCCGTGGCTGCCGCGACGCAGGCGATCAAAGACTCCGGCGTGCTCGATTCGTCCCTCGATCCGACGCAATTTGGCGTTTATCTGGGGGCCGGCGAAGGGCAGCAGGACTTCGTCGTCTTCATGAACATGATCTCGCAGGCCCGCGAGAACGGCGAGCTGGACCTCGAGCGGTTCACCAAGGCCGGCCTCGAGCAACTCAATCCCAAGCGGGAACTCGAGCAAGAGCCCAATATGCCCGCCGGCCATCTGGCCAACCTTTTCAACGCTCAGGGGCCAAACCTCAACTGCCTGACGGCGTGTGCCGCCTCCAGCCAGGCGATCGGCGAAGCTTCGGAGATTATCCGCCGCGGCGATGCCGACGTGATGCTCTCCGGCGGCGCACACAGCATGATTCATCCGTTCGGCATGACCGGCTTCAACCTGTTGACGGCCCTGTCGACTCGGAATTCCGATCCCGCGCACGCGTCGCGTCCGTTCGATAAAGAACGGGACGGGTTCGTGCTCGGCGAAGGTGCCGGCATGCTGATTCTCGAAGAGCATGACCGGGCCAAGGCCCGCGGCGCCCATATTTATGGCGAGGTCGTCGGCTACGGTTCGAGCGCCGATGCCTACCGCATCACCGACATTCACCCCGAGGGCCGTGGCGCCACGATGTGCATGAAGATGGCCATGCGGGATGCCGAGCTGAATCCCGAAGACCTCGATTACATCAACGCCCACGGCACGAGCACGGCGGTCAACGACCGCGTGGAGACCATGGCCATTCGGAATGCCTGCGGGACGCACGCGCCGGGAATTCCCGTCTCCAGCATCAAGAGCATGATGGGTCACCTGATCGCGGCTGCCGGAAGTGTCGAGGCGATCACGTGTCTCTTGGCAATTAACGAGGACGTACTGCCGCCGACGATGAACTACCAGACGCGTGATCCGGACTGCGATCTCGATTACGTGCCCAATGCGGCACGCAAAGCGCCGGTGCGGCGCGCGCTGTCCAACAGCTTCGGCTTTGGTGGACAGAATATCTCCCTGATTTTCGCCGAATATAAAGGCTAAGCTGCTCGTGCTGTGGGTTGTTGTCGGCTTTCTCGCGGTTGTGGTCGTGATTGACCTGATCATCCGCGTCACCGCCGTGCTTGCCATCTTGCCGATTCTGGAGCGGTCGCCGCCCTTCGCGGTTGACACGATCGCCCCGTCACCCACCGCGGAACCGGTCACCTTTGCCAGCTCCGACGGCGTCACGCTGCGCGGCAGTCTGCACCTGCCGACGAACGGACCGCCTCGCGCCCTGGTCATTTTTTGCCCCGAGTTCGGCGGCGACCACTGGTCGGCCGGTTGGTATTGTCGCGCACTCATGGGAGCCGGCTTTGCAGTCTTTAGCTTCGACTTTCGCAATCAGGGCGAGAGCGATCGCCTGCCGGGCTATCAGCCCATTCATTGGCTGACAGAGTACGAAGTCCGCGATGCCCGGGCGGCCGTCGATTACGCCCGCCAGCGTCCCGATTTGCAGCAGTTGCCGATCGGGCTTTTTGGGATGAGCCGTGGCGGCTCGGCGGCCGTGGTTGTTGCAGCCCAATCGCCGGAGGTGCGCTGCGTCGCCTGCGAGGGCGTCTTCTCGATCAGCACGATGTCGTTGCACTACACGCTCCGCTGGTCGTCGCTCTACTTCCCGAAATGGTTCATGCGGATCTTGCCGATCTGGCACGTCCGCACGTCGCTGCTGCTTACGCGCTGGGTCAGCGAGATCCGCCGGCATTGCCGCTACGTCGTGCTGGAGGATTGGCTGGGTCGGCTGGGCAATCGCTCGGCGATGATGATCGTGGACGGCCGCGACACGTACGTTCTCCCGGAAATTAGCGAGGCCCTGTTCGAGAAATTTCCGCAGGCCACAAGTCGTCGCTGGCTGGTAAAGACGGCCAAACACAACTTGGCTCGCGAGGTTGACCCAGAAGAGTTCGACCGCCGCATCGTCGATTTCTTCTCCCAATTAGCTCCGCGTCCGGCAACCCCCGTTTCCGAGCCTTCCGTGGTTCCCAAGCCCTGGTTGGAGCGGATTCCGCGGCCCGCGGAACGCTCGGTCGATCGCCCCGTCTCGTCGTGACCTAGCCGGCGAAACTGCTGGCGTAGAGCTCGCTTTGGGACGTCTGTCTCATCTTGAGCCGTTTTCAGGGTTTAAGTACGATCCGCCCCCCGTGCGTTTGGGTGCGAACCTTCGCGCGCTGGGGAAGTCGGTCGGCGTTCGTCATTCGAGAGGTCCCATGGATTACGAGCTGAAGGCGCTCGGCAAGATCTGCTCGAAGACCGGGAAGCCCTTCGGACCCGGCGACGTCTGCTACTCGACTGTCATCGAAAAGGGGAACGAGTGGGTGCGTCTCGACTTTTCGGCCGGCGCCTGGACAGGGCCGCCCGAGGGAGCGCTCGGCTTCTGGCGAGTGACAGTCCCCGTTCGCGACCAACCGAAACGGCGCGTACTTGATCCAGACGCCCTGCTGAGACACTTCGAACAACTGTGCGAAGACGCGAACCCGGCCCGCGAAAAGTTCCGCTATGTGCTGGCCCTCCTGCTCGTCCAACGGCGGCGCCTGCAAATCGCGAAGACTCGGAGCGATGCCGAGGGGACGATCCTGGAACTGGCCGGCTTGCAGGGGGAAGGCCCGTTTGAGGTCCGCGACCAACAGCTTGCGGAAGCGGAGATTGGCGGCGCTGCAACTGGAACTCGAAGCGAGCATCACGGCAGAGCCCAAATAACTGCTGAGACCCAATAAACGCTGAGTGCAAATAACCGCTGACTCCAATTAAGGCTGCGGCGGCTGACAGGAATCAACGCGATGGATCGCGAATCTATCGGGGGTGGGGGCAGCTCAACCGCAACAGCGATGTCCGGTGGGGCACCACGGTCGCGACTGTCGGTCTGCTCCGGCCTGTTGCTGCTCGTCACCGCAAGCGGCTGCCACTTCGAGGCCCAATTCACTCACCAAGACTTCGGTTCGCCGCTGCCGGCCAACGCGTCGGTCGACGAGGTCGTGCGGCGGGTTAACGCCAACATCGAACGAGTGTCGGCCTGGCGTTCCAATGACGTCCGCATTTCCGGCCAGAGCTTGCCCGTGCATCTGACAGGCACAATCGCGGTCGAGCGGCCCCGCAACTTTCACCTGACCGCCGGCATCCTCCGCATGGACGAAGAAGCCGATTTTGGCTCGAACGCCGAGTGGTTTTGGTTCTGGGTCAAACACGGCAGCATGAACGGCCAGCCGAGCTACGTCTACCAGGCCCGACACGAAGACGTGCCCAATTCACAGATGCTCTCGCAAATTCCGTTTCAGCCCGATTGGCTGATGGAAGCGCTGGGCGTCGTGCCGATCGACACACAGCACGTATCGCTACATCCTGAAGCTGGCGGCCAGTTCGTAAACCTGATTTCCGAGCGGCTCTCCCCGTCCGGCCAAATGGTCAAGAAAGTGATCCGCGTCGACCTGCGCCGCGGCCTCGTGCTGAGCCATAGCCTGGTTGACATGAACGGCCTCCTGATCGCGCGGGCGACTCTCGATCAGCATATTCGCGACCGGGCCACCGGAATCGTGATGCCCCATGTCATTGCGCTGGAATGGCCGCAGGCTCAATTGAAGATCAAGCTCGAAATTACGGAGATCGAGGTCAACCCGACGACCATTCCGCCGCGGAACTGGCAGGTTCCGCGCAAACCCTACTACCCGGCCTTCGACATCGGCGCGATGAACCGCAAACGAGCACAGTTCGCTGGCGCGACGGCAGGCCGGGGCCGCGCGACTCCCACCTTGTCCGAGTCTGCGTCGTCGGACGTTGGCGACTTGAGCACGCCCTCCTCCAATCCGCCTTCTGCGCCGCTCGCGCCGAACGATCCGCCGTCCCAATTCGGCGCCTTCCCCGCTATCGCCGCCCGGTCGCGCTACGCTGGGGCCCGGCAACGGTGCGGGCTCGCGACTTGACGGCGATAGCGCCGAATGGAATCAGCCGATTCCGACAACGCCGAGCGGTTCGTCCGGCGCAGGCCACGTGCAACTCGGTTCGTTCGACGCGAGTCCGCGGTCGTCGCCCAACTTCCAACCGCACAACTCGCCGCCACTTAACTCTCAGGCACTCAACTCGCTGCCGTCGAGCTCCCCTTCGCCCGCGTCCTCACCGCCTCCGTTGCGGAGCGCCGACGCCGACGATCCGTTCCTCGAAGCGCCTGCGGCCGCCGGCTCGCCGCCTCCCACGCGGCCGACTTCCGCCATCCCCAGTGCCGACGGCTCCGGTTCGAGCAAAGGCGACCCGTTCGAGTCGCTCCCGCACTGAACGGAGTGATCGCATAACCAGGCGGATTGATCGCGTAAGCAGCCGCTCAGGCTGGGCAAGAAAAATGTCGAATTGCCGACCCGCATCTGGTAAGGTCTAGGCAGCAACGCACGGCGTGTTTTGGCATTTCCGAGGAGTACGGAAGCGCCATGAACCGACTCCTGCTTCTGCCCGCTGCCTTCTTACTGGTCGCGCTGACGGCGACGGCCGTTTCGCTCCCTGCCCAGCTGTCGGCAGTGCAATTAGACCGTCCGCAGGCAGTCGCCGTGTTGGAAGCGAAGACCGACCTCAAGGTCCAAAATCTGCCGCTGACGGAATTCGCCCGACTCCTCGCGCAGAAATACCGGATCCCTGTCCGTCTCGACGATGCCGGACTGAAGCGGTCCAAAGTCGCGCCGACGACGCCGATCTCGGCGAACCTCGAGGGCGTTCCGCTCGGTCAGGCCTTGACGCACATCCTGGGGCGCCTGAAGCTCGCGCCGCGGGTCTTTAACGGCATCGTACTCATCACCGACCGCGAGCCGCCCGGCGCTCCCGCATTCCGACCCCGGCCGGTCGTGCCGAGGGTTAGGCGGGTGCAAGACCCGTTCGCCGCGCAAAACGCGCCCGATCAGGGCCTTGAGTGGCGGCCCATGGTCACTGTGGAGTTGCTTTTTGTCAAGAAGGCCTGCGCTCCGACGAAGGCACAGCTGCGGGAGATGGAGAAGGATCTGGTGCAGTGCCTCGAACGGGCGGCCACTGGGGCGACGGATGCGTCGTGCGACGCGGTTCCGAACGAGCTGGCCGAATGCGTGACGAAGCACCTGTCGCCCGCAGACGCCGATCGTTATCACCGCGAGGTCGTCAAACGACGGGGGAACGAACGCGAGGCCTGCGTTTGGACGTTTGTGACTTTCATTGATCAGGATCTCGCGCTCACTGAAACGCAGCGCCGGGTCATGGTGGCGAGACTCGTTCCCAAGTGGGAACCGGCTTGGAGCCAGATGATCGAATTAGCGGTGCGGGATGGGGGCCGCGAAGTTCCGCCGGTTCCCGATTCCCTGATCGTGCCGCTGTTGGATCGCGAACAGGTCGAAGCGTTGGGGGGAGATCCTCAAGAGTCGCGATCCGCATCCGCGATTTAATGCCGGACGAATCGGGTCCGTCGGGACGCCGATTGACGAGCCGGACGACGGCGACTAGGAGGCCGGCATGCCAACGGGACCCAGGATCGCTGTGACGAGTTGGGGACGCACGACTCTGCCGGCGTGGCTGCTCGTGCTGGCGCTCGCAGCAAATCCCGCCCACGCGGGTGACGACGATGATTTAGTCGACAAATCCCGGCAGCCGGCGGCGAACGAACAGCGGTCGATCAACGTCCCCAACATCGGGGCGATGATTGACAATTGGGTTTACCGAAACGACGAGGGAGGCGGGTCGCCGCAAGAAAGGCTCGAATCGCAACTGCGCATGAAGGTGGACTCGCTTGGACGAAGCTTCGGGATACCCGAAAACCAAAAGCAAAAACTGTTGCTGGCCGGCCAGGGGGACATCCGGCGGCTTGTCGACCGGGTCGAGCAGTTCAAATCACACTATCGGGGTGGACGAATTACGATCGACGAATGGCGTCGGGTTCGGCAGGAGACGCAGCCGTTTCAGGCGGCGCTCAGCGGCGGTGCGTTGTTTGCCGGCGACTCGCTCTTCGCCAAAACCCTCGCCAGCATCCTCAGCCCAGAACAAATCGCGAGTCTCGATCGCGTCGAGGTCGAACGCCGCGATTTTCAGCATCGGGCGGGAGTTCACATGACCGTGTTGCGACTGTCGACGGCCCTGGGCTTGAGCGACGAACAATGGAAGGGTCTGGAAGACCTGCTGCTCAAAGAGACGCGGCCCGCCCGGTTCGAGGATCGCCCGTATCCGGCCGCATATTTCAATGTGGTGTATGCGCGAATGCGCTCGATCCCTCAAGAAAAGCTGCAGCCGATCTTTGAGCCGTGGCAGTGGCGGATCATGCAGCGAAAACTCCAGCAGGCGCCGGGCTTCGCCGGTGGGAACGGGATCGTGCTCGATGGCAAAGTGTTGCGACGCGCCGTCCGCGTACCCGCCGTTAACGCGGCTCCCGACCCGATCCCGCTAAACATCCGCGTCGGAAAGATGCGCCCCGTTGCTCCGAAGGAAGCGATCACAAAGTGACCGCGTCGCCGGCCGCCGCCTGAATCGTCTCTGGTTTGAGTCCGCCTTCTTTCTGTTTGCGCGACTTGCCGCTTGCACCTTCGGGTTTAGGGATTCTGCCGCGGCTCGATCCGCCGCTGGCTTCTATCGCTTCGCGCAGCTTGGTACAAACGACCGGTATGTCCGGCGACGTTTACTACCGGGATCCCCGTGCGCTGCGCGACGTCCAGGGACCTTTCCCCGTTGACCAACTTCGTGAATTCGCCCGCGACGGCCGGTTGCGGCCTGGTGACCAGGTGTCCCTCGATGGGCAGGCCTGGCTGGCGGCCACGGCCTTCGAGCCGCCCCTGTTCCCTGAGGGACCGACAGCGGGAACCAATTCGACCGAGGCTTGGAAGCGCTGGCTCGACCGTGCCCTGCGAATGATCCGCACGGCGGCCCTGGCGACCTGGGAGCATCTCAAACGCGTCGCCAAATTCTACTGGGCGAACCGGGCCGAGTTGCGGACGCAGGCGACCGAATACCTGACCTTTCTCCAGGACCACGGTGAGCGCAAGGAGCTACGGGTCTCGTCCGAGGATCACAACGATCACGTTTATCTCTACGGCGATCGCTGGACAGCCGAACTGCCCGACTGCTGCGTCGTTTGCGGCAACGAAACTCAATGCGAATGGAACAGCGAGCATCGCAGCGTGCCGGATCTCACCTGGGCGCTGTGGGCACCAATCCTCGGGCTGGTCTTTGCCTGCATTGGTTGGTTGTTTTTGTGGGACATCGAAGGGCGCTGGCTGGTCCCACTGGGCCTATTTGTCGGCTTCCTGGTGGGCTATCAACTGCAGGGGGAAACGGTGGTGGCGATCCGTTTCCGTCGTTGTCGCGAGCATCTCAATCGTACGCGATATCCCTCGCTGCGACTGTTTCGCAAATCGCTGATCATCGGCGTCGGCGATCGGTTGGTCTGGCGAAAGTTCTATTACGGCGAGCGCGGCATGGAAACGCCCGCGATCCCCCCCGATTTCCTGAAGGTGGCCGAAACCGCCTCGACGGCGCAGCCGGAAAGCGAAGCCAAGCCGAGCTATCCGACCATCCCGCTGATCAGCGACGAAGAGATGGACCAGTCCTGACCTCCCCCGTGCCTCAGCCGCCTCCGCACCTCCAGCGATGGACCTCCCGAAATGAACCCGCGAATTCTACTTTTGGGATCACTGTTCGTGGGACTCGTGACGAGCGCAGCTCGCTTTGGCACCGCGGCTGAACCGTCGAGCGAGTCGCTCTTTGTCTCGCGGCCGCTCACGCAGCCGGGAGAATTCACCATCGGCATCGAGGGGCCCAATTGCGACGCGCGGGGCAACATCTACGCCGTCAACTTTCGCACCGAGGGTACGATCGGCATCGTCACGCCCGAGGGACGCGGCGAAGTTTACGTCACCTTGCCGAAGGGCAGCGACGGCAACGGCATCGTCTTCGACCGCAAAGGAACGATGTTCGTGGCCGACTACACCGGGCACAACGTGCTCACCATCGATCCGGCCACACGGGCCATTCGCGTGCTCGCTCATGAGCCCCGCATGGCTCAGCCGAACGACCTGGCGATCGCGCCCGACGGGACGATCTTCGCCAGCGATCCGAACTGGAAGGCCAAGACGGGACGCGTCTGGAGGATCGACCCGGATGGCCGCATCACCCTCGCGGCCGACAATCAGGGAACGTCCAACGGCATCGAGGTGAGTCCCGACGGCAAGACGCTCTACGTGAACGAGAGCGATCAAAAGAACATCTGGCGGTTCACGATTCGCGCGGACAAGTCGCTGGCCGACCGCCGCTTGATTCGCCGCATCACCAATCACGGGTTCGACGGTATGCGTTGCGACGTCGACGGCAATCTCTACATTTGCCGCTACGGGAACGGCACCGTCATCAAGATGACGCCGCAGGGGGAGGTTCTGCGCGAGATCGACGTGTTGGGCAAGCGGCCCAGCAATCTGTGCTTCGGCGGGCCCGACGGTCGCAACGTCTACGTGACGGAAGTCGAGCACACGCGGCTCGTGACGTTCCGCGTTGATCGCCCGGGGCTGGCCTGGCAGCGGTTCCGCGAAGCGAAGTGACTGTCGAGGATCGCCGCACGCGAAAACGCGCGGCGCGGCTTCTGAGGCGGAGCTCAGATTTCCTGCGTGCTGGGAACGCCGAGCAGGAAATTGATCTGGTCCGAATCGAGCTGTCCCTCCTGAGGAACGAAGATCTCCTCGGCGGCTTGCTCGGGATCGATTACCTCGACGACCTGCACGTCCGGCGACTCCGTCAGGGCGATGATACGGTGCGGGGATTCGCCGACGATTTCGACCGACGGGCGATCGTACGCATCCGGGCTCGTCCGCACGACGCGGCCGATCTGGCCCGTGCTCAACCGGACGTAGGCCCCAATCGGATAGAGCGAGACGGTCCGCAGGAAGTGCCGGATCGTTTGCGGGTCGAACAGGCCGGCCCGCGCGTCGGCCAGAATTTGCACGACGGCCGCATAGAGCGAGAAGGCCGGCCGGTGCGGTCGGGGCGAGCTGAGCGAAACGTAAGCGTCACAGACGCCAGCGACGCGGGCCAGCACGTGAATCTGGTTGCCGGCTTTGCGTCGCGGGTAGCCGGTGCCGTTCCAGCGTTCGTGAATTTGGTACGCAACGGTCCGGGCCACGAGGGGGAAGTCGATCGTTGACAGCATATCGAAGACGCGTCCGGGCGTCCGCTTGATCTCGGCGAATTCCACCTCAGTGAGGCGCCGCGGCTCTTCCGACAGCTCTCGCGCGGATTCCGTCGCGCAGCAACGAGAAACCAGGCATCCCATAGCTAGCCAGCGGAGTTCTTCCCGCGTATGGCCGGCCACGGCGCCCACCGCGACCGCCAGCTGGGCGACCCGCACGCAGTGCTCGGACGCCGCCTCGCTGAGCTGCGGCTCGATCGAGGCCTTGATGAACAGGTCCATGTCGACGGACAGCTGGTCGATCGATTCCTGGCCGATCTCGTCGAGAATGTCGGCATCGATGCCGCCCTGGGTTTCCAGGAGCGTGTAAACGTTGGAGAGGCGTTCCGATTGCGCGCTGCGCAGCTTGGCGACCGACTGCGATCCTTGCGCGGACCAGGTCGTTTTCGGCTCCGGGCGGCAGATCGGCGGCGCGCTCTTCTCGGCCCGCTGGGCCTGCGGCGTCGTCGGGTTGCGCTGGCGAATCGGCCGGTTGCCGGCGCGTCGCGGCGCGGAGGAAAACAGTGAATCGGCAAACCGCTTCTCGATACGGATTTGCTTGATGCCGCGGTTCTTGAGCTGATCGATCTGCTCCTCGGAGACGCAGACCCCCGCCTGCAACAACAGCACGCCGCTGTCAGTGTCTTCGTAAATCGGGCCGGGCAATGTGGTCCCGGAGCAGAGTCGGTCGATGGAAAACGTGATTGTCTGGCTGTTCGCGGTCATCTCACACGGCTCACTACTCAGACGCGCTCAGGCTTCACACGCGCGTTTTGCGATTCACACGCTGACGGCGGAACTGGCCAGATGCTGGTGCAGGGTCACGTACGTGCCCAAATTGGGAACCTGGTGGCGGAGCTGCTCATCGACCGATTGGGCGAGGACGGCAATATCGAGTTTGAAGTTGTCAGCGACGTATTGGCAGAGCTTGGGCAAATGGGCGGTCGACGGAGCCAGCACCGACGGCAGCCACGAGGTGGCGGCCAGCGCGGGGAGGGCCGTATGCCGCAACGGCTCGAGCGCCCAGATTTGCACGGGGCGATGATGCAAAAGCGCGCAGCAGATCAGGTCGTCCGGAAAGCCCCAATTGAGCATCAGGAAGGCAGCACAGTCGGCGTGCGTGCAGCCGAAATGAGCGCTTTCCAGATCGGGAAGTTCGGCCTCGCCTGCGGAGAGCTGCTTCATGAACGAGGCGTATTCGGTCACGTGTTGCTTCGTGAACGAGGGCAGAATGAAGTCCTGAATCAGCGCCCCCGCGAATGCCAGATCCGTGTCGCGATTGGTCGCTTTGGCGATCTCTCGCGCGAAAAATGCCCGCTCTAACGCCGAAAGACAGAACAAATGCCCGAGGATCAGCGGCGACTTCGTATTCCGCATCTGCTGTTCGAGGACCGTGGTGGTCACAAACAGCCGCGTGTTTTTGACGCCCAAGAGCGCCACGGCCTGGCGAACGGTGGCCGCCTTGGTGCGCAGGCCGCTCGCTGCGGAGTTCACGTGTTTGAGCAGGTCGACGGTGATTGCCGGATCTTGCTCGAGCACTTCACACAGGTCGGCCGCCGTGCAGTCGGGGCGCTGGCGCGCTCGCAAACGGCCGAGACGGTCTGAGGCAGTTTCGGAACTTCGAGTCTGGGCGGGAGGGGCGGTTTGTCCGTTTTCCCCATCACCTGCGCCCGCAGATGCTTCCAGTCGATCATACATCCCTCAGACGTTCTGGTTTGCCAGAAGGTATGGCTTGCCGCTGAGAATATAAGGCTTCTTTATTCTGTCGGCGTTGTGAACTTGCAGCGGTGACTCGTTCCTGACCGCCCTGCTGCAGCTTGCGTCGGTTCTCACGGATAAACGGCGCAAAAGGCGCCGCCGCAAAAGTGATTTGTTCGTGAAGATTGGAATGACCGGTTCGTTGAGAGCTGGGAAATACCCTCAATGGAGGTCAACGTGCCGGAAGAGTCGGTGCGGCAGGATCTGGGTGCGCAGCGAGTCCGAAGAAAACGCGCTCGGCACGAATTGCAATAGACGCCGGACGCCGCAATCAAGCGGGGACGTCAGCCCGCGGGTTCAAGGACCGAGCCGTCGAGGCAGGCCATGCGATGATAGAGTCCCTGCGCTTCGCAGAGCTTCAGATACGACTCCGGCATGCTTCCCAGAGTGGCTTCGTCCCATTCGACGAAGTACTTGGTATTGGGCTTCTTGCCCGACGTTTCGACGATCTTGCCTGTCCAGCCACCGCAGGCGACGTCCGGGAATTCAGGCATCGTTGTGCCCGCCTTCACGCGGACGTTGGCTCCGACTGCCAGTTCGTCTGATTTCTTGTTCACCATCGTCGATCCGCGTCCGAAATCACACCGCGGTCCGGCGCGGCGCTTTTGTGAACGGTTTCACCAGCCGAGGTGGAACTCCCTCGCAGCCCGTGGACGGTTTCACGGCACGCCTCGGCAGCCCTCCGTCAGTTCCTGCTGGCCCCCATTGGCTGGCTCCGCTGGCGCTGGCTCCACTGGCAGCTGCCCGAAATATCCTCGCGGGCGCCCTTAGTGTACCGTGGGTAGAGTCTAAGAAAACCCTGCTGGCGTGCCGAGGCATCGCAGTGGATCTCCTCGCGGCCGTGAAAAATAGGTTAAGGGACCTCTCGCCCGGGCAGTCGGCGATGGCGGTGGGCTTGGTCGTCAGCCTGGCGTTCCTTCTCTGGCCGCAAAACCGCGGGTCGACGTGGCAGTCGGTGAGCGGGCTGGCCTTCTCTCCGAACGGCAAACAGTTGGCGATCGGCGTCTATAGCGGCCGGTTTCGCGCGCTCCGCGAGCGTTGGTATCTTTCCGACCTGTTTCATACGGCCGTGCTGGCCTCGGTCACCGACCTGGAACGGGCGACCGTTCTGGGACGCGTCGGTCGTCCGGGCATCTTCAACATCCTGCCGGAAGTGTTGATCGGACAATCCGTCGCATTCTCGGCCGATGGTCGCCAGCTGCTCTCGGCGGGCTTCGATGGCGGGTTGTTTTTTTGGGACACGGCCCAACGGCGGCTACTGTCGAATCCAAAATCGGAGCGCCTGCATTTCCGCACTCTGGCCTCGCTGTCGCAAGGCAATCGTTACGCGCTGGCGCTTCGTCAGTTCGTCTATTTGGGCGAATTCGGTTCCGATGCGCCGCTGCGCGGGCTGCAAGTGGGCCCGAACGTGCAGACGCTGGTTCCCGCGCCCGACGGTTCGCGATTTGCCGTCGGCGGATTGGGCACGCTTGACCTCGAAGTGTGGGACTCGGCTGCTGGAAAACTGCTGGAGCGGATCGAAGCTCCCGAGCCGCCCGACAACGGCGATCTGGCCCCGAACGTCACGGCGCTCGCCTGGCTGCCTGACGGAAAGACGCTCGTGGCCGCCAACGATAAAACGATCCAAATCGTCGACCTGCAAAGTCGCAAGGTCGTCGCCGTGCTGCCCGAGCGGCTGGTGCTGGCGATCGCCGTTTCGCCCGACGGGAAACAGCTCGCAAGCGGTCGCTTCGACGGGCTTACGCTGTGGGATTTGCCGCAACGAAAAAAGACGGAAGTCCATTTCGACGTGCCGGCGGTCGAGACGGTGCAGTTCAGTCCCGATGGTCGGCGGGTGGCCGCCGGCTCAAACGACGGAACGGTTAGGATCTGGAACTTGCCGGACCACGATCTGGCGGCGACCTGGACCTTTACCCGGCCCAACGATGCTGGGCTAGGCCAGTTCTTGAGGGTATTTCCGCTGCTGGCGTGGATTGGGGTCTACTTTTATCGCCGTTGGTCGCGGCGTTGGTCAGAGAGAGACGATGCGTTGCCGCGGGTCTAGCGGCCAAATCGCCGAATGTCTCGCCCGAGCGGACGAAAACGCGCGAATTCGGCGCACGAATTCTGGATTTTTGATCGACGAAGCGGGCTTGCCTGTGCCGATCAATAAGCAGCCGATCGCCGCGGCCACTCGCAAGAGGGCCCGGCGAGAGACAGAACTGAAGCCCTGCCCGGCATCGATCGACACACGACAGAGACTGCATCAGAACTGGCCGCCACGCGGGCCACACGGCAGGGCCGAGAACAAGCCTCTCGCATCGTTCCGACGGAGGTGCCAAACCCAAACTGTGGGCCCGGATCACAAAAGGGTGAGTGCTAGTCACTACCCGATCCGCGCCCTTCTCAAAGCGACTCCACCGTCGCCAACACTGAGAGGTTTGATAAGAAAAACCGCGGGTCCCACAAAGACTCGCGGTTTTTTCTTGCGCGTCGCCGCATATACTGGAGGGTAGACGCGGCGAACGTCGCCGCCTCGAACTGTCCGCGCGCCCGTGCGGGCAACAGGTCCCGGAGCAACGCGTCGCCCGCGCTGTCGAATCGCCCAAGCGCCACGACGACCGGCTTTCCACCGATGTGCCGACGTCCACTCGCAAGCTGTCCGACGTGCCGAGAGGCTCCATCCGACAGCCCCAGTTCACCGCGGATCGTTCACTGCCGAATCGCTCACTGGCGGATCGCTCGATCGGCCTTCTTGTTGCTGATCTTCGCCGTCACGCTGCCCCTATCAGCCTCGTCCGCAAATACGCCGAAAGAGTTGCTGGCCAAGGCGCAGACGCATCTGGCGAAAGGGCGTTACGAGGAGGCCGAAGAGGTTTTTCATAAGGCGGCTGCCGCCAAGGCCGATCCGGTCGCTGTGGCCATCGGCCTCAGCCGTGCCAGGGAGGCGGTGGGGGCTTGGGAAGAGGCGGAAAAGCTCGTCGTCGACGCCAGCAAACAGAACTCAGCGGAGCCGAAGCTCTTGGCGCGGCTGGCCGAGCTGCAGCTTGCGCGGGGCCGTTTGGCCGATGCTGAGAAGACCGCCGAGGCGGCCATCACCGCCTCGTCCGATAACGCGACGGCGCGGCTGGTGCTCGCCGACGTTTATGCCCAGACCGGTCGCTTTCGGGAAGCCAACGCCGGCTACCGCTGGTTCATTCGATTGTACAATTCGCGACAGCCGGAAGACGCGGCCACGCTGATCGTGGTGGCCCGCGGCTCGGTGCAGTACGCCCGCTGGAATCACAACACCCAAATCTTCCACTTCGTGGTCAACACGCTCTGCCCGGACGCCCTCAAGAACGATGCCAACGCCTGGGAAGCCCATCTGATCTCCGGGTCGCTCCTGTTGGAGAAATACAACCGCGAGCAGGCCGTCCCTGAGTTGGAGCAGGCGCTGGCGATCAATCCCCGTGCGGCCGAGGCGATCGTGCTGTTGGGCCAGGACGCACTCGACAATAACGAGTTCGACAAAGCCGAGGCGAAGGCGACCGAGGCCCTGCGGATCAACCCGCGGCTTCCCGCAGCCCTGCAGCTCAAAGCCGACGTCTATTTTTTGTCCGGGACGCATCGAGGCGGCGCTGGCCGCCGCGAATGCCGCACTGGCCGTCAATCCCCGCGACGAAGACGTGCTCGCTCGCGTGGCCGCCTGCGCCTGCTGACCGACGGTCTTCCCTCGCGATCGTCGCTCGAGTCGTGGCTGGCCAAACCTCCGATCGGCAGCGAAACGAAAACCGCGGACGAGCTCGTCCCGCTTTCTCAAAGTCTGGGCCGAAGTCTCGGCAACCGATCCCAAACCGGGCGTCTTTTTGACCGCGCTCGGCGAGCTGCTCGAGTCCCGCCGCCGCTTCGACGTGGCCGAGGTTTGCTACCGCCGGGCGATGGCCCTCGCTCCCCAATTGCCGGAGGCGAAAACATCGCTGGGCATGTTGCTGATGCGTGTCGGCCGCACCGATCAGGCCCGCAAGATTCTCGATGACGCCTTCCAGGCCGATCCGTATCACACGCGGGTGAGCAATTTCCGCAAGGTGCTCAAGCTGCTCGATGGTTACCAGGCCATTTCGACCGAGCATTTCGTGATACGCGTCGATTCCAAGCTCGACAAGCTGCTGGGTGGCTACATCGCCGAATACCTCGAACAGATTTATCCGCAGCTCGTGGAGCGTTTTGGCTACGCGCCGCCGCAACGGACCCACATCGAGGTTTTCAACAATTCCGAAGGGAGGTCCGGGCATGAGTGGTTCAGCGCGGATGGTCGGCTTGCCCTGGATCCAAACCATCGGCGCATCGACGGGCGTGATGGTGGCGCTGGCGTCCCCGACGTCGGCCTCCGTGCCCTACAACTGGGCCCGCGTGCTGCGACACGAATTCGTGCATGTGATCACCGTGCAGCAGTCGGGCTTTAATATCCCGCACTGGTTCACCGAGGCCCTGGCCGTGCTCAACGAAGGCTATCCACCGCCGTCGCAATGGATGGAACTCCTGGCCCGGCGCTACCCCGGCCAACTGCGGACGCTGGAGACGCTCGATCGTGGCTTCGAGCGACCGTCGAATTCGGACGATTGGCAGTTCGCCTATTGTCAGAGCCGCCTCTACGCGGAATACATGATCGAGCGCGGCGGCGCCGGTTCGTTGCAGAAAATGCTGGCCGCGTATCACGATAACCTGCCGACGCCGGCAGCGATCAAGAAAGTTTTCGGCGTCGATGTGGCGGAGTTCGAGCGCGGCTATCGCGACTTCCTCAAACCGAAAGTGGCCGGCCTGCACGCTGCCGAACGGCCGCCGTCCGGCAGCGTTTCGGAACTGGAGAAGCAGGTCGAAGCGCATCCCAAGGACGCCGCGATCGCCGGCGCGTACGCCTGGGCGCTTTTGGAGAAAGGGAATGCCGGTCTGGCAAAGAAGACGGCCAAAGACGCGCTGACCCTCGATGCCAGGCAGCCGTGGGCGGCGCTCGTGCTGTCGCGATTGGATGCCGACGATCAGCAGTACGGTGCGGCGGTCGCCCGGCTGGAGCCGCTGCTCAATCGCGCGGCCCCGCACGGCGAGATCCTGATGACGCTCGCCAAGCTCAGACTCCTCGATGACAAGCCGCAGCAAGCGGCCGAGCTGTGCGAGCTGGGTGCGAAATATTACCCCTGGCAGCCCGATTTCGTCCGCGGGTTGGCGGCGGCCTACGGGCTGCTGGGTGACGAGAAGCGGCTGGCCGAAGCGCTCGTGCATTTGTGCGAGCTGGCCCCCGACGACGCGGCCCCGCGCAAACGGCTCGCCGAGCTGGCGCTTAAGCAAGAACGATTTGCGGACGCGATCGGCCTGGCCAAGCAGGCGCTGTATGTCGACGTGCTCGACGCGGAAATCCACCGCGACCTGGGACTGGCGTATCTGGGTGCGAAACAAGTCAAACAAGCGCTGCCGGAGTTCGAGGCCGCGGTCGATCTCAAGCCGAAGGACGACGACTTGGAACTGGCTTTCGCCAAGGCGCTCGCGGCCGGCGGTCGCGTCCCCGAGGCGCGCACGCGTTTGACGGCGATCCTCGGACGCAACGGCAAAAACGCCGACGCCCGCGCCGCACTCGACGGATTGAAATGAGCCGTCACGCCGAAATTCAAAGGAAGTCGACCAAGAAACTCTTCGTTCACCGTCGGGCTGCTGTCGGGGCAGCTCCAAAGGCTCTAAGGTCTAACACTGTGGAATCTCCGGAAACTGCTCCGCCGCTGACGATTGCCGGCTTTCAGACGCTGATTGCCGAGATGTATTCCGACAAGGACGCTGCCCGCGGCGTCGACGGCACGTTCATGTGGCTGATGGAAGAAGTCGGCGAGCTGGCTGGCGCGCTGCGGTCGGGCTCGAAGGAGGACCTGGCCGCAGAGTTTGCCGACGTGCTGGCGTGGCTGGTGACGATTGCCAATGTCGCGGGCATCGACCTCGAGCAAGCCGTGCTGGATAAGTACGGCCGGGGCTGCCCGGGTTGCGGGCAGATGGTCTGCCGTTGCGATCTCGGCGAAAAGCCGTGAGCGAGGAGACATCCACTTCGCGGAGTCAGCTGCGGTTGGCCTTGGTCGGCTGCGGACGCATCAGTCGGTTGCATTGCGAGCGCGTGGCCGCCGACGGTCGGGCGAACATCACGGCCCTGTTCGATCCGGAACCGGCTGCGGCCCAAGCACTCCGCTTTGGTCCGGCGGAGCGAGCCGTCGTCTTTCCGAGTTTCCCCGCGCTGCTCGACGGCGGGCAGTTCGACGCGGCCGTCATCGCCTCGCCGACGCACCTGCATTTCGAGCAAGCCAGCGCGCTCTTGAACCGTGGCGTGCCGGTACTCTGCGAAAAGCCGCTGGCCCGTTCGCGAGCAGAGATCGTCGCGCTGATCGAAGCGTCGCAAAAAACGGGCGTGTTCTTGTCGGTCGCCTATCAGCGCCGCATGTGGGCGACTTATCGAGCGCTGCGACGGCTCGTGCGGTCCAGCGAGTTCGGACCGGTGCGTGCGGTGCTGTCGCACAATGTGGAAAACTGGCAGTCGACGATTGCCGGGACCTGGCGGGACGATCCGCAGATGAATCCGGGAGGCTTCATCGGCGACGCCGGCAGCCACAAGATCGACGCCGTGTTTTCCGTCACCGGTCTCGAGCCGAGCGCCGTCTTCGCCCGATGCGACCGTTGCGGCAGCCACGTCGAAATCACCGCGACGGTGTCTGCGTTGCTCTCGGGCGGCGTGCCACTGACGATGAACTTCGTCGGCCACGGCCAGGCCTTTCAAGAGCTGTTGAGCGTGCACTGCGCGGCGGCCGACCTGACCCTGCGCGACGGCGAACTGTGGCTGGCCCGAGACGGGCGGTCGGAACGCGTGGCGATCGGCGAGCCCGACTCCGACCCGATCACCGCTTTTCTCGACACGATTCTGCTGGGGGCCGAGAACTTTGCTCCGCCCGAGTGCGCACTGCCCGTGTTCGACTTTACGCAGGGCTTGTTCGAGTCGGCCCGCACGGGCGCAGCATCGCGCTAGATTAAACGCGTGGCGCCGGTTAAAGCCGCCGTCGCCGCGACAGCCAGCGAGCGGCCGCCGCCACCAGCAGTCCCGCCCCGAGCAGCAGGGCAAACGTTGCCGCGTAGCGGGGATGACCGGGAACGATCGCGAAGCCCAGGCCGGCGAGCGCCAGCGCACACAGCACGACGAACCCTTGTCGAAAGTTCCAAGCCAAGAGGGGCTCGACCAGGAGCAGAGCGAGCGTAGCCACGAGCAGCCACCGCGACATGCCCGGACGTGGCCGGCTCGCTGGCACCAAGTTCGCGGGACTCGTGCGACCAATCGCTGCGGCGGTCGTAGGGCACGCCGGCGAGGGTCGTCGAGCGCAGGACTTTTTCGTCGACCATCTCGAGGTCGCTCTCGCGCGGATCGACGTTGACTGCGTACAGCTCGTGTCGCACGCCGCCAGCCAATTTCTCGGACGAAGCCGTGCTCGACGCTGAGCCCGCCGACGCATCGGGCGGCGTCTCGAGCATCAGGTCATAAATGCCCGGATGCGCGGTCCCGGCGAAAGTCACGTCGGCCCGGTTTTCGCCGCCAACGGGTCGCAGACTTTGCTCGGAGCCGTCCGGCAACTTGATGGCGACTTTGACGCCCGCCTCTCGCCCGGTGAGAGGTCCGCGACAGCGGTTCGCCCACCAGGTGCTGCCGCTGGTGCCAGCGCCCTTCGGCCGCATAGCGGACGGTCTCGTGGATCATCGGCGGGAAGGTCGGATGGACGGCCCACGTGCTCCAAGAAACGTCGGCCGATGTCGTCAACAAAACGCTGCGTCCGCGCCCGACCGGCCGCTCGATGATCGCCGGATCGCCCGAGCTGAATTTGAGGGCCACGCGCGACGGCGATCCGGGGGCCAGCTTGGCCTGCAGGTACTCCAGCGTGACGACGCGATCGAGCCCCGCTCCCGGATTCCCACGAAACGGAGCGACGATCGGATGGCTGAGGTCGGACGCGTCGAACTGGTAGCCGCCGTGCACGGGATCGCGGGCGTTGCCCACCGGGCCTTCCAGGAGCGCCGGCAGCACGCCCTTGCCGTCGCGATAGAGCACCGCGTTGTAGTTGGCCGGCTTCACGCGATCGCCCAGTGCGAAGACAATTCCGCCGCCGGCCTCCGCGTAGGCTTGCAGCAGATCGGCCTCCGTCCGCGTGACCAGGGCCACGTTGCAGAGAAAGACGCAATCGAACTTCGAGAGATCCTCGGCCGTGAGGTCCGCCTCGTTGATCACCTTGGGCTGCGTGGCCCCGCTCCAGCTTTCGCGGACCGTCGAGGGGGCGAGCACCGTTCGCACATAATGCGACGCATTCTCCACCGGCCGACCTCCCTCGTGCCCGTTGACCACCAGCACGCGGATTTGATCGGTGACGGGCACGCTCAGCCAGCGGCGATTGTCTGCTGTCAAACGGTCGGCGGGGATCCGGACCTCGACCGCATGTTCGCCGGAGCGGCGAAACTCGTACGGAAACTCGACCACCGTTTCCTCGCGGGCCGGCAAGTCGACCGCTTTGAACGCGACCAAATAGTTGTCGGCATAAAGCTCGCAGCGCACGCCGGGCAGCGGCGCGGGGCCGAAATTACGCACCGCCGCCCGTAGCCGTGCCGGCCGATCGGGCAGCACGATCGGATCGGCGGAGGTCAACGACGTGATGGCCGTGTTGTCCGTCCGCCCGTCGCCGACGCCGATCAGCACGATCTTGGCCTTGTCGCCGAGCTTGCGAAAGAGGGCCGGCACCTCGGATTTTGCCAAGGCGTCGTCGCCCCAGGTGACTCGCTGAAAATCGCTGAGGAAGATGATCTCTTTCGACTGTGGCGCCCGGGGGTCGGCGAGGATTTCGCTGGCCTCGGCCAGCGTGGGAATCAGTTCACCCGGCTCGTCGGTGACTTGCAGTCGGTCGATTTCGGATTGCACGATCTCCGGATCGAAGGCGGGCTCGCGAATCACCGCGGTGGGAGTGTGGCTGGCGATTCTCAGCACGCTGATCGCGTCGCCGGTCTGCGAGTCGGCGACGATCTGCCGCGCGACGCTTTTCGCGCGGTCGAATCGGGTACCTGCATCCGTCCGCGCTCCCATGCTGAACGAGGCGTCGATCACGATCACGCGGTGCAACAAGGTCCGCGGCCGCGCCTGAGGCGAAACCGCTTCGACCAGCGGCTCGGCAAAGGCGAGCGCCGCCAACAGCAGGATCAACGTCCGTACGGCGAGCAGAATGAGCTGCTCGAGTCGCATGCGGCGCGAGTTCTTGCGGGCCGCCTCGAGCAGGAACCGCATCGCTGCCCAGTTGGTTTCGCGGTAGGCGCGTCGCGACAGCAAGTGAATGACGATCGGGATGGCCCCCAGCGCCAGCCCGCATAAGAGCCACGGATTGGCAAAGCCGAAGGCCAGAAGGCCGTTCGCGGAGAGTGCCCGCAGGGTCGGCGCGGTCACGTCAGGTTCTCCCCGCGCGCTGCATCCGCCGCGTCAGGAAGGCCCGCAGGGCGACGTCGAGCGGCCGGTCGGTGCGAACGAGCGTGTAGTCAATCCGCAAGTCGCCGCACCGCGTCCGCACTTCGCGGAGAAACTCCTCGAATTCCCGCTGATAGGCCCGCCGCAGCGAGCGCGGTTCGGCCGTCTGTTCGACGAGCTGCTCCAAGCCCCGAAAGCGGGTTGGTTCGTCGAACGGAAAATCCTGCTCCGCCGGATCGATGATCTGCACCAGGCTGACGTCGTGGCGGCGATGGCGAAAGTGCTTTAAGCCCGACATCAGTCCGGCAGGGTCGTCGAAGAGATCGCTCAGAATGATCACCAGCCCGCGCTTGCGGATCCGCTCAGCCAGGTCGTGAAAGATCGGCCCGAGCGCCGTCTCGCCCGACGGGACGGTGTGCTCCATCACGTGCACGATCTCTTTGAGATGGGCTGCCTGGCTCGACGGCCGCAGAAATTTGGTCACCGAGTCGTTGAAGGTTGCCAGGCCGACGGCGTCCTGCTGCCGGACAACGAGGTGGGCAAGAGCCGCTGCGACGTACTCGGCATACTCCAGCTTAGAGACGGCCGCGCCGCGGGAGCGATAGGCCATCGAAGCGCTGGAATCGAGCAGGATGTGGCAGGCGAAGTTGGTCTCTTCTTCGAAGCGTTTGAGATAGATGCGATCGCTCTTGCCGAAGACTTTCCAGTCGACGTAGCGCACGTCGTCGCCGGGCGAGTATTCGCGGTGCTCGGCAAATTCGACCGAGAAGCCGGAATACGGGCTTTTGTGCAGGCCGGTGAGGTAGCCCTCGACGATCAGGCGGGCCTTGAGATCAAGCCCGGCGAGCTTCGCCAGCGTCTGCGGATCGAAATACTTCCGGTAGTCGTCCACCCCGGGTCGCCTTGCTGGAATCGGCCGGCACGAGCTCCGTCAGGCGGCCGACGATGGTATCCGGCGAGACCCCGTCGGCCTCGGCGTTGAAATTGGTGATGATGCGATGCCGCAGGACGGGGGCAGCCACTTCGCGGACATCCTCGGTATTGACGAAGGCCCGCCCCTTCAGCATGGCCCGCGCCTTGGCGCCCAGAATCAGATATTGGCTCGCGCGCGGACCGGCGCCCCACGAAACGTAGTCCCGCACAAAATCGGGAATGTCTGCATTCTGCCGTCGCGTCAGCCGCGTGAGCTGCATTGCATAACGGATGACGTGGTCGGCGACGGGCATGCGGCGGACCACTTGTTGCAGGTGGGCCACTTCTTCGGCCGAGAGAATTTTGTCGATCTGCGCGGTGTGGTCGCTCGTCGTTTTCCGCACCAGCTCGAACTCTTCGTCCTCCGAGGGATAATCGACCAGGATCTCGAACATGAAACGGTCGAGCTGAGCCTCCGGCAGCGGATAGGTGCCTTCCTGCTCGATCGGGTTTTGCGTCGCCAGGACGAAGAAGGCGTCGGGCAGCTTGTGCCGTTTGCCGCTGGCCGTCACCTGGTGCTCCTGCATCGCTTCCAGCAGGGCCGCCTGCGTCTTGGGGGGCGTGCGATTGATCTCGTCGGCCAGCACCACGTTGGCAAAGATCGGTCCCGGTAGAAAGCGGAACTCGCGCGTGCCCGTCACGCGGTCGTCTTGAATGACGTCCGTGCCGGTAATGTCAGCCGGCATCAGGTCGGGCGTGAACTGGATGCGGTTGAACGACAGGTTGAGCGAGTCGGCCAGCGTGCGGACCATCAAGGTTTTCGCGAGCCCCGGCACGCCCTGCAGCAAGCAGTGGCCGCCAGCAAACATGCCAATCAACAGCTCTTCGATCACCTTCCGCTGGCCGACGATCACCTTGGCCAACTCGTCGGTGATCTTGCGGTAGGCTTCATTGAGCCTGGCGACCGCTTCCTGGTCCGACTCGGTGACCGCGGCCGTTTCCGCCTGCGGCACTCCCGCCGATTCATCGTGCACGATGTTGCCTCTGGGGTCATTTCACGATCAGGCGGGCGAGGTCCACCAGCGCGGTACAAGCCGCACGCCGTCCAGCTTCCATTATCCGGGCCGCCGAGGCAGCCGCCAAGTCGCCCGGACGGCGAGCAAGCCGATGTCAGCCGGCCGGTTCTGGATTTCCCCCGAGTGCAGACCCGACTTGGTCTTCAGTTGGCGGCCCGGCCGGGCAACACGAACTCCTCGAGCAACGAGCGCGGGACCCCGATGTCGATCACCTGCACTTTTCCCGTGAAGGCGGCTGCGCCGGGAGCCTCGAAGCCTTGCTTGGGCGCTACCAACGTCGCCGTGTGAGCCGCCCGGATGCACGGTCCCAACGGCTCGCCGGTGTCGCAATCGAGGCCGGACGGCAGGTCGACGGCCAGGATCGGCACGCCCGTCGCGTTGAGCTCTTCGATCACGGTGACGAACGGTTCGCGGACGGCGCCGCGGGTACCGGTACCCAACAGGGCGTCGACAATCCACGAGGCCGAAACGAGATCGTTCCGCCACTGCGACGGATCGGAATCGGCCGCGCAGTTGCGAATGGCCATCCGCGCAGCCCGCAGCACGTGATAGTTGGTGGCCGCGTCGCCCGTCAGGTCGTGCGGATCGGCAAAGAGCAGCACCCGCACCTCGTACCCGTAATTGGCGAGGTGACGGGCAATCACGAACCCATCCCCGCCATTATTCCCCTTGCCGGTAACGACGGTCACCGGGCCGCCGATTCCCAGCTCGATCAACAGCTCGGCAGCCCCGCGTCCGGCATTCTCCATAAGGACGATGCCGGGCAGTCCCAGCGTCTCGATCGCCCGGCGGTCGATGTCGCGGACCTCTTCTCGGGTGAGGGGGCGTAGTCGGGCCGGCTGGGTCGGAACTGGGTCGGGCATTGAGTCGGTCGCTCGCTCAGGAACGGGCGGGCTGATGTCCGCCAATCACCGGTGGTCATTGTAGCCGAGCGGATTGGACAAATCGGCAGGCGCGAACCGTTTGAGTCTTGCCCACCGCCTGGGCAGTCGGCATGATCGAGCGGACTTTTGCCGGAACGCGCACGACCGCGCGGACGGCCACCTGCAGCAAAAGGTACGCGGGAATGTTCAGCGTTCGACTGCGCTTGTGCATCATGATGTTCCTGGAATACGCCGTTTGGGGCGCGTGGGGCGTCTCCATCGGCGGTTACATGTACAACACGCTGCACTACGACGGCGCCCAGGTCGGCTGGATGTTTTCGACCACGGCCCTCGCGGCGATGATCTCGCCGCTGTTCGTCGGCTACGTGGCGGATCGCTTCTTCTCCACCGAAAAGATGCTCGCCGGGCTGCATTTCATGGGCACGCTGTTGCTGATCGCGGCCGCCTTTGCCAGCGAGTTCCGCCATCTCTTTCCCATCATGCAGCTCTATGCGTTGTGCTACATGCCGACCTTGGCGCTGACCAATTCGATTAGCTTCGCGAACATCGCCGACTCGAAGCGAGATTTTCCCGGCATCCGCGTGTGGGGGACTTGGGGTTGGATTATCGCGGGCTGGCTGATCGGCTTTCTGGTCGGGGGAGTCACCAATCATCAGTTCTTCGTCGCCGCCGCCCTGTCGGCAATCCTGGCGGTCTTCTGCCTGTACTTGCCGCATACGCCTCCCAAGTTCAAGGCGGCACCGACCGCCGGTACGCCAGCCCAATCGGCCGGTGGAGAGAGCATCTTTCGGCTGCTCGCCGACCCGAGCTTTCTCGTGTTCGTCATCTGCTCGCTGTTGATCTGCATCCCGCTGTCCTTTTACTACAGCCAGGCCAATGGCTTTCTGGTGGAGCTGGACGCTCCGTACCCGACGGCCCTGCAGACGATCGGACAGCTTTCCGAAGTCGGGTTCATGGCCGCCATGCCGTTCTTTATTGTCTGGCTGGGCGTCAAGCGGATGCTGACGGTCGGCATGCTTTCGTGGGTTCTGCGCTACCTGGCGTTCGCGAGCCTGGCGCTGGTCCCCGTGATCTTCGGACTGTTTTTGCACGGGATGTGCTACGACTTCTATTTCGTCGCCAGCTATATCTATGTCGATACGCGAGTACACGAGAGTCAGCGGGCCAGTGCGCAAAGCTTTATTGCCTTCGTGATGCTCGGCGTCGGCATGTTCTTGGGGTCGATCGCCTCCGGTTGGGTTGTCGACCGCTATCCGCCGCTGATCCTCGTCAAAGCGACGATCAAGAGTCCGGATGGCCAAACCACGGAGACAAGAATCCCCCTTCCCGCGTGGAGCGGCGATCAGGAACCTGCGAAAGGCTGGTTGAGCTGGCTCACAACCGAGGAGAAACCGAGTCATCTCGTGGAGGTTCTGAAACTGAAGCCCGACTCGAAGGTCGCTCCCTCGATGATTCCGGCGGAGTACTCCGAGAAAAATCCGGATCTCGGCACCGAGACCATCTACGATCACGCGAGCTTCGTCGAGGCGGTCACGAAAGCCGATCGAAGCGGCGATGGCGAGGTGACGCGGACGGAATGGAACATCGCGCGGCGCCGTCAATGGCCGCAGATCTGGCTCTGGCCGGCCGTGGAGGCGCTCGTCACGTGCGTGATCTTCGTCATCGGCTTCCGCGACCGGGTTTCCATAGCCGGCGAAGAAAAGGTCGGCTACGACGCCGTCGCGCAAAACGAACCGTAACAGCCCATCGCGGCCGCGCACATTCAGGAGCGGCGCACGCAGGAACCTACGGCTGTGCCAATCGTACCGGCACCATCCCGTGGACGACGATCAAATCCGTCTGCAGGTCGGGCTGGTAGGCGCGGGCGCCCATAATTCCCATCGAGCGGCCGACGAACGCGTCGAGATTGACGCCCCGGTCGCCCTGCAGGTAGGCCAGGATTCGGCCGTTCGGCGCGAGCAGTACGTGTCGTGGTCCGTTCGGCGACGTCGTGGCGGCCCGCTGAATGATGCCGGCTCCGTCTAGCGGCGGCGATCCGGGCGGACGGATTTGCCGGGGCGCGGCCAGTTGCGGTGTCCCAGCATTCATTCCGTTGGGCGGGAAGCCGCCTTGCGGAGCCCCGTTTTGCGGTGCTCCGCCTTGAGACGCGATGGCTTGCGGCATTCCCGGCTGCTGCGACGGCATTGGCTGAGGTATCTGTTGGGGCATTTCGCGCTGCTGAGCGGCAAACGGCTGTGCGCTCTCGGCGGGCGGATACTGCCGCGGATAGCCCATGTTTTGGGAAGGGTACGGCTGGTTCGCAGCGCCGTTCACCGGACCCATCGGCAGAGCGCCGGGCTGACTCGGAGTCAAATTAAAGGGGGCGTTCGGCTGCACCTGCCCCGGAGCGACCTGCGAGCCCTGAGCACCCGGATAAGCCGAGTACATCTGCCCCGGCACTCCCGGATTCGGGCCGAACTGGCTCGTATAACTCCGCATCTGCGGCGGCTGGTTCTGCTGAGGGGGCAGCGGCTGCGTCGGGCTTAGCTGTATGGCCCCTTGCTGCATTGGGGGCTGTTGCATCGGGAACTGCGGTGCCGGTGCGGACGGCATAGAGCCGGAGCCCCCAGACATCTCGCCGACGCCCGGCGAATTACTGGTGTGGTTGCGGCCCTGATTCATCGATTCGCCGGCATTCGCCGGTTGCTCGAGCGACCGATCGAAACCGGCATTAGCCGGCGGCTGGTTTTCGAGCGGCACCGGCACCGGAGCGCCCAGCACCGGCCCATGGCGTTGTTCGTGTTGAGGCGGCGCGGGCTGCTGTGAAAACTGGGGCAGCGCGTCCTGCGGCGGCGACTGCGGCCCCGCCGAGGGCTGAGGCGACGACTCGAACTGCGACTGCTGCTGCGCCTGTGGGAATTGCTGCTGTCCGACTTGTGCCGGCGGATATTGCGCCTGCGGATATTCCGCCCGTGGATCTTGCGACGGTGACAATTGAGGCTGTGGCATTTGAGACTGCGACGATTGCTGACCGTCGGCCGATGATTGCCCGCTGGCGTTCGGTTGGTTTCCCGGCATGCTGAGGGTCGGCAGCTCGTTCGACGCCGGTGCGGTCGTCGCTACGGCCTCCTGCTGGGCCGGTCCGATGGCCGGCCGCGAATTCTGCGGCGCGAGCGAATTCTCCACCGCGGCCAACTCGGCGTCGCGCCGCGAGGTGTTCGACACCAGGCTGTAGTAATCGTCGTACTCGGCTTTCACCTGCTTGTAATGCGACAGCGCGGAGAACCGCAGGTCGACCTGATTGGCCACTCCCGCGGCTGCCGGGTTCTGTCGCAGCTCTAAATAGGCTTGCTCGATCTGACCCAAATTCCACGATGGCGGATCTTTTTGGATCATGTCGCGAAATTCGACGTCGATTTGGTCCAAGCGTCCGCGCGGATCGAAGTTCGCGGGCCCAATCACGACTTGCTGAGTCGCGGATGTTTTGCCTTTCTGCGCGGTCGTCGTCGCACCGGCGCCGGACTTGCCTTTGCCCGGCTGCCCGCTCGCTCGGCTCGTCGTGCCGTTGATCGAGCTGGTCGGGGTACTCGGAGCGGTCGTCGACAGCGCAATCGTCCTCGCGTTGGCGGCAGGCGGCAATTGGCGATTTTGATCGTTGCGGGCCTCCTGCGTGCGGGGCGGCGTGGTGAACGGGTCGTTATCCTGCTGCTGCTTGATTTGGGGGTCGAGCGGAGCCAGATCGTTCCCTTCGATCCAGCGGAACTCGCCGCGCGGCGGCCGGATGCGGAACATCGGCACGGTCCGGTCCTTGCGGGGAATCATGACTTCGCCAAGAATCTCGGCCCGCTCGCCGGTCGAGAGTTTGCGTTGAAAGATCGAGTCGTTGGTCGGGTCGACGGTGCTGCCGATGCGGACGCAGGCCTGCCCCTGCTCGAGGCGTTTCACCGTGGCGATGTTGCCTTCCTGTACCACGTCTTCGACGCGGATCAGGCTGAAGCTGCCGGCCGGCGGATCGATCATGAACCATCCGCCCGGATCGTGCCGTCGCACCGTGACGTGCTGGCCGCGGGTTAGCTTGATGGTGGTGTAGAAGTTCTTGCCGGGGCCGCAGCGGACGAAGGTCTCATCGGCTTCGACGACCGCCTCGTATGGAAATTCTTTGACCGCGGCCCGTGCAGGGCGCGTTGCCGTGGCGAGGCTTGCGCCCAAGAGCACCAGGCTCAGCAGCATGCCGAAGCGTGGCATCGAACGATCTCCTGGCCGGCACACCAAACGCAGTCGTCGCAGGCGAAGACTCGCTGCAACGCGGCTGGCCGCGGCCGTATTTGGTCGGAAAATTTCGAGAATGGGAGGGATTAGCGAGAGAGTGGAGCCGCCTAAGTAGCAGATAGTGCCGATCGCCTCAAGACGGCTTTCGGGCCGTCCGGAGCCGCGAAATCTAGGTGAGAAGCTGGGCAAAGAAGGCGAGCGGCGGGTGTCAGCCCGCCGGTTTTTCCGGCACGTTCGGTGGCGGCAACCGCGGCAAAATGGCCTCGCACCAAGCCGCCGCTCGGAACAAGCCGACGTCGTCGAACCGTCGCCCGATGAGCTGAATGCCCAGCGGCAGCCCCTCGTCGGACAGACCCATAGGGAAAGTGATGGCCGGCTGGCCCGTGAAGGTCCACGAGGAATTGAAGATCGGATTGCCGGTGGTCGACGGATCGGGGGCCGGGCCATTGGCGGCTGGGCAGACGAGCGCATCGATGTCTTGCATTAGAGCTTCCGACTCGGCGGCGGCTCTTGCTTGATCTCGTCGGGCTGATTCGTACTGACTCGCCGTGATCAGAATCCCTTCTTGGATTAGGCCGAGGACGCTCGACCGATAGTCGAACCGCAGCTGGCGAAACCGGTCGCGATGCGTATTTGCCAATTCAAACGCCATCACGGTGCTGTGCGAATTGCTGACAAACAATCCGCGGCGTTCGACAACTGAAGCGCCGGCAATTCGGAAGGCGTCGAGCGCGCGAATTAAGGCAGACCACATCGAAGGGTCGCTGAAACGCTCATACAACTCAGGTCTGTCGTCAGTGCGACAGGTGAGCAGCGCCAACCGCGGCGGCTTGGAATTTCGCGGTTCCAAGTCGCGCAGGTCGATCGAGAGTTTGAGCCTCGGCTCTTCGGGGATTCCTTTGTCGCCCACCGAGATCGCGTTCAGCATGATCGCCAGGTCGGCCACGCAGCCGGCGATTGGGCCAACGGTGTCGAGACTCGGAGCCACGGGAACCACGCCATCGCAGCTCACGCGTCCGAAGGTCGGTTTGCAGCCGGCGACGCCGCAGAACGACGCGGGGCGAATGATCGATCCGCCGGTCTGCGAACCGATCGCGCCCAGGCACATTCCGGCGGCCACGGCCGCGGCCGAGCCGCTTGATGAGCCACCGGGTGTCCGCTCGAGATTCCACGGATTGCGCGTCGGCGGCGGATCGAAGCAGGCGAATTGCGTGGTGACCGTTTTGCCCAGGATGATCGCCCCGGCGTCGCGCAGCTTGCGGACGACCGGGGCGTCGTGTTCCGCGGGCGGGCCGTCCATTCGCGCACTCGATCCTGCGCCCGTCACGTGCCCGGCGATATCGATGATGTCCTTGATGCCGATGGGAATACCGAACAGCGGCGAAAGCGAGTCGACCGATCCCTCCGAGCGATGGCGGGCGAGTCGCACATCGCATTCCCGCGCCTGTCGCCGGGCGCCTTCGCGATCGACGCGGACCCAGGCCTGAATCTGGCTCTCCCAAGCATCGATCCGCCCTAGGCACCTGTCCAACAGCTCCTCGCAGGTGAGTTCGCCGCGAGCCAGGGCGGCGGCGGCCCCGGCGATGGTCGCGCGGCGGTCGGGAATCAGCGGCATCGACGACCTCTGCAACGGGTTGAGCGGTCTGCTAGAATCGCAACCCACAATTTAGCGAATTCTTGCGGCACGAACCGAGAAAGCGGGTGTGACTTTGGACGAGACCGACGCCAAGTTCGCCGAAGCGGCGAACCGATTCAAAGCCGGCAGCGAGGGGCGTAATTTTCTCGATCGCCTCAACGTGAAGCCGGTGACGATTGAAAAAGGCACGGCCGCCTTCGAGGTCACGATCGACGAAACGCACCTGCGGACGATGGGCATCGCACACGGCGGGCTGGTGGCGACCATGCTCGATTCGTGCCTCGGCTGTGCCTGCTGGACTCTGGCTCCGCCCAACAATCATGTCGTCACCGTGCAGCTCAACATCAACTATATCCGCCCGGCGTGGCTCGGCGAGAAGCTGACGGCCCGTGCCGAAGTCCGACACGCAGGCCAGATGACGGCCGTCTCCCGCGGCGAAATCCGCACGGCCGAAGGCGCTCTCGTCGCAGCCGCCTCCGGCACCTTCATGTATCTTCCCATTCCGTCCGGCGCAAAACCGGTGATGGAAAAGCGGGACGAATTGGAACGTTGGAAGACCGGCTAAAGTCCCACCAACGACCTACCGCAGCGTGAGCAGCAGGTCGCCGGTTTCGACTTGGGTGCCGGGCTTCACGAGGACCTGGTCGATGACGCCGTCGCGTTCCGCGGTGAGGTTGGTCTGCATCTTCATCGCTTCCAGCGTCAGCAGCTTTTGCCCCTTGGCGACCGGGTCGCCCGCTTGCACGGCGACGGTGACCACCATGCCCGGCATGTTGGCGCCGACGTGGTGCGGGTCGTCCGGGTCGGCCTTGCGAGCCTTGGCCTCCTCCGGCAGGATCGCGCGGTCGATCACGGTGACGTCGCGCGGCTGGCCGTTCAGCTCGAAGAAGACGCTGCGGGTGCCGTCGGGGCGCGGGTCGCCTGTGGTCAGGTATTTAACGATCAGCGTCTTGCCCGCCTCGATGTCGATCGACACCTCTTCGCCCGGAAGCGGGCCGCAGAGGAAGACGGGAGTCGACAGGCTGCTCGTGTCCGAGTAGTCGCGCTGGTGGCGGGAGAATTCCTCGTAGACCTTCGGGTAAAGGACGTAGGAGAGCACTTCCTGCTTGCTCGGCTCGCGGTGCAGAAAGCGAACCATGTCGGCAGCCGTCTGCTTGAAGTCGATGGCTGGTAGGCTCGCCCCGGGACGACCCCGCACCGCCTCTTTGCCATGCAACACCCGGCTGATCACTCGCTTGGGAAATCCACCCGGCGGCTGCCCCATCCGGCCGCTGACGAGGTCGATCACCGATTCGGGGAAGGCCAGCTCGCGGTTTTCGTCCAGCGCGTCTTCCACGGTCAGATTGTTGGCGACGAGAAACAGGGCCATGTCGCCGACCGATTTCGAGGTCGGCGTGACTTTCACGATGTCGCCCAGCAGCTGGTTGACCTCGGCATAGCGGCGGCGGACCTCGGCCCAGCGATCGGCCAGCCCCAACGCGCGGGCCTGCTGAAACAGGTTGGTGTACTGTCCGCCCGGCATTTCGTGACGATAGAGATCGGACGTGGCCGCCAGCTCCACGCTTTCGAACGGCGTGTAGAACTGGCGGACGGCCTCCCAGTAATCGGCCAGCCCGTCGAGTGCGACGGCGTCGAGCCCCGGGTCGTGGGGGGTGAATCGCAGTGCCTCGACCAGCGTGTTTAGATTCACCTGCGACGTGCCACCGGACATCGGCGCCATGGCGGCGTCGGCGATATCGAGATCGGCCTCGGCCGCCTTTGAGGATCGAGGCCGCCTGAATACCCGCCGTGTCGTGCGTGTGGAAATGGATCGGGATGCCGATCTCGTCCTTGAGCGTTTTCACGAGCAAATGGGCCGCGTACGGTTTGCACAGCCCGGCCATGTCCTTGATGGCCAGGATGTGGGCGCCCATCTTTTCCAGCTCTTTGGCGAGCGTGACGTAATACTTGAGGTCGTACTTGGGCCGGCTGGGGTCGAGGATGTCGCCCGTGTAACAGATGGCCGGCTTCGCAGATCGCGCCGGTTTTGAGCACGGCCTCCATGGCCACCTTCATGTTGGGCAGCCAATTGAGCGAATCGAAGATGCGGAACAGATCGATGCCCGCGGCCGCCGACTCGCGAACGAACTCGCGGACGACGTTGTCCGGATAGTTCGAATAGCCGACGGCGTTCGAGCCGCGGAGCAGCATCTGAAACAGGATGTTGGGGATCTTCTCCCGCAGGTCGGTGAGCCGCCGCCAGGGAGACTCTTTCAAAAATCGCATCGTCGTGTCGAACGTCGCTCCGCCCCACATCTCGATCGAGAAGATGTCGGGGCAGAGCCGGGCATACGCCTCGGCAACGTTAAGCAGGTCGTTTGTGCGGAGGCGGGTCGCCAACAGCGACTGATGGGCGTCGCGGAACGTGGTGTCGGTGAGCAAAAGCGGCTTTTGCTTGAGCACCCATTGCGCGAGCTTCTCTGGACCCAGTCGCTGCAGCTTCTGGCGACTCCCCTCGGGGATCGGGCCGAGGGTGGAAAACGTGGGGACAGGGGCCGCGCGCGGCGAGCCGGTGCGGGTCGCTCCTTCATCAACGGATTGCCGTTGACGATCGTCTCGGCCAGGTAGCTCAAGAGCCGCGTGGCCCGGTCGCGGCGTCGCTGCAGGTGGAACAGTTCGGGCGTATTGTCGATGAAGGTGGTCGTGCATTCCCCCGCCAGGAACTGCGGGTGTTCCATCAACTGGATCAAAAACGGCACGTTCACCTTCACGCCGCGGACGCGGAATTCCTGCAGGCTGCGCTCCATCCGCTTGGCCGCGTCGACGAAGCGGCGACCGCGGGCGGTCACCTTTACCAGCAGCGAGTCGTAGTACGGCGTGACGACGGCCCCGGTGAACGCCGTCCCCGCGTCGAGCCGAATGCCCATGCCGGCCGCCGAGCGATAGGCGGCGATGCGGCCGTGATCGGGCGTGAAGTTGTTGGCCGGGTCTTCGGTGGTGACGCGGCACTGGATGGCAAATCCGGTCGTCTTGACGGCGTCCTGCGTGCCCAGCCCGATCTCGGGATCGGAGAGGGGGAGCCCCTCGGCCACGAGGATCTGCGATTTGACGATGTCGGTGCCGGTGACCTCTTCGGTCACGGTGTGCTCGACCTGAATGCGGGGATTGACCTCGATGAAGTAGAAGTCGCCGCTGTCGGCATCGACCAGGAATTCGACGGTGCCGGCGTTCTCGTAGCGCAGCTCGCGGCCGATGGAGAGCGCTGCGTCGCAGACTTTCTGCCGCGTGGCCGGATCGAGCGATGGGGCCGGCGCGATCTCCACGACCTTTTGGTGGCGGCGCTGGATCGAGCAATCGCGCTCGTAGAGGTGCACCAGGTTCCCGTGAAGGTCGCCCATCAACTGAACTTCGATGTGCCGGGCGCGGGGGACGTACTTCTCCAGGAAGACGTCGGAGGAGCCGAAGGCGACTTGCGATTCGCGCTGGGCTTGCTCGAAGGCACCGGCGAATTCGTTGGCGGCTCGCACCACCCGCATGCCCCGACCGCCGCCCCCCTTCGACGCCTTGATGATCACCGGGAAGGCCATCTTCTCGGCAGCCTTCAGTCCGGCGGCCGCGTTCTTCAAGGGCTGCTTGCTACCGGAAAGAATCGGCACGCCGATCCGCTCGGCGACGGCGCGGGCGGCGATCTTGTCGCCTAATTGTTCCAACAGCTCGGCCCGCGGCCCGACAAAGATGATGTCGTTGGCGGCGCAGGCGCGGGCCAGCTCGGGGTTTTCCGAGAGGAAGCCGTAGCCTGGATGGATCGCGTCGACCTTCCGCTCCTTCGCGAGCGCGATGATCGCTTCGATGTTGAGGTAGGAGCGGATCGGCTCGCCGGGCTGCCCGATGGGGTAGGCTTCGTCCGCTTTGAGGCGGTGCAGGGCGAAGCGATCCTCGTGGGCGTAGATCGCGATGGTGCGGATGCCCAGCTCGTGTCCGGTCCTGAAGACGCGGATCGCGATCTCGCTGCGGTTGGCAACCAGAAGACGGGAGATGCGCCTCATGGGGCCTTTTCGCGCAGGCAGACGTCCGGGCTCAGTCGGTGCGCCGCGACGTCATGCGTGGGTGGGGCCGACGGTTCCGGCCGACGAACGGACATTCGACCAATCGGGTCGTGCCAAGCGGCGAGTCGCGCGACGCTCACGGGAGTCCCAGAACGGTGAGGCCGGGAATCTTGTTCCTGAGTTGCTCCGCTCCCTTGCGCGTGACCTTGGTCCCGGTGACGGTGAGAAACTCCAGCGATTGGAACCCCGCCAATTGCTGGATTCCCTTGTCTGTGACGTTGGGCAGGTGCTCGATCGTCAAAGTCCCCAGGTAGGGGAATTCGAGCTGGCTCAGCGCGGCCAGCCCGTCGTCGTCGACCTTGGTGGAGGACAGGTCGAGCTCTTCCAGTCGAGCCCCGCGGAGATGCTTGATTCCCTCGTCGGTAACTTTGGTTCTCCGCAGATCGAGGCCGCGGAGGTGCGGTTTGCCTTCGAGCGCGGCCAAGCCGTCGTCGGTGACGGGGCAATTGTTAAGCACCAGGTCCATATCGAGGTTGATGCCGGCAATCCGCTTAAGCAGAACGTCGGTGACGTTGCCCGCGGGAGCCATCACCTTCACGGTTGACGTCAATTGCTGAAAGGGAGAAAAGCTGGCTTCCTTGGGCTCGGCCTTCGAGAAGAAGAGCTGCACGCCTTCGGCCTTCAGTTCTTTCTGGATTTGGGCCGTCGTGTGCTCATCGTGCACCATCGACCAGTAGAAGTAACCCACCAAGCCAATGAGCGCCAGGAAGGCTCCGCCCAGCGTGGCCAGCCGTCTATGACGGCCGCCACAGACGGCGGCCGTCTTTTGAGTGGCGCTGATGTCGGAGGGCAACGGTTCCAGAGCGTCGGGGGTGCCGTCGAGCGGCAAGTGTCCTTCGGACATGGGACGCCTCAAGGGGAACGTGCCGGGCGGGCCACGCGGATGTTCTCCCAGCGGCTCTGCAGAAGCACATCCCACGCCCCGACCCCGATCAAATGGGCTCAGGATCGACCGGGCTCGAATCAACCCGACGCGGATCAGCGACCTGCCAACGATATCAGTGGCTCCAACACCGGTCAAGTTTCCACAAACGGGCGCAAGCGCGCTCCTGTGTGGGCAAAAAACTGGACGCTCTCACGCCAAATTAGGACGGCCGGGTGATGCGTGCGGTTCGCGAGATTTTTCCGGCTCGCGCCGCCGTCTCAGCCGCCAACAGTTGGGCGCTGCCACGCGCTCAGCACCCAGATTGTCCCGACGACGACGAAGAGCAGCCCGAACAGCCCCAACGGCAGCGGCAGCAGCACGAACAGCACGAGCCCCAGCGCGACGAGTGCATAAGGAAGTTGTCGCCGGGCCGCCGGTGCGGACGAGCGAGTCGCCAGCAAGAGCACCAGCAGCAACAGGAACAACCAGGGCAAGGTCCAAAGTGCGCCGAACAGCAAATCGTACGACTTTTGCGGCCGCAGCTCGAACGCCAGCTTGGGATCGCCGCCCGCCTTGGTGAAGACCAGCATCTGGCCCTCTTGCGGGATGTCGAACGCCAGCGACAGCGTGCCTGCCGAATGCGGCCGCGAGAGGTCGCCATTACCGGACGGACCTAGCTGCGGCGAGGGGCCTTGAACAATCGGGAAGCCGAAATCGGCGTTACCGGCCACATTGTGCGGCGTGCCGGGAGTCGAGGAAAAGATCGGCGCCCCGAACTGGCCGAGCCCCGATTGAGGCGCCGACTGTTTCTCGTCCTTTTTGGAATTCACGGTAGCGTCGTCGACCAGGTCGTACGCGAGCTCCTTGTCCTTCCCTTGCCGCAACTCTTGCGGTCGGGCGCGACGAGGAGACTTGTCGATCGTTTTGCAACTCCAGTCGGGAAGCGGAATTCCGGCACCGCCACGGACTCTCCCCCTCCCTTTTGTCCTTGTTCGCCAGGGGCCTCGTTCATTCTGAACAGGTCGCGGGCCTGGGCTGCCTGACTTTCCGGCGTCAGCGTTTTGTCGGCCGACTCCTTGGAAGCCGGCTTCGATTTTGAATCACTTTGCTGCTTCTCGACCGCTTCGATCTGCTGCTTGACGGACTGCTCGCGCTGCCATTCGTCCTGTGCGACAAATCCGGCGTTTCCCCCCCAGCCCGGTTTCCCCCCCAGCCCTGGCTTTCACTGTTGAGCCGCGAATTGATTTTCGACAAGTTGCCGACTGCCAGGTCGGTGCTGTTGCCCGTCGGGTTCGATTCGATCACGGAGAGCAGTTGCTTGGCTTCGTCCACGAGTGCCGAACGCTCGAGCTGCGTGGCCGAAGATTCGTCGGCCCGTTCGAGATTCGTGTCTTGCGCCGAGGTGAGCACGCGGACTCGCTCGTCGTCGGGCAGCCACACGGTCCAGCGCGTGCGGGCGACCGGGATGCCAAAGTCGGCGTCGCCTTCCCCGGAAACCACCTGCGGCGCGACCAGCGCCACCTGCTGCTCCGCCAACTGCAGGCCTTGCGGCAGCGAGCCGCCCGGCAGCTTGCCGGCGACGATCAGTTTGACGTCGAACGACAGGTCGCCTTCGCTGGCTTCCGGCAGCGGGATCAGGTTGAGCGCCTTGCCGCCGATGGTGGCGCGGACGGGCCGGGCCGGCTTGTCCTTCACCACCACCGACAGAATTTCCGATTGCTCGGGGATCTCGACGGGCAGGAATTGCCGCGACACGTTTTTGACCCGATAGGTGGCCTGCGTCCGCCAGCTGCCGCCGTGCTCGAGCACCGTGATCAGGTCGGCAAGATTCACGAAGGCCGCGGGGCCGCGACGCACGGCGGGCCGATCGAGCCGCCAGGTCGCCGCGACGTCGCTGCGCGTGAGCCGTCCGACGAGCATCGCCTCGCGGAGCAACTGCGCATCGAGCTGGATCGGCAAGCTACTTCGCTCGACGGTTTCGATCGGGTTGCCGGCCGCCTCGGACAGCTGCGCCGCCGACTGGTTCACCAGCACGACAAAATGCCGCTGCGTCGCCAGGGGGTCGAAGCGGCGTTCGGCTCCGGACGACTCTTCACTCTCGAATCCGATCGTCGGCGCGACAATCTTGCCGTCCTTGGGGAGCGGCAGGACGGCCGTCGCCGTCAGAAAGAGCTGGTCGGCCACCGGCTCTTGCAGCTCGACGGCCCAGCGCACGCGCCCATTGGGGAGCGTCGTCGACACAGTCTCGCGCCGCCGCGGGTTGGCCGCGCTCTCGGCGTGGGGATCGGTCAGATCGAGCCGCGAGGCGAGCCAGTCGGGCATCGTCAGCACGAAGGTGTCGGCGGTGGCCTGCGTGATGTTCCAATGCAACGCCACCGTGTAGAACACGGCCGCGTTGGTGACGGTGACGATCGTGGCGCTATCGCCCGAGAGGCGGGCGACGGCGTGCGCCAGGTCGAGCGAAACGGCCGCCGGCTCCGGCCGCCGACTCTCGAATGCGAACTGCGGCGGCGTGTGCAGCAGCGACTTCATGTCGGCCGGGATTTCGTTCGGGCCGATCGACTTCCAATCGGCCGCTTCGCCGATCGTCGCCTGGTACGAGCCGTCGAGCCACACGGCCAGTCGGCTCTCGGCGCGGCGGGCTCCGGCGAGCGTCGGCACGTCGAGCGTGGTCTTGGCGTCGTCCGGGTTCTTGGCCACCGTGCCGCTGATCGCCAGGTCGAACGGCGACGACTGGGGCGACGCGAACTCGACGACGAGGTTTTTCGCCCCGGCGACGCCGCTCACGTACCAATCGGAAATGAACGGCGACCCTTCGACCGACAGCGTCAGGAACCCGGCCGGCAGCCGGAATTGTGCCTGCGTCAGCGCGGTGCCCGTCGGCTGAATGTGGAAGCGGGTCGTCAGCGTCTGCTTGCGGCGTCCCACCAGCACGGCGTAGAGCGCCGACACGTCGGTCTGCGAACCGCGCCGCGCGAGCGTAAACGCAAACGCCGCGGGCCGCGAATTGTAACGGAAGGCCGCTTCGAACATCCCGCGCTCATTGGTGGCCGACGTGCCGACCTGGTCGAACGTGGCCAGCGGGAACTCGCGCGCGTCGACCCGAGTTCCGCCGGGCAAATTGGGACCGCGGACGTCGAACTGCGAACCGGCCCAGAGGGCGATGATCCCCGTCTCTCGCACGACGCCGAGCGGCGCCGGCAGCCCGACGGACACGGGCACGGACGATTGGTTGACCGAGAGCGCCTGAAACAGATCGAGCTCGAGTCCCGTTTCTCCGGTGACGCTGCGACGCAGTGAAACCGTCAGCTTGCGGGACGGATCGTTCCCTTCGATCTTCCAGCCGACGACGTCGCTGCCACGGACAGTTTGCAGCTTGGCGCCAGCCGGCAGCGTGAACGACAGCTCGGAGACGCCGCCTTGTCGAACTTGCAGCGAGAACTGGCTCACCGTTCGCAAGCCGGCATCGTCGAGCACGGCCAGCGTGCGGGCCGACGATTCGATCGAGCGGGCGACCGAGCCGGCTTCCTGTGCCGGCTGCCAGGCGATCGACAGTTGGCCGGCCGTGGCGATGGGGACGTCGATCCACGTCTTGCCGCCGTCCGGCCGCCGACGATAGCCGGCGTCGTTGCCATTAATCCGCACGCTCGTGGCACCGGCGGGCAGCTCGAACGAGAGACGGCCGCTCGCCACCGGCAGCAGGCCGATCGTGAATTCGCCGCTCGGGCCGGCGACGCGGGCCGCCAGTTCCAGTTCGACGTCCAGAACATGCGCGCCGGCCGTCTTGAGCACGGCGTCGTATTGCTGCGTCGGCGCCTTCTGCCCGAGCGGTTGCGGATGCGGCACGAGCAGGGCCGGCTGGCCGTCGAGTTTTGCGCTTTGCAGCGCCGCCTGTTGAAAGGGCAGCGCCACGCGCAGTGGCCGATCGCTGCGCGAGAAGAGCACGATATGACCGGAGACGCTCACGCGGCCGCGATCGGCCGTCGTAGTTTCCTTGGCGTCGCGCGCCTCGACAACGCGGGCCGTGTACAGGGCCTCGGTCACGAAGGCTTCGGCGGCGGGATGCGTGCCCAGCGACTGCTCGGGATGCGCCCGGTTCCACAGTTCCAGAAACGCCCGCTGTTCGAGCAGCACGCGCTCGGCGGCCAGCGGGTCGTGCTCGGAATCGTACGGCACGATTGCCGTGCCGCCAGTCGGCGGCTGCGGTCGCGGGACGACGATCGGGGGAGTGGTTTTCGCTTCCGGCGTCTGGTCGTCGCCGCGAGCCGCCGTCGCCACGCCGACGATTGCCGCCGCGAGCAACACGGCCGTGCCCGCCGCGCCGAGCGGACGTGCCGCTGCGTTCTTCGAGGCGGCGTCCGCGCGACCGCTCCTGCCGCGGCCCAGGTTCGGCATCTGGTAAATCAGCCAGGCGATCGTGCCGCACGCCGCGCCGAGAAAAATTCCGTCCAGCCAAACCTCGACGCTGATCGGCACGACGGCCGCCAGCGCGATCGGCACGAGCAGGCCGAACGCGGCGAGCGTTCCTTTAACGGCCCACGTCCGCCGCCGCAGCAACCAGAAGACGAGCGTGACGAGCACCGCCAGCGCACTGGAAAAAACGCGTCGCGCGGCAACGCTCTCGAACTCGACGTCGAGCAGGGGCGCGCCGGCGGCAACCGCATCGCGGCCGAGGTACTCGAACGTGCGATGATGCGAATCCGCGGGCGGATCGAAAGCAATGGCGACCGACAACCGGGCGCCCGGCTGTGCGACTTTGGGGGGCGCCGGCGCAGGTGCCGCCTGTTGCCGGGGCGGAGCTTCCCCGGCTGCTGGAGCTTGGGGCGGCGGCGCCGCGGCCGGGCCGTCAAAGGGGTTGTTGGCGGACTCATCCGACTTCACTTCTAGTCGATCGCTCGGCTGCTTCGCGAATCCGCCGCCCATTCCGCCGCCTAAGTCGCCTCTCATCGCTTTGCCCGATCTCGCCTTCAGATTGAGTGGGAAGGGCAAAGACTTCTTCTCAGGCTCGACCGCTCGATTCCACTGATAGGCGTGCGCGAAGGCGGTGGTATCTGCCGCGGATTTCGCCGACGATTCGAGCTTTGCCGCGCTTTGGTTTTCGCGACTTGAGGCAGCCATCGTCGACAGCCAGACGCAGGCGATGATGGCGACGACGACGCAGGCCGAAATGATGCCGCCGGCTCCCCACCGCTCATAACCCCGCACGCAGAGCCAGATCAGCACTACGACGCCCAGAAATTCGAGCAGCTTCCAGCCGGCGTCGACCGCCGTGATGTCGCCCAGATCCTGCACCAGTTGGCCCAGCACGCCGCGATCCGCCAGCCACCAATCGGGGCTGAAGGCGCCCAGCTTTGCCGCACGGCCAGGTCGGGCGAGTAGTGCAGCGTCCAGCTCTGGTGCAACATTTCCATCCGTTCCGCCGCACCCGAGTTGCCCACGACGGAGACGACTGGCGGCGCCTGTTGGAAGCGGCGCGTGGCGACGGCGTCTGGACTGCCCGCCGGAAACGACGTCCCCGAGCATTCGCTCGCGGTTGCTCGTTTCGCCGGCGCCGGCTGCGTCCGCAGTCGTCGCGTCGGCGGCGGGGGCCTTCGTCGCGTAAAACAACGTGAGCTCGCGAGACGCTTCGGGATCGGACGCGGGTTTCAGCGGCAACTCGTAGCCGGATTGGCCGCGCCGCACTTCGACCGGTTCGCCGTCGATCAGCGTGGCCCACAGGTCGGCCCCTTTCGGCAGGGTCAGACGGAGGCTTTGCACGCCCGTCGCCAAGAACTGCAAGCGTGCGGTGTGCTGGCATTCGCCCGACACGGGGACGATTGTTTGGATTTCGCACTTCGTGCAGACGGCCCGCGCGACGCCGACCGGGGCGTAGCGAGATTCGGTCAGCGTCACGCGGTTGTCGGGCTGGACGAACCGGTAGGCGGCCACGGTGCGGTCGTCAGTGTCGCCTGACTGAGTCGGTAGGTCGGCCTGGTCGACCTCGGTCAGGGGTTGGTTGTCGGCGCCGGTGGCCGTCACGTGCAGTTGCTGATCGGGCGCGGCCCGCACGACGACGATGCCGCTGTGCCGGGCGACGCCGGCCAGGCGCGGCTCGGGCACGCGAAACTCGGCCGCGTTGCCGCGAGGCGTTTCGATCAGCGCGGACAGATGCACGGTCCCTTGCACATAGCGCTCGAAGGTCAGCATCCAATGCCGCTCGCCGCGGACCGGCTCCGAGACCGACTGGTCGGCGAGTGCCACCTCGCCCGCGTCGGTGTGAAAGCGGATGTCCTTGCCGGCCGATTCGGGCAGGAAGACGTCGAGCCGGCGGAAGCCGCCGCCGCGGGCCTCGATCGTGGTGCGTACGCCGGTCCGCAAGGCCGCGCGGTCGAGCCGCACGACGAGCAGCGTGTCGGCCGACAGCCGCGCCGGCCGCCGGGCGATCTTCAGCTTCCCGGAGAAGCGGGTGTCTTGATAGCGAAAGCCGATCCGCTCCCGCGGCAGATTGAGGTGGGCCGGATCGAGGCCCTTGATGTCCGACGGAGTCAGCTCGAAATCGTCGCCGGCCCGAATGAGATAGGTGCCGGCGACGGCCGCCGTCTTGAGAATTCGTACTTCCGGCAGCGGCAGCTCGATCCCCGTTTCGTCGATCGGCCAATTCGACACCGATTTCTGCGCGTTGAGCGCAAGCGTGATCGACTGACCGGGCGCCGCGGGCCGGGGCAGCGTGATGAGCAAGTGCTGCGTGCCCGCCTCGGCCGACAGGTCACGCCATTCGACCGGCTGGCGGTTGACCAGCACGTTCGTCGGCGTCCATTCGGCGGGCAGCGTGATTTCGATGTCGAACGGCGGCCGATTCAAGCTCTGCAGCGATGCGGCCAGTTGCAGCTGCGGTCCCTCGGGGGAGATTTCGAGAGACGTCAGCAGGTTGGCGAGCACCTCGCGTTCCTTGGCCTCGACGCCGAAGGCGATCGCAAACTGCTCGTTCCAGGCGTCGTAACTCAGAGACGCTAGCGGAGGCGCGGGTGTAGGTCGCTGTGGGGCGCAGCGCGCGTTCGGTGCTGCGGGCGCCATGGACTCACCAGCGGCGTTCGCCTGCGGCGCAGGAGGGCGTCACGTCGAGAGGGGCCGTCGTGTCGGCAGTCGTAACGGGCTGCGACCGGGGCCGCAGATTGGTCGTCGAGTCGATCCGCAGCCGCAAGTCGTGCGGCGAGGCGATCTCGATGTGTCCCAGGTGGGCGGTTGCGCCGTCGATCTTGAGCGATTCGACGCGCCAGCGACGGTCGGCTCCCGGCCGCAACACGCCGCGAAACTGGATCGTCCGCTTGCCGGTGAACGGCTGACGAAACGCCAGTTCGAGCGTGGCCGGTTTTTGCGGCGCGGCCGCCGCCAGCTTCCACGAGTCGAGCCCCGTCGAGGTGACGGTCGTGATCCGCAAGCCTTCGGGGCTCCCGATGGCGAGCTTGCCCACCGGCGTCCCCGCGCGTCGAGCGTGGTGACGGCCTGCCACGCGGCGTCGCCGAGCGACACGTTGAGGCGATAGATTGTGGTGCCAAAGAGGAGTCGATCGGTGGCCTGCTCGAGGCTGCGGTCGACCAGCTTCAAATGGATTTCAGCGGAGCCGCCGACGGCGATGGAGTAAGTGGCCGGCTTGTCGATCGGGCTCGGGCGCTCGAGCGCGCGGCCGCTCACGAGCAGCCGCTGGTTGGCGGGCACCTCGAGGCTGAGCGTGCCGACGGGCAGGTCGCCCAGGCGAAAAGTCGCTTCCCGTTCGCCCCCGGAGACGGTCAGCGGCACGGCGGCCTCGAAGAGCAGAGTGTGCGGACCGCGATGATCGCTGAACAGATGCGGCACCGGGTCGCTCCCTTTGGCACCCAAGAGAGCCGGCTTCCCATCGAGCGCCGCCGATTCAAGTCCGACCCCCGCCAGCGGCAAGCGCAGGAAACGCCAGCCCTCGGTCACCTGGTTCAACTTGATGGTTGCGGCGATGAGCAGCTGCGAGCCGACGATCCGTCCCTGGTAATCGGCGCTGATGACCGTGATCCCGTTGGGGACGTCGGGCGTTTCGCGGGCGTTTTGCTCGGCCTTCTTCAGCAGCTCTTCGAACTGCGCGCGAGGCAGGAGCACGCTCCGCTTTTCCATGCCGAGAATCGCATCCAAATCCGAACTGGGAACATAAACTTCGCTCGGCCGCTTCGGAGGCGTGGGATCGGATTTCTGGGCCAATGCCGGCATCGCGAAACAGGCCAGCGCAACGACTAAGCATGCCTTCAGGGCAAGTGAGTGGCACCGGCGGCTTGTCCGCCAGTGTCTTCTCCGCAGGTGTCGTCTCAGCGAGCGTCGTTCGAGGACACTGGCGGACAAGCCGCCAGTGCCACCCGGAACTGCTTGCGTGAAGGAAGTGCTACTAGACATTGCCACCTCCCACTGCCGGGGCGGCGGCTGGTGGCGTGCTCGTCGGTGTGCCGGTCGCTGTGACGGGGCGTCGTATCGACGCGCGGCGGAAGGCCTCGATGATCCAGATCGCGGCGAGTGCCATCAGTCCGAACCGCGCGGCCAGGATGGCGTGCCAGACCAGCTCGCGATCGACCAGGGCGCCCAGCGCGGCAGCCAGCACCGCGATCAACACCAGCGTCGCCAGGGTTTCCCAGCGGCAGCGTCGCAGGAGCCAACCCATGATGACGATGGCCAGGCTGACGACGATCGTGGCGAGCGGCATGCGAGCCCAGGTCAGCTGGATCGATTCGGCCGGCCCCACGCGGTTGTAAACGTGCGAGTCGCCTTCGAGGGGAAACTCGAACAGCGCGCCGCGGCTGCCGCCGATCCAGGTATCGAGGTCAGACGGCGTGGGTCCGATGGACGTCAGGTCGAAGCGTCCCAGCACTTGCAGCGTCTGCGATTCGGGCAGGAAGCCGATCGGCGTTTGCACGAAGGAAAAGTCTTTGGGGATCCAAATGGCAGTCCGCGTTTGCTGCACGGCGACGTGTTCGTCCGATCCGCCCAGCCGCGGGAAATAGAGGGCCAGCGTGCCCCCCGCCAGCGATTCGAACGGCATCGGGCTGATCGGCCGGCGAAACTGCACGGCCAGATGCATTGGCTCGTCGGACGACGTGGGCCGCAGCACGTTGACGAAGAACGACTTCCATTGGTCGGAATGCGGAGCGGCCGGATCGGTCTCCAGCGACAGCGTGCGGCCATCGAGAAAGACGCCGAGCGGCTGCGCGTCGGCCGGCAGCTCGAGGGCCAGCCGCTGCCGCTGGCTGCTCTTGAGGAGATAGCGGCAGCGATAAAGGGCCGTGGCGTCGCGGCCGATGACGACCTCGAACAGGGCCCGCGAGACGACCGTTTCCATCACCGGCTGCACGCCGTACTTCACGAGCGACAGTCGCACTTCGACCGGCTGTCGCTCGTAGCGAAAGGCGAGGTAGCCGTTGTGATCGAGATGCGTCAGCTCGCGGACGTCGATGGCTTCGACGTCGCCGCCGGTGGCGGTGGCCGCGGCCGAGAGCGACGCGTCTTTCGTCACGCTGACTTCGCCGTCGACGCGGGCGAGCGGCACGCGATCGGTGTTGTCGGCATTCTTCAGGCCCTGTGCTTGCGGCAGCGGCGCGACAAACTCGGCCTTGGCGGCTCCGGCATGCTCTCCCGTCTTGGCGGCGGCGTCGGACGCGGCGTTCGGCTTGAGATCGTATTTGACCAGGAACGGCTGTGAGCCGGTGACCTTCTTCTGCAGCGTGATCGTGAAGCCGACGAAGCCGTCGGCCGCCTTTTCGTCGCGGATCTGCTGCTTCACGCCGGCTTCGCCGTTCTCGGACTGGATTTGCACGCGGTCAGCGGCCGCCTGCGGCACGGCGATGCGGAACGTGTCGATGGCCGCGTTTTCGACCTGGAAGATCACGCGGGCCGTCAGCGTGGCGGAGTCCTGGCGGGCGTTGATCGTGGTTTCCACCCGCGCGGTGAGTCGCGTGGGCTTGCGGACGGCCCGCACGTGAATCGTCACGGGACGATGGCGATACGACCAGCTTCCCGCGGGACGCGTGTCAGGCGGCGGCGTCAGGCTGCCGGGCGGCTCGGGATGGGCGCCGGCCAGCTTGCTGTCGTCCGCAACCAGCTCGATGCCTTCCGGAGCGAAGGCCCCGATGAGGCCCGTTTCGCGGAAGGTCCCTAGCGGCTCCAACAGGGGTAGATCGACGTCGCCCGCCGCCGGCATTTCGCGATGACCCGTCACCGTGAGTGCGATCGATCCCTGCTGCTTTTCGTTGAGCGAGACGATCAGCTTGTGGCTGGCGGCGTCGACACGATAGGTCCGCAGCGCGGGCGACTCGACCGCATCGATCGAGAGTCCGTCCGGCACCTTGAGGTCCAGCTCGAAGATGCCCGTCCGCGTGACTTCGTAATTCAAGAGCGAGCTCATCCGCAGCTCGTCCTCCCGCAGCACGAACTGGGCTCGCTGCGTGCAAACGATCTGCGGCTCGACGGCTCGCGCCTCGACGCGGAGGCGGAAGGCGGTGCTGTAAAACTTGTAGAAGAGGGCGTTGGGCCCGCGGTTGGCCTGCGGGACGTCGGTTGCCTCGATCTGCACGACTCCTTTTTCCGACAGGGTGGAGACGTCGGTGCCCTCGCGGTGGTCGACGATCAGCCGACCGCTTTCGTGCAGCACGTCGACCGCGTGGATGCCCAGCACCTTTCCCTGGTCGTCGATCCCCGCGACGTCGAAGCCGTCGGCCGGCAGCGGTCGCTCGGTGTGGACTTCGACAATGACTTCTTTCGAAACGGCTGACAGCAGATCGACCGTGACGAGCTGACGATTGGCCTCCTTGGCCGCCTTCCAGGCACGCACGCCTCCCTGCGGAGACGACACGTCGAGGATGCGATCGTCGACGGGGACCGCCAGTTTCAGGCGGTTCGTTTCGCCCTTGAGGACTTTGTAGGTCAGCGTGGCGTCGCTGTGGATCACGCCGTCGCCAATCGTGACGGCGAGCACGTTGTCGACCGCCATCAACAGCTCTGTGTCGGGCCGCGTGCTCGTCCGCGGATGCCAGCGAGCCACGAGGTGCGGGGTCGATGCCAGGTTGGCTTTGATTCGCGTTTGCCCCTGCGGCGAGTCGGCCGCTTCGATCACCGGTCGCGGCACAAGCTCGATCGCCTGGTCGGGCTCCGCCACGGTGAGGTCGAAGGTCGAGATGCCGACGGTCGGGCAGTCGAAGTCGAAGCTGCGGCCCTCGGGTGACGTACGGACGGCCGTCGTCAGCTCCAGCTCGACGCGATACGTGCCTTCGTCCGGCACGAGCAGTGCATAGAGGCCGCGGCCCAAGCCGCGCACCAGCACCCGATCTTTCTCGGAGGTGATTTTGCCGATGGCCGCTTCGCCAAAGCCAACGGTCGCGCCCGACCAATGCTTCTCCAGCGATTGGATCGTGAGCACGCCGTGAATCCGGACGACGTCTTTGTCGACCTTCGCGTCGTAGTGCGCTTCGGTGAGAACGGCGGCGATCGGCAGGCGCGTGGCCTGGCCGCGATTGGATTGCAGCCAGCGGAGATATTCATCCAGCGGCACGATGGCGGCCGCTTTCGGATCCTGCAGCACGCTCTTGAGCGCGGGTAGGGGACGTAGATCAACTTTTCCCACGTCGCGGATGTCGCGGCCGGAGTCGGCTGGGCCGGCTTCGCCGGAGGCTCGTCGGCAGCCCGGACGGCGAGGGGCACAACGGCCGTCGCCCACACGAGCCCAAGCAGCAATCCGCGCCGGACAAATTCGAGACGGCACAACTCAGACGACGAACAATTCCGCACAGCGTGGTTCATCACAAGCCCCTACACAAACCGGTCGATCACCGGAGATCGGTCGACAGTCGTACGGCGGCAGTCAGTGGGTGGTGGCATGATTTTTTTTCTGATGCCGCACGCGGCGGCGTAAAGATGTTGCCGAACGGCTCGCGGCAAAAACTTGCACGTCGATCCGGCGATCGACCCGGCGCGCGGCCCGACCGCAGGCCGCGGCCCAGGCGGCGTCCGACCTTATCTACGTCAGGTCCGGCGCTGTTTGCCAGTCAGTCTCGCGGAATTGGGGAAGAAATGCGACGAGAAATCCGCGTGCGGCACCTCGCGGGAAATGAGGTTTCCCCCCAGCTGAGACGCCCGGCTAAGCCGCAAAGTTCCCGTTCAGAGGGGGAAACAATCGCTGGCCCCGCCTGGAAGATCGCCGCTCGACCCGGATTTTGTCGACCAAAATCGGGCGACATCGCGGACGCGATCAGGCGGCCCGCACGTTGCGCGGCTGCGAGCTTTCCGTTTCCGCGAGCATGATCTCGTCGACCAGCGCCAGGTAGTCGGTCGCGCCGCCGCAAGTCGGCGCGTACTCGAAGATCGACTGCCCGAAGCTCGGCGCCTCGGCCAGCTTGATATTGCGTCGCACGCGGCTGCGAAAGATGGCGGCCTGCGCCCACGGCGCGTCGGCATCGCTCTTGTCGAGAAACGCCGTCAGGTCGTCGGTGATGTCGGCGGCCAACCGCGTTCCCGTTTCGTAAAGACAAAGAATGATGCCCGTCACGCGTAACGAGCGGTTCAGTCGCCGCGTGATCAGCGCCGTCGTCTCCAGCAATTTCGAGAGACCCTGCAGCGCGAAGAAGTGCGGCTGCAGCGGAATGAACATCTCGCGCACGGCGCAGAGTGCATTCACGGTCAGCACGCCGAGCGAGGGCGGACAATCGATGAGCACATAGTCGTAGGGTTCGGACGCCAGCATCGTGTCGAGCGTCTGCCGCAAGATCAGCTCGCGGCCCGCTACGTCGGCCAGCTCCATCTCGGTCGCGGCCAGGTCGATGTTCGACGGCACGACCCACAAGTTGCTCGCGACCATTCGCCGCACCTGCGCCATCGTCTGCTCGCCGGCGAAGACCTGGTAGATGGTGGGGATATCGCCGACCGGTTCCACGCCCAAGTGCAGCGAGGAGTGCCCCTGCGGATCGAGGTCGATCAGGCAGACGCGACGGCCCGCCCGTGCCAGCCCGGCCGCCAGGTTCACGCTGGTGGTCGTCTTGCCGACGCCCCCCTTCTGATTCATGACGGCGATCGTGCGCATCGAAATTCGTCTCCTCGGTCCGCAGGCAGGGGCGGGGAGTATATCGCGGGCGGAAAACTGCCGGTAGACGAGTTGGACCCCGCTCGAATTGGCCCGCTCAACCGTGCCCGGCCAACCCGGCCGGACAGTCTCTGCACAGACGATCGCGACAGCCTCAATACACACGTTCCGGACTGTCTCCGCAGCAATGGTCCGATCCGTCTCCGGGCGTAGCGATGATGCATGCTGGAAGGCACTGAGTGATTGGGGGGGGTGATCGCGGGGGCGATCGGTGTGGGACTGCCGCCGGCCCGGTGCGAGGGGCCCGCGGGCCGGGGGCCAAAACGTTGTGACCGTCAGAAACGGACTGGTTGCGCGCCCGTCCAGGTTGCCGTAGCTGGCACGAGCGTGCCGCTGCGCCGAGCCGGCACGGGAAAAAAACCAACGCGATGGGCCGGCGGCCCTTGCGGCCAAAATTGCGTGCTAGATTTCCTTAACATCGACGGGACGCCCGGTTCCTGCCCCTTCCGGTCCAGCCGTCGAGCCGAGTCAATGCCCTTTTTGGGGAAAGTCGACTGATGAGCTTCTTGCAACGGTTCTTGCCCAGCACCGATCGGGAAGGGGCCGCCCCGCCTCAGCGGAGCAGTTTTCAAAACGTCTCCGAGGAGCAGCTCGAGGCGCATCTGAATATCGCGCGCTACGGCAGCTTCGTCCTCACCGACGCGGTCCGTCCCTCGTACGATCTGCAAGTCGTTCCTCAGTCGGGCTACCGGCACGACGTCTACCAGGACTCGGACACGGGCATCAAAATCCCCGTCGTGATGGGCGCCGCCTCCAAGGAAACCGTCCTCGACCTGTTCTTCGACCTCCTCGAGCCGCTGGGGAACGAGGTCGATATGGTGCTCGAGACGAGCCACGAGCGGAACAACGGACACCAGGACCTGTATCGCGAGAGCATCGACCTGCCGGTGCTCAAGAGCACGCTGTACGACTTCGAAGAGCTGCTGCTCAACGACGGCTGCCTGGGCATCGCGGTGCTCAATCCGCGGATTCCCTTCGAGGTGCAGTTCGACGAGCACAAGCTCCTGATCATGTACGGCAAGAACCTCAGCGAATTCGAGCGGGTCTTCCGCAACTACGGCGTCCGCTGCAACGAAGAGATCAAATTCATCACCGAAGCCGAACACGTTCACTCGTCGAGCGAGGAATACTTCGAGCAGTTCCAACAACTGCGCTACCGCCTCGGCATCGACGAATAAGTCAAGCGCACTGCCGCCGCCCACGGAACGATCTGTGGGCTTTTTTGTTTTGACGCGCTCCCCACTCCAACGTCCACTCTTTCTTCTCTCCGGACAACCGGCGTGCGATCACGAGCAGTCACGGCCGGCGGCCCTGGAGGCCGCTAGAGTCACCCGGCGGCCCTGGGGGCCGCGAGACTCACGTTGGGCCGACGTCCCCATCCTCGATCTGGGCGTGGAACAGCAACAAATACAGCGGGAACCGGACAGTTTGTTGTTCTTGTCCCTCAGTTTTGAAGGAAACGGTGACGCGGCCTTGTTTGCCGAGCTCACAGTGAATCACTTTGCGAAGTGATTCGCTCAGTGGGGCCAGGCCCGGAATGTCCTCCGCCGCCTTGCTGCCCTCCCAGAATCTGCGCGCTCGGTCGAGGACTCGTTCGGCCGAGGAACCGCGCGGCAGATAAACAACCCGCGCCTGGTCGTTCGCCCAAGTCCAGGTCACTCCTTCAACGAGCTTCTGTTGGCTCGCTGGGACCTTGCGGATCATCCAGACGGGAGCCGAGCGGTCGATGGTCCCCCACTGCGGAAGGCTGTCGGGAAACGCCCGTCCGCGCGGAGCCGTATCGATGCGATTGAGCAGTTCTCGCAAATACTCGTCGTGGGAGGCGCACAAGATCGTGTCGGGTGCCAGTCGCAGAAAGTAGATCAACGGGTGCCTGCGAGCGCGAGCTCGGCTCGAACCGGGGGATAAACAAAAGACTTCGCGGCCGGCGATTTTTCGGATTTCCTCGGCACCTTTACGAAGAGCGCTGGTCCATTCGACGCCGGCGTCGCCCAGATCTCGCTCAAAGACGACGACTACGCAGCCTTCGGCATAGAAATCCCCCAGTGAGCCGACCGGTTGCGAGCGGCGAATTCCCTTTAAAGCGATTAGAATCTTTCGGTCGACCAATGGCTCGAGGTACTGGTCGAACTCGCCCATCGCGAGCGAAGGCATCAAAATGGCCCATTTGCTCTCGAACGCGTCAACGGAGGAAGGCCGCGGCACCGCAAAGGACTGGGCAGCGAGGAGCGTCTCCGTGTCTTCGGGAAACCAAGGGAGCAGGCGACGCACTTCGGTCGAAGCATTGCGCAGCGCACGTTCCTCCGCCGAAATGATTCCTGCACTAAAGAGCGCGATCACGGCGATGAGTCCCGCGCGCGTGAACCGCCCCTTCATCTGATTGAACATGAGCGTCGTACTCCTATCCGATCCGTAGCGACGGGCCGTAGCGACGGGCTTTAAACCGGAATCGTATTGCTAGACAGCTCTCGACCCATTTCTACGATGAGATCAGGCTCGCAACGCTTGCCTGTGTTCGCTCGGGTGCCACTGGCGGCTCTGGCCGCCAGTGCTCTTCTCTTCAATCGTAACTCTGCTGTTTCTCTGGGGGCCGACGCCCCCGGCTCAGTTTCGCTATTCACATGGAGTTCGCTCAATCGCGACACAGATCCGAGCCCAGGGGCGTGAGCCTCCGGAGACCTCGCGCCGATCATCTCAGATCTTCCGCGACTGGATCGCCTTCAGCGATTCTTCGACCTGCTGCCGCGCGTCGCGGGCTTCCAGGATCGTTTGGCGGAATACGGCGGGGCGTTGCACGCCTTCCAGCCGCACCAGCGTTTTGCCGTCGCCCCCCTTCACGAGGAGGTCGGCCGCCTTGTAGAAGGCCTGCCCGGGCAACTCCTGAATGTCGATGCTTTTGATGTCCGACAGCGACGCCTGCGAGTTGAGCCGCACGCCGATCATCTGCCGCACCTGCAAGGCGCGATTGGTCAGCACGAACCGCTGTCCCGTCATCTTGGTGACGAAATACAAAATCAGCCCGATCGTCCCCGCGATCGGCACCACCACCAGTGCCAGCACGGCGGCAATCATCATCCGCCACCAGGGAATGCCGTACGTCTTCAGCGGCACCGCATCGCACAGGCTGCCGATGGCCCGACCCAAGCCGGTCGCCGCCAGCGTCGGATAGGCCGTCATAATCTCGGCTTCCGTTCCCGCACTGACACCGGAAATCGCCTGGGGTTTTGCTTCGAGCACGAGACTCACAATCGCCTTCCTTAAGTGCCCAAGAGAGCACGATTTGCGTCGCACGCTTGGCGTTTACGATCGCCGGTTTTCAAGCTCCGTAACCTAACAGAGCCCGCCCGCGTTTTCCAGTTGGTCCGCGGCCGGTCACCGCTTCCGTAGGACAAGCTGCCACAGTACTTCCAAATCACACTCTTCTTTCGTCCAGAACCCCTAACTCAACCGGCAGTAGCGAAATCCAAGATCGACGCGCGGTCCGATTCTTACCTGCTTTTCTTGCAGAAAACTCGCAGCTCAGCCCTGGCTCTAAGGGTTTGTGAAAAGCGGAATTTGGGAAGTACTGTGCCAGCTTACCCGGCGTCGGGTGACCGAGGCGCTCCGTAGAGCGACGCGGTCAGCCGACGTGAGTTTCCGGAGCATCTTCCGCCGATCGAATACGACGAGGGCGACGAAGTCCGCAAGGTGAATCCCGTGGGGCAACTGAGTTTTCGGGGACAGGTGATCAAAATCAGCGAGGCATTTGCGGGCGAAGCCGTCGCTCTTCGGCCGACGACGACCGAGGGAGTCTGGCAGGTGTTTTATTGCTGGCAGAAGATTACCCGCATTGATCTGCGAGACAGGAACGCGGAGGGGTGTCCGGTCTCAACACTGGCAGCTTGCCCTACGGAGCCGCCCCCCGCCGAAAATTTCCGCAAAAAAACCACTCATTTTCTGGCTTGACGCAGTACGATACAAATGTATACATAATGTTATGACGGACAACTCACCCCTACGAGCGATCGACTGCGTTACCGGAGGCGCGCCCCAGGCGGCTGGCCCCTCCGCACCGCGCACCGATTCCACACCGCGCGGCTCACTGGACAGTTTAGTGGAGAGCGACCCGGCCCTCGCGCGGACGCTCACGCTGGGGCGGTTGGCGGATCAGCTGCAAAAACTGGAGCGCGGTTCACATCCGGTTCGCGGGACTGGCGACACAATTTCCAGCGGCATCGAAACGCTCGATCGCCTCCTGCCCGACGCCGGCTTTCGCGCGGGAACGCTCATCGAGTGGGTGGCGGGAAAAGGTTCGGCCGATCAGCTCGCGCTCCTGGCCGCCCGCGCCGCTCTCGGCGAAGACCGGGTGCTGATCGTGATCGACGACGAAGAGAGCCTGTATCCTCCCGCGGCGGCCGCCCTGGGAATCGACCTGGAGCGGCTGATCGTCGTCCGCCCGGGCAAAGCCGCGGGGCACGGCGCAGGCACAGAGAGCGCACCAGCAAAGCGCGCAGCAGCGAAGCGGTCGAAAAGTCCGGCCGCGGCCAGTGTGGAAACTTTGTGGGCCCTCGAGCAGGCGCTGGCCTCGCGGGGCGTGGCCGTCACCTTCTGTCGCCTACAAAAACTCTCCGCGCGGGTCTTCCGCCGCTTGCAGCTCTCGGTCGAGCGCGGCGGCGGTCTCGGTTTTTTGATTCGCCCCCCGACCGCGCGGGGCGAGCCCTCTTGGAGCGACGTGCGACTCGGGATCGAGGCGATGGGCGAGGGAGACTCATCGTCCGCACGGCGTTGGCGTGTCGAAGTCCTTCGTTGCCGACGAGGAGCAGCCGGCGAAAGGTTCGCTCTCTTGGAATACGACGATGCGACGAATACTGTGCGTCCGATTGCTCCAACGTCTCCAGCCACCGTGCCCAAGCGGGCTCGCGCCTGACGAACAAGCGGGTCCAAGGTCGAAGGTCCAAAGTCCAAAGTCAAAGACTGACACGACAGCGTCTGAATCTCCCGACCTTGGACCTGGGACTTTGGACCTTGGACTCCTCCGTTCCCTGGCTCATCGCTGCCGTCGCTACAGTCCGCTCGTCGGCCTCGAAGAGTCGGAAACTCCCGCTTCGCTCTTCTTAGATATCACCGGCGGCGCGCATCTCTTCGGCGGCGAACCGCGGATGGTGCGGCAGGTGGTGGCCGACTTTCGAGGTTGGGGATTCCTCGCCCGCGCGGCCGTGGCCGACACCATCGGCGCGGCCTGGGCGGTGACGCGCACGGCGAACGGTCCGCTGATCGTGCTTCCCGGTCGTTCGGCGCAGGCGCTGAGCCCGGCTGCCGGTCGAGGCTTTGCGGATCTCCGCGAATGTCGCGGAAGTGCTGCACTCCCTGGGACTGTCGACCATCGGCCACGTCGCCGCCCTGCCGCGGGAAACGCTGCCCTCCCGGTTCGGTCCGGAAATTTTGCGACGCCTCGATCAGGCGCTGGGAGAAATTCCCGAGCCTCTCGTTCCCGAGCGGCCGGAAGAGCCGATCGAAGCCGCGTATGGCTGCGAGCCGCCGCTCGAAAACCGGGCGGCGATCGAAATCATCTTGCAGCGTCTGCTCGAACGGGTGATGAAACCGCTCGAACGGCGCAACGCCGGCATTCTGCAGCTCGACATCGAGCTGACCGTTTCCGGCCACGAGCCGACGCGATTCACCGTCGGCCTGGTTCGCCCCAGCCTCGATTCCAAGCGGCTGCGGGAACTGCTGCGGCTGCAGCTGGAGCGTGTGCAGCTGCGTGGTCGATTGGCCGGCGCGACGCTGCGCGTGGTCCGCACCGCGCCTCTGGATGCCGACCAGTCGGCCCTGTTCGAGTCGGCCGAACATCGCCACGCCCGCCGGGATCTCGATTCGCTCCTCAACCGGTTGAGCAATCGTCTCGGCCCGCGAGCCGTGCTCTGTCCGCGCCTGGCTCCCGATTATCAGCCCGAGCGGGCCGTCGAGTACGCGACCCTGGCGGAGCAAACTTCTCCTTTAAAAGACTCGCCGACAACGAAGCGGCTGCATCGTGCCCGTCGTTCGGCTCAGGAACAAGAAGAACAAAAGACCGCTTACTTCGTGCGCGGCTCTTTCGTTCGCGAATCGCTGCCACGGCGGCCGTTGCGGCTGTTTCCCGAGCCGGTGCCGGTGGAGGTTTTTTCGGTCGTCCCTCACGGACCTCCCATTCGCCTGCACTGGGCCGATCGCGATCAACTCATTGTGCACTGCGAAGGCCCGGAACGAATCGAGACCGGCTGGTGGCGTTTCCCCGCCGTCCACCGTGACTACTTCCGGGCCGACACTGAAGATGGCCAACGGCTGTGGTTGTTCCACGCCCGAGACGAAGGATCGTGGTTCGTTCATGGAGAATTTTGATGCGAATTTGACCCGGCGAGCGGCGGGTGTCAGCCCGCCGGTTCTTCTGTTTTTTTCATGCTGTTCTGTTCTGTCTGTTTGTTTTTTGTTCCGTGTCAGCCGGTCCAGCTCTCTGAAAACCCAAAGAACCGGCAGGCTGACACCTGCCGCTCGCCCGAACGATGCCCGATCCTCCTGCACCAAAACGGATCCGTGCCCCGCTGACGCCGCCGGCCGACGAGCCCGGACGCGGATCGCGAGCCGGCATTTCCTTACGCCGAGCTGCACTGCAAAACGAATTTCTGTTTTCTTGAAGGGGCCTCGCATCCCGACGAATTGGTGCAGCGGGCCGCCGAGCTGCGGCTGTCGGGCGCTGGCGATCACGGATTTGAACAGCGTGGCCGGCGTCGTGCGCGGCACACGTCGCGGCCAAAGAAGTCGGCCTGAAACTGCTGATCGGAGCGGAGATCACTCCCGACGATGCGCCCCCGTCGTGCTCCTCGCCACCGACCGGGCCGCTTACGGCCGCTTGTCGCAGTTGATCACCCGCGGCCGCCGCCAGGCGGAAAAGGGCGACTTGCCGGCTGACTTTCGCCGACGTGGCCGAGTTCGCCGACGGACTTCTGGCCTGCGTCCGGCTTCCCGAAGGCAGCGACGAAGAAGCGGTCGAACGCTCGCTGCCACTTTATCGCGACGTCGTTCGGCGAGCGGTGTCACTTGCTGGCCGAACTCTTCTGCGGAGCCGACGATCGTTTGCGTCTGCAACACGCTGATGGCACGTGGCCCGGCAGCATCGGCTTGCCGCTCGTGGCGGCCAACGACGTCCACTATCACGATCCGTCCCGCCAGCCGCTGCAGGACGTGCTGACGGCCGTTCGTCATGGCACAACGGTCGCCGAGCTGGGGCATCGGCGATTCCCCAACGCCGAGCGGCATCTCAAATCTCCCGCCGAAATGCGGCGGCTGTTTGCCGATTGCCCGGAAGCCGTGTCGCGCACGGTCGAGCTGGCCGATCGCTGCAACGTTCTCGCTCGACGAGCTGCGCTATGAATATCCAGAGGAACTGTGCCCGACCGGCCTCACGCCGATCGAGCACCTGTCGCGACTGGTGTGGCAAGGAGCACAGGAGCGTTACCCCGACGGAATTCCGCACAAGGTCCGCGGAATGCTGGAATACGAACTCAAGCTGGTCGAAGAGGTGCGGTACGAGGCTTACTTTCTCACCGTCTGGGACCTGGTGAAGTTTGCGCGGGGCCGAGACATCCTGTGTCAGGGCGCGGCTCGGCGGCGAACTCGGTCATCTGTTACTGCCTGGGCGTGACTTCGGTCGATCCGGTCAAGATCGATCTCCTGTTCGAGCGGTTCGTGAGCAAAGAGCGCGACGAAGCGCCGGACATCGACATCGATTTCGAGCACGAGCGCCGCGAAGAAGTCATCCAGTACGTCTACGACAAATACGGCCGCGACCGCGCGGGGATGACCGCCACGGTGATCAGCTATCGGCCGCGCTCGGCCGTTCGCGACGTGGGGAAAGCACTCGGCTACTCACTGGAAGAGGTCGACGTGCTGGCCAAGAATCTCGAGAACTACAACGAATGCGAAAAGCTCGCCGGCCGCTTCCGTGAATCGGGCTTCAATCCGCGTGCCCGACGAGCCAGGCAATTAAATAGCCTGGTCCAGCAGGTGCTCGGCTTTCCGCGACATCTCTCGCAGCATGTCGGCGGAATGGTGCTGACGCAAAAGCCTTTGTGCGAAGTCGTGCCGATCGAAAACGCCTCGATGCCCGGCCGCACGGTGATCGAATGGGACAAGGACGACCTGGATAGCCTCGGCATCCTCAAGGTCGATTGCCTGGCGCTCGGAATGCTGACGGCGATCCGCAAAGGTTTTGACCTGATCCACAAACATCGGGGTCGCAAACTGACGCTGGCGACTGTCCCCGCCGAAGACCCGGAGGTGTATCGCATGATTCAGCGCGCCGACACCATGGGCGTGTTCCAAATCGAGAGCCGCGCTCAGATGGCCATGCTGCCGCGGCTTAAGCCGAAGGATTTTTATGACCTGGTGATTGAAGTCGCCATCGTCCGCCCAGGTCCCATCCAAGGGGATATGGTTCATCCTTATTTGAGGAGGCGAGCGAGAGAGGAACCGGTCGATTATCCCGACGAGCGAATCAAGAGTGTGCTGGTAAAAACTCTCGGCGTCCCGCTGTTTCAAGAGCAGGCGATGAAGTTGGCGGTGATCGCCGGTGGTTTCACGCCGGGAGAAGCCGACCAACTCCGTCGCGCCATGGGAGCTTGGCGCAAAACCGGAGAAATGGATCGTTTTCGCGACAAACTCCTCACAGGAATGGCCAAGAACGGCTATTCGGACGATTTCGCCGAGCGGCTGTTCAACCAGATTCGCGGTTTCGGCGAATATGGCTTTCCCGAATCGCACGCGGCCAGTTTTGCCCTGTTGGTTTACGCGTCGGCCTGGATCAAGCGCTACGAGCCGGCCGTCTTCGCGGCCGCCCTGCTCAACAGCCAGCCGATGGGTTTTTATGCCGTGGCCCAGCTCGTCGCCAACGCCCGCGACCACGGCGTCGAAATCCGCCCGGTCGACGTCAACCACAGCGAATGGGACGCGACGCTGGAAAAAGTCCAAAGTCGGGAAGAAGCAGTCCAAAGTCCAAAGTCCAAAGTCCAAAGTCGGCGCGATGGGGTGTCTTCCGATTTCCTGACCTTGGACTTTGGACCTTGGACCTTGGACTTAGCCTTACGCCTCGGCTTCCGCCTGGTGAAGGGATTGTCGCAAGCGCAGGTCGACGTGATCTGCGAGCGGCGGGCGGACGGGCCGTTTGTTTCGTTCGAGAATTTTGCCCGTCGCACGCGACTGAGCAGCGCGGTCTTAGCCCGGCTCTCGCAGGCCGATGCCTTTGGCTCGTTGACGGTGGGCCGCCGACGGGCTTTGTGGAAATCGCTGCCGGCGCAGAACAGTATGCCAAAGTCCAAAGTCCAAAGTCCAAAGTCAAAGACCGCCACCCCATCTTCGGAATCGTCCGACCTTGGACCTTGGACCTTGGACTTTGGACTCAATGAAGAGCCGGCCGTCGCGTTGCCGGCGGCTTCGCCCTTGGCAGAAGTCGTGGACGACTATCGGGCGACGGGGTTGTCGCTCAAGGACCATCCGATGAAATTCTTGCGGGCCGGCCTCGAGCGGATGGGCGTGGCCAAGGCGTCCGACCTGGCGATCCTGCCCATCGATCGGCCGGTGAAAGTCGCCGGACTGACGTTGATGCGGCAGCGTCCGGGCACGGCCAGCGGCATCACCTTCGTCACGCTGGAAGACGAAACAGGCTTCGCCAACCTGATCGTGCGGCCCGAAGTCTGGGAGCGCTATCACCACGCGGCCCGCACGGCCACCGCCATGCTGGCCCACGGCCGCCTGCAGCGCCAGGACAACGTGATCCACATCCTGGTCAACCGCCTCGACGACCTCTCCAAACGCATCGCCGACCTGGGCGTCTCCTCACGCGACTTCCACTGAAAAGCACACGGAGATTTTCACCACAAAGACACAAAGGCACTAAGTAAATCCCTAACAGAATTTCAGAATTCTTCGTGCCTTCGTGTCTTTGTGGTGAAAATCCTGCTCAACTCGAAATTGCGACGGGATTGCCTACTAATCGCCGTTGTTCGCGTTGACCATTTCGCCGCCGCTGCGGGTGCCCAGCGCCTGATAAGTTGTTAGGTCGATGTTTTGGGACATGAACTGCACCGAGCCGTCGCACATGCCGACGACCACGCCCATTGGATGCGCGCTGCGGGCCGCCATGTTCGTGCAGCCGTAGTTCGGGGCTCGGCAGTCGTACAACACGTCGTTCGGCACGCGATTGGTGCTGAACATGTTGTACTGCGGCTGTCCGCCGATCCACGAAAGGCCTCGGTCCGACGCATTCGGGGCGAGCGACTGGCAGGTGGTTACGTCCTGCGCGTTGACCGACGTCGAGCTGGTCGAGATGTAGTTGTCACCCAGCGTGGCCACGTTGTTGTCTCCCCGCAGCGTTTCGCTGACGGCGATCGTCGTGGAGAGGCCGTCGGTGATCCAGGCAAACTTGGTGAACGTGCTGTGCCCGAAGACGCCGCTGCACGTGCTGAACTCGCACATGCAATTGATCCCTTGATTGGCCATGTAGTTGGCGGGCGCCGTCGCCAGGTTCACGAGCTTCATCGGATCGCTGGGGCAAATGAACATGCCGACCACGTGTCCGGCCGCCGGAAGAAAGTACGTGTTCTTGTTGATGTTGAGGCTGAAATTGATTTCGTTGAACGGAATCATCTTGTAGAGCGCCTGCTGCTCCAACTGCGGCAAGATGTAGGTCAACCAGCCGATCTGGTGCTGCCCCGAGGGCTGTCCGGGGAGCGGATTCTCCATGCCCGTTTCCAGGTGGCCGGGCGGCAGCATGTGGTTGGTTTCGTGATAGTTGTGCAGCGCCAGCACGAACTGCTTGATGTTGTTGCGACACTGCGTCCGTCGCGCGGCTTCGCGGGCCGCCTGCACTGCCGGCAAGAGCAGCGAGATCAGCACGGCGATAATCGCGATGACGACCAACAGTTCGATCAGGGTGAAACCAACTCGCCTGCGCATCAAGGGCCCTTTTGCTAACGGTCGGCGGCGATTTTCTGCTTCGCCGCACATTCTTCGCTGCACACGATGTACTGCACGCCATCGTACGTCAGCAGGTTGTCTTCGGTGACCCGCTCGATCTTCTTGCGGCAATAGGCGCACTCACCCGGCTGATCGAGCACGGCGACGGGCTTAGCGGTCGGATAGCCGGGCTTGCTGCCGCAGCCGCTCAAAGCGACGCTCGCCAACAGCGCGAGACACGCCAGGCCCAGCAGGCGTCCGACACCGGTCATCGTTCGTTTGGCGGGGCTCATGTTGCCGACCGTATCGCCGTTTTGGATCACACTATGGACGACGCGGGGATCACGCGTCACGGGGACGAATCGAGCCAACGATTCGACAGAGGGCAGCTCTCCACCCATCACGTAACAAATGGCGTGCCGCGGGGTTCGACCGTTCGGAAAGCCGCTCTTTTGCGCGACCGACGCGTTCCGGGGGTGCTTTTTCCGCCGCGCGAGGCAGAAAAATCGTCAGCGTCGGCCGGCTTCCGCCCGTGTGCAGACGCACTCGGCAGCACTATGATGAAACCAAGCCGCCCCCTGCCAAGTGCACGACGTCACACGCCACATCGACTATTAGATGCGCTGGCCGATCCGCAATCAAATTTTTCTGCCCGTCGCGACGCTCCTGTTGGTGGCGATCGCCTCGATTGCCGTGCTGTTGGCGGCCGTCGCCGCGAGGCGCAGCAGCCGCGAACGGATGGAGCGCGTCGAACGGGTCGTGGCGACGCTGAACGACGCGAGCTTCCCCTTCACCGAAAACGTGCTCACCAAGATGCGGGGCCTCTCCGGCGCCGAGTATGTGGCGCTCGACGAGCGCGGCGCCATCGTCACCTCGACGCTCGGCACGTCGGTCCGCGCGAGCGATCTGCCCGCCCGCCTGCCCGTCACCGGTCCGCCCACTCGCCTGGAAGATTTCCAGGTGATCGGCGTCGGCGGCCAACCTTATTACCTGGCCGTATTAAAAGGTCACGCCAACGCGGGCGTGCACTCGCTGTTGGTGCTCTATCCCAAGTCGAACTTGTGGCAAGCGCAGTGGGCGGCGGCCTGGCCGCCTTTGGCAATCGGCGGCGTGACCATCTTGCTGATGGTGGCCGTCTCGGCCTGGCTGTCGCAGCGGTTGGCGCGGCGGATCGAAGCCGTGCAGGGACTGTTCGCCCGGCTGGCCGATGGTCATTTCGGCCACGTTGACGCACAGCGGCCGCTCGACGAAATCTATGACCTCATCTTGTCCGCCAATCGACTCTCCGACCGGCTCGCCTCGAACCAGGAAGAAATCGCCCGCACCGAGCGGTTGCGCTTGCTCGCACAACTCGCCGGCGGCCTGGCTCATCAGCTCCGCAACTCGGTGACCGGCGCGCGGATGGCCGTGCAGCTGCATCAGCGCCGCTGTCCGCGACAGCACGACGAAAGCCTCGACGTGGCCCTGCGGCAATTGTCGCTCACGGAAGAGCAGGTTCGCGGCTTCCTCTCGCTGGGCAAGCCGGAACAGCAGCCCCCCGTCGCGCAGCCACTCTCACGAATTGTGGCGGAGGTCGATCGGCTCGTCGCGCCCGCGGCGCGGCACGGACACGTCGCCTGGGAGTGCGAGCCACCCGCGGCCGATGACGATCCCACCGTCGCCAACGCCCACAGCGTGCGAGCCGGGCTCTTGAACCTCGTTCTCAACGGCGTGCAGGCGGCCGGCAGCAGCGGACGCGTGCGGCTGTCGACCGAGCGGACCGGACCCCACGTGCAGATTCACGTCGCCGATTCGGGCAGCGGTCCGCCCGAGTCGTTGCACTCGTCAATGTTCGAGCCTTTTATCACGTCCAAGCCGGAAGGCATCGGCCTCGGGCTCGCGCTGGCGAAGGCGGCGGCCGAAGAGCACGGCGGCAGCCTGACGTTCGCACGAGTCGACGGACAAACGCAATTCACGATGTCGCTGGCGGCCGAGCGTCCGACATCGCCTCCGGCCGAACGTGCGCGGCCGATCGCCATGACTGAAGCCGCGACCGAGCGCGAAACGCATCTCTCCACAACGGTTGCCGCCGTCTCGCCTCAGGGCGAGAGCCGGGCCGCGGCCGAGAACTCCGTGCGAGACTGACATGAGCCACGTGTTGATCGTCGACGACGAGCCGAGCATTTGCTGGGGCTTTCGCGAGCTCTTGACCGACGAGGGCTACGACGTGAGCGTGGCGTCGTCGGCCGAAGAGGCGCTCGAGCTGGCCGACCGGTCGGTGCCCGATGCCGTCGTGCTCGACGTCCGTTTGCCCGGGCGGGACGGGCTGTCGACGATTCAGGATTTGCGTCGCCGCATCGGCCCCGCGCCGATCATCGTGATCACGGCGTTCGGCAATCTCGACACGGCCGTCCGCGCGCTGGAAGAAGGGGCCTACGACTATCTGACGAAACCCTTCGACCTCGAGCAGATTTGCGACGTGCTGCGGCGGGCGCTGCGGCGTTCCGATGGCCATCGCTGCCGAGCCGGCGGCGGAAGAACCCGCCAGCGTGTCCGAAATCTTCATCGGCACGTCCCCCGCGATGCAGGCGGTCTTCAAGCAGATCGCGCTCGTCGCTCCGTCCGATGTTCCCGTGCTGATCACGGGCGAAAGCGGCACCGGCAAGGAGCTGGTCGCCCAGGCCATTCATCGGCACAGCCGCCGCAAGGACGCTCCGTTTCTGCCGACGTGTCTGGCCGCGCTCAGCGAGGGCGTGATCGAGAGCGAGCTGTTCGGCCACGTCCGCGGCGCGTTCACGGGGGCCGAGCAGGCGCGGCAAGGTCTGCTCGAGCTGGCCGACGGCGGCACCGTGTTCTTGGACGAAATCGGCGACGTGCCGCTCCCCGTGCAAGTGAAATTGTTGCGGGCCATCGAGCAGCACGAAGTGACGCCGGTGGGCGACGCGCGGGCCCGCCGCACCGATTTTCGCGTGCTGGCCGCCACGCATCGGGCGCTCGGCGAGCTTGGTCGCGCAAGGCGAGTTCCGCGAGGACCTCTTCTATCGGCTCGGCGTATTCCACATTCACGTGCCGCCCCTCCGCGAGCGGGTCGAAGACATTCCGCTCTTGGCTCGGGCCTTTTTGCGAACAGCGACCGGCGACGGACGAACGCCCGATTTGTCCGCGGGCGCCCTGGCCGAACTGGCCTCACGCCGCTGGCCGGGCAACGTCCGCGAGCTGCGAAACGCCGTCGAGCGCGCGGCCCTCATGGCCCGCGGCGGCGAGATCGAGGCCGATCACTTCGCCCCCGCCTCAGCCACGTCCGCCAAAGTCGTCCGCACGTCGGCCGAGGAATTACAACTCGCCACAGCGAACTGGACGACCGAGCAACTCGACCGAGAAGCCGAGCGCGACGCAGCCGATGTCCACCGGCGGCGATCTGCTCGAACGATTCCTCCGCGTCGTCGAACCGCCGCTGCTCAAAGCGGTCCTCGCACGGTGCGGCGGCAACCGCGCCGCGGCCGCCAAGGTGCTGGGCATCCACCGCGCCACGCTGCGACAAAAGCTCACCGACAGCGGTCTCAACGGCGACTGATCGCCGGCGCGCTCAAGCAGGGCGCAAATCGGCCTTCCACCTGTCGAGCAATCGGAGGGATGTCTCGCGCTGTGCATTCTTGGGGAGCGCGAGCATCGCCGTCTCGGTCTCGGCCAGTTTATTCAGCGCCCCGTTGATGTCGCCTTTGGCCTCCAGGATGGCGGCCTCGGCTCGGGACCGAAACCACCGGTGCGGCGTGTTGACCGGGATACCGGCGAGCCATTGTTCCGCCAGCTCGGCGCGCCTCCGCCTCCTCGCCTGAAAGACGGCAGCCTCGCTCATCAGCGCTTCGCGCAACACGGGCGTGGCAGAGTCGGAATACGTCAGGCACGTCTCCAGCCGATGAGCCGCATCGCTGTCCTGGTGCTGATGAAAGGCTGCCGAGAAGGCCATCGCATACGCTTTCACAGTGTCCGACGAAGCGTCACGCACCACGATGGCTTTGGCCAGGAAGTCGGCGGAAAGCGATTCCGGCAGCACGCCGTCGGCCAGTTCGCCACCCAGACGCAACAGCGCGAGCCAGCGTTCGCCGCACTCGGGTTGCCGCAACAGCATCCAGATTCGTCGGCCGTCGGAAACACCTAAGCGGCTTTCAAACGGGACCAGGTCACTCACGCCATTTGCAATCGAGAACGCAATGAGCAATCCGGAAAAGGCGGTGAACGGAAAGGGCAACAGCAGCACGACCATCGCGGTCAGAAAGTTCGCGACCGGTCCGCCCGCCACCATTGCCACGCCGCGCCAGGCGAGCTTGTCGGTGACGCCGGGAACCAGCTCAGCGACGCCTTGAACGACCGCGCCCGGCCCTCGATAGAACGACACCCGCAACGGACGGTCGACCAGCACCGGCCCGACCCGAAAGGACCGGCAACGAAAGCCCACGCACAATCCCGCGATCAGATGTCCCAGCTCGTGAATGACAAGCATCGCGTAAAACGCCGCGAGCGCCGAAAGGACAAGCCCGACGATCCCTATTCCTGCCCTCTGCTCCAAGAACCAAGGGCGAAGAACCGTCTCGAACCAGCGGCGCAGAATCGGCGGGCGATCGAGGAGCCAACTAGCCACAACGATGAGGACAATGCCAGACCAGACCGCCAGCACCACGTTCAAGCCTGAACCGGGCACGGCTCGGGGAGGAAGCGGGGCCTCCCGGTCCAGAATAGGCGTCCCATCGGGAAGAATTTCTGTGGCCGGTGAAGTCACGTTCAATCCCCCTGACACCCCGGCTAGTCCGGGCTTTCGCCTCAGCGCCTACCCGCTTTCGACCGTGCGGCCGCTCAGTTCGCCCTTGAGCACGGTGACGGCCTGGCCGCCCAAGCAGCACCCGATCGTCAACGACGCGAACGTGCACGATACCGCCGCGGGGCGACGCCTGGTACGCGACGAACTCGTTCTTGCCCAGCCGTTTCTGCCAGTACGCGGCCAGGCAGCAATGGGCCGAGCCGGTGACTGGGTCCTCGTCGATGCCCGCGGCCGGGGCGAAGAACCGCGAGACGAAATCGAACCGCGGGTCGGCTCGAACGGCTGGTGACGATCGTGCCGCGAACGGGAGCGCTCGCCAGCCGCCGGAAATCGGGCGTCATTTTTCGCACGATCGCCTCGGACTCGACTTCGACGAGGTAATCGAAGCGGCTCTTGCCGACGTAGCGGGCCGTAACGCCGAGCGCGGGCAACAGCTCGGCCGGCGGCTCGACGGTCTCTTCCGGATTGAGGGGGAAGTCGAGCTCGATCCGGCCGTTGCGGGGAGTGGCCGTCAGCGTGCCGCTCTTGGTGGCAAAGCGAATCACCGCGTCCGCCGGGCACCACGCCCTGCTCCCAGAGCGCGTGGGCCGAGGCCAGCGTGGCGTGGCCGCATAACGCGACTTCGATGGCCGGCGTAAACCAGCGGAGATCGAAGCCGTCGGCGTTTCGCACGAGGTAGGCCGTCTCCGAATGCTTCATTTCGGCCGCCAGGCTCTGCAGCCAGCGATCGTCCCGCCACGCCGGCAGCAGGCAGACGGCCGCCGGGTTGCCGGAAAACGGGCCGTCGGTAAACGCATCGACCAAGAGCAGCGGCACACCCACAAATCACCTCCGCGAAAAGAGGCCAACCTCGAGCGATACACTATTCCGCTTGCAGAACATGCGCGTCGCCGATCCGACAATTCTGCGCAGGCAATTCTGCATAGGTAATTCTGCCCGGCGGCCCGCATCTCGAAACGTCCCTTCACCCCCGACGCGAAGAAAGACACCGGCGATGAGCCCCGGTTCGGAAGAAAGCGGTTCGAACGAGACTCCCGCCGAACGGCCGCCACGTCCCCTGCCCCCACGCGCCGGTGGCCGAGCTGGTCGGTTTTGAGATCACCTCCGGAGGCGACGGCCGCGCCGTGATGACGCTGCAAGCCGGCCCGCAACACGCCAACCCGATGGGCACGCTGCACGGCGGCATTCTCTGCGACATCGGCGACGCCGCGATGGGCTACGCCTTCGCCTCCACGCTGCGCGAAGGGGAAACGTTCACCACGGTCGACCTGCGAATCAATTTCCTGCGACCGGTCTGGAACGCCCTCTTGAAAGCCGAAGCCCACGTCGTCCACCGCGGCCGCACCGTCGGCTACGTGGAGTGCGACGTGACCGACGAACGCCAGCGGGTCGTGGCCAAGCTCAGCTCGACCTGCATGGTGCTGCGGAACGAGAAAGCGGCAGGACGCTAGCGTTCCTCGGGTGGCACTGGCGGCTTGTCCGCCAGTGTCTGAAAGCCGGTTGCGGCACTCAATTCGGGCACCTTCTTCAGCAAGCGACGCAAGTTGCCTCGATAGATGACCGTGCGGCCAGCGATTGCGTCCTGATAACCCTGGATAATTGCGTCCCGAATCCGGGCCGCCTCCAGGCGTTCCTTTTTCTCGCGCAGCACCTGACGGATAAACTCGCTTGGCGTGGGCATGTTTTCCGCTCCGGTTGCGCATGCCCACCGAAACCAGTGGACATGGCACCCGACATTCTGCGAAAGACGCAATTCTGCGATAGACGCACCACTGATTTCGTCGCCAGCCGCGAACAGCTCAAAACACTGGCGGACAAGCCGCCAGTGTCACCCTCGGAACTACCGTCGCGCGCAACCGGCTCTACTGCTGCTTGCCCTTCGTCAGTTCCATGAAGGCCGTCTCGAGGTTGACCTCTTCCTCGCGGAAGAGCTTGATCTTGAAGCCGGCTTCGAGCAGGCGGGTCGGCAGTTCGCTGTAGTCGAACGTGTCCTTTTTGAGCGTGGCCATGATCAGGCCGTTTTTGATGGCGACGGTCCGCACTCCGTCGCACTGCTCGAGCAGCCTGGCGGCCGGGTCGGGGTCGCCGGTGACGCGGATGTGCAGCATCAGTGCTTCGCGGGCCTTCCGCATGACTTCGTCGACATAACCGTCGACGATCATGTGTCCCTTCTCGATCATGCCGACCCGCGTGCAGACGTCGGCCAGCTCGGGGAGGATGTGGCTAGAGACGATGATCGTCTTGTTGAGCTCGCCCAGCCGCTTGAGCAGGTTGCGGATTTCAATGCGGGCCCGCGGGTCGAGGCCGCTCGCCGGTTCGTCGAGCAGGAGCACCTGCGGCTCGTGCAGGAGCGTGCGGGCCAGGCCGATGCGTTGCGTCTGTCCGCGAGAGAGCTGGTTGACCATCGCATCGCGCTTGAACGACATGTCGACCAGCTCGAGTTTTTCCTCGCACACTTTCCGCCGCGATGAGCCGTTGATGCGATAGGCCGAGGCGAAGAACTCGAGATACTCCATCACCGTCATGTCGTCGTACACGCCGAAGAAGTCGGGCATGTAGCCGACCAGGCGGCGGATTTCCTGCGGGTCGGTATAGATCGACTTGCCGCAGACGTAGGCCTCGCCGTAGTCGGGGTTGAGCAGCGTGGCGATCATCCGCATCGTCGTGGTTTTGCCCGATCCGTTGGGACCGATGAACCCGAAGACATCGCCATCATCGAGCTTGAGGTCGATTTCGTTGGCGGCGATCAGGTTGCCGTAGCGCTTGGTCAGCTTGCGGGTCTCGATCACGTTTGGTCCTCGGTCTCCGGCATCAATCGGCGTTAGGGGGTCGATCTGCGGTGGCAGCAACGGGCCGGCACGACGGCGTTATTCTCTGGGTGTTAGTTCTCTTCCTGGTAGCGTACCGGCTTCACCGGAAGCACGATGCGCACGAGGGTGTAACTCTGATCGGCATCGACGGTCTGGCCGTCGACTTGCCAGCGGGTCAGCGGACGGCGGACGCGGCCGACGAGCACGGCCCGGTTCAGCTCCAGCAGCGGGCTCCAATCGAACTGCCGCAAGGCGCCGTTGCCCAAGCCCGTGTAGAGCGTACCGCCGGCCTCGCTGTGAAAAGTGATCATCCGCAGGATAAAGAGCGGATCGTGGTTGAGCGGGTCGTAATCGACATGCTCGGTCCGCATTTCTTCGAGATGCGTGCCTTGCGTCGTCACCATGGTTTGCGTCGCGCCGGTCAGGTAGCCGCTCAGCTCGCGCTGCATCGCCGTTTGCGGCGCCCAGGGAACGTCGGGCAGCATGGGCAGCGGGTGGTCCTGAGCGTCGGACCGTGGATAAAACACCTGATGTCCGTACGCCACGACCCAGTCTTCGATCGGACCGGGAAAATGGTGCCGTAACGATCCGCCCAGGTGGCTGGGGCCGCGGCTCTCGAGCTGGCTGTCGATCAGGCCATTCGTGTCCTGCGACCATTCCGATTCGAGACTCTTGGTCGACCAGACGGGAATCGGCACCTGCTCGAGCTGGCGATCGCCCGCACTGGCGGCATAGCTCGGATGCGAGATCTCGACGCCCGCCGTGCGGTACATGCCGCCAAAATTCGCTTCGGGCCGTCCGTGCCAGCCGAGCCGCGGAGGCTGAACGCTCTTGCTCGCGGCCTGCACGCGGGGCGGAACGTCCGCCTGGGCCGTGACGTCGTAACGGCGATTCTCGGGACTATAGAGCAGCCGTACGAGTGGGCCCGGCCCCAGCCGCTCGTCGCGTCGACGTCGAAGACGTCGAGCTGGTTGAGCAGCACCTGCTTGCCCTTGGACTCGGAGCTCCAGTAGAACGCCACGCCGGCCGCGACGAGAGCGATCAGCGGCAGGGTGACCCACGTCAGCTCGGGCCGGTGCAACAGCTTGTGCACGAGCAAATAGTCGAGCGGGCCGACGATGAGCACCAGCGCCGCCAGCAAGCCCATCACGTGCCAGATCGTGAACCGCGAGACATTGGGAAAGTCGTCGAGCGAACCGTCGAGCTGCGTGGCCAACTCCGTGATGCCTGTCTGCGTCAGCCGATTGGAGACGCTGATCATGTGCTGCGCGTGGTCCTGGTCGACGTCGAACAATCGCTGCACCAGGTCGGGCGCACGCGCTCCAGTTGGCCAGCGGCGGCGAACTCAGATCGAGTCCGAAGACCGTGACGCGGCCCAGTCCGTACGCCGCGCGACACAACGAGCGGACCGGCCAGCGAGGGAATCAACTCCTTGCCGCCCGGCGCATTCAACTTGGCCGCGTCGAGCGGCTCATCGGTGGCTCCCATGATCCGCGAGCTCTGCCGGCAGAAACTTTCGATGGGGCTCAAGTCGCGAAGCTTGGTCGCCCCCTCGATCTTCACCGGCAGCCAAGAGGCGAGCGCGGGGGACGTTTTGGCAAAGTTGCTGGCGTCGCGGCCGATCGCGAGCAGCAGATGCCCGCCGGAACGGACCCAGTCGGCGAGCGCCTGGCTGCGGGCCGCGTCGAGGTCGAAGCGTTCCGTAATCAACACGGCGTCAAACGCGTCGTAGGCGTCTGGCCGCGTGGGCAGCGAGCGAAAGGAATCGATGTCGACGACTTCGGCCCGCGCGGCCGACGTGGCGCTCGGCGCAGTTGCTGCTTCCGGCCGTGAGAAACTGGCCGAACCGCGTGATGTCGGACCGGGTCGACGACGCCCCGTCGCGAGCGGCCTGCACGTTGGCCACCAGCAGCACCGAGAGGCGAGAGGGCGTGTGCACGTCGGCATCCGGGTCGCCCGACACGCGGACGGTCTTGTTGGTGACGAGCCGTTCGCCATCGAGCACGCGGACGCGGAGCGTGCCGTCGAGCCGCCCCATCTTGAAGAGCAGACTCAGGGGGCCGGCGGCCGGAGTGCCAGCGTGGCCGGCCGAATTGGCGGCTGCGGCGGGATCCTTGGGCTCACTGTGGTAAGTCACCAGGGCGCCGTCGGGATCGGGCGCGTCGACTTCCAGGCGGGCGTTGGCAGGCGCCGCGCCGCCGAGCGTCACGTCCAGGGGGGCCCAGCGGCCGACTTTGAAGCCGCCGCCCACGCCGACGCGAACGTCGGTCGTCGCCTCGGCCGAGCCCGACGCTGCCGCGCGCCGGGTCGCCGCCCCAGCTTTGTCCGACGGCCAGGCAGCAAAACAAAATGATCGCCGGCAGCGCCGCGGCGGCACGTCGCAGGGGGGCAGAAATGGCGTGTCTCACGGAAAAAGGGGACTTCCAAAGCGCACGGAGAGCGGAAGCGAAACATCCATGATACGCCGGAATCGACCGAACTGCGAAGCGATTGGCCCGGTTTTCCGGACTGATTTGCCGTGGTCGATTTGTCCGCGCGATGAAGCTCGTGTGAAGCGGGCCGCACGTGGGCAAGCTGCCAGCTTGCCCCGTCTGTCACTTTTCAACCGCCATTTCGATTGGGCGACTGCCGATCGGTGGGCAAGCTGGCAGGTCGTCCTACGGCGTCGCCCTCAAACTCAGCACCCGCCGGCTGCGCCCGCCAGGTGGCCAATCATGGCGGCACAGCGCTGAATGCCTTCCATCGAGATGGTGTGCGGACCGTTGAAGGGGATGAATTCGACCGTGAGCCCGGCCTCCGTCAACATGTCTCGCAGTGCCTCGGCCCCGTCAAACGGCAGAATCGGATCCAACCGACCGTGCGTTTGCAGGACGGGCAGCGGCCCCCGTTTCTTGGCCAGCGGCCCCCATTCGTTTTCGGCCAGAAGGTGACCCGAAAAGACGCACAAGCCGGCCGGCGCCGTCGGCAACCGCAGCGTCACGTCGGTGGCCACCATCGATCCCTGCGAAAACCCGCCGAGCAGCGTGCGGGACATAGGCACCCCCAGCTCGCGTTCGGCCGCCAGCAGGCAGCCCCGCAACAGAGTCGAGGCCTCGGGCATGCCGTCGGGGACCTCGGCTCTGATGGCCGCCATCTCCCGGGGATTGCCGGCCGCCCGCTGAAACCGCTCGACGTCGACCATCCACCAGGCGCGGCCGGGGAAGCCGTAGCCCCCCATATCGAGCGGCCCCTCGGGGAACAGATAGGCCGTCTCGGCCGCGGAATCGGGCGTCAGTTCGGCCAATTCCTGGGCGAGGCCGACCAGGTCGGTGCCGGGCGCCCCGAAACCGTGGCACAGCACAACCGCGAATTGGGGCGTCCGGCCGCCCGCCGGGGCGACTACCGTGCAGTCAAGCTCGCCGAACAGCCGGCGGCTCAATTCGAGTCTGGATCGCAAGGTCATGCGGCCCATTGTGATTGGCCGGGCACCGGCTGACAACCGGCGGCCGGGACCCGTCGGAATCCGACCTGTGTCAAAATTGGACCGGTGTCGAAACCTGGTCTGTCCGCCGATCGACGGTCTGCGGAACCGGCCGGCTCGGCTAAAACGACGGCCTGCCGACCGCAAGGGTCGGCAAAACCGAAGAGGGAACAACGCCTCGGACCGGAAAGCTCAATCGAGTCGGCTCGACCGACCGAGAAATTCCGAGGCAACAAAAATCGGCTGCTTGCAAAGGCCCCGCTGGCACTTACAATGAAAAATCAGGGCCGCTGGCGCATCATGCCTGTCTCGCAACAACCTGTCTCGCAACAAGTTGTGCTGCGCATTTTCGGGACGTAACGATTCCGTCGGTGCGGTGAGTCGTGCCGGCTGGCTCTCACATCGCAGGGACGTCGCTCATTTCGTCCACCGGGAGCAACGATGGCGAAGAAATATCTCACTCTCGAAGAAGCCGCCCAGATGTTGGGGATGGCGCCCGAGGAATTGGTGCGCTACCGCGAACGCAGTGAAATCCGCGGCTTCGCCGACCGGGGCACCTGGAAATTCAAATCGGAAGACGTCGAAGAATTCGCGCGCAGCCGCGACGCCGACTCCTCTCCCGAAGTCCCCATCCTCGACGACAAGCCCAAGGCCAAGTCCCCCGCGGCTGGCGACAGCGGCATTCGCAAAGGGGGCGGCTCCGGCCGCTTCAACAAGGCGTCCGACAGCGACGTCCGCTTGCTGCTCGACGACACGCTCGTCCCCGGCGGCAAAGACAGCGATCCCGAAGTCGTCCTCTCGCAGTTGGGCACCAGCGACAGCGACGTGCGTCTTGTCGAAGACGTCGGCGGCCTGGTCGACTCCGGCAGCGATAGCGACGTCAAGCTGATTAGCACCTCCTCGACCGAAATGGATCTCTCGCCCAAAGGCGGCGGCTCCTCGAGCGACGCCAGCGACAGCGACGTGCAGCTCATCGGCGGCGGTGCGAGCGCCAAGCGTCCCAAGGGGGGCTCGTCCGGCGGATCATCCGACACGTCATCAACGGACGCCAGCGATAGCGACGTGCAACTGATCGCCGCCGATAGCGATAGCGACGTCCGCCTGGCCAAGCCCGAAAAGAAATCGAACGGACCGCGCAGCGACAGCGACGTCCGCCTGGTCGGGACCGACGACCTGGCGACGATCGGCAGCGAGAGCGACATTCGCCTCGCCACCGGCGCCGGCAGCAGCCTCGACATGACGGGCGGCAGCGCCAGCACGGGCAAGTCGTCGATCGTGCTCACCGACTCGGCCAGCGACGATTCGAGTGCCGATGAAAGCTCCGTCCTCCTGGGTGACAGCGGCATCGCCCTCGACACGGGCAGTGCCATGAAAGTCGGCGCTGGCAGCTCGGCCGATAGCGGCATCACCCTGCAAAGCCTGGCCGACAGCGGCATCAGCCTGGAAAAGGTCGACAGCGGCATCGGCCTCGCCGGCCCGATGGATAGCGGCATTGCCCTCGACGCCGACAGCGGCATTGCGCTCGAGAAAGAAGACAGCGGCATCGCCCTCGACAGCGAGAGCGGCATCCGCCTGGCCGACTCCGGCACAAAGAAAGACAAAGGCAAGAAAAAGGACAAGAAGAAGGAAGGCGACCGCACGGCCCCGCTGATGGAACTCGGCGACGATGAGGAAGACTCGACCCAGGTCGAAGTCCCCACGCTCGAGGACGAAGAAGGCGGCTACTCTCTCGAGGGTGGCAAGACCGATAAGACCAACGTCGTGCTCTTCGCCGAGGACGACGAAGAAGACGCCGCCCCGGCCCGCCCGGCCGCTTCCGCCCGCGGCAAGAAGGGCCGCGCCGACGACAGTTTCGCCCTGCAGGAATCGGGTGTCGAATTCGCCGAGGCCGAAGACTTCAGCGACGACGCCGACCTGGAAGTGGCAGAGGACGTGTTGACCGAAGAGGGAGACCTCGACGAGATCGACGTCTTCGAGCCGGCCGAAGAAGACTTCGACAGCAGCGCCCAGTCAGGCGAAAGCCACTCGGAAATCGCCCCGGCCATCACGCTCCGCTCGGCCGCGCCGGTTGAAGCGCCGTGGGACGGCCTGACCTTCGCCGGCCTGGCGGTGTCGTCGGTCTTTTTGCTCCTGGCCGGGGTGGTGATGTTCGACCTGGTGCGGACGATGTGGTACTGGGACCAGAACGTGGTCGTCGGCGGCAGCCTGCTGGAATGGGTCAAAGGCATGTTCTAAGCCAGCCGAGGCATCCGTCCCGGCCGTAAAGATCCCCAAAAAAACAAAGACCGGCGCGCTACTGTGGTGGCTCGCCGGGTTTTTTACGCGCGGCCGGCGTGCGCGGTCCAGGAACGACGTATTTCGCGTAACGGGACAGGCATAAACTGCCCGCATTCACGGGGAGCGCCAACTCCCTCTTGGCACGAACTGGCTCCTGAGCTATAAGCCCACGACTTATCACCCCTCTCGGCGATTCCCAATCGCGACTTGAACCCTTCCCGGTCGTTTCTGGCCGGAAATCCTCGATTTTGCTTCCGTCTTGCTTTCATCTCCGCTCTCGTCTCCTTCCCGAATCCACCGTCCCAAAAACTCATTGCTTCCTGAACGTCATAGCCCAAGTGGTGACGCGTCGCGCGTTGCCGTTTGACTTGCGTTTCGTTGCCGCCTGCGCGGAGCAATGCGCCCGCATCTTGATTCCCGCCTGAAGAAACCTGTCCGCAGCACGACACATCTCGACAGCTCATCCCGTCCGCCCGATTTCGCCCCACTTCGGTTCAAAAATTCTCGCAGCCGTCTTCCCGGATCGCGTTTGCGTGTGAGGAGTCCTGCCATGCCTGTTTGGGCACGGATCGTCAAATTCAGCTCGCTCGCGGTGCTCGCGCTGGGGCTGTTGCCGGGATGTTGCTGCTGCATGTACGACCAAATGCGCGCGTGCCATTGCCAGTCGGCCGCGCTCTGTCAGCAGAATCAGGCGCTGTCCTACTCCAATTGGCAGTCGTCTATGGCCCAGCAGCAGGCGGAACGGGCGCTGGTGGCGGCCAATCAACGCCTCGACAACCTGACGGCCGAACGCTCGCAGCTGCAGCAGCGGTACATCGCGCTCTTGGACAAGCAGCGCGGCCAGCCGAGCCCGCTCTCGCCCGAGGCGACCGAACGCTTCAAGAAGCTGCAGGAAAAATATCCGCAGTTCGAGTTCGATCCGCACACCGGCGTCAGCAAGTTCTCCAACGACGTGCTCTTCGCCTCCGGCAGCTCCGACATTCGCGACGACGGCAAGCGACTTTTGAACGAGTTCGCCAAGATCATGAACGACGGCGACGCCCAACGGCTCAACATCCTGGTGGTCGGCCACACCGACGACCGGCCGATCGGCCACGAAGTCACCCGCACGCACCACCCGACCAACTGGAACCTGTCGACCGACCGGGCCGACTCGGTCGTGCTCGAGCTGTCGCACCACGGCATGCAGGAGACGCGGCTCGGCGCCGCCGGCTACAGCATGTACCAGCCGGTCGCCCAGAACACGACTGAAACGACCCGCCGCAAGAACCGCCGCGTCGAAATCTTCGTCCTCGCCCCCGACGCAGCCGTCGTCGGCTGGGACCCGAACTGGGTCCGGCACTAATCGGCCATCGCCGGGGGTTCGCACGTAGGGCAAGCTGCCATGCCAGCTTGTCCGCCGATCTTCAGTCCCCGAGTCCAAAGCCATCTGAAACAAGGGACACCGGGCGAGCTGGCATGGCAGCGTGCCCTACGTGCGGGCACCGGACCGCACGCTTGACGGCCGACTTGCTGGCCCATGGAATCACGGGCAAGTCGGCATCAATGGCAAGCCGGCAGTGAACCATTGGAGCGGCAGCCATGAGCAAAGTTCTGGTGACTGGCGGTTCGGGGTTTATCGGCAGTCATTGCCTCTTGCAGTTGTTGGCGGCCGGCCACGAGGTGCGGACGACCGTTCGCAATCTCAAGCGCGAGCCCGAGGTGCGGGCGCTGCTCAAGGCGGGCGGGACTGACGCGGGGAGTCGGCTCACGTTCTTCGCGGCTGACCTGGAGAAGGACGCCGGTTGGCCCGAGGCCGTCGCCGGGTGCGAGTACGTGCTGCACGTCGCGTCCCCTTTTCCGCCCGGCGTCCCCAAGGACGAAAACGAGTTGATCGTCCCCGCGCGGGAGGGGGCGCTGCGCGTGCTGCGGGCTTCGCGCGAGGCGAAGGTCAAACGTGTCGTGCTCACGTCGTCGTTCGCGGCCATCGGCTATGGTCAGCCGCAGCAGCAGAAACCCTTTGACGAAACGAACTGGACCGACCCGAGCGGCGACGACGTGCGACCGTATGTGAAATCGAAGACGCTGGCCGAGCGGGCCGCCTGGGACTTCATCGCCAAGGAAGGCGGCGGGCTCGAGCTGGCCGTGGTCAATCCGGTCGGCGTGTTCGGCCCGGTTCTGGGTCCCGACTATTCGACGTCAATCTTGATCGTGCAGCGGTTGATGGACGGCGCGCTCCCCGGCTGCCCGAAGCTCTATTTCGGCGTCGTCGACGTCCGCGACGTGGCCGACCTGCATCTCCGCGCGATGACCAACCCGGCGGCCAAGGGCGAGCGTTTCCTGGCAGTCGCCGGCGACTTCATGTCGATGCAGGGCATCGCCAAGGTGCTCAAAGCTCGGATGAACGGCGCGGCCAAGCGGGTGCCCACGCGTCAGCTTCCCAATTGGCTGGTGCGGATCGCCTCGCTCCGCGACCCGGCGGTGAAGCAGATCCTCCCCGAGCTGGGCAAGCGCAAGAACGCCACCAACGAAAAGGCCAAACGCCGCCTCGGCTGGAACCCGCGCTCGAACGAAGAATCGATCGTCTCGACGGCCGAAAGCCTGGTGCGGCTGGGGTTGCTGAAAGACAGCCCCAAGCTGACGGCGTAAGGCGGTCGCGCGAGAGTGACGTGGGCGCGTCCGCTCGACTGCGAGCTACTTCACGAGAAAGTCCACGCTCTGTGATGCCGTCTTCCCGCTGAGCAGGTCTTCGACCTTCAACGTCAGCATGTGAGGCCCGGGCGTGCATTCCTCGGGGATCGAGAATTCGTAGCTGTTGTAGTAGTCGCGGCGTACCGTGTGGCACATATCGTCGTTCCGCGGGAACGCCATTTCTTTTACCAGCTCTCCACGAGCATCGCGGATGGTAATCGTCGATTTCATGGCCGCGTGCCAAATCTGATCGGTCCGGAGTTCGCTCGAAAAATTTTCGACCTCGGTGTAGAGAAGAATAAGCTGGTCGGGCGCAAAGACATCTTTCTTGAAGCGGTCCCAGTTCCCGTAATTGGTGATCGTTACACAGAAGGCCACGTTGTTGAGCGTCAAATTCCCCGCCGGGTGAGACATCTCGAGAAGGACGGGCGGCGAAAGTGGATTGCCCGACGAAACGCTATGTGCCGAAACATCCGAAGCGCTGGCCGTTACGACGGCGGATGGCTTCCTGATTTTGGCGGCGGCCTCGAAATCCACTTCTGCCTTCGCCGCCCAGGCGGCCCCACGGCCGTCGAGCGCGTGGACGTCCTGGGGATCAAGCCGCAGGGCCTCGTTCCAATCGGCGAGGGCGCGGTCGAAGTCTCCTTGTTTCATCCAGACCGACGCCCGCGTGTCATAGGCGAGGCGCGTCGACCGATCGAGACACAGCGCCTGATTGCAGTCGGCAAGGGCGATCTCGAGTCTGCCGTGGTCGCACCTGAGCTTTCCGCGAACTGCGTACGTCGCGGCCGTCGGGTTGGTCTGCAGTCGGTCGTTCAGCTGTTCTAAAGCTCGCGAGCGCTCGACGACGTCGGCGCGATGGATCCAGCCCCGTTCGGTCTCGGTGCCGTGCATGTAGGCGACCCAGAACCAGTCCCCGTTGATGTGCTTGATCGCCAAGTCGGCGCCCGCAGGGACATGCCCGGTCGTGTCGTTGCACGAACGCAGTGGCGCGTCGGCCGTCGTCACGAGCAGGTGGTCGCCCACGCTGGGTCCATCCTCCGCGGCGACCGGCAACGCAGCGCACAAGACCGGCAAAACAACCAGCAGAAAGCGCGCGACAAAGCGCATGGCGGCACCCCCAAGAGAAGGACGAGGCGACTGTTGGGCGGGGGAGTTTAGGGGGGAATTTCAAAGAGGGTCAAAACGATTTCGATTTGCGCGATCGGGGCCAATCGGTCGATGCGGGGGCGGTCGGCGGCGCGGATTGACCCGAAATAGGCGCCTCATCCGGTTGTTCAACGCGACGCGGGCGCGTTCGCGAGTTTCGAGCGGTCCCATGTTGAAGGCCGCGCGAACGGTGCGCCCCCTTTCTGTCTCAGCCAGCCGAGAATTACAATTTCGCAAATTCCCCGCAAACCGCCGCGGGCGGCGGCGGGTCGGGCTTATCCTAATACCCGACGGGAGACTGAGCCGCGGTCCGTAGGTCAGGGAGGTCGACACTCGACCTGTGTCCGACCCATCGAACAGCAGTGAATCGAACGATCCGCGAATCGCAGCCGCGCTGCGGGACTACTTGGAGCGGCTCGATCGGGGCGAATCGGTCGACGTCGAGGCGTTCGTCGCCCAGCACGCTGGGGTCGGGGACGAGCTGCGCTCGCTACTCGCCTCGGAAGACGACCTTCGGCGGCTCGCCGGCGATCCCCAGCGGGCGCAGGAGACCGTGCCGCCCAAGTCGCGGGCCAAGGTCCTCGGAGGATTGGGCAGCGGCGTTTTGGCCGGCCAGTTCGGCCGTAACCGCATCGTGCGGGCGCTCGGCAGCGGGGCGATGGGGACCGTCTACCTCGCCGAGGACATGCAGCTCGGCCGGCAGGTCGCGCTCGAAGACGCCCCACTTCCAGGACGATCCGTCCGGCGAGCTGCTCCAGCGGTTCTACAGGGAGGCGCAGGCCGCGGCCACGTTACGGCATCCCAACATTTGCCCCGTCCACGACGTCGGAAAGATTGACCAGACGCACTACCTCTCGATGGCTTACATCGAGGGCAATCCCCTCTCGGCGTTCGTCCGTTCGAGCAAGGCGCAGCCCGAGCGGCAGGTGCTGGCGATCGTTCGCAAGTTGGCGCTGGCCCTGCAGAACGCGCATGACCACAACATCGTCCATCGCGATCTCAAGCCCGACAACGTCATGGTCGACAAGCGGGGCGAGCCGCTGATCATGGATTTCGGCCTGGCGCACAACGTGCGGCCCGAAGAGGAGATCCGCCTGACGCACGCGGGCACGCTCGTCGGCACGCCGGCCTACATGTCGCCCGAGCAGGTCGACGGAGACCCGGAGAAGATCGGGCCTCTTAGCGACGAGTACAGCCTGGGGGTGATCTTGTACGAACTGCTCACCGGCCAGTTGCCGTTTCGCGGTTCGGTCATGGCTGTGCTCGGTCAAATCGTGACGAAAGAGCCGCCGGCCCCGAGCCAGGCGCGACCGGGCCTCGATCCGCGGACCGACGCGCTCTGCCTCAGGATGATGGCCAAGAATCCGTCCGTCCGCTTCCCCTCGCTGGCGGCCGTCGCCGCGGAGCTGGCGACGATTCTCAAAAACCCTGGGGGCTCTTCGGTATCGATCCCCAAATCGTCGGTCGGATTGGCCGCCGCCGCTGCGACCGACACGACGGCCGGTTCCAATTCAATCGCGTCGGAGACGCAGAAGCTCCAAAAGCAAAAAAAACCTTGACGGCCAATGACCTGGCTTCACTGGAGGAATTGGCCCGCAAGTGCCTCGCTCGGCACGACTACGAGCAAGTGATTCAAATCGCCGAGCAAGTCCCCGAGGCCAAGGCGCGGCGAAGGTCTCGCAAAACTGCTCGAAAAGGCCCGGACCGCCACGGACGAGATCGCCTACTTGCTCGTCGAGATCGACGAGGCCGTGAGGCTCAACAACGCGCGGACCGCGCTCAAGAAGGCCGATCAGCTGCTGACGATCAAGCGCGGCCACCGGCGTGCGCTCGAAGTGCAGCAACAATTCGCCGGCGCAGGGAGAGGCGGGCGGCGTCGGCCTCGAAGACGTGAAGTCGGACTGGAAAAAGGCAGGCTGGATTCCCTGGAGCGCGCTGGCCTTTGGCCTCTTGGTTTGCGCCGCGACGGCGGGCGGCTTGTTCTGGTGGCTGGGACGAACGGTGATCGTGATCAACGCCGATCAACCGGGGCTGGCGATCTCGCTGAGCGGCAAGAACGCTCTCGTTACGGTTTCGGGCAAGCAGTCGATCGCGGTTGCGCCCGGCAAACAGGAGCTGACAGTCAGTTCGCCCGGGTTTGCAAGCGTCACGCGCACGTTCCCGCTCGACAGCGGGCACACGCAGCGGGTCCACGTGTCGATCGAGGACAACAAAATTGTGGTCGATGTCGAGGCGCAACTTCCCGACATCGTTGAGAAAACGGGCGAGCAAGCGTCACCGCCCAAACCTCAACCGCCGGCGGCGAAAGCACCCCCATCGCTGCCGAAAGCCGCGACGAAAGAGCTTCGCAAGCCCCCGGAGAAACAGCTCGCCGCCGCTCCTGCCGCCGCGCGTGCCAAGCCAGCCGCGCCGGCGAAGCCGCCGACCGCCGCTTCTGATCGGCTGACCGCCCCCTTCGATGAGGCCCAAGCCAAACGGGCCCAACAGGACTGGGCCGAGCGGCTCAAGGTCCCCGTAGAAATCACCAACTCCCTCGGCATGAAGCTGCGGCTGATTCCGCCGGGCGAGTTCTCGATGGGGGCTCCCGATGCCGGCGATTCGATGATTCCCCACCACGTACGGATCACGCGGCCGTTTTACCTCGGCGTGTTTGAGGTGACGCGGGGCGAATTCCGGAAGTTCGTCACGCAAGTCGGCTTCAGAAACGCTAGCTGAGCAGGACCGGGGAGGCTGGCGACTCGAAAACTCAAAACAGCGAAGCAGGCTCGACAAAAGCCATCAATACACGTGGCGCACGCCCGGATTCGCTCAGGACGACACGCACCCCGTCGTCGACGTGTCCTGGGCCGACATGCAGACGTTTTGCGAGTTGTTGTCGCGCCAAGAGGGGAAAAAATACCGCCTGCCGACCGAGGCGGAGTGGGAATACGCCGCGCGCGCCGGGACCATCCATTGGAATTACAACGGCGGAGACAGCGAGGAAATGACCGAGATCGGCAATATCCCGGACAAAACGGCCGCGGCCCGGTTTCCTGGCTGGAAGGAGCAGACCCGCTCGTCGGACGGCTTCGCCTTTACAAGCCCCGTCGGCCGTTTTCGCCCGAACGATTTCGGGCTTTATGACACGCTGGGGAACGTCTTCGAGCAGTGCTCGGACTGGGACGCCGCGGGTTACTACCGGCATTCGCCCGAAAACGATCCGCCCGGGCCGCCCGACGGCGCTCAGCACATCGCGCGGGGCGGCTCGTTCAGGGCTCTGGTCCCCGTGCATGCACGGTGGAGTTTCAAGCCGGGAGACCATTTGCCCGATCTGGGCTTCCGCGTGGCGTGCGAGGTCTCCAACGTCTCCGTATCCAAACCGCCCTCGGCCCCCGTTGCGTCGGAGGCTGAACCGCGGAAGGAAAACTTTGTCTCGCTCTTTAACGGCCGGGATCTCACAGGCTGGATCCCGGAAGCCGGACACCCACGCGATTGGCGCATCGAGCAGGGGATTCTCGTCTGTCCGGGGGACGCGCGGGCCAGCGGCTTTCTCTTCTCGAAGCGAGACGACTACAAGAATTTTCATTTGCGGCTGGAAGCGCAGCTCACAGGGACGGAGTTCAGCGCGCTCTGGTTCCGCACGGAGATCCCGCCCCACACTGCGAAAGATCCCGACATCGGTTTTCGTATCGATCTGCGGGCCGCAGCGGGGAGGGACGAAACGAACACCGAGAGCATCTGGGCGATCGGCCTGGAAGGCGCGGGAAGCTACACGGGGTTCAAGAACGCCGACCCGATCGCCCAGCCCGGCCAATGGTTCACCGTCGACCTCACCGTCGACGGCGCCCACACCGTCGTCAAAGTGAACGGCAAAAAGACGTCTGATGTGAATTGGGAGAAGCACTCCGACAGGGGCATGGGCCGACTTGCGCTCCTGCGGATTTTTGAAGAACGAACCGTCAAATCGCGCAAGATCCAGATCCGTAAGATCGAGATCGCCGAGTTTTGAGCACACCGAGTTTTGAGCACGCGGCCTAGGGGGGTTCGTGCGATGAATGCCGATAACCACCACACGTCTGACGGCGACCGCGAGATTGACAGTGAGGGGGCCGAGAACGACGCGGCGCGGCAGCCCGACACGCAGGCCAGTTACGATCGCGTTGCTGACGAGTACGTCGAGCGGATCTTCGACGAGTTGCGGCACAAGCCCCTCGATCGGCGGTTGCTCGAGCGGTTCGCCGCCGACGTCCGCGACACGGGCCTGGTTTGCGACATGGGCTGCGGGCCGGGGCACGTTGCCCGTTACCTGCACGAGCAGGGGGTCGACGTGTGCGGGGTCGACTTGTCGCCGGCGATGGTCGAACGCGCGCGGCGGCTCACGCCGGGGATCGACTTTCAGCAGGGGAACATGCTGGAGCTCGATGTCCCCGACAAGAGTTGGGTGGGCATCGCGGCCTTTTATTCGATCATTCACGTTTCGCGGCCCGACGTGCCGCGGGCGTTGGCCGAGTTGAAGCGCGTGTTAAGGCCGGGCGGCCGGCTCCTCTTGGCGTTTCACGTCGGTGGTCAGACGATCCACCTGGACGAATGGTGGGGACAGCCGGTGTCGGTCGACTTCCACTTTTTCCGATCGGAAGAAATGACCGATTTTCTGCGGCAGGCCGGGTTTGCAATCGACGAAATCGTCGAGCGCGACCCGTATCCCGACGTCGAGCATCCGAGCCGGCGGAGCTACCTGTTTGCACGCCGCCCCAAACGCGACGGATGAACTCAAAACGTTCAACTCGGACGCGCGGCGAATGAGCGCAGAACGTCCAGCCCCGAGGGCACGAATTGAACTTGCCCTGTCGGCCGTTGCGCAATAAAGATACCGAGCTTTTGCGGCTCTCCGGCTGATCTTTTTGCAGCGATGTTCTCCTTCACGCGGATCGCGAAACACCCAATCGAACTCCACGAACCTCCAGGACTTCGGGGTACGCGCAGTGCACGAGGCTCGCGAATCTCTGCCTCTCCTGCCGTCCGGCCTGCGGCGGGTCGCTCTGCGACCTGAGCTGGGCCTGGGCGTCTTGCTGGTCGCGCTGACGCTGGCCGTTTACGGGCGGGCCGTCGGTTTTGGCTTCCTGGCTTTCGACGATCCGACCTACGTCACCGAGAACTTCCACGTTCTGCGCGGACTCACCCTGCCGGGCCTGCGTTGGGCTATGACGAAAGTCCACGATTCCAACTGGGTGCCCCTGACCTGGATGTCGCTGATGCTCGACACGACGATCTACGGCCCGCAGGCCGGCGGATTTCACGCGACGAACATTCTCTTGCACGTGCTCAACGTGCTGTTGGTGTTTGCCCTATTGACGCAGGCGACCGGCTGCGTCCTGCGAAGCGCCTTTGTCGCGGCGCTCTTTGCCGTCCATCCGCTGCACGTCGAATCGGTGGCCTGGATTGCCGAGCGGAAGGACGTGCTGAGCATGTTCTTCGGCTTGCTCTCGCTGTGGTGTTACGTGCGGTCGGCGAAGCGGCGGCGACCGGTCTGGCTTGTGTCGGCGCTCGCGTGCTTTGTCCTGAGCCTGAGCGCGAAGCAGACGTTTGTCACGCTGCCGTTTCTTTGTCTGCTCCTCGATTTCTGGCCGCTCGAGCGGCTGAGTGCGGCGAATGCCGGAGCCCTGGACGCGGCGGGCGCTTCTCACCGCGTGCGCATCGTGACGCGGCTGCTGGTCGAAAAGATTCCGTTCTTTGTGATCACGGCGATTTCTTGCCGCGTGGCGATTTGGGCGCAGTCGACCGGACATTCCGTCCGCACACTCGCCGAAATGCCGTTGCAGGTTCGCTTGCTCAACGCGATTGCAGCGTACGGCCGGTACCTGGATCGCACGATCCTGCCGGTGCGGCTTTCACTGTGTTATCCGCATCCGGGACGCGCGCTCACCTGGAGCCAGGTCGCACTCCCCGGCCTGGCCGTGATCGCCATAACGGCCTTGGTGCTGGCCAACGTCCGGCGCCGGCCATTCCTGTTCGTCGGCTGGTTCTGGTTTCTGGGATCGCTTGTGCCGATGATCGGCCTGGTGCAGGTCGGTCTGCAGCAAATGGCCGACCGTTATGCGTATTTGCCCGGCCTCGGGCTGTATCTGGCGCTCGCGTGGCTGCCGCCGACGATCGTGGTTCGTCCCTTCGTCCGCCGCCGGGTGTTGCCGGTGCTCGCCACGGGCGCCGTCGCCGCTTACGCGGCCGTCGCCTACGTGGAACTGGGCTACTGGCGGGACGGGATCACGCTGATGCGTCACGGGGTCGCCAGCACGGGCGAGAATGCGTTTGGCTGCGCGTGGCTGGGCCAGGCCCTAAGGGCCGAAGGCCACGTCGACGCAGCGTTCGCCCAGTTTGAGCGAGTCGCTGAGTTATCGCCCCAAGAGCCGTTCGGCCTGGTGACGCTGGGCGCGATGATGTACGACCAGCGACGCTTCGGGTCGGCGGCCCACTACTATCGGGCTGCGTTGGCACTCGACGAGCGCTGCGCGGCCGCGCACGGGGGCCTGGCCCTGGCGCTCTGCGGCAAGCAAGAGTTTTTCGAAGCGCAGGTGGAGTTCGAGCGCACGCTGGAAATCGAGCCCAATAACGCGGCCAGCCTCGCGGGCCTGGCACTCCTCTGCCGCACGTTCGGCAAATCCGAGCAATCGATCGCCTATGCCGAACAAGTGCTGGCGATCGACGACAGCGTGCTGCACATCCAGCGACTGTGGGCGATTGCCCTGTTCGACCAGGGCCGCGTGGACGAAGCTATCGAGCATTTCCGCCAGCTGGTGGCCGTTGCGCCGAACCTCGCCGGCGTACGTGCCGACCTCGAGCAGGCCGAGGCCGTCAAACGCGGCCAAGTCGCGCCGCTCGCCCAGTGACGCGCGCAAGAAAAGAGCGGAGCCGGGGGCTCCGCTCTCGCTGGTCCGGGTGCTCCGGACGAATCTCGTTACCGAATGGCGCGGTTCGCGCGGGGCTGGATTCCCGCGTGCGACGCCGGCTCGTTGTCGAGCTTCGCCAACAGGGACTTGACGTGGTTCAGGTGCTGCTCCGACGTCTGCAACCCTTCCTGGAGCAGGGGCTTCAGTTGGGGAGAGGCGTCCCGTTCAAACACCTTCAGAGCTTCGACGACCCACATGTGCCCGAAGACCTGTCCGGTGAGGAAGCAGCGATCGAACTGGGCGCCCTGCTTCGACGACAGCTCGCGGACCATCGATTGCTGCAGGTTGCGGTCGACTTCCTCCATGATCTTGGCGAATTGACCGGCCGTGCCATGCTCGCCCATGCCCGCCATTTGGTCATGGTGGGCTCGGCGGCCGGCCATCGTCTCGTTATTCGCTTGGCCCGCGTTGTTCCGAAACCCATTGTTCTGGCCCGGATTGACCTGATTCGGGTTGTTGGACGGCTGCTGTTGCCCTTGCGGTTGCTGCTGGTCGATCGTGCCCGGTGCCGCGCCGCGGAACGCTGTTCCCTGCTGGATCGGCTGATTGCCCGCTTGCCGATTGGTTGCCGGTTGGCCGTTGTGCTTCAGCGATTCGAGCGAGCTCAAGAACCGGGTGTGATCCTGCACCAATTGATTGGCGAGCTGCTTCACCTCCGGATTGCTCGACCGCTGCTGGGCCAGCTTGCCCATTTCGATTTCATCTTTGTTCGCTTTGGCCAGCACCTTGATCAGGTAGTGGTCGACGTCGTTGTGCATGGCCATCCCGCGCGGCTCCCCATTGCGCTGGAAGGTGCCCATCGGGCCCTGTTGCAGCGCTTGCTGCGCATTGCCCTGTTGCTGGTTGCCCTGCTGAAAATTGTTCTGCTGCTGTGTGTTCGACGGATTCTGATTCGCGTTCTGCGGGGGATTGTTCTGCTGAGCCCCGGCAATTGCCAACGCGCTCGTTGCGACCGCCACGGCGATGCCCCAAACTCCCCGCGCCCAAAGCTGCCTCGACATACCCGACACTCCTTCTGCTGTTCGTCTGCTGTGCCTCTTGGTCGTCATGACACCCGAAGAAATCTCCGCCTCATACGAGATTTCGCTCTTGTTTTCCTTCGTGGAAACATCTGCACTTGTCATGCCCCCTCGGGTATCCTGAACAGCGATTGTCGGGTAAACGCGGTTGTCCACCCCCAGCGTGGGAGTAGTCGGCGGGTGCAGGCCGGTGGTCGTTCTGAGGCCACGATGATCGCTGAGCGACCACACGCTGGCTCGCAGGCCGCCAGTTGGTCGCTTCCGTCCCGGTAAAATCTTCCCGAATTAGAGCGGAATTGCTCGCTGAGAAGTCAGGTTTTTGGATCCACACCTCGGCCCGTTCGGCTCCTGGTCCAACCCTTCGCACCCCGCTGGCATGGGGGTTGCATTATGCACTTTCCGGCGGACATCTCCGTCTCTGAGTTTCGTTCCCTTGCTTCACCTTTTGGGTTTGGGCCCCTTTCTCAATGAGTCAAATCGTGCTTTCGCGATTCAAGCCTCTCGATCGTTCCATCCGTGAAAACGTCCACCGCGCCCTGCGAGAGTCGGGCTACGCGCCGTTGCGTGAAATCCAGTGCGACGTCTCCGACGGAGTCGTCGAGTTGACCGGTAGCGTCCCCTCGTTCTACGTCAAGCAGTTGGCCCAAACGGCCGTCCTGCGGCTGGAACAGATTCGGGGCATCAACAATCGGCTGCGAGTCGCCTGACGATTCGCAGGCCGAGGGCCGCGATCGAAAGTGACGGTCGCAGCAATGGAGATCACTGTGCGGCGCTCGAATTCTGGTCGCCGCGATCGGATAAGTTTTGATCGGTTCTCGCAACTCGGTGAGACGTTATGCGAGAGCTGTATGGGGTCTCGGGTTTAACCTACCTGGCGAGCGAGCCGGCTGCGTAGACAGCACGACGGGGCCAAAGTTTTTTAGGCACACCACGACGATTCTGGGATTCGGCGCTTGGAGGGTCCCAGGATTCGGTGCAAAAATGGGGATCGCTGTGTCGTCGCGGCAAGCACGGCGAACACTGCCAGCACTACGGGGGCAACATGTCGACTCTGCTCGTAATCGATGACGATCGCGCTGTTCTGTACACGATCGAGCGCACGTTTCAGGGGACCGGCGTTTCGGTTCTGACCGCCAAGACCGTTCGCGAAGGGCTCGACCTGATCGAGCGTAAGCCAGACGTCGTGCTCTTGGACATCATGCTGCCCGAAGGTTCGGGGCTCGAAGCCGTGGAAAAGATCCAGGCTCTCGATCCGAAGCTGCCCATCATCTTCATCACGGCGGGCGGCACCAGCGACACCACAATCGAAGCGATGAAGCTGGGCGCGTACGACTACTTGCTCAAGCCGCTCGATTTGCCCAAATTGCGGGAGCTGGTCGATCGGGCCCTGGAAATTCGCCGCCTGATGCAAGTCCGCGTCGAGCTGCCCTCCAGCAGCAACGCGACGCTCGATGGCGACCAGATCATTGGCCGCTCCCCGGCCATGTGCGAGGTCTTCAAGGCCGTGGGCCGCGTGGCACCGCAAAACTTGACGACGCTGATCGTCGGTGAGAGTGGCACCGGCAAGGAGCTCGTGGCCCGTGCGATTTATCATCACAGTTCGCGGGCCCAGGAGCGGTTTCTGGCCCTCAACTGCGCGGCCTTGCCGGAAACCCTTCTGGAAAGCGAGCTTTTCGGACACGAAAAAGGCTCGTTCACGAGCGCCAATTACCGCCGCATCGGCAAGTTCGAGCAATGTGCCCGCGGCACGCTCTTCTTGGACGAAGTGGGGGATATGTCCCCGCTCTTGCAGAGCAAAATTCTCCGCGTACTGCAGGAGCAGAAATTCGAGCGGGTGGGCGGCAACGAGACCATCAGCACCGATGTGCGCGTAATCGCCGCCACTAACCGCGACCTGCCGGGCATGGTCGCGAAGGGGGAATTCCGCGAAGACCTGTATTACCGGCTCAACGGCTTCACGATCAAATTGCCTCCCTTGCGCGACCGAGGCGAAGACATCCTGCTGTTGCTTGAGCACCTGCTCAGCCGGTTCGGCCGCGAGCTGCACAAGCCGGAAGTGCACGGGATTTCGCCCGAAGCCCTCGAGATGCTGATGCGCTACAACTGGCCCGGCAACGTCCGCGAGCTGGAGGCCGTGGTGCGTCAGGCATTGCTCAACACGACGGGCAACGTGATTTTGCCCGACTTCCTGCCGGAAACGGTGCGGATGGTCGGGCGGGGAACCGCTGCGGCGATGTCGGCGAATTCGCACGATACGCCTCCCAGCGACCTCCAGCCCTTCGTGGACGAGTGCCTGCAAAATGGCTCGACCGACATGTACACAGCCTCCGTCGAAATGATGGAGCGGTACCTGCTGACACGCGTGCTGCGGCACACGCGGGGTAACCAGTCACAGGCCGCCCGCATGCTGGGGATCACCCGCGGCAGTCTCCGCAACAAGATGCGGGCGCTGCGCATCCAGTTGGGCAGCACCGTGAAGGTCGACGATCTGGAAGAGGCGGCCGCGGAGGTCGAATAACCGCGCGGGATTCTCGTTCATTTCTCGCAACGCGGCGGCCGCTTGGTGCCGGCGCCAGCGCCGGTGCCTCCGCCCGCGAAACGCTCACGTCCCGACGGTCGGGCCGCTCGCGCTCGAAGTCTGACCGGCCGTCTTCTAAAGCCGACGCATCGCGACCCCCGGGTTCTGCGCCGGGTGAGCCGACCTGGGCGGATGGCATAGCTTTTGCCCCACAATGTGGGCTGTCGCTCGAACTCGCAACACGTCGACGGCCGTGCCCGATGTCTCCTCAACCGCTGGCAGACTTTCCCGGTAGTCCGCAGCGGTCGAACGAGCGGGACGGCGAGCCTGAATCTGAACGGAAGGCCCACGCAGGGTCCGACACAGTGTTCACCTTCACGTTGTCCACCCACTTCACGCTCTTGATTCCTGTTCCTCAACTGTTGTTGCCATGAACCTTAACGCAGCCGGGTGGTTGGCAAAGGAGAAGGAATGAGACCGAATCTTGGTTGGCCGATGATCCTGACTCGATCACTCTCCGTCGGTGCGGTCGTCGCCTGGGCGACCACGGCGGCTTGGGGGCAGCTCAGCAATCCGAATCCGAACCGGCCGGAACCGACGCCGGCCCCGACAAATAACACACCCACAAGCTCCCCTGTTAGAACCAGCGCACCGACGGCGGATCCGGCCACGCAGGCAGGAGAGGCCGTACCGGGACGGGGCGTTCCCGGACAGGCAGGGCACGCGTCCGACGCGAGCGGCACTTCCGCCCAGGAAGCCACGGGCACCGGCTCCGTGCTCGGCGCGGCATTTTGAACACGGCGTGCGCGGCGCTCAGACCGAAATGAAAATCAAGACCGTCGATCCGAATAGTCCGGCCAGTCAGGCTGGGCTGCAACCGAACGATCAGTTGATCGCCGTCGATGGCCGCACCTTCGCCAGCCCGCGGCAGTTGATCGCCTATCTGAGCGTGCTCGGTGGTCGTCCGGTTCCCGTCGTCTATCAACGCAATGGCCGTGAAATGACGACGCAGCTCGTCGCGGGCCAGTTCCAAGGCGATCACGCCTGGTTGGGCGTCCTGCTCGAAGAGAATCAGAACGGAAACGACCAGAACCAGACCTTCCAAAATCCGAACGGCCAGAACCCGAACGGTCCAGCTCAAAATGGGCAGGGTCAGAACGGGCAGGGTCAGGGTCAGAACACGCAGGCTTCGGGCCGGGCGCCGACGGCGCCGGGTTCAGAGAACAAGAACGCGGTCGCCGAAGAGAAGGGCGCCGAGATCTCGCAGGTCTATCCGAACGGACCGGCCGCTCGCGCGGGTTTGCGCTCCGGCGACGTGATCATGCAGATCAACGGCCAGAAGGTCGACGACGCGGCCGAGCTGGTCGCGCTGATTCACGAGATGAAGCCACAGGCGAAAGCCGACCTGGAAGTGATGCGAGACGACAAATCGATGAAGATCCCGGTCACCTTGGGCAGCCGCAACCAGGAATACACGGCTCAATTCGCCCCGGGTCAAAACGGCCAGAATCAGTTTGGTCCGGGTCAAGGCGGGCCGCAGTATGGTCCCCAATACGGACCGCAGCAGTTCCCGCAGGGTCCCGGCCCGTGGCAGGCCGCGCCGTGGCAGGGGCAGGGCGGTCAATTTCAGGGTCAGGCCGGCTTCAACGGCAACGACATCAATCGACTCTCGCAGCAGAATCAGCAGATCGCGGATGAACTGAAGCAGCTTCGCGAAGAGGTCAAACAACTTCGCGAACAGCTTCAGAAAAAATAAAGCTGACCTCTCGGCAGAAAGGAAGATGGACCATGCGATGGAGATCAAGCCTGATGGCCGCGGGCGCGCTGGGACTGCTCTTGTGGGCAGGCTCGAGCACGGCTCAAGCCCAGGACTACAACAACCGCAACGGTGCTCCGTATACGTACGGCCACACTCCGCAGAACTACAACTACGGAGCCTATGGCTACAGGGCACCCGCGCCGTACGCCGTCGGCAACGTGCCGCAAACCACTTATCCGTACTACGGAAGCTACTACTACGGAGCGTATCCGCAGACGGGCTACAACTACGGCGGACCGCTGCTCTACGGTCGCTTCGGCGACACTGGGCGGGTCGGCTTCCGTTTTGGTTGGTGGTAAGACGTCAGTAATTCACCTTGGGAGTCGAGCACCGGTTGACCGCTCGCGCCGCGAAGGCTAAGGCAGGGGCGGTCAGCGCAACAGGAAAGCGAGGTCAGCGCGGGAGGCGGCTACTTAGCTCAGTCTCCACCAGTGATCTTAGCCGGATGCCTCGACAGAGAAGTGGAGACATACGATGCGAAACACATTCAACCTGGCAGCGACGATTGCTGTGCTTGCGGTTTTGGCCGCAAGCGGAGCCGTCCAAGCTCAAGATTACTATAACGGCAACGTTCCCTTTTACCATTATTCGTATCAACCGCTTGACTACAGCTACGGAGCCTACGGTTATCTGACGCCGGCTCCTTACGCCGTCGGACACCTCTATGAGTATAGCGGCAACTCTTCGTTTATGGGCGGTCCGCAACTGTACCCGCAGAACTACGGCGGACCCTACCTTTACGAACGCGCGACCCGCGGAGACCGCCTCAACTTTAATAATTTCCCACCCTACGACTACTCGTACAGCGGGAATGGGAACAACGGTGATTACGACTACGGCTACGGGTGGCGGTGAGCCGCTCATTCCGGGAGTCGAGGATTTCCGAGTTGATCACACTGGGGCAGGAGAAGGAAAGTCAGCGCGAGGGGCGGCAGTGAGATCGCCCGCCTCTCTCGGATCAATGTGGCGACCGCTCGACGGCGTTGCCTGAAGGCACCCGTCGCAGTCGCGCTGTTGATACCCGACTTCGACAAAGTGATGCGGCACCTCCTCCCGTGCTGGCGCGGGCAGGAGGTTCCGTCGTCTGCAGGTTCCCACGAGGCAAGTTTTGCGGGCCGCTGTTTGTGATTAGACGTTCTGGACAAGACATTTCCACCCTTGTGCCGACACTGGCAAATCTCCGCACCCTTCTCGAAAATGCGCGTGCAGCCAGTTCTTTTGAGGCACAATCCACCGTGAATCACTTCGCTGCCCGTTCCGCTTGCCGCAGGTTCTCGGACGATTTCTCGTACGCGACGGATCCCCACTAAACCGCCAAATTGATTTCGGCGCATTCCACAGGAGTTCCCATGCCTCGGCTCCAAGAACCCCACGCTAAGGATGGCAAGGAGCAGAACGCGTCTCCCGCGGCGCCGGCGACGGACCCGTCGCACGCGGCGATGGTCACGCTGCTCTCCGCGCTCACGTCGCTCAAGCGAGGCAAGTCGGGCGTGCGGCTGCCGATCGAGTGGACGGGCGTCGAAGGCAAAGTGGCCGACGCCTTCAACGAAGTCGTCGAGCTAAACGAGCGGATGGCCGGCGAGCTGGCCCGCTTGCGTCGCGTGGCCGGCAAAGAGGGAAAACTGTCCGAGCGGATGCCGCTGTCCGACATCGGCGGCTTCTGGGAGGAGTCGGCACGTTCGGTCAACTCGTTGATCGACGACCTGGTCCATCCGACCAGCGAAACGGCCCGCGTCATCGGCGCCGTCGCGCAGGGCGACCTGTCGCAGACGATGGCCCTCGAAGTCGACGGCGTGCCGCTGAAGGGCGAGTTCCTCAAAACGGCCCGCACCATCAACACGATGGTCGATCAGCTCGGCTCGTTCGCTTCGGAAGTGACCCGCGTGGCCCGCGAAGTGGGCACCGAAGGAAAACTCGGCGGCCAGGCCCGCGTGCAAGGGGTCGCCGGCACTTGGAAAGACCTGACCGACAGCGTCAACAGCATGGCCGGCAACCTGACGGCCCAGGTGCGAAACATCGCCGAGGTGACGACGGCCGTCGCCGCCGGCGACTTGTCCCGCAAGATCACCGTCGACGTGAAAGGCGAGGTGCAGGAACTCAAGAACACCATCAACACGATGGTGGACCAGCTGCGGTCGTTCGCGTCGGAAGTGACCCGCGTGGCCCGCGAAGTGGGCACCGAAGGAAAACTGGGCGGCCAGGCCGACGTGCAAGGCGTGGCCGGTACGTGGAAGAGCCTGACCGACAGCGTCAACAGCATGGCCGGTAACCTGACGGCCCAGGTGCGAAACATCGCCGAGGTGACGACGGCCGTCGCCACGGGCGACCTGTCGAAGAAGATCACCGTCGACGTGAAGGGCGAAATCCTCGAGCTGAAAAACACCATCAACACGATGGTCGACCAGCTCGGTTCATTCGCCGCCGAAGTGACCCGCGTGGCCCGCGAAGTGGGAACGGAAGGAAAGCTGGGCGGCCAGGCCGACGTGCAAGGGGTGGCCGGCACGTGGAAGGACCTGACCGACAGCGTGAACATGATGGCCGGCAACCTGACCGGCCAGGTGCGAAACATCGCCGACGTGACGAAGGCTGTCGCGACGGGCGACTTGTCGAAGAAGATCACCGTCGACGTCCGCGGCGAAATTCTGGAACTGAAAAACACCATCAACACGATGGTGGACCAGCTGCGGTCGTTCGCTTCGGAAGTGACCCGTGTGGCCCGCGAAGTGGGAACGGAAGGAAAGCTGGGCGGGCAGGCCGACGTGCAAGGCGTCGCCGGTACGTGGAAGGACCTGACCGACAGCGTGAACATGATGGCCGGTAATCTCACCGGCCAGGTGCGAAACATCGCCGAGGTGGCGACCGCCATCGCCAACGGCGACCTGTCCCGCAAGATCACGGTGGTGGTCGCCGGCGAAATTCTGGAACTCAAAGACACCATCAACACGATGGTCGATCAGTTGAGTTCGTTCGCCGCCGAAGTGACCCGCGTGGCCCGCGAAGTGGGAACGGAAGGGAAGCTGGGCGGCCAGGCCGACGTGCCTGGGGTCGCCGGTACGTGGAAGGACCTGACCGACAGCGTGAACTTCATGGCCAGTAACCTGACTGGCCAGGTGCGAAACATCGCCGACGTGACGACGGCCGTCGCCACGGGCAACCTGTCGAAGAAGATCACCGTCGACGTGAAGGGCGAAATCCTCGAGCTGAAGAACACCATCAATACGATGGTCGATCAGCTGCGGTCGTTCGCTTCGGAAGTGACCCGTGTGGCCCGCGAAGTGGGAACGGAAGGGAAGCTGGGCGGCCAGGCCGACGTGCCCGGTGTCGCCGGTACGTGGAAGGACCTGACCGACAGCGTGAACTTCATGGCCAGTAACCTGACGGGCCAGGTGCGAAACATCGCCGACGTGACGACGGCCGTCGCCACCGGCAACCTGTCGAAGAAGATCACCGTCGACGTGAAGGGCGAAATTCTCGAGCTGAAAAACACCATCAATACGATGGTCGATCAGCTGCGGTCGTTCGCCGCCGAAGTGACCCGCGTGGCCCGCGAAGTGGGAACGGAAGGGAAGCTGGGCGGCCAGGCCGACGTGCCCGGCGTCGGCGGAACGTGGAAGGACCTGACCGACAGCGTGAACTTCATGGCCAGTAACCTCACCGGCCAGGTGCGAAACATCGCCGACGTGACGAAAGCCGTCGCGGCCGGCGACTTGTCGAAGAAGATCACCGTCGACGTGAAGGGCGAAATTCTCGAGCTGAAAAACACCGTCAACACGATGGTCGATCAGCTGCGGTCGTTCGCCGTCGGAAGTGACCCGCGTGGCCCGCGAAGTGGGCACCGAAGGAAAGCTGGGCGGGCAGGCGTATGTGCCGGGCGTCGCCGGTACGTGGAAGGACCTGACCGACAGCGTGAACTTCATGGCCAGTAACCTCACCGGCCAGGTCCGCGGTATCGCGAAGGTCGTGACGGCCGTCGCCAACGGCGACCTCAAGCGGAAGCTGATGGTGGAAGCCAAGGGCGAAATCGCCGAGCTGGCCGAGACGATCAACGAAATGATCGACACGCTGGCCACGTTCGCCGACCAGGTGACCACGGTGGCCCGCGAGGTGGGTGTCGAAGGGCAGCTGGGCGGTCAGGCCAAGGTGCCCGGTGCGGCCGGCACGTGGAAGGCCCTCACCGAGAACGTGAACCAGCTGGCCGCCAACCTGACGACGCAGGTGCGAGCCATCGCCGAAGTGGCGACGGCCGTGACCAAGGGCGACCTGACGCGATCGATCAAGGTCGGTGCTCAGGGAGAAGTGGCCGCCCTCAAGGACACGATCAACGAAATGATCCGCAACCTGCGTGACACCACGCAGAAGAACACCGAGCAGGACTGGCTGAAGACGAACCTGGCCAAGTTCAGCCGTATGCTGCAGGGCCAACGCGACCTGACGAACGTCGGCCGCATGATTCTGTCCGAAGTGTGCCCGGTGGTCACCGCACTCCAGGCCGAGTTCTTCGTGCTCGATTCGTCGAGCAACGAGCCGCAGCTCAAGCTCCTGGCCAGCTACGGCAGCGACGGCGCGGCGACGGGCAAGCGGATCAATCTGGGGCAGGGGCTCGTCGGGCAGTGTGCGCTCGACAAGTCGAAGATTTCGCTGACCAGCGTGCCGACCGACTTCATTCGCGTCTCGTCCGGACTGGGCGAAGCGCCGCCCCGCAGCGTGCTCGTGTTGCCGCTGACTTATGAAGGGCAAGTCCGCGGCGTGCTCGAGTTGGCCTCCTTCGAGGGCTTCAACCCGACGCACCAGGCCTTCCTGGAGCAGCTGGCCGAGTCGATCGCCATCGTGCTCAACACGATCGACGCCAACATGCTCACGGAAGACCTGCTCAAGCAGTCGCAGTCGCTGGCCCATCAGCTGCAGACTCGGCAGGAAGAATTGCAGAAGACGAACGAAGAGCTGCAGGAAAAGGCCCGCCTGCTGGCCAAGCAGAACCAGGAAGTCGAACGCAAGAACGCGGAAGTCGAGCAGGCCCGGCAGGAACTGGAAGAAAAGGCCAAGCAGCTGGCCCTCACCTCGAAGTACAAGTCCGAGTTCCTGGCGAACATGTCGCACGAGCTGCGGACGCCGCTCAACAGCCTGCTGATTCTCTCCGACCAGCTCTCCAAGAACGTGGAAGGCAACCTCAATCCGAAGCAGACCGAATTCGCCAAGACGATCCACTCGTCCGGCAACGACCTGTTGACCCTGATCAACGACATCCTCGACCTGTCGAAGATCGAGTCGGGGACGGTCGTGGTCGACGCGATGGAATTGCCCTTCGACGATCTGCGAAACTTCGTCGAACGCACGTTCCGGCACGTGGGCGAGCAGAAGAACGTCGATTTCGAAGTCGATTTCGATCCGGTCCTGCCCAAGTCGATCTTCACCGATGCCAAGCGGCTGCAGCAGATCATTAAGAACCTGCTGTCCAACGCGTTCAAGTTCACGCATCGCGGGCAGGTCAAGCTGAGCGTGCATTCGGTTCGACGGGGGCTGGACGGATGCCGACGAGACGCCCAACCCGTCGCAAAGGATGGTGGCCTTCGAAGTCACCGACACGGGCATCGGCATCGCGACCGACAAGCAGCAGATCATCTTCGAGGCCTTCCAGCAGGCCGATGGATCGACCAACCGCAAGTATGGTGGCACCGGGCTGGGGTTGGCGATCAGCCGCGAACTGTCACGTTTGCTCGGAGGCGAAATTCGGCTCTCGTCGGCGCCGGGTCGCGGCAGTAATTTCACGCTCTATCTGCCGATCCGCTTCTCGCCGCCCCGCAGCGGCCGCAAATCGATGTCGGACGACGCGCCCCGCGGCGCCTCCCACGGTCAGACGTTCGTTGGCTCGCCGGCGCGGCTACCGGTGCGCGAGCCGGTCGGCCCGCGCGGCAACGGCGGTCCGAACGGCGGCTTGCACGCCGGGTTGGGCGGGAACGGCCATCAGAGACGTCCTGCCGGAGAACGACACCGGAGGCGGGGCGGGCTACGAGCTCGTCAACGAGGCGGGCGACGACCGCGACGACATCCAGCCGGGCGACCAGGTGCTATTGATCGTCGAAAACGACGAAGGCTTTGCCCGCTATCTACTCGAATCGGCACGGGCCAAAGGCATGAAAGGCCTGGTGACGTCGCTGGGGGCGAGCGCTTTAGTGCTCGTGCGGCAGTATCAGCCGCACGCCATCACGCTCGACCTGCACCTGCCCGATATCGACGGCTGGCGCGTGATGGAACGGCTGAAGGCCGACGTGGCGCTGCGGCACATTCCCGTGTGCGTGATCTCGACCGACGAATCGCGGGACCGGGCGTTCCGTGCCGGGGCGCTCGCGTTCCTCGCCAAGCCGATCTCCAGCCACGAACTGCTGGACGATCTGTTGGGCGACCTGCGCGGTTACGCGGCCCGCGCGGCGCGGAAGGTCTTGCTCTTCGCGCCTTCGGCCGAGACGCGACAGAAACTCGAGGACTGCCTGAGCACTAAGGACGTTGAAGTCACCGTCGTGTCGGACGTGCCCGCCGCGATCAAAGAACTGCGGAACGGAAATATCGATTGCGTGGTGGCCGAGGCTTCCGAGCGGCGATTTTCCGACGCGTTTGCCAACTGGGCCGAGGAACATGCGGCCGACGTGCGGCGCCCGGCGGTGGTGCTCTATACGGAGGAAGAGTTCAATCCGGAACCGTGGCGGCGGTTGTCGCAGTCGGCGACAATTTCTCCCGCGCGTTCACTGGATCGCGTGCTCGACCGCACCCTATTTTATTTGCACCGTCCGATCGCCGGGCTGCCGGAGCAGAAGCGGCGGATCCTGTTGGACCTGCACCAGTCGGACAAGCCCCTGGCCGGTCGCAAGGTGCTCGTCGTCGACGACGATATCCGCAACATCTTCGCGCTGTCGACGGTGTTGGAGGATCACGAGATGCTGGTGGTTTCGGCCGACAACGGCCGCGATGCCATTCGCCGGTTGCAGGAGGACCCGGGAATCGACATCGTGCTGATGGACATCATGATGCCGGAAATGGACGGCATGGAAACGATGCGCGAAATCCGGAAGATCAACAATCTGAAAGATGTTCCCATCGTCGCTGTGACGGCCAAGGCCATGAAGGGAGATCGCGAGAAGTGCCTCGAAGCGGGAGCCTGGGACTACTTGGCCAAACCCGTCGACGGGGACCAGATGCTCGGCGTGTTGCGCATGGCTGCATCGTTAATGATCGTGAGCCCCTCATCCCCAACGCCTCTCCCGCGAGGGGCGCGGGCGGAAGAGTATTAGCGTCGGCAGAGGCATTTCGCATCTCAGCAGGTTGGCCGCATGTCGCGCAACGATAAGATCAAGATTCTTCTGGTCGACGACCGACCCGAAAATCTGCTGGCCTATCGTGCCATCTTGGGCGAGCTCGATCTTGAGCTGACGTTCGCCGACTGCGGCGAAGAGGCGCTCAAGTCGGTCCTGACGAACGACTTCGCAGTCATCCTGCTCGACGTCAACATGCCGGGCATGGACGGCTTCGAGACGGCCGCCTTCATCCGCGGGCGCAAGCACTCTTCGCACACGCCGATCATCTTCGTGACGGCGTTTCCGGACGAAGTACACGCGGCCCGGGGCTACGCGCACGGGGCGGTCGATTACTTGCAAACGCCCATTGTGCCGGAGGTGCTGCGGGCTAAGGTCCGCGTGTTCGTCGAACTCTTCCGCATGACCGAGCAGATCAAGCGGCAGGGCGAGGAGCGGCTGGCCTTCGACCAGGAGCGCGTGCGGCGGGCCGCGGCCGAAGAGGCCAATTCGCGGCTGCGGTTTCTCGCGCAGGTCACCGAGGTTGTCGGTCGCTCGCTCGACTATGCGGCGACGGCCCGCGATCTGGTGCGGCTGACCGTGCCGACCTTGGGCGAGCACGCCGTGGTCGCCCGTTGGGACGAGTTGGGGCCCTGTTGGCAGATCGTGCAGGCCATCGCAACAGGTGACGAGGTGTCGGTTGCCGAGCTGGCGAGTCTCGACCCGCTGCCGAGCGAGATCGCAGCGGCCATTCGCCAATCGCAATCGACACAGGCGCACTCGACACAGGCGCAATCCGCACAGGCGTCCGGCCTCGATCGTCCCTCGGACTCCGCGCTCGGTGCATCGGACCCGCGACTGATCCTGCTGCCGCTCGCCGGGCAAAAATCGACGTTTGCCGTGCTCGGCATCAAGCGTGGTTCGGCCGCGCCGCCGTTTAGTGCCGACGATCGGACGTTGATCGAGGCCCTGGGCTCGCGGGCCGCGATGGCGCTGGAGAACGCGAATCTTTACAAGGATCTGGAGCGGGCCGACCGCCAGAAAAACGAATTCCTGTCGATGCTCGCCCACGAGCTGCGCAATCCGCTGGCCCCCATTCGCACGGCCGTCGACGTGTTGCGGCTCAAAGGGGACGGGCAGCCGGAGATCGAGTGGGCCCGCGAGATCATCAACCGTCAGACCAAGCACCTGGTGCGGCTCGTCGACGATCTGCTCGACGTGTCGCGGATTACCGGTGGCAAGATTCGCCTCGACCTCGAGGTGCTGAACGCGGCGTCGGTGGTGGCCGCGGCCGTGGAAACGAGCCGGCCGCTGATCGAAGAATCTGGCCACCAGATGACGGTGACGCTGCCCGAAGAACCGGTCTGGGTTCGCTGCGATCGCGTCCGTTTGGCGCAGGTGCTCTCGAACCTGCTCAACAACGCGGCCAAATACACGCAGCGAGGCGGATTGATCGCGCTGACCGTCGAGCGATCCGGCGGAGAGGCCGTCTTTCGCGTGGCGGACAACGGTATCGGCATTTCGGCCGAGATGCTGCCCAAAGTCTTCGAGCTGTTCACGCAGGTTGAGCGTTCGCTCGATCGTTCGCAGGGCGGGCTGGGCGTCGGCCTGACCGTGGTCAAACGCCTGGTCGAAATGCACGGCGGACGCGTGGAAGCGGCCAGCAGCGGCGCCGGCGGCGGCAGCGAGTTCACTGTCCGACTGCCGGCGATCGAGTCGCCCCCCGACCCCGAAGCGGTTGCCGACGCGCCGCTGGAGAACCGGTCACCTGCGGCTCCGCTCCGCGTGCTCGTGGTCGACGACAACGCCGACGCAGCCGACAGCCTCGCCTGGCTGCTCCGGCACGGCGACCACGAAGTCCGCACCGCGCACGACGGCCGGCAAGCGGTCGAGGTGGCCCACGAATTCCGTCCGCAAGCCGTCGTGCTCGACCTGGGCTTACCGGAAATCGACGGCTACGAAGTGGCCCGGCGCCTCCGCCAACACGCCGACACGCGTGGCGCGCTCCTGGTTGCGTTGAGCGGATACGGCCAGCAAGAGCACCGTCGCCGCTCGAGCGAAGCCGGATTCGACTATCACTTCGTTAAGCCGCTCGACTTCGGCGGCTTGCAGCGGATCCTGCTAGAGGCTCAGGACGGGCCCCGGGGCGAGCTGGCTCGTGTCGGCTCCAATTGAAAGGGAGCCGATTCCAAGAGCCGCTTACGAGTGTAAGCGGTGTATCGCCCATTTGCAGGCGACACACCGCTCACTGTTTCACATCTGAAAAACACAACCGCTTCCGCGTCTGAAGCTCTTAGCGTTCGCGCTCGCGTTCGCGATCGGAATCGCGGCGCGCCTCGCGGTGCTCATGGCGATATTTCCACGGCTCGACCGGGCGGCGATCTGCCCACAGTCCGGCGTGGTGCTCGCGGGCGACGCGTTCAGCTTCAGCGAATTCGCGGATCGGCTCGTGCTCGGTGTGGTGCCAGCCGTAACCTTCGCGAACCTGGTCCAAGTTGATCTGGCGGTCGCCAACATAGAGGTTGCAGCAGGCGCGACCTTCGGAATCGGTCTCGACCGGCGCAAAGCGGACTTCTTTGTTGTAGATCCTGCGAGACAGCGCCTCGCGAGCTTCCTTCCAGTACGGTTGCCCGTTCTCCGGTGCATCGACTCCGTAGAGGCAGACATTGTGGCGGCGGCCGTCCCGATCCTCGACGAGGCACGTATCCCCGTCGACGACCTTGACCACGCGACCGTTGATGAAGCGTTGTTCGCGGCGTTGTTCGCGGCGCTCGTCCGTGCGCTCCTCGCGCCGGTCATCACGTCGGTCATCACGGTCCTGGGCAGACAAGTACGATGTGAGGCTCAAAATCGCGCAGAATGCGACGAAAGTGCGGGCGACCATTTCTAGACTCCTTTTTGGGTCCTGTTGGGGCCGGAGTTCTATCCAACCTGCGACCTTTGGACAATGCGAGTTTGAGCCCCGCGAACGCCAGTGGGACCAGGTGTGTCTGAGCAGTACATTATTTCGGTCCCTTAATGCGCAGAGCCCCGGCATTGTATAATTGCCGGACAGGCTCGTTGAATTGGGGTACTTGTGACTGACCGGCCGCTGGCTCTCTACTCAGACCATGGACGAATTTATCGCGAGAATAAATTCGTCTACCCGGTCCTTTCCCGCCGTAGCGGGGGGATTTCGATCGGCGTCAATCTGAATCCGGACAAGGTGTGCAACTTCGACTGTATCTATTGCCAGGTCGATCGCCGCAACGAGGCCGAGTCCCGATTCGTCGAGACGGCCCGCCTCTGGGACGAGCTCGATCAGATGCTCGAATTCGTGTCGAGCGGGCGGATCTTTGACGATCCCAAGTTCGCCCACGTGCCGCCGCCGCTCCGCCGGCTGAACGACATTGCCTTCTCCGGCGATGGTGAGCCGACGACTTATCGCAACTTTGACGAGATCATGGCGTCGGCGGCCGAGCTCAAGCGGCGTCGCGGACTCGGCGACGTCAAGCTCGTGCTGATCACCAACGCCACGATGTTCCATCGGCCGGCCGTCGAGCGCGGGTCTGGAGATTCTGGACGCCAACAACGGCGAGATCTGGGCGAAGCTCGAAACGGGAAGCGAGGCGTATTACCAACTCGTCGAGCGGACGAAGATTCCGTTCCGTCAGGTGCTCGACAACATCGCGGCTGCCGCCTGCAAGCGACCCCTCGTCATCCAAAGCCTGTTCATGCGGATTCGGGGCGAGGCGACCCCTGCGAGTGAGATCGCCGCCTTCTGCGATCGGCTGAACGAGATCGTCGCCGCCGGGGGGCAGCTCAAGAGCGTGCAGGTGTACACCGTGGCCCGCCAGCCCGCCGAAAACTTTGTCGAGCCGCTGACCGATGCCGAGCTAGACGCCATCGCCCAAACTGTCCGCGACCGCACGTCGCTACCGGCCCCGGTGTTCTACGGCGCTCCCTAACCGGCGCTCCTTGACCGGCTCTCCCTAGCCGAGTGTTAAGGGCGGCTGTTTCTGGGCCAGGTGGGGGTTGGGCATCATTTTTTGCCAGAACCAGTCCAACGCTGCGCTGCCGAGAAGCGTCTTAAGTGATGACCCAGGTTGGCAAGCAGGCCAGAGCGCGTGCACGGGGTGCTCGGCCGGCTCGAAAGCCCTCGCCTAACGCACGATCGGCATTCACGTTAGATCAGCAGTGCGGAAAGGCACGGGGAACAAAAACTGCGGGGTGCGGGGGTGGCGGAGGTAGACTCGATTGGTATGATGGAAAAGCTGCCAGCCGGTGCTCCCGCCGCTGGGTTTTCTCCCGCTGCAATTGATTCTGGCGCCTCATTCTTTGTCCGGCTGATTCGGATTCTCGAACTTCATTCCGCTATGGCGTTTTGTCGGTTTTCGAGGTGATTTTCGGATGTCCCAGTCGATCGTCTCGCAACCTGTCGTCGAAGCGCAATCGCTGCCTGTCCAAAGTCGGTCCAACGAATTCGGTTACCGGCCGGTGCCGATTCTGGCTCCGATCAGTTTCCTATTGGGGCTGCTCTCCGCCCTGGGATTTCTCGGACTGCTCATGGTGCCGATCGGCCTCGTCGGTTTCGTGGTGGCCGGCATCTGCATCGTCCGCCTGCGCAAGTTTCGCGGCGAGTACGGCGGCATGTGGCTGGCCGTCAGCGGGTTTTTGATGTCGCTGATCTTTTTCAGCGCCAGTGCGGGCATCTGGGCCAACGGCTATCGCACAGAAGTCCCCGAGGGCTTTCGACGGCTGAATTTCACCGAAGACATTTCCAACAAGGGCTTCATCCTTGAGAAGGGGAAGACCGACATCTTCAATCCCGACGTCAAGGCCCTCGACGGCAAGCAAGTGTTTATCAAGGGATACATGTATCCCACGAACGAGACCCGCGGCTTGAAGTCGTTCCTCCTGGTGAAAGACAACGCCCAGTGCTGCTTTGGCGGCAATCCCAAGATCAACGACATGATCATGGTCACGCTGAAAACGGGCCGCGGCGTCGACTACCACCAGGGGATTATGATGTCGGTGGGCGGGGTCTTCCATTGCCAGAAGTCGAGCGGTCCGGCCGGATTGACGCCTGTCTACTCCATCGACGGGACCCTGGCCGAAAACTCTCGCACGATGTTTTAATGTCGGCCGTGCGCAAGCCGACGTCGCAAGCGCGCCTTCCGGATTGCCCTCTGGGCTGGTCCGAACCGCGCAGTTGCCCGGTAACCTATAAGGTCCGCGGGGCCTCTTTTGACGTCGCTCCGATCACGCACACCGGAACTTGATATGCACTCTTTGGGACGATGCTTTGTCATCGCGCTCTTTCCCGCCCTCCTGACGCTCGCCGCCGGTTGCACGCAGAACTCCGGCTCCCAGTTTCACGCCTACGAGGGGTCGACGCGCGCGGAGGGACGGGCAGCGGGCAAAGACGCCGCCAAAGAGCCAGCCGCGCCGAACGCGACGGCGGTCGCCGCAGCGAAGGCATCGGCCAAAGATCCGGCTCCGGCCGCGACCCACAAGCCTGCGTCGGCCGACTTGAAGAATCCGAATTCGTCGGCCCCAGGGAAACTGCTCGCCAGCGCGCCCCCCAGTTCTGTCCCGGGCTCAGTCAAGATGACCGCCAAGGGCCCGCAGGCCGGTGCGTCGTCGGAGTCCCGCAGGGTGCAGGTCTTAGTCCCCAACAAGACATTCCGCAACGAGGGAGAGTCGCTGCGGGTGAGCTACGACGACATTGATCTGCTCAAAGTGCTCAACATGGACCCGGTTCTGCCCGACCCGCAGAACTACATGCCGGCCTGGCTCAAGTCGCTCGACGGTCGTCGCGTTCGCATCCGGGGCTTCATGTATCCGACGTTTCAGCAGACGGGCGTCCATGCGTTTGGGCTGGCCCGCGACAACCAGATTTGTTGCTTCGGGCGCAATCCAAAAATCTATGACGTGTTCGACGTGGTGCTCCGCGAGGGGACGACGACCAACTACATCCCCAACCGGCCGTTCGACGTGGTGGGCGTGTTCCACATCCGTCCCGAGGCCGAGGATGGAAAGCTTTATCGCCTGTACGAGATGGACGACGCGGCCGTCATTTCCAAGTAATCCCCGCCGGGAAACCCCGCAACCCGCCCGATGGCTTGACGATAACGACAAAATGCCGAATAAATCGTGCTGAAGCCCTCTCTTTGCACGCCCTCCTGCCGCGAATAGGAGCTGTTCACATGCGCCTCTCTCACCGAGTTTTCTGGCTCCTGGCCGCGGGATGTCTTTTCGCCGGATCGGGGGCGATCACCCAGGTCCTTGCCTGTCCATTCTGCTCGGCTCCGTCGCAGACTTTGGCCGAGCAGGTCGCCCAAGCCGACGGCGTGTGCCTGGTGCAATTCGTCAAAGGGGAGCCGGCCAGGGACCAGGATCCGGGCACCAGCACGTACGAAGTTCTGCAGGTGGTAAAGTCCCCCAACAACTCCGTGAAGAAGGGGGACCATATCAATCTGGCCCGTTACCGCGCGGGCAAAGCCGGCGATTTGTTCCTGGTGATGGGGACGCGGGCCGGCAAAGAGAACGCCGTCGAGTGGGGCAGCCCGACTGAAATCACCGAGCCGGCCTTCGGCTACGTCGCCCAGGCGCCGCGCCCGAGGTGGCCACCGCCAAGCGGCTCAAGTACTTCATCAAGTTTCTGGAATTCCCGGATCAGCTCGTCGCAAACGATGCGTACGGCGAGCTGGCCAACGCTCCCTATAAAGATATCGCGGCGGTCGCCCCCTTGTTGCCTCGGGACAAGATCCGGCACTGGCTCTTGAGTCCCGAGACTCCGCAGACGCGGCTTGGACTCTACGGCATGCTCATCGGCCTGTGCGGCAACAACGACGATGCGGCCATGCTCGCCCATAAGATCGAGCCCAACGCCGAAGAGTTCCGCATTGGCTTGGACGGGATGATTTCGGGCTACCTGCTGCTGACGGGCAACACGGGTCTCGACAACCTCGACGACTGGAAGTTCAAAATCCACGACGGCAAGAAGGCCGCCTTCAGCGAAACGTACGCCGCCATGATGGGGCTGCGGTTCATGTGGCAGTACGCGGGCGGCAAGATCTCCAACGAGCGGCTGCAGCAATCGATGCGGCTGTTGCTCGACCAGCCGGAGCTGGCCGACCTGGTGATCGCCGACCTGGCCCGCTGGAGAGACTGGAGCGTGCAGGAGCGGTTGATGTCGCTCTACGGCAAGGGTGATTACAACATCCCGTCGATCAAGCGGTCGATCATCCGCTACATGCTGGCCAGCACCGATCCCAAGGCCGATGGCAGCGGCGCGACGACGCCGCCGGGAACGGCCTCGGGCGCGCAGTCGACGGGCGGTGCCGCCAGCGGCAACGTGCCGGCCGAATCCGCGTCCGACGCGGCGGCCCGCGGCAAAAAGTATCTGCAGGAACTGCGTCAGCGCGACCCGCGCACTGTGCGCGAGGCCGAGCGATTCTTCTTCCTTAAGTAGCACGCGGGGCAGACGCTCCCGTTTGTCGGCGCGAATGCTGCCGCCGTCCGGCGCTGCGGCGGATACGGTCGGCGCGAACGCTGGTACCGGCAGACGAGGGCCCAATGATCGACATCCCCGCGATTCAGTCCGCGCTCGGCGAGTTCGGTATCGACGGCTGGCTGCTCTACGACTTTCGGGGCAGCAACCTGTTGGCTCAGCGCGTGCTGGGCCTGGCCCCGTCGGACGTTGGCAGCCGTCGCTACGCTTATTGCATTCCGGCGAAGGGCGAGCCGCGCAAGCTCGTTCATCGCATCGAAGAGGGGGCGCTCGCCGGCCTGCCCGGGTCGAAGACCGTCTATCTCAAGTGGCAGGAATTCGAGGCGGGGCTCGGCCGGCTGCTGTCCGGCCTGAAGCGGGTTGCGCTGGAGTATTCGCCGCACAACGCCATCCCTTACGTCTCGCGCGTCGACGCGGGGACCGTCGAGCTGATCAAGCGGCTCGGCGTGGAGATCGTTTCCTCCGGCGACCTGATCCAGGTCTTCGAGGCCGCCTGGGATGACGAGCAGGAACGCTCGCACTTCGACGCGGCCGTGCACACCGATGCCGCGTACAGCCGGGCCTGGCGATTCATTGCGGACGCCGTCCGTCGCGGCACGATCATCGATGAAGTCGCGGTGCAGGCCGAGATTCTCAAGCATTTTGCCGAGAACGGCCTGGAGACCGAGCACCCGCCGATCGTCGCGGTCGGGCCGCACGCGGGCAATCCGCATCACGAGACTTCGAGCGGCCCGGGGAGCGAGATCCGCGAGGGCGACTTCGTGCTCATCGATCTGTGGGCCAAGCTCCAGAAGCCGCGCGCGGTCTACAGCGACCTGACCCGCGTCGGCTTCGTGGGGAAGTCGGTGCCGCCGCGCATACACCGAAATCTTCCAGATCGTGGCCAAGGCCCGCGACACGGCCATCGAAACGGTGCGCGCCGCCTTTGCCGAGAAGCGGCCGATTGCCGGCTGCGAAGTCGACCGGGCGTGCCGGCAGGTGATCGAGACGGCCGGCTACGGCGATCGCTTCGTCCATCGCACGGGGCACAGCATCGGCCAGGAGACGCACGGCAACGGCGCCAACATCGACGATCTGGAAACGCACGACACTCGCCGGCTCCTGCCGCGGACCTGCTTCTCGATCGAGCCGGGCATCTACCTGCCCGAGTTCGGCATCCGCAGCGAAGTGAACGTCTACATCGACGGCGGCAGCAAAGTTCACGTGACGGGCGGACCGATCCAGAACGGCTGTCGTCCCGATCTTGAGCGAATTCTGACGGCCGCGGTTGTCGCGACGACAGGCCGTGCCGGACGACCTCGTCAGGCTTCGTGCGTTACTTGGTCGGCGTGTGGCTTGCGGCCGCGATCCGTTGGCGGCACGCATCGACCAGCGCGTCGAACAGTCGCTGCTGCGTCGCGCTGGCGTGGGCGGTGAGTTCCGGGTGCCACTGCACGGTGAAGAGCCAGGGGTGCGTCTTCAGTTCGCAGCCTTCGATGGTGCCGTCCGGAGCGCGGGCGACGGCGACGAGTCCTTGCGCCGGCTCGCGAATGGCCTGGTGATGCCAGGAGGAGGCCGCGAAATTCGACTCGCCGAGAATGCCGGCCAGCCGCGATTTGGCGTCGACCGTGATGGCGTGCTCGGACGGCTCGCGCGGCGGCAGGCGATGGACCACCGCGTCGCCCACGACGTCGGGCAGGTGCTCGTGCAGCGTCCCGCCAAGGGCCACGTTCACCAATTGATGGCCGCGGCAGATGCCGAGCGTCGGCAGCTCGGACGTCGCCACTCGCCGGGCCAGCGCCAGCTCGCTGCGGTCGCGTTCGGAATCGACGCCGTAAATCGCCTCGTGCAAGTGGCCGCCATAGAGCGTTGGCTCGACGTCGCCGCCGCCGGCGAAAATCAGTCCGTCGATCAGCTCGAAGAGTTCGTCCCACGGATCGTCGCCGGGCGGAATCATGACGGCGATGCCGCCGGCCCGACGGACTGCGTCGACGTAAACGTCCGGCAGTCGAAAGCGGCCGTCTTCGTCGCGGCCATAAGTGGTGATGCCGATGATGGGACGCCGCATGACCTCCGCTTCCCCCGCTCCAATTTTTCCGAATGACTCCGCCGCTCAAATCCGCTCGAAATAACGGCCGCGTTCCCAGTCGGTAACCGCCCGATCGTACGATGTCTGCTCGGTGCGGAAATAGTGGGCGTAGTGTTGCACCACGTCGGCGCCGAACGCCCGCCGGCAGAATTCGCTTTGCTCAAATCGCTCGATTGCCTCGGCCAGTGTTTTGGGGACGTGCGGCAAGTTCGGACGCGTGATAGGCGTCGCCGCGAAATTCGGCCGGCGGCCGCAGATCGTTGGCGATGCCGTCGAGTCCCGATGCCAGGGCGGCCGCGTAAACCAGGTACGGATTGCAGTCGGCGCCGGGGATGCGGCACTCGATCCGCAGGCTCTCACCCGAGCCGACAACGCGGAAGCCGGCCGTGCGGTTGTCGCGGCTCCAGGCCAGATGCGTAGGCGCCCATGAGCCCGATTGATAGCGCTTATACGAATTCACGTTCGGAGCGTAAAAGACCATCACCTCCGGCGCGTGGGCCAGCCAGCCGGCGAGAAACTTGAGGAAGATTCCCGACCCTTCGATGCCGCCGCCCGCTTCGCCCGCGCCCAGCTTCTGGCGGCCGGCGAACGCGTTGCGTCCGTCTTTCCACAGGCTCAAGTGCACGTGGCAGCTCGAGCCCGCCTGCTTGTCCGACAGCTTGGCCATGAAGGTGACGCTGACGCCGAGCCGGTCGGCGATCTCCTTGGCACACTGCTTCAAGATTGTGTGATTGTCAGCCATCGAGAGGACGTCGGTGTACTCGACGTTCACCTCATGCTGGCCCTTGCCCCATTCGCCTTTCGTCGATTCGACGGCAATGCCCGACTGCTTGAGATGCCGGCGGAGGAGGCCGTTGTAATCCTCCTCGCGAGTCCCCTGCAGCGCGTGATAATCCTCGAGATACCAGCCGGCGGGCTCGAGATTGCGGTACTCGGCCGCGGCCGCATCGCGATACGAATTGCGAAAGAAGTAATACTCGAGCTCTGAGGCGGCCATCGCGTCGTAGCCGAGCTTGGAGGCCGCCTCGATCTGCTTGAGCAGCATCGTGCGGGTGCCGGTTCGATCAGCGCGTGGTCGTGTTCGGATTGCAGGTCGCAGAGCACGACGGCCGTTCGGTCGAGCCAGCTTGCCTGCCGTAGCGTGCGGAAGTCGGGCACCAGGTGAAAGTCGCCGTAGCCTTTTTGCCAGTTGGCGAACTCGTAGCCAGCGACCGGCTCCATTTCCATGTCGACGGTGAGCAGGTAATTGCAGGCATGCGTGCCACCCTCGGCAATGCGGGCGAGGAAGTGCTCCGCGTCGAAGCGTTTGCCCATCAGCCGGCCGTAGAGGTCGGGGAAGACGGCCAGCACGGTCTCGATTTCACCGGCCGCGGCGCGTTGCTTGAGCTCGGCGCGGTCGATTATTGTGGAGTTTTTCGCCATCAAGGGCCTTCGCTGCGGCGTCGAACGAGGTCGCTTGTAATGTAGCACGGCTCGCGACCCATCGCGACTTGCGGGCCGTTTGCAGCCGGCAGCGGGCCGCATTACGCTGACGATGGGAAGCGACAGAATCCGAGAGGTTTTGAAAATGGCAACTGCGCTGGCCGAATCGCCCGTTTTGCGTTTGCATCGCGACGACAACATTGCGATCGCCAAGCGCACCATCCGTCCCGGCACGGAGATCGACGTCGAGGGCACGCCTGGGCCGATCACCGTCGGCGAGCGCGTGGAGATCGGGCACAAAGTGGCCGTGCTGCCTATCGCCCGCGGTGCGGCCGTGCGAAAGTACGGGCAGATCATCGGCTTCGCCACGGCCGACATTGCCCCTGGGCAATGGGTGCACACGCACAACGTCGAGGCAGGAACGCTCAGTCTCGATTACGCGTTTGCCAGCGACGTCCCGCCGGCGCCCGCGCCGATTGCCGGCCGCACGTTCATGGGCTACCGCCGCGCGGACGGCCGGGCAGCCACGCGGAACTACATCGGCATCGTCAGCACGGTCAATTGTTCGGCCGCCACTTCGCGATTCGTCGCGCAGCGGTTCGATCAGCGCATCCTGGACGAGTATCCCAACATCGACGGCGTGGTGCCCCTCGTACACAAGGCGGGCTGCGCGATGCAGTATGGCGGCGACGATCATCAGCAATTGGCGCGGGTGCTGAGCGGCTTTGCCAAGCACCCGAACATTGCCGCGTACCTGGTGATTGGTCTGGGATGCGAGACGGGGCAGGCGTCGTTCCTGGTCGACAACTACGGCCTCACTCAGCTCGACATTCCCGGACAGCCGGCGAATCAATCAGCGGGTCGCTCGCGGCTGGTGATGAACATTCAAGAAGTCGGCGGAGTGCGTCGCACGGTCGAGCGGGCCACCGGCCTCTTGAAAGAGATGTTGCCCGAGGTCAATCGAGCCCAACGCGAGCCGATCCCCGTCTCCGAAATCATGCTGGGCACCAATTGCGGTGGCAGCGACGGCTCGAGCGGCGTGACCGCCAACCCGGCGCTGGGTTACGCCAGCGATCTGCTGGTGGCCCACGGAGCCACGTCGATCCTGGCCGAGACTCCGGAGATTTATGGGGGCGAGCACTTGCTCACGCGGCGGGCCGTCTCGCCGGAGGTCGGTCAGAAGCTGGTTGACCTCATCAAATGGTGGGAGCGTTATACGGCCTTCTTCGGCGCGGAGATAAACAACAATCCTTCGGTCGGCAACAAAAAGGGGGGCCTGACGACGATTTACGAAAAGTCGCTCGGAGCCATCGCCAAGGGGGGGACGACCGCGCTGCGGGCCGTTTACGGCTATGCGGAACCGGTGACGGAAAAAGGCTTCGTCTTCATGGATACGCCCGGGTTTGACCCAGCGTCGGTTACGGGCCTGATCGCCGGCGGGGCCAACGTCGTGGTGTTCACGACCGGGCGGGGGAGTTGCTTCGGCTGCAAACCGGTTCCGTCAATCAAGGTGGCGACGAACACGCCGCTTTACGAACACATGATCGAGGATATGGACATCAACGCGGGCCGCATCCTTGAGGGGGCTTCAGTGCAAGAGGTAGGCCAGGAGATTTTCGAGAAGATCGTATCGGTCGCCAGCGGCGAGCACACCAAGAGCGAGCTGCAGGGCATCGGTGACGACGAGTTCTGCCCCTGGAGCATCGGCCCCACTCTCTAAAGACAGGCGGGACGGACAGTCCCAGCAGTCGAGCGGGGCGCGGCATTCTAGGAAGTTTGCCCCAAGGAGGCGTTCGCCGGCGACTCTCGACCCACTGAGAGCCGGCGAAAAGCGGCCCGTTCTCGCCGACTTTGCGACCGAAACGCGACTCGGGCGGCGGAAAGGACCGTCGCCTCGACCTGCTTGCCGCGAGGGAGCTTACGGCAAATCACTGGAGCGCGCGGCGACTGTTCGCGGCGTCAGAATCGGCAAATTCGGAAGGTCCGAAAAAACCCGAATTCTCCGAACAACCGCTACAGTTTACCAACTTACCCAACCGATATTACCCGCATGACCGCACCCCTGCGCCCCCATTGGCGGACGCGGGAAGGTGTGGCACCGTCGGAATGACGCGATTAGGAAGGGATTTCCTGATGCGGGTTCAGCACTGGTTGGCGACTTTAGTTGGCGCGAGCGGTCTGCTCGTGGGCGTACAGCATGGACTGTTCGCCCAGGATCAGGCCGGATCGTACCGAATCGCACCCCCGCAATACGGGCAGGTCGCGCCGGGCCCCCCTGTTGCACCGGCCGGCCCGCCGACGTCCTACAATGCGTCCCTGACGGGTCCCGAATACGGGGGCGGCTATCCGGAGATGATTCCTCCCGTTCCCCCGGCAATCGGGCCGAACGGCGTTGATGGCTCCACCGTTCAGCCCTGGCCAACGACCTCGCCGTACGACAATGGCTACCAGAGCTTCATGAATCTGGGCGGCATCTGGGACCGCATTCAGCGCAACACGGATCGTAAGTGGTACTTCAATTCCGATCTGCTCTTCATGTCCACCCGGGCCACGCAGGGCATCTTCGGAAATCCGGGTGCCCAGACCTATACACGGCAGGTCCGCGACTTCATCGACGGCTCGAGCTCCACGAGCAGCAGTGGCGGGAGCGGCGGCACGGGCTCGGGCTCAGGTTCAAACCCCAACGCCGGCGACCAGCTGCTGATCAACAAGGGCTTCATCGTCAATTCGCCCGACCAAATCGCCGGGTACTTCAACAACTACAACGCGGTCAACCTCAACAACCTGGGCGATCCGGCTACTCAAGGTGCCCGCTTCAGCCTGGGGGAATGGAACCCCGACAAATCGGGTTGGGCCTGGACCTTCTGGTTCGGCGGCACGGCCGTCGCCGACTTCAATGCGGCGGATTCGGACGGCTTCACTCAGCATCCCGAAGACACGGCCCGGTTGGAGCAGATCATCCGCTTCCTGCAGAATGCCAGTCCGCAAACGTTGTCCACCATCACGAGCCCGGATGACATCGACGTGGCCCTGGGCGGCGTCGGCAAGAAGGACCTGACGGCCAGCCAGATCATTCAGATGGATCTGCTCAACCTCCGCGGACTTCCCGTGGCCGACGGCACGCCCCGCGGCCAGACCATTCCCTATGACATCTACTTCGACGTCCGTGTGACCAGTGCCCAGATCGGCACGCACCTCGACTATTACTTCACGCCGTTCCTCGAGCGGAAGTGGATCACGGTCAGCGCCGGGGTCGGCGTCGAATACCTCAACATTCGCGAGACCGTCAGCTTCCTCGGCATCGACAGCGGCATGTTGTACGGGGCGCCGGCAACGAGCAGCAGCAGCACGTCCGGCGTCGGCGGCACCCTGGACCGGGACTACAAGGCCCAGTCGCTGCCCAACGGCATCGACGACAATCAGGACGGCATCATCGACAACGCAGGGACTCCCGAGCCGGGACCGGCACCGGCCAGCACCTCGACGGCTCTCTTATTCTCGTTCCCCAGTCCCTTTGCCTTGCTGCCAGCATCGATCGACGTGACCGCCAACACCAACCTGGTTGGTCCCACGGCCGGCATCCGGTACCTGATCGGCGGCGATTCGTTCCATATTATCGGCGAGACCAAGTTCGGCCTGATGGCCAACATCGAAACGATCGAGGTGAGCGGCAACAACATCGGCAGCACCACCCGAGTCAATGGCAACATCGTCACGTTCCCGGCGGAGCTGACCGGTGCCCGCGGAAATCCGCAGGCCGAAACGCAGCAGGACTTGTTCATCCCGTCGCCGGGAGACCCGAACCCGAACGAGTTCGACAGCTCGGCCCAGCACTCGCACATTTCGCCGATGATCGAGCAATCGCTCATCGCGGAGGCCCCAGTCTTCAAGTACGTGCCGGTGCTCGGCAAGATGTGGCCGTTCGCCAATGCCAACTTGCGTGCGGGTTACACCTTCATCTGGGTCGGCGACGTGATTCAGACCAACCAGAGCATCGACTACCAGGGCGACCCCATGGCGGGACTCGTTCCGCGAATCGTCGTGGACCGTGGCAGCTGGTGGACGGAGAACTGGTCGGTCGGTGCGTCGTGGAATTGGTAGGCGGCGGCCGTCGGCTGACGCTTAGCGTCGCTGGCGGAGCATGTTAACCCGCTGCCGGGCTTCGGCCGAACGCTGGGCCAGGACTTGCGCGAAGTCGAACGACGCCGGGTCGCGGCGGGCGTGAGGCTGCAGGGCAGCGAGCACTTGGGCCGCGGACGCGTATCGCTCCGAAGCCTTGCGGGCCATCATCCGGTTGACGATCTCTTCGACGGCGGCGGGCACTTCCGGCTTGATCTCGCGGACGGGCCGGGCCGACTTCGTACGGTGGGCCCGCAGCTTCTTGGCGACGGATTCGCCGGGGAAGGGGACCATTCCGGTGAGCGCGCAGTAGAGCGTGCACCCCAGGCTGTAGATGTCGGCTGGGGGGCCGACGGAGAAGCTGTCGATCGACTGCTCCGGAGCGATGTAGTCGGCCGTGCCGACGCATCCCTGTCCGGAGATCATCGTCAGCATGAACTCGTCTTCGTTCTGCTCCATCAGGGCCAGGCCGAAGTCGAGCACCTTGACGGTGCCGTTCTTCTTCACGAGCAGGTTGCCCGGCTTCACATCGCGGTGGATCAGTCCTTTCTCGTGAGCGTGTTGCAAACCGGCAGCGGCCTGAGCGACCAGGCTGCAGGCCTGCGGCCAGGGGATGACGCCCTGCCGCCCGATCAACTCCTGGACGGCGATCCCTTCCACCAGCTCCATCGCCATGTACCAGATCTCGTCGGTCTCACCCAGCTTGAGCGTCCGCACGATGTTCGGGTGGTTGAGCTTCAAGCCGGCCCGCGCTTCGAGCTTGAAGCGGGTGAGGTAGTCCTTCTCCATCATCTTGGAGATAACTTTCACGGCCGCCTTCTCACCGGTGTTCTCATTGACGGCGACGTACAGCCAGCCCATGCCGCCGGTGCCGAGGATGTCGACGACCCGATATTCGCCGACGTTGAACTCCTCAAATTCCCCTGAGAGGATCCAGTCGGTCTGAAACTTCGTCAGCATGCCCTTGAGCATCAGCGATTTGAGGGATGCGACGCCGATCCCCTTGTCGGCCGGTTGCTCGGTCTCCGCAGGCGGGGCAGGGGGAGGAGCGGGGCTGGGTTCCGTGTCGGTGCTGGCTTCCGACTCGGCGCTGGCTTCCGATTCGGCGCTGGTGACCGTGTCGACGTTTTCGATCAGGTCCATCCGCGTTTCGGCTATGGGGGCCGTCCGCGACAACTCGAAGGTCAGGTTGGTCTCGACGCGAAAGGTGAAAGGGCCGATTTGGAGGCGGTCCCCGTGGCACAGCACGCTGATTTCGACCGGGTAACCGTTCACCCGAATTCCCGCATTCGCTCGCAGCGCGCGAACGCGGAGCACGTCGTTATCGAGCGTAATCACACAGTGGGCGGCCGCGATGTGTTCCGAGTCCAAGCGAATCTGCGCGTCGGTCGCCGAACCGATCAGGGTGGTATGCCGGCTGATGTCCCTGTAGGCGGTGCCCCGCTGCGGATGCGAATAGGCCAGTCGCGCGTACGACCGTCCCCGTTTCGCCGCCGGCGCGGGGGCCGGCAGCGGCGGCTTAGCGGCTGACGTCATTTCAGCGGGTGTGTCGGCACTCATAGGCGCGAACAACGGACGGATGCCGCTCGAGCATCGAAGCAACGTTAGGATTGACGCGGGGACAAGACTGGCCAGCAGTAGAATCGTAGTCGAGTGACGCAGCTTCCTCGCGCACCCCAACACGCTAGGCCCAGCCAACCATCAAAAATTGTAACACGAGCCCCAGCCCGAGAGAATGGCGTCGCTGCTGCCGTTTTTCGCCCACAGGGGTGGAAAATGACACCTGGGCCCGCGGTCAAGGTTCGACCAGGAAGCGGTCTTAGCCGTTTGAAACGACCGATTCAGCCCATCATTTCGCGGAGCACTTCGGCGGGGGCTTCCGCATAGTTGAGGGGCTCCATCGAATACGAAGCACGCCCTTGCGATAGGCTGCGGACCTGCGTCGAATAACCGAACATCTGCGAGAGAGGAACGTTGGCCTCGAGCACCGACAGGTGGCCCCGCGGCTCCATGTTCACGATCATCGCCCGGCGAGCGTTGAGATCGGCCTGGATGTTGCCCAGGAATTGATCGGGGGTCGAGACTTCGAGCTTCATGATCGGCTCGAGCAGGACCACGCCGCTGGCCTTGAGCGCCTCGCGGACGGCGGCCGCGGAGGCGGCGCGAATGGCTTCCTCGTTGGTCTCGGTGCGGCGGTAGTCGACGTCGACGATCGTGAGCCGCACTTTCATCAGCGGATGGCCCAACAGGCCGCCCGCGTGGGCCTCTTCTCGCAGCGTCTGTTCCATCACCGGAACCAACTCGGCCGGCAGTTGGTCCGGCTTGAGCGCATTGATCACGGTGACGGCTTCGGCGCCCGCGTAGGGTTCGAGCCGCACGCGGACCTTCGCGTAGTGCGTCTCGCCTGCGGTCTGCCGATGGAAGACTCCGTCGGCCTCGACCGGAGACTTGACCGATTCGCGATAGCTGACGCGCGGCTTGTGCACGCGGACCTTGAGGCCGAAGTCGCGTTGGATCCGCTCGCGGATGATTTCGAGATGCAGCTCACCCATGCCGCTGATGATCGTTTGCCCCGTTTCTTCGCTGATCTTCGCAGTGAAGGTTGGGTCTTGGCGGCCCAGCCGCAGCAGCACGTCGGCCAGTTTCTTCCGCTCGGCGTTCGTGTCCGGCTCGATCGCCATCGAGATGACGGTTTCCGGAAACGCGATCCGCTCGAGCAGGATCGGATGATGGGCGTCGCAAAACGTGTCGCCGGTGACGGAGTCTTTCGGACCGACGACGCCGACGATGTCTCCCGCTTCGACCGCGTCGGTCTCGATCTTCTCCCGCGAATCGGCCTGAATTCGCCACAATTGGCTGATCAGCTCCTTCTTGTCCGTACGCGGATTGAGGGCGCGGCTGCCGCTCTTGAGCACGCCGGAATAGACGCGGACGAAATACAGGTCCGCGTGTTGATCGGCGACGATCTTGAACACCAACCCGCAGAAGGGCTCCTTGGGCGAGCACTTGCGAACTTCGTGCGCACTTCTCTCGTTTCTTGGGATTGGGATGCTCCCCTTCGACGGGCGGCCGATCGAGCGGACTCGGCAGATACCGCACGACGGCGTCCAAGAGGGGCTGCACGCCGATGTAGTCGAGTGAGGCGCCGCAGAATGTCGGCTGCAGCATGCCTTGGATCGTGCCGACGCGCAGGAGCCGGTGGATCTGGTCGACGGGCACGTCGTCCGTCGATAGATAGGTCTCCATGATTTCGTCGTCGAGCAGGGCGACGGCTTCGAGCAATTCGGCCCGCGCCTCTTGAGCGGCCTCGCGGTATTCGTCGGGGATCTCGGTGACCTTGATCTCCCGTCCCTTCGTCCCGCTGTCGAAATAGAGGGCCTTCATCTCGATCAGATCGATGATGCCCACAAAGGCCGGCGGCACCGGCCCGGCACCCACGCCAATCGGGATCTGCACGGCGATTGGGTGGCCCGCCAGGCGATTGACGATTTGCCCGAACGTACGGTTAAAATCCGCGCCGATGCGATCCATCTTGTTGATGAAGCAGATCCGCGGGACGTGATAGCGGTCGGCCTGCCGCCAGACCGTTTCGCTTTGCGCCTCGACGCCTTCGACGGCGCTGAAGACCACCAGCGCCCCGTCGAGCACGCGCAGGCTGCGCTCGACCTCCGCTGTGAAGTCGACGTGCCCCGGCGTGTCGATGATGTTGATCTTGTGCTCGGGGAGGCCCTGCGACTCGTTCTTCCAGGTGCAGGTGATGGCGGCCGAATAGATCGTGATGCCGCGCTTGGCCTCTTCCGGATCGAAGTCGGTGACAGTCGTGCCGTCGTCGACGTCTCCCATCTTGTGGGAGAAACCGGTGTAGTAGAGGATCCGCTCGGTGGTTGTGGTCTTGCCGGCGTCGATATGCGCCACGATGCCGATATTGCGGATGCGCTCGGTCACCATGCGAAGTGGGCGAACGCCTTATTCGCGTCCGCCATGCGGTGGACGTTTTCGCGCTTGGTCATGGCGGTGCCTTCACGGCGGAAAGCGGCCATCAACTCATCAGCGAGGCTGACGTGCGCCGGGCGTCCCTTCTTTTCGCGGACGGCCTCGATGAGCCAGCGGATGGCGAGTGTCTGCTGTCGTCGCGAGTTGACCGGCGTGGGCACCTGGTAAGTGGCACCGCCGACGCGCTTCGAGCGGACTTCGATCGAAGGCCGCACATTCTCCACCGCTTCGGTGAAGACGCGGACGGGGTCCTCGTTGGGCATCTTTTTGACGATGATGTCCATGGCCCCGTAGAACAGGCCGATCGCAACGCTCTTCTTTCCGTCGTGCATCAGGCAGTTGATGAACTTCGACGCCAGCACCGAGTTCGTGCGGTGGTCGGCCTTAAGCTGGCTCTTGCTGGCGGTGAATTTATCGGCCATGGTTCTGCTTCAAATGTTTGCTGAAAAGTTCGTTTGTCGGCTTGGCAATCCGCGGGCACCCGTCTTGCCACTTCGCCCGCCGGCCGTTCCGGAGGAGGTTGCCGCTCGCGTTTGTCGGCGTGTCGCGGCTTGAGTCGCGCTTGGGAGCGGCGAATGGGCCTCGCTATTTAGGCTTCTTGGCTCCGTAGCGGCTGCGGGCCTGTTTACGATCGCTGACGCCCAGGGTGTCGAGCACGCCGCGAACGATCTTGTAGCGAATACCGGGCAGGTCGCGGACACGGCCGCCGCGGACCAGCACGATCGAGTGTTCCTGCAGGTTGTGTCCTTCGCCCGGGATATACGCCGTGACTTCTTTGCCGTTGGAGAGCCGGACACGGGCCACTTTTCGAAGGGCCGAGTTCGGCTTCTTGGGAGTCACCGTTTTGACCAGCAAACAGACGCCGCGCTTTTGCGGACAGCCTTCCAGCACAGGAGTTTTGGTCTTCGAGTGCTGGACCCGGCGGGGCTTGCGGATGAGCTGATTGATCGTTGGCATTCGCTGGCTCTTCCCGGACAATACGGAACACCCAGAGAGAGACCGCTCCGGGACGGGGACCTTGAAATCTATCGGTGGCTGCCAAGGGCGTCAAGGGAGCCGCTCGCGAGGATTTCTCGTGGATTCTGCCACAAATTCGCATTCCCCGACCACGAACGACCCACCTGGCGCGCGGCCCGGGCTCCGGCTCTGCGGATTGGCCCGACTGGGGTAGCATCGCCGACGGGCAAATGGTCGAATGGGAAGGCCGGCCTGTTAATTTTTTGCGATTTGCCGGCAGCCGCAGTCTTACGGAGGCCGCCATGAACCGGACAAAGTCATCGCTTTTTGGCGTCGTCTGCGTCGGCTTGCTCGGCACGGCTGGCTGCGACTGGATCGGCGGGAGGGATTCCGCAGGAGCCCTGACGGTGCCGCCCCGCGCCGAGTCGAAGGCGGATAGCTCGATTCAAGCACCGGGCGAGCTGGTCCATTCGGGGTCCTGGCCCAGCTGGCGCGGTCCGAACCGCGACGCCGTCTCGACCGAGACGGGCCTCGTCGACACCTTCCCCACCCTCGGCCCGCCGATCAAATGGCACGTCAACGGCCTGGGCGCCGGTTACTCGAGCGTGGCCATCGACGCCGGCCGGATTTTCACGTTGGGGAGCGTGGGCGGCGATTGCCAGCTCTTGGCCCTCAACTATGCGAACGGCCACCGAATTTGGGCCGTGTCGATCGGCAAGGGCGACGCGAATTCCACGCCGACGGTCGATGGCGACCGCGTCTATGGCCTCACACGCAACGGCGGTCTGACGTGTCTCAACGTCGCCGACGGGAAAATTCTCTGGAGCAAATCGCTGAATACCGATTTCGGCGGCACGACCCCGAAGTGGGGTTACAGCGAGTCGGTGCTGATCGATGGCGACCGGGTCGTGTGCACGCCCGGCTCGAAGACCGCGATGCTGGCCGCCCTCGATAAGAAGACGGGCGCGACGATTTGGACGGCCGCCGCCCCCGAAGAGTCTGGTTCGCATGGAGCGGACGATGCCGGGGGCTATTCGTCGATCGTTGTCAGCAACGGCGCGGGCGTAAAGCAATACGTGCAACTGACCGGCCGCGGACTGGTTTCGTTTCGCGCGTCCGACGGCAAATTCCTGTGGAACTACGACCGTATCGCCAACGCGACGGCCAACATTCCCACGCCCATCGTCAAGGACGATTATGTCTTTGGCTCGAGCGGGTACGGCGCCGGTTCGGCACTCCTGCAGCTCTTCAAAGCGGGCGACGGCGTGGAAGCGAAGGAAGTCTACTTCCTCAACGGCGGCGTTTTGCAGAACCACCACGGAGGCGTCGTACTTTACGGTGATTATCTGTATTGCGGCCGCGGGCACAGCGCCGGTTTCCCGGTCTGCGTCGAGCTGAAAACCGGCAAGATCAAGTGGGAAGGCGGCCGCGGGCCGGGCGGTGGGTCGGCCGCCGTCCTGGAAGCGGACGGCAAGCTATTTTTCCGCTACGAGAACGGCGTCGTCGCGTTAATCGGGGCCACGCCCGAAAAATACGAACTCAAGGGCCGCTTCTCGACGGCGACCCAGAACAAGGAAGGTTGGCCGCATCCCGTGATCGTCGACAAGCAGCTTTTCCTCCGCGACCAGGACGACCTGCTCTGCTACGACATCGCCAGGCAGGACGGAGCGAAACAGCCCTCAGCCATCCAATCGGCGCAGCGCTAGTGGTGCGTCTCCCTCTGACGGTCCGAGTGGCTGGGTCGGTGTCCTCGCCGCCCCCAGCACTTGAGGAGAGCCCGGCTGCGGGTGCCTCTGCTAGCGAGCGGCCAGATAGCCCAGGACGAAGGCGATCACCAAGAGGGACAGGACGGCACTGCTGCAGCCGGACCCGCCGACGGGCAGACCTTCCGCGCGAGCCATCGCTTCGACGGCGTTCTTCGAATCGGCCAGGCCGGTGCCTGTCCGCTCTCGATAGAGCTTGATCGCTCGGATCTTCTGGCCGGCCCGCAACAGGTCTCGGATCTCCGCATTGTCGACGCCGGACCCCGCCGCCCCCGCACGCTTAGGTGGCACAGTGCCATCACGTTCGAGGGCTTCGACGGCGTCCTTGGCCTCCTTCAGTCCGGCTCCGGTGACGTCCCGATACAGCTTGATGGCCTCGATCTTGCGCCCGCCGCGGACCAGCGCCAGCACGCGGCCGTCGAGAGAGTTCGCTTCCGCACTGGGCGCACCGGCACCGCACCGACGTCGGCAGCGGCAGCGTCCGGATCGAACAACTCGGCTTTGCACTCGGCGCAGTGCGTCGCGCCCGTCGGGTTTTTGTGATCGCAGAACGGGCAGCGGATCATCGACGGGCCCTGGCGAGAATTACTTGGCGGGACTCATTCGCGCAAGACTGGCGCCGTGCTCCGGTCATGGGGGCGTCGATTGTGCCTCGGCACGGGAAAAAAGTGGGGCAGACGCCAAAGACGCCTGCCCCACGTAAATTGCTTTCGACAGGTTAACGACTACGGCTGCTCGCCGGCCGCGGGGGCTGCCGGCGTGGCCGGTGCGTCCTCGGTCAACAGAGCCAACCGGGCCGAGGCGATGCGTTCCTTTTCGGCTCGCAACTCCTGCAGGGCCTCGGGCCGGATGCGGACTTCCGCTTCCTGGTGGATGTGGAAGCCAGTACCGGCGGGAATCAGGTGGCCCAGGATCACGTTTTCCTTGAGTCCGACCAGGTTGTCGACCTTGCCGGCGAGTGCCGCCTCGGTGAGCACCTTGGTCGTTTCTTGGAAGCTGGCTGCCGAGATGAAGCTTTCGCTCTGCACGGCCGCCTTAGTGATGCCCAGCAACTGAATGCTGGCGGTCGCGGCCTTTGGGCGAGTCGACTTGGCCGGTTTTTGATCGGCCGCTTCGACCTGGGCGTTGACCTCTTCGAGCGTGCTGCCGGGCACGATGTCGCCGATCTGGAATTCGGTGTTCCCGGGATCGGTGATCTTCACGCACTCCATCAGCTGCTCGTTGGCCTTGCGGAACTCGAACTTGTCGATGACGACACCCGGCAGCATGGTCGAATCGCCCACGTCCTCGACGCGGAGCTTTCGCAACATCTGCGAGACGACGATTTCGATGTGCTTGTCGTCGATTTCCACGCGCTGCGAACGGTACACGTTCTGGATTTCGTGCAGCAGGTATTGCTGCACGGCCTCCGCACCGCTCACCCGCAGGATGTCGTGCGGCACGAGGGGCCCGCGGACGAGAGCGTCACCCGCCCGCACGCGATCGTTGGCGTGCACCAGCAATTGCTTGCCGTGCGGGATGATGTGCTCGACTTCGGTGCCGTCGTCGCCGCGAACGATGATGACCCGCTTGCCGCGCTTCTTCTCGGCGACGAGTTCCACTTCGCCGTCGATCTCGGCGATGATGGCCGGGTCTTTCGGGCTTGCGGGCCTCGAAGAGCTCGGTAACGCGGGGCAAACCACCGACGATGTCCTGCGTACCGGTGGCTTCACGCGGGTTCTTGGCCAAAATCGAGCCGGCCGTGATCTGCTGGCCTTCCTGGACGTCGATCGTGGCCCGCTCGGGCAGGTAATAGAAGTCGAGAATCTTGCCCGCCGAGTCTTCGAGGATGATCTGCGGATGCAGATCGCCCTTGTGCTCGATGACGGTCCGCCGCAGGTTTCCCGACGCTTCACGCTCGGAGCGGATCGAACGGCCTTCGATGCAGTCGTCGAAGCGGACCTTGCCGCCGACTTCGGCCAGAATGGGCACCGAGTGCGGGTCCCATTGGCAGAGGACGCGGCCGACTTCGACCTCTTCGTCCTCGGCGACCATCAGCGTGGCCCCGTTGGGAACGGTGTACTTCTCCAGCTCGCGTTCCTTCGGGTCCAAGATGATGATTTCGCCGTTCCGGGTGAGGACGATGTTCTTCCCCTCCTGGTTGACGACGCTGCGGATGCGGGCGTAGCGGACGCGGCCCGCGCGACGCGTGCGAATTTCGTTCTCTTCGACTTCGCGGGAGGCCGCACCGCCGATGTGGAACGTCCGCATGGTGAGCTGCGTACCCGGCTCGCCGATGCTCTGGGCGGCGATGATGCCGACCGCCAGTCCTTCCTCGACCAGGTTGCCGGTCGAGAGGTCCATGCCGTAGCACAGGCGGCACATGCCGAGCTGGGCTTCGCACGTCATGGGGCTGCGGACCTGAATTTTTTCGAGACCCAGGTCTTCGATCTTGCGGGCGACGTCGATCGTGACCAGATCGTCTTCCTTCACGATTACCTCGTCGGTAATCGGGTTGACGATGTTGGTTCGGCTGACGCGGCCGCGGATAGCGTCCGCCAGGCTGACTTCCACCTTTTCGCCGCGATACACGACGCCGCGGGTGATCCCCTTGGTCGTGCCGCAGTCGTACGTGGTGATGACCATGTTCTGGCAGATGTCGGCCAGCTTGCGGGTCAGGTAACCGCTGTCGGCCGTCTTGAGGGCCGTATCGGCCAGTCCCTTGCGGGCGCCGTGGGTGGAGCTGAAGTACTCCAGCACGGTCAGCCCCTCGCGGAAGTTGGCCTTAATCGGCGTCTCGATGATTTCGCCGCTGGGCTTGGCCATCAGTCCCCGCATGCCGGCGAGCTGACGCATCTGTTCGACGCCGCCTCGGGCACCCGAGTTGGCCATCAGGAACAGCGGGTTGACGTAGTGACCGTTGTCGCGGTAGTCGTGCTCGAGCTCGTGCATCATCGACTGGGTGATAAGCTCGCGAGCGTGGGTCCAGGTATCGAGCACCTGGTTGTACCGCTCCTGGTTGGTGATGATGCCGCGCTCGAACAGCTTTTGCTGCTTGAGTACGGCCCCTTCGGCCTCGCCGATGACCTTGTCCTTGTTGGGGGCCGTCTTGAGGTCGCTGGCGGCGAACGACATGCCGCTTTCGGTCGCCTGGTGGAAGCCCAGTTCCTTCATGTTGTCCAACAGCTCGATCGTGGCCTTGCGGCCCAGCAGCTGGTAACAGTCGGAAATGACGTTGGCCAGGTCGCGGCCTTTCATGGTGATGTTGTAAAACGCCATCTGCGGTTGCAGCACGTCGTTGAACATCACGCGGCCGACGGTCGTGGAGATGAGCTTGCCGGGCTTGTAATCCTCGGCCCCTTCGCCCTTGACCGTTTTGTCCTTGGCCAGCCGCACCTTGATGATGGCGTGCCGCCCCACCTTGCCCTGTGCGAAGGCCATGAAGACTTCCGCGGGCGAGGTGAAGATCATCCCTTCGCCCTGGCGGTCGGGCTGCTTGAGCGTGAGGTACGCGCAACCCATGACGATGTCCTGCGAGGCGCTGATGATGGGCTGGCCGTTGGCCGGGCTGAAGATGTTGTTGGTCGACATCATCAGCGTGGTGGCTTCGACCTGCGCTTCGATCGACAGCGGCAGGTGGACGGCCATCTGGTCGCCGTCGAAGTCGGCGTTGAAGCCTTTGCAGACCAGCGGGTGAATCTTGATGGCGTTGCCTTCGATCAGCACGGGCTCGAAGGCCTGAATGCCCATCCGGTGCAGCGTAGGAGCCCGGTTGAGTAGCACGGGGTGATTGGTGATCACCTCGTCCAGGATGTCCCACACTTCTTCGTCGCGCCGCTCGAGCATCCGCTTGGCGCTCTTGATCGTATCGGCGTGATTGAGGTCCTTGAGCCGGCGAATCACGAACGGCTGGAACAGCTCGAGCGCGATCTTCTTCGGCAAGCCGCACTGATGCAGCTTGAGCTCGGGGCCGACGACGATCACGCTTCGCGCCGAGTAGTCGACGCGTTTGCCGAGCAGGTTTTCGCGGAACCGGCCCTGCTTGCCCTTGATCATGTCGGTGAGCGACTTGAGCGGGCGGTTCGAGGAACCCAGCACGGGCCGCTTGCAGCGGTTGTTGTCGAACAGCGCGTCGACCGACTGCTGCAACATCCGCTTTTCGTTGCGGACGATGACTTCCGGCGCGTTGAGATCGACCAGCTTCTTCAGCCGGTTATTCCGGTTGATGATGCGGCGATACAGGTCGTTGAGGTCGCTCGTGGCGAAGTTGCCCGAATCGAGCAGCACCAGGGGCCGCAGGTCGGGCGGGATCACCGGGATGACGTCGAGCACCATCCACTCGGGCTTGTTGTCGCTGTCGCGGAGTGCCTCGACGATCTTGAGCCGCTTGATCAGGTCCTTGGTCTTCTGCTGGCTGTTGGTCGTCTTCGAGCTCGGCCCGCAGCACCTCGGACAGCTCGACGAGGTTGAGCTTCTGCAAGCAGCTTCTTGACGGCCTCGGCCCCCATCTCGATCTCGAACGCCTCGTCGCCGTACTTGGCGCGGGCCTGACGGGCTTCTTCTTCCGTCAGCAGCTGGCAGGGACGCAGCGGCGTGTCGCCCGGATCGATGACGACGTAGTCCTGGAAGTAGACTACCTTCTCCAGCGCGGTCGTCTTCGATGTTGAGCAGCGCGCCCAGCCGGCTGGGCATCGACTTGAAGAACCAGATGTGGACGACCGGCGCGGCCAGCTCGATGTGGCCCATCCGCTTGCGGCGGACGCGGCTGTGCGTCACTTTGACGCCGCAGCGATCGCAGATCATCCCCTTGTACTTCATCCCGCGGTATTTGCCGCAGGCGCACTCCCAGTCTTTTTCCGGCCCGAAGATCCGCTCGCAGAACAGACCGTCGCGCTCAGGACGATAGGTGCGGTAGTTGATCGTTTCCGGCTTCTTGACCTCGCCGAACGACCAGCTGCGAATATCGTGCGAACTGGCCAGACCGATCTTCACCGCGCCGTAATCGTTGATGCGATCATAATTGGCTTCGGCAACGCTCACTGGTTCACCCCTTTGTTAAGGAAGTGGTTGACTGTTCGAGATGGTGCTTGTAAGTCGATGCTAAAGAAGCACGAAGCACGAATGACGATTGCCTCGAGCATAGGTCATTCGATCCTCGTCATTCGTGGCTTCGGATTCGTCGGTTTCAGAGCGGATTCTTTTCCAACTGGATGTTGAGGCACAGTCCGCGGATTTCATTGCAGAGCACGTCGAAGCTGGCGGGCGTGCCGGCTTCGAGCGTGTTCTCGCCTTTGACCATCGATTCGTAAATCTTCGTGCGGCCTTCGACGTCGTCGCTCTTGACGGTGAGCAGTTCCTGCAGAATGAACGCGGCGCCGTAGGCTTCGAGCGCCCAGACTTCCATTTCTCCGAACCGCTGACCGCCGAAGCGGGCCTTGCCGCCCAGCGGCTGCTGCGTGATGAGCGAGTAAGGTCCGGTGGCCCGGGCGTGGACCTTGTCGTCGACCAGGTGGTGCAGCTTGAGCATGTAGATCATGCCGACCGTCACCCGCTGCTCGAACTCCTCGCCGGTGCGGCCGTCATAGAGCACGCTCTTGCCGTCCTCGGGCAGCCCGGCCTGCTTGAGGGCGTCTTTGATCATCTCCTCGCTCGCACCGTCGAAGACGGGACAATGAGCGCGGAAGCCGAGCTTGGCCGCCGCCCAGCCCAGGTGCGTTTCCAGAATCTGGCCCACGTTCATACGGCTGGGCACGCCCAGCGGATTGAGGATGATGTCGACCGGAGTACCGTCCTCGAGGAAGGGCATGTCTTCGACCGGCAGCACCTTGGAGATCACTCCCTTGTTGCCGTGGCGGCCGGCCATCTTGTCGCCGACCGAAATCTGCCGTTTGGAGGCGACGTAGACTTTGACCATCTGCAGCACGCCGCTGGGCAGCTCGTCGCCGCGCTTCATGCTGTTGAGCGCCTGGTCGCGGACGTCGATCGCCTCTTCGACCGGACTCCACGTTTCCTTGAGCAGCTTCTTGAGGTCGGCCTTCTTCTGCGGGCTGCGAAGATCGAGGTCCTCGAAGACCGTCGGGAAGTTCGACGGCGTAGTCGGCGACGATTTTGTCGTCGTCCTCGATCGCCCGCACTTCGCGGCCGTCCTCGATCGTCAGGTGGCGTGCCGAGCACCTTCTCGAATTCCTTCAGGAACTCGACGAACGCGGTCGCGATCGCCTTGTTGCCTGTCTGCTCCGCCTTCTTCAGCTCCTGCTCGAACTTCTTGCGTTCGAGTTCCGACAGGCTCATCCGCCGTGAGAACCGCTCGGTATGAATCACGATGCCTTCGACGCCGCTGGGGACTTCGAGCGATTCGTTCTTCACGTCTTCGCCGGCGCGGCCGAAGATCGCGTGGAGCAGTTTTTCTTCGGGCGTCAGTTCGGACTTGGCCTTGGGCGAGACCTTGCCGACGAGGATGTCGCCCGGCTGCACGCGTGTGCCGACCCGGACGATGCCTTCTTCGTCGAGGTGTCGCAGGGCCTTTTCGCTGACGTTGGGAATGTCGCGAGTGAACTCTTCGCGGCCGAGCTTGGTCTCGCGAATTTCGACGTCGAACTCGTCGATGTGAATCGACGTGTAGACGTCGTCCTTCACCAGCCGCTCGGAGAGGATGATCGCGTCCTCGAAGTTGTAGCCTTCCCACGACATGAAGGCGACGAGAGCGTTGCGTCCCAGCGAAAGCTCGCCGTCGCGCGTGGCCGCGCTGTCGCACAGCAACTCGCCCTTCTTCACACGCTGGTCGAGCTTGACCGTCGGCTTCTGGTTGAGGCAGGTCCGCTCGTTGAGGCCGGTGAACTTCCGCATCGGGTAGCGCTTGCCGTCGACCTCGACCACGTCCGCATCGACGTAGGTCACTTTGCCGGCGCGCTCGCTGCGGATCACCATGCCCGAGTTCTCGGCGACGGCCTTCTCCAGGCCCGTGCCGACCAGCGGCGGCTCGGTGATCAAGCAGAGGTACGGCCTGCCGCTGCATGTTCGAGCCCATCAGGGCGCGGTTGGCGTCGTCGTGCTCGAGGAAGGGAATCAGGCCGGCCGAGACGCCCGACCATCTGGCAGGGGGCGACGTCGATATATTTCACTTCCTTGGAGTTGGCCCAATGGACGTCGTTGCGGTAGCGGGCCAACACGCGCTCTTCGGCGATTTTTCCCTTCTCGATCAGCGTGTCGGCGGGGGCCACGTAGGCGTACGATTCCTCGTCGGCCCGCAGCCATTCGATCTCGTCGGTCAGCTTGCCGTTTTCGACCTTGCGGTACGGCGTGATCAAAAAGCCGTAGTCGTCGACCTTGGCGAAAATGCTCAAGCTCGAGATCAGGCCGATGTTCGTGCCTTCCGGCGTCTCGATCGGGCAGATGCGGCCGTAGTGCGAGATGTGCACGTCGCGGACCTCGAAGCCCGCCCGCTTGCGGTTGAGTCCGCCGGGGCCCAGCGCGCTCAGGCGGCGTTCGTGCGTGAGCATCGAGAGCGGGTTGGTCTGGTCGACCACCTGCGACAGCTCGCTGCGGCCGAAGAAATATTCGATGGCGGCCGACACGCTCTTGGGATTGATCAGCGTACGGGGCGACATCTCTTCGACGTCCTTGAGGCTCATCCGCTCCTGGACGGTGCGGCGGAGCTTGAGGAAACCTTTGCGGACTTCGTCGGAAGCCAGCTCGTCGATCGTCCGCAGGCGGCGGTTGCCGAGGTTATCGATGTCGTCGACCTGGGCGTTCTGGTCGTCGGCCCGCAGCCGGACGAGATAACGGATGGCATTGACGAAGTCTTCGGCGCGAAGCGTCATCTCCGAATCAGGGATGTCCTGGTTGAACTTGCGGTTGATGCGGAACCGGCCGACGCGGCCCAACCGGTAACGGTTGACGTCGAAGAATTTCTCTTTGAAGAGGTCGGTCGCCTTCTCGAGCTGCGGCGGGTTGCCGGGCCGCAACCGCTGGTAAATCCGCAACAGGGCCGACTCGTGGCTGGGGGTCATTTCCTTCGACGCGGCCTGGTGGCCGGCCCGGTCTTCCATGATGCTGTTGAGCACCAGGGCATCGCCCAGCTTCGGCACGACCTCGATGGACCTGATGCCCGCTTCGGACATCGCGATGACGTGCGCTTCGGTGATCAGGTGGCCGCACTCGACGATGATTTCGCCGCTGCGTTCGTCCTTGACCGGATAGACGACGTCTTCGACGGAAATCTTATCGACCAGTTCCGCGTGATCGCCCTTAGTCACCTTCACCTTGGCGGTTTCGTAGAAGAGGCGGATCAGGGCCGAGTCGGTCGAGAAATCGGGCGACATGGCCCGCAGCAGGGTCATCGCGGAGAATTTTCCGCTCTGGTCGATGCGGACGCCGAGCGCTTCCTTCTTGCTGACGACCAACTCGATCCAGCTGCCGCGCTCCGGGATGATGCGGCACGAATAGTTCTTGCGTTCTCCCGGCTCGGAGCTGAGCACAAAGTCGACGCCCGGAGAGCGGTGGAGCTGGCTGACCACGACGCGCTCGGCCCCGTTGATGATGAACTCGCCGCCGCCGAGCATGATGGGCATGTCGCCCAGGTAAACTTCTTCCTCGATCGGCTGCTCTTTGACGAGCCGCAGCCAGACGCGGAACGGACGGCCGTAGGTCAGCCGCAGCTGGCGGCATTCGGTGGGCGTGTAGCGGGGCTTGCCCAGCTCGTAGCGAAGGTATTCGAGGCGGTATTGTCCGTCGTAGCTTTCGATCGGGAAGACCTCGCGCAGAATCTCTTCGAGGCCCTGGGCTTTGCGCTCGCGCGGGCCTCGCTCGAGCTGCAGAAAGCGGGCGTACGATTCGGTCTGGATCCGCGTCAGGTCGGCGATTTCAAAATCGTCGCGGACAACTCCCAGGTTGCGAACCGTGTTGGCCTTGATATAGCGGTTTGCGGAGATCGGCATACTGGGCTCTCTTTATTGGGCTCTGGTTCCGAGCTCGTTGTGCAGTCGTGTGCAAATGGCGTCCTGTGCGGGGCCGGACGCGATGTACGGCGTGATCCGGGGACCGAACAAAACCCGGCGCGGACGCGCGACTGCCACAGGTGAAGGACGACGCGGGGCAGAATCGAAGCGGGCGAAATCGACGCGGGGCATGGGCACGGGGTAAGCGGTATCCGACCCGCGCAGCACGCAACACGGCTGCCGGAGGATGCGCGCGGGGCACATTCTCCGTGGCGTCTCCGCTAAGACGGAGACGGACGCGCTCGGGCGCAAGATCGAACCTGGAAATCACAACACCTGCGGCGCGCGCCACCACGAGTCTCGAACGCCGTAACGATGAAGCCTCGCCGGCCGGTCCCGTGGCTCGCCACGGGAACCCCCCCCGGCCGACTGCTTCGCTGCGAACTTACTTGATCTCGACTTTTGCTCCGGCCGCTTCGAGCTCCGCCTTGAGCTTGTCGGCGTCGGCCTTGGGCAACCCGGTCTTCACCGGCTTGGGAGCGCCTTCCACGAGATCCTTGGCTTCTTTCAGGCCGAGGCTGGTCGGCGCTCCGGACCACCTTGATGACGTTGATCTTGTTGTCGCCCACCGCGGCCAGGATCACGTCGAATTCGGTCTTCTCTTCCACCGGAGCGGCCGCACCGCCGCCACCGCCGCCGGGTGCCATCATGATCGCGCCGCCGGCCGCCGGCTCAATACCGTGAACATCCTTGAGATAGGAGACGACCTGCTTGGCCTGCAGCAGGGTCAGGCCGGCAATCTTGTCCCCAAGCTCTTTCGTCGTCTGATCGAATTCCGCCACCGTGGACATCGTCTCGTTCCCTTTCTCGCTCGTTTCTCGCGCCGATGCGACTGATCGGACTCACAACCCCATTTTGTGTCGGCTTCAACACTCCGAATCGAGTGGGGATCTTCCCGCGATTCGGCCCCGATTGGATTCTCGTTTGTGTGCTTGCTCGCTTGACCCAACTCAGCTCGCGGCGGGCGCCGCGGCTTCTTCCTTCTCGGAAATCTTCTCGATTTGACTCGCCAGCTTGCGACCCGGCCCCAGCAATGCTCCAGCAAGCTGGCCGCCCGGGCTCATCATGGCGGCGACGATCTGGCCGATGAGCTCCTTGCGACCCGGGCTCTTGGCCAGCTCATCGACGGTTTCTTTGCTGAGCGTCGCTCCTTCGGTCGTGCCCCCCTTGATCTGAAGGGGCTCGATCTCCTTGGCCCATTTGGCGATCTCTTTGGAGAGCGCGACAATGTCCTCGCCCCCCCAGACCAGCGTCGAAGGCCCTTCCAGGAGCGGATCGAGCGACGTCACGCCGACGTTCTTGAGCGCCACCCGGCCCAGCTTGTTCCGCACGGCGAGCGCGGAGATTTTTTTCTTGCGCATCGAGAGGCGGAGCTTGTTGGCCGTCACGCCGTCGAGCTTGGAGGCATCGACGACCACGATGTCCTTGACTCCCTTGAGTCGGGCACCGAGGTCTTCGATCAGCATTTCCTTTACGCGCCTGCTCATGACTCGCTTCGCCTGTTTTCTCGTGACGTCGCAATTTCGTCAGGCCCCGGTTTTCCCGAGGCCAATTTCTACGGCCGCCGCAAACCTTACTTCTCTGAGGCCCTAACTCTTTCTCAGGCCACGATGTTGATGCCGGGCATCATCGTCGCCGAGAGGGAGATGCTCTTCATGTAGATCCCCTTCGAGGACGGCGGCTTGATCGTGTGGATGTATTTGAGCATGGCTTCGATGTTTTCGACCAGCTGCTGCTCGGAAAACGACAGCTTGCCGACAACGCAGTGGACGCCGCCCCCCTTGTCTTTCGAGCGGAATTCGACCTTGCCCGCCTTGTATTCGCGGACGGCGGTTGTCACGTCCTGCGTGACGGTGCCGGCACGCGGCGAGGGCATCAGTCCGCGGGGACCGAGCACCTTACCGAGCGGGCCAACCACGCCCATCATGTCGGGCGTGGCGATGGCGACGTCGAAATCGGTCCAGCCTTCTTTGATTTTGTCGGCGAGGTCCTTGCCCCCCACGTGTTGGGCTCCGGCCGCCTTCGCCAGGTCGGCGTTGTTGCCCTGGGCGAAGACCAGCACCCGCTTCGATTTGCCGATGCCGTGCGGCAGCACGATCGAGCCGCGGACCGCCTGGTCGTCCTGCTTTGGGTCGATGCCCAGTTGGACGGCCAGCTGCACGGTCTGATCGAATTTCACGGGCTTGATGTTCGACGGCAAGCTGGGTTCGAGCGATTTGAGCGTCTTCACGGCCGTGGCCACGTCGACCGCAGCCATGCCCTCGACCTTCTTGAACAAAAACTCGAATCGCTTGGAATGCTTGGCCATCGCTCGCCCTATCCTGTCCGGTCTTTTTTGTCTCTGTCTTTTTGCCCTGCGGTCGTTAATCGACGACTTCGAGCCCCATGCTCCGCGCGGTGCCCGCTATGATGCGGGCCGCGTGGTCGAGATCGGGAGAATTCAGATCCTCGAACTTCCGCTTGGCAATTTCTTGTAATTGTTTCTGCGTCACCACGCCGACTTTTTCCGCCTTCGGGTTCGCCGAGCCCTTGGCGATCTGCGCGATCTGCTTGAGCAGCACGGAGGCCGGCGGGCTCTTGAGGATGAACTCGAAGCTGCGGTCGCTGTAGATCGTGACGATCACAGGGACGGTCGTCCCCATCAGGTCCCGCGTCTTCTCGTTGAACTGCTGGACAAACTGGCCGATATTGACGCCGTGCGGACCGAGCGCGGTACCGACTGGAGGCGCGGGAGTCGCCTGACCCCCGGTGGCCTGCAGCTTAACGACCGCCGTGACTTGTTTTTTCTTTGCCATGACTTGCCCCGCAGGTCAGATTTTTTTTGACCTGCCAGAATTCCACTTCAACCGGAGTCGCACGACGAAAAATCTCGATCTTGATCGTGATCTTCCCGCGTTCCTCGTCGATCAGTTCAACCGTCCCCTCGAAACTCTCAAATGCTCCGTCTATCACTCGCCGCGTCGCCCACGCGAGGAACTCGATCCCCATCCGGCGACCCTGAAAATCGGTCCCGAAAGCGATGGGTCCAGCCACTCACACTTTCTCGGCCTGCCAGTATTCGAGTTCCACGGGCGTCGAGCGGCCGAAGATTTCGATCAGCACCGTGATCTTGCCGTGCTCTTCGTCGATCGCCTCGACCGTCCCCTCGAAGCTCTCGAACGTCCCTTCCTTGATCTTCACCGCGTCGCCGCGGGCCAGGTTGATCTTGATCTTCTGCGGCTCAGCCTCGGCACTCACTTTCTTGCCGAGCATCTGATCGATTTCCGACTGGTCCATCGGGCTCGGCTTGCCCGCCGAACCGGTGAAGTCCCCGACGCCGCTGGTGTCTCGCACGAGATACCAGGTTTCGTCGTTGAGGATCATCTGGACCATGATGTAGCCGGGATAGAGCTTGCGCTCGGTGACCCGGGTCTTGCCCCCTTTGGCTTCCTTGACCTTTTCGGTGGGAATGATGATCTCGCCGAACTTGTCCTCGAGCCCTTCGCGCTTGAGCCGCCGCACCAGCGAGTCACGGATTGACTTTTCGCGGTTGCTCTGGACCTTCAGCACGTACCAGCGCATGCCCTCCTGCACGGCGGCATGAGCATCGCCAGACGGGGATTCTTCGTCCATTTCCAATTCCCTGGGCGGGTCCGCAAGTAGTTGATGGGGCACGGTCATCGGCACGGTTAAAAGACAACAATCTCCCCGCAGGAGTGAAATGGCGGAACTTGCATCATGGGCGCGCGCCGCCAATTTTGCAAGGATCAGGCCCTCCCGCCCCCCGGAAGAGCATCCACCCGGGGACTCGAAACTTAGGTCAGCCGCAATCCGCAGTCCGCGACCCCGTCAAGTCGCATTCCGCACCCCGGCCGACGCCCCCTCACGCCTTTCCTCAACCCGTCAGATTCACGCCGACGACGCCGTCAAGCCGACCGCCAACCGTCGCGGCACCAGCCTGATCAGACCTTCAGGACCCCGATCCAGACGAAGAACCGCATCCACACCTGGTCGTATAAAAACAGCATGGCGGCCATGAAAAACATGGTCACGATCACCACCGCGCTCGCCCGGAAGCACCGCTGCATGCTCGGCCAGGAGATCTTTTTCATCTCCACTTCGACGGCGATCAAAAAGTCCGCAAACTGCGGGACGTTGACCGCCCGATAGGCCATCCACGACAGGATCACACCGATCACGGTCGGTACAACCAGGCGAACTTCGCGGCTGGAGTCCAGCAGCGGGCCGTTCGCCAGCGTGTAACAACCGTAGGCGACCCAAACGATCACCAGTCCGGCCGTCGTCTGCCGCACCCGCTTCCCTTGCGTGCGCTTGTAGATCGCCGGCGAGAGCAGGGATACCCAAAAGCTACTGAGCGCTTCGTTCTTGGCCATGACGCCTCGTTTCGCGTTTCTCGAATCTCAAATCGCGTCCAAACCCCGAATTGCCGCCTTGCGATTCGGCCTTGGCCGCTCCATTTGCCAGCCCGCTTGTGCCGCCGTCAGCCCTTGCCTCGGCTGCCCCTGCGTCAGATGCCCCTGGCAAATGCGGGCATCGTCAAGCACGGGCGGAGGGACTTGAACCCCCAACCGCCGGATTTGGAATCCGGTGCTCTGCCAATTGAGCTACACCCGTAACCGTTCGCGTTCGCTCAAACTCGGCCAGCCGGCCCCCGGCTTTCGCCAAACGCCGGAACGGAACCGGGAATCTCTACTTCTTCCTTGATTCTTTGTGCAGCGTGTGGCGACGCAGCTTCGGGCAGTATTTCATCAGCTCGAGACGCTCCGTGCCCCGAGTCTCTTTCGGAACGCGATAGTTTCGCATCCCGGTTTCGGTGCATTCCAACCAGACATACTCGCGAGGCACGACGACACCTCTTTTGGAACCCAACGAAAGAGCGGCTCGCGGGAGCTAAAGCCCCCGCTGAGCCGTTCCTTAATTCAATCGATCGAATCTTCTAGGCCACGATCTTGGTGACGACGCCGGAACCGACCGTCTTGCCACCCTCGCGGATAGCAAACCGGCTGCCTTCGACCAGCGCGATCGGCTTGCCGAGCTCAACGTCGAGACTGACGTTGTCGCCGGGCATGCACATTTCGGCACCACCCAACAGGGAGGTGCTGCCAGTCACGTCGGTCGTCCGGAAGTAGAACTGCGGACGGTACCCACTGAAGAACGGCGTGTGCCGACCACCCTCTTCCTTGCTCAGGACGTAGACTTCGCCCTGGAACTTGGTGTGAGGAGTGATCGACTTGGGGTGCGCCAAAACCTGGCCGCGCTCCACGTCGTCCTTCTTGGTGCCCCGCAGCAGAATGCCGACGTTGTCCCCGGCCATTCCCTCGTTCAAAGTCTTGTTGAACATTTCGACGCCGGTGCAGGTCGTCTCGGTCGTGTCCTTGAGGCCGATCAATTCCACCTTTCTCGCCGACCTTGACCCGTCCCTGCTCAATTCGTCCCGTGACGACCGTGCCACGACCTTCGATCGAGAACACGTCTTCGATGGCCATCAGGAACGGCTTGTCGGCGATACGGACCGGATCCGGGATGTACGCGTCGAGTGCGTCCATCAGGTCGCCGATGCACTTGTTGAACTTCGGATCGGCTGGATTGTCGAGCGCACCCTTGGCGTTGCCGCGGATGATCGGCACGTCGTCGCCGGGGAAGTCGTATTTGGTCAACAGTTCGCGGACTTCCATTTCGACGAGTTCGAGCAACTCGGCGTCGTCGACGAGGTCGCACTTATTGAGGAACACCACGAGGGCGGGCACGTCGACCTGGCGGGCCAGGAGGATGTGTTCGCGTGTCTGCGGCATGGGCCCGTCAGCGGCCGAGACCACGAGGATCGCCCCGTCCATCTGGGCAGCGCCGGTGATCATGTTCTTGATGTAGTCGGCGTGCCCCGGACAGTCGATGTGAGCGTAGTGTCGCTTGGGCGACTCGTACTCGACGTGGCTGACGGAGATTGTGACGGTCTTGGTTTCGTCGCGGACGGTACCGCCCTTCGCGATGTCCGCGTACGCCTTGATGGCGGCCATGCCTTTGGTCGACTGGACCGCGAGGATCGAGGCCGTCAGAGTGGTCTTGCCGTGATCGATGTGACCGATCGTACCAACATTCACGTGCGGCTTGGTACGTTCAAAAACTGCCTTGGCCATGTCTCGTCCTTTTCCCTCTCTTCAACCTGTTTACAACTGCAAAACCCGATTGATTGTTTACCGATTAATTGTAGACCGATGATCAAACTTCGCGTGACGCCTGCGAGGCGGACGGCGGAGAACTCCGCCGCCAAAAGCTGCTGATGGGACTTGAACCCATGACCTCGTCCTTACCAAGGAAGCGCTCTACCAACTGAGCTACAGCAGCAACCAAACGGTCTTCACCTCCGCTGGAAAGCGGGCGATGGGAATCGAACCCACACCACCAGCTTGGAAGGCTGGAGCTCTACCATTGAGCTACGCCCGCGATGTTCTCCCCCCGTCAACGACACTCCACGCGAGGACATTTCCCGGAATGACACCCTGACGATGAATGACACTCTGACAACCGGCTTTGGCTCGACTCGGCATGCCAACGTCTCCCTACGCCCTGTTCGACGTCGTCTTGTCCGCGCCGGCCCCCCTCAGGTTCTTGGCAACTTCTTCGCTGGATCGCGCGGCTCACCCGCCACGCAGTGGGGGAAGAAGGATTCGAACCTTCGAAGGCTATGCCACCAGATTTACAGTCTGGCCCCTTTGACCGCTCGGGAATTCCCCCAGTAACCTGCATGTGACCAACTTCCAGCGAACCGATCGCCCGTTCGTTGCGTTGCGCCTCCCTGAACGATCACAAAACCTGAACGATCACAAATTAAATGGGGGCCTGCTGGAGCGAAGATCGCCTGAATCGTCCCGAAGCTAGCGGAGGGACTTGAACCCACAACCACCGGTTTACAAAACCGGGGCTCTACCAATTGAGCTACGCTAGCGGGCCTGGCTCCTGCGACAAGCTGCTCAATATAGCATGCAACATGTGTGTTGCAAGGGAGAAAGGACGCCCCCAAAGCCCCGCTGGGGAGAGCGTTTCTCAGCGGCAGCCACCCGCAGAAAATCCAACCGGCGGCTGGTCGCAGATTGCCCGCACCAGTCGCCGGTTTGGCCGAATCGTCGCCTTTTGCCGCGGCGACTTCCCGCCGGCTTCCACCGGGGCTCCCGCCTGGTCGGCTCGCGATCAGGCGTTCCCACGGGCTGGCGGATCAGCACCTGCGATCAAAGGGCATTATTCGCCCGGGATCTCCAACTTGTCGTCTTGGGCGATCTTTCGCAGCTTCCGCAGCGCCCGTGCTTCCAGCTGACGGATTCGCTCCTTGGTGACGCCCAGTTTCGAGCCCACCTGTTCGAGCGTTTGCGGCTCCGTCCCCTGCGTGAGGCCGTAGCGGAACATGATGATGTCCTTCTCCCGATTGTCGAGCTGATCGAGGATTTCCAGGATCATCTGCCGCTGCCGCTGGTTGACCAACTCCTCGCGGAACTGATCGCCCCGGTGCTCGGTCGAATGCTGGAAGACCTCGTCCTTACCCGTGCGAAACCGCTCAAGCAGGCTGTGCTCGGCCGGGATCGACCGGGCAAAGTTCTTCATGATGGCCCACGTGGCGTAGGTCGAGAACTTGTTCCCCTTCGTGTAATCGAATTTCTCGATTGCCCGAATCAAGGACATGTTCCCGTCGCTGACCATCTCGAAGAAGTTGCTCGTCGGCTTGATGTGCCGTTTGGCGATCGAGACCACCAGCCGCAGGTTGCTGCGGATCAGGAAGTTCTTGATCTCCACGGCTTGGTCCAGCAAGCCCTCGATCGCGTCCATGTCCTTCGTGTGCGGCCGCGCCTTGTTGAGCTTGTCCCGCAGGCGCGATGCCTTGAACTTGAGGAAGTTCATCTTCCGGAAGTAGTAGGCCTCCTGCTCGCGGGTCAACAGCGGAATCGAGTACAGACTGGCCAGGTACGGAGGCAGTCCCGGCGGTGCCTTGACGCGCCCTTCGAACCGGCTCGTCTCCGGCGGCGGACCGAGGATCATCGCTTCCGCGTGCGGCTTGTGGAACTCGGGGCTGTCCATGAACTCGACCGGCTGGTCGATCAGACGGTGTGCCCGCATTTCCGAGATAATGCGGTAAACGCTCGCCTTCGTGCGACAATATGTGCGCGCTAGCCGAGCGGCCGGAACGCCTCGACGGCTGCTCCGGTAGATTTCCTTCTTCTGCTCATCGGACAACGGTGTCGAAGCAAAGGGGAACACGGCGCTCTCCGGGTGCTCGCGATCGTGATTTTTGAGCGTGTAACGAATCGTCTCGGGTGAACGTCTCAGTTTTCGTGCCAATCGACGGGCAACCTCGGACGGACATCCGCCGTACCGAGCCAACCGTCGAGCCCGCTCTACGATTTCTTCCCGCTCCCACGGCGACAGCTGGCTGAACCGGCTGCTCCGCCGCACCTCGTCGGCATGGCGTGAGACAAACGTTTCGACGCTCGACTTCAAAAATCCGATGCGTTTCCGTTTGCCGAACTTGAACCGGCGGCTGATCAGCCCCCGATCCCGCCATCGATCCACCGTCTTTGTGGAGACGTTGAACCGCCGACTGATCTCGTCCACGGTCAGCACGGGCTCGTCGACGTTTGAGACGTCCAGGTCCGTGCTGTCGGACAGATCCTCAACAAAACACCGCAAATCGTGGACCGCATCGTTCCCTTGAATGACCAGGTCTGGGTACAGCTCCGGGCGAAACGTGGTAACCCGCTCACAGATCTCGTGATACGGATAGGACTTGCCCGGATCGAGCTCGCGGACCAGTCGCTCAGCTCGCCGAATCTGCGTCAGCCGCACATCGCGCGGCGCGTATCGGACTTGTTGATCCGTCAACTGTTTCATGACGGGGTGGCAATATCGCGAAGCTTTCATCACGCCCTCCCCCCATTGCTAACCTTTGACTCGCCTGAGCTTTAGCATCACAAGGTGCAAATTGAATGGCTCAAACGGTTTGCGACTTATGACGAACTGCAAAAACCACGACATCAAACGGACGTCGGGACAGCCCAATAACCGACGCTCCGTGGCCCTAGCTGTAATTACGCAGGGATTAGATGTAGCTTGAACAAAAAAGTTCGCATGCAAACGAATTTTCAAAAATACAAGCTGTCGAGTAATGTACAAATGTATCATATCGGGTCAAGGGGTGTCGAGGCTCCACGCGTTTTTTGCCCCACTCTTCTGAGAGGCGGCATGGGGCGTGCCACGACAGGGGATGCGGAGGCTTGGTCGCCCGTCCGGAGGGACTTTGTCGGGCGGGATCAAGGACGTGTCCGGTTGGCTGCCCAGTAATTGAGACAGTCCAAATAATTAAGACGCAGAAAAGCGCGCGATTGATCTCAGAAAAGCGCGCGGTCGTCCGCGGAATTCGGCGAATCACCGCCGGAGGTGAGCCGGGAATCTACCGATCAGAAGGATTATCACGACGAAGCGTTCGAGGGGCGGCGACGCACTCACTCTTGCGACTTAGACCACGACGCCCCGGACGCGGAGCACGCTGGAGATCGCCACGATAACGAATGCTAAGAGGATCAGCACCATCAGCCAAAGTTTTCGCTTCGCTCGCAAGGGGGCGAACGCGGCGGAGCGGCCCACGAGCGCTTCCGCCAGGAAGAAGACGCCGAACGCCAGCAGGATCTTGGTCCCCATCAACGCGTGGTACAGCCCGTCGCCATGATGCTTCGGAACCGCCACGGCAAAGTAATTGTAGAGGCCCGTTAACAGAAACAGGAGAATTCCGGCCCTGACAAACTTGCGCCACGTTGCCGTGACTAGCTCGCGCAGACGGTCGTGCTCGTTTTGAGAGAGCTGCTCGGCATTGGGCGTCAGCACGAAGCGAATGAACACCGTCCCGCCCACCAACACGATCGCCGTGGAAACATGCAGCCAGCGCGAGGCGTAGTCGACGAGATCCATGAATTGCATCGCTGTAGTTCCCAAGAAGCACGGTCGGAGTTGGTCTCGCCATAATAGCGTGGGCCGCAGAGGGAGTCGCGTGGCCGACGAACGGAACGAAAGCCGCAGGGGCGAGAGACATTCGAGGAGCTGACTAAAAAGCCACAGGTATGCGGATCCTCAGTTACAACATTCACAAAGGCATCGGCGGCCGCGACCGGCGCTACCGGTTCGGTCGCGTCCTGGCTGTCATCGAAGCGGCCAACCCAGACATCGTTTGTCTGCAAGAAGTCGATCGGAACGTTCGTCGCTCACGCTATCACGACCAGCCGCAGCTTTTGGTCGATTATTTCGGCGATCGGCAGCCCCTGTACCAGATGAACGTGCGTCTCAAGGAAGGGGGCTATGGCAACCTGCTGCTGACGCGCTGGCCGCTGCGCAACCACCATCAGATTTCGCTGCGTCACGAAGAGCGAAAGCCGCGCGGCGCCCAGTTGGCTGTCCTGGAGACGCCCGAAGGGCTCTTGCACATCGTCCACTGGCACTTGGGACTCGCCGAGCAGGAGCGGCGCTGGCAGGTCCGACACGTGCTGGAGCACTCCCTTTTTCGGTCGGCCGAGACGCTGCCCACGCTGCTGATCGGCGACTCGAACGATTGGCGGAACCGGCTGGGCGAGGCCGTGCTCGGGGCGTACGGCTTTCACCAGGTGACCGCGCCGATCTCCCGCTTTCGCACGTTTCCGTCGTACCTGGCCATGGGTTCGCTCGACAAGGCGTTCATTCGCGGCGACATTTCCATCCGGCAAGCGAGGATCGTGCGCAGCCGGCTGGCGCGAATCGCCTCCGATCACTTGCCGCTGGTCATCGATTTTCATCTTCGCAGCCCGCACGTGCCGCCGCCGGAGAACGGTGCGGCGCGCGGCTGAAACAAAGCGTTTGGGCAGCTGGAAAAGAGAAAGACCGCCGAAGTCGGCGGTCTTTCTGCGAATCCGTGCCGCGCCACAGTGCCGGAGCCACGGTCCGAAAGGACGGCGACTGCACCGGGCGTTGTGTGGAGGTCCCTACTTCTCCTTGGAACCGGGAAGCTCGTTGGCCTGGAGCAGTTCATCGAAGGTCTTGCCGTCCGCGTTTTTCTCTTTGGCGGCCGTCTTCAGCGCGTCTTCGACCTTGTCCTTGTCCTTGACGTTCTTCTCGCCGAGGGCCTTCGTAATAGCCTTGCCGTAGTCGTTACGGTTTTTCTTCGTGGCGCCGAAGTGACAGACGTTGCACTTCACGGCCGTCTTTACGTTGTTCTTTGCCGCAACATCGGGATACGTCTTGATCCAGACACCCAGGTATTGGGGGCGGGCTTCAGCCGGACGGGCCGACATCAACCACACCAACGCGGCAAGCGCCAGCGCCAACCCCGTGACAGCCTTCAGCGACAACTTCAACATTGACGATTTCCTCCGGTTCGGGAACCACACAGCCCGACGCTCAACGTCACGTCCCACCGGCTGCGATTCGAACCAGCGAAACATCGGACGAACATCATGGCACGGCGATCGCAAGATCTGCCGAGATCGGGCTTTATCAGGCAACGATTAGACCCCTGTCGCCGAAGAGTGTCAACCGAGTCTGTGAGGGCCTGACGTGCCCAATCTGAAGCGTAGGTAAAGCCCGCCCAAGTCAAGAAATGCCCGCGCGGATCGAATTCCTCAGCAGCCGGCTATTAAACTGAAGGGGATCGCTCCCGAGACATCTCTGGCAAGGCAGACTTCGATGCGTTCGCTCACCTGTTGCGCGATTTTTTGCAGCCTGATAGCGGCGGCCGGTTCAGCAATTTCTGCAACCGCTCCCGAGCCGCCCGCCCCAAAGCTGCCCACCCATCCGGCACCGGCTGTGGCGGTGAAAGCGGCCGACAAGCCGGCCCCCGAGTCCAATTCGCCGCCGACCGGCAAGCCCGCCGCAGCTCAGCCGTCCGCCACTCCGCCGGCAACGCACGTCGAGCCCGTTTCGCCGCCGCGCAAGCGCGCCGACGGTGGCAGCCCAAGCGGCCGCCAAGCCCCATCCAGTCGGGAATGCCGAGGATCTCGAAGCCTTCTTCGACGGCGCACTGCGCGTGCAACTCGAATCGAAGCACATCGCCGGAGCTGTGGTGGCCGTCGTCGTTGGCGACAAGTTGGTCTTCACGAAGGGGTACGGCTACGCGGACGTTGAGAAACAGCTGCCCGTCGATCCGCAAACCACGATGTTCCGCATCGCCTCGGTCACCAAGCTCTTCACTTGGACGAGCGCCATGCAGCTGGTCGAAGAGGGGAAACTCGATCCTGATGCCGACATCAATACGTATCTCAAGGGGACCGGCGTGCAAATCCCCGCGGCATTCGGCAAGCCGATCACGCTCAAGGACCTGATGACGCACACGCCGGGCTTCGAGGATCGGCCGGTCGGCCTGTTTGCCCATCGCGCGGCCGAGATGAAGCCGCTGGCCGAAGTCCTCAAGAGCGACATGCCGGCCCGCGTGCGGCCGCCGGGAGTCGTCGCGTCATACTCGAATTATGGTTCCGCGCTGGCCGGGTTGGCGGTGGCCACGGTCGCCGGCAAAACATGGGAAGACGTTGTCGAGGAGCGGCTGCTCGTTCCCCTGGGCATGAAATACACGCTCGCGCGGCAACCGGACGCACTGAAGCTCCCGGCAACGGTATCGAAGGCCTACAAGTGGTCCGACGGCCGTTTCAAAGAAGAGAGCTTCGAGTACGTGCCGCTATCGCCCGCCGGAGCGATCAGCGCCTCCGCCGCCGACATGTCCCACTTTCTGATCGCCCATTTAAACGACGGCAAGTATGGCGACGTGCGGATCCTCAAGCCGGAGACGGCTCGTCGCATGCGAGAGCGTCTTTTTGCCCACGACCCGAAAGTCGACGCGATGTGTTATGGCTTTTGGGAGCTCAACCGGAATGGCCAGCGAATCCTTCATCACGGCGGCGACACCCTGCTGTTTCATACGCTGTTTGCGATGATCCCGGAGCAGAAGGTTGGCCTATTCCTGTCGTATAACACCGATCGGGCAGGCGGGGCGCGGGAAGAAGTCCTCGATGCGTTTCTCGACCGCTACTTCCCCGGCCCGCCGGAGCCGCGCTCGCGAACGACGACAGCTGACGTCGCCTCGCTCAAGCGATTCGAGGGGGAATACAGCGGCTCGCGACATTCCGAAACGACTTATGCCAAGCTGGTCCTGTTGCTGCAGCCATTCACCGTCCACGCCAACGACAATGGCACGCTGACGGCCGGGTTCAGCGGCGAGCCGCGGCGTTATGTGCCCGAGGGGCCGCTCGTCTTTCGCGAGCTGGATGGGCGCCGCAAGCTGATCTTCCACGAGGACGAACAGGGTAACATCTCGCAGGTTTATATGGCCGACGTGCCGGCCGCGGCCATGATCCGCGAAACGGGCGTGAACCAGCCTCGCTATCACCAGGGGCTCGCCGCGGCTTGCGGGCTGGTCTTTCTTTCGGCGTTTCTTGTTTTGGCCCGTGCTGGCGTTCGCACGTCGCGGCACCAAATCGACTCGCTTCCGCCGCTCGTTCCTGTCCGGGCTGATTTCGTTCTTCGGCTGGCTGTTGTCGGCGGCTGCACTGGTTTTCATGGGCGCGCTAGCGTGGGGGCTGCGCGAGCCGGAACAAGTGGTCTACGGCACGCCGCGCGAGCTGGAGTACGCGCTCCTGGTTCCGCAGGTGTGCGTCGGACTGGCGGCCATCGCGCTCTTGGGTTCGATCGTCGCATGGTCCCGCGGCTATTGGCGGTTTTCCGGCCGCGTGCACTACTCGCTGGTCGCGTTTGCTGGGCTCGGCTTCGCCTGGTTTCTGTATTACTGGAATTTGCTTCAATTCGGCGCGGACTTGCTCATCACCAAGTCTTGAAGGAGCGAAGAGAATCGCTCGGCGCCGGCGGTGAACTTTGCCCGTACGGTGAGTGCCCACAGCGGCAGCTCGCCGAGCCGAGTCTGCGGGATCTTGACGAGGTCCTTCTGGGTGGTGACGAGCGCGGCGGCATTCTGTTCGACGGCCCAGCGCGCCAGATCGTCCAGGTCGGCAGCCGAATAGTGGTGATGGTCGCGAAATGGGCGAAAGGCGACGTGCTTCAGACCTGCGTCGGCGAGCGTCCGGAGAAATCCGTCCGGGTTGCCGATGCCGCAGAAAGCGGCCACGGTCGCGAGCGAGTCGGCCGCGGCCTGCTCCCCAACTGCGTTGATTAGCCCCGTCGGACGAAACGCGGCTTCGATCGGCGGCTCGTCGGAGCCGAAGCGTCGAATGTCGTCGATGATGCGGGCCTTTTGCTCCGGTTGGCACAGATCGGCGCGAGTGAGAATCACGGCGTCGGCACGCCGTAGCGCCGAGCGAGGTTCGCGGAGCAGACCGCGAGGCAACAGGTGGTCCGAACCCCAGGGATCGAGCGCGTCAATAAGCACTAGGTCGAGGTCGCGAGCCAGTCGCCGGTGCTGAAAGCCGTCATCCAGCACCAGCACCTGCGCACCGTGTCGCTCGCATGCGACGTCCGCGGACTCGACTCGATTGGCTCCTTGCAGATGCGGCACGCCCGGGCAGAGTTGATCGAGGACGAGCTTTTCGTCGTTCGCGGCGCCGGCGTGCGGCCGATAGCCACGGCTCAGGATGGCCGGACGCACGCCGTGCGACGTGAACCACTCGACAATGGCCGCGACAATGGGCGTCTTGCCGGTGCCCCCAGTGGTCAGGTTGCCGACGCTGACGACGGGGACCGGTGCCTGGTGCGCTCGGAGCACGCCGACGTCGAAGGCCGCGTTACGCGCTCGAACCGCCGCGCCGTAAAAGAGAGTAGCGAACGCCAGCCCGCCCCGCGAGGCGTCTGCCAGCAGCCCGCGCGAGCGGCCGGTGATCAAGTCGCGGTGGCGGGGGAAGCTCACGCGTCGAGCGTCACGACGCCTGCACCTTGCGACAGATGGCCTCGGCCATCTGCAGAGTGCCGACGGCCGTCGGATCGTTGCGGTTGGCCTTCATGTCGTAGGTCACGTCCTTGCCTTCCGCGATGACCGCGGCCACGGCTCGTTCGAGACGATCGGCGGCGTCCTTTTCGCCCAAGTGCTCGAGCATCAACTTGGCCGAGAGGATGAGAGCGGTCGGATTGACCTTATTTTGGCCCTTGTACTTGGGGGCGCTGCCGTGAGTGGCCTCGAAGATGGCGCCTTCGGTGCCGATGTTGGCTCCCGGCGCGACGCCTAATCCGCCGACCAGGCCGGCGCACAGGTCGCTCAAGATGTCGCCGTACAGATTCTCGGTGACGATGACGTCGTAATCCTCGGGCTTTTGCACGAGCTGCATGCACATGTTGTCGATCAGCCGCTCAATGTAGGTGAGCGAGCTGGCAGTCGGTTTCACCTTCGCGGCGACCTCGGCATCCGGTTTGACGCCGGTCGCCAGGTCAGGCCACTCGAACTTAGCTCCGTAGGCCAGCGCGACGGCGCGGGTTTCGTCGTACCACAGGCCGTCGGTGAACTTCATGATGTTCGCCTTGCAGACCGACGTGATCGACTTACGGGCGTGCTTGAGGGAGTAGTCAAAGGCGTAGGCCGCGATCTGCCGCGTGCCTTCATAGGAGATCGGTTTCACGCTCACGCCGGTGGTCGTTGCGCCTGTGCCGATTTTCTTGCCCGTGCTGGCCTCGTTGATCTGGCCGATCAGCCGCGACGTCGTCGCCTCGCCCGCCTTGAACTCGATGCCGGCGTAGAGGTCTTCGGTGTTCTCGCGGACGAGCACCAAATCGACGTTCGATCCCGTGAAGAACGTGCGGACCCCTTTGTACAGCTTGCACGGCCGGACACAGGCAAACAGGTTCAGCTCCTGCCGCAGGTAGACATTGACGCTGCGGAACCCTTTGCCGATGGGCGTGGTGATGGGCGCCTTGAGGGCGCAGCCGTTGGCGCGAATCGACTTGAGAACGCGGTCGGGGACTTTGCCCTCGGCCTGGATGACCTCGATGCCGCACTCCTGGACGTCCCAGTCGATTTTGACGCCGGTGGCGTCGACGCACTTGCGGGTGGCCTCCGCGATTTCAGGACCGACGCCGTCGCCGGGGATTAACGTGACCTTGTACATGCCGACTGCCTCTCAAAAACCGCGAAAAATCCGCTGGAAATAAGCCGAAGGAGCGGGCGCGACCGTAGCAAATGAATTCGGGGTTTGCAAGCAGCGGCGAGGCGGCCGGTTTGCCCGCAACAAACGGCGATCCGCTTGGGACGTTCATGATTCGCGCAAGCTTCCGGCCCTTGCACAGGGCGTCAAAGCGGTGTGCATCGGTTCTGGTTGTGCCGGTTTCGGAACGCAAATCTTACGTGCCTTCACTGCCCTAACGTCCGCCGCCGTCGCAAATCCCGCCTCCACCATGAATACAGTCACATCCTAACGGATCTTCGGCCGATACTAGCTGTGACGGTCCTGAGGGTTGTCGGGATTGCGCGGCCGTCCGCGCGATCGGCCGATCGGATTGTTTGCCGCAGAGCGGGCGTACGCGATCAGGGGCGGGCTCGACGGGAATCGAATCGCAGATCGCGGCAAATACGGGCCGGGGCAAGGGGGAAGACATGAGGTTTCAGCGGCTGAAACTCGCGTTGGTCGTCTGTGCCGCCGTCGTCGTGTTGGCCGGCTGCTTCTATCGCAAGGGACCCGACGAGCTGCACTACCTCGGTTCGGACGGCCCCGACTACTACAAAGACGTGGCCACGTCGATCGAGTTCCCGACGACGGAAGAACAGCGCCCCGAACAGGTCACGACCACCAACGGGCCGCACACCATCGCCAATCGCCAGAAGGACCAGGTCTGGGACATGACGCTGTCGCAGGCGCTGGAGTTGGCGCTGGCCAACAACAAGATCATCCGCTCGGCCGGCTCGTTCACGACGCCGGGCAACGCACTGTTGACCAACCCCAACGGAGTCGAATCGGTCTACGATCCGGCGATCCAGGAATCGGGCGTGTTGTTTGGCGCGCGTGGTGTGGAAGCGGCCCTGTCGGACTTCGACGCGCAGTTTGCCGTCTCCAACCAATTTGGCTTCAACCAGAACATTGTCAACTCGCCCGTGCAAAACGTCGGGGCCGGAGCCGGTAGCGTGCTCCAGCAGAACACCGACGCCTTCAACGCCACCTTAACCAAAACCTTTGCGAACGGCGGCCAGATCCAGTTTCAGGACACATGGAACTACCTCAACGTCAACGCGCCGGGCCTCTTGTTTCCCTCGTCGTACACCGGTTTCGCGAAGGTGTCTTACACGCAGCCGTTGTGGGCCGGGTCGGGCGTCGAATTCACACGAATCGCCGGCGTGGTCAACAACCAGTTTGCGGCCGTCACGGGCGTGAGCCAAGGTGTGGCCATCGCCGCGGATCAACGACGACATCAGCTTGGGGGCCTTCGAACTGTCAGCTCTGATCCTCTTGCGCGACACCGAGAACACGTATTGGAATCTGTATCTGCAATACCGCCTCTATCACACCGCGGTCGTCGCTCATAACAGCGCACTGCGGTCATGGCGCGAGGCCAAGGCCAAGCTCGACATCGGCGGTGCCGCCGGCTTTACGCCGGTCGATGAAGCGACGGCCCGCGATCAGCTCTACAACACGCGAGCCACGGCCGAAACGACGCTGAACAATCTCTACAACGCCGAAACGAGTTTGCGACGATTGCTCGGTCTGCCGGTCAACGACGGGCGGATCATTCGCCCAGTCGACGAGCCGCCCATCGCGAAATTTGTTCCCGACTGGTACAGCTCGCTCAGCGAAGCGCTCACGCGACGGCCTGAGTTGCGCACGCAGAAATGGCAGATCAAGAGCCTCGAACTGCAATTGCGGGCGGCCAAGAGCCTGGTGCATCCGCAGCTCGCCTTCGTCAGTTCGTATCAGGTTAACGCGTTCGGCAACGATCTGATCAGCCAGCAGTCGCAACTCGCACAACCCTATTCGAGTGCCTTCGCGTCGCTGGCCGAAGCCGGGCAGACCGGGTGGTCGGCAGGGTTCCAATTCTCGATGCCCATCGGCTTCCGTGCGGCTTGGTCACAGGTGCGCCAATACGAGATCCGTGTTGCCAAGGCCCGCGAAGGCTTGGCCGTGGACGAGATGGAAATTGCCCAGGAATTGGCCGTCGCGTTCCAGAACGTTGCCGTCAACTACCAGACGGCGCAGTCGTACTTCAATCGACGGCTGGCGACCGAGCGCGAACTCGCGCTGTACCAGTATCAATACGAGGTCGGCACCACGACTCTGTCGTTCGTGCTTACGGCCCAATCGAACCTGGCGTCGGCCGAGCAGAGCTATTACACGAGCCTCGTCAACTATGCCGAGGCCATCATGGACCTCAACTTCCGCAAGGGCACGCTGCTCGATTACCACAACGTGACGCTGGCCGAATCGGACTGGACGCCCGAAGCTTACAAGGACGCCGTGCGCAACGCCTGGGCGCGAAGCCACGCGATTCCTGTGAACTTCCTCTGCACCGAGCCCGAGGAGAATCAGCTGCCGTCAGGGAGTGGAGACGCTGCAGCCGCCGTCGACGCAACCGGCCACGGGTCCGGCTGGTGCGGGGGCTCCGGTGCCGCCGGCTCCGGTAGGAACGACGCCCGCGGCCACGGCAGCACCGGCAACGGCTCCGCCGCCGGCTCCGCCTGCGTCTCCGGCGATGATGCCGGCGCCCACGCCTGCTCCGTCACCGTCGATCCCGCCCGTTCTGCCTTCTCCGGCTCCAGTGATGAAGCCGACGAACGCGACGCCATAATTGGACGGAAACAGTGAGAGAACCTTGCGAAGCGAACGGGAGCGAGCCGGGAAACTGGAGCACGAGGCCGGCGCCGACGCTTGAACGTCGGCCGCCGGGCGGGGGCCAGGCATGGGAGTGCTCGCGGGCGAACCAGCTCAACTCTTGCGCGAGGGGATCGAGCATCACCGGCGGGGGATGCTCGATCGGGCGGCCCGGCTTTATCGAGCAAGCGCTCGAAGCCGAACCGTCCGAGGCTGACGCCCACCACTTGCTGGGTGTAATCGCCCATCAACGTGGTGATCATGTCACGGCCGTCGAACGAATTCGGCGGGCCTTGTCGCTCGACGAGGCGAACGCAGCCTACCACAGCAATCTGGGTGTGGCCTATCGGTCGCTGGGCCGCACGGCCGAGGCGCTGGCCGCGCTCCGCCGGGCAATCGAGCTGTCTCCCGATTCGTCCGGCATTCGGCTCAACTTGGGGAACGTGCTCAAAGACGGGTCGGACTTTGCGGCGGCTGCCGTCGAGTTTCGACGCGTCATCGAGCAGGATCCGGGCTCCGGCGAGGCGTGGAGTGGGCTGGGGGAAGCGCTCCGCGGCTTAGACGAATGCGGCGAAGCGCGGCGCTGCCACGAGCGGGCCGTCGAGTTGGCTCCCCGTTCGGCCGACGCGCACTACGGCCTGGGCCTGACGCTAAGACACGAGGGACAGGCTGTCGGCGGCCGTCGACTGCTTCATGCGGACCGTCTCCCTGCGGCCCGATTTCTTCGACGCGCACGTCAATCTGGCCAACGCCTATGAGGACCTCGGCCACTTTCCGCAAGCAGAGGCGGCGTTCGCTCGCGCCTGCGGCTGAAACCCGATTCGCCGATCGTTCAATTCAATCGAGCTTTGGCCGTTGCTACGGCAGGGCCACCTCGAGCGCGGCTGGCGCGAGTACGAATGGCGCTGGCGGTACAACGGCAAGCCGCGGATATTCAGCGAGCCGGAGTGGGACGGCGGGCACGATCCGAACAGCACGGTTTTGGTTTACAGCGAGCAGGGAGTCGGCGACGAGGTGATGTTCGCCTCGTGCTTCGGCGAAGTGATCGCACGCTCGGGCCGCTGCCTCATCGAGTGCGAACCGCGGCTGTTGCGATTGTTTTCGCGGTCGTTTCCGTCGGCGACATTCTTTCCCCGAACTGGGCAAATCGACCCGCGGGCGGCCGGCGTGCCGCCGTGGGATGCGCAAATCGCAGCCGGCACTTTGCCGCGGCTGCGTGCGCCCGCGTTTCGAGGCGTTCCCACGACACTCCGGCTATCTGGTTCCCGACCCCGTGCAAGTCAGTCAGTGGCGGGAACGGTTCGAGCGATTGGGGGCCGGACTAGTCGTCGGCGTGGCGTGGCGCGGGGGGAAGGACCCGGCAACGCGCCGCCGTCGCTCGACGACGCTCGCACAGTGGGCTCCGCTCTTCCGCATTCCGGGCGTCGCGTTCGTGAACCTGCAGTACGGCGACTGTGCGGCGGAGCTTGAGCAGGCGCGGCGAGAGCTGGGTGTGGCATTACACGATTGGCCGGAGGCCGACCCGTTGGGCGATCTCGACGGTCCGGCCGCACAAATCGCCGCGCTCGACTTGGTGATCTCGGTCGATAACGCGAGTGTGCACCTGGCCGGAGCGCTCAACGTCCCGGTCTGGACACTGCTTCCATTCGCCGGCGACTGGCGCTGGTTCACCGATCGCAGCGACACGCCCTGGTATCCGAGCATGCGGCTCCTCCGCCATTCGTCCGCCGAGGGTCCGCTTGAGGAGAAATGGAACGAGCTATTACGGGAGGTCGCCGGACAACTCGTCGAACTCGCCCGGACGAAGGCGGCGAGCGATTTCGCGCGGGGCACGCACTTTCACGACTCAGGCAGGCTAGCCGAGGCGATCGACGCTTACCGGCGGGCGGCCGCGCTCGAGCCGGGCAATGCGCAAACGCTCAACAATCTGGGCGCCGCGTGGAAAGAGGCGGGCCGCACCGACCTCGCAGTGGCCGCCTATCGCGCGGCTGTGGCGGCTGATCCTCGCTCGTCGGCCGTCTGGTTCAATCTCGGCAACTCCCACCGCGAGGAAAATCGTCTCGAAGAGGCCGTACGCTGCTATCGGGAAGCCCTTGGCGTGGCCGAAGCATGTCACCGCGACGAACCGCGGCAGCGGCCGATCGACGTCAATGCTCCTAACGAGGTCCAAAAAATCCTGGTCAACCTGGCCGTGGCTTTGAAAGACCTGCGGCGATTTCCCGAAGCCCTCGAATGCCTCGAGCGGGTATTGGCCGAAAACCCCGAATTGCCCGAGGCACGGTTCGATCGCTCGTTAATCTGGTTGTCGCAGGGCAAGCTGGCCGACGGTTGGGACGAATACGAGTGGCGACTCAAAAGCGGGCCGCGCGTCGACCACCGCTTACCGGACAAGGAAAGGGCATCAAGGAGCGGCCGTCCCGTGCACATACTGGCCGAGCAGGGGATCGGCGACCAGGTGATGTTCGGGTCGTGCTTAGGAGACTCCACACGAACGGCCGGCGATTGCACGGTCGAGTGCGATTCCCGGCTCGTGTCACTGTTTGCCCGCTCGTTTCCGGCCATCCGTTTCGTCGCCAAACCGAATTCGATTTCCCAGCCGGCAAAGGACGATCCGCGGACCGAGGAAACGCTCGTCGAGTTCATCGGATCGTTACCCCGCCACACCCGGCGGCGCATCGAGGACTTTCCGACGACGGCCGGCTATCTCCAAGCCGACGCGTCGCGGGTGGCGGCGTGGCGGGCACGACTTAGCCGCGGGGGCAGCGGGTTCAAGGTGGGCATTGCCTGGAAGGGGGGCAAAGACCGCGAGACGGAACTCAAACGATCGATTCCGCTCGCCGAGTGGGGGCCACTCTTCGCAGTGCCCGGAGTTCGCTTCGTCAATCTGCAGCACGGGCCCGCAGCCGCCGATGCCCTGATCGCCCGCCAGCGCTTCGGCGTAACCCTCGACGACGGCGCCGATTGTGATCCAATGAGCGACCTCGACGATTTCTGCGCCAAGATTGCCGCGCTCGATCTGGTGATCTCGGTCGACAACTCCACGGTGCACCTCGCGGGGGCGCTCGGACGACCCGTCTGGACGCTGCTGCCGTTCTGCTGCGATTGGCGGTGGATGCAAAACGGCGACGCAACGCCCTGGTACCCGTCGATGCGACTCTGGCGGTCCGGCCCGTCGGGCGATTGGTCCGGCATCCTGCGGCGGACCGCGCGGCGGCTGGCAGCAACGGCCCTCGGAAGCTGAATGTCGCGTGAAGTCGCCTCTTGCGGCCGGGCCGTTTGGGTAATTTCCGGCGGATTTTGCGACGTGGCTTTTCGTTCACGCGATTTTTTCTTGGAAGTGGCGCCTGCCCCTGAAGCGTCCGTGGGGTATCATTAGAGGCGAGAGCCAGGGCAGCCACACGGCTCGGCCTTCGAGTGATTTGTCTCTGCATTGCGAATCAGTTTCGCCTCATCGCAACGCCGATCACGACGCCCCGATCTCTCAGAGCCAGGTAAGCGGACTTTCTTTATGACCGGCCTCTGCCACGAAGCGAACGGCGCCGGCACTAATGCTCCCCGACGACGCGTGTTGATCGTGGACGACTCCCGCGACGCGCGGACTATCCTCAAATTGCTCCTGACCAAGCTGGGGCACGAAGCCCGCGAGGCAGAAGACGGCGAGAGCGGCATGGCCGCCACACGCGAGTTTCAGCCCGAAGTCGTGCTCTGCGACATCACGCTGCCGGGCGAAATGTCGGGCTATGCGTTTGCGAAGGCGGCCCGCCAGGAAGAGACGTCCCGCGATTTGTGCATCGTTGCCGTCAGCGGTTGGGAAGGCTCGGACCACGAGCGTCGGGCATACGAGGCGGGCTTCGATCGCGTGCTCAAAAAGCCGGTCGCTCTGTCCGACCTGGCGAAGATTCTGCACACGCTGCCGCGTCGCGCCGACGAGAACTGACGGCGCCGAACCGCGTGATGGGGGCGGGGCGATCGATTCACGTCAATCGATTCGCTCGTAAGCGGGCAGTGTCAGAAAATCGACGAATTCTTCGGTCGTGCTCACCGACAGGAACAAATCGCCCGCCTCGTCGAACCTCGTCTGCGCGTAATCGGCCGGGCCGAGTTTCTCGCGCAGGGCCGCCAACTCGCTGTCGAGCACTTCCTGCACCACCGCCGGCGTGATCTTGGTTCCATTGCTCATCTGGCCGCGCGGATGGCGAATCCACTGCCAAATCTGGGCCCGCGAAATCTCGGCAGTGGCGGCGTCCTCCATCAGGTTGAAGATGGGCACGCAGCCATTGCCCCGCAGCCACGATTCCAGATAGCGCACGCCGACCGCCACGTTCACTCGCAATCCGTCGGCCGTGATCGACCCTTCGGGGACGGCCAGCAGGTCGGCCGCGGTGATTTTCAATTCGGGCAGACGTCGGCCGACTTGATTCGGCGCACCCATCCGCGCGTCGAAGACGTCCTTCGCGATGCCGACCAGGCCCGGGTGCGCCACCCACGTGCCGTCGTGACCGTCGTTCACTTCCCGTTCCTTGTCAGCCCGAACCTTGTCGAGCGCCTGCTGGTTGGCGGCCGGATTGTCCTTGATGGGAATTTGCGCGGCCATGCCGCCCATCGCGTGAGCCCCCCGGCGATGGCAGGTCTCGATCAAAAGCCGCGAGTAAGAACGCAGGAAATGCGTGGTCATGGTCACGAGGGCCCGATCGGGCAGCACAAAGTCGGGCCGGTTCCGAAACTTCTTGATGAAGCTGAAGATGTAGTCCCACCGTCCGCAGTTGAGTCCGGCGATGTGGTCTCGCAGCTCGTAAAGAATCTCGTCCATCTCGAAGGAGGCCAGGATCGTCTCGATCAGCACGGTCGCCTTGATGGTGCGCGGTGGCAGACCGAGCGCTTCTTGGGCCGACACGAAGACGTCGTTCCACAAGCGGGCCTCGCGGTGGCTCTCCATTTTGGGGAGATAGAAGTAGGGCCCCCGTCCCTTGGCAACCAGGGCGCGGGCGTTGTGGAAGAAGTAGAGGCCGAAGTCGAACAGGCTGGCCGACATCCGCTGACCGTCGACCAGCATGTGCTTCTCGTCCAGGTGCCAGCCGCGTGGACGTACGAGCAACGTCGCCGTTTTATCGGCGAGCCGATACGCCTTCCCCTGCGGATTGACGAAGTCAATGGTGCCGGCGATCGCATCCTGCAGGTTGGCCTGACCTTCGAGCGTGCCGCTCCAGGTGGGGGAATGCGAGTCCTCGAAGTCGGCCATGAACATGTTCGCGCCCGAGTTGAGCGCGTTGATGATCATTTTGCGATCGACCGGACCGGTGATTTCGACGCGCCGATCGGCGAGCGCCGCGGGGATCGGCGCGATCTGCCAATCGTCGCGGCGCAGCGCGGCCGTTTCCGACAGAAAGTCGGGCAGCTCGCCGGCGTCGAGAGCTTGTTGCCGCTCGGCCCGCGCAGCGAGGAGCACACGGCGCCTGGCGCGTGTCTGCCGCTCGAGCGTAGCAATGAACTCGAGCGCGGCGGGTGTGAGGATGCGGGACGCTTCGGCCGAGAGAAGACCGCGAACTTCGACTCCGGCGACGGTGGGACGGACTTCGGAGGCGGACATTGGGCTTTCTTTGCGGCGTTTTCTTCGTGGAAGGGAATGAGGGGCGGACGGGACTTGTCACAAATCGCGATGGTGGGCAGGGTTGGCCGGATCGGCGGTTCCTTCGCTACGGAACCAATCCTCCATCTCGGCTTCGTCGGCTGCGGTCGGAGCGGCGACGGTCGCCGGGCGAACGCGGCGCAGACGCAGCCACGCGAACACGAAACCGATCGCGACAAACACGAGGGCTCCCATCCACAGCCAGTGCCAGTCGGACTCGGCGACCAGCGGAGCCGGGGCAGACGACTCCGCGCGCTGCATCCGTCCCACCAACAATGGGGCCGCATGATTGCGCATGAGGGCCTGGAAGCCGAGGTCCTTGAGGAAGTAGCCGACGAAGACGCCCTCTTCGTGCTGCGACTCACCTGTTTTCATGCCGGCAGGCAGTTCGGTGAACGCGCAAACATAGAGCGAGTTCGACTGATCGGTCCAGCCCCAGGCCTCGTACACCCGCTTCACGTCGGCCGAATTCTTCGGCGCTTCCCAATCCAGAATTCGCAGGATGTGCAGCCGCAGCCGCAGCAAGTGGCCCCGATAACGTTCCGGCTGTTCGAGAAGCCCCAGGCGGGGCACGTCGCGGGCCGCGCGATGGTCCATCGCGGCGAACGTCTGTGCGCGGGTCCATTTCATTAGCCGCCAGTACGCGGCCATTTCTTCCGGGGCAAGCACGGTTTTGTCCGAGACTGCCTCGAAGAGATGTTGTGCCTGCTCCCGCTCGGCCGGGTCGACGTCGGTCGGCGCGGCGACGACTGTTTCGTCTACAGCCGGCTTGGCGACCGGCGTGCCTTCGGTTGACGGGCCGCCGCTCGACGGCCCCATTTCGGCCAGCGCCATCTGACCGTCGGCCGCGCCCGGGGCGTTGTCTTCCAGCCAGCGCCACGACTGGGGCTTGCTGGCCCACGAGTAAATCAGCCCCAGCACGATCAAGAGCGTGCCGAGCCGCATGAGGGCCGACGTCGGATTGGAGGCGAACGGACCGAAGGCTCGTGTGCGACTGCGTCGGCGGCGCATCGTTCGGCTCACTTGGCCTGTTCGGACCCGGACATTTCGACAAAGCTGATTTTGTGCAGCATCTGCCCGTCGGCCGTTTTCTGCCGCGTGCAAACGTCGATCACTTTCATCAGCTCTTCGTACTTTAGGTTCGCAGCGACGCGGATCACAATCTGCTCGAACGGACTCCCCTCGAAAGCGAAAGCCTCGTGCAGCTTCTGGTCGAGCTTATGGAGATTGGCGGTGTCCGCCGAACCCAGAAAAGCGGTCCGCAGCCCGACCTGCACCTTCAACACGTTGCCGCTGTTGTCGGCGAACACGCTGACTTCGAGCGTCTTGGCGATCGTGCCGCCGGCGTCGGCCGCCTCGGTGACGTCGGGGCGCTCGGTCTGCACGTTGGTGACCGGGACTGCCGGCGGCAGATGCAGCGAAAGCTGTCCTTCGATCGGCGAGGGCCGAAATGTGAGGATGAAAAACGCCAGCAGCTGAAAGGCCATATCGAGCATCGATGCCAGGTTCAGCTCGACGTCGGTCAGGGCGCGCGAGAGGCGGCGGCGACGACGCATGTCAGGGTCCCTCCCGCCGATTCATGGCCTTGAGCGCGAACTTGCGATAGTTGTGCTTCTGACACGTCTTGATGATGTCGTTGAGCAGTTTGAACGGAGTCGTCCGGTCAGCGCGGATCACCACCATCGTCGGCAGCTCTTCGCCCGCCTTAAGCGGCGTCCCCTTGGTCTTGAGGCGGGCTTCTTCCTGCCGCGCTTCGTCGGCGATGTAGGACTGCACCTCCCGCGGAACGCCGTAGACCTTCAGCCGTCCCTCGGCGTCGATGTTGAGGACCAGCAGGTCTTCCTGCCCCTTGGTGTCGAGCGGGCGGGCCGATCCCAACACCGGAAGCTGCAGCGATTGATCGAGGGCCGCATCCTTGAAGTTGATCACGAGCATGAAGAACGTGATCAGCTGAAAGACCATGTCCAACAGCGGCGTCAGGTTCGGCTGCGCCGTGGACATATCCAGGGGGGAGTGAGCCATACCGATCTTCCGAATCGATCGTCCGTGAACCGTGGAGCAGTCCGCCGCCGGGCTGCCTGCAGTCGTCTCGCGGGAATTCCGTCAGCCGGTCGTCGGCCCCATCGGCCCCGTCGTTGGCTTGGCTCGCAAGAGGGCGTTCGTGCGGCGGATAAATTCGTCGGCCGCCAGCATGGTGGCCGTGCTGATCGACGAGACCTTGTTGCGAAATACGGCAAAGAAGAAGATCGCGGGCACGGCGAGCCCGACTCCTTCAAAGGTGAGCACGAGTGCTTCGGAAATTCCGCCGGCCACCTGGCTGGCCTTGAGCTGCGTATCCGACATGGCGATCGCGCTGAAGCTGGCGATCATGCCCTTGAGCGTTCCCAACAGACCGATCATCGGCCCCAGCGTGCCGACGACGGCGAGCATGCTGATCTTGGTTTCCATTTCGACAACGAGCGTTTCGCCCACGCGTTCCATGGCGTCGCGGGCTTCGACCAGGCCTTGGGGCAATTCGGCCAGGCCGGCCGTCAGCACGGTGCTGAAGAACGAGTCGTCCCCCTTCACCAGCTTGTAGACGCCCATAAAGTCTTTGGCCTTCAGCAGGGTCTCGCACTGCTGCAGGATTTCGGGCGGGGCGGCGACCTCCATCCGCATGTCGTAATAAAGGTGCACGATCTTGGCGACGAAGTAGATCGAGAGGACCAGCAGGACGGCCCCGATCCACCCCGACGTTTCGATCAACCACACGAGCACGCTTTTGCTCGGGGGCGGAGCCGCTTCGGGTTCCGAGGTCGAGGTCGGCGCGGCGGCAGGGGGGCGGCGGCGGGCGCCGGAGCGGCCGCCTTGCCTTTGGCCTCCTGGGCGTCGACTGCGATCGGGCCAATCGCCCAGCAGTAGCCCCACACGGCCAGCATCGCGGCCAGGCACCACCAGCTGCGCTTCCAATCCGGTTGTCGCTTCATGTTCGTCCTCGCCTAGGGGCGCAGCCTGCTTCCTTGGTGGAAAGATCAAAGTTTGCGGGGCCGGCACTCGATTTGAAACGCGAAAGACTGACAGACCGTTCGGCCTCTTCAATTAATACCGCTTTGCGTTCGCCAGATTCCACACGGCTGGCAGAAAAAGCCGCCGGAATTCCCGGAAAAATGCGCGCAACACGCGGTTGGCGGGCCCCTTTCGAAGTCTAATCCGCGCGTTTGAAGCGTGTCAACTTGTCGCTTTTGTCCGCCGACGCCCGCGCCGGGAGCCCGCTGCTTGCGGGCCCGGGGAGCCGCCGTCAGAATCGCTCGTGACCAGCGCCGGAAATTGTCCGGCCGGCCCAGCCTCGTCCGTGCCGTCGCAAGGAAACACCGCAATGTCCGCACCGTCGACCCGCCCCGTCATCGCCCACATGGTCTATTTCACGCTGAAGGATCCGTCGCCGGCGGCACAGGACAAGCTGCTGGCCGACTGTCACAAATATCTGAAGGTGGCCCCGGGCATTCTTTATTTCGCGGCTGGCCCGCGCGTGCCCGACCTGACCCGGGGGGTGAACGTGACCGACTTCCACGTCGGGCTGCACATCATCTTTGACGGCCGCCAAGCCCACGACGATTACCAGGTTAGCGAGACGCACCTGCGATTCATCGCCGAAAACAAGGAAACGTGGGCCCAGGTGCGGGTGTTCGACTGCAACGCGAACTGAGCGGCACCGCTCCGCCGCACTGCGACCATTTTCATGGACCTCAAAAAGGTCGCCAGCCTGTTCGAGCGGGTCGACCGCGAGGTCTGGATCGTGACGGCCGCCCACGACGGCGAGCGGGCCGGCCTGGTGGCGACGTTTGTCGCGCCGGCGTCCATCGTCCCGGAGATGCCCCGCGTGATCGCGGGCATTGCCAAGACGCACGCGACCTGGAAGTTGATCGACGCCTCGGGCGCGTTTGCGGTGCATCTTGCTCGACGAATCGCAGTCCGATTTGGTTTGGCGGTTCGGCCTGCAATCGAGCCGCGACGTCGATAAGTTCGCCGGTCTCGACGTCGGCACACGCCGCGACCGGCAGCCCGATTCTTCGCGATGCGTTGGCCTGGCTCGACTGCCGGGTCGAAACTCGGATGGACATTGGTGATCGCACGGTCTTTCTCGGCGAAGTCGTCGAGGGAGATTCGAAGAGCAGCGCGCGGCCCCTCATGCTGCAGAAGCTGCTCTCGCTTGCCACGCCGGAACAGAAACGCACGCTCAGCGAGCAGATGGCGGCCGATGCGGCGCTCGACATGCAGGCAATCACTCGCTGGCGGCAGCCTGACGGCCCTGAGCGAACAGCGGGATCAGGCGACGACCTTGTCGTTGATCGTGCGGCTGGCGAAGGTGAGACGGGCGGCGGCGATGTAGAGCGCGGCGGGCGCCGGTGCCTGCGCCGCCGACTTCCCACGTCCCCTCCGACGTCTTTTCGACTTCGATCGAGACGCCCAGGCCCAGGCCGATGCTGAAGTTCTGCCCCGGACCTGCCCCGTCGAGCACGCGTGAGAACTCGAAAGTCGCGCAGGCCGGTGCGTCCCCGACGACGAGTGGCGGATCGATCGCGAGCGAGCCGAACTCCTGTCGCTGGAGCGGATTTTTGTCGGGTGTCGTGAAGCGATAGATCACCAGCCGGCAGGCGAAGTTCTTTTGAAAGAGCTCGCAGGCGGCCCGCGACCGACCGGCGATGCAGGCCTCAACCGTGAAAGTGAAGCGGCCGGCTCGCGGGTTCCGCATCTCCTGGGCGAGGATCGCCCGTTCGCCCCTGGCGACACGGACTGTCGCGGCGCCGCCGTTCGTCCCGACACCGATCAGGGCGTGGCGCTTGGCCCCGAACTTCGTGCCCGCGTTCGGCGCGTCGGAGCGAGGACTCAGCCGCACGCCGAAGCCATGATCCTCGTCGCTCGGCAGCGGAGCGGCACGCCAGCCCTTCGGTCGGGAACCGCGATCGACCGGGTACAAACCGGTCGGTTGGGCGAAGTCGGGATTCAGCAACAGACTCGTGTCGAAGGAAGCGCCGAGCACGCTGCCGTCGGGCAGGGTGCGGTCGGCCGTTGCCACTCCGCCACCCAACAGCGCGCGGATCGGCGAGCCGAGCGTCAGCCGGTGTTCGCGTCCCTCCGCGTCGCGGAACGTCGATTCGTGATCGATGCCCAACGAATGAAAGAGCGTGGCGGTCAGGTCGGCGGCAGTCACCGCGTCGCGGGCGGGGTATGCTCCGTCGCGGTCACTCGAGCCATAAACCTGGCCTGTGCAGATCCCGGCCCCGGCCAGTGCGAAACTGAAGACGTGACCCCAGTGGTCGCGCCCGCCCGCTCCGTTGATCTTGGGCGTGCGACCAAACTCGCCGATGACCACGACGAGCGTTTCGTGCAACAGGCCGCGCACCGCGAGGTCTTCCATCAGGGCGGTGAAGCCCGTGTCGAAGAGTGGGCAGAGCACGTCTTCCAGGCGGTCGGCATTTTGTGCGTGCGTGTCCCACATCGGATTGTCGACGGCCGAGTCGCCCGGCTCGCGGCACCAGTTGACATGCACGAGCCGCACCCCCGTCTCGATCAGCCGCCGGGCCAGGAGAAGCGTCTGGCCCCACTGCGTGCGGGTGTAGCGGTCGCGGACTTTGGCCGACTCTTCCTGCACGTTGAAGGCCCGCTGCACGCGGCCCGATGTCAGCAGGTCAAACGCCTGCCCCTGAAACGTGTCGTACAGGCCGACGTTGCGAGTGATCGCCTCGGACTTGAAGTGCCGCTCGACTTGTTCCAACAGCGAGATCCGCTGGTTGAGTCGCAAGGGCGCGATGTCCGTCACGCGGAGGCCCTCGACCTTGTAGTCGGGTCGCGAGGGGTCGCCGATGAATCGGTCCGGATCCCACTGCCGGCCCAAGATGCCACCCGTCTGGCCGGCGGGCGTCACGTTTTCGTTGAGCCGCATAATGTCGGGCAGCCACACCGTCGTCAGGGGCGGTAGCTTCTGGCTCGGCTTGAGCAGCTTGACCACCGAGCCGAAGTAGGGCCAATCGGTGGGGCTGATTTGCCGTGAGTTCGTCCCCGTGTACCGATAACCGGTGAGCACCTCGTAGCCGCTGGCATCGTGCAGGTCGTTGTCGGTGTGCAGCGAGCGGACGACGGCCAGCTTGTCGGCGATCCGGGAGATTCGCGGCAACAGCTCGCTGAACTGAATGCCGGGGACATTTGTCTGGATCGGTTTGAACGGGCCACGGATTTCGATCGGCGCGTCGGGCTTAGGGTCGAAGGTTTCGTGCTGCGGCGGGCCGCCTTGCAGCCAAATGTAGAGAATGTTTTTCGCGCGGCCGAACGTCGGATCGTTGATGATGCCCTTGGGCGGCCCGGCGGTCTGCGACGCACGCAGCAGGTCGGGGAGCGACAGTCCCAGCGCGCTGAGCCCACCGATTCGCAGCAGCTCGCGACGGCTGATGCCGTCGCACAGCCGGCCGCTCTCTCCGAGCAACGAGAACATGCCGACTCCTCGGCTGTCAGGCGGGATGGACGTTGTCCGCGGGGACCGGCTGGGGGGAGCCGGTGCGCTCCGCTGAGGCGGTGTGTGTTCGGCACCTGCGTGATTCGCGAAACACTGAGGCGAGAAAGCGCATTCGCCTCAGTGCACGCGAAACGCAGATTCGATGTCCGACGACGTCTAGTGTACGCGAATCCGGAAGGGCATCAATGTCAGCCGGGGCTCACGAGCCAGCAAATTGATGAGCCAGGCCCCCTGTAGCGACTCAGCCAGCTCGGGGGAGAACTGACGCAGCGCCTGCGCGACGCCGCGATTGAGTGCCACCGACGACTCGGCGTCGCTGTCCATCGAGCCGAAAATGGCCTCGAGCGGGCTCACCGGCGGCGGCAGCAGCCAGCGATCGATCTTTTCGCCTGCCGGCAGTCCGCCGAGCTTCGCCGCATAACGCACGGCGTCGTCGAGCGTGCCCAGTTCGTCAACCAGGTTCAGCTTGAGCGCCATCGCACCGGTGTAGACGCGGCCGCGGGCCAGTTTTTCCAGCTGGCTGTATTCCATCTTGCGACCCTCGGCCGCCTTGCGGGTGAACTGGCCGTAGATTTCGTCGAGCATGTGCTGCATCGACAGCCGCTCGGTCGGCGTGAAGCCGGAGACCATGCTCATGATGCCGCTGTTCTTGCCGCGGCTGATCACGCTGGTGGTAATGCCGACCTTGTCCAACAGTCCGCCGATCGCCACTTTGCCGCCGACGACGCCGATCGATCCGGTGAGCGTGCCTGGCTCGGCGAAGATGTGATTGGCGCCCATCGAGATGTAGTAGCCGCCGCTGGCCGCCACGTCGCCCATGCTGACGACGATTGGCTTGCCCGCCTTCTGCAGAGCACGCCACATCAGGTCGCTGGCCAGTGCGCTGCCGCCGGGGCTATCGACGCGCAGCACGATCGCCTTGACGCTCTTTTCCTCGGCGGCCTGCTTGATCGCTTTGATGAACGTTTCTGATCCGAGCGACTCGCCGCCGAAGAAGCTGGCCGTGCTCTTGCCGCTGACGATGGTGCCCACCGCGTGCACGACCGCCACCTTGGGCTTGGAGCCGATTCGCTTTTGCGATTCGCCTCCCATCAGCAGATTCATCATCTTCATCATGCCGGCGAAGCCGCTGAAATCGTTGTCCGACTTCTTCTTGCCGTAGTTCTTGGTGATCTCGACGGGACGTTTTTCGTCCTGGGCGGCCGCCTTGATGAAGCCTTCGACCTGGTCCTCGTATCCGACGTGGTCGATCAGACCGTGGGCATAGGCCTGCTTGGCCGAGTAAGGGCCGTTGTCGATGATCTCCATTACCTGCTTGCCGGGCATCTTCCGCGATTCGCCCACGCCGTCGACGATCTGCCGCACGTAGTCGTCCAGGATGGCTTCCATCTCCAGCCGGAACTCTTTGCTCATTTCGGTGCGGTCGAAAGGCTCGGCGGCCGACTTGAACTCGCCGACGCGGAGCATCTCGGCCTTCACGTGCAGCCAGTCGAGCAGGTTCTTGTAGAACATGACTTCGGCGCGGAGGCCCAGCATGGCCAATTCGCCCGATTCGGGCATCACGATCTGGTTGCAAGCGCACGCCAAGAGATAGTCGTGCGTCTCGGCCGAGTCGAAGTAGGCAATTGCCGTCTTCCCTTTGGCCCGCAGATGGGCGATGGCCTGCCGCAACTCGTTGACTTTGGCCCAGCCGAGCGTCGCGCCGTTGATCTTCAGCACGACGCCGTCGATCTTCTCGTCCGCGGTGGCCTTGTCGATGCGGGTGATCAGTTCGGCCAAGGTTTCGACGTTCGCGCTGAACAGGCCCGACGCGGCGGCCCCTTCCGGATAGGCCCCCTTCAGCTCGATCTCGCCGAAGCGGAGGGGTTTGACTTCTTTCTTGGCATCCTTGTCGGCCTTCGCGGCCTGGCACGCGGTGCCAGCGAGCAACAGGGAGGCAAAGCACGCTACAACCAAGGACCGGCATTCTCGCATCGTTTCAAATCTCCCCGGCAGCTCGCGGTTCGGACGTTCATTCCATGAAGGACAGCGCGGGGAAAACGGCACAATCGCTAATTTGCAGCCCCCGGCGCATCCGAGGTTCAGAATAGGTCCCCCGATTACCCGGGTCAAGAAGCGGTATCCTGACTATCGCCGCTTGCCTGGACCCCCGCGCTGTGACAGACTCTAAGTAGCTCGAAAGTTGAAGGTCCAAAGTCCAAGGTCCAATGTCGAAATTCAGGTCCCGCCGACTTGGATCGCCTTCCGACCCTGGACTTTGGACCTTGGACTTTGGACCAAAAAAAATGCCTCGGAGTCAGCCCATGGGTCGCAATCGTGTTTGGATGCTGTCGCTGGCCGGGTTGGTGATCCTGGGTTCGCTGCGATCGGCGACCGCCCAGGGTGTGATCCTGACCCTGCCCAAGCAAGACGGCGCCTGGGTGCGCTTTGAAGGGACGGTCAAGCAGGTCGAGTTCCGGCCCGACGCGGCGGAAGGCGACATCACCATGGAATGGATTCAGCAGCTGACAGTGAAATCGGTCGGCACCGAGACGGCCGCCTTTCGTGGCAAGCAGGTCCCCTGCCGGTGGATCGAAATCAAGGTCGTCACTGGCAAGCCGAGCGAGTCGGGGATCGAGGCCGGTCCTGTCGGCGAGCGGATCTATAAAGTGCTGGTGCCGGAGGAACGCGTGGTCGGTCAGCTGGCCGACGGGGGCAAGATTCCCTTCTCGTTTCTCGACGTCATCAAGGGTTTCCGCAAAACCGGCGGCCAGGTGAGCCCGCTGCCGGCCGGCAGCCTTGCAGGTATTTCCGCTGGTCGCCCCGGTGATGCATTACGAGGCCGTCGAAGTGAATGGCAACGACAGCGAGGATATCTCGCTGCCGGGATGCGCGGCCCCGATCAAAACGCAGAAGTTCAAGGCCAAACGTTCGATCGAAAGCGACATCGAACGGAGCACGAACGAAGCCGAGGTCTGGCGCAGTGACGGCACCACGATTCCGTTCGGCCTGGTGAAATGGACCGTCAAGACGCTGCTCGAACGCAAAGACAGCACGCAGCCCCGGCAGAGCTACAAAGCGCTGACGCAGACCAACGTCGAGATGACGGCCCACGAATGGGGCACCGGGGCCAAGAGCGAGTTGGTGACGAACTGAATCGCGCCGCGCGGCGGTTTTCTTCCTCTCTGTCGCCGCTCAGGCTGAATGACGTTCCAGGCGGCGCCGGCGGGTTTCGCAGTTCTCCGATCGCGCGCGTGTCCCGTCCCGGTCGAGAGGGCGTGGGTCAACTACCGAGTGAATCAAGAAGTCCCGACCCACCGGCCAATCTCTTTCCACCCTCCCGTTTCGCTTGTCCGCCCGGTGTGTCGTTCGAGTCCCGTCCCACTCTTCGCCCTCGCCACCCCGCTTTGCCGGATGAACGTCAGCCAGCTCGGTCGTGTGGGAGAGAACGAAATTCGCGGGGGTATGCTCGATGAAACAACGTGTCCCGTCCCGAGGTTGGTCCAAAGTCCCGCAGTCCAAAGTCAGGATTGCGAGCCGATGATTTTCGACCTTGGACCTTGGACTCGAACCGAACGTGTCCCGGCCCGGGCAAAGGCACCGCTTACTGGCGTGCGCGGCTCCTTAGTACAACTTGTCCGGGCCGGATAGCCGCTGACCGGTGGGACTCCCAGCGGTGGGTCCACCCCCCTTATATCAATTGTGAGGGACCCGTCCCGGCGGGACCACTTCTGGCGGACCCGGCGGGACAACTTGGTCCCGGCACGCGGGGATGCTTTTTCGTCTCGCCGCGGGGCGCCATCCATGCGCACAAAGCCGCTCGCGCCGAATCCGCTCTCTCCATTCAGCCACAAAACCGTGATCCGTCCAAGATCAGTTTTCGCAGAATCCGGATCGTTTCTTTCAGCCGAACGCTTGCAAATGGGAGTAGGCGGAGCTAACTTGTTGCAAGTGAGACTCAATCTCAATTAATTGGGCTGAGTAATCACGCTCCGGCCAGCCAGCCTCTGCCAGCCTGCCTCGGGAGCTCGGAAGGAAGCGGTCGTCCGCCTTCCTCCGTTTTCCAGTTGTCGATTCCCACCTGAGGAGGCTGACCATGTTCCCGATTTCGCAACCGCGTCGCGGCTTCACATTGATCGAACTGCTGGTCGTCATCGCCATCATTTCGATGTTGATCTCGCTGCTGTTGCCCGCCGTGCAGGGGGCGCGTGAAGCCGCTCGACGCACGACGTGTCGCAACAATCTCAAGCAGATCGGGCTGGCGCTGCACAACTATCAAGAGGCGTGCCGTGTCTTTCCGCCCAGTATGTGCATCAATAGCGTGACTACGACGTCGGGTGGACTGTGGGGCATCCTGGTGCGGCTGCTTCCTTACGTCGAGCAGAACGCCGCCTTTACGGCCGCCAACACACACAACAACAATTACCTCACCGGCAATCCCGTATTGCCCGACAAGATGACCCTCTACATTTGCCCGGATGAGATCAACGCCAAGCCGCACGGCACGACCTGGCCGACCAATTACGGTTACAACGGCGGCACGTGGCAGTATTACGACCCGGCGACGAAAACGGGGGGCGACGGCGCCTTCTATCCGAACTCGAAGGCCTCGCCGAGCTGGTTTACCGACGGCTTGAGCCAAACGCTGGCCTTTGCCGAGGTCAAAGCCTTCATGCCGCTCGTGCGCAACGGCAACGATTCGCCGACCGCTCCGCCAACGTCGCTCACCGCGTACAGCGCGGGTCAGTTCAGGAACCTGTTCGATCACACCGAGTGGATGGACGGCCTGCTGTATCAGAGCGGATTCACGACCACGTTCACGCCGAACTCGGTGACGCCGATTGCCGGCGCAACGGGGGATGCTCCGCTGTCGGCTCCGGACGGAGACTATTGCTCGTGCCGCGAGGACGAAGCGGCCAACTGCACGGGACCGGTGCGGTACGCGTCAACGTCGCGAAGTTATCACCCGATGAGCGTCAACGTGCTGTTCATGGACGGATCGGGCCACACGATCGGCAACTCGATCGACCTGTCGACCTGGCGGGCCTTGGGCGGGCGCTCGGACGGGCAGCAGGTGAGCCTCGACGAGCAGTAACCGGCGCCGCCAAATGTCTCGGGATTGTGAGCGGGACTACTGCGCGATATCGAAGATCTGAGCGGCGTCTTCCTTCACCGTGTGCGTGATCGGATTGAAATAGATCTTGTACGCCGCGTTGGTGTTGGGGGTCGCGCCGATTTTGAGCTGCCGCCACAGCCGCGCCAATCCCGCGCTGTTGCCGATCAGCACGTACTGCGATTTCGAGCCGTCGTAGGTGATGGTGCCGGATTCGCCCCAGAAAGTTTTGCCCTCGATCCGCGAATTGCCCCGCGCCAGCATTTCGATGTGCTGAGGGACCGTTCCCGCTTGCGGATGCTGGGTCACCTGCAGCGAGTCGCAGAGCAGGCAGCCCGAGTCTTCCGAAAGGTCGTCGCGGCTGACGAGTTCCATTGGCAGGTCGACCGGCCCGTAAATCACTTCGACGCGAACATAGAAGTTCGTGGACCACGCGCCGTTGGTCGCCAGGATCGAGCTGCTGGCCGCAGTCGGCTGAATCTTCGGCGCGGATGTCGACTTGGGCCGCGAACGGCCGGCCATCAAGTCGCTGAAGTCCCCATCCATCGTGCCCTGGAAATTGACCTGGTTGAATTCCCAAGCGCTCGACTTGTGCGCCTTGGGAGGGGCGTTTGATTGCACATTCATCACCGAGGCAATGCCCGACTGCCCGTGCTCGTTGTGCCGCCAGACACGGAGCTGGCCGGGGCCGCTGGCGTGGCATTTGCCGGTCAGCTTGTGGAAGACGAGATCCATGAACTGGCCGCGGCGTTTCTCCGCGAGATGACCCTCCTGCTTCGCCTCGCTCTCAAACTCGACGTCTCCCTGGCAGAAAATGGTATCGACGGCCGGGCGGTCAGCCTCGTTCTGCGGACGCTGCTGGCCCTGCTGCTGCGTGAACGAAAAAGGCTTGGTGAGCGTGACGTCCATGTTCAGGCAGCGGATCTCGCTCTGCGACGTCGCGTCGGTCATCGAGGTATGCACGTTGACGTAGAAGTGGGCCGTCTTGCCGTCGAAGTGCATCTTTTGATGCCAGACGACGTCGAGCGGCTGCGCGGGCTCGCCGTTTTTGGGTCGCGCGGCTTCGCCGATTTCGGGGTCATTCTGAACCGGCAATTGCAGGCGTCCCGGACCGTCGACGTCGGCCGTGTTGCGGGCGCGATTAAAGCGGATGCGGCCACCCTCGATGTGCGCGCCGCGGTCCCGGACGTGGGCCGGTTGCCCCAGCACGATCATCTCCTGGTCAAGCTCGCTCTGGTTGTGCGCCTCGAGCACGTTGCCGTTGACGACGAGCGGGTCGGCCGCGTCGCCGTGGGCCTGCGTCAGCTGCACGTTGTCCCAGGCCAGCATGTCGGCGACCTGGGGCTGCTGACCGTCGGGAAACTGGAGCACATGCACGCGCACGCGGCCGGCGGTCAGGTTGTACGGGTCGCCGCCGTTCCCGGCTCCCGGAAAGAGATTGTTGGGACTGTCCTTGGTGGTCAGGGCCCCGTTTGAAGGCGCGGCGTTGATCGACGTCGCCCCGTTGACCGAAGTGGGGACGACCGAGGAGACGCTGGCTGCGTTGCCGGCCAGTGCGAAGCCGTTCGATGAGTTGTCGCTGAAGCGGATCGCCGCCGGGCCGTAGCTCTGCACGGGGGGAGTGCCGCGGGCGACGTAGTCCGACGTCGGTTCCAGATCGCTGCGTTTGCGAGGCGGAGTGGCCGGCCGGTACCGCGGCCGCGCGGGGGCGTCTTCGAACCAGACTTCGAGGTGGTCAGTCTCGCATTCCATCTGTGGGCTGACCATCGCCACCTTCTGCCAGGCCAGCATGTGGTCGAGGTGCGGGCCCTCTGGCTGGGGCTGTTGCCGCGCAGCGTGCGGGTGGTTGGCTTGGACCGTTTGCGCGCCGCGATTCTGCCTGGTGAGCCACAAACGAATGAAGTTCGCTGAGATGCCGGCGTCTTGTTTGGGCTGTTCGATCAGCGCATCCTCCAGGTCGATGCGATCGAAGTCGTGCGATTTCGGATCGGGATACTTTCGCATTTCCTTGTGCCAATAGGCGGCCAGGTCGACTCGGCCCGTTCTTGTCTTCGACGTGCTGCATTTCGCCTTCGCCCAGGCACATCACATGCGTGACTTCACCCTGCGGATCGTGATTGAGCTGAATCTTCTGCGAGGTCAGCACATTGCCTCGCTGCGTGACCCAGACGCAGTTGGAGGCGGCCGGGATCTTCCGCACTTGCCCCTTCTTGTCGCGGACCGTGCGCTCGGTATTGTCGCCCTCGCGGGGGATCCAGACGAGCTTCGCCTCGCGGGCCGTCTGGTCGTAGGTGAAGTCGCGCATTTGCGATCGCATGCCGTTAACGTCGGACGTTAGCTCGACGACCTTGCCTTGTGCATGGATGCTCTTGAAACTGAGATTCGGCTCGAGACCGCCCGACCCGCGCGGTGTGTTTTTGCCGTCGACCGCTCCGTCTTTCTTGTCTTTGGCCGCCGTGTCTTTTTCGGCGACGACGACGTTGTTGCCGCCCGCCTTGTCTTCGCCGGACTTCTTGGCGGCGTCCGCTTTGGCAACTGCGCCCTTGGCGTCGGCGGTTGTCTTGGGGTCCGGTTTCTTGGGCTCGAAGGTGATCTCGACGCTTTCGTCGGCAAATAGGGCGTCGAATTTGCCGGGAAGCGACTCGCGGCGGATACGGACGTTGCGCTCGAAGTTGCCGATCCGCGATTCGACGTAGAACACAAAACTGCCGTCGCAGTGTGTGCGGACGATTTTCGGACTTTTGTCGTTCGATTTTGCCATGGCCGGCATGGGACCGGCCTGCGAGTCGCCGGTGGAGACCAGGGTCATGTCGACGTTTTGCAGCAACTTGACGCTACTGACGCCCGAGATGGACAGCGCCTCGTCACTGCGCCCTTGGTGCTCCGCGATGAGCTCGATCTGAATGCCCTTGGCGGTCGCATGGTGCTTGTCAGCTTTGATATCGACGGGGTTGTCCGAGTAGATCCGCATCTCTTCGCGCTGGAAGAAGAAATTGCGGCCATGAACCACCAGGTTGTTCGGTCCTGTGATGACCACGTTCCCCTCCAAGCCGGCCCTCACGACGGGGCCCGGATTCTTGCCGAGCGGCCCGAATTCGTCTTTGAAGGTGACGTAGGCCTTGTCGCTCAGCACCGTGTACGGGGGATCTCCGGGCTTGTCTCCTTTGCGGGTCGAGATCATCGCGAAGGGAGTGAACTTGACCACGTGCGGCGATTCTTTCACCCATTCCTGGAAGTAACAGTAGGTGCGATCGTCGACCGTTGCCATGGAATGGGCGGCCGTCGGCACCCAGGTGTTGGGCAAGTACTTGAGGGCCTGCCGCGTCTTCTGATCCGCGCTCGCCAGGTAGAGTTCGGCTTCCGTGCCCGCCGCCTGACGCGCGATGTGGCCGCTGCTGACCGGCCGATCGGGACACAGGCCGCGCATCGCCCCGCGATAAACGACGAACATCAAGAACAGAATCAGCCCGGCTCCGAGAGTCAGCATTGTCCGCTCGAAGGGCGAACCGGCAAACAGCGCAACCGCCAAGCCGTCTCTTCGCAGACTGCCGGTCGGACTGGTTCGCGATTGCGACATGAAATCTCTTGTTGGCCAAATCGGCGCCGCGCGGGGAACCGCGGATGCCGCGGCGTTCAGGCAGGCGTCTGCCAGGGCGTCTCAGCGGACGAGGACGAGAAGGAGACAGGGATGAAGGGGTCGCGTCGCCGAGCGTCGGAGTCTCGACCAGTCCCGTGCCCACGACGTCGGTCACATCCAAAATTCCCAGCGGCCGTCCGTCGACGTCGACAACGGGCAGCTCGCTGATGCGATTGTGCGAGAGGATTTCTATGGCTTCGGAAAGCAGGGCATCGGGTCCGACCGTCAGCGGGTGGCGGGTCATCGACTCGGCGATCGGCCGGTCGAGCAGCCCGTCTTGCCGCCGTTCGAGCATCCGTGCCAGATCGCTGTCGGTGAACAGGCCCGAAAGGCGGCCTTCATCGTCGACCAGGATCACGGCGCCGGTTCGACGACCGGGCCGCGACGATTCGGCGAAGACGTTGCGAATCGACTTGGTCTCTGCGGCGACCCGCAGCTGCCCGCCGGTCCGCATGACTTCTCCCACCGACTTCAGCATCGCTCCCAAACTGCCGCCGTTGTGATAGAGGGCGAATTGCTGTGGCGTGAATCCCTTCCGCCGGCCGATCACGAGAGCCAGCGCGTCGCCGACGGCGAGCATGGCCGTGGTCGTAGTGGTGGGAGCCAGTGAGTGCGGTCCTGCCTCGCGCAGCCGTCCCAGCTCGATCGTGGCCCGGGCTGCCCGGCCCACCGTGCTGCCACGACTGGCGGTGATCGCGACGATGGGAATGCCGAAGCGGGTGACGCTCGGCAAGATGCGACAGACTTCGTCGGTCTCGCCGCTGTTGGAAAGCACGACCAATACGTCGTCTGTTGCCAGGCAACCCAGGTCGCCGTGAACGGCTTCGGCCGGATGTAGAAAGTGAGCCCGGGTGCCGGTCGACGAGAGCGTGGCCGCGATTTTGCGGCCGATCAGCCCGGCTTTGCCCATTCCGGTGACGACGACGCAGCCGGCACACTGAGCGAGCAGATCGACGGCGCAACAAAACTCTTTGTCCAGCCCGGCCGACACACGCAGGAGCGCGCGGGCCTCGTCGTCAATGATCTCCCGAGCTTCGCGAAGCAGCTCGAACTCGCCGAACGGAATGACGGCACGCTCAGCGACAGAACCCATTCGCGTCGTCCTTGACGGGGGTGCTGGGACAGGGAGGCGGAGTATATCCCCACTCGCCGGGGTGGTCAATTGGGACCGGTGCAGGCCGAGGCGTCAGAACTCTCTGGGTGGCCGTTAGTTAGGCCGATCGCCCTGCCATCGACATGACGCAGTTCGGCGGGGCGAGGGCACCCGCAAAAAAGAATCGGCGTCGCCAGCTTATTGGGCCGGCGACGCCGATTCGGAATCTTTCAGGAACCGATCGCGTTAGGCATTTTGGAGCAGCTTCAGGACATTCTGCGGAGTCTGGTTTGCAATCGAGAGCACCGAGATACCCGATTGCTCGAGGACTTGGGCCCGCGCCAGGTTCGAGGTTTCCTGGGCGAAGTTCGTGTCGGCGATGTCCGAGTTGGCTTGGGAGACGTTCTCCAAAGCACTATTCAACGTCGCGATATTGGTGTCGATGACGTTGGACTGCAGAGCACCGATCGTGCCGCTGAGCGTCGAGACCTGATTGATCGCGTCGTCGACGATCGACACCAGCTGCGAACCCTGGACGGTCGGGCCGACGTCGAGCAGGCTGAGTCCACCGCCCGAGCCCAGCTGGAACAGCTTGCCCGCGCTACCGCCGAGTTCCGCCGTGTTGACGGCCGGCAACCCGATGTTGATCTGGCCGGCCACGTTGGCATTCTGCCCGATCTGGAAGACCGAGCCGCCGCCAGTCACAGTGATCGTCGCCGAAGTGTTAGCGACGTTGTCCGCCTGGTTGAAGGTCACCGAAGCGTCGAGCGCAGTTCCGGTCACCGACGCGGTCAGGCCGTTGCCGACCGCTGTCTGGCCGTTGATCGTGGCGATGATGTCCGAACCCGTGCTGCGGCTGGACGAGGCGCCGCCGAGCGAACCGGCCGTGGTGGCCAAGGTTCCCTGCAGCACGTTGATGCCGACGAACTGCGACGATCCGAAGTCCTGGCTCTGGAACGTCAGCGAGCCGTTTGCAGCACCGGTCGTCACGTTCTGAGCAGCTTGCCCGGCCTTGACCAGTCCGGCGCCGCTACCTTCGAGGGTAACCGCGACGAAGCCGCTGCTGTTCGCGCTGCTGTCGATGAGGGCCTTGACATCGCTCGCCGTCGAGGTGACCGTGCCCGTAGCGTTGGTGCCCAGGGTGACTGTCAGGCTCAATGTCGTGGCGGTCGAGGCGCTGCTGACGGAGAGCGTTTGCGTGTCGCTGGCTGCGGCGAACGAAACGCTCAACGTTTGGGGATTGACGCCTTCGCCGGGGTTCGACGTCTTGGTCCGGATATCGGTGAACTGCAGCCCGTTGTTGGAACCGGCGGTGCCGAAGGTCGTCGTGCCGTAGACGGCGCCCGTCGCGGTGGCGTCGACGCCCGTGACACTCGACACTGCGTTGACCGCCGACTTGACGTCGGAGAGGCTGCTGCCCTGGCCGAGGAAGACAACGTTCGTCCCGTTGGCCCCGGCGACTTCGATGGTCGTGTTGCTGGCGAGGCCGCCGTTGACGAAGTTATAGAACAGCTGGCCCTGGGTTGCCGCGGTCTTGACCTGCGCGGTGACCGGCACAGTCGAGTTGCCGGAAAAGACGGCGCTGTTGATCTGGTAGCTGTTGAGCTTGGGGGCGTCGGCGGAGGACACCTGCGTCGTGTAGGCCTTGCTGCCGTCGATGAGCTGGTCGCCGGCGAACGTGGTGTTGGCCGAGATTTCATTGATCGCGTCGAGGGCCTGGTCGATCTGGTTCTGGTCGGCGTCAAGTTCCGTCGTGGACAAGGCACCGCTGTTCAGTCCGGCCTGCACGAGGCTGCGGATCTGGTCGAGCAGTCCGCTGATCTGCCCCAGGCCGGCGTCGGCCGTGGAAAGCACGTCGTTGGCGCGGTTGCTGTTGGTGATCGACTGATTGATCGAGGCGATCTGCGAGCCAAGGATATTGGTCGCGACCAGTCCGGCGGGGTTGTCGGCACCGCTGTTGATTTGCAAACCGGTCGACAAGCGGGTGAGCGACGTCTGCAACGAAGTGTTGCTGTTGTTCAAGTTGTTCAACGCAATTAATGATGCGACGTTTGTATTAATCGTTGTCATCGAACATTGCCCTTTTTCACACCCGCTAACCGCTTCCGCCCCCGACGGACCTCGAGCTGGTTAGAAATGGTGAATGCGTGATTTGGTGGTTTTTCGTTCCCTTGGTTCCCGCGCTTTCGCTCCGGGCGTTTGCGACGCTGAGGTACGTTCGATTGCTGCGCTAGTCGAGGGCGGCGTTCCCTCAGTCAGGGTCGGGCGTAGCAATCGGGCACCTACGCCCGTGTCGAGGTCCGTGGCACTCCACGCTCCTGGGCGCGGCGTGGATGTGCGGTCTCCCCTGGAATGCTTCTATCGGCCCAAGGCCGGAACGGCTTTAGGGAAAGTACGGTGCTCCCGAGGCTCGGGTCAGCTGCAGAGATTGAGCGGGGAGCGTCGGCAGGGGGACCGCAGAATTGAGCCGTTTTTTTTAGGAGACCGTGTTTTAATCTTTTCGACCCGCTGTTTTTCCGCCTTGGCAAACTTCGGAATTGAGCTCGATTCCGTGAGAGGCGGGCGATGCAACGGCTGAGTCGGCGGCGACGAGTTTCAGGCCGCCGCAAGGTCTGCCCTAGTTGCCCGCAGTCCCCTTTGTCTTTTCTTTCTCTTTGGGAGCGGGGCGCCGGGGGGGGCGGCCGTCCTCTTGGGCCTTCGCGTTTTCGCGCTGAATGGCCTCATAAACTTCCTGCCGGTGCACCGGAATTTCGGTGGGGGCTTCGATGCCCAGCCGGACTTTATCGCCGCGGATATCGACGATCGTAATGATAATATTGTCGCCGATGATGATGCTCTCGTCGCGCTGGCGGGACAAAACAAGCATCGCAGGACTCCTTATCCACGGTCGGCCAAACTTGTTGCGCCATTGCGGAGCGTCACTCCCGAGCTCCGCCACATGCCTCAGCCGCTGCCCGCAAGCCGTTGGGCCCCGCGGGCTGTGGGGTCAGCCGCAGCAGGGCATCGGGCCGACGCGATCGCGGGGGAGGCGACCGGGGCAGCGGCCCGTCATCGTCTGTCAGAATTTGTTGACAATTGGCGTTTATGAGGATCGTCACGGCTGCAAAATCGCACCACCCGCGAATCCGTTTTTACCGTCCATCTTTCCAGACGCTGCGAGAATCTACCGGTTGTTCCGAGGGCTCCGAAGATGCAAACCCAACGTGCCGCGCCGAAAGTTCGGGGCCCGCGCATCGAGTGTGGGGAGGGAGCGGCGGGGTACCGTTGATGTGACAAATCCGCCGCGAGCGGACGCCGGCACACCGTGCGCGTCGACCACCTGTCCCAAGCGTTGAACGCTGTGCAGGGCAGACTGTGTCTGCCGAATTTGTGGCCGCATCGTGGCAGACACAACGTGCGCTGCGGCGACTCATTCCGTCCGAGCTACGCGACCTTGCTTGCGGCGAAGCCTTTGCCGCGGCTGAAGCGGCGATCAAAACCTTCGTCGTGCTGCGCACGGAGTCGTTCGAGTCCCTCGACGACCATCGGTAGGCCGATTCCCAGGGCCTTGCGGATCGAACGCGTGTGCAGCGAAGCCTCGCCGCGGGCGAAGCCGGCCGGTGGGCTGGCGGTCGGCGCGAGACAAACGGCTTGCGGCGGCGCGAGGTCGAACACTCGGGCCAACGCGCAGGCGAAGCAATGGGGATTGGTGCGTTCGGCGCCGGCAACGTGGTACAGGCCGCTCATGCCGGCATTCCACGCCGCGACGAGCACGTCGGCCAGGTCGGTTGCCAGGATCGGGGTGGCATAAGCCACGCAATCGAAAATCGGTGCCTGGTCCCCTTCCAGGGCGGCCAACAGGCCGTCGATCCAGCCGCCGTCGAGCCGCGGACTCCAGCCGTACGCATGCGTGCGAACGACGAGCGCGCTCGCCGAATTGTTGAGTGTCGCGTCTTCCAGCGCCCGGAGCGTTTGGGCTTCCTCGGCCTGGCAGAACGAGTCGCAGCTCTCAGTGTGGAACATCCAGGGGCCGGTGAAGACGGCGTCGGACGAGATGAGGGTGAGCCGCTTGCCGGCGGCATGGGCGGCTTCGATCCAATGCAGTGTTGCTTGGGCCGCGGTGCGGAAGTCGGATGCGGCGGCTCTGTGCCACGACGAATCGCCGGCCGCCTGGCAGAGCACGATGTGGTCCGGGCGATGGACGGCGACAGCTTGCCGAGTCGTCGCGGCGTCGGCAAGCGGCAACATGGCTGTCTCGCAGCCTTCGATGGAGATTTCTTCGCTACTGCTTAAGCCGATGACGTGGAATTTGTCAGCCAGATGAGTCGCCAGGTTCGCACCGACGACCGTGTCAATTCCGACAACCAAAAGACGTTCCACGTTCATGCCTCCCTGCAGCGTTAATGGCGTTCGTGTTGGAAGGCGAGCGGTTCCACCGCGGCGCTCCAACCCCAATCGAAAGCGCGGCGAAGTATAGCGGCGGCCGACTTTTCCGGCCAAGGGCAGTTGAGTGGGGCTCCCGTCCCGAATTATTCCGTATGGCCTTGCCTCGGTCGGACTGCGATTTGTCGGATCGGCAGGAGGCGTTTGTCTAGAATGAGTTTCATGACCACGCACGCCTGGTTCTACCTGCTTGGCGGTGTGCTTTTCGCCGGCTCGATGCTCGTCTGGTGTTCGATTGAGGAGACCTTGGGAAAAGACTTCATCACCCAATGTACGCCTCGCCACCAACCGATGCCGCGGATCGAACCGGCCAAATTCCCTGGCACCTACGACTATTTGGGCACTCGGCTGACTCTTAATTCCAACGGAACTTATGTCGCTCTCTGGCACGACGCCCACTGCGGAAACGGTGGCCACGGAAAAGTGACCGGCAAGTGGCACGTCTCGGCGCGGACCGTCGTCCTCTTGCCGACAAGCGAAATCGGGATGACCGAGCGAATTCCGACAGAGCTGGACATCTTCGAGTGGGGGAAAACCGACGTAGTGCTCGTTCCTCACGGCAGCCGCTTCTTGAACCTGAGTGGCCTCAGCAGTTCCGAGTGCTTCCTGCGTCTCGACCACCTCCGCGCCCTCAGAGAGCGTGCGAAGTGATTGCGGGTGCGGTTCCTTTAGCCGCGCTTGGGTGCCACGTTTCAGCTGGCCCAACGGTTCCGCTGACGTCAGCAGCAACCGGAAAGAGCACGGCTGAGACGCAGCGTCTCAGCCGTGGCACCCGAATTACCGGACGCCCTCAGCGTTGTCGTCACTTCGCATTCAACATGCGAGCGAACGCTGGCGGTGGGTCGGAAAATCTTCGTCCAGTTTTCGCGACGCTGCGTTCGCGCGTCGACGTTAAACCCGCATGGCTCAACGCGCTACGTGGCTGCGGCGAAATCTGCCGAAATTCAGAGATTTCGTGTTGACGCTCCCAAACAAAGTTCCTATCGTTCGCCCGCCTTTCGGCAAGTCGTTCGACTTTCTTGAGTCAATCCCGTCGAAATCTCAGATTTTTTTCAAAGTCGACCCGCAGCCGTTCTCGCGACCTCGTTCGAGCTGTCAACAGACCGGCAATCGCTGCCGTTCTCACCGGCACGAGTTTCCGACCCCTTCCGAAAAGGATTGTTTCGATGAAACGCCTCTCTCTCCTCGCCGTCGCTCTCACGCTCTTGATGACCGCCAGCGGTTGTTGCTGCGGACTGTTCCATGGCTGTGGTGGTGGTTGCGGTTATCCGCCCGCCTGCGGCAGCTGCGGTTACGCGCCGCCGCCTTGTTCAAGCTGTGGCAGTTGCGGTTATCAGCCAGGCTATGCTGCTCCCGCTCCTTGCTCGACTTGCCCCAATGGGGGTTGTGGCGTGCAGGGACCCGTGATGCAACAGGGCGCGTTCTACGAGGGTAGCTTCGGCACGGCGGTCTCCCAGACGTCGCCGTCGCCGGCCGCGCCGACCGTCGCCGCCAACGACCTGCGCACCTACTGACCAGGAGTCGGACCGCCGCGGGGCGATTCGGATCCACTGGGTCGGAAGGGGCATTGGCTCTCGCCGAAAGGCAGGGAGGAGGCTTGTCGGGCCGCATCCTCCCTTCCTGAGCCGTGCCATCCGGCGAATGTCGTCGCTGTCCGTTTGGGGCCGCGCCGCTTTCGCTCGACCCATCCTTGGAGGAGTCCTATAATCCTCCACGGGCGTGCAATCCGAAATCCGATCCGTTTCCCGCGCACACTCCATATCCGGTCATGCAGATCGTCAGCTATCCCCACCCGGCACTTCGCTGGAAATCCAAGCCGATTACGCGCATCGACGCGGACCTCAAGCAGATGGTCCGCACGATGTTCGAGTTGATGTACGCCACCAACGGAATTGGCCTGGCTGCCAACCAGGTCGCCGTTCCGTTGCGATTGTTCATCATGAATGCGACGGGGTCGGCCGCGGAATCGGCTGCGGAGCACGTCTTTATCAATCCGGAGATCGTGCGCCGCAAAGGAAGCGCCGAGGGCGAAGAAGGCTGTTTGAGCATCCCGGGACTGTATGGGCAGGTGCGGCGGTCTGAGCAGATCGTGGTCAATGCCTTCGATCTCGATGGACAGGAATTCGAGATGGACCTCGAAGACCTGGAGGCCCGGGTCGTCCAGCACGAGAATGACCACATCGACGGCGTCTTGTTCATCGACCGCATGACCGAAACGGCGCGGCGCGAGCTCGAGCCCCGCCTGGCGGACTTCGAGGCCCAATTCCGCCGTCAGCAGGCCTCGGGAGCAATTCCTCCCGACGACGTCCTGGAGCGGACGTTGCGCGGCTTCGAGCCGGACGGAGTTTCCACCGCGTCGTCCTGACTGAGGATGCGGTCGGAACAGTCAATGTCCGATCCTGCGGCGACAAAGCGTCCCGCTGAGCGCCGGCACTCGGCGCGGAGTGAAGCCGTGGCTCTTCGCTTAGTCATGATGGCAACCGGCGGCTTCGCCCTGCCGACTTTTCGCGCTGCTCGAGGGAAAGCACACAGTCGTCGGCTTGTTCACGCAGCCCGATCGCACCGGTCGCGGTCATCATCGACACGTCAATCCACTCAAAGAGCTGGCACTCGAGCGGGGCCTGCCGGTCTTTCAGCCCGAAAAAGCGAATACAACCGAAGCCGTGGCCGACTTGGCGGCCCTCGTGCCCGATTTGTGCGTCGTGGCCGCGTACGGGCAGATCCTGTCGGCCGAGCTGTTGGCGGTGCCGCGGCTGGGGGCGATCAACGTGCACGCTTCGATCCTGCCCAGGTACCGCGGCGCGGCCCCGATTCAGACGGCCATCCTGCAGGGCGAAACCGAGACCGGCGTGACGATTTTCCAAATCGAGCCCAAGCTCGACGCAGGCCCCATCTTGGGAATCGAGCGGACTCCCATCGGGCCGCGCGAGACGTCGGGCGAGCTGGAGGGGCGGTTGGCAAGTCTCGGCGCGGAGCTGGCCGTGAAGGTCGTCGATCAACTCGCCGACGGGACCGCCCAACCCATCGTGCAGGATGGGACGCAAGCCAGCCGCGCCCCCGGCTCAAAAAGGAAAGCGGCCGGATCGATTGGAACCGCTCCACTCGGCAGATCGACTGCCAGGTGCGAGCCCTGCAGCCCTGGCCGCTGGCCTACTCGACCCTCGTCATGGGGGGCGATAAGGAGGGCGGGGCTGGCTCCGGTTCGGGTCGCTCCCTGCGATTGATCGTGCTCGAAGTTGCGGCCGCCGAAGATCACGCGGACGTGGCCGCCGCGCCGGGCAGCATTATGATCGCGGACAAGCAGCGGATGGTGGTCCAGGCATCGGGCGGAGCGGTTGAAATTCGCCGCCTGCAGCCGGAGGGAAAACGGGCCATGACGGTTGCCGAATTCCTGACCGGCAACCCGGTTCGGTCCGGTGATCGCTTCGAGACCTGAGGCGGGTTTTACAGGCTCTTTCCGCACCTGAACGCGTCTTGCCGCATCCCCCGGATTGTGCCATCATCCCGCCGCTTTGCCCGGTCCATTGGCTGATCGCTGACGCCTGCGGGGGAAACGGATTTCATGCGCAAGCTGCTCCTGTTTGTGATGGGAATGATTGTCGGCGCCGGGCTGATGACGTTCGCTTTCAAGTATCACGTGATGTACGGGAAAGACGGCTTGGTGGTGATCGCCAAGCAACAGCCGGGCCTTTCGGATCTGTACGTCGACGTCCGCAACTGGCGGCCAACCGACTGGCAAGCGCACCCGGAGCTTGTCCACTCGCTTATGGCTCAGAAGCGCACGGATCTGATCCCCGCTCCGGACAACGACCTGCTCCACGATTTGATCCGAAAAATGGACAAGGCCGAGAAGGTCGATGAGGACTCGCGCGTCGACTGACGCGACGGGGGCGGAGCGGGGGAGCGACGGGTCAAACGGGCCGGCGGAAGATCGTGGCATGGATCGCGCAGCGACCCGACACCAATCTCAGACCCGGCTCGCAATCGCCGACGGCGCGATGACTCTGAGTCCGCGCACTCCGGGCGACGTGACCTGGCACGGCGACGAACGCGTGGTGCGCGAGCTGTATGACGCGGGCTTTCTGACGTTGTGCTCCGCGTCGCCGCACGCGTCTGCACTGGCTTCAAGTGGCACGGTCGATCGGAACGCGAGCGGCGTTCTTGATGGCGTGACGACCGTCAAATCGGGGCCGCATCGATCGGTGTATCGCGTCGAGCTGCCCTCGGGCGTCATCTTCCTCAAGCACTTCAAGACGTCGCACACGTGGGAAATCTTGCGAAACACACTGCGCGGTACGCCCGCTGCCCGCGAGGCCCACGCGGTGCAGGCGGTGGCGGCCGCCAACATCGAGACGATGACCTGCGTCGCCCTCGGCTGCCAGTCACGCGGCCCGCTCGCCCGAGACAGTTTCCTCGCTAGCTCGGCGATCGAGAAAGCAATTCCCTTAGACAGCGTGGCCCGCGATCCGCAGTACGCTTCGCTTCGGACCCCTGCGTTTCGACGCGAATTGGCCCGTGCGCTCGGAAGGCTGTGTGGCCGGCTGCATCGGGCGGGCCTCGTCCATCGCGATTTGCATCCGGCCAATCTTCTGGTCGAGGTGACGGATGACGCGGCCTGCATGAGTGTCCCGTCGCCGATCCGATTGAAGCTCATCGATCTGCAGGGCGTGCGGCCGCGGCGCAAATGGGGCATTATTTTTCGCCGCGCGGCACGGGCGCGATGGGATTTGTTTGGACTCTTCAACTTCTTTCAAACGGCCGGTCGCGCCGACCGCTGGCGTTTTTTGGACGCTTATCTGCGTGAAGTCCACGCGGATTCCGCGGCCACGCTCACAAGTAGCTCGTCCACGACTGTTGCCCGCGCGGAGCATCGCTCGCACCGTCAACTGGCCGGGCAGATTGAAGCGTTTTGCAGACATGCGCTCAGGCAAGAACAGCGCCGCTACGACAAGAAGTGGCAACGTTCCAATCGTCGGCTGATCGTGGGCGACTCGCCTGGCATTCGCTGTCGGGGCCTGGCGATCCTCGGAACGGATCAGGTGCTCGAGTTGCGTGCCAATCCCGACACGCTCTTCCGCGCCGACCGTGTCCGCCTGTGGCTGCGGCGGACGAATTCCGTTCGGGCGGCGGTGGTGGACCTGTGGGCAGCCGGGACTTCCCTCCGCTGCGAGGTCCGAGAAACGTCCCGTCCGCTGGGCTGGCGCGATCTCTTGCCACGACTCGGTTGGTCGGCGACGCGGCGCGTCTGGGAGATGACGCACGCCCTGCGTCGGCGAGGCGTGTCGACGCCGCGAACGCTGCTCTATCTCGAAACGCGTTCCGTGTCGCGAGTTCGAGAAATCCTCGTTGTCGAGCGTTCGGGCCGCAATGTGACGCCGGCGACGTTTCTGGCTCAACAATTCCCCGGTCTCTCACCGCGGCAACGGGAAGCCTGGATCAACGCCAGTGCGCGGATGCTGGCTGGCGAACTGGCGCGAATGCGGGAATTTTCGCTCGTCCATCGACGCCTGTCGGCCGCGGATCTCCTGGTCAACGTCGACGCCGGCGACTGCTCGGTTCAGATCGGCGGCGCAGATCGCATCGTCCGCCGGCGCTTTCTGCCGCAACGAAGCGTCAACCGCATGCTCGGACAGCTCGAAGCCAGTCTGTCGGCGTTTCCCGAGTTGCGCCTGACGCACCGGCTGCGATTTCTCAAGAAATATCGGGGCGATCGCTTCGCCTCCGAATGGAAGTCTCTTTGCGCGCGATCGCAGCCTCTCGTCCCCGCATGGATAGCCTGTCCACACTTGCAACGGCGTCCGGAAATCCGCTTGGCCAGACGGCCCGGGCCGCGGCCTTGTTGATCGCGGTCGTGCTGGCTTTCACGGGGTGCCAATCGGTCGAGCGTCCGATCGGCCTGCCAGTCAAGTACGAGGTGAAGTGCGAGCGCGACCAATTGCTCGTCTTGAGCAATTTCAAGTTGCAGAAGGATCACGAGCTGATTCGCGAGCTGACCACGCTCCGCGAACAGGAAGCCAAGGTGCTCGACTTGCCGTTGCAGCGCGACCCGGTCGTCATCTACCTGTTCAACAACGAGACTGAATATCGCAAGTACATGGCGGTGACCTACCCCAAGCTACCGCCGCGAAGCGCGTATTTTGTCGGCTCGGCAACGGAGCTGGCGGTTTACACGCATTGGGGACAGAGCGTGCGTGAAGACCTGCGACACGAATACACGCACGGCCTCTTGCATTCGGCGATGAAGCGGGTGCCGCTCTGGCTCGACGAGGGCCTGGCAGAATACTTCGAGATCCCGGGCTCGCAGCCGGGCGGCATCAATCGCGAGTATGCCACCAAGCTCTCGATGTTGCTGGCCCAGGGCTGGCAGCCGGACCTGAAGCGGCTGGAAAACTTCGACGACAACGCCGCGATGCGCCGCTCCGACTATCAGGAAGCCTGGGCGTGGGTGCACTTCATGATGCACGGCCCTCCCGAGGCCAAACGCACGCTGCTGGCATATTTGAATGACCTGCGGACGAACTCGGATCCCAAGCCGATCAGCCGTCGCCTGGCGAAGGACTGCCCCGACTTCCAGGAGCGGTCGATGAGCTATATGGCCCGCCTGCGCCCGAGCGGCAAGTGGCCGACGCGCTCTAAGCAGCATGCCGCCGCCGTCTTCAGAGCCGCGCATGCAATAAGCGGTGTCTTTTCGCCTTGGTCTGCTCTTCGATCCTTCGTCGCGACTTACCGCTTGAGGTGGCGATCCAAGAACTTGTAAGCCACCTCGCGCGCCGCTGGCGGGAATGAATGCTTGGCATCCGGGTAATTGGCGGCCAGGTTGTCCGGCACGCCGAAGAGCGCGTAGATCGGCCGGGCAGCAGCGATCACGTCCCGGACGCCCGACACTTCGAAGTTGTCGTCGTGCAGTGGGGAACTCGCCAGAAAGGCCCGCGGAGCCAGCGCCGCGATGATTTCCGGAAAATCGAACGGAACTCGGTCCGGATTGTCGCCATAAACGCTGGCGATCCGCGGCATATAGCGCGGGCTGTCCCAGCCTTTGAGTTTGCCGCCGTAGTACTTGTGGAACCGCGTGAAGCCGCAGTTGGAAACGACGGCCTTGATCCGCGGATCGAACGTCGCCGTAAAGATCGAATTGTGTCCGCCCAGCGAGTGGCCGATGCAGCCGACGCGTTCCGGGTCGACGTCCGGCAGCGACTGCAACAAGTCGATCGCGCGAATGTTGTCGTAAATCGCTTTCATCGTGCCGCTGACGTATCCATCCTGCGGAGGAAAGTCGTATTTGTATTCGCCGAACGACGGGTAGTCGGGAGCCAGCGTCACGTAGCCTCGCTGCGCCAATTCGAGCGCGTATTGGAGGTCTCGATTCGAGCCCAGGCCCGCCGGCTCCTCTTTGCCGATGTGGATGGTTTGGTGCAGGCACAGCACGGCCGGGTGCCGGCCCGAGCTATTGGCCGGCACAAACAAGTAGGCTGACACGCGGCGTTTTGGTGAATCGGTGTGGTAGTCGATTTTACGGCGGACGATGGGGCCGAGCGAAACCGTCTCGAGCGTCCGGACGTCGAGCGACACCGGGTGCGACGGGTGCGGCAGTGGCCCCATCACTTCCTGCAGGTGCGCCAGGATGTGCGCGCGACGGATCTCCCAGTCGGCAACCGTTCGGATCGGATGTCGATCCCCACGGGCGTCGAGGTAATAGCGCAGATCCTGGTGCTCGCGGTAGACCGGCGGTTCGTCGCTAAGAATCCGCGTCGGCTGGGCCGAGTGGAGGACCGCGGCTGCCAGAATCAATGCGAAGAAACGCCGCAAAGCTTCGACTCCGTCACTGCCAGATGCGCGTATGGTTCTGATCGATCAGCCACAGCCAATCGTCAAACAGGAATTCGAGTCGGCCGGCCAACAAAGCGATGCGTCCCATCACCGTGTACCCGAAGCCGGCGCCGAAGGTGATCATCAGCACCCACACGCCAACCCGAGAGATGCGACCGAGCGCGCCTTTGTGCTCGAAGGAAAAGAAGAAGTAGGACAGGCAAGCCAGGGTGCCGGTGACGAGCACCACATTTTCGATCGAGCGTTCCCACTCAAAATGAGAGTCCTTGAAAATCGCCAGCGACACGATGCCGTTGCGGATTTGGCCGAGGAAGTCGGCCTGAAAATAGCCGACCAACCTCAATCCGGCGGTGGCACCGATCGTAAAAGCCAGGGGCCATACGCCGATCCAGCCGCCGCGGGGCGAGAGCCTCCACAAGAGCATGACTCCCAACCCGAGCGGAACGAAGTAGGCGTACCAGAACTCGTCGTGCTGCGGCGAAAGACCCGGAATGGCCCAAGATTGCACCCAGGATGGCCAGAGCTTGCCAAAGAGGTTGGGAATCAGAACGTCCCAATATGCCACCACCATCCAATAGGCGGCCGACACGCCGACCAGCACGGATTCTGCCAGCTTGTAGAACGCGTTATCGCGATAGAGGAACGAAAAGATGCCGAGCGTCAGGGCGGCCGCAACCCAGACTCCGACCGTGCGCGAAAAGCTGAACTGCGCCGTTCCCGCAACCAAGTCGCCGAGGGTCGCGGGAGCGACGCGCCCATCGAGTTCCCGCACGTACTGCCGGCTGGCGCCGGCGTCACCCACCCGCCACGCCAGGAAGCCGGCGAAGAACACAAAAATCACGAGCCAAATCCGGGTCTCGTTTTTCATCGCGAGCGGCCCTCACGGCGGCGTTGGGTGAAATAGATCACGTTGCCCGCGATGATCAGGCCGATCATCAACAGGTGGGCGAAAAGCTGCGGACCCATCCGGCGGAGGGCTTCCTGATACTTCGGGGCGGGTGTCGGGCCACTGTACCTCTCGTTGACCAGCATTTCGTACTCCGCTGCCCCTTTGATTCCCCCCAACAGCCCGGCCATCTGGTCCGGAAGATACGGGAAGAGCTGCGGCGACTGCACGCCGGTCGAACCGCTGACAAGCTTCATCTTGTCGGCGTAAGGAACGGCCGCGTATTGGACCCATTCTTTCGCCCCTGCGTAGCCGGCACTGACGTCGACGATGAGCTTCATGCTCTGAATGTTCTTGACGTCGCGGCACATCGGAAGCTGATCGATGCTGTTGCCGCGGGTATCGGTTGGGTAGAGGCTGCGAAGGTCCGTCACGATGACCTTAATCACGCCCTCGTAGCCCGACTTGTAGCCCAGGTTGACATAGTCCTGCCCGTACACCATCTGGGGGTAGTCGGCCTCGATGATGTTGCGAATGGCGTCCTGGACCATGACGGGACCGACCGGCCAGAGAGAAACGAAATACATCTTCACCTTCTTCTCGCAGCAGTGGTGCACGAAGTCGGTGGCCATCGGGCCCAGCTCGGCTTCGCTGGCTGGGTCATAATCGAAGGCGACGAGCACTTTGTCGCCCGGCTTCAAATCTTCAATCGCGTCGAAGACCGCGCGGGCGTAGGGGGTCGGAATTTCCGGGAAGGCGAGCTGCCAAATGATCGGTCCCGCGACCGTGATGAGCATCATCAGGAAGATCCAGCGGCGATCGATGTTGTCCCAGTTGAACCGCATGGGTCAGTCCCTCCCCACGTACGAGCGGTCTTGCCCCAACATGATCTTGATCGACGTCGAGGCGAGGCCCAGCGCGATGCCGATCATGATCGCGCGGGTGCCCGCCGTCGCAAAGACTCGCATGATCAGGATCTTCAGGTTCTCCATTCGTAGCCACGCGAGTGCATTCTGCTGCGGGTCGGAGGGGAGCCACGAGGTGAGCCAATAGCCGGCGAACGTTTGGCTCAAGAGGATGATGAAGGCCGTCCCCAAAAGCAGCAGGGCCTCGAAGTTCTTGGCCCTGAAGGCACGAAAGGCGGCGGACGCGACGTAAAAGGCCAAGAGGGCGAACATCGTCGCCGTGCACGGCTTGAAGATGTATTCGTAAGCCCAGCCGAACCAGGAGCCGGGCGAGTTGTACTGACCCGACCAGGGATATTTCACTTTGTGCGCCCGCACGAAGAGGTCGCCCACGGTCTGCCGCCACTGGTTCTGGTGACGGTAATCGTCCCGGAGAAAGTTGCGCTGGTCCCGTGGGAGCGGACCGACGCGGAGAATGGCGATGCACGCCTCGAGCTTCTGGTCGCCGACGGTCGGCACCTTCGCGAAAAACTCCCGAAGCGAGGCCTCCTGGCGCGCCGTGAATGGACCGGCCGCCATCAAGCGGCGCGGCCAAGTCGTCGACGGTCTCGGTCGATTCACGGACGAATTCATCGATCGCAGCCTTTTGGCGGTCGTTTAATTTCACGTCGGGTTCCGCTTTCGGCGGCGTCGGTTTGGGAGTGGCTGCAGCCACTCCCTTGGCGGCCTGCTGCTCCTGGTAGAGGTCACAGGCTGACTTTTCTGCGGGGAGCGCATGGCCCGCTTCGTCCAAAACGAGTCGCAGGCCGTCGACCGGCCAGCCGTTGGCGAGCACCGCGTCGAGGGCACGAGCTTGTACTTCGCTCAGCTTTCCGCCGTGGGATTCGAGTTCGTTGAGGAAGGCGGCCCGCTGTTCCGCCGTGGTTGGACGCACGAGCGGGAAATGGTCGCGGGCCAGCTCATCGCGAAGAGCGACCGACATCGGCCCGCGAATCCGCAGCTTGTGTTTGCCTTCGTCGTACGAGAGATACGCTCGCTGGGCGGCAGGGATGCTGAAGCCGGGAGGCAGCCACTCGACGGAGACTTCCGACTCGGCCCGGCTCGCCTTCCACAGCGCTTCGACGGCGGCCACGTACGCCTCATTCATGCCGAGCTTGAGCAACGTCTCATGGTCGGCGTCGGTCATGAATCCCCGAAAGCTGAGCTGGGAGTAGTCGGCGAGATACGTCACCTTGCCCTTGAACGCGGCGGGGGGTTGAGCCGTCGCAAAGAGTTTTTCAACGGCGCATTGCCAGGCCAGGTCTTCCTTGAATCTCAAGAGTTCGCCTTGTTGTTGCCCCGAAATCCAACCGTGAAACACGAGGTCACCGCCCGATTGGCTGAGCTGCCGCTGCACGGAAAGCGGCAACGGTTCGTCGTCCGCCCGCTCGGGGATTCTCCCGGTCACTCGATAGGTCAGGCTTTCGGGGAGATCCTCCAATTTCAGGACGGCAAACGATTCGCCGTAGAATTCCTGCTCCTGCGAGGGGCGGGCCCCCGTCTTCGCAACGCCCACGTACAAGGTGGCGAGGAAGGCGGCCAGCGTTATGGCCGAATAGCCCCAGCCCGTCGCGCGGTCGCTGATGCGACGCAGATGCAGCTTGAGCAGGCTCCCGCCGCCGAGCACGAAGGCAATGGCCGCCAGGACGTCGAACCAGATCGCCTCGACTTCGCCCCATTTTTCGGCGAGCGGAATGAAGCGCGAGGCGACAAGCACGTAGCCGGCCATCGCCGCGATCAGTAAGGGAATCATCCGCTTCATTCGGGTCGCTCTCTTATTTCAAAATCGTGTCGGTTAAGTAGGTCGTCGCCTGGGAGAGTGCCGACCGGGCTGCCGGCAGATTCACTCGACCGGCCAGTACGACTCCGGTGGCGAGCAGCGAGCCAATCACGAGTAAACAGGTGACGAACAACTTACCGAAGTCCTGGCCTTTGAGGCTGCCGAGTTGATCGGGATCCCCCGAGAGGTACGCCGACGCGGCATAAAACTCCTCGCCGATCAGCGTGTAGTCGCAGGCCGCAACGAAGAACGGGAGCTGCGCCGGCTCGGCCGTGCCGGCGATTTGAATCGCCCCGACCGTGTTGGCCGTCTCGGCAAGCATCAATGATTCAGCGAAAAAGCAGCCCATGTAAAAGCAGGCTGCCGGTTTCTCGCGAACCATTTTCCCTGTCGCGAATGCGGCGAAGCCGAACTGCTCGTCGGTGACGTAATAGATGTTGTCCTCGACGTACGATTCGGGCCGGCCGGCCGCCAGGTACGAAGCCTGCACCGTCTCGCGGGCCGTCGTCATCACCAGCGAACGGGCCGTGGGCATCTCGAGGCGAGCATCGTATTCGGCGGCGACCTTCGCGACGTGCGACAGCACGGTGATTCCCGCCACCGTCTGCATTTCATTCAGGTCCTGAACGCCCGCGATGAAAAAGCAGGTGCGACCCATCTCGGTGGCGCGGCCCACGGCTTCTTCGACCGCGTCGAGCCCGGCGATGCGACGGATTTTGACCGGCCAACCCCGCCGCGCCAGCTCGATGCACGCGACGATCGTGCCGCAGACAATGGCCATGATTATTGCCAGCCACAAATGATCGCCGTCGAACCATTGGCGGACGCCGTAGACCGGCTCGCTCGTTTCGACGGGCGCGGATTTGCGGCCGTCGGCGGTGACCGCTCGGACGCGAAAGAAATACGGCTCGCCGCGGTGGCACTTGTCGACGGTGGTGGTCATGGTGCCGGTCTTATAGGCGGCTTGACCGGGGATGAGCGGTGCGCCGACCGGCTCGAAGGCGCCGTCGCGCTCGCCAGACCGCTCGACTGTGTAAAACGCGACGATCTTGGGCTTCGCATCCGGGCGGTCGTCCGGTGACAGGGCAAACGTCACGTCGATCTTCGTGCCGTCGTCCCAGGGATGGTCGGCAGCCTTGATGTCGGCGGGTGGACGCGGCGCCGCGGGCGGAACAGCGGCTGAGGCGCTGCGACGGCTGTTCGCCAAGAGAACGACAACCGCGAAGACACCCGCGGCATACCGCGCCAAGCTGGATCGAGGTGAGCCGACGCGGCAGGCGAGCGGGATTTTCGCTTTCATATCGTGGTTCTCGCCCCGTCAGATCTCGGTCAGTCAGATCTCGATCAGTCAGGTTTCAATCAGCTCTACGTTGGCACGTGGCACGATGATCCGCTGTGCCCCGTCGACGGCCACTTCCAGCACGCGCGCCTTGGATCCCGACTCGAGCGTCGTCAGCTCGTGAGGCAATGCGGCGACCTTGCCGATCACGCCGAAATGCGGATCGCGGATGATTCGCACGTTGGCCCCGACCCGCAGCGTCGAGTCGAGTGCCGCCTCGTCGCGCACCGCAGCCGCCCCTGCATTTTGAATCGGAATGGCGATTTCCGGTCGCAGCACGCCCGCGCGAATTTGCGTGGCTCCGCTGACGGCCGCCGGCGCACCGTTCCGCGAGGCCAGCAGGCGAAACGTCCGCTCGGCCATTGCGATCTCGCCAAAGCCTTCGGTCACGATCAGGGTCAGGCCGATCTTCTCGGAGCCAGTGACGGCCACGCCCAGGTCGTAGCCCAGAATCTCCTTGAGATCCTGGTCGTCGATGCCGCCGGAAACGAGCGCTGCGGCACCGACTTTCACGGCCTGACGGACGGCGGCGCCTGTCATCCGTCCGCCGCCAATGACGATCTTGCCTTTGTGTTCGGCGGTGATTTGCCCGGCATCGAGCCGTTCGCTCGGCTCGCGGCAGGACAGCGCGAGCGGTCCGAAGGCTTCGCCCCCGACGCCAAAAATCCCCTGGATCAGCGAAACGTCTGCCTCAACGACGACACCTTCGTTGGGCAAGACCTCGACGACGGTCCCGCTCAGATAGGCGCGAACCTGCACGGGAATCGGCTTGCCGCGAAGGATCACCTGCCCCGTGACGGCCGAGGCCGATTCGATCGTCCCTCCCACCTTGGTCCGGTATTCGTTTTTGAAGAGGCCGAAGATGCCATTGGTGCGTGCCAGAACCTCGCCCGGCTCGACCCGCTCACCTTCCGCCTTGAGCAGGCTGCCTTTCACTTCACTGGCCGTGATCGAGAGGACGTTCGACAGATTGATCGGCGTCACGTCCCCCGGCATGAACGTTTCGGCCACGACCTGCTCGGCATTGACGTGGTCACCCTCCTTCACGAGCACGTTGCCGGCAATCGGCAGGATGCGGCGGACCCTGTGCCGAATCTGGCCGACGACTTTGAGACCGGGCGTATACGTAGCCATGCGTGGAAGGCTTCTTCAACTGCCTCGGGGATACAGATCGAGGGCTCGGACCCATTGGCCGAGCAGTTGCCGTCGTTCGGATTCCTGTTCCGGCAATTTGAGCGGGCGACCGCGGCCATCGAGAATGACGCCGACGGTACCGCCGCGAATTTCTCGTTCGACCGGCTTGCCCGGCCCGGCTCCGCAATCGAAGCCGCGGGCCGGTTCGACGACGATCGTCGCCTGCTTTCCCGCTTCCAGGGGAATCTTCCGCATTTCGCCCACGCGGATCTCGCCTTTTTCGTTCAGTCCGGGGCCGGTCAGCCGATAGTCGAAGCACTTCTTTTCGGGCGAGGCGTTCCCCTTCGGAGCGACGCACGTTCCCAAGTAAACCAGGCAATCGCGCTCGAAGACCTCGAGCGCGGCCTGCGGATGAACCTGCGCGAGCACTCCCAGGTGGGGCATCATGAAGATGCTGTCCTTGGCGAGCGTGGTGATGCCTTCCGGTTCGAAGGCGTCGATCAACATGGCGGCCGTTTGTTCCATCCGTGGGGCGTGGGAGAGAACGCCGCCAGAGGCCACCAACAGGTCGAGCGCCATGTTGTCGACGATCGACTGCCCGGCTCCCCCCTGGCTGAACAGATCGCCGACCGTCCGCTGCTGCTGCACGCCCTTGAGCGTCGTCGCGAATTCCTTGTGCTGTGCGTACGCCAGCCGCAGCGCCTCGCGTGAGACTGCCTGCTCGAAGATAAGCGCCTCGAGCGTCTGCGGAATGGTGGTCGGCCGGATCATCTTGTTCTTGACCCGGTTGCGGAGCGTGCGCTCGTTCATGTCGACGTGCACCCACCGCAGAATGTTGGCCATCCCGGTTTCGGCGCAGACGTTGGAGATCGAATAGCTCATCCCCAGGTTGGCGCTCACGGTGCGGTTGAACGTGCCCGGAGAAGACGCTGAAGACGTCGGTGGTCGCCCCGCCGATGTCGACGCCGACCGCGTTGATCCCTTCCTTCTTGGCGATCATCTGCAGAATGTCGCCCACGGCGCCGGGCGTCGGCATGATGGGTGCGTCCGCCCAGCGAATCAGCTTGTCGTAGCCGGGGGCGTGGGCCATCACGTGTTCGAGAAAGATATCGTGAATGCGGTCGCGCGCGGGCCCCAGGTTTTCGCGCTCGAGCACTGGTCGCAGGTTGGGGACTACGAAGAGCTCGACGCTATCGCCCAGCGCGTCGCGGACGAGTTCGCTCGCGTCCTGATTGCCGGCGTAGATCAACGGCATCTGGTAATTCGTGCCGAACCGCGGCCGCGGTCGGGCCGGGGCAATCCGTTCGGCGATTTCGACCACTTTGGCCGTGTTGCCACCGTCGGTGCCGCCCGAGAGCAGAATCATGTCGGGCCGCAGCTCGCGGATGCGCTGAATTTGCTCGTGGGGGAGCCGCTTGTCGTTGGCGGCGATCACGTCCATGACGATGGCCCCGGCCCCGAGCGCGGCCCGCTTGGCGCTGGCCGCGGTCATTTCGCGAACGATGCCGGCGACCATCATCTGCAGGCCGCCGCCGGCGCTCGATGTCGAGATGTAGATGTCGCAGCCCTCGTTGCCGCGGGCCGGACGGATCAACTCTCCCTGCTCGTTCACCAGCCGCCGGCCGGCCAGCTCGCCCACCTCGGTCGCCGCATTGATCACGCCGACAGTCACGTCGGCGACCGGCTCCTCGACGGTGGTGGGGGCTTCGCCGCGGTACGTTTGGCGGTAGCCGTCGCCCACCTTCTCGATGAGGATGGCTTTGGTGGTGGTGCTACCGCAGTCGGTCGCGAAGATGACGTTGATTTTGTCGAGATCCATCGGCTTGCGTCATTCGCGCGGCGGAGCGGCGGCCGAATTGTCCTCGACGGGCGACGGCTCGGGGAGAGAGGTCGTCGTGCGAGCGTCGGCCTTCGCGGACAGGTCCTCGAGTCGCCGGCACAAATAGTCGATCGAGCCGGACTTTTCGAGGAATTGCGCGAACCGGTTGTAGTCGTCACCTGTCAGCGCAAGCGAGGCGACGGGGTGAAAGAAATACAGGACCTGCGCCGCAACCCGGTTGAGCGGTCGCGACATTTCCAAAAAAGTGATCGCGGGGGTCTGCATCCGCCGCCGAGCCAGAATTCGACAAAGCCGCTCGACCACCTCCCGTTCCTCGACGGTCGGTTCGAGGGGGCCAGGGGGATCGAGCGCAAAGGCGTGTCGAAACCAGTTCATTTCGTGAGAAGATAACAGCCCCCCGCGCGGATTTCATCTCGCGCAAGCCGATTCGAGCCATTTGGTTGTGAAGGCTCGGCGGCTCCTCTAAACTTGCCCTTTCGAGGCGGCGCGGGCCGGGGGTCGGCCGTCAATCCGTTAGTGGTGAAGGCTTTTTATGCGACACGTTCTCTCGGCGCTGGTCATGAATCAGCCCGGGGTCCTGGCCCACATTTCTCAGATGCTGGCGTCTCGGGCCTTCAACATCGACAGCCTGGCGGTCGGCGCGACCGAAAACCCGAGCTTTTCCCGGATCACGTTCGTCGTCAACGGCAACGACCGGGTCCTCGACCAGGTGCGCAAGCAGCTCGAGAAGATCGTCACGGTCGTCAAGGTGCTCGACTTTTCCGCGAAGGATTACGTCGAGCGCGACTTGATGTTGATGAAAATCAGCAGCAAGGACGGCAGCCGCTCGCAGATCAAGGAGCTGAGCGAGATCTTCCGGGCCCGCATCGTCGACGTCAGCCCCGAGCACGTGATGGTCGAAATTTCCGGCCGCGAGAGCAAGATCGAGGCGTTCATCGAGCAGATGCGTCCGTTCGGAATTTTGGAAATGGTCCGCACGGGCCGAATCGCCATGCTCCGCGACGCGGCCTTTACCGTCGACGGCCCCGTCGGCGAGCGACCGGGGGTCGAGACTCCCGAATCGGCCGAGCGGCCCGAGTCCGCCTGATCGTCGAGCGGTCTCGCCCCTCCTCAAAAGCAGTCAATTCCTCCACACAGAGGCACGATTATGCCCGCCAAAATCTATTACGAAGACGATGCCGACCTGTCGCTGCTCAAGAACAAGACGATTGCCATTTTGGGCTACGGTAGCCAGGGACATGCTCAGGCGCAGAATCTCCGCGACAGCGGTTGCAAGGTGATCATCGGTCAGCGCCCGGGCAGCGCGAACTACGAACTTGCCGTCTCTCATGGCTTCCAACCGGCGTCACTGGCCGAGGCGACCAAGGCTGCCGACATCGTCAACATCCTGCTGCCCGACGAAGTGCAGGGCGACCTGTTCCGTGCCGAGATTCGCCCGAACCTGCAGAAGGGCAACCTGCTGTTGTGCTCGCACGGCTTCAACATCCATTTCGGCCAGGTCATTCCGCCGGAAGGCGTCGATTCGGCACTCGTCGCGCCCAAAGGGCCAGGGCACCTCGTTCGCAGTGAGTACGTCAAAGGTGGCGGCGTTCCCTGCCTGATCGCGCTGGGCAAGGGGGCTTCGGACCAAGCCCGCAAATTGGGCTTAGCCTACGCCAAGGGAATCGGCGGCACGCGCGGCGGCGTCATCGAAACGACTTTCGCTGAGGAAACCGAGACCGATCTATTCGGCGAGCAGTGCGTGCTCTGCGGCGGCGTGAGCGCGCTCGTGAAGGCGGCCTTCGAGACGCTCGTCGAGGCCGGTTATCAGCCGGAGATGGCCTTCTTCGAGTGCATGCATGAATTGAAGCTGATCGTCGACCTATTCTATCAGGGCGGCCTCAACTACATGCGGTACAGCGTCTCCAACACGGCTGAGTTCGGCGACTACACCCGCGGTCCGCGGATCGTCACCGAAGAGACCAAGCAGGAAATGAAGAAGATCCTGCACGAGATCCAATCCGGCCAATTCGCGAAGGAGTGGATCCTCGAAAACAAGGCAAATCAGCCGACCTTCCAGGCCATGCGCCGCCGCGACCGCGAGCACCAGATCGAAAAGGTCGGCAAAGAGCTGCGGGCGATGATGCCCTGGATCAACGCCAAAGTCGTTTGAGCGCCAGGCTTCCGAGCTCTGATGCCTACGACGTCCGCACGAGGATGTCCGGCCGATAGATCGTGGTCCCTTTGACGACCACTTTGACCTTGGGCCAGCCTTCGGCCGGGGTGAGCACCTCGAACTCGCCTTCGCCGACCAGAATCGAATCGCCGGACATTGCCGCGCCGACGGCCGGGTGCCAATAGACGGGCATCCGCGGCGTGATCTGGAATTCGCTGCGGGGCACGAGCGGATATTCGGCCAGTTCATAGCCGATGACCTCGGCCTGCTCGGTCCGCTCCCACGAATCGTCGCACTTGAACTTTTCGTAGATTCTCGCGACGCGGTTCCAGATCTCGAACATGGCGAAATTCGCCTGCGTGAAGAACATGCCGCTGGCTTGAATCAGCGAGGCCTTGTGGTGATCGTTCTGCAGTTCGGTCGGGGGTGCGCCGAAGGAGACCGTGCGCGAAACGCCCAGGCACAACCCGGCCCTGCGGCCGATCGCCGTAACGGCCACCGAGCGCTGCACCGTTTCGGAACCGAACGTCCAGTGCGGATACGTGCCGGCTCGTCCGTCGGCGCACACCTGGATCCGCTCGGGATAAATCTGATGGCGGATCATGCGGTGCGCGACTTCGCCGGCGATATCGCATTCACTTTGCCCGACGTCGCAGTTGCGGCACGTGGCTTCGACTGCGTGCGCCAGCGCCGGTCCCAATTCGCGAAGCTTGCGACACTCGATCGAGGTCAGCGGCATCCGCAACGGCTTGAGCGGTGTGCTGATATCGGGAGTGCCGTTGAACCGTGCGTCGCTGGCGACGTTGCGACCGCGGCACAAATCGTCCATCAAGGTGGTTCGCGGCTCGTGCCAGGGACGTTCCTTGAGCTGGAAGCCGAGTCCCTGCAACTCGCGATCGAACAACTGGGCCGACTCGGCGTTGCTGGTGACCACGACCCGCGCTTCGGGCGTAACGAAAAGAGCCGCCGACGCGTCGGACGATCCGCCGCGCGAACAGTCGCCGCCGGAAGTGAACCAGGCAAAGTTCAGCGGGCGCTGCAGCAGGATGGCGTCGAGCTGCCGCGCCGCCAAGAGCTGCTTGACCGCAGCGTGTTTGTGCTGGATATCGGCAAGCCGGTCCGAATCAACGGTTTGAAATTCCGCTGAGGACATTGGACCGGCGGGCTTCCACATGGCGGTCGACATTCACGAACTCCGCGTGGCGCAGCGAGGCTCTTCCCCTTAGCCGACGCACCCTCCATTGTAAGTCATCCCGCGATGATTGGCCCGCAGCGGTCTTGTTCCGCCCGTCATTTACCGAGCATCTTTTGGGCCGCCGTACCGGTAAAGCCGGCGAGGCCAGAATTTCTGTAAATGACTATCCCTGCAAGATTTAGTGATCGAACGGCCGTCAGAAACGACGGTTCGGCGACTGTATTCCGGCTGGGGCCGTATTCCAGACCCAGCCTTCTCGGCCACGAAAGGCCGCCGGTAATCGAACAAGGTGAAGTAAGGCGATACGTTTGTCAACAGGGAACCCTGCTCGCGTCGGGGATTCCGGCGATTCGTGGGATTCTGCCGACACTGGTACTAAAATTTCGGAACGATGCGCCGCGACCACGCAAATCCCCGAGATCGAAACGCGAATTCCGGAGACCCGATGCGGGAGGCCGTTGCGCTCACCGAACGGGTCGAGCTGCTAACGCCGGCTGGCTCACCAACGATCGTCGCCGGTTTCCGCCCGAATGGCTTCCTGACAGTCTATTGGGGTGACGATCCCTACTACCAGTTCGATGACCAGGGTCGTTTGCGGCGGGCCGTCGTCGATGGTCGGCTCTTTCGCACGCAAGGTGGCGGGCTGGCACAGCTCACTCGCGAGGATGAGCCGGACGCTGCGGTGCTGCTCCGGCATGATCTGGATCCGGCGGAGCTTGCAGATTTTCGCCAGGCAATGTTGAGTCGGGTTCGAGAGCTGCACGAGACGCTCGCCAGCGGACACGTCCAGATTATTCGGCAGGTGCCGCCCGAGGGTCCGGTCGTCGAGCGGCTCGTGAGTGGATTGGAAACGGTTTTGCACGCCGCGGGCGAGTTGGCACCCGCCATCAACCAGACTCGATAGCCGTCAAACGCGACCGCAGCAAACGGAGTTCGAGAAACGTGCAAGTTCGTCGCAATCGGGCCAAGGAACGCCTCAACGCGGGCGACACTCTGCTGACCAGCTCGGTGCGTTTGCCGGAGCCCGGGCTGTGCGAGCTGCTCGGCTACGCCGGTTTTGACTTCGTGCTGCTCGACGGCGAGCATGGCACAGCCGACGCCACGACCATCGATCGACTGGTGCAGGGCTGCTTTGCTGGCGACACGGTGCCGATCGTCCGCGTGCTCCGCAACGATGATCCCGAGGCGGTGATGCACGCCCTCGACCTTGGAGCGCAGGGCATCTTGTTGCCGCACTGCCGCAATCGCTGCCGACGCGAAGCGGCTGCGTTCGGCCGCCCTTTATCCGCCGTTGGGTAATCGCGGCTTCGGACCGGGACGCGGCACATTCTGGGGGCGCGTGCCGCTGGACGAATACTTCTCGACGATCAACGACACGGTTCTGCTGTTGGCCTTGATCGAAGACCCCGAAGGGGTGGAGGCCATCGAAGAAATCGCCCCCTGCGGTATCGACGTGCTTTGGGTCGGCACCGGCGACCTGGCGATGGCCTACGAGGTGCCCGGCCGGCGGCAACATCCGCGCGTGCTGGAGGCGGCGCAGAAGGTACTGCGCGCCTGCCAGCGGCACGGCGTCGCTGCCGGTTTTCCCGTCGGCAGCGTCGACGAGGCCAAATGGGCGCAGAACGAAGGCTATCGGGCGATCGGCTTCGGCGGGGCGGAGCAATACGTGATGCAGGCCTCGCGGCAATTCCTCGAACCGTTGGGGCGCTGATGCGGGCCCTCGTGATCGGCTGCGGGTATCTGGGTCGACGCGTCGCGGCACTCTGGCTTCGCGAAGGAATGCAGGTCAGCGCCCTCACCCGCTCGCCGGCAAACGCCGCGGCTTTGGCCGAGCAGGGAATCGAGCCGATTGTCGGCGACGTGCTTCTTCCCGAGACGTTGCGGACGCTTCCGTCGGCTGACGTCACACTCTACGCCGTCGGCTACGATCGTCACGCGACTGCATCCAAACGAGACGTCTGTGTCCGGGGGCTGTCCGAGGTTCTACAACAGATCACCCCGAACGTCGGGCGGTTGCTCTACGTCTCCAGCACCAGCGTCTACGGGCAAGACGCCGGCGAGGTGGTCGACGAGACCTCGTCGACTTCCCCACAGACCGAAGACGGGCAGATCGTGCTGGCCGCGGAGGCGACCGTGCGCCAAGTGTGCCCTGTCGGAGTCGCGACGGTCCTGCGTTTTTCAGGCATCTATGGCCCGGGACGCTTGCTGCGTCGCATCGAAGCTGTGCGGAGCGGCGAGCCGATTAATGCCAACCCGGACGGCTACTTGAATCTGATCCACGTCGACGACGGCGCGGCCATTATCAACCGACTGGCTCGGCGCGAGACGATTGAGCCCACCTACCTGGTCACGGACGATCGCCCGGTCCGGCGGCGGGAGTATTACTCGCTACTCGCCCGGCTGGTCGGCGCGAGCGAGCCGGTCTTTCAGTTCGAGGCAAACGCGAGCCGGGCCGCCGGTTTGAACAAGCGTTGCTCGAACGCGCGAGTGAAGTCCGAGCTGGGCGACGTCTGGCGTTTTCCGACCATCGAGACGGGCCTGCCGCACGCAGTCGGCGCGCCGGCAATTTAACGACGAGTCACCACGTGATTGGGGTCACGGCGTTCGCGGGTATCACATAGGCGTCGCTCTGTTCCGCCGCGGGTTGATAATCGCCAATCGGCGGCACCGTGTGCGGCACGCCGGCCGCCGCCAGAAAATTCGACAACAGCTGGTGGCCCGATTGCGTCAGGACCGATTCGGGGTGAAACTGCACGCCGAACACTGGCAGTGACGTGTGGGCCACCCCCATCACCACGCCATCATCGCTGCGGGCCGTGACAAGGAGCGACTCGGGCAGACTCTGTTCGACCACGCACAGCGAGTGATAACGGCCCGCCCACAGCGGTGTTGGCAGGTCGGCGAACAGTCCGGTGCTGTCGTGGTTGATGCGGCAGCGTATCCCGTGAACCGGCGCGGGCGCGCGGGCGACCTCGCCACCGAGCGCGGCGCCGATGGCTTGATGTCCCAAACAGACGCCCAAAATGGGGATGCGATCGGCGAACGCCTGCACGAGCTCGACCGAGATGCCGGCTTCTGCCGGGCTACAGGGGCCGGGGGAAATGACGATGGCCCGGGGTGACAGCTTCCGAACGTCGTCCAGAGACAAGGCGTCGTTGCGGACGACCTGCGTCAAGCAGCCCATTTCGCGCAAATAGCGCGCCAGGTTGTAGACGAAGCTGTCGTAGTTATCGATCAGCAGGATCATCGCCGCTCACTTGAGCGGGCCCAGTGCCCGCAGCATGCCGGCTGCTTTGTGCAGCGTCTCTTCATATTCGGCGGCCGGATCGGAATCGGCAACGATGCCGCCCCCCACACCGCAGGCAATCCACCCCCGCCGACAGACAAACGTGCGAATCAAGATGCTGCTGTCGCACGAGCCGTCATAGCCGACGTAGAACAGGCTCCCGCAATACGGCCCGCGGACCGTCGGCTCCAATTCGGCGATGATCTCCATTGCCCGCACTTTCGGCGCGCCGGTGATCGATCCTCCCGGGAACACGGCCCGCCACAAGTCCCAGACGGTGCGTTTCTCCTCCAGTCGGCCGCGGACTTCGGAGACGAGGTGCTGGACAGTCTCGTACGTTTCCACGCTGCAGAGTTGGGGCACGCGGATCGAGCCGGGCGCACAGACTCGCGAGAGATCGTTTCGCAGGAGGTCCACGATCATCACGTTTTCCGCCTGGTCCTTCTGGCTCTCTCGCAGCTCGTCCCGCGTGAAGAGGTCCGCCTCGGGAGTGGGCGGCCGCCGCCGCGTGCCCTTGATCGGCCGCGTTTCGACCTCCGCTCCCCGCACCTGCACGAATCGCTCGGGCGAAGCGCTGACCAGGGCCCAGTCGTCGAAGAGAAACACGCCGCCGAAGGGCGCCGGATTACATCGAGCGCAGTTTCCCGGCCAGCGTGATCGGATCGACGTGTGCCGGGTACAGCAACCGTTGCGAGAGGTTCGCCTGAAAGATGTCGCCGGCGAAGATCCACTCGATCGTCCGCTCGACGGCCCGGATGTAGGCTTCGCGCGAAAAATTGCTGGTCAGCCCATCGAGGCCGGGGGCCGGAAACTGGGGTGCCAGAGCGTGAACGGGCAAAGCGGCGGCCGAAGAAGAGACGGGTCGGGCCGCAGCGGGAGACGCCAAACGACTCCGCACAAAGTCGAGACGCTGCCGGGCTCGTCGTTCGCGCTCCGGGGGACTGGTCGCGGGAAAGCCTTGCGACACAATCCACGCCCGACGCTCACGTTGGTCCCAGGCGATGACCCAGTCGTAAAGTCCGACGGCCAGGTCCGGCAACCGGAATTCATCGTGCTTCGCGCGAGGAATCCGCTCGAACGCGGTCCCCAGCTCGTACGACAACAGACCGGCCGCACCGCCATGGAACGGGGGCAGCCCCGGAACACTATCGATCTCGAGTTCGGTAAGCCGCCGATGAATTTGCGCGAACGGATCGTGACCGAACACGGCCCGGTCGACGACGAACGTCTCAAAGGGATCAGCGGCGAGAAACGCGAACCGCCCCGTCGGCTCGCGCACGAGGGCGCTATCGAACAGAATCAGACCGGGCTGATCGGAAAATGCGGCCAGCGCGTCGGCGATCTCCGGAACGGCAGCGAGCTCTTCGACGAGGGGCCCGTTCATGGCGACGCATCCGGACCGTGTCGCGCGACGTGACTCCGCTCCGGCACCGTCAAAAACCCCCACTGCAAGGGCTCATCCTGCGTGTATTGTTTGTGCAGCGCGAGCGCCGTGGCCGCCTTGCACAGCTCGTAGCCGAGGTAGAACGTGTGCAGCGGATCGAGGGGCCTTTTGGCGGTGGATGCGGCGGACGCCTGCCGGATCAACTCGAACGGATCGCAGCCCGACCAGTGGCCGTCGCGATTGAAGAGATGGATTTTGTCGTCCTGCACGACGACGCGGTAATTCGGATCGGTGATCCGACCGGCGATTTGTTCCAGTTCATCGGCCGTCATCTCGACCAGCTTCGGATCGCGGAGCATGACGAGCCGCGGATCGACGTGCTTCGGCAAGACCGATTGCGAGACGGCATGGCTCATCAGACGCCGGGCCAGATCGAGCTCGCGGACGCTCGAGCGGGCCCAATTGATCACCTGCGTGGTGAGCACGCTCTTGATTCGCAGCTCCTGGCACACGCCAGCGAGGAGCGTGTTGATCCCCGCCGAATCGACCTCGGTCAGTTCGGTGAGATTGCCGACTCCCATCAGAATGTCGAGCTGGGGCCAACGCCGCCGCGCGATGAAAAACCGTTCCAGCGACCGGGCGAAGCCATGGCCGATCGGTTCGAGAATCGGATCGATGCGGAAACGTGTGCCACGCGCCGTCAGCTGCTGGATGGTCGGCTCGAGCGAATCGAGGTCGTTCGGCTCATCGGGAATGGCCACGACTTCCGCTCCCAGGCCGCCGACCCAATCGACGTTGGTGCTGTTGCAGCTGAGGACCAGTTCGGCGCCCGCTGCGACGGCGGCTTCGACTTCGCGTCGCTCGAAGCTGTCGATGGAGACGCGGCAACCTTCGTTGCGAAGCTCTCGGGTGACCTCACCGGCTCGTGCCCAGCTTTCGCCGGGCACGCAGCCGAGATCGATCACGTCGGCCCCGTCAGCCGTCATCGCGCGCGCCAGGCGCAGAATCTCGGCGTCAGCCAGTCGCGGCGCGTGATTGATCTCCGCCAGGATCTCGATGTCGTAGCGGCTCAGATCGGGCGCCGACGCCAATTGACCGAAATAGTCCGGCAGGTTGTGCAAGTCTTTCGGTCCTCGCTCGAATGGAACGGCGAAGTGATCGACGAGGGTGCCGAGATCTCCCTGACACCAACCGGGCAGAATCACGCGATCGGCCCGTTCCCCGAGCGTTAACTTCCGGGCGACCCAGTCCACCTGCATGAGCGCCGCCACGCTGATCGGCAGGACGACGACCTGGAAATCGAATCCGATCTGCTCGCTCAGCCGCTCGACGACTCGCCGCAATGAGAATTCGGCGAGTTTGCCCGTCACGAAAACGATTTGTTCCCGCGACGTCGCCTGCCGACGAATGCTCGAACCGCCCGAGCCGGACGCGCTCAATTCAGTGCACCCAGTTTTTGGGGAAGCCCCCGAGCGGCGATCCTTCGCCCGGTTTCCACGAAATCACTTCCTCGATTTTACGGGCGAGGGCCACATCGTGCCGAGTGAGGGCGTTTGCCTTGTGCGTCCGCAATTTGACGATGACCTGCGCGTAGCCGACCGACAGGTCGGGATGGTGCCAGGCCGCCTCGGCCAGATAGCCGACGGTATTGGCCAAGAGCAGCGAGTGGGGAAATCCGGGCGTTCTTGTATTCGCGTCGCAGCCAGCCGTCGCGGACTTCCCAGTGCGGCAGCGTCTCCAATTCCTTTTTCACTTCGTCGTCGGACAGCGGCTGATACTCGGACATGATTGTTTCTCCCTGTGGAAGCCGAGTTGAAGCAGAGGTCTGCGAATCAGCGGACGGCTCCGCCGTTGACGCGGATCACTTGCCCAGTAAGGTAGTCTGCGTCGGAGCTGGCCAGAAATCGGGCCACTTTGGCGACATCTTCCGGCGTTCCCCAACGTTCGAGCGGCGTCTCCCGGCGGACTCGTTCTTGCCAAACGGCGCTGGCCGTTTCGCCCCATGCCGTGCGGATCCATCCCGGTGCAATGCAGTTGACGCGAACCTTGGGCGCCAGGCTGACGGCCAGAGAACGCGTAAACCCCATGACCGCGTTCTTCGACGCTGCAAAAAGCTCGCCACTGGGTCCTTCCATGCCGCGGTCGGCCTGATCCCAGCCGACGTTGAGGACCACGCCGCCGGCTTCTTGGGACATCCGCTTCCCAGCCAGCCTCGAGAGCACCAGCGTGCTACGGACGTCGACGTCGAACAGAACCTGGAGTTTTTCTTCGAATCCCAGCCGGGCCTCCGCCCCAGTGAGCAGGTCGGCCCCCGCATTGTTGACCCAGACGTCGACCGATCTCAAGCTCTGCCAGCATTCCTCGACGAAACCGGGCAGGGCGTCGACTGTTGCCAGGTCGGCCAGGATCACCGTTGCCGGGCGTCCGAGCGCGCGGATTTCCTCCGCGACCTTTTCGGCGGCTGCCGCGGATCGACGAGCGTGAATGACAACTTCGGCGCCGGCGCGGGCGAATTCGAGCGCGATGGCGCGGCCAATCCCGCTGGAGGAGCCAGTGACCACGGCTTTGCGACCGGAGAGATCGCCGAACGTCACTTTCGTCTCAGGAGACAAAGGCGCGTCTCGGGAGCCAAATGGGCGGCGTTCTGGAGAGTGCCGCTGGCCTGGAAAAGCCGTTCTTCCGTGTCTGCCCTAACTCGCGCTCTTCGCGGCGGCTTCATCCGGCACGTAGAGCCATTTCGGCGAGCCCACCTGGTGGATCTCTTTCTCGAACTGATCGTATTCGTCCGCGGGGCGCCGATAGGGAATCACGATCGTTCGCCGCAGAATGGGCGTCTGACCAGATTCGGCCTTGCCGGTTTTGTACGCGTTCGAGAAGCCGGACAAATAGACCGAAAACGTCGTGGTTCGCGGATTCACACCGCGGAACATCAGGACGCCGTATTCAGCGTTTTCCTTCTTCGCATCGGCCGGCGTGACCGGAGGCAGCGGACCGGTAATCTGGACGGCCGTCTTCAAGTCAATCTGGACGGCCGTCTTCAAGTCGCGACCTTCGCGGGCAAGAATCGCCTGCATCGCCTCCGGCACGATCGAATCGACGACGGCTCCGTGCAAATCGCGGTCGTTGTAGACCAGCGTCGCTTTCGGCGAGAAAATCCGCGGCGGCGGCGCATCTTCCACGTTGACGGGATCGGTATCCGGTGTGCCAAGATGGACAACTGGGCGATTGACGATCTTGTAGACCAGGTACCAGATCATCTCGCTCGATTTTTCGCCGGTCTTCGGGTTGCGCACCTGAACGTAGACCATGCGCATCGGCTTGACGGCGACTTCCACCGCCCACAGATCCTGCTGGTAGCGCAGTTCTTCGCCGGTGAACTGAGGCTCGATCACGGTCGAGTAACCGTTATCGGGCGCAGCGGCGACCGGAGCGGGGGCCAGGGACGCAACTCCCACCAGCAGGCCGGCGAAAAGTGGCAAGCTCGATAAGTTCCGGCAAATGCGCGGCATCAACGGCTCCGTGGCGCTTTCAGCCGGAATCCGTTCGGCTCGCTGAGAGTACGCCCTCAAAGAATTTCCGGGGACCACAAGAGGGGCTGGCACGATGCTTCAGAATGGCCCAAATCAACTATACCAGCCCCGGAAATCGGCGGTCAACAAACGGTTTGGGCACCCCAAACCGAGTATACGCATTGGGTTTCGACAAAGGGGACCCTTGCTCTTTGGCATCGCGGCCGCTTTTGTGGCCTCTCGGCGGCGAGGCCGGGCGTCAGTCCGGCTGGCCAACGGCTAACGCTTTGGCAAAGGCTGCGGACATTATTGCCTCTGCGTGCGTTTTGCAGATTCCTGCCGGGAATGGCTCGCTTGTCGGGTTCCGACAAGATTCATTACGTCGCGAGCGGTTGCACCTGTGAACAGTTTTACGCCGCTGGCGTTCACATGGATGGAGTCCCAACAGACCTGCCGGTCGTACCACAGGACTTCCGGACGGCTGGCCGAGACTTGCGGAAACTCCCCTTCGAGTCGCTTGAGCCACGCCGGAATGCACTCGCTGTCCCAGGGAGCCTGATCTCGCGAAAGGGGGCCTAGGCGAATGAGCAGGCGAAATCCGTGCTTCTGAGCCAGCCCGGCGAATGCCCGCACGCCATCGTCTATCCACGAATTTACGGAATGCGGTTCGGAGAGTGCCTCCAAAATTCCCACGGCATCCCCGTGAGTTCTCGGCAGCAGGAAAAAGCCGTGGGATTGTCGCATCTTGTCGCTGAGCGTGCGGTAGGTTTCTGACTCGTAACCATAAAGCGAATCGTCCAGACGATCGTGAGTTTGGCCGCTCACCCACGCCGTCAGCTGGCCTTGGGCGATCGACATGCCGCGATTGATGAAATACCGCAGCGAGCTGGTCCCGTCGGCGAAAATGCCCCGGCGAAAATTGGGAGTTCCGTAGATTCTCAGGAATCTCTCATAGAGCGCACCGGCCGTCGTTTCGACCACCGTCGGGGCTGCGCCGGGCGATCCCTCGGGTGCCCGCTGGATCTGCAGCACATTAACCGGCGACATGCAGAGCACGACGGCGCGGTGCCGGATGGTGTGCCAGGTAGGCTGTGAGAGTCGCGAACTGCCCCCAGATGCTGAGGCTTCCCGAGCTGCCTAAGTTGTAGGCCGTCAGCCCCGATAACTTCTGGAAGAGTCGCGGATCGAGGCCGCTGCGGCAGGTGCTGTCGCCGACGAAGATAACGTCATTTGGCTCGTGTTCGTCAATCGCGTACTCGATCGGGATGAGGGCTATCGCCTCATCGCTCGTCGGCGCGGTAGGGCTCGAGCAAGCCCAATTGGCCTTTGTAGTTCGCTCCCATGCCGCAGAACGATGCGCAGAGCACAAGCGGGGTGAGCAGGGCGCAGCTCGTCACCAGCAGCGTGACAGAGATTCGCCGGCCTCGCTTAGGGTGACTCGGCCCTGACCGCATCGTGCCTCTCTTCGCTCGGCCTTCGAGCTTGTAGTCGATTCAAGAGTCGTTCAATAGCGGTCGACGCCGCTCAAGAGCTTTTCGACGGCGTCCGCCTGGCTCGCCAGTTCGAGCACGCTGCGTCGGATCTCTTCCGCGTCGACTGTGGCGCGGGGGTAAGTGTCGATCATCACGAATTGGGGAGTTCCCGCAATCTCCCGGATGGCGAGTCCCCCGTGTGCCATGAGGCCATTGAGTCGCAACCCCTTCTCGAAATACTCCGGACGCGCGTCGCCGCACTGGCTGTAGAGTAACAGCAACCGGTCAGCGACCGGATGGGCACTCGGCTCGATAAGCACGGTCTGCCGCCGCCCCTCGGGCAGGCGAACTTCGACGCAGCATTTTTCGCCGCACCGGGACCACGTGACGTTCGGCTGGCTGCCAAAGGCGGTGGCCAACAAACTCTCGACGTCCGGAACGTCCCCGGCCACGGCCGTCAAAAGCTGCAGAGCTCCGCCGGCGTCGCTGGGCCGATTGGCGGGTGTTTTGGACATCAGCTGGTCGATGCAGTCGGCAATCTCCAGCGGCACCTCGACGCCCAGCTGCCGAAAGTCAGGCAGGGATTCGTCCTGCACTCGCTCCGCCAACGCCTGGATCGATCCGCACGGATACGGAACCTGCCCCGTGAGCATGACGAACAGGCAGGCGCCCAAGGCGTAGACGTCGCTGGCTGCGGTCGCCGGCTCGCCGTTAAACAGCTCCGGCGCCATGTAGTGGGGCGTGCCTACCAGGAGTTCGCCCTCGTCCCGTTCGGACCAGACCCGTTTGGCCAGTCCAAAGTCGGCGATTTTCGGCACCGACTGCACGGAGACGAGGACGTTGTCCGGCTTAAGATCCCGATGAATGATCCCCTTGCGATGGGCGGCGGCCAACCCCTCGGCAATCCGCAAAATCAGCGACATTGCGTGGGAGGGGACGAGCCGCTGCTCGTGCTCGATCAACTCCTGCAGGCTGCGACCGGGGACGAATTCCATTTCCAGGAAGCGATAACCGCGGGCTTCGCCGATCGCGTGGGTCGTGACGATATTCGGATGCACGAGGGCCGCAGCGGTCCGCCCCTCGCTGACGAACCGTTTGCCATACTCAAGGTCGGTCTGCCACACGCGCTTCGAGAGGACCTTGAGCGCACAATTGCGTCCCAAGTCCTGGTGATGGGCCAGGTAGACACGTCCCATCGCTCCCCGACCCAGCAGGGCTTCGCAGCGATAGACGTGCAGTTGCGTCCCCAGCAGCTCGTCCTTTTGCTCCTCAATGTCGTCGACGCAGCCGGCTTGGGCGGCCCCGATCGGAGCCTCCCGCACAAACAGCGTTCTCGCGAGGTTCGACGTCCCAATGCCCACCACCGTGGCCCCGCACCGGGGACAACACTCGGTGTCGCGGGCCTGCATGAAGCGTTCGTTGCACGCGGGGCAGTAGATGGGAAAATCCTTCAGACGGTAGACGTTGGTTCATTTAATCTAGCCGAGCGGAAAACCGGTCGCCACAACGCCGGACTTGCTGGAACTCCAATTTGAGCCGAGGACGGCTGGCCGGGGCAAACCGGTTGCGGCTGCTCGCTTTGGGGCGAGCGGCCCTGTGCGCGGCAGCCTATGCCGGCCTTGCCGAGTCCGATAAGATCCTTGGAAACCTATCGCGACCGTGTTTTTTGAATCGCCGACATCGACATGCAATTGCCCATCATTTCGACCGAACGTACTGCCGAGACGGCCGCTGGCGACGGTGCCTCCAAGGGGAGTTATGCCTTCGTCAGCCTGGGCTGTCCCAAGAACCTGGTCGATAGCGAGAAAATGCTGGGAGTGTTGGCTCTCGACGGCTACACGCTGGTGAGCGACCCGGACGGGGCGGATTTCGTCATCGTGAACACCTGCGGCTTCATCGAAAGCTCGCGGGCCGAGTCGAAAGCCGTGATCCGGGAGATGCTCGACCTCAAGCGGGCGGGCCGCACGCGGGGCGTGATCGTTGCCGGGTGTTTGCCCCAACGGCTCGGTCCGGCCCTGCTGGACGAATTGCCGGAAATCGACCACATCGTCGGCGTCTTCGGCCGCGACGAAATCAACCGCGTGGCCGACCACTTGATTGGCGGAGCACGCGAGCAGCGCGAGTTGTTCCGGCCGGCCCCGATTGTCGCGCTCGACGATCGCTCCCGGCTGCGGATCACGCCGCGGCATTACGCCTATCTCAAAATCTCGGAAGGTTGCGACCGCACCTGCACCTTCTGCGCGATTCCCAAGATGCGTGGCAAGCACATTACCAAGCCGATCGAGATGGTCGTCGCCGAGGCCCGCGAGCTGGCGGCGGACGGCGTTCGCGAATTGAACATCGTCGCGCAGGATACGACCTATTACGGCCTCGATCTCTACGGTCGGGTTCGCCTGGTTGAGCTGTTGCGCGAGCTGGAGAAGATCGACGGCATCGATTGGATCCGGTTGTTGTATCTCTACCCGATCCATTTCACCGATGAATTGATCGACACCATCGCCAATTCTTCGAAGATCATCCCCTATCTGGATCTGCCGCTGCAGCACATCAACGATGCCGTGCTCAGGCGGATGCAGCGCCGCGTCAACCGCGCTCAGACGGTCGAGCTGTTGGAGAAATTGCGGGAGCGGATTGCCAACGTCGTGATCCGCACCACGTTCATCGTCGGGTTCCCGGGCGAGACTGACGGGCAGTTTGCCGAGCTGGCCGACTTCTTGACCGAGGCCCGGTTCGAACGGTTGGGCGTCTTCACGTATTCGCTGGAGCCGGGCACGCCGGCAGTCAAGCTCGACGGACATGTGCCCGAAACGGTAAAAACCGAGCGTCGCGAGGCGCTGATGGCCCTGCAGCAGCCGATCGCGTTCGAGCACGCCGAGTCGTTGATTGGATACGAACTGGACGTGCTGATCGACGAAGAGTCCGAGGACGGAGGATTCGTCGGCCGCACATTTGCCGACGCGCCGGAAATCGATGGCTGTGTCCGCGTTCAACGAGCTGAGACGGCGGCGGAGGACGTGGCGTCCGCGGGACAATTCGTGCCTGTCGTAATTACTGGTCGAGAGGGCTACGACTTGACCGGGATCGTGCAATAATTAAGTGGGAGCAAGAAGCCGATCGGGTTTGGGTTTCGGCTCATGAATCGCCCGTTTTGAACGTGGATCCGGTTGGGGTGGTCAACTCCCGCCTTTCCCGGCAGACTGAAGCAGTCAGGAACTGACGCCCGAGGTCGAAGAGGCACGCGGCTCGCTTTCATGACGACCACGAACAACACCGTCACAAACAACACCGCCACGAACAATACCGTCGACAAACCGGTCGCCCGTGACAATCGCTACGGCCCGATCGATGCCCGGGCTCTCAATCTTCCCAATTGCATCACCGTCAGCCGGCTCGTCCTGGCCTTCGTCTTATTCGGGATGATTTCTTACGGCGGCATGTGGCTGGCGTCGACCGCCGTGTTTATCGTGGCGGCGGCCACGGATGCGGTCGACGGGTACATTGCCCGGCGCTACGGCACAGTGACGACGCTTGGACGCATTCTCGATCCGTTCGTCGACAAAATCATCATCTGCGGGGCGTTCATCTTTCTGTTGCCCATTGCCTCCTCGGGCGTCGGCCCGTGGATGACGTTGATCATCATCGGCCGCGAAATGTTCATCACCGGCCTGCGGGCAATTCTCGAGCAGCAGGGCAAGGACTTTTCCGCGACGATGAGCGGCAAGATCAAAATGGTGGTCCAGTGCCTCGCCGTCGGCGCGTGCCTGTTGGCGCTCAGCCCGGCCGTCACGTCGACCATGCCCTGGTTTGGGATGCTTCGTGATGTGCTGCTGTGGCTGGCCGTGCTCTTTACCCTCGGCAGCGGCGTGCTCTATGTCCGCCGGGCCGCCCAGCTTCTGCGAACGCCCTAAAGTCGCTCAACCGGGCGTTTGCTGACCGGCTCTTCACAATTCGCCCGCAAAGTTCGCTCAAATTCGCGGGTCGACTTTGTCGATAGTATCGATGGCGACAAACGCGCGGACTCTGCGCGTTGTATCGATTGCGCTTCAGGCATCTGCGGGGGGCTGATGAATGCCGCGGAGATTCCATGAATCTGAGGCCCCTCGTCCTCGGCCTGTCCCTCCTGGCCGGCGCCACTCCGGTCGCCCTGGCCCAGCAGATAGCGCCGCAGGAAAACTCGGCTAATGATCTGGGTTTCTCGCCGGCGCAAATGGCGGATTTTGCCGGTCAGCCCAACGAATCCGGCGTCGTTTATGCGGGCGGTCCGGAGCAACCTCAGGTTGTTCCCGGGCAATCTTACGGCAGCCCGGCGGGTCTTCCGACCGACATGAACGGGCTTCAGCCCGCCATGACGGGGTATCAACTGCAACTGACGGCCGGCATGGCACCGGCCCCGAACGCTTCGCCTGCCAATCCCCAGCAAATGCTGACCGCCCCCACGCCGGGCGGTCCTCCCGCGCTCAATCCCAACTGGCCCAACGCAAACATTCCCCAGCCGATGATGGCCGGCCCACAGACCGGATATGGCTGCGGCCCCGACGCAGGGGTCGCCGGTCCATACGGTCCCGGACCCTACGGTGCCGGTGTCCCGGGGCCCGGATGCGATCCCTACAGTGGCGGCGCTCCGGGCGGACTCGCCGCCAGCTGCGCGCCACCGCGTCCGAGCTGGTATTTGCGGGGCGATTCGGTCTGGCTGACTCGCAGCCGTCCGGACGATCACAATCTGACGGCGTACGAGAACCTCAATAACGCAAAAGACCCGCTGAACGCTCGCTTTCTCTTAAGCACCGATACCGTGACGTACCCGCTCGAACCGGGCGCCCGGGTCACCTTGGGGCGGTACATCACCGATACCACGATGATCGAAGCGACCTATTACGGGGCCGTCGATTGGGATCGCCGCAACGGCACGCCCAATTTTCCCACCGGTGCCAACGGGCTCGGACCCCTGTTGCCTTACTGGGGACCTGGCTTCGGGGCGTTCGACACGGCCGCTTTCACGGGTTCCAACGTGCAGATCGCCTCGTACGAGTCGCAATTCAACAGCTTCGAATTGGGCGTGCGCCACGCCATCTGGGGCACGACCTCCGTGCTGGCGGGCTTCCGCTACATGAACGTCGGCGATCTGTTCCAGCTCGCGGCTTTCGACAATTCCACCAACACCGATCCCAATGGCAACGGGTTTTATCGCACTTGGACCAACAACAACCTCGTCGGCTTCCAGCTCGGCACCGAGTACACGCATGACCTGTGGTTCCCGAAGCTCTATCTGGGAATCGATTGCCGCGGCGGGATCTACGCCAACTTCGCCGAGCAAAAGAACTTGCTCTTCAACAGCGGCGACACCTACGACCAACGCTCGGATCGCCAAGTGCAGTTCGCCAGCGCCTGGGATCTGACGTTCACGCTCTCGTATCTGGCCACCGATCACCTGACCATCCGCGGCGGCTACACGTTTCTGTTCATCGACGGCCTCGCACTGGCCCCCGATCAGCTCGACACCAACCCCACCATGCAGAACGCGCGAAACTTTATTGCCGACAACGGCACGCTCACCCTGCAAGGTCCCTTTGTCGGTGGCGAACTCGCCTGGTGAGGTGGCGGGGCCACCTCGTGCCTGCGGGTGGCAGGGCCACCCTGTGCCTGCGGCAGCAACGTCAACGGCATTCAACTGCGAATCTGAGACCGTTGCATCAACTGCGGAAGCGGATTTGCCCGAACTCCCGGATGCGGTTCGTAATGGCAGGTTCGACGGGCAGCCGTTCCATGCTGCTGGCGCCGTAGAAGCCGACGATCCCCTCGGTGTGGTCGAGGATGTATTGCGCGTCGGCCGGTTCGGCGATTGGTCCGCCGTGGCAGAGGACCAACACGTCGCGATTCACGCGTTTGGCCGCGTCGTGCATTGCCTGCACGCGTTTGGCCGATTCTTCCAGCGTGAGGGCGGTCTTCGCCCCGATCGATCCTTTGGTCGTCAGCCCCATGTGGGGAATCAAAATGTCGCAGCCCGCCTCGGCCATCGCCCGCGCCTCGTCGTCGTTGAATGCGTAGGGCGTGGTGAGCAGATCGAGTTCGTCCGCGAGGCGGATCATGTCCACCTCCTTACCGAAGCCCATCTCGGTCTCTTCCAGATTCTGGCGAAAGACGCCGTCGATCAGGCCGACCGTCGGAAAGTTCTGTACGCCCGAGAAACCGGCCCGCCGCACGTCTTCGAGAAACAGCCGCATCACCCGGAACGGATCGGTGCCGCAAACGCCCGCCAGCACCGGGGTCTTCGCGACGACCGGCAGCACCTCGCGAGCCATGTCCATCACGATGGCGTTGGCGTCGCCGTAGGGCATCATCCCGGCGAGCGACCCGCGTCCGCCCATGCGAAAGCGGCCCGAGTTGTAGATCACAATCAGATCGATCCCGCCGGCCTCTTCGAGCTTCGCGCTGAGCCCCGTGCCTGCGCCGCCGCCGATGATCGGCTGGCCCGCAGCAACCTTCGCCCGCAGTCGATCGAGGATTGATTTGCGACTGAACATGAAGTGATCTCGGCGACGAACGGTCGATTGATTTCGCTTTTGACTGGCGTCGGCACATTTTAATCGCTCGGCAGCGGATTCTCATTGCACCTTCGGAGGGTATACTGAAGCCGCCGTTTGAGTTGCCTGCCACTCTCTCTCGTCAGTCCGTTGAACGGAGCACGCGCATGTCTCCTGCCAATCGTCGCGAGTTTCTATCGGATGTCGGCCGTGGCATGCTAGCTGCCGGCCTGGGTGCCTCGCTCGCCAATGACCTTGGGTTTTCGACCGCGTTTGCCGCGGCTGGATCCGATGCGATCCCGCTCGGCGACCACGAGGCGCTGGTCGAGCTGATGAGGAGCACCCCGGCGGCAAAACTCCAGCCGCTGCTGGCGACGAGAATCCTCAAGGGTGATACCGATCTGAAGCAACTCACGTCCGCCGCCGCGTTGGCAAACGCCGTGACGTTCGGCGGCTGCGACTACGTCGGCTTTCATACGGCGATGGCCATGTTGCCCGCGCTGGGGATGAGCGGACTGCTCGCCGGAAATCGACAAGCGTTGCCCGTGTTGAAGGTCATTTACCGCAACGCTCAGCAAATTCAGTCGGTGGGAGGCGCGTCCAAAACCGAATTGCACGCACTCCACGCGGCCGAGCACGCGGAGCACGTGGCGGTCGGAGACGCCGGCGTGCAGATTCGCGATGCCTGTCGCCGCGTCGATCCGAAGAAGGGCGAGGAAGTGTTGGCGGCCGTGGGCCAGTCGCCCCTCGAAATGTTCAACGCACTCCAGCCTGCGATTCAGGACGATCTCAATGTCCACCGATTCGTATTTGCGCATCGAACCTACGGCTTGGTGAACCTGCTGGGTTCGCAGTATTCGTACTCGCTGCTGCGACAGTGCGTCCGGCTTTGCGCCGATCACGAGCGACAGCGGGTTCAGCACAAGCAAGCCGAATCGCCCATTCGCAAGGTCCTGCCGAAGCTGCTCGACCAATACAAGCTGGCGGGCAAGGCGCTGGGCAAACGCGATCCGGGTGACGCCGCGGTCGACGAACTCAGCCGGACCGTTTACTTCGGTCCGCGCGAGCGTGCCGCCGACGCCGTGGCCGCGGCGCTCGCCGACGGCATCGATCCGGAGTGCATCGGGGAGGCGATCTCTCTCGCGTCGAATCTTTACGTGCTGCGACAGGGGCCGGACAAGTGGAGAACACACGGTGACGCCGCGGGCGTGCACTCGTCCGACGCGACGAATGCCTGGCGTAACATGGTCCGCGTGGCCGACCCGAAGTTCACCGCGGCCGGCTTGATCGTCGCGGCTTATCATGCGGGCATCCAGTCGCCGCCGTTCCAGACGCCCGCCTATCCGACGGACGAGCACCGCGCGCAGATCAAGACGCGCGACGCCAGTCGATTGCTGGCGGAGGCGGAAGACGCCATCCGCGCCAACAACCAGGGACGTTCCGCCGCCGCGATCGAGATTTACGGCGAACAGGGCTACGCAGTCGAGCCGGTCTTCGATCTGATGCTGAAGTACGCCGTCAGCGAGGACGGCCGCTTGCATGGCGAGAAGTATTTCCACACCGTCCGCGAGGAGTATCGCACGATCCGCCCGAAATACCGCTGGCGGGAAGTCGTCGGACTGGCCCGCGTCACGGCAAGCGCTTACGGCTACAACCGCGACGACAAAAGCGGTTTCCGGGCGGCAGGCTACGTCGACGCCTGCAAGCTGCTGGGCGTCGAAGCCTGACGGAGAAGCTCGAACAACCTGTGCGCGGCCACTTCCGCGAACTCACAGTCGTTGATGTGGTAGTCGAGCGCGATCAGCGGCACGCCCGCTTGGTTGCGTCGCAGAGCGTCCAACAACGCCGCCCGTGCCTCGGGGTCGCCAAATGGCTGATCCTCGCGGTCGATGGCTGAGACGCCGCCGCGCGGAAACGGGATGGGCATGGGACCCGAGTGTCGCGCTGAGCCCCGTCGCCCGCTCTGCCGCCAATGATCGGCTCGCCCGCGGCGACTTTGGCCCGCAGACGCTCGAGAACTCCTTGACGAGGAGGCATTTATCGGCCTTCAATATTGTGAGCAGTCTTGATCCCGGAGCGACAAGTTTACTCATGGCCATTGAATACGGAGACTCACAGCCGCAGTCGCCACCCGCGGGCGAACCAAATTCCGACGCGCCCCACGCCGAGGCCGATCGCCCATCTCTGATGCTCAGCAAACGTTCGCAGGGCATCGAATTGGGGGTTTTCTTGCTCTTGTTGGCGCCCCAGGTCGTGGTTGCCTCGCTCGTCCGTGAGACGACCCATATGACGTTTGAGACAGCTGCGATCAGTGTCGTTGTCCGCGACATTGGGTTCGTCGCGCTCATTTTCTTTTTTTTGTCGCGAAACGGCGAATCCCCGCGCAAATCGGCTGGACCTTCAAAAAAGGACCCCGGTCTATCGTCTTCGCAACCTTGACGTTTCCCTTGATCTTGTATGGCGTCTCGTTCGCGCAAATGCTCTGGCTGCGGCTGGGTCTATCGGCGCCGCTCACGCGCCATCGTACTTCGTGATACAGAGTCCGACCGAACTGCCTTTGCTTGGCTATCTCGCTGTCACCAATGGAACTGCGGAAGAGATCATTTTTCGCGGGTATCTATTACTGAGATTCACTGCGTTGACAGGCCGTTTCTGGGCGGTCGTCCTGTCGTCGGCGCTGTTCGGACTTGGGCACGTTTACCAGGGCACCGCAAGCGCCCTTTCGATCGGCTGTCTGGGTCTCGTTTTCGCCGTGATTTATCTTCAAATGCGCAGCCTCGTCATCCCCATCGTTTGGCATTGTCTCCAAGACTTTGTGGCAATCTTATTGGCGAGCTCGCATCGATGACACGGCGGGCGAACTCGCTCGGCGCCCTGGCTCGTTGATCAACTCGATCAGTTTGTAAGCTGCGGTTTCGGCGAATTCCGGGTCGTTGAGGTGATGATCGAGTTCGATTAGCTCGACCGCCCCGTGGCGGTCCCGAATCGCTGCCAGCAGGGCCGCGCGGGCAGCCGGGTCGTCAAACGGCTGCCCGTCGCGGTCGATGGCCGAGACGCCGCGTAGCGGAAACAGAATCGCAGTGGGGCCCGTCGCTGCGGCCGCCTTGCGGGCGATTTCTTCGCCGAGTTTTTGATTTTCGTCGACGGTTGTCCGCATCAGCGTTACGTTCGGATTGTGGCGATAGAACTTGCGATCGGCGAATTTGGGCGGAATGGTTTCCGGCGGGCCGAAATTCACCATGTCGATCGCGCCGACCGAAATCACTTGCGGGATCCCCTTGCGGCCGGCGGCGGTCAGTCGGTCCGGCCCCGCGGTGAGCACGCCGCCAACCAACTCGTCGGCCAGCTCGGTCGTGGTGATGTCGAGCACGCCGGCGATCAGGCCGTCGGCGATCAGCGATTCCATTGCCTGGCCGCCAGTGCCGGTGGCATGGAAGACGAGCACTTCGTAACCCGCGTCTTCAAGCACACGGCGGGCCCGCTCGACACACGGGGTTGTCACGCCGAACATCGTGGCGGCAATCACCGGCTTGTCGGCCGATGTGTCCTGCTTTTGGCGCAGCGTCACCAGCCCTGCGATCGCGCGGGCTGCTTCCCCGAGTACGATGCGGCTGATTCGATTAATGCCCGACACGTCGACGATCGTGTTGAGCATCAGGATGTCTTTGTCGCCGACGTAGTGCCGCACATTCCCCGAGGCCAGGGTGCTCGCCATGACTTTCGGCACGCCGATGGGCAGCACGCGCATGCCGGCCGTGGCAATCGTCGTACCAGCCGACCCGCCGAGGCCGATCACGCCGTCGACTGCTCCCTCCGTATGAAGTCGTGCGATCAGCGCGGCGACGCCCCGCGCCGCGGTCGTTACCGCCTGCCCACGATCGTTTGCCGCTCTTGCTGCCGCCAACGTCGTGCCGGCCGCCTCGAAGACGGCCTCGCGGGTCACGTCCGCGGCGATTGTCGGCTCATTGAGGCAACTCGCGTCGACGACCGCGACGTCGAGGCCCAACGCCCGCAGCTCGTCGCGCACGAACGCGACTTCTTGCCCCTTGGTGTCGAGCGTGCCGATCAGGTAGACAGGCATTGAAACAGTCCAAAGTCCAAGGTCCAAAGTCCAAGGTCGGCCGACGTCGTGACGTCACTCTTAACTTTGGACCTTGGACATTGGACTTTGGACTACATCTTATTCGGGAGTGACGTACGCTGCCGTGATGCCGCCGTCGACGACGAAGTCGGCACCGGTCAGGAACGAAGAGTCGTCGGACGCCAAGAACAGTGCGGCCTTGGCCATCTCCGACGCTTCGCCGAAGCGACCCATGGGAATGTGCACCAGGCGGCGCTGTTTTTTCTCCGGTGTGTTGAGGAAGTTCATCAACAGCTCCGTGCGGAGCGGGCCCGGGCAGAGGGCGTTGACGCGGATCTTCTCCCGCGCGTGGATGATGGCCAGTTCCCGGCTCAGTGCCAGCACGCCGCCTTTGCTGGCCGTGTAGGCGATTTGCGGCGTGGCGGCCCCCATCAGCGCCACGAACGAGGCCGTATTGATGATCGACCCGCCGCCCGCCCGCCTGAGCGCGGGTATCCCGAACTTGCAGCCGAGAAAGACGCCTTTGAGGTTGATCGCCAGCGTTTTCTCCCAGATGGCTTCGCTGGTGTGGACGGCGTCGTCGTCCCCGTCGAGCATCACGCCCGCATTGTTGAACAGGATGTCCAATCGGCCGTATGCCTTCTCGGCGGCGGCGATCATCCCTTCGCAATCGGCGCTCTTCGATACGTCGGCCGGGATGAAGTGCCCCCGACCGCCCTGTTTTTGGACCAGCGCAACCGTCTCTTCGCCGCCCGTCTCGTTGAGATCGACGGCCACGATCGTCGCCCCCTCGCGGCTGAAGAGCAGGCAGGCTTCCCGGCCGATTCCCCCGGCCGCGCCCGTGATCAAGGCCACCTTGTGTTCAAGCTTCATTGCTGCGGTTTTTTCCGATAAGAGGTTCAGTTTCACGTTGCGACTTGCATCCCACGAGTCGCGGCGGTCAACCACGAGCGTATCGCCGGCTCGCGGATTGATCCACGCCGGACGCGCAGAATTTAACCAGAGCGCCGGGCCCCGCCGCCCATTGCCGCGGCCATTTCGTAGGGATAGACTCAAAACGCACGCAGCATGAGAAACGGGTCTCCGGAGGATCGCGCGATGAAAACCCGCGGATTTGTCAGCCTGGTCGGAATCGGCAGCCTGGCGCTCGCCCTGGCGGCGGGGTGCATGCAATCACTTTCCGAGCAGGCCAAGAGAGACCCCAACATCAACATCAACAAGAAAACGAACGACATCAAGCAGTTCGATCCGAAGGCCAAGCAGGAGATCACCGAGAATCGTGCCCACGCCGACGATCCCCTCTTGGGTCCGGTGCAAATGCTCAAGCCGACGATCACCAAAATCGATCTCCTGAACCTGCAACACACGCTCGATTTGTACAACGCGGCCGAGGGGCACTACCCCAAGGACTACGATGAATTCATGACGAAGGTCGTCAAGGCCTACGACGTGAAGCTGGCCGTCCTTCCGCCCGGTTGGCAGTACGCGTACGACGTCGAAAACCACACGGTGCGGATTGTGAGCGTTCCAGAAGCGCCCGCAAAGGGCGCTCCCCCAGCTGCCAACGGCGCCCCTCCCGCCGCGAAGAAGTAGCCCTCCCGCTGCACCCTCAGTGCTCGGCCGCCGGTTCCTCGATTTGATCCTCCCGTGATGCTGCGCTCTCCGGTGATGCTAGCACTCCCGGCACGGAGCACGTGCGCATGGCAAAGCGCAGGGCCGGCACAACCCGCCCAGGCCGTCCGCACCGCACGCCTGTCACCTCGCGGTCCGTCGAGACTAAGCAGAAACCTTGGCGAACTGGCACGAAACTAGGGACTAAATCGCGGTCACAAAGTTGACACTTGCCGGCATTGCACTAGCGTTTCGTGGCGGTTGCCCCCGGGGCCGCCGCTGCGCGGTGAGATCTCAGCGTAAACCTCTCGCCGTGCGGCAACCCTCAGTTCACGTTTGGACTTTGACATGAGTGGACAACTGACTGAATCGACGAGCGTCGTGGTCGGCCGCGCCGAAGCGTCGACGGCCAATCACGATGTTGCCGCCCGCGACGTCGGCGCCCAGCCCCGCGACGGCGAAAAACGGATCGTGGCGATCTTTCGCCGCGACGTCTCGCAGGCTGCCGCGCTTGCCGGCTCCTTTAAGGAGGCCGGCATCGAGGCCATGACGCTGGTGAGCGCCGAGGCTCTTCGCGGTCTGCTCGGTGGAACGGAACTGCATCTCTTGGTGCTCGACAACGAGCTCGACGGCTTCTTCAGCGGCTTGGAAGTGATCAAAAAGCTGCGGGCTTCGATGGTGCGCGTCCCGGCGATTCTGCTGCATCGAAACGAGGAGTCCGGGCCGATCGACGCCAAATCGGCTGGCGCCGTGACCGTCATCGATGCCAACAGCGACGAGGCCACGATCGTGAAGCTGAGCCGGACGATCCTCGATCGTCAGGCGGAAGAGGGGAACGGGATTCCGGAGCGGGCGCGGGCCATCGTCGAACGGCAAAGCGACCTGCCAGTGCTCTCGCAGCTGACGATGCAACTTCTGCAGTTTCTCGAGATGCCGCCGGAGCAGGTCCCGGTCAACGATTTGGTCCGGATGATTTCGATCGATCCCCGGGCGACGGCCATCCTGTTCAAGGCGTCGAACGCCTCGATGAACGGCGTCTCCCGCTCGATCTCCAATGTGGCCGATGCCGTGCGGGTGCTGGGTGTGCGGCCGACGATCGGACACGTGCTCAACGCGGCCGTAACGTCGGGCCTGGGCTCCTTGTCCAAAGGACTGCCCAGCGAGCTGCAGGCCTGGCACGCCCGCCGCGGCATGTTCATCGCCTGCACGACGGCGACCTTCGGCCAGGAAATGGAAAACCGGTCTGACGAAGCGGCCTTCTTGCTGGGCATTCTGCAGGACGTCGGAATTTTGGGCCTCTTGCGTGGCTTCCCCAAGCAATATCAGGCCGTGCTCCGACGCTGGAGAACGATCGGCCAGCTGCGGCTCCCGGCGCTCGAACAGGCCGACTTCGGCTGCACGCACGCGGAAGTCTCCGCGGCCATGATGGAGCGGTGGGGGATGCCCGCCTCCTTCATTCCAGGCGTGCTGCATCATCTCAAGTCGCAGGAGAACGCGACCCGTCTCGGCATCGACACGGGGCTCTTGCGGGCGATGACGATCGCGGAGAGCCTGGCCGACATGATCGAGCTGCCGCATCCGAGCCGTCGCCACGCGCTCAACACCGTGTTGGCCGAATACGGTCCGGAGAAGAGTTCGTTGTGCCTGCGCTCGCTCAACCGGGCGTCCGTGAAGGCCTATGAAACGTTCCAATTACTGTCGCTGCCGCTGCCGAGTGCCGAGCAACTCGAAACGGTCGTTCTGTCGACGATTTCGAACTCGCTGAACGGACCGAAAGAGGCCGCCCCAGTCGAGGTTGGCTGATTCAGATCGTTTGCAGGTAGGCGATCAGATCGGTCAGTTCCGCCTGGGCGAACTGCAGGTTCGACGGGTGATGATGCACGCGGAAGACGTCGACAAGCGACGTCGCCCGGCCATCGTGAAAGAATGCGGCCCGCTGGCTCACGCCGCGCAACGACGGCGGATTGAAGCGCCGGTTGCCCAATTCGTCCTGCAGACCGACGTCGTAGACGTGGGGCGACGTGAACGTGGGCGGAACGTGGCAGCGATTGCATTTGTGCTGAGTGAAGACGGCCCGGCCCCGTTCGATGGCCACGCTCGCTGGAGAGGCAGGAGAGTCGTCCATTGCCGGGGCCGGTTTCAGCGTCTTGAGGTACGCGGCGAGATCGGCAACCTGTTCGTCGGGAATGGATTTCGCGCGGAGCGTCGTCTGCATCGATTTGCGAATCTGCTGGCCCAGGTCCGCCATGCTGCCGTTCCAGGCCCAGGGGCCCGTCTCCCCGACGCCGCCCAAAGGCGGAATCCGCTTGGCGGCACCGAATGAGCCGTCGCCCAGCGTATCGCTCAGTGCGTCGCTGGAGTGGCCGTCGGCGTGGCAACTCTGGCAGCTCATCCAGCTCTCCAGGGAGAGCCGCGCGTCGCAAAACAGTCGCTCGCCGCGCTCGGCGGCCGTCAGCACTGGTTGCGGTCCCAGCGAGACGTGCGCGACGGCATCGGCAGCGCCTGCTGCTGCCTTTCCCTGCGGGATGAGCGCAATCGAATCGCCGAACGTATCCGCGACGTAGAGCCTGGTGCCGTCCTCGCTCGCGACTAAAGCGGTCGGCGCAGGCCAACTTTGAAGCGACGGAAGCGGGCCGCGTCAACCTGACCGGACGCCACCTCGCCGACGCCTGAGAGCACCACCGAGAGGCTGCCATCCTCCGCGACGCTCAGAGAGGCGGGGTCACCCGCGCCGTTGCCGACCTGGCCCAGCTCGATTGCGCGGCTCCCGGCCAGGATGTCGGCTTGCGGATCCTCGATCGCCGATCTCTCGAGCGACCGCACGATATTCGAGACGACGGACCCCCAGTGCAGGTCTTCCTGGCTCGTGTAGCCGAGTCGATTCAGCGTTTGCTGCGCGAGCAATAGCTGCCGACCGTCGCTGCTCCAAGCCATTCCGCGAATGTTCTGACCGGGAACCGTTTTGACGATTCGTAGCCCAAACTTGGCGAGGTCGACGACGGCCAACTGGCCGCCGAAGGCGCCGGCCACAATCAGCGTGCGGCCGTCCGGAGCGAGCGCCTGCAGCCGGGGAGGGAAGGGGAGCGGGAGCACCGTTCCGAGCTTGAGCCGGACGCCTCCCTGCGCGTCGGCGACCAAATCGACGGCGGTCAAACGTCGCGACCAGAGCGAGGCCACGAAGCAGCGCCCGGCCGTTTTGTCGAGGCGCACGCTCACGGGATACGAACTGACCCGGAGCCTGTCGACGATCGTCACGTCGTCGCCGTGGCGAGCGAGCAGATACAGCTCGTGTGTCTCCGAGTCAGTGCAGAGAAATCGATCGACGTGCCCGGAGGCGGAAGCCAATCCGGGAAGCGAGACCAAGTCCGACAGTTGCTTGCCGATCGAGCTTTCGCCCACGACGCGCTGGGCCGACAAGTCGACGATCGAAACCGTGCCGCTCCGCTGATTGGCGGCCAGCAGCAGCTTGCCCTGGTCGGCCAGGGCGAGTGCGATCGGAGAGCGCAGCCGCGCGGGAGCGTGCGATGTGTCCTGTGACGCGGTGACCGCCGGCGACGGCTTGTCGGCAGCTATACCCACTTGCGACCGCAACACGATCGCCAGGACGGACACACCAAAAGACGCCGTCAGCCACACCACGCCGACCCGCGAAATCGACCGCCCGTGGGCAATTCGGCTCCGGCTGCGACCGAGTCCGATTGCACGATGGAATTCGATGGGAGGCGCGGTCACGGGGAGGCTGCCTGTCGCCGCTTAGTGCTTTTCGGGAGCGAGGTCAAACTGCATTTGCAGCTCACTCACCGCGGCCTGCTCGTATGCGTCGAGACTGGTGGCACTGCGACGAACCACACCGTCTTTGTCTTCCTTCGCGGGGGCCTTCTGGGGCAAGACTCTTCCGGTTCGCTCGCGCGGCTGCGGCGTTTTGACGGGGGCGAGTAGCAGATCCTGGACGCCGACCTCTGGATCGGTGAGATACACGTAGGCGTCTGGGATCACCGAGTCTGCCGAACCTTTGGCGTCCGTCTCGGTCATTGTCCAGTCGCTCCCATCGCCGGGACTCGCGTAGATGTGCACTCTCTGTTTGTGTTCTGCGACGTATTTCGGACGTTCCCAGACGCCGTTTGCCAGGATCAAGTCGTCGCCACTGGGCAGCGGATAAGCGGTACGCACAAAGGCGTCCTTGCCACTGGGTGTTCCGACGATGGTGACGTGTCGCCGCTTGCCGGAAACGGCAACGGAATCCTGGAGGGCGGCGGCCACCCACTCGGCCGGACCGCTCGTGTATTTGTCGATCAGAATCGCCAGCGGCCAATCGCGAAACAGGCATTCCCGATCGGCCGTGAATTCCTGCGTCCCCTCCCGCGTCCGCAGCTTGCCGAGCGGCTTTCCCGTCCAACAGGCTGTCGGCCAAGAGCAGGGCCGCGTGATAGTTGTCGAAGCCGTCGCTGCCGCCGGTATCTCGCAGGTCGAGGATTAACGCCTGCACCTTGGCCTCGCGGAGCCGAGGCTCCCACGCAGCTAGTTCGCGGGCGGTGCTGGCCGTGACGGAACTGATCCTGAGGTACGCGATGACCGGCTTGGTGTGGAGCAGGACGACGTGATCTTCGTCCGAATTGTGCTCCGTGCATTGCACCGACTTGAACATCACCGGCAGGCGCACCAGCGTCAGGGTGCGCGACTCCTTGGCCTGGGGTTGCCGCACCTGAATCGTGACTTCGGTTCCCTCGGGGCCGCGGAGCGCGTCGACGACGTCGCGAAGTTTCCCGTTTGGTTCGACGCGGGAACGGTTGATTTGCTCGATCAAGTCGTCGTCCCGCACGCCTCCCAACTGGGCGGGGCCGCCGGGCTGGGCATGCACGATCTGCGGCAGCTTGGTCTTGTCGTCGACTCGAATGGCAATGCCGATGCCGATGTAGCGATTGGCCTGGATTTGATTGTGCACCCGCACTTCTTTGGCGGGAAGAATGTGCGGCGAGCCGGGCACGGAACTCAGCAAACCGGTCAGCATCGCGTTTTCAACGTCCTCGGACGGCAAGGTTCCGTTCTGGGTGAGCTTGGGCCAAAGCTCCTTAAGCAGGGCCGCCAGTTCGTCTGCCGTCCGCAGGTCCGAGACACGGCGGCTGAGTTCGGGCGCTGCCAGGTTCTTCCACGCAAAGGCTCCCCGCAGTCCGGTGAGAATCATCTCCTGACGCGACACGGGCTGGATATGGTGGTCGAGCACCACGTCCGTGATCGCGAAGATGGTTCGCGCGACGCCGTCGAGGTCGCGTGCCGTCGCCGCTTTCGACGGTGTCTTTGGTGCTTCGGGCTTGGCTGTGCCGATGGTGTCGGCGGCTCGTGCCGGTGCGAGTGCGGCGGCGCAGAATCCGCCCAGCAGCAAGCCGGCGGCTAAGAGCGAATGATGCGGCCCGATGCCCATAGCAACTCCTCCCTCCGAATGTGGGGAATCGATTTGTCGCTGGCTACCAGAACCCATTGCCGGCGGCCGGCCGGCGGCTGCTTTTGCTTGCCGGGTCGCTGCGCTTCGCTTAAACTTCCCGCGCGGTGCCCCGCCGGAATGCGCGACGGACGGGGCCGGAACTACCCGATGGTGTAATGGTAGCACAACAGGTTTTGGTCCTGTTAGTCTAGGTTCGAATCCTAGTCGGGTAAATAATTGCCATCAAGTGCGAATTCGCTTTGAACGGACCGCCGACGTCGAAATCGTGAGTGACGTGGTCCGGGCCGCCTTCGGTCGCGACGACGAAGCGGCCCTGGTGAGCGCCCAGGAAGTCGGGATTGGCAGGCGCTCGAGTTGAGCGATGGAAGAGTCGCCGGCGTGGCCGGACCGCGTTGGTTGTCCGCCGCCGGCAGGCATCGCAGGGTCGTTCGGCGTCGAACAACCCTTCGGCATCAAAGAAGCGTCGGCCGGACAGGGCGATCGGACGGCGGGCTAGGTCCGCTTGTTGCCCGACTTCATCAGCAGCCAGCCGAAGACGCCCACGCCGATCAAGAGCACGCCGTAGCGAACCGGGTTCAGGCCGTACCACTGGTCGGCGAAGAAGCGACCGTAGAACGCATAGTAGCCGCGGGCAGTGACCATCATGTTCGTGAACATGGTGCGATCCGAAGGCAGAGGAGCGTACGAGGTGGCCCGACCTGTGCTGAGACAACAACGCTGAGACGGCAACTTGCAAGTGCCGACGGGCAAATCTAGCTCGCGGATCGGGGGCCAGCGGAGAGAATTTCCAGCACGGCCCGATTCGCTTCGGGAAAGTCGAGCGACTTTAACGACTCTGCCAGCACCCAGCGAAAACCGCCGGCCACCGGGTCCGCGTCCTGCTCAGCGGCCGGCCGGCACAGCCAGAACTCGAGATCGAGTGCCCCGTGCGGATACGTATGACGGCACGCGACCAACTGGCGGACGGCTATGACCGCCAGCCCCGTTTCTTCGCGACACTCGCGGACGGCACAGGCGGAGCCCTCTTCGCCAGACAGACAGCGTCCGCCGGGGAACTCGGCCCGGCCGGCGAGCGCCTGGTCGGCCCGCCGCGTCCCCACGAGATACCGTCCCGCGTGCTCGACGACAGCGATCGCGACGCGCTCCCGCGGTTCGTCCGTCGGCGTCACAGCTTGGCGTGCATGTCGGCCGGCGGGGCACCCATGATGTGGTAACCGGCGTCGACGTGCAGCGTCTCCCCGGTAATGCCGCCGGCGAGATGACTCAACAAATACATGCCGGCGTTGGCGACTTCCTCGGGCGAAATGTTGCGCTTCAAGGGTGAGAACGTCGTGTAGAGCTTGAGCATCTGATCGAACTCGCCGACGGCCGACGAGCTGAGCGTTTTGAGCGGCCCGGCGGAGAGGGCGTTGACGCGAATGTTGCTTGCTCCCAGCTCGCTGGCCAGGTAGCGGGTCGAGCTTTCCAAGGCCGCCTTGCAGATGCCCATCACGTTGTAGCCGGGGATCACCGTCTCGCCCCCCAGGTAGGTGAGCGTGAGCAGGCTGCCGCCCGGCTTGAGCGCCTCGCGGGCGCGGCGGGCGATCGTCAGCAGGCTGTAGACGCTGATTTCCATCGCCAGCTTGAAGCCGTCGCGGCTGACGTTGTACACCGGACCTTGCAGATCTTCGAGAGGAGCGTAAGCCACCGAGTGCAGGACGAAGTCGAGCGGGCCGAGTTGCTCCTTGGCTGCGGCAAAAATGCGGTCGAGGTCTTCATCGCGGGTGACGTCGCAGGGCAGGATCAGCTTGGCTCCCAGCGGCTCGACCAGCTTCCGCACCCGCCGTTCCATCCGCGGACGTTCCGGATCCTTGTCCGGCAGATGGGAAAAGCCCATCTCCGCCCCTTCGGCGTGCAACTTTTCGGTGATGGCCCAGGCGATGGAATGGTCGTTGGCGATCCCGAAGATCAGCCCTTTTTTCCCCTCGAACAAACCCATCGGTGGCTCCTGCGATTGCGGTGACGATCAACGTGCCGTCGATCATGCGGGGACGATCGACTCGGAACGAATGGACCGCCGATATGCTATCAGCCCGCGAAAAACGCGGACAGCCAACCGATCGCCGGCGACAGCGAAAAATCGGCCCATTCCGATCACAGGTCGCCGGGCCGACTGCGGTCAGCTGCGCGGCTTGCTCGGCGCGGCGGCGACGGCCGTCGGCGCGTTGAGTGCCTTGAGGTCGGCCGCACGACGCAGCGCCTCTTCGGCCTGTTTGGTGCGGCCGGCTTGCTGCAGCGACTGGGCATACAGCGTCCACGTCTCGGCGACGTCCTGATCAATCCGCTGCGCGGCATCGTAGTCGGCGATCGCCTTGTCATACTGTTGCAGCTTGCGGTAGGCATCGCCCCGCACGCCGAAGGTTTCTTCGCGGTGTTCGATGTCCAGGGAGGCCGTCGCGTCCGCGAGCGCCTTCTCAGCGTCGCCATGGCGGAGCCAGGCCCGCGACCGCTGCGTCAGGGCCGTAGCGTTCCTGGCATCGAGCTCCAGCGCCCGGTTGAAGTTAGCCAGTGCGCTGTCGAGTTCGTTGTCGTCGAGGAAGTAGTTGCCGCGATCGATGTACACCTTGGGATTTGCTCGATCGCGAAAGACGGCCTGATTGAGCAGCGACAGTTGGGCCAGCCGGTCGATCCGCACCGTGTCGGCCTGGGCGTCCGCAAACCGCTTCAGGCTGGTGAGCGCGATCCGATGATGGACGTAGTAGTTGCCGTTGTACGCGTCGAACTGAATCGCCCGCGTGAAGTCGGCCAGTGCCTTCTCGTATTCCTGGGCGTCGAGCAGCAGGGCGCCGCGATTGTCGTACGTGCCCGGCGCCTTCGGATCGAGTTCGAGCGCCTTGTCGAGGTCGGCCAGCGCTTCCTGGCGGCGGTCGGACTTGGCCAACGCAAAGCTGCGGTTGTTGTAGGCGGCAACAAACCGCGGATCGAGCTGGATACACGTGTTGAAGTCTTCGATCGCCTTTTTGATGTCGCCGCTGGTCAGCCGGGCCATGCCCCGGTTGTTGTGCGCCCGGGCGTTCTTCGGGTCGATTTCGATTGCCCGGTTGAAGTCGGCCAGCGCGTCGACCGTGTTGCCGCGCGACAGGCAGAAAAACCCGCGGGCCGACAGGCGGTCCGCGTTGTTCGGCTCCAGCTCGACGGCCGTGCTGAAGTCGGCCAGGGCGTCGGCGTCGTTCTTGCGTTGGGCGTTTGCTTCCCCGCGGAGGACGAAGGCCAGCGAGTTTTTCGGATTCTCGCCGATCAACAGGCTCAGCGTCTGCACGGCCGTGCCGAGCTGGCCTTCGCGAATCTGCTGCTCGGCCCGCTCGAGTTCGGCCTTCGCGTTCGACGACAGGCGGCCAAATGACTCGTCGTGCGGCCCCAGGTACGACGGAGCACTGGCCTTCTCGGACGAAGCCGTCTTCGCCGACCCTGCCGAACTCGAGCCCGGCCCGCTGCCGACCCGGGTGACGTCGCTCGTCGGCAGCGATTCGGCCGCCTGATCGACCGTCGACGGCGCCGTACGCGAACTACATCCGCAGAGCCCCAGCAAGACGGCAAAAGCGCGAGTCGGCGCATGACGAGTCCTTCTCGAACGAAGTTCGTTTTCGAACTGCGACGATCACGGCGGCGTTCTGGACGCAGTCGGGACGCAGTTTGGATTGACCGGATATTGAGCGGACGTGGAAGACCTGGGATCGGGGCCGAGCGTGCTGATTGGCCGAGGTGAGGGGCCCGAAAGTGTCCGGTGAGGCGGACGCCCTGGAAAACGGAAGACTTGTAGTCGGCATGACTTAGTGTGTCAATGTCGGATCCGCGGCCGGTGAATTCGGGCGGTCCCGCAAACCCTGAGGGAGCTGACGGATCCCGTGTCGCCGCCCCGGATTCGGCCGCCAAACCGGGCGATTGCGGGCGAAAGAATTGGCGGTCGCGACGGTGGGTTTTACAATCAAGTGCCCCTAAAGTGTCGAGGGGGGTCGCGGTCGACGGGCGAAAGTCGTCGCTGCCCCGCTCGGTCCATGCGTTTCCCCGATCCCCACGGCGGGAGTTGTTCTCGATGACGGATGATCTGAATCGAACCTCGAAACGCAATCCGACGCGGGTCGTCCGCATCGGCACCGTCGAGATCGGCGCCGGCCGGCCGATTGCCGTCCAGAGCATGACGGCGACCAAGACGACCGACGTCGAGGCGACCGTCCGGCAGATCAACGCGCTGACGGATGCCGGGGCCGACGTCGTCCGCGTGGCCGTCGACAGCAAGAAAGAGGCCGACGCCCTCGCTCAAATCAACGACCGCACGAATGCCAACCTGGCCGTCGACTTGCAGGAGAACTATCGCCTGGCCGAGCAGGTCGCCCCGTTCGTCGCCAAGCTCCGCTATAACCCGGGCCACCTCTATCACCACGAGCGGCAAAAGCCGTGGCAGGAGAAGGTGCGGTACATTGCCGGCATCGCGGCCGAGCACGACTGCGCCATCCGAGTCGGCGTGAACTGCGGCTCGGTCGATCCGGACAAGAAGGAGCAGTTCGCCCCGACCGACTCGATCGGTCCCATGCTGGCGAGTGCCCTCGATCACTGCGAGTTCCTCGATTCGATCGGCTTCACGCAGTACTGCGTCTCGCTCAAGGATTCCGATCCGGCAAAGGTGATCGAGGTCAACCGCCGCTTTGCCGAAGCCCGTCCCGACGTGCCGCTGCACCTGGGCGTGACGGAAGCCGGCATGCCGCCCGACGGCATCATCAAAACGCGGATTGCCTTCGAGCAGCTGATCAGCCGCGGCATCGGCGACACGATCCGCGTGTCGCTCACGGTTCCCAACGACCGCAAGCAGGAAGAGATCGCCGCCGGGAAGCAAATTCTGTCCGACATCGCCGCCGGCCGCGTGCGGAGCGTGGTCGACTTTGGGCTCAAGTCGCTCAACATCATCAGTTGCCCGAGCTGCTCGCGGGTCGAGAACGAAGCCTTCGTCGACCTGGCCGCCCAGGTGAAGGAACTGACCGCCTACGCCAAGGACTACGCGATCACCATCGCCGTGATGGGCTGCCGCGTGAACGGCCCCGGCGAAACCGACGACGCCGACCTCGGTCTGTGGTGCGCCCCGAACTTCGTCAACCTGAAGAAGGGCGAAAAAGAACTCGGGGCCTACCCCTACGACGAGATTCTCCCGCGGCTCAAGGCGGAGCTCGACGCCCTGATCGCCCAACGAGCCGAACCGGCGCGAACGTAGGCTCTATTCGTCGTAGCGTGTGACCAGCCCGCGCAGCGGGCGCAGGCACACCGGCTTTTGATGAGCGGCGACTCTGACGATGCCGACGGTCTGCCAGCGGCCGCAAAGCCGGCCTGGTCACACCTTACGAACACGAATTCTGGCGCCGTCGGCTCAGGCGCGGTGGGACCACTTTTTCGATCCCCCCTTATGTCAAATGTGAGGGTACCGTCACGCCGGGACCACTTCAGGTGGTCCCGGCGGGACAAGTGGTCCCACCGCGCAAAGCACCTGGCGGCCGGCCACGAATGAGTCCCGTCCCGCCAATCGGGGCTTCCTGCGCTAGGGAGGAAGCGTCCCCGGGTATAATCGCGGCATGAGCGACAAACCCGATGATGACCTGATCGAACCGGGGATCTTGTTGCGCCTGCGGCGACCGGCAGCCTGGCTCTTTCTGATGCTGATGCTTGCCGGGAACCCCGGCGCCCTGGTGGTGCTCTGGGGCGTCGTATTGGGCGTGCTATTTCGGAATGTGGCCCTTCGTCTCGCGTCACGCCGCAGGCTCTTTCCGGGTTAGTCCGATGGGTCACGAATTTCGTGGGGCACCTATACAGTAAAAAATTGTGACCCAACCCCCCGTGAAAGTACTGAGCCCCCTGTCGATGAAAGTGTCCGGACCGGAGTTCGATCGGTCCGCTCGGCTTGGGTCGGTTCAACTCACTGACGCTGCCGGGGATCTTTTTTTCTACTCCGATGCGGAGCTTTTTTACCCGGCGGACAAAAACGGATCGATCCACTCCGCAGCTCGCGTCCGCTCCCACCGGCCAGCAAACCCGTCCCGTGCCAATGTTCCGCTAGACGTCGGACTGGCGCCGCACTGGGGCGCACCCCAACTGTGCTCAAGCCGCAATGTGCGCCGGAGCCCGTGGCGCACGAGCGGCTATTTCCATTCTGCCATAAACGCCCGATTGGCCAAGATCAGTTTTCTACGGGCGATTGCAGCGCTGAGCGGCCGGTCGTCAGTCGGCTTCAAATTACCGACAGCGGGGGTGTTGCGGTCCTCGACCATCCTGAGCCGCTTTGCCGGTGAAACCGAGGAAGACCGGCTGGGGCCCCTTAAGGTCGAAGATAGCCGTCCCCTTCTTGGGCTCAAATCCCTCAACCGTGAAGACCTTGGGATCAATATCTCCGTTCACCGACTGCCAGCGGCATGTCGCCTTGATCTTGAGGTTTCCATTCCCGCGGATATCAATCGCGACGGGAACGAAATAGCCATTTTTCTTTTCGTACTGAATTTCCGACAACTCGTTTATCACTGATGTCGTTGACTCGTCCAATCTCGTGGCATGCATCGTGACAACTGGAACGAAGCCGAGCGCCGGATCGACGATCAACGTATCAATGAGTTCGGCCGGTTTCATCCGAGGACGCTTATCCGCGGGACTGATCACGGAGATGTCCAGGGTCGTCGCCCACCGGAAGAGAATTCTGCCGTGATTGTCTTTCGATACGGTCGTTTTCGGCGCCTCTTGTCGCAAGCGAGAAACTATGGGTGAATAGCGTCCCCGAAACAGAAAGGTGCCAGCGCCGGCAAACCACAAGAGGTGCGGCTCAAGCGGCTGATCACGCAAGCCGGATAGATCACGGTCAGGGGCCCCGACTTGGATCGCATCGGCCTGCGGCATCAGGAGCTGGTACAAGCTTTTCGTGGGGGTGCGCACGTATTTGGTGTGGCGAGACTTCGTGTCGCGGTCACAGCGGAGCATTTTCTTCTCGTCATCGAAGACGAGGAAATAAGTGCTCTTTCCCGGTTCAGGTTGATTGTCGTCCCAGATGAGAACATCAACGTGGACACTCCCGCGAGAGACGCTGTCGCTTGCGGCGATCATCTTCTCGCAGAGTACCTCGCCGGACGGCAGGGGGTCGGCTGCAGGCGGGCTTGCGCTGCCGCCGAACCGCCGAGGAGTGCTAACGCCGCACTGCTCGAAATAATGAGTCGCGAAACAATCGCCTTGCGCGACGGCCGACCGTCCTCAGCCCCGTCGGCAACGATCTTTTGTGATTCCTGGCTCATCTCGGTCCCTCCGCCCAATCGGCCACGAAGAGTGCCTTGGAACCAAAATCGAACTCACGCGCGCTCCATCCTAGTTAGATCGACCCACCGCTTTCAATTTGGTGCGTGGCAGAGCGGCTCGTCCACGGATCGCCCCGACCACGTCGACGGGCGGCTTCCGCCTTGCGGAAGCCCCCGTTTAGTCGTCAGCGATCGGTCGGCATGCCGACCGATCTTTTACTCGAATGGCCCTGCGCTCGTTGAGGTGCGGCCACCGTCGTCAATAGAATGCTGGCGGCCGTAAGCGAGTCAATGTTCCGGGGCTTCCGCTGCGCAGAGCGCCCCGGCCACCCGACGCAATGCCGCGCATGCCCGCGATTTCCGTCATCTAAAACGGGCACGCTTGGCCGATGTTTTCGCGCGGGCGCGGTGGTAGACGTGCACGGCAGCGGCGACGTCTTCGATCGCCAGGCCGACCGATTTGAAGAGCGTGATCTGCTCGGCGTGGGCGCGGCCCGTTTGGCGGCCGGTGACGACGTCGCCCAGGTCGTGCATCAGGGCCCAGTCGGTGACGCCCGCTTCGAGGGCGGCGACGAAATCGCCCGCCTCGCGGCGGCAGGCTTCGATCGAATCGCAGACGATGATGTCGGCCCGGCGGATCGGTGTCGACGTCGATCTCGGCCTTGGCGAGATAATTCGAGCCGACGACGTTGAGGTGCGTTCCCGGGTCGAGGTCGCGGCCCTCGAAGAGCGGGACCTCGCTGGTCGTGGCGCAGATCACGATGTCCTTCTCGCGAACCGCCTCTTGCGGCGAATGGACGGCCACGACGCGAGTGCCGCAGAACTCGCTCATCTCGGCGGCGAACTTTTCGCGCCGCTCGGCGTTGCGGGAATAGACTTCGACCCGCTCGATCCGCCGCACGCTGCAGACGGCCTTGAGCTGGGTGCGGGCCTGCTTGCCCGTGCCGAAGAGGCCGACGGTGCGGGCGTCGGCCGCGGGCCATGCACTCAGTGGCGACGCCGCTGGCGGAGCCGGTGCGGACCTGTCCCAGATAATCGGCCTCGATCAGCGCGACCAGTTCGCCGGTGGCGATCTCCGAGAGGCCGACGTGAAAGCGGGCGCCGCGGCGGGTCGTCGTGTAGACCTTCCAGCCGACGATAGCCCAGGTATTCGGCCGCCGCACTCATCGCGTGCAGCGCGATGCCCTTGGCGAACGCGCGGGCGCGGGGAACGTTTTCGCCTTGCCGTCGGCCAGGTTGCGAAACGCCGCCTCGACGAGCGGGATGGCCGTGTCCACGTCGAGCAGCTCGCGGACATCGTCTTCGGTGAGATAGATGGCGGGCATGGATGTTGAGGGTCGGAGTGGTCGGTGACGTCAGTGGAGCGACAAATTCAGTCGGAAAGGCAAGTTCTCCGGGACTAACGTTCGCGGCTCGGGGTCACTTTGTTTGAGGCGTCTGGCCCAGCTCTTTGTTGAGCAGGTCGATCATTTGCCGCAGGCGGCCGAAGTTTCTGCGGTTGAAGTGCATCATCAGCCGCGGCAAGTTCTTTGAGATGCTCGTCGTCGGTCTCGAGCCGGTGCACGGTCGTTTTGGTGATGCGGCCCGAGATCGAGGATGTCGGCGAATTCGGCGTTCAGCCGCTCGACCAGCGCGTCGGGCGGTTCGTGGTTCAGCCGAATCATCAACTGGTCGCGGACGTAGCGCATGCTATTGTACGCGGAATAAAAGCCGATGATCTCGTTGACGGCCTCTCCGACGTCGTCGGTGACCTTGAACAGCGCGAGGTCCTCCGGCGAAATCAGCTCGCGGCCCAAAAGCTCGTCGTCGACGAACTGCTGCCAGGCGGTCCAATACGTGCCGCCCGGCTCGTCGAGCAGCACGATGGGCATCGGGTCGCGTTTGCCGGTCTGCACGAGCGTCAGCGTCTCGAAGCCTTCGTCCTGCGTGCCGAAGCCGCCGGGAAACAGGGCGACGGCGTGCACCTCTTTGACGAACAGCAGCTTCCGCGTGAAGAAGTATTTGAGGTGGACGAGCTTCTGGTCCTGCGAGATGACGGCGTTCGATTCCTGCTCGAAGGGGAGCATGATGTTGACGCCCATCGACATTTCTTTGCCGGCGCCGACGTGGGCTCCCTCCATGATGCCGCCGCCGGCCCCGGTGACGACCATCCAGCTGGCGTCCGCCATCCGCCGGCCGAACTCGACCGACTGCAGGTAGGCCGGATTTTCGCGGGCCGTGCGGGCCGAGCCGAAGACGGTCACCTTGAATTGCCGCCGGTAGGGCGTGAAGACCTTGAACGCGTAGCGCAGCTCGCGGAGGACGCGGGAGAGGATCTTGAGGTCGCCGCGCGTCGCGCCGTCGGCCGCCAGCTTGTCGGCCGTCGCCTTGATCTCGTCGACCAGGGTCGAGTGCGGCTCGCGGACCGGGGAGGGCGTGCCCGGAACGGACGGCGGCGTGGCCGGTCCATCGCCGGCGGAGGCGGGGACCGAAGCGGCATCGAGAGGCGATTTGTCAATCATGGGGTCCGAGGCTTCCCTTCCTCACTGCGGAAATGACCATCGGAGCCGGCACTCGCCTGGGGCGGACCGCTACCGGCTACGTGGCGACCGCGTCGAGCGCCTCCTCGCGCGTGTCGTAAATCGCCCAGAGCGTGTCGAGCGACGTCACGCGCAGCAGTTCCTTGCGCGAGTTCGCTGGCTCCGCACAGCACCAGCTCCCCGCCGCGGCTCTTGACGAACTTGTGGCACCGCAGCAGCAGCGCCAGAAAGACCGAGCCGAAATAGGCCACGTCGCTCAAGTCGAAGACCACCATCGGGATGTCCTGGTTGCGCATCGGGGACATCACGATGTCGGCCGCCTGCTCGATCAGGTCCCAGCGCATCGATTCGACGTTGGCGGCCGGAGTGATCACCACCGCGTTCCCGTGCCACTCGAGCTTGAAATCGTCCTTGGCTTTGGACATGGAGACCTTTCGATTGACGATCCGAATACAAAACGTGACGACGACCGCGAGTCCGCCCGTAAGACTGATGCGCTGCCGCGACGAATCAACCTCGTTCGGTTCAATCTCGTCCGCCTAGCCATCCGGTCGCGAAACGACCGGACCGCCCGGGCGGGGCCTTTTGCCAGCGGAGCCGCTTTGGGATCGGCCGTTCCGGCATCGCCGGCGTGGCCGCTTCGCCGTTCGCTGCTGCAACCACTCCACCCAGCATTTGATCTTAGCATCCGGAGCCGGTGTCTCGCCAAGTGCCCGCGGGTCGATTCTCTTCCGGCACGAGTCGATCGAGGCTGTCGAGGATGGCCTGGCGGACCTGCGCGTTCCGCTCGGTCCAGCCCAGGGTCACCAGGTGCGAGACAAATCGCGTCTGGCCCGAGCAGCCCCATCTCCTTCACCGCCTGCTCCCGCGTGTCGGGATTGGGATGATAACTCAGGCGGGTCAGCTCCTGCATGCCCTCCGGGCGTTCCCAGTCGGCACAGGCTGACCGCGGCCGCAAACCGCACGCCCGCATCGGAGCTGGCTAAGCAGCGACCGCAGATTGGGGGACGATTGGTGCGCCTTGTCGGGCGTAATGCCGCGGACTGCGACCAGGTTGCCGCAGTTGCCCAGCGCCCGGATGGCGGCCAGCTTCACGCTACGATCGCGATCGTCCAAGAGTCGAGCAGCCAGACCGCGTAGGCCGGCTGCCCGTGGCGGCCCAGGTATTCGCAGCCCAGCTGCCGCACCTCGGCCGATTGATGATGCAGGGCCAGGTTGGCGATCTGCGCGCATTCGTCGGTCGAGTCGGAGGCGATGGCCAGCATCGCCCACCGCCAGATGAGGTCGTCCGATTCGCGATAGAGCCGCTCCTGCAGCCGCGCGAGCACCGGGTGGCTGAGCGAGGCGGCCTGGCCACGATCGGACGAGCGTGCGGGCGCCTCGGCGGCGGATGTCGAGGTCGCTGCTCTCCAGATCGACGAGGGCCGCGTAGATCGGGCTGATGCGTGGCAGGACGTCGCGATAAATCGGCTCAGGCGAGGCTTTCGTCGGATCCTTGAGGAAGGCTTCGACGACGCTGCAGATCCTTCGGGCCGATGCCGGCCAGCCACTCGCGGGCCGCGTTGGCCGCCGGCGACTCGGAGCTGTTTCTCGATGAGCGAGGCCAGGTGCTCGCGAATTTCAGCCGCCCGCAGTGCGCTGGCTTGCGAGACGGCGTGCGGCTCGCGTCGCAGCATTTGATCGAGATAGCTGAGCGACGAGCCGACGGCGGCGGCGACCGCGTTGACGGCTGCTTGCCGCTGGTCGGGCGGGCCGTCGAAGCGATAATCGACGTCGAGCTTGCGCCGCTGCGAAAGCTGTGTGAAGGCCGCCAACCGCGTCTTGGCCGAGCTGTCGCGCATGGCGTGCAAGAGGAGCGGAAAGGCGAGATCGTTCGGCCAGCCTTTGACGGCGTCCACCGATGCGACCTGCACTTCCACGCTGGTGTCGACGACGAGGGACATGAGCAGCACGGCCGAATCGATCGTCTGCGCTCGGGCCAGCTCGTGAGCGACGGTCACCCGCACGATTTGCGAGCGGTCGTGGGCGTAACCGGAGATCTCTTCGATTCCCCACCCGGCGAGCGCTCGGACCGAGGCGGCCGCAATCCGTCGCGGGTGCGATCGGCTTGGGCCTTGATCTCGGCGTGAGCCGCGTCGGTGTGCAGCCGGCCGAGCGATTCGAGCGCGGCTTGTCGCAATCCCGCTTCGGCCGATTCGGCCTGCCTCTTCAACAGTTCAAAGGCCCCTTCGGGGGCGGCCCGGCCGAGCCATTCGATGAACGCGCGGCGGACTTGGAAATCGGGATCGATGCGGCAGCTCATCACCGTCGCCGGCCAATCGGACGACGGCTTGGCGGCCTTCGCGGCGACGGCCGGAACACGGGCGTGCGGTTGCTTCTGGTTGATTGCATAGATCAGGCAGGCATCGATGGCCGCCTGGCGGATCTCAATCGGTGCGCGGGACTTTTTCTCTCCCTGGCGGAGCGCATTTTCCAGACGCGGGATGCGGGCGGGCGGCACCCAGGCGGCCACGCCGCAAAACAGCTCTTCGCGCACCGCGTTGAGCAAGTTGGCCCGTTCGAGCAGGCGGCCGGCCGGCGCGAGCCCGTCGACCGGCTCGGCGGCGCTGGCGGCCAACACCAGGCACCATGCCTCGGCCGCGGCGGCCTGCGTGGCGGGCGCGATTTTTCGCGCGGGTTTTTTGGCCACGGGAGGCGGCTGGATCGGCCCGGGCTTGTGATTCGCGTCGGCAGCCTGTTTGTCCGTTGTGGGCGGTGTGGCCTCGCCCGAGTCGCGTTCGCCCGTCTCCAGCACGTAGGCGGGCGGGTTAACGATCAGCCGCTCGAGCACGTCGGCGATTTCGACGGCCGACTGCGGATCGTGCTGAGCCCACAGGATGGCCGCGTTCCACCCGGACAGATTGTCGACGCGGGCCAACTGATGCAGGCAGCGCATGCCGTCGTCGACGGTGGCGGCTGCTGCTTCGGTGGAGCGACCTTCGCCGCGCTCGTTGCGATGCACGAGATCCGACACGGTCAACGGCCAGAAACCGTCCCAGGCGATCGAATCGTCGCTGCCTGTTCTTGTCGGCGGCTTTCACGTCGCTCGTCGTGCCGCCCTCCTCTTTCGAAGGATCCCAGTTGCCGGCCGAGTCGGTTCTTGGCGGCCGGCTCCGAGTTCTTAGGAGGAATGTTCTTGGCGTTCTTCGCGCTCTTCTTGGCGTCAGCCGATTTGTTGGTGCGGAGGTTTTCGCGAGTGTCCTTCTCGGCGACTGGCTCCGTGCTTTTGCCAAACGACCAGCGCAGCGTGTTGGGAGCGGGGAAGGGCCGCTTGCGGTTCTCCCATTCGGCGGCGGGCGTCCAGTTGCGATTGAAGCGCCACGACTCGGACGTAAGCGAAGCGTGAATTGCCTCGAGCAGTCCGGAGCTTTTGGCAGGCGGCGCTGTCGCGACGAGCGTCAGGTTATTGGGCGTGCTCGTCAATCGCAGCGCGGTGCAACCGACGAACGAACCCAGCAACCCAGCGCAGGCAAGCAACAGCCCGGCCGCGTGGCGGAGGGAAGGCATGACGGAGTCGAATTTGGGATGTCGAATTGGGAACAGGAAGAACGGACGAATGGCGAGGCGAGGTCGCGAGGCAGACTGACGAGAAAGTCTGGAAAGACGGAGAGGATAGCGCGAGAGGACGCGAATCCTAACAATCCGCGTGATCTGGGCAAAGAGCAATCCGGACCGCACTTCCGAGCGCAAGAGCCGGGTCACTCAACCGAAAAGCACGAAGCACGAATGACGAAAGAATGTCCGAATGACCTAAGCCCGAAGGGACGCTTGTGCCCTGTTCGGGCGCTTCGCCGGCAGGCGTTACTTGCTGCCTGTCGAGTCGACTTTAGTGACCTGGGTGGTGGTCACCGGCGGCATGTTGGGCGAGATTTGCAGAACGGCCGGCGTGTTGGTCTTCAGCCATTCGACGATCGGTGTCAGCACTTCCTGGGGGAACTCGATGTCGGGCTCGGCGCGGTGCTTGAGCTCTTCCACGATCATCGGCTTGATGATGTTCCAGGCTCCGACCACCGACTTTTTATAACGTGAGAAGCTCGGCTCGTCGACGCGGTCGAGCAGGCCGGCCCGCCGCGACTTCTCGCCCGAGTCCTTCGGCTGGAAGGCCAGGAAGATATAGGCGACACACCAGCGGCGGACGTGCTTCTTCCCGTCGTTGCGGGCTTCGACCATCTGCCGGCTGAGGTCGGCAATGCCGTAAGCGATCACGTTGAGATCGATCGACGGATCGAGGGCGCGCGGCCCAGAGCGCGGGCGGCCGCCGCCCGGGCACACAGGGGACGGGCCGGATCGAACAGCGCCTTGCTCAGTGCTTGCACGATGAACGGCTGGCCGTTGAGGTCGTGCACCTGGTCGACACAGGAGAGGGCGTCGCACAGCCGCTCCTGGTACCACTCGTTCGAGCTGGGCTTGTCGAGCTCGGAGATCAGCTTGCGGGCCAGCTTGACGTTATCAGCGATGGCGAGCGGCGGACTGCCGTAGAGGCAACAGTTCCGCAGTCCGGCGATGGCGGTCAGCTTCACCGCTTCGCTCTGCCCCTCTTTGTCGAGGATTTCCATCAGAGCGTCGAACGCCGGCGTGTAAAACTCCGGGTCCGTCTTCGCGGACCTGTTGAACTCCTCGATGAAGAGGTTGGAGAGCAACACGGCCGCGTTGAGACGCACATAGTACTGATTGCTGCCCAGTTGCAGCTCGCGACAGTCCTTAATGATCTCCTGCATCATGAAGGTGCGGTATTGCCGCTGGTCGCCGGCCGGCAGCTTGTTGGCGGCCGTGTGGACAGAGCGGAGCAGTCCCTGCACGATGTCGGAGATTTGGAAACGGTCAGCCTTGGGATCCCGCATGGCGGGCAGCGTCATCGCGGCGAGTTGCTGCCGGATGCCGTCCTGCACGACCTTGTCCGAGGCGCCATCGCGGCCTCCGGCTTGAACGCGACTGGTGAAATCGCCGCGGGCCTTCCCTTTGCTCCAGCTCTTCCATTCTTCGTCGGTCGTTCTTGGGGTCGTTGAGCGTGAACTCCGGCGGGCGCGGCGGAGGAACCGACATGCCGCGGGGCAAGGCCGAGCGATCGTCGCTCGTCGACTTGGATTCGTCGTCGTCCTTATCCTTCGACTTTGCCTTGTCGTCGCCTGATTTGTCGTCGGACTTGGCGTCGTTCTTGGAATCGTCATCGGGGGGGGCGAAGTCGCCTTTCCCGGGATCCGCTTTTTTGTCCGTTTCCTTGGGGGGAGCGTCCTGCGAGCGGGCCGACGGGCCGAAGCTGAAGAGCACGAGGGCCGCGGCCAGGACCAAGGATGCGGGCGACCACAAGGTGGCGCCGAACAGCATCTCGCGGAAAGCGGGCCGAGCGGGCGTGCGCCGGCAGGCGGCGGACGCTCCGGTCAATGATCTCGTTGTCGATTCAAGCCGGCAGGCTGTCGATCGGTGCACCGAGAGAATCCTTCACTCTGCGTTCCACTCGCGGGCAAAGAGAGATCGGGCCGCCTCGGGGTCGTGGACCCAGGGTTCGCGAGGCGCCGCGGCCGCTCAGGGTGATGAAGAGCCACTCAAGATGCTGAGCCACTCAAGATGATGCGATGATTATGGATACGAGTCGGTGAGAGCTGCGCCCGCCGGGGAAGTCGAGCATTTTGGAGGAACATCCTAGTGGTCGTTGGCCCGTAGCAACCACGAATCAAATGTGCACCATCGCCGAGAATTCGGCCTTCCCTTCTTTACGTTATCACCCCGTTTTCGCGACTGTCAAGGACGTTTAACGACAGGCCCGACCGTTTCTACGTCAGGAGGGGCACGGTTGACGGTCGCGCCTCCGGGAAACTACTCAGACCGGCCGGGGAATCGACTCCGACGGGCCCAGACCGTAGGCCTCGTCCCGGGTTTTCTCCACAATAGAGACTCATGGCGCCGCGGATTGGTTCCGCGACGGCCGATTTTCCCAGATACCCAATTGCAACCGCGCGAGTTTGGAGACGGGAGTCTGACTGATCATGCCCGGTCCCGTTTCGGCCCTCCTTTATAGTGACCCCTGGTTCCTCCGCCACGAGACCGGTCGGCACCCCGAGTGCCCTGAGCGGCTGCGGCGACTTTATGCACATCTGGCGACGACGCACCTCGACGAGCGGTTCGACTTCGGGACCGTCCGTCCGGCGACGCTCGAGGAATTGGGCCGGGCCCATGAGGCCGGCTACATCCGCCAGGTCGAAGTGTGGGCCCGCGCGGGGGAGGACAGGTCGAAGCCGACACGGTGATGAGCACCGATTCGTACGATGCCGCCGTGCGGGCCGCCGGGGCCGCGGTCGCTGCGACGGAGGAAGTCATCGCGCGGCGTGCTCGCCGAGCCTTGTGCCTGGTTCGTCCGCCGGGTCACCATGTCGCTTTACGACGCGCCGATGGGCTTTTGTCTTTTCAACAATGTGGCCGTGGCCGCGCGGCACGCCGTGGACAAGCTGGGCCTGTCCCGCGTGTTGATCGTCGATTGGGACGTGCATCACGGCAACGGCACGCAGGACGCCTTTTACTCCGATGGTCGCGTCCACTTCTTCTCGTCGCACCGCTTTCCGTTTTATCCCGGCACGGGGGACGCGAACGAAACAGGAACCGGTCCCGGGTTGGGGGCCATCTCCAACCTGCCGCTGCGGTTTGGCATTCCGCGGCGCGAGTTTCTCGAACGCTTCGCGACGGCGCTCGAGCGCGCCGCCCAGCGCGCGCAGCCCGAATTGATTCTGATCAGCGCCGGATTCGACGCGCATCGGGCTGATCCGGTCGGCTCGCTGGGATTGGAAAACGAGGACTTTGTCGCGCTCACGGAGATGGTCGCCGCCTGCGCCGACCAATACTGCGGCGGCAAGATCGTGAGCCTGCTCGAGGGAGGCTACAACCTCGACGTGCTCCCCGAGTCGGTGCAGGCGCATATCGAAGCGCTGGTGCCAAGCTAGTCCAGCGACAACAGGTTCGTGATTGGCTGGCACTGGCGGCTTGTCCGCCAGTGTCCTCTCACGACTCCGGCGTCCACTTGCGACTCACGGGAAAATATCACTGGCGGACAAGCCGCCAGTGCCACCCCGCAGCAACAAAAAAGCCAGGACCACCGCAAGCGATGGTCCCGGCCTTCGTCAAATCAACAAGCAAACTCGCTCACAGCAAAGGGGCTTAGCCTTTGCGGATGCCCAGCAGGGTCGTGCCGCGAGACGTCCGGACCTGGAAGATCAGTCCGTTCTTCAGCGACGTGTGCTGCAAGGCTTCCTTGAACTGTTCCGGGCTGGTCACCGGCTTCTTGTTGACGGTCTCGATCACCATGCCCTCGCTCAGGCCGGCTTCGGCCGCCGGGCTGCCCGGCTTCACCGTGCCGACCACAACGCCCTTGACGTCCTTCAGTCCGAGTTGGGTCGCCAGTTGCGGCGTCAGCTCGCGGACTTCGAGGCCCATGTCGTCGAACGACATCGTCTCGGGATTGGCGTTGTTCTCCGTGTTCCCCTGCTCGGCGTCTTCTTTCTCGAAGACCGAGTAGTGAGACGGCATTTCCTGCACGGTCACGGGGATCGACATCCGCTTGCCGTCGCGGATGATGGTCATCGGGTAAGTCTTGCCGACGTCCAGACGCTCGACCACGCCGGCCAGATCGCTCGGGCCGTCAACCTTCTGTCCGTTGAAGTCGAGAACCACGTCCTGCGTCTTCAGTCCGGCCTTCTCGGCGGGCGAACCCTTTTTGATCTCGCCCACGATCGCGCCTTCACCGACGTTCACGTGGAGCACCGCGGCAATCGTCGGGTTCACCTGCTGAATGCCGACGCCCAGGTAGGCACGACGAACCGCGCCCTTGGTGATCAACTGATCCGACACCCAGTGGGCCATATTGATCGGCACGGCGAAGCCGACGCCGTCGTACCCGCCGCTGCGGGTGGAGATGGCTGTGTTGATGCCGATCACTTCGCCGTCCAGGTTCAACAGCGGTCCGCCGCTGTTCCCCGGATTGATGGCCGCGTCGGTCTGGATGAAGTCTTCGCGGTCGGTCTTATCGATGTGGCGCCCCTTCGCGCTGACAATCCCGGCGGTCACCGACATGTCGAGACCAAACGGGCTGCCGATCGCCAGCACCCAGTCGCCCACTTCGGACTGATCGCTGTTACCCAGCGGCAGTGCCTCGAAGTGCTCGCCCGCAGCGGGGGTGACCCGCAAGATGGCGATGTCGGTCTTGGGATCGGTTTTGATCCCGGTGGCGTCATACTCGCGGCCGTCCGCAAAGCGGACTTTGACCTCGGAAGCGCCGTTCACGACGTGCCGATTGGTCATGATGATTCCGCGCGGATCAATCACGAAGCCCGAGCCCATGCCGTGAGGCACGACGGGCTGCATCTGCCGCTGACGGAAGAACTGCCGCAACTCCGGCTGATTCTTGAAGAGTTCGCCCATGGGGTTGTCTTCGCCGCCCTCACCCATCGGGTTCCCGACGGTCTGAGCCTTCCCCGTGGTGCGGATTTCGACGATTGCCGGGCGGGCCTTCTTGGAGACCTCGCGAAAGACCTTGGAGAGTTGGCGGACGTCGGTCGCTTCGGCGTGCTGTTTGCCGTGTCCGACTTCTCCCACAACCATGGCGGCGCCGCCGAGCATCACGCCGCACGCTAAAACGGCTAGCCACTTTGCGTTTCGCTGGACCAATCTCATGAACGTTCCTCCTGCTTGCTGATTGTCGAAGGCACCCCAGGCCCATTTTTGGTTGGGGGAGGCACCTCTGCCTGTAAAACCGAAAAACTCGCTGCGACCGCGTTGGTGGGCGAATTGTATGCAGTCGCTTCGTTCAATTGTTATACGAGTTGCCGCCGCCAAGATGTTGGAAAGAGATGCTAGAAATGTTTTAGGCCTGTTTCCGGAACTTAAGAGGAATTAAGGAGTTGCGTGTCCCAGGAGAATTGGCCGCCGATTGACACGGCCCGATTTGCGGCCTAACTTAAACGCAGGAGCCGGTATGTCGCGACCGATTGAAGAGCTGACCGCCGAGTCGAAATTCACACTCTGCGAAGAGGCTCTTCAGTATAAGTTTCGCGACCGGGCGATGTTGGAGCTGGCGCTGACGCATGCGTCCGTGGCGCGAACCCGCATCGAGTCGAACGAACGGCTCGAGTTCTTGGGTGACGCCATTCTGGGCGGCATCATTTGCGAGGCCCTCTACCTCCGCTTTCCCGAATATCCCGAGGGAGAGCTGACGCGGATCAAGTCGTCGCTGGTCAGCCGCAATACGTGCGCGCGCGTCGCCGAGCAGATCGGCCTCCAGGATTACCTGATCCTGGGCAAGGGGCTGCTCACGCATCACCAGATTCCGTCGTCGATTCTGGCGGGCGTGTTCGAGTCGATCGTGGCGGCCGTTTATCTCGATGGCGGACACGAAGCGGTCCGCGCGTTCGTCGAGCGGGCGATGGCTCCCGAGCTCGATCTGGAAATCGAGCCGCGCTTGAGCCGCAACTATAAGAGCATGCTGCAGCAGATGTCGCAGAAGCAATTCGGCGCGACGCCGCTGTATCAAGTGCTCGACGAAAAGGGGCCCGACCACTCCAAGTGCTTCAAGATCTCCGCGGCCATCGGCCCTCAGACCTATCCGGCCGCGTGGGGCGCGAGCAAGAAAGAAGCGGAGCAACGCGCCGCGCTCAACGCTCTGTGCGAGATCGAAGGCAAGCCAGTCCCCCACCGCGCCGACTGATCTTTCGTCTTCCCGTTTGGCTTGGGAGTGGGTTTGCGCACTGCGCTGGGAGCTGCCGTCGAGAAAATGCGGCACACGAATCCGCGAACGCTTGAAGCGAGAGTCGTTCGAAAGCAGAAGCGGCCGAGAAATTCACTCGACCGCTTCGTGCACGATTCGTGCAAAATCAGGCAGGCAAGTAGCGTGCGCTACTTCTTGGCTTTCTTCTTTGCCTTCTTCGCCTTCTTTGCACCCTTCTTCGCAGCTTTCTTCTTGGCCACCGTAATTCTCCTTACAGAGCCAAACCTGTGACCAAATCTCGCCGCTGGCACACCGGGCTAGTATTCGGCGTTAAGTGGTCACGAAACTGAACTCCTCACCGGCGTGTCAACCGTGACAAGCCGGTTTGCAACTCCTGTTGACCAAGGCTCGTCTCGTTGAGTGTCCGGTTGATTGCATCAACTTTTCTTCTCCGCGATTCGCGCCGGTCACTTAGGACCTGCAACTAATGCGGTCATCCTACGGATTTCAAAAATTCTTGCAAGCCATTTACGTCGTCTTTGAGCGCGCAGGAATCGTCACAAGTCACGACGGTGGCGCGGTCTCCGCTTGCGCCGTGCGCAGCGCGCGCGACGCAAGTCATCGCCCGTGAGCGCATTGCGCCGCGCGCGCAGGTTGCGCAGCGCGCATTTTCATCGAGAAAAATAGGCTTTTTTGTAGCGCGCGTCGCTGGCGCTCGTTGATTGTGCGCTTTTTACACGTGCGCTGCGCACTCGTCGCGATGTGCGAATCGCGCCGCTCAGCGACGAAAAATCGCATCGAAAAAATTTTCGGATTTTTTTTCGACGCGATCGTCTGCGCGGCGTTTCTTCATGCCGAAGCGCGCGTGAGCGCGTCCTGCATCGCGCGAAAACTTTCGCGCGCGATGCGTTCGCACCCCGGACTGTAGTCGAACACCTCGACCGAAACCCAACCCGAATACGCCGCGCAAGAGCGCGGCGAAGATCGGCACGAAGTCCGTTTCACCCATTCCTGGACCCAACAGGTTCGTGTCGTTCGCGTGAAAATGGCCGACGCGGCCGGCGTACTCGGCGATCAACGCGGGCACCGGCTGCGATTCGGCCAGCCGCATCGCCTTCACATCCTGGTGCAGGACCAGATTGGGGTGGTCGATGCGGTCGATCAGCGCCTGCGCTTGGGCGCACGTGTTGAGGAAGTTGGTTTCCTTCGGGGTCAGCGGCTCCAGGCAGAGTCGCACACGACGTTCGGCGAGTGCGGGAAGGGCGGCGCGGAAGACCTCCGCGGCATGGTCGAGGCCTTCCTCGTATGTCATCCCGGGAGCCAGGTCCCGTTGCTTGGGGGAGCCGAAGACCAAGAGCTCGCCTCCCAGGTCCGCGCAGGCGTGCGTCAGCTCGACGAGATAGGCGGCCGTCGCCCGCCGCACCGCGGGGTCGGCGGAAGTCAGGTGCAGCCCTTCAGTTTTGGCGAGGAGCCAGTGCAGTCCGATGATCGACAGGCCGTGAGCCTCAGCCTGTTGCCGCAGCTCGCGCCGTCGTTGGGGGGTCACCTCTTCGATCCGTCGAGCGAACGTGAAGGGGGCGACCTCGATCCCCGTGTAGCCGACTTCCGCGATGAAGCGGCACTGGCGATCCCAGTCCCAGTCCTCGAACAACTCCTGGCAGATGGCGAACTTCATCGGTCGGCTCCCGGGGGGCGAATCGCTCGTTGCAATCGGTGCGGACGGCACGCGTGGCGCGCCCGTTCGGCGGCGCTCGGGCGATTGTAAGCGTCCCGGCGGTCGCGGTCGAACGGCGCGAGGGCCGGCCGTCGCACACGGCGCATGTGGTTCGCGCGCGGTCGAGGATGTCGGTTGTAACGCCCTTGGGGGTTATGTCCCCCAGACAAAAGAACAGGGTCAGGCAGACCCGGCGAAGTGCGTGGAGTGACTCAAGGCTCCGGTCTGCGTTGACGACGTAAAGAGGGACGGGCGGTATGTGAACCCGCCGACCCTGTTCGCATGGATCGCTTTTACGAGGGCAAGTTCGATGAAGACCGCACACCTGGAAACAATGCTTGCCGCGCTGGCGCTAGCGCTCTTTGCCAACAGCGTCGACGCGGGGCTCTGCGGTACGCAGAGCTATAGCTGTTGCCCGCCGACGTGTTGTGCGCCGGCCGGCGACTTCACTGCCGCCAAGAGCTGCTGCTGCCCAGACCCTGTCTGCATGAAGACGGTGCAGGAGACGGTTTGGGAACAGCACAACGAGACCTGCTGCAAGACGGTCTATGACCGCGTTTGCGAGCAGATCCCGTACACCTGCACCCGCAACGTTCAGGAGACCTGCTGGAAGGACGTCTGCTCCACGGTCTGTGTCCCCCACCACCAGACGTGCTACAAGCCGGTCTGCCACACGTACTGCAAGCCCTGCTTCCAGACGTGCTACAAGACCTGCTGCTTCACCGTCTGCAAGCCGTGCTTCCAGACCTGCTACAAGACGTGCTGCGTCCCGGTCTGCAAGCCGTGCTTCCAGACCTGTTACAAGGACGTCTGCTACACGGTCTGCAAGCCCTGCTACCAGACCTGCTACCGCGACGTCTGCTACAACGTCTGCACGCCCCACTACGAGACGTGCACCAAAGACGTCTGCACGACGACGTGGAAGACCGAACAACAGACCTGCTACCGCGACGTGACCTACACGGAGTGCAAGCCGGTCGTCGAGAAGAACATGGTCGACGTCGACTGTGGCGAATGGCAGAACCAGGTCGAGAACATTCCCGGCCCGGTGATGAATCAGTGCCAGTGTGATCCGGGCACGTGGTGCTACGATCCGAACACTTGCTGCTGCCGTTACCAGCCCGGTGCTTGCCACATGGTCCAGGTCCAGTGCCCCGGCACGCAGTGCTGCCGCCGCGTCTGGGTGCCGAAGATCGTGAAGCAAGAGCAGACTTGCACGCGTTACGAGATGGAAGTGAAGCACTCGCAGTGCCCGTACACGGTCTGCCGCCAAGTTCCGGTTCAGTCGGTCCAGAAGGTGCCTTACACCGTCTGCACCTACACTCAGCAGACCTGCACGAAGCGCGTTCCTTACACGACCTGCACGTACACGCAGGAAGTCTGCCACAAGACCGTCCCCTACACGAGCTGCACGTGGCAGCACTACACGGTCCAGAAGCAGATTCCTTACGTGAGCTGCACGTGGCACAAGGAAGTCTGCCAGAAGACGATCCCCTACGTGACGTGCCACATGGTCCAGGAGACCTGCACGAAGATGGTCCCCTACCACACCTGCACCTACACGCAGGAGACCTGCACGAAGAAGGTTCCTTACACGACCTGCCACCAGGTCTGTGAGACGCACTACAAGACCTGCAGCCGCTGCGTGCCGCGGCAAGTGCAGTACACGGTGACTCGTTGTGTCCCCCGGACCGTCTGCCGTCAGGTTCCCTGCGGACCGGGCTGCCAGACGTGCCAACCGGCTCCGGCCCCGGGTTGCTCGAACAAGATGTAAGCTCAACCCCGATGGCCCAGTCGGGATAACCAACCTGGGCCAGCTCGCTCTCTGTTACGAGCGGGGACGACCAAGACGGCGTCCCCGCTCGGTTTTTTTTGCGCTCGAGCCAAGCAGGCGAGCGGCGGGTGTGAGCCCGCCGGTTCTTGCTTCTTCATGGTCAACTTGAGGTTGAAGTCAAAGGAAGCACAGCGGATCAGGGAAACCAGAACCGGCGGGCTGACACCCGCCGCTCGCCAGGATACTCTCCACGCCGTGCGATGACCGGGAACTGTGAGCGGTGCGCGGTCGTCTAACGATAGGCGGTTGGCCTGGAGAGACCCCCAATGACTTTGCGCGCTTTCAAGTCACGCGGCGGCGTGATTCTTTTCGCCGCGGTTCTGTGTCTGGCCGCCGTCGCTCGCTTCTTCGCCGCCGATCCGTCGCCGGCCGACGCGCGGAAACAGGCCGGCGCCGCCTTCAAAGCCGGCAACTATCGCGACGCGTGGGAGCTTTATCGCAAGCTAGCCCTCGATCGCGACGACGATCCCAGGCTCGTCAGCCACGACCTCGAACGCGGCGTGCAGACTCTCCAACGTCTGGCGCGTGAAAACGAAATCGACGCGTTTCGCGAAGCGGTGATCGCCGCGCACGCCCAGAACTGGCGGTTGCTGCAGGCGGCGGCCGACAGCCTGGCACGCGACCAGCATTTCGGGCAGATGATCGGCAACGAGTTTCACCGCGGCTTCCAACGTGGCGGCGGCAATTACGCCGGTTCGATCGCGCGTGACCGTGTCCGCACGCTGCAACTCTTGCAGCAAGCGCTGCCCCTGCTCGCCAGTGAGCCGGATCGCAATGCCGTCGCCGGCTTTTACCTCGACCTGGCGCGGGAAATTCAAAACGGCCTCGCGGCCTGGCAGCTGCAGGCTCTCACCGATCTCGCGAAGCTGCCGGATTACGAAGCCAAGGCGGTTTCGCTCCGCTGGCGTGTCGGCCGCGGAGAATCGCAGGGCGCGCCGGTCGATGCCGCCGGCAATCCGGTCTTTCATCACGTGCCCGCGAGCTGGGCCGCGGCCAAATCGGATGGCGAGCGCTGGCGTTGGGCTCTCTCGCAAGCGGGCGCCACCTCGCCGGCGAAGAAAGACCAGGCCGCGCTGCAACTGGCCGACTTTCTGCACGCGCAGTTCGGTGTGCAAACCCTGGTGGAGTACGGACGCGCGTTCGGGAGCGACGAGAGTCTGGCAGCGCCGCTGCAGGTTCGCACACTCACCGACGACGAGACGCTCGCCCGCCTGGCGACGGGCGTCAAGCGTTTCAAGCTACCAGACGAGTTCAATTACCTGCGGATTTATCGACAAGTCGCCCATGACGGTCAGAGGGCCGAGGCGACGCGAGCCCTGATGGCGCTGGCTTCGATCTACGAGAACCGCCGCCAATATCCGCGGGCGGCCGACGTTTGGAGCGAGCTGATTCGTCGCTTCGGTCGCGGGCCGCAGGATTCGTGGCAGAAGCGGCTCGATCAGATCGTGGGCAATTGGGGCCGCTTCGAGCCGACGCCGACGCAGCCCGCCACCGCCGGGCGCACGGTGCCGTTCCGCTTCCGCAACGGCAAGCGGCTCGAGCTGGAAGCGCACGCGATCAACATCGAAAAGCTCTTTGCCGACGTGAAGGCCTATATCAAATCGCGGCCACGCTCCCTCGATATGTCGAAGATCGACCTGGGGCAGATCGGCTATCGCCTGGTTGTCGAGAACCAGACGCAGTATCTCAGCGAACGCGTCGCCCAATGGTCGCTCGGCCTCGATCCGCGTCCCGAGCATCTCGACCGGCAGATCGAAGTCGCGTTGCCGCTGCAGCGAGCGGGCGCCTATCTGGTGACGGGCCGGCTTGATGGCGGCAACGTGAGCCGCATTGTCGTCTGGATTGCCGACACGGTCCTCGTCCGCAAGCCCATGCATTCCGGCGCGCTCTACGTCGTGGCCGATGCGATCGACGGCCGGCCGATCGGGGGAGCGAACATCGAATTCTTCGGCTTCAAACAACAAAACCGCGACCGCCAGCCGCCGGAGATCCTCACAGCCAACTTCGCCGAATCGACCGGCGCCGACGGGCAGGCTGCCGTCGACGGCCAACAACTGCTCAAGGAGTACCAGTGGGTCGCGGTGGCCCGGCAGGGGCAACGGCTGGCGTTCCTGGGCTTCGATTGGATCTGGTACAGCGGTTCGGATGCGGAAAACGATGTCTCCGAGGTGGGAAAGGTTTTCGGCCTGACCGATCGGCCCGTCTACCGTCCGGGGCAGACACTGCACTGGAAGATCTGGGTCGCCCAATCGAAGTACGACGCGCCGCTGGCGTCCAAATATGCGGGGCAGACGTTCAAGATTCGCCTCAACAACTCGCGTGGCGAATTGCTTCTTGAGAAAACATACACAGCCGACAGCTTCGGCGGTTTCGACGGCGACTTTCGTCTCCCCGATGATGCGGCGCTCGGCGGCTATTCGCTCACGATCGAAGATCACCCGGATGTTGCCGGCGGCGTTTCGTTTCGCGTCGAGGAGTACAAGAAGCCGGAATTCGAAGTGACCGTTTCCGCGCCGACCGAGCCGGTGGCGCTGGGCGACAAATTCACGGCGACCATCAAGGCGTCTTATTACTTCGGCGGCCCGGTCACTCAGGCCAATGTGCACTACACGATCACCCGGACCAGCTACGCGGAGCGCTGGTACCCCGTCGCGTTCTGGGACTGGTGTTTCGGGCCCGGCTACTGGTGGTTCTGGCCCGACTACACGTGGTATCCCGGTTGGCGGGATTGGGGATCTGCCGCGGCCGCAAACTTCGTGGGGGCCTCGCTTCAGTTTCACCCCGCCGGAAGTCGTCGCCGATCAGACGGTGCCCATCGGCCCGGACGGCACCGTCACCGTGCCCATCGATACGGCACTGGCCAAGGAGCTGCACGGCGACACGAATCACCGCTACGAGATTCGCGCGGAGGTCGTGGACCAATCGCGGCGGACGATCGTCGGCTCCGGGGAAGTCCTCGTCGCCCGCAAGCCGTTCGACGTATTCGCTTGGACCGATCGCGGCTATTACCGCGCCGGCGACGCCATCGAGGCCCAGTTCACGGCGCAAACCCTCGATCGCAAGCCGGTCGCGGGAAAAGGCGTCGTCAGCCTCTACCGTGTGACTTACGGTGCCGACAAGAAACCGGTCGAAACGGCCGCTCAGACCTGGAACGTCGATCCCGACGCACAGGGGCAGGCCCACTTGCAGATCAAAGCGTCCGAACCGGGGCAGTATCGCCTGGCCTACAAGGTGACCGACGCCAAGCAGCGGACGATTGAAGGGGCCGTCGTCTTCACCATTTTGGGCCAAGGGTTCGACAGCGCGAAGTTCCGCTTCAACGACCTCGAGCTGATCGCCGACCGCCGCGAATACAAGCCGGGCGAACGCGTGCGGCTGTTGATCAACACGAATCGCCCCGACAGCACGGTCTTTCTTTTCGTGCGGCCCACCAATGAAGCCTATTCCAAGCCGCAGATCGTGCACCTTTCCGGGAAGAGCGTCGTCACGGAGATCGACGTCCGCCAGGGCGACATGCCAAACTTCTTCGTCGAGGCTTTCACGATTTCGGACGGTCGCCTCTATTCCGAATCTCGCGAGATCATCGTGCCGCCGGAGAAACGCGTCGTTGACGTGTCGGTCGAGCCGTCCGCTCACGACTACAAGCCGGGCGCCCAAAGCCAGACGCGAATCAAGCTGACCGACCGGGACGGAAAGCCGGTCCGCGGCTCGATCGTGGTTTCGGTTTACGACAAGAGCGTCGAGTACATCTCGGGCGGATCAAACATGGCGGACATCCGAAAGTTCTTCTGGGATTTTCGTCGCACGCATAGTCCGATAACCGAGTCGAGCCTGGACCGAACTGGTTTTGACCTCGTCAAACCGAGGGAGACGCCAATGAGCGCCGTTGGCGTATTCGGCGAGGCTGTCGAAGGCAATCCAGCAGATGAGCGCGACGCTACGTTTTTACAGGGGTCGGGTCGACGGTGGGGCCGGAAGACGATTTCCTATGACTACGTTGGATTGGCCGACAGCGACGGAAAGGCCGCTGCGCCGGCCGCCGTCGCCGGCGCGCCCCTCTTCAACGCAAGAGAGGCGGCCGGCATGGGTGGTGGGGGAATGGGAGGACTAAAAAAGGCTCCCGAAGAAGTCCAGCCGACGGTCCGCTCGCAGTTTGCGGACACAGCCTATTGGAACGCCCGGCTCGAGGCGGATGCCGACGGCTACGCCACGGTGGCTTTTCCGCTGCCGGAGAATTTGACGACGTGGAAGATTCGCGCGTGGACGTTGGCACCCGGCACACGGGTGGGCGAGGGCGCGGCCGAAATCGTCACGACCAAGAACTTGCTCGTGCGGATGGAGGCTCCGCGGTTCTTTGTCGAGACGGACGAAGTCGTCCTCTCGGCCATCGTGCATAACCGCCTCAAATCGTCGAAAAGTGTGCGGACGGTGATCGAGTTCGACGGCAAGTCGCTCACGCCGCTCGATCCGAGCGAAAAGACGGTTGAAGTGGCCGCCGGCGGCGAAACGCGGGTCGATTGGCGGGTGAAGGCGACTGCCGAGGGCGAGGCCGTCGTCCGCATGAAGGCGCTCACCGACGAAGAGTCCGACGCCGTTGAGATGCATTTCCCCGTCCGCGTCCACGGCATGCTGAAAACCGAGGCCTATTCCGGCTCGATCCGCCCCGACAAGAATTCGGCCACGTTCCAGATCGTGGTCCCCGAGCGGCGGCGGGTGAACGATACGCTCCTGGAAATCCGCTATTCGCCCAGCCTGGCGGCTGCGCTCGTCGATGCGCTGCCGTATCTCGTCCGCTATCCGCACAACACGACCGATTGCACGCTCAATCGCTTCCTGCCGACGGTCATCGTGCAGGGCATTCTCAAGCGGATGAACCTTGACCTGGCGCAGATTAAGAAGAAACGGGCCGATCTCAACGCCCAGGAGCTGGGCGACGCGGCCGTGCGAGCCGCCGGTTGGAAGCGGTTCGAGGAAAACCCGGTCTTCGACAATGCCGAGGTCACCCGCATGGTGAAGGCGGGCGTGCAGACGCTCACCGAAATGCAGCTTGCCGACGGCGGCTGGGGCTGGTTCTCCGGCTGGGGCGAGCATTCCGAGCCGCATCAAACGGCCCTGATCGTTCACGGTCTGCAGCTCGCGCAGCAAAACGGCGTGGCCCTCGTGCCTGAGATGCTCACAAAAGGGGTCGCCTGGTTGAAGGCCTACCAGGAGGATCAACTGGTCCGGCTCAAGCGCTATGACAAGTCAAAACCGTCGCTCGAGCGGACGAAGCAGTACGCGGACAACATCGACGCACTCGTGTACCTGGTGCTCGTCGATGCCGACGTCAACAGCAGCGAGATGCAGGACTTTTTGTATCGTGACCGGACGAAGCTCAGCGTCTACGCAAAGGGAATCTTCGGATTGGCCCTGGAGAAGGTGAAGGCCAACGAGCGGTTGGCGATGATCGTTCGCAACATCGACCAGTATCTCGTGCAGGACGACGAGAACCAGACGGCGTATCTCAAGATGCCCGAGGGCTCGTTCTGGTGGTTCTGGTACGACAGCGACACCGAGGCCAACGCCTATTACCTCAAGCTGCTCGCCCGGACCGACCCCAAGGGGGAAAAGGCGTCGCGGTTGGCCAAGTACCTGCTCAACAACCGCAAGCACGCCACGTACTGGAACAGCACCCGCGACACGGCCATCGCCATCGAGGCGCTGGCCGACTACTGGAAAGCCAGCGGCGAGGACCGGCCCGACCTGACGGTGGACGTGCTGGTCGACGGCCGCAAAGTCAAAGAGGTTTCGATCACGGCGGCCGATCTCTTCACTTACGACGATCGGGTGGCCGTCGCAGGGGACGCGCTGGGCACGGGATCGCACAAGATCGAGCTGAAGAAGCGCGGCACGGGCCCGCTCTACTTCAACGCCTACCTCACGACCTTCACGCTTGAGGAGTTCATCAACCGCGCCGGGCTCGAGATCAAGGTCGACCGGGCATATTACAAGCTGACGCGGGCTGACGAGGAGGCGAACGCCGCCGGGTCGCGGGGGCAGGTCGTTTCCGAGCGGCGGGAGAAGTATCGCCGCGAGCTTTTGAACACCGGCAGCGAGGTCAAAAGCGGCGACCTGCTCGAGATCGAGCTGATCGTCGACAGCAAGAACGATTACGAGCATATCGTGCTGGCCGACCCCAAAGCGGCCGGAGTCGAGCCATTCGACGTGCAAAGCGGCTACAATGCCCAGGGGCTGCCGGCTTTCGTCGAGCTGCGCGATGAAAAGATCAATCTTTTCCTCCGCGAGCTGCCCCGCGGCCGGCACAGCCTCCGCTACCGCATGCGGGCGGAAATCCCCGGCCGGTTCAGCGCGTTGCCGGCAACGGGCTCCGGAATGTACGCTCCGGAACTTAAAGCCAACTCGGACGAGATGAAGCTGGGCATCTCCGAGTCGAAGTAACCGGCCCGGGCGAGCGGCGGGTGTCAGCCCGCCGGTTCTTGTCCTCCGGTTCTTCGTCTTTTGATTTTGAAAAAAAAGAACCGGCCGGCTGACACCGGCCGCTCGCCTTTGTGATCCCATGTCTGTTCCCAAGGTTGCCATTCTCGGTCGGCCGAATGTCGGGAAGAGTTCGCTCTTCAACTGGCTGGCCGGTCGGTTTATTTCCGTCGTCGATCCGACGGCCGGCGTCACCCGCGACCGGGTCGAGCACCTGGTCCAGGAGGGGGACCGCTACTTCGAGCTGATCGACACCGGCGGCATCGGCATCGAGGACATCGATGACCTGACCGAGCAGATCGAAGACCAGATCCGGATCGCGATCGAGCAGGCCGACCTGCTGCTGTTCGTCGTCGACGGATCGAGCGGTCCGATGACCCTCGACGTCGAAGTGGCGGAGCGGCTGCGGCGAATCGACAAGCCGAAGCTGCTCGTCGTCAACAAGTGCGATTCGACCCGGACCGATGCCGAGGTCCACGAGTTCCGTCGGCTCTGCGAGGGGCCGCTCATCGTCACCAGCGTGAAGGCGAACCGCAACCGCGACGAGTTGCTGACGGCCATTGTCGAAAACTTGCCGCCCGCGTCGGACGTCGAGTCGACGCAGGGGGCGGTGCTGGCGGCCGAGCCGGAGCTGAAGCTGGCGATCGTCGGCCGCCGCAACGTAGGCAAGAGCACGTTCATCAACGCGCTGGCCGAGAGCGAGCGGGTGATCGTGAGCGAAGTGCCGGGGACGACGCGCGACAGCGTCGATATCCGCTTCGAGGTCGACGGCAAGCGGCTGTTGGCGATCGACACGCCGGGCGTCCGCAAGCGGAAGAGCCTCGCCAGCGACGTCGAGTTTTATGGGCTGGTGCGGGCCAAGCGCAGCATCCGCCGGGCCGACGTCGTGCTGATGTTCTTCGACGCCAAGGAGACGATTTCACGGGTCGACGTGCAACTGGTCGACGAGATCGCCACGCACAATAAGCCGTGCATCTTCGTCGTCAACAAGTGGGACAGCGTTCCCGAGATGACGACGGAGGCCTGGTCGGAGTACTTGCTCAAAAGCTTCGGCACCATGCGGTACGTGCCGGTCGCCTTCCTAACGGCCAAGGATGGGCGCAACGTCCGCAAGCTGGTCAACCTCGCGCAGAACCTGTTCAAGCAGACGCGGATCCGCGTCTCGACTGGCAAACTCAACCGGCTGGTGCGGCAGGCTCTGCTCGAGAATCAGCCGCCGCTGCGGAAGAATCGCCGGGCGAAGGTGTATTACGTGACGCAGGTGAGCACGGAGCCGCCGACCATTGTGCTCAAGTGCAACGACCCAGCCGTGTTCGACGAGGCGTGGAAGCGGTACTTGCTGACCGTGCTGCACGAATCGCTGCCGTTTTGCGAAGTGCCGATCCGGCTCTATTTCCGCCAGCGCGACAAGCCGGACGAAACGGCCCCCAGCCTGGAAGAGGCGCCCGAGCCGGCCGAGGAAATCGCGGAAGAGATCGACGACATCTGACGGAGCGCCGGCCGCCGAGTGTCGGCCCCTCCATGAACAAAGCCCGCAGGGAACGTCTTCCTGCGGGCTTCGCGTTTTGTCAGTCGAAAACTGTCACTGTCGGCGACTACTTGCCGACGGGGAGGGCCGGGCCCAGTTCGACGTCGGCAGTCGGCGTGACCGCTTCAGTCGCAGGCGTCGGCTCGCTGTTGTCGTCCACGTCGCCCGACATCTTTTCGATCAGGCCGCAAATCTGCTTGACCTGCAGCCGGCGCAGGTAGCGCAGATGATCGGCAATTTTCTGATGCACCTCGGCCGTCTGCTTGACGACCAGGCTCACCGATTGCTGATCGAGCTGAATCGAGACGCTGGGGTGCGACCAGCTCTCCGGAGCCACGGCAGACTGCAGGTGATCGATGATCGTGCAGGTGTCGAAGACCGGCCGGCCGGCGTCGTCGCACAGCACCAGATCACGCAGCGGATAGGCGATGGTGACGGCCGCGATCTTCGAGTGCGTCACGTTGGGCAGGTCGCGGGCGGCTTCCGTCGCCTTGACGTCCCCTTCGTGATGCGCGGCCTGGGCGATTTCGTCGGTGGCTTGCGTGCCGCGGAACATTTCTTCCAGGAAGACCCGGAACTCTTCACGGCAGTTGGAACACGTGTTGAGAACGCTCGTGTTGGCACATTCGGAGACTTTCTCGGTCGCCGGATGGCTGGGGTCGCACTCGAAGATTCGCACGCGGTCCGGCATGTCGACGATCGTCAAGCTGTGGCCGCTATGGCCCGCGACGATGCCGGGGTGCTTGGGAAATTCGGCCAGCAGGCGGCCGAGATCGTGTGCGCCTGTAGCCTGGCCGGCTTGCGGCTCAAACAGTTCGCTGAGACGGCGACCGCGGAAGGCCTTGAGCAATTCTTCCTGCCAGGCTGGCGCGGACGGCAAGCCCGACGCCGGGTCCTTGTGCTGCGACAGGGTTAACAAGGCAGGCGGCTCGGCGCCCGGAGCCTGCGTTCCCTCGGCAGGCTCTTCACAGCTGCAGGGAGCATTCGGCGTGGCCGGCACCTCGTCGAGACCCGTGACCGCCAACGGACAGCCGTCCGTGCAGCTCGAGCCCGAGTGGTCGCCCGGCGGCGTGTTTTCCGCGTCCACATAGAAGCTGAACACCTTGGCCCCGGTCAGTTTGCCCTTGCTCTTGAGGAGCTTGGCGGGATCGCACAGGTCGTTAGGGCCTAATTCAAGGTGATCGTAGCTAATCGCGGGACAACCGTGGGTGCAGCTCGAGCCCGAATGGTCGCCCGGGGGAGTGTTTTCGGCAGAGTCATCGCCGGCGCTCAGCACCTGGGCCCCGAAAATCGTCTTCGCCGGGACGAAGTTGATTCCGCAGCCGGCTTGCGAGCAGGAGATCTGCGGCGGCCCGCTGACGAAGATCATGTTGCCGTCGACCAGCCCCGGCGTTGCGTTCACGAGGATGTGTCCGGCGCCGTCCGTCGTGACGACGAACGACTGTCCCTCAGCGGGAGCGGCCGGAGCCGGCGGAACCATGTTGCTCGACTCGAAATCGTGACCGTCATCCGAATCGGCAATTTGATTGGTCGCTTCGCACGCGGCACAACGCGACTCGGTGCCTTTGTTGAACCAGACGATCGGTCCGACGAGGTGCAGGCCGGGGCCCGTGCCGAAGCCCAGGCCGACGCTGAATTGCTTGCCCGCGTGACAAGCCGGACATTCGGTCGAGGTTTCTTCGTAGCTGGTCGTGGAGGAAGCGCTCTCGCCGTCGTCGCTGGAGTGGCAGCAGGAGCCGTCGCACTTGCAGCCGCTGGCGGTGCACGAACCGGCAGCCGCCTGGCCATGACAACAGCCCGCAGCGCAGCACTCGCCGGTGCACGTGCCTGTCTTGCAGGCTGCGCACGTGCCGGTCTTGCACGCCGCGCACGTGCCCGACTTGCAGGCCGCGCAGGTGCCGCTCATGGCTGTACACGTGCCATTCTCGCTGCAGCAGGCCGAACTGGCGGACTCGGCCGCGGTGGTTTCGGGGCCGCTCGTTTCCGTACAAGCGCCGCAGCCCGATTCGACCGCCATTTCGCCGATCGGCGGCGGGCAATCGAGGTGGCAGCGTCCGGCCGTTCCGCAGGCGGCGCACGCTTCGCTGCCGGCGGCCTCGGCGGACTCGCCCTCAGCGGGATCGGTTGACGCCGCGGACGTTGCAGGCGTGACTAAATCGACTTTGAAATCGACGCTCACCGCTTCGCCGTCAGCCGCGCACTGCAGGTTGCCCGAGCGACCGATGAGCAGGTGGGGACCGCCGACCGGAATCGTCTTGCCGTTGTCGGCGACTTCGAACAGCTGCACTTTGACGGCGTACTGCTTGAGCGTGTCGCACGACTTGATGGCGTGCTTCACCAGGGCCGCGTGGGCCTTGGGGCAGATCGCGATGATCGTGTCGTCGGTGGTCGTCGACAAGAGGACCAGCGACTTCGGCAGCGACGCGACGTCTTCATCTGCCGCGTAGGCCGAGATCTGGGTGATCAAACTCTTCACGCGGCCAATCAACTGGGCCGCGTGGGCATGTTCGAGATGGTAGACCGAAGTGTCGCACCCGGCTTGGGTTGTCACGGCCGGAACGAGAGCACCTTCAGTGAGCCCGGGCAGTTCGTCGCCGGCATAAAGTCCGCCGGAATCGAGGGTCGCGTGCAAGGCCAACAGAGTGGCCAGCGTCAGAAAAATCCGCATGGGAGATCCCCTGGGGTAATGGACGGGTGGTGGCGGTCGGCTCCGTCTCGCGGACGCAATCGAAATGAGGTCCGCATGACCGCCAGCGGGCGGGGATTACAACCAAAAACGCCTTTCGCGGAAAGGCCAGTTCTCATCCGCGAGAATTTGCCGTGCTGAAAACCTGACGGCGTCAGGAGTTGCCGCTCTCACATTCAATTCCCCTGGTTTCGAGTGCCGATATCAATAAAATGCGGCCCCCCTCCGTCCGCCGCTCGGCGTAAACTTATCCAAAGGAACAACCTCGATGACGGGCATGGTCGAACCGCGGAGCCTGACCGAGGCGGGCGCACAAACGCTGGATCTTACCGAGGAGACGGCCAACCAGTTGACCCACGGAGCAGGGCTCCTCCTCAGCATCGTGGGGGCCGCCATCCTGTTGAACTCGGCCCGCCAGCACAGCGACCCGCTGCAGTTCGTCGGCTGTTGTATCTATGCCGGGTCGCTCGTCGCGCTTTATGCCGCCTCGACCCTCTCGCACACGTTCCGCACGCCGCCCATGCGGACCTTCTTCCGCATGCTCGACCAGGTGTGCATTTTTCTGTTGATCACCGGGACCTTCACCGCGTTCGCCCTCTCCTACTTTCGGCACGGCTGGCTGTGGGGACTGACGCTGGTGATGTGGGGCCTCACGTGCCTGGGCATCTTCTTCAAGGTCTGCTTCCGCCGCTCGCGGAACGTGTCGGTGGGCGCCTACCTGCTGTTGGCCTGGATCCCGATCGTCGCGCTGCACGAGATCGTGCACGTGATGCCGGCCCCGGCGCTGCTCCTCATCTTCCTGGGCGGCATGCTCTACATGCTGGGCACGCTGTTCCTGATGCTGGATGAGAAGTATCCGTACTTCCACGCCGTGTGGCACGTGCTGGTGATGAGCGCGAGCGTCTGCCACTACTGCGCGGTGATTCTGTACGTCGTCCCCCGCGCGTAATGGCGGAGCAGATTACTCGCCGCGCGTCAGTGCGACTTGCAGGGCCCGCGCCGATCGGGGGCAGGACCGGCGAAGGCCGGCAGTCCGCCGTCGACCACCGGCTCGACGTGCAGCGACACGAACGTCGGCCCTGCACCGCGCAGGACTTCGACCACGGCTGTCTTCCAAGCGTTCGCCGCGTCGAAAGCGAAGACCCGCGTGAATCCAGACGCTCGGGCCAGGGCAATGAAATCGACGCGCGAGGAATCGGATCGAAGCAAGGGGGCGGCCGCGGTCGGCTGCGCGCCGGTCACTTCATAAACGCCGTTGTCGAAGACGATGACGATGAGATTGGCCGGCGCCTGCGCGCTGATCGTGACAAGCGACCCCAGGTTCATCAGCATCGACCCGTCGCCGCTGCAGACGACGACCTGCCGCCGGGGCTGAGCGAGCGCGATGCCGAGGCCAATCGACGTCCCTTGGCCCATGCTCGAGGGCACGTAGATCAAGTCGAGCCGGTTTGTGCCGAGCTTCTGCCACTCGCGGGCGCTGCCCATCGTCGTCACGACGACTTCGCCTGTGCGGGCCGCGTGCAGCACCTCGACCGCTTGGGTTAGCGTCATTCGTTTGACGGAAGCCGCCGTGTGCGACATCTCAGCCCTTCCCTTCGGCAATCAGCGCGCACCCCGGTTTGCCGGCCGACTGGCAGTGCCGGTAATGCGAGACGATTTCGCCGCGCTTGCTCGGCACGTCGATCAACCGGTAGTCGATGCCCCACGCTTTGAGGATTGGCTCGGTGAACGTGCGGGCCGAGTCATTGGGGATCGCCGTCTGGCTCAAGTAGCTGCGATAGCCGATCAGCGAAAAGAGCGGGATCTTGTAATCGAAGAGGACATTCCGCAGCGCGTCGCCCGACTCAAAGAGCCCCGTGCACTGAATCATCACCACCGGCCGGGCCCCGCCGAGATACAGTCCGGCCGCAATCGCCCAGGCTTCGCCCTCGCGGCAGACCTGGATCAGCTTGGGAGTGCCGGCTTCACGGATGGCCGTTTCCCACGGGCCGATTGTGCTGTCCGGCAGCGCCACGACGTGGGTGACATCCATTTCGCGATAGACTTCGACGATCTCCGACCCGGTGAACATGGCGTCTGCATCCAATCTGGTTTGCCGGCCCTGGCTCGGCCGTTCCCTCCGACCTCGACGCGTCGTGCAGCACCCGACTTCAGTTCAGGGGATCGACATTGGCGGCCGGTCTGGCCGGTCGGCGGCGGGGGACAGCGCCGGCGTTCTTCAGCGGCGTGACCCACACGAACGGTTTGCGGGCTTCGTCGCAGCAGACCTTGATCGATAGGAACGAGGGGCTGGTGATCCGTGTCAACAGGGTGAACCAGGCATAGCGGTGTCGCTCGACGGTCACCGAGACGCTATTCACGTCGAGCCCGCGAGCGGCGATCTTGGCGTAGTCCAACACGACGGGCGTGCTTGTCTTCTGGGCGATCGCGTCGAGCACTTCGCCCAGCTTCTGATCCTTGAGTTCGACCTGGGTTTGCTGGAACAACTTCGGGGCGATTGTGACGGGCGACGCGCCTTCGAGCTTTTCCCAACCCGTCGGCCAAACCGACGTCGCATCGTCGGCGGGAATCGCCACGAGCTCGATTTTCCCCGCCGGAGTTCGCTCGGGACGAAAGCCCAGACCATATTGCGAGAGCAAGAGGGCGAGGGCGGTGCCGTGGGCGAAGCCCCGCAACTGCAGCCGCGACCGAGCGCGCGAGTTGGCGACGACTTGCTTCGCCCCGTACGACATGCGGAACGGATAAGCCTCGGGGAGGCCCAATCCGCGAATGGCCTCGTCGAGCGGCAGCTCGGCGACTTCCTGGTCGACGGGGCCGGCGAGGGCGCGAAACAGAGCGTCGAATTGGTCGCTGTTCAGTCCCCAGAGGGCCTTGCCGCGCGGGCTTCCCTGGGCGCCGTACGTCTTGATTTCATTGAGCCACTCGAGCACGGCCGATGATTCGCCGGCTTTGAACTTGCGCGTCTCGAATGTGAGCGAGCCGTCTCGTTCGAGCTGGCCGACGAGCGTGACTTCGCGAAGCTTGCCGAGCTGCTTTTCGTGGGTCGACAGCTTGTCGCCGGGCATTTCGGAGCGAATCCGCAGGTAGACGCCGGCCCGCTCGAAGGTCGACTCCCAGCGCTGCGCCTCAAACCCCGCGTTCTCGGCACCGGCGAAGATCTCGACGTTGATCCGCGTCTCGACACCGCCGGGGGGCGGGGCGTTGGGATCGGTGGCTGGCCGGCGACGATAATTCGGATCGTTGCGGCTCGGCTTGACCTCGTAGAGCTGGGCGTGGGCTCGAGAGCCGGCCAGCAGCATTCCGGCCAGAGCTACGATCAGAATAGGCAATCGGCGAACTGTTAATTGGCACACGGGCAATCGATACACGGGCGACCTCGCAATCTGCCCTCGGGGCGGCTTATTCCGTTGATGATACCATAGAGGACGTTCGAACCTGTGGCGAGGGATGTGGACGAGGGGCATGGACTAGGGGCGTACGTGAGCGGCCAGAATCAGACGATCCGCGGCATCGATCACGTGCAGATCACCGTGCCTCGCGGAGAAGAAGCGGCCGCGCGCGAGTTTTACTGCGGCGTGCTCGGGCTGAGCGAAATCGAAAAGCCCGACGCGCTCAAGCCGCGCGGCGGGTTCTGGCTGGCGGTCGGCGATCGCGAGCTGCACGTGGGCACGGAAGACGGCGTGAATCGCCGGGCGACCAAGGCGCACGTCGCCTTCGCCGTCGACGACCTCGCCGTCTGGCAAGCGCATCTATCCGAACGCGGCTTCGCGCTCGAAGCCGGCGTGCCGATCCCCGGCTGCGAGCGTTTCGAGTTTCGCGACCCCTTCGGGAACCGCATTGAGATCATTCAACGCGCGACAAGCGCTTCTCGCGATAGCCGACAAGCACGAAGCACGAATGACGAAAGAATGCCCGAATGACCTAAGCCCGAAATCTTTCATTGGTGCTTTGGTGCTTCGTGCTTCTTTCGTCCTTCGTGCTTCGTCATTATCGCGCGCCGTGGTTGCTGGCAGACAATCCGCCCCCCCGGTATGCTCGGTTCCGCGCTCACTTCGCAACCACTTCCGGAAGGTTCCCCTCATGTCCACGCTCAAAGGCAAGACTCTCTTTATCACCGGCGCGAGCCGTGGAATCGGCCTGGCAATCGCTTTGCGGGCGGCGCAGGACGGGGCCAACGTGGCTGTCGTCGCCAAGACCGTCGACCCTCATCCGCGGCTCCCCGGCACCATTCACACGGCCGTGAGCGAGATCGAAAAGGCCGGCGGGCGCGGCCTGGCGTGCGCTGCCGACATCCGCTTCGAGGACCAGGTGCAGGCCGCCGCCGCCAAGACGGCCGAGACCTTCGGCGGGATCGACATCTGCATCAATAACGCCAGCGCCATCCAGCTCACCGGCACGCTCGAGACCGAGATCAAGCGGTTCGACCTGATGTTCGGCGTGAATGTGCGGGGCACCTATTTGACGTCGCGCGTTTGCTTGCCGTACCTGTTGAAGGCGTCCAACCCGCACATCCTCAACATTTCGCCGCCGCTCAACATGCAGGCCAAGTGGTTTGCCGGCAACGTGGCTTACACGATGGCCAAGTACGGCATGAGCATGTGCGTGCTGGGGATGGCCGAAGAGTTTCGCTCGCGCAAGGTGGCCGTCAACGCGCTTTGGCCGAGGACGGGCATCGACACGGCCGCCGTACAGAACCTGCTGGGCGGGGTCGAGGCGGTGAAGCATTGCCGCAAGCCGGAGATTGTCGCCGACGCGGCTCACGCGATCCTCGTGCGGCCGAGCGGTGAATGCACGGGTAACTTCTTCGTCGACGAAGACCTGCTCCGCTCGGAAGGCGTGCAAGACTTCGGCCAGTACGCCGTATCGCCCGGCGCCGATTTGATGCAGGACTTTTTCCTGTAGGATCCGATTCGTCGCTCTGAGATTCGCTGCCGTGCGCCCGGTTGCAATGAGATCTGAGCGGGGGGCGTCAGCCCCCCGAGTCTTTGACGGAGAGGCGCGTCGAGGTTTCGGATTCTCTCGGGGGGTTGACCCCCCCGCTCGGCGACGGGTCGCGGAAATCCGACCATGCAGGAGTGCGGCGCTGAGCCCGGGCTACTTCTGCTCGGCGAGGGCGTCGATCCCGAGGTAGATCACGATGCCGGCGGTGATCAGCAGGATGATGTCCATGCCGTAATGGCCGGCGAAGGTCCAGCCGCCGACAAAATCGAGAACGCACGCGACCGCGACGATCCCTGCCAACCCCATCGAGGCATACAAAACGCGTTTTGGCAGGGACGTCATCGAGGAACGAATCTCTCGAAATTCAAGGGCGGGTGCGGTCATGCTGTGCTCCCGAGTATAAGGCGACCCTCCGACACCTTTCCAGCCCATCCTCGCAGAAATCCCGTCCTTTTTGGCTCCGCGTTCTGGGCAGGGCCGCCTGATCGGACGTCGGCCGTTAGTGGGATGTGCCGTTGGCGGAAATGGGCCGGTCGGGAGTGCGTTCCTGGAGGCCGCGATTGATCTTTTCGTTAGCCCACCAGCTCCGCCAATGGTCCTGGTTGAAGCCATGACCGGGGTATTTCTGATCGGTGATTTTGAGGAGGGCGTCGAGCACCTCGGGGTGGTCGGCCTTCCCGCGGATTCGCAGATCGTGCGCGCGGCGCCGTTTGCCCGTAGACCGGAATTGTGTAGTTGTCGACGGTTGAAGACGCTGTGGGGCGGCCGGAAGGGGCGTGCGTTTCCTGCAGTTGGATGTTCGGTACCCCTTTGGAATTGGGCGTAAAGTCGGCGTTTTGTCCTCCGTGAAAGCCGTCGCGGACGTACATCGTGCCGCCGATTCCCAAGGATTGACCCGGAGCGGTTGCATTCTTGAGGGCCGCCTCCGCCTGGGCCATGCCGGACTGAGTCAGAGTGATCGGCGACGTCCCCTGCCCGGTGTAAATCGCTCCAATATTCGGGTTGTCGAAGATATTGTTGGAGAAGTTGAGTCCGGGCGTGGCGCTGACAGTGATGCTGTAGAGCAGACCGAACTGCGCCGGCTCCGTGATCGTGGCGACGGTCCCATAGCTCACGAGTGCGTTGATCAAGAACGGCACGGAGTTGCCGCGAGGATCGCCGATCTCGCCCAGGCCGATGGCCGCGATCCGCGCAAGCTTGGGGGGGCCGGAGCGCAGTGCGGCGATGTACAACACCCGCGCCGCGTCGAGCTGATCTTCGCGTATCGCTTTCCGCGCCTCGGAGCGAATCTGCGGCGATTCGTCGAAGAGCGACAGCGCGACCAGATAGTAAACGGGCTTCGGCCCTTTCAGGTTATGGAGAATCACGAGATAAAGGTGGCGTGCTTCTTCGTTGCGGCGGCCGGCGAGATAGGTGCTGATCGCGGGAATGGCGTCGACGTCGTCGATGTTGAGGAGCGCGTTGTGGGCCTGCCGCGATCGCTCGCGATCGCTGCCGAAGAGCCGCGAGACCAACGTGCGGACTTTGGGCATCCAGGCTTCTTCCTCGGCCGTCAGCTTACGCTTCTTCGGCGGGGTTTTGGCGCCGGCCGCGTTCGAGGCGGTCTTGGCGGCCGCGGTGTGGCCGTGGGTGACCTGTTTGACGTCGGCCCGATCGAACACGATCAGGCCGCTGGTGGCCGTTCGCACGGTGACGACCTTCGAGCCCGTCATCACGGAGCCGCTGAGCGAGCCGCCGCCGTCCAGCTTGACGTTGTCGGCTCGGAGCGCCCGCGCCGATCGCGAGTGACGCACCGACGGCCAGAACGACGCCGGATCGAGAGCATTTTCGCAAGTGCATGGCCTGCCCTCCACACACGCAAGTCGAACGGAACATTATTTGGCGGCCTTGTTGGCCGCTACGATTCCGTCGTTTGTGTTCGGTTTTTGCAAATCGCGGTTGGTCTTTTCGTTCATCCACCAGCTCCGCCAGCGGTCCTGGTTGAACCCGTAACCCGGCGATTGCTGGTCGGTGATTTTGACGAGCGCATCGAGCACTTCGGGATGGTCGACGTAGCCGGTGAGCGGCCGGTCGTGCGAGCCGCACTTCTTCTTTGGCGGATCGTAGGATTCGTCGGCGATGATCGGATTCGTCGGACTGGCGCTGCCGGTCATGGTTGTCGGCGCGACCACGGGAGTGGCGAAGCTGGGCTGGGCATCCGCGGCCTGCGGAGTGGCCGGCCCGTTCGAAATCGCGGAGCTCGCCGGTGAAGACTGGCCGACATTGTCGTCGGAGCGAGTGACCAAGTCGACGGGATTTGGCAGCGTGCCGGACGAATCGCGCGCGGGCGCGGCGGTGCGGTTCCCGTGGCGTGCGCGGAGTGGAGGTTCGAGTCGCTGATCCTGAGGCCGGGTGTGGCATCGATCGTGTTCATATAGAGGACGTTGTACTGCGCCGTTGCCCGCAACGACGCGATGGTGCCGTAACTGACGAGCGCGTCGATTAAGTAGGGGACCGAATCGCCCCGCGGATCGCCGATCTCGCCCAGCGCAATCGCGGCCCGTCGCGCGAGGGCCGGCGTGCCCGAACGCAGGGCAGCGATGTAAAACAGCCGCGCCGATTCGAACTGTTCGGCACGCAGCGCCTGGCGGGCGTCGGCGCGAATCTCAGGCGAGGGATCGAAGAGCGAAAGCGCCACGAGGTAATAAACCGGTTTGGGCCCCGTCAGATTGTGAAGGATCACCACGTAAAGGTGCCGCGCCTCGACGTTACGACTGCTGCCCAGCGACACGCTGAGCGCAGGGATGGCGTCGACGTCGTCGATTTGACTAAGCGCACGGCGGGCCTGTCGCGATTTCTCGCGGTCGCCCCCGAACAATCGCGAGACGAGCCCGCGGACCCGCGGCACCCAGTTGTCTTCGGCGGCCGTCAGAGCGAGCTTCGACGAGGAACGAGACGAGGTCTTCGTCACGGTTGGGCTCGACTTCGGCGAGGCATGACCGCGGACAACCTGTTTGACCGCTGCACGCTCGAAGACGATCAGAGCGCCGGTCGCCGTCCGCACGCTGACTTGTTTGGTCCCCGTCGTGACGGAGCCCGCGACCACGCCGCCGTTTTGCAACTTGACGCTATCGGCGGTCGCTGGTTTGGCCGCTTGGAGGAGAGAGACGGCCGCCAAGACCGCCACCCATCGACAATCACCGCGAAGGCTCATGATCGTTCTCCGCGTGCCGGACGGACGGTGAAAGGGAACCCGGGGAGGGGAGACGGGTCGCCAGCCACAGAATTAAACACCGGCCGCGCGTCTATTGTACCGCCGCCAGCCCGAGGAACCAAAGACGTCGGGCGGCTTCCAGCGATGAAACCGGAGAATTTACGCGTTGGGAGCCCAGTGGAACGCGTCGCCGCCCACTTCACCAAAGTTTTGACGCGGGGAGGCGGAGGCGCGTTCCCCCCGTTATGGCTGAAATCCGTCGCGGGCCGTAAGCCGTAATCGGTCGTGCCCCGAAATCTCTAAACGGGCTTCAGCATGAGCATGGCCAACGGCGGCAGAGTCAGCGACAGGCTCTGTGCGTGGCCGTGGGCGGGGATTGGCTCCGTGTAGACGGCTCCCGCGTTGCCGAGGTTGCTGCCGCCGTAGATCGCCGCGTCGCTGTTAATGATCTCGCGGTAGCAGCCGGCCCGCGGCACGCCCACGCGGTAGGCCTGGCGGGGAACCGGCGTGAAATTTTCGAGCACCACCACAATGTCGTTGGGGTCTTTGGCGATCCGGTAATAGGCGTAGACGCTGTTCTGGTAATCGTCGGCCTGAATCCAGCGAAAGCCTTCGGAGCGGAAGTCGATTTCGTAGAGCGCCGGCTCGGAGCGGTAGACGCGGTTGAGGTCGCCGACGTACCGCCGCAGCGAGTCGTGGTACTTGTGGCCGAAGAGGGCCCAGTCGAGTTCCGAGTCGTAGTTCCATTCGGTCCACTGCCCGAACTCGCCCCCCATGAAGAGCAGCTTCTTGCCGGGCATGGTGTACTGGTAGCCGTAGAGCAGCCGCAGGCTGGCGAACTGCTGCCAGTAGTCGCCGGGCATCTGCGAGATGAGGGACCGCTTGCCGTGCACGACCTCGTCGTGCGAGAGGGGCAGGATGAAGTTTTCGGTGAAGGCGTAGACCATGCGGAACGAAAGCTCGTTCTGGTGGAACTTGCGATGCACGGGCTCGTGCCGCAGGTAGCGGAGCGTGTCGTTCATCCAGCCCATGTCCCACTTCATGCTGAAGCCCAGGCCGCCGTTATAGACGGGGGCCGAGACGCCGCCCCAAGCGGTCGATTCTTCTGCAATGGTCAGAACGCCGGGGAAGGCGCCGTGCAGGTGGACGTTGAGATCCTTGAGGAACTGGATCGCCTCGAGATTTTCGCGTCCGCCGTAACGGTTGGGGATCCACTCGCCGGCCTTCCTCGAGTAGTCGAGGTAAAGCATGGAGGCGACGGCGTCGACCCGCAGGCCGTCGACGTGATAGGTCTCGAGCCAGAACCGCGCGCTCGACAGCAGGAAGTCGCGGACCTCGGAGCGACCGTAGTTGAAGATGTACGTGCCCCAGTCGGGGTGCATTCCCTGCGCGGGTCGGAGTGCTCGTAAACGGCCGTGCCGTCAAAGTGGCCCAGCGCGTGGCCGTCGCAGGGGAAGTGGGCCGGCACCCAGTCGATGATCACGCCGACGTCGGCCTGGTGACAGTAGTCGACGAAGTGCATGAAGTCTTCGGGCGTGCCGAAGCGGCTGGTGGCGCGAAATAGCCGGTGGTCTGGTAGCCCCACGAGCCGTCGTAGGGGAACTCGCACAAGGGCATGAGCTGCAGGTGCGTGTAGCCCATCTCGTGCGTGTAGTCGACGAGCTGCTGAGCCAGCTCCCGGTAGCTTAAGTAACGGCGTCCATCTTTTGGCCGCCGCCACGAGCCCAGGTGCACTTCGTAGATGGAGATCGGCCGCTCGAACCAATTGGTGTGCGCCCGCTTCTGCATCCAGTTGCCGTCCTGCCAGGGAAAGTTGGGCAGCTGGTAGACGATGGACGCGGTCCGAGGCGGCACCTCGGCGTAAAAAGCGACCGGATCGGATTTTTCGAGAGAACGGTTGTCACGCGTGCGAATGATGTACTTGTAAACGTCGCCGTGCTTCATCCCGGGGACAAAGCCGGACCAGATGCCCGAGTCGCTGCCCCAGAGCCGGTTTTGACCGGGCTTCCAGCCGTTGGCGTTACAGACGACCGAGACGTCGGCCGCATTGGGAGCCCAGACGGCAAAACGGGTACCGGCGGCGCCGTCAACCACATCGGGATGTGCACCGAGCGTCCGATACATCGAGCAGCACGTTTCTCCCTGCATCTCCGAGCGGTCGATTCGCCGCCGGGTTACGCGTCGCCCGTCTGTAGTGGTTGCGTACGGAACACTCGAACGTCCAGTCGTCAGCGCCGAGGGGCCGGTGTGCATTCGGTGACCCAGTCCGTTGGAGAGCCGGCTGAGCCGGCGGCCATAGAGACGGACCGGGAGCGCCGGTCCGAGGTTTGGACATCCATGTCATCGGCCCGAGGGCCGATGGCCTTGAATCACTCGCCGGCGCTAGGGCAAGGATCGGACGTATCGGATACGCGAATCTTTGCGGTTGAATCGTAGCAACCGGGTCAAGAGGGGACAATCGACGAAAACCGCCGCCGGAGGCCGCGCCGCCGTGCCGGCGACAATTCGATCCGGGTAGGATGAAGCGAGCTTCGCTTCGGTGGCGTGCCTCCTGCGCAATCGCGAAGTCTCGCGAAGAAGACCATGGGCCGTTTGCTCACTCTCATCCTGGGACCGATCGCCATTCTGGCGGCGGCATTCTTGGCGACACGGCCGGACATCCAACAGACTGCGCCGGCCGCCAGCACCATCGAACCGGCCGAAACCCCGCGCGCCGCGCACGCCTCCCGTCCGGAGCCGGCCCGACCGGAGTCGGCCCATCCAGAGACTGCCGATCCGCTGCAAAAATCGCTCGTCGCTGGCTGCCAGCGGGTTCGCGAACAAATGTCGCGGAGGCTGGGTCACGAGTATGTCTCGATCGTGCATACGCCGTTCGTGATCTTTGGCGATTTTGACGCAGCGCGGCTCGAGCGCGTTTATCGCGAAACCATCCTGCCGGCGCAGCGCGCCCTGTCGATCGCCTTCTTCGACCGCTCGCCCGATCAGCCGGTGACCATCGTGTTGCTCTCGGGCGACGACGCCTACGAGCGCTGCTCCTATGCCCTCGAGGGACGCGGCCGCGCCGCCTACGCCGGCTACTACGAGCGCAAGGATCGGCGGCTCATCGTCAATCTCGACACGGGGGAGGGGACCCTCGCGCACGAGCTTACGCACGCGCTCGCCCACTTCGACTTTCCCGACATGCCCGAATGGTTCGACGAGGGGCTGGCATCGCTCTTCGAAGAGGCCCGCTTCTCCCAGGACCGGCTGCACATCACGGGCCGGGGCAACTGGCGGAGCCGCGACCTCTTGCCGGCGCTTCGCGATGGAACGCTACGGCCGCTCGAATCCTTGATCGGCGAGGCCCGCGTCCGCAACGATCGGCAGGCGATCGATTATGCCCACGCCCGCTACTTCTGCCTGTACCTGCAACAGCGCGGGCTGCTCGAGGCGTTTTACCGCAAGTTCCGCCAGGCGGCCGGCAGCGACCCCACCGGTTTGCGCACGCTCCGCGGCCTGTTCGCAGTCAACGATCTGTCATCGCTCGACACCGAGTTCCGCGCGTGGGCGCTCGCCTACGACCGGCAGCCTCTCAAAAATCGCGAAGAGGAAGCCGCGCGTTGACGGGTTAGGCTGCCGAGTCTTAGACCCGGCGACGCTTGCGACGCAGCTCGCTGAAGAGCAGCTGGTAAGGCCGACGCTCGTCGGCCGCGCTGCGCGTCGACGTGTCGCGAACGGCGGGAGCAGGCGTGGCGACGGCCGTCGCCACTGTGGAGCTGACGGCCGTGACGGTCTGTCGAGACGACTCCAGCACCGGCGCCTTCACCTCGATCGGATCATCCTCGGGCAGCACGACGTCGAACCGTTGATGCACGGCATCGAGGGCCGCGAGCGAGATCGCTTTGCTCGCCGGGGGCTCGGGCAGAACGATCGGTTCCCCAGCCCTCGTCCGGGCGTTGGCTCGCACCGTGAGCATGGTGCGGGTCAGGCGATTGATGGCCGAATCGAGGGCGGCATAGCGGTCGATCACGACTTCTTCGTCGACTGCCTCTGCAGCGACCACTTTCTCAGTGACCGTTTTGTCAGCGATGATTCCGTCCGCAACTTCCGACGCCGTGACGTAATTCGATCGAGTGACGTTGCGGCCGCCCAGCGGCTTCGTCTCGATTGTCGTTTCGATCTCGGGCAAGACCTCCGCGTGGACGGTTCGTGTCTGAGTGGGCAGATTGCCCACTGGCGACATGCTGTTCGACACAGCCTTCTTTGACACGAGCTCGTTCGACGCAATCTCGTTCGATACAGGCTCGTTCGACTCGATCTCGTTCAATTCAGCCTCGTTTGATTCGACCTCGATTGAGTCACCGAACTCGATTGTTCCGCCCAGATTGGTCACGTCGAAGTCGTCTGTCCCGCCCAGGTCGAACTCGCTGCCGACCACGGCCGGGACGATGGTGTCGATCAGTTCGCCATCGTTGTCGGCAACCCCAGTGTAGGGATCGCGGTTGATTACCGAATCGACGCGGCGAATCGAATCGTGGTCCAGCGAGGGCGACACGAGCTCGGATTCGGAATCGAGTTCCCACGAATTGTGCACCGTGGGAACGTCGTACTCGGTCTCAATCACGGAGCGATCGGCCTGCAGCGGATATGTGTCGGGCAGCATTTCGTCCAGGCGATTCGCTTTGGCGGCGTCGGTCATCGGACGGCACATCGGGCCGTCCAGATCGCTCGACGCATTGGACATGGCGGCCGCTTGAGCGCGGGCCATCTCCAGCGGATTGGTCGTGCCGCGGCCGACGGTCGGCTCGGCCCAAGTCAGCGGCAGCTGCTTCAGGTGGTCGAGGGCCTCGCGCACGGTGCGGAGGTTGATCGGCTTTTCGGTGCGATTGGTGGCCAGCGTCAGACAGTGGTCGGCCAGTTGGTGCAGGCAACGGGGCACGCCGTCGGACGCTTCGCAGATGGCGGCCAGCGCGTCGCGGGCGAAAACATCGGAAACGTTTGCCCCGGCCCACGCCAGCCGCCGTGTGATGTAGCTCGTCGATTCGTCGCGTGTGAGGGACGGGCAGCATCACCTGGCAGGCAATCCGTTGATTGAAAGCGTCGCATTGCGGCCGCGACAACGTCTCTTCGAGACCCAGCTGCCCGCTGACGATCAAGCGGACAAGCGGCTCGTCCCCTTCGCCCAGGTTGAGGAGGGCCCGCAGCTCTTCCAGCATGCGGGTGGCCATGAGATGAGCTTCGTCGACGATCAGCACGAGTCCCTGCCGCGTGGGGCGAATGGCCTGCAACATGGCCGAAAGAGCCAGGCGCAGTTCCTGATCGCCCATCCGCACGAACGAATGGCCCAGCTCGAATAAGATCGCCTGGAGCAGAGAGCGGCGGGTGAGGAAATTGCCGCTGGGCAGAAAGACGACGGAAAAGCGGTTGGAAAGTTCGCGCGCGAGGCGTTGGCAGACCAGCGTTTTGCCGAGGCCGGCAGGCGCGGTCAGCATGCCGATCCCGCGTCCTTCGAGGGTGGTCTGGAGCAGGCCGTCGTACGCCTGGCAAATTCCGTTCAGCGGCACAAAGCAGTCAACATTGGGCAGCGCGGCAAACGGCCGTTTCCGCAAACCGAAGAACGACTCGGACATCAATTGTCGCTCCTAAATTGCGCAGACCGCGGCGCAGCGCGTGCGCGGTTGTCGATTCAGACCATTTCATCGAACGGCTATCTGCCGAACCTTTAGAGCATCCCACGTGTCTCTGGGTTTCCTCACAATCGCAATGCGGACAAGGGTTTAAACAGTTGGCTGGTCGAACGGCGGGGGAAGCGTGGACAAACCGTTAGTTCCGGACAAGTCATGAAGGCATTTGCTCCCCGCGACAACCGACCGCCGCGGGAGTAGAATTGATGACTGGCCTCGCGTTTTGGGCCCCACACCATCGGTCTAATCAGGTGACCATGTCAGAAGCGACTCTCGCGTTCCCCGATCAAAATGAAGTCCGAACTCTGTTCGGAGCCCGCGACGAATACCTCCGCAAAGTCCGGGAGGTTTTGGGTATCGATGTGGTCTTGCGGGGGGACGAACTCCGCCTCAAGGGGGACGACGAGCACGTCCGCCGCGGCCTCGAAGTCTTTCAAAAGCTCCGCCGCATCTTTGAGGAAAGCGGCCAGATCACTGACGCGGACGTCGGCCAGATCCTGCAGGCTTACGGGGGCAACGGCGTCACTCCGGCGGAGGGGATCGACGTCTTCGCGGCCAGTCGCAAGGTTCACCCACGTAGCGAGGGACAGGCCGAATACGTCCGGGCCATCGACCAGAACGACCTCATCTTCTGCATCGGGCCGGCCGGCTGCGGCAAAACATACCTGGCCGTCGCCAAGGCGGTGAACGCCCTGCGGACCGAGCAGGCCCGCAAGATCGTGCTGGTTCGCCCCGCAGTTGAGGCGGGTGAAAAGCTGGGCTTTCTGCCCGGCGACATCTTCGCCAAGGTCAATCCGTATCTGCGGCCCGTGCTCGACGCATTGCACGACATCCTAGACTACGAAACCGTCAAGCGCTACATGGAGAGGGACGTAGTCGAGATCGCTCCGCTGGCCTTCATGCGGGGCCGTACGCTGAACAACACCTTCATCATCTTGGACGAAGGTCAAAATACGACCGTCACCCAGATGAAGATGTTTCTGACGCGGATGGGCAATGGGTCGAAAGTGGTGGTCACTGGCGACATTACGCAGGTCGATCTGCCTCCCCACATGGCCTGTGGCTTGACCGACGCCATGGGTCGGCTCGACGGGATCGAACGGGTCGGCATCGTCGAAATGACGGGTCGCGACATCGTCCGCCACCGCCTCGTGAAAGAAATTGTCCGCGCTTACGAAAAAGACGACCGCGGCGGCCGCCCCCGGAAGCACTAAAGGCGCCGACCCGGCGGTCGTTATCAGTGAAGTAGGGGTGTGTAACCAGCCCGCGAAGCGGCGCACGGGCACACCATTTCCGGGGCTGACGAGCCTTCGAATGGTGTGCCAGCGGCCGCCTGCCCGGCGGCCTTGTCACACCCTACGGCGATGGACCTCGCCCGAGGCCCATCCGGGGCGCTGTCGCACTCGGGGCGGGTCTGTTCTAGAATTGGCACCGGTCGCCCGTCCGACCCACGGCTCCGCGCGATCGCGGGAAAGTCGCAGTCGGTCCCTCCAGGTCGCCAAGATGGCTGTGTTCGGCTTTCGGAAGAGACGCTTCTCCCGAGCCTTACCCCTTAAGCCGGCCGGCTCGTTTTTAGACGCCATCCGCCAGCCGGTGGCCAACCGCGCGGTCTGGCTGCGACTGGGCATGTGCGGGCTCGCCCTGGCTGCCCTGGTGATTTGCCTGCGAGCCTGGCAGTCTCCGTTTCCGTATCGCATCGGCGACTTCATCGACCACGGAATTATCGCCCGCGTCGATTTCAAGCGCGTCGACCGCTTCAACACCGACCGGGCCCGGGCCGACGCCGAGGCGCAAACGCCCCACATCTTCCGCAACGATCCCGAGCCGCTGGTACTGTTGCCGGCCAAGCTACGGGCCAATTTGCGGGAGATTGCGGACGCGAAATCGCTGAAGGACGTCTCGCCCAAGACTCAGGACGCATTCGGACTGACAGCCGACGGGCGGGGCGGTCCGGCCAATCCTCGCGCCCTGCCGCCCGAGGAGGAATTTTCGATCCTGCGGCGGGTCGTCACGCCGCGACCGGGTGCGGCCGGCAATCAGATTGAATCCGTGATCAAGGAATTTCAGGACTTCACCGCCATCCTTCGCACGCGGGGCCTGGCCGACGTCGATCAATTCGCGGCCAACAAGATCGGCGGCGACCAAAGCCTGGCGATCGTGCCGGCAAAATCCGAGATCCCCGTCGGCGTCACGCCTCAGGAGATCGTCTTCCCGGCGGACGTGCAGTTGGCGGAGTTGCTCAAAGAAAGCGGGCTGCTCGGCCAGGCCTGGTCCAAATATCCGCGGCTCAACGCCTGCCGCCGACTTTTCGAGCGCTGGCTGGTGAAGCAAGCGCCGGTGACCCTGAGTTACGACGGTGCGGCCACGCTACAGGCGCGGCATGAAGCGCGAGAGCGCACGCTGCCCGTGATGCTCGAATACCCGCGGAACACGATCCTCGTTCCCGCGCGGACCTTCATCGACGACGAGCGGTTGGCCGTGCTGCGAACCGAGCATGAATCACTGGGCTCCCGCCTGACGCCGGCCCGCAAGTTCCTCCGCATCGCCACCGTGAGCGGCATGCTGTTGATCCTCGCCGCGATCATCGGCCTCTACCTGCGGCACAACGAGCCGCGAATGATCGCCAGCCCGGGGCGACTGTTCGTTTATTTGACGATGTGCGTCTCGGGCGTTGTGCTGGGGGACGTGCTCTCGTTCGACCCGTGGCGGGCGGAGATCGTGCCCATCATCGTCGTCGTGATGGTGTTGGCCATTGTGTACGGCAACGAGCTGGCGATTCTCACGGCCGTGTCACTGGCGCTGGTGCTCACGCCGTCAACGACGGGGAGCGTGGGTGAGTTGGTGTTGCTGATCGCTGTCGCGGTGATTGCCGTCGCCCCGCTGGGGCGGATCGCTTCCCGCTCGCGATTGGTGAAGGTCGGCTTTCAGACGGCGGCTGCCTGCTTCTTGATTTCGGCGGGCTTTGAGCTGCTGGCCGGCGAACCGGTCACTGGACCGTGGTTCGACCAGAGCGTCTTCATCCGCGGCGCGCGGACGGCCGGCTGGTGTCTGGTGGCCGGGTACCTGGTTGCCGGAAGTTTGCCGTTCATCGAGCAGGCCTTTGGCGTGGTCACGAATATCAGCCTGCTCGAGATGAGCGACATCTCGCACCCGCTGTTGCGCGAGCTCGTGCGGCTGGCTCCCGGCACCTACAACCACTCGATTGCCGTGGCGACGATCGGCGAAACGGCCGCGGAACGGATCGGGGCCAACGGCCTTTTGGTTCGCGTCGGCGCGTATTATCACGACATCGGTAAGATGCTCAAGCCGCACTACTTCGTCGAAAACAGTACCGAAGGCAGCCCCAGTCGGCATCAGCACCTGGCGCCGGCAATGAGCACTCTGATCATCATCGGCCACGTCAAAGACGGCGTCGACCTGGCCGGGCAATACAACCTGCCGCGGCCGCTGATCGACTTCATCGAGCAGCATCACGGCACGACACTCGTCGAGTATTTCTATCGCGAGGCCGAGCGGCAGGCCGATCGCCAGCCCGACTATCGCCCGGGCGTCGAAGAGTCGGCCTTCCGCTATCCGGGACCAAAGCCGCAATCGCGGGAGGCCGGGGTGCTGATGCTGGCCGACGCCGTCGAGAGCGCGAGCCGCACGCTCAGTGATCCGACGCCCAAGCGGATCGAGAACCTGGTGCACGACATTGCGATGAGCCGGCTCCTTGACGGCCAGTTCGACGAGTGCGCGCTGACATTGTCGGAAATTCACGCTATCGAGGAATCGCTCGTCAAATCGCTGATCGGCATTTATCACTCGCGGATCAAGTATCCGGAGCAAAGAACGGCATGACGCGCAGGCTGCCGTTCCCGCGGACCGCCAAGCGAGCGCCCGGACGCCGCCGAGCGCGGACCCGCCGTCGCCCCGGCGCCGCGCCGCCGCCTCCGGCCGAAGCCGGCCCGGAACCGGATCACGGACTCGGTCGCGAAGCGCGGCCCCGACGCAGGAGCGCGGCCTACACGTTGGACATCAGCGCCCGGCAGGCCCATGTGCGCGTCGACACAGCCTATGTCCGCAAGGTGACGCGGACGGTGCTGGCCGCCGAGCGTATCGCAGCCGCGCAAATCAGCGTGGCGCTAGCCGACGACGCCACGGTCCGCCGCGTCAATCGGGATTTCTTGGGGCACGACTACGACACGGATGTTCTCAGCTTCCTGTTCGAATCCTCGCCCGTGACGCCGAGCCGGCAGCCGAAGAAGCGGGACGCGAGCGAAGTTGGCGAGCCTCGCGGCGCGGGCCGCTGCATCGACGGCGAAGTGCTCGTGAGCGCGGAGATGGCGGTCCAAATGGCCGCTCGTTTCGGTTGGAGTGCCCGCGAGGAACTGACGCTTTACTTGGTGCACGGTTTGCTCCACCTCTGCGGTTATGACGACCTATCGCCGACGGAGCGTCGCCTGATGAGGCAGCGTGAACGCGCGATCTTGGCCCAGCTGAAAATCGTCGCGCGGCCACGCTCGGGCCGAGGCCAGCGACCGGCAACGGCCGTGAAGGGCCGTGCTCGGTCCGCCAAAAACGGGAGCCCGTCGTGACCTGGGTGCAGGCTGCGGCCGTTGTCGTGCTGGTGATCATCGCCCTGATCGGCTCGTTCGCCTGCGAGGCGCTTCGCAGCTTTTCTCGCAGCCGGCTTGACGACGCGTGCCGCCGACTGGGAGACCCCGACCGATTCGGCATCATTCTGCGGCGATCGACCGACGGACTGATCGCCTGGCGGATCCTGACGCTGCTGGCCGTTGCCGCCTTGGCCGCTCTCGCCGGTGATCGGTTCGCCGCTGATCTCACGCACCTCAATACGTTTCGCGACTGGCTCGCCGTCGTCATGGAGCCGATTCTCTTGGCGGCCGTCTTCGTGTTCGGGCTCTTCGTGCTCCCCTGGAGCCTGGCCCGCGTCACGGGGGAGCGGTTTCTGGCCGACTGCTGGCCGATGCTGGAGCTGGTGCTCAACGGCATGCGGCTGGTCGTGGCTGCCGTGCGACGAATCGACTCCTTCATGCACCGTCTGTGGGGCCTCAAGGAGCCGTCCGGTCACACCAACGAATCGCTGTTGCGCGAGGTCGAAAGCGTCGTCGACCTGGGGCAGCGCGAGGGAATTCTGGCTCCGCAGGCGCGGCGGATGATCGAACGCGTGATCGCCGCGCAACAGGAAGACGTCGCCGCCGTGATGACGACGCGGACTGAAATGGAGTGCGTCCCGGCGACCGCCACGCTCGAGGAAGCCCGGCTGTTGATGGTCGCCGGCGGCCACTCTCGGATGCCCGTCATCGGCGCGTCGCCAGACGACATTGTCGGCATCCTCTACGCGAAGGAGCTGCTGCGGCACATGTCGGCCGAGAACGGCGATCAGAGCCTCTCGCTCAAGGACGTCGTCCGCGAGCCGTTCTACGTTCCCGAAACGATCGGCATCGACAAGCTGCTCGAGAGCATGAAACGCCGCGGCGTGCACATCGCCATCGTGATCGACGAATACAGCGGCGTGGCCGGCCTGGTGACGATGGAAGACGTGCTCGAGGAAATCGTGGGCGAGATCGTCGACGAATACGACACGGCCGACGACACGGGCATCCGCCAGATTGGACCGAACGCCGTCGACGTGGAACCGTGGGTGCGGATCGACGACCTCGACGAGCAATTTCAGTTCGACTTGCCCGACGACGAGGACTACGACACGGTCGGCGGCTTCGTCTACGCCCAGCTCGGCCGCATTCCCAAGCGCCGCGAAACGGTGGCCTGGAAGCAACTCCGCGTGACCGTGCTCGAAGCCGACAAACGCCGCATCCTCAAGCTGCGGGTGGAAAACTTGGGGACGACGGCCGCGAACAGCCTGGCAGGCAGCAACGTGACTGGGAGCAGTGTCGCGACAAACACGACCACCCCGGCCACGACCGGCGCGGTACGGCCAGTCTCGTAGGCCCGCGGCCTTTTCCTACGTGGTGAGTTGCCGTTCCACACGTTGGGCGATTTCGTGCGCGATGTCTTCGACGGACCGCACCGCACCTTGGCGTTCGCACGCAATCACTGACCACTCCGGGTCGCGGCCGGCCAGCTCCAGGTACAACTCGCGAACGCCCGCCAGGTAATTGCCGTCGGCCTCTTGGATGTCGGCCGAGCGCTCGGTGTACGTGCGGCGCGGCTTCGTGGCGATCAGCCGCTGCGCAGCGGGCACGCTCAAGTCGAGCAACACAACCAGGTCGGGCCGCGGCAGCCGGTAGACCTCGAACTCCAGGTACTCGATCGCCTCGATCAGCCGCTGGCGCGCGTCTCCGTCGAGCCGAGCGGCCTGGTGGGCGATGTTCGAGGCCACGTACCGATCGAGCACGACGACATCCTGCTCAGCGACAGCCGCGCACAACATGTTCCGCGACTCGAATCGGTCGCCGGCGAACAAGAGCGACGCAAAGAACGGATGCACTTGTCCGAGCGACCCGAAGGCCCCGTTCAAGTATTCGCCGACCGCCCGGCCGAAGAACGTGGCGTCATAACGGGGGAACGAGAGCAGGGTCCCCCGGCGTCCAGCGGCCTGCAGATGAGTCAGCAGTCGCTGGGCTTGTGTCCCTTTGCCGGATCCGTCGATTCCTTCGATGGCGACGAGATAACCCACGCGATTACAGCCTGAATGTTGAGGCCCGAAGACAAGGTTCGAATGAAAAAGAAAGCCCGGCGCCGTTCAGGCCCGGATGGCAAACAAACAATCTCGCGACGCGCTCTGTCCGACGGCGGTCACGAATCGCCCCAGATCGTTCGCGTCGCCCGGCAGCTCAACGGGGACGTAGCGGCGATCCGTCCCCCGGACATAACCGGGGCGTGCCGGCACGCCTTGTTCGACCAGCACTTCCACCCGCTCGTTTTCGAAGCGTTCGGTAGTACTCCTCGGCCAGCTCGCGCTCGAGTTCGCTCAGACGCGACACCCGCTCGCGAATCACGGCCGGAGGGAGCGCGTCGGCAAACGCGGCGGCTTTGGTGCCGGCACGGGCGCTAAACGGAAAGACGTGTACTTTGACGAAGCCGACGTGGCGGCAGGCCTCGGCCGAAAGCTCGAAGTCGGCCTCCGTCTCGCCCGGAAAGCCGACGATCATGTCGGTGGTGAAGGCCGGCCGATCGAGACGCTCCTTCATGCGAGCGATCTTTTCCAGGAAGCGGGCGATTGAGTACCGCCGCCGCATTCGCCGCAGCACGCTATCCGAGCCGCTCTGCAGGGCCGGGTGAAACTGGGGGCAGAGGTGCTCGCAGTCGGCCGCGGCGGAGATGAAGTCGTCATTAATTTCGGCCGCTTCCACGCTCGACAGCCGCATCCGCCAATTGCCGGGGATGCGATCGAGGCGGCGAAACAAGTGCCAGAGACGAAACGGAGCCCGGCCCGAGCGGCCGCGCGTCGAGTCGACGCCGTAGTGGCCGACATGGATGCCGCAGATCACGATTTCGCGGTAGCCGTTGCCGACGAGCCGCCGGACCTCGTCCTCGATGTCGTCGGGCGAGCGGCTGGCAAGCCCCGGCCGGACGTGCGGAATGATGCAGTAGGTGCACTTGAGGATGCAGCCATCCTGGACTTTGACGTAGGCGCGTTTGCGGCCCTCGAACTGGCTGATGCCGCGGGGCATGTCGACGATACCCAGTCGGCCGAGCACGTCGGGCAGCTCGCGCTTGTCGCGGACCACCTCGAAGACGCCGGGCAAGTTTGCGACTGCCTGCGGATCGCGGGTGGCATAGCAACCCATCACGATGGTCCGCGTGCCGGGATTGTGCCGGGCCAGTTGCCGTACGACCTGCCGCGACTTGGAGTCCCCAGTGCCGGTGACCGTGCACGTGTTGACGACGCACAAGTCGGCCGTTTCGTCCTCTTGGGCCTCGCGGTAGCCGTGGCGCGTGAGGGCCTCCTTCACGAGCTGTGTCTCGTACTGGTTGACCTTGCAGCCCAAGGTCACCAGGCGGCACGTGCGGAGCAGCGTCGGCGATTCCATGGGAGCTCAGGCCCTATCAAATGATTGGAATCGCCGGGTGATTGGAGTCCGAACGCGCAACTACCGCGGCCGGCCGCCATCGCGGCGTGGTTCGCGGGGGCCGCCCTCGTCACGGCGGCCCTCGGGGCGCTTATGAACGAGGAATGAGATGGCCTCTTCCCACGTCGGCACGTTGCGATAGACCCGCGGGGCGTTTTCGTCCCCCTCTTCGTCTTCGGCGGTCAGCTCGGATTCGCCGGTCAGGTCGCCCGAGTCTTCATCCAGGTCTTCATCGTCCTCGTCGTCGTCATCTGGCTCGTCGGAGAGGTCGGGCGGCTCGGGGGCGCCGGCGACGCTCGGTCGACCGGGCGCTCGCTCTTCGCGCGGGCCACTGCGGTCGCCCGATCCACGACGGCCGCGGCGTCGACGTCGTCGGCGACGGCGCGGGCGCCCTCTGCGTCTTCGGATTCACCTTCGGCGCCGGCTTCGTCCCGCTCTTCAATTGCCCCCTCGTCGAGTGCGGGTTCATCGAGTGCGGACTCGTCGCCAAATTCGGAGAGGTCTTCGGACACGACTTCCGTGTCCTCCTCTTCGAACAGCTCGGGCTCCGATTCTTCGCGCGGTCCTTCGTCGCTCACAAGCCTCTCCCGATCCATCGGTCCTGCGGGTTTTTCACGTCGCGAGCGCGAACGTCGCCGCCGGCGCCTGCGCCGGGGCGGCCGGGCGCCGCCTTCCCTGGGTTGCTCGGCATCGCCCGCGGCCTCTCCGCCCTCGTCGATCTCCTCGACTTCGTCGCGTTCGGCCGCGTCTGATTCGCCCCACTCGTCCTGTGGACGTTCGCCCGCCGACTCTCGCCGCTGTTCGCCGCGATCCTCGGCAAAGTCGCGCGAGGCGCGTCCCGCGTCGGAGCGCGTGCCGCCCGATCGTTCTCCACCCGATCGCTCGTGTCCGGGTCGTTCGGCACCGCTGTCGGCCTCGAGCAGACCGGCACCAAAGTCATCACCCGTATCCGAGGCCGGCGGAGCCGACCGCGGTGACTCGGCGCGGCCCGACCTTTGTGGTCCGCGCTCGGCCGGGCGGCCTTCGCCGCGCGAGCCTTCCGATCGCGGCCGTTCGCCGCGACGTCCTTCGGAGCGATGCCCGCCCTCCGTGCGAGGGCCCCCTTCGGATCGACCGCCCCCTTCGGGGCGTTGTCCGTGCGCCGGGCGTGGCGGCCGTTCCTCACGGGCTCCTTCGTCGGCGGGCCGCTCCTGTCGCGAGCCTTCCGAGCGAGATTCACCGCCGCGAGAGCGTTCGCCCCGTTCGTGGCGACGACCGCCCGAGTCGCGTCGACCAGGTCCGCGTTCACCACGCCCGCCCCCGCCCCCTCGACCGGCGCCGCTGCGTCCACCGCTGCCGCCGCGACCGCCCCCGCTGCGTCCGCCGCCACCGCGACGGCCACCCTGATCGCGGCGCTCACCGCGATCGTGCGACGATTCCGGGTGCTCTTCACTCCATTGCCAGTTCTTCAGGGGATCCCAATACGCGTCCTCCTCGTCAGAGGCCGGCGCCTCGCCGGAGGACTCGTCCGACTCGCCGCCCGACGTCTCTTGGTGGCCGCGTTCCCCGCGCTCGGGTTTCTCGCGGCCCCGTTCCTCATGGCCCTGTGCTTCACGCCCATGTTCTTCGCGACGGTGCGGCGTCTCTTCGGGCTCGTCATGGTCGAACTCGTCGGACGCGGCTTCACCGACCGGTTCGGGATCGCGTGGGGCGCCGAACGGGGCTTCCAGATCGAGGTCGGCTCCAAAGTCGTCGGCAGCCGGAGGCGGAGTGCGCTTTTTGTGTGGCGGACGGGATGGACCGCGCTCCCCGCGCGGTGATTCGGATCGACCGCGCTCCGGGCGTCCCGACTCTCGACGCGGCTCGCCGCCCTGGCGTTCTCCGCCCGCACTGACCGGGCGGGACGATTCGGCTGCCGGGGTTGCCGGTTTGGGTTCCGCCGCCGGCGTCGGCGACGGTTCGTCCAGCAGCAGGTCTTCGGAGGAAATCTGGGCGTCGGCTGCCGACTTTCCCAGATCGATGCCGAACAAATCTTCGGCCAGGGTTTCCCAGGAGTCGTCTTCGCCGCCAGAGCCGGCACGCAACGGATCGGCGTTCATAGAGCGTTGATCACGATCGATAAGCGAACTCGCGGCAAAGCGTCTCGGAGAAAGCGTCGAGACTCGCCGCGACCGAACAGCACTAGCCGGAAAATAACAGGCGCCACCGCTGCTTTCAAGCTGAGGCGATTTGGCCTACTTGTCGCCGGCTCCCACCGACTCGGGCACACGCTCTGTAGCCGCGGGTTCAAATCCTCCCGCCGCCTTGAGCTGGCCCTCGAACATCCGGGCGACTTTTCGCAGGAACCACTGCGGATTCAGCCGTTTGAGATACCAGTTGAAACGGGCCTCGAACGGGACCATGACGTAGAGCTGTTTGCGCTCCATCGCTCGGATCGCCGCGTCGGCCACGTAGTCCGCCGTCATCTTGGCAGTGGCAAACCCCTTCTGAAAGAGTTTTCGCTCTTCCGGCTGGCACCAGCGGGATTTGTCCAGCAAGTTCGTGCGAAAGACCGATGGGCAAACGGCGGTCACGCCCACATTGTGCGGCAACAGCTCGCCATACAAGGTCTCGGACAGGGCCAGCATGCCCGCCTTGGTGACATTGTAGGCCCCCATGGTCGGGGCCGATGCGATCGCCGCCAACGAGCACGTATTGATGATATGCGCCCCGCGAGGATTGGCCTTAAGCCATTCGACGAAGGTGTGGCAACCGTTGATGCCGTTCCACAGGTTGATGTCGACGATCCAATGCCAATTTTCGATCGAGTAGTCGCCGACCCGGCCCGACCCGGCGACCCCGGCGTTATTGACCAGCAGGTCGAGCTGCGGCCAGCGAGCCTGCAGTCGCTCGTGCAGGGCCCGCCATTCTTCGATGCTGCGGACGTCGAGATGCTCGACGAAACCGTCGCCCCCCGCCTGGCGGACGAGCCGCAGCGTCTCTTCGTTGGCCGTATCGTTGACGTCGGCCAGGCACAGGTTCCAACCGTCGCGTGCCAGCCGCAGCGCGATCGCGCGTCCCAAACCGCTGGCGGAGCCGGTAATCAGCCCCGTCTTTCGCTGTTTGCCATTTTCGAGGGGCATGGGAGATCTTTCGTTGATGGGTTGGTCGGGAAGTGCGCGATTGATCGGACTACTTGGTTGCCAGGTGTTCGGGCGGGGCGTTCTTGGCGACGAGTTTCAGAATGTTGTCGATCAGGATCTCGCCCGTGTTCTCACCCAGCGACGTCCGCGACACATAGTCGTACCGCGGGAAGCTGTGAAAATCGACCCGGGTCAGGATGTACCCGAAGGCGTCGTTGGTGAGCCCAAACAGCAGGTTGTTCTCCCCCTTCATTTTTCGCTTGAGATAGAAGCCGATGTTCGGCAGCGCCTCGCCGGGAATCGTGGCGATCTGCGCGTTCCCCAGATTGATCAGGTTGAGACGGCAGGTGACGCTGTGGTTGGCGTCGTTGTGCGGATACTTGAGCGGCGAGCCGACCGTGATCGCCCACATCAGTGGGTTGTCGATGGGAAACTCGACGTTGAGCGAGTCGCACACCAGTTGAGGATTATCCTGCACGGTCGCGTTCTTGACGATCCGCTGGGCCTCGTCGGCCATCAAGTGACCGATCCGCAGGCATTCGTCCCAAGTGCGGGCGTCGTTCCAAACTCCCTCGATCAGGCTCCGCGGCTTGTCGAGCAGCCGATTGTCGGCCGTGATCATGCCCCCCTGCGCCCCGTTCATGAAGATGGCCATGCCGCCCGCGTCGGCTTCGAGCTTGTCGCACAACGGGCCGACCAGGTCGGGACTACAGAAGCCGACCTCGTTGCCCAGCACCTCTGGGTGGATCGCATAGTTGACCAGCGTGACGAGGTTCTTGCCGTCGGCGGCCGACTGGGCCTGGATCACGCTCATGCGTTTGTCGTAAAGCTGCGGGGCGTAGTAGTTGTAGGCGATCTTTCCCTTGGCTTCGCCCGTGGCGATCTTGAGGTGGCACGGAATGAGGTGATCGAGGGCTTCGTTGAGGGCCTCGGTCGCCTTGTCGCAAACGAACTCCATGTAGTGCAGGTCGCCGGTGTGGCCTCCATTACCGTCGGGGAAACCGTAGCAATCGGGCGCACTGTGCGTGTGCGTCGAGCCGATGAGAATGTTCTTCGCCGGGATGCGGGTCACGCGTTCGCGGATCCGGTCCCCCAGCACGCTGGGAAAGCCAATATTGTCGACACTGACAATGCCGACGGTGACGTCGCCTTTCCGCAGGACGACGGCCCGCGTCATCAGGTCGCCCCGCTTGTCATGCACCGGATGCGGCCGGCCGATCCCCCCCGACACCGGGAGCAGGGGATTGGGCGTAATCACCCGCTTGGCTGCCCCGACCAGAATGTCTGCCCGGGTGGCCGGAAGGGAGCTGGCGGCAAAAGTCAGTGCCAGGGCGAACCCGAATACGAGGCCACGTCTCGAATGAATCACGGTAGGTGCCAACTCCTGGAAGGGATCTGAGCGAGCCCGGGACGGGGACTGCGTCGGCCGCAGCGGCGACGGCTTGGAGACGAAATCAGGACGTCTCCAGCCTACGAAAGCCGGACGCGGCACGCCAGCAACAGCCGACGAAACACGGAATCGCCGGCGTTGGCAGTGAAGGTGCGTGAAAAGGGGAGACTGCTCGCTAAGATAGCCGTCGGAGCCGTAGCTCAATCGGTTAGAGCAGCGGACTCATAATCCGTTGGTTCTGGGTTCGAGTCCCAGCGGCTCCATTTTTTTCATCCCACGCGGAGCCGAGCCACACGCATCCACGCAAAGGAGAAGATCCGAGCCACCCTCAACCGCGTTGCATTGGTCGTGTGGCGCCGCCTCGTTCCTATTCATCTGGCCGACTGATATCGGAAAGGATTTTCTTTTCGATCATCAGTCCAAGGTCGAGCAACTTTGAGCGAAGAGTCGTCCGGGAGATGCCTAAGAGCTTGCTCGCCTGCGCCTGGCTTCCTTTGACGTGACGCAGGACCGCTTCCAGAACCACGCGGTCGACCACGGCGGCGACTTTATCGTAAATGTCCGGCTCGCCCCCGCGCAGCAAGGCCGAGACCAGTTCGGTCAGCTCGACCAGTTGCGGATCCGACTCGGGTTTGGGCGAGCGGGCCGGGGCATCGCCCCGCAGATGTTCCGGCAGGCAATCCGCGGTAATCACTTCCCCGGCCGACTGAACGTAGGCGTGGCGAATGGCGCTCTGAAGTTCGCGGACATTCCCGGGCCAAGCGTACTCTTCTAACCGCCGTAGTGCATCAGGGGCGATTGAGGTGACGCGCTTCCCCAAACGGCGGCACAGCACCTTCAAGAAGTGCGCGACGAACCGAGGAAGGTCTTCACGGCGCTCGCGGAGCGGTGGAACCCGAATCGTGAAGACCTTCAGACGGTAGAGCAAATCCTCGCGAAAGCGTCCGGCGATGGCCTTGTCCTCGAGATTCTGGTTGGTCGCCGCGAGCACGCGCACGTCGGTGCGGACCGTCTCGTCACCGCCCAGGCGCTCGAATTTCTGCTCTTGCAGCAGCCGCAGCAGCTTGGGCTGCGTGCCCAGCGCCATGTCGCCGATTTCGTCGAGGAAGAGCGTCCCCTGGTCAGCCTGCTCGAACTTGCCAACGCGGCGACGGTCGGCTCCGGTGAAAGCGCCCTTCTCGTGGCCGAATAACTCGCTTTCGAGGATGCCTTCCGGAATTGCGGCACAATTGATCGCCAGAAACGGCTTCTCCGCGCCGACTGTGCTGGTAGATCGCGCGGGCCACCAGCTCCTTGCCCGTGCCGCTCTCGCCTTGGATCAACACCGGCACGTCGAGGGGAGCGACCCGGCCGATGGCCTTATAGACCTCGCGCATCGCCGGCGTCTCGCCGATGATGCGGTCGACGCTGTCGTCGTTGGCCGGATCGTCTTCGGCAATCACGGCCGGCACGCGCCGCAAATGGCTGATCTCGACCGCCTTGCCCACCAGCGAGCGTAGCTGGCGAAAATCGGCCGGCTTGAGCAGATACTCGAAGGCGCCCCGCTTCATGGCCTCGATGGCCGTCTCGGTGGTGCCGTAGGCGGTGAGAATGATGACCGGCAGCCGCGAATCGATCCGTCGAATTTCGTCGAAAGCGTCGAGGCCCGACATGTCGGGCAGGCGAACGTCAAGGATCACAGCGTCTGGGTGCTGGTTACGCACCAGATCGATCCCCTCTCCGCCGGTAGACGCGGTAACGACTTGCAGCCAGTCCGACTGGAGGCTCTTCTTCAGGGAGTACTGCACGTTCGGCTCGTCGTCGACGACCAGCAGTCGGGCGATCGCTTGTCGGTCCATGAGGGCGGCCGGAATCGTGGTAGTGAGGCTCTCTCTCAGCAAACTTGGCGACTTCATCTCGGTGCATCCCCCAAAGGCTCGACTCCCGCGATCACTCCGATCACGCGAAGCGGGGCTCCTTCGGCAGAAGGCGACGATCCTTTCCGCGACGGAGAGGGGCATTCGCGGCGTGGGAGCGTGACTCTGAGAGAGCGTTCTAGTGCGCCATGCCCCCCCCGCCGGGCGGCTGGCGGCTTCCGTAAAAGCTGTAGAGCACGGGCATCAAGTAGCGGTCGACGAACAGCGTCAACGTCATGCCGCCCACCACGACGATGGCCAGCGGCTTTTGCGTCTGCGAGCCGATCTTTGTCGACAGGGCCGCGGGCAAGAGTCCCAAGATGGCCGTCATGGCCGTGATCATCACGGGTCTCACCCGCTTGGCGGCCCCCTGTACGATCGCCTCTCTCAGGGGCAATCCCTCGGCGCAAAGCGCATTGAAGTACGAGATCATGAGCAGCCCCTCCATCACGGCGATGCCGAAGAGCGAGACGAAGCCGACGGCGGCCGAAACGCTGAAATTTGTGCCGGTGAGGTACAGGGCCCAGATGCCGCCGACCGCCACGTCGAAGACATTGGTGAGCACGACAACCGCGTCCATAAACGACTTGAAGCAGGCGTAGAGCAGAATGACGATCAGCGTGAGCGAAATTGGGACGATAAACAGCAGCCGCCCCATGGCGTCCTGCATCTGCTCGAACTCGCCGCTCCAGACCGTATAGTAAGGGGCCTCGAAGAGGTGCTTGGTGCGTTGCTCGGCTTCATCGACGGCGCTCCCGAGGTCGCGGTCGCGGACGCCGAACTTGATGGCGATCATCCGCTTGTTTTGCTCGCGATAGATGGTCGACGCGCCATGGTGTTCGAATTGGCCCGACTCGTCGGGGTCGCCGTCCTCGCCGACCGGCGACACCACGTCGCGGATCCGCAACCGCGGTGCCTGCGCGCTGATTGGGTTGGTGGTGTTGGCTTGGGTTCCGACTGTCGAGGCCGGCGCCAGACCCGTCCCCTGGGCGGTCGGGACGACGTTTGGACCTTGGTTCAACACCACCGTGTTGTTGATGATGTCGACCGGGATATCCAGGATGTCGGTCTCGCTGCTTCGCAGCCGCTTGGGCCACCGCACCGAGATGTCGAACAGCTTCTCTCCTTCGACCATTTGCGACAGAGCCGCGGCCCCCAGGGCGCTATTCACCACGTTGTTGACGTCGGCCGTGCTCACTCCCCAGGCGCTGGCACTTGATCGGGTCAACGCGGAACTGCAGGTGCGACTGGCCTCGGATATGGAAGATGCCGACGTCCACCAGCCCGGGCACCTGCTCCAAGATTTCCTTGGATTGCTCGGCCAGGGACTCTAACTTGTCCAGGTCCGGTCCGAAGATCTTCATCGAGTTGTCGCCCTTGATCCCGGAGAGCGCCTCCATCACGTTGTCGCGGATGTTCTGCGAGAAGTTCCAGACAATGCCCGGGAGCTTCCGCATCAGCTCGGCATCCATGTCCGCGACGAGCTCCTCTTTGGTGCGGGCCCGCATCGGGCCGAACAACCAGCGCCGCCAGCCGGTCTGCTTGACCGTTTTCGGCCAGTCTTTTTCAGGCCGCAGCGGGATGAAATATTCGCTGTTCTCATAGCCAGCCGTGTCGGTGGCATCGTCGGGCCGGCCGAGTTGGTTGACGATCGATTCGACCTCGGGGTAGGTGGCCATGATGGCCTCGGCCTGTTCCGAAAGCTTTTTGTGGCGCTCCAGCGAGGTGTTCAAGGGCGCGGTGCCGCGAATCCACAGGTTCCCCTCCTCGAGGGCCGGCATGAACTCGCGCCCCAGACCGGGGATCAACGAGGCCGTGTATCCGATCAAACCGGTCATCAGCAATACGGTCAGATAGGGGTGATCCAAACAGACGTTGAGCTGCCAGATGTAGCGTCGCTTCAGAAAGCGAACGAGGATGTTTTCGTGCGTCGGCTTGAAGTGCTTGAACATGAACATGCACAGCACGGGAGTCAGCGTGAGGGCCAGGATGAGCGCGCCGCCCAACGCGAAGGCATACGTTTGGGCCATCGGCCGGAAAAGCTCTCCCTCCGCCCCCTGCATCGTGAACAAGGGGATGAATGCGCAGACCATGATCAGCGTGGAGAACAGGAGCGCGCCGTCGATCTCCCGCACGAAACGCAGGATCCGCTCTTTCATGGGCAGCTCGGGATAGTTGCCTGCGGCCAGGTTGCGGTAGATGTTTTCGACCATGATCACGGAGGAGTCGACGATGATGCCGAAGTCCACCGCTCCGATCGACAGCAGGTTCGCCGACTTGCCCCGCACGTAGAGGACCGTGAAGGCAAACAAGAGGGCCAGCGGAATGTTGATGGCGACGATGATGGCTGTGCGGATGTTATTGACGAACATGAACAGGATGGCGACGACGAGGCCGATCCCCATCATCAGGTTTTCGGTCACCGTGTCGGTCGTGACCTGCAGCAGCTCGCTGCGGTCGTAATAGCAATCGGCCGTTGTGCCGGGGAGCATCCGGCCCCGGTCGGGGTCGTTGAGCTCCGCAACCTTGGCTTTGACGTCCTTCACCGCCGGCAAAGTGTCTTCGTTCTTGCGCAGAAGGACGATGCATTCCACGACGTCGCGCTCACTGTGGCCATACGCCGGCTCGGCAATCGAGTGGGTCGAGCGGGGGGGGCGAGGTTGATCCGGCCTCCAGTAGGCAACCGCTCCGAGACGCGTGCGGTGGCTGACGACGACCCCTTGCTTCCCCAGCTCTCCCTCGTCGGAAATTCGCCCACCTTCAACCACGTCTTCCACGCGGACCGGCTGGTTGTTGACCGAAGTGATCACCAGCGCTCGGATGTCGCGAATGCGGCGACGCTCCTCCGCGCGGAGGATCTTCGCGGCCTGCGCCGGATCCTTCTTTCCCAGCACCTTTGTCACCGGGTCTGCGCCGCGCCGAACAGTCCGACGCTGCGGACTGTCATCGCCACCTCGCCCTCGTTGACGTAGTCGCCGCCGACCGTCGCGTTGCTGTTCGTAATCGCGTTTTGCAACTGCATCAGGGTGACGCCGTAGCGCCGCAGCCGGTCCGGGTCGGGCTGGATTTCATAGCGCCGCACGGTGCCGCCGAAGCTTCCCACGTCAACGATCCGCTGCACGGTGCGGAACTCGCGTTCCATCACCCAGTCTTCCTCGGCCTTGAGGTCGTTGAGCGTGTAGAATTCCTTGCCGCGCACATCCTTGGGGCTGAAGATCACGTAGCGGTAGATCTCACCGCAGGGAGATTCGGGCGAGATCTGCGGACTCACGTTGGGCGGCAGCGGCTGCGCGATCGTGGAGATCCTGTTGATCACTTCCTGCCGGCCCGCCTCGTACGTCCACTTGTCGCCGTATTCCCAATTCATCTTCAGGTCGCTCAGGCCGAAGAGCGACTTGCTGTGGATGACCTTGATGCCGGGCATGCCGGCGAACGTCACCTCGAGCGGGACGGTGACTTGCCGCTCGATCTCTTCGGCCGAGGCGCCGGGCATCTGCGCAAAGACCTCGACAATCGCGGGCGCCGGGTCGGGATACGCCTCGACGTTGACATGCAGGAACGAGAAGATACCCACGCCCGCCAGCGTGATCGCCAGTGCGATCACGACCACCGGGTTATCCAATGCCCATTCAATGAGCCTACGAAGCATGATCGATTCTCCCTGGCAGACCTGAGCCGACCGCGGCTTGACTCTTCATGCTCGGCTCGGCCGTCTAACAACCCTGAGGCTCGAACTCGCCGACGTCGCACCGAAGGGAGCTCGCCGAAGCCTTGGGGTAGAAATCACAGTGGGGCACCCCGGCTGGGGCTCGATTCCGTTATCGGTTCTTGCCCGCCTGGGCGGTCTTGACCCGTGCTTCCGATTCTCGGTCGAGCACAACGGCCTTGAGCTCGTTGACGGCCGTGCCCAGGATCCGTTCGCCGGGCCGCAGGGGCTCCTTGGGGAGCATCCCGAGTGCGGCATCCTCGGGCGTGAGGGCTTCCCCCTTGGCGAACGGCTTGCTGCGGACGAAGACCCTGTTCTCGAAACGGTGCGTCAATGCGACGCGCCGCATCGTGTACTGCTGCTTCGCCGCATCCGTTTCCACGAAGACAACGGTCTGCAGGCCATCTTCGATCATGGCGTCGATCGGGATCTCGACGACGTCTTCGGGAGCCGGCAGCTCAACCGTCGCCTTGATGAACTGTCCGCCCCGCAACTTGGCCTGCTTGTTCTCGATGTAGCCCTTCACGACGGCCGTATGTTGGTTGGGATCGATCAGGTAGCTGATGTCATCGATGTACCCCGGCATGGGCGGGCTGCCGACCGTCCTTACCGTCCACGGGATGAGACCGTGCGACGATTCCTGCAGTGCCTCCAGCAGGGGCAAGTCATCCTCGGGACAATTGGCGGTGATAAACAGCTTGCCCAAGTCGGCGACCTGGAAGAGATTCGTGGTGTTGTCCACGACGATTTCCTGCACCGTCAGGTTCCGCTCGATGACGACGCCGTCGGCCGGAGCCTTGATTTCGACCCGCGCCCAGCGCTCGAACTCTGACCTGTCGTGCAGCCGCAGCTTCTTTTGTGCGTCCTCGGGCTTGACGGCCTCCGCTTCCTTCCGCAGAGCCTGAATGTCTTCTTCCGGAATTCCCCATGCCCTCAGCATGCTCACGGCCCGTTCGATCGCATTGATGTCTCCGATGACGGTGCGCTGCTGGGTCCAGAGCATAATGTCGGGCACGATCGCCGCTTTGGCCTCCCAGCGTTTCATGATCTGGTCGTCGAGCTTGAGCTGGTAGATGGCATCGACCAGATCATTCTTCTTGTTCCCGACGTCCACGCTGTAGAAGGTCGCCAGCAAGTTGCCTTTGATGACCTTGTCCCCCGAACGGATCTCCCGAAAGACGGTTCCGGGCTTCCCGCTCTTGCGCGGATCCTCCTGCATTTGTCCGATCTCAACGCACTCGGCCGAGGACGGCGAAGGGGCGAAACGCGCTCGCATCCGAAAAATCTTTGTCGGATCGAGGGCCGTCGAACCGGGCATTTCCAGCGGCCGCGTCCGCTCGGGCACCTTTGCCACCGCGATCAAATCGACCCCGTCCTTCCGGATGCCGAGCGATGTGCGAACGTCTTCCGGCAAAAAGAGCGTATGCGGTTTGTCTGGCACCAGCTCGATGGAGTCGGTCGAAGCCGACTTGTCCCCACCCACGTTCTTTGCCGCCGCAGGCTTTTCTTCCTCCGCGGCCGCGGAGGGCCGAATCACTCCGTTCGCAGCGACGAATCCCACCACCAAGACCACGCCGAGAAGCAAGGCGCCGACGACTTTTGATGACTTCGATTCAAAGAGACCCATGACGAATTCCTTAGCAGTTCGTAATGCGGACCCGGGCTTTGGAAGGGACGTGGGAAGGTTTGGAGACCGCTCTGTCGCGGCCGGTTCAAACCTCGCGGCGGGTGCCGGCGATTTGGCGTCGTTCAACGTTGCGGCGACCGCCCAGCGTAGATCGGGCAGGCCCAGTGACTTGTTCAGCAGCCGGATGGCCGGCCAGTTCGGAAAATCCTTGTTCTTAGACCACGAGTTCGTCAGCAAAATCACAGGCAATGTGGCGTTCTGTCGGTGCGCCGTCTGCGCCACTTGCAGGCTCGTTCCGTCTTTCAAAAAAGCGTCGAGGATGACTAGCTGCGGCAAGCGCTCGTTGATGAGTTCCAGTGCCTGCGACGTGCTGAGAGCACGGCTGACTTCGTAGCCATCCCGACTGAGAATTCGGCACAGCACGTCACAAAGGACTGGATCATCTTCAACGACTAAGATGGTCGCGGCACCGGTCTCGCGACACTTTGGGTCGGCAGCGGGTGCACCGTTCGAGCCTGATGATGCAGTGGCCACCGCAAGCATTTGTGGCTGCATTCGCATTTCGTGTGCCCTGATCCGAGGCAACTCCGCGCGAATGCCGAAACTCAAGCCGCCCTAACGAGATGTGCGTTCAGATGTCCGAAAATCCATGGGCTCGAGATGCCGCGACGAATTCTGGGATCTAACCCTCGCGATCAACATCTCTCCACACGCACTCCACATTCTGGCCACGAAGACCAGTTTTTCGGCGGCTGTAGAAGCCCTCCGCCGAAGTGGGTTGTCGTCGCCGATTCGGCCGAAGGCCGCGCCTTGAGGGAAGCCACGCGCCCTCCGGGGAAAGGCCGTGCGCATGATCCCGCAGCGGGAAGACAAAGGCGGGGCGGGAACGAGGCCCAATTACGCGGCGCGGCGGGCATTACTCAATTGGGGCGCTCGGTCGCATACCATCTTCCGTGCGGTGGCCAATGCGCGGCCGATGGCGGCTCGGCGATAGTCCCACTCGGGCTCCGGTCCGGGTGTCGGAATGAGCATCGTGGCGTTGGCCTCGAACAGCAGAATCTCTCGGTCGCTCCCGACTCCGAAATCGATGCCGGCATAATCGAGGCCCAGCGCGCCGGCAATCCGTTCCAGGGCTCGCAGAGTTTGAGAGCCCAGGATACCGGGCATGTCGTCAAGGAAGGCGGCTTCCTCGGCCTGGTGCTGTGGGTTTTGCGACATCTCGGCGCTGAAGTAGTGCACTTTCCAGTTGTCCGAGATGGCCAGGTGGAGCGGATAGAGTTGGCCATCGATCGACATCACACGATATTTTCGCGCTTTGCCGTCGGCGCCGCGGGCATCGAGGTTTTCGATCGCAAGCAGCTCGTCCCCGGGCAGCGCGACGGCTGCAGTGGCGAGCGCGTCGGGCGTGTCGACGCGAACGAAATGCTGACCCATATGAAAACCCGCGCTGCGGAGCAATAAGGGGAAAGACAGGCCTCGTTGTAAAAGCTCGGCGGCTCCCTCGGACCCGCTTAGCAGCGAACGTGCGACGGCGATAGTTTGTGGTGCGACGATGTCCGGAAGCTGGCGGAATCGTTCGGCATTGGCGACGCGTCCGCTCGCCAACACGGCGGTGGGTGGATTGATGACCGGCGCGGTTGTCTGTGCGAGGAGGGTTGTGGCCGCGCGGAGCGCTGCACAGGAGCCGTCCGCGTCGCCGATGGCATTGAAGATCAAGCGGTGCGGCGGCAAAGGTTGCGACGGGTCAAAGAACTCCGTCGCCAGGGTGGTGATCGCGAAAACGCGGTTGTCGACGAGGTCGAGCCAGGGCAGGTTGCCGATTCCGGCCGACGTGAGCACGAGAATCGGGATCGGCTCGGACGTTCCCCAATAGGGAAAACTTTCAAGTGGTTGCCCCGCGTATTGTCGCGCCTGATGGTGTCGGGCCCGCTCGCTATCGCCAAGGGCGGCGAAAACGACCGCGAGCCCCCGGTGGGCCGAGCGAAATTGCGGATCGCTTCGCAGGGCCTGCTCGTAGTGCGTTCGCGCCGTCGGCAGGTCCCCGCTTTGCACGAGCAGGTCTGCGAAGTTGGTGTGGCCAATCGGATTGGCCGGCTCGAGCGCGATGGCCGCCCGATAGGCGCGGCTGGCAGCCTCGGTCGCCCCGGTCCGGTGCAGCAGGACGCCGAAGTTGTTGAGCGTCGAGAAGTGACGGCCATCGTGTCGCAGGATGGCAAGAAACTGAGCCTTGGCTTCGTCGACGCGGCCCAGTTCGAATAGCAGGCGGGCCCGCTCGGATCGCAGATCGGTCGAGTTGGGTTGGTCGACGAGCCGCGTATCGACCGCCGCTAAGTCGGCTTCCAGTTCGCGTCGCGTGACTGCGGACATGATGCACCTGCCGGACGTGGAGCGCGCCGTCCCTTTGCCGTCCGGTAAAGGCCCCTCGGGCCACGGCGGCGTCAGATGCTCTGTCGCCGATTTTCGCCTCGGCGCGAAGACCAATTCCCCAGCCACGGGCAGCAACACGTGGATCAGAAGAGCTTGCCCCAACAAAAAAACGCCGGGCCGAGCGATGGTGTCCGCTCCGGCCCGGCGTGTTGGTCAAGCGCGCGGCACGTGTGCCTCGGGCGTTTGTTCGGCTAGTGTTTGGCGATGTCGTAGCAGAGCAGGTTGTCCTGATCGCGGAGGAAGAGGCGGCGGTTCACGATCACCGGGTGCGGCCAGCTTTCGGCATTGTGCGTCGGCAGCATGAACTTGCTCTGCAAGTGGTAGCTGTCCGGCGTCGCGTTGATCAGAGCCATCATGCCATCCTGGTAGCGGAAATAGAGCTCGCCGTCCGCCTCGAGCACGGCTGCCGAGCCTTGTCCGGGGCCCCGGCCGCCGTTCCAGGCGATCTTGCCCGTCTTCCAATCGAGGCAGAGGGGAAAGCCGTTGTTGTGGCCGTTACCCATGTAGATGTAGTCGCCCACCATCACCATCCCGCCGTGATGGTTTTGCACCTTGTTGCCCGGCAGGAAATAGACTTCGTGAGCGGCGACACCGCCATTCTTCGGCTTGAGCTGGAGCAAAGCGGCCCCGGCTCCGTAGCCGGTGGATGCAAAGACGTAATCGTCCTTGACGATGGGAGTCGGGATGTTGGCGACGTTGTTGGCGACGCGGTTGTAGTGCCAAAGAAACTTGCCGTCCTCCGCGCGAAACGAAACCAGGCCTTTGCCCACGATCTGAACGTATTGCTTCACGCCGGCTCCGTGGCTGATCACGACCGAAGAATAGCCGGCCCCGGGCAGACCCTTGGAACCGAGGTCCTCGGGCGGCTTGCCCTTCCAGATGGGGGCTCCGGTCTTCTTGTCGAGGGCGACGACCATGGCATCGTCGGCTCCCGGCGTGCAGATGACCTTTTCACCATCGATCAGGGGCGATTCGCTGTAGCCCCAGCCGGACATCATGTGACCGTGGAAATCGTGAGGAAAATTGACATGCCAGACGACCCGGCCATCGTTCGTGTCGAGGCAGACGAACTCGCCGTTACGGTCGAGGGCGTAGAGCCGGTCGCCATCGATTGCCGGCGTGCAGTTCGGGTCGCCTGATCCGACTTGTTGCGACCAGAGCAGCTTGCCGGTCTGCTCATCGAGGCAGACGACCCGGCAGTCGCCTGTTGAGCCTCCCCGATTCTGGGCTGGCCGAGCGGCTCGTCCCTTGCCGGCCTTTTTTGCGGCCGGAGCCGGCGCGGCCGGAGCGTTGTAACTCCCCGTTTTCCCGCCGACTTGCCCCATGGTGTAAATCTTGCCGTCGACGACGGCGATGCCCGAGTACCCGCCGCCCAGTCCATCCGCCTTCCATTTGAGTGGCGGTCCGTCCGTCGGCCATTTGTTAAGCAGTCCCGTGTCGGGCGAAATGTTATCGCGATTCGGGCCCTGCCACCCCGGCCAAGAGTCGGCGGCGATGAGCGGCGCGGCGATCAACAGCGTGAAAGCGAGGGAAGAAAGACCAAGGCGGATCAGGCGACGCATCGACAGAGCTCCGACGATGGTTGAGGGGGCGGGAAACGTGAACCTGCGCGGGGTTCGGTCGAGTATAGGGAGGCGAAAATTCGCACGCAACGCCTCTCGCACGCGAGCCGTCGGACCGATCGGCGACTGGAATTTGTTCCGGCCCTTTAACATCATCGACGGTTTGACCGAGAGCAATAGGAGCAAGCGCGCGTGGCGAAAGCGAAGAACCTGGTCGTCGCCCAATCGGGCGGGCCGTCGCCGGTCATCAACAACAGCCTCCGCGGCCTGATCGAAGCGGCCCGGGGCTATCCGCAGATCGGCTCGATCTACGCTGGCTGGCACGGCATCGAAGGCGTGCTCAAGGAGGAACTGCTCGACCTCTCCGCGCAGCCCGCCGAGGAAATTTCCCTGTTGCGGGTGACGCCGGCGGCCGGCTCGATCGGCACCTGTCGCTACAAGCTCCGCGAAGCGCAGCAGGAGGATTTCGAACGGATTTTGGACGTCTTTCGCGCGCACGACGTCGGCTACTTCTGCTACATCGGCGGCAACGACTCGATGGACACCGCCAACAAGGTGGCCCAGTTGGCGGCCCAGCGCGGCCTCGATCTGATCGCCGTCGGCGTGCCCAAGACGATCGACAACGACGTCGGCGACAGCCAGTTCAAGCTGATCGATCACACGCCCGGCTACGGCAGCACGGCCCGCTACTGGGCGCATGCCGTGCAGTTCGCCAACGAAGAGAACGCCGGCAGCAGCCCCGCCGATCCGGTTCTGGTGCTGCAGGCGATGGGACGGAAGATCGGTTTCATCCCGGCCGCTGCCCGCCTGGCCGATCCGGGACGCGAGCTGCCGCTGCAGATCTATCTGGCCGAGCGGCCGACGACGCTCGAGCAAATCGCCGACAACGTGAGCGGGATGTTGCGGCGAGCCGGCCGCGCGATTCTGGTGGTGAGCGAAGGTCTGTCGATCGGCGATCTGGGGGCTCGCAAGGACGCCTTCGGCCATACGCAATTCAGCGCGAGCGAATTGACCGTCGCTCAGTCCCTCATCAACGCGCTTAACGCGAAGGGCCTGCCGGTCAAAGGGTCGGCCCGCGCGAACGTGCCGGGAACCGACCAGCGACACAACATGATTTACGCCTCGACCGTCGATCTCGACGAGGCCTATCGCGCCGGCCAAAAGGCGGCCGAGCTGGCGGCGGCCGGCACGGGCGGCTTTATGGCGACGATCCTGCGCGAGCCGGGGCCGATCTATAACGTCCGTTACGACAAGGTGCCGCTGGCCGAAGTGGCCAATAGCGAACGCGACGTTCCCGCCCGAGTGGATCAGCGGCGACGGCACCGACGTCAGCGACGATTTCGTGCGTTACGCCCGCCCGCTGATCGGCGACGACTGGCCCAGCCTGCCCCTGGTCGACGGCCGCCTGCGCCTGGCACGATTGCAACCACTCTTCGCCGGGCAGAAACTACCAACGTACGTCCCGCAGGCGGACCGCCGGTAAGAAACCCGAATGACGAAGCACGAATGACGAAAGAAGCACGAAGCACGAATGACGACTCGGCACATTCGGGCTTAGGTCATTCGGTCATTCCTTCGTCATTCGTGCTTCGTTCATTCAGACTTGAGGCACCCCGTGTCCGGTAACCCGTTGGATCATTTCGAGCGGCGGCATGATTTTCTGGTCGGCATCGACTCCGACGGTTGCGCGTTCGACACGATGGAGGTCAAGCACAAAGAATGCTTCATCCCCAATATCATCCGCTTCTTTGACCTGCAGCCGATCTCCAAATTCGCCCGCGAGGCGGCCGAGTTCGTCAATTTGTATTCCAAGTGGCGGGGCATCAATCGCTTTCCCGGGCTGACCATGACGTTCGATCTGCTTGCGCGATCGGCCCGAGGTCACGCGTCGCCACGTGCACGTCGCCAAGCTCGCCGGGCTCGTCGGCTGGCTCCAGCGCGAAAGCAAGCTGGGAATGCCCGCACTCAAGGCCGAGGTCGAGAAAACTAAAGACCCGGACCTGGCGCTGGCGTACGCCTGGTCGCACGCCGTCAACGAGTCGATCGACGCGATGGTCCGTGGCGTGCCGCCGTTCCCGTTCGTGCGCGAGTCGCTCGACAAGCTGTCGAGCGTGGCCGACGTGATCGTCTGCTCGGCGACGCCGGGGGCCGCGCTCAAGAAAGAGTGGGAAGAACACGGCATCGCGGCCTCCGTGGCGGCGATCTGCGGCCAGGAAGTCGGCAGCAAGAAAGAAATTCTGGCCCAGGCGTCGAAAGCCGGCTACAGGCCGCAAAACGTGCTGATGATCGGCGACGCCCCCGGCGACCTGGCGGCGGCCAAAGCGGTCGGCGCCCACTTTTATCCGACTAACCCGGGCAACGAGGACGCCAGCTGGGAGCGATTTTTCCGCGAGGCCTGCGACCGGTTTCTCGCGAGCAACTACGGCGGCGAGTACGAGCAGGCGCTCGTCGCGGAGTTCGAGTCCTACCTGCCGGATCAACCGCCCTGGCACGCCGCTAAGCCGGCAAAATGATTTGGCGAGCGGCGGGTGTCAGCCCGCCGGTTCCTGAATTTTTGAATTTGAAAGACGTCGAAAGCGGTCTCGATATTAGATTCTCAAGAACCGGCGGGCTGACACCCGCCGCTCGCCGGGACGCAAACAAGGGAGCGCGGGATGGCAGAGCAAAATGACATCGGCCTGATCGGCCTGGCCGTGATGGGGCAGAATCTTGTCCTCAACATGGCCAACCGCGGCTTCTCGGTCGGCGTGTTCAATCGCACGACCAGCAAGGTCGACGAGTTTCTCGCCGGTCCCGCCAAGGGCAAGTCGATCCACGGCTATCACTCGCTGCCGGAGTTGATCGCCAGCCTCAAGTCGCCGCGCAAGATCATGATGATGGTCAAAGCGGGTCCGGCCGTCGACGAGTTGTTGGGCGAGCTCGAGCCGCACTTGAGCCGCGGCGACATCCTGATCGACGGCGGCAACACGCACTTTCCCGACACCGAGCGGCGCGTCGAAGCAGGCGGAAGCCAAGGGCCTGCTCTACGTCGGCACCGGCGTCTCCGGCGGCGAAGAGGGGGCGCTCAAGGGGCCGAGCATCATGCCGGGCGGCACGAGCGCCGCATGGCCGCACATCAAGACCATTTTTCAGGCGATCGCCGCCAAGGTCGGGCCCAAGGCGGATATGCCCTGCTGCGAGTGGATCGGCGAGGGGGGCTCGGGCCACTACGTCAAAATGATCCACAACGGCATCGAATACGGCGACATGCAGCTGATCTGCGAGGCCTACTTTCTGCTCAAGCACGCGCTGGGCCTCGGCAACGACGAGCTGTACGACGTCTTCGATGCGTGGAACCGGACGGAGCTGGAAAGCTACTTGATCGAGATCACCCGCGACATCTTCAGCGTCAAGGACGGCGAATGGAGGGGATTCGCTCGTCGACAAAATTCTCGATACGGCCCAGCAGAAAGGGACCGGCAAATGGATGAGCCAGCACGCCCTCGACCTGGGCGTGCCGACCACGCTGGTCACCGAGGCGGTCTTCGCCCGCTGCCTGTCCGCTCAGAAAGAGGCCCGCGTCCGGGCGTCGAAGGTGCTCACCGGCCCGCAGAGTTCATTTCGCGGCGACAAGCAGGCGTTCATCGAAGACGTGCGGCAGGCGCTCTATGTCTCCAAGATTTCCAGCTACGCGCAGGGCTTTGTGCAGCTGGACGCGGCCGCGAAGGAGTTGGGCTGGAAGCTCAACAACGGGCAGATCGCCCTCTTGTGGCGGGGCGGCTGCATCATTCGCGCTCGCTTCCTGGAAGACATCAAGACGGCGTTCGACAAAACGCCGGGCCTCGAGAACCTGCTGCTGGACGACTTCTTCCGCAAGGCGACCACGGCGGCCCAGCCGAGCTGGCGACGGGTGGTGACCACGGCCGTCGAGCTGGGGCTGCCCGTGCCCGGATTCTCCGCCGCGCTGAGCTATTACGACGCGTATCGCCGCGATCGCCTGCCGGCCAACTTGTTGCAGGCCCAGCGAGACTACTTCGGCGCGCACACGTACCAGCGCGTCGACAAGCCAGGAACGTTTCACACCGACTGGCTGCATGCTGCGAAAAGCACGAAGCACGCATGACGAAGGAAGCACAATGCCGCTGCGCGCTTAACGGTTCAGTTCAGCGCTGGTAGATCGGCAGGAAGCCGTTGTCCATCTGCAGGATCGTGAGGTTGATCGACGTCGGGTAGACGGGGCCGTAGGGGCCTTCCTTCCACGCGCCGGACGCCGATTGTTTGAGCACGATCTCTTTGCTCACCCAGTCGAAGTACTTCTTCCACTTCTCGTCACCCAGGCGATACATGACCTGCGAGAAATAGTAGTGGGAGTAGTGCCAGTGGCCGAAGTAACGGGTGGCCGAGCTGCCGGGCCAGACGTTTTTGTCGCAGTAGTCGAGCAGCTTCTTCACGTATTCGTTGTCGTACTCGCCCGCGTTGAACAGGCAGGCGATGGCGGCCGCGGTAATCGCGGGTCGCGTGCCCCCGCCGCGGATGCTGTACTGCACGCCGCCGTCGGAAGCCGTGCAGCGTTTGATGTATTCGACGGCCGCCTTGATCGATTGCTGCGGCACCGGGATGCCCGCGTTGCGACAGCCGCGGAGCCCCTGCACCTGCGTGATGCAGGTTGAGCCTTCGTCGAAATCGGGCTGGTCCTTGTGGGAGACGTAGCCCCAACCGCCGGCCGGCGTCTGCGCTCCGACGCTGAAATCGACCGCCTTGGTCAGCACCCGCCGCAAGTCCTGTCGCCGCTGGAGATCCTCCTCCTCGCCGAAGATTTGCGAGAGGAAGAGCATCGCGAAGCCGTGGCCGTAGGTGTAGTGGTAATCGCGGCTGTAGCCGATGAGCCCCGTTTCGGGATTGGACAGCTCGATGAGATAGTCGACGGCGAGTTTAATGTTCTCGGCATACTTGCCGCGCGTGGTGGTCGACCCTTCGCAGGCCAGGGCATTGGCGGCCAGCGCGGTCATGGCCACGCGATATTGGCCGCCCGTCGCTTCCCAATAACCCTGGCGGCGCTGTTCGCGGGCGAGAAAGTCGAGGCCGCGCTTGACCGCGTCGTTGACCTTGGGATCCTTAAGGGAAACGGGCCCCCCCAGGGCAACGCCGGCCGGGTCAACGGCCGACAACGCCAACAGTCCCGCTGCCTCCGCAAGAAACTGTCTTCGGTCGATTCCCATCTTGCTCCTCCTCTCCAAAGGATAGACCCCGCCGACCCGGCCAACAAGATCGACTGCTCCGCAACCGATGAGGCTGACGACGGGTCAGGGCTCGACGGAGAACGCGAAACACTCGGTCGGCGCCGCCACGCGCAAATAATCGGCCATCGGCACGATCATCGAGTCAGTGAGCGACCCGGCGTTGAACGCGATGCGATCGTTCGCGCGAATGGCCGCATCGACGTAGAGGTCGAAGGGCAGGATCGGACGGCCGAACGGCGGGACCGAACCGGGGACCAGGCCGGTCGCCGCCTTCAATTCTTCCGGCGTGGCGAACCGCAGTTTCTTGAAGCCGAACTTCTGCCGGAGGGTGCTCGAATCGACTTTGCGGTCGGCCGGCAGGACGAAGAGGCGAAACTGGTCGTCGTCCCCCTTCATCAAGAGGGCCTTGCCGCCGACGCGCAGCTCTTCGCCGCGGGCGCGAGCCGACTGTTCGGAGGTCGTCGTCGGCTCATGGTGGACTTCGCGAAACGTCACACTTTGAGACGTCAGCCAGTCGCGCAGCTGACTCAACACTGGTTGACCAGTCATCGGGCCGGCTGCTTCGGGTCCGAGGTCACTAGCACCATCGCGAAACCGTCGTAGCCTTTGCTGCCGACCGTTTGCAACGCCGTCGCCGTCACCCGCGGGTCGGCGGCCAGCATTTTGTTCATCCGGCGGACTCCCTGCACGCTGGTGTCGGTGCTGTGCTCATCGATGACGGCGCCGTTGCGAATGACGTTGTCGATGATGATGATCGTCCCGACCCGCGACAGCTCCAGCGACTGGGAGAAGTAGTCCGGATTGCTCGGCTTATCGGCGTCGATGAAGATCAAGTCGAACGGGGCTCGCATGTCGGCGGCCACGCCGGGCAACAGATCGATGGCCCGGCCGAGCCGCAAATCGACGACATCAGCTACGCCGGCCCGCGCGACGTTCTTCCGCGCCACCTGAGCATGCTTCGGATCGACTTCGAGGGTGATCAGCCGTCCGCCGGGGGTCAGGGCCCGCGCCAGCCAGATCGTGCTGTAGCCGCCGAGCGTGCCGATCTCGAGAATGTTCTTCGCCCCTTGCATCCGGGCCAAGAGGTACAGGAATTTCCCCAGGTGGGGCGTGACGTTGATGGCGGGCAAACCGGCCGCGTTGCTGTCCGCGAGCGCCGCGTCGAGCGCGGCGTCTGGTGCCACGAGAGTTTCGCTCAGGTATTGATCAACCGCCGTCCACTGCTCTTTCGACATCCGGCTTCAAGTCCCCTTGAGCACCCATTGGACGGCCCGGTAATGCAATTCGGCCGAGTTGGCCAGCGCCAGTTTGATCTTGAGACGTTCCCGATATGTGTCGACCGTGCGCGGGCTCAAGTGCAAACTGGCCGCGATCGAACGGGTCGTCAAACCGCGGCCGATCATCTCGAAAACTTCCAGTTCCCGGTCGGAGAGACTTTCCACCGGCGATGCGGGACTCATTGGCTCGCTGGCGGCCGCCCGCTCGAGCAGTCGCTGCGTCATCTCGCCGCTGAAGTGCATCGAGCCGGCCAGCACCCGGCGAATCGCCTGCAGCACGGCTCGCGCGGGCTGCTGCTTGCTGACGTAACCCTTCGCACCGGCGCGGAGAGCCCGCTCTCCGTAAACGCGCTCGTCATGCATCGAATAGACGAGCATGCGGGCCTCAGGGTCGAGCAGCTTGATCCGCTTGATGAGCTCGATCCCGTCCCCCTCCTTGAGGCTCAGATCGACAATTACCAAGTCGGGTTCCGCGGCGCGAAACTGCTTGACGGCCGAGATCTCGTCCGTGGCTTCTCCACAGACTTGCAGATCTTTCTGCTGCTCGATGAGCAGCCGCATGCCCTGCCGGAGCATCTCGTGGTCATCGACCAACAGCACCTTGGCCCGGTCCTGGGCGGGCTCGACATGTTTTTGGCGGCGAACGGTGGGCTGCTTGCGTGTGGCCGTGGTACTCATGGCAACTACCTCTTCCGCTTCCGGCAGTTCGTGAGCGTTCCGCCTGTTCGCGGCCTGAGACTCGCAGTCGCTCATCCGGGTCGATGCATCTCGCATTTTAACCGCAGAGCAGGGGGACGAAAGCGTGCGATGAGAAATCAGAAATGGAAACTCGCAACGGGAAATGGTGCCGGGCAATGGCGCAGGGAAATCCGGGACTGAAGCATCCTCCTTCCGCCACGCGTCCGGGCCGGCGGGCTTTACGTGACCGACGCTTCCACTTCAACAGCCGCAGCGGTCGGATCGGAGATCGCGCTGTCTGTCGACGCCCGCAGCACCTCTTGCCGCAGCACGCGCACATGGCGCGGCGCGGTAAAACCTAATCGCACTTTTCCGCCTTGGACATGCAGCACGGTCACTTCGATTTGCCCGTCGATGACAATTCTTTCACCGATTTTTCGTCGTAAGATCAGCATCGCAGGTTTCCTGATTTTGGCCGTCCGCCGCTTCGTTCGCGTCGACTGCGGCCACACTCCGGCGTGTTAGGATTCGACCTCCAGCTCGTTGACGACGGTTGCCCTTCTCTCGAGCCGGTCAAGAACGATCCGCTGGGCGATCTGCTTGAGGTAATACGAGGAAACACACCCGTTGAGAGTCAGCACGCCGTCTCGCAGTGTGCAAGTCACGCGCGCCAGCTCCGTGTAGGGGGCTAGCCGCAGATCGGCTCGAACGAGGGTTTCCCAATGTCGTTCAGCCTGGGGCGAGATGTCCGTACTCATGAGCTCCGATCTCTTTCCTTCTCCTGCTCGCACCGATGCGACACGCGTCGCGCACGGCCGCCTCATGCCCTTTGCCGAGCAATTCGACAGTGTCCGGCGCGACCGCGCGAGCGAACAATCATCTGTACGCGCCCCGTGCCCGAGAGTCTGCACGCAGCATTCTGAAATTACTGTGGGTGAATCTCCCACATCGCCCCTGGGAAGGCCTTCGCCTTCACGTCGTCGCGGACCACGCCCATTCGTTCGTGGCGACGAATTGATCGGCCCAGTGGTAATCGTCGAGCAGGCCGTCGCACGCTCGGCCCAATCGTCGGTAGGCCGCGTACAGTGCCTCGACGGTCGCCAGGCCCCCTGCCGGATCGGGTTTGATTCGCGACATCCGGGGATAGGCGGTCTGGATCGGCGGCAGGCTGCGGGTCGGCAGCTCGCGAAAGAATTTTTCCATCCGCTGAGCCAGTCGCCAGGTGCCGTCGAGCAAGAGCAAGCCCCGGTCGGCATCGGCAGCAGAAATCACCGGGCCCTCCATGGCCAGCCGTACATAGCCGTCGAGCGGCTCGGGCCCGCGGTCAGGAAAAGTCCAAAAGGCAAAGCCGTCGCGGCCCCGAAGCGACTCGACCGTGCATTTCGAGCGCTTCTCGCGAGGGTGAACGATGATGATCGTCGGCGGAAACGAGCCGGCCACGGAGCCGATTCCCTTAAAGGCGCCGGTGACAACACGATTTCGGGTGCGCCGAGGCTGTCCGGCGGGCGCTGGTCGGGCGAAGCAAGGAGCCGGTGACGAAACCTTCAGTTTGCGTGCAGCTTATGAATCTGGGCCTCCACCTCGGCAATTTCTTGCTTGAGACGGGTGATCTCTTGCGGATCGTCCGGCTGATCGCGGCGCCGGCCAGCAGTTGGCGCAATTTCTGCATCCGCGTCTTGGCGGCGTCGAGCTGTTTCTTTTGTTTTTTGTCCATGAGCGTCCCCTGAAAACTCGGCGTTGCCATGCTCAAGAAGGGTGGTTAGAAGAGACAATGCTATGGCGCTCGTCTTGTGCCAGCAATGCTTGTCTTGGGTCGAACCGATCGCCGAGCAATGCCCGCAGTGCGATTACCCGATCGACTTGCGCACCGGCGACCCGACGATCGAGGAACTCGCCGCGGCGATCGGCCCGTTGATTGCGGTCCTCGGCCCGGTCCGGCTCTCGCGGGCGACGTTGCCCGATCGAGGCCAGCTTTACGCGACGGGAGGGGGGCTGTTCTTCCTACCGCAGTTCGCCGAGCAGATTCGCATGGTCTCCGCCGACAGTTCGCCGCGCTCGCGTTCGACGACGCGGGCCTTGCTGCGGGCGCCGCTGCAACTGCTTCGCGGCGGCGTGGCGCTGGGCGCGTACCGCTCGCCGATGCGGGTCGAAGTTTCCCGGCACGAGCTGCCCGTGCTCGGCCCGGATGACGGCCATCGCCTGCCGCTCTTGTTGATGGATCATCCCGGATCGTTCTTCTTCGGGCGGCGGTCGATCCGCACGATTCGCCAGACATTTGCGGGGTGGGCTGTGGGGCGCCCCAACAACCTCATGCTGCGGATCAAGCCGCTGGGCGACCGCGCCGCGTTCAACAAGCAGATGTCGGCCCTCGCGAACGAGATCGTCGAGGCGGTTTGCCGATGACCGCCAACGGCTCCAGCGAATCCGAGTTTTGGGAGCGGCTTGACGCCGCGCTGACCGACGGCTCGTGCCTGGGAACGACGCTCAGTCAGCGACGGGCGGGCGACGGTCCCGAGCGGTTCACGGTGCGGCCGACGACGGTGAAGGGGACCCTCGTTTATCAGTGGGCCGCGCGGACCGACGGACGCGAGACGCACGAGAACCTGGCACCGGCAGCCACCGGCGGGCGAATCCGCGAGTTGCTGGGCTCTTCGTACGGTCGCGCCCACGTTTTCACCCTCGACGCCGACTGGGAAGTTTCCGTGGTGGCCGATGGTCGGCTGCGCGTTCGTAGCGGCCGTCCCACGCGGACGCCCGTTCCGCTCGAGCACAACCGCGCAAAGGCGCACCTCTTGCCCGAGCACGAGCCGACGCCTTTTCTCGTCGAAATCGGCGTGATGACTCCGGCCGGCAAGGTGAAAGCCGCGAAGCAATCCAAGTTCCGCCAGATCAACCGCTTCCTCGAATTGGTGAACGACGTGATCCCGGATTTGCCCGCCGACGGGACGCTCCGCGTCGTCGACTTCGGCAGCGGGAAAAGTTATCTCACGTTCGCGCTCTATCACCTGCTCACTCGCGTGCACGGTCGGTCGGTGCACATTTTGGGGCTCGATCGCCGAGCCGACGTGATTGCTGATTGCCGGCGGATCGCCGCGAAGCTCGGCTGCCCGGGGCTCGAGTTTCGCGTGGGCGAGATCGGCGACGAGCCCGAGGAGGGGACGGTCGATCTGGCCGTCTCCCTGCACGCCTGCGACACGGCCACCGACGACGCGCTAGCCCGGGCCGTTGCCTGGCGGGCGGCCGTCATCCTGGCCGTCCCCTGCTGCCAGCACGAGCTGGCTCCCAAGATTCACATGCCCCAACTGGACCCCCTGCATCATCAGGGAATTTTGCATGCGCAATTCGCCAGCCTGGCGACTGACGCCCTGCGTGCCCAGGCCCTCGAAGCCTGTGGTTACAAAACGCAGGTGGTCGAATTCATCGAGCTCGAGCACACGGCCAAAAACCTGCTGCTGCGTGCCGTGCGACGTCCCGCGACCGACGGACCAAGCGCAGGGGCGGCGCTGGAAGCGTATCGCCAGTTGAAACAGTCGCTGGGACTCGACGAGGTCGCCACCGACGGCATCCTCGGCGCACTCCGTGGCGAGCGGCGGGTGTAAGCCCACCGGTTCTGATTTGCGCCTTCGCGAGTTGCGTCGGACATTTACGAACCTGCGGTGCTCCGGGCGTGCAGCGCGCCCCGTTTTCGTCTAAAACAAGCACCGGCAAATGAGAACCGGCGGGCTGACACCCGCCGCTCGCCTGCGGATCGCATTGGGCTGTTCGATTCCGGATCCGGATCATGCAGAACTCCGAAGTCGCGCGGATGTTCGACGATTACGCCGACATCCTCGAAATTCAGGCGGCCAATCCGTTCCGGGTGCGGGCTTATCGCAACGCGGCCCGCGTGCTGGGCGACCTGGCCGAATCTCTGGCCGACATCGCTGCTGACCCCGAGCGCAAGCTCGAAGAGTTGCAGGGGATCGGCAAAGACCTGGCGATCAAGATCGACGTCATCCTCAAGACCGGGCAGTTGCCGCAGCTCGAAGAGGCTCGCCGAGAAGTGCCGGCCGGCGTCGTCGCGATGCTGCGGATCGGCGGCTTGGGGCCGAAGAAGGTTGCCACACTGTTCAAAGAACTCTCGATCCAATCGCTGGACGATCTGCGGCAGGCCGCCCAATCGGGCCAGATCGCCAAGCTCAAGGGATTCGGCAAGAAGACCGAAGAGACGATCCTGGCCGGAATTGAACAGGCGTCCGCGGCGGGCAAGCGGTTTTTGCTGGGCGAAGTGAAGCCGGAGGCGGACGCGATCGTCGCGGACCTGCTCAAACTCAAGTCGGTGACGCAGGCGACCCTGGCGGGGAGCGGCCGCCGTCTCAAGGAATCGGTCGGCGACCTCGACGTGCTAGCCACGGCGAAGAACTCGGCCGAGGCGATGGACCAGCTGGCCGCCCACCCGCTCGTCGAGCGCGTTCTGGCGCGCGGCGAGACCAAGCAGCGGGTGCGGCTGCGCTCGGGGATCGAAATGGACCTGCGGGTGGTGCCGGACGAGTCGTACGGCGCGGCGATGCAGTATTTCACCGGGTCGAAAGAGCACAATATCGTGATCCGGCGGCGGGCCCTCGACCGCGGGCTCAAGCTGAACGAATACGGCGTCTTTCGCGACGATACGCTGGTAGCCGGCCGCACGGAGGAAGAAGTCTATCGGACCGTCGATCTCCCCTGGATTCCGCCCGAGCTGCGGGAGAACCGGGGCGAAATCGAGCGGGCGGCCGCCGGCGACCTGCCGCATCTGCTCGAACTGTCCGACCTCCGCGGCGATCTGCACATGCACACGACCGTCACCGACGGGACGGCGACGATCCGGGAAATGATCGACGCGGCCAAGGCGCGCGGCCTCGAATACATTGCCATCACCGATCACTCCAAGCGGGTCTCGATGGCCAACGGTCTCGATGCGACTCGCCTGCGGGCGCACTGGAAAGAGATCGCCAAAATTCGAGCGAAAGTCTCGGGGATCGAGGTGCTCTGCGGCATCGAGTGCGACATCCTCGAGGACGCCACGCTCGATCTCGACGACGAAGTGCTCGCAGAAGCCGACTGGGTGCTGGCCGTGTTGCATTACGGCCTCAAGCAGCCGCGACAGCAGATCACCAAGCGGCTGCTGACAGCGATTACCAACCCGCATGTCGATTGCATCGGCCACCCGACGGGACGCCTCGTCGGCAAGCGGCCCGGAGCCGACGTTGCCTTCGACGAGATCCTGAAGGCGGCCGCCGATCACGGCACGATGATGGAGATCAATGCCCACCCCAACCGCCTCGACCTCGACGACGTGCATGCGGCGGCGGCCCGCGACCTGGGCATTCCCATCGTCATCAGCACCGACAGCCACAGCGTCACGGGGTTCGACCTGATGCAATACGGCGTCTACCAGGCCCGCCGGGCCGGCCTGGAAAAGAAAGACGTGGCCAACACGCGGCCGTTCAAGGAATTCAAGAAGCTGCTGACGCGGAAGTAAGCGTCCGGCCGTTTGTCGCCCCTCGTCGGCTCTAGCGGCTCTTTGGCGCTGGCGTTTGCATTCGGCGGTTCGATCTTTGAAAATGCAGACGTTGGCCGCCGCCCGTTCCGACTGATCCCTCCGCCGAGGAGCTTCTCGATGCCCGTTCGACCCCGATTTGCATCTGTGGCCGCGTTTGCCTTCGCCGGTTTGCTCCTGGCTTACGGAGTGCCGGCGCGGGCTGCCGACAACACCAAGACAATCAAAGCCGGCGACCTGAGCCTGACCGTGCCGGAAAGCTGGCACAAAGAGGAAGTGAGCAGCCGCTTCCGCAAGGCCCAGATGAAGGTGCCGAAGGTCGAGGGCGATTCAGAGGACGCCGATTTCGTCGTTTACTACTTCGACGGAGGAGGGGGCGGCGTCGATCCCAACATTCAGCGCTGGGTGAAATCGTTCCAGCCGCCGGGCCGCAAAGCCAAGGCCACCTCGGGGAAATCGCCGCAGGGGGAATACGTCTTCCTGGATCTGCAGGGAACGTGGAACAAGCCGATCGGTCCGATGGTCCAGCAGCGGACGCAGGAGATGCCCAAGGCCCGCGCGCTGAGCGTGATTCTCACCACGAAGGAAGGCAACTACTTCATCCGGCTGACCGGCCCCGAAAAGACGGTTGCCGCCAACCTCGACGCGTTCCGCACGAGCTTTGCAGCCGACACGAAGAGCGAAAAGGACCGTCCGCTCGCGCAGGACTGACCGCTTTAGAACGGCGGTGAACCGGTCTAAACCTGCAGCACGCCGGTGCGGAAGGGCTCGTCGTCAGCGTGGCGGGTGGCGACTTCGAGGGCTTCGATCAGCGTGTCCCGGGTCTTGGCCGGCTCGATGATTTCGTCGACCCAGCCGCGGGCCGCTGAATAACGCGGATCGAGACAGGCGTCGTACGCCTCGGTCACCTTGCGGCGGATTTCTTCCAGCTCGGCGGCGTCGACGGCATGGCCTCGCCGCTTCATCGCGGCAATGTTCACGTCCAAGAGCGTCGACGCGGCCTGAGCCGAGCCCATGACGGCGTACTCGGCCGTGGGCCAGGCGAAGATGAAACGCGGATCGAAGGCCTTGCCGCACATCGCGTAGTTTCCCGCCCCGTAGCTGCCGCCCAAAACTACGGTCAGCTTGGGGACGCGGCTGTTGGAGATGGCGTTGACCACCTTCGCCCCCGCGCGAATGATGCCCGACTGCTCCGAGTCCCGGCCGACCATAAAGCCGGAGACGTCCTGCAGAAAAACCAGCGGCGTCCAGGTCTGGTTGCAGTCCATGATGAAGCGGGCCATCTTGTCGGCGCTGTCGTGGTAGATCACGCCGCCGTATTGCAGCCCCTCGCGAGGGGTCTTTTCGGGATGATGCTGGTTGGCCAGGATGCCGACGTCAAAGCCGCCGATCCGCGCGTAGCCGCAGACAACCGTGCGGCCATAGTCGGCCTTGTACTCCTGAAACGTCCCCGCATCGACCAGACAAGTGAGCAGGTCGCGGACTTCGTGCGACTGCTGCCGTTCGGGTGAGACGATCTGATAGATGTCCTCGCCCGGGCGGGCCGGCGCGATTGGCGTTTCGCGGCGAAACTGCGACGCTCGCGGATCGATGGGCAGCATCGCGGCCAGGGCGCGCACCCGCGTGATGGCCGCGTCGTCATCCGGCTCGCGGAAGTCGATGGTGCCGCTGATTGCCGCATGCATCTTGGCGCCGCCCAGCTCTTCGTGGCCGACGTCCTGCCCGATGGCGCTTTTGACCAGCGCCGGCCCGGCGAGATAAAGCCCCGAACCCTCGGTCATGATCAGCTTGTCGCAGAGCACCGGGAGATAGCCGCCGCCAGCCACGCAGTTGCCCATGATGGCCGAGATCTGCGGCACTCCCAGGGCCGACAAAACGGCGTTGTTGCGAAAGATGCGGCCGAAGTCGTCTTCGTCGGGAAAGACGTCTTCTTGCAGAGGCAGCATCACACCGGCCGAATCGACGAGGTAAATCAGCGGCAGCCGGTTGGTGAGCGCGATCCGCTGCGCCGGAGCACCTTCTTCACCGTCATCGGGAAGAACGAACCGGCCTTCACCGTTGCGTCGTTGACGACGAGCATAAACCGCCGACCGGCGACGATGCCGATGCCGCAGAGCACGCTGGCCGCCGGCGCCGGTCCCCAGTCGCCGTACATGCCCCACGCGGAGAAGCGGCCGAACTCGAAGAACGTGCTGTCGGCATCGATCAGACGGGCGACGCGTTCGCGGGCCGTGAGGCGTTTCTTCTCGTGCTGGCGTTCGATGGCTTTGGGGCCGCCGCCGGTCGCGATCTGCGCCCGGTCATGGCGCAGCGACTCGAGCAGCGACTCCCAGGTGCGACCCTGCCGCGACGAGCCCGGTTTAGCCGTGGAGACTTGTGAGGTCATGCGTTCGCGGGGGCAGCCGCGCTCTCGCCCAGGTCGCCGACCGCCTCTTTTCCCAGCCGCTGGCAGAAGTCGCCGAACGATTCGCCGTTCTGCCGCCCGTTCTTGAATTGGGTCAACAGCGGAACGAGTGACGGGACGAGGTCGTCGAAGGGCACCAGGTCCTTGTAAATGAACGCCAGTCGCGAGCCGGTGAGATTGCCGCCCACGTAGATCGTGTACTTGCCCAGCGTCTTGCCGACGAAGCCGATGTCCGGTGTATAGGGCCGCGCACAGCCGTTGGGGCAGCCGGTCATGTGCGTGGCGATCCGCTCCTGCGGCATCCCTAGGCGGGCCAGCTCCGCCTCGATCAGGGTGACGAGTTCAGGCATCACCCGTTCCGATTCGGTGATCGACAGCCCGCAGGTCGGAAAGGCCGGGCAAGCGATGGCCAGCCGTCGCAGGGGCGACAACTCCGGCGCCGGCTTGACGCCATGATCGATGAGAATGCGTTCGATGTTCGACCGCTCGCTCGGCGCGAGATCGCAGAAGATCAGCGATTGCATCGGCGTGAGCCGGCAGCGGACCTGGTACTTCTCCAGCAGGAGCCGCACGGCCGATTTGACGCGGAGATCGCCTTCGTCTTTGAGGCGGCCGCATTCGACGTTCACTCCCAAAAACAGCCGGCCGTCTCCCTGTTCGTGCCAGCCCAGGTGATCGTCAACGTCTGTGACGTTGGTGGGATGCGGATCGGCGAGGACGTGGCCGAAGTATTCTTCGACCTTCTCCTTGAAGGCGGGAACGCCCCAGTTGTGAATCAGGTACTTGAGGCGGGCGACCTTGCGGTCCTCGCGGTTGCCAAAGTCGCGCTGCACTTTAACGATGGCTTCGGCCACCCCGACGACTTGCTCCGGCGGTACGAAGGCCAGCCGCTGAGCCACTGCGGGAAACGTCTTGTGGGCGCTGGGCGTCACGCCCATGCCGCCGCCGACCAATACGTTGTAGCCGACGATTTTTTCCTTCTCGACGATTGCCAAAAAGCCCAGATCGTTGGAGTAGATCTCGACGCAATTGTCCTCGGGCAGGGCGAAGGCCGTTTTGAATTTCCGCGGCAGGTAACGGGCACCGTAGATGGGCTCGTCCACCGGCTTGAATTCGGTGGCGTCGATCTCGTTGCCGGCGTCGTCCTTCAGCCAGATGTCGTAATATGCGGTTGTCCGCGGTTTGAGGTGTTCGGCCACGCGGTCGGCCATTTCCTGCATTTCGCGGCGCACGGGATTGTTCGCGTACGGAGCCGGGCAACACATCACGTTCCGCTCGACGTCGCCGCAGGCGGCCAACGTGGTGAGCATCGTGTGGTTGATGCCGCGAATCGTCTCCCGCAGGTGCTCTTTCACAACGCCGTGCAGCTGCAGCCCCTGCCGCGATGTGATCCGCAGCGTGCCGTTACCGTAGCGCTCGCACAGGTCCAGCTCGGCGAGGAGCTGGTCGGCAGTCACTTTTCCGCCGGGGATGCGGGTGCGGACCATGAACATGTACGCCTTGCCCTTGCGGGTGCCGTCGGCGTTCTTCTCTTTGCGGTGGTCCTTGTCATCCTGCTGATAAGTGCCGTGATGCTTGAGCAGCTTGGCGTTGTCTTCGATGAAGTTGTCGCAGTCGTCCCGCAGTTCTTGGGCGATGGTGCCACGAAGCTGGCAGCTCCCCTCTTTGAGGAACTCCTCTTTGGTGAACTTGGGCTCGTGCGCGGCGCCAGAAGCAGGGGCTGGGACGGGGGCAGAGGCGGAGGTGGGAACATCAGACGCGGACATGAATCGCTCCGACGGGGAACGGTCGCGCGGAGCTGTCGCAGCACAGCGTAAGAGTGAGCGGCGTGTGGCCGCTCCGCGCGGGACCGAGTATAGTTAGGCGGGCCGTTGGACGATAGGTGGTCACGGCTGAGGCGGGCGACAGATTTGCAGTTGCGCTCTCACAGTCTTTGGGATCAAACGGTTCTCATTCTGGCGACCGGACTGGGCATCGGTTTCGTGCCGGTCATGCCGGGAACTTTCGGTACGTTGCTGGGGTTGCCCCTGGCGTGGGGACTGGACCGCTCCGGCTGGCCGCTGGCAGTCCAAATTGCCGCAATCGTGGCGATTTTTCTGGCCGGAATTCCCCTCTGCGACCGTGCCGCTCGCCTCTTCGATAAGAAGGATCCCGGCTCGGTCGTCTTCGATGAGATTGCGGCCGTCCCTATTGTATTCTTGCTGGAACGGATGACGTTCTCAACGGCAATCCTGGGGTTTATCTGGTTCCGAATCTTTGACATCGCCAAGCCGTGGCCGGTTCGCCGTCTCGAGCGGTTTCCTGGGGGGCTCGGCATCATGATCGACGACGTGATGGCGGCGATCTACGCGGGGCTGGCCCTGTGGCTGACGCTCAAGGTCTGGCACGCACTGCCGTGGAGTCTGCCGGCCGAATGAAAGAGACCTCACCGTGACCGCCCGAATTATTGACGGCAAGGCCATTGCCGCGAAGGTGCAAGCCGAAGTTGCCGCCCAGGTGGCCGAGCTGCGCGAGCGAACAGGCGTCGTGCCGCACCTGGTCGCCATCCTGGTCGGCGAAGATCCGGCCAGCGCCACTTACGTCCGCGGCAAACAAAAGGCTTGCGAGCAAGCGGGACTCAAGAGCACGCTGCATCGGCTCGCGGCGACGACGAGCCGAGGCCGAGCTACTGGAGCTCGTCGCCCGCTGTAATGCCGATCCGGACGTGCACGGCATCCTCGTGCAGCTGCCGCTTCCCAAGCAAATCCGCCCGCAGCGAGTGCTCGATGCCGTCTCGCCGCTCAAGGACGTCGACGCGTTTCATCCCGAGAACGTCGGCCGGATAGTGCAGGGGCGTCCCCGCTTCTTGCCCTGCACGCCGCACGGCATTCAGCGATTGTTGCTCGAATCGCAGACGACCATCGCGGGAGCCGAAGTCGTGGTGCTGGGTCGCAGCGAGATCGTGGGTAAGCCCATGGCGTTGATGCTGATCCAAAAGGGAACCGCGGCGGACGCGACGGTCACGATCTGCCACAGCCGCACGAAGAACCTGGCGGACGTCACTCGGCGGGCGGACATCCTGATCGCCGCCATCGGATCTCCCCGGTTCGTGACGGCCGACATGGTCAAGCCGGGGGCCGTGGTGATCGACGTGGGCATCAACCGCGTGGCGGACAAGCTGGTGGGCGACGTTGATTTCGAGCCCGTATGCGAGGTCGCGTCGGCTATCACGCCGGTGCCCGGCGGCGTCGGCAAGATGACCATTGCCATGCTGCTCGCCAACACGTTGAAGGCCGCCAGGCTGTCCGTGTCCGGCGGCGAGGAGTGACGCGATGCCAAACCGTCGCCAGATCCTGTAAGCGTTCGTCGCAGGGCTCGCCGGTTCGTCGCCGTGGTAGTCAGAATTCGATGCGCTGGCCGTCGTAGGAGAGTTCGACGCCGTCGGGCAGCCGGGCGTTGGTCGCTTCGTATTCGAGCGAGTGGGAGACGTGCGTGAAGTACGCCCGGCGCGGCTTGACCCGCTCGATGGCTTCGAGCGCCTGGCCAACGCTGAAGTGCGTCGGATGCGGATGATCGCGAAGCGCGTCGATCACCAGCGTCTCCAAGCCTTCCAGAAGCGGCCAGCTCTCGTCGGGGATGGCGCTCACGTCCGTGCAGTAGGCCACGTCGTTGAGCCGAAATCCCAAGATCGGCAGCTTGCCATGCATCAGGCGGATCGGCCGGACGGTTTGCCCCAGGAGGTTGAAGGGCTCCGTCGACATCGGCTTGATGGCGAACTTGGGGACGGCAAAATGGTGGGCGTCGGGATCGGCCGGGGCGAACGCGTAGCTGAAGGCCGCGCGAATTTGCTGCTCGACAATCGGCTCGCAGTAAAGGCCGATGTCCCGGTCGAGCCGGTAACCGAAGATTCGCAGATCGTCGAGCCCGAAGATGTGGTCGGCGTGGCTGTGCGTGAAGATGGCCGCGTGCACTAGCTCGACCTTCTCGCGCAGGAGCTGCAGCCGCAGCTCGGGCGAGGTGTCGATCAGGAAATTTCCTTCTGGAGCCGGGACGAACACGCCCGTGCGGGTGCGCTGGTTGCGGGGATTCGTCGAGGTGCAGATCGGACACCGGCAGCCAATCACCGGAACGCCGACGCTGGTCCCCGTGCCGAGCAGGATCAGTTCACGCCTCAAGCGGGCGCTCCGGGAACTCGCTCACGCCGTCGGCGCTGACGAGCAATAGCCGCGGGGAGAGCGGGTGATCCATGCGATTGAAGTCGTCTTCGACCTTGCGGCGAATTTCGCTCAATGCCTCGGCCTGCCCCATGCTGACGGCGACGATGAAATCGCGGCTGGGAACACCGACGGCCAGTTCGGCCCCCAATTCCGTCCGCAGGGCCGAACAGAACTGGCGACTGAGAATCCGCGACGAGTTGTAGGCATCGGGCCGTTTGGGCATCAACAGCATCGAGCCGCCGTCCTCGCGGCCCATCACGTATTCCATCTGTTGCCGCTCGAAGTAGCGGTCGAGATTCGCCAGGGCCAACTCGTGCAGCGTTTCGCGGTCGATGTGCCAGCGGCTGAGCATGTCGTCCCGGATGTACCAATAGGCGTGCTGCTCATCGACGACGTAGAGCACCATCAGGTCGCCCACCCAGGGAGTGCCGACGAAGTTGGGGAAACTCCGCCGCCAGACTTCCTCGGGATAGAGCATCGGCAGAATGCGGCCGCGGACGGACGCCAGGCTCGGTTCCGACTGGGCCGAGTCCCACTTTTGCACCTGCGCGACGGTGGCGAGCGCGGGAAGAATGATGTCTTCGAAACGCTCGGGCTCCTGCACGTAGTTGCGGTAAAAGTTGAAGAGATTGATGTTCGATTCGCCGAGCTGCACGCGAAATTCGTCGCTGCGATGGCATTTGAGCGACGGAAACCGGTCGCGGGCGATCCGCACCACGCGGTCCGCGAAAATGTGCGGCGGATCGGGCGGCTCGTCCGCGAACTCGAGCGAGTTCATGATCATCGTCGCCAGCGTCTCCAGCTCCGGATCGCGGCGGCCCGTCGTCTGAAACGTGGCGACCACGCAGACGGACTTATAGCGGGCGGTCCACAGCTTCCAGGGACGCCACTCTGGCGGCCGCAGCCACCGCTTCCACCACGAGAGCTTCGCCAGGTCGTTCGATTCGCCCTCGGTGCACATCGAGGGGTACGGACCTTCGAGCGGCGCGTGCGGCGGATGTGGCGGCTGTCGGAGAAGACCTGTTCGGGATCGACGATCGTGTCGAAGTCGACTTTGTTCCAGTTCGAGCGCCAGCGGCCGACGATCCGCAACAGTCCGCCCGACCCCGGCCCGACGAGCTGCGCCTCGCCTCCCGATTCGACGAGCGTCCATCCCGGCGGATGCCACACCCGGAACCAGCGCGACGGGTCGACGTAAGACCGCCAATGTGCGGGATGAGACGTCTTCATAATGCGGGCCGACTCGAAGGAACGGCGGCAACGATCTCTTCGAGCAAAAGCGGGCCAGCGCCCGCGGGACTTCAAAGCGGGAAAAGCGAACGTCTTCTCAACCGGTTTGCTTGGAACACTGCATAAAAGTCATGCGCAATGAGTGTAACGTTTCGGCGAGGATAGTGGATTCTTCTTTCGTGATTCGGCCCGCTGTCTTTTCCTCCAGGATACTAATCAGGTCGATGAAATATCGAGCCGTCGGCAGCTGCGTTACCGTCTTTTGAGTTGCCGGGTTAGGAATGAGTCCGAGGAACATCATCGCCTGCGTGGAAAGCAAGGCGACGAGATCCGCGAAGGTTGGCTCGGGCATTTCCCGTGCCGGTTCCCGATCCGGGACTGCGCGACTTGCCGAGTCGGGGGTGTCGCTGGCGGCGGTCGCCTCGCTTGTGGCGGCTGACGGGGTTTCCGCGTTTGCCTGTCCTGCCGGCTTCGATGCCTCCGACGGATTGTCTGGCGGCTGCGAGCGGAATTGCTGATCGAGAGCAGCGGCCTCGGCTTTGACCCGCGACTTCCAGTCCTCGTCGCCGGCGACTTCAATCCGTGAGCCGGGAGCTGGGGAAGCTTGGGTGCCGGGAGACGAGCTAGTTTCGTCGGTCACAGATTCGTTTTTGCTCATGCGATCGTCCCCATCGACGCCGATCAGCCTGCCCTGGGACGGCGAGTTCAGACGAGGAACTCCGGACGGCTCATACGCTTCCAGAATCCAACCGATCGAGCGCCCGACTTCACTGGCAGAATACGGCTCGGTCCGCCGCCCGGTCAAGCCTCTGTAACTCGTCGCGGCACGTCCGCCGCCCGCGATCGAGGCACTCGCCCGATTCTTCGACAGCAGTTGAATAAGGTCAAGGCACTCTGCCGCGCCGCGAAAAACGTCGCGCGAGCGAGAATTGCAAAATTCCCCGGGAAAAACGACATATTTACACTCTGTGTTTCGCTGGCACAGCGTTTGCCAAAGAGATAAATCGCGAGCAATGCTGCTCGCCCTTCACAGCCTGGGTTCTTCGTCACCCAGACCTTCGCCCGACGGCACTGGAACGGCCGGCCGGGAGTGGAGCCGGACGTGCTTCGGCATGATTCCGGGAAAGCGCCTCCGCTCATCCGGTCGGCCGTTTCAGAACCGTTACTCGCGGCGTTTTTTTAATGCGCTGAGCGAATCGCACGCTCGCCAAATTCTTCGGGGGCCCGCCACAGTCTTCGCCGACCGGTTCTTTATAATTGACTCCGGCTCCATCCGTCGGGTTGAACTCGACAGGTCCGCCGTGCGCTTTTCGTGCTGGGCTGCATCGGCGGCGTTCTGGTCGCCGCCATCTTCGTCCTCGTGACGATCGCCTGGCTGGCCGCCGCGAACCCGATGTTCTGGGTCGGTTACATGATGGGAATGTGGTGACGGTGGTTGATCAGCCAGGGAACTCTCTGCGAGTTTGCAGCTTCGAGAGCCGCCGCGCCGACGAAATGCGACTCGCTGATCGAGCGTCAGGGAGCCTCCGCGACGGTTGTGCCGTCGATGCGCGAGGTGCCGCTCGAGTCGAATACGCGTGCTTTCGCCTTTGCTGAAGCACTCCTGGCCGGCGAGTTCGACGTAATGGTATTTCTCACCGGCGTCGGAGCGCGGACCCTGTTGGAGGCAGTCGAAACGCGTTTTGACCGCGAACAGCTTCTTGCCGCGCTTCGCCGCACTACGGTCGCCGTCCGCGGACCGAAACCGGCGGCCGTGCTCCGCGAGTGGCAAGTGCCGATCACTGTTCGTGCGGCCGAGCCCAACACGTGGCGCGAACTGCTCACGGCACTCGAGGCGGCGGGAGTCGTCGCATCGAAACGGATCGCCGTGCAGGAATACGGCCGACCAAACGACGAGCTGGCGGAAGCGCTCGCGTCGCGCGGTGCGACGGTGGAGCAAATTCCCGTCTATCGCTGGGCGCTGCCCGAGGACGTCGAACCGCTGCGTCGGGCCGTGGCGGCGACGATCACCGACCAGTTTGACGTGCTGCTTTTCACGAGCGCCCACCAGCTCAATTGCGTATTGGAGGTGGCCGAGTCGGCCAGCCAGAGCGTCGCGTGGATTGCCGCCGCCCGGCGATGCGTGATCGGCTCAATCGGTCCGACTGCGAGCGAGACGATCCGCGAACAGGGCTTGCCGGTCGACGTCGAAGCGGTTCCGACCCGGATGGGCCAGCTGGTCGTCCAAACGCTGGAAGCCGCGCCGACGATCTTACCAGGTAAGCGCGATCGCACGGGCGAGCGGCGGGTGTAAGCCCGCCGGTTCTTTGAACCCCAATCCCGCGATCAAAACGTGATTGCGCGTTCGACCGAACACGCCAAGAACCGGCCGGCTGACACCGGCCGCTCGCCAACTGCTAAGATTGGATTGATGACGCCCGAGCTTCATAACAGTCGCTTTCTGCGTGCCGCCCGGCGCGAACCCGTTGATACCACGCCCGTCTGGATCATGCGCCAGGCGGGCCGGTACTTGCCCGAGTATCGCCGCGTCCGCGATCGGGTCACGTTTCTCGAGCTGTGCAAGCGGCCCGAGCTGGCGGCGGAGGTCACGCTCACCGCCCAGCAGGCGCTCGGCGTCGACGCGGCGATCTTGTTTGCCGATTTGCTGCCGATCCTCGAGCCGATGGGTTTTCAGCTCGAGTACACGGCCGGCGGCGGCCCGAAGATTCTAACCCGGTCCGCATGCTCGACGACCTGCAGCGGGTGCGGGCTTGCGACCTAGACGAGCTGGGCTTTGTCTACGACACGGTGCGGCTCGTCCGCAAACAGCTGCCGGGCGACATTCCGCTCTTGGGTTTTGCCGGGGCCCCGTTCACGTTGGCGTCGTACGCGATTGAAGGGGGCGGCTCGCGCGACTTCGCTCGCACGAAGCGGATCATGTACGCCTGCCCCGAGCTGTGGGCTGCGCTGCTCGGGCGATTGGCCGACTCGATCGTGGGCTATCTCGAGCGACAGATCGAGGCCGGTTGCCAGGCCGTACAAATTTTTGACAGTTGGGTCGGCTGTTTGTCGCCGGCCGACTATCGACGATACGCTCTGCCATATTCCCAGCGAGTGTTTGCGCGTTTGCCGACGCACGTGCCGACGATTCATTTTCTGACTGGCAATCCGGCGCTCCTCCAGCTTCAGCGCGAGGCCGGCGGTTCGATCATCGGCCTTGATTGGCGGATGGATCTCGCCGACGCCTGGCAGCGCCGTGGGGCACGACATGGCGATGCAGGGAAATCTCGATCCGCTGGTGCTCCAGGCCGACCTGGCGACGCTCAAGGCGCAGACCCAGGCCGTGCTCGCGGGAGCAGGGGGGCGGCCGGGGCATATCTTCAACCTGGGCCACGGCGTGCTGCCCGAGACCGATCCAGCGAATGTCAAAGCCCTGGTGGCGATGGTGCACGAGATGGGGGCGTCCCGCTCGAACGACGGCTTTTAGAATTCGTCGTGTTGCATGAGTCCAGAAGGTCACACTCTCCGCGAACAACCCGCAGCGCGAGCCGATCGCGCCTTTCGGCTCGCGGTGATCGGCGGCGGTATCAGCGGACTGGCGGCCGCGCACCACGCCCTCGAGCTGGCCGAAAAATCGCGGCAACGTGTCGAGGTCGAGCTGTTCGAGACCGGCCCCCGCTTGGGAGGCGTGATCTGGACCGAGCGGATCGCCGACTGCGTCGTCGAAATGGGGGCCGACTCGTTCATCACCAACAAGCCGGCGGGAATCGAGTTGTGCCACCGTCTGCATCTCGACGAGCGGCTGATCCCCACCGACGCCGCCCATCGCCAGGCGCTCGTGCTGCGGCGAGGCAAACCGGTCCCCATCCCGGACGGATTCATGCTGATGGCACCGTCCCGCATCTGGCCGGTGCTCACCTCGCCGATCTTCAGTCCGCTGGGAAAACTGCGGCTCGGACTGGAATGCCTCGTGCCGCGGCGGACCGAAACCGGCGACGAAAGCGTCGCGTCGTTCGTGCGGCGCCGCCTCGGAGCCGAGGCGCTCGATCGGCTCGTTCAGCCACTGGTGGCCGGCATCTACACGTCCGATCCGGAAAAACTCAGCCTCGAAGCCACGTTGCCACGGTTCATCGAGATGGAGCGGCGGCACGGCAGCCTGATCCGCGCCGCGCGCGGCCAGCGGCGGCCGGAAGAGACCTCAGTCGGCGGGCGCGTCGCCTGAAAGCGGCGCCCGCTACGGCATGTTTGCTTCTTTTCAAAATGGGATGTCGGAACTGGTCGACGCGCTCGTGCGCCGCATCGAAGCGGCCGGATCGATTCGGCGCGACACGCCCATCCGCGGCCTGCGGCGTTCTGCTGACACGGGCGAGGGCTGGACGCTCGAAACGGCAGACGGACGCAGCCTGCCGTTCGACGCGGTCGTTCGTGCGCTGCCGGCCCACCGAGCGGCCGCACTCTTGACGACGGCCGACGCGAACCTGAGCGCGGCCCTGGGCGCAATCGAATACGCGTCGAGCGCGATTGTGGTGACCGGACATCGCGAGCGCGACGTGGATCATCCGCTCGCCGCGTCGGGCCTGGTGATTCCGGCCGTCGAGCGGCGGCGGATTTTGTCGGTCTCGTTTGCCAGCCGCAAGTTCGCGGGCCGCGCCGGCCGGCCAAGTTGTGCTGCGGACATTCGTCGGCGGGGCCCTGCAGCCGGAGTTTCTCCAGGGGGACGACGAGGAACTGGTCCGCTTGGTGCGGTCGGAGCTGGGCGAGATCCTGGGAGTGCGGGGCGAGCCGCTCTTCGCGCGGGTCTCGCGTCACGAGCGGTCGATGCCACAATATTACGTCGGCCATCGCGATCGGGTGGCCCACATCCGGAGCTTGCTTGCGGGCCACCCGCGATTGGCTCTCGCGGGGAACGCGTTCGACGGCGTGGGCGTCCCCGACTGCGTGCAAAGTGGCGAGGCCGCAGCCGAGCGCGTCCTCTCGTCACACGTGCCCGCGCCCTAAAGGCGAGCGGTCCGCCGCGGCGGATCAGCCTGTCGATTCGAAGGTTGGGCGACCCGCCTCTTACTTCGCAAACTCGACCGTGCGAAACTCGCGCAGCACCTGCACCTTGATCTCGCCTGGATACGTGAGCGTTTCTTCGATCGACTTGGCCAGGTCGCGGCACATCTTGGCCGCCTCGCGGTCGTTGATCTGCTTGGCGTCGACGATCACGCGGATCTCGCGACCGGCCTGCACGGCGTACGCCTGCTCGACCCCCGGGAACCCGCAAGCCAGTGACTCCAGCTCTTCGAGCCGCCTGACGTATTTTTCCAGCGTCTCGCGCCGCGCACCGGGACGAGCGGCGGAGATGGCGTCGGCCGCGGCGACCAGCACTGTGTAAATATGATCGACGCGGATGTCGTCGTGATGGCCCAACGCCGCGTGCACGACCTCGGGCGGCTCTCCATAGCGTTTGAGCAACTCGGCACCGACGGCCGGGTGTCCGCCTTCCATTTCGTGGTCGGCGGCCTTGCCGATGTCGTGCAAGAAGCCGCAACGGCGAGCGAGCGCCCCGTCGAGCCCCAGCTGTTCGGCCAGCATGCCGGTGAGGTGGGCGACTTCGATCGAGTGCCGCCGCACGTTCTGGCTATAGCTCACGCGGAAGTTGAGCCGTCCCATCAACTCGACCAGTTTTTCGTGCAGACCTGCGGCGCCGGCTTCCTGCGCCGCCTCGAGCCCGAGGTGGCGGATGCGGTCGTTCATTTCCTTCTGCGTTTCGCGGACGACCTCTTCGATGCGGCTCGGATGGATCCGCCCGTCCTGAATCAATTTGATCATCGCCAGCTTGGCGATTTCGCGACGGACGTTGTCGAAGGCCGAGACGATCACCACGCCCGGCGTGTCGTCGACGATCACGTCGACGCCCGTCTCCTTCTCGAAGGCGCGGATGTTGCGACCTTCGCGGCCGATGATGCGGCCCTTCATCTCGTCGTTGGGGATGTCGACGGTCGAAACAGTGGTTTCGGAGGTGTGCGGGGCGGCGTAGCGCTGGATCGCCATGGCCAGCACTTCGCGCGACTGGCGATCGCACTGCGCCTTGAGTTCGTTCTGGAATCTGAGAATCACCGCGCCGGTTTCGTTCTTGAGCTGCCGCTCGAGCCGTTCGAGCAGCATTTCGGTGCCGGCCTTCTTGTCGAGTCCGCTAATCTTGTAGAGCTGTTCCTGCTCCTCCTCGAGGATGCGCTCGAGCTCGCGTTCGCGGACTTCGAGCGCCTTGCCGCGGTCGGCCAGCTTGTGCTGCGTCAGCTCGAGCATCCGTTCCTTTTTCTGAATGTCGTCGACCTGCTCGTTGAGCACGATTTCGCGGCGGTCGAGCTTGCGTTCGACTTCGCGGAGCTCTTCGCGCGTGTTCTGGATCTCGCGCTCCATCGACTCGCGGCGCTTGAGCAGGTCTTCCTTGGCCGCCAGCTCATGCGACCTGAGCAGGTTGCCCGCCTCGACCTCGGCTTGCTTGATGATTTCGTCCCGAGTGCGGTAACCCGCCCCCTGGCGGACCCGCTCGAGCAGCAAGCCGGCCCCGACACCCGCGCCGAACAGATCAGCCCAACCACCAAATCGATTACGCCCATGCCATCGCCGCTTTCCGATCGGAACGGCGACGAAACCCGGGCCGGCCCCACAGGCGAGGGCGACCGGCAAACGAGCAATCAACGGAGGGACGGCATCGAGTTGAAACGGCCAATCATCGATGGTGCCGGGCGCAATCGAAGCGCCGGGCACAATCACCCGGGCCAAAGCGCGACTCGCGGTGTCGGGCGGGCGCAGCGGCCGGCGCAAGTGCGGGCTTGAGCCCCAGCAAGCCGAGCGGTGCGAGCCACAACGGAACGGGGACCACCCTCGACTGCCTCGCCATGCTCCGTTGCCGGCCCCGCGCGACACGGGAGACGACGGAGCGGAGAGACCGAACCACGCCGCTCAGTCCAAGCATGAACTGCACGACGAATGAGAGCGCCCTGCTGAAACGGCTAACCATTCTTGGTTTTCCAACGGGTCTGATCGTGTTACAACTCAGGAAAGCCGAGTGGAAATTCCCGCGGCCTTCGCTGTCCCCCGCGGTGATCCTCGGAGGTTCCGGGAAACGTCAAAGCTCCCGACCAACATTAAGCTTACGTCATCTTTCGGTTTCGCGGAAAACGAATAATTCCGCGCAGTGATCAATAGTCCTTTATCCTATCAGGGCGAGTCGAGACGTCAACTTACGCGATTTGTTGACCGCGCCATCTTCGGCGACTGGTGACCGATGGACGTCACAGATTCCGGCTTCGCAGATTCTGACGTCGCCGATTCCGACGTTACAGATTCCGATCGAGGTCAGCAGGCAATCTCTGCGCTCAATGATCACCGAGAGGCAACGTGTGCACCGCCGCAGGCTGCCCCGCCGTTTCTCGCCGCGCTGGCGAAATCAATCCAGTCGCTCGGTTTAGGCGGCCGGCGAATTCTGGTCGGTGTCTCCGGGGGAGGCGACAGCGTGGCCCTGTTGTATGGCCTGCATGCCCTCGCCGAGCAGGAGCGATTGCAGCTCGTCGCGGCGCACCTCGATCACGGAATCCGCGGCGCCGCTGCCGCGGACGATGCCGCTTGGACGGCCGACCTGTGCCAGCGCCTGGACATTCCGCTGGCACTCGAATCGGCGGACGTGCCGGCCTATGCGCGCGAGCGGGGCTTGAATCTCGAAGAGGCCGCCCGCGACGTGCGCTACCGGTTTTTCGAGCGCGCCGCCGGCGCCGCAAATTGCTCGCACGTGGCCGTTGCCCACACGGCCGACGACCAGGTCGAGACAGTGCTGCATCATCTCTTCCGAGGCACGGGCCTTGCCGGCCTGCAAGGCATGCCGGCCACTCGTCCCTTGGCCAAAGGCGTTATCCTCTCGCGGCCCCTCAGCTCCTTCTACCGGTCACAGTTGCTCGCTTTTCTCGAGTCGATCGGCGCGGAATTTCGGACCGACGAAACCAACTTCGACCAAGCTCGGACGCGGAGCCGCATTCGAAACGAGGCCCTGCCTGACCTGGTCCGCATTCTCGGCCCGCAAATCCTCGACGCGGTCCGACAAACGGCCGAGCGGATCCGCGACGTGCAAACGACCATCGAAGAGCTGGCCGCTGAAACGCTCGAAAAGTCCCTCGAAGATCAATCGCCCGATCTGGTGCGATTGAACGCGGACGTGCTGGCCGGCGAGCGCAGGCACATCGTCCGGGAAGCCTTCGTCCTCTTGTGGAAGCGGCAGAACTGGCCGCGACAAGCCGTCGGCTTCGAGGGCTGGGACCGACTTTGGCGGTTAATCCAAGAGGGCGGGACGGTGACGCTGCCCGGCCACATCGAGGCGACGCGGCGCGGCAAACTGATCGTCGTTCGCCGCCGCTCCTGACCGTTTTGGCCTGCCGCCGAGACGGAAAATCGGCCCTGAGACAGTTCGCTCGCGTCAGCCTCTGCGGACGCTCGGAGTCCAGCCCGCGCGACGCGCGGGGCAAGCTCGTTTCTTCGGCCGAAACTGGCTTTCGGTCGTGGAAAACGCCTTCGGGCCGTTGTACGATGCGAGGTCTTATCGCCGCTTCCGACCCCTCCCGCGCTGAGGTCTCCTCTCGATGAACAACAACCGCCCACTCTTCTTCGCCAGCTTCATGACGCTGATCGCCGCCGGCCTGGGCTTCGCCCTGCGCGGCGCCATCTTGGCCGACTGGGAGTCGCAATTCGGCTTCACGAAGCAGGTGCTCGGCACAATCACGGGCGGAGGACTCGTCGGCGGCGGTATCACCATCATTCTGTTCAGCACCGTCACCGATCGCCTGGGCTATAAGGCCATTTTGATGCTGGCCTTCTTGCTCCACGTGCTGTCGGCCGTGGTGACGCTGGCGGCGACGCCGATCTACGCCGCCTTCGGCCAGACCGCCACGTACAACTGCCTCTATTGGGGCATGTTCATGTTCTCGTTCGCCAACGGGCTGTGCGAAACGGCGATCAATCCGCTCGTGGCGACGTTGTACCCGCGGCAGAAGACGCATTACCTCAACATTCTGCACGCGGGTTGGCCGGGCGGCCTGGTTCTGGGCGGGGTGCTCGCGTACTGCTTCTGCGGAGCGAATTCGGCCATCCAACAGGTGCGTTGGGAGATCCTGATGGCCCTGTTCCTGGTTCCGACGGCCATTTACGGTTCCATCATCCTCTTCCAGAAATTCCCGCTCTCGGAAGCCCGCGCCGCCGGCGTCGGGTTTTCCACGATGCTCCTGGAATTTGCCTCGCCGATTTTGTTGTTTCTCGTCGTGCTGATGGCGATGGTCGGTTACGTCGAACTGGGGACCGACAGCTGGATCACGAACATCATGAACAACGTGATCAAGGGGAAGGCGTTTTTGCTCTTCGTCTACATGTCGACTTTGATGTTCGTGCTGCGATTTTTCGCCGGACCCATCGTCGAGAGGATCAACCCCATCGGCCTGCTTTTCTGCGGTTCCTGCCTGGCGGCCATCGGCCTGTCGGCTTTGAGCTATGCCGGTGCGGCGGCCCTGGTGTTCGTCGCGGGAACAACCTACGCGCTCGGCAAAACGTTCTTCTGGCCGACGATGCTGGGCGTGGTCGGTGAGCGGTTCCCCAAAGGCGGCGCACTGACGATGGGCACGATGGGCGGCATCGGCATGCTGTCAGCCGGACTTCTGGGCGGGCCTGGCATCGGCTACCAGCAGGACTATTTCGCGGCCAAGGAGCTGCGGGAAAAGTCCCCCTCGACGTTCGAGCGGTATGTCGCCGGGGAAAAGAGCCACTTCCTCTTCTTTGAACCGATCTCCGGCCTGGACGGCAAGAAGGTCGGCGAGCTGGTCGACAAGGTGGACGCGAATCAGACTCTCGACGCACAGCAGCAAGCCGACGCGCCGGTTGTGGAAGACGCGCGCCTCTATGGCGGACGCATGGCCCTGCGCTATACGGCCATCGTCCCCGTGCTTATGGCCTTCGGCTATCTCATCCTGATCGTCTACTTCCGGGCGAAGGGCGGCTACAAGGTCGAGATCCTGCACGGCAAGCCGATGGACGGCGAAGAGTTCACCGGCGGCGTCGAAGCGCCACTCGAGATCTGATCCGCGAATCGGAAAACCGCCGTCCGGAAAAGAACGAAGGCTCGGCTCCCACTGGGGGAACCGAGCCTTCTTTTGTTCTCGTAGGATTTTTTGGAGGTGATCCTTACGAGACGGTGGCTGCCCAAGTCGACAGCCCGTCGACTGCCTTTAGGCGTTACCACCTTTTTGGCTACTATTACACTCAGAACTCACAAGACCACCTCCTCTCTGTTAAGGCCATCCGCTTCGATCGGCTCGCCAAGTCCGACCCCTTCGCGGCTTATCGTCCCTCGTGCTACGTTTGCACGATCCGATAAATGTATGGTTGACAATTCGGCCCCTTCTGACAAGGGGAATTTGCCCAATCGGCCCATTTTTTTGCTGCCGACTGGGACGTCTCTTGGCCATCGCCCGCTGAGCAATCGTCGACTGGCCCAACGGGCGCTGCGACGACCACCGGGCAGGCAAAAAAGGGGTCCCCATCCCCGCCTTGGAGATGGACAAGGAGGAATGAGGACCCCAACCCACTGTCGCAGGGCCACCCGTCAGGGATCGCGTTGTGAAGCGCGGTTTCGTTTCGGAAAATCGTCTCGGACTAGAGACACTTCATGAACGCCACCAGGTCGGTCTTCTCTTCGGCCGTCAGCTTGGTGCCGAGCACGAGGTTGAAGAACTCGACCGTGTCGTCGAGCGTCAACAGCCGCCCGTCGTGCAGGTAGGGGGGCGATTCCTTGATGCCCCGCAGCGGGAACGTCTTGATCGGGCCGTCCGCCGACGCGTATTCGCCGTTGATGTCGTGCGGCTTGTAGAACCGCTCAACTTTGAGGTTATGCATCAAGTTGTCGGTGTAGTACGGCGCCACGTGGCAGACCGCGCACTTCCCTTTGCCGAAGAAGACGTCCTGTCCCCGCAGCTCGGCCTGCGAGGCTTTCGACGGATCGAGCTTGCCGAACAAATCGAGCTTGGGCGCGGGCGGGAAGTCCATAATTTCCTCGAACTCGGCCATGAAATGGACCTGGCTGCCACGATCGAGAATGTTGACGCCCTTCTTGGTCGCGATCACCGGGTCGCCGTCGAAATAAGCCGCTCGTTGCTCGAACTCGGTGAAGTCCTCGACCGTTTTGAGTGCCCGCTGCGAGCCAAACAGTCGCTCGATGTTGACTCCGCGGAGGCTGGGGGTCTCGATGCGATGGCGGAATTGCTGCGGCCGGATATCGCCGACCAGGTGCGATGCGCCGTTGGTGTGGCCGTTGGCGTGACAGTCGAAGCAGGTCACGCCCCGGCTCGGCTTCTCCGAACGCCGATCTTCGGTGATGTTGAATTGCTGCTGGGCGAACGGAGTCAGCAGCAGCCGCAGACCTTCCAGCTGCTTGGGATTCAAGATGCCGTTAAACAGCTCGTAAAAGTTCTCGATGGTGACCAGCTTGCCCTGGGACACGTCGCCCAGGTCGGGCCGCGTTGTGAGATAAATGGCCGGCGGGAACTCGGGGAGAAAGTGTTCGGGTAGATCGAACTCGAGGTCGAAGCGATTGAGATCGCGCCCCTCTTGTTTGAGCACTTCCTTGATGTGGGCCTCGGGGAAGACCATGCCGCCTTCAGCATGATGCGGGTGGGGCAGGGGCATGAAGCCGGGCGGGAACGCGTCCTTCCCCTTGATCTGATCGGGCGTCATTCCGCCCAGTTCGTCCCACGTGACGCCGGTCGGCAACTTCGCGCGGACGCCCTCTTGAACCGGCTTTTGCCGGCCCATTTTGGTGTCGCCAGACGGGTGGTCGGACAGGTCGTAGCGCTGGGCCAACAGATCCTTTTGCCGCTGCATCACGGCCGCCTTCTCGGCCTTCATCCGCTGCTCGATCTGCGGGAACGTCTCCTTGATCACCACCGGGCTGTAGGAGCTGGGCGGGTCGTCGTAAGCGCCGACGCTGGTCGACCAGACGATTCCCGAAGCGACAGCGGCCGCCAGTACGGCGGCGGCCGCTCGCCCCTGTTTGTCGATAAAGCGCTTTTTCATGGTTCGATCCTCCGTTGCAGATTCTTCGTTGCCAGATCCGGACGACACGCAGGCATCGTTGCGGAAGAACACCCCGCTCGCCGCCTGCGGCCGCCGGGAAGTTGCAGGGTAGCGAGCGGCGGGCTATATGTGAAATCTCTTGTTTCTATCCAAGCAATAGGATCCGGCTATGGAGCTGCAACAGCTCCGTTATTTCGTCGCAGTGGCCCAGCTGGCCAACTTCACGCGGGCCGCGCAAAAGTGTTTTGTGGCGCAGCCCTCCCTGAGCCAGCAGATCATCAAGCTCGAGCGGGAGTTCGGCGGGCCGCTCTTCGATCGCACGAGCCGCAAGGTCCGCCTGACCGATCGCGGCCGCGTGCTCTTCGACCGGGCGATCGAGATCCTGGCGGCCGTCGACGGCACCAAGCGGGCGATGACTGAGGACGCGGACGCTGGCCAGATCACCGTGGGGGCGATCCCGACCATCGCCCCCTATCTTTTGCCGCCGCTGCTCAAGCGATTTCTCCGCGATCATCCGAAGACGGAGGTCACCGTCTCCGAGAACCTGACCGAATACACGATCCAAGCCTGCCTGGAAGGGGATGTGGACGTCGGCGTGTTGGCGCTGCCGGTTTCCGAGGAACAACTGGCGGTCGAGCCGCTGCTCACCGAGGAACTGCTGTTGGCGACAACGGTCGGACACCCGCTCGTTGCGCAAGCGAACGGTCACGATGCAGGACGTCTCGAAAGAGCGTTTTGTGCTCTTGAGCGAGACGCATTGCCTGGGGCAGCAGGTTCTGAGCTTCTGCAAAGACCAGTCGTGTCATCCGGCGGTCAGTTGCCGCAGCGCACAGCTGCTGACCGTGCAGGAGCTGGTCGCGCTGGGGCACGGCGTCTCCTTGATTCCGCAGATGGCCGTCAGTGCCGATCGGTCGCAGCAGACGAAGTATCGCTCGCTCAGCGGCGAGAAGCCGACTCGGACGATCGCCATGATCTGGCGGAAGAACCGCTACCACAGCCCGGCGGTCGAGCGGTTCATCGGCGCGCTGCGCGATTTCGCGTCCAACGGCCACTCGGCAAAAGGTCGACCGAAGCGGGCCCGCGCCGAGCACTGAGCTCGCACTGGCGAGCGGCGGGTGTCAGCCCGCCGGTTCTTTGCGCTTGCTTCTTGTTTTCTGAGTTGTTCTGTGTCACTCGCAATTCTGCGTCGGGCGCACGATGCGAAAGACAAGGAAGGACAGAAAACGAAGAACCGGCGGGCTGACACCCACCGCTCGCCACAGACTGCGCGCAATTACTTCAATCGCAGGTACGCGAACAGGTCGCGAATTTCCTGGTTGTTGAGCGGCGTCAGGACGTTCTCGGGCATGAGTGACAGGTCCGAGGCCCGCAGCTCCTCGACGTCGACGCGCTTGATCACTGTCCGCTGATTCTTCGCGTCGAGCACCGTGATCGTTTCTGCATTGGAGTCGGCCAAGAGTCCGGCCAGAATCCGCCCGTCGTGCAGCACCACGTTATAAGCGCGGAACTCCGGTCGAATCACGGCGCTCGGATCGACCACGTTCGGCAAGAGCACGCTCAGGTTCTTGCGGTCGGCCGCCGTCAGATCGGGGCCGACCTGGTTCCCCTCCCCGTAGAGGCGATGGCAGATCGCACAGTGCTTGGTGAAGAGGCCGTGCCCCTCTTTCGGATGTCCGGGGCCTTTGGAGAGCATGATCGAAATCGCGTTGATCCGCCCTTGCTTCTCGCGCGGCGTGGTGCCGCGGACGCTGCCCCAGCGGGCCGCGACGTCGCGGGAAATGTCGGGGTCTTTGTGCAACAGCATGTGGCGGACCTGGTCGACGGAGACGATCTTCGGATCGACGCGGCCGGCGGCCACCGCGGCCAGCAGCTGATGCGTCCACGCCCGGCGGCTCACGAGCGCATCGACGACCTTTTCGCGGCGCGAGCCGGGCAGATCCTGCCAGCGTTCGAGCAGTCGCTGGCCGATCGACTCGTCACTGAAGTGCCCGAGGGCCGTCAGCACGGCGTCGGCGATCGCGTCGGGTTGACCTTTTTCCACGAGCGGCAGGAGTTCGTCGGCCGTCTTGGAAGGACCCGCCTCGGATAACGCGCGGATCGTTTTCAAACGGTCGACCAGCGGCGCGGAATGATTCTTCGCGAGTGCTGTCAGCTTGGGCCACGCCTCGTTGCTTCCCAAGCGCAGGGCCAGGCACAAGGCGGCCGGCGAGGGCGACGGGCTTTCCGCGATTTTTCGCAGCGGAGCCGCCAGCTCGGCGGGAACGTGGTCGAAGCGTCGGCCTGCAAGCTGGATTTCCATCCCGGCGACGATCCGCTCGGTGTCGGCGGGCGTTGGGGCGTGATTCAGCAGCCACGCACAGGCGGCGTAGCCTCCGTCGTCGCCCGCAGCCAGATAACGCCGGGCTAAGCGTTCGACTAATACATCGCGGACGATCGGCCGGTGCCACGTCTTCGGTGTGTCGAGCAGGGCGAGTACGGCGTCGCGGTCTGAGAGAGCTTTGCTCTCGATGGCCCACCAGATGAGCAGCGGAATGTGCGGGTCATGGGCGTCTTCGTCGCGCCGCATCAGCTCCGCGACGATTGGCAATCCCTGCTTGCCTGAGAGACGCTTGGCGCTGCAGGCCAACTGGCTGCGGACGACGCAGCTCGGATCGGACTTCGCCAATCGCACAAAATCAGCGGCCAGATCCTGGGAGACAGCTTGTTTGTCGGCCAACAGGCGGACGGTCCAGGCGCGGACTGATTGCGCCGGATGCTCCAGCGCCGCGCGGCGAACGCGTCGTCGAGGCCGCCGCACAAGAAGACCGCCCAGAGGGCTTCGACTGCCTTCACTTCGTCCTGAGTCGATTCAAATCGCTGCCGAAACGCGGAGACCAGCCCAGGATCGGCCCGCTCGCCAAGAAAGGGCCAAAGCTCGCGGCGCTGCCACGAGTTCGGCTGGTCGAGCAGGGCGACGATTTCGTGCGGCGACAGTTTTGACAGTGGCTTGCCCGGCGGCGCCGCCTGCGCGGTGCTGGTCTCTCGCGCCTGTTGTAGCGTCCGGGCCCCCTTGGCGGCGACTCGCCAAATGCGACCGTCGTCACGGCTGGGCATGTACCACTGGCTGCGATTGACCGGGCTGGCGTGGCTCAGGTGGATGTCGTACCAGTCGGCAATGTAAACCGCGCCGTCCGGTCCCACCGTCATGTCGACCGGGCGGAACCAGGGGTCGCTCGACGTGAGAAAATCGCCCTCGTGTCCGCCGTGACCTCCTTGGAGCGTGGCAAATGTGCTGCCCTTGGTCTCGAACGGATACCAGCGGACGGCATTCTGCCGGATGTTCGGGCAGATGCAGACGTTGGTGAATCGCTCGGGAAGGGCGGTTCCCTGATAGATCACGTTGCCGCCCGTCAGTCCGCCGCCGAAGGGCCCCTTGTGTTCGACCGGCGGGAAATAGCCGAACGAGTAGGGATTGTGCAGCGGGCCGTGCTTGCCGAATCCTTTGACGTAATAGGCCCCCTGCACGTGATGGCACAGCGGCTCGAGCGTGTTGCCGCCGGCGAACAAGTTGCCGAAGCGATCGAAATCGATGCCCCAGGTATTGCCGCCCCCCTCGGCGAAGAGTTCGAACTGTTTCGTCTTGGGGTGATAGCGCCAGATGCCTTGCTGAAATTCGATGCCGCGAATGTTGGCGCTGACCGTGCTCCCTTGCGCGCCGTACAGCCAGCCATCGGGACCCCAGGTGAGCGAGTTGGCAAACGCGTGGGCGTCCTCCATGCCGAAGCCGGTCAGCAGCACTTCGGGGTCGCGGTCGGGCACGTCGTCGCCGTTGGCGTCGGGATAGAAGAGCAGGTAAGGGGGCTGCGCGATGAACACGCCGCCGTAGCCGATCGCGAATCCCGAAGCCAGGTTGAGCCCGCCGATAAAGTCCTTGGCGTGGTCCATCACGCCGTCGCCGTTCGTGTCTTCGAGAATCGTGAGACGGTCGCGTCCTTTCGGCCCTTTGGGCGGCGGATCGGGTCGGCGGTCGTACTTGGTGCGGAGGTACTCGTCGACGGCCACCGGCTTGAGACCCTCGGGCACGGGATACTGCAGATACTGCAGCACCCACAAGCGGCCGCGGTCGTCGAAGGTGATCGACACCGGTTGCTTCACCAGCGGCTCGCTGGCCACCAGCCGCACTTCGAGCCCGTCGGCGATGCTGAATCGCTTGATCGCCTCGGCCGGCGTGAGAGCTTTCGGGCCTTGGAGTGCGCGGACCTCGTTCTCGCTCAGATCTGACGCGTGCGAGTCCACCGATGCCGGTTTCGCGGGATCGGTAGCGTGCGCGTTGGTCGCGACCGCAAGGACCACGGCAGTCAGCACGGCCGAAAGCAGCCTGCGTGTGAGCATGGGTGGCAAAGACTCCGGGCGAGACGGGCAGGATCGAAAGTCCGGCGGGGGCGTGCGGGGCGGACGTTCAGCCTAAACCGGCCGCGGACGGATCTCAACGTTGCCCACCGAACGCGAAATCGCGCACTAGCTCCGAGCGGGGGGCGTCAGCCCCCCGAGTCTTCGGAATTGAATTCTTCACACATCAAACAGCAAGAAAGCGCAAGAACCGGCCGCACCCGTGGCTTGCCACGGGTGCCCGCACCGGCCGCTCGCCTCGAAGGGGAATGCGACGAACAAAATCGTCCGTCGGGCCGTCACACCGTCGGGACGTGCCAACGGCGGCCCGTGCGGGCCAGGAGGGCTTCGGCCGCTTCGGGGCCCCAGGTGCCGGCCGGATACGGTTCCGGCTCGATCCGGTTTTGCTCCCAATAGTCGAGCACTGGCGTGATGAATCGCCAGGCGGCTTCGAGTTCGTCGCTGCGGGTGAACAGAGTCGTGTCGCCGCGGAGCACGTCCAACAGCAGCCGCTGATAGGCTTCCGGCAACACGCCGTGGAAAGCCGACTGATATTCAAAATCCATCTCCACCGGATGGATCTGATACTGCATTCCCGGCCGCTTGGTGGAAAACCAGAGCGAGATCGCCTCTTGCGGCTGGATGCGAAACACCAGCGCGTTGGGCCGCGCCGACCAGGTCGCAGATGTCTCCCTCGCATTCGACGGTCGTGAACAAGTTGAGCGGCGGCAGCTTGAATTGAATGGCAATTTCGCTCACGCGATTGGGGAGCCGTTTGCCCGTGCGCAGATAAAATGGGACGCCCGCCCAGCGCCAGTTGTCGACTTTGATTTCCATGGCCGCGAAGGTTTCGCGGCGGGAGTCGGGCGGAATGCGTTCCTCCTGGCGATAGCCGCGGGCCGGCTTGCCGTCCATTTCGCCTGCCGTGTACTGCCCGGGAATTGCCCACTCGGGGATGCCGGACGGGCGCCCGGCGCGAGCGCCTGCAGCACTTTGAGCTTTTCGCTCCGGATTTCGTCGGCCCGAAAGAAGGCCGGAGGCTCCATCGCGACCAGACACAGCAGCTGCAGCATGTGATTTTGCAGCACATCGCGAGTCGCGCCGGCCTTGTCGTAGTAACCTCCGCGGCCCCGCTCGAGCCCCTGCGATTCGGCCACGGTGATCTGCACGTGGTCGACGTGATTGCGATTAAAGAGGGGCTCAAAGATGGCGTTGCCGAAGCGGAACAACAAAATGTTCTGAACCGTCTCTTTGCCGAGATAGTGATCGATCCGGTAGATCTGCTCCTCAGTGAGATAGCGGCCCAAGTCGCGGGTCAGTCCCTGGGCCGACGCCAGGTCGTGGCCGTACGGTTTTTCGAAGACGACCCGCAGCGTGCGATTCGAGTTGGCCGCCGGAATCATCCCCGATTTGCCCATCGCTTCGACGGCAGGCACGAATAGGTCGGGCGTCGTCGCCAGATAGGCGATCTGCTTCCCGCGGACGCCTGAGCGGTTTTCGATCTCCCCCAGTTCTTTTTTCAAGCTGGCGAACTCGTTGGGATCCTGGATGTCGGTCCGGTGATAAAAGAGCCGACGAGCGAACTCGGTCCACTTTTGATCCGTGAAGGAACCCGGCGGGGCTTCCTCTTTGACCGCGTCCGCCATTTCCGCGCGAAACTGGTCGTCGGTTTTTTCACGCCGGGCGACGCCGACAATCGGCGCGCGTCCGCTCAAAAACCCCTCCGTCCACAGCCGAAACAGGGCGGGGATCAGCTTCCGCGCCGTCAGGTCGCCGGAGGCGCCGAAGATGGCGATCACCGCCTCTTCCGCCGACGGTTTGTCCTGCGTGTCCGGCGTTTCCCGGCTTCGCTCGGTGAACCGTTTGACTTCAACGTCCGGTGCCATGGTCGGTCTCCCTGAAGATGTTGGCTCACATCATCGGTTCAACGCGTGCAGTTTGCCAGCCGAAAGGCGAGCGGCGGGTGTCAGGCCGCCGGTTCTTTCTCTTCCGCTTCGGTTCACTTCGTCAGAACGCTGGATTCTCCGACGCTTCCCCGCAGCAGTTCTTCGAATCGCTGCGGCGACAGTTCGCACAGCGACTTCACCACCAGCTCGGCCGCGCGCAGTTGTTCGACCGTGCGCCCGGTGCTGGCAAGCGCGACAGCGCGCATGCCGCCGCGATGGGCGGCCTCCACCCCGACCGGCGCATCCTCCACGACGACGCAGCGCGCGGGTGGCACCTGCATGCGGGCGGCTGCGGTTAGAAACACCTGCGGGTCGGGCTTGCCGCGTTTCACATCGTTGCCGGTGACCGTGGCCGAAAGCAGCCGGCCGACCCCGAGCCGCTCGATCGCTAGCTGTACGTTCTCCGCGGGCCCGGACGAGCCGACGGCCACTCGAAATCCGGCGCTCACCAGCGATTGCGATCAACTCGACCGCTCCCGCCATCGCGGGGAAGTCAGCACTGATGATTTCGCGAAAGAGCCATTCCTTGCGACGGTCGATCTCCGCGATCCGCTCGTCCGAGAGGGGCTCGCCCTGCCACTGCTCAGCGATGACTTCGCGGCTCGTCCGGCCAAACCCCGCGGCGAACTGCTCTTCGGTATAGACGCGCTCGTGCTCGGCCGCCACCGCCTGCCAACTCTCGAAGTGTGCCCGATACGAGTCGATGAGCACGCCATCCATATCAAAAATCACGGCCTTAGAATCGTTAGCGGTCAACAGGTTTCCCTCGTTCCCAACAGTGTTCCGTCCAAATCGTCACGAACACAGCTGATGGCACCAGCCGCCGGGAGAATAGTGTCCCGTCGGTCCACCGCGGCCCCCGAACACTTTCCCTACCCGCTACAATTCCGTCGGAGCCAAAGCTCTAGCCGGCGACGCTCGACTGGGAATGGGGCTACCGGGCATTCTCGACCGACGGGCCGCTCTTTTCCAGGCTTGCAAGATGTCGGCCGGGCCTCCATAATTCCGGTTTCGACCCGGGCTTGTGCGTATTTGCGGAGAAGGTATCGACCGAACATGGCGACATTGAATCGTATCGAGATCAGGAAGCGCCGGAAAAAGCGCGCCCGCCTCAAGAAGAAACTGCGTTGCCGCTTCTGTCCGGACGGGTGCAATCACTCGCCTCGACCGATTTACGTCGATTTCAAGGATCTGAAGACCCTGCGGCTGATGATCGATCGCGAGGGGCACATTCAGTCGCGCCGCCGCACGGGAAACTGCGCGAAGTATCAGCGGGCGGTCCGCCGTGCAGTGCTGATGGCCCGGTTCATGGGGCTGTTGCCGTACGTCTCTGAAGAATAGCCGTCTTTGAAGAATAGTCGTCCGTGGTGGCTGAGCCGGTCCGGCGTGATCGAACTAGCCGGACCGAGCGAACCGGCCGCCCGGACCCCAAGAGTCGCCCTGGTCGCCGGCGTCTCCCCCCGAATTCCGTGCGACCCCTGCACCGGCCTTGCGACCGGTTCGTTTGACAGCCCCGCGATAATTCCCTCGGGAACCGTTCGCGGGGCCCCGCACGTCCAAACTTTCTTCCGTTCGCGAGGAGAATTCGCATGATTCGTCCAGGAGTTGCCGCTCCGATTCGTGGAATCGCACCCCTGGCACCCACTGAGCCCGTCGACGTCCGGCGCAGATCTTCAACGCGCCGGAATTCGGTGCGCAGGAAGTCGCCAATTTGCGGCACGCGATGGGGGGCGACGGCCTGTCGGCCGTGCGGCAAAGCTTTGCCGAGCTGCGCGATCAGGCCGACGATCCCAATCCGCCGCAGCGGACGCTGATTGTCGCCGGGATCGTCGCCTACCTGCTCGGGCAGCATCACCTGGCTCTCAAATACTTGAGCAATATCTCCGGAGTCGGCATCGCCGACTATTACCGCGGTATGGTGCTGTTGGGACAGCAGGACTATGCCGAAGCGGCCGAGGCCTTCGAGGAAGCGGCCAAGCAGGGCTACGACCCGATTCAGTCCAAGCTCTCCAAGGCCGGCGCCATCCGGCTTTCGGGCAAGATCGAGGAAGCTGAACGACTGTTGCGGGAGTCGGCCCGCGAGGCGGCCACTCGCGCCGAATACTCGTACCAGATGGGCTGCATCCGCGCCGACCACGGAGACATCTTCGGCGCCATCGAGTATTTCGAGCGGACCGTCGACATGGATCCGCATCACACGGCGGCCCTGTTCCGCCTGGCCAACGAGATGAACCTCCTCGGCAACGATGACGACGCCATCCGGCTGTACGAACAGGCGCTGTCACGCCCGCCGTTCTACATCGGGGCGCTGATCAACCTGGGACTGCTCTATGAAGACAAGGAGCGTTACCCGGCGGCCGCGTTCTGCTTCAGCCGCGTGCTGCAGTTTTATCCGAACCACGAACGGGCCCAGTTGTACCTGAAGGACATTCAGGCGGCGGGCAATATGTACTACGACGAGGATGCCGTGCGCCACCAGCGCGAGCTGGAGCAGGTGATGCGGATCCCGATTGGCGACTTCGAGCTTTCAGCCCGCAGCCGCAACTGCCTCGAACGAGCCGGCATCGAGACGCTGGGCGATCTGACCGCCATCAGCGAGCACGATCTGCTCTCCAGCAAGAATTTCGGCGAGACGTCCTTACGGGAAATCCGCGACATCCTCAAGACCCGCGGGTTGTCGATCGGGCAGTTCGCGTCGCGTTCGCCGCTGGCCGCGCCGATTTTCGCGCCGGAAACCGTTTCCCCGCAGGAGCAGGCGGTGCTCGAAGCGCCGGTCGGTGACCTCAACCTGTCGGTCCGGGCCAGAAAATGCCTGTCGCGATTGGGCCTGGTCTCCATCGGCGAACTCGTTTCCAAGACGGCCGACGAGCTGCTGTCGGTTCGCAACTTCGGCGTGACGTCGCTCAACGAAGTGCGGGCCAAGTTGACCGAGATGGGCCTGCGGCTGCGGAACGACTGAGTCGGGCACGAGCAACACCGGTCGGAAGACGAAACTCGCTTGCCCCCGCTCGGTGGGGGGTGGGCCGCAGCGCGTGTGAGATTGATGCAATCAGCTCGGTCGCTCCGCGACTTCGCACGCCGGGAAGCTGATGGCCATGACCACCATCGAGGCTCGGATCGCGGAGAATCTGGCCCGGATTCGTGAGGAGATCGAGGCCGCCTGTCGCCGCTCCGGCCGTTCGGCCGACGACGTGCTGCTGGTCGGCGTGACCAAATCGGCCAAGATCGAATGGATCGAGTCGCTCGTCGCTCTGGGCGTGCGCGACCTGGGCGAGAGCCGGCCGCAACAGCTGCTGGAACGGGCCTCCGCACTTGAGGGAGGCCGCGCGGCAGCTGAGCCGATTCGCTGGCACCTGATCGGCCATTTGCAGCGGAATAAAGTCCGCAAAGTGCTCACGGTGGCCGGGTGCCTGCACTCGATCGACAGTCTGCCGCTCGCCGCCCGGATCGACGCTATGTCGGCCGAGCTGGGTTTGCGGCCGCGACTGCTGCTCGAGGTCAACGTCTCGGGCGAAGGATCGAAAGATGGCTTTTCGCCCGATCAGGTGCGTACCAACTGGGTCGAGCTCTGCGCGTTGGCCCAAGTCGAGCTGGCCGGGCTGATGACGATGGCTCCGCTCGGGGACGACGCCGAAACGGCACGGCCCACCTTTCGCCGACTGCGAATGCTCCGCGATGAGCTGGCGGCCCGCCCCGGCTCGCCTCCGCTCGGCGAGCTGTCGATGGGCATGAGTGGCGATTTTCCGGTGGCGATCGAAGAGGGAGCCACCATGATCCGCGTCGGCACAAGCCTGTTCGACGGTCTTCCGGAACGAGCCGAGAGCACCTGAACGGTCTCGCCGATGAATCGAGCACCTCGCGGGCAAGTTCCCCCAGGCGCAAAAAAACGGGGCAGGCTTCGGTGAGCCCGCCCCAAAAACTGGCGGAGTACGGGCGAAAGGTCGACGTTGCCGCCGCCAAGCCGCACCAGACTTCACTTAATCGTCAGGGCCGTATTGAGCTCGCCGAGGGCGTTTTGGATGTGGGTCATGGCCTTGTTGTGACGCACGCCGGACGCTCCGCTCGCGTTGAACTTCTGCAGAACGGTCTGGGCCTGTTTGAGCAGCTCGTCCGACGTTCCCTGCTGTTCCTTGGTCTTGCCGTCCCCCTTCAACATCACTCCGAGGACCTTGCCCGCCTGGTGGAGGTGCTTCATCGCCTTGGCGCGATGCCCCTGATAGTCGTGGTCGGCTTGCTCCAGCAGTCGATACGCCTGGGTCACCGCCTGCACGTCGGCCGGGTTGGCCGGCCGAGCCCCGTAGGCTCCCGCGGGCATATAGGGCCGACTGGCCCTGAGGGCGTTGCGGCGGTTTTGGCGATACGGGTTTTGGGCCTGGGAAGGGGAGGGGAACGCGACGGCGACAGTGAGCAAAACGGTGGCGGCAACGGCAACGCGCGCTGGCTGCATTATGACGACCTCGATCGAGACTGGGACATCGAGACTGCGACATCGAGATTGGGACGAAGTGCTCTCACTTCATTTTCGCTGAACGGGCCCCTAAATCAACAAACCCCGTCCAAAGCTCCTGGGGGCCGGAGATCCGATTACATTTCGGCAACTTTGGCCGATCGAACGCCGGGTGCCAGCGTAATGGGCTGACCGCGCGTACCGAAGCGTCGCCCCCCGCCACTCCGGTCCGCTGGCCGCCGGAAGGTCGCAACCCGCAGCTGACACTCCCAATTCATCGCATCTCGGTGGCGCCAAACCGCGGTGCCGGAGTGGCCCCACCGGAATAACCCCCGTGGCAGGCGCGTTTGAGCCGCGGTACAATCACGCCGCGACAAAATGGTCGGCGCGATCCCATCGCCTCGACCGGGTGTCGGCACAGAAACAGACGCGGGGCGTAGCTCAGCCTGGCTAGAGCGCCAGCTTTGGGAGCTGGATGTCGCAGGTTCGAATCCTGTCGCCCCGACTTACATTTCTTAACGACGTGCCCTCCGATCCGGATTCTTCTCGATCCGATTGGTTGAGCAAACGATGCTCATCCGGCCCTGTGGGCTGATGGCTCGCGCGGTACGCCTGGAAACGCTCGAGCACCTCGCCCGCGTCCAGCGCGACTTGTCGCTGGCTTTCGGCATCGCGCAACACGTACTTGCGAAATGCCCCCACACACCCAAACGGCTCCCTACTCGGGCTCGGATTCGAGTGCCGTCTCCATTGACTTAATGACGAGTGTTGTCTGTTGCTCCCGTCCGGGGCTCGAAACTGAGGAATTCTTTTTGAGCTAAATAATGCAACTCAGTTGCACTTGCACTTCACTTTCGTTGTGGTCGGCGATCTAATGGGAGCCAATGGCTCGTGTCATGATGCGCTCCAAGCGGGTAAAGGTTGTCCTTTCGCTTGTCGGCTACCTGCTGGCGACGGTGGGTGTCCAGGCTCTGCACGACCATTCTGCGCATCATTGTTCGGGATGCACCCGCGAAGCTCGCGATGTAGCGGCCAATGCGGATTGCAATGACTGCTGCGCGGAAGGCGGTCATGCCGGGGAAGACGGAGATTCACATCACCGTCCGCACGGCCCAACGCGGTGCGAGGACTCGTGCTTTGCCTGTCGCCTGTTGGCGGTTAAAGGCGTCGCTCCGGCGACCTTCACGGTCGTTGAAAACGTCGGTGTGGTCTACCTCATCGAGCGGCGAGTGCCCGCTTTTTGCGCGCCGCCGCGGCCCTCTCTGCCCCTCTCTCGCGGACCTCCCGCTTAGCTGATCGAGGTCCCTCAATTTCGCGCGACGTAGCGTCATCGGTCTGCGCCTTGGCCGTGGTGTTCGAACGGTCGTCGATCCGTTTCTCGAATCGGTCTTGGACCTCGACTCACACCACGGGCACTGGCTGACGGCTGGTTTCGCTTCAGGCACTGGGCGCGAAAAACTGCAGCACCTAGTCCAGGATCGTGGACTTGTTCCGCATCGTGCGTTGCGGCGCCTGCGTTCATCGCAACGCGGCTGCGCGGCATGTCCCCAGCGGTCGAATCCGTGCAGGGAGAGGTCATGGTCCATTGCGTCGAGCGCTTAGCCAGCTTCTTGAATCACGATTTCTGTCCGTGGGCCAACCGCTATGTCTACTGGCTCAAGCAGCCGGTTGGTTGGTTTGCGCTGGGAGCCGCGGCAGCTCTGGTGATTGGCATCAGCGTGGCGCCTCAAGCCCTGATCGTTTGCGCCGCATTGATTGCAGTGGCGCTGATTGGAATCGCCTGGCCGCGGATCGCGATGCGAGCAGTCTCGTGCTCACTGTCGTTCGATCGGCCACGGGCGACCGAGGGCTCGGTCGTCCGTGTGCGGATTGCGGTCTCCAATCGCTGGCCCGTGGCCTCTTTGGGGCCTCATGGTCGAGCGCGGCTTCTTTTTGCCGGCGGATGGCGAGGACTCGAAGCCCGCCGCTAGCTTGGCGCGGGTCGCGGGTTGGTCACGGACCGTCTTTGAGTGGGAGTTTTGTCCTCCGCGGCGCGGACGTTATCCGCTCGAGACACCGCGGCTGGCAACGGGATTCCCATTCGGTCTGTGGCAGGCTCAGGCCGAAATCGACGTCGAAGACGAACTGCTGGTGTGGCCCCGTACGGCATGCCTGCAGTCGATTCCTCCGATTCTCGGCGAGTCGCTGTCGATTGCCGCGGCACACAGCCGGCACGTCGGAGACGAGGGCGATGTAACCGGCCTGCGCCCGTTTCGGCACGGCGATTCCCTACGACACGTGCACTGGTCCCAGACGGCCCGGCATGATCGCCTCGTGGTCTGCGAGCGGCAAGCCAGCGCGAGGCGACGTGTCCAGTTGATCTTCGATACCGGCGCCGAGCGTCAACAGGGCAGGTCAAGCGAAGCTTGCGAGAATCTGATTCGCGTCGTCGCCTCGATCGGCCGGCAATTCCACTCGCATCATGCCGATACGCAACTTTGCCTTGGCGACCGCTTTGTTCTCGCGAACCCGGGAGAACGGGGACTGAAGCGGATGATGGATGCTTTGGCGGTCTGGTCGCCGGATGGCAAATGTGAGTGCGAAACCTGCCGGCACGACGGTGCTGATCGCGCGCTCGCCTTCGTCGTGACCACTCCGGCAAGGGTTGCCGAATGGAGGTGCAAGTTCCAACGCGATCGCGACACGCAATTTGTCGTCCTCGACGCGTACGGAGAGGGACCTAAGGCAGCGGTCGCGAGGCAGCAGCCGGACGATTGCTCGTCGCTTCGGAGAGCGTGCCTGGTCATCGACGGGCGGGAAGATCCACTGATGAGCCTGACGCGGCGGTGGGAGCAACTTTGTCATGACGGTTGGTCGCACAACTAAGCCGGATCGGCGTGCATCGTGTTTGATCCTGGCGGCACTTGCCGCCGGGACCTTTCAGGTCGTGCGCCGTGCTTCACGTGAACGATGGTGGAACGTCGCGATTGAGTTAAGCGCGACCGCGATCGCTTTTGCAGGTCTCTACTGGGAGTGCCGGCGCGACGGTCTCGACCGGCCGCGCCCTCGGGCCACGCTAGCGATCGCATTAGCGGCCTTTCTGACACTGCCGCCAGTGATCGAAACAGCGCTGCGAACCTTGACCGGCGACGGCGAGGCATTCGAGCTGGTGCTGCTAGCGGTCATGCGCAATGCGGCCCTCGGAACGGCCGTATTTTCCCGCCGGCGGGGTTTTGGGCACGCCTCGTATCTCTTCAGCGGCTTTCTCACGCTGTTTTGCATCGCGATTGAAGACCATCTCGCGGCCTTCGTGCCCGCGTCGATCTATGCGGTCGTCGGCCTTTGGGTCTTGATGGCCGCGTACTGGGAACGACTGCAAGGACACGTCGCTGTCGAATGTCATCGCCACACGCCGGTTCGCGCTGGAGTGTTGGTTGGCGTTTGCGTGTTGATGATTCTCTCCGCCGCTCTCGTTGCTGGTGTGCGCAGCGAGTTGGTGGCCATGCCCGGGTTTATGCCGACTTCGGGCGGGCAGCACCAATCCGACCCGTACGCGCGACAGGGGGTTGGCGACGGCGACATGCTGGTCGCCGCAAAGCAAAACCCGATGTCGTTCGGCCCGGTCGAGTCGGGGACGTTTCTCGAGTCGCAGATGCCCAGCCTTTACGACATGCTCGACGACCGTTATGGCGAGCCGCTTACCAAGGCCCAGCGCGTCGGGCGGGCGGTCGCGTTAAGCGGCAAAGTCAGCTCTGATCCGAATCAAAAAGCGAGCGATTCGAAGCGATCCGGCCGTGAGTTTTCGACAGTGCGCCGCCGCACGGCTCAGGCGAAAAGCCGCCCTCACGGCACCGAGTCCGACGCCTTGTTCTACCTGAAAGGCCCGGTGCCGCTGCACTTGGCGATGGAAAGATATGACGCCTTCGACGGAGCCACCTGGTTCCAGGAAGCCGAAGTCAAATCACTGCCATCGCTCTCCCTGGACGAGGCGGATGATAATCCCTGGCTTGAATTCACCGCCGTGCCCAAGAACTGGGTCGTCGATGCGGAACGCCACTCCGTCAAGATCATTAACCTTAAATCGCCGCGATTTCCCTCGCCGCCGCTCTTGAGCTCCCTTCACATCGATCGGGTCAATCGCCTCAGTTTCTTCAAGTGGACACCAGACGGCGTTCTGGAAATGCATGGCCGCGACTGGATCCCCCAGTTTACGGCGATCGACCTCGTCAACGTCGTGATCGCCGCGGACGCCGTGCGTCATCGCCCACCCTATTTGCCTCGAGACCAAAATGCTCTCTGGACGCGGCTTCCCGATGTCTCATCGGTCAGTGAAGCCAAGGCTCTGGGAACTCAGTGGACCGAAGGCGTGCCGCGCGGCTGGCCCCAGATCGAGGCGGTGGTTGAGCACTTGCGAAATGAGTTCACTCTCGATGATGACGCTTTGGCGGCGCCCAATCGCCGTGACGTCGTCGGACACTTTTTTCGCGAGCGGCGAGGCCCCGACTACCTGTTTGTCAGCGCGGCTGGATTGATCCTTCGATCGCTCGGCTATCCGACCCGCGCCGTCAGCGGATTTTACGCGGACCCGAAGCGTTACGACCGACGTGCGGGGCAGACGTCCGTCTCGGGCGAGGATGGTCACTTTTGGATGGAGGTCGAGATCTCCAGTGGAGTCTGGTATCCGATTGAACCCACACCCGGTTATGAACCTCCACGAATGGCCCGCACTTATGGCGAGATGGCCTGCGGCCTTCCTCACACACGTGCAGAAAACCCTTCGCGCGCATTGGCTGGTCGCAGGCTTCGGCGTGGCCTTGTTGTTTGCGGCAGCCTGGCGACGACGACGCCTGCTCGATCAAGTTGCCGGCCTGGTTTGGCGCGGACGATTGCTCGGCGGCCCCCGTCACGCAGTGCTGGCGACGATGTGGCTATTGGAACAGCGTGCTCGCCTTGCCGGATTCGGTCGGCCCCGCGATCGAACACTCGCCCAATGGCACGGTCCCCGGATTCGCGCTCTCAGCGCCAACTGTGCAGAGTCCGACTCACGACTGATCGATTTGTTTGACTGGGTTCTTTACGCCCCCCAGCAAGTCAGTGCATGCCCGGTCCCAGAGACTGAGGTGCACAAGGTGTGTCGCAAAGCAATCCGCGCGGCCTCGCTGGCTGCGATGCAGGGCCAAAGCGTGTTCTGAGTGACAGAGAAACGAGGTTCGAATGCCGACAAGCTTGGAATCGAAGCACGACGGACACCGCCACAAATCGCAGACGGCGCATTCTCCCGGCGAGGGTAGACCCGTCGTTGGCGAACTCCGCCGCGCACTCAATTCCGCGCTTATGGGTAAAGAGGAAGTCACGGAGCTCGTGCTCGCGTGTTTGTTGGCGCGCGGCCATCTGTTGTTCGACGACCTGCCGGGACTGGGGAAAACCACGCTGGCGAAGGCTCTGGCGCACGCAGTCGGCGGGCGATTCGCGCGCGTGCAATGCACACCCGATCTCCTCCCGGGCGACATTACCGGTTTCAACATCTTCAATCAGAAGACGCGCGAGTTCGAGTTTCTCCCAGGCCCGGTGTTTTCCGACGTGCTCTTGGCCGACGAGATCAATCGCGCGACACCCCGAACTCAAAGCGCCCTGTTTGAAGCGATGGCCGAGCGGCAGGTGACGATCGACGGGGCCAGCCGAGCTCTTTCCGGCTCATTCTTCGTCATTGCCACGCAAAACCCGGTCGAGAGTCACGGGGCGTACCCGCTTCCCGAGGCTCAGCTCGATCGATTCGCAATGAAAGTGCGGATCGGATATCCCGACCGATCCAGTGAGTTGAGCCTCTTGGCTTCAAGGATCGGCCGGGATGCCCACTCGGCCGACCTCCAATCCGTGGATCGGTTGGCGTTGGCTGAACTTCAGGACCAGGTCAGTCGCGTTGCCGTCACCGAAAGCCTGCTCGAATACCTGGTCGACCTGGGGCGGGCGACTCGCGAACACCGAGCCGTGCGATTGGGACTGAGTCCCCGCGGGCTCCTGACCTGGCAGCGCGTGGCGCAAGCCCGCGCGCTGCTTCAAGGACGCGAGTTCGTCACACCTGATGACATCCAAGACGTTGCAGTCCCCGTTTTATCGGTGCGCCTGGTGGGCGATTTTGAATCGGCCGAGCGATTCGTCGCGGAAATCATTGCAGCCGTTGCGGTTCCCGTCACTCCGACCAAACGCTGAGTCTGAAGGTGCTGACATGGCGATTTTCGACACATTTTTTTGGGGCGGAATGCTGCGGGGAGCGCAGTGTCTGCTTCAAGCTTCGCCGTTCATATTGACCGGCCTGGTGATTGCCGGCGTCTTTCGGCGTTTGCTCGGACCCGATGCGATTCGCACGCTATTCGGCCATGGGACGCGTGCCGCAATCCCTCGCGCGTGGGCGATCGGAATGGTGCTTCCAATCTGTTCGCTGGGCGTGATTCCCGTCGCTCGAGAGATGCGACGCGCCGGCTTGAGCGGGGGAACGATTCTGGCATTCGCCTTGGCGGCTCCGCTGTTTAACCCCTTGTCGCTGCTCTACGGGCTGACTTTATCGGAACCCATAACAATTCTCGCGTTTGGGCTATGCACACTGCTCGTCGTCACGGTTGTCGGGCTGATTTGGGATCGACTCTTTCCAGATTCCGGCACGGCCGAAACTCCGCCGCAACCAGTTCCGCGAGGCCTCCGCCGCATGCTGGCCGTCGCCGTCGTCGGCACCCGGGAAATTGCCGGTCCCAGCCTGTTGTTCATTGTTGTCGGAGTCATGGGAGTTGTCGCGTTGAGCTGCGTGCTGCCGCACAATTCGCTGCAAAGCACGATGAGCCACCAAAATCCCTGGGCGCCGCTCCTAATGGCGGCGATCGCCGTCCCCGCCTACGCGACTCCGATGATGGCCATGTCGCAGTTGGGGTCCATGTTTCAGCACGGCAACTCCGTCGGCGCAGCCTTCACCCTGCTGACGCTAGGCGCGGGCACGAACCTGGGTCTCGTACTCTGGATGCAACGGACCTACGGATGGAAAAAGGCGGCCGCCTGGCTGGGCCTGTTGTTGAGTATCGTTCTCCTGCTTTCGTACGGCGTCGAAAGACCGCTTTATCCGTCGGAAATCGAACCCGCCGATCACACGCATGCATTCGACATTTACTGCCGGCCATTCCCCTTCGGCATGACCGGTCTCGGGCAAGTCGTTTGGAATAAGCTTCGCCAGGACACTCAGGTGCATGAGCTCTACGGCGCCCTGTTCCTCGGAGCGGCATTGCTCGTCGGCGTTGCCCTGCGCCTGCTCGATCGCCGCATTCGCATCGAGGACTGGCTCGAGCGGCCACTTCCTGCGGCCGCCGCAACTCCGGCCTGGTACAACAAATCGCTATCGGCGTTGACCCTCGGAATCGCGGCGCTGCTCGTGTTGATCGGCGTTAGCGTCGTCGGCTGTTACACCTACTACCCTCAATCGAGCGAGGCCTTCGAGCAGATCTCGAACGCACAAACCGAAACGCTCGCGGCGGCGCTCTCGGGCGACCGCAAGCACGCCGAGCATTGGATCCCGATTTACGCCGACTGGGTCCGCAAGCTGCAAGTCGGAGTCTATCTGCGGACGTGGCACTTAAGCGATTACCAGCGGTCGACGGCAAAAGCCGTCGAGGACCAATTGGAACTCCTGGAGCATGAGTTGGCCAACGATGACAAGGACGCAGTTCACGGTTTGGTCGCGGAAATCGGCCGTGCTGAGCGGCGGATGCGGGCGAGCTTCAGTTCCAAGGAGCGTTTTCGTTTCGCGTTCGAAGCGGAGAACACACCGATGCCGCAAACGGTGACAGCCGATGCGGCGCGGGATTTATATCTGACGCCCAAGGGCCTCTACACCGCGGCCGACGTCGCGGCCAACGGTTCGACCACGGCGGCCGAAAAATACCGCGGCTTTCATTCCGCCCACGACTTCAAGCCCAAGCCAGGAGACCCGATTTGTCCGATCACGCTCACCAAAGCCAATGCACAATGCACATGGATCGTGGGCGGAAAGACATACCGTTTCTGCTGCCCTCCCTGCATCGACGAATTTATGAAACTCGCGCGAGAGTCTCCTGAAAAAATCAAAAGTCCCGGGGAGTACATTAAGCGATGAAGAGCCTGCTCAGTAGATCTGGCAGTGCGAAGAAGATGCCGATGCTTTTTGCGCGTACCGAAGCGTCGACCCGCGCCCGTCCGGACCGCTGGCCGCCGGAAGGTCGCAACCGGCGGCCGGCACTCCCAATTCATCGCGACCCCGGTGGCGCCAAACCGCGATGCCGGAGCGGTTCCACCCAATTAACGCCCGTGGCACGCCCCTTTGAGCCGCGGTACAATCACGCCGCAACAAAATGGTCGGCGCGATCCCATCGCCTCGACCGGGTGTCGGCACAGAACAGACGCGGGGCGTAGCTCAGCCTGGCTAGAGCGCCAGCTTTGGGAGCTGGATGTCGCAGGTTCGAATCCTGTCGCCCCGACTCGCGGTGACTAAAAGCCCTTCGGCGATGCGTCGAAGGGCTTTTTTATTTCAGGGCCAGATTTGCGCCGGCAGCGAACGCGAGGCGTCGAATCGAAGCGGTGGGTGCGTGCGCGGGCTGGGCGGACATCTCAGTCGCGGTCCCTAAGGCCGACCATCTCGGACTTTTCTTCGTCCCACAGCCTCAGAGACGCGCACGACAGGCTGCCCCAAAGTGTCAGTCGGGCGACGTGCTGCAATTCGGGATTGGCATCCATGCATTCTTGCAGACGGTAGTTGGGGATCTGGCTGTCGAGATGGTGGACGTGATGCAGCCCGATGTTGGCAGTGAACCAGCGGAGCACGGCGGGCAAGTCGTAAAGGGAACTGCCGGCCAATCCGGCCTGGAAATAGTCCCAGCGGTCGTTTCGCTTCCAATACGTCGATTCGAAGTGGTGCTGCACGTAGAAGAGCCATGCTCCGACCGACGCGGCGATCGCCATTGGCGGCAAATGAATCAGCAGGAATTCCTTGAATCCGACGAGCCACGAGAGGAACGCGATGGCCGCGAAGAGCGCGAGATTCGTCCAATAGACACTGGCCCGCTCCTTCTTCGAGAGATGCGGGTCGTGAAACGTGAAGCGTTGGAAGACGACAAAATAGATGAACGGGCCGATTCCGAACAAAATCAAGGGGTGCCGGTGGATTCGATACATCAGCCGTCGAATGGCAGAGCGATTTCGATACTCGCCGACAGTCAGCAAGTGCACGTCGCCGCACCCGCGACGATCGAGATCGCCCGAGGTGGCATGGTGAATCGCATGATTCTTCCGCCAGCGGTCATACGGCGTGAAAGTGAACAGGGACAACATGCGGCCCAGCGCATCGTTGGCGGCTTTGGATCGGAAAAATGAGCCGTGACCACAGTCATGCTGAAGGATGAAGAGTCGCACCAGAAGCCCCGCCGCCGGAACCGCCAAGACCAGGGTGATCGCGTAAGAATAACGGAGGCTGAACCACATCAACGTCCACAACAGGCAGAATGGAACGATCGACACAGCCAGCTGGAACAGGCTCCGCCGGAGCTTGGGCTCACGGAACGGAGTCGTCATCCCACGAAAGCCGACCGAAGTCGCGGCAGGTTTCGACGGACTTGCTACGAGATGCTTTGTCGACGCGGGCGCGAGAGGTATTGCGGAGACCAAGCTGAGCTCCCGGCGACTTTGGGAATCGGCTGAGAATCCTGCATTATCGGTGAAATCGCCGGTTGTGGAAGAGAGGTTGGGCGTTAATCTCGACCTGATCCGAATGTTTGAGCGATCCTTCGAGTGGATTTCGGCTCCGAAAAACGAGGTCGGCCCGTGTCTTCCATTGAACTTGCGGCCGGAAATGCTATAGTCCTGTCGGTGCTCTCCACGCGGCCGTTGCCCAATGGATCACTGCCAGGTCCATTGGTTCTCTGATGACGCAACGTGCGTTTCTCGCTATTTCGGTCCTGGACGCCTCCTCTACTGGGACCTTGAATGTCTTTTCGTGAACTCGGCCTGGCCGAGCCCCTCTTGCGCACCGTCGCCGCTGAGGGTTATGTTACCCCGACTCCGATTCAATCGGCGTCAATCCCGCATCTCCTCGCCGGCCGAGACCTGCTGGGCACCGCCCAAACCGGCACCGGCAAGACGGCCGCGTTCGCGCTGCCGATCCTCCACCGGCTGCTGACGACACCGCCGCGTTATCCATCTCGTCGCGACAGGATCCGCGCCCTGGTCATCTCACCGACCCGTGAGCTCGCGTCTCAAATCGCCGACAGTTTTCAGACGTACGGTCGGGAAACGGGGTTGCGTCACGCGACAATCTTCGGTGGCGTGGGACAAAGCCCGCAAGTCCGTATCCTCCGTGACGGCGTCGACGTTCTCGTGGCGACGTCCGGTCGTCTGTTGGATCTCTTGGATCAGGGGCATGCCGATCTCAAGGGCGTCGAGATCTTGGTTCTTGACGAAGCCGATCGCATGCTCGACATGGGTTTTCTTCCCGATGTCCGCCGCATCGTCCATCATGTTCCGACTGAGCGGCAGACGATTCTGCTCTCGGCGACCATGCCGCGGCCGATCGCGGAATTGGCCGACTCGCTGCTCAAGAACCCGGCTCGGGTTTACATCGCCCCGGTGGCGGCCACCGCGAAATTGATCGAACAGTCCGTCTGTTTTGTCGACGCGCGGCAGAAGCCGCGGGCGCTCGCGAGATTCTTCAAAACGCGGTCAATTGAGCGCGCACTCGTGTTCACGCGCACCAAGCGAGGCGCCGACCGCGTCGTGCGGGACCTCGCACAATCCGGCATTCGGGCCACCGCGATTCACGGCAACAAAAGCCAGTCGAACCGGCAGCGAGCGCTCGAAGGCTTCAAATCGCGCCGCACGCCGATCCTGATTGCCACGGATATTGCGGCCAGGGGCATCGATGTCGAGGGCATCTCCCACGTTCTCAACTACGATTTGCCGCACGAGCCCGAGACTTACGTGCACCGCATTGGCCGGACCGGCCGCGCCGGAGCCTCGGGAATCGCCGTCTCATTTTGCGATCATGCCGAGCGAAAACTCTTGCAGGCGATCGAGCGATTGACTCGCACAGCGCTCGCAGTCGAGAATTCGGTGTCGAACGACGAGCAAGCCAAGGCACCCGTGCCGGAGATCGCGTCGAGTGCGGACCGTCCGCATCAGATCGTTCGACGCGGACGGCCCGGCGTCCGACGAGATGGAGCGCGGCAGCCTTTCCAGAGCAATCGGAGGCGGTCGGCTGGTCGCGCGAGAAATCGTTCGCGATCTGCGAGCTAACTCGTCAAAATCATCGTCTGCAGTTGTTAGGTCCGGGACATCGACGGCGGAACGATGGCATCGATTTGATGAACCCGGTGAATTTCGTCCTGTCTTGAAACCAATTCTGTTCGTTCTCAGTGGTAAGGAAGTTGTAATGGGCAAGAAGTTGTACGTCGGCAATCTCTCCTATGACGTGAGCAATGAATCTCTCGAGGAGATGTTTGCGGCCTTCGGAAGCGTGCAGTCGGCGCAAATCGTGATGGATCGCGATACCGGCCGTTCGAAGGGCTTTGGATTTGTGGAGATGAGCAGCGATCAAGAAGCTCAGGCTGCGATCAATGGCCTGAACGGCAAAGAGGCAGGCGGCCGCTCGTTAACGGTCAATGAGGCTCGCCCTCGTGAAGACCGAGGCGGCGGGCGCGGTGGCTACGGCGGCGGCGGGGGTCGTTCTGGCGGCGGTGGCGGCGGCGGTCGCTCTGGCGGCGGCGGCGGTGGCCGCGGCGGTTACGGCGGGGGACGCTACTAGTCTCTCGCACGTCCGACGCCTTCTTCAAGCTTTCGGTGACGGTCACCTTCGACGGCCCCGATGCTAAGGTAGAGTTGTTGGCGCTTCTGCAGCGCCCACCAAACGCTCCCTTGGCATCCGGCTGTCGAGTGACTGCGCTTGAGCACGTGTCGCCAAGAAACGGCGGCTTCGGCGATAGTCCGGCCTGAAGCGGACGTATTGCCGCACTGCCCTCGCTTGACGCGTCGGGTTCATGCATGCGCCGCACCAACCCGAAGTGCGAGCGAGGGCCGCTCGATCGCATCGAATGCGCTGACAGTTTCACCGCTTTGCGCGAGTCTGCTCACGAGATCGTGTGAGCCCGTGTCTCAGCGATCAGTTGGCTAAGCCACCGCATGTCGCGTGTGCAGCCCCGCGACCCTGGCCGGTGCGATCCCTTCGCCCTGGACCGGGGGTCACACCAGAAAAACGCGGGGGGTCGCTCAGCCCAGCTTTGTCCAGCCACGAGCGGCACACAGGCTCGTCGCGGGCAACTACGGCAGTCGCGTCGTCGCCGTAGAGGTACGGCCTGATCGAGAGCAGCACTTCGCCACGCATCGGCGGATCGATGCGCAACACCGGGGGCCGGCACATCCAACCGAGGGAGCAACCCCAGGTTAGGTCGCAACGCCAGAGGCGGGTGTCGGGCCGGATCATTTTACGCCGGATCATTTTACGCAGTACGAATCGGCGCCGGCGGTACTACGATCTCAACAAGTCCGTTCGCTACGTCATAGACGAGGCCGGAGACTAACCACGCGCCCGGCAATGCGGGAATCGCCCGGAGCAAAGCAACGTCGACGGCAACCGCGGCGCGGGGATCGGTGACCGCTTTTGCTTTGAGGTCGCCTTCCTCGACTTGAAAATAGTGCGCCAGCATGGCGGGGTCGCCCGCAAGACGAGTGATGCCGCAATCGGTGTGATGCAGCACGATGATATGAAACTCTCCACCACCCCCTGGAATCTCCGCGGCAACCTCGCCGATTCGTCCGAGCAGCCCCAGTTGCTCCAACAGCCCAGGGGTGATTCGACCGCCGATGTTGCGCATGATGACGGCCTCACCCGGTTTAATTCCGAGTATATCTGCCGGATCCACGCGCATATCAGCGCAACCGATGATGACTGCTTTTACATTCGGCAGCGCCCGCGGAAGCGAAGGCATCAGTGTGCCCGCGGCAGACTGTTGAGCAGCAAAGTCTTTGTTGCGTTCTAACATGTGGTCGAGATTGTTCATGTTGATTTCCCTCGGTGCCAAGCTCAGAGCTTGCGACCGCGGTGAACGTTCGTCAATCCCGGAGTCCAAGAAACTGATCTTGGACGAATCGCGGTTTCGTGGCTGAAGGAGCGCGACGGGCGAGGGGGGAACAGTTGGGACGGGACACGGGACGGGACACGAACCATCCCCACACCTCGACCATCCTCACGGAATTTTGTGGGCCCGCGTTTCGGCGATCAGTTGGCCCAGCCACTGCATATAGGGAGTGCCGCCGGTGCCGCGGGGGTCGCTGACTCGCTTGTTGATGTACTCGTCGGCCCAGCCGTAGTGGACTTCGCGAAAAGTGGCCATCGCTTCGAGCACTTCATTGTAGGGTTCCTTGTCGGCGAGCGGCCGTGGGTCGCCCAGGGCTTGCACGTCGGCGATCAGTTGCCGGTGCTCGCGCGGCATGAAATTCTGCATGTCGTCCAGGTGATTGGTGAGCAGTGACGGCCGGTGCGGAATCTTCATCAGCGCGACGAGCGTCGGCATGATGCTGCTCTGGGCGCCGGTTTCGCCGCGGAAATTCATCGGCGTGGAGTCGACCCCCTCGAAGACGACGTGCTCGAAGAAGCGAATGTACGGCCGAAACGTCTTGTAATACAGGGCCGGGTCCATGTGCTCGGGGATGCGGCGGAGGACGGCGATCTGCCGGCTGACACTTTCGCCGACCTTCTGCAGCCCGCGATTGACGAGTCCCCGATCGCCGGCGGCGATGCCCCGGGTCGCCAGGTCCACGCCCGCCATCATGTGAGCCGCGATCTGCTCGATCTCGACGTGCACCAGGATGAACCAGTGCTCGTCGTAGAGGTGAACGAAATTCTGGATCGTGTCAATGTTCCCCAGCGCGATCGGCCGCGCGGGATCGAACCGCTTCCAGTTGTAAAGGGCATAGCCGTCGTAGCTCAGGATCGGCGGCCGCGACAGCCGCCGGCACGCGTCCGCAAGCGGCACGGCCAGGTTCCGCGGCAGCACGCCGGCCAGCGGTTCGCCGACTTGGTTGATGTAAGCCGATGCGAGGAAGCCCAGCCGCACGTAGCGCAGCCGCAGCTGGGGCAGGACGGCAGCGGGATCGGCAGGCTCCTTCCAGGCGGGAATTTCGAGACGCCGGGCCCGCGAGCGAAAGCCGGAGTCCCGCAGCAGGCTCGGCAGATCGCGGCCGATCTCGTCCAGCACGGCCATCGGGCTATCGGGCGGAAAGGCAGTTAACGGGTCGGCATCGGGCAGAAAGGCATGCTCGCTTAACGACCTGTCCATGAAGCGCTCCTTCGTCTGGGTTTCGTCGACTTGCTGACTAATGGGCCTGAGGCGAGCGGTCCGCCGCGGCGGATCAGCCCGCCGGTTCTCGAATGGGAATCGGAAAAGCTCGTTTCACCACGAAGGCACGAAGGCACAAAGAAGAGGATCTTGAACAGGAGGTAACAGAGGCAACAGAGATCAAGGCAAAGGTGGACGCTTCAAATCATTCCACGATCGATTGGTGCCGGCCACCTCGGGCTCAAAGAAACTGCCAAAACTTGCCCTCACCCCGGCCCTCTCCCATCGGAATGGGAGAGGGAGACAGAGACGAGGAGAACCTATCAAATACTACGCGTGACGGCGTAGGGTGTCGGGTCGATGTGCGGTGGTTGGCCGGTCATCAGTTCCGCGACGAGTTTGCCGGTGGCCGGCGCCATCGAAACGCCCAGCATACAATGCCCGGCCGCCAGGAAGACGTTGTCGAACGCGGGCAGCCGCCCGATGAAAGGGAGGCCGTCGGGCGTCATCGGCCGCCAGCCCCACCATTCCTCGAGCGTCGGACTCCGCGAGCGGCTCTTTCAAGTATAGGGCTGCACTTTCGCGCAAGAGCATCAAGCGATCGGGATTCAGTCGCGAATCATAGCCGGCAAATTCCATCGTCGAGCCGATGCGATAACCGCTCTGCATGGGCGAGATGGCGACGCGATGCTCCTCGAAGATCATCGGCCGCCGCGGGCAGAGTGCAGGGCGGGGCATCGTGATCGAATAGCCCTTACCCGGCTGAATCGGAACGGGGCAGCGCAACATCCGGCTCAACTGGGGCGTCCACGCTCCCGTCGCAATCAGCGTCTGGTCGGCCTCGATCTTGCCCGCGTCGGTGATGACTCCGCCGACGACGCGGCCGTCGACGGCCAAATCGCGGAGCGCGCAGTGTTCGCGGATTTCGACGCCCGACTGTTCGAGCACGCGCCTCCAGGCGGCCATCAGCTTGTCGGGGCGCAGCAAACCGTCCGACGGATAGAACCAGGCCCCGGCGCTGCCCGGCTTGAGCGACGGCTCGAACTCCAAGAGCGAATTTCCGTCGAAGCGCGTCGCGTCCAGGCCGTACTCGTTTCGCAGGAGCGCGTCGGTGTGGGCGTAGTGGTCCATCGCGGCGGGAGTGCGGAAGACGAAGAGCACGCCCGAGGGCTCCCACTCGACGTCGCTGAGCGTCGAGCAAACGAGTTCGTCGTACAGCGCGCGGGACGAGCCGAGAAGATTCTGGATCGCGTGCCCGGCGGCCAGCGCAGTCGCGCTCGTTGCAGCGACGGGCGAACTTCCAGAACCAGCTCCAGAGCGCCGGATCGAGCCGCCAGCGCACCTTGAGGGGCGAATTCTTCTGAAACAGCGTTTTGAGCGCCGAGCTGCAGCGCGCCCGGCCCAGCCAGCGGCAACACGTGGCTCGGTGAGATGTAGCCGCAGTTGCCGTGCGAGCAGCCGCGGCCGAACGCGCCGGCGTCGACGATCGTCACGCGTCGCCCGGCCTGCCGCAGAAAGTACGCGCAGGCCGCCCCGATCACGCCTCCGCCGACCACGACCACGCGATCGGAACCCGCACCGGCCGGGGGGAATGGGGTCGCGGTCACGCGGGGCAGCCCCAGGCGAACGGATCGGACTCGTCGAGCAGCAAGGTCGTCTCGGCCGTGACGAAGGCCTGGCCGGAGATTTTGGGGATCGTCCGCCCGCCGTCGATCCGGTACGAGGCCGGTGAAGACGCTCCCCAAAATGCTTTCTTGCCGCCACGGTTCGCCGGGCGCGAGCCGTCCGTCGGCCGCCAGGCAGGCGAGCTTGGCGCTCGTTCCCGTGCCGCACGGTGAACGATCGTAGGCTCCGCCCGGACAGAGCATGAAATTGCGGCTCTGATTGCGCGGGTCGGCGGGAGGACCAAACAATTCCACGTGATCGATCTCCGCCCCGTCGGCGCCCGTGATGCCGTTGTCGTCGCAACGCCGCCCGAATTCGCCGCGTGATGTCGAGGAGCCGATCGACTCGGCTCAATTCGAGCGGCTCGATCGGATCGCGGACGAGAAAGAACCAGTTGCCGCCCCAGGCGACGTCGCCGGTCACCTTGCCGAGGCCCGGCACCTCGACGGTCACGTCCTTGGCGAGGCGATAGCTCGGAACATTTTCGAGGGCGACCGTGTTCGCCCCGTCGTACTCGATCGAGATGCGGCCGACCGGCGTCTCGAAGCACGAGCGGCCCGCCTTGATCCGCCCCAGATGGCCGAGCGTGACCGCTACGCCGATCGTCCCGTGCCCGCACATCCCCAGATAGCCGACGCTCTCGAAGAAGATCACTCCGGTCGCGCACTGGCGATCGCTGGGCGGGCAGAGCAGGGCGCCGACAATGACGTCGGACCCGCGCGGTTCGCAGATCACAGCCCGGCGGAAGCGGTCGTGTTGCGATCGAAAACGCTCGCGCTGCTCGGCCAGCGAGCCACCCCCCAGGTCGGGCCCGCCCGCGACGATCACGCGCGTCGGCTCGCCGCCGGTGTGGGAATCGATCACTTGGATGCGCTGCAGGCTCACGCCGTCACTCCGATTCAAAGCGCGGAAAGCCGCGGCCGATTGTCCAAGGCGTCGAGGATGACGGCAAGAGCTTGCTCCCGCTCGGCGCCGGCCAGCGGTAAGCGCGGACTGCGGACCCACTCGCGGCCGAGGCCCGCCTCTTGCACCGCGAGCTTGATCAGCTGCACGAACTTGATCTGCGTGTCCAGCTTGAGCAGCGGGTAAAACCAGCGATAGCAGGGCCCGCGCCTCGTCCCAGCGGCCGCGCCGCGTCAGCTCCCAAAAGTGCTGGTTCTCGCGAGGAACGGCAATGCCCGAGCCGGCCACCCAGCCGTCGATTTCCAGCACCGCCGACTCCAGGATCAGGTCGTCGACCCCCACGAAGAGGGCGTAGCGGTCGCCGACAGCGATTCGCAGCTCGGTGATCCGCCGCGTGTTGGCCGAGCTTTCCTTGATCGCCACCAGAGTCGGGATGTCGGCCAGCTCGACGAACTGCGCCGGCGTGATGTCGACCGGATAGCCAACCGGATTGTTGTAGAGCATCCAGGGCAGGCTCGTGGCGGCGGCCACCTGGCGAAAGTGATGCGCGGCTTCGCGGGCGTCGGCCTTGTAGACCATCGCGGGCATCACCATGAATCCGCTGGCCCCCAGGCGTTCGCAATCGCGGACGTACTTGCAGGCGGCCGCCGTGCTCATCTCGGCCACGCCGCTGAGCACGGGGATACGGCCGGCCGCACACTTCACCGCCTCGGCGACGAGGGCCCGCTTTTCGGCGGGCTCGAGCGTTTGGTTCTCACCGAGCGACCCGGCGACGATCAGGCCCTGGATGCCGCTCGCGATCATTACCTCCCAATGCCGCGCGGTGGCGTCGAGGTCGAGCGATTGATCCTCGCGAAACTGCGTCGTGACCGCGGGAAACACGCCGTGCCAGTGCGGAGTAGGCATACGATTCGTTATACCGCCGCGGCTCTCGCCGGTCAGTCGTCGGACTCGCGATTGGCAAACATCCGTTCGATCCGCCGATCGGGAATGAGCCAGATCAGGGCGACCAGCACGTAAAACGCGCAGGCGAGCCACTGGCTGATCAAGCACGCCGCAATTGCCAGCACATAGAGGACCGGTGAGATTTTGCCTTTCCAATCGCCGCCAAGGGCCTCTTCCAACATCGGGTTTCCGCCGGGCGCCCGCAGGATCGTGAGCTGCAGCACGTAATAGGCCAGCGCCGCAAGCAGCAGCACGACACCGTACACCGCGGTCGGCGTCGGGGCGAACGTGTTCTCGCCCATCCAGGCGGTCGTGAAGGGAATGAGCGAGAGCCAAAAGAGCAGATGCAAATTGGCCCAGAGAATGCCGCCCGTCACGCGCCGCGTCGCCTGGAACAGGTGATGGTGATTGTTCCAGTAGATGCCGATGAAGACGAAGCTCAACGCATAGCTCAACAAGGACGGCACCACCGGCTTGAGATCGGCGAGTGTCGCCCCTTGGTGGGGCAGCGGCACCTTCATCTCCAGCACCATCACGGTAATGATGATGGCGATCACGCCGTCGCTGAAGGCTTCGAGTCGGCCTTTACCCATTGGGAGCGGCACCGGTCTCAAGCGAACGTGCCCGAACACTGTCGAACGGAAGAAGAATAGCCGGCGCACCGGCATTCAACCATCGCGGCGGCAGCAAGCCAGCACGACGGCAAGGATTTGCTGCGAATCCGTCTCTAGGACGCGGTCCGAATGGCGGTACAATCGCACTTCGGCATTAACGAGTCGCCTCATTTCAAGAGTGCGAAGCGAGGCGTGTCCTTTTCCGAGCGTGGTTCGCGATGTTCCTTTATTTTGGCAAACATTTCACGCAATCGGCCGCCGGGCAACGGTTAGCGCGCGTGGAGTGCGACCGGTGCGGCACCGGCTACTGCTATCAGTTGAGTCGTGTCGGCACGGGAGTCGGCGTCGCGCCCTACTGTCTCGGGCAGGCCCGGGCGGCGCGGCTGGCTGAGCAGCGGGCCGCCAAGGAGCTCGAGCGCGCGCTCGATCGTGGGAGAGAACTCGTTCCTTGCCCCAAGTGCTCGTGGATCAATGAGGACCTGGTCCAGGGCTATCGCCGGACCCGCTACCGGCTGTGGGGCAGGGTGGCGTTCTACATCTTAGGCACCGCGATTCTTCTCGCGCTGACGCTCGTCCCGCTGCTGGCCTTCGGTGACCCGGACGCGCTGCCGATCGTTGCCCTGATTTTGCTCGGAATCGTGCTGTTGTCCGGCGGCACGCTGGGCATTCAGATGTGGCTGCGGGGTCGGATCAATCCCAATCGCAACTATCCCGATGCTCCAGAATTACTGCCCGGAACGCCGCCGGCGCTGCTCCAGGATCCCATTTCGGGAGAGATCAAAGCCGCGTCAAATGGCCGTATCGGCGTCGCGCCGGTCGGCGAATGGTGCGATTTCCAACTGGGACGCCATCAACTGCCGCCAGTCTGTTGCGTCTGTTTAAACGAGGCGAGCGAAGGGCACGCAGCACCGAGCATTTCATCCGGCCGCGCAGATGTTCGTCCCGCGCTGCGCGGAATGCGCCGGCATTCAGCAGCGCGCCTATTGGCGAATCTTCTTGACGGCCGCCTTGGTTTGCACCTGCCTGTCGGCAGCGATCGTCCTGCCCCTCAACTTCGCGGGCGACGATTTCTGGATCGCCACGGCCGTCGCGCTCGGAGCGTCGATGCTGGTCGCCGCCATCGTTGCTTTTCGGTCAACGACTCCCGTGACGATTGCCCGCGGAGACACAACTCGGAATGTCATCAAGTTGCGTTTTCGCAACCCGGCTTACACGCGGCTCGTCGCCGAGCAAATGCGCTCCCCGGAATCCGCGGAACCGCATGTCGCGATCGATCAGGCCGAACCGGTGCCACCAGGGCGACAATTGAGGCAGCAGTAGAAAACCGGAGTCGGGCGTAGAAAACTGATCTTGGGCGAATCGGCGGAGTGTGGCACGATGGAAAGAAAAGCCCCTTTCGCCCTGGCTCCGCGCTCGTGTCGCGAGGTCCGGTCCGGACACTTTCTATGAGACCGGACTTCGGGACCGGAACCGCGGGACGGGACACAAACTTGCCCGAGCCCCGGTGTGAACCGGGGGAGAGTTCTCGATCGCATTCCGGACCGGCACATTGGGACGGGACGGGACCGCCAGATGAGTCCAGGGGTCCCCAATCCAAGGTCTTGATGGGAGACGGCTGCCGGAGCGGTCGGACTCGGAGTCGGTCCGGTCCCGATCCCAGACTCCCCGGTCCGCCAAAATGAGTCCGGCCGTAGTCTTTACCCGGCAGCGACTTACGTCGGACAAAAGTCCGGTCCGGACACTTTCGATTGAAAGGGGGGCGGCATTCGGGACCGGACTCGGACCGTCCAGCCAGGGTCGGGACGGGATTGGAATGGGGCGACGGCCCCGAGGTCTACGGACAAGAACCGCAGAGACGGGACGTCTGTTGGGGTCGGGACACGTTGCTTTGCCGAGCGCAGGCCGGCAAATATCCGGTCCGGACACTTCTCAGCGGAACGGGACCCGGGGGCCCGGACGACTCGGGACCGGACGACTCGCATCGAGATCCGGCGATGCGAGCCGGCTGACGTCAAGCCGCGCGACGGAGGTGCCGCAGGATCCGTTCGAACTCGTCGTTGTTGGCGAACGGAATCACAATCTTGCCCTTGTCCTTGCCGCTCACCTTGATTTGGACCGCGACCGCGAAGAGCTGGCCGAGGGTCTCTTCCAGGGAGCGGACGTGGGCGCTCGCGGTGCTCGGTGCCGGTTTCGGCGGGCGCCCGCGCCGGTGAACAGGATCGTCTCAGCCTGCGGCTCTTGCTGGTTCTTGAGGATCTCCCGCACGGCTGCCTCGGTTTCGCGGACCGAGAGCGATTCGCTCTCGATCCGGCCGCACAGCGCGATCTGGTCGTCGTGATTCAGCGAGAGGATGGCCCGCGCGTGGCCAAAGCTCACCCGCTCGGCCAACAGGGCATCCTTGACGAAGTCGGTCAGTTCCAAGAGCCGCAGAAAATTGCAGACCGACGAGCGGCTCATGCTGAGGTGTTTGGCCACGTCGTCGACGCTGGCCGAGAAGCGGTGCATGTACTCTTTGAAGGCTTGCGCTTTTTCCAGGACGTTGAGGTCCCGGCGCTTGAGGTTCTCTTCGAGGGCCGCCTCGCACATCGCCTGGTCTTCAAGTTCCAGCACGCGGCAAGGGACGGTCTCGAGGCCGGCTTTCTTCGCGGCCATCAGGCGGCGCTCGCCGGCGATCAGTTGGTACTGTCCGCCGCAGGGCCGCACGAGCAACGGCTGGAGCACGCCGTGCTGGCGGACGCTCTCGACCAGTTCGTCGAGCGCCTCGCTCTCGAAGTCTTTGCGGGGCTGGAAGGGATTCCGCTCGATCAGTTCGACGTGCACGTGGCTGGAATCGGCAACTGCGGCCCGCGATTCGGTGGGAGCCGAGCCGGCGGGAACAGTCAGCCCGCCTTCGTTCCCGTTCGAGCCCAAGAGCGCGCTCAGCCCGCGACCCAATCGCCGCCGGACCGAGCTCGGCCCCTGCGCCTCGAAATTTAACGTGCCGTCCACCGCCCCACGTGCCTGTTCATCCATGACCGCGCACCTCGTGATTCGCATCCCTGGAATCGCCAACCGCATGGAATCGATCGGTCTGGCTTCAAGGTCCGATTCAGGCGAGCGTCTGTTATTCCCCCTGCGGAAAATGGGGGCTTTACTAATAATGCGGGATTCCACGTGAAATTGGTAAAGGGCACCGCGTGAGTAATGCTCAAAGGCGGCGGTAATCTCTGGGCTCGCCCAAATTAACAGCAACACACCAACGCATTTGTTCCGCGTGGAACAGCCTCATTGCGGGTTGATCCGTGAATTGATCCGGTAGAGGACCAGGGCCTCCGGGGGCGGGTGCGGCTTGCCCGGCGCGACGTCGGCGGGGCTGTAGGTGTCCAGCAGCACAAGATCGCTGGGGGTGTCGTGGAAGATGGCCTCGACGCTCAGAGCCTTCTTGTAGGGCTCGATCAGCTTGTCGAAGTCGGCCGTCCCCTCGTAGGCCAGCAAGAAGGCCGGCTGCGGCAGGGGCTTTTGTCCGGGGGCGAGGAACGAGAAATCGCCCCCCAGCGGCGGCTGCGGATTGTAGCCCTCCACGGCCAGATCGAAGAACAGGCACGGCTCTCCGTAGACGAGAAATAGGGGCTTGCCGGGTGCCCGCTTGAGGCGCGTATTGAACGGCCCGTTTCACGGCGTTCGCGCGGACCGTGCGATCCTGCCAGGCCGGGATGTCGCGTCCGCGTGCCAGACTCATCCGCGAAAAGGCACCGAGAGCGAAGACGCCGATCGCTCCGACCAAAAACACCACGGTCGTCCAGCCCAAGCGCAGTAGGCGTCGGTCCGGGCGGCATCGCGTTCGGTCCAGCGGGCGGCCGCCCGATTCATGACCGTGTCGATGCACGCGCCGGCCACCATCCAGGCGCAGACCAGCCAGGGCATGACCAGTCGCGGATACGGCTTGTAGAGCGGCACGGCGACGAGTAGTCCCAGGAACCAGGCGGCCAATAACCAGCCGGCCAAATTGCGCGCCCGGGCGGCCTCCGGATCGACGGGCGCAGTCCGCGGACGCAGCACAGTCACCAGGATTACGAACGCGATGAAGAGGAGTCCAAAAACGGCAGCGAAGCCGAACCAGCCGAGGAGGAGCGAAACTCCCGCCAGCAACGCAGCGATCGTCAGCAGGTGAATCCGCCGGGCAAACTCGCGGACGACGTCAGCCGATGACCGCGATCCCACCCCGCCCGTCACGTTTTCTGTCTCCGATTCCGCTTCCGGCGCGATGGCCGTGTCCTGTGTGGGAAGGGCTCGGCCGGACCGCTGAACGATTACCGGCAGCAGCCAGGCCAGCATCATCCCGGCCGCGGTCATCCATCCTTCATAGAACCGCTGATTGGCGAGCTGGCGTTTGAAGTCGTCCCACCAGCTGGAGAGGCCAAAGAAGTATTGGGCGTGATTGGCGGTGACAACCGAGTAGCCGCCCTCAGGCTGAAGCAACAGCCAGACGGGGCTCCAGCCGAGCAATGTCGCGATGATGAGCGTCGCCACGACGGGCAGCCGGGCCGTCCAGTCGGCTCGGCCAAACCGCTCGCAGACTCCCCAGGCGATGAAGGCCGACAGGGCGACAGCCAGCGGCAGCCAGCCGTTGTACTTGGTCGCCCAGGCACAGGCGATGACCAGCCCAGCGACCACCGCCTCGCCCAGCCGATTCCGCGCGAGGGCCCGCCACGAACAATAGACGGCGAGCAAGAACCAGAAGCCGAGCGCCGCGTCGGTCAGGCCGGTGCGCGAATAGACGATTTGAAAGTCGGAGAACGCCGCCAGGGCGGCGGCAGCAATCCCGGCAATGGGCCCGAACCATTCCCGGCCGACCCACCAACAGAGCGGCACGGTCAGCGAACCCAACATCAGGTTAGGCATGACGGCAGCCAGCGGCGTCTTGCCCAGGAGGAGCATCGAGATTTCGATCACAAGCGGCACGAGCGGCGGCGAGTAGAGGAAGCGATTCGGATAGCCTTGCTCGAGAAAAATGTTCGACGCGTTGACCGCCTCGTCCCAGTGCTCGATCGAGATCCTCGCCTGGTACGAAAACCGCAGCGCGACCGCCGCCACGAACAACACGCCGATTGCCAGCTTCTCGGCGCGTTCGATCGGCGGACGCGCAGCGCGCGGCGACCAACCGTTCGACACGTCCGATTCCGAACCCGGCGACTGGGCCGTCGCGCGGCGACGAATGTCTCGCTTGCGGCGACTCATGGATTTGGTTGTGGACTCAAGGTGCGGTCTCCGGCGGTCAGCTCAGTCTCTTCGGGGTCTGAAGAAGAACAAAGGACAAAGAACCCCTCACTCTGTCCTCCCCCCTTTGCAGCAAATTGAGAGAGGGGGATGCGAAAGGGTCGCGCGATGATGCGTTCGCCACGGTGGGCAGTGCGCGTCGCGACCGGCTATGATACTGACAACACGCGCGGTGCCGACAGGCAACGCTCGCGGCAATTCGCGGGCGCCGCTTTCCACGTGGAAACGAAAGCACAGCGTGAGTGACCATGCCCGAGAGATCACTGCTTTAGAGAACACTGCCCGAGAGAAGAGCACCGGAGGGTTCGAGATGGCGACGCCGGATGAAATGTACGATGAAGCCGTGGCTCTCAAGGACCAGGGAAATCTCGATGGGGCGGTGGCCCGGTTCAACGAGATTCTGGCGATCGACGCCAAGCACGTGCTGGCCCACTCAGCCCTCGCGGTCAGCCTGCAAAAGCTCGGGCGACCAGAAGACGCCATCCGCCATGCGACGCGAGTGACCGAGCTCGAGCCGGACGACCCGTTCTCGTTCACCCAGCTCTCGGTCATCCTGCAACGCTGCGGCCGCATCCCCGAAGCCGAGACCGCGCTCTACAAGGCCCGCGAGATGAGCGGGCACCAACACAAGCACTGAGCGCGCTTCCCGGTGCGGCCCTTTGCAAACCCTCTCCCATTCCGATGGGAGAGGGCAGGGTGAGGGCTCTTCTGCCATGCCTTACCAGCATCGTTAGCAAACCGAGAACTGCCGTCGCCTGCGGCGCGAGCTAACCGGACCGGAGCGCCGGCTGTGGTCGGCGCTCCGCTCTCGCCGGCTCGTAAAGCTGAAAGTGCGGCGGCAATATCCAATCGGCAATTACGTGGTCGTCTTCGTTTGCCCGGAACATGGGCTGGTCATCGAGCTCGATGGAAACAGCCACGTCGGACGCGCGGACTACGACCGGCAGCGCCAGTCGCAGCTCGAGACGGCCGGGTATCGGGTGCTGCGAGTTGATAACGACGACGTGCTCAATGATCTCGACGCGGTGCTGCGAGCCGTGCTGCAAGCGTGCGGGATCGCGGAGTAAATGCGGACGCGGGAAAGGCAGCCCTCACCCCGGCCCTCTCCCATCGGAATGGAAGAGGGAGTAAGAGTCGCTAGGGCTTCTTCCCGTCGCTCCACCACTCGTCCGTCGACCTCGCACCAGCCTGGTTGACGGCAGCGTCGGGCGGGCGGGTCATGGCGGTGTCGAGGCTGGCCGGTGGGGCACTCGGCGGTGCGGCTGGCGGCATCAGCGTCGGCGACTGCGGAGTGCCGCTTGGCAGCGGCGACGGGCTGCCTGCCGGGGCCGTCGGTTGAGCGGCGGCTTGGGCGGTTGCCGTGGGGACATTGATCCGGATCGACTGACTGGTGACGAACTCGCGGCCGTCGATCGTCTTCAGGCGGGCGTGGACCAGCAGCTGCGGCGAATCGGGGAGCGTTTGCCACGGCACGCGGACCACGTAGCCGCTGCCAAAGAAGCCGCTATGCCAGAGGGGCTCGCTGTCCTTGGGGCCGAATTCCCAGCGGCCGACCCGCTGCTGGGCATCGGGCTTGGAGAGATCGAGCACGGTGACCGTCACCGAGCCGGGGACCTTCACCACGTTGCCGTCGGCGTCCGTGGGGACGACGAAGGCCGCGAACATCTCGTCGCCCGGGACGCCGTCCCGGTCGAGCCCGCCGGTGAGGTACTTGTTGAGCGAGATCCCCTCGACCTGGCCCAGTGCGCACGACTTGTTCGGCGTGGGCGATCTTCTTGCCCTCGGCCAGCTGGGTCCGCAGATCGACGGTCTCGCGGCGGGTGGCTTGGAGCTGGTTCTGCGATTCGGTGAGCTGGGCCTGGAGCTGGTTGTTGGCGTCTTCCTGCCGGCGCAGACGGCTCTCGAGAATGTCGAGCTGGCCTGTGCTGGCACAGCCGGCGGCCAGGACCATTGTCCCAACCAGCGTTGCACCGAAGCGGCTCTGTAGCGGCCCTAACCTCATCCGTGAGGTTTCCCGTTTTGCATCCTACTGCCAATCGCAAGGACCGGCGGGCTGATGCCCGACCCTTGCCCAAATCGAAGTTCCGCGATTGCGGTCCACCGGTCGTCCGTCACTCTTTGGGGATGACCGGCATCTTCTCCAAGAGGTTGTCGATCAGCCCGTAGGCCTTGGCCTCGTCCGCGAGCATGAAATTGTCGCGGTCGGTGTCGGCCTGGATCCGCTCGAGCGATTGACCGGTGTGCTTGATCAGAATCTCGTTCATCCGCTGTTTGATCCGCACAACTTCCTTGGCGTGGATGGCCAGGTCGGCGGCCGTTCCTTCCATGCCGGAGAGAGGCTGGTGGATCATGATCCGTGCGTTGGGCAGCGCGTTGCGTTTGCCCGCGGCGCCCGCCGTCAGCAGGATGGCCCCCATGCTGGCCGCCTGCCCGACGCAGTAGGTCGCCACGTCGCAGGTGATGTATTGCATGGTGTCGTAGATGGCCAGGCCCGCGGTGATCGAGCCGCCGGGCGAGTTGATGTAAAGGTGGATATCCGACTTGCCATCTTCAAACTGCAGGAAGAGCAACTGGGCCACGATGCTGTTGGCAACCATGTCGTTGATCTGGCTGCCCAGGATCACGATGCGGTCCTTGAGCAGGCGACTGTAGATGTCCATCGCCCGCTCTTCGCGGCCGCTCTTTTCGATGACGTAGGGAACGAGCACGCTCATGGTGATGAGCCCTTTCGATGCTACTTTTTGTCCTTGGTGTCGCTTTTGGACTTCGGCGGCCGGGAGAGAATCTCGTCGACCAGGCCGTACTCGACCGACTCGCGCGAGGTGAGGAAGCGGTCGCGGTCGGTGTCCTTGGCGATGACCTCGATCGGCTGACCCGTGTGCTTCGCGAGGATTTCGTTGAGCTGCTCGCGGGTCTGCAAAATGTCCTTGGCTTGAATTTCGATGTCCGAGACCTGCCCCCCACCTCGCCGTACGGCTGGTGGATCATCATTTTGGAGTGGGGCAGGCAGAAGCGCTTCTTCGCCGATCCGCCCGCGACGAGGATTGCCCCGCCGCTGGCCGCCAGGCCGACGCAGTAGGTGGCGACTTCACATTCGAGAAACTGCATCGTGTCGTAAATGGCCATCGTGGCGGTGACCGAGCCCCCCGGCGAATTGACATACATGTGGATGTCCTGGTGCCGGTTCTCGGATTGGAGGTAGAGCAGCTTCATCACGATCATGTTGGCGGCCGCATCGGTGATCACGCCGTCCATAAAGACGATGCGGTTTTCGAGCAGCAGGTCGCCGATGCCCATCTGCCGCTGCCGTTGATAGTCGCGGGCGGCCTGGTTCATCGAGATCATGCCGGTGTGTTCGAGCTGAAAGGGTTGAGTCATTCGGCAGTCCTCATACGCGGATCACCGAGGCCCGCGCCCGGTCGACCACCCGCGGCGGTCACTGGCGCGAGAACGCGCGACGCATTATCCGCTCGTCGCAGCCTCAGTCAAGACAGATTAGACACAAGAGGTTAGGCAAATCAGTTCAGACACAGGATTGCGTTGGGTTGTGGTAATTCAGGCAATTCGCGAATTCTTCTGGCGAGCGGTTGCGGTCCCCGTGGTAAGCCAGGGGTCGGCCGATCCTCGTTCCGCTTCACTCTGCACGCCGGGTGTGCGCCGACACGTAATCCGACAGACAAAAAGGAACCCGCGAGCTGCGACCCGCTGCTCGTCTGGGCGAGTTCAGCAGGGCGCTTTCAGAGTGCGAAAGAACGGATCGGACGTCCGTGCCCGCCGGCCGGCAGTAGCGATCCGTCACTCGGCGGCCGCCTCTTCGGCCTCCGGCTCGGCAGTCTCGGTCACCACCTGCGTGCGGCAGACCGAATAAGGAACCGGCTCGACCCGCTCGTCGAGCGAGAGCTCCATGGGCACATCTTTATACTTCGCGCGATCGAGGATGACGTCAACTGCCTTTCGCTCGCGAATCTGAGCTTCGAGGTTTTCGATCATCCCCGTCTTTTCGAGCCGGGCCCGCACGCGCCGGGGCGTTTCGCCCCGCTGCAGGGCCATCAGCCGAATCTCGGTTTGGATGTCCTGCGGCGAGACCTCGACCTTTTCCTGCTCGGCGATCTTGTCGAGGATGAAGTGCTCTTTGAGCGCCTGCCGCGTCGAGGTGACGGCGTTCTGTCGCAGCTGGTTTTCCCGCGCCTGAATCTCGCGGGTGGTGAAGCCGGCCTGCTGCATTTCGAGGACCGTCCGCCGCAGGGCGTTCTCGACTTGCCGCCGCACGAGCTGCTCGGGCAGATCCCAGGTCGCGCTTTCGGTGATTTTTTCCGAGACCTGCTCCCGGACCGCCTGCCGCTGCTCGAAGGTGACGCGGCGGCCGAGGCTCTCGCGGATTTCGTGCCGCAGCTCTTCTTCCGATTCGACGCCAATCCGCGTGAGCAGCTCCTTGGTGATCTCCGGCTTCCGCCAGCGCTTGACGTCGAGAACCTTGAAGCGGACTTCGATCTTCTCGCCCCGCAGCTCGACGTCTTCGGCCTCGGGCGCAACGGTGACCGAGGTCGACCGCTCGTCGCCGGACTGGGCGCCCGACATCAGTTTGTCGAAGCCGTTCAGCTCGGCGTCGGCAAAGCGAAGCACGGGCCGCACGCGCAACGAGGCATCCGCCACGGTGAGCAGTTTTCGCCCGTCACGCTCGGTCTCGAGCGAGGCGCTGACGACGTCGCCCGGCTCGACGGCCCCCTCGTGCGGAGCCAGCTGGCCGTATTGCGACAGAAAGCTTTCGTAGTGCTTCTCGACGTCGGCGTCGGTCACTTCGCGGACCGGCCGCTTGATCGTCAGCCCGTCATAATTGGGGAGCTTGAACTCCGGGCGAACTTCGATATCGAACTCGTACTCGAAATCCCCTTCCTCCGGCAGCTCGATCGCCTCGACGTCGAGATCGGGCTCGTTGATCGGGTCGAGCTCCTTGTTCTCCGACAGCTGCTCCATGCTCTCGACGAGCACTCGCTGCTTGACGTCGCTGGAGAGCTCTGTGCGGAATCGCTTCTCGACCAGCTTTTGCGGCACATGGCCGGGACGGAACCCGGGGATGGCCGTCTTCTCGGTGAGAGTCTTGACCGTCTCCTCATAGAAGCGGTCGATCTCCGCGCGGGGGACGCGGACCCGCACGTGCTTTTTGCAGGGGCCGGCGTCCTTGATTTCGACGTCCAGCTCCATCTTGCGGCGTTGGGGTTCGCCCCCTTCGTCCTCTCCCGCGTCTTCCCCTTCAGGCTCGGCTGCGGGAGCCTTTTTTGCCGCTTCACTCTTAGAGGTCGCGGCGTGGCCGCCTGCCTTCGTCTTTTCGTCCGCGGGTGACATTCTCGGTCCTACTCAAATCCAGTTGATCAGCGTGTCGGTGATATGCGCCGCAACACGGAAAGCGCCGGCACATGAGGTGACCTTCGGGGCAGAACGGGTCAAACCCGCAGCGCGGGTGTGTCCCCCTTCCCCGAGCGTGTCTCGTCCTATGGGGCGTCGCCTTCGCCCTGTTCTCCAAGCGCCGACTCGGAGAACACTAAAAACGAAAAAAAGCGGGTGAAGGGGTTCGAACCCTCGACGTCCACGTTGGCAACGTGGTGCTCTACCACTGAGCTACACCCGCGGCGGCAATCGAGCCGGCCTCAATTCATCAATCCGCCTTACCCTATAGGGGAAAACGGACGCCGTCTGATTGCAGACCGCATGAGATTATAGGGAGCCTTCGCTTCCCTGCAAGGCCTGTGCCCCGTACGCTGAGCATCAACAATCTCACACCAGGAGTCTGCCATGGAGACGACCAACGGGTCACTAAAACGCAAGTTGCGGATGGGCTTGATCGGCGGCGGACAGGGGGCGTTTATCGGCCGCGTCCACGCGACGGCCGCCGTCCTGGACAACCGGGCAGCCCTGGTGGCGGGTGCTTTATCGTCGGATCCCCAGAAGGCTAAGGACTCGGCCCCGGCCTACGACATTGCCGCCGACCGTGCTTACAGCAGCGTCGAGGAACTGATCGACAAGGAGCGGGCCCTACCGGCCGATCGGCGGATCGATTTCGTTAGCATCGCCACCCCTAACCACACCCACTTCCCCATCGCCAAGGCCGCCGTCGAGGCCGGCTTCAATGTCCTGTGCGACAAGCCGCTGACATTCAATCTGTACGAGGCCGAGGAGCTGGCGAGCATCGTGGAGAAGTCCGGGGTCGTCTTTGCCGTCACCCATAACTACACCGGCTACCCCCTGGTGCGGCAGGCGCGGCAAATGATTTTGTCCGGCGACCTGGGCGAAATTCAGGCCATCCGCTCCAACTACTTGCAGGGTTGGCTGCGGGCGCGGCTCGAATCGTCCGGGCAGAAGCAAGCCTCGTGGCGGACCGACCCAATGAAGTCGGGGGCCGCCGGTTCGTTCGGCGACATCGGCACCCACGCTTTCAACCTGGCCCGCTACATGACGGGGCTCATTCCGCAGGAGGTTTCGGCGTCGCTCAAGATTTTCGAGCCCGGACGTCAGCTCGACGACTACGGCCACGCCGTGATTCGCTTCGAGAACGGGGCGATCGGCACGGTGACCGCGAGCCAGATTTCGCACGGTCGCGAGAACGACCTGTTCATCGACGTCGACGGGACGAAGGGCTCGATCTCGTGGCGGCAGGAGGAGCCCAACCAGATGATGGTCCGCCGCAACGGCGAGCCGCACGCGATCTACACGCGGAATCCCAACGCCCCTTATATGAATGAAGCCGGCCAAGCGGCCTGCCGCTTGCCGTCGGGACATCCCGAGGCGTTTTTCGAAGCGTTTGCGAACGTCTACCGGGCGGCGTTCGATTCGATCATCAAGCGGGCGACGGGCGAGAAATTCGAGTCGCGGGACACCGTCTACCCCAACGTCTACGACGGCGTCGAGGGGATGTACTTCATCCAGCAGTGCGTCGCTTCGAGCGCGAAGAACGGTGCCTGGGTGCCGCTCGAAGCACCGCCTGGCGCGCCGCTAATTGAAGAGCGATGCTCGCCCTTAAAGAGCCACGCACGAAGCAAGGGGTGTCTTTTCGCCTTGCCGATCAACGTGCGACGGACTCGTCGGAGCCTAGCACGCCGAGGGTGCCGCGCCGCGCATTCTCCCCCAGCCCGCATAACCGATACGTTGTGCTTCTTCGGATCCCGCCCTCAGTGGAATCCCCCGGCCGGTCGATGTTGATACCGGTGCATTGCGCGCGTGGGATGCCCGTATCGACGGCTCGCCCGGATGGAAGCCCATGACGATTTCGGTTGCCGGCTCGCAAACTTGGATTCGCGATACGTGCCGGCAATTCTCCGACGCCATTGGTTGGGAGCTGCAGTTCGTCCCGGTGCCCGGCGGCCGCGGCGAGGAAGTTGAAGCCCGCCTGCGGAGCGATCCGTCCACCTGCTGGTTCTCCGAAGTCAGTGACGGGCACGAGCGAATCGGTTTCCTGCAGCTCGTGCTTCCGGACGACGCTTCCAAGGACCGCTCCTTTAATTCGGTGGGTGACCTGGCGGACACGTTCGCCCAGCTCATCAGTCGCTCGGTCACGGCCGCACGGGTCGCCGAATCGCGAACTGATGAAGTGGTGACGCTCGTTGACATCGGCCGCTCGGTTCCCACCGAGCGGAACCTGGTCGACGCGCTGCAGAAATTGCTCGAAGGCGCGACGCAGCTCACTCCGTTTCGCTCGTGCGCGTTCTTCCTGTTGGAGCCCTCGACCGAGCGGCTCAAACTGCGCGCACAGGCCCATCGCGACGCGCCGCTTAGTCCGCCGGCGGTCCGCAGCCTGAGTGAGAATCCTCCTGACTTGCAGGCCCTGTCCCGCGGCCGGACGGTTTTGGGCGGCGACACGATCCAAGAGTCGGCGGCATGGCTGCCGCCGGGAACGTCGACCGCCGTTTGCCTATCGGTCGGCTCCGATACCGGGCCGATCGGCACGCTGTGGGTCTACGATCGCCGCCGCCGCGAGCCTTCCGACCGTGAAATGCACGTGCTGGAATCGATCGCCGTGCAGGTGGCGACTCTGTTGGAGCGCGTGGTGCTGTTGCGCGAAAGTGCGACCCAGCACCGCCTCCAGCGGGACTTGCAACTGGCCTCGCAAGCGCAATCGTCGCTCGTGGATACTCCCCTGCCCCCGAGCGCGGGCATCGAAGCGGCCATCCGCTCGACCAGTCACTTCGAGATCGGCGGCGACTTGTGCGAGTTGATTCCGCTGGCCGAAGGGCGAACGGCGCTTGCGATCGGCGACGCGTCGGGGCACGGCATCTCGGCGTCGATCGTGATGTCGGCGGTCCGCGGCGCCGTCCATGCGCTGGCCCTCGACCTGCGCTCGCCCCTCTCGCCCGACGAAGTGCTCGTGCGGATCAATCATGCGCTGCATGCGATCACGCCGCCGCACCAGTTTATGAGCCTGCTCTACGGTGTGATCGACGCAAGGCAGATGCTTTTCACCTATTCGAACGCGGGGCATCCCTCGCCCGTGCTGATGCGCTTGGGCGGCCCGGTGCAGCTCGAGTCACACGGCATGTTGCTGGGGGTGGTTACCGACACGACCTACGGCTCGTCGCAGTTGGCGATCAGTCCGGGCGACACCTTGATCGCCTTTACCGACGGTGTCAGCGAAGCGATGAACGGCAAGCGGAAAATGTTCCGCAGCGACGGAATCGTCGAGGTTCTGCTGGCCCAGCACGGACAGCCCGCCCAGACCGTTCTGGATGCGATCTGGTCGGAGGTCGAGGCCCACCTGGACGGCACGTCGGGGCATGACGACCGGTCGTTGGTGGTCATCCGGGTGTCCTGAAGGCCGGAAAAGACATGTCCTGAATGTTGTCAAACGGCCACGAACTGGACGCCGCTCGGAGATTGGACTTCCGGTGCCGGCGTGCAAGAATTGAGACGTGTTTACACGCGACCACGTTTGGCACATGGTGAAGCGGGGCGGCCGGCTCGATGCCGCGCGGCTCTCGCGCTGGCGTGCGCAGGCTCAGGTCGTCATCAAACGATCGGAACAACTCCGCGACGAGAGCGATGCCGAACTGCTCCGCCGCGGTCGCGAACTGCGCTGGCAAGCCAAGACGCAGCCGCGCCTGAGCAGCCTGTTGGTCGAAGCGTTTGCTCTCGTCCGCGAAGCGTCCCGTCGCGAGCTGGGCTTCCAACACTTCCTCGTGCAGATTCAGGGAGGCATCGCCCTCTTCGAGGGGCACGTCGCCGAGATGCAGACGGGCGAGGGCAAGACCCTTACGGCCACCTTGCCCGCGTTTCTCCGCGGACTCACCGGCCGCGGCTGCCACATCGTCACGGTCAACGATTACCTGGCCCATCGCGACGCGGAAACAATGGGGCCGATCTACGAGCGGCTGGGCCTCTCCGTCGGCTGCATCGAGACGCCGATGCAAACTGAGGAGCGCCGCGACGCCTACGCGAAGGACATCACCTACGGAACGGCCAAGGAGATCGGCTTCGACTTCCTCCGAGATCGGCTGCGGATCGGCGCCGACGCGACGAGCGGATATCGCCGCCGCAACGGCCCGTCGTTCACGGGCTCCGCGCGCGGCGCCAACGAGCGCCGGTGCAGCGTAGCCACCACTTCGCCCTGATCGACGAGGCCGACAGTATTCTGATCGACGAGGCGCGGACGCCGTTGATCATCGGTCTCACGCAGCCGAACACGGCAGCCACCGTCAATCTGCTGCGCTGGAGCCAGCGGGCGTCGCTACGGTTGGAGCGCGACGTCGAGTTCGTCTTCGAACCCGATCGCCGGATGGCCTACCTGACCGATCGTGGCTGCCGCAAAGTGCTGTTGATGGCCAAGCCATCGCTGTTGGATTGCGTCGACGCCGAGCGGATGTACAAGCACGTCGAACAAGCGCTCTCGTCGCGATACGGTTTTCAGCGGGATCGCGATTACGTCGTCGTCGAGGAAAAGGTCGTCATCGTGGACGAGTCGACGGGCCGCCAGATGGACGGCCGCAAGTGGCAGGACGGCCTGCACCAGGCGGTCGAAGCGAAGGAGCTGGTGCCGATTACCGCCGCCACGGGACAGGCCGCGCGGGTCACCGTGCAGACCTATTTTCGCCAGTACGAGCACGTTTGCGGCATGACGGGCACGGCCGTCCAGGCTCGCCGCGAGCTAGCGAACACCTACGCGATCAGTGTTTCACCGATTCCGACCAACCGCCCCTGCATCCGCACCGGCGCACCGCCGCGGATTTTCACCACGCTGGCGGCTAAGCGGCAGGCCGTTGTGCAAGAGGTGGCGAAGATGCACGCCGCCGGGCGCTCGGTGCTCGTCGGCACGCCGTCGGTCGATGCGTCCGAGGCCTTGAGCCGCGCGCTGAAGGAATGTGGCATCGCGCACCAGGTCCTCAACGCGCATTTCCACGAGCAAGAAGCGGAGATTGTGACCCGGGCCGGACAATCGCAGGCGGTGACCATCGCCACCAACATGGCCGGCCGCGGGACCGACATCCAGCTCGACGAAAAGGTCCGCGCGGCGGGCGGCCTGCACGTCATCGCCACCGAGATGCACAGCTCGGCCCGCATCGACCGTCAGTTGGTCGGCCGCGCGCCCGGCAAGGCGATCCCGGCTCATTTCAATTCTTCTTGTCGCTCGAGGACGAGCTGCTCCGCTGTCTCAAGCCGGACAAGGTGGCCCGCTTCCGTGCCAAGGCCCGCCCGAATGCCGACGGCCAACTTTCGCTGCAATGGCTCGGCCTGTTCCGCCGCACGCAACGCTTTTTGGAGAAGATGCACCGCAAAGAGCGGAAGCATCTCTTGAAGCACGAACGCCAACGCTCCGACGCCCACAACCACATGGGCCTCGATCCGTTCCTCGAACTGACCGAGTGATCCGCTGGCCCGTGTCGAGCATGGTATCGCCGGCTCCGACTTCGGCGCGAGAGACGAGGCCTTGGGCTCCGTAGCCGCCGTCGACGGTCGCCATCCAGAATTCCTGAGAAACTGATCTTGGATGAATCTCCGTTTTGTGGCTGAATGGAGAGAGCGGTTCTGGGCGCGAACGTCTTGGTGTGCGCGCTGCTTGAGCGACGACAGCCGCGATGCGCGGGCCTCGGAGTACGCGGAGACGAGTGCTGTCGGGCCGAAGTGTGGTTAACGGAATGTCATCCCGAGAGGGTGTGGTGTGGTCACCTACTTTCACCAGATAGTTGACCACAGAGATAGTTGACCACGCGGGACGCGTGACGGGACGGGACACGTTATTCCACCGAGAAAATCCCGGGGCGATTTGTCCCTCACCCCGCCCCCTGTCCCACCCGTCAGCCGTCGGACGAGGGGAAAGACTGGGACGGGACCGGGACGGGACTCGATGTTTCATCGAGAAAAGCACGGAGAAAATGGCCCTTGCCCCCCATGGCTGTCGAGGACGGGATCGGGACGCCAGGTGGAAAGAGATTGGCCGGTGGGTCGGTGGGTCGGGACACTTTGTTTCACTAGCGAGTTGACCCACCAAAGTAGTTGACCCACCTCCCACCGCTTGGCCACCGCGGGACGGGACACGTTGTTTCACCGAGAAAATCCCGGCGAATTTGGCCTCCCGCCCCGCCGCGTCAGCAGGCCATCGGAGGAGATCGCGGGACAGGACTGAATTGCACCCGACAAGTCGATCGGGACACTAAACGCGACGGGATCGGGACTGGGACGGGATTGAATTGGGACGGGATCGCGTTCACGCGGTCCGTGTCCACTTGGAATGACTGTGGCAGTGATTAACGTTGGGGCAGCGGCTTGAGTTGGCCGAGCATGGTGTGGACGCGGATCAGAGCCGTGTCGAGCATGGTTTCGCCGGCTCCGACTTCGGCGCGGGAAACGAGGCCTTCGGCTCCGTAGCCGCCTTCGACGGCCGCGCGGATCGTAGGGAAGTAGCCGTGGTAGCCGTTTGCATACCCGGCGAAGAACGAGAAGGCGGCCGGAGAGCGGTCGCGAAACGCGAGACCGAATTCGACAAACGGCTCGCCGGGCATTCCGACGAGTGCGATCTGCCGGTTGATGAGCAAAGTGGTCACCGGGCAGTCGAGCGGCGCCGTCAGGTAGCCGCGGTAGCGCTCGATCACTTCGGGCTTCACCTGTCCTTTGAGTTGGGCGAGCAGAGCCTGGGGTTCGTAGCGGTGTCGGAAGTGTCGCATGTCGAGGGCGAACTGCAGCTCGGGCTTGTCGGGCGGCTTCGGAACGATCGATCGGGCGACGCGGAGTGCTTCGCGGCCCAGCTCGCGCCCCGTCTCCTGCATCAGTTTCTCGGCATCCTCAGCCAGGGGCGTTTTGTCGAAGTAGGGATTGATGTCGCCGGCAGCCCCTTGCAGGAAGAGGCACACAGTCCCCGCGCCGAACGCGGGCTCGACCACGCCGGCCATCGCACTCGGATAATCGGCGGAGTACTTGAGATTATCGGGGCCGAAAACGACTGGGTGACACGCATAGTTGACGAGCACGGCCAGCGTGCGGCCATCGCGCCCGTCGACGCGGAGGATGCCGACGCGGGAATCGACCGGGTGCGTGGGCGCTTTGGTCGCGTTGCGCCAGAGCATCTTCACCGTGCCGTCGGGGCGAACGAAACGCCGATTGTGGCCGATCAGCACGTCCCCTTCCCCGACGCCCAGAACCGCCGGTTGCAGGCGAGCTGCCGCCTGCTCGATCGCGGCGGCAATCCGATCAAGGGCCCGTTCTTCCCAGGCAGGCCGCTTGCCCGGCGGGTACGTATCGTTGATGAACGGGCCGGAATGCGTATGCGACGCGAAGAAGAAGACCTGCTCGACGCCGGCCGAGCCACGCACGCGCCGCCGCACGACGTCCATCGACTCGACGCCGAACGTGCGGCCCAAATCGAGCGTGACCAGGGCGAGGCGATGCGTGCCGTCATCGAGCAGCAGCACCTTGCCAAAGAGCGGATCGTGCGTCCCACTAGAGGGCCCGCTGCGGTCGGCGTAGCCCCAGAGGTCGAAGCTCTCCTGTGGAGTGATGTCGGCCTTGGCCGAAGCCGCGCGGAATTCGGCGGCCGGCAGCACGCTCGCGCAGGTCAACCCGAGCAACAGCCCGGCCAACAAGCGGCGGGCGAGCCGCAGGATGAGGCGGGGCTTTCGCTCGGAAGGAATCACGGGGACTCAGCGCTTGGCGGCGGCTTGGTGGCGAACCTCGCCAGGCGCGTCGACCGGATTGAGGTCGCTATGAGGCAGCGTATCGGGCGTCACCCGGACGGCCGTCGTCAGCTTCAGCGGATAGGGTGCCCCGACTTCGAACGACAGTTCGACGAACGACGCCGTCCAGCCTTTCTCCGGCGTGGCGACCTTGGCCACGTAGACTCCATGTCCCTGGTCGTGCAGCTCGTGGCTCTTGAAGGTGCGGCCGATGGTGATCACGCGGAAGTCGCGGGCCGTCGGGTTGGTCGCCTGCCAGAGCTTGACGGACGTCGGCTTGGTCACGGTCGTGACGAGAATCGAACCGTCCGGCTCGAAGTTCCAGGTGAATTGCGGCCGGGGCGTCCCCTTCAGCACCGTGTCGTAGAAAGACACGACGCTCTCGCGGACGTCGGTCCCCTTCAGGCCGTGGTCGGCGTTGGGGATGTAACGCAGGTATTTTTCGCCCGGCAGCGCGTCGAAGTAGAACTGCGAGTTGTCGGGACAGAAGAACTCGTCCCCGGCTCCGCCCACGATGTATTTGGGCATCGTGAACCGTTCGCGGTAGGAGAACGGATCCTCGATCTCGTTGAGCAGCTTCATCCGCGGGTCGGCCGCGAGTTTGGTAATCCCGTGGCGGAAGTAGTCACCGACGGCCTCGGTGTAGAAGCCGTAAACGGAGACGTGATGCCGCATCGAGGCGACCTGGTTGAGCGTGTCGATGGAGATGGGGATGATGGCGTCGACTCGCTTGTCGACGGCCGCCGTGCACCAGGTCGTCCAGCCGCGCTTGGAGCCGCCGCAGACCACGAACTTGTCGATCCTGAAATTGCCCCCCTCCTTGCTGGCGAGCAATTCCTGCACGCAGTCCATCGCCCGCACCGCGCCCTTGACCATCGGCAGTCGGGCGGGCCACTCCTCGTCGCCCCCTTTGAGGAACTGGTCCCAGGTGTAGGCGATCAGATCGTCTTCTTTGCGCTCGACCCCGTCGTTGTGAAAGACGAGCGGCTGGTTGGGTGTATCCTTCAACTCGACTACGACGGAGTTGGTTTCCGCGGCCATCGAGGCGATGAGCAGGTCGGCCGATTTGGGTGCCTTGTCCCGATTCGAGCCGCCGTCGATGAAGAGGAAGGCAGTGTGGGCGACCGGGTGCGCGGGTCGCACGATCGTCAGCCAGTGCTGCCAAAGGGTCCGATCGACTTCCTTCGGCGAGCGCCAGCTCTGGGACTTGAGATTGACGACAAACGTCGCGGCCCCGTGGGCTTCCAGCTTATGGTCGATCTTCCAGGAATAACTCGAGTCGGGTTTGGCCACGTATCGATCGAGGGCCGTTTCGCCGGCCTGAACCGCTCCCACTCCCAAAGCCACGACGAGCAGCGCGGCCAGTTTGTTCCCCGCACGAACTGGCAAGACTTCCGACCCCAACATGACACACTCCAGAAGGCTAAAATGAAGCTTAAACGGCCGATTTGTTCACGATAACGGAGGCGACGGCGCGTGAAAAGCGCCGGAGCCGCACCGAGGCAGCCGCGTCAGAAGGTCATACACAGCGTTCCGCCGTCGACGACGAGCGTCTGCCCGGTGATGTAGCTGCCGGCGTCGCTGGCCAACAGCAGGGCCGGTCCGGCCAGCTCGCGCGGATCGCCCCAGCGGCCGAGGGCGGTACGCCTGGCGGAGATTTCGATCTCGGCTGCGGTCAGCTGCTGCTTGGGCAAATCGGTGAGGAAAGGTCCGGGAGCAAGACAGTTTACTGTAATGCCACAGCCTCCTAGCTCGAGTGCGTTCGCGCGGCACAGGCCGAGGAGAGCAGCCTTCGTCGCGGAATAGGCATCGCGCCCCGCCCGCGAAACCAACCCCATAATTGACGAGATGTAGATCACGCGGCCCCAACTTGCGCGACTTCATCTGGGGCACTAGCGCCCGTGTGAGGGCCATGCAGGACGAAAGATTCAGCTCGAGGATGCGGTCCCAATTGGCATCCGTGATCTGGTCGACCTCCTCCAGCACGCTCGAGCCGGCATTATTCACCAGAATGTCGACGTGCCCCATCTCGGCGAGCGACGCCATGGCGAGCCGATCGGCCTCGCTGCGTTTTGCCAGATCGGCCACGATGTACGTGCCACGGACCGAGGTGCCGGCTTGGATTTCGGCCAGCGCCGCTTTTGAGTTGGTCCTCGTGCCGGCTCGCAATCACGACGTCGGCCCCGGCTTCGGCGAACCCGCGCGCAATGGCCTTGCCCAACCCCTTGCTGCCGCCTGTCACGAGTGCCACGCGACCTGAGAGGTCGAACAAAGATGTTGGCATCTCGCACACGCTCGGATCAGAACGTCATGCAGAGCGTGCCGCCGTCCACCACCAGTGTCTGCCCGGTGATATAGCTGCCGGCATCGCTGGCCAGCAGCAGGGCCGGACCGGCCAGCTCGCGCGGATCGCCCCAGCGGCCGAGGGCCGTACGCTGCGCGAAGGTCGCCTTTTCGGCATCGCTCAGCAGCTTGCCGGGCAAATCCGTGAGGAAAGGGCCGGGAGCCAAACAGTTGGCGGTGATGCCGAACTTGCCCAACTCGAGCGCGTTGGCTCGGGCCAAGCCGATCACCGCCGACTTGGTCGCCGAGTACGCGTCGCGTCCCGCCTTCGACGCCAGCCCCATGATCGACGAAATGTAAATCACGCGGCCCCATTTGCGAGACTTCATCTGCGGCACGATGGCCCGCGTGAGAGCCATGCACGACGAGAGGTTCAGCTCGAGGATGCGGTCCCAGTTGGCGTCGCTGATTTGGTCGATCTCTTCGGGAACGTTCGACCCGGCGTTGTTAACCAGGATGTCGATGTGTCCCATCTCGGCGATCGCCGCCTTCGCCAGGCGATCGGCCTCGGAGCGCTTCGTCAGGTCGGCGACCACGTACATCCCGCGGACCGACGTGTTTTGGCGAATCTCGGCGAGGGCCGCTTTCAGTTCGTCCTCGTGCCGGCTGGAAATCACCACGTCGGCGCCGGCTTCGGCGAATCCGCGGGCCATCGCCTTGCCGAGACCCTTGCTGCCGCCGGTGACCAAAGCCACCCGTCCCGACAGATTGAAGGAAGCATTTGGCATGTTGAGTGAGCCTTTAACAGCCAAGAAAGTTGTGAATCGCTCAGTTCGAACTGGCGCGGAGGCGCGGTCTCGGCTTCTCGGGCGGCGCCTTGGCGGGATCGAGGTCGGCGTGCGGCAGCGTGTCGGGCGTCACGCGGACAGCCGTCGACACCTTGAACGCGTTTGGAGCGCCGACGTCGAACGCCAGCTCGACGAACGAAGCCGTCCAGCCGCGCTCGGGTTTGGCGAGCTTGGCGACGTAGTTGCCGTCTCCTTGATCCGTCAGCGTGGTCGGCTTGTAGGCCTTGCCGATGCTCATCAGGCGGAAGTCGCGGGCCTCGGGATTGGTCGCCTGCCACAGCGTCACCGACTGCGGATGGCTCTTCGTCTTCACGTGAATCGAGCCATCTTTCTCGAAGGTCCAGGAGTAACTGGGCCGTTGGCGTCCCGTGAGCACCGTGTGATAGAAGGCGGCGACACTTTCGCGGGCGTCGGAGCCCTTGAGGTTGTGGGCCGCGTTGGGCACGTAGCGCAGGTATTTTTCGCCCGGCAACGCGTCGAAATAGAACTGGCTGCTATCGGGACAGAAATACTGGTCGCCCGAGGCGTTGACGACGTATTTGGGCATCGTGAACCGCTCGCGGTACGAGTAGGGATCCTCGATCGCGTTGAGCAGCTTCATCCGCGGATTGGCGGTCTGCTGCACCACGTTGCCCCGCACGTAGTTGCCCACGGCCAGCGTGTAGAAGCCGTAGACGGCAACGTGATGCGCCATCGACAGCTCGTTATTGAGACAATCGATCGAGCTGGGAGCGATGGCGGCCACCCGCTTGTCGACGGCGGCCGTGCACCAGGTCGTCCAGCCGCGCTTCGATCCGCCGGCTACGACGAATTTTTCGACTTTGAGTTTCCCACCTTCGTCGCTGGCCAACAGCTCCTGAATGCAGTCCATGGCGCGAACGGCACTCTTCGTCATGGGCAGTCGGGCTGGCCACTCGTCGTCCCCGCCGGCCAGAAACGCGGCATAGGTGTAGGCGATCAGGTCATCCTCGGAGCGCTTTCGGCCGTCGTTTTTGAACACGAGCGGCTGGTTGGGGACCATCTTCAGCTCGCAGACGATCCCGTGCGACGCCTTGGCCGTCATTGCAATGATCGCGGGGTCAACCTTCGCGGGGGCCGCGTCCGAATTCTTGCCGCCGGTGATGAACAAAAAGGGAATCGTGCCCGCGGGCTTGTCCGGCTTGACGATGGTCAGCCAATGCTGCCACACCGTCTGGTTGACCTCTTTGCTGGTCCGCCAGGTCTGCGACTTCAGATCGACGACGAACACCGTCGCACCCGGAACCTGCGTTTTTCGCACCAGTTTCCAGGAGTACGTTCTGTCGGGCTTGGCAATATAGCGGTCGAGCGCCGTTTCGCCGGCGCGGATCGACGGAGTGCCGCCATTGGCGACAATCAGAGCCAAGAGTGTCGTGAGGCAGACGCGAGCGGGCAAGAAACGCGACATGCGAGGATTTCCGGGAGGGGTGAGTCAAGTGGGGGAAGGCGGACGGTGGGATTACTGGCGGCCCCTTCACCTTACTCGCCCTGCGGGTGCAAAAAAAGTCATCTACTCCCAGATTCCCTCGGGGATCGGCTTCTCCTCGACAATCTCGATCAAAACTTGATCAGGGCCTTCGACGTAGAAGCTCTTGAAATGGTATTTCGGGTCTTCCTTGATCGGCTCGACGATCTTGACCCCCGATGTCTGCATGGCCGCCCGCACCGGCTCGATGTGGCGATACGAAAAGGCAATGTGGTCGATCGGCCGCCCCTTCGTCGGCTGGAGTGTCTTGAGCGGCGGTTCGGGCCACCATGGCGGTGGCGGCTCGACGTCCGGCTTGCCGAAGAAAATCATCGTGACGTTGTCGCACTGAATGACGTTGATCCAGATCTTGGCGAGCGTCGACATGTCGCCGACTGGCTTAGGCCGCTCGGGCAAGCGGGGTTTCAGTCCCAGGTGTTTCGCGTACCAGCGGCACGTGGAATTGACGTCGGTCGCAAAAAAGTGGACGTGGGCGAAGCGGTGGTGGGGCATCGTGTTTATTTCGATCAACTCGTGCCCCGGTCCGCGGGCATAAAAGTAATAGTTGTCGGGCCCGGGCAGCGGACTCAACGGCGTGACGATGTCGAGCCCGCGTTTCTTCCACCACTCGTATTCGTGCGCGACGTCGACACCACCCCAGCCGATATGCCAGATGCCCGTGTCGAGTTTGCCGTCGGCCGGCGCACCAACCGCGTTGAACAAGAGGAACGAACGCTCGACGAAGAGCGCGTCCGGATTGCCGCGATACTTGACCGGCACCGCGCCGTAATATTTCTGATAAAAACTCTTCGACGCACTGACGTCCGGGGTGTTGAGCCGCACGTGATGAAAGTGGGCGGGCACGTCTGCTGCCGCCGCACGGCTGGGGGAGCCGGGATCGGCCAGAAAAGGTTCGGTGAGCGAGAGACCGACGAAACAGAGGGAGATGAAATACCGGACGACCAATCGCGGGCGAAAACTCACGTCTGGCTCCTTGATGGCCGGTGGTCGTCGCCACAGCGACGGGCCGACTTGGTGGAAAGCGCGGACACGAAGTGGACAGACCGTTGTTGACGTTTCGAGTGGCGGTCGGGTTGAGCGAAGCCGTGCGCCCGTCGAACCGCGGCTCGGATGCGCCGCCGGCAAGCGAACCAGGGGCCGGGCCGGCCCATTTCCAACACCATAGGGAACGCCGGCGCAAAATACAGGTTCATGCTGGCAAATGCGACTTCGCGGCATGGGAACGGCGCCGTCGACCGGCGAGTTTTCCCTCAGCGATCGACGACCCGGGAAGCCGAGCCGAAGAAGCGGTCGCCCTCAGCCAGGAGCTCGTCGACGACTTGGGGACGCTGAGCGGCCAGGTCGTTGACTTCCCAGGCGTCCTCCGGCTTGGCGAAGAGATGTCGCACCGGTTCTTCGCTCGCGGGTTCCGATTGCTGCACCAGGTAATGATCTGCCGAGCGCACGGTGGTGAGACCCCGCTGGTCGGCCGCGAACGCCTGCTGTCGGGGGTGAGCGCGGCCATCGCGGACGGCAGGCAACAGGCTCTGGCCTTCGAGCAGCGTGTCCGGACGCTCCAGCCCGAACCATTCGAACAGAGTCGGATACAAATCGACGGGCTGCGTGAGCGCCTGGCGGCGGAAGCCCCGATCGACGCCCGCGCCGCGCACGAAAAGGGGCGTGTGCACCATCTCATCAGCCGATTGTGCCAACTCGTCTCGGAGCACACCCGGCTCGTGCACGGTCAGGCCTTGGGCCGCCGTGAGCAGCAGCAAAGTCGGCGTGCCGGCAGTCACCTGGTCGATCGCGTCGAGCAAGCGGCCCACGCCGGCGTCGAGCAGAGCGATATAGCCGCCCAAAACCTTGCGAGCCAGCGCCCGGTCCAAATCAGTCATTTTGTCGCGGAGTGCGCGGCTGGGTGGCAGTTCGGCGGCCGTGCGCAAGAGGTCGTTGAACTGGCTGTCGGACATTTCCAGGAACGTGCCGTCATCCGGCACTTCGTACTTGTCGGCCTCCTCGAAATCGTCGTCCGTCTCAGCCACGTCGATCTCGTCGTCGTCGGCCGCCGCCTCGGTCGGTTCGTCATCGTCGACGTCGAGAAACAGGCGGGCGTATTCCGCCGGTGGCAGCCAGGGGATGGGTACCCCTCGCGACTTGATCCAGAGCAGCCACGGTTCTCTCCGCGACGTCCGCAACAGCCGCAGGTCGCGCTGCGCACGGGCGACGACCCGGAGAAACGGCGTGTCGTCCGGCGCGACGTCCAAGCCGTCGGCTCCGGTGACGACCTGCGTCCACTCGGGAAAGAGTTGCGACAAATCGCGGGAAGACTCGTCGTCCGTACCGCCAGCTTCCAGCAGCATCCGAACGGTTACGCCGCGGGCCGCGAGCGCCGCGGGCAATAAGTCGCTCACGCGGGGTTCGTCCTGCCGTCGACACTCGTAGCAACCGCTCCACCAGGCGTGCCGCACCGTGTTGAGCGTCAGCGATTCGGCGAAATGTTGATGAAAGGTAACCGACTGTGCGGCCAGTCGATCGAAATTCGGCGTTTCGATCCAGTTGTTGCCGTAGCAAGCCAAAAAGCTCACCGGCAAACGGTCGAAGGTCAAAACGATCGCGTTCATGCGGGCGAAACTCGTGCTCGGCGGACCCCGGTGCAGAAGAGGCGGGCGCTCGGCAAAAGGTTCGCCCTCCGACTAGCGAATCGACACGCCGAAGTTCCGCAAGATGAGGCCGGACACGGCGGTGTCCGCAATGGCCCCGTCCGCGCCCGGTTCGATTCCGTCCCCGCTCGAAGCGACGAGCACGCCCCGACGCGTGGCATCTTCGGCCGGAAAGCCGTGCGAGCCCTTGACCAGCTCCGGCCGTAGCGGCGTGGCTCGGGCGGGCATGTCGATAAACATCTCGACCGGGTCGTAGCCGGGCTTGCGGTGAATATCGACGGTGCGGGCAAAGGCGGGAGCCTTGGCATCGTCGAGCCACCAGTAATAAGCGAACCACTGGTCGGGCTGCGAGATCAGGACCACTTCGCCCGACCGCGGATGATCGAGATTGCGGCGGTGGCGATCGGCTCCGGCCAGCACCTCGTGCACCGAGGGGTCGTCTTTAAAGATCGCGGCGACGCGGGGCACATCGGCCGGGTCTTTCACGAAGACGTGCGCCAACTGGTGATCGACCATGGCCCACGCCCGGCTCGCGCGGACGTCGAGCAACTCGGCCCCGTCTTGCTCTTTGAGCGTCAGTAGGCCAGCCTCGCGGAGCCGACGATTCGGAAAGCCAGCCGACTTCACCGGCGTGATCACGTATTCGCTGGCGACGACCCACAGCACGTCGTCAAGACCGGCTTCGGCCAGGCCGTCCTGCAGCCGTCCGATGGCGGCATCCAATTCGACCGTGGCCGCGGCCGCCTGCGGGCTGTCCGGCCCGAATTTCTGGGCGGCGTAGTCGAGGTGCGGGAGGTACGCGTAGGTAAAACGCGATTGGAACGAACGCGCCGCGACGAGGCACGACTCGACGATCCACTGCGTCGACTTGATATTCGCGAGCGGTCCCCAGAAATGCATCAGCGGAAAATGGCCCAGCGCGTTGCGCAATTGGCCGTAGAGCTCCGTTGGCTTGGTGTAGCACCAGAGCGATTCCGACCCGTCCGGGTTGTGGATCGGGGCCGGCGTGCAGATGAAGTCGGCCTCGGCCCCTTTGATCAACAGCGGAAACCAGGCCGCCGACGTCAATGCTCGATCGTGCCGATGCAGCAATGTCCAGATTTGCGGCCGCTGGATCGCCTCGTTCCAGGCGGTCCACATTTCAACTTCGCCGCGGTCGCGCCAGAAAAAGCCGTTGGCAATCACCCCGTGCTGCTCCGGCCCGGTGCCGGTCGTCAAAGCAGCCTGGCTCGGGCACGTGACGCAGGGAAACGTATGCGCGATGGGAAGCGTCGCCCCGCCCTTGCCCAACGCCGCCAGGCGGGGCATCGACGCCAAATCGGCGGCGCGGAGGCCGGGGATCGACATCAGGACGGCAAAGCGATTGGCCATTCGATCAGACCGCGCTTACTTCCTGACGAGGCGGCTTTGCCGGTCTCGCCACTCGCTGTCCCGCAAATCGAAGAGATGCTTCTTGAAGAACTTGCAAATCGCGCCTTCCGTATCGATGTCGCGAATACCGAGCAGGTCGGTCCCGCGCGACGGCACGTTCACGGGCACCAGGTACATGCGATCGGCGCTGGTCTTGCTTGTGCCGCTCAGCTTCTTGTGGAGCGACTCTGCGTCCTTCTTATCGGTGCGGTTGGCTTTCCCGTAAAGAGTCATGAAGGCGATGTTCCAGTCGGGATTGCGGATGTCGGTGATCGCCTCCGCCAGGCTGAGCCCTTTGACGCGGGCCGGCGGCGAGAGGAAAACGAGAGCTCGCACGTCTTGGCCGCGAGGCGTCTTCATGTCGTCCGCCGGGGCATCGTCATAGGGCTCCTTGTTCCAGTCGGCGTCGGCAAACGCGGCCGCCACGCCGACGGACGAGCCGGCGGCGACAATCCCCAGCTTCCGCATGTTCAGCTTCTTGGCTTGATGCAGTTGCTGGATGAACCGTTTCACGACTTCCAGGTCGAACTCGACCATGTTGCGATAATCCGAAGCCTGAATGCTCGCTTCGGTGGAGCGAGTGGGTGCGCTGTCGCCGCCCACTTGCGCCACGTTGGTACTTTGCCCATGCTTGCGCAGGTCGACGGTAATTACCGCACAACCCTCCTGCTGCAGTCGAGTGGCCAGACCCCGGGGGCCTTCGTAGACCAGGCGGTTTTGCTTGTCACCGTGCAGCAGAATGACGACCGGAGCTTCCTTGGTGAAAACCTCGCGATCGCCGGGAGCAGCGAAATAGGTGATATAGATTCCCCAGTTGTCGTCGGTCTGCAACACGCGCGGCGTGGGGGCGGCTGGACCCGGCGCGGCAGGCGCCGTTGCAGGCGGGGCGCGCCGTGCGCACTCACGGCGGGCAGAGCGCATAGGGACAACAGTGCGGCGCAAACAGCCAGGCACTGCAGTGTGGGACGCACCGCAGTGGTGCGCGAAACGGCGTACGGATAGGCCATAGTTCACTCCGGACACGGCGGCCGGCGCGGGACGGGCGGAGGGTGACAGCGAAATCGACCAAGACGTTGAGTCAATTTCTAGTCTAAGACCGCGGTCCGAAGTGGTCAATCAGTTGACTCGGACGCCGACAAACAACGAAGCCCACGGTTGGCGGTCCGTGGGCTTCGTCGAGCTGATTGCCGGTGCGGCGGTCGGTCAAAGCGCGGGAACCGCCGGCACGGGCGAGACGGGCGGCTTGGTCGGCGACGGCTCGGCGTGAACGGTGATCTTCATTGCCCGCGCCTTCTCCGACTTCATCAGCCGGATTTTCAGCACGCCGTTCTTGATTTCGGCCGAGACGCTGTCGGCGATGACAGGCGTCGGCATGGGGATCGCACGCTGGAAGGGGCCTTGCATCCGTTCCGTCACGTGCACGGTCCCGCCCGGTGGCGGAATGTGCGTCCGCTTGGGTCCCTGCACCGTGAGCATGTTGCCGGTCAGCGAGACGTCCACGAGCACCGGATCGATGCCGGGCAGATCGACGTCGACCAGCACTTCAGTCGGCGTCTCGATCAGATCGACGGCCGGGGTCCACGGCCGGTCCGCTCCGCGAAGTCCGACAACATCGAGTGCGCGGTTTCCTTGCTGCATGGCCGAGTCGAGCCAACGCTCGAACTCGCGACGCAGCCGTTCAACCGATTGAGAAAGCGGTCCGGAGGTTTGCGGGTCGTTCATCGTCGGCTCCTTTGGATCGAATGGATTCACTGTGTCTCATTCACTGTGTCTCAACGGCCGCCTTCCGAGCAAACTCTTGCGTCCCACGGGGGAGCCCATTTGTCCAACGAGCTCAGCCAGTGGACGGTTCGGGGTTTACCTCGATACGTCTGAGTTTCGCTTGCGGTGCCTTTGGCAATACGACCTTCAGCACCCCATTAGTCATGGTGGCGGTGATCCGTTCATGGTCAACCTCGTCGCTCAAAATAAACGAGCGCAAGAAGTCGCCCACCGCGTATTCCTGGTGCAATGGGCGTGCCTGAAGCGGCACCAGCGGATTCACGCGGCCGAACAGCGTCAGCTTATTGTCCTGCACCTGCAGATCAAGCGTTTTGATTGAAACGCCCGGCAGGTCGGCCTGCAGCACCAATCCGTCATTGGTCTCGTAGATGTCGATCGGCGGCGTGAAGAGAAACCGCGGCTCCTCCGGCTGCTGGTCCGGAACGGGAGCTTCCGCCGCAGAGGGCATGGCCTGAGCAGAAGAAGGAACTGGTGGGGCCGAAGCCAGCGTTTCCTCGTGCTTCACCGGGATATTTTCGGGCTGAGACATAGGACTGATTACTCGGCGCTTTCGCTGACACGAATTTTCCGTGGCTGGGCCTGCTCACCCTTGGGCAGCCGCACTCTGAGGATTCCATCGACGAATTCCGCGGTCAGCCCCTCCTCGCGGACGCGCTCGGGGAGGGAGAGCGTTCGCTCCCATTCACCGCGAAAGCGCTCCTGGCGGCGATATCGCTCCTCGGGCACGCCGTTGGGTTCCGAGCGGCGCCCCTTGATTCGCAACAGACCATTCCCCAGGGCCAACTCGATATCCTCGGCCTTGCTACCCGGCAGCTCGGCGGTCAGCAAATACTCGTCGGGCAGCTCGTAGAGATTCACGGACGGATACTGCCGCCCCAGGCGAATGCCCTGAAAGGCGAAATTGACGCTGCTCAGCAGCCGATCGACCTCGCGCTCGAAGTCGTGAAAGGCGTCCCAGGAATGGCCCCAACGGAAAACGGGCATTGGAGTTTCCGACGGAAATGTCAGCCAAATCGAACGTTATCGCAAACGGGGGTTTATTGAACGCAAAGGCTGTACCGGACCCCAGTCGGCGCATTTCGTGTCGGGTTTGGCTCCGCCTATCCATTGTAAATTGTTTGCTTAAATTGACTTGCGTTGATACTCTGAGGCCAATGTTCCAGCCGCGCCGCCTTCCACCGCCTGTCAAATTGGCAGTGCGGGGACCGGGAAAGGTGTCGGTCTCTTTTCTGTGATTCGCGTTCGCCCGCGCCCCAAGGCGGGTCGGCTAACGACCCTGGAAGTCCCTACCGCAAATGGGACCGACCCGGAACAATAGGATCACTCTCTGACTAAAAGGCCCGCGATATGCCCAGCGCTTTGAACCCACGGCATGCCGCCTACGTCGGCAGTTTCGACCCGCTGACCCTGGGACACGAGGACATCGTGCGTCGGGGCGCCGGCATCTTCGAGCGGATCACGGTGGGCATCGGCATCAACACGGAAAAACGCGCCACTCTTCTCTTCGCACGAGCGCCTGGAACTGGCGCGGACGGTGCTCTCCGCGCACCCCAATGTCGACGTCGAGTGCTTCACCGGACTCGCGGTCGATTTCGTGCGGCGGTGCGGAGCGGCGGTCATGCTCCGCGGCGTGCGAACGCTGACCGACATCGAGAGCGAGTTCACGATGTCGCTCGCCAACCGCGTGCTGGCCAGCGACATTGAGACTGTGTTCCTCATGGCCAGCGAAAAATACACGCACATTTCGAGCACGCTGATCAAGCAGATCGCCCAACTGGGGCACGCGGAGTCGGCTGACAAGCTCCGCGGCTTCGTCTCGGAGCCGATCGTTAAGGCGCTGCTCGGCAAGTTCACGGGATCCCCGCGCTGACCGGAGCTCCCGACAGGCGGTCGCGCGGCCCACAAACGGAAACCTCCACGAATTCTGGCGACAGGAAAAAGGAAAACGTCATGGTGAAGACGGCGTCCACGATGCGGGCCCTGGGCGAACGGGCTCCGGACTTTTCGTTGCCCAACGTCGATGGCAAGATCGTGTCGCTCAAGGATTTCTCCGGCAAGTCCGGCTTGCTGGTGATCTTCATGTGCAATCACTGCCCGTTCGTGATTCACCTGCGCAGCGCCCTGGCCGCTTTCGGTAAGGAATACCAGGCGAAGGGCCTGGCCATCGTGGGAATCAATTCCAACGACATCACCACGCATCCCGACGACAGCCCCGAGCGGATGAAGGCCGAAGCCAGATCGGCCGGCTACACATTTCCGTATCTCTTCGACGAGTCGCAAGAAGTCGCGCAGGCGTACGGCGCCGCGTGCACGCCCGACTTCTTCCTGTTCGATGGCCAGCATCGGCTCGTCTACCGCGGGCAATTCGACGACAGCCGACCCAGCAACGGCAAACCGGTGACCGGCGCTGACCTCCGCGCAGCTTGCGATGCCGCGCTCTTGGGTAAGGCCGTTCCGACCACCCAAAAGCCGAGCATCGGCTGCAACATCAAGTGGAAAGCCGGCCACGCGCCGGCCTATTTCACAGGACAACCGGCCGCTGCCGAGTAGGCGCGAGCGATCGCGAACGTCGCAGTTTGCACTGAGATGCGTCGTGAGGCGCGTGCTGACTTCGCCGCGCGTCAGGCGTTGACCGGACTGGCGGGAGTCGGCGGCGCGGCGGCGGCTTCGTACGGCTCCATGTGGACGAGCACTTCATCGACGGCTGGCACCTGCGCGGACCGCGCCTTTGACCTTGCCGCTGAGCACGTGGGCGTCGCGGAGCGAAAGCGCCGGGTCTGCCTGCACGTGGACGTCGACCGAATACTTGGTGCCGAGCTTGCGGACCCGCAATTTCTCGATGGCCAGCACGCCCCAGGTGCTTTGAGCTGCCTGGCCGATTTTTTCGACCAGATCGATTTCGGGCACGCGATCCATCAGGTCGGCGACGGCAGCCCGCATCATGCGGACTGCGTTGGCCGTCATGATGAGGGCCGCCACCATCGCTGCCCAGTCGTCGGCCGCTTCCCACCCAGGGCCGCCCCACACGGCAATCGTAATGCCGATGAACGCGGCCGCGGAGGTGAGTGCGTCACTACGATGGTGCCAGGCATCGGCCAGGACCGCCGTGCTGGCGGTTGCCTCTCCGACGGCCAGCACTCGGCGAAACAAAAACTCCTTCACCAGGATCACCCCTCCCAGCACGATCAGGGTCAAGGGCGAAGGAGACGCGTGCGGCGTAATGATCTCGCGGATCGCCATGATCACGATGCAGATCGCCGAGCCGATCAACATCAACGCGACGAAAGCTGTGGCGATCGATTCGGCTTTGCCGTATCCGTAGCGATATTCGTCGTCCGGCGGCTTGCCGGTGATCTGCAGTCCGCGCCAGACGATGAGCGAGGAAACGACGTCGGTCGAGGACTCGATCGCGTCGGCGACGAGCGCGTACGAGTTGCCCACCAGGCCCGTCACCAGCTTGAGCAGCACGAGGCCGATGTTCGCGAGCAGTCCCAGGCGCGCGGCACGCATCCCCTGTTTGATCGTCGACATCGCCGATTCGCCGCTCGTTACGGAAACCAGTGTTCCTGCCCCGCCAATTTTCCGCGCAGGTCCACATTATGCAACGATCGGGGGATGTGGGCGAGTGCTTGACGAAGAGGTGGCCCGCATCGCAGGCTAAGGAGGGAGGCCTTTATGCGAATTGTTTGCCGGGTTCTCATCGTCAGTTGTCTGCTCGCCTGTCTGCTTGCCACCGCGACCGCGTCGGTTGCAGCGGACATCCGCACAGTACCCAGCCCGCAACCGGTGCCCAGAGTCGCCGCGCTTGTTACGGCCTATTTCCACAATTCCCATGCGGACGTGATCGTCAGCCGGCTGTTGCAGACCATGACGCTCGACGACAAGGGGGAGCGTCCTGCGCTGCGGCTCGTGTCGCTCTATGTCGATCAGCCGGGCGCCTCGACCGTGGGCCTGGAGATCGCCCGCGCACATCACATCCCCATCTACAACACGCCCGCGGAGGCCCTCACGCTTGGCGGCAAATCGCTGGCCGTCGATGGCGTGCTCTTGATTGGCGAGCACGGCCGCTATCCTCTCTCGAAGACCGGCCAGGTGATGTTTCCCAAGCGGCGCCTGTTCAGCGAAATCCTGGCCGTTTGCGATAGGTCCAACCGAGTAGTGCCCGTGTACACCGACAAGCATCTGGCAGACAACTGGGAAGATGCCAAATGGATCTACGATCAGGCTCACCGTCGCGGCATACCTTTGATGGCCGGCTCGACCTTGCCCCTGACGTGGCGCTATCCGCCCGTCGATGTTGCCCGCGGTTCCCACGTCTCCGAAGTCGTCGCCACGGCTTATGGTACGCTCGAAGCGTACGGCTATCACGGCCTGGAGATTGTGCAGTGCCTGGCCGAACGACGGGCTGGCGGCGAGACGGGGGTGCGGGCGGTGCAGACGTTCGAGGGCCCGCGAGTCTGGCAGGCGCTCGCGAATGGCACGATCAGCCGCGCGCTGATCGAAGCGGCCACCTCCCGGCGGCGCCACTCACTCGGGAAGCCGGGCGAACCGCTGGAAAAGCTCGTGAAAGACCCGGTGCTGGTGGTCATCACTTACCGCGATGGGCTGAAGGCCGGGCTGCTCTGGGCGTCCAACCTGATCGATTTCACCGCCGCCTGGCGCAACGCCGACACGGGCAAGATCGAATCGTCCCTCTTCTGGACGCAGGAGGCCCGTCCGTTCATGCACTTTGCCTACCTCGTGAAGGGCATCGAACACATGATCCACACGGGCAAGCCGGCGTGGCCCGTCGAGCGGACGCTGCTCGTGACTGGTTTGCTCAACGCCTACTTCATCTCCAAGAACCAAGGGGATCGGCGGATCGACACGCCCTGGCTGGACGTCCGCTATCAATCGGCCTGGGACTGGCATCAACCCCCGCCCGCGCCGCCGGGCCGCCCGATCCCCGGTCAGTAGCCGCACTGCGATCGCCGTGCAATCACCTGCGCCAATCAGGTGACCCATTCGTTAGCTGAAGATTTCGCGCCGAAGTGGCCCGGTGGCAGCGAAGAGCCGGAAATCCAGGCAATTCGGTGAGATTTGGCTCAAACTGCGTGATATGCGGACGCTCGTCACGCCCCACGAATGTGCCCGCGGGTTTTCCCGATTCGGATCCAAACTGGCCGCGACGACGTGGGCGTATCTGCTTATGATTCGCCTCCGTCCCCGGTCCGGCAGGAAGGAATCCGCGTGCGGAATAACATCGGGAATTGCACTCGAGTTTGCTGCGTGATTGCGCTGGCCCTGCTCCTTATGCACGGGGTAAACCGGCCGGCTTTGGCCCAGAGCGGTGACGACCCCGACGAAACGGCCGAGCTGGCCGACGACTTGCCGCCGATGCCGAAGCACGGGAAGAATTCGGCCTGGGACAAAATGATGAAGACGATGGGCGGCCGGCAGTTCTGGGGCGACGTCAGATTCTTCCGCGGCTGGCGGATTCAACAGAACGTTTTCACCGAACACTACCGCCTGCTCGATCCGCGGGACAACCGCTTTGCCTTCGGCTCCTACAAAACCTGCTGCGACAAGCTCGAGGAGATGAAGGTCAAGCAAAAGCTACCGCCGATGTCCGGCAAGGCGGTCATCGAAATTCACGGCATCACGAAGTCGTCGAAGACGTTCAACGCCATGTACCCCGCGCTGGAAAAAGCCGGCTACATGCCCGTCCCCTTCGACTACCCGAGCACGCGGATCGACATCGCGCAGGCGGCCGGGTATCTCGATCGTGTGATTCAATCGCTGCGCGGAGTCGAGGAGATCGACTTCGTCGTGCATAGCATGGGCGGGTTGGTCGTGCGGTCCTGGTTTCAAAACCACGATGATCTTCGTGTCCGACGGCTGGTGATGCTGGGCACGCCCAACCGCGGGGCCGAAATGGCCGATATGCTGCGGAGAAACGCCGCCTATCGCCTGATCATGGGACCGGCCGGCCAGCAACTGGTGACCGGCAACAATAGCCCCATCGCCGGTTTGCCGATTCCGCCGTGCGAGTTTGCCGTAATCGCGGGCGGACGAGGATCCGATGGCTACAACCCGCTCGTTCCCGGCGACAACGACCTGATCGTCAGCGTCGAAAGTACGCGTCTCGCCGGAGCGTCCGACTTCCTGATGGTGCGAGCGATGCACCACTTTCTAACCAGCAATCCCGAAGCCATTGACGCGACAGTGCGATACCTCCAGACGGGCCACTTCCGCAAGAACGGTGTGCGGAAGCCGATCATGCCGACGGCGAATGAAGAGCGGACGGCCGATTTGCGGACGAAGTGACTCAGTCAGCCAGGCCGTATCGCACGATACACCACACGGCCTTGAAGGCATCCTTCAGGCCGATGTGTTTGCCTTCCTCGTACGTCCGTCCCGAATAGCTGATCGACAGCTCGAACACGCGGTAGCGGCGGCGGGCGATCTTGGCGGTGATCTCGGGCTCGATGCCGAAGCGATTCTGGCGGAGCGTCGGACCAATCGACTCGAGCACCTCCCGCTTGAAGACCTTGTAGCAGGTCTCCATGTCGGTCAGGTTCAGATTGGTGAAGCAGTTCGACAGGGTCGTTAAAAGCTTATTGCCCAGGTAGTGCCAGAAGTAGAGCACTCGATGCGGGTGGTCGCCCAGAAAGCGACTGCCGTAGACCACGTCGGCCTTGTCTTCGACGATCGGCTGCAAGAGCCGCGGGAATTCCGACGGATCGTATTCCAGGTCGGCGTCCTGAATGATGACGACGTCCCCCTGGGCGGCGCGGAAGCCCGTCATCAGGGCTCCCCCCTTCCCGCGATTGACCTCGTGATAGTGGACCGAGAAGGTGTTGAGCGGATCCTGATCTTTGCGATCGGCCAGCTCGCGGAGGATGTCGCGGGTGCCGTCTTTACTGCAGTCGTCGACGAGCACCAGCTCTTTGCGGACCGGGACCGCGCACACCCGCTCGACCAGGTCGCGAAGCGTCCGTTCCTCGTTGTAAACGGGGATCACGACCGACAAGAGCAAGTGTTCAGGGATTTCGTAAAAACCTAGCTGACGACAGCCGGCCTCGCCCAGCGCGCGGCGCTGGGCCTCGTACCAGGCCCGCGTGTACGGGCGCAGTTCGCTGGCGGTGAACTCGGGCGCGGCCGCAAATTGCTCGGTCATCGGCAAGGTCCCAAAAGACTCGGAATCCCCAATGTATTCCGCCTGCCCGAAGTCGCAAAGAGCAATCAAAACGCGGAGTGTCCGCGGAACTCCCCCGGCCGCGTTACCGCAGGGCCTCGAACGGCTTGAGCCGGACGGCCGACAGGGCGGGTATCGCTCCGCCAATGGCCCCCATCCCGAGGCCGCGCACTTGCGTGAAGCGGCTCTTCGGCCCCCGGCACCGGGTTCTGTAACGGTTGATTGACGACCAGGTACGTCTCATGGCTGCACAGAGGCTGGTCGTTGACGTGGATGATCCCGGGTTGATTTTCGAGATCGGCAATATCGAGGATGGCCAGGTTGCTGAACGACTCGTCGGCTCAATGGCGATTGCGCAGGTCGACGCGACGGATTTTGCCGCTGACCGTTTTGGGCAGCTCGTCGACGAACTCGATCTCGCGCGGATATTTGTAGGGCGCGGTCGTGTGTTTGACGTGCTCTTGCAGCTCGTGTTTGAGCGACTCCGAGGCTATGTGTCCTTTGGCCAGCACGACGAACGCCTTGACGATTTCGCCTCGCTCCGCGTCGGCCTTGCCGACGACCGCCGCCTCGACGACGGCCCGATGTTCGACGAGTGCGCTCTCCACCTCGAACGGCCCGATGCGATAGGCCGAGCTGTTGATCACGTCGTCGGCGCGGCTGGCGAACCAGAAGTAGCCCTCGGCATCGACATGCCCGCAATCGCCCGTGCGATACCAGCCTTGCCGAAAGGCGTTTGCCGTGGCTTGCGGGTCGCGCCAGTATTCCCGAAACAAGCCGAGCGGGACGCTCGGGCTCGATGCGCAGTGCCAGGTCGCCGTCTTCGCCGACAGGTTTGCGGCGGCCTTCGTCGTCGATCACGGCCAGGTCGAAACCGGGAGACGGGAGGCCCATCGAGCCAGGCTTCACGTTCACTCCGGGGAAGTTGCCGCAGACGAGCACCGTTTCGGTCTGGCCGTAGCCGTCGCGGATCGTCAGTCCGGTCGCCTGCTTCCAGACGTTGATCACTTCGGGATTGAGGGGTTCGCCCGCCGCCACGCAGTGCCGTAGCGCGGCCGGTCGAAACGAGCTCAGGTCGAGCTTCACCAGGAAGCGATAGATCGTCGGAGCGGCACACAGTGTGGTGATCGGATAGCGAGTGAGGCAGTCGAGCACGTCGGCCGGCTGGAATTTGCCCGGCGTATGATGGACGAACAGGCTGGTCCCGCAACCGAGAGGCCCGAAGACGCTCGACCAGGCGGCCTTGGCCCAGCCGGTGTCCGACACGTTCCAGTGCAGGTCATCCGGCGTCAGATCGAGCCAGAATCGCCCGGTGATCTGATGGCCGATGCCGTAACTGGCGTGCGTGTGCAGCACCATTTTCGGCATGCCCGTCGTGCCCGACGTGAAATAGACGAGAGCCGGATCGTCGCACCGCGTGGCCAATCGCTCCAGCGGCGCCGGTTGGGCCGCCAGCAGCTCGGCGTACGACTGCCAGCCAGGCCGCGTCTCTGTGCCGACGAGAATTCGCTGCTTGAGCCCCGTCGGCGCGTTGCCCATCGCGTCGATTTTTTCGGCACCTTCCACGTCAGTGATGACGGCGGTGACTCCGGCCAATTCGATCCGATAGGCCAGATCTTTGGGAGTGAGCAGGGTGGTGCCCGGGATGGCAATCACGCCCGCCTTGAGCAAGCCGATCAAAGCCTCCCACCACTCGGGCACACGAGGCAGAATGACGAGCACGCGATCGCCCGGTGCGATGGGCAGCGACCGGACGGCCCGCGCGAAGCGACCGGAGCGATCGGCGAGCTGGCCGTACGTAATCGTTTGCTCGCCGCCCGGACCGACCCAGTGCAGCGCGGTGTGGTCCGGCGAGGTGGCCGCCCACCCATCGACGACGTCGAACCCGAAGTTGAAATTCTCCGGGCATTGCCAGCGAAACTCGGAGCGCACGCGGTCGTAGTCGGCCCGCCCGCGAATTCGCTCAGTCGAAAACGGCAGTCCGTTCAGCCCCGCGGCTCTTCGATCTTCGCCCATAATTCTTCGAGTCCCTGCCCCTTGGCCGCGCTTGCCTTGAGTACGGGAATCGGGCGAGCGCCCGGTAAATTCAGATGTTCGTGGACCTGGGCCGCCATCCGGTCGGATCCCGGCAGGTCGGCCTTGTGCACCACGACGATGTCGGCCACTTCCAGCAGGCCGGCTTTTTCCCATTGCAGCTCGTCGCCCGATTCCGGCTGCAGCAGGACCACCAGCACGTCGCTTTGCTCGCGGACGGCTGTGTCTCCCTGCCCAGCTCCGACCGTTTCGAGAATCACCGTGTCGAAGCCGTAGGCCGCGAGCAGGGCCATCATCACGTCGAGATTCTTGGCGATCGCCTGCTGCCCTCCGGGCGTGGCCAGGCTGCGGATGAAGACGCCCGCGTCGTCGGCCGGCTTGGCAATTCGCAAGCGGTCCCCCAGGAGCGCGCCGCCGGTGAGCGGGCTTTCCGGGTCGCAACACAGCACGGCCACTGACTGGTTCCGCGAGCGCAGCAGCTCGACCGACCGGCCGATCAGGCTACTCTTTCCCACGCCGCCGCTGCCGGTGAAGGCGGCCACTCGACAACTCTTCGGCCGCTCGGCCAATTCGTGCCGCAGCGCGTCGAGCGCTTCGCCCCGCGATGCCAGCGTCAGCAAGCGGGCCAGCGCGCGGCGATCTTTTTGGCGAAAACGGCGGATCAGGTCCTCGACCGCCGGATGCTCTTCCGGTTGGTGCATCCGCTCGACAATCTCCGGAATCGTGGTGCCGGGTCCGGCGACGGATCGCACGCCCAGCTCGAGCAGCTTCGGAACGTCTTTTTCCGGGATGATGCCGCCGATGAGCACGCCGACGCGGTCGAGACCGTTCTGCCGCAGCTTGTCCATCAGCGGCGGGATGAGCGTCATGTGGGCGCCGCTCAAAAGGCTGATGCCCAGCCAGTCGGCGTCCTCGTCCAGTACGGTTTGGACGACCGCCTCGATCGGCTGCCAGAGGCCGGCGTAGATCACGTGAAAGCCGGCATCGCGCAGACCGCGGGCCACGACCTTCACGCCGCGGTCGTGTCCGTCGAGCCCGATCTTCGCCAGCACCACCCGCGGCGTCGCCGCTTGTGCGATCACGATAGCCCGCCCGTCTCAAGCCGGCCCAGCACATCCGCCAAGGCGGACATCGTTTCGTAGACCGTAGCGCGGGCCGACGCCGCATCCATCAACGCGGGGAAGACGTTTTCCTTCCGTTCGGCCGCCCGCTTCACTGCCGCGAGCGCCCGCTCGACCGCCGAATTGTTGCGGTTTTTCTTGGCCCGCGCAAGTTGCGGAGCTGTTCCTCCTCCGGCCCTTCGTCGATTTGCAGGATGTCGATCGACTTCTGCTCGTCTTCTTCGAACGCGTTCACGCCGACGATGATCTTCTCCCGCTTGTCGACCGATTTCTGGTAGATGAAGGCCGCGTCGGCGATTTCGCGGCGGAAGAAGCCGGAATCGATCGCGGCCAGCATGCCGCCCTGTTGGTCGATTTGCTCGAAATAGTCTTCGGCTTGCTTGCGCATTTGCCGCGGTGAGCGTTTCGATGAAGTAGCTGCCCCCGAGCGGGTCGGCCGTGTTGACGACCCCCGTTTCGTACGCCAGCACCTGCTGTGTGCGGAGCGCGAGCGTGACGGCGTGCTCCGACGGCAGGGCCAGCGTCTCGTCCATGCTGTTGCTGTGCAGCGACTGGCAGCCTCCAAGCACCGCCGCCAGGGCTTGGTAGGCCACACGCATCAAGTTGACCTCGGGCTGGCGGTCCTGCAGCGAGCAGCCCGCCGTTTGCGCGTGGAACCGCAGCTTGCAGGACGATTCTTCGCGGGCGTGGAACCGGTTGCGCATCACGTCAGCCCAGAGCGAGCGGGCCGCCCGGTACTTGGCGATTTCCTCGAAGACATCGTTATGAGCGTTGAAGAAGAAGCTCAGACGACGGCCCACCGTGTCGACGTCGAGCCCGCGACTCAGAGACTGCTCGACGTAGTGAATGCCGTCGGCCAGCGTGAAGGCCAGCTCTTGCACGGCCGTCGAGCCCGCCTCGCGAATGTGATAGCCGCTAATCGAAACCGTGTTCCACTGCGGAACGTGCTCGGCGCAGAATTCGATCAGGTCGATGACCAGCCGCACGGAGGGCTCGGGGGGAAAGACGATCTCGTTCTGCGCGTGGAACTCTTTGAGGATGTCGTTCTGGATGGTGCCGCGGAAGCTTGCGCCAATCCCAGCCAGCCTCGCGGGCGGCGGCGAGATAAAACGCCATGATCACGGCCGCGGGGGCGTTGATCGTCATCGAGACGCTGATTTGCTCGAGGTCGATCTCGGCAAACAACTGCCGCATGTCGTCGATGGTGTCGACGGCCACTCCCAGCCGGCCCACTTCTCCCCGCGATTGCGGGCAGTCGCTGTCGAGCCCCATCAGGGTCGGCAGGTCGAAGGCAGTGCTCAGCCCGGTCTGGCCCTTTTCGAGCAGGAAGCGAAATCGCTCGTTGGTCTGGCGGGGCGTGCCGAAGCCGGCGAACTGCCGCATTGTCCACAGACGGCCGCGGTACATGGCCTCGTGGATGCCGCGAGTGAACGGGAACTGTCCGGGGCGCCCGATAGTGGCCGACTCGGTGATTCCCAGGCGGGCCAGATCGTCGCCCGTGTAGAGCGGTGCAATCGGCACCCCGCTCACCGTGGTGGCCGGATCGGCCCGGTCGGGCACCGGCAGAGCGGCGGCTCGAGTGCCGTTTCCAATTTCGACGACGGGACTGGCCATATCGGAACGCCTCAGCGACTTGAGAGGGCTTCAGAGAAACTGGCGGACGTCGACAGATCTGCCAACACCCAACCGGTACCGACATAATCTACTGGTACCCTAGAAAATACTACGTCGAAGCGACCCTTGCAGCCTAGTGCGTTTCTGATCGGAGCGTTCCCCCGGTCGGCGGCTGATCGGGCCATGCGCCGGCCGATTGGCCGTCTCTATCGCCTCGGTTCCGGCAAGTCGAAGTGGATGGTATTCTGGCAAATTACCCGACAAACGCCCGGTCCGCGATGACGCCTGCAGGCCGGCCGCCGTGCCCGCCTCACTGTCTCGGTTGAAGCCCATTCGGAACGACGCATCTCGATTCGGAACGACGCTTCATTGTCAAACTCTTCGATCCCCGCTCAGAAAGCCAGCACCGCACAGCCGAAAACCGACGGCGCCCAACAAAAAATGGCCGTGCGCAGCAGAAATCGGCGGAGATTACCTTTTTTGACGACCTCACGCGGCACCGCGACTATGAAGTCTTTACTCACCGCGGGTACGAGCGGATTCTGCGCGCTTTCGACGCTCATCTGCAGCCGTTGATCTCTTCCCGCCCGGGCACTCTCAAGGCAGTCGACCTGGGCTGTGGCACAGGTGCGTTCACGTCGCGGCTGCAGCGCTACGGTTTCGACCTGCACGGCGTCGACATTTCGCCCCAGAGCGTGGCACGCGCCGCGCACAAGTTTCCGCAGATTAGTTTTCACTTGGGAGACATCGAGGCGACCCCCTTCCCCGCCGGGGACTTCGACGTCGTCTTTCTCAGCTCCGTGCTGCACCACTTTCCCGACCTGACGCGTACCGTGGCCGAGTGCGGGCGAATTCTCAAACCGGGCGGAATTCTCCTCGCCTGCGATCCGCATCGCGGCAACCCGGCCATGTGGATGTATCGCTGCAAAAGGTCCCCTTTTTACTCGTCGAAGGGTGTGACCGAGAACGAAGAACCGCTGGCCAAAGCCGCGCTTTATCGGGCCTTTCAGGTCGAGCCCTTCGTCCAAGTGGAGGTCTCGGCGATTTCCGGCATCGCCTACAAGCACATCGCCAGCCGCGCGGCGCTCATGTTCCTGCCGGCTTACAACCTCTTTGATCGCTGCTTTGATCTGCCGCTCTTGCGCGACCGGTTCGGCTCGTTTCTGATCACCTATGCCCGCAAGGCATAGGGGCGAGACGGCGCGCGTCACAAACCAGTCGGGTTGGCGCTGCGGAGAGTTTCTTTCCCGTCCACCAGGCGAGTGCTCGCGCGCGTGACCGGATGGCCGATGATCACCGGGTCGCGTTTCGAACAGCAGTCGCGACTGTGCGAATCTGTTCCTCGGTCAATTCGGGATATAAGGGGAGCGAAAGCTCTTCCCGGGCGAGTGCTTCTGAGACCGGAAAATCGCCTTCCCGATAGCCTAGTTCGGCGTAACCGCGTTGCAGGTGCACGGGGAAGGGGTAATGGACGGATGCCTGAATTCCTTGCTTTTCGAGCTGGGCCAGAACTTCGTCTCGGCGGTTCGTCCGCACGCCATAAATGTGATAGACGTGCTGCCCGTCCGGGGCGACGGCGGGCGTTGCCACGGGGCCGTCCGCCAGCAGGCGATCGTAGAGACGGGCATGCGCGCGGCGGGCTTCCGTCCAGTCGCCGAGCCGTCGCAACTTCACGCGCAAGACGGCGGCCTGCATCCCTTCGAGTCGATAGTTATAGCCGTTGCGTTCGTGGTGGTGCCGCCGCTCCTGCCCCCAGTTCCGCAGCATCCGGATCGTGCGCCGATCTCGGGATCGTCGGTCACCACGGCGCCCGCTTCCCCGTAGGCGCCCAGGTTCTTTCCCGGATAAAAGCTAAAGCAGCCAATCGCACCGATCGTCCCGGCCTTACGCCCGTGATAGGCCGCCGCGTGGGCCTGCGCCGCGTCTTCAATCACCAGCAGATTGTGGCGTTTCGCAACGGCCATGATCGGATCCATCTCCGCCACGCGACCGTAAAGATGCACGGGGAGGATCGCCTTGGTCCGCGGCGTGACGGCGGCTTCCAAACGCTCGGGATCCATCGTGCACGACTGAGAATCAATATCGACGAAGACGGGCCGCGCCCCGGTGTAAAGAATGGCCGCGACGGTGGCCACAAACGTCATCGGGACGGTAATCACTTCGTCCCCCGCCCCAATTCCCGCGGCCAAGAGCGCCAAGTGCAGGGCGCTCGTCCCCGAGTTGAGTCCCACGGCAAACTTCGCCCCACAGAACGCGGCGAACTCGGTTTCAAATGCCTCGACCTCAGGGCCCAAAATGAATTGCCCGTTTTCCATGACCCGGGCCACAGCGAGATCGACCTCGGCTTTGATGCTGCGGTACTGAGCTTGCAGGTCGACCAGTGGAATCATTGTCGCGGGTCCCGAAGAGATGGCGGTGCCGGGGCAAGAAATGTTAAACAGCCGGATCCGACCGGACGTCCTCCTGACTCGATCGGAGCGCGGTTGCGGCGTGTGAGCGGACGTTACGAGTCCGCACGTCGCCGACCACGCGAGCTGGCACGCCAACGACGATGGCAAAATCAGGCACGTCGCGGGTGACGACTGCTCCCGCGCCGACGAGCGCGCCGGTTCCGACCGTCAGCCCGGGAAGGATCGTCGCGTGACTGCCGATCGAGGCTCGGGACTTGACGTGCGTGGGGATCACTTGCCAATCGGCATCGGTCTGCAGGCGTCCCGCATCATCGGTCGCCCGCGGGTAAATGTCGTTCGTGAAGATCACCCCGTGGCCGACAAAGACTTCGTCCTCAATCGTCACCCCCTCGCAAATGAAGCTGTGCGAGGAGATCTTGCACCTCCGACCGACACGGGCATTCTTCTGAATTTCCACAAACGTGCCGATCTTGGTCTCCTCTCCCACACTGCAGCCATACAAATTGACAAGCGATGGCTGGGGGATGGAGACGTTGGCGGCGAGCTTGACGCTGTCGGCGATGGGCATGTGAAGCACGCAAAAATGAACTGTTGGTCGATCCTATGGCGGCGACTTAGGCTTCGCAAGCAGCGGAAATCGACGAATTTGCCCCGCGCCGGCAGAAGGCTCCTTGCTCCGAGTCGCTCACGGCAGAACGAGGACGGAAAGTCGCGACGCCCTATTGCGTGAATGGTAGACCCGCTGTGTTGCGGGGTGAAAGTCCTTGGGCTGCGCCGGTTGATGTCCATGAACGTCTGCGGGTTGCGGTCCACCAAGGGAAACCATGTCGACTGCACTTGCACCAGGATCCGATGTCCGGACCGAAACGTGTGGCAGATATCTTGCAAGGTGAATTTCAAGTTTTCCGGCTTACCGGAAACGAACGGCTGAGGCTTTTCAAAACTTTCGCGAAATTTGCCGCGCATGACGTCGCCGCGAACCAGTTGTTGATAGCCGCCCATGTGGGTGTCCGAGCCCGGACGGTCGGGATATTCGTCCGGGTAAACGTCGATCAGTTTGACGATCCAATCCGAATCGGTCCCTGTGGTCGAAACGAACAGATCGGCTTGGATCGGTCCGGCGACGGTCACGTCTTTCTTCAGCACATCGCTGGTGTAAACCAACACATCGGGCCGGCGCGACGCAAATCGCTGGTCGGCCGTCATGTAGTCCTTGCTCATGCGGGCAACGATTTTCTCCGTGTAAGGAACTGGATGTGACGGATCGCTGACGTATTCGTCCCACTCGCCCGTCGCATTTTCGCCCGAGCCCGCCGGGGCGACTTCTTCGAGTTTTCCCTTCTCGCGCAAATAGAACGACTTTGGGCGCGCGTTTCGGGGGGGCCAGCTCGCCCATTTTCGCCAGACGTTGGTACCGGTCTCAAAGATCCAAGCCTTTGGACACTGCGGCTGGGGCTTGCCCTTCAGGGTGTGCTCGAAGAACGGGAATTCAATTTCGCTGCGGTAGAAGTCCGAGGTCTTGGTGTCGAAGTGAACGTCTCCCAGCGCCGCGCCGTCGGTCTCGGCCCAGCCGCCATGCGACCAGGGTCCCATCACCAGCTCGCTGGTCGTCGCCGGCGAATTCTTCTCAAGGGCGCGGAACACCTCCAGCGACCCAAAGAGGTTCTCAGCGTCGAACCAGCCTCCCACCGTGAGCACCGCCGGCTGGATGTGCTGAATGTGTGGTCGCAGATTCCGCGACTTCCAAAAATCGTCGTAAGTGCCGTGCTGAAGCGACTCATCCCAGAATGTGGATTTGCCGCGGAGGTAGTGTCGGCCGGCGTCGAGCAACGAACCGAGCTTCATGAAAAAGGCGTAGCCGTCGGGTGTTTTGTAGTCGAAGGTCGTGTCGAGCGTTTTGGTCGGAGCGGGGCGGGGCCTGTCGTTTCGCGACATGAAGCTGAACATGTGCGCGAGAATCAATGCACCGTTGTGGTGCCAGTCGTCGCCCATGAACCAGTCCGTGATCGGCGCTTGCGGAGAGACGGCCAACAGCGCGGGTGCGCGCCGATCATTCCGGCGGCCGCATAAAACCCGGGATAGGAGATGCCCCACAGGCCGACCTTGCCGTTATTGTTGGGCACGTGCTTGAGCAGCCAGTCGATGGTGTCGTACGTGTCCGTACTTTCGTCGACGTCTGCGGGCCCCGTCTTCACGTCTTTGCACGGCCGCATGTGCACAAACTCTCCCTCGGACATCCAGCGGCCGCGCACGTCTTGATAAGCGAAGATGTAGCCCGATTTCTCTAACTGGGGCGAAGGACCAAGCTGCTCGCGGAATTGATCGGCGCCGTAGGGTCGGATGCTGTAGGGGGTCCGATAAAGCAGGATTGGATAAGGCTTTGCGTCATCCTTCGGAACATAAACCGCCGTAAACAACTGTTTGCCGTCCCGCATCGGGATTCGATATTCGTACTTGGTATAGAGGCTCTTGACGCCGGTCACCGCGTCAGGCGGCGGAGATTCGCTCTTGGGAAGGAGGACGATTTCCCGTCCGGTGAGATCGGCGAATGCGGAGCGAACGACTCGGCTGAGGCTGTGCGGCGGTCGAAGATCGAAGTCGATCCGTCCGTTGGCGGTGGCCCCCTCAATCTGGAAGTAATAGACGAACGGCGCGATCAATAACGCGAACAGCGCCAACGTACCCAGCCGTAGGCTCCACCGCAGAGGAGCGACAAACATCCACGCGCTCCAGGCGATCCACAAGGTGGCCGGAAAAAGCCCCAAAAAGACGAGCCAACCGGGAAGCGCAGGCCCGTTCGAGAAGGCAACCCAGCCGGCGACGACCGCGGCCCAGAGAATCAAGGCCGCGCCAAACACCGCGAATCCGCGAACTTTGGACGACGGTCGGCCACTCAAGTGAAAATTGAGGGCAACGACGACACAGGTTGCCGCGAGCGAAATGAGCGTATAGGCGCCAATGCTGCGACCTCCGGTCGAGGCCGCGACAATTGCCAGGCCCCAGCAGACCGGAAGGACAAGAGCGGTCAGCAGAATCGCAACCGCTAGGCGCAGCTTGTTCATCATTGAGGCGCGACGAAAAGTGATCACAAGGTGATGCGGCCGCCTTGGGCTTTAATGCTGCGCTGGGCCGCCTCGAGGATCCGCACCACGCGCAGCCCCGATTCGCCGTCGGTGAGCGGCTGCTTGTTCTGGAGAATGCAGTCGGCAAAATGGCGGACGACATTCTGCAGGGGCTCTTCGCTGCGCGACACGTAAGGAGACCAGATGTCTCCCATGCGGTAGCTCACCAGGGCGCCATACCGTGCTTCCGAGGATTGACCGAGCTGGATCCCGCTGTCGTAGATTTGAATCGGCTGGACCGGATCGAGATCGTTGTAGACAGCGCTCCGCTTGCTGCCCCCGATGATGGTGTGCCTCAGCTTCACTGGGCTCAACCAATTGACGTGAAATGTGGCCATCAATGAGTTGCCGAAGTCGAGGTTGAGGTAAGCCACATCCTCCAGCTCACTTGAGGTATGGGAGACGCCCATCGCGGCCAGGCTGCGGGGCATCCGACCGAGCAAGTAGTCGATAATCGAGAGATCGTGGGGAGCCAGATCCCAGAGGACGTTGATATCGCTTTGGAACTGGCCCAGATTGATCCGCACGCTGTCGATGTAAAAGAGCTCGCCGAACTCGCCCTTGTCGACGAGCTCTTTGATTTTGCGGATCGCAGGACTGTAGAGGTATGTGTGGTCGACCATCAGGATGCGGCCGGCCTCGGCAGCTCTGCGGACGAGCACCTCTGCGTCGCGGACGTTGCCCGCCAGCGGTTTTTCGACCAGAACGTGCTTGCCTGCTTCCAGTGCGGCCGTCGCCAGGTGAACGTGTGTGGCCACCGGAGTGGCAATCGCCACGGCTTCAATTTCGGGGTTGCGCAGAACGTCGTCAAAGTTGCCGGTCAGCTTCGCGGTGGGACAGATTGGGGCAACGCGCTTGAGCCGGCCGACGTCCTTGTCGCAAACAGCCACAACGCGTGTGTCCGCGCAGACGGAGAAATTGCGGACCAGGTTGGGCCCCCAATACCCACAACCAATCACGGCGACGCCGACCATTCGCGAGTCGCTCATCTGGCTTCCCAACTTTCTTGCGTTGCAACCCGCAACTTCTGTTCGATGACAGGTTCGCGGGATGCGTTCCGCGCCGCCGAATCGACGGCTGTCGGTCCGGCGGATTCTTCGATCAGATAGCGTGGTCGACCGCGCACTTCATCGAGAGCCCGCCACGTATATTCACCGAGCAGTCCGAGCGCCACGAGCGTGACGCCTTGCCCCGCCAACGTTACGGCTAGGACCATGGCGATGCCAAATGTGGTCCAGGAGGCCCCGGCAAGTCGCCCGACAACGGCCGCCAATGCGGCGACAAAACCGACGACGAACAGGCTCGCACCGAGCACCGCCGTCACTCGTAGCGGCGCGTAGCTGTAGCCGACGATCGAGTCGACAAAAACCTTGAGCTTTTTTGCCAGAGTGAAACGGCTCTTGCCCGCGTGACGTGCTTGCTTCACGTACTCGAATGACGACTGCCGGAATCCGCACCAGCGAAATGCCAGGTTGATGTTCGGGTTTTTCTCCCGCATCGCGTTGTACGCGTCGATCACACGGCGGCTGACGAGAACAAAATCGGCCCCCTTCCGCGGCAAATCGGGAAAGGCGTGCTTCATGAGCGAGTTGAATAGCCACGACGTGAGCAACGTGCTCCACGATTCCCCCTCGCGCTTGGAGCGGACGGCCCAGACGACGTCGTTGCCCCGTTGCCATTCATCAGCCAACTTGAGCACGATTTCGGGGGGATCCTGCAGATCGGCCGCCATCACGATGGCCGCGTCGCCCGTGCACTGGTCCAGTCCGGCAGCGCAGGCGATATGCGAGCCGCTATTACGCGAGAGCCGCACATAGCGCATGCCGGGGTGCTTGCTTGCCAGAGCCTTTCCCACCTGACAGGTGGCGTCGCTGGAGTGGTCGTCGATCACGACGATCTCCAGTTCGAGCCCGCGCTCGGCCAGCGCCGGATCGAGCGCGTGCAGCCGCGTGACGATCTCCGGCAGATTTTCTTCTTCGTTGAACGCCGGGATGATGATGCTGATTCTTTGGTGCGGAGACATCATCGTCGAGCGCTCGGGCGACTGTGGAGAAAGGATTTGGGGTCAACCGGCCTGGGGCTGCGACAGTCCCAAAATCCACTCCCGACGCTCGCAGCCGAACCCACCGACCGACTCCTTAAAGACGACGCCACCCCGGCGAACGATGGGCAATTGGACCGACGGGCCCAAGTCGAGGAATTCGACCCCGGCCTGGACGAGTTCTTGGAGGGTGTGAAACAGCACAAAGCGGGTTGCTTGCACGTCCCGAGAATCGGGTCGGTCGGCAATATATTGAGTGTACGAGACGCGCGGGGTCGCAGCAACGCGATAAATTCCCGCTAACGTCTCTCCCTCTTTGATCGCGCAGAGGATGCGGATGCGATCGGGAAAACGCTGCTTAAGCCCCAGCAACTCGTCAAGAGAGTGTACGGGTTGGGTGCCATGTGCGGCCTTGTTGATCCTCAGGACTTCATAAAACTGCGCGATTTGATCGGGAGTTTCGGCTGCGCGGATTTCCAAACCTTGCTGTAGCGACTTGCGAAACTCCCACCGTTTTGCCGACGGAACCAGCTGGAGCAAATCTGCCTCCGACCCCGCTTGCTTCAAAGGCACATAAAACATCAGCTGGGGCGTGCCGACAAAGCCGGCGTCGCGGAGCACGAATTCCAGCGCGTCGTCCGGCGTCCGCCAATAAAGCGGGGGCACCGTCCCCAAGACAATCGACGACCAGCCCGACTCGCGCCCGTACGCGACCAAAGATTGGACCAACTCGATCGTTTGTGAAAGGCTCAGCCGAGGCCGCAAGAACGAGTCCGCCAAGCGTTGCCCCGGCGGGGGAGCGATAGGTTGTTTTGCCGTTTGCATCGACGTGAATGGCTCCCGGCATCACCGCCAAGGGCTCTCCCGGATTACCGAAGATGAGGTGATGCCACGAAAATCGACCCGCGGGGTGGTAGTCGAGGAACTCTTGGCTGTGAAAAAGGGTGCCGTTGACCGACCCTGCGAGAAATCGGGACCACAGGGCGCGGTGCTTATCGGTGTAAACGGTGATCTGCATCGAAGGCTCTGCCCGTGTTTGGCCCGGATCACCGTTGCTTCACTGCGGCCGCACGCCAGCGTCGATCGACCTCTGCGAGAGTCGCGGTGGGTCGGCGCTGGCTCGCGATGAAATCGAGAAGCTGGATGAAGAGAGTTCGCGCGCCGGCGCCTGATTGCCGCATCGCCAGCAGTTTGTCCGGATCGTGATAGTGGGCCTTCGAGGCATCGTACTGCCCATTGGTAGCGGCGTTGATGAAGACCGTATTGGGATGGAAGTCGAACACTTTCAACCCCGGTCGATCGAGCCCAAGCGCGGCGACGTCGAAATCGGTATAGCGAGCGTTGAGGTCACTGTGGTCGATGTAATAAATCGGCAACTCGAGAATGTCGTGCGGCTTCATAACGGGCGCCAAGCCCTCCGCCAGCGGGAGGAACAGGCTGCTGTCGTATCGCAATCCGCATTCTTTGTAGATCGGCAAGAGCGTTGAGTCGAAAAATTGCCGATGACCGCGCACTCCCACCGCCTCGGGACAGAAGCTGTGCGTTGTCTCGACCACATGGCGGTAGACGTCAACATCGGTCATCGCGGCAGCTGCAGTGCCCAGTCGTCGCATCGTTTCACCCGAACGCAGGAAATTCGGGTGCAGAGCCCGCTCGTGGCCGGGCACTTGGATTCCGGCATGCGTCGAAAAGAACGTCGCCTCGAGACCGCGGGCACTGATGGTTTCGACCAGGTCGTGCAGAACGTCGGGGTGCGCCCACTCAACGTCGACCGTGAGGCAAATCAGGTTGAATTGCTCGTCCGCTACGACCAATGGGAGAGATCCCGCTTCAAGAGGTCGGCCAATTCCCGATTGGGATCACGGAAAACGTCTTGCAACCTGGCACGAGTGGCTTCCCCGATCTGCTCATTGCCGACCCGAGCCGTGTTGACGCGGCGATGTAAGTCGCCCGGCGACTGCAGTGCTCGGACACCCAAAAACCGGGCGATCCCGTCGAGTTCGACCTGGGGCTTTTCTTCGAGATCGTCGAGAAGGACCACTTTAATTTGGTCCGAAGGAAATTCTTCCAGATAGGGCCGCAAATGTGCGGCGTACAGACCGCGCGACACATAGGAAAAGGGCCGCGAGTAGCGATAGGCATGCGGGTACTCGGCTTCACGGGCCTGCTCGGTCTCCACAGCGTCGGCAAAAGACAAAGTTTCGAGGCCGTTTTTTTGGGACCAGAGGTAGTTCGAAAACGCGCGCTCGATCGGATTTCGGAGTGTAAAGAGCAGTTTGACGCCCGGCAGCAGCGAACGGATGCGATCTGCCACGTGCGGATTTTCCAGATAATTCGTCGATTTCTCTCCGACCGCGGTTTGGCCCTCCACACCCGCGAAATACCTCTCCGAGTAATAGCCGAGGCCTTTTTGGAATTCTTCGTCAACCAAAAAAAACTTTGGTTCGGGGCTGCGGGGCCTGGCCAGGTAAACGTCCGGGTGCTCGCCAAGAATTTCGTAGAGGAACGTTGTTCCGGCACGCGGCGCGCCGGCGATCAGGAAATTCGGCAGGTTCATGGACGGGACTGCGCGCACAAGGGACGCGCCGTTGCGCACTCTCGCAAGGCATTGATCACAACGTCTTGATCACCGATTTCCATTTGTGGGAATAAGGGTAGCAAGAGCGAATGGGCGCTGGCTTGTTCCGATTGTGGGAGATCGGTTGCAGACTTCCGATAGGGGGACTCCAAATGCGACAACATGATTCCCCGACGCGTGGCAATTCCGCGGTCGAGCAGCTTCTGCATCAACTCGTCCCGTCCAAACGGAGCGCCCCTCTTGATCTGGACGGCATAACTCTGAAAATTCGGCTGCGCGAACTCAGGGACGTGCGGCGGTGACAACCAGGGATGAGTGGCCAAGGCCTGCGTGTAACGGCCTGCCAACTCAATCCGCCGACCTACGATCCAATCGAGCTTTTTCATCTGCTCGACGCCGATGGCCGCTTGGATATCGGTCATCCGCTGGTTGTAGCCCACGCAAACATACTGCTCGGTGAGCACCTGATTCGAGGCGTGGCGGACCGCGTCGGAAATGCTCATGCCATGTTGCCGCAACAGCCGCAGGCGCTGCGCGTGCTCGCGACTATTGGTCGTGATCAAGCCGCCTTCGCCGGTGGTGATGAGCTTGCGGGGATGCAGGCTGAAGCAAGCCAACTCGCTGTGTCCGCCGATCGGCCGGCCCTTGTATCGGGCACCGAAGGCACAGGCGGCATCCTCTAGAATCTTGACTCCGTACCGGGCTCCAATCGCAAGGAAGCGGTCGATGTCGGCCGGCATGCCAATCTGGTGCACGACCAGGATTGCCTTGGTTCGCGGTGTGATCGCTGCTTCGGTGGCGTCCGGGTCGAGGTTGTAGGTCTGGCAATCGACGTCGGCAAAAACGGGCGTCGCACCGGCGTGACGAATCGAATTGGCGGTGGCAATAAACGACATCGACGGGCAGATCACCTCGTCTCCGGGACCGACGCCCAGTGCCAACAGCGACAAATGCAAAGCCGCCGTGCAATTGCTCACCGCGACGGCTTCCGCGGTCTGGCAGTAATCGGCGACGGCCCGCTCGAATTCGGCGACCTTTGGCCCCTGTGTGACCCATCCGCTTTCAATCACGCTGGCGGCGGCCTCGGCCTCCTCGGGCCCGAAATAGGGCTTGGTAATTGGTATCACGCCGACGCTTTCCCGCTTTCGCGCACTTGTGAGGAAGCTCCGCTGTCGCTCATCACCCAATTGATTCTTTGAGTCTCCGCCAGCAGTCTGCCCACATCGTCGCCCCTGGATCGCAGGTACGCAACAGTCCTTTCAATCCCCTCGCGCAGCGAAATTCTGGTCTCGAATCCGAGCATTCGTCGCGCTTTGGCGATGCCTGCCACATGTCGCCGCACGTCGCCGGGCCGCGGTGCCCGGAATTCGGGAGCAATCGGCGCCCCGCACGTAACGTCGTAAACGAGATCGGCGAGTTCGCGAATCGACGTCTCAGTGCCGGAGCCGAAGTTGACCGTTTGCCCGATCAGCGCATCGCATTCTGCCGCCCGCCGCAGCCAGTAGGCCGTGTCTTCAACGTAGATGAAATCGCGCGTTTGAGCGCCGTCACCGAAAATCACAGGCGCCTGCCCGTTAAGAGCCCAGACGACAAACCGGGGAATGACCTCGCCGGAATCTCCCTCATGATGGCTGCGGGGACCAAAGTTATTGAACGGACGCACGATGACCGTCGGAAAGCCGTAGGTCTGATGCGCAGCGCGCGCGTAGCATTCGCCAGCCAGCTTTGAGGCCCCGTAGACCGTTTCGGGACTGGTCGGATGACTTTCATCCATCGGGGCCGACTGAGCCGTGCCATACACTTCCGACGACGAGACGTGCACAAATCGCTGAACCCGGGCGCGACGGGCCGCCTCGAGCAGCTGCAAGGTGCCGGTCGCGTTCACCTCGTGGTTTTCGAGCGGATGCCCGATCGAGTGCCGCACGCCGCGGCACGCCAGGTGAAACACCACGTCGACGCCTTGCAAGATGCGGGGCAGCAGCGCCGGATCCCGCAAATCGCCGCGGATGATTTCGAGTCGGCCTTGGCCGAGGCGGTGCTCCAGATTCTCCTGGCGGCCCGTCGAGAAGTCGTCAACGACTCGGACGGAGCAGTCAGAAAGCGCGTCGACGAGATGGGAGCCGATAAATCCAGCCCCGCCTGTGACAAGAATTGTTCGCCCGTGGAGTTCCAACGCGATGCCCCGAATCGGAAGTGAGCGCGAGGCCCGAGCCAACGTTCGCTCGAAAGTCTCTTCATCATATTTGCCGAGGCTGACGCCTGAATAGCCCGTCGGTGGCGTTTTCTCCGAACGAAGTGATCGTGCGAACGGCCGTCGGTGCCCTTGCGGCGCGCGTTTGACGGTACCCGCCGACCAGGGATAATGCAGATGGAGCCAGCAGTGGTCTTTACGCACGCGCCGGGCGGAGACGAGCGGTGCGATCCCACAAATTATCCTTCCGCGGCACCGCGATAAATCGGCCTCCAACGTGCAGGAAACGTCGCATCCCGAGAGTGCCGACGGCACTCGACGTCCGGAATCCGCTGGGCTGTCGCCGGCGGGTGATGCGCGCTCGTTCGGCCGATTCGATGTCGAACGCCTTTTTTTGCGCGTGCTCGTGGTCAGCGTTTTCGGTTGCTGCGCGGCCTATTGCTTTTTCACGCTCTTTAGCACGTTCAAGCTTTACGATGACGAAGGAAAGCATCTCCTGTTCGTCCGCCACTTGCTCGACGGGCGAGCAATTTACGACGACATTCACAGTGTCTACGGGCCCTCCTATTTCTTCGAACGCTGGATGTTGTTTGGACTGCTGAGGCTGCCCCTCACGAACGACGCGGGCCGGGCCGTGACGTTTGCGAGCTGGAGCTTGGCCGCACTGATCCTGGCGGCCACGGCCGCGCGCATAGCGGGAAAAAGCCGCTTTGCCTTCGGTCTGGCCGCGATCGCGGGCACCCTTTCCGTCCTGCATTTATCGGTGCTGAGTTATGAACCGAATCATCCGCAGGAAGTCATCGCCGTCTTGCTTGCCCTGGCGTTCTGGACCGCGGCGACGATGAAGTCGGCGACGCGACGGCTTCCCCTCTGCGTTTTGGGTGGGCTCGGCGCCGCTTTGATCCTGACCAAGGTTAACGTGGGCGTTTTCTTTTGCATCGCCCTGGCCGTGGCCCTTGTCGCTTTGACGCGACCCTCGCTGGTGCGGACGCTCCTAAAAGGTCTGCTTACGATCGGCGTCGTCGCCCTGCCTGTGGCACTCATGCGATCTCGACTGGCCGACGGTTACGCCGGTCTGTGTTTCTTCATGACCGTCAGTCTGTTGCCCTGCTGTCTTCTTCTCGCGTTCCGAGTGCCGGCCGGTCGCTTCGGATTTGGTGACTGGCTCGCAGCCGCGGTGGGTGGACTTGTGATTCTGCTGCTGATGACAGCCTTCGCCTGGTTCGATGGGAACACCATTAGCGGAATGCTCGACTCACTGATCTTGAGGCCGGCTCGCGAATATGGCGGATCCAATTACGGGAGGCGTTTGCTGCTACCTCCCTTCATTATTGCCTGGGCGAGCGTGGGCGCTGCTTTCAGCCTGACGGCCTTGACCGATCGCACCTCCGTGCCAATAAGACGCCTGCTTTGGATCCTGCGTTTGGTCGCCAGCGGCGTTGCGCTTGCGTTGCTAACGTCGTGGTGGTGGGACCCGCACGGCCGCTTCTATTACGTCTTGCCGCTGTCTTGGTTGTTGCTCGTTCCGCCTCCCAACCTCTCGTTGAGCGAGCGCGATTGGTTCTTTCGGGTCCTGCTCGCGTTTTCTGCCGTGGTCGAGCCGCTGCAAATCTTCCCAATGGCGGGAAGCCAGATGTACATCGGCACGCTCATGCTCCCGCTGGCGACTGTGGTGCTTCTGCTCGACTTGGGTACCGAATTCGGCGCTGTCCGGGATTTCTTTGACGGTCTTCGGCCCGTTCTGAATGGGCCAATCCTGCGAGCATTGCGCCTGCTGGCGACAATTGCTCCCGCGGTCGTTCTGCTGCGATTTCGTTCGTACGAAGTCCTTGGGCATTCCATTCCCCTTCCGAGTTTGACCAGTGTCTGGGCGCTCGCCGCTGTGGGATTGGGTCTGGCCGTCCTTCGGATCGAATCGCCGAAGCAAACGTTGCTTGCGCCGCTGCGATTGCTTGTTTGCGGCATTGTGATCGCGGGATCGTCGACGTCACGCCTGTGGGACACAACCTGGATGAGCTATGCTCTGCCGCTCTGTTGGGTCCTCCTGATTCCTCCAACAGGCAGTTTTAGCAGCGGACCGGGATCGCTTGGGCGGATCGCGTTGCTCCTGGCAGCCTGCCTGGAACCGCTTCACCTCTTGCCAATCATCGAAGCGGGACAAGCCCAATTGCATTTGGGCCACGTGCTCATGCTGTTCGTCGCGGCTCTGTTGCTCTATGACCTGGCTCGGGCATCGGGCCTTATCGATCCGCTGAACTCACTTGAGCGGACTGCCCGTTTGAATCTCGCCGTCATGCTTTCTGCGCTCATCGTGGCGGGGCTGGCGACGTTTGCGTCCGGCATGACGTATTTTCAGTCGGACCCACTGAATCTTAAGGGCTGCCGTTGGACGCGGGTGTCGGAGCGTGACGCCTCGTTCTATAACTTCGTGACCGCCAACTTGCGCGCCTCTGCCGATTGCTTCGTTCCTCGCTTCGGCTTGGCGAGCGCCTATTTCTGGGTTGATCAACGTCCCGCTTCGAGAGTGATCATTGGAAACCAGTGGGAAGGCATGGATCGCTCGGCGGATGATGCGCTGCTGGACGCCCACCGCGATCGCCTGCAGATGATGTTCATCGACACCCCCAACCCCTGGGGTGCCGACACTCCGAAAATGAACTTTTTGAGCTACGTGCAGGGCCACTTCCGGACGCTTGCACGCGTCGGTACCACGCGCTTTCTGGTCCGCAAAGAGCGCACGGACCTCGAGCTGTTTGACTGCGCCTTTCAGCCGAACGCAGGCGGTGCTGCTCCGAACATCCTGTGCTTGCGGCTCCCGAGCGTTCCAAAGCTAGACGCAGTGGCGGCAATCACGCTCGTCGATCTCGATCAACACCAGGACTTGGCGTCGACCTCCGGTGAACAGCCGGAGCGAACGCTGATCCTCACGGACGCCCAAGGCCGAACCCTTTTGCCTTCTCAGAGTCGTCCGGTCGAGCTGCCGGCACCGGGTCGCGACTTGCGGCTGATTGTTCCCGCGTCGATCCGCCTGGAGCAGGCCGAGTATCCGGCTTTGCGCTTTCTCGACGGCAATGACCTGCGGCTCTTGACGCTTCCCGTCGCGCTCGAAGCGGACGTCCCGATTCGCTGAGCGAACGACGCTGCGCTGCTCGCGTCGGCGCAGCGGATCGGCGTTTGACAACCATTGCGCACGCTCGAATAATGGATTTCCATACCATCGGCCCCGACTCGACACGTCCGATCGACGTTCCCTCCGCCGCAACGAGCGATCCTCAATGACGGCCCACGCTTCGTTGCAGCCGCCCTTTCCGTCCACGGCCACAAGATCAGGAATCCCGATCAGTCGTTTTCTGACAGCGGCGCTGGTCTTGGGAGCGGTGCTTAGTGGCGTCTCTTTCGCCTGCTTTTCCGCGTTCATCTGCATTGTGCCGTACGATGACGAGGGCGTCGTGCTGCTGTTCGTTCAGCACATGCTGGACGGGCACACCATTTATGACCGGGTGAACTGTCTCTATGGCCCTTTCTATCTGTTCCTGCGCTGGCTGGTCTTCGGCGTGCTGCGCGTTCCCCTCGGCAATGACGCCCTGAGGATCGAGTCGCTTGTCACCTGGCTGCTGACGACGCTGCTGTTGGCCATGACCGCGTCACGATTGGCGGGGCGTGTTGCCTCGCGAGTAGGCCTCACCGCATTGGTGTGGATCCTCTCGGTCTGCCAGCTCTTCGTATTGAGCCGTGAGCCGGGGCACCCCCAGGAAGTGGTTGCACTGCTGTTGGCCGCCGCTCTCTACGTGGCAGCGACGATGGAGCGCCGAAGAATTGCCCTGCTCGTGCTCGGCGGGCTCGGCGCGGCGATGGCTTTGACCAAGGTGAACGTGGGCGTTTTCTACCTGCTCGGATTGGCGCTCACACTGCTGACGCTCACACCGCGGTCCTCCCGGCTCTGGTACCTGCTGAGGTGCGCGAGCGCTGCGCCACCGTGGCTCTGCCCTTGATGTTGATGAGATCGCGTTTCGGCGACGGATACGGGGGCTTTTGTTTTTTGGTGACTTGCGCCTGCTGCCCGGCCTTGCCCTCGCGTGCGTCCGTGTGCCCCCGGGCACGGTGGGGCTCAAGGAAATCCTGTGGTGCGGACTGGGCGGTCTGCTGGTCGCAGGGCCGATGGTTGGCTTTGCGCTCTGGCAGGGCAATACGCTCGCGGGCATGTCCAATGCGCTCTTTCTGCGAACCTACCGCAATTTTGCGAGTGCCCCGGTCGGCACCCCTCTGCCGGTCTCGACGTTTGGGCTGGTGTGGGTCTCCGCCGCGACTGTCCTGGGGTTTGCGGCCCTGGGGCGCACGCCATCTTGGACCCTGTTGTTGGCCCCCCTGCGGATCGTCGCTTGTGTGATGGTTTTCTTAATTGCCGCATCGCGGAATCACGAAGTCTTCCTGCCGCTGTCGCTCGGCTTGCCCCTCGTGTGGTTGTTGCTCGTGCCTCCGGCAGGACGTGATCTGGACGAGCGGACTTGGTTTTTTCGATTGTTCTTGTGCTTCACCGCGTGTCTGCAACCGTTACAAATCTTTCCGGTGACCGGCAGCCAGGTCCTGATTGGCAGCCTGGTATTGCCGATCGTCGCAGTTGTGTTGGCGCTCGATGTTTATCAAGAAGTGCGCGATCTCGCAGCCCGGCAACCCAACCTGTTTGAGTCCATTGCACCGGCGCTCAAGCGAGCGGCCGTGATTGCCGTCGCGGTCGCCTCGATGCGGACCCGCACCTATGAAATCTTCGGTGTCGAGTGGACTCTTCTCAGCGTCACGTCGCTCTGGGCCTTGCTGACCGCGGGCGCGGGCTGCTTGCGCTGCAATTCGAGCCCTCGATTCGCAAATTTCTGGTGCCGCTTAAGGCCATTCTTTGCGGGTGGATTGTCGCAGGCATGCTGACCGCGCCCCCCTGGGACATGACCTGGCTCCGATTGACATTGCCGCTCTGCTGGCTGATTTTGATCCAATCGCCGGGTCAGGCGGCCGAAGGATTGAGAGACTATGTGCGCTTGGGGCTGGTCGCGGGCGCTTGTCTGGAGTTGTTGCACTTGCTGCCGGTTGTGCACCTGGCCGGACGACCTTTTCACTTTGCGGTCTTTTTGATGGTGGGAATCGCGCTCGCGCTACTGGTGGACGTGGGCGGCGAGCTGGGCCTCTTCCATCGACTGAGAGCCGGCGTGGGCGCGCTGCCCGCAAAGGCAAACGCCGTTTTACTGGCGGCGGCACTGCTGATCGGGCTGGTGTCGATGATCGACGCGGAGGAAGAATATCGCTCGCTCATTCCGCTGGACCTGCCCGGCTGTCATTGGACGCGGATGCCGGAACGCGACGCAGTCTATTGCACGTTTCTAGCGACAAACGTGCGCCACTCATCGGATTGCGTCTTCGCCCGATTCGGCCTCGAAAGCCTGCATTTTTGGGCCGAGCAGCGTCCCGCGAGCGACGTTGTGCCGATCAGCAATCTCTGGGCGCAGATGGACCCGGTCGACGACGAGCGTTTGCTTCAGGCGCACCGCGACTGCCCCCGCCTCTTGTTTATCGACAACCCGAATCCCTGGAACCCCGTTCCGCCAAAGATGAAGTTTCTCGATTTTATTTCCGCGCAGTTCCAACTTCTCGGACGCGTCGGACCCACGCGGTTGCTGGTGCGCAAGAACCGCGCCGACCTCGCCCTTTATGACTGCGCCTTTCAGCGACGAGCTGCAGGCGAGGCCGCTCCCGTTCCGACCCTGTTCTTGCGACTGCCGGCTGCGCCGAAGCTGCAGGAGGTTGCCGCGGTCGAGTTGGTCGACCTGGCCCGGAACCCGGGGGCCCAAGTCTTGAAGTCGACGGCCGGGCACGAATCCGGCTGTCTGAAGCTGATCGATAACGCCGATCATTTGCTGTTGCCGGCCGCAACTGGGCCGATCGACATCGGCGGCACTGATCAATCGCTGCGTCTCGTGCTGCCGCCAAAAACTGATTTGAGCGCGATCGATTTTCCCTCCTTGCGGTTTCTTGATGCCCTGGGTCGACGCACGTTAACCCTTCCGGTCGTCGTCGATGCGGCGGAAGCCGTACGATGAATGTCTCCGAGATGAGGTTGCCGCCAACAGGACCATTCGGGCGCTCGGCCGTCGATGGCGGCGCTCTGGTTGACGAAGTGCTCGCGCCACTCAAATTAATCGACGACCCGAATATCGCCCGCGCGATGGAAATCGATCTTCGAAGATCCATTTCGCCCGCGGCCGCTTGGAATGTCACATTATGACGGGGCAAGAAGTGACGAGAGACGCTCACGTTCGAGCGATGCTGATCGGTTTACTTTCCCTCTTCTTCTCCGGAGCTGGATCGCTCACGGCCCAGTGCGCCATCCAACGCTATGTCGCCATACATTCCGGCGGCGCGGATGCCTTCATCTCGTCGGCGATCTCGTTCGCCTTTATTGCGGGCATTGCCCTGGGCGCCCTTCTCGGCGGTCGCAGCCGGTGGCCGCGCCGAGTGTGGATCTCCGTCGAGTTGGCCTGCGCCTGCATCTTGCCAGCTTTCATTCCCGCATTCTGTTGGCTGCTTGATGGCGTGATGGGATGGAACATTGGGATCGGTTCCTATTATGCGGTTCTGTTCGGCCTGCTTCTGCTGACCTGCGGAACGCTGGCGGTGTTTATGGGAGCCAATTATCCCGCCGCGTTCGCGACGCTGGGCGGCTCCAATCGTACGGCGATTCTCGTTTTGATGACCAACACGCTGGGGGCCGCCACGGGATGCGGATTGAGTGTCTACCTTCTCCCAAGCCTGTCGCTTTCTCACATGGTGCTGGTCGCGTCGGTCTTCTATGTTTGTGCGGGCCTGCTGCCGCTGTTCGTCCGGCCCCAGCCTGTCGTGGCCTCTTCAGGTTCCGGTCCGGTGTCGCGCGCCGCGGCCCTGTTGTTCGCGGCCGGCTTCATCGGCTTCTCTTATCAAGTCGTCCTGTTTCGGCATTTCGGACTCGTCGAGCCTGACGCCTATTGGCTGTTCAGCATCGTCCTTGCGTTCATCCTCGTGGCCTGGGCGGTTGGCAATTGCCTGGCACTGATCATTCGTGTGTCTTCGGGATGGATCTTAGGCGCGCTGGCACTCTCGCTGGGCGCCGCCTTCTTTATGCTTGGTCGTGAGCACGCACAGCTGCTTTTCATCCCCGTGCTGTTCAGCGGCTGGTACTTCGGCGCGATCCACTGCGAGAGCAAGAGCCTGAATGCCCGTCAGGCCGGCATGGTTTACGCGTCCAATCTCGCCGGCACATTTCTCGGCGGGCTCGCCGCAACGGTGTTGCTACCCGAAGTGCTGCGGCTCTCTTTCGTGCAGATCCCCGCGATCGGAACCGCCCTTGCCGTCCTGGTCGGGACGGTCTTCTACTCGCGCCGATTCGCGTTCGCGTTGCCGGCGCTGGCAATCTTTGCGCTGGGCTCTTCGCAGGCGTATTACCGCGACCTCAGCAAGAACGCAAGGACCGGTGGAAGCCGACGAGGATTGGGGCATCTCGACCTGGCTTGCCGGAGAGGACTATCTTGTCAGTGGTCGGATGCAGTCACCAGCGATCCATAAGATCTGTGGCGGATACCGAACGCAGCAGATGTTGATCCCTGCCATGCTGAAGAAAAACAGCCGGATTTTCTACGTCGGTGTCGGCGCGGGGATCTCCAATGGCGGCCTCGTCAAGCTATTGCCCGACAGTAAGATCATGAACCTGGACTACAGTCCGGCCGTGTCCAGGTTCTGGAGCCGGCATCCCGAGGTCAGCTCCAACATCATCCACAGCAATCCGCCAGTTGTGATGGATGGACGGCTTGCTCTCTCTCTCGATCACGATCGGTACAACGTGATCGTCGAAATTACGGGAGACGACGGGCTGCGTGGTTGCACCGCGGTGAAGTCGTTGGAATTTATCCGCTTGGTCAAATCGCACCTCGAGCCCGATGGCGTGTTCATTTCGCAGGCCTATAGCACGGCCTATTTCGCAACCGCGCAGGAGGTGTTCCGCCACGTTTGGATTTTCCCGGAGCTTCCCATGGTCATCTCGACGGATGCCGACTTACCAGCTCTGTTTGATCCCCTGGCGGCGAAAAAAATTGCCGGCAAAATCCCCTGCCTCGACAAAATTCTTGCCGCACGGGGTCAGCTGCAGAGGGTGGTGCTGCTGCCGAAAATCGATGCGCCGGTGATCACCGACAACGACCCCATCAGCGACTACGCGATCTTGTTGAGTCACGTTGACCCGAAAATTGTCGCCAGCGCCCCGCACTTCGATTTGCCGTTCCTCGAATCGAAGGCCGTTGCGGAGTTGCAACAGTAGGCTGGCAGGCCGCAGGCGGTTTTGCAGTCGCTTGTTGCGGACCACGGCCGCGAGAATGAATTGAGGCTGGCCGGATCGACTTAATTCACGCTGGCCCGCTTCCAGTCGGTAATCGTCGCCTGGATCCGCTCGCGGTCGGCCGCGTCGGGACGGGTGTCGAGCAGGGTCCGCTGCAGGACGGCCAGTGCCTCGCTCGGGTGATGCGAGGCGTAGAGCGACTGGGCCCATTGGATGCGGACCACGGGCAAACTGGCGGATTTGGCGACGGCGTCGGCCCACAGGGACTGGTCATTGCGCCAAACCGGCAGACGATCGTGTGTCGCCGTGAGGTAGCCGCACAAGAGCACGCCGCCGGCGGCCGCCGCCAGCGACCGCGCGAGCACTCGCACGGGCCGTCTCTCGGAAGGACGGTCCGAGTCGCCTGCGGCGCCAGCGTTCGTCGCGAAGCGCGAGATTTGCACGCGCCCCGCGACGTAAATCTGCTCAAGGCCGGCGGCCATCAGTGCAAAGATGGGAATCGACGGCAGGTACAGATAGCGATCGTTCATCAATGTCGTGATCGGGAAGAAGTTGAGCACGGGAAACAACAGCGCGACAAACGCTACCAGCCCCACGACAAACAGCGGAAACTGCCGCCGCAAAGTCCAGGCACCGGCCGCGACCGCCAGCCAGCCGACGCCCGCCAGCGCGATGGCTCCGGCAATCCCGATCGTTGGCGGATCGTAGAGCACGCACAGATCGCGCGGCCAAACCAAGAGGCCCACGTAGTCCCACAGGACGACCGTGTCGAACGCGGCCACGCGGGCCTTGCTCCAGTGCAAGTGGTCGCGCACTCCGCCCAGCACGGAGGTCTGGGCCGACATCGTCACCAAGAGCACCAGACCCGCCAGCAGGCACGGCACGATCTGCCGCGCTGCCGCGTCCGCCGCGCGTTTGCCGGCCACGAGCACGTCGTAACAGAAAACGACGGCGGGCAGCATAATCGCCACCGCCTTGGCCAGCAGTCCCAGCGCATGAAAGACAACGGCCCACGCCTCGTTGCGGGGCGAGGGTTGCGGTCGTAGCCAGCAAATCAGGCTCGCCAGAATGAACGTGGCCGACAGGACCCCCTTGAACGACGAGATCCAGGCGACGGTCTCGACTTGCACGGGATGCACGGCGAAGAGGGCCGCGGTCATCCAGGCGATAAACCGGCTCGACGTCAGTTGCCGCAACAGGACGTAAACCAGCACCGCGTTGACGGTGTGCAAGAGCACATTGACGAGGTGATAACCGCCGGCCCACGTCCCCCAGAGCGAGTGTTCGATCAAGTAGCCGAACATCGTGAGCGGAGCGTAATTCCGCACGGCCGGCCGGGTGGCGATCTCGATCAGGTTGGACGGCCGCCAACTCGTGATCAACGGGTTGTCGAGGACGTACCAGGGGTCGTCCCAGTTGACGAAGCCGTAGCCCACCGTCGGCAGGAAGACAAAGAGCACCAGCGCCACGAGCGACAGACATCCAAAAATGTCTGCCGCAGACGATGGTCGTTGATCGGTCGGGCCGTTTCGCATGCTCTTCGCCGAATGGGTTGACCAACTATAGGTCAGCCCGGGCGAACGGCGGATGCGGCGACCATCGCGCTCTGGTCGCTACAACCGTCAAATTCCGCAAAACCAAGCCGAAATTGACCCGGGAAAGCATGACTCGCTTTGCGCATAATGCCCTGCGATGGAAATCCTTCGCGATAAGTTCGTGGATCGCCTGTTGTCAGCCAGCGATCTGGCTGTGCTGGCAGACATGTTGCGCCGGTGGTTCCTTGCCAACGCAATTGATGCCGAGCAGTCGGGCGAGTTTCAGATCGCGGCCTGGATCTTCTCCTTCCCGCAACAGCGGCGGAAAGAGCTGATTCGATCGTTGTCCGCGCGGGTGCCCGAGGCCGTGTTTGACGACACAGATCCGGATCACGTCACCGCGGTCGACCCGGCCGAAACGGTCGAATATCCCTCTCAGATCATTCTATGGCGAGACCTTCTGGTGGCGCCGGAGATCAAGCAGGCTTGCCTGCTATTGCGAATGACCTTTCGCGGGTTCGTGAAGAATTCGAGAAACCATCCGGAACAGGCGGTGACGACGCTCGTCTTGTGCGGCGCGCCGCAGACGGCGCCTTGCTGTTGAAAGCCGTCTGGCAGGAGGGGCTCGACCAGGGCATCGCGATGGGCCTCCGCCTGACTCGCTGGTTGCATGAAACTCGACTGATGCAGGCATTCGATTTGTATCTCAAGCAATCCGGCTCCGGTCCGCGTGATGTTGCGGCCAGGCAAGCGCACGAGCACTTCCGCGGTGAGTGCCCAGATCTATTTATTTCGCAGGGGGACGAGCGCCGAGTCATGCGGCTGCTTCGCCGTCAAGTGGAGACGATGGATGAGCGAGGCCCGGCCGCTTTCACCCGTCGCCTCGGTGTTCCCCTGTTGGTTGCCGTCGGCCTCTCGACGTTGGCCCTCTTTTGCGCTCGCGATTTTCCATTGATCGCGCTCCCCTGCGTGGTCGGAGTCGTCTCGGCGCTTACGATTGCGGGACGAGTCGCCTGGCTCAAATTCGCGCTGATGCGTCGCTATTTCACGCAGATGCGAAAGACCTTCGGCGCGCTTCACTCGGCTCCAATCGAGTACCAGCAGATCGATCTCTCAACGGTCGAGAGTCCGACGCTCTTCAAGTACACGACCGAACTGAAAGATTTCGGCGCCCGCCACGTTTGCGACCTGACCGCCAAAGGGTCTGGACAACCCGACCGAGGAATTCGTTATTACGTGACCGACGACGCGCTCATTGCGGTGGGACTGCTGCACAGGACCGAGAGGCTGTTTTACTTTCCGCCCCGAGCAGTGCTCTTGGTTTCGACTCGATTCCAGGACGGACGCCGCCATGTCACTTCGAACACCCGTGAATACCGCAAGCTTAGGCGACCGAACGTCAGCCGTCGATGCGTGTTGTCGGCCGGTGGAGCGGAGGAAGTTCTGGCTGCGCATCGCCGCTGCCTGGATAAGTTCATCAGTACCGGGTCGATGCCTTTGCCACCGTCGCAGACCATAGCCGCAATTGTGGAGCGCTTGGTCGAGCAAGATCAGGAAAACCGCGAGCGATGGGAAAAGTATCCCTACTCGTGGGGCGACGCAGCTCACGCGGCCTTCAAAGTTTGCCGCCGCGAATATCTGGTCGATTGAACGAGTTTCGCATTGAAGGGCGTCATTCAGGGGCAACGGAGGCACTCATTTAGGAATTTGCCAAAAACCGGTGATCCGCAGGCGTTGGTAGTTCGTTACCGACCGAAGTAAGCTTTTCATTGCGCCCATTTTCATTGACCCCCCAACTGGCCGCTTGAAATCTGCGCCGATGTCGCTTGCGCCAACGTCCAGCCCATCTCCGATCCCCACCCGCATCCGGTCCGCCGCATTGTGAAGTGGGCGGCCGTGCTGCTCTTCGGCGTCTTGCTGTTGATGGTGGCGTCCGGCGTCTATCAGCGTGTGAAGAGCGGGTCGCCCGACGTCGAGCCGTTCGACATTGACGCCTTCAAGGCCGTCAAGGTGGACGACGCGAAGAATGCGGACAAGGTCTATCGCACGGCAGCCCCGCTCTTCGTTGCGGAGAGCTCGCTGCTCAAAACGCCGGAGGCGTCGAAAACGTTCGAGCAAAACCGCGAACAGGCGGTCGAGGATTGGAGCCTGGCGAACGCAGACGTCCGCAATTGGTTGACCGTCAACCGCAAGGCGATGGACGTCTGGAAGGAGGGGAGCCAACTCGACGGCTACTTGGATATTCCGCCGGGGGTGGCGACCGTCTCGACGTTGAGTTCGCCCGCTCTGGGAAGCGGTCGGGAATTCGCGCGGCTGGCGCTGCTTGAGGCGTCACGCCTGTCCGCCGAGGGACACGTGGGCGAGGCATGGAATTGGTATCGGGCCGTGCTCCGTTCGAGCCGCCACGTCGGCACGCACACCGGAATGATCGGCCGAATGGTCGGCAGTGTGATGCAGGCGACGGCGACCGAGCCGATCATTGCCTGGTCGGCGCGACCGGAGTTGTCGGCAGCCCAACTGCGCCTGGCGCTCAACGACACACTCGCCATCGAGGCGCTGACTCCGCCAACGTCCGATTGCCTGAAGGCGGAATACTTGCTTGTCGTCAACAGTTTCGATCAGTTCGAGGCCGAGATGGGAGGGGTCGCCACGGTGTTCAACGTATTCGGCGTTCGCGAACACGCGCACCATTCGCTTCGAGTGGTCTTTGCCAACTGGCTGGGACCGGTCGATCGCCCGCGTTTTCGTCGGCCGGCTGTCGTCAAGGGGCCGCCGGATCTCTATGAGCGCGAGGCGAGCGCCCCAGCCGGCTCCCTTTCGGCCGAAGAAATCCAAGATCAATGCGGCCTCTCAGGCCGGGGGCCGAGCGCACTGTTCCTGGGCACTGTCCTTCCCGCCGGTCTGGCGCTCGTGGACTCCGTCGATCGCGAGGAGGCGCGACGCAGCGCGGTGATTCTGGCCCTGGCGCTGGAGCTTTACGTGCGGGAGCACGGCGCGCTGCCGGCGGATCTCGGAGAACTGGTGAAGGTCGGCTATCTCAAAACGATCCCGGCTGACCCGTTCGGCAAAGGAGAGCCCTTCCATTACCGGCGCGGGAAGACTCGTGCCGAGGGCGGCTTGCTGTGGAGCGTGTGGGTCGACCAGGTGGACGACGACGGCAAGGTCTGCGTCGATCTGCAACGGAACGACACCAAGGGCGACCGCTGCTTCCCGATTCGCCTGCCGACCGCCGGCAAGCCGAGTTCGGACAGCCCGGTCAAACCGCCGGTTAAGCCGTCCGGCAAACCGTGACACGGCAACCGACGGGCTGCGGAACCACTCAGAACACGATTCATGATCTGATGTTGCTGATTCAATCGTTCGAGATTCTCAACACGAGGAGATGGGCCCAATGAGGCAAAAACGTGTTTGGCAGTTGTCCGCGCTCGTGCTCGGCGCGATGTTCTTTTGTCGGACGGCCGTCGGCGCCGCCGAGAATGAGGGCGAGAATCCGCCCGCCAAGAATCCGCCTGCCGGTAATCCCCTCGTCGCGAACCCGCTCGCGGCTAGCGCGGCCAAGCATTCACTGGCCGGGAATTGGCTGGGGACGCTCAAAGTCGGGGCCGTCAGTTTGCGACTCGCCGTCGCGGTCACCGCCAAGCCCGACGGGTCATACACCGGCACGCTCAACAGCCTTGATCAGGACGCCGTCGCCCATGCCGTCGACGAGGTCACGCTCAAAGGCAATGCCGTGCACATCTCGTTCAAGAAATTCCTGTTGAACATCGACGGAACCTTGAACGATGCGGGGACGGAGATCACGGCCAAGTTCAAGCAGGGGATGGCCCAACTGCCGATCGTGTTCAAAAAGACCGATCGCGCGCCGGAAGCCCGCAAGCGGCCGCAAAACCCGCATCCGCCGTACCCCTATCAAGCCGAGGAAGTGACCTACGAGAACAAAGCGGCCCACGCGAAATTCACGGGCACCCTGACGATCCCCCGCGGTTCGGGGCGTTTCCCAGTCGTGCTCTTGATCACCGGCTCAGGCCAGCAGGATCGCGACGAGCAGATCATGGGCCATCGCCCCTTCGCGGTGATCGCTGATTATCTAACGCGGCGCGGCATCGCCGTTCTGCGAGTGGACGATCGCGGCGTCGGCGGTTCGACCGGCGACGTAATGCACGCCACCAGCGAAGACTTCGCCGGCGATGTCCTGGCCGGGGTCGAATACCTGAAGACGCGATCTGACATCGACCCGCACCAGATCGGTCTTATCGGTCACAGCGAGGGGGGCGAGATCGCCCCGATGGTGGCCAACCGTTCGCACGACGTCGCGTTTATCGTGCTGATGGCCGGCCCCGCCCTGCCCGGCGACGAGATCATCATGTTGCAGATGGAGTTCATCCTGAAAGAGGGTGGGGCCTCTGAGACCATGATTGCCCAGACAAAGGTGTTGCAGAAGAGACTCTACACTCTGGCCAAAGACAAGCTTGAGCCGGCGGCCCTCAAGCAGAAGGTGAAGGCGGCCTGGGCCGAGTATTCCGCCGCGCTCAAGCCCGCCGAACGGGCGCAGGCAGGCGCGGGGGAGGCGTCCGCCGAAGAGAGTGCGAAGATGATCAGCCTGCCGTGGTTCCGCTTCTTTCTCGCGTACGATCCTCGTCCTGCGCTCACGCAGGTCAAATGCCCCGTGCTCGCCCTGATCGGGGAAAAGGACATGCAAGTACCGCCCAAACAAAATATCCCGGAGCTGGAAAAAGCCCTCCGCGCGGGGGGCAACGCGGACTTCAGTGTGCGTGAGCTGCCAAAGCTCAACCACCTGTTCCAGACGTGCAAAACCGGCTCCGTCAGCGAGTACGCGACGATCGAAGAAACGATGTCGCCGACGGCCCTGGAGGCGATCGCCCAATGGGTCAAGGAGCACACGTCGAGCGGAAAGGCCCCGGCTCACGCGAGCCAGCACCAGTAAGCGGGCCGCTTTGCACAACGCGCGGTCCGGAAAACGTGAACAATTCGTGGGTTTTGCGCTCTCCGGGCGTGTCGGCGGCCACAAACGACCTGGAGAGTGCGGGGGGTGAGCGGTAAAATATGTTGCACGGTTGATTCGTAATCCGCCGAGGCACGAGCGGGCTTGGTTTGTCGTTTTGCCACCCTCCGGGTTGCGTCCGCCGCGGGGAGTTTGACCCGTCGATGAATCGAGCTGAGGTATCTCGCGATCCGGCCGCCGATCCACGCGAGCGATTCGTGCGGCGTCCGCCGTCGCAGGCGTGGGAGCCGATTGCCGCCGCCGACCGCCCGACGAGCTCGGCGTGGGCTTGGTTCAAGCCGCCAGCCGTCCCCAACGGCCTGCTGTTGCGCCTAGCCCCCGAGGCCTTTCAGTCGGCCGGGCAATCCGCGTGGACGATGCGGCAGCTGCTGCTGGCGGTCGACGTCGATCCTGTCTGCGTGCTCCTCTGGCGGGTGAACGGAGCGGCCTTCCCGGGAGCGCACGCAACGAATCCGCTGCTCGATTTGCCGGTGCCCGCACCGGTGCCCGGGGCCGACCCCAATATCGTGGTCACCGTCGCCCTGCCGAATATGCCGGCCTTTCCTCCGGGCATGCCTGTCGCCGGCGTGAATGGCGCGCCAGGAACAGCCCCGCTGCCAGGCATGCCGATGGGCGCGTTCGTCCCTGGCGCGATGCCGATGATGGCCCCCGGCCCCGTGATGCCGACCGCCCCCGCCATGCCGCTCCCTGGGATGCCCCTGCCTGCGCTGGCCGCGCCTGGGATGCCGGCGCCTGGAATGCCCGCCGCTCGAATGGTCCCGGTGCCGATGGGCGCCGCCAGCGCGCGGATGAACGGCAAGCACGAGCCGGTGATTCCCGCGGCGGCCCATCTGCTGGAAGCTTACGAGCACGTCGAGCAGGACTGGCGGTCGTCGCAAGAACACCGAGAAAGATCTGGCCCGGTTGCGGCAGCAGTTGCTCGACATGATGGGGCGGCTCAAAACTCTCAATCGCGACCTCACCGGTCCCGAACGCGTGCATTCCAACAACCAGGAAAAGAAAGACTGGCAGCAGGCCCGCCGGATGCTCCGGGATTGCACCAACCGGCTGTGGAAGTGCGTCAAAGCGCACGACATCGGCTACACCAGCTCAGCCGGGCAGCGGCGCTGGTTCGAGGAGACGTACGAAAAGTACATCGCGCCTCGCCGGCACTTCGACGGTTTTCTAGACGCCGATCGGGCGTTTGGCACGTATCGCAAGATCGTGACGACCTTGCACATCGAGATGAGCAACGCACTCTCGATCGCGCAGCTCGACGGCGAACGCCGGGCTCAGCAGGTCCTGGCCAGGATCGCCGAAAAGATCCGCGAAGCGGGCAACCGCAAGAACTTCCTCGGCGTGATGCTCGATTCCTGATCGGTCGCGAGGTGTCGGCGAGTGTCGCGCGCAGCAACCGGCCGGGTCGCGCGAGCAAATTGCGACCAATTCGCAGCCAGTCCAGGCGTCAGCCTTCGCGGATGAAGCCGTGCCGCGGACCGGCGAAGTCGCTGGTCAGTTCGCGGGAGCGGAAGGGCGCAACCGTCTTGACGCGGTACCGCCGCCGGTTGTGAACGATCCAGTCCCCGGGGCCGACGTCGACGAGCCGCTTATTGAGCTCGTGTGCCCGCCAATGGGGCGACCGGCCGTCCTCGTTGACGGGGACGATCAGCCGGTGCGTCGTTCGAGCCCTCAACATTTCCAGTTCAAATTCCAACGAATAAACCAAGCTGCGCATCTTGCACCAAAGGCAACACCGCCGGTCGATCCAGACAACGTCGGCGCCGCGCACCGTTCTCTGAACCGGCACGACGCGACGGAGCGATCCGTACCACTCATTCAGCGTGTGCGACTCCTCACCCCAATCGCTGAGTCGCACGAGCATTGTGGGCGGGCCGCAGGCGAAAAATCAAGAAGGCACCGATTGCCGCCGCGGCCACTCTCGAACCGTGCTCGGCGGGCACGAACCAACGTCTTACCGGCGCTCGACTTGGGATCGCCGACAGCGAGGGCCACTGTGAATTTCTTGTGGATAAGCCCCGGCATTCGGTGAAAGAATTCGCAGCGGTTGCTAGAACGGAGGCGGCCGCTATTCCGGAATCTGACGCCCAGCCCGGCTGGGGAGGGACTTCTCATGACGTCGCAGTTTGCTCAGCACTTGTGCGGGTCGCTTTCGCTCGTTTCGGCCGTTGGCTGCCCAGCGGCGTTCTGCGCCCGCCTGATGTTCTGCGCGTGCATCATCGCGGCCGCCGGCGGAATGACCTCCGCCGCTCCACCGCAGACGGCCGGGCCCAGTGACAAGGGCTTCGTGCTTCCCAACGGCTGGGTCGTCACACCGGCCGGCCGACACGTCGAGCTGACCGACTTGCCGCTCAACATCGTTCCGCTAGCCGACAATCGCCGCGCCCTCGTCGGCACTGACGGCTACAACCGCCACGAGCTGTCGCTGATCGATCTGAGCACCGAGAAGGAACTGGCCCGCGAGAGCGTAGGCGAAAGTTGGTTCGGCCTCGCGACGTCGGCCGGGCAGGACCTCGTCTGGTGGTCGGGAGGCGGCAGCAATCGCATCTTCCAATACGCGGTGAATGACAAGGGGCTGACACGTCAAACCTTCGACCCCCCGTTTAAGGCCCAACAGGCGACGGCTGAACCTGCCACGGGCAGGCGGAACCGCGGACGGAGCGCCGAGGAGCGGGCCAGCCTGCATCATTTTCGCAGCGGGCTCTTGCTCGATGCGGCCTCGCACACGCTCTATTCGCTCGATATCAATGCCGGCCGCATCGACGCCATCGAAGTGCCCAGCGGCAAGATCACGCAATCGGCGGAATGCGGCGGGCGGCCCTACGATGTTGTTCGCTCGCACAACCGGGCGCTCTTGTTTGTGTCGGACTGGGCCGGTCGCGCCGTGCTGGCCGTGCGCCCCAGCGATCTGCACGTGATCTCGCGGATTCCGGTCGGCGAACACCCCAACCAGATCATGCTGCATCCGAAGGACGACCGCCTCTTCGTAACCTGCGCTTCGACCAACAACGTGTCGGTGATCGACACGCGCGGTGGCACGGTGACCGAGACGATTTACACGCCGCTGTTTCCGAAATCCCCCGAAGGCAGCACGCCCGATGCGCTGGCCATCACTCCGGACGGGCAGACCCTGTTCGTCGCCAATGCCGACAACAACTGCGTGGCCGTGATCGACATCAGCCAGCCGAGCCGCAGCCAGGTGAAGGGATTTATTCCGACCGGCTGGTATCCGACGTCGGTCGCAGTGACGCCGGACGGCAAGAAGCTCTTGGTCGGCGTCGGCAAAGGACTGCAGTCGCATGCCAACGCGACCGGCCGTTCGCTCGACGCCGACCAGCAGGCCAACAACAGGCCGGCTCGCTCCGCGTCCCCTTCCGCTACATCGGCCGCACGATGTCCGGCGCCCTGTCGATCGTGCCGATTCCCGACGAGGCGCAGCTGGCAAAATACACGGCCCAGGTCTACGCGAACTGCCCCTACTCGGATCAATCGCTGGTCGGTGCCCTCGACGAAAGAAAAAACCGTCGTTCCCAGCCGCGTCGGCGACCCCTGCCCGATCCGCCACGTGATTTACATCATCAAGGAGAACCGCACCTACGACCAGGTGTTTGGCGACATCAAGGAAGGCAATGGCGATGCCGGCCTGGTGATGTTCGGCGAAAAGGTGTCGCCCAACCATCACAAGCTGGCCCGCGAATACGTGCTGTTGGACAACCTCTACTGCAACGGGCAGGTCTCGCGCGACGGCCATCCCTGGTCGACGATGGCCTACAACACCGACTACGTGGCCCGCGATTGGCATCTCACCTACTCGAACCGCAAAGGCGTCGACGACGATGACGACGCCAACCTCTCGAAGGCCCCGTCCGGCTACATTTGGGACGCCTGCGCACGCGCGGGACTCGACTATCGCAACTACGGCGAATACGGCCGCCGAGTCAGTCAGCCGGACGGCAAGTTCCGCATGGAAGGGGCCGTTCCCGGCCTCGTCGGCCACATGTGCGACAGCTACGCCATCTCCAAGGTGCCCGGGCAAAAGCAACGCGACACGTCGAACGTCGACATTTTTCTGGCCGAGTACCGCCAGTTCGAGCAGCAAGGCAAGCTGCCCAGCCTGATGGTGCTGAGCCTGGGCGAGGACCACACCACCGGCACGCGGCCGGGCACGTTTACGCCGGCCGCCTGCGTCGCCTGCAACGACCTGGCACTCGGCAAGCTGGTCGAGGGCGTGAGCCACAGCAAGTCGTGGCGGGAGACGGCCATCTTTGTGATCGAGGACGACGCCCAGAACGGCCCCGACCACGTCGACGCCCAGCGGACGGTCGGCCTGGTGATCAGCCCGTACGTCAAACGCAAAGCCGTCGACAGCACGCAGTACAGCACGGTCAGCATGATCCACACGATCGAGCTGATTCTGGGTCTGCCTCCGCTCAGCCAATACGACGCGGCCGCGCGGCCCATGTTCGCCTCCTTCACGGATCGGGCCGATCTCACGCCCTATGAAAGCGTGCCGGCGCAGATCGACGTGAACGCGGTGAACAGCTCGCTGGCCTACGGCGCGGACCGCTCGATGAAGATGGATTTCAGCGAGTACGATCGGGTCAACGACTTCGAGCTGAATGAAATCCTCTGGCGGTCGATCAAGGGAGTCGACGCGCCGCTGCCGGCCCCGGTCCGCCGCGCCATCGCCGATCGGCCGGCCAGCCGCATGAATTGAGGCGACGCGCAGGCCGCGCGCATAAAAAACGACAACAGCCATCGGCAAGACTGCCGACGGCTGTTGTCGCCCATCCGTGAATTGCGGCCTCCTGACGCTGGCTCCTTCAGTCTCCTGTGCCTGTGCCAACGAGTCGAGCGCCGAAGTCCGTGAAGCCGCTACGGCGTCGTGCTCCTAAGGTGTCGTGTTGTGCTGGTTCGCTGTATCGCTTGAGCTCGAGCTGGGAGCCGGGGCCGAAGCGGGAGCCGGCGGCGGAGCCGTCGCGTTGTGGTTGTTGGCCGTGTCGGCCGAGGTTCCGGGTTGCGGAGTGCCGCCGACCGTCGGGTTCATCGTCGCGTTGTGGTCGTTGGCGTTGTCCATCCGCTGACCGTTCATCCCGGAGCATGTTTCCCTGAGCGTTCATGGGAGCGCGTGTTCCGGGAGCGTAAGTCGGCGTCGGCGGTCCGCTCTCATAAGTTGTGCCGTTGTAGCCGCCGGGCGTTCCCGGCATCGGACCTGAAGGCGGATAAGCGGCCGTCGTGCTTGTGTTGCCGCAGCCACCCTGACCGTAGACCATCGCCGGCTGATTGGCGTTCATCGGCTGAACGTTCGGCCCATAGTTGGCTGTGGTCGTGCCGTAGTCGTTGTAGGCATAGGCCGGCTGAGCATAGCCGTAGTTGCCGTAGGCGTACCCGTTAGAGGGATAGCCGCCGTACCAGCCATATCCGCCGCCCCAGCCGCCACCGTAGTAGCCGCCGTTATATCCACGGCCGTAATATCCGCGCCCGTGCCGCGCTGCGCGGTGCCGCTCGCGGCGGCAATCGTGCCTGCAATCGTCAACAGCAACAGGCCTGCTTTCATCCCTGGGTGCAGTCGCATCTTCTGTTCTCCTCTCAAAAGCCCAAAACCTCGGAAACCTGTCAGACTTTCCTACTTCCGTTCACCGCGCTCGGGTGCGGGTCGAGCTGCGGGCGTCCGCACTCCGCGATCGGGAGCCGGAGGTCGTGGGGTATTGACTCGCGGTGCCGGACGCACGGCGGGCGTGCGAGCGGGTTCGCGTCGTTCTTCAGCTCGGGGTTCAGCGCACGGCCCCTCAGGTGCGCGGTTGGGCAACCGCAGGGTTCGCGGCGCGCGGGGCGCTTCGGCGCGCTCGTCACGACGCACCTCGGGCCGCGGCTCCTGACCCGGACGCACTTCGGGTCGCGGCTCCTGTCCCGGACGCACTTCCGGGCGGTCGGGGCGCTCACCCGGTCGTCCGACCGGCCGCTCTTCGGGACGCGTAGTTGGTCTCTCCACCGGGCGTTCGGGTCGCACACCGGGTCGCTCGACCGGTCTCTCACCAGGGCGAACGCCAGGCCGCTCGGGCGTGCGTTCGCCGGGACGGCATCCGGCTGCCGATCGATGCCCGCGCGTTCGAGACGGCTGCGCTCGGCGACCTGATTGCGGTGGAAGTCGTTCTGCGTGCGGAAGGTCCGCCGATCGGCGTCGGTCAACCGGACCACGTGCTCGTTGAAACGCTTATCTCGTAGGGCGTCTCGCAAGGGCAGCGCCACCATCCGGTCGTTCGGCAGTCTGCCATTGCGCGACGAGCCGCTGATAGTCGCTCCACGTACGAGGAGGACGCAATGCGGGGTCGCGCACCAGGCGGTCGTAGCGGGTGCGGAATTGATCCCGCCAATGCGGGTCCTTGCGCCATAGCAGGCTCGAGCGGTACGCAAAGATCGGATCGTAGAGGTACGGTCCGACCCCCACGTTGAACCAGGGGTAGATGCCGAACCCCGCATACTGAGGTCCGTAATAGTCGCCGAAGTAATACGATTGAAATCCCGGCGCGACGAACAGGTTGTCGACCAGCGAATTCAGCGCGACCAGATTTTGCGGCGTGTAAACGAATCCCTGATTCAAGTAAATCGGCGACGTGAAGGCGACCGGCGCGAACAGCATGCCGCGCTGGTCGAGTGGATAGTCCCAGTGTCCGGCGATGAAGACGTAGCCATACGGCGTCCATTCGTAGTGCGCGGGAATCCACATCCAATTGCTGACGACGCGGCTCCAGTAACCGGGCTGCCACTCGTACTGCCGCGTGCGGTAGGCCCAATAGCCGGGGACCCAAAAGTGATCCGCGTCTGGAGGGTTTGTGGTGTCGACGTTTTCGTCGCGGTACGACGGCGGCGCCGGCAGGTAGGTCGTTTCTTCAACCTCTTCGGGGGTCCAGAAGCCCGAGACCCATTGATAATTGCCGGTCCCCTCGGACCAATATCCGGGAATCCAGCGATGCCCCGGCGGGGGCACGCGCCAGCTGCCGCTGACCCAGAGGAAATTGCTGCTCTCGGGGTTCCAGGACCAATAGCCGGGCACCCAGGTGGCGTCCGGGTTATCCGGTCTGACGTCGGGCGGCTCCTCGGCGATCGGCGCGGGCGGTTGTTTGGCGACCGGCGGCGCGGGCTGCGGAGTCATGTTCGTCATTTCCGCGAAGCCCTGGTTGAGCGGGCCGCGGGTCTGCTCGACGATTTTATCGGTGGCGGCGCCGGCGGGAGGCGGAACGGCCGCGTCGGGCTGCGGAGCCGTGGGCGGAGCCTGGTTCAAGTCGACCAGGGCCAGTTGGTTGGATCGGTCTGTCGAGGGAGCACTCGGACCTTGTTGCGACTGCACCAGGGACAGCGTCCCTCCAGAGACCGACGACACAGACAGCGCTGAAGACGTATTTCGCGGATCGCCTCATAACCATCCTTCTTGAATGCGAACTTGTACGGATTTGGATTTCGAGCTGGATTCTATCCGGATGACCGAGACCCATCGTTAATGCGCGCGAGGTTCCCTGAAGGCCCTTCACAGAGGCTGGCACATCGCATGCCAATGCTCACTGCTCCGAAAGGCACCCGGTGACAGGAGAGCGCCTCCGTCTGAGAACGACGGCGCAATGTCACCAGCTTCGCGCACGAGAATTCACGACGGCTCAGTGACGATTCGATAACCGCGACGCCGACCGCGCGCGGCTTTAGCCGTTTTCCAGCTCGCGTCGTGCGACCTCAAGCTTGGAGATCATTGGCTCCAGCAGATCCGTCAGGCTCTCGAGGGCGTGTTCGATCCCCACCCGATTCTTCGAGCGGGCCAGCTTTTCAATCTCGACGGCGCGGGATTGGACGGCTTCGCAATAGACGTTGGAGACGAGCCCCTTCAGCGAGTGCGCAGCCCGTTCGACCTCTCCGAACTCGTCACTCTCCAGCGAAGTTTCGATCTTGCGGACAAGGTCGGGACTGTCCTCGACGACAAAGTCGATGATTCGAGCTAAGAGAATGCGGTCTCCCCCAACCCGATCAAGGGCCCGGGGCACGTCGAATTCGATGGTTGTCGCGATCATGAAATCCCTCGCCGGCAGCTTATCGGAACCGCGCGGGACGGGTCCACTCCCGGGACCAGACCCTGCGGGCGATGGCTCGTTGGCAATCAGACCGATGATGCCTGGGTCAACAGACCGCATCGGAGAGCATCAGATCTTGTGGAGTTGTTGGCGCCGATCAAATTCCGGGTGTCGCAGGACCAAAACCCGCCACGCAACTCGCGCCCGACGCGGCGCGACTGGCGCTCGCCTGGCGACCATGAGCTGCGAATGCCGCGGCACGCCTCCCGAATCTGATGGGGCGAGGGGAGATAGGGTGCCGAATGCCCTCGTAAGCGTTCCATTGCTCGAATCCCTTCCAAACCTGGCCCGACACCATGAACTCAAACCGACCACAAGATCGATCAAAATGATCACGAGGTTCGACTTATGCGTCGACCTCGATATGAACGACGGAGCAGATATGCAAATCGGATGCCGGAGCCGTCGCGGACATTTCGGGATTGCCTGGAGCCGGCTGAAAAAGCCGCTGGCATTCCCGGGCTTGAGGCTGGTTCGCCGGCCGGCCGTTTCCGGCCGGCAGCCACGCGACCCCTGCCGACAACCCCGTTTGTCCCGTTTCGGCCGGAGTCTAGAATCGCCAGCTCGCTGTCGGCTGTGTTTCGATCCAAACCGGAGAGTGACCCATGTTCGACCCGTTTGTGCAGGTCGCCGAGGCCTCTGATTGGCAACGCGTTACGGCGTTTTTGAAAACCGATGGGCTCCGGCTACTCGAGCACGTCGTCGCCGCGCTCGTGATCGTGCTGATCGGCCGCTGGGTGGCCCGCGGTCTGGCCCGGCTTAGCCGGACGATCATTCTTCGGTCGAAGACCGACGCGGCCGTGGCGACGTTCGTTTCGGACGTGATTTATGTGAGCGTGCTGGTCTTCGCGGTCATCTCCGCGCTCGGTTGGATCGGGTTCGACACGACCTCGTTCGCGGCAGTCATCGCGGCCGCCGGTCTGGCGATCGGTCTGGCTTTGCAGGGATCGCTGTCAAACCTGGCGTCCGGACTGCTGCTGCTCGTTTTCAAGCCGCTTCGGGTGGGCGACTCGGTCGAAATCGGTCCTTCGGCCGGCACCGTCGAGGAAATTCACGTCTTCTCCACGCTGCTGCGGACCGCCGACAACGTGCAGATTTACATTCCCAACAGCCAGGTCACCCAGGGCGTGATCAAAAACTACTCGGTCAAGGACGAGCGGCGGATCGAGCTGCTGATCAATTGCGCGTATGACGACGATTTGCCGCGCGTGAAACAGCTGCTCGAAAGTCTGCTGCTGCTCGACCCACGAGTCCTGCCTGATCCGGCGCCCAGCGTCACCGTCAACGACTTCGTCCCTGCCGGCGTGCAGCTGGCCGTCCGCGTTTGGGTGAAGACGGCCGACTACGGCGACGTTCGCGGGGCGCTCGTCGAACGGATCAAGCTCGGCTTCGACGAGCACAAATTCAAACTGTCGTATCGCGCGCCTTAGAAAACGCGCTCGAGCGATTCGCGCCGGCCGCCTCACGATCGCTCACGACTTCTCAAGCGACACGCACACCATTTCTTTTTCATTGCGGGCGAAGACGCAGCCGTGCGCGAAGGCGGGGTGCGACCAGACGATGTTGCGGCCGCGGGCAAGGGCGACGGGTTCGAGCACGTGCGCGCGGCTGATTTCGTGGTAACCCTGGGGCGTGATGTCGGCGAGGATCAAGTCTCCCTGGTCGTTGAAGAGCACGTAGCGGCTGTGTTGCGGGACGACGAACACGGTGCCGCAGTCGGCCCGGTGCCCCGTCACGGCGGCGAACGTCTCCCACAGGTTCTCGCCGGTTTTGGCTCTAAAGCAGTGGAGATCGCCCATCATCCCCACGCCATAACCGTAACCGTCTTTGAACACGGGCGAGGCCATCAGGCAGTGGGCGCCGTCGGGCTTGCCAGGATTTTCGCTCTTCCCCCTCCACACCATGGTGGCCTTGTCGGCTTCCACCTTGAGCATCATGGGACCGTGATACACGGTGGAAATGAACAGCAGGTCATCCACCTTCTTGGCAGTGACGATGTTGACGGCCGGCCGTTGCATGGGCACGTCTTCGGGATACGGGTGTTTCCACAATTGTTTGCCGCTGACGGGATCGAGACCATAAATCGCCTCCGAGAGCCAGACGATCAACTGCTTCTTGCCGCCGAATTCGTACAGCATCGGCGGGCTGTAGCCAGTCTCCTGCGTGTCGAGCGCTTTCCACACGAGGGCTCCCGTGTCTTTGTTGAGGGCGACGACCGCCGTGCCACGCCCGCCGACGAGCGAATAAAGCAGATTGCCTTCGAGCAGCGGATGTGCGGCGAAGCCCCAGATCGGCACCTTGACCTGAAACTCGCGTGACAGGTTCTTCGTCCAGCGGACATGCCCGTCGGCCGCGTCGAAGACCGTCAGATCGCCCATCGCACCGAGCGTGTAGAGGCGACCGTCGCGAACGAGCGGCGTGCAGCGCGGCCCGTTGGAGTACGAGATCGTGTAGGGGCGATCGTATTCGTACTTCCACACGACGGAGCCGTCGGCCGCATTGAGGCAGAGCACGCGCTCGTTCCCCGGCAGGCTCTTGCCGGCACTCTTACTGGTGGGACTCTTGGCTGCGGGGGCCGTCGTTTGCGCTGCGGGTGGAATGCTCCTCTTCTGGCGATCCATGACATAGACGCGATTGCCGACGACGGCCGGGCCGCTGTAGCCGTTGCCGATCGGCGCGCGCCAGCGGATGTTGGCCCCCTTCTGCGGGAATCTGTCGATCAATCCTCCCTCGCGCCAGAATCCCGTCGCGTTCGGGGCCCATCCATTGCGGCCAGTCGTCGGCTCGTGCGCCGGCGGAAGCGAGGAAAGTCACGACCGCGGCAGCGGAGAGAATGCGGCGCAAAGTTGGGCTCCCAGGTGCAGAGGGCGCGCGGACTGCCGCGCAGGACGAATCACGGAGACAGATCGGCCAAAGTGAAAATAAATGCGCACTCAGCGCGAGTCAAGTCGGCATTAACACTCACGACCGCGGAGCCTTCAGCTTGGGGCGTAGTGCGTGCGAGTTGTTTTGCCAATCGACGGTTGATTTTTGCGGACGCTAAAATGAGCGGTGCTCGGCAGTTACAAATTGCCGGTGGAGAAATCCGATGACGTCGCTCGCACCTGAGCCGATCCTCCTAGCCACCCTCCGCGTGGTACATGTCGCCGCCTACACGACACGGAACTGGACGCTGGGCGAGGAGATCTCGCGGAAGCAAATCAACGACCTTTGGGAAGCTCTCCACGAAGTTCCGAGTCTCGTCGCCCGCTGGCGGCCCGACGCGGAGACTGAGTTGTTAAGGTACTTCGACGAGTATGATAGTAAGTGGCCGAATCCCCGGTTGCGGCAGATATATGAGCAGCATCTGGAGCACTAATCGTCAACACAACTTGCACGCGCTACCGGCTTGGGAAAGGTGAATGCTTGTCCTATCGAGCGTTGTCCGGGGAATTTCGCCCTTCCTGCTTGTGACCGCAGTTCTCTGGATCTCGGCTTCGTTACCCCGCACTGCCCTCGCCGACGCTTTCGGGTTGATGCAGGCGAAGTACCTAACCGAAGGTGAGCGCGGGTCTAGGTCCCTCGAACTCCCGGCGTCTCATCCCGAGCGGTAGGGCAGGCCAGGCCCGCGCCCCGCTTTTCCGCCGCTTGTTTCTTTGGGCGTAGAAACTCGATCTTGATCCATTGTGTGGGCGCGCGATGATTGCTAAATGGCCATAATTTATCGCAGCACATCGCCCGCGTCGTCCGTGGCGCGGTCGATCGACTGGGTCGACAAGGGGCGGCGCCAGGCTTTTTCGCATTACTTGCAATCGATCGGGCTCGACCCGGTCATCGCCGACGTCATCGATCTGGCGGACTTCTGCCGGATCCGCGACGCGGCCTGGGAGGAGGTGATCCGCCAGATCCGGGGGCACGGCCCGATCCGGATCCCAACTGCCATGTCCGAGAGATCATCAATCGGCTGGGTCGGTTGGCCGGCAACCACCCGACACCCGGACATGAACTCGACGAGATTCTCGACGACATCGACCTGTCCGAGGCATCCGACGAAGACCGTTTTCCTTTCTTCACGCCCGCACGGCTCAACTCGGGGCAGTTCGAGACCCGCTATCTGATCGACGGCGTGCTGGCGGCGGGCCAGCCGGGCGGCATTTTCGGGGCGTTCAAGACGCTCAAGACCTCGGTCACGGCCGACCTGTTGATTTCGCTGGCGAGCGGGACGCCCTTTTTGGGCCAGTTCCCCGTCGCCCAGCCCGGCCCCACGCTGTTTCTTTCGGGCGAATCGGGCCTGGCCGCGCTGCAATCGATCGTCCGCCGCATCTGCCGGGCGCGGGGGCTGTCGCTGGAGGCGGTCGACAATTTCGAGCTCTCGCCAAAACTTCCCCAGTTCGATCGGGCGGCCGACGTGCGGGCGTTGCGGCGGATCATTCGCGAGCGACAGCCGATTTGCGTCGCCATCGATCCGGCCTACCTGGCGGTCGGCGGCGAAGCCACCCACAACCTGTTCGCCATGGGCGCGCTCTTGCGTCCGCTGGCCGAAATCTGCCAGACAACCGGCTGCACCGTTCTGGTCGTCCATCACTGCAAGCGCTCGCAGCAAGCCCGTCGGAGCCCGGCTTCGCTCGAGGACATCGCCTGGGCCGGCTTCGCCGAGTTCTCCGCCCAATGGCTCACCCTCTCGCGCCGCCGGCGGTTCGACCCGGAACTCGGCCGGCACGAGCTGTGGCTCTCGGCCGGGGGACGCAGCGGTCACCACGGCTTGTGGGCCCTGGATGTGAGTGAAGGAGTGGCCGGCGGACGGGAAAAGCGGAAGTGGAAGACCGCCATTCGCCCAGTCTCGATCGCCGAGGCTCAATCCGAAGAGCGGACCTTTGCCGACTGTGAAGATCGCCGCGCTCGCCAGGTCGCCGTCGCGTTCGAGCGCAATCGCCACCGCGTGCTTGAGGCCTTGGCCCTCCGCCCGGCAGGCGAAACCGCCCGGGGCTTGCGCCTTGCGCTGGGGCTCAATGCAAAGCGATTGATCGACGTCCTCGAATCACTCGTGGACGAAGAGCGACTGGTCGTCGTCAAGATCGAGCGGCACGACCGGACGGAAGTAGCCTATCGCCTGCCCACGAAGCCGGCGGATTCATCCGAGGCGACGCGCGCGGTGGAACAAGTGGACCCGCCGGGACAACAAAAAGTGGTCCCGCCGTGACGGTACCATCACATTTAATATAAGGGGGGCGCCAAAAGTGGTCCCACCGCGCGCCCCGGTGTCATGCCTCGTCCGGTTATTCGGGTGCCACGGCTGAGACGTTTCGGCTCAGCAGTAACGACGCTGCGGAACGTCGCTTTTCACCGAAGATTTCGCCTTGCAGTTGACGGGCCCCAGTTGCGACGATGGAGACACCGAATCGTTTTTTCTCGTAATCGGAACGGTGAGGCACATCGATGTCCGACGAATTCTGTAAGAAATTCCTCCGCGATCCCAATACGAAAGAGGTGCTCGGTTGGCTGAAAGGGGGCTCCGGCGAGGATTTTCGATCTCTCGGCGAATTGGCCACCAATGAGGAGTCCATCGCCCTGGCGAAGGAAGCCTATGATGCCGGTGCCGTTGAGGTTTTCGCCGTGGAAATCGACGAATACCCGGAAGGGCAGAACACCGGCAAACTCGTTCTCAAACTGCCTGACGATCCGGAGGCTCGGCAACGCGTTTGTGCCTGGTGCGGCCGCATCGCACAAGAGCAAGGATTCGATCCCGAGAAAGATACGGGCCAGTCCTACTTGTTTGTGATGCTGGACTGACGGGCGCTCAGAACGCCGACAACCGCCAGCCTCGAGAGCCAGCTCGACAGCGAACCCTGCAGTGGGGCGGGTCTGTCGGTGGTCACGTAGATTCTGAACGAGTAGTTGCTTCTCTCTAAAACCGTTTCGGTTTGGCTGATACTTGTCCCGGAAGCGAGAGCCCCGAATGCGGCGACCGGGATCATCGGGTCGTCGTCGGCCGCTTACGCTTCCTTCTGAGCCCACACGCGCACGCCGCCGTCATCTTCGATCTCGACGTGCACGACGTTGGGGCGGCAGCAGACGGGGCAGTCCTCCACGTATTCCTGGCTCTCGCCGGCCGAGACGTCGATCGGCACGACGATCTCCTCTCCGCAGGCGTCGCAAATGTAGGTGCCTTCCTGCTGCATTCGTTTCTCCCTCGCGGTGACGTTCGTCCAGGCGCGAGCATTGTGACGTTGGGGCGGCCCTTTCGGCCATTCTATGCGGGTCGCTACGCAAAATCGGCTGGGCGCGCATGACAGAAGCCGGATCGTCGCGGTACAACTCATTCCACACCCTCGGACATCTTCTAGAGAAAGCCCGCTCGATGACCGCGCCAGGTTCGTGTCGCAAGCTGTGCCTCAAGTTGGCATTCGCCCCGCCCCTCGCCGCTCTACTGACCCTGACCATTCTGTTGACGGTTGTCCCCGCCCGCGCCGCCGACGCTCCCAAGGACACGACGTTCGGCGAGGCATTGATTCTGGCACCCCCCGCGCGGGGAATGCGGGTCGCCTTTCCTATCGACCCCGTGGCGGCGCAGGTCGCCGACGGCACTTGGACGCCGCCGAAAGCCGGAGACACGGTGCCTCGACCGGATGGCCGGACGCGGGCCTGGCAAAAACTGGCTCCGGGAAAAGACGGCAGCTATCAGGACCGCGCGCTCAACGGGGGTTATGCGTTCTTCTCGCTCAACTCGCCGGCAGACCGTGTGATGATCCTGGAGGCGAGCGGGCATGGCATGGTTTGGGTCAACGGCGAGCCGCGGGCCGGCGATCCCTACTCGTACGGCTACGTCCACGTGCCGGTGCAACTCAAGAAGGGGGCGAACCTGTTCTTATTCACGGTGGCGCGCGGGGACCTCAAGGCCAAACTGACGGCTTCGCCCGGCGAGCTTTTTTTCAATCCAGGCGACATCACCACTCCCGACCTGCTGACGGGGCGAAAATATGACGGCTGGGCGGCCGTCCCCGTGATCAACGCGACGCCCGCGTGGCAAAAGGGCGTGACTATCGTGTCGACGCTGCCGGGCAGCAGCCCCACGCGGACCGAGCTGCCCGAACTGCCTCCGTTCAGTGTCTCCAAGGTGCCGATTCGCATTGCCGGGATGCCGCCGACGAAGCCCGGTCAGGTGTCCGTCACACTCGCGCTGCAGCGACCGAAGCCCGACGCTGGCCGCAGCCTCGATCAAACGGTGATTCGGCTCCGCTTGTTGAAGCCGGAGCAGACGCACAAAGTCACCTTTCGCAGCAAGATCGACGGCAGTGTGCAGTATTACGCGCTGGTCCCGGCCACGCCCAGTTCGCAGACGCCCGGTCTGACTCTGACGCTGCACGGTGCGGGTGTCGAAGGGTTGGGCCAGGCCGATTGCTTCAAACCCAAGCCGTGGACGCACGTCGTCGCGGCGACAAATCGCCGGCCGTATGGCTTCGACTGGGAAGACTGGGGCCGGCTCGACGCACTCGAAGTGCTCGACGAGGCCTGCCACACGCTCAAGGTTGACCCGCATCGCATCTGGCTCACGGGCCATTCGATGGGCGGGCACGGCACATGGCACTTGGGCGTGACGTATCCGGACAAGTTCGCCGCCATCGGCCCGAGCGCCGGTTGGATCAGCATGATGTCATACGCCGGCGTGCCCCGGACCGAACACCCGGACCCGATGGCCGACCTGTTTCAGCGGTCCGCATCGGCGGGCGATACGCTGGCCCTCGTCAAGAATCTCGGTTCGCTCGGCGTTTACGTGCTGCACGGCGACCAGGACGACAACGTCCCCGTCGACCAGGCGCGCGAGATGCGGAAAGTGCTCGCCGGCTTTCACGGCGACTGGGCCTACCACGAGCGCTCGGGGGCCGGCCACTGGTGGGGCAACTTGTGCGTCGATTGGCCGCAGATGTTCGAGTTCTTCTCCGAGCGTTCGCGGCCCGAGAACGCGGACGTCAAGCGGGTCGATTTCGTCACGATCAGCCCGGGCGTTTCGGCCGACTCCCACTGGGCGATCATCGAAGAGCAACAAAAGGCGTACAAACCGACGCGCCATTCATCTGTCGCAGGATCGCGAGAAGCGGAAGTTTCGCCGGCACGACCGACAACGTGGCCTGCCTGGGACTCGACGTGCATCACCTCAAGCCGGGCGGCACCGCTTTCGATCGAGCTCGACGGCCAGGCATTGAAGGACGTTCCCTGGCCCGGCAGCGGGGCCGTCGTGTGGCTGGACCGGGTGGGCGGCAAATGGCACGTCGGTGCAAAGCCGGCGGCCGCTATGAAGACGCCGGCACGCAGCGGCCCGTTTCGCGATGCGTTTCGCAACGGCATGCGGTTCGTCGTCGGCACGAAAGGTTCTCCGGAAGAAAACGCGTGGGCGCTGCAGAAAGCCCGCTTCGACGCCGAAAGTTTCTGGTATCGCGGCAACGGGTTCATCCCGATCGTGACCGACGCCGAGTTCGACGCGACCAAGGACGGCGATCACAACGTGATCCTGTACGGCAACGCCAACACGAACGGCGCGTGGACGGCGCTCTTGGGGCAGAGTCCCGTGCAGGTGCGGTCGGGTTCGATCTCGGTCGGCGGGAAGGAGACCAAGGCCGACAACCTAGGCTGTCTCTTCGTGCGTCCGCGGCCCGACAGTGACGTGGCCGCCGTCGGCGTCGTCTCAGGGACTGGCGTCAAAGGGATGCGGCTGACTGACCGTTTGCCCTTCTTCGTCTCCGGCATCGGCTATCCCGATTGCGTGGTGTTCGGGGCGGAAGCGTTGCTCAAAGGAGTGCCCGGCGTCAAACAGGCCGGCTTCTTCGGCAACGATTGGAGCGTCGAGCACGGCGAGTTCGTCGGGAAGTAGCCTCGGCATTCGGCCGGTGAATCAAACGGCATTCCCGCGGCGGCGGCGTTCCGATTCGAACCTCGCTTGCTCGTTCACCACCCGCCGCGCTTCCCGCAGCAACAGGCCAACATACACGGCCGAGCCAATCACAGTCACCACAAAAAAGATCGTGAACCCGATGTGCCGATGGCCGGCGACGCGCGAGCCGCCTGGCAATCCGGGAACGAATTCCACGCGCACCACATGACCGGGGCGCGGCCACGAGGCAGGCAGCTCGTCGCGTTCGCTGCGCAAACGGTCCGAATCGCCGTCAGGAAACGAGTAGTGGACGTCGCGGTATGACCCGCCGAACAGGCCGCTCCGCAGTCGGATTTCCTCGACGCGGTCGACGGTGGCCTCGGTCGTGCGACCCTGCACGAAAAATCGCAGCTCCCACCACGCGAGGTACGTGGACACGACGAGCAGCGCGGGAACGACGATCAGCAACAGGCAGCCGAGCGGAGACTGCCCATTCATCTGGACCCGCGCCTCCAGCGGAGAGCGAAAGATGCGCTGGTAAGTTCCGAAAGGCATCGGCAGGCAGAGCCTCGGATGGGCGTCGGTTACGCGGCCCGAACTCCAGAATCGCCGCGCAACTCATTCTATCCCGATGGCCGGCTCCCACACATGACGCTGTGGTTCGGGCGATTTGCAAACAGGACGAACGTCAGAATCCGTGCGTTCGGCAAAACCGGACCTCGCTTGGTCTCGGCGGTTTCTGGCAGGGGCGGAAGCGAATCGTCGTCTCTCCGGACGTGCTAAACATTCGGTGCCACCGATCCAGTTGCGGATTGCAGGAACCCTTGTCATGTCCGTATCGACCACGACCGCCCAAACGCCGCTCCGCTCGGAATTCGCCGACGACGTCGACTTCCACGACTTGCTCGACCTCTTTGTGAAGCGCGGTGCCGGACCGGATGCGCCTGCTGAGCGAGCTGCATCGCGCACGCTGTGTCGAGGAATTGGGACGGCAGGCGCACCAGCTCAAGGGCGCGGGTGGCGGCTACGGATTCCCGCAAATCAGCGCGGCCGGCGCCGAACTGCAACACGCCTGCCGACTGCAGGACACCGTCCGCATCGATCACGCGCTGAACGAGCTGATCAGCTTGCTCGCCCGCGTCGAGGTTTAGAGCCCGCCGCGCCTCTGGCGCGCGTGTCACACTTTGCCCGCCTCGCCCGTGAATTGCGGCATCGTTCCCCGTTCCGCGTCGCGTTTGACCCGGTGTCCAGAGCCCCTCGGCGAGTTTGCACAGCGCCCGCCGAGAACTTGTTGTGGGCCGCGGTGGCGGCTGATTTTCTCCCTTGCAAAGCCTCGGGTCGGTCACGACGATAGAGATTGGACGCGGGCTCGGCCTGTTCCCACGGGCTGTTACGCCAACCATGGCGGGCTATTCTTCAGCCAACGGAGCGAGCATGAGCTGGATCCCTCGGACCGTGTTCTGTCTGTGTCTCTTGAGCGTCGGCTATGTGCTGGGCACGCTGCATCTCGCAGGCCCCACGCCGCTGAGTGCCGACCCGACCACCGAATCCGTGCAAGGCGCCCTGCGTGACAAGCTGCGCGACGCGGACCGCGTGATGTCCGAAGCCATGCAGATGCTGCAGGACGAGAAACGCTACGTTCCCGCCATCCTTGGGCTCAACGCATTTGCCACGAGCGTTGGCGGTGTCGATGCCGTCGCCGATCTGGAATCGGGACAGGGAGTCGATCCCGAAACCTTCGCCGGGCTGTACGCCGGCCAGGCCGTGCCCGAAGTCGCCGAGCACCTGGCACACGACGCCCAGGGCCGCGTGACCTACAAGAATCGCGTCGTTCGTCTCTACAACCCGACGCGGCTCAAGCAGCTGTTTGCGGCTCGCGTCGAGTTCGCGCCGGCCGCGGGCGGCGGCACCACGACCAAGCGGAGCACCGCCAAGAAAGCCGGCAAGGAAAAGACCGACGACGCGGCCGAGGACAAATCGACCGAGGAGAAAGGGAAGTCGGAGTAAGCCGACTTCGAGACCGAACGAGCTATCGCGGCACGGTCGCTGCTCCGCGCCCGTCGACGGGGACGCGCAGCGTCGTCGATAGCCGGTTCGTGATGGCGGCGTCTTCAGCGGGGCGGCCTGTCCCTATCGAGGCCAGGAACAGAGTTCGACGACGTGGCCGTCCGGGTCGGTCGCGAAGACCTGGATCATGCCGTCGGGACGGTTCTTCGGTCCGCTGACGATCGGAATGCCCTTCGACCGCAATACCTCGGTCGCTGCATGGGCATCGTCGACTTCGAAGGCGAAGTGATGCGTGCGGCTCATTCCCAACAGTTGCTGCGGGATCGGCACGCCGGAAGGGCCCGATTCGGGATGCTCCAAAATCAGATGAATCTGCGTCTTTCCCGCCTGGAACCAGCTGCCGGCAAACGAGAACTTGGGCCGCTCGACTGGCTGCATGCCGAGCACGCCCGCATAAAAGGCGTGACTGCGTTCGAGGTCCTTTACGACCAGCGTCACGTGGTCGAGGGTCTTCACCCGCAGCGGATTCGCGGATGACGTCGCGGCATGCTGCGTCGAGCGGGTGGCGGCGTCGGTCGGGCTCATGGCGGTCTCTCTGGCTTAGAACTCGTGGAAAGCGCTGGTCACGATTTCGCCGGTTTGGCCCGCAGCATCAGTTCCACCGCTTCCTTGCCGGTGATCCCTTTGCGGATGCCCATCGCTTCGGCCTGCGGAGTGGCACCGACGATTTTCGACTCGAACAAATCCTCGGGCTCGACGAGTGGCTTGGCCGGCGTCCCTTTGCAGATGGCAATCGCCAGGCTGAATTCGGCCGCCGTCTCCAGATCGTAAATGCCGCAGCCGACGATGCCAGCCTCAGTCAGGATCGAGCAGTATTGCCCCTTGTTCCAGCGATTGCTGACGCCGATCGCCGTGCCGTTGGCAAATTTCAGCTCGCGGCTGACCGTGCGGGGAATAATGTCGCCGACTGCGGTGGGAGCGGGCATCGCGTTGGACTCATTGGTTTTCATAGGGCAGGGACTCGAGTCGTCAGCAGGCGGCCCCTGCCAGGAGCGGTTCGCCGATGGTCCAGCGGGCACCGTCGCGGATCACGCGTCGATAGAGGGTATCGCGCTCGACCGGAATACGTCCCGCCTCCCTGATCAAGCGATGGATCTGATCGACCGTGAGTCCTTCTGGCGTCTTGGCTCCCGCGTCGTGATAAATCAGTTCATGGACGACGGTGCCGTCGATATCGTCGGCCCCGAAGCTGAGGGCGATCTGGGCCGTCTTTTCGCCCAGCATGATCCAATAGGCCTTCACATGGTCGAAGTTGTCGAGCATCAGCCGTCCGAGCGCGACAACCTTGAGATCGGCAAGCCCGCTCGCCTTGGGAATGTGCGACGAGACCCGTGTTCTCCGGATGGAAGGCGAGCGGAATGAACGTCTGAAAGCCGCCCGTCTCGTCCTGCAGGTCGCGGAGCCGGCAGAGGTGATCGATGCGGTGCTTGGCCTTTTCGATGTGGCCGTAGAGCATGGTGGCGTTCGACCGCAGCCCCAGGCGATGTGCCTCGCGATGGATGTCGAACCAATGGCTGGCGTCGGCCTTGTGTTCGCAGATCTGGTCGCGGACCTCGGGATGAAAAATCTCGGCTCCGCCGCCGGGCAGGCTGCCCAAGCCCGCTTCGATCAACTGCTCGAGCACCCAGCGGATGGGCTTCTTGGTGATGTAGCTGAACCAGTGGATTTCCACCGGCGTCCAGGCCTTGATGTGCATTTCGGCGTTCGTGTCGTGAATGACGCGGACGACGTTCAAGTACCACTCGAAGGGCTTGAGATGATGCAGTCCGCCGACGACATGAATCTCAGTCGCACCGGCCCTCGTGGCCTCGAGCACGCGGTCGCGAACCATCTCGTCGGTGAATTCGTAGGCCTTGGCCGCCTTGAGGTCGGCCCGAAACGCGCAGAACGTGCAGCGATAGACGCAAACGTTGGTCGGATTGAGGTGGATGTTCGTGTTGTAAAACGCGAGGTTGCCGTTCTTCCGCTCGCGGACGACGTTGGCCAAGCGGCCCAACGTGAGGATGTCGACCTGCTCGTCGAGAAAGACGCCTTCGTCGAACGACAGCCGTTCGCCGGCTTCGACTTTGTCGGTGATTGGCAAGGGTGCGTTCGCGATCCACGCGTCACTCCGCAGTTTTTCTCGATAAATCGGCCATATTTCCGCGTTACCGGTATTCTAGTCCGCCGAGCGGAGCCGGACCACCGTGCGTCAGACGGACGCTCGGTCGAACGGAGGATCTCGCTACTAGTCCCTCATCTTTCTCCCTCTCCCGCGAGGGGGAGAGGAATTTAGGGCGAGGGGCTGAGCGGGTGAGGAAGGGCAGCGCTCGGTAAGACTCCCTATCGCAGCGTTCTCGTCCAAACGTCCAAACTGCCGACCACGAACAGGCCGATGCTGATCACCGCGTTGACGTTGAAGAACGCCATATTCACGCGGGTCAGATCGTCGGGGCGGACGAGCCAGTGTTCGTAGGCCAACAGAATCGCGACAGCCGCCACGCCGATGGCGAACAGCGGACCGAGCCCAGCCGTCCACCACAGCGCGGCGAGGCAAACGACCGTCAGCAGGTGGCTGAGCGCCGCCAGCTTGAGCGCTCGGCCAACGCCGAATCGCGCGGGGATGCTGCGGAGTCGCGATGCGCGATCGAACTCGACATCCTGGCACGCGTAGATCACGTCGAAGCCGCCGACCCAGAAGAAGACGGCCAGCCCCAACAGCACGGGCGGCCAGGCCAGGCCGCCGGTAATCGCGATCCAGGCGGCAATGGGAGAGAGCATGAGCGCGGCCGCCGAGCCAGAAATGCACGAAAGACGTAAACCGCTTCGCGAACGAGTAGCCCAGCAAGAACGCGAGCACAGGCAGCGACAGTTCCAGCGGCAACCGGTTCGGCAAAAAGAGCAGCGTCGAGGCGACAAATCCTGCCGCGCAGCCGACGGTGAACAGGCTCACCGCCGTCACGCTCAACAGTCCCGCCGGCAGGTGGCGACCCGCCGTCCGCGGGTTCTGAGCGTCCAAGCGACGGTCGGCCAGGCGATTAAATGCCATCGAGGCCGAGCGGGCAAACACCATGCACAACAGCAAGCCCGCCACGTCGCGCAGACGAAAAGCGACGTCCGGCTGTTGCCAGGCCAGCACGGCCGAGAACAGGGCGAATGGTAGTGCGAAGACCGTGTGACTGAAGCGAATCAGCTCGAGGAATCGCCGCACGGAGGCACCGCCGACCGTGCCCTGCGCGCTCGGTGGGTTCACTTGTGAACCAAGCCCTTGTTCTGCTCGACGTAGTGTTCCCATTGCCGCTTGGTGACCTTCCGATCGGCGGTCTTCATACCGGCGCGATATCGCATGGTTTGGCCGCCGGTGAGCGCGCTGATCTGGTCGATCGCCAGCACGCGGACGGCCAGCTTGTCGTTATCCAGCCATTCGACGAGCTGCTTCGACGTGTCGAGATTGCGGGCGTCGTCGTTGATGTTGTAACCCCACAACAACCGCAACACAATGTCCTCGACGGCGGGCACGAAGGCCGTGCTCAGCTCTTTTTGCAGCAGCGTAACGTTGTTGGGCGCAATCGGCAGCCACGCGCGGAGGCCCCGCGCCGCGGCTTCGACCGCTTCGTCGTGCGGCACCTGGGCCAGCACTTCGACCAGGCTCGCATATTGCCCGGTGAGCGCCAGTGTCTTGGCGGCCAGCTCCGCGATCTTCGGATTCTTCTCGCTCTTGGCGAGCGTGCCGATCGACAGCGAAACCGGCTGATCCGACAGGAACGCTTCGCCGAAATCTTTTGCGATCCGCGTGAGTGACGGCGGAATTTTGTGCGTCTCCGGAGTCAGCCAGGTTGGGGCGGATCCCTTCGCGCGGAACGATGAGCCGGCCAGATCGGTCGCCACGGCCAGGTCGCTCGGCGCGAGCGAAATCCAGCGACCGGCGGCCAGCGTCCGCTGCCGGCCGATGGCCTCCGTGAATCGCACGTCTCCCGAAACGACGTACAGACCGCCGTTGTAGGAAACTTCCTTGGCGTCTTGACCCGGCTTGTTGGGAAACAGCGGCGTGATCTCGATGCCGCACTGCGTATCGGGCCGGAGGAACTCGAGCTGCCATTGTTCGCCGCGGACGACCAGCGTCACCACGAGCGGCGTGTAGGCGGACGCGGGATTAGGCCCGAGCCCGCTCCGCAGCACGATGCGCCCTTCGCGCAGTTCGATGCCGAAGCGCGAGGCGCCGGCCGGCGCTAAGAGACGGGCGGAGCTGCCGCCAATCACCCACATCCGGCACAATCCGTCGCCCAGGTCGAGCTGGCTGTCGAACGGCTCGGGGGCCGCGAGCAAGTCGGCCCGTCGGTCACCAGGCATCGGCACGGGGGGTGCCGGCGAAACGAGCTGGTTGGCCGCATCACCCTTCTCAACTTTGGGCGTTTCGTCGATGGGAGCCGGCAGCTTGAGGCTCGGCCGTTCGAGCACGAACCAATCTTCACGGGTCGGATCGTAGCCCAGTAGCACGCCCGTTTTGGAAACAAACCTCACGTCGAGCGGCGCTTCGGAGACCGGCTTGTCCGGCTTGGCCGTCACGCCGGCGGTAGTTGCCGATTTGGGTTCATGTCCGGTAATGCCGGGCACGGGAGGAGCGGGAACTGAGCCGCCGGATTTCGCCGAGCCGATCGACGCGACCGGATTGGCCGGCGCCGGCTTTGCCGTCATCTCGGTCGGGCTGCCGGGGGCGGGAACCGCCGGAGCCGGCCCCGCACTTGTCGCCGGATTCGTCGGCGACGCTGCGACATTCACGGGCAGAGCGCCCGGCGATGTGGGCTGCGCCGGGGTCGTTGTCGCCGCGGTCGGTGAGCCGTTCGTCGCTGTCCCGTTTGTTGCTGTCCCATTTGTCGGGGTCATGATCGTCGCCGTGTCCGGCAGCGACGGTGCGGTGGACGTGGGATTCGTGGAAGTCACGGCCGGAGGCGTCGACCCGGGAGCCAGTTCGACCGAGGGCGATTTCGGTTCCGACTGCGCGGGCGGAGTTGCCGCGGAGGACGTCGATGAGACGGGCAGTTTCGCCGCGCCGCCGGCCGCGACAGCTTCGGCCGCATTGGGCAACCCATCGTGAGTGGCGTGCGCTGCATCGTTCGGCTTGGCCGGTTCGTGGCCGGGCGCCTTCGGCACGCCCACCGCGACCTGGCCGGCCGTGTTGTCTGCACCGCCAAACCATTTCCCCAAGTGGAAAGTGGGATCGTTGACGATTAGAGAGCCGAGCAGGACCAACAGCACCACGGGAACCGCGACGTACGCCGCCCGCTGCCAGAAGGGGCGCGGCCGCAGATATTCGGGGAGCAGGCTGTCGATCTTTTCGGTCCGCTCCTCGGGCTGAGTCGGCGTCGCCAAGTCGTCGAGGTCGTCGTGCGCGGCCCCGGCTGCCGCGGACTGGCCCGCCGCGATGGCCGCGTGATTGTCTCCGCTGCCTTGCGAGACCAATCCGTACATGCGGCGCCGGCTGTCGGGGACGATCTCGACCGGCTCACCCAGCACCATCGTGAGGATTTGATGGCAGGCGGCCGCCTCGGCCAGGTGCACGTCCGATTCGAGGCAGATTTTTTCGACGTCGGTGACTTTGTCCGACGCGAGCGTGTTGTCCAGGTAGGCGGCCATCACGTTGGCGTCGAGGCTCCCCTCGGCTTCTTCGACCTCGGGGGCCGACAGCCGGCGGCGACGCATCACGTCGCGAATCCGCTCGACCAGGTCGGACGCGAACTTGCTCTCCGTCAGCTTGGAGCCGATCTCCTTGGTTTGAGCCGGTTCCAGAATATCGTCCAGGTAGGCCAACAGCGTGCGGAGGGTTAGTCGCATGGTTCGTGACTCGCTCGGATTCCCGTAAGACCGCAATCTGACGGCGGCGATCCTTCGCCGGATCCGTCACCTTATTAGTGGTGCCGGCCGTGATAATCCGTGCGGGAATTTGTCAGGGGCGGGCGATTTTGGGAGGATTCTACGGATCTCCCTTGCTCGAGAGGCCTTGGGACGGCCCCGGGATTCCGCCACCCGAACCGGCCCCACCACAAGGAACCGACGATGTCCGACGTACTTCGCAATCAATTGCTCACGGCCCTTGATTACACCGATAAGGCGGTCGAAGACCTTTTCGCCGCCATTCCCGAGGACCAGTACCTTCACCAGCCGTGCGAGGGGGGCAACCATGCCCTGTGGACGCTTGGCCATCTGGCGACGGTCAACCAGTACTTTTTGGTAAACCTGGCCGGCCACGACGATGCGCTCGCCGAGAAATATCGGGCGACGTTCTTTGCCAAGTCGCAGCCCAGCCCCGACGCGAGCAGTTACCCACCGCTGGCCGTCGTCCGCGACTATTTCAAGTCGTCGCGGGCCGCCTTTCGGGCCTGGGTCCAATCGCTGACCGACGAGCAGCTTGCCGGCCCGCCCCCCGAAAAGTTTTCCAAGTTCGCCCCGACGTTGGGCAACGTGCTGATGCGGCTGTTGTGGCATGAGGGGGTGCATTACGGCCAGCTAACGGTGATCCGCAAGAGCCTGGGACTGGCCCCCGTACGGATCTGACGGCCGGCACGTCGACTGCTGACCGCGTGAATTGTCGCCTGTACCGGCGCGGTCTATGATCGAGCCGTCGGCCGCACTTCAATTCTTTCGGGGGTGCGCGTCGTCCGATTCGTGTCGCGGAGTCATTCGATGGCCAACTTCGCCGTGATCCTGCCGGCCGCGGGGAAGAGCAGCCGCTTCTCGATGCAGAAGCGGAAGAAGCCCTTCATCGAGTTGAAGGGGCGGCCCGTCTGGGTGCGGGCGGCCGAAGTCTTCCTCAATCGGGAGGACGTCAGTCAGGTGCTGCTGGTCGTTTCCCGCGAAGACATCGAGTGGGTCAAGGAAAAGTTCCGCCCGAATCTGGCCTTTATGAATGTTGAGATTGTCGAGGGCGGGGCTGAGCGGTTCGAATCGGTGCAGAACGCCCTGGCCCGAGTCAAAACTGATGTCGATTTCGTCGCCGTCCACGACGCGGCCCGGCCGTTGCTCGTAAAAGAATGGGTCGACACGCTTTTTGTGCAGGCGGAGAAATCGGGGGCCGTCATCCCGGCCCTGGCCGCCAGCGACACGCTCAAGCGGGTTGGCCCGGATCGCACAATCGTCGAGACGGTGCCGCGCGACGGACTGTGGCGGGCGCAGACACCGCAGGTGTTTCGCCGACAGTTGCTCATGGACGCGTTCGCCCGCCGCGGATCGCTGCAGGCCACCGACGAGGCCCAGCTGGTAGAGAACCTGGGGCACCCAGTGTCGATCGTTGAAGGCTGGCCGATGAACATCAAGCTCACCACATTTGCCGACTTCAAGATGGCCGAGGCACTGGTCGACGCCTTGCCCCGACCGAAGACGTTTGGCGGCCTGCATCCGTTCGCGGACGAGTCGCCCCGCTTGCTTTAGCGGATCAATCCTGTGTCCCTCCTCTCGCCCCGTTTCTTTCGTCCGAAATCCCGGTCTCGATCGGCCGTGGACGAGCGCGCCCTCGGGTGGACGCGCGCGTTCCCGCGTTGCTGGTGAGCGTTCGCAACGCAGTCGAGGCGCGGGCGGCCGTCGTTGGCAGTTGCGATCTGCTCGACATCAAGGAACCGTCCCGCGGCCCGCTTGGCATGGCCGATCGCCCGCGGATGGTGGCCATCGCTGAGTTTGCTGCCGGTTGCCGCGGCCCGGCGACTCCCCTTCCCTGCAGCGCGGCCCTGGGTGAGCTGGTCGACTGGGAAGCGGCCGGGCGAGCCGGCGTTCGCGGTGCCACCCGGAATCGGCTATCTCAAGTTGGGCGCGGCCGGGATCGCTTCGGCTGAGCGTTGGGTCGCGGCCTGGCGACAAGTGCAGAGCCGGGTCGAAATGCCTGCCGGCGCTGGCGTGCAATGGGTGGCGGTGGCCTATGCCGATTGGCAGAAGGCCAAAAGCCTTGAACCCTCGCGAGTACTCGCGTCGGCCCGAACGGTGCGGTGTTCGGTCCTGCTGCTCGACACGTTCGACAAGCGGGCCGGAAATCTGCTGGAAGTGACCGACTGCCGTACGCTGCGGCGGCTGGTCAACGAGGCGCGCGAGACGGGCTTAAAGGTCGCGTTGGCTGGCGGGCTGAGACGCCCCCAATTGGCCGAGTTGGCCAACAGTCGGCCCCGATCTTGTCGGCGTGCGGAGCGCGGCGTGCGCAGGCGGCCGCCGCACAAACCCGATTTCTGCGGGGGCTGTCCGTGCGCTCAAACGCGAGTTGATCGCGAGCTTTGCCGGGGATAGCGAGCCGTAGAGCGAGCTTCGCACAGCCCGCGGCGGTGCGTTCAGCGGGTCGCTGATTCGGTCGGTCGGGCCGCCTCCCGGAGGAGGGCAGGCTGCGACGAGTCGGCGCGGAGCGACAGGTGGCGGCACCAATAGCTGTCCAACAATTGCTGGCACTGCGCGACTCGCTTTTCGTCCGCGGCGAGCGCGAGCTGCATCGAGATCTTCGCGAGCTGGCGCAAATCGTCGGGCGAGAGCGAGTCGGTCTCGGGCGGCCCGTCGGCGACCACGCCGCGAACCGGGCTGCGGCCGGAGGTCAGTTCGAGCGAGCCAGCCTCGGCGGAAGTTTCGTGCAGCGAGGAAATTGCTTCCCCCTTCTCTCCGCGCGGCGCGGCGGTATCCCCTGGGGCATTTCCTCCGGCAGTCGCCGCGACACTTGTCTCCGCCTGAGCGCTCCTCCGGGCGAGGGCCAGTTGTTGCTGAAAGCGGGCGACGCGCGCCTGCAAATGTGCGAGGGCGGCCGGCGGCAGCTGCGTTTCGACGGCGATCACTCGCGCATCGTCGTGATCGATTTCCCAGGCCGCCAGCCCGTAACCGTCGAGCGACGTATGCAGCCGGCTCGAATCGCTGCCAGCCGAGTCGCCGCTGGTCGCTCCGGAGGATCCCGGTCCAATCAATGCCGGGGGCGACGGGCCGAGCGGATGACAGGCCGTTCCCGGCGGACAGGAGAGCACGAGCGATAGCTCGAACGGTTGGGCGAACGCGTTGACTGCATAGATATACGTCTTTTTGTTGTGCCGGGCGATCTGAACGATGGCCGACTGGTCGTCCGCCGCCACTTTAAAAAAGGGGATCGGCGGAATGGCCCGCGCGATTTGCCGCAGGCGTTCGGTTGCCCGTTCCTGTCCCAGCGGAACGGTCCAGCCCCCCTCAAAGATCATCGGCGCGTTGGTCTCGGCCAGTGCGCGGACGAAGCGGCGGCGGCTCGCGCGAACATTCGGCGAAGCTTCGACAGAGAGCCGCATCACCGCAGGCTGCCCGGCCGCAGCGCACTCGAAATTGGCCACGTTGATCTGTCGCGGCGGGCGGTAGTTGAGCACGCCGATCCGGGGAAAGTGAAAGGCGTTGCCGAACGAGCCCGTCGGGCTGAGTGCGTCGTCAAGCAAGCCTTCCTCGGCGTTGGCCGAGGCGTGCCACACGGACGACTTGAGCACGACGATTCGCGCGTCGTCGCCCAAAAGCGAAAAGTCGAGCCCGCGGTCGGCTAGCAATTCGGCCAGTCGGCCCCGCACGCGAATCTCGTGTCGCACTTCCTCGTCAGCGCCCGGATCGGGCAGCACCTGCTTGCACGCTAGCACGAGACGCGCCTGCGGTCCGGACGATTGGAGCGTGTCGGCTAGCCGCTGATAGAACTTCGCCATTTGCTGACACCGCCAGCGAACCCACGCGGTTCGGGCCTCGCCTGTGAGGACGGCGTGCCGATGCGGATAAACGTCGCCGCCGAGCGGTCCGTCGACAGTCACTCCCGTGTCGTGCTCGAAACGGGCGACCGTCGCCGAATCGTAGCCCCAATCGATTCCCGGCAATTGCAGGTAACCGGTGCGACTGATCTCGAGCGCCACGCCGCGAAACGAAGGATGCTGCCGATACCGCTCGACGACTTCGCGAACGGCGGTGAGCACCGCGTCTTGCACGCGCGGGTCGAGCGGGTTGTAGATCGGCCAGGGTTCTTGCCCGCGGCCCCCGCGCTCGCGAGCGCTCTGGCCGTCGGCCCCGATCAGCTCGATCCCCTCTGCCGCCGCCCCGTCGACCAACTGCCGCTCGAGCGAGGGAAGCGGGCAAGTGAACTGCAGCTCGGGAATCAATGTCAGGTGTTCTCGATCGAAGACCCGATGGAGGAGTTCCAAGAAATCCTTGCGGATTGGAATCTGGCTCGCGGCCGAGACCGCGCCCGAGTCGTACCGCCGGGTCGGCTCGATCGACGTGCTCGGGTAGATCGTTGTGCCCTCGGACAGGGCGGCGATCAGCAGGCTGTTGTAGCCATGGTAGACGAGATAATCCGCGACATGCCGGGCGGCCGCGTGGAACGTCTCCCAATCCTCAATGCTCTGTCCGGCCCGCGCGTCGAAGACCTTCGGGCCGCCGAATGTTTCGGGCAAGAGTGGGCGGGCGAGGTACGGGCCGATCAGACGCTCGTCCGAACGCGAGTCGACTGCGTGGGCCGCATTCACTGGTCTTGCAATCGGCGACTGTGGTGTCAAAGGCTGCGGAGGCGGCGGAGCCAATTCATAGATTTCGACGTTCGTGACATGCGGGCGATGACCGCTGGCCAGATCGTGCACGAGCAGTACCGGGTCGCAAACTTGCGGCCAGAAGAGAATTTCGTGCTGGCAACCGGCGGCCTCTGTGGCGGGTGCCTCGTCGCTCGTGTCGGCGAACGCCAAGCCCGTATTGAGCGTGGAGGCCGTGAATGCTCCCTTCGCATCGGGTTCGAGCAGGCTTGCGCCGAGCAACGGCCCGCTATCGGGCGCAACGTGCAGCACCAATCGGTGCGGCCGTTGCGGATGCTTGAGCTGCAGGCGGACGGCGCATCCAGTCGACGTGCGCTTCGCCGGCGGTGGTCAACTCGGCCGGTTCCGGTCGCGACGTGTCGAAGGCCGCGCGGAGTGTGGGCGTCGAGCTGCCCGAAGCCACCGGTGTGGGCGCAAGTCGCCGCGATTCAAATTCGTCAGCTGTGAGGCGCTCGATCAAAGTCTCAGCCGACAGCGCGATGCGCGGATCGCGCGGTGCCGTTTCGCTCAGCACCAGCAATTGCACAGACGATCGCGGCTCACTCGGGCCATTGCCGACAAGGCGAAAGCCGAGCGAGATCGGACCTTCTTCGCGCGGGAGCGGAATTTCGACTAGACCGCCGCCGAGCGCGCCGTGGCCGGCCGGCGGCTTCCTCGGGAAAGGAAGCGTGCCGCTTTTGAGCGTAACGCCCGTTCGCGCGGCCGAGAGCGTCCATCTGATCTGTGCCCGTTTGTTAGGCCGCCCGTCGATCAGCACGTCGGGGACCAGCGTGGCTTTGAACGTTTCGCTCGGATGATAGATCAGATGCGGACGATCGACGACGATCCGCAAGGCGTCCCCAGGAGCGCGGCGGACCGACAGCTGCAACGCGGCTCCCTTTTCCGACAGGCTTTTGCCCTCTTCGAGGTCGGAAAGCAGGCATTCAAACCGTTGCCGCGGGCCGCTGCTGCCCGGCGCTTGCAGCGTGAAAGATAAGTGTGCCGAAGGCGGGGCGATGACGGAGACCTCGAAGCCGTCGCGATCGCTGGACTTGTGCCGGCCGAGCCATAGGCACTTGCCGTCAGCCCAGAGCGTGCCCGCCTCGTCGCCGGCGACGCCCAACGATGCCGGATGCTCAATCGTGCCCTGCGACGTCTCCAGCACACCGGCCCAACATTCGGATTTGGATGACCGCCATTCGATTTGAACGCGGACCAGACGGTGATCTTCGTCCGGATGGGCCGCGGACAAAAAGAGGGTGCCGAGCGCGAGACAGGCGGCCCGCCAGGCCAGGCTACGGCAGCGATGCGATCGACTATTGGGAAGCCGCCAGCCTGCGCGGAGCAGCCGGTGGACGAAGGAGTCCCCATGAATCACCTAGGGAAGGGAAAGCGGGAGCGGAGAGCGAGCGAGATGAGCGAACGCAGGCGGATCGCGATTTCCAACACGATTCGCCGCGAGGGGCGAGCCGGCCGGCGCGAACCGATTAAGGCAAGCAGAAGTGCGAAAGGCGCAGACGCGCAGAGGAACGAAGTGAGCAGCGCGAAACGAGCGGACGAGATCGACAGTGAGCTGCGAGAGAGAATGCAACAAGAAAGAGAGGAGAGAGGGCGGGGATTATAGTGCGAGGTAACCTCGCACCAAGACCAGTTTCGGTCGCGCAATCGCGTCAGCAGAATGCGAAACGATGAAAAAACTGTATTTTGCCCGGTGTGACCGGGCTTGACGCGACCGATGGGATTTGAGAAAAGACGCCCCTCTCAACTCTCGCCTCCCCTCCCTCCCGACTGCTCCCACCTCCAAAACTTCCGCTTGCCCGACGTCTGATCGGCCAGGACGAGTGTCATGGTTCGCATTCCGCACACCGTGGTCTACGGAACGGTTCTCGTCTGCGCCGCCGTCGGCTGCGCGAACATCGCCGAGACCGGCGTACTCGATCACTTCACCGCGGCGATCGAGAAAAACGATATCGACCAGCTGAAGGCCACGGCCTCGGAACAGTTCGACGAGAAGGCGCTGCGGCGGAAAGATTCGATCGATGCGCTGAAGATCGTGTATCAGCACCCCGAGGAAAAGCTCACGATCGTCAAGGTCAAGAACGTTTCGGATAAGGAAAAGAAAGTCGAAGTCACCACGGAAAAGACCCATCGCAAGATGGAGTTCAAGCTGGTCCGCGACCAGAAATCGGGCAAGTGGGTCGTCGACGACGTCGTCTTCAAACAGAAAAGCAAGGACGTCACCGCGGTCAAGAGCGTGATCGAGCAGATGGACTTGCTCCTGGTCGTGCAGGACTTCCTCGTCGCCTGGCACAAGGGCAAGCGCGAGGAAGTGCAGGCCGTCACCACCGCGAGCTTCGGCAAGCTCTTGGGCGAACTGCCCACCACTCACCTCGAACGGCTCACAAAGAAAGTTGCCGGCGAACGCATCAAGGCCGAAGAGTTTCGTCCTGAGGCGACGATCGACGGGCAAGACGCCATCGTCAAACTGCAACGGGCCCGCGGCATCCTCATTCTGTCGATGCGGCTGACGAATAAAGGCTGGAAAGTGGCCGACGTGCAGGTCGAGTCCCGCAAGGACAAAGACCAGCTCGCCTCCGCCAAGCGCACGGCCACCGTGATCCGCACCGTGGTCGACTTCCTCAAGTCTTACCAGGGGTCCGACAAGACACAGCTGAAGAAACTGTCTGCCCCGACCTTCTACGAAAAGTGCCTGGTGCTGGCCGATCCCAAGCTCGTGCCGCTGCCGACGCCGGAAGTTTTAGGCGAAAAGGACACGGTGACGACGCAGGAATTGACGGCCGAATATCTCCTGCATCGCGGCGAAGATACGGTGAAGATCTCGCTCAAAGTTCCCTACAGCGACGGCGAGAATTCCAAGCCTATCGTGGACCCCGAGAATCCGAAGTTCCTGGTCGACGAAGTGACCATCTTCGATTCCAAGTCTGAAAAGCGGCTCGCCGCCCTGTTTACCGCCCAGGCCAAGATGCAGCTCTTCGTCCAGGCGCTGCTCAAGGGCAATCTGTCGCTCGTCCGTGCCAACTCCAGCAAGGACTTTGATCTCAAGGTGTGGAGACGGCTCGGCAATCTGCCGCTGGCCGAGGTTCTGCCGCCGGAAATCGAGATTTCGCCGGCCGTCAACACGGATCCGACCGATTTCCGCGGCCCTGTGATCCGCATTCCCGTGCGGCAAGGCAGCCGCGAGCTGACCTATGTAATGCGCGACTGGAACGGCGACGTGAACGTTGACGACGTGCTGATGCCCGTGCTCGACCGGCCGCAATCGCTCAAGGACACGCTGCAGGCTACGTTGCCGATTCGCCTGCTGACGCTCGCCCTCCGCGACGCCTCGACGGCCGCCGAAGGGCACGAGCCGCAGCTCGAACTGCTCAAGACGATCAGCTCTCGCGATTTCAATCGACTGGTTTGGACGCAAATCACACAGGTTCCCGAGGCGGCGTACGCCGTGCTGCCGCACCTCGACATGCCGCTTAGCAGCATCACTGACGTCGCGACTGGTGAGATCGTGATGCTTGGCGACGAACGGTTCGGTGCGAAAGTCGAGCTGGTTCGCGAAGGCGACTACCTGATGATCGATCGCGTCTGGCTGCTGGCCGGACAGGCCGACCCAGCGGAACTCAAGCATTCGCTCAAGCTGCAGCTGGCCAAGCGCGGCCCGCGGGGCTTCGCCGTCGATCCGCTGAGTGCACATCCGATTTCGACAGATCCGACGCGGACGGCCTTGGCCCCCGCGAACGAGCAGGAGCCGATGCCCGAAATGCCCGAGACGCCTGTGAATACGACGCCCGCGAGCCTGGCTCCTGCCAGCCCACTGCCGGCTGGCGCGTCGACGATGAACTTCCCGCCGGTGAACACGTCGCCTGCGAGTACGTCAAGCGGGTCGGCGGCAGCGGCGGCGCCGTCGACGATCCTGCCGACGATCAATGTGGCGCCGAAACGGGCCTCGTTGCCCGAACCGGTCGACGTTCGCTAGCATCACGGGCTGCGACTGAAACCCGGCGAATCCGCGGATTAAGCGGTATCAGCCGGCCGGTGCCGAGCGTGGCCTGCTGAGGGCGTGCGCCGCACCGCCTCGTGCGCAGCAGCGGCCGATCGATGATCTTGCTTTCACTTGTGGACGTCTTTCGGCAATTCGATGCCGACCCGGTCTTACGAGGGGTCGGCTTTGAGATCCGCCGGGGCGAACGGGTCGGCCTGGTCGGGCCCAACGGCGCGGGCAAGACCACGCTGATGCGGATCCTGGCCGGAATGGATCATCCGGACAAGGGCGAAGTTACCCAGCATCGCTCGGCCGACGTGGCCCTGCTCGAGCAAGAGGCTGACTATTCCAGCGAGCGTACCGTGCTGGACGAGGCCCGCGAAGGCCTGGCCGCACTCTATGCCCTGCAGCGCGAGTCGGCCGAGTTGGCCAGCGACATCTCCGCCGAGGCCGATCCCGCGCAAGTCGCCCGGCTGCAAAAGCGGTTTGACTCGGTGCAGTCCGAGCTCGATCGGCTCGACGCCCACAACATTGACCACCGCGTCGACGAGGTGCTGCATGGGCTCGGTTTTTCGACCGCGGAGTTTGCGCAGCCCCTCTCAGAGCTGAGCGGCGGGCAGCGGAACCGGGCCCTCTTAGCGCGGATGCTGCTCCGGGCTCCGGACGTCATGCTGCTCGACGAGCCGACGAACCACCTGGACATTGCGGCCACCGAGTGGCTCGAAAATTGGCTGGTGAGCGCTCCGCAGGCGATGATCATCGTCAGCCACGACCGATATTTCCTCGATCGCGTCACCAACCGCATCCTCGAGCTGTGGGCCGGCCGGCTCACCGACTACGCGGGCAATTTCTCCGCGTACTGGCGGCAGCGGCACGAGCGGGGCGAGCTGTTGCAGAAGACGTACGAGCGGCAGCAGGAATACATCGCGCGGACCGAGGATTTCATCCGCCGCAACAAGATGGGCCAGAAAAGCGGGCAGGCCAAAGACCGTGAGAAAAAGCTGGCCCGCGTCGAGGAGATCGAGCGACCGCCTGAAATCGCCGAGCTGGGGATGAACTTTTCGTCGGTGGGGCGGCCCGGCGATTGGGTGCTCGACGCGCAGCAGGTCGCCAAGAGCCTGGGCCGGCCGCTGTTCACCGATTTTTCGCTCCGCGTCGGGCGGGGCGATTCCCTCGGGATTTTCGGGCCCAACGGCTGCGGCAAAACGACGCTGTTGCGGGTCCTGCTGGGCGAGCTGCCACCGGACAGCGGCGTCGCCCGCATCGGCACGGGCGTCAAGCTCGGCTATTTCGATCAGCGGCTCACGAGCGTCGATCCCGAGTGCGACGCCATCGAAGCCATTCGTCCCCCCGACCGGCCCGAGGTCACGCCCGCGACGCTCCGCAACCTGCTGGCCCGTTTCGGCATTCGCGGCGAGTTGGCGCTGCAGAAAGTCGGCGCGATGAGCGGCGGCGAAAAAAGCAAAGTGGCGCTCGCCCGGCTCAACGCGCAAAACGTCAATGTGCTGGTGCTCGACGAGCCGACCAATCACCTCGACCTGTGGGCCCGCGATTCGCTCGAAGAAGCCCTTCGCGCGTACGAGGGGACGCTCGTCTTCGTCAGCCACGACCGCTATTTCCTCGATCGGCTGGCCAAACGCGTGGTCGTGTGCGAGCCGGAAGGCTGGAAGTGCTACGACGGCAACTACAGCGATTACGTTCATTTCGCCCAGCAGCGGCTCCTGGCACTCGGCCAATCCCGCGAAGGGGCGCGGACAGCGCGCAACGACGCCGCGCGGACCGCCGAGCCAGCGGCCCCGACGGACAGCAGCAAACCGGCTCGCCGCAAACGCCGCTTCCCCTATCGCAAAACCGAAGCGATCGAGCGCGACATCGCCGATAAGGAGGCGACGCTGCGGCAGGTCGAGACGGAAATGGCCGACCCGCAAATCCATCGCACACCCGAGCGCATTCGCGAAGTGACCCGCCAGCACGAAGACCTTCGCGCGGAGTTGGCAACGCTCTACGAACACTGGGAAGAGGCGGCCGAGCTGAATTCGTAGCGGTTTTGTAGGGTAGGACCAGCCGGCGAAGCGGGCGCAGGCCCGCCATTCTTGCGCAGGGCGCTGACGAAATGTCCGTAAGATGGTGTGCCGGCGGCCGCCGAGGCGCCCGGTCATACCCTACGATTGCCCCACATCCTCCGCTAATCACGCCGCGCACGGCTTGACCGATCAGCGCGAAAAAAAGCCCGCCGGTTTTGGGCCGGCGGGCTTCGAGAATCAAATCATAACGCGGATTAGATCTCCAGCTGCGTGCGGAGGTCGACCAGGGCCGCTTTGGCGCGTTTGGCGTTTTCCGCCAACCGGCCGCGCTCGTGGCCGCCGCACTGCGAGATGAAGGAGTAGACCTGCTTGTAGTGCTCGTACAAGTGCATGATTTCCGGCCGCAGTTGTTCGACCGTCGCACCGCCGGTCACCGCGTCGCTGAACCGCTGGCAACGCTCGACGAACGACTGCGTTGCGCGGGTCGCCTCGTCGGCGAAGTCCTGGCGATCGCGCTGCAGCCAGATCTGCGTGTCGCGGTTGATGTTGTCGGCCGCGGCCGACAGAGTGTAGGCCAGGTCGCTGATGCGGCGGCCGTCGAACTGCTGATCATAGAGCTGCAACGCGTCGGCCAGCGAACCCATGCTCTGCTCGATGCGGTTTAGCACGCGGCGAGCCGGCTCGCTTTGCATCGGGCGGAACGTGTAGTTGAACGCCCGCCAGGCCTGCGACACGTTGCGGAAGGCCTCGGCCAGGTCGGTCTGCGACGCGTTGTTGGTGGCTTCCTGCGAAAACTGCTCGCAGGTGCCGTAAAACTCTCCGGCAGTGGCGAGCGCCGTGCGGGCATCGGGCAGGTCCATCACGAGTCGCAGCGGCGCCCGCGTGAAGTATTCGTCAACGTCGCGTTTAAGTGAGTCCATGATGTAGCCCAGGTTGGTTGTGTCATTCTGGGCGGGCATCCGCAGGAATTCGCCGATCTCCCGGTTCGACTGGCTGACGCGGAAGACGGTCCGCTCGAGCGCATGGTTGGCGTCGACCTGGCGAATCTGGCGGACCAGCGGGTGCCACAACTCGAGATACTCCTTGAACTCGCCGGCGACAGCCGCCGGATCGCTCTCGGAATCGCACACGCTGGAGACCATCTGGGCCTCGGATTGCGTGCGGCGGGCCATCTCGGTCAACGAGCGGCGCAACTGGGGATCGACCATTTCCACTTCGATGTCTTCCACCAGTCTCTGCAGCTTGTCGGAGAGCGCGGCCGTGGCGCGGAGCAGCTCGTGCTGGTCGAAGTGCGGCTTGACCTTAAAGATTTCGTTGAGCTTTGCATCGAGCTTGTCGATGTTTTCAATGCGCCGGAGCGCAGCGCTTTGGTTGATCTCGGGAATCCGTCGCAACTTGTAGGAAATCGACTGCCAGTCGCGATCGAAGGCCTCGAAGTCGCCATACATCACGCCGAGTCGTTCGGTCCGGCGGCAGCTTTCGGCGAGAACCTGGGCCCGCGCTGAACTGGATCACGTCGTGCAATACGCTACGGACGCCCCGCATCTGGTCGACGTCGTTGTTGAGCCCGACTTGCAGGGCGTCGGCCTCCTGCGCGATGTGATCGAAGATGCGGCGTGACAGGTCGAGCGTTTCGGGCGATTCGACGACTGTGGACACGTCGCCGCCGTAATATCGACGATCCGGACCGCGATCAAAGCCGTTCTTGTCGAAGTCGAGCAGGTCGTGTTTCAGGTCGCGGGCCAGTTTTTCGCGTCGCTCGATGGCGCCCGGATCGGGCCGGCGATCGGAGATATACTCGCGGTCGTCCAAGCGCCGCTCGCGGTTGACGTCGTGGTCGACGAGGCGGCGTTCGCGATCGACGTCGCGGCGACGCTGTTCGATTACGTCGCGCGGATCGTCCTGAGCCCAGATCAGCGTGCCGGCCGCCATCAGCGGGGCCGCGGCCAGGCCGAAGAGGGCCAGCCGCCGCGCCGTCCGCCGCACGGTGTCAACGGATGAAGATTCCTTTCGACCCAAGCCCTGCATCACGTCACGACTCCTTTCAAGAGGATTAAAGTCTCACGTTCGCGATCCGGCGCGGGATTTCGCGAGACCGCTCGCAGTTTCCGGCATCTCTGGGTCCGGCCGGTCACGCGAGGGATCTGCCGTGCAAATGAGAAACTGCCAAGAAATTCCGCAGGCGCCGATGTTTCCCGTTTGCGCCGGTCGGAATCCTGCGGCCCCGCGCACGACTGCGTAATTTTTACCCGCTCAGCGGCTTACGGCCGCTTTGAGGGGGACGCTTTATAGTGAACGACCGGCAATCGGTCGAGACGAACGCGGCCCTGCAGCCGGTAAAATTTCGTCCCGCGATTCGCGATGCGTCCTCGGGGGGCATCCATGCGACGTTGTGACTCACCTCGATGCCGGACAGCGCAGGCTGTACCGCGTCCACAGGCCCGGACATCGGTAGGTGCTTCGAGGTGCGAGCTTCCGGAAGCTGCATTCTGAGAGAGCCTTCATCAGTTGCTCGGCCGACGGATTCGGCAGGTGGGCGCGACGAGCTCTTAAGTCGCTTCCCCGGAAGCGATTGAGAGCCAATCCATCTTGCCGCTTTTACCGGATTCGACTACCGTGCGGCCCGCTTTTGCCAGGGAGGGCAACCATGCGCTTTGTGAACCGCGCGGCGACCGGTGTTTTGTCTTTGGTCTGCGTCTCGGCACTGCTCGTTGCCGGACATTGGATCGCTCGTCAAGGACACCACCATCCGCCGGCTGCGAGCCGCGCGACGGGCGCGGCGACGCCCGCGTCTTTCCTTCCCCCGCAGCTGTACCCCGACTGCAAGATGCCAGACAATCCGCCCGCAAGCGGACCGCGCACGGTCACTCGCATCTCGGACGTCATGACCACCGGCTGCGCGAGCGGTGCCTGCGAGCGCCCGCTGTTGTCGAGCGAGGTCGGAACCAACCGAATCCTGCCCGCTGTCTCGGGTCGCGAGCCGGCCGCTCTGCCACACCCGCCGCGGACGGCCGACGCCAGCGAATCGACGCGGCCCTCGGCGATTCCTCAGCCGATGCCGATGCCACTACGGACCGACGCACTGCCGCTCTTGCCGGACGGACCGGATTTCCCCGTCGAACCACCAGCCTCGGCCCCAGTGACTCCCAGATTCGGCGATGGGGGGCCGATCGCACCGGGCCTAAATTCCCCGAATGTCAATTCGCCGAACGTGAATTTCCCCACACCCGATTTCGCCGGGTCGCCGCGTCATTGATCGAGCGCTGCCCAACTCAACGGCCGAGGAGCGCGAAGTCTGGCACGAACAGCTCAAGGATTCTGTCGCCCCACGACGTGCGCGAACTGTTGCGGCTCCGCGAGGAGCTGGGCCGCACGCCGCCGTCGACCGTCGAGACCCGGCCGCTGCTGGGGCCTTCCCCGTTAGGCCAGTCGCCAATCGGCCAGTCGCCGTTTGGCCCGTCGTCACTGGGCCAGCCCCCCTCGAGTCTGCCGCTGTGGCCGCAGGCTACTCCCGGGCCGACCGCCAGCGAGCCGCTCCTGCCGCCCAGTGACTCACCCGGCTTACTGCCCGACGGCGAGCGGGACGCCGCGCGGACGATCGGCGCCAGCCTCGAAGCCATCGCTCAGGCGCAGCAAGTCTTGCTGAATAACGTCGCCAACGCCGGCACCGACGGTTACAAACGTGCGATCGTCGCGCTCGAGAGCGCGGCCGCCAGCTCGTCGCGCGGCAGCATCGGCGTGGGCGTGCGGCTCGGGCCGGTGGGTGTCGACGCTGGCCAAGGCAAGATTCGCAAAACCGATCGTCCGCTCGATCTGGCGATCGACGGCGAAGGATTCTTCCAGCTTGAAGACCGCCAGACCCACCAGTTGTACTACACGCGGTGCGGGCGTTTCGCGGTGAGCGTCGGCGGGGAACTCGTGTGGCGCACCGCGCAGCGCGAACTCTTCGTGCTGCCGTCGGTGAAGATCAAGGGACCCGACAGCGACGTCGAGATCTCGGTGGACAGCATGGTCAAGGCCGGCCCCGTTTCCGTGCACGACTCGCCGCAACGAATCGAAATCGTGCGGGTGCCCGCGCTGGCCGACTTGGCGCCGACGGGCGAAAACCTGTTCACGATTCGCCGCCAGTTTCAGGCCAATGGCGCCGGCTCCGACGCGCTGTCGGGCCGCGTGCGGCAGGGCTGCTTGGAAGAGTCGAACGTGGATGTGGAGCGCGAGCTGCACGAAATCGAACACCTGCGCAACCAAGCCCACGCGCTCGGCCTGGCCGCCCAAAGTTTGCCGCTCGGCGCACGAAACTCGCTCAATCCGCCCGTCGAACCGTCCACGCTGCCCAGCCATTTTGCCGGCAACCTCGGCCCCGAGCCGCGATAGTCCTCCCCCAAAACGATGAGTCAGGGGTGGCACTGGCGGCTTGTCCGCCAGTGTTTCTTGTCCGCTGAGCGGCCCACTCAAGACACTGGCGGACGAGCCGCCAGTGCCACCCGACCTTGCATGGTTCCCGGCGCAAGAAAGTCCGGCGCAATCGTTGCGGGGCCAGTCGCGAGATCGGCAGCGACCTTTTACAATGCGGCCATGGTGATTCCCTGGGAACCGCTGCGCGACGTGTTGATGTCGAACCAGCGGTTTATCTTGTCCAGCCACGTGCGGCCCGACGCCGACGCCATCGGTTCCGAGCTGGGGCTGGCCGCGATCCTGCGGACGCTGGGCAAAGAGGTCCGCATCGTCAATCCGTCGGCAATCCCGGCGACGCTGTCGTTCCTCGATCCCGAGCACAAGGTGCTGAAGATCGGCGAAGACATCAAGCCCGAGGCCCTGCTGGAGACCGACGTTCACATCGTCGTCGACACCAGTTCCTGGAGCCAGCTGCAGGACGTCGGCCAGATGATGCGTCGCGGCACGGCCCGCCGGGTGGTGATCGACCATCACGCCAGCAGCGACGATCTGGGGGCGCTCGAATTCAAGGACACGCAGGCCGAGGCGACGGGCGTGCTGATTCTGGAAATGGCCGACGCGCTCGATCTGGCCATTCCTCCCGAAGTCGCAACGCCGTTGTTCTGCGCGGTCGCCACCGACACCGGCTGGTTCCGTTTTTCGTCGGTTCGCGAGTCGACGCACCGCGTGGCCGCACGGCTCATTGACCTCGGTGCGCGGCCCGACTTGCTCTACCGGCAACTTTACGAGCAGTTTTCGGTCGGCCGCATTCGGCTGGCCGGCTGCGTGCTCAGCCGGGTGACGCTCGAGAGCGACGGGAAGCTGGCCTACACCTGGGTGGAACTGGCCGACTTCGACCGCTGCGGCGCCCGCCCCGTCGATACCGAGGACCTCGTCAACGAGTGCCTGAAAATCGGCGGCACCCAGTGTGCGTTCATCGCGGTCGAGCAGATGAACAAGACGGTCAAATTCAGTTTCCGCAGCCGAGCCGGCGTCGACGTCGCCATGCTCGCCGAGCAATTCGGCGGCGGCGGCCACAAGCAGGCCTCCGGCGCAACGTTGAACGGCAACCTGACGGACGCGCTCAAGCGCGTGCTGACCGCCACTCGCGACGCCCTCGCCGCTCCGACGGAACCGCCCGCCCCCGCATGACGGCCCCCGCGATCCGGCCCCACGCCGCTTCGCTCCCTCCTTGACGACCCAGCGCCCAGATTCAATAAACTGCCACTGCCTTTAATAAAACTGACACTGCAACAAACCTGCCACCGCCTGTTGCCCGCCGACATTCTTGGACTCATGACTGCGATTGAGCGACTCCCACACTCGGACGACTGATCATGCCCTCGGACTCTGCCGATAAATCGGCCGCCGCGCGAAAATCCGGATCGACTCCCGCGGACGCCTCGCGCTCGCTCGGCGAAGCGCCTCCAGCCGGCGGCCCGCGCCGCAACTTTTTGACAAAGCTCTTGGCCGTGCTGACCAGCGGAGTGCTGTTGGTGGTGCCGGCCGCCGCGGGCGTGACCTTCTTTCTCGATCCGCTCCTGCGAAAGCGGGGCTCGTCGGGCGGCGGCGACGGTCGACGCGATGCCGACGGCTTTCTGCCGGTGACGTCCGCTGGCGGCCATTCCCGCCGACGGCCGGCCGCAGATTTTCACCGTCTATGACGACACGGTCGACGCCTGGAACAAGTTCGCCAACCAGCCGGTCGGCCGCGTGTTTCTCCGCAAGCTGCCGGACGGCACGGTGACGGCGTTCAACGTCCGCTGTCCGCACCTGGGCTGCGCCGTCGATTACCGCCCCGTCGCAGAACGATTATTTGTGTCCCTGCCACATGAGCGGCTTCGATCTCGACGGGCAACGCAAGAACGAAATTCCGCCGCGCGGCCTCGACTCGCTCGAAGTGAAGCTCAAGAACAACAGCGAGGTCTGGGTCCGCTACCAGGTTTTCAAAGCGGGCACTCCCGACAAGATCGTGGTCTCGGCCTGAGAACGGCAACCTATGACGAGCCTGAGTGATTGGTTCGACAGCCGCACCGGCTATCGCCACCTGATGCGCGAGGTCCTGCTCGAGCCGATTCCCGGCGGAGCGCGCTGGCGTTACGTGTGGGGCAGCACGCTGGTCTTCACGTTTACCGTGCAGGTGATCACCGGCCTGTTCCTCTGGACGGCCTACAGCCCCAGTGCCCAGACCGCCTGGGAAAGCGTCTACTTCATCCAGGACGTGATGTCCTACGGCTGGCTCGTGCGGGGCATCCATCATTACTCGGCCCAGGCGATGGTCGTGCTGATGGCCCTGCACCTGATTCAGGTGATCGTCGACGGGGCGTACCGTGCGCCGCGCGAGATCAACTTCTGGCTCGGGCTGATCCTGATGCAGATCGTCTTCGGCTTGTCGCTCACCGGCTATCTGCTCCCCTGGGACCAAAAAGGCTATTACGCCACGCAGGTTTCGACGGAGATCATGGGGTCCGCGCCGGTCGTCGGGCCGCTCTTGCAGCAGCTCGTGCAAGGCGGCTCTCGCTACGGCCATCACACGCTGACCCGCTTCTTCGCGATGCACGCCGGCTTCCTGCCTGCGGCGCTCGTCCTGTTCTTGGTGCTGCATGTCTACATGTTTCGGCGACACGGACTCACGGTGCGTCGGAAAGATCGACCCGAGACGACCTTTTGGCCCGACCAGGTGCTCCGCGACGCGGTCGCCTGCCTGGGCGTCCTGGCAGTCGTCATCTTGTGCGTCGTCTTCAAAGGGGCCGAGCTGAGCGCGCCGGCCGATCCCTCCGAGCCGTACTCGGCCGCTCGGCCCGAGTGGTACTTCTTGTTCCTGTTCCGCTTCCTGAAATTTCAATCGGTCGAGCACTATGGGTTGGCGTTTGGCGCGATCTACGTGCCGACGGCCATCCTGATCATTTTTGTCCTGATGCCGCTGATTGGACGCTGGCGGGCCGGGCACGCGTTCAACGTTTGCTTTTTGTTCGCGCTGATGGCGGGCGTCGTCGGTCTGACCGGGCTGGCCGCCTACGAAGATCGACACAACGCCGACTTCCAGCTGGCCGTCCACGAGGCCGATCGATCGGGCGAACGGGCCGTCGAGCTGGCCCGCCGTCCCGGACATGATCCCCGTCGCCGGCGCGGTGACGCTGTTGCGCGACGATCCCCTTTCGCAGGGGCCCAAAATCTTCGCGGCCAACTGCGCGAGCTGTCACCGCTATAACGGCACCGACGGCACGGGCCGTAAGGTCACCGTGGCGGCTGCGCCGACACCAGCAAACGGAGCCGCGGCTGCGCCTGCGGGCGAAAGCGCCGCCGGGGACGCGCGCGTCGAAGCGCCGGCAACCGCGGCCGACCTGGGCAACTTCGGCTCGCGCGACTGGGTCCGCGCGGTGCTCGTCGACTTCAAGCATCAGTTCCAGCCGCTGCGGAACGCCGCCGACAAAAAAGTCGGCGAAGACCTGCTCGACAACGGCGAAATGGCCGACTGGTCCGAAACGAACAAGGCCGCCTTGAACGATCCGGCCAACAAACAGAGCTTGGATGCGCTGGTCGAATTCATCGCGTCGCAGTCGGGCCGCTTACCTCAGACGGCCGAGCAGAAGGCGCTGGTCGAGCCGGGTCGCAAAATCTTCGAGACCGGCGCGCTGGCCAAGGTCAAGCTGTCGTCGGCCTGCACCGATTGCCACTCGCTCACGCCGGCCGCCGGCGGCAAGAAGGGAGGCGCGAAGGACGGTTCGGCCCCGGCGCTGGCCGGTTACGGCAGCGTCGACTGGCTCAAGCGATTCGTCGCCGACCCGGGCCGCCCGGAGAATTACGGCGAGCACAATCACATGCCGGCCTTCCAAACGCGCTTGAGCCCCCGCGAATCGGACCTGGTCGTCCGCTGGCTGGCGGGCGACTACTACCGCCCGACCGCGGCGAACAAAGTCGCCGAATGACTACGCGACGAGTGGCCGGGCGCTCCGCTTTGCGGAAGCCCCGGATTCTCTTTTGGCCAAGACGTGGTCGTGGGTGGCACTGGCGGCTTGTCCGCCAGTGTTCTTGGGTCCGTCGCGCTGCCCATCAGAAGACACTGGCGGACAAGCCGCCAGTGCCACCCAATGCCTCACACTAACGATTCAGATCCGCAATCTACGTCCGGTCCGCGTCGGTCCCCATTCCCACAAAAGTGTCCGGACTGGCAGGTGCAGCGCCCCTGCACCCGAACCGGCGAGCCGCCAGCGTAAGCTGGCGGGTGCTTCAATTCATCTTGCGAACCTTGGCGACAGCGATCACGCTGCCGTTAAGACAAAGCACCATCGGGCTGACGCCCGACGCTCGCCGGGCGTTTCGATCTTGGCGAGCCGCCTGCGTAAGCTGGCAGCCGGCCCTACGGAACTACAGGACTACGCGGCAATCTACGTCCGGTCTGCGTCGGTCCCTGCTTCCACAAAAGTGTCCGGACCTGGCAGGGGCAGGGGCAACGCCCCTGCACCCGGGGCGGTTGGGGCGTTCTTGGGGAACGGGCCGTTCGCCGCGGGTTATCGGTGGGAGAACGGGAGTCGGGGCGATTGCCGGGGCGACGGCGTTCAGCGGGGTGGGTGGCTGGCGGTCTTCCGGTCGCGCTGCCGGTCGATCGACAAAGTGTCCGGACCGGACCTCGTACTTCATTTCATCGACTGGGCTGACGCGGTTGGATTGGATGGCGGTGGCGGATAGATCCATGACCTGCACGCGGTGGTACAGAATTTCCTTCCGCCGGTCGTAGTAGATTTCCTCGGTCCGCGCGAGCCGGTCGTCGCAGAGCATGTCCAGGAGCCGTTTCATTCGGTTGCCGTTGAAGCCGAGCACTTCGCGGATTTGGGTGGCGTTGCAGCCGTTGGGGTGGGCGGAGAGGAACTCGAGCACGCGCTGCTTTTGCCGGTCGAACGTGGCGGCTCGGCGGCGGAGGCGGCGGTCTTCGCTGGCGGCGACGAACTGCGCGTCGAGTTGCCGCTGCAGCGCGGCCACCGCGCGTAAAATCGTCTTCCAGATGCGGTGCTCGCCCGTAAGAGCATCATCGAGCGGACCATCGACCGGGCCGTGGGGCCGAACATCGAGCGAAAATTCGTTCGGCCGGCCTTCGTCGACGTCGAGTTCCCACAGGCCGTGGTTGCCGACGCGGCTGCCCGCGCCCAGCCACAGCTCGTGGTGTCCGGTGGCCGGATCGAATGCGGCGGCGCCGCGAGACCAGGAGCCACTGGGCCGAGAACTCGGCGAAGCCGCTCCAGGCGATGTCGTCGAGCGTGGCCGGGTCGCCCGCTTTTTGCGAGCGTTTGCAGTGATGCACGACGAGCACCGTGCAGCCCGTCGATTCGCAGAGTTCGGCCAGCGGCCGCAAGAGCGAGCCCATCGCGAACAGGTTGCGGCCGTTGTCGCCGCCGAGCGTGAGATAGGCCGGATCGATGACGACGCAGACGGGCCGTTCGGTTTCGATGAGTCTTTTTGAGGGCGCGCGACGTCGGACCTCAGGTCGAGCCGGGGCAAGTCCGGCGAAAGGACAAAATTGTCGAGTTTTTCCAGCGACAGGCCGCGCTCGGCACAGATTCGCCGGGCGATCGACTGCAGCGCGGGCAGCCCCGATTCGCCGGAGAGAAAGAGGACGCGTCCCGGCTGGGGCACGGGAAAGCGGCCCAGGAACGGGGTGCCGCTGGCGATCGAGATCAAGAGGTCGGCCGCCAGCGACGTTTTGAGCGTTTTGAAGGCCCCGAAGATGCCGCCGGGCTGGCCGGCCGCCAGGATGCCGCGGACGAGGTAGCGGGTTTCGTACTGCCCCGAATTGAGCTGGGCGGCCGAAAACAGCCGAAACTCTTTCTTGGGCGGCACGACCAGCTCCCGCAGGCGATTGAGGCCGGCGCGAACAGGTTCTGGCTGGCTCTCCTGTCTGGCTTCCTCGGCCTGCCGATCGTAATTGGCCCGCACTTCGACCAGCGCCTCCTCGAAGCGGCGATCCCATTCCAGAACAGCTTCCGCCCGTTGGGCATCGGTCAAATCGGGCCTGACCGCCGGCGTCTCGCCATTAACCCGATCCCCAACCGCCGCCCCACTTTCGGGCAGGTGCCCGTTCCCATTTCGCTCGGACATACAACACTCTCAACTTGTGAACAGCACGGAAAAAAAGCTCCTATCTCCATTTTGCGGATTCTGGAAACGGAACAAGGTCGTGTTTCTATGAGCGTGTAAACAAGTTGGGAAATCGTGCGGCAGTGGGGATAAGCGGCCAGATGCGGTTTGGCCCGCAGGTGTGATTGGTCAGCGCGGCATCCCATGTGTGGTTGGAGCAGCAGGCGGGCGGGCGGAGTTCCGAACCCCGAAGGGGTGGCACTAGGTTAAGGCGGGGGAGTCCCTCGCCACGGGTAGGTAGCGATAAACGTAGCCAGCAGGGCCACCAGACACACGGCAATAGCGCAACAGAGAATAAAGGACGGCGTTTTCCCGAAGCGGCGGAGCACCCAGGAAATTGCCCCTGCGACGACTCCTATGGTGGCCACATAAATGGCCAAGGAAAGAAACTCCATGCCGTCATTCTAGCGGCGGATTCTGGGGCGTAGAAACAAGACCCAAAAGTGCTATTGCGCCCATCTCCCCAGACCTGCTAAAATGCGGGAATCCTTGGCTTCTTTCTGCGACCGCCGCGACACGAATGGCGGAACCGACGGCGAGCCGTCGGTTCTGAACCCCTTCGGGCCGGAATGGGTGGCCCTAAGTGCAACTCCCCCAGTGCCACCCGCTTCGCTTACGAGGCGACACCATCCGCGAGCGCGGTGTCTGCCTGGGCGCGGCGGATGTCGCGCGGGGCGAACACGACGCCGGCGACGATCAAGAGCATCGCGACGGCGGCGTAGATGATGGCGGTCACCGACAGCACCTGGCCGTAGGTCATGTGCAAACGCGTCATCGCCATTCCGGTGCCGACCGTGGCCACGCCCGCGCCCAGCCAGCCAATCATGTTCGCCAGGCCGAGCATGGTGCCCCGTCGCGACGGATGAATCACGTCGTACATCGAGGCCCAAATATTCGCGTCATAGATCCCCTCGGCCAGCCCGAAGAGAGTCAGATAGACGAGCAGCGGCGTCGCTTCGACCTGCCTGCCGCACAAATAAATTAAGGGAATGCCCACGAGCGCGCGCCGAAGGCCTGGCTCAAGATCCGGCCGCCCGGCAGGTGCATTCGCCAACGGTCGGCCAGCCATCCTCCGAAAATCGATCCGACGATGCTGGCGATCCGCAGATAAAAGGTGGCGCTGAAGCCCGCCATCCCCAGGTCCATGTGGAACTGGTCGCCCAGATACTTCGGCATCCAGCTCAAAAACACGAACGCGACCGAATTGGCTCCGAAGAAGGCGACGATCAGGATCACGGCGCTCGGCGTTTCGAGGAGCTCTCGCAGGAATTGCATCAGCGGAATGGCCGGCGGATTGGGGACGTGGTCGAGAGTTTGGGCTTCGATTCGCTCCGCTTCGTTGCGAGCCGGTTCCCGCAAGAAGATCGCCAGCACGATCGCCAGCACGATGCCGCCAATCCCAAACAGCTTGAACGGCGCCTGCCAGCCATACTGACTCGCCAGGTATCCGGCGAGCGCCGTGCCGCCGATCGTCCCCGCGTAGACGCTCGTCTGGTGCAAACCCATCGCTCGCGAGCGAGTTCGCAACGAGTGGTAATCGCTGATGAGCGACATCGTCGCGGGGAAGTAGAAGGTTTCGCCCAGACCCTCGGTCGCCCGCACAATCACGAACTCGATCCAGCGGCGACAGAAACCGGTCGCCCCGGTCACCACGCTCCAAACCGCCAGTCCGCCCAGGATCAGCGACTTGCGGCGATAGCGATCGCCGACCTGTCCGGCAAAAGGCGCGCTCAAGGCGTAGACAAACATGAACGCCGAGATGATCCAGCCCAGATCCTCGTCCGTGAAGTGGTAGTCCTGTTGCAGCACCTTGGCGACCGCGTTGATCGCCATCCGGTCGGCATAGTTGAAGAAGCAGATGAACCAGAGCATCGCCACAACCCACCACTTGTAGGTGGGGCTCGGACGACTCGACAGAGGCGGTAGCGCGGACGAATCCTGGCTCAAGCGAACCCTCGACGGCGGCTGGGACGGCGGATCTTTCGGGCGGGTTCTCCACTGTGGGCAGTCGGCTGAGCGGGGTCAAGCCGCACGGAGTGCCGGCGTGGAATTCTCCCGGCGAGTTGCCGGCCCGCGCAAAGCGACCGGCCCGATTCGCGATAAAGCGAACTGGGCCGGTCGTGTGAGTTCGGATGTGTGACGCGAGGAGCAGATCGTTAGCGAGCCGTCTGTTCGGACGCCGCCTTCTTCGCTTTCTCGTGCTCCTTCTTCCGCTTCGCCCGGGCTTCTTCCGCCACCTTTTTCTTCGCTGCGAATTCGGAGATGGTGGCGCTTGCCAGGTCCTTGCCGGCCAGAAGGCTGTCGAGCTCTTTGTGGAGCTCCTTCTCAAAATCTTTGTCGTTGTAGCCGATGTGCACGACTTGGACGACGCCCTTCTTGTCGATCAGCATCAGCATGGGAATGCCCTCGACGCCGCAGGCTTCGGCCAGCTTGCCCTCGGAATCGAGTCCGATCGTCATGTCGAACTTTTCTTTCTTCAAGAACTCGTTGATCTTTTCTTTCTTCTCGCGCAGATCGATGGCGTAGAACACCACGCCTTTGCCTTTGTAGTCCTTGGCGACGTTGATCAGGTGGGGCAGCTCGGCGCGGCACGGTCCGCACCACGTAGCCCACATATCGAGCATGACCACGTCCTTGCCCGCATTGTCGGCCAGCTTCACGCGCTTGCCGTCCAGCCGCTCGAGGTCGACCTTGGGGGCCGCCTTCCCCAACAGCGCCGAAGGCTCTTCCTCTTCGTCGCCGCGACGGAGCAGGTTGTGCACTTCCTTGGCGTTCTTGGGCGGCGTGAAGGTGAATTCCTTGGGCGACGGCTTGAACCCGAACTTCCAGTCGCTAAACGTCTGGGTCACGGCGATTTTCACTTCTTTGGTGCCCAGCCGGACCATTTTGGAGAGATCATAGTCGACCTGCAGCAAGAGGGGCTGCGGGCCTTCAGCGATCCAGGCCTCTCCCTCAATCTTGCCGCGAGTGAACGACAGGTGCCGGGCGGGTTGGCCGTTGAGTTTGACCACTCCGAGATCCTTCGAGGCGGTCACGCCTTTCAGGATCAGCTGGGCAGGATCGGTCGTCGCGAAGTCGATCGCGAAATTGCTGGTGCCAGGTACGCCCACGCCCATCAGTGGATTCTCGGCCAGTTCCGTGAGCGAATCGGGGGCGTCGGTCTGCATGTACTTCTTGAGGGCGGCCACGGCGACGTAGAGGTCGTCTCCATCGCAAACGACGGTCAGTCCGGCTCGATCTTCGCTCTTGAACGCAATCTTGTTGGGACGCTCCACAATCTCGGTGAACGTCGATTTCGCGGTGTTGTTGATCCCGCCCCCGTGAATGTCTAACTTCGTTTGCCCCTTTACCGAGAATGATTTCTGCTGCTTGTAGAAATCGCACATCTTGCGAATTGCGTCGTCCGCCTTGGGGGGATCGGCGGCCAGCGCGGCGCTGTGCGCGAAGATCAACAACAGGCATGCGCCGATCGCGAAGGGTGCCAACTTCATGCGAATTTCCTTCTGGTTTGTGCGGTGAGGGGCAAACTGTGCGGTAAGGGCAAGTTCTGCTTGGTGCTCAAGTTCTGTCCTGGTCGACACGGTCGCGGCTCTCGTGGCCATCGCGCATTGGACCCAACGAGAGACACTGGCAAAATCCCACCATGCCGAGCCGCAATAGTCAAGGACGGACTCGCCGTGGCCGTTGGCGGTCGGCGTTGACCGAGGATTTTTCGGCGTCTTTTCCCTTCTACTTGCCGGGCGCGGTTTGCGGTTTGACGCGAAAGACGATTTGCTCCCGAGCGATCTCTTACCGCGCCAGCCCGCGCTAGTCGGCGACCGGCATGCGGATTCGCGGCGGGAGGAGCGAGTCGAGCTGGTCGAGTTCGTGATCGGCCGCAACCAGTCGGCCGTAGGTCGTGCGGTGCGTCATCACGACCAGCGGCACGATCGACTCGCGCGATTCGTCCTCGGGCGCCTCGTGCTGAATGATCGAGGCCAGGCTGATGCCGTTGCGGCCAAGGATGTCGGCAATGTCCGCGAAGACGTGCGGCCGGTCTTGCACGTTGAACCGCAGGTAATAGCGGTTGGCGACGTCCTCGGGGCGCTGCACGGGGAGCGGCGGCCGGGCGTTCCAAACGTCGATCCGCGGGAACGTGAGGGCCGCGCGGCCGCTGGCCATGTCGATCAAGTCGGCGACGACGGCCGAGGCCGCGGGCATTTGCCCCGCTCCCGCGCCTGAGAGCACCGTTTTGCCGACGGCGTCCCCGTCGAGCGCGATCATGTTGAACGCGCCGCCGCACTGTGCCAACGGCCGGTCCCGATGGACGAGCGTCGGCTGCACATGCATTTCAAGCTGCCCGTCCACCAGCTTGGCGACCGCCAACAGCTTCACTGTGTAGCCCAGCTCCGCCGCATACTTGAGATCGGCCAGCTCGAGCGTATCGATGCCTTCGCGCGTGAACGCGGTCAGTGGCACCTTGGTGCCGAAGGCCAACTGCACGAGCAGGCCGAGCTTCTGGGCGGCGTCGGTGCCATCGACGTCCATTGCTGGATTGGCCTCCGCGTAACCCAGCCGCTGGGCCTCTTTGAGGATTTGAGGATAAGGCCGATCGCGGGCCAGCATTTCGGTGAGGATGAAATTGCTCGTGCCGTTGAGGATCGCCTCGATGCCCGTGATCTGATTGGCCGTCATCGACTGGTTGATGCAGGCGATGATCGGAATGCCGCCCGCGACGGCCCCTTCGAAAGCAATTGTCCGCCCCAGGCTGCGGGCCAGCGCAAAGAGCGCGTCGCCCCGCTCGCACAACAGGGCCTTGTTCGCGGTGACCACGTCCTTCCCCGAGTCGAGCAATTCCTGAAAGATCTCGAACGTCGGCGTGACGCCGCCGATCAGCTCGATTGCCACGTCGACCTCGCGGTCGTTCACCACGCGGCGATAGTCGTCGCTGGCGAGGCCGGGCGGCAACGGCACGGGCCGCGGCTTTTTCAGATCGCGGACGATCACGTGCCGCAGCTCGATCGGCCGGCCGGCCCGCAAAGCGAGGCGCTCCGGTTGCTCGAGCAACAGTTTCGCAACGCCGGCGCCGACGTTGCCCAGCCCCAGCAGGGCAACACGCAAAGGAGTCATCATTCGATGGATTTCGTCGCTCAGTCGGGGAAAAGGCCTGTTAAACCTCGCCACCGTTTGCGGTTCTCACTGGCGTAGGCCGCTCGCCAGGAGTGGTCGGCGGTGGCCATTGTGGCGCACGGGTCGGGGAGGGGTCAATCGGCCTGGCCCGTGCGCCGATCGGGCGGAAACGGCCCTGGGAGGCCCAAATCGCTTGAATGAGACGGCCAGATTCCGCATTCTATGGGAGAACTGCCGCGCTGCGGTCGGCGAACACTCCCGGGATGGAAAAGGACGTCATGATGACTACGTCGATCGATGGGGCCGTACGTATCGGTGCGGTCAACTATCTGAACTCCAAGCCGCTCATCGAGGGGCTTGCCGAGCTGCTTCCCGAAGCCGAGCTGACGCTCGACTATCCGAGCCGTCTGGCCGACGATCTGGAAGCGGGCCGGCTCGACGTTGCGCTCGTCCCCTCGATCGAAGTGCTGCGGCATCCCAACTACGAAGTCATCTCCGACGCCTGCGTGGCCACGCACGGTCCCGTGATGAGCGTCAAGCTGTATAGCCGCGTCCCGTTCGGACTGATCCGCACGCTGGCGCTCGACGTCGGCTCGCGAACGAGCGCGGCCTTGGTGCGGATCATGCTGCGAGAGCGGTACGGCGTGACGCCGCGGATCGAGCCGTTTCCGTTCGAGCAATCGCCCGACGCCACGCGGGCCGACGCGGTGCTGATGATCGGCGACCGGGCCATGCACGAGCCGACCGGAGACTTCGTCGCCACGTGGGATCTGGGCGAAGAATGGCTTCGCTGGAGCGGGCTGCCCTTTGTGTTCGCGGTGTGGGCAGCCCGCACGGGGACCGAGCTGTCGGCCGTCGAAGAGGCGTTGGGCCGGGCTCGCGATTTGGGCGTCGAAGCGGGCGGCGGCGATCGCCAAGCGGGAGGCTCCGCTGCTTGGCTTGACCGAGCCGACGGCATACAACTATCTCACCAAGAACTTGCACTTTCGCATCGGGCCGGCCGAGCGGAGCGGATTGCGGCTATTCGCGCGGCTGGCGGCCCGGCTGGAAATCATTCCCCAGGGGGTGGAGCTTGTCTTCCGCGATTGCGCCACTGCTTGAGAAAGCGGTGGCCGGCGAACGGCTGACTTTCGACGAAGGCCTGCGGCTGATCGAATCGCACGACCTGGTCGCGCTGGGCCGCGCGGCCGACGCCGTCACGCGACGCCTCCATCCGGAGCCGTTTCGCACCTACAACATCGACCGCAACATCAACTACACGAACGAGTGCGCGGCCGTCTGCGATTTCTGCGCGTTCTATCGGCCGCCCGGGCACGAGGAAGTCTACGTCCTCCCGCGCGAGGTGCTCTACAAGAAGATCGAAGAGACGGTGGCCCTCGGCGGCGACCAGATCCTGATGCAAGGCGGGCTGCACGCCAAGCTGCCGCTGGAGTGGTACGAAGAGCTGCTGGCCGACATCAAGTCGCGATTTCCCGCAGGTCAACATTCACGGCTTCAGCCCGCCGGAAATCCATCACTTCACGAAGATCAGCAAGCAGCCGCTTGCAGGTCGTGCTCGAGCGGCTGAAGGCGGCCGGCCTGGGCAGCCTGCCCGGCGGCGGGGCCGAAATCCTGGTCGATCGCGTCCGCAAAGAGATCACGCGCGGCAAGGTGCTCACCGACGATTGGCTCAACGTCAACCGGGTCTGGCACGAGATGGGCGGCCGCTCGCACCGCGACGATGATGTTCGGCCACGTCGAAACGCTGGCCGAGCGGATCGAGCATCTGGAGCGCTTGCGGCAACTGCAGGACGAAACGGGGGGCTTCACCGCCTTCATCTGCTGGACGTTTCAGCCGGACCACACGGCCATGTCGCACATTCCGCCGGCCGGCGCCTTCGAGTATCTGAAGACGCAGGCGGTCGGCCGGCTGTATCTCGACAACATCCCCAACATCCAATCGTCCTGGGTGACGCAGGGAGAGAAGATCGGGCAGATGGCCCTGTTCTTCGGCGCCAACGACATGGGCAGCCTGATGATCGAGGAAAACGTCGTCGCGCAGGCGGGGACGGTGCATTACCTCTCGCTGGAGACGATTCGCCGCTCGATCGAGGAAGTCGGCTACATCCCGCGGCAGCGGAACGTCTTTTACCAGTACATCGACCGCTACGATCCTTCCGCCCCGTCTAACCGGATCACGCCCGCGCCGCGGACGACCGCGCACTCCTCCGCGCCGGCGACGTTGGTTTCGCTCAATTAGGTCGCGGTTTATTCAGTGGCCGGGTGGCCGGCGCTCCGCTCCGCGGAAGCCCCGGAATGCGGCGCGATCCAAGAGTCGGGGGCTTCCGCGAAACGCAGAGCGCCCCCGCCACCCGCACGGTGATTTGGATTGACAACTGCAGAATGCACGTTGCTTTTTTTATTCAACGAGCATCCCGCAGGGGCCATCCGCGCAGGCAAAAGCGGTGCCCCCCGTTGATTTTCCTGCACCGGCAGCCTCGGGCGCAATTTACGTCGCCTGCACAGGCGGAGTGTCGGTCGGATTCCCGAGTCGCCGGGCGCGAAGTCCGCTGTTGCGCGCCCCCTGGGACGCGGTAAACTTCAGTGAGGCGTGCAGCGAGCGCGTCACCCGGGCGGATCCCTGATGATTCACGTCGAGCACGTTTCCAAACGCTTTACCGACTTCCGCCGGGGCAGCGTCGTCGCGCTCGAGGACGTGTCGCTTCGACGTGCAGCCCGGCGAGATCTTCGGACTGCTGGGACCCAACGGCGCCGGCAAAACCACGTGCCTCCGCGTGCTCGAGCACCGTGCTCAAGCCGACCAGCGGCATTGCCACGCGTCGCCGGCTACGACGTGCTGACCCAGGCGGCCGAAGTCCGCGCCCGCATCGGCTTCATGTCGGGCAACACGGGCATCTACGACCGCATGACCGCCTGGGAGCTGGTCGAATACTTCGCCCGGCTCTACGGCATGGAAGAGCCGTCGCCTTTCGCAGCGGCTCGACGAGGTCTTCACCAAGCTGCAGATGCAGGAATTCCGCGACGTGCTCGGCTCGAAGATGTCGACCGGCATGAAGCAGAAAGTGTCGATCGCCCGCACGATCGTCCACAATCCGCCCGTGCTGATCTTCGACGAGCCGACCACCGGGCTCGACGTGCTGGTGGCCCGGGCCGTGCTCAAAACGATCGACTTGCTGCGCGACCAGGGGAAGTGCATCGTCTTTTCGACGCACATCATGCGCGAGGTCGAAAAGCTCTGCGACCGCGTCGCCATCATTCATAAGGGGCGGATCCTGGCGGCCGGCACGCCGCAGGAGCTGCTCGCACGTTTCGGCAAGTCGGACTTCGAGGAGTTGTTCTTCGACCTGATCTCCGAAGCCGAGGAAGGGCTGGCGGCCGCCCCATGAACCGCAGGAACGTCCGCCTGGTCTTTCTCCGCGAAGTTCGCGACCAGATCCGCGATCGGCGGACGCTGTTCATGATCGTCGTGCTGCCGATGCTGCTCTATCCGGGCCTGGCAATCGGCATGGTGGAGATCTCGTTCTTGTTCCGGGAGCAGCCGCGGACGATCGTGCTGTTGGGCACGGACAACCTGCCGGCCGACCCGCCCCTCTTGAGCGACCACCACTTCGACCAGCAGTGGTTCGCGGTGCCCGACGACGCCGACAAGCTCCGCGTGATTCACGACGGCAAGCCGCGCGGCGAGTCGGACGCCTCGGGGCAGGACAAGGCGGGGCCGGACAAGCCGGAAGTCGAAGCGAACGCCGTCGTGCTCGACGAAGCGAGGCAACTCGCGACCAAATCCCAAGAGCTCGAGGAGTTGGAAAAGCAGCTCGATCGCCTGGGGCACGACCGCGAACTCGGCCGACGAACAGAAACTGGTCGAGCGGGTGCAATCGCTCAAGGAAGAGCTCGCCGAGCGGTTCAGCGCCTCGAAGGTCCAGGTGCTGATCATCGCGCCCGCCGGGCTCAAGCAGGAGGTCGAGCGAACCAACAAAGCGCTCGCCGCCCGTGCCAAGGGCTGCGCCGCTCGACCCCAGCGATCTCAAAAAAGTTCGCCTGCTCGTCGTGCAAAATAGCGCGGACGAAAAGTCGGCCTTCGCCTACCAGCGGGTGCGGCTCGTGCTGACCGCCTGGGAGCAGCGGCTGCTGCAGGATCGCCTGAGCGAGGCCAAGCTGCCCGCCGGGCTGGCCAAGCCGGTCGATCCCGAGCTGCTCGACGTGGCGATTGCCCGCCAGGTGTCGGCCAGCCTGTGGAGCAAAATGTTTCCCACGCTCCTGATCATCATGGCGGTGACCGGGGCGTTTTATCCGGCGGTCGACCTGGCGGCCGGCGAGAAAGAACGCGGCACGATGGAGACCCTGCTGATCTCGCCCGCCCAACGCAGCGAGATCGTGCTGGGCAAGTTCTTCACCGTCCTCACCTTCAGCATCTCGACCGTGCTGCTCAACCTGCTGAGCATGGGTATTACGGGCAAATACGTCGTCGGCATGGCGCGGAACGAGGCGCTCTCACGGATGGGGGCCGACACGCTGTCGTTCCCCGGACCGTGGGAGCTGACTTGGCTGATCCTGTTGCTCTTGCCGCTCTCGGCGTTTTATAGCGCGATCAGCCTGGCCCTGGCGACTTTTGCCCGCAGCACCAAGGAGGGGCAGTATTACCTCACGCCGCTCTTGCTGGTGACGCTGGGCCTCACGATGTTCTGCCTGTCGCCCGTGGTCGAGATCGAGCCGCTTTACAGCATTCTGCCCGTGGTCGGGCCGGCCCTCTTGCTCAAAGAAGTGCTGGCGTCGCCCGGCAGTTCGGCGCCCCTCGTCTATGGGATTCCCGTGCTGGCGACGAGCATCGCCTACAGCCTGGCCGGGCTGTGGTGGGCCATCGAGATGTTCAATCGCGAAGACGTCCTCTTTCGCGAGGCCGAGCGGTTCGACGTGCGCCTCTGGATCCGGCATTTGCTCCGCGACAAGGAATCGACCCCCAGCTTCGCCGAGGCCACGTTCTGCTTCGTCCTGGTGCTGCTCTTGCAATTCGTCGCGTCGCGGTTTTTGAGCGGCGGCCTCGTGGTCACCGGCGGCCACATCGATCCCCGCTCGACGTTGAGATTGTTGCTCACCCAGCAGCTCGTCTTTGTCGGCTGCCGGCCCTGTTCATGGGCATCATGCTGACGACGAACTTCGCGCGGACGTTTCGCCTGCGCCTGCCGAACTGGCGTTACCTGGCTGTCGCCTGCGTGCTGCCGCTCGCGTGCGGACCGCTGTCGGTGGCGCTGCAAAGATGGCTGCAGGGCTGGTTCTTCCCGCCGCTGGCCAAGTCGGTGACCGACGCGGTGCAAAACCTGGCCGATCCGACTTTGCCGCTTTGGCTGGTGATCCTGGCGCTGGCCGTCGCGCCGGGCATCTGCGAAGAGCTGGCGTTTCGCGGCTTTATCTTGAGCGGTTTTGCCCGCTCGGCCCGCCCCGGCATGGCGATCCTGCTCTCGGCCCTCGCCTTCGGCATCAGCCACATCATCCCGCAGCAGGTGTTTAATGCCGTGCTGATCGGGCTCGTGCTCGGCCTGCTGGCGCTGCGGAGCGGCAGCCTTTGGCCGGGCGTCGTGTTCCACATTCTGTACAACTCGCTGGAGTCGGTGCGATCGCGGGCCGGCGACGCGGTCGTCGAACTGCCCGTGCTGAAGTGGCTCGTCGCGAAGGACAGCGAGGGGATCGGCTACACGACGACCTGCCTGATCGTGGCCGCCGTCGTGGCCGTGACGCTCATCACCTGGCTGGTCCGCGACGGCCGCAAACAACCGTTGGCCGCGGACGCCGAGGAGCTTGTCGCGCTCAAACAGTCGCAGTTGAGGGTGCGGAAGGCCGAGCCAGTGGCGCCGGGGCAGTCGCTCAACGGCTAACGGATAGGGCGAAGGGGCGAACCAGTCGTGCCGCGAGGAAGTGGCAACGTGGATCCGCAAACGTTTCGGCCGCCGCCCGGTGCCTCGTTTTCGGTCCGTGCCCGTTGGATTTTCCCCGTCTCGGGCCCGCCGCTTGCCGGCGGCGCGGTCGAAATCGACGCGTCGGGTCGCGTGCTCGCGGTGCACCGCGAGCCGCCTGCCGGAGTGCACGATCTGGGCGATGTGGCGCTCGTGCCGGGGCTGGTGAATGCTCACACGCACCTGGAATTCAGTGAGCTGGCCGAGCCGCTGCAGCCGGCCCAGCCGTTCGCCGCCTGGCTGCGGGCGCTGGTCGCGTATCGACGGCAGCGGGGCGACGCCGAGCGGGCCATTCGCGCGGGACTGTCCCAATCGCGCACGTGCGGCACGATCGCCGTCGGCGATATCGACACGCGGGGCAAGCCGGACCAGTATTCGGCTGCCGACCCCGATCAGGATTTGGCTCAGCGTCCGACCCACGTTGTGGCCTTTCGCGAGCTGCTGGGTCTCGACCCGGCTACGGTCGCCCTGCAAACGGGGACGGCGGCCGAGTTCCTCGATCATCCATCCACGATGAGCTCACAAGGTGTCGTGCGTGGCCTCAGCCCGCACGCTCCCTACACCGTGCATCCGCGGCTGCTCGACTCGGCCATTTCGCTGGCGCTCAATGCCCGCGCTCCGCTGACGATGCACTTGGCCGAGACGCGGGCCGAGCTCGAGTGCCTGGCGGCGGGGACGGGCGACCTCGTCGAGATGCTGACGGCGGCCGGCATCTGGCAGGGACCGCTCTACCCGGGCGGCACGCGGCCGCTCGACTTTCTCCGCCGGCTCGCACCGCTGCCGCGCGTGGCCATCGCACACGGGAACTATCTCGCCGAGGACGAGCTGGATTTTCTGGCCGTCCGGCCGAATTTCACGCTCGTCTACTGCCCTCGGACGCACGCTTTCTTCGGACACCGCGATCATCCGTGGCAAAAGCTGGCCGAGCGCGGGGCCGTCGTTGCGATCGGCACCGACGGCCGCTGCTCCAATCCCGACTTGAGCGTTTGGGGCGAGTTGCAGTTTTTGCGACGCAATTTTCCCCGCTGCCGACGCGGCCCAATTGCTGCGGATGGGAACGCTGCATGGCGCAATTGCGCTGGGGCTCGCTGACCGGCTCGGAACGATCGAGCCGGGAAAATCTCCCGGCCTCGCCGTCATCCGCCTGGGGCAGGTGGGCGTAACCGATCCGTACGACGAACTGTTTCACGAGAATTCGGACGTGGTGAATCTTATCGCCGGCTAACGAACGTCCGCGTATGCGGGCACCTCGCCGCGACTCTCTCGCGGCGCGTTTTCAATCGACGTCCGATCGGCTAATCTGGTGCGGGTCCATCCCTGTGCACGCTCGCGTTGAGGTCGGAGATTGATCGCGTTCGGGCCGGCTACTGAATCGAATCCGCTCGCGGACGACGCGGACTTCTTCCGCCGGATCGATTGGGACCCGGCTGCCCCGAAGGCCCTGCGGCGAGAGCGCAAGCGGGCGACTGGCAGCGCGCCGTCCGCCTGCTCCTCGCACAGTTCAGCAGCGCGAAATCGACGGCGAGGTCCGACGCAGACGCTCGGCAAGCTCGCGCTCTGGTCGCTGCACGACCTCGAGTGCCCGCCCCGCGCGTGCCGGGCTGGTGGCGGCCTGGAAGGCCTTTCGCTGCGCATTCAGCCACGTCCGCCGCTGGGCGATCCAAGCGAAAAAGTGCTCGCCGCGTGCGAACTGCGGCAGTCGCCCGGAAGCAGGCTCCGCCGACCGCCCAATTGAGCGCGGCACTCGACGTTTGGCTGGCTGCCCGCGACGAGACGGACCCGGTCCAGCCGCTCGAGCTGCTCATGCTGCTGGAAATTCTCCGCGATGCGGCCCAAGAGCTATCGCTCGAGCAAGCAGCCCGGTTGTGGCGGGCCATTTTGGAAATCTGCCTCGCCCGCTTCTCCAAAGCCGCTCCGTCCGTCGGCGACGAACCGCCCACTGCCCGCACGCATCTCGCGGCGATTGCCCGGGAGGCCGAATTGTCCTGGCAGGCGGGATTGTTGTTCGCCCCGGTTGCCGGTTCGAGCTCGCTTCGCGACGCGGGGCGCACCGCATTCGGGCAGTTGATCGCCGACGCCAGCGACGCCGCCGGCGTTCCCGTGGCCAGGGCGCTTGCCGATTTGCCCAGTTGGATGACGTCGCTCGTGCGGGCGCGGGAATGGGGAAGACATTTCGGCCGGCCGCTATTTGGTGCGTCGCAGGAAAAGCGGTTGCGGGGCGTGGTGACGGCGGTCGCCAAGCTCTGTCGAGAAGATGGCCGGCCCGCACTCGTCGGTGGCGAGGTCAACGGGGTGGCGCAAGTCTGGTCGGCGGCTGCCAGCGCGTTGCCCCCTCGCGGTCAGCAGGTCTCCCCGGCCGCCAGTTACTTGCGATCGCTAGCCGACGGCGCCAATGGTAGCGCGAATCGCGGCGGGACGACACGCCGCGCCTCGCGGCGAAATGGAGCCGCCCGCAACGGCCGTAGGCGAAACGGGCGCGAGTCGAACGGCCATCTGCCGAAAGGTGCCCCGTGGCCCGTCTTTCAGTCCGACGAGAGCCGCCTGGCCTGCCTCCGCGACGGTTGGTCGCGAAGCGCGAGTTCGGTCGTCGTCGCCCACCACGGGCGTTATCCGACGCTCGAGATGGCGGTCGGTGGCACGACGCTCTTCGCCGGCGATTGGGAGATCGAGGTGCGGCTTGACGGTCGGACTGTGGAGCCGGCCGACTGGTCGTGCGTTTGCTGGCAAACTGACGACGACGGAGATTACTTCGAGCTGCAATCGCGTCCCGACGGCCTGCGGATCGAGCGGCAGATATTCCTCTCCCGAACCGACGATTTCGCGCTCTTGGCCGACGTCGTGGTGGCGGACCCCGAGACTGTGGGCAGCGCCGCCAAGCTGGAAAGCACGACCCGCTGGACGCTGGCGCCCGATGCCGCACTCATCGCCCAAACCCGCACCCGCGAGTCGCGGCTGGTGTTTGGCGGGCGCACGGCGCGGGCCTTTCCGCTGGGTCTCAACTGTTCACGTGTGGAGGGCGTCTCCGGGCACTTGATCGGCGTCGACGGCCGCATGGAGCTGTCGCAAACCGGAGTCGGCGGCCTCTATGCGCCCTTGGTGATCGACTGGAATCCGCGACGGCGTCGCAGTCCGGCGGCCTGGCGGCGGCTGACGGTGGCGTATGCCGGGGCGCCTGTACCTTCGGGCGAAGCGGCCGGTTATCTGTTGGAAGTCGGCCCGCTCAAGTGGATGTATTATCGCAGTTTGCTCCCCGCCCTTGAGCCCCGCTCCGTTCTGGGTCAGCATACAATGTACGAGAGCCTGATGGGGCGTTTCGTCCGCGGCGACGTGGAACCCTTGGTGCAGGTTGAGCAATCGACTGACCAGGCCACCGAGAGCGGCGAAGCATCGGGCGGCGAATAGCCAAGCGGTGATCTACGGTGGCAATTAGCCCGGTGGTCAACCGGCGGACAGCAAACGGGCGTCATGAGCAAAACGGTCCTCGTTCGATACGGCGCGATTTCTGAAGTCTCCCGGTTCGTCAACGCCAGCGGAAGCACGCTCGGTCGCGGGACCGAAGTGGTCGTGCAGAGCCATCGCGGGCTGGAAACGGGGCTGCTCCTGGAAGACGCCCCGGCTGAGATCAATGGTTCGTTCGCCCCCGAGAGTGACGAAGCGGAGCTGGCCCGCATCCTCCGGCCGCTGAGCGACGACGATCGTCGCGCCGGGCAGTCGCTCCGGTCCGACTGCGAATCGCAATTCGCCGGCTGGCAGGCTCGCATTCGCGAGTGGAAGCTGCAGCTGGAATTGATCGATCTCGAATGGACTCTCGATCGCTCCAAACTGATTCTCTACGTGCTCAACGAGCGGGGACCGGAGTGCACGCGGCTTGCGCTGCAGGCGGCGGCCGCCGGACTGGGCGTCGTCGAAGTGCAATCGGTCGGGGCCGACGGCCTGGTGCCGGCGGAGAGCGGACACGGCTGCGGTTCGGGGGGATGCGGCTCGGGTGGCGGCTCGAACGGCTGTTGTCACTGAGCTGGCTCTGAGCTCGCTAGTGAAGGCTCGGCTTTGAAAGCGGTTGTGACCGGCATGAGCGATTCCGAATTCGCCAAGATCGACGAAGCCAACCGCTCCCACGGACCGGCGGCCGCCGTCGACGAGCTGGTCCGCACGTTCGAGGCCGGCCACGACTGGCACCGGCTGTTCGACGCGCTCCTGCTCAAGAAAAAACTCGCGATGGGGCTGCCGACCGCTCGGCCCTCGTCGTTCGACCAGGTTCCCGAAGACCGCCAGCAGGAATTCGAGGAAGCCTATATCGAGGCCGCCCGCCGGGTCGGCCGCGCCTTCCTCGACGAAAACAACATTCCCCAAGCCTGGATGTACCTGCGGACCGTGCGCGAGCCGCAGGTCGTGGCCCAGGCGCTCGAGAAGATCGACGCCAACAACGGCCTGCCGGAAAATATCGACGACCTGATTTCGGTCGCCCTCTATGAGAAAGCTCATCCCGTGAAGGGGCTCGAGCTGATGCTCAAGTCGCGCGGCACCTGCAACACGATCACGGCCTTCGACCAGGCGATCGCCCAAATCTCGTCGGACGAGCGGCTCCGCGGGGCCGAGCTGTTGGTGAGCCACCTGTACGACGAACTGTTGAGCTCGGTCTGCCGGGACATCGAACGCCGCGCTGCCGAGAATTCTTCGACGGACGCCGCGACAGCGTCGGCCAGGGCAGCGACAGGCGCGGCTCAGCCGCAGTCGCTGCTCGAGGCGATTGCCGATCGCGATTGGCTGTTCGAGGAGGGCAATTACCACGTCGACGTGTCGCACCTGGCGTCCGTCGTTCGCTTTGCCCGTTTCCTCACGCCCGAGAGCCCGCAACTGGCCAAGGCCATTGAGCTCTGCGAATACGGGCGGCGGCTTTCGCGGCAATTTCACTATCCGTCCGATCCGCCCTTTGACGATTACTACGAGGCCCATCGGCACTTCTTCCGCGTGCTGGCAGGCGTGGACCGGGCGGCCTCGCTCGACTATTTCCGCGAGCGGCTCACCGCAGCGCCGAAACAGACGACCGCCGGCTGATCGCTTACGTGCTGGTCGATCTGCTCGTCCGCGGCGGGGCGTTCGGGGACGCGGTGCTGGTCGCGGCCGAACATTTGCGCGACCTGGATGAGTCGAGCGGTTTTTCTTTCGCACAGCTGTGCGAGGAGGCGGGCCGGCTCGACTTGTTCCGCGACGCGGCCCGGGAAAAAGGGGATCTGATCGGCTTTACTTCGGCTCTCGTCGGGCAGTCCAGTAAGCGCCCGTCGTCTCAAGCCGCCCAGAGCTGATTCGTGCGCGGGCCGGCGCCTTTGAGCCGCCGCGCGAAATCTTTGCCCAGAGGTGGACTTGTCGCCCCGAGAGCTTGAGTCCCTCGGCCACAGTGATGGCGGTGACGGCAGCGCCGCCAGAGCCGCGTCACGGGCGCAAAACCGCGCGGCCTGGAATCGGCTGGCCGAGTCGGGCAGCGTGTTTGCCAAGGTCGCCACCGACGAGGAGTGCCGCGATCCGCTGGGTACGCTCGACGGCCGCGGCTGGCTGCCCCGATCGGTCGACGGGCTCGACGTCTTGTGCCTGGCCTCCGCTGGCGGCTGGCAGGCCATTTTGTACGCGGCGGCCGGCGCACGGGTCACGGTGGCCGACATCAGCCCGTCGATGCTGCAGCTCGACGAGCGCGAGGCCGCCCGGCGCGGGCTCAGTGTGCGGCTCGTCGAGGCGTCGATGGACGACCTGGCGCCGCTCGGCGCGGCGTCCTTCGACATCGTGCATCAGCCGGTGAGCACGTGCTATGTCCCGGACGTGACGGCCGTCTACCGCGAGGTGGCCCGCGTGCTGCGTGCCGGCGGCCTGTATGTGAGCCAACACAAGCAGCCGGCCAGCCTGCAGGTCACTCATCGGGACGCCAAGGATCGTTACGTGTTGGGCCTCGAGTACGCCCAGGACGGTCCGCTGCCGGTCGTGCCCGATCGCTCGTACCGCGAAAGCGGGGCCGTGGAGTTCTTGCACACGTGGAGCGCGCTCGTGGGCGGGCTGTGCCAGGCCGGGTTCGCGATCGAGGACCTGGTCGAACCGTCGCGGGCCGACGACCAGGCCGCGGTTGGCGAGATCGGCCACCGCGCCCGCTATGTGCCTCCCTACGTCCGCATCAAGGCCCGCCGCCTGGCCTGCGAGAGCCACGAGCCCCAGCCGCCGAGCGCCCTCTGGCTGCCGTGAGCCGCCCTCGGTTGGGCTGAATACCGAGCGTGATTTGCCTCGGCGACAATCGGCATCTGAGGTCGTCGAGAAACGCGCTCGAGAGAGACGTCCGTCCCGACTGTGCATTGCAGGAACCTGCGGTCGATCGACATTGCGCAAAAAAGCGACCGCCCCGTGAGGGGCGGTCGCGATCGAATTCAAACGAACATCAGACCAAGGTCGTCGCGCTGCCGCTTACTGTTGCGGCAAGGAGAAGACTTGGAGGTCCGACCGGTTGCAGAGCAGGTACAGGACGGGCAGAGCGGAAGCGCTGCCGATGGCCTGGATGCTCTGGCTGACGTAACGGACCGAGCCGTCCGACAACGCGATCTGGGCGCCCGCCTCGTGTTGCGAGCTGATGTCGCCGGGGTAACCGACGCGGTAGATCACGTTCGGAACCGGCGCGACGGTAGCCGCACCGGTCCAGCCGAGACCGCTACCGTTGATACCGAAGAGCGGAGTGAAGCAGACGTCGGAGGCAACGGTGTTGCCCGAGGTCTCGCTGCCGGCCGCTGCGTCAGCACTGGCCCAGTAAGCGTAGCAGGTCGTGCCGGAGGCCTCGGTGCAGATCGTGTTGGTCGAACCCGTCGAGCAGGTGGCACCCTTGTGCTCGCACAAGAGAGCGGTGTTCGACGTGCCGTCCGTGATGTCGGCGATACGAATGCGGCTGTCCTGGAACATAACGCCGCCATTGTCAACCGGAGGATTGGTATTCTGGTTGACTTGATTGACGTTCCCCAGAGTCGGGGTGTAGACGCCGATACCGTCCGACAGACCGGGCAGAGGAGGTGTGGCGGCCAGGTTCGGCATGCCGGAGTTTGCCAGGTAGTTGGAGACGGCGCGGGTGACCGAGGAATCGGCCATATCGCCAGCGGCGCCGAAGAGACTGACCGTCGAACCACCACCGGCGCAACGGTTGTTAGACGACAAGTTCACGTCGCCCGACGACGGGCACTTGAACAGGTTCAGTGGCAACGCGATCTGGTCGAGGTTACGGTTCGGAGCTTGGCCGGTCGCATCCGACATCAGCACGTTGAAATTCACGAGGTCGTAAATCGGACGGAATTCCATGTACGGCAGCAGCAGCATGCCCCACGAAGCCTGGTTTTCAGCCATCCAGCCGCAGGGGAAGATGAAGTTGGTGTCGTGATAGTTGTGGCACGCCAACGCGAGCTGCTTCATGTGGTTTTTGCACTCGGTCCGGCGGGCCGCTTCGCGAGCCGCTTGCACGGCCGGCAGCAACAGCGCGATCAGGATCGCGATGATGGCGATCACGACCAACAGCTCAATGAGCGTGAACCCCTTCTTTCGTCTCGTCATGCGTACACCTTCTCTTTTCAGAAAACGACGTGGAAATACTTGGGCCGGCAACGAACCGTCCCGTAAAAGAACCCACGCGTCAATCGACTTTCCAGTAAGTTCCGCCGCTGCTTGTTGTTACCGGCGACTTACCGGCAGTAAACAGAATGATGAAAAAGAGTTCCGAAGCAGCTTGGAAATGGCCTGAAAATGTGCGATTTGACACGGATTGGTTCAGATGCCATCTCACACTTGGCCTTTCAGTTTGTCAACGAGGAAAAGCCGCAAATTCCCAAAAAAGTCGCGAATTGCCTTAGCGGACAAGCGATTTGCGACGTACGCCCGACGCCCTCCGGACAGCCGGCGTCCACCTTCCAGCATCCTCCGAACCGTCCCTGCCCACTTCATCTTGACGAGATCGGGGCAGTTTGCAAAATTCCCCCCTCGTCGGATTCTCCGCCGACGCGCTGAAGACGTCTGTTCAGCATTTCAAGAAAATCTAACCCCGTCGCTCGCATTGGCCCCCAGGATCGGGGCTTTTCGGCAGGCAAAGGAGTGCAGAGGCCGTGAAAAAACTCGTCATCAATGCCGCTATGTTTGCGCTGTTCGCCGGCCTCGTTCCGTCGGCCGTGGTGCGTGGCGACGGTGCCGCGGCCCCGGCCACCGATGAGCCGCACAAGATCGCGCTGATCGACATGGCCCGCGTCTTCAAGCAGTACAAGAAGTTCGAGGCCCTCCGGGAGGATCTCAAAGGCGAGCTCACCAAGTCGGAAGACCGCTTCAAGGCCATGGCCGAAGTCATCAAGAAGGAAACGGTCGAACTCAAAGGCTTTAAGGAAGGCAGCGAGGAGTACGCCCGCGTCGAAAAGTCGCTGCTGACGCACACGTCGCAGACCGACGCCTTCCGCAAGAGCCAGCAGCGCGAACTGATCCGCAAAGAGGCCCAGATCTACAAGCAGATCTATCTGGAGGTCTCCGACGCGGTCGAGAAGTACGCCACCCACTTCCACATCACCCTGGTCCTGCGGTTTAGCGCCGAGGATCTCGGCACGGAACAGAATCCCGAGGACGTGATGCGGGGCCTCAACCGCCAGGTGGTCTACTACCGCCCCAGTGAAGACATCACCAATGCCATCTGCGAGTTCCTCAACCGCAAGTACCAGCGGATGACGGCGGCTCCGGCGGCGGACGGCGCCGGCGCGGCTCGCCAGTAGTCGCTACGCGGTGAGTCAAACGGCGGCGGAGAATGCCTGATCCATTGCACTGCGGTGGCCGGGTCCGCGACGAGCGGGCCCGGCAGACCGGGCATTCCCAATTCAATCCTTGCGGGACTGATTAGGGACGGGAGATGCACGGCCGGTTCGAGCGGACGATCCGGAGGCCGGTCGAAGTCCGCGGAGTCGGATTTCTCACCGGTCGCGATGTGACGCTCCGCTTCCATCCTGCGGAAGCCGGACACGGCATCGCGTTTCAGCGGAGCGACCTTGCGGGCAGCGCCCCCATTCCGGCCCGGCTGGAATTCACGGCCCCGCGCGAGCGTCGTACGGCCATCGAGCGCAACGGCGTGGCGATCGAAATGATCGAGCACGTGATGGCCGCCCTGGCTGGGCTGCAGATCGACAACTGCCAGGTCGAGCTCGACGCCCCCGAGCCGCCGGGCATGGACGGCTCCTCGCAGGACTTCACCGAGGCGCTGCTCTCGGCCGGCTCGGCCGTGCAGGCGGCCCGCAAGCGGCTCTTCGTGAGCGGCCCCGCTTCGCTCGTGACCGGACGCGGCCGCGATCGCTGCGAAATCTCCTATCGGCCCGTGGCGCGGCCGACGCTGGCCATCACCTACCATCTCGATTACGGGCCCCGCTCGCCGATTCCCCCTCAAGAGCTGACGGTCGAGATCACTCCCGAAAGCTTTCAAAGCGAACTGGCCTTCTCGCGGACGTTCGTGTTGGAGCGGGAAGCGCACGAACTGCGGGCTGCCGGCTACGGAGCCCGCACCAGCCCCAGAGAGCTTCTGGTGATCGGGCCGAACGGCCCCATCGACAACGCTCTGCGGAGCGCCGACGAGTTTGCCCGCCACAAAATTCTCGACTGCCTGGGAGATTTCGCCCTGCTGGGGTGCGACATCCAGGGTCACTTTTCCGCGTATCGATCAGGGCATCACCTGAATCGGGAGATCATTCGACAGCTCTTGGCTCAAGCGGCCTACGAAGGGAGCACCGGCCTCCGCGCGGCGGCCTGAATTGAATTTCGTCGAGTTCGTTTTGCCTCGTTGGTTTTTTTTCAGGTTGGGTTTGTCAGCTTCGGTTTTGTCAGGGTGCGGACCATGACCGTCAAGATTTCACACTTAGCCCAAGTCGATCCCCGGGCTCACATCGGAGAGAACGTCGAAATCGGACCGTTCTGCTGCATCGGGCCCGACGTGACGCTCGGCGACGGCTGCGAGCTGCAATCGAACGTCACGATCACCGGCCACACGACGATCGGCGAACGCAACCGCTTCTTCCCCGGCGCGGTGATCGGCGGCGAGCCGCAAGATTCCGGCTACAAGGGTGCCCCGACCCGTCTGGAAATCGGCCACGAAAACATCTTCCGCGAAGGCGTCACCGTCAATCGCGGCGCCGAGAAGGAAGATCACACCACGCGGGTCGGCCACCAGAACCTGCTGATGGCCAACTGCCACGTCGGACACAACTGCCACGTGAACAACCGGGTGATCCTGGTCAACGGCTGCCTGCTGGGCGGACACGTCCACGTGCACGATGGGGCCATCCTCTCGGGCAACGTCACGGTGCATCACTTTTCGACCGTCGGCATGCTCGCCTTCGTCAGCGGCGGCTGCCGGGCGCCGCACGACATTCCCCCGTTCATGCTTGCCTCGGGTTCGGACAACCCGGTGATCAACACGATTAATATCGTCGGTATGCGGCGGGCCGGGATCACGCCCGAGTCGATCGACGTCATCAAGCGGGCGCATCGGCTGCTCTATCGCGACATGAAGCCGCTCGACACCGTGCGAGCCGAGCTGGCCGAGCAACTCGACGGCATCTTCCCCTTCGAGCTGTCGACGCTGCTCAACTTTTTGGAGAAGCAGCGGCGCGGCAAGATGGGCCGGGCCCGCGAAATCTATCGCAACCAGGTCACGCCGCCCACTGAGTCGTTCCATCGGAGGGCTGCATGAGCCGGCTCCGGGTGGGCGTCGTGGGTTCGGGGGCGCTCGGGCGGCATCACGCCCGCATCTACTCCCAGCTTCCCTCGACCGAGCTGATTGCCGTCGCCGACACCAGTCCCGAACGGGGCCGCGCCGTGGCCGAAGCGTGCGGAACCCGCTGGCTCGCCGACTACCGCCAACTCTTCGACCAGGTCGACGCCGTCTCGATCGTCGTGCCGACCTTCGCTCATCACGCGGTCGCGCTCGAGTTCTTCGAGCGGGGCATCGCCGCGCTGGTCGAAAAGCCGCTGGCGTCGACGGCCGCGCAAGGCGGCAGAGATCGTGGCTGCGGCCGCCCGCACGGGAACGACGCTGCAGGTGGGACACGTCGAACGCTTCAACCCGGCGTACCAGGAAGCGCGTCGCCTGGTTCGACATCCCAAATACATTCAGTGTGAGCGTTTCAGCCCCTACGCGTTTCGCTCGACGGACATCGGCGTCGTGCTCGACATGATGATCCACGACTTGGACCTCGTGCTCGACCTGGCCTGCGCGCCGCTGGAAAAAGTCGAGGCATTCGGTTTCTCGATCCTGGGCGAGAATGAAGACTGCGCCCAAGCGCGGTTGACCTTTGCCAACGGTTGCATCGCCGACCTGGCGGCCAACCGCGTCAACCCAACGACCCGCCGCGCGATGCAGATCTGGAGCGAGACGGGCTGCGTCAGCGTCGATTTTGGGTCGCGGGAAGTGATCCACTACGCACCGACGGCCCGGTTGCTCGGCGGCGAACGCGTGCTCGACCGGGCCCGTCAGCCGGGGGCCGACATCGACCGGCTCAAGGCCGAAATCTTCACCGAGTACCTCCGCGTCGAGCGCCCGGCCGTTCCCACGTCGGACGCGCTGACGGCGGAACTGGCGAGCTTCGCCGACTGCGTGACCGCTCGGCAGACGCCCTTGGTCGACGGCAAGGCGGCGCTCGCCGCGCTGCGTGCGGCCGAACGCGTGCTGCAATCGCTGGCCGCTCACAGCTGGAACGGTGCTGCAGCCGGACCCCTCGGCCCGTTCGTGCTGCCCGGCACCCCGGCCGCGCTGCGATCGGCGGCCTAAGCTTTTGTAGGGCAAGAGAAACGCGTGACCAAGCGTAGCTACGCCTAGTCCGGGTGCAGCATGTCGAGCACCGTGTCTTTGAGGGCGTCGTTCACCGAGACGCCGTTGCCCGAATAGATCGTGGGCCGACCTGACCAGTCGAGAAAATGGCCGCCCGCCTCCTGCATGATGGGAATGAATGGCGCCGCGTCCCACGGATTCATCAACGGGTCGACCATGATGTCGGCCCGGCCGGTGGCGACGAGTGCATGGCCGTAGCAATCGCCCCAACCGCGCGTCAGCTTCACTGATTTGCGCAGCTTCTCGAAGGTCTCGTAGCGGCCGATCCGTTCGAAGCCGCTGATCGTGGTGATGCAAAAGAGCGCATCGGAGGGGCGAATCACCTTGGACACGCGGGCCGGCTGCTCGTGGCCGTTGCCGCTTTGCCACCAAGCCCCTTCCCCCTCTTGGGCGTAAACCACTTCGTTGAGGACGGGAAAGCGGCAGACGCCGATCACCAGCCGCTTCTCGTATTCCAGTCCGATCAGCGTGCCGAACAGCGGGACGCCGTGAATGAACGATTTGGTGCCGTCGACCGGATCGAGAATCCAATTGAAGCCGTTGGAGCTGGGGAAGGTGCCCAGCTCTTCGCCCATGGCGCCATCGCCGGGGAACTCGCGGACGATATTCGTGCGGATTAAAGCCTCCGCCTCGCGATCGGCGACCGTCACCGGCGAGTGGTCCTTCTTGGTCTCGACCCGCAGCCCTTTCGACTGGTAGTAGCCGAGGATCAGCTCTCCGGCCTTGCGCCACATCGAGTGCGAATTCGAGGCGCGGCTTGAGGTCATCGGTCACGGCCTGTCCTTCGTGTGGGAAATGAGGGGGCTGTGGGAAGTGAGGGGGCGATCGGCAGCCGCCTCGCGTTCTTGCGCGGCGGCAGAACGGGTCGCGCTGTCGTCCGCCAGGCGATACAGCTGCTCGCCGGCTTTCCGCACCAGCAGAATACCTTGATCCTCGCGGTCGGCGAAATCCTCGACGCGGATCGAGGCCGGATCCCGATAGCCCAGACCGATCCGCTCGCACGTTTCCCGCGAGAGGCCGGTGGCCAGCGTCACCTTCACCCGCGGCCGCTCGACGCCGTGCTCATAGGTGCCCGTCCCGCGGACGTGCGTCGAGTGGGCCAAGACTCCCCACGGCACGTCGCGGAACCGGTTCCACTGCGCAGTGAAATAGTCGCGGACGTGGTAGCCGACCTGCTCGATCAACTTGCCGTGCGTCCGCGAGATCTCGTTCAAATGCGGGGCGAAGATGATCAGTTCGCCGCCGTCGGCCACCACCGGCTCGAGTTTGTACATGCATTTGCCGGCCACCCACAGCTCGTCGTACATCGGCGGGGCGCACGACAGCACGGTGTGGAACGGCCGGGGGACGCGCCGCACGTGCACCCGCGAGGAGATTTCGACCGCTTGCCGCCACGCCGACTCGGGCGTGCCGTAAAACAGCCCGTGGAGGCCGGCCTCGGGCGAGACGACAAACGCCACGCACCGCCGCTCGACCGGAATCTGCGCGGCCGCGCGATCAATCACCCGTCGCACGGGCGTGTCGGCCACGCCGATGATCTCGACGTTCGTGATCAGCGCGCCGAGCCAATGAAAGAAGTTCAACAGCTCCGGACCGGAGATGCCGGGGAAGAAATATTTGTTGCCGCCGGAGAAACCCGCCACTTCGTGCGGGAAGACGGGCCCTAGGACGAGGGCCACGTCGCAATCGTGAATGCGGGCATTGATCCGCACGGGCACGTCGAGCGCGAGCCGCCCTTCGGAAATCTCCGCGGTCTCCGCCGCCGAGAGCTGTCCCAAAGTGCACAGCGCGGCGTCGCAATTCCAATCGTGGTTGAAGATTTCGAGTGGGCCGTGGCGCTGAGGTGATCGTTCGTCCAATCCCAGGAGTCGCGCAATCTGCGCTTCGCTCATTGGCGGATGCGTGCCCAGCGCGATCAAAACCTGAACGCGGGCGGCCACGCCGGCCAGACGCGACCAGAGCGCGTCAAAAAGCAGCGGCAACGGGGCCGTGCGCGTGGCATCCGGCACGATGACGAGCACCCGTTTCCCGCGAAAATCGGCCAGCGGAATTTCGCGGGAAAACCAGAGCCGCACTTCAGCTTCGCTCAAAAGTGACGGCTCCGGACCCATGGCGCTCGTATAGCATTAACCCAGCGCGCAGGGCAAGGAAACGGCGTTCGACGGAAAAACCTCGGCGCGAATTTCGCCTGCGGAACTTTCCGAACGTTCAGACTGGCCAGAAAGTCCCGGGATTCGTTAACCTCACCGGATGCGCTCGGCTTTTCGAACCCGCGCGGGGGGACAGGCATGACGTTGGCGGAACTGCTGGAAGGCCGGTTTCGTGCCGACGTCCGCTTCCGCGGCGCCGCTTACTTGAAGGCCGAACGCGTGGCCATTACCCGCGTCACGGCCGACGAGTTGTTTGCCGTCGTTCGCGACGGCGTCGAATACCAGACGCAGCTCAGCCGGCAGGACGGCCGCCTGAAGATGTTTTGCAACTGCGTCGCGTCGGCCCAGACCGAGCCGTCCTGCAAGCATCTGTGGGGCACGGTGCTCGCCGTCGACGAGGGGAACTACCTCAGCGGCGAGATCAAGGCGGGACACGTTCCCCCTTTCTTCACCGAGCCGCGCCCCTCGCTGATTCTCGACGATGACCTCACGGGGGACGACGACGATCTGCCCGGCGACTTCTTCGAGCCCGGCGGCGGTGGCACAACTCGATCGATCGAAGCCCCCTCCATCCCCGCGACCGGCTGGCAATCGCGATTGCTGCAGGTGCGGCAGACGCTGGCCCAGGAGCCGACCGCCCAGCCTTCCGCGCCCGCGAGCAGGAAATCTTCTACGAGATCGACGTCGATCAGAGCCGCTCCATCGGCCAGATCGTGATTCAAACCTCGCACCGGCAACGGCGCGGCAACGGACAGTGGGGCAAGCTCAAGCCGCTGCGGCTGCGGCCCAATCGCATCGACGAAGCCGTCGACTCCGATGACGCGCGGATCCTCGCCTACTTGTCCGGCGGCACGCCCGAGCGGACCAACTGGCACGCCCAGCAGGCGGAAATCCAAAGCGCGGTCCACCGTTTCCGTATCCCGCACGAGCTGTGCGAACTGATCATGCCGCTGATGTGCGCGACGGGACGCGTCCGCTACCTCAACAGCGACGAACGCTCGTCCGCTCCGCTGACCTGGGATGATGGTCCGCCGTGGGAACTCTCGCTACGGCTCGTGCCCGACGAAGGCGAACCGGGCGACGCAGACGCCGAGCAAAAGCGGTCCATCGCCTTCGCGTCGGCAGGCGTAGCCGAAGAGTCGCCCGACGACGACAGCGCGACCGAGAACCCGCTGGAAGACTCAGCGTCGGACCGCGCCACCGATGAAGACGAAGGCGACGAAGGCGAGGAACTCGACGGCAGCGAAGCCGCGGAGCCTGACGCGATCGAGCCTGACGCAATCGAGGCCGAGGCGGACGAATCGCCGGCGGACACCGGTAAAGCTTCGTGGCGCGTTGACGGACAGCTCTGCCGCGAAAATGAGATTCTGCCGCTGGGCCGCACCGTGCTGTTAGTGCCTGGCGGACTCGTGCTGACGACCAAGCGGATCGCGCGGCTCCGCGACTTCGGCGCTTTCGCCTGGGTCAAGCTGCTCGAACGCGGCGAGCGGCTGCGCGTGCCGGTGGGCGAAGAGCACGACTTCATCGATCAACTGCTCGACATGCCCGCCCTGCCGCGCCTCGATCTGCCGGAGGAGCTGCGGCTCGAAGAAGTCACCTGCGATCCCGTGCCCCATATCACGCTGCGGGCGCCCGCGGCGCACTCTTGCACGGCGACCGGCTGCAGGGCGACGTGTCGTTTGACTACGTCGGCACCCAGGTGCGGGCCTCCAGCTCGCAGTGGGCCATCGTCCAGCGGGCGCTCGGCCGTTGCATCGTGCGGAACAAGGAGCGCGAAGAGCAGCGTTGGCAGCAGCTCGTCGAACAGGGCTTTCGCCGGCTGCTCGATCCCCGCCGCACCGGTCGCGACATCGAAATTTCGGCCCGCTCGCTCGGTCCGGCCGTGCGGGCAATTGCCGCCGAAGGCTGGCAAGTTCACGCCGACGGCAAGCGCGTCCGCCAGCCCACCGACCTGAAGTTCCGCGTCCGCTCGAACGTCGATTGGTTCGAGCTGCACGCGACGGTCGACTTCGAGGGACGCACGATCCGCCTGCCCGATTTGCTCTCGGCCGTCGCCCGCGGCGACACGACCGTGCGGCTCGACGACGGCTCGCTCGGCATCCTGCCCGAGGAATGGATCGAACGGTTTTCGCTCCTGGCGACGCTGGGCACCGCCGAAGAGGACCACGTCCGCTACGCGATGAACACGGTCACGATGCTCGACGCACTGCTCGCCACCGTGCCCGAGACCGACTACGACGCCCAATTCCTCGAGCTGCGTTCGCGCTTGGGCTCGCCGCTGCGGGTGCAGCCAGTCGACGAGCCGAAAGGATTTCATGGCGAGCTGCGCGGCTACCAGAAAGAGGGGCTGGGCTGGCTCAAGTTTTTGCAGGATCTGCGGTTCGGCGGCTGCCTGGCCGACGACATGGGTCTCGGCAAAACCATCCAGTTCCTGGCGGTGGTTGTCGAGGGGAAGACCCGCCACAAGGGCGTCGTCCCCTCGCTCGTCGTGGTGCCTAAGTCGCTGATGTTCAACTGGCACAGCGAGTGCACCCGCTTCGCGCCGAATCTCAAAACGATCGAGTACAGCGGCATCGGCCGGGCCGCCCAACGCCCCGACCTCGTCAAGCACGACATCGTGCTGACCACGTACGGCACGCTGCGGCGCGACATCTCGATTCTCAAGGACATCCCCTTCGAGTACGTCGTGCTCGACGAGGCGCAGACGATCAAGAACGCCGGCTCGCAAATCGCCAAGGCCAGCCGCCTGCTCTCGGCCCGTCATCGCCTGGCGCTGAGCGGAACGCCGATCGAAAACAACCTGGGCGATTTGTGGTCGATCTTCGAGTTCTTGAACCCGGGCATGCTCGGTCGCAGTTCGCTCTTCAAGCAGTTTGCCGCCGGCACGCAGGACGAGCAGTCCCGCGGGCTCTTGTCGCAGGGGCTGCGGCCGTTCATCCTGCGTCGCACGAAGAAAGAGGTCGCCAGCGAGCTGCCCGAAAAGCTCGAGCAGACGATCCATTGCGACATGCGGAAGGAACAGCGCCGCATCTACCATGAGTTGCGCGACGCGTACCGCGCCTCGCTCTTGGGTGAAATCGACCGCCAGGGCCTCGGCAAAACCAAGATGCACGTGCTCGAGGCGCTGCTCCGTCTGCGGCAAGCCGCCTGCCATCCGCACCTCGTCAACCAGGCCAGCGACGAGGAATCGTCCGCCAAGCTCGACGTGCTCCTGCCCGACCTGGAAGAGCTGATCTCTGAAGGGCACAAGGCGCTCGTCTTCTCGCAGTTCACCAGTATGCTCGCCATCGTGCGCAAGCACCTCGACCGCCGGGGCGTCGTCTACGAATATCTCGACGGCCAGACTCGCGACCGCCGCGAGCGCGTCACGCGGTTCCAGACCGACCCGAACTGCTGCGTGTTCTTAATCAGTCTCAAGGCGGGCGGTTTGGGCCTCAACCTGACGGCCGCCGACTACGTCTTCCTGCTCGACCCGTGGTGGAACCCGGCCGTCGAAGCGCAAGCCATCGACCGCGCCCATCGCGTGGGGCAAACGCGAAAAGTCTTCGCCTACCGCTTAATCTGTCGCGGCACGGTGGAGGAAAAAATCGCCGAGCTGCAGGACCAAAAGCGCTCGCTCGCCGACGCCATCCTGCAAGCTGACGCCAACCTGTTGAAAGACATGACGGTCGAAGACCTCGAGAAGCTGCTGTCGTAGAGTCTGCTCTCTCCGCCTCTTCTTGTTCTTCTTCGGGTGCCACTGGCGGCTCGTCCGCCAGTGTCTTGATTACCTCGCACTCCAGGAGAGAGCCACTGGCGGACAAGCCGCCAGTGCCACCCATGACTTGGATTCAGCAGACTCCCTCTCACCCCGCCGCCAGGCTCTTGGCCAGAAACTCCAGCGTCGGGCTCGCCATGCGTTCAAAATAGGGCCACGCGTGGCCGCCGGCTGTGGTCGTCAGGTCGCGCTCGTAGGGGATGCCCATTGATGAGAGTTTCATCGCCAGCCGATCGGTCCCCTCGAACCAATATTCGTCCGCAGGATCGCAGCACAAGAACTGGTGCTTGGGCCAATTGAGCGGATGCAGGTGGAGCGTGGCTGTCTGCTGTCGGGCCGCTTCTTTCGAGGCGAACATCTGGTCGAGCGACAGGCCGTAGCCGTACCAGCTGTGGAAGTCGACGGCCGGGGCGATCGCCGCCACGCAGGGGAACTCGCGTGCCCCGCGATACGCCAACTGCAACACGCCCTGCCCGCCCATCCCAATTCCCAATAGACCGATGGCGGGCGGCGCGACGTTCCAAGTGCGGCCGATGAACGGCACGACCGAGTCGCGGACGTACGTCAGCGGGCTCATCTCTGGATCGAAGTCAGGGCAGGCGACGGTCGTCCACCAGCAGCGGTCGGCGATCGGGCACACGGCCCGCAATCCGCGACGCTTGAGCTCGGCCGTGAAGTCCGGGCTTTCGGAGAGGGGCCGCGCGTCGAAGTCGTGCAGAAACAGGACGACCCCCGCTCCGGCTGCTCCTGCCGGATGGGGGTCGAATCGTTCCGCCGGCCGACCGTCGATCTCCTCGCGCTGCCAGCCGTCAGCCACGTTGTGTCAATCCGCTAGTGCTGCGAGCACTCCGGTGACGCGATGAATCCCTCAAGATTCCCGACGATTTACGCCGCGGAGCCGCTACAGCTGGATGGAAAGCGCCTCTAGACCATCTGCCGCTCGAACTCGATGCCGAACTTCTTCATCTTCTTGTACAGAGTCGTGCGGTTGATGCCCAGGGCCTTGGCCGTTTCCTGACGGCTCCAGCCGTGGGCCGCCAGCGCGTCGAGGATGATTTGCCGCTCGGGCATGGCCAGGGCGCTCTTCAAGTTGGCCCCGACGCAGCCGGCCAGATCGGTGCGGGCCAGCTCTTCGCGGCGAACCGCGTCGGGCAGCTCGGGCAGCGACACCACGGTGCCCTTACTGAGCACGATGCTGCGTTCGACCAGGTTGACCAGTTCGCGGACGTTGCCCGGCCACGAGTAGCGCTGCAGGGCCTGCAAAGCCTGCTCGTCAAAGCCGGTGATCTTCTTGCCGGTCTGCTCGCGGAAGTGGGCCAGGTAGTGCTCGAGGAGCAGCGGGATGTCGCCAATCCGTTCGCGGAGCGGCGGCTGCGTGACGGAGATCACGTTGATCCGGTAATAGAGGTCCTCGCGGAATTCGCCGCGGCGAACCATCGATTCCAGGTCGCGGTTGGTGGCCAGCACGAGCCGCACGTCGACCTTGTGCGTCTTGTTGCCGCCGACCGGTTCGAATTCGCGGTCCTGCAGCACGCGGAGCAGTTTGACTTGCAGCCCGGGGGACGCGGTCGCCACTTCGTCGAGGAAGAGCGTGCCACCGTCCGCCTGGAGGAATTTTCCGACCTTGTCGTGCGTGGCTCCCGTAAACGAGCCGGCCACGTGGCCAAAGAGTTCACTCTCCAACAGTGAATCGGGCAGCATCCGCAGGAGACCTCGACGAACGGCTTGTCCCGTCGCGAGCTTAGCTGGTGAATGGCGCGGGCGGTGACCGTTTTGCCGGTCCCGCTTTCGCCGAGGATCAGCACTGTGGTCCGCGTATCGGCCACGCTCTCGATCAGGTCAAACATCCGCACCATCTTGTAGTCGCGGCCGACGATGTTGCTCAAGCCGAACTTGGCGTCGAGCTGCGCCCGCAACGAGCGGTTTTCTTCCACCATCTTGCGCTGGCCCAGCGCCCGCTGAATGGCGAGGCTGAGTTCGTCGTCGATCACAGGCTTGGTGACGTAATCGAAGGCGCCGATGCGGATCGCCTCGACGGCACTTTCGATCGTGCCGTAGCCCGTGATCAGAATGACGGACGTGTCGGGTTTGTGCTCGACGGCCCACTGCAGCAGATGAAAACCGTCCGCGTCGGGAAGGCAGACGTCGCAGAGGACGACCTCGAACGGATGTTCACGCATCCGCTCAATCGCGTCGACGCAGGTGAAAGAGGTTTCGGTCCGGTGTCCGCGGCCGCGGAGAAACTCAGCCATGGCCTCGCAGACGTGCTTGTCGTCGTCGACCACCAACAGCGAACCGTGATGGGTCTTGCTCACCGTAATACGCTCCCAGCCACAGGCCTGCCGTCCGCCCGTTGGGCGCACGTGAAGCCTGTTGGTCAGATCTGCGGAGGACGACGGTGGAACCGAACCAGGAACGCCGGCCGTCCGCTTGGATTGAATGTGCGGTCGGTCCCGCTGGGGAAAAGCCGGTCGGGCTGTTCACTCTGCGAGACTTTGCCGGGAGCGATGACTTTGGGGTGCGCAAACATAGGCCACAGTTGCCGAAGGTCAACGCGCCGGGAGCGAACAAAGTGTCGAATCGGAAACGCGGGGAGTTGGGGCAACGTGAAGAAAGGCCCCGGCTTGACCGTCCAGCGTGATCCAAACTAGACTGCTGGATCGATTTGCGCCGCCGTAGAGGGGTCGGTTTGCGTCTCGCCGGTCTGCGAGGCCGCCGCGCGCTTAAGCACGCCGTCCAGGCATAATCCGCCTAGCCGGGCAGGCAAATTCGGCACAGTCAGGCCGGTAAATTCGGGCGGAAAATTCGGCCGGACTGGGGAGCCAGGCTCGTTGAAAGCTGTTATCAGCGATATTCACGCGAATCTCGAGGCGTTTGAGGCTGTCCTCGCCGACATCAAAAGTCAGGGATTAGACACGATTTACTGCCTGGGAGACATTGTCGGCTACGGTCCCAATCCGCGCGAGTGCATCGATCTGGCCATGCAGAGCCGGATCTGCTTGCTAGGCAACCACGACCAGGGGGCCCTGTTCGACCCGGAAGGCTTTAACGCCGGGGCCGAGCGGGCCATCTTCTGGACGCGGAAGATGCTGGAATCGTCGGAAGTGCGGGGGAACGACCGCCGCTGCGAATTCCTGGGCGAATTGCCCCGCCAGCACCGGGAGCCGGGATTTCTCTTCGTTCACGGCTCGGCCCGCAACCCGCTCAACGAGTACGTCTTTCCGGAAGACATCTATAATCAGAGGAAGATGGAGCGGATCTTCGCCCTAGTGGACCGCTACTGCTTTCAGGGTCACACGCATATACCGGGAGTCTTCACGGAGGATCTCAATTTCCTCGCTCCCGAGGAGATTGATTTCAAATACACGCTGGGCGATCAAAAGGTCCTGGTGAACGTCGGCTCGGTGGGTCAGCCTCGCAACAGCGACAACCGCGCCTCTTACATCGTTCTCGGCGAGTCGGATCAGGCGCCGGGCAAGACCACGATCACTTTCCGCCGCGTCCGTTACGACTTCGAGAAGACGATCGCCAAGATTTACGAAATCCCGGACCTGGATAATTTTTTGGGCGACCGCCTCCGCGACGGTCGGTGACGGTCCTTGATGCAGACTCGCAATCTCGTCCTGTTCTTTGCGCTCTCGTTAGGGATGCTGATCGCGTGGAACAACTATGTTGTCCCGCGGTTCTTCCCTCACAAGCCAGTGCAAAACGCGGCCAACGACGCCGCGAAGAAAGACGCCGCCGCCCTGGCGCAAGTGGGCAAGACCGGCGCGGCCCACGACAAAGAGGCTGCCAAAGCGGCAGCGGGCAAGGACCAACCCGGCGACAAAGCTGGGGATAAAAAGCCCGACACGTCGGTCGTCAAAGCTGGTGACAAACCGGCCGCCAACGATGCTGCTAAAGACGCGGGTAAGGACGCTGCGAAAAAAGGCGCCGATCAGGCGGTTGCGAAAGACGCCGCTCCGAAGGGCGCTGCCGCCAAAGCTGGCGAGCCTGCGGTTCCCAAGTTCCCGCAGCAAACGATCGTGCTGGGCAGCGGCGATCCGGACACCGGTTACTTCCTCAAGGCCGAACTGACGACCAAGGGTGGCTCCGTCGCCGGGATCGAGTTCAACGATCCGCGCTATCGGGAGCTTTCCAACACCGAAGTGCCGCTAAAGATTGTCGGCAACTCGCTCGATCAGCGGACGATCAAGGCCATCAAAGATCGCGACCTGGCGCAGGCCGAGCACGAAATGGCCGCCGAACGGTTGCGAGCGCTGCAGTCGACCCTGAAGCCCGGCGAAGCGTCGGCCGAAATCGACGGCGTGCGCACCGCGCTTCGAGGTGGCCGCCGAAAAACTCAAGCAGGCCGACCGCAACGTCTCGCTGGCAACGACCACCTTCAACACCGATTTTCCGGAGTTCGACGCGCTCTTGCCCAAGGGCGAAAGCGGACTGTCGGCCCGCAACTGGAAAGTCGCCCAGGTCACCGCCGACCCGAACCATCCCGGCGTGAATTCGGCCGTCACGTTTCAGTTTCCCTCGCCCGACGGCACGCTGGTTTTGGAAAAGCGATATTCGCTCGAATCGATCCCCGGCGGCGAAGGCTCGACGCGGGCCGCCCGCGGAGTCCGCGACACGAACACCGACGGCTACCTCCTGCACTTCGACGTCGTGTTGACCAACGCCGGCCCGGCCGAACGCACGCTCTCATACACGCTGCAGGGACCCGTCGGCCTGCCGCTGGAAGACGCGGCCAACGCGCGGAAGTTCCGCGATCTCAAGATGGGTTTTCTGCTCAACACCGGAGCAGTCAACGCCCAGACCAAGACGATCGGCCAGATCGTCAGTGACGAAGAGAAAAACAAAGTCGAAGAGTGGAAGAGCCCGCTCAAGTACATCGGCGTCGACGTGCAGTACTTCGCGGCGCTGATCTTGCCGACTGACGACCAGCTCAAGGATCGCACGATCGAGCGCAGCGTGCCGATGCTGCTCGAAACGCCTACCGAAAAAGTCGCAGAACGACCTGAGCGTGCAGCTCGACTCGAAGAAGGTGGTGCTGGCGCCCAAGACCTCGGTGAAGCAGGGCTTCGAGCTGTTCGCCGGTCCGAAACGCAAGACGCTGCTCACGCCGCTGCAGGCCGAAGGCGTGCTCGATTTCGGCTGGTTCGCCCAGATCAGCAACGTGATGCTGCTCGTGCTCAACGTGTTCCACGGGATGGGCGTGCCTTACGGCGTCGCCATCATCTTCCTCACCATCCTGGTGCGGGCCTGCATGTTCCCCGTTTCGTTGCGGCAGACCGCCCAAGCGCAGCGGATGAAGGAGATGCAGCCCAAGCTGGCCGAGATCAAGAAGAAATACGCCGACAACAAAGAAAAGCTCGCGATGGCGAATCTCGAGCTGATGCGCGAGTTCAAGGTCAACCCGATGGCGGGCTGCCTGCCGCTCTTGATTCAGATGCCGATCTTCATCGCGCTCTATCAGGCGCTGCAGTACTCGGTCGATCTGCGGCTCGCGCCGTTTTTATACTTCAAGAACCTGGCCGCGCCCGACGCGCTCTTCAAGCTGCCGTTCGTTGTGCCCTGGTTGGGTTGGACGACGTTCAACCTGTTGCCGATTATCACGGTCGCGCTCATGGTGGTGCAGCAGAAGATGTTCATGCCGCCGCCGACCGACGAGCAGCAGGAAATGCAGCAGAAGATGATGAGCTACATGATGGTCGTGATGGGGGCCATGTTCTACAAGTTCCCCTCCGGCCTGTGCGTGTACTACATCTCGTCGAGCTTGTGGGGCTTCGGCGAACGGAAGCTGCTCACCTGGTGGAAGCCGACAACAACGGCGCCTCCCGGCACGGACCCTAAGCGGCCCCCAGACGAGGATGCTCAGGTCGCCGTCGCGGGGGGTAAACAGGGACGCCAGCCGGCCGCCCAGGCTGCCGGCGCTGTTCGCGGGGCGGCCGGGTCATTCTGGCAGAAGCTGCTCAACGCAGCCGATGCCGCCAACTCCGACGCATCCAAGGGCTCGAAAGCCGGCATCTCCCGCCGCCGCGAATCGGCCGGCAAACGCAACGGCAAACGCCCGCGATAGCTCTCTTCCGGCCAGACAGGCGCCGGCCGAAAAGCCGCCAGTCTTGCCGGCCCGCTCGCGAAACACGAACCTGGTAAATCACTCCACGATCAGGTCCAACTCGTCGCTGGCTTTGCCCAGCGCCGGGCGTGTCAGCTGCCGTGCCTGGAACAGCGCGGTCACGTGCAGCATTAGAAACAGCGGCACGAGAAACGCCGGAATGAGCACCAGCGGCATCTGGGCCATGGGCGCGGTTGTGATCTCGCCGGCGGCGCCGGTCGCCAAGACCTGGTTGAACGCCCCATTGGCGACCGCCGCGACGAGATCCAGGATCCCCAGCAAGTTCCAGATCACAAACAGCCGGCCGGCCGCGAAACCCGGTCGGTGAGCGACCCAGAGTGCGACCCAAGGCGCCGTCAGCCCAATGGCCATGTCGCCCAACCCGGCCGGCCAGGCGAAGGCGCCCGGCAGGACGCCGGACACATAGAGTGCGATAAACCCGAAGCCGGCAAAGCGCCACGATTGGATGGCCGTCAGGAGTGAAAGAATCCCGGCCCGCGAGAAAATCGCGGAACGAGGCTGACGCGAGGAAGGCGACGAAGAACACGACGATAGGCGCGGCGAAGCCCAGGGCAATCGGCAACGGCGGCGTCCCCGGAGGGCGCACAAACGCGCCCCGAGCGCCAAGCACGACGACGGCCGACATCCACACGGCTAAGGCAACGACAACCATCGCCCGGAGTAAAGAGACGTCCGCCTTTGCGGCTCGGCCGCCCGCCAAGGCAAGCCCGGCCAGGTCGCTCTCGCGCGGCGGCCGCGAGCCGTCAAGCGGCCGGCGCAACATTCCGGTTCGGTCCTGATCCTTCGTGTTCGACATTTGCAGCGATTCAGCCATGACACACTTCACTTTCCAAGAGGATTTAGTTGTATATGCAACTATCAGACGAAAAAAATTCAAGAAACGGCCTGCTTCCCAAGTCTCTCCGTCGTCTTGGCAAGCAGTGCCGCTCCCTCCCGGCCCAAGAGACCTCTCGCCCGGCGCTGGGCTTGCTCCCAGGCCGGAATGGCCTGCTCAAGGAGGCGAGAACCACGCGCCGTAACACGCAACGACTGCATCCGGCCATCCTCGCCGGGCACGGCCTCCAGCCAGCCCTTGGCGATCATTCGTTCCGCGTTGCGACTCAGCGTGGATACGTCCATTTGAAGAATCTCGCACACCCTTTGAGGCCGAGCCAGACCGAGCTTGGCCGCCGCCACCAGGACGTTGAACTGACTCGCTTTGAGTCCCAGTGGTCGCAGGGCCTCGTCGTAGATGTTGGTCACGATGCGATTGAGCATCCGCACCCGCAAGGCGATACAGTCGCGAGCCACGACGTCGATGTCACGATTGTGCTTGTCGTCCGCCATTTTCGCCTCCTGGTATTTGTATATACAACTACATGGAAGGTCAAGTCATGATTCTCACATTTTTGTCGCCGCAAACGCTCGGATTTAGAATGGGCGTCGGGCCTGCACGCACACCACTGCTGATCGTCAAAGCTGGCGTGCCGGCGTCCGCTTTGCGGACTGGTCACACCGTACGTTGTGGAACGTAATCTGAGGGCTGTCTAGCCCAGCTCGCTCGCGAAATAATGATTGCGAGCGGGCACAAGAGTTGCCCAAAAGACGGCCGTCCGTGCGCCTGGTCCGGCCTGCTATAAAGGAAGGAGCGGCGCGATTGGACGTGCCCTTCTCCCGTGATTGACCCTCTGTACCGTGATGTCCGAAGATCGTCCCGAATCCTCCAACGGCACCCTGAGCTCCGAAAACGCCGCTTTCGCCGAGCAGCTGCTCGGCGAATATCTGCAGGAACCGGCGCGCGTTTCGCCGGCGTGGCGGAAGTACTTCAGCGACCTGCTGGCGGCCGAGCGCCCGGGGCCGGTCGCCGCGTCCGCGCCGCGCACGACGACGGCTTCACCCGCTTCGAGACTGCCGGCTCCCTCTCCGCCCGCGCCGGCCAATCGCCTGCCCCTCGAAGCTGCCCGCCCGCGCGGCGACGGCGAAGCCCGGTCGCTTCAGCTCGACGCGGCCCGGCTGCAGGACCGGCTCCGCAACCTCGTGCAGAGCTTTCGCGGTCGCGGGCACCTGGCCGCTCGGCTCGATCCGCTGGGTCTCTCCCGGCCTGAGCCCGATGACCTGTTGCCGCGCACGCACGGCCTGGCCGACGCCGACCTCGACCGCACCGTCTCCGTCGAGTGGCTCGACGGCACGGGCACGCAGACGGTGCGGGAAGTTTTGGAGCGGCTGCAGAACACCTATTGCCGCTACATCGGCGCGCAGTTTTTGCACATCGACGACGCCACTGTCCGCACCTGGCTGCAAGAGCGGATGGAGCGTTCCGAAAACCGCATTCGTCTCTCGCGGCCCGAGCAGCTGCGAATTCTGACCCGCCTCACCGACGCGGTGATCTTCGAGCAGTTCGTCCGCAAGAAATTCGTGGGGGCCAAGACCTTTTCGCTCGAAGGGGCCGAAAGCCTGATTCCCCTGCTCGATCTGGCGATCCTCAAGGCGTCGCGGCAGGGAATCGTCGAGATCGTGCTCGGGATGGCGCACCGCGGCCGGCTCAACGTGCTGGCGAACATCATCGGCAAGCGGCCGCAGGAAATCTTCTGGGAGTTCGACGGGGCGCAGGCCGAGTCGGCTCGCGCCGCCCTGCCCGACATCGCCGGCGACCTCACCTATCACCTGGGCTTCAGCAGCGACTGGCAGGGCGAGGACGGGCGGCGGATTCACCTGTCGCTGTGCTTTAACCCGAGCCACCTGGAATTCATCAACCCCGTCGCGCTCGGGCGAATGCGGGCCAAGCAGGACCGCGCGGCCGACCGCGAACGGCGGACGGGGCTCGTGCTGCTCATTCACGGCGACGCGGCATTCGCCGGCGAAGGCATCGTGCAGGAGTCGCTCAATCTGAGCCAGCTGGCCGGCTACACCACCGGCGGCGCGCTCCACGTCATCGTCAACAATCAGCTCGGTTTCACCACGTCGCCCGAAGAGGCCCGCTCCTCGATGTACGCCAGCGACGTCGCCAAGATGCTGCAAAGTCCCGATCTTCCACGTGAACGGTGAGCATCCCGAAGCCGTCGCGCAGGTCGTCGACCTGGCCCTCGATTTTCGCGCCCGCTTCCAGCGCGACGTGGTGATCGACATGTATTCGTATCGTCGCTGGGGACACAACGAGGCCGACGAACCGAGCTTCACGCAGCCCATCACGTACAAGGCGATCGAGCACAAGCCATCCGTCCGCGATTCGTACCTCGAGCACCTGCTCAAGCTGGGCGACGTGACGCGGGAGGAGGCCGACCGCATCGCCAGCCAGCGCTACGACAAGCTCGAGCAGGCGTTCGACGAGGTGCACCGCGACGGATTTGTGCCGTCGCCGCAGACGCTGGCCGGCGTCTGGGAGGGATTTCGCGGCGGGAACGAGCCGGCCGACGACGAGCCGCAAACGGGCGTGCCGGCCGATCGCTTGTCGCCGCTGTTGGTCAAACTCACGCAAACGCCGGCCGGCTTCCATCTGCATCGCAAGCTCAATCGCAGTGTCGAAGAGCGGCGGGCGATGGCGGAGGGAAAACAGCCGCTCGACTGGTCGGCCGCCGAAGCGCTGGCGCTGGCGACGCTCGCTGTCGATGGACACCCGGTCCGCCTCTCCGGGCAGGACGCGCAGCGGGGCACCTTCAGCCAGCGTCACGCCGTCTTTCACGACGTCGTCGACGGCAAGACGCACATGCCGCTGGCCCACCTGGCCGATGATCAGGCGCCAGTCGAAATCATCAACAGCCCGCTGTCGGAGGCGGGCGTGCTCGGCTTCGAATACGGTTACAGCCTTGATTGCCCCGCAGGACTGATCGCGTGGGAAGCCCAGTTCGGCGACTTCGTCAACGCGGCCCAGGTGATCATCGACCAGTTCCTCGCCGGAGCGGCTGACCGCTGGCGCCGCTTGAGCGGGCTGGTGATGCTTCTGCCGCACGGCTGGGAAGGGTCGGGTCCCGAACATTCGAGCGGGCGGCTCGAGCGATTTCTGAATCTTGCCGCGAGACACAACTTGCAGGTCGCCGTCCCCACGACGCCCGCCCAGTACTTCCACCTGCTGCGACGGCAGGTGTTGCGGCGCTGGCGCAAGCCGCTCGTTGTGATGACGCCCAAGAGCTTGCTGCGGCACGCACGCGTCGTTTCGTCGCTGGCCGATCTGGCTGACGGGCATTTCTGTCGGGTGTTGCCCGACGAACGCCGGTCGCCCGCGCGCACACGCCGCGTACTTCTCTGCAGCGGCAAGGTCTATTACGACCTGGTCGACTACCGCGAAAAACACCATCGCGACGACGTGGCAATCCTCCGCATCGAAGAGCTTTATCCGCTCGCTGACGAGGTGCTGCGGAAAGAAATCGACATCTACGACCAAAAAACGCCCGTCGTCTGGGTGCAGGAAGAGCCGCAGAACATGGGCGCGTGGCCGATGCTCGGGCTGCGGTTCGGGCCGACGCTCTTGGGGCGAAATCCGTTTGCGTACGTGGCCCGAGCCGAGTCGGCCAGTCCGGCCACGGGGTCGCACGCCACCCACAAGCGCGAGCAGCAAGATCTGGTGGAACGGGCCTTCCAAACGGATCGCGAGCAGACCACCCATGAACCGCACGGATCGCGAAAGAACGCCAGCGATCCGCAGGGATCGCGAAACAAGGCTGACGAGAAGACACCATGAGCATCGAGCTGCGAATTCCGAGCGCCGGCGAATCGATCCAGGAAGTGCAGATCGGCCAATGGCTGAAGCGCGAAGGCGACCGCGTGCGCCGCGACGAGAGCGTCGTCGAGCTCGATACCGACAAAGCCTCGATGGAGCTGCCGGCCCCCAGCGACGGTGTGTTGTCGCGGATCGTCAAACACGACGGCGACAAAGTGGCCGTCGGCGAAGTCATCGGCCTGATCGAGCCGGACGGCGCGACTGCAGGGAAAGGAGACGCGAAGACCACGGCCCCGGCGGATGCTCCCGCTAAGTCCAGCGGCGACGTACCGAGTACTGCCAAGTCCGCGCGATCTAATCCGCCCTCTCCTCCGACTAATGCTCCCCCGTCAAAACCGGCTCCGCCAAAGCCGGTCGCGGCGAAACCGGCGCCTGCCGAGGCGGTTCCGCATGCCGACGTCGCGCTCCCGGCCGACGAGGCGATCGCTCCACCGTCGGTCCGCCGCTGGCTCCGTGAGCATCATGTCCGCGCGCAAGACGTGAAGGCGACCGGCGAAGGCGGCCGGGTGCTGCGGGAGGATATCGAGCGCTACGAACAGGAACATGCGGGCGAGCACGCAGGTGACGGCGCGGGAGAAACGGCCCTCAAGCCGGAACAGCCGCCCGCCTCGCCCGAATCGATGCCCGGTCCGATCACCGCGCCGAGCGCGTCACGTCCGAGCGCAGCCCGCTCGGCGGTCAGTCACACGGCCGCCGGCGCCGCGGCCGAACGCGGGGACGAAATCGTGCCGATGAGTCTCGTGCGGCGGCGAATTGCCGAGCGGCTGGTCGAGGCGCGGCAGAAGACGGCCCTCTTGACGACCTTCAACGAAGTCGAGATGTCGGCCGTGATCGGGCTGCGGACGCAGTACCGTGAGGCGTTTCAGCAGAAGTACGGCGTCAAGCTGGGATTCGTTTCGTTCTTCGTGCAGGCCGCCGTCGAGGCGTTGCGGCAGTTCCCCGTTGTGAACGCGGAAATTCGCGGCACCGACATCGTCTACCACAACGCCTATCACATCGGCGTGGCGATCGGGGCCGAGCGCGGGCTGGTGGTCCCCGTCATTCGCGACGCCGACCTGCTGAGTCTCGCCCAGATCGAGCAGGCGGTCGGCGACTTTGCCGCCCGGGCGAAGGCCAACAAGTTGCAGCCGGGCGAGCTGGCGGGCGGGACGTTCACGATCAGCAACGGCGGTATCTTCGGCTCGCTGCTTTCGACGCCGATCGTCAATCCGCCGCAAAGCGCCGTGCTGGGCATGCACACCATCCAGGAGCGGCCGGTGGCCCGCGATGGCCAGGTCGTCATCCGCCCGATGATGTACGTCGCCCTCAGCTACGACCACCGCCTGATCGACGGGCGCGAGGCCGTCTCGTTCCTGGCGCGGATCAAGCAGACGATCGAAGAGCCGGCGCGGCTGCTGCTCGGCGTCTGACAACGATTGCCGCCTTGCACGCCCTGCGTCCGCCCACGAACTGGCCGGCTACGTCGAGCCGTGCGAACCACGCTTCGACTTGCTCCCCGACTTGGCGTGCGGGTGATACTTGTCGAGCGACTGGTACTTGTAGCCTCTGGACGAGTGGCTCGGCGTCGTCGGCTGCTGCTGTTGCGGGGGCGGAGTCGGCTTCTGCGGCGGCTTTTTCGTCTGGCTGTCGGCGATGGCCAGGCACGGCTCGGCGAGGAACGCCAGGCTCAAGATTAAAGCGGGGGGACATTGACGGCCTGACAGCAACGCACACAGCCTGCGAATCATGAAAGCACTCCGCAAAGAACCAGCAGCCCTCGAATCGGCGAACGGACTGTGTCCACTCCCGGCGCGCGGCACCCACAGATGAAGCCTAGCTCGCCGGGAATCGCCAGGCGGCCCGAATTTGCCGTGCCGATTACAGTTTTTTCAGAGCGTTCCGCGAGAAGTGGCCGATGAGGGGGCAGGCTGGGCCGTCCGCTTTGCGGGTTTCGGCGGCTGGCCTATGATGCAGAGAGCCGCACGTGATTTGCCCGGACTGTGTCGCCGGGCTGGGGCGCCGGAGACGGCTTGATGCGCGTCGAGTTTTTGGGGACGGGGGGTTTTTACCCCAACGAGCGCCGCCACACGACGTGCATTCTGTTGCCGGAAGCCGGAGTGGTGCTCGACGCGGGGACCGGTTTCTTTCGCGTGATCGGGCGGCTCGAGACGGCCGAGCTCGACATCTTTCTCTCGCACGCCCATCTGGACCACGTGGTGGGCCTGCCGTTTTTGCTGACGGGCCTCCTCTCGGGCAAGCCGTCGCGAGCCACGGTGCACGCCACGCCGCCGACCTTGGCCGCCGTGAAGGAGCACATCTTCGCCCCGCCCATCTTTCCGCTGCTGCCGCCCTACGTGTTCGAGCCGCTGGCGGACAAGGTGTCGATCCGCGGGCAGGGAACGGTGTCGCATCGGGCGCTCGGCCATCCAGGCGGCTCGATCGGTTTTCGCATCGATTGGCCGGGGCGCTCGCTGGCCTTCATCACCGACACCACCGTCGACGGCACCTACACCGATTTCGTCCGCGACGTCGATATCCTGATTCACGAATGCTACTTCCCGGACGAGCTGGCGGAGGCGGCCACCACCACCGGCCACAGCAACACCACGCCCGTCGCGGAGCTGGCCCGCCACGCCAAAGTCGGCCGCCTCTTCCTGATTCATCTCGACCCGCGCCGCACAGACGCCGACCCCATTGGCGTGGAAAAAGCCCGTAAGATCTTCCCCAAGACCGAGCTGGCCGAAGATCTGATGGCTGTCGAGTTCTGAGGCGGTTCGAGGGCGGGCGAACCATGCTGGCACGCCTATCGACGAAATTCCGGCAATCTTCATTACCGCCTGGGCGATCATGCTCGTCATGGTCGTCGTCTGGTTCGCGGCGGTGACTTGGCTCTTCCGTCGTCTGCGGAACGACCATCCAGCGACCTATGAATCGATCGGTTCACCGACGCTCTTCTGGAACAATTCGCCGCGCAACAACTGGCTGTTTGCCAAATTCCTCTTTGGTGCCCAGTGGAAATCGCTGGACGATCCATCTCTCAATATTGCCTGCCAGCTGATGCGCGCGTTTCTGTGTGTCTACCTCGTTGGGTTTGTGATATTTTTGGTGGCGTTCATTCGGTTCACACCTGCGCATCCCCGACCGCGCGCCGCACAAGACCGTTTGCATCCGACGACGGCCGTACGGTCCGCACAAAGTGTACACCTCGCCGCGGCGGTTTCTTGCAACGATGTCCTCGGTGACTGACTCCTCACAGACCACGCTGAATCCCACGCTAGCCGCCGAGCTGCGCTGTCCGATTTGCGGCAGCCCCTTCGGCGGGGACGGGAACAGCGCGGCGAGCGGCGAGCGCCTCGTCTGCCGTTGCGGCGCAAGCTTTCCGGTCGTCGGCGGCATTCCCCGCTTCGTCGAACAAGAACACCTGGCGAGCTTCGGCCGGCAGTGGAACACTTACGAAGTGGCCCACGATGACGAGGACCGCGCGACCTTCGAGGCGAAAACCGGCATGACCCGCGCGTCGCTCGCCGGCTTGCGCGTGCTCGATGCGGGCTGCGGCGGCGGGCGTTATGCGAAGGTAGCCGGCGAGGCCGGGGCCATCGTCCGCGGCGTCGACCATACGACGGCCGTCGACAAGGCGGCCGCGCTTTGTGCCCATCTGCCAAACGTCGCCTTCGCCCAGGCCGACCTCAAGCATTTGCCGTTTGAGCCGCAATCGTTCGACGCGGTTTTTTCCATCGGCGTGATGCACCACGACGTCGACACGCGGGCCGTGTTCGACTCGGTTGCCCGCCTCGTGCGGCCCGGCGGACGGTTCGCGGTTTGGCTCTATCGCCGTAACCAGGCGTGGCAGGAATGGCTCAACGACGCGCTGCGACGCCGCAGCGTGCGGATGCCGCCGGAGAAACTCGAACGCTGGTGCCGCGTGGGGGCCGCGCTCGGCGGCGTGCCGCTCGTCAACAAAACGCTCAACAAGATCGTGAACTTCAGCGCCCATCCGGCGTGGGAGAATCGCGTCTGCGACACGTTCGACTGGTACGCGCCGGCCTATCAGCACCACCACACGGTGGCCGAGCTATGCGACTGGTTCAAGGCGGCAGGGTTCGAGAAGCTCGTGGTACTGCCGCCGGAAAAATCGGGACGAGTCTATCGCTGGATCTACGAGCACGACCTGCTCGTCGGCAGCGGCGTGAACATGATGGGCACCCGCACCGCGTGACTCTTCCGACGGCGGGCAACAGCGCTGCCGACGGAAACGGCTGTTCGGGGCTATCTTCCGCTGGCCAGCGGAGTCGTTGCCGCGGGCATCGAGTCCAACGGGCTTGGTCCGTTCCTGTTTCCGTTGCTGGTTCTCGATCCGGCCAGGGGAGTCGTGGCAGTGGGCATCGAGTCGAGCGGGCTTGGTCCGTTCGCATTGGTGCCCGGGGCACTTCCCATTGATGCCAAGGGAGTCGTCGCCACCGGCATGTCGTCGAGCGGACCCGGGTCCCGCCTGCTGCTGGAGGCCTTACTCGATTTGCGCGCGTTTGCCTTCGATTTGCGGGCAAGGGCCGTTTTGCTCGTCGACTTTGACGTCGTCTTCGGCTTGGACGGCTTGGCCACCCGAGGCTCTTCGTCCCGGGCAGCGCGGGCGATGATGAGTTGGGCCTCTTTGCCGTCGATCTGCACCGTAACGGACATGCCCGGCTTGATCGCCGTCAATTCCGTGGGCTTGCCGTCGTAGCGCACATTGATGTTCGCAGCGACCGAAAGCTCAGTCGACTCCTCGGCGTGCCCGAACTTCACGGTGATCGTCTTGCCGTCCGGCGAAACTTTTTCAAAGACGCCCGACTTGACGGTCACCGCAGCAGCGAGCACGCCGCTGGTCACAACCACCGCGAGAATCGATCCAAGACCCAAGAGCAAAGCGCGGCGCGCCATAAGGCACCCCCATTGTGCAATTGCCGGACTGGCGTCGATCTCCGCCCGATCTGACACTGCCCGACAATTTAACACTGTCTGCATCTCACACTGCCCGTAACCTAACTATGTCGGGCTGCGAGGCGGGGGACAAGGGGAGGGGCTGGTGCGGTAGCGATCATTCGCGCGCTCGGATTACTTTTTGTCCGTCGAGCGAGCCACCGCCGGAGCGGCGGCTTTCTTCGGCTTCGAGAGGGCGGCTGTCCGCAGTTGAGGCTTTTTGTAGCCGGGGGCGGCGACGAATTTGATTAAATTCTTGCCGTCGGCGACGTTCCACATGCGAATTTCGCCGTCGAACGCCCCCGTGGCCAGGCGATTGGTGGCTGTGCAGAAGGCCAGTGCGTAGACCCAGTCGCTATGCCCGGAAAAGGTCTTGAGCAGCTTGCCGTCGAGTGCGTGCAGCCGGGCCGTCCGATCGGCGCTGCAACTGAAGATGCGGCCGTCCTTCGTCACGCTGACGTGGAGCACGTCGTCGCCGAAGCCGTCGATCCGCTGGACCTCGCGGCCGTCGGCGATGTTCCACCGCCGCAGATGTTTGTCGCGTCCGCTGGTGATCGCGGTGACGCCGTCCGGCGCGATGGCCACGCCGAAGACCGGCTCGGCATGACCGTTGAACGTGATCAGTGAATCGCCGGTGCGGGCGTCGAAGACCTTGGCAGTTTTGTCGCGGCTGGCTGAGACGATTTTGGAACCGTCGGGCAGCCACGCCAGGTCCATCACCCAGTCGGCATGATCCTCGATCGCCAGTTGCTGTTTGCGCGTCGCCACGTCGTAAACGCGGATCGCGCGGTCGGCCCCGCCCGTCGCCAGCCGCTTGCCGTCCGGGCTGAAGGCGACGGTGAACACGGCATCGCTCGTGCGAGCCAGGTCGGCGACCTGATCGCCCGTGGCCGCGCTAAACAGCTTCACCTCGCCGAGCTGGGCCGGCGTTCCCGCGCCGACGGCGATCAACCTGCCGTCGGGGCTGTATTGCAGCGCATAGACCCGCTCGGCCACGTTGGTGATGCGGCGGAGTTGCGTGCCGTCGGCCGTGTTCCACACCAGAATTTCGTGATAGCCGGAGGTCGCCAGTTGATCGCCATCCGGGCTGAATGCGACGGCCGTCACCGGGATCGGCACGCGATAGTTGTTCGGCGGCAACGGCTGCGGCAGGCTCGGCATATCGGCAATCAGCGGATCAGCCGGATTGAGCCCCGCATCGAGCGTGGCCCCCGTGTCGATCCAGTGACGGATCACAGCAATCTCCGACTTGGTGAGCGGATCGGCGTCCTGCGGCATCGTGCCGTCTTCGATCAGCGTCACCAGGTTCGATTTGGCGCTTTGGCCCGGAACGATTTCCAGACCCGACTCGCCGCCGCGCGTCAGCGAGGCGAACGTTTCGATGCTGAAGCGGCCCTTCGCCGTTTTCGCGTCGTGACAGGCGAGGCACCGTTTGGCCAGAATCGGCGCGACCTTTTGGGCGAACGATTCGAGCTTGCCCAGCGCGATCAGCGATTTTTCGGCTTCGATCTGGCGGGCGACGGCGGTCGCACTGAGTTCGGTCAGCGACTGCCGCGACTTGGCCGCTTCCTTTTCGTCGCCCGCGAGCATTTTCTGCGTTGGCGGCGATCTTTTCGCCGGCGGATTTTTCGGCCGCGTGCGAGGCGGTGATCGTCTCTTCGGTTTTCTTGGCGTCGGCGAGCGCTTTCTCGGCGGCTTGCGCGGCCTCGACTGCTCTCTTGGCGGCGGCGTCGGCGACCGCTTTGGCAGCAGCGGCGGCTTCCTTGGCCTTGGTTGCGGCAGTCTGACGCTCCTTCAGATGTTTTTCCGCGTCAACGGCGGCAGCTTGCGCCTTCGTTTGATCGGCCTTCAAGTGCAGGAGCGAGTCCTGCTCGGCATGAATTTTATCCTGCGCCGCTTTAACGAGGGCCGCGGCCGTATCGCGCCTGGCCTTGGCTTCGCCGGCCGCCTTCACCAGCGCCTGCGCACGCTCCTCATTGAATTTGCGGACGGCGTCGGCGTGCCTGGTCAGTTCCTCGTCGGTCACATGCAGCGCCGATTTGGTCGTCTCCAGGTCGCCCTTCAACTTTGTGATCAGCTTGCCGAGCGTGCGGGCCTTCTCCTCGGCCTGCTTGAGCGATTTTTCCAGTGACTCGCGAGTGGCCCGCGCGTCGTCCCGGGCTTTCTGCAGCTGTTCGATCTGCTCGCGCTTGATGTCGTCGGCCCGCACGTTGCCAGTCCGCAGGCCGCCTGTCCCCAATATTCCTGAGAGGGCCAGCAAACAGCCGACAATTCCCGCCGGCCGGGCAATCATTGCCGTCTTGCGAAAGCGCATCGACGAATCTCCGCGAATTTCTGCGAGTCGTTTCGAATGGCGGGAAGCGATCGGAAAACCAGCCGGCGGGCGGCTCTGGTGACAGCCGCGGTCAACCGGCTTTTGGAGGCAGCGTCAGGGCGGGCAAAATCGGGGTAGGACGAGGCAAGGAGGCCGGGCGCAGAGCTCGATCCGCACGCGACCCAAACTCCAGCATCCCGCCCCGTGCCGGCGGTGTCAAGGCGGGCTGGGGCGGGGCGACGGTCCCCGCACGGTCAACTTTTGCCGGCTGACTTTCGCCTCGCCGGGGCTCGCGGAAGAATGGGCGCGAAGGTTGTTCCTGTTTCCCCGGTCGCAGCCAGTTTCCGGAAACCAGCGCGATGTCGAACGGGTCGACGGTCCTCTCCGCGAAGATCGCGATGGCCTCCCCGTCGCTCCCCGCGCCGCGACAAATTCTGGCCACCTTGAGCCGGCGCTTTCCCGACTGCCCCAGCGAAGGCAGCGTCAAACTCACGAAGACCGAAATCATTTTTCCCTACGGCGGCAACATGGCCGTCGTCGCCGCGATGAAGGGGCCCATTCTCGGGGATGAACTCGAGGCCGCCTGCGCGGCCGCCTGGTGGTGGCCTCAGGCGACGGCCCGCCTCCGCCGTCACCCGCGGCACGCTGTCGTCACGCTGATGGGCGAGCACGGCACGATGCAGGAGAAGCACGTCCGCCTCACGCACCTGGTGGCGGCCGTCGCCCGGCACGCGGAAACGCTGGGCATCTTCTGGGAGAACGGCGGACTCGTGCACGAGCCGGCCACGTTTCAGCGGCAAGTGGCCGCGCTGACCTTCAAGAAGCTCGTCCCCAACTTGTGGATCGACATGCGGTCCGACACGATCGACGAAGGCATTCACCGCTTCTACACCAACGGCATGTGGGCCTTCGGCCAGCTCGAGATCGAGGTCGAGCGGGCGCGCATGGATCGCGAAGAGCTACTCGATATTTGTTATCCCACCGTGCGGGGCATCCTCGAGAGCGGCGCCCGCATCCGGCACGGCCGCGGATCGTCACCGCGGCCGGCAAGAAGATCCGCGTGACGCACGGACCGTCACTCTTCGATCCGCGCCTGAAGGTCATGAAGCTCGACCTCGAATGACGCGGGGGGGCCATGGCCCCCAGGGGCGGAACGTATCGCTCGTGCCGCCGACGTCGCGTGCCGCCTGGGGTCGCGTGTCGATGGGCTCGCGCCGATGCACATCACACCGCCAAGATCGGCGCCGAGCACTTCGCACGGACGAGATTGCACTAACAACTACATCGCGGGCGGGCCGAAGTCGGGCGGCAGGTTGCGGTTGGACCTCAAGAACGTCGGCGGCCGCATCTGGCCGAAGCGGACGGTGTCGGTCCGGCTCGTTTCTTTGATTTGTCCCCGCTTGTGATAGGCGCCCGCATCGAGCACGACGATATCGCATTGCAACTCGGAGACGTCGACCGAAGCCACCTTGGCGACGTGCAGACCGTCTCTGAGACGCACGACGACCACTTCCCCCACCTCCGGCGGCGAGGCTGCGTTATACGCCCCGGCGTGATCGGTTTTGACCGTGGGAATGGTCTGTTGCGTGGGTCCTGCATGTTCCGGTGGCTGCAGGGTGCGCTGCGGATCCTGGCGAGCACCGAATGCCGAGAGGGCCGGCCGATTGCCCCCGATCATTCGGCCGGCGTTCTTTCGAGTCGCACTGTCCTTGGCGGCATTGTCCTTCCCGACGCTGTCCTGCCCCGCGACCGGCTTGGTGCGCTTGAGCGGCGCCGTGGCGTCCGCGTCTTTGTCTGGCTCGTCCTTTTTCTTCTCAGCGTCGACGATCACGACGGGGACGGGGCCCTTGTTGGCAGGCAGCTCGACGTTGTCGGTCGCTTCTTCTGTGGCACCAACGGGAGGCGGTGCCGGCTTCGTGCTGCTGAACCAACCGCCGTACGCGAGTTGCAACGCGACGAGGGCGAGGACGATTGCCAGGCCGACCGCGTACTCCCGCCGCCGGTCGCCCAGGCTTTCCCACGCACCGACAAACGCCGTCGCGATCACGTTGGGGCCGCGCCGCTTTTTCAGGCGGGGCATGTAGGGTTCGTCGTTGTCGTCCAGATCGTGCGCGGCGCTGTCGGCCTTGGCGGCGCCGAACTTGCCTGAGTCGCGCTTGCCGGAAACACGTTGGTTGGCGTCAGACCGGCCGGAAATGCGCTGACCGGCGTCGCTTTTCGACGAACTGCGCTGGGCCATTTCATGGCTGCTGCGTCGCGAGGGGGCGCGGGAGTCGCACCCGACCGGCTCGGACGGTCGTTCGACGGTTCCTCGGCCTGCGCCGCCGCCGGCACGCTGACCGGCGAGCCGCAGCGCGGACAGCGCACGGTCTTGCCTGCCAGCTCGCTTTTGACCTGTACGGTGCGGTGGCAGTTGACGCAGGAAACCGACAGGCCCATCGAATCGGATCCGCGGAGAGGGCACCGCAGATTGCCAGGGGCTGCGGCACGGAACTTTGCGAGGTTTCTGCCGTTTTAGGCTAAGGCTTTCGTGGACGCCGCACAAGATGTTGGCGAGAGACGCGGCGAGCGAAGCGTGCGAGAAAACTGTGTCGCTGCCCGCGTGACGGGTGGGCCGGAGCGCACGAGCGGCGATTGGCGATTGGACGGGCGCGCACGATGCGGCGAGCCTGAGATGGGTTGCCAGCCGCGTCCGGGCGCGAGTGCCCGCAGGGCCGAGACTGCCGACGCGTGTCGGCTCCCGGCCGCCGCGTGCGGCACTAACCCTTGCGATGTCGGATCTTGCTGCGGTTGCGCCGCTTCTTTCGGCCGAGTTTCCGTCGTCCCTTGCCGCTCTTCTTAACTCCCATGTCCTTCGCGTCTCCTCAGTGCTTCCCCCGGTGGCTTTTGGCGAACGACAATCTAACTTGGAGACTGCAAATCAGCAACACCGCCGATTTTCGCCCCTACTGCCCAGCCGCTCGGCAGCTCAGACTGCCGGTCAGGCATCCGGCAATCCGCCGAACTGTCGCACCGCTTCGTAGACGACGGTGTTGACCGTGCTGGCGAGGTTGAGGCTGCGGACTTCGCTCCGCATCGGCAGCTTCAGATTCCGTTCGGGCTGCTCGGCCAAAATCGACGGCGGTAGTCCGCGGGTCTCGCTGCCAAAGACCAGCACGTCGCCGCGGGCGAAGGGGGCGTCCCACAACAGCCGCGTGCCCGACTTGGTGAGCGCCCACCAGGGACGGCCCGCGAGTCGTTGCTTCAGCTCCTCCCAACTCTCGACGACTTCCCAGTCGACCAGCTCCCAATAATCCATGCCCGCGCGGCGGAGCAACTTCTCGTCGAGCCGAAACCCGAGCGGCCGGATCAGCCACAGCTTGGCCCCGACGGCGACGCACGTCCGGCCGATGTTCCCCGTGTTCTGCGGAATATCGGGCTGATGCAGCACCACGTGCAGCAGGGGCTCGGCCGGTCACGTCGACGTGCGTCACTTCGACACCTTGGCGATCCAGATGAAGACCTTGGCGTTGCCGATCGAGACGGCCTTGACGCCGTCGGGAACGCTTGCCGACGACTCGATCGCATCGGCCTGCGTCTCGCTCGCGATGTACTCGCGGTACTCGGCGAGGGACTGCTTCACATCGGAATCGTCGGCCTGGATGAGCAAATGCGGATGCGGTCCTCGATCTCGAGATCGGCATCCTTGCGCAGCTGCTGCACCTGCCGGACGAAGTCGCGAGCCATTCCTTCGCGGACGAGTTCGGGCGTCAGTTCGGTCGAGAGCGCGATCTGCAGGCCGCGGTCTTCGGCCGTCACCCAGCCGGCCGATTGCTGCGTCGAGACCAGCACGTCCGGTCGGAGCGAGTAGCGACCTCGGTTCCGCCGACCGGCAATCGTGCATCGATTCGTCCCCGGCGGAGCGGATCGAACTCGCTCGCGGGCGAGCGCGGTCGAGCGCCTTGCCGATCTGCGCCGAGCAGCTTGCCGTATTTCGGCCCGAGCGTTTTGAGGTTCGGCTTGTAAGTATAGCTCACCAGGCCGTCGAGGTGGTCGCAACGGGTGAGCTGCTTGACGTTGAGCTCGTCCTCGACGACGTCGGCCAGTCGCTCGATCGAGTCGGCGACTGCTGCGTCGCGCAGGCGAAGCGGCACTCGGCCAGTGGTTGCCGCACGCGGAGATTCGCGTCGTCGCGCAGCTTGTGACCCAGACGCACGAGCCGCTGGGCGGCGGCCATCCGCGTGTTGAGCTCCGGGTCGAGCAGTTTCTGGTCCGGCTGCGGATAGTCGCACAGGTGCACGCTCTCCGGCGCGTCGGGCCGCCAGCTCTTCACGAGGTTCGCGTACATCCGCTCGGTGAGGAACGGAATCATCGGCGCGAGCAGCTTCGTCAGCTCGACCAGCACGGAATAGAGCGTCTGATACGCGGCCAGCTTGTCGCGATCGCCCGCGTCACGCGAGCGCCAGAAGCGGCGGCGGTTGCGGCGGATGTACCAGTTCGACAGGTCGTCGATGAATTCGGCCGCCTGTCGGCAAACCGAAGCCGTGTCGAACTCTTGAAATCCCTTGTTGGCGACGGCGATCAGCGACTGCAGGTTGGAGAGGATCCAGCGGTCGATCTCCGGCCGCTCGGCAACGGGCACAGCCGGCGCGTGCGGATCGAATTCGTCGAGCCGCGCGTAATTGACGAAGAACGCGTACGTGTTCCACAGCGGGATCAGCACCTGCCGGCGGATTTCGTCGGCCGGCTTGCTGACGACTTCGCAGGTCGGCACGCCTTCGCGAGTTTGCTCGATCGGACCTTCGGGTGTCTGCAGCACGACCGGATGGTTGGGATGCCGCGTGCCGAACCGCAGGTCGGACGCCGGATTCTGCGCCAGGTACATCCAGCGCATGGTGTCGACGCCCAGCTGCTCGGCCGCCTCTTCGAACCAGATGGCCGTCCCGTCCGACTTGTGCATCGGCTTCCCGTCTTCGTTCATCACCAGGCGATGTCCGAAGAGGGTTTTGAACGGCGGCGAATTGTCCATCATCGTCGCCATCGAGAGCATCGAATAGAACCAGTTGCGGAACTGGCCGGGAAAGCACTCGAGCACGAGGTCGCCCGGATACCACTTCCGCCAGTTGTCGCGGTTGGTGTTGTATTCGAGCGTCGAGAACGAAACGATTCCCGCGTCGAGCCACGGATTGCCGACGTCGGGCACACGCGACATCAGATTGCCCGTCTTCGGGTTCTTGATCTTCACGCGGTCGATCCAGGGCCGGTGTGGCGTGTGCCCCGCGAATTCGTCCCAGCCTGCGACGGCCCGCTCTTTCAACTCGGCGAGGGAGCCGATGACGGTGAATTCGCCCGTTTTCTCGTCGACCCAGATCGGCAGCGCCAGCCCCCAGAATCGCTTCTTGGAGATCAGCCAGTCGCGCATGTTCGTGAGCCACTCGACCTCGCGCTCTTCGCCGTCGATGCTGGGCGGCAGCCACCGAATCTGCCGCGTGACGTCCTTGATCTCGTCCCGCCAGTCCATGTTGATGAACCACTCGTCGACGAGGCGGAAGACCAGCTCGTCCCCCGTCCGCCAGCAGAACGGATAGATGTGCGGATACTCTTCGACGTTGACCAGCAGATGCTTCGCCTTGAGCGAATCGAAAACGAGCTGGGCCGTCTCGCGGATCGTTGGCCTCGCGCCCTTCGAACGGCCCGAAACCGGCGACGAACTGCCCCGCCTCATCCAGCGGCGCCAGCCCGACCAGGCCCTGCTGCTTGCCGAGCACATAGTCGACGTCGCCGCAGCCCGGCGCGATGTGGACGATGCCCGTTCCCTCGCCAGCCACCACGTTGGGATTGCCGCGAGAATCGCGGCCGCCGTCGATCACGCGGTGCGACTCGGCCGCCGTCCGGTTCTTGAGATTGGCATCCTCGGGAATGCCTCCCTTCGCGTTTTGCGCGGGCAAATCGTCGAACGGTCCGCGATACGGCCGTCCCACCAGCGCGGCCCCTTTGATTTCGGCGACGATCTCGAACCCGCCCTGCTCCTTGAAGATTTGCGAAATCGTTTTGAGCTTGGGCACGTTCGACGGCCAACCCCATTCGGGTCGACCGAATCCCTCTTTGAACTCGCGCTCGAGCCGCTGAAAGTGCAGGTTGTCCTTGGCGAAGTAATAAGTGGCGCCGTCGCGGTTCGTTTTGAGCTGCACGTAGTCGAGGTCGGGATTGACCGCGCAGGCGACGTTGCTGGTCAGCGTCCAGGGAGTCGTCGTCCAGACGAGCAGGTATTCGTTCTCCGCGTCTGCCAGCGGAAACCGCACGAAGCACGAGCGGTGGATGGTGAGCCGCCGGCCGTCCGCGACTTCCATCTGGCTGTACGCGCTGCCGGCGCGGCCCGACCAAGGCATCACGTCGTGACCGCTGTAGAGCTTGCCCCGCTCGAAACACTTCTTGAGGAACGCCCAGATCGTCTCGTTGTTCTCGGTGGAGAACGTGAAGTAGCTGCCGCCCCACTGCGGGTTGCCGAGCCGAGCCACAATCGCGTCGGCCTTGTCGCTCACTGTTTGGCCCGACGGCGTCGTGATGCTGACGGTTTGCTCGGTGCCGACGGTCTCGGAAAGTTTTCGCAGCGTGGTTGGATCGTCCCAGTCCATCCAATAGCCCAAGCGGATCGACTGCTCGGTTTGCCGGGCCGCGAACTGCAGCACGCGTTGCTTGCAGGCGTTGACGAACTTGTCGATGCCGTACGCCTCGATCGCCGCCTTGGCTCCCATCTTGAGCTCGCGCTCGACCTCGACTTCGACCCACAGCCCCTGGCAGTCGAAGCCGTTCTGGTAGCGCTCGTCGTGCCCGGTCATCGCGAAGTAGCGCTGGAAGACGTCTTTGTAGGTGCGTCCCCAGGCGTGGTGCACGCCCATCGGGTTGTTGGCGGTGATCGGCCCGTCGATGAAGCTCCACCGCGGCTTGCCGGCATTTTTCGCGCGGAGCTGCTGGAAGATCGCGCGCTCCCGCCAGAAGCGGAGCACGTGATGCTCGCCACGGACGAATTCGGAACTGGTGACTTTTTCAAACATGATTGGCCGATGATATGCCAAGGCGAGCGGCGGGTGTAAGCCCGCCGGTTCTGGCAGTTTTAGTCTCTTGGCGATTCGTCCGGGGTGGCACTGGCGGCTGGTCCGCCAGTGTCTGGTGTTGTTCTCGTCGCGAAGAACGCCACTGGCGGACGAGCCGCCAGTGCCACCCGAAATCGCTCATGGCCCCAGGTGGGCGACGATTCGCGGGATCAGCCGTTCCAGGTGGCCGGCTCCGCGTTCCGCGACAGCGAGCATTTTTTCCAGCGTGGCCGGTTCGAGCGAATCGGGATCGCACAAATCAGTGACGATCGACAGCACGAGCGTCCGCAAGCCGGCGTGGGCGGCGACAATCACCTCGGGCACCGTCGACATCCCCACAATGTCGGCTCCGAGGTTCCGCAGCATGCGATATTCGGCCCGCGTCTCCAGGTTCGGCCCGGGCACCGCGACGAAAACGCCGGTCCGCGTTGGCACACCCAGCTCGGTGGCGGCCTGGCGGGCGACGTTCGTCAGTTCGCGGTCGTAGGGGCCGCTCATGTCGGGAAAGCGCGGTCCCAGGCGGTCGTCGTTGATGCCGCGGAGCGGATTGTCGGGCATCAGGTTGATGTGATCGTCGACGATCACCACGTCGGCCAGCTCGTAGTCGAGATTCATCGCGCCGGCCGCGTTGGTGGCGATGAGCGTTTCCGCGCCGAGGGCCTTGATCACGCGCACCGGGAAGGTGACCTGGCGCATCGTGTAGCCCTCGTAGAAGTGGACGCGTCCTTCGAGCGCCACGAGCGGCACGCCGGCCAGCCGTCCGCAGACGAGCTGACCCGTGTGCGAAGCGACGGTGGAGGCGGCGAAGTGCGGGATGTCGGCGTAAGGGATCCGCGCGTCGGTCTCGATCAACGAGGCGAACCGCCCCAGCCCGGTCCCCAGGATCAGCCCCACCCTGGGGACCGAAGCCCACCGCCCGCGGATGGCCGTGGCGGCGGCTCCGATCTGGTCGTGCAGCAGCTGGTCGTCGAGAGTGTGGGCAGGCCGCGCGGCTGCGGTGGCGTCCGCTTCAGATGCGCCTGCTGCAGGTGGTCCAGCCGACGATGATCGAGGGAGGCTCAATAATCCTCGTCTTCCTCCTCTTCCTCTTCCTCCTCGTCCTCATCCTCGTCGAGGTCGTCGTCGTCGTCGAATTCTTCGTCGTCGAACTCTTCGTCGTCGAGTTCTTCGTCATCGAATTCTTCGTCGTCGATGTCGTCCTCTTCGTCGTCATCGTCGTCTTCGACTTCTTCTGCTTCTTCCTCTTCGTCGGCCAGGCGCACGTCGAAGGTCGAAGTCCAGACGGGAAACTGCTCCACGCCTGGGAAAGTCACCGACGCCTGCCCCTCTGCGAACAGGGTTCCTGACCACGACTGCTCGTCGCTCCGTTGCCATGCCATCTGTGTGAGCCCCTCACTGTCGGTAAAGCGATCGTTCTGTAAAACGGTCGTCCTGAGAAATCACTCGCGGGCGGAGGCACCGGTTCGCACTCACTCGAACCGGAAACCTATGGACTAGTACGCCAATCGAAGCGGCCCGGCGTCGTGCCCGGTCCCTTTGGCCGAGGAACGGCCCCTTCAAGTATTAAAGTTTTTCCCGGTTGTCAAGCGCCCAAGTCGGCTGGGTGCGGCGTTTTTCGCGAATTGTTCGACGCGCAGAATTCCCGGCTTGGCACGCCATTTCTCGCGGAATTCCACCGCCGGTCCGGCGGCCGTCAACCCGGCAAAAATCCATCGACTCCCCGGCCTGCTTTCTTGAGCACAGCTCGGCGGCCGTTATCGTGAAAAGCCTGCCCCCAACTCCGGTTCTGCGACCGAAGCCGGTCGGCGAAGATATAAGAAGACGGCCACGATTCGTCCACCGTATCGTCGAATCTCGGCCATGCAGATCTTGCCCGGCTTGCGTCCTTTCGCAATGATTTGGCGTTCCCGGTTTCATTTGGGCGAACTGTCTGCGCCACTCTGCGCGGCGGATCGTCTTCGGGAATCGGGCCGCACCAGCCTTCGGTTACAAGGCCTCGGCCAAAAGATCCGGGCCACAAGGCCCCGACCACAAGGCAACGGATGGATCCGCCCGCCCCCGCCCCCGCCCCCGACTCGGCGCCGACGCATGGCATCCTCTTCGAGGGAGGCCGCTTCTGGGTGCTGCACCGGCGGCGCGACTACGGCCCCTTCGACTACGAGTGGAGCCAGGACTTCGCCGGCGTGGAATTGATGTATGCCGGCAAGAAATTCGGCGAGTATTGCAGCAAGGACGAGATCTTCGCCGACCTCAAGGAGTTTCGCCTGCCGGCCGCCGTCGTCGACGTGGCGACCATCGTGCTGGGGTGCCTGGTCTTCGGCGTGTTGAACGGCCTGCCCGAAGCGGAACGGCGGCAGCTCGTGTGCGATCGACTGACGTCCGGCGGGTACGAACGCTTCGCCCAATTCGTCATTCGCCCCGAGCCGCCGCTGATCAATCGCCGCGACCCGCGCACGTCCTGAGCGTCGAATCGTGGCCCGCGCTCGGCCGTTAAGCTCGCGATTCGCCGCATGTCTTTCAACGCAAGTTGCACGCCCGTCGTGTGTTGACGCGCGCCGCGCTTCACGGAAAGTTAACGCGCCTTTGACCCTGCAAAGCGCGTCCGCGCTCGACAACCCAATCGCGCACACTTATTATTCAGAGGCTGATTTTCGGCCCGATTTGTGACGGCCGATGCAGGTCGGCCGAGTTGTGACAGGCCGATGCCGGTTCGATCGCGTGCCTCCGGGGGAGTGCGAGATCGAACGTCCCAGGGACTCGCTGGGCACAGCGACTGACTTGTGACAGCGACGGATCAAACGGACGGAGCCGCAACTCGAGAGAAAGCCAGGCGAACCAACCCGAACAATCCCCCGAGCGACGCCCAGAGCGCCGGAGAAACCACGATGAGTTCGATGGTCTTGGAACGACCGACACTGGTCCTGAACCGGAATTGGCAACCCGTCGGGGTTGCCTCCGTGGCCCGGTCTCTCGTGATGGTCTGGAACGAGACGGCTCGCGTCGTCGACCCGGATGACTATCAACTGTACGGCTGGCTCGACTGGTCGAAGCTGGCGCCTCGGGCCGGCGAACTGTTCGTCTCCACAGTCCGCAGCCGCATCCGCGTCCCCGAAGTCGTCGCCCTGATCCACTACTCGGGTATGCCGACGAGCGCGGTGACTTTCAGCCGCCGCAACATCTATAAGCGCGATCGCTACACCTGCCAGTACTGCGGCATTCAGCCCGGCAGCGAAGAGCTGACGATCGACCACGTGATGCCCCGCTCGCAAGGGGGCCTGTCGACCTGGGAAAACTGCGTGCTGGCCTGCGTCTCCTGCAACAAGCGGAAGGCCGATAAAACCCCCGAGCGAGCCAAGATGCCGCTCAAGAAGCAGCCCTGCCGGCCCGACTGGAAACCGCTCTACGCGACGCAGCACACGCGGATCGACAGCTGGTCTAAATTCATCAGCGAAGCCTACTGGAACGTCGAGCTCGATCCGTAATAGCCGCCTCTTGCTCAGGTTTGGGCGCGGCTCTCGGCATATAATTCCGCGGCGAACCACTTCTTTCACTCGCCTGCGCCCGGGGCCTCGCCCTCAATCATGTCCGCCGACAAGCTGCGCCAACTGATTCTGTTCGAGGCCGCTCGCCTGATGCATCAGCGGCAGGAGCAGGAATACGGCCGGGCCAGGCAGCGGGCGGCCCGCACGCTCTGTCGCCAAAGGCTGCGGCCCTCCGAACTACCGACCAATCGCGAGATTCGCGAAGAGCTCGAGCGGCTCTCAAACGGTTACGCCTGCCCCGCGCTCTTGGCCGACCAGCGGGACGATCCCGAGCGGCCACTGTCCGAAAGCACGGACCGCTTTCGCATTTATCGCAACTTGTTGGCGCCTTTGGCCAAGATCGAGCAGGACCACAGGCGGCACCCCGAGGGGGACGTGCTCTATCACAGCCTGCAGGTTTTCACGCTGGCTTCTGACCTGCTGCCCTACGACGAGGAATTCCGCCTGGCCGCCCTCTTGCACGACGTGGGAAAAGGCATCGATCCGCACGAGCACGTGACGGCCGGCCTGAGGGCACTCGGCGATGCAATCTCCGAGCGCACGGCCTGGCTGATCGAACAGCACTCGCTGGCCCTCGATCTGCTCGACGGTCGGATCGGCGTGCGCGCCCGCCGCCGGCTGCAACAATCGGCCGACTACGACGAGCTGATTCTGCTCGCCAAATGCGACCTGGCCGGCCGCGTCCCCGGCGCTAAGGTGCCGGAGCTCGACGAAGCCCTGAGCCAACTCCGCGACCTGGCCCTCGACAACGAGTGACGGCAGCCGCGTGGTTTGCAGGGGTGGGTATGCCGCTAAGTGTCAGGGTGGCCGTGCAGCGGAAGCCCCGGAAGATCCGGATTGTTGGGCGAATCGATGAGCGAGACGGTGGCTTCCGCGCGATGCGGAGCACCCCGGGCCACCCGTCCGCGCCCTTCGCTGAGAACTTCCATCCATCGCCCAATATTCCCGCCCTCCCAGCTTTACTGCTTGACACACCCTCGCTTCGCTCTAATATATCACTCATTTGATCGAGAATATTTAAGCGTGAGGCCGGAAATTCTCGAAATCTTGTCTCAATGGGGGCTCTATTCGATGCGTGTTTGGGTCAAACGGGGTATCCTCGCAGCCCTGGCAGACTTTGTCTTCTCGTCAACCACTGGCTTCGACACTTCGCGCATGCGCGACGCGGCAAGCGGGAACGACTGGTGATTTGGGAGAAGACATTCCTGTCGGTCTTCGCAGAGAACCTGGAGTCGGCCGGCCGCGCGCTGCTGCACGCGTTTCGCACGCCAAGCGGAACAAAGCAGAGGCCCGCGCCGGGAAGCGCCTCGTGCCCGAGCGGCACGGGTCTGAACTCGTGCCCGTGCCCTTGTGGCACGACCCTGATTTGGGCCGCGGAAATGGATGCCCGTTTGCAGCCCCAACTGCTGATCGCCGAGCCGACGCTCGGGTCGTCATTCGACGCGCGGTTCGCGCCACGCCGCTTCAACCGCAGTCTGCCGAGTCCGTGGGCTCGCGCCGATTCCTCGCGGGCTCGACGGCTGTCGTCAGCAACCAACCTGGGATTTCTCAAACACCGATAAGCGGGCAACAAGAAAAAGATTCCCACCATGTCGAACGGTCTGTTGCAGCGCAGCGTGACGACGTCGGTCGCCAGGAACCTGGCCGACACGACCAAGACGTCACCCAAGATGATGTCAATCACCCCGCGGTGGCTGTTGAGCCTGCTGCCCTGGGTGCACGTGCACGGCGGAACCTATCGCGTCAACCGCACGAAGGTCGAGCTGCCCAAGGCGGAGCGGATCGGCGTCGACGTGTCGGGCGAGACGGCCTCCTTCGCCCCCGAGGCGCTGCGGAGCGTGCCTCTCTTCTCCAAGCTGCCCGAAGCGGTCATCGCGCGGATGGCCAGCCGCTTCAAGACCGAAAACGTGTCGATGGGCAACAAGCTATTGGTTGAAGGCGAAGACATCAGCAAGTTCTTCGTCATTGCCCAGGGGCAGGTCGAAGTGCTGAGCAAAGGCGTGCACGGCAGCGACCTGCGGATCGCCCTGTTGAGCGAAGGCGAATACTTCGGCGAGACCGACCTCGTTTCCGACAAGCCGTCCGACGTCACCGTCCGCACGAACACGCCCTGTGTCGTGCTGACGCTTTCGCGGAAAGACCTCGAAGCTGTCCTCGCCGAAACGCCCAACCTGCAGGACGAATTCAAGAAGGCGATCGAGGACCACCTTGAACTGCGCTCGACCGTCAATCGCTACGGCGAACGCAACATCGACCTCGTTTCGGGCTTTGCCGAGAACGTCGTGATTCCAGAGACGTTCGTCGACTACTCGGCCAACCCGAGGGAATACTCGCTCTCCGCCGTGCAGACGGTCGTGCGGGTCCACACGCGCGTCTCGGATCTCTACAACGGTCCCTACGATCAGCTCGAAGAGCAGATGCGCCTCACGATCGAGGGGATCAAGGAACGGCAGGAGTGGGAGATCGTCAACAGCAAGAAGTTCGGCCTCTTGCACTCGGCCGACCCGGCCATGCGAATCAGCACGCGTTACGGTTCGCCCACGCCCGACGATCTCGATGACCTACTGGCCCTCGTCTGGAAAAAGCCGGCCTTCTTCCTGGCCCATCCGAAGGCGATCGCCGCGTTCGAGCGCGAGTGCACGTGGCGGGGCGTGCCGCCGGTGACGATCAACCTGTTCGGTACGTCGGTGATCACATGGCGGGGCGTGCCGCTGATCCCTTGCGACAAGCTGGAAATCCAGGGCCGCAACCAGGCTCGCCAATGGTTCGGCACCACGAGCATTATCCTGCTGCGGATCGGCGAGGGCGACCAGGGAGTCGTCGGGCTGCACGAGGTGGGCATCCCGGGCGAGATCAAGCCGAGCCTGTCGGCCCGGTTGATGGGCTTGGACAGCCTGGGAGTCGCCTCGTACCTGCTCACGCTCTACTTCTCGTGCGCCGTGTTGACCGACGACGCGCTGGGAATTCTGGAAAACGTCGAGGTCAGCTACTACCACGATTACGAAAGTCGCGAGCCCCGACGATTCGCGGACGGGCTGGGGATCTAAGTGAAGCGATTGGTTTGAGTTTTCTGTTGGGGGCGGTGGGGATTTGCACGGCGGTTAGCGGACGAGTGAATTAGCGGACGACTGAAATCACGGAACGGAATAACCGAACGGAAAAAGGTTGAGGAGAGGCCATGTCGAACGGTCTGTTGCAGCGTAGTGTGACGACGTCGGTCGCCAGGAACCTGGCGGATACGACCAAAACGTCGCCCAAGATGATGTCGATCACCCCGCGCTGGCTCTTGAGCCTGCTGCCGTGGGTGCACGTGCACGGCGGCGTGTACCGCGTCAATCGCACGAAGGTCGAGCTGCCCAAGGCAGAGCGGATTGGCGTGGATGCGTCGGGTGAGACGGCCTCGTTCCCGTCCGAATCGCTGCGAAGCGTGCCCCTCTTCTCCAAGCTGCCCGAGGCCATCATCACGCGAATGGCCAGCCGCTTTAAGACGGAAGACGTGTCGCTGGGCAACAAGCTCCTCGTCGAAGGCGAGGATCTGAGCAAGTTCTTCATCATCGCCCAGGGGCAGGTCGAGGTGCTCAGCAAGGGCATTCACGGGTCCGACCTGCGGATCGCCCTCTTGAGCGAAGGCGAGTTCTTCGGCGAGACCGATCTCGTCTCCGACAAGCCGTCGGACGTCACCGTTCGCACGAACACGCCATGCGTGCTGCTCACCCTGTCCCGCAAAGACCTCGACGCCGTGCTGGCCGAAGAGCCCAACCTGCAGGACGATTTCAGAAAGGCGATCGAGGAACACCAAGAGCTGCGCTCGACCGTCAATCGGTACGGCGAACGCAACATCGACCTCGTGTCAGGCTTTGCCGAGAACGTCGAGATCCCCGAGACCTTCGTCGATTACTCGGCCAACCCGCGGGAATATTCACTCTCCGCCGTGCAGACGGTGGTCCGCGTGCATACGCGCGTGTCCGATCTCTACAACGGCCCCTACGATCAGCTTGAAGAGCAGATGCGGCTGACGATCGAGGGGATCAAGGAACGCCAAGAGTGGGAGATCGTCAACAGCAAGAAGTTCGGCCTGTTGCACTCGGCCGACCCGGCCATGCGGATCAGCACGCGTTACGGAGCGCCGACGCCCGACGATCTCGACGATTTGCTGGCCCTCGTCTGGAAGAAGCCGGCGTTCTTCCTCGCCCATCCGAAGGCGATCGCCGCGTTCGAGCGGGAGTGCACGTGGCGCGGCGTGCCGCCGGTGACGATCAACCTGTTCGGTACGTCGGTGATCACGTGGCGCGGCGTGCCGTTGGTGCCCTGCGACAAGCTCGAGGTCTACAGCCGCAACCAGTCGAACCAGTGGTTCGGCACGACCAACATCTTGCTGCTGCGGATCGGCGAGGGAGACCAGGGAGTCGTCGGCCTGCACCAAGCGGGCATTCCGGGCGAGATCAAGCCGAGCCTGTCGGCCCGGTTGATGGGCTTGGACAGCCTGGGCGTCGCCTCGTACCTGCTCACACTCTACTTCTCGTGCGCCGTGTTGACCGACGACGCGCTGGGCATCCTCGAAAACGTCGAGGTGGGCTACTACCACGACTACGAGCATCGCATGACGAAATTCAAATAAGCCCCAGTTCGAAAGAAGCCCTGCTCGAAAAATAAGCCCCCGTTCGAATGAGCGGCTTTGAAATCAGCGGCCAGCGGAGCGTCGACGATGACCAGTCTCACACCCGATCACATCGCCCAGTTGGCGAGCCGACTGTATAGCGAGAGTCCGGGGGGCCACGGAGCGGGCCTGGGCGGCGGACCGCTGCCTCCCGTCGATCCGGCCGCCGATTCGATGGCGCGAGAGCAAGTGCAAGCGCCGGCAACGCCGCTGCCTCCGGAAACTTTGCCGGCGTTCGACAGTCCGATCTTTCAGAGCCAGGCTCCGGCCATGGCTCCCGTCGCCTCGGCAGCTCCGGTCGAGGCGTTCCGCGGGCCGACGGAATTTGGCAGCCAATTCGGCGGGCACGCGCCGTCGTTCGGCGCGGGGTCATCACCGAGTCCGTCCGGTTTCCCCGCGACATCAAGCAGCGGATCGCAAACGGATGGACTGCGCGCGTTCGTCCAGAGCATTCGTCGCTCCGACTTTCGCTCGTCGACCGAGGCGTTTCCCAACGGCGAGCCCAAATCGACTTCGGCTCCGACGGCCGCCTCGGCGACAACCAACCACGCTCCGGGCAACTCGCGTCCGGCCGCGCCGCAGTTCCCGACGTTCGAGCCGGCCCCTTACCCGCGCGACGACGCGGCCAACGGCTACGGCGCGCGGCCGCTCGACGTCGACGCGGTCCGTCGCGACTTCCCGATTCTGCACCAGCGCGTGCACGGCCGGCCGCTCGTCTGGCTCGACAACGCGGCCACCACGCAGAAGCCCCAAAGCGTGATCGACGCGCTCTCGTACTTTTACGAGCACGACAATTCCAACATCCACCGCGGCGCGCACACGCTGGCCGGACGGGCGACCGAAGGCTTCGAGCAGGCTCGCGACAAGGTCCGCGACTTCTTGGGCGCGTCGTCGTCCAAAGAAATTGTCTTCGTCCGCGGCACGACCGAAGCGATCAACCTGGTGGCCCAAACGTGGGGCCGCAAGTTCCTGCAGCCGGACGACGAAATCGTCCTCTCGACGCTCGAACATCACGCCAACATCGTCCCCTGGCAGCTGATCTTGAAAGAGACCGGCGCTCGCCTGCGGGTGATTCCCGTCAACGATCGGGGCGAAATCATTCTCGAGGAGTACCAGAAGATTCTCGGGCCGCGGACCAAGCTGGTCGCGTTGGCCCACGCCTCCAACAGCATCGGCACGCTCTTGCCCATCGCCGAGATGACGCAGATGGCCAAGCGGTACGGGGCCCGCGTGCTGATCGACGGGGCGCAAACGGTCGCCCACGTGCCGGTGAACGTGCAGCAGCTGGGCTCCGATTTCTACGTTTTCTCGGGCCACAAGATTTTCGGCCCAACAGGCATCGGCGTGCTGCAGGCCCGCGAAGAGCTGCTCGACATCATGCCTCCCTGGCAGGGGGGCGGCAGCATGATCAAGAACGTCACCTTCGAAGACACCACCTATGCCGATCCGCCGGCCAAGTTCGAGGCGGGCACGCCCAACATCGCCGACGCCGTCGGCTTGGGGGCCGCGCTCGATTACGTCCGCCAATTCGGCCTGCCCAATATCGCCCAGTACGAGCACGAGCTGTTGGCTTACGCAACGGAGGCCCTGTCGCGGATCAACGGCCTGCGGCTGATCGGCACGGCCCGGGAAAAGGTCGGCGTGCTGTCCTTCGTGCTTCAGGATCGCCCCACGATCGAAGTGGGACGGCTCCTCGACCTGGAGGGGATCGCCGTGCGGGCCGGCCACCACTGCTCACAACCCTCCTTGAGGCGTTTTGGACTTGAGGCTACAGTTCGTCCCTCCCTGGCTTTCTATAATAAGAAAGACGAAATCGACCGGTTGGCGGACGCAATCCGCCGGATCCAACGCAGGTGAAGGAGCGAGCACGATGGCTGCGTCAACTTCTCTCGGAACAATTTCTCCCCAGGCGCTGGCCCAGCTCCACCGCTCGGGACAAGGCATCGACCTGATTGACGTGCGGACACCGGCCGAGTTTCAGCAAGTTCACGTGGAGTTCGCGCGGAACATCCCGCTCTCCGACCTCGACCCCGCGCAGGTCGTGCGGACCCGGAACGGCTCGGCCAACGAGCCGCTCTACGTGATTTGTCAGGCCGGCGGCCGCGGCCAGCAGGCGTGCGACCGATTTGCCAAAGCCGGCTTTGCCAACGTGATCAACATCGAAGGCGGAACGGCGGCTTGTGAAACAGCCGGGCTGCCCCTCGTTCGCGGCAAGAAAGTGATGTCGCTCGAGCGGCAAGTGCGGATCACCGCCGGTTCGCTGGTACTCGTCGGCGTCGCGCTCGGTTCGCTCGTCCATCCCTATCTGTACGGACTGTCGGCCTTCATCGGAGCCGGTCTGGTCTTCGCCGGCGTGACCGACACCTGCGGCATGGGCATGATGCTCGCCAAGATGCCCTGGAACACTCGCACGGCCCCCAGCACTTCGTCGCCGAGTGCGACCACGGACAGCGCCCCGAAGTGCGCCGCCTGAGCCGCCGCGCGGGGCAATGGGAACTACTCCGGCTCACCGCAAAATGTCAGGGATGGGGTCGGCGTCATCGCCGCCCGGGGCGAGCCTTCAGCTCGACCCAGCCACCTAGCCGATCAAAGCCGGTCCCTCCTGCTCTTGGTCCTTCGACCGGGATCGCTTTAGAATCTCACCCTGCAGAAGCGCTATCACAGAATCAAATGCTGCGTGAGGGAACGAGGGAGTCTGCCGATGTCTGGATTCGCTTGCTCGTCGCTCCTGGTCGGCCTGCTGTTAACGGCCGGCACGGATGCGTCGCCGAGCCCGGTGGGTAAACGGATCGAACCGGCGGCGTTAACCGATTGTCTGGGGGCCGATGCGGTTGCCGGCTGGAAGCAGAGCCGGGCCAACGTCGTCGTCTTTTTGGGGACCGAGTGCCCGCTCGCCCAACGCTACACCACCCGCCTGGCCGAGCTTTCACAAAAATATCACGGGCAGGGCGTGCGGTTCTTCGGCATCGACGCCAACCAACAGGATTCGCTGGCCGCGATTTCGCACTTCGTGCAGCTGCATAAGATTCCGTTTCCGGTCTGCAAGGATCCAGGCAACCAGGTCGCCGATCGGCTCGGCGCGCTTCGCACGCCCGAGGCCTTCGTGATCGACTCCGCCGGCGTCGTCCGCTATTGCGGGCTGATCGACGACCAGTTCGGCATCGGCTACGCGCATGACAAAGCCAAGAAGGCGTTCGTCGAAGACGCACTCGCCGACATTCTCGCCGGGCGACAAGTGCGGACGCCTTCGACGCCGTCGGTCGGCTGTCGCATCGCTCGCGTGAATCGCCTCCCGCCGAAAGGGGACGTCACGTACTCGAATCAGATCGCGCGGATCTTTCGGGCCAACTGCGTCGAGTGTCATCGGGCGGGAGAAGTGGCTCCGTTTGCGTTGACCTCGTACGCGGACGCCGCCGCCTGGGCCGAGACGATCCGCGAAGTGGTCGACCAGGGACGGATGCCGCCGTGGCGCGCGAACCCCGCCCACGGCAAATTCTTGAACGACGCCCGCCTCGCTGAAAAAGACAAGCAGCTGATCCGCGATTGGATCGACAACGGCGTGCCGGAGGGCGACGCGTCGCAGTTGCCGGCCAAAGCCGCCTTTCCCGACGGCTGGCGCATCCCCAAGCCCGATTTAATCGTCAAAATGCCCGAGCCGTTCATGGTGCCGGCGAGCGGCGTCGTCGACTACAAGTATTTCATCGTCGACCCGGGATTCACGCACGACATGTGGATTCGCGGTGCCGAAGCGCGGCCGGGCAATCGCAGCATCGTCCATCACATGCTGCTCTTCTACGTGCCGCCCGAACAAGCGGGGCCGAAGCCGGAAGACGCGCTCTTCAACGCGGTCGCCGCGTTCGCCCCCGGACTGCCGCCGACAGCCCCGACCCTCGGCTACGCGGGGCGAATTCCGGCCGGCTCGCGGCTCGTCTTTCAAATGCACTACACGCCCAACGGCAGCGAGCAGACCGACCTGAGCGAGGCGGGGCTGCTGTTTGCCGACCCGCAGACCGTGCGGCACGAAGTTTCCGTCGGCGGCATCTACAACTGGCAGTTTTCCATCCCGCCGGGCGCGGCCGATTATCGCGTCGACGCGCAAGAACAGATCGAAGAAGACCGTTTCCTCTACGAACTCGTGCCGCACATGCACCTCCGCGGCAAAGCGTTTTCGTTCACCGCCGCATATCCCGACGGTCGCAAAGAGATTCTGCTCGACGTTCCGCGCTACGACTTCAACTGGCAGAACACCTATCGCCTGGCCGAGCCCAAGGTTCTGCCAGCGGGCACGCGGATCGACTGCCACGCCGCCTTCGACAACTCCGAGAACAATTTGCTGAATCCCGACCCGACGAGCGAGGTCCACTGGGGCGACCAGACCTGGGACGAGATGATGATCGGCTCGTACGACTACAGCCCGGCCGAGCAGGATTTTGCAATTGGTCCGCCGCGAGTGACGCGGGCCGACGACGGCCGCTACGACGTGGCCTTCCGCTATCGTCCGCCGCAGCCCGCCAAAGCCGTCTATCTCGCCGGCACCTTCAACGAGTGGAAGCCGACGGCGCTCGCGATGTTGGGCCCCGACAAGGAAGGCTATTTCATGTCGACGCTGCGGTTGCCGATCGGGCGGCACGAATACAAATTCGTGATCGACGGCAAAGTCTGGAAGACCGATCCCGGCAACCGGGACCGGACGAACGTCTATCGCAACGGCGTGGTCGTGGTCGGCCCGCTTCATCCGCCGACCGTCACACAGACGAGCGACGGCAAGTACCGCGCCGAGTTTCGCTATCACCCGGCCGCTGCCTGCAAGACGGTCGCGCTTTCCGGCTCATTCAATCACTGGAAGCCCGACTCGCACCTGATGCAGGGCCCAGACCGCGACGGCTGGTACACGACGACGCTCGAGCTCCCCGAGGGCCGGCACGAATACAAATTCGTGATCGACGGCAAGACCTGGGAACGCGACCCGGGCAACCCAGTCGTGTGGTACAAGAAGCAAGGCAGCGTCGTCTGGGCTCGGCCGTAGGCGGTCGTTCTCTGGCTGCCACTGGGCGCTCGAACCGGAGATGTTGAGGCATCACCCGTTCGGAGCCGGATTTTCAATCACCGTTTTCCGGCGGCCGGGGCTGCTTCAATGCTGCCGCAGCGACCAATTTCTTCTCTGCCGTGCTCCGGCGACGCCGCAATTCTTTACCTCGACCATCCTTCTGGAGGTATTTGTCCCACTGCTGCATTCGAGCCTCGATGTAGTTGTGAATTTTGGCACTCGTCGACAAATCGGGGTCTGCCTGCTCGCTATAAAACCCATGTTCGTTCGGCAGATCCAAGGCGGCGACTCGCTCAGCATGCATGGTCTCAATGTGCGAGGGCAGATCGAGATTCCGTCGCACATCGGGATGCGATACGGGTGCTTGAACATTCTCGAGGGGATCGTCGGTCCGTGGTGCACTGAGAGACAACACGCCGGCCAGGCTCGGCGCCGCCGCGTCGCGTTGAGTGAGGGGCGGAACTCCCCAACGGTCCTCGATCGTTTTCAGGACGGACGTGTGGTCGATTGTTCCCTGTATCACGCGGAACACCGTTCCTTCCGGAATCCAGGGGGAAATCAACAGGGCGGGAATCCGCACGCCGAACCGCGTGAAATCGAACGACTCGAACTCGCCGATGTGATCATCCGGGGCACCGCTCCGGACGGCGGTGGGACGTGATCGTAGTTGCCCCCATGCTCGTCATAGGTGATGAGAAGCAGCGTCTCGTTCCATTGAGGACTGCCCCGCAAGGCTCGGTAGGTGTCGAGCATCAATTGCTCGCCCAGTGAGACGTCGTAATTCGGGTGCTGGCTGTTTCCCGCAGCCCCCCATTCGGGTTCAAGGAAGGTGTACGGGGGCAAAGTGCCCGCCGCGGCCCGATTCTTGAAATCGGAAAATGTTCCGAAATGCGTCCTCTCGGCAATCTTCGTATCGGGGAAATCGGTCCGGGTCAGCGGTCGACCGTTGTATCCGTAGATTGTCCAGTCGAGGTTCGCGTCGGAGAGGCGACCGAAAATGCTGGGGCAGTTGAAGACCATGCCACTGTGGTCCTTCAAATACCCGAGCGAGGTCCCCGCGCTGGCGAAGGCGCGGTTCGGAAATGTCTGTGTCGGCACGGAGGAAAACCAGCGGTCGCAAACAGCGAACCCCTTGGCGAGCGCCGTCATGACGGGGAGCATTCCCGGCGGATACACGCCCATGATCTCCGCCGACACCGTCCCCGGCAGCGTGTCAGTGAACTTGTGGTGTGTCACGATGCCCTTGGCAAAGTTCTTGACGAACCCTTGATTGTCCGGGACGCCGTTCACGGGAGCAGGATCGACGCCGAACAGCTGCTCATTCGTATCTTGGAATTGTTCGCCGGGATCGCAGCCGGGCATCAGATAGGGATGGCCCGTGGCGGCCGGGACTTTCGGATTCGGCTGACCGATTTTGAATACCTGGACGGAATTTCCATCCTCGTCCGGATTCGTTTCATTTCCGGTGAGGCCGTCGAACGGTTGGTTCCCCGGTGCGCCATTGGGGTACAGAAACCCGAGCATTTGATCGAACGATCGGTTCTCCAACATCAACTGCACGATGCAATTGAGCTTCGATGACGGCGCCGAGCTGCTTTGTGCACTCTTCTTCGGCGTCGGCTTCGCACGTCGGCGGGTGGGTTTTGTTGTGGAAGCGGCTTTTTTAGACACGGTTCTGTTTCCTTTTTGCGGCCGGAGCCATCACAAACAAGAGCGCAAAGATGGACGACACAATCACCAGATCAGTCGGGCCCGCAGAGATCGTCATGCGCAACGTGCCTGGGGCGGAGTCGGCAGGGACAGCTTTCCAAAGTCTGCGTCGTTCTGGTCTTCGGAAAGGCGCGTGTTGCCGGCACGCGCGGGAAGTCACACGACGATCGGGAAGACCGCATCGAGCTCGAGAACGAGCAGGCCGGGAGTCGCTTCCGAGACTGCGATCACGTCGTTTCGTCGGCGGGACGCTCCCGAATGTCGCGGCCAGACTGAGATTGACCATCTGCGCATTCCAATTGAGCGCCGAAACCGCCGCGTTGGACGGAAATCGCAAGGCGCGAGTTGGGGTGTGAAAGGGCGCGATCAAAGTGACGCGAGTCTTTCCCGATCGCGAGATGGTGACTGCCATGCGTAACTCGGCCGTGAACAGAAATCAACAATGAAGCTGCGGCGATTCCAGAGATTGCGGAAACTGTTGCGATCTTGCCGCCGCGCCATCGGTGCTTCTACGTAGACCAAGCTCGGCAAGCCGCATGCGTTCGGCCCTGGCGGCGATCCCGGCCGCCGCGCCTGCGCGGCCGTAGCGTTGAGATCCCCGAGCCGTCGTCGAAGACTTCGCTGCGGAGGGTGGCTTGCGAGATTTGGCTGCGTGGCGCGATGCTGCGCGTGAGCCAGACGTTGCCGCCGATGATTGAGCCGCGGCCGATCCTCACGCGGCCGAGGATGGTCCGCGTCGGCCCTTACGTTTAAGCCCACGCATGGAGGCAACACGACATTCAAAGACATCAATGTGCAGAATGCTCTGCACATCACTTGACTGCCACCAATGTGCAGATTAGCCTGCATGTCGTCCTTAGGGAGGTTCGCATGCCGACAATTCCGTTGACGACCGGCGAGCTCGATGTGATCCGGATTCTCTGGGAACACGGCGAGCTCAAGCCCGCGGAGATTCAACGCCGCTTTCCCCGGCCGATCAAGAACGCCGCGCTGCGGTCCTACCTTTCGATTCTCGTCGAAAAAGGGCATGTCACGCGGCGGCAGGTCGGCAAGGCCTACTTCTACAAGGCCAAAACCAAGCGCGAATCGGCCTTTCTCCGCACGCTCAAGGAAATCATCAACAGCTACTGCGAGGGCTCGCCGCAAGCGCTCTTGATGGCCCTCATCAAGTCCGAGCGGCTGTCCGAGGCGGAACTGTTGCGGCTCAAGCGGCTGGCGGAGGAAGAGGAATCCCCGCCCGCCCGAACGCGTCCGCGGACGAGGAGAACGAGATGAACGCACACTTCGCTCGGCTCGTTGTGGTTCCGGCGGAATTGGGGGCGATTCCCATGTTGCTCGCCAAGATCACGCTGCTATTGGCGGCTGCGTGGCTCGTTCAGGCGGCGCTCGGACGCCTCAATCCGCGCTGGCGCGTGCTTGTGTGGCGCGTTACGGGAAGCGCGATTGTGCTGCTTTGCGTCTTGGCGATCTCTCCGCCCTTTGTGCGTCTGGCGATTCTGCCGGGACCGACGCCTGAGTTGGCGGCCGGCGACGCCGCCAATCCTGCGACGTCGCTGGAGGACCGCGCGGAACTCCGCGACCCGAACCGCCGCATTCCGGCGGCATCTGACGCGACTGCGACCGAGGCGGAGCAATTGACCGATCCCGACGGCGCCGACGGGACACCCCGCCTCGCTCGTCCTCGAACTGCACACGCTGATCGGACACTCGCCGCCCCGTGCGCAGTCGATGCGATGCCGGAAAAGCAGCCGGCTTTTTCGGACGACAAACCGGCAGGGGTTGCCTGGCGGCCATCTGCGTTTTGGCTGCTCGCTCTCTGGTGCGCGGGCGCGGGGCTGTGCGCGTTCATGACAATCATCGGTCTGTTACGGCTCAGAGCCATTCGCGCGAGCGCCGGCTTGGTTCCCGATTGGGTTCAGTGCGAGTCGGCCCGCGTGGCCAGTGCGATGGGGATCGCCCGCCGTTTCGAGCTGCGGCAGACGCAGTCGCTCCAAACCCCGTGCCTCGTCGGAGTGTTGGGGCCGATGATTCTGCTGCCCACGCGGCAATGCGAATCGCAATACAGCGACGAGCTGCCGGCGATTCTCGCGCATGAGCTGGCCCATCTCAAAGGGGGCGATCTCTTCTGGAATGCCTGGCTCAACGCGCTGGCGATCGGGCTCTGGTTTCATCCACTGGCCTGGCGAATGAGGCTGGCTCACGCCGACGCCTGCGACGCCGTCTGCGATGCGCTCGCGAGCGACTATGTGGGAGACGCCGGCATTTACGGCCGCACGTTGGCCCGTTTGACGCTGCGGATTACAGAGGCCGGCGCCGCTCCCGGCCTGGCGATGGCCCGCGTCTCGTCGGTCGAGAGGCGGATCGCAGCCGTGCGACGGCACGTCTTTCGGACCGGCCTGTCGCGCCGATGCGCGGCTTTAACCGTTTCCATCGCCACCGCCGCGATCGCCGTCCTGGGCGGACTGGCGTTCGTCCCTTCGCAAGCGGAGCCGCCGAAAGCGGCCCCTCCGAAAGCGGCCGCCGCGCAAGTGCAGCCCTCCCCCGCGCCGACAAAGCCGCAAGAATCCCCGACGATCGGTTCGGCAGCGACCCAAGGAGTGAATGAGGCTCAACCCGCCGCCAAATCGCGCGACGCCTGCGCAAAGTCTTCGCCGCCTGGAAGGCGCGGGAGGAACGCATCAAGTCGTTCTACTTTGCCTGGAATCTCCGCGTCGCTTTGCCCAAGGGCTATGAGTTTCCGAATTGTCCGTTTACGGGGGCTTGCCGGCGTGGACAAAGGGAATGTGACTCTGGATAAAGACAACGACGTGGAATTCACAGTCCCGCAGTCGGAATGGTCGAGCGAGGGGCTGGACCGCCTGCGAAGCGATTTCACTGAGTTTCGTCTACAGCGCGGTCGAGGGTTGGAAAGAGACTGGACGTTTCCGTATTACCCAGGCGGGCAGCGTGAACTCCCGCTTGCATGTGCCCAGCACGCTCGGCGAGGCGCCGAGGATCGCCATCTGGCGCAAGGTCCCGGTCAAGCATCCGTCCGATATGTCGAGCTCAGGGGATTACCTCTTCGAGGATCTCGAGATCGATTTGACTCCGCTGCGCCTGGCACTGCGCCCCTCGAGTACCGCTTCCAATTGGTCGCCGGAGAACTGCCGGGTCCTCGCCGAGGACACGCTCCTCGGCAATGTGCACTGCATCGAACTCCAGATGGACAAAGTGGATCATTCCGAGCGGTGCTGGGTCGACCCGCAGCGCGACTTACAGCGTTGTGCGTTGGGAGCGACGACAACGCGAATTGGCTCCCCTCGATGTCGCCATCGACGTGCAACAAGGTCCTGACCACGAATGGCTGCCAGAGCGGTGGTCGTGGCGACTTGCGGCGGGCCCCGGCAGGCGGGCGGCATCATTCGAGGCGACGGTGACCCGCCACATGGTCAACAAAAAACTGCCGGACGCAACTTTCGCCGCGGACTATCCCCCTGGGACGCAGGTTTACGACGCGAGCGTCGATCTGCCGATTTACGAGACGTGACGACCAGTCCGGAATGCTTCCTCCCGACGAGGCGCGGGGCACCCTCAACGCGATCGCCGAAGCGTGGCTGCAAAGACAAGCCAAAGCGAAGCGCTTCAAGTACACCTGGCGCCGGGACGGCGCGAGCAAAACGATCAACACGCTTCTGCGTCGATGGCGAGAAGTTCATGTCGGAATTCAAAACGCCGCACTGGCAGCCCACGTCGCCGCCCGACCAAAAGGGACGCGACGATCGCAATGTCTGGGGCAAAAGAGGGTGGCCGATTCATCAATCGAAAACCGTGTTCGATGGCTTCGCCACGGGCGACGCTGTCCCTCAGCGACAACCCGCGGTGGCCTGGCGGGATCCTGAACATCACGGCCGGCTCCAACCGGAGCGTAATGACGTGGGCAGCCGGCGACCGTTATCTGATGCTCGTATTCCGCCCGTTCGACGCGAACTTCGGAGGCATGCGGCGTTGCCGAAATGCGGGATCCCGCCAAGTTCCGCGTCCGCAAGCAAAAGGGGACAAATCGGCAACGTCTGCGTGCGTGGTCATCGAAACCGATTCGAATCCCGGAATGCAGCTGTCGTATTGGCTTGATCCGGCCCGCGACTATATCCCGTTGCGGCAGCACCGCATCGCTCAACGGCGAAGATCGAGAACGGCTGGATATTTCCTACAGGGCCGATCCGACGTGCGGGTGGGCTCCAACCGGCTGGACGGATTCGACCGTCGGAATGGGCGGAGCGATTTGCAACCCGATAACCGACACCGTCACCGATTTCACGATCAATCAACCGATCCCAGCGTCCGATCTTCAAGATCGAGCATCCCCCGACGTGAAAGTCCAAGACTGGCGGATCGACCCGCTCGAGGCACGCCGGAAAGCCGCGCGAGCGGCCTTGGCGCTGGCGAAACGGAGGCCGATCGTCGCGGCGAAGGAAGCGAAGGAAAAAGCACGCCCGAAACCGAAGCACAAACTGGTTTATGATCCGTTTGCCGATGCGACGGCCGACCTCGACGCGGCGTTCAAACTCGCGCGGGAAACGAACAAGCGGGTGCTGATTGTGTTTGGAGCCAATTGGTGCTCCGAATGTTGCGTTCTGGGAGTCCGTGCTTGAAGGAGAACGCCGAGGTCTCAGCGGCATTAAAGAAAAACTTCGTGTTGGTGTTCGTCAACACCGAGTACGGAAAGCGGCCGCCAACTTCAAGAAAAGTACGTGCCCAAGCGGCAACAAAACAGCATCCCCCACTTGGCGGTTCTCGATGCCAGCGGAAAAGTGCTGAAGAACGACGACACGAAGGCCTTCGAAATCGACGACGACTACTCGGTTCCGAAGCTCAAAGCCTTCCTGGCCGAGTGGTCGCCGAAATAGTTGCTCGCGTTCAGGGCAGTGTCGTCCGGTCTTCAGATCCCCGAGCCGTCGTCGAAGACTTCGACACGCAGCGCGGCTTGCGAGATTTGGCTGCCTGGCGGGATGCTGTGCGTGAGCCAGACGTTGCCGCCGATGATTGAGCCGCGGCCGATTGTCACGCGGCCGAGGATCGTGGCGCCGGCGTAGATCACCACGTCGTCTTCGACGATCGGATGCCGGGCCGTGCCTTTGACCAGGACGCCGCTCTCATCGACGGTGAAGCGTTTGGCGCCGAGCGTCACGCCGTGATAGAGCCGCACCCGCTCGCCCAGGACGGCCGTCTCGCCGATGACGACGCCCGTACCGTGATCGATGAAAAAGCTACTGCCGATCTGCGCGCCCGGATGGATGTCGATCCCCGTTGCCGAGTGGGCGATTTCGGCAATCATCCGCGCGATCAGCGGAAGCCCCAACTCGTGTAGCGCAGTGCGCCAGCCGGTAGTGGATGATGGCCGTGATACCCGGGTAGCAGGCCAGCACTTCGTCGATGCTTCGCGCGGCCGGGTCCCCCTCGTAAGCGGCCAGAATGTCGGCCTCGAGCAATCGGCGAATTTGCGGCAGACCGCGGGCGAAATCGCGGACCAGCTCCTCCGCCTTGCGGCCGCCAGCGCGGGTCGGTCTGTTCACCGACAAACTGCAGCTCGAGCGCGACCTGTTCGACGAGGTCGCGGCACGAATCGTCGAGAGTGTGGCCGACGTAATAGTCGATGCTTTCGTGGGCTAGCTGCCGCGAGCCGAGCCGATTGGGAAAGAGCACCGTGCTCAGCCCCTCGACGATCGCGTTGAGCGACTTGCGCGACGGCAGCTTGAGCGGGTTCGAAGAGCGACGCCGCGCGGCGAGCGACGCGTTCCGCAGCTCGCGCAGTTCGGCCACCACGGCCTCCATCGTGCGATCAACGGGAGGCGCAGGCGCCGCGGCCTGCGCGACAGGTTCTGTCGATAGGGACATAGCCGGATCCTTCATAGGCTGCATAGACGATTCGCGCTGCGAGGGTGCAGCGTGCGTCTATTCGAGAAATGCGCTAGGGCTCTCTGCGGCAGGCCGGCGCGTCAACAGGTCTCCAAAAAAACCAATAAGCCGCTTTGAAACAGGGCGACGGCCAGCGCCACCGGGCGGGCAATCCGTGCACTCCGCCGATTGAGCACGTCGAGTGCGAACAGCACCACGAGCGTCCCCGCGGCCTTGGCCTCCAGGAACAGCGACGGATCGCCGCCGTTGTAGTCGATGAGCGCGAGGCCGACTGGGTTTTTCTCCATGTCGCGAATCATGTCGCCCGTGCGAATCACCAGGTAACCGTCGTAAAACGAGACTGCGCCGACGTAGACCAGGATCCCGGCAAAGACCGGGCTCCAGCCCGATTTAAGCGTTGAAACTAGCCCCCAACTGACCGTATTTTGATTGCATTGCATGAGTTGCGGCACAGCCAGGCTCCTTTGGCTGATTGTTCGCAAGTCGTTTTGGCTGCATGGTTTCTCCTTTGAAATCTGGACAATCCGAGGCTGAAAAGTGACACCCGGGATTGTATATCGCACTAGTCTACTTGGTAATATTTAATCTATCTTCCGAATCGCCAGGCCGTCAACCGCACGAATTGCGTCGGCGTAGCCGGCCGAATCGGAAGAGCCAAAACTGCCTGCGGAAAGAGCCGATGGTTAGATCCGCGGAGCCACGGTCGGTTTCGAGCCGAGCCGGCGTTAGACAAATCGCGGGCACTCGGGGGCTCCGCAAGTTGCTCTCCGACGTGCCCTCCGACGCAGACTCGCTGTTTAGGCTGACTCACGGTTTAATGGGAAGCTGTTCAATGGCACGCTGTTGATAAGATCCTGTTGGTAAGCCCTGCTGACTCACCTGCCTCGCGCTGGCTCTCACCCGTACGCGTCCGTCCCGCCCGTAAGTGATCGCGGCCTTCCAGAAGGCGTTGCCATGCGGCAATTCGGAAGACGACTGCCGAACGCCGGCCTCCGCTGCCGAGTGTCCACTCGCTCCATTTTCGCTGCCGTGCTTCCGCTCGCGCTTTGCACGCTGAGCTCGGCTCTCGTTCCCGCGCAGGCGATCGCCAAACCGCCGGCTCGCCACCACGCGGCTAAGAACGATGTGAACGCGAACGACGCAGCGGCTGTCGAATTCTTCGAGAAGCGCGTGCGGCCGCTGTTGGTCGCCAACTGCTACACGTGCCACTCGGCCGACACGAATTCCCGCGGCGGCCTTCGCGTCGACGATCGCAACGGCCTGCTCACTGGCGGCAGTCGCGGGCCGGCGGTGATTTCCTTCAAACCGGACGAGAGCCTGCTGATCAAGGCCGTCACTCGCGTTGGCGAATTGAAGATGCCGCCCGAGCGACCGCTGGCCGCGGCCGACGTCGCCATCTTGAAGCAGTGGATTCGTGACGGGGCCGCCTGGACCCGCGTCGAAGCCGTCGCGACGGATCGGCAAATCGTCGCCGACTATGCCAAGTTGCGAAAAGAGCACTGGGCCTGGCAGCCCCTCCGCGATCCAAAAGTTCCGGTCGTCCGCGACGCCGACTGGGCGCGCGACCCCATCGATCGTTTCCTGCTCGCGCGGATGACCGAGCGGGGACTCAAGCCGGTGCCCGACGCCGACAAGCGGACCCTCATCCGCCGGGCAACCTTCGACCTGACCGGTCTGCCGCCGACGCTCGCCGAGATCGACGCCTTTCTCGCCGATCAGTCCGACACCGCGTTCGAGCGGCTCGTCGACCGCTTGCTGGCTTCGCCCGCCTTCGGCGAACGCTGGGGCCGGCACTGGCTGGACGTGGCCCGCTACGGCGAATCGACGGGCTCGGCGCGGAACCTGCCGTATCCGCATGCCTGGCGCTATCGCGACTATGTCATCAACGCTCTCAATGCCGACAAGCCCTACGACGAATTTCTCCGCGAGCAGATCGCCGGCGACCTCTTGCCGGGGAAGACCGCGGCCGAACGGGCCGAGCACCTGATCGCCACCGGCTTTCTCGCGGTCGGCGTGAAGGATGTCAACCAGCGGTTCAAAGTCCGCTTCGTGATGGACAACATCGACGAGCAGATCGACACGGTGACGCGGTCCACGCTGGCGCTCACCGCCAGCTGCGCCCGCTGCCACGATCACAAATTCGACCCGATCCCCACGGCCGACTATTACGCCCTGGCCGGCATTTTCCAGAGCAGCGACCTGTGCGCGGCCCTCCGCAACCAGATGGGAGGCGGAAACCTCGACTATTACGAACCGCGGCTGCTCCTGCCGCTGGCACCTCGGACCGGCGCGGCGCCGCCGTCGTCGGAGCAGATCCGCAGCTTGCGGCGCGACCTGGGCCGGGCCCGCGACGAGCTCGACGCCGCGAAGGCGGCCAAAGATCCGGCCAAACTGCGCGAGGGCCCGTCAGAAAGTGAAGGAGCTGCAAGCGCAAATGGCCCGCGTGACCGATCCGGCGGGCTACGGACCCGTGGCGCAGGGAGCACGCGACGCCGCCATCGTCGCCGACGCGGCCATCCGCATTCGTGGCGAGGCGGAAAAGCACGGCGCCGTCGTTCCCCGCGGCTTCTTGAGCGTGGTCCACTTCGCCGGCCAGCCCACGATCGCACCGGGGCACAGCGGCCGGCTCGAGCTGGCCCAGTGGCTCACCAGTCCGCAGAATCCGCTCGTCTCGCGGGTGATCGTCAATCGCGTCTGGCACCATCTGTTCGGCAGCGGGCTGGTGAAGACGGTCGACAACTTCGGCATCAACGGGGATGTCCCTTCGCATCTCGAGCTGCTCGATCACCTCGCGAATCGCCTGATTCGCGACGGCTGGTCGCTCAAGAAACTCGTCCGTTCGATCATGCTCACGCGGGCCTATCGGCTGAGCGCGAGCGCGCCGGCAGAGCCCGAGAGCATCGATCCGGATAATCGGCTCGTCTGGCGGCACAGTCCGCGACGGCTCGATGCGGAGGAAATTCGCGACGCGACGCTAGCCGTCGCCGGCCAGCTCGATCTGTCGCGGCCCGTCGGTTCGCCCGCGATGCAGTTGCCGGTGATCGAGCTGGCCAACAACGGCCCGCCGGCACAACGCATGGCCGCCGCGGCCGCCGCCAGCCGTCATCGCAGCGTTTACCTGCCGCTATTGCGCGGGCTGACGCCCAATTCGCTGGCGGCCTTCGATTTTGCCGAGCAGGGAATGGTGACCGGCGCCCGCGACACGACGACCGTCGCGCCACAGGCCCTCTATCTGCTCAACGATCCGTTTGTGCGGACCGAGTCGCAGGCACTCGCCGCGCAGTTGCTCGCCGCCACGCAACGCTCCGACGCCGAGCGGATCGATCGGGCCTATCGCCTCGTGTTCGGTCGCCCGGCCCGCGGAACCGAGACCGCGCGGGCCGCCGATTACCTCGCGGCCTACGCCGTCGCCGTCAACGACGGACAACAAGCCCCGCGAACCGCGAAAGTCGCCGGCAAAACCTCGCCGAGCAAGACGGCTCCCACCAAAACCAATCGGTCCAAGAATGCCCGGCCGGCGATTCGCAAAGTGAGTCAGACCGTGGTTCGTTCGAGCAAGCCGACCGCGGGGCCGCGCCCGCAGTTGAGCGTCGAACAACCGCACGTCGAACAGTCGAGCGCGGCACAAGCGTCGTCGTCCGTCGATCCGCGCACGGTGGCGTGGCAGAGTTTTTGTCAGGCATTATTGAGCGCGGCCGAGTTTCGTTATGTCCGTTAATGCTGGGCTCGATCCGCCAAAGGTCCGAGCAATGTCCCGTTCTCCGCTTCCCTGGCTGCCTGCGAATCCTGTTTTCTCCCGCCGACAAGCGCTCAAAAGCGCGAGCGGCGGTTTCGGTCTGGTCGCGCTCGCCGGGCTCTTGGGTCAAACGGCCCCGCGCCGCGCGACCGCCGGCGTCTCGCGTCCATCGGCCGGCGCACTGCTCGCCCCCAAGCCGCCGCAGTTGCGCGTGAAGGCCAAGCGGATCATCTTCCTCTTCATGGAAGGGGCCACGTCGCAGGTCGATACGTGGGAATACAAGCCGAAGCTGCAGGCTGATCACGGCAAGGTCGGCCCCGGCGGCGGCACCCTCACCGGCTCGAAATTTCGCTTCGCCCAGCACGGGCAGACCGGCACGTGGGTTTCCGAACTTTATCCGCACGTGGCGCAGAAAGTCGATCAGCTCTGCTTCATTCGCGGACTGCACACCGACACGCCGGCCCATCCACAAGCCGTCGTGCAGCTGCACACCGGCGCGATGAACGCCACGCTCGTGCGGCCGTCAATGGGGGCCTGGCTGCTCTACGGGCTGGGGACCGAGAACCAGGATCTGCCCGGCTACATCACGATCAACCCGCCCCCGAATTTCGGCGGCGCCCTCAACTACGGCAGCGCGTTTCTGCCGGCCCACTTTCAAGGCACGCGGATCAACGACACCGGGCGAGATGCCCAACCTGCGGGCGCAGACGGCCCGCGGACTGCAGCGCCGCCAGATCGACTTGATCCAGGCGATGAATCGCGACCTGGCCGCCAGCCCCGGCGCCCCCGACGAACTCGACGGCGTGATCCAATCGTTCGAGTTGGCGTTTCGCATGGAGGGCAAAGTCGCCAACCTGCTCGACATCTCCCGCGAGCCGGAAGCCGTACGCGAGGCCTACGGCGTGAAGCCGGGCCCGGAGGGGAGCTTCGCCCGGCAGTGCCTGATGGCCCGGCGCCTGAGCGAGGCGGGCGTGCGCTTCGTCGAGGTCTGCCAGTCGGGCTGGGACCACCACTCGAATTTGCACAAAGGGTTGATCTCGCAGAGCCGCATGACCGACCAGCCGACGGCCGCGCTGCTGACCGATCTCGAGCAGCGGGGCCTGCTCGAGGATACGCTCGTCCTCTTCGGCAGCGAGTTCGGTCGCCTGCCGACGGCGCAAGGTCCCGACGGCCGCGACCACAACATCACCGGCTATCCGATGTGGCTGGCCGGCGCCGGCGTAAAGGCCGGCTATTCGTACGGCAGCACCGACGAGTATGGCATCCGCGCCGTCGACGGCCGCATGCACACGACCGATCTGCACGCCACGCTCCTGGCCCTGATGGGCCTCGACCACGAGCAGCTGACCTACCGCTACGCCGGCCGCGACTTTCGCCTGACGGACGTCGCCGGCAATGTGGTGACGGAGATTTTCGCGTAGGCGCGGTCGGAGAGTTCGAGCCCGGCGATTCGCTTATCCGTCAGCCGAAGTCGCGCGTCGTCTGCGCGGGCCCGGCGCGAAAGCGTGTCCAATCGATGCCGAGCTTTCGCATCCGCGAGCGGAGCGTGTGCGGATTGACGCCTAATAGCCGCGCGGCGCCGAACGGCCCTTCGACGCGGCCGAACGTCGCCGTCAGTGTGCTCTCGATGTGTTGCCTGAGTGCCGTGTCGAGCGAGGCGATCGCCGCCTCCGCGCGCGTGCCCGGCAGCACGTCGACTGACGCGATTGTCGGCGCCGCGGGGGCCGACTCTGCGAACGGGGCCGAGCCGAGTGCTTGTGCGATCTCGAGACGGCGGCCATTGCCCAGAATTACGGCTCGTTCGATCACGGCCGCCAGCTCGCGGACGTTGCCCGGCCAGGGATAGGCGGACAAGAGCGCGATGTCGCGGGGGCTCGGCGCGAGCGGGCGGCCGCCCAGGCGTTTGCCCGCGCGGGCCGCGAATTGCGCGGCGAAGGCCGGAATGTCGGCCGGCCGCTGCCGCAGCGGCGGCAGGTGAATCGGAAAGACGTTGATGCGGTACCACAGGTCTTCGCGGAATTTTCCTTGCGCGATCAGCAACGCCAGGTCGGCGTTGGTCGCAGCGACCACGCGAACGTCGACGGTGATCGGCGTGTGCCCACCCACCCGCTCGAACGAGCCGTCCTGCAGCACGCGGAGCATCCGGACCTGCGCGGCGGGAGGCAGCTCGCCGATCTCGTCGAGAAACAGCGTGCCGCCGTCGGCCCTCTCGAACCAGCCGCTCCGCGTCGCCGCGGCCCCGGTGAAGCTGCCCCGCTCGTGTCCGAACAGTTCCGAGTCGATCAGCTCGGGGGGGATGGCCCCGCAATTGACGCGAAGGATCGGCCCGGCCGCACGTCGCGACCGGCGATGAATGGCCCGCGCGATCACCTCCTTGCCCGAGCCGGTCTCTCCCAGGATGAGCACCGGCGCGTCGGAGGCCGCCACCTGCTCGACCCGCTCCATCACAGGTCGCAAGCCCGTCTCCGCGCCGACGATCGAGTCCGTGATGTCCTGCCGGTCGAGCCGCGACAAGAGCGCCTCTTTGTCGGCCTCGAGCGCTTCGCGCAGCGACTGCATCTCGCGGAGCCGCGAATCGTTCTCGAGCGCGGCGGCGAACGGCTCCAAGAGTTGCTGCACCAGCTCGACATGCCGCGGCGCGAACGGCCGCGCCGACTTGCCCACGATGATCAACAGCCCGAGCGGCGTCTTCCGTTCGTTGGCGAGCGGCCCGACGAGCAGCGGCAGCACCTCCGCCAGCCCGTCCAGACACGCGGGGGGCACCTCGGCCGAACCGCGGGGCGCGGGCGTCTTTCGAGACGTGACTGCGGCGGGACCTTTGACGCGCTGGGTGACGTCGCCGCGCTTGCACCACTTGAGCAGCGTCGCGAGTTCGGCCTCCCGCAGCGACGTCTTCGCGGCCGGCACGCGGGTGCTCGCGCGGGCCAGACCGGAAGCCACCGTCTCGAGGCACGACCGCGACCGATCGATGCGGCGAATGACGACCGCGTCGAGCGGCAGCGACTCGGCCAATCGCGGCAACAGCCGCTCGACCGATTCGTGAATTTCGAGGTGCCGACAGACTTCTCGCCAGACGTCGAAAATCAGCTGCATGTTCGGGTTTCCCTCGCGACTCGTCCTGTAGGCATCGATCAGCCGGGGATCCAAAAGGCGCATCCAGCCGATGAGCCATTCCCAGGAAATATAACAGATTTTCCGTGCCTTCCTGGATTTTCTGACTGCGGAGGCGAGCCGTTTGGGGCCCCAGTCTGCCTATTTGTCCGTTTTGTCGGTGCGAACCGGCCGATTGTGCCGGTTTATGCAGCCCTCAGGATGGGGGCACGCGGTTTGCGTGAACGGCGTTCGCGTAACCAGAGTCGCGCTTATCGAAGATCCGCGCTCGCACGCGTTCCTTCTGGAGAACATCAGCATGTCCCTTCTGTTCACCGGCCGAACTGAGGCAGCTCGTGGTCGCTCGGAAAGTCGTCCCGCCGCCGAACCGAAGACGCTCGATGTCCGCCTCTACCTCCGCGACTTGTTGGATGAGCTGGCCGCGCCCGTCGCGCGTCCCGTCGGTTCGCCGGCGCCGGGAGCCGCCTATCTGCGAACGCTGATCGAGCGGACCCAGCAGCATGAGACGTCCCGCGCTCACTGGGTGGGCGGCCGCTCGTGCGTGCTACACGGACATAGCGAGAGCCACGTGCTGCTCCGCGTCGTTTCCGGGACGCTCGTCGAGGAGCGCTACCTGCCGGACGGCCAGGGCGGCTATCGCTTCGAGCTGCAAACGCTGGAGAAGGGGCACGAGAGCTTTCTGCCGCGCGGGGCGTTTCATCGCCTGCACTGTTTGAAGGACGCCGTCACGCTGCACGCGTTTTCGCCGCCGCCGGCCGATGCCACGTCGCCCGTTCCGACCGAGTTGCGGCCCGTGCTCGAAGCCGCGCGGCAACGGTTGCTCGCGCCGCTCGCGAACGTTTGCGCCGCGCCGAACTCGAACGGCGACGCGGCCGCGCGGAAATCGATTGTCGACGCGATCGCCCAGCGACTCGACGACTGGGCGCGACGCGAGGACGAGCAGAACGCCCGCGACGAAGTGACCGTCGCCGCCGAAACGCTGGCCGACTTTCGCACGAGCGGCATCCTCTCCGCGCCTGTGCCGGTCGAGTTGGGTGGCTGGGGTTGTTCGCTGGCCGAGAACGCGCAGGCAATTCGCAATTTGGCGCGGCGAGCGCCCGCCACGGCCCTCGCGCTGGCGATGCCGTTGGGGAACGCCGCCACGGCCCGCATCCCCGACGCGGTCGTTCCGGAGGATCGGCGCAATGAGCTGGCGGCCGGACGGCGCTGGATCGCCGAGCAGTGCCTGGCTGGCCGCATCCTGGCGGTGGCGAACTCCGAGCCGGGAGCGGGCGGCGACCTCGCACAAACCAAAACGCTGGCCGCCCGCGGTGCCGACGGCACGTATCGACTCTCCGGCAAAAAATCCTTCGCGACGATCGGCCCTGACGCCGATTATTTTCTCTGTGCGGCCAGGCGGGTGGGCGAGGGACATGACGGCAAGGACGTGATCGACGGGTTCTTCGTGGCTCGCACCGCACCCGGCGTCACGTTCGACAATGCCTGGGATCCGCTCGGCATGCGGGCCACGGCCAGCGTCGGGCTGAGTCTCGACCAGGCGCCGGCGGCGAACGTGTTGGGATTTTCCGGTTGTCTCGAAGGCGTCAACGCGCGGCACTGGTCGACGGTGCTGTTTGCCGCGGTGTTCGTCGGCATCGGCGAAGGGGCGCTCGACGCGGCCACGCAGGGGGTCGGCGGCTCGGGCGCGGCGTCATCCTACATTCGTGCCACGCTGGCCCGCTGCGCGCTCAATCTCGACGCGGCGGCCGGACTGGTCGAGGCGGTCGCCCGTGACGAGCGTTGGCCGCTTCCCGCGTCAGCCCGTGATCGCACGGTCCGCGCAAGACGTTTGCCGCGATCACGGCCGTCGAGGCGGCGACGCAGGCCGCCATGCTGTGCGGCGGCCGGGCGTACAAAGCCGACCATCCGGTCGCACGCTTCCTCCACGATTCGCTCGCCGGCCCGCTTTTGCGTCCGCCCGTCGCCAAAGCGATGGACGGCCTGGCCGATCAGCTCTTCGCCTCGACCTTGAAGTCGGGCACGAGGTGATTGCCGATCACTTCGCCGCGGACCGAGAGGGCGAGTGGGTTCAGAGCCGTGATCGAGAGGCAAGTGGGGAAGAGCAGCTCGGCGACCGATAGGCTCTTCGAGATCGGATAGCCTGAGCAGATAAACGTGTCGATGCCCAGTTCGGCGTACTCGCCATGCGGGCGGCGACCGTCGGGGGTCGCCGACGACGGCCTCTCCCGCACCAGTCCCACGCCGGCCCACAAGTTGGGACTGATCTCGAGTGCGTCGCGATTGCCGGCGTGGAGCTTCAGCATCCGCTGCTGGCCGACCGAGTCGTGCCGTGCGAGGGCCGACTGAGCGGCGGCGATGGTGGCGTCGTCCAGGTGCGAGATCAGGCGATTCGCGTCGGCCCAGGCCTCGGCCGTCGTCTCGCGGACGATCAGGTGCAGCCGAATGCCGAACCGCACTCGCCGGCCGTGCCGTTCGGCTTCGGCGGCGGCGAGCTTTTCGGCGACCTGGTCGGTCCGCCGCCGGCCGAGCCGGCGCCGGTGAGCGCAGACGTCGTCAACCCGGTCCGCCGCCATTAGATCGCATAATCCTCCGGGAAGAAAACGCGAAACCGCCGCGGGGCGACGTGGACCAGGTCGCCTGGCTGCAGGCCCAGCTCGGCATAGCGGTCGAGATTGATTTCGACGTTCAGCTCAAACGCCGCTTCCTCGGAGGCGAGCCGCACCTTGGCCACCGAGCCGTTAGGATTGATCTGCAGCACCTTGGCTCGCAGACTCGAGGCGACGGCCGGGCTGCGGTCGATGTCGAGCTCATGGGGGCGGATATAGGCGGTAGCCGCCCGCGATTCGCCGTTGGTGTATTCCGGGCAGGCCATTTCGATGTTCCCCAAGTGCATCTTGCCGTCCTGAATTCGCCCCTGGAAGACGTTCACGTTGCCCAGAAAATCCATCACGAACGCGTTGGCGGGATGATCGAAAACCTCCTGCGGCGTGCCTTGCTGCTCGATGCGGCCGTTGTGCATCACGACGACGCGATCGGCCACCTCGAAGGCCTCTTCCTGGTCGTGCGTGACGAAGAGCGTGGTGACCTTGATCTCGTCGTGAAACCGCCGGAGCCATTGCCGCAGCTCCTGCCGAACCTTGGCGTCGAGCGCACCGAACGGCTCGTCGAGCAGCAGCACGCCCGGCTCGACTGCCAGCGCCCGCGCCAACGCCACCCGCTGCCGCTGCCCGCCCGAGAGTTGCGGCGGATAGCGGCCGGCGAACCCATCGAGGCGAACCAGGTGCAACAGTTCCCGCACGCGTGAATCGACCTGGCCTTTGGGAGCCCGGCGGACTCGGAGGCCGAAGGCCACGTTCTCGAACACCGTCATGTGGCGAAAGAGGGCGTAATGCTGAAACACGAAGCCGACGTTGCGGTCGCGGGGCGAGCGATGCGTCACGTCTTCGTCGTGATAGAGCACGCTGCCGCCGTCGGGACCTTCCAGGCCGGCAATGATCCGGAGCAGCGTCGTCTTGCCCGATCCCGACGGTCCCAACAGCGCCACGAGCGACCCGTGCGGCACGTCGAGACTCACGTCGTCGAGCGCCGTGAAGGTGCCGAACTTTTTGACCACGTTGCGGACGGCGATGCTCACGGGATCTCCCGGCTGACGGGGACAGCTGCGATCGGAATTCGTGCGACAGGAACGTGCGGGACGGGAACGCGCTCGACGGGCACGGGCGAAACCAAATCGCTCGCCACGAGTTCGCCGGCGATCGGGTCGCTGCCGACGGGCGCATTCGGCAACTATCGGGCTTTCGACGAGTGCACTCGGACGGTTTGCACTCGGATCGATCGCACCGGCCCGCGCCGGCCGCCATTTCCCGCCGCGTTTTGCGTTCGAGCCAGACCTTGGCGAACAGCGTCAACAAGGCCAGTGACGTCAACAGCGAGGCGACGGCGAAGGAACCGGGGTTGTTGTATTCGTCGAACAGTTTTTGCACGCGGAGGGGCATCGTGTCGGTCTGGCCGGCGATGTGCCCGGAGACGACGTAGACGGCCCCGAACTCGCCCATCGCCCGCGCGTTGCACAAGATCACGCCGTAGAGCAGGGCCCATTTGATATTGGGCAGCGTCACCCGCCAGAAGATTTGCCAGCCCGACGCGCCCAGGCTGAGGGCGGCTGTTTCTTCGTCGGGGCCGATCGCCTCCATCACGGGGATCAATTCGCGGGCGACGAAGGGGAGCGTGACGAACGTCGTCGCCAGAATCAGGCCGGGCAGGGCGAAGATGATTCGCACGCCGTGCTCGCGGAGCCAGGGGCCGAAATATCCCTGCAGCCCGAACAACAGCACGAACATCAGCCCGGCGACGACCGGCGAGATGGCGAACGGCAAGTCGATCAGCGTGACGAGCAGCGTGCGGCCGCGGAACTGAAATCGCGTGACGGCCCAGGCCGCGGCAATGCCGAAGAGCAGATTCGCCGCGACGGAGACGGGCGCCACGATCAACGTCAGCCAAATCGCGCTCCGCGTGTCGGGGTCGTCGACCAGGTTGTGCCAATAGGTCTCCAACCCCTGGCCGAGCGCCTGGTAGAAGACGTTCACGATGGGAACCACGATCAGGATGCCGACAATCGCGAAGCCGGCAAGAATCAGCGGCACGCGAATATAGAGCGGATCCTGCCGATCGCGCCGCGCGGGCAATTTCGCCGCGGCGGGCTCAGCCTTCATGGCGGCGGCTCCAGCGTTCGAGCGAGTTGATCACCGCCAGCGTGGCGAACGAACCGGCCAACAGCACGAGCGCGATGGCCGTGGCTTCGGCGTAGTGGTACTCCTCGAGCTGGTTGACGATCAGCACGGGGGCGATCTCGGTTTTGAACATGATGTTGCCCGAGACGAAGACCACCGAGCCGTATTCGCCCAGCGAACGGGCGAACGTCAGGGCAAAACCGGTGGTGAGTGCGGAAAGCAGCGACGGCAGCAGCACCCGCTTAAACGTTTGCGCCGGGTCGCCCCCAGCGAGGCGGCCGCCTCTTCGATCTCCGCGTCGATCGTTTCCAGCACCGGCTGCACCGTCCGCACGACGAACGGCAGGCCGATGAACGTCAGCACGAGCACAATCGCCAACCGCGAATAGGCCCCCTGAATGCCCAGCGGCACCAGGAAGCGGCCGAACCAGCCGTTCTGCACGTACAGGTTCGCATAGACCAGCCCGGCGACGGCCGTCGGCAGCGCGAACGGAAGATCGATCAGCGAATCGAGCACCCGCTTGAGCGGGAACTCGTAGCGGACCAGGATCCAGGCCAGCAGCAGTCCCAGCGGCACGTTGATGGCCGCCGCTGCGAAGGAAACGCCGAACGTGAGCAGGTAGGCCGCGCGGGCCCGCTCGGTCCAGACGGCTCCCAGAAACTGGGCCGCCGACAACGAGCTGACCTTCGCCAGGCAAGCGGCCAGCGGAATGCCGACGAGCACTGTGAGATACAAAAGCGTGAAACCCAGGCTCAGGCGATAGCCGGGCAGGATGCGATGATTGGGGGCCAGCGGCCGGCCGAGACCGTTCATGAACGCCTCGCGACCGTCGGGGGATTAGGCGCGGGGGAATTCGGTGTGAACGAAGAGCCCTCGCTCACGCTTCGAGTTAGTGAATGCGTCTGACCAACCCGCAGCGTTGGCGAGGGACGCATGGCGAATACGCTCACAACTGATCTGCTCACGATTGAACCGCTCACAGTGATACGAACTGCAGATCGAAGTCGATCGTCTTCAACACGGGATGATTGGTTTCGAGAGTGACGTGCACCGGCTTTTGCGTGAAGTAGTTGACCGGCGGCGAGCCAGGCGGCACTTCGAACACGAATCGCACGCCTTGCCGATCGCCCGACTTACTCTCGCTGCCGCTGCCCGGGTTCGGCTCAACGGAGACCTTCACGAAGCCGTCGCTCGACTTCACGCCGAGCACGCGGAAGGGGCCCGGCATGTGGTAGATGTAGGCGGGCACCTCGGTGCGATAACCGTCCTCGTGTCGAAAGCGGCCCAGATTGAGCAGACTCTTCTCCGGGCTCCAATGGGCCGTGCCGGCCGACAGAATGTGGATCGGCCCCGGCCGCGTAGCCGTCAGTTCGACCGCGAGCGGCGTCTTCGGCTCCAGCGACGTGAGGATCTTGAGCCGCGTGCGAAACGTGCCGAGCGGAATGCCGTTGCCGACGCGGGCCGTGAATTCGTAGCCGCCCAGCATGCCGAGGCGATCGAGGGCGCTTGCCGACAGCGGCTTGTAGCTGATCTTCACGTTGGGATCGGGCGTCTCGACCGAGAGGATCTTGAAGTCGGCCTCGAGATCGGACACCACCGAGCCGACGGCTTTACCCTCCTGATCTTCGGCGACGAGGCCGGCGTGCCAGGCCACCGGCGTCACGGCCAGCGCACGAGCGACCTTGCCGGCGACGCGAAAGCGAATCTCCGGCAAGTCGGGATCGTTGGTCCAAATAATGGCCGACTTCTCGAACGTCGGATCGGCTTCGCGCGGCGCCCAGGCGACTTCCACCTCGGCAGAACCCCCGGGCGGCACGACGCGCGTGGCCAAGTTGCTGATCGTGCATTTGCACTCGGTCGGCCCCTTGGCGATCGCCAGCGGACCGGCTCCCTGGTTCTCGATGCGGAAGTGATGGTTTTTGTGCTCGCCAATCCCCATCCGGCCGAATTCGTAAATCCGCTCGTGCACGACGGCCTTGGGGAAGGGGGCTCGGTCGACGAGCGCGGGCCGCGGATCGACCGAGGGATCGACGCTTTGCGTAGCGGCCGCGTCCGCCGTCTCCGATTCCGGCTGGCCCGCCTGCCGCGCTGCTCCCGCTTTCATCGCCCGATACCGCGCGGTGACGGGATCGAGTGGCGCCGCCGGACGCTCGACCCCGGTGGCGTAGCGCGCCCACCAGATGGTGGCCGAAACGCTCGCGAGCGCCACGGCACTGCCCAACACGATGCGAAACCATTTCATTTCGGTCGGTCTCCGTTGCGAGTGACGCGCGTCACTCGCACTTAAGTTACTGGCGCTCGAGCAACGTTTTCGCAGCCGAGGCCACTTCCTCGTTGCTGTCGCCGGCGTACTTCTTGAGCAGGTCTGTGTGCTGCTGCGGATTGAACGAAGAGTCGCTCGCCAGCTGGCGCAGGTACTGGGCCTTGTCTTCGGGAGTTTCGAGCTTGGTGATGGCCTCCTCCGGAGCAGGCGGAGTGGGCTGGCCGCCGTGGTATCCCGGGGGAGCCTTGGTCATCACGGGAGTGCTCTGGCCGCAGCCGAGCGAAACCGAGCAGAGGATTACGAGCGCAAGCGGAAGGTATTTCATCGATTACTCCAGAACCGTCGCCGCGACCGATCGCCGCGAGGGATCGTCCGTGCGACGGATTGAACACTGATTGGGCGTTGCAAGCCGGGATAAAAGCCACACAATGGAGAAGGACGGGCCTCTGAGCGATTGCCAGATCACAGAGGCTCGGAACAGACCGGCTGCCGGACGCACCTCACAGTGCGTCCGGCGCCGGCTCCTTACGACGGGCAAAGGGACGATCAATCCCCGTCGTTTTCTGGAACGTCGCTACTGCAGGAACGTGCCTCCCTCGACCGGGATCTGCTCGTTGGCCGAGACCAACTTTCGCAGCGTGAACACGTCTGTCAGGTTGCTAAGGAAGTGAACGCTGCCGTCGACCATGGCAACGTTCGCTCCGGCCGGGTGAAAGGCGAAGATCTCGCCGTTCGGGCCGCAGTGATTCCAGTACCAGCCGCATGGATTGCCGGTGGGCGGAGCGGCCGTGTAGACGCCGGTGGCTGGCGCGGTCGGATTGATGATCTGGTACGGCTCGCCCTGCGTCCCCGTGTACGGATTCGTGGGAATCTGCGTGAATCCGCCCGGCCCGCCCAACGGATACCCGTTGCCGTTGATCGGGTTGGGGATGTAGAAGCTGGTCGCCGAGATGTAGTAGGCGTTGGCCTGGCCCGAAACGATGTTGCCGTTATCCGGCTCGGCCCAGCGACCGGGAATCCGCTTGCCGCTGGGAGGAATTGTATCGCCCGTGGGAACGATGCCGCCCGTATAGAGCACGGTGGCGGTGCCGTTCCAATACCAGCCCTCCTTTGCCGAACTGGCCGACGACGAACCGAAGACCGGATCGTTGTACTTGCCCAGTTGGCCGTACTGCAGTCGTTTCGAAGTTCCGGCCCGGTGCTTCGGCCAGTAGGATCGTGTGGCTCGTGCCGTCGCTGATCGACGCGATTGTCGGCGGCTTGGTGGTGCCGAGCGCGCCGTTCACGATCGAAAGCTGATTCCGCACACCCAGGTCGGGATCGATGTCGGTGCCGATCGTGGGGAAGTAGTCGGCCGTGCCGTACCCGTCCGGATCGGGGTTATCGATCGAGCTGGTCGGGCAGATGAACCAGGGGATCTGCGTCTTGGCGGCCACCTGGTTCTGCGGCGAGTTGGCGTCGTTGTACGCGTGCGTGTAGTCGTACTGGACGGAGATCGTCGTCTCTTCCGCGTACGGCAGAATCGCCGTGAAGAATGAATAGAGCGAGAACGTGGGGAAAGGCTCGGCCTGGCCCGAGGACGGGTTGGTCGGCGTCGTGAAGTCGTTCAGCTGGCCGCCAGTGGGCAGCACTTTTTGCGCGCTCTCGAAATTGAGCGCGGCCAGGGCCAGCTGCCGCATGTTGTTGCGGCACGACGTGCGTCGCGCCGCTTCTCGCGCGGCTTGAACCGCCGGCAGCAGCAAGCTGACCAGCACGCCAATGATGGCGATCACGACCAACAGCTCGATCAGGGTGAACCCCGATCGTCGCGATCGCGGCCGGATCGTGCGAAACGGTGTCTTCATTCGTCATGCTCCTCTTGAAAAAAACAAGGAAAGTGCCAGCTGGCCCGTCTGGGGTCAGCTCTGCGAAATCGGTGGTGTGTCGATCGAAATCACAAATGGATTGATGGCTTACATGGCCCTTCCTCCTTGAAATGCAGGCGGCCGCGGCGCGCCTCAGCTCTTCTCACGCGGCGGCGGGGCGACGGCCCCCGGCCCGTAGATCGCGTCGAACACGCCGCCGTCCGCGAAGAATTTCTGCTGGGCCGCGTCCCAGTCGGCGGCCACGGCCGTGATCGAAAAGAGATGGATGTCCGGAAACGAGTCGTGGTGCCGCGCGAGCACGGCTTCGTTCGTGGGGCGGTAAAAGTGCTTGGCGATCGTTTCCTGCCCGGCGTCGGTGTAGAGGAATTTCAGGTACTTCTCGGCGACCGCCTGCGTCCCCTTCCGCTCGACGTTCGCATCGACGACCGCGATGAAAGGCTCGGCGCGAATGCTGCGGGGCGGGTAGACGATCTCGAGGGCGCCGGCCGATTCGTCGACCTCCAGATGGGCCTCGTTCTCCCAGGTGAGATGCACGTCGCCGATGCCGCGCTGAGCGAAGGTGGTGGTGGCGCCGCGGGCGCCGGTCTCGAGCACTGGCGTCTGTTTGTAGAGCCTGCTCACGATACGCGCGGGCGTCCGCCTCCGACCCGCCCGTTTGCAGCACGCTGCCCCACGCGGCCAGAAAGCTGAGCTTGCCGTTGCCCGAGGTCTTGGGATTAGGCGTGATCACGACGACGTCCGGCTTGACGATGTCGGGCCAGTCCTTGATCCCTTTCGGATTCCCTTTGCGGACGACGAAGACGATCGTGGAGAAGTAGGCCAGCGAGTGATTGGGCAGCCGCTCCTGCCAGCCGTCCTTGATCAGGCCCCGCTTGCGAATGGCGTCGATATCCGACCAGAGGGCGAGCGTGACGACGTCGGCTTCGAGGCCATCGATCACCGCGCGGGCCTGGCTCGACGAGCCGGCGTGCGACTGCTTGATCGAGAGATCGGTCCCGTTCTCCGCCCGCTGCTGCTTGATGAACTGCGTGTTGAGGTCGCGCCACAGCTCACGCGTCGGGTCATAGGAAACGTTGAGCAGCTCGACGCCCGCCCGCTCGCCGGCCGACGATCCGCCGCAGCCCGACCCGGCGCACACGACGATGGCCAGGACGAAGACGAGCTGCAGACGAGGAAGGAGCACAGGCTGCAGGAAACGGCTCACGGGCGTGGTCCTTAGAGCTAAGTTTTCGCAGGAATTAAATAATCACGACTTGCATAGTGATTATTATCAGGACAAAAAAATGCGGCCGCTGGTTCAGATTCCTTCTCCGCCGACAAACTCGAACGAAAAGACCTCTTCTCGCGTGACGATCGGCGCTTCGTAGACGGCGGCCAGCGTGGCCGAATCCATCCGCCGGGCCGTGTAGTTGCGGATGTCGAGCAGCACTCGCCGGAACCGGCACACCGATTCCTGGCTGCACGGCTCGTAGTGCGTGGTCGACACGCAGCTGATCGGCGCCAGCACGCCATCGAAATGGCGGACGACTTCACCCATCGTGATTTCGTCGGGCCTCTTGGCCAGCACGAACCCACCGTCACGGCCGGCGATGCTGCGGACCCAGCCCTTCGACTTGAGCTCGAGCATGATCTGCTCGAGGAACCGCCGCGGGACGTCATACTTCTCGGACAGCTCGCGGATGGAGACCGGCGACGTGCCGTCGGTGGCCATCAGCCCGAACAGGGCTCGCAGGGCATAGTCGGATTTGCGGGAGACTTTCATGGGCGGCTGGGTGGGTCTTGAACAATGACCATGTTGGTGAGTGATATATAGAGGACACAGCAAAGCATCGTCAAGAGCAGTCGTTCTGAAAAAATCTGGGAAAAGCAACGAAAGGGCCGGCGGCTGTCGGGTGGCTGGGGTCGAGCCGCCAGGCAAGCCCTGGGCGGCGAGGACGCCGAAACCAGCCACCCAAACGCCGGGCCCAATTCCACCGCTGCTCGACGCCGCTCGCGACGGCACGCGAGCCACCCAAACTTGGGAAATTCCTGGCAGATGATTGACGCTGGCGCCGCGGTCTGCGTATTGTGGCGGGCGAGGGTTTGGACCGAAGCGGCGCGCTTGGTCGCCTCCCGTGAACGAGGCGGAACATCGGCATGCGCATTCGGTTTCCGCGAAACGTCAGCCATCTGCGAACCGCGAGCACTCTGCTGCAGCGGGCGATTGCGGTCGTCCTCCTGCTCGGATTGCTGCTGGGAATCGCCGGCGTTCCCGTCATCACGGTCACCATGAAGGACCGTTCGCGTCCCTACCCGTGCCAGAACCGGCCCTGCGGCTGCGCCTCGGCCGACCAGTGCTGGCACCACTGCTGCTGCATGACGAACAAGCAAAAGCTGGCGTGGGCCCGCGATAACGGCGTCACGCCACCGGACTTTGTTTTTGCAGCCGCCGAGCGCGAACAGGCCGACGCGGTCGCTGCCGGCGACCATCATCGGGGCAACGACCAGGGGGAGACCATCTGCTCCGCCGATAACGACGAACACGACGCGCACGGCGCCTGTGCCTGCTGTGCGACCCGCGCGGGCCACAGCGAAGAACCCGCCTGCTGCCGGAAACGGCATGCCCATCAAAACGTCGCCGAGGCCGAACACGCTCGACCTGATCACGATTCGCAAGCGAGCGACAAATCGCAAACGCCCGATAAGACAGCGACCGTCAAATTCGTGCTAAGCGATCTGGCTCGCCGCTGCGGCGGCATGCCCACGGTGATTTCGCTCCTGTGCGACGCGTTGCCCTTTGTCGACCGCCCGCAGTGGAAGCCGGTCGAAACGCTCGTCGAATATCTGGTCGACGTGCCCGTCACCTGCGCGAGCGCCGAGCTTGCGCCCCTGTTCCGCCGCCCAAGCTCGCCGGCGGCATGGCCGCCTGAGTCGTGCTGCAGCCGCACCGACGCGCCCTTGCTGGCGCGCGGCCGACGGCTGCGTACCTGGTCGCGCGGGAAAGCTCTGCCTGATTCACGGCGTGCTCGCCGCGCGCTCGACGAAGCGCCGCTGCGGTCCGAACCCTCACTGTTCTTCCGCGGTTGGATTCTTTGTGAGCGCGTGACAAGACGCCGTGGGGCAAGCCTCCCGCCGGCCGATCGACGGTTTTTCTCAAGCGGAAGCTGGTTTTTGCAGAGCGCACCGCAGCGGCATGTCGGCGCGGAGATTGATCCAGCGGCAAGCCGGGCGAGCGAGGTCATCATGAACGGACAGCGTCGAACGGATCAGTTTCAGACGGATCAGTGTCATGCGAATCAGCGGCAGCGATCTCGGAGCGGATTCACCCTGATCGAGTTGTTGGTGGTGATCGCCATCATCGCGACGTTGATTTCGTTGTTGTTGCCGGCCGTGCAGGCGGCGCGGGAGGCGGCCCGCCGCACCACGTGCCGCAATAACCTCAAGCAAATCGGCCTGGCGCTGGGTAACTATCTCGATCGCATGCGCGTCTGGCCTCCGGCCTACGCGTCGGCTTACGACGTCAACGGCAACGACACGGGCATGGGCTGGGGCTGGGCCTCGTTTCTCCTGGCCGATCTGGAGCAGTCCGGCCTGAAGAAGGAGATCAGTTTCGGCGTGCAGATCAGCGATCCGCACAACCTGACTCCCGCCACCACCTGGCTGCCGTCGTTCAACTGCCCGTCCGACACGCTGATCGAGAAGTTCACGATCAACGTCGACCCGAACGGCAATCCGCTCAACCCGCCGATCACCGTGGCCCGCGGCAATTACATCGGGGTGAACGGGAATAACGGCGTCACAGGCAACCAGGCCACCAACGACGGCGCGTTCCTCGAGGATCACAGCTTCAGCCCCAAGGACATCACCGACGGGCTGAGCAACACCTTTTTCATCAGCGAGCGCTGCCACAACATGTCGGACACAACCTGGACCGGCGCCGTCACGGGCGCGGGCGTCTTCGACAATCGCGATTCTTCTCCCTCGGCGATCGAAGGCTCGGCCGCGCTCGTGCTCGGCCATTGCGGCCCGCACGCCCCCAACAACCCCAACGTCACCGACGCCGACGCACTGGCCAGCATGCATCCGATGGGCGTGCTGTTTCTGCTGGGCGACGGCAGCGTGCAATACATCGGCAGCCAAATCGACCTCAGCGTCTACGACGCCCTGGCCAGCCGCGCCGGCGGCGAAATGAACACCGGCACGTTCGCCGACTGATTGCAGGGATCGAAGGTTCGTGCTGCACGCAACCGGCTTTGCACAAAGGACCCCGTCCTACACAAAGGTCCGGCTGCTGTACAAAAATCTGGGGCGGGCGTCTTAGTCGGGAGGACGAAGCGACTGCCAGATGAAGTCGAGAGAGGCGACCCAAAGGATGACGATGACTGCGAGGCCGACGGCGTGAGAGATCATCCTGGCAATCTGGCCTTCGTTTGCGGCCAACTTCAGCCGCTTCACGAGGCGTTCATCCCAAGGCGTTTTCGCCTCGCCGCTCATGCCGCGATTGTACCGGGAGCGGGGACGGGAGCTAAAGCTCGGGTTATTGTGCAAAGCCCGCGGAGTCTGAGGCCCTTGAAGCCGATCAGGACCGCATCGAATTCGAGCTTGGGTCCGACGCTCGCCCCGGCACTCGCCGCTGGTCCGGCGCTCCCTAAAATGCCGGCATGGCATACGTGGTGATGGGCGTCGGGGGACCGGCCGGAACGGTCTGGCTCACGGCACCGAATGCGAACGGCCAGTATGGGCTATCATCGGCCAGAGCGGATGCGGCGCTGTTCAAGCGGATGCCAGACGCGCAGGACGCGATTGAGGCAATCAAGCGCGAATCCGCCCCGCCTGCGATCGTCTTCTACGTGGTCCGCGAAGACCGCTAGAATGACGGCATGAGCGACAAACAGCACAGTGCTGGGTTTCCGCCGTGGCTCACGTCAATCGGGCGCGACGGCATGAGCGACGAACCGAAGAATTATCAAGGAGCTTTTTGGGGAACTGTGATTGGCATCCTCGTGACGCCGGTTACTTTTTTCCTGGCGATTTATTCAACCGGAGCCGGGCACGGGGACTACGGATATTTCGGCGTTTTCTATCCGGGCCTTTTGCTACTCATGAAGCGAGGGGTGATCGGTATGGGAACGATCGCGGCTTGGGGACTTACGCAATTTCCGGCCTACGGTGCGATTATCGGGGGCAGCGGGTCAAGTGGCCGCGCCGCATTTTCTGCAGCGATAATCTTCTTTGTCCATCTGGCGGCCGTATGCCTCTGTTTCTGGCCGGGAGGGTGACCGTTGGAGCGTCAACACAGTCGCGCGCCGCTAACATAGTTTTTGTGCAGCCGCGCGGGTTTTTGTGCAAACGGGCGTTTTTGTGCAAAGCCCCTCGCGGGAGTGGGGCTGGGGGTGAGGGGGCGCACGGCCGAGGCTCCAAAGTCGTGCGCGATCGATTCAGCGGGTGGCTGGGGTCGGCGTCCTCGCCGCCCCCAGTCCTACGTCGCAAGACCTGGGGGCTCGCCTGGCGGCTCGACCCCAGCCACCCAAGGTGGACGGCTGGTGGTTCGAACCACGACGCCGCCCGGACCTGACGGACGAACGTCGACGGAGAAAGTGCTGCGATGCTTTCAACAGAATCGGCAACCGGCTCAACAACCGACGCGGCCTCCCTCGCGGCGAAGGGTCCGGCGGCCGCGGCGGTCGGCGGCCACTTGGTTGTTTCTCGGCTTGCTCGGCTGTCGGTGCCGTTTGCTGCGTCGCGCTGATCGTCTATCGCTGCCCGGGTTCCCAGCGGAGCCGACGAGTATGGCCTGGTCCCGACGGGCGACGTCGCCACGGATGCCAAGGCCTTTCTGTCGGCGGCCCGCGGCGAGACGGCAACAAAACCGGCCGACAACCCGCTGGCCCAACAGCTGCCCAGCCCGCTCGTTGGCAAGACGGCTCCCGACTTCGAGCTGGTCGACACCGATGGGCATCACGTCGCGCTGCACGAGCTGCGGCACGACGGCCCTGTGGTCGTCGTCTTCTATTACGGCTATTACTGCAGCCACTGCGTCGCCCAGCTCTTCGCTCTGGAGGAAGACCTGCCAAAATTCGCGAAAACCGGCGCGCACGTCGTCGCCCTGAGTGCCGATCCGCCGGAGACAACGGCCGCCCGCTTCAAACAATACGGCCGCTTTCACTTTCCGGTCCTCTCCGACCGGGCCAACAAGGTGGCCGAGCAATACGGCGTCTACACGCGGGCGAAAGACGACCACGAAGAAGACCTCAAGCACGGCACATTCGTGATCGACCCGAGCGGCCGCATCGTGTGGGGCTGCGCGGGCGATCGCCCGTTCGTCGACAACCAGTTCCTGCTAAACCTCATCGAACAGGATGATTCACCACAAAGACACAAAGGCACGAAGTCGACCTCGATCAAATAATCAGAAATTTCTTGGTGTCTTGGTGCCTTGGTGGTGAAAATCTCCTTGTATTTGTTGTCAGACGCTTTAGTCGCGACGAAACAGCCAGACCGCGAAGCCGATGAGCATTCCCACGAGCGCGCAGGGAATCCCCAGCAATCCCATGACGATCGGGAACGCGAGCAGCGCCTTCCCGGATGGGTCGCCGTCGTAAGCGAGGGCTGCCAACACAAAGATAAATCCGACCGCGCATCCGCCAAGGAGCCCTCGCGTGCCCCACTTCGCGATCGGCTTGTGCATCGGGGGCTTGGGCGGTGGCGATTCGTTTTCGCTTAACCAGCGCTCAACCGCCTTCCACCCAGGCCGTTGCGTGATGTCCGGTTCGTCGCTCATGCCGTCGTTCTAGCGGCGGATCACCGCGTCCCCGACCACTTGCGCGAATATCTTCACACCGCGGCCGCCTGTTGTCGCAGCCGCAAGAGCGTCGGGTTGTACTCCGCTCGGCCCAGGCCCAGGATCGCGTAGAAGACGATCGGCAGGAGCAGCAGGCCGAGCGTGTAGGCGACGCCTTTGCCGAAGTTCTTCGCGATCTCCAGCGTGACGATCGTGTAGATCATGATGTTGAGGAACGGCACGAGGAACCAGATCGCCCACCAGCCGGGCTTGCCGGCCAGTCGCATCAGCAGCACCAGGTTGTAATACGGCACGAGCGCCCCCCAGCCTGGGAGGCCCGCCTTCACGAACACGCGCCACATGCCGACCGCGGCCACGCCGAGCAGAGCCAAGATCGTCAACGCCTTCGCGGCTTCCCACGCGCGGGACGCGGGCGGACCGTCGTCGGCTGCGAGCTTGTCCAGTTCGGCGAGGCTGAATCCCTTGTTGGTCAGCGTCACGACGGCGTCACCCGGCTTGGTCTCGGGAGCCGTTTCATCGTTTGTCTTTTCGTCAGAGCTCGTCTGGTCAGGCGATTTTGAAACGGGCGTCTTTCGGGCTGCCGCCATTTGGGCGGGCGAGGTGGCGGTGAGATAGTCGCGGAGAAACTGCTCGGGGTCGACGGCGTCGGTCGTCCGCGCCAGGAGCAGGCGGTCGGCCGCTTTCAGAAACATCCCCGTGTGCGTGCGGCCGCCGAACCCATAGGCGTAGTTCATGAAGCCCTCCCCCTCCACGCGGAGATGTTCGTCGTTGAAGGATGCACCCACTCGCGAAAAGATCTTGCTGCATTCGGGAGCCGTCGCGAGATAGATGAACAATTCGATCTGCCCTGGCGGCGATCGGTACACCGCCCGCGAGCCGGGGAGCTCGATGCGGAATTCGGGAATGACGACATTCTCGTCGCGCGCGGCCCGCGTGTAGGCGGCGACGTGTTCGGGGAAAAGGCCGCCTCCCTTCGCGCCGTCGGCCGGCGGTCGCCACGCCTGGGCCAGTTTGTGTAACACCAGTTTGCTGCCCACCGACGTGGAAAGTTTGTCGACCGTCTGGGTGAATCCCTCCTCCATCCGGTGAAAATCGGCCGAACGAAACACGGCGAACAGCATCACGGGCCCGCCGCAGCAGAACAGGCAACACGCCAGCAGCGAGCCGAGCAGAATCCGCGGGGTCAGCGCCTTCTGGTCGGCGCCCGCCTGCGTTTCCTGGCCCAGCGTGAAGCGTTCCAGGTCGTCCGCCAGCGCCGCGGCCGACGGGTAACGCCGGCTCGGATCCTTTTCGAGACACTTCAGGCAAATCCGCTCCAGGCGGCGCGGCACGCTGCGATTGAGCCGCCGAATCGCGACGGGCGGCGATTGCAACACCGCCAGCAGCGTGTCGCGGGCCGTGCGACCGCGAAACGGCGGACGGCCGGTGAGCAACTCGTACAGAATCGCCCCCAGCGAATAAACGTCGCTTGCCGGTCCCAATTGGGCCGGGTCGGCGTCGATCTGCTCGGGCGGCATGTAGCTCGGCGTCCCCAGCACCTGCCCCGCGGTCGTCAGCCCCGAGTCGATCGGATCGCTCGAGCCCGCGCTGGCCGGCACATCCCGCACGCCGATCCGCTTCGCGAGTCCAAAGTCGGTGATCCGCGGCTGATCGAACGAGTCGATGAGGATGTTCGAGGGCTTGAGGTCGCGATGCAAAATACCCAGGCGATGAGCGAAGTGAATGGCCTCCGCGATCGACCTGAGATAGCGCACCGCCTGCGGGACGGGCAGCGGGCCTTTTCCCACGAGTGCCGCGAGGCTCCGCCCCTCGACATAATCCATCGAAAAATAGTGCTGGCCGGCGTGCTGCCCAACCTCGTGGATGGCCACGATATTCGGATGCTGCAAGTTGGCCGCCGCGCGGGCCTCGGTGTAGAACCGCTGCACGTCGTCGTCGGAGGCGAACTGGCCGGAGAGAATCGTCTTGAGTGCGACAGTTCGATCGAGACTGATCTGCCGCGCCTTGCAGACGACGCCCATGCCGCCGCGGGCGATCTCGCTCACGATCTCGTAATCGCCAAACCGCCGCGGGCCGTCCGCCGCGCTGGCGAATTCCGGACTGCGCGGCTCGGTGGTCCGCGGGGCCAGCGTGGCCATGTTGGCCGCTTCGGGCCGAAAGTCGTGCGTGGTATCGCCGGTCGCCTCGCGGGCGGATTGCTGCGAGCACTGCGGGCACAGTCCGTCGACGGCCTCGACCGGCAGCGCAGCCCCGCACTGCGAACAAACTCCCGCCTCAGCCCCCGGCCGATTCATCTGCGACATTCTGCCATCTTACTTTTTCCAGCACCCGGCGGGGACGATCGATTTTTCCTCGGTGCCCAGCGGGTGTTTTTTCCTCGGTCCCAGGCTCCGCTTGGATTGCCCCGTGATTCGCGCCGTGGATCCGGCACTCTGTAGAATGGCGGCATGAGGCGGAAGCTGCTCCTCTGGGTCGCCGTAATGCTCGCGAGTGCTGCTCTGCTGGTCGGAGTCTTCCTCTGGGGGATGCAACGCCAAGCTGCCAGGCGGGACCGCGAGCGGCAACGGATTCGGGAAATCGACGACCGAATCGTGGAAATCAACATGGCAAAGAAAGCCAATCGAGTAAAGCTGGCATCAGACACCGCACGACGGCGAGAAATGCTGGAAGAGACGATTCGGCTCATTGAAGAAAAACAGGACCTGCAGGAGGAATTGGGGGCGTCACTTATTTCTCGTTTTCAGAGTCTGTTCCACTGAACTCGAACACGGACACGACCCTCGGCTGACGCCGCATCGCGGAAGTGGCCGGGCGTGATCCGCGGCTAGAATGACGGTATGAGCAACGAACAGACCAAGCCAGGTTTTGGCCGCAAACGGAAGTGGTATGACGATGGCGGCGAGCTGCATCCACTCATGGCCTGGGCCATCGTCTGCGGAATTTTCGCTGGCATTCCACTGCTTGCTCGAGCGATTCAGCCCTGGATGGGCAAAGTCTTTCCATGGCTCTTCGGCTAAGCCGCGCCGATCGTCTCCGAATGCCACGCCTTTAAGGTTTTGTTGCCAAAAAGAAACATCGAGATCAGGCAGTCTTCAGAGTTTGACCGCCTGTACCAGCCTGCACGCGGGTATGGTTTCAATGACGCGGTGAATGTCCTGACGGCGAAGTGACGCTCGCTTTCTGGTGACAGGAATTCACAACAAAGCCCGCGAGAGGCCGTTTTCCCCGCGGGCTTCTTGTTGCGCTCGCCGCCAACATCGCGACCCTGTGGCTTATCCTCGCGCGATCACCTCGGCCTGACGAGTGGCAAAGAAACGACGGCGGAGCCATCGGCTTGGGAAAGGAGAATCGTTTCTCGGATTCCGCGGGCCAATCTGACCGCGCTGAGCCGTTCGACCGTCCGGCGGGCGTCCTCGCTGACTCGCTTCGGGTTAGTGAATTCGACCTACCAACCCGAAGCGGTCAGCGAGGGCTCTTTTCTTCCGTCCGAGTTCTGCTCAGGACCGGGGCGGAAGACCGCGGCAGGCACAGCCTGCCCTACAAAATTCGCCTGCGTCGCCGGCGTCACAGCAGATATAATGGAAGCTGAGAAGGCCGCTTCTCGCACATTCTGAATGTCCGCATGACGGAGGCGCTTAACGCGCCGCAAGTTTCTTAACGAAAGCCGTCGCCTGTCTGGGCGATGGCTTTGTTTGTTTCGAAGCCTCCCGATGGGCGACGGCCGTCACCCAACCCAACTGGAGGTTCCCATGGTGAACGGCACGGTCAACGAAAACGGCAACGGTCAGCCCGCCCCGGCACAATTCATGGTCGGCGGGCGGGCGTATGGCACCTACAAGGAGGCGGTCGAGGCGCAAGATCGGCGGTTCGAGGCCTTTCTGCGGTGCGGTGGCGTCGCTCCGGAGGAGGATCTGGCCCTCCGCGTGGTCCCCGACGACGCCGCGCCGGAGTCGTACAACCCGGAGCCGGCCTGGCCGATCTCGACTGCCGTCGATGAAGTCTTCGCCCAACGGTTCCCGCTCTTCACCGGCTCCGCGCTCAATGCCGTCGCGCATGAGACTCGTTACCTGATCCCCGGCATCCTGGCGGCCGGACAGACGAGTGCGATGCTGGGGTCGTTCAAGACGTTGAAGACGTCGCTCGCCCTCGACCTGGCGATTGCGCTGGCCAGCGGCACGCCGTTTCTTGGTCGGTTCCCCGTGGCTGAGATCGGGCGGGTGCTCTTTCTGGCAGGCGATGCCGGCCTCCCCGCTCTGCAGGCGAAGGCTCGGCGGATTTGTGCGGCTCGCGGCTTGTCGCTGGCGGCGCTCGACAATCTGGTGATCTCTCCCCAGGTGCCGCGGCTCGACAGTCCGTTCGACATGATGGCTCTGGAAGAACTGCTGCTCGTGCAGAAGCCGCTGTTGCTGGTGATCGATCCGGCCGACCTCGCACTCGGCGGCAAATCTCGCGGTAAAGGCGATCGCGGCCGACGTGCGGCAAATGTTGGGCGAGTTGACGCGGTTGGCCGATGCGGTCGGCTGCACCGTGCTCATCGTGCAGCACTCGAAACCGCCGCGACGGGCCGGCGATCCGGCCACGCTCGACGAATTGGCCGGCAACGGCCTGGCCGAGTGCGCCGGGCAGTGGCTACTGGTCTCGCGGCGTCGGCCGTTCGCCGTCGGCAGCGGGCACGAACTGTGGCTCACCACGGGCAACCGGCTCGGCGACCAGGGGCTGTGGGAAATCGACGTCGACGAAACGCTCGCGATCGACAACCCCGGCGATCGCGGTGCGAACTCACGCCGCTGGCAGACGACCGTCCGCGAAGTCACGTCGTTCGACATGCGGGCCGACGAGCAGTGGGTGGCGGCGAACGCCGATCGGCATCTGCGTCGCCGGGCGCTGACGTTCGAACGGCAGTGTCAGCGCACGCTCGAAATGTTGACGGCGTTCCCCGACGGCTGCACGTGCCGCAACTTGCGGGATACGCTGGGCATGAGCGGCGACCGCATCAACCGCGTGCTCGACGGCCTGATCGAGCGGGGCGTCGTCGTGAAAACGGTGGACACCATCATCGACCGCCGCCGGCCGAAGATCACCTACAGCCGCGTGCAAGCCTTCGACCTGTCGGCCGAGGCACTCAAGTCGCGACCGGTGAAGCCCGATCCGAAAGTCTACGACGTGGCGACCGGCCAATTCGTCGAACGCCCGGCCCCGTCGCGTTGCCCGAACTTCGCGCAAATCCGCCGTGAGCTCGCCGCTCGCGGCGTGCCCAAGTGTCGAACCGGGTCCGACTAGCGAATCACAGCCGAAGCCCGAGCCGGCGCCTGAACCGGCAAGCGGGACGGGACAAGCCAGCTAACGACTGTCGCCGGGGACGCGTGTCGGTCACGCGTCCGAGTCGTCGCCCTATCGAACGGAGCCAGTTGAGCGGAATCAGTCGAATCGAAAATCTGTTGTTGAAAACGCGCGTCGCTGCTGATTGCTAGCCGCGGCATCCGGACACGGTGCGTACCGCGAGCGATGCGTATCGCGTGTGGCACTGGCGGCTTGTCCGCCAGTGGTTTTTTCGCGTCGGAAGACACTGGCGGACAAGCCGCCAGTGCCACCCGAAACCTCCGTTTGGGGATCTGGACCCAAAGGTCGGGACGGGATTGAAAAACGACGCCGGCGGCCGGCTGCGATCGGGCGTCTCGTCGGGGAATGATGATGGAGCCCGTAGGGCAACCTGCCAGCTTGTCCGGTGTCGACGGTTTCACTGGGACTTGAAGGACGGGACTGGAATCAGTGGGCAAGCTGGCAGTGTATAGACCGGACACATAGGTAACAGTCGTTCGGACACATAGGTAACACTTTTTGTAGGCTGAGGTCTTCCTTTCCAGGAGGGAGACGGATGCCGTGGCAGGAGTGTGACGTTGTGTCGATGCGGGAAGAGTTTTGCCGTTTGGCGTCGTCGCCAGATTCGAAGGTCGCTGTGCTGTGCAGGCGGTTTGGGATTTCGCGGAAGACGGGTTACAAGTGGTTAGGCCGAGTTCGGTTGGGCGAACCGTGCGTGGATCGTTCGCGTCGTCCTCGGCATTTTCGCGAGCCGACGAGCGCGGCCATTGAGGCGGAGGTGCTGGAGCTGCGGGATCGGCACCCGGTTTGGGGAGGTCGCAAGCTGCGAGCCCGTCTGTTGGCCCTGGGGCGTCAAGCGGTCCCGGCCGCCAGCACGATCACGGCGATTTTGCGTCGTCATGGTCGCATCGAGCAGGAGGAGTCACTTCGGCGTGCCCCCGTGCAGCGGTTCGAGCGGGAGGCGCCCAACGAGCTGTGGCAGATGGATTTCAAGGGCGATTTCCGCATGGTCGACGGTCGTCGCTGCCACCCGTTGACGATCACAGACGATCACTCGCGCTACTCCTTGGGGCTGCGGGCCTGTTTGAACCAGCGATCCGAGACCGTTCGGGAGAGTCTGCAGGGCGTCTTTCGACGTTACGGCCTTCCCTGGTCGATGTTGATGGACAACGGGACGCCCTGGGCGGTCACCCACCGTCGCGGAGGTTACACGAAGCTGTCGGTCTGGTTGTTGCGACACAACATTCGCGTGATCCATGGCCGCCCTTACCACCCCGAGACGCAAGGGAAGGAAGAGCGATTTCACCGCACGCTGCAGGCGGAAGTGTTGCGCGGCCGGGCCTTCGCGAACTCTGGGGAGGTGCAGCGGGAGTTCGATCGTTGGCGTCAGACGTATAACCACGAGCGTCCTCACGAGGCCTTGGGGCTGAGAGTGCCTGGTAGTCGTTACGTGGTCAGCCGACGTGAGTTTCCGGAGCATCTTCCGCCGATCGAATACGACGAGGGAGACGAAGTCCGCAAGGTGAATCCCGTGGGGCAACTGAGTTTTCGAGGACAAGTGATCAAGATCAGCGAGGCGTTCTCGGGCGAAGCCGTCGCTCTTCGGCCGACGACGACCGAGGGAGTCTGGCAGGTGTTTTATTGCTGGCAGAAGATTGCCCGCATTGATCTGCGAGACCGGAACGCGGAGGGGACGTGATTTTCCGACGCGAGGAAGGCAAAGCCTGCATTCGCTACGCTCACGCAGCCTTTGCCTTCCCCGCCAAACCTGTTACCCATGTGTCCGAACACTTGTCACCCATGTGTCCGGTCTCAACACTGGCAGCTTGCCCTACGGAAAAGTGGGAGCTGGCGACCCAGATGAAAACGGGAAAACGAAGAAAGACCGACGGCAAGCCGTCGGCTTGGGAAACGGGTGGCGGTCACGATTCCGGTAGCAGTTCGCCCGTCAACGTAGGTCGGGGATCCTGTGCGTTGGTCGCGTTCATTCGTGGACAACCGTGGCGACGCAGCCTACGCTCCAGGCGAGTTGCCGCACCGAGGATCGCTGTCTTGTCGTCGTGGAGATGCGCCGGCTATGGATCGGGATTTGGAGAAAAGCCGTCTGGCCGAGTTGGGGGCTGGGCGGTCGATCGAGGTGGTCTGCCGGGCGGCGGGGATTGGGCAGGCGGAGTTTTTGGAGCGCTGGACGCGGACGGCCGCCGCGCGGGTGCCGCGGATGGATGGAGTGCGGCGGGCGGCGGTCGAGCGGCCGGTCGAGATCTGTCGCGATCGCCAGGGCATGCCGCACATCTTTGCGAAGTCGGATGCCGACCTGTTTTTCGGTTTCGGCTACGCCATCGCGCAGGACCGGTTGTTTCAGCTCGATTGGCTGCGTCGCAAGGGGGCCGGGCGATTGAGCGAAATCCTGGGCCCGGAGGGGCTGCCGCAGGATCGGCTGGCGCGGACGGTCGGGCTGCCGCGGATTGCCGAGGCCGAGTGGGGAAAATTGCCGCGCGAAACGCAAAACGTGCTCGACTCGTTCAGCCGGGGCATCAATGCGGCGATCAACGATGCGGGCGATGGGCTGCCGATCGAGTTCGATCTGCTCGACTATCGGCCCGAGCCGTGGCGGCCTGTCGATTGCCTGGTGATCGAGGGGGAATTCCGCTGGTACCTGACCGGCCGATTTCCGGTGATTGCCATGCCTGAGCTGGCCAGGCGGAGCCTGGGGGACGGTCCGCTCTATCGCGCGTTCCTCACGGCCGAGGCGGACGACGAAAGTATTTTGGAAACGGACCCGGCGTGGACTGCCGCGCCGCGGCCGGCCCGCAATGGACAAAAAGATTCACGCGTTGGGCAGGCGGTCGGCGATCCGGACGCGGCAGTCGGCAGTAACAATTGGGTGATCGACGGCAAACGCAGTGCGAGCGGCCGGCCGATGGTGGCCAGCGATCCGCACATCGCCATGGAAGCCGTCTCGTGTTGGTACGAGGTGCATCTGGCCGGCGGTTCGTTCGACGTGGCGGGCTGCGCGTACGTGGGGATGCCGGCCGTGATCATCGGCCGCAATCGGCGGATGACGTGGGGCATCACTAACAACATCTGCTCGCAGCGGGACCTGTATCAAGAGGAGACGAGCCCCGAGCATCCCTGCTGCTTTTTGCACGCGGGCGAGTGGCGGCCGGCAGAGGAGCGAGTGGAGACGATCGCCGTCCGCGGGCAGGCCGCCGTGTCGCAGCGGGTGGTTCGCTCGGCGATCGGGCCGATCGTCGACGAGGTGCTGCCCGAGCCGGCCAATCGCACGGGTCCCGTTTCGCTGCGGTGGCTGGGGGCCGAGCACGGCGGCTGGCTGACGGCGCTGCTAAAGATGAACCGGGCCGAGAATTGTGCGGCCTTCCGCCAGTCGCTCGAGCCCTGGCACGTGCCGACGTTTTCCGTGGTGTTTGCCGACGTCGACGGGAACATCGGTTACCAGGCGACGGGTCGCATTCCGCTGCGGCACCGGCCCGAGCGCGGCTATCGCGCGGCGGCCGACGCGGCGGACCAGTGGGACGGTTTGATTTCGTTCGAGCATATGCCGGGCGTGATCAATCCGTCGCGGGGTTTTGTGGTGACGGCGAACAACCGCGTGGCCGACGACAGTTTTCCGTATCCGCTGGCCGGCACATGGACGAGCGGGCACCGGGCGCAGCGGATTCGCAAAGCAGCTCGAAGCACGGCCGACGCACACGCGCGACAATCATCGGCGGCTGCAGCAGGACGCGTGCTCGCTCCGCGCGGTCGCCTGCGTCCCCGGACTGTGTGCGATGATGGATGACGACAGTTCGAGAGAGAGCGAGCGAGCGGACGTGCGACAGACCGTGGCGTTGCTCAAAGACTGGAACGGCGACTGCCTGCCCGAGCTGGTCGCACCGCTGGTGTTCAACGTGTTCTTCGTCGATTGGTGCCGGCGGGTCGCGGCAGAACGGTTTGCGGAAGAGGCCGTGCCGCTGCTGGCCTTCGGGATCGAGGGGCTGGCCGCGCTGCTGCTCGAAGAGGGGGCGACGCCCGCTGCAACCGAGGCGAAGTCGGCGCGAGACTGGTTTGCGGGCAACGGCCAGTCAGCCCGTGAAAACTGCCGTCGCGCAGTGCGGGAGACGTTTCGCGGCACGCTCGATCGGCTGGCGGAACGATTGGGTCCTGCGGTCGCCGAGTGGACGTGGGGCCGGCTGCATCGGATGGGGCTCAAGCATTTTCTGTCGGCCCGCGGCGATTTGGGACTACTGCTGGACCAAAACGGACCGGGCGTGCGGGGTGACGCGACCACCGTGTGCAACACAGGGCGCGGGCCCGATTTCGAGGCGGCCATGGGGGCCGGCTTCCGCATGATCTGCGACTTGGGCGAATCGCCGGCTGGATTGTGGATGGTCGATGGGCAGAGCCAATCGGGCCATTGCGGCAGTCCGCATTATCGCGACCAGCTCCCCACGTGGCTGGAGGGCGACTATCACTTCGTGCCGCTTGATCGAGCCGAGGCGGCCCGGCAGTTTACGACGACACTGACCCTCGAGAGCGGGAATTTGGCATGACGAACGGCTATTTGGAGCCATGGCGGCCGAGCCGATCCACACCGGCAAGACCGGCGTTGGCATCGACATGCGAAGGTTTGGAAGGGCAATTTCGCGGCGCAGTTGTCAGCGGGGGCTGGCGTTGTTTCTCGTGGCAATTCGCCCGCGTTCTGGCTAGGATTTTGGGACGGCGGGTTTCCGGTTCGCTCATTTTCTAGCACGCTCGATCGGCACGCGGATGGTCTGCGTTGCGGCTCCTCTCTGCGGCGAGCGTTTCTTCAATCGGCAGCAAACAAAGGCAGTGCATCCCATGAGAAGGCTTTTTGGAGTGGTGTTGGCCACCGGGCTCGTGTTGAGCATCCGGGGCGGCGTGCAAGCGGCGGACCCCGATGCCAAGGCAGTGCTCGACAAGGCCATTGCGGCGGCCGGCGGCGAGAGCAAGCTCTCGGCCCTCGAGTCGAAGGCCATCGAGACGAAAGCGAAGGGCAGCCTGAGCTACGGCGGGGCCGACGGCGATTTCCACACCCGGTCGGTCACCCAGGGGATCAATCGCTTCCGCCAGGAATTTGACGGGGACATCGCCGGCAACCAGATCAAGGGCGTCACCGTCGTCGACGGCGACAAGGGTTGGCGGAACTTCGCCGGCCAGTCGGGCAAGCTCGAGGATGACCAGCTCGCCGCCCAGAAGCGGTCCACCTATCTGTCGCTGGCGCCGGCAACGCTGCTGCCGCTGAAGGGGAAGGACTTCACGATCGAATCGGCCAAAGAGGACAAGGTCGATAACAAGCCGGCCGTGGTGCTCAAGATCGATGGCCCGGACAAGAAGAGCTTTCAGCTGTGGTTCGACAAGGAGACCGGGCTGCCGGTAAAGCTGGTGGCGAAGGTCTCCGGCTTTCAGGGGGAAGAGTTCACCCAGGAGACGACCTACAGCAAATACAAGGACTTCGACGGCGTGAAGCGGGCGACGAAGATCGACACCAAGCACAACGGCGAGAAGTTCATCAACATCGAGATCACCGACGTCAAACCGCTCGACAAGGTCGATCCGAAGACGTTCGCAGAACCGCCGGCCGACTAACGGCAGGTGACTTCTTGAATGCGACGGGAGGGCGATTTTGTCGCCCTCCCTTGCATGCGCAGGGCTCGATTCGCACCGTCTGTTGTTCTGACTGTCAGTGCAATCGAGGAATCGAAGATCCGACGGCGGAGCCGTCGGCTTGGGAAAGGGGAATGCTGCGAGGGATTCCCCGGGCGGCTCCACGCAGCACTACCAACTGTCACGGATGCGCCGTCGTGGCGCCGGATTGCTTAGCTCGGCAGCGTCCAGCCGTCGGGGAAGACGGCCCCTTTGTGGGCCACGATGATGCCGTCGCGGATGGAGAAGTTGTCGTGGTCGGCGTCGGGCTGGCTGGCGGCTCTCGATCCGCACGTTGCGGCCGATGTGGCAGTTTTTGTCGATGATGGCGCCGCTGATCACGGAGCCGTCGCCCACTCCAAGCACGGGTCGGAAGCTGTGCCGTTGTGGGGCCCGTCGGAGGCGTAGAAGTCGGCGCCCATCACAATCGAATTGCGAATGACCGTATTGCGGCCGATGTGGCAGCGGACGCCGATCACGCTGTGCTCGATGGTGGCTCCCGCCTCGATCACGCAGCCGTCGGCCAGGAGCGATTCGCGGATGGTGGCCCCGTCAACGCGGGCCGGCGGCAGCGAGCGGGCGTGCGTGTAGATCGGGCCGGAGCACGACTCGAAAGTCGAACGGCGGCGGAACTTTGGCCAGGGCCAGGTTGGCCTCGTGAAGGACCGGATGGTGCCGATGTCTTCCCAGTAGCCGTCGAACAGGTGGGCCTGCACGCTCGGCGCGGATCGCATCGGGAAGACTTCCTTGCCGAAGTCCTGGTAGTCCGGCTTTTAGACAAGTCGAACAGCGTCTGCGATTGAAGAGGTAGATGCCCATGCTGGCCAGACCGTCGCGGCCGCGGCTGACGACGCCGTGCGCGTCGAGCCAGGCCGGGTCGCTGCGGACGGGTCGAATTCTTCGTTCGGTCTTCGGCTTTTCGAGGAAGCCGACGACCCGGCCCGTCTCGTTGATGCGCATGATGCCGAAGTGGCGTGCCGCCTCCCGGGTGACGGGCAGCCGGCGATGGTGACGTCGGCCTTTTCGCCGCGATGGGTCCGAGCATGGCGCGGAAGTCCATGCGGTAGAGCTGGTCGCCGGAAAGGACCAGCACGTGTTCGATCCAGGGCTCTCGACGTAGCGGAGTTGCTTGCGGACGGCGTCGGCGGTGCCCTGGTACCAGTCGGCCGCTTCGTTGGTCTGCTGGGCGGCCAGGATCTCGACGAAGCCGCGGCTGAAGGGGTCGAACTTGTAGGTGTGGCGATGTGCCGATGCAGGCTCACCGAGGAACTGCGTCAGGACGTAGATCCGGTTGATGCCGCTGTTGATGCAATTGCTGATGGGGATGTCGATGAGGCGGTACTTGCCGGCCAGGGGCACGGCCGGCTTGGAGCGGTGTTGCGTCAGCGGCAGCAGGCGAGTTCCTTGCCGCCACCGAGCACCAGGCCGACGATCGATTGCATTGTGTTCCCTTCGGCGACAGGCCGCGGGGTACCGCGGGTTTGGGCCGCTTTTTATCGGTGTTAGTCTGGCCGATCGGTGCCGGATCGACAGGGCGTCACGTTCCGACTCGACCTTGCGCGACTGGCCGTCCTTCGGACTGACGTACAGACGGACGACGTACTTGCGAAGACCGTGCCAGCGCCACGTATAGATGACGTTGGGCGCAAAGCGGACGTGCCGGTGCTCGATTCGGGCGTGCCCCAGAAGCGATCTTTGATGTCGTCGTAGGTCACTTTGGTCGGGCTGCCCTGGATCCGCTCGAGCCCCTCCTCAGCGACCCGCAAATTATGTTTGTCGTTATATTCGGCGCGGATTCGACGATCGCACCGGCCGTGAACAGGATCATCACGACCCAGGTCGCGTAGCGATCCAGATCGGCCGCGCGAGTTTTTCCTCCGCCTCGCCCGATTTCTTCTTTTTGCGCCGCACGTTGGGGGCCGCGGGCAGATCATCGTCGGACAGAGGTTGTTCGGCTGGGGGTCGCGATTTCGCCACGAGCTCGCCATCGGACTAGAGCTGGGCGCCGGCACCAGGTCGCCTGGAGCGGACGCCCAAGTATGGAGGCGTGCCCGTGGGAAATCAAATTGAGATCGCGGCGCCGCCGAGGGACCGTTTCCAACGCTGAATGTTCGCCAGCCGGTTGAGGGATCACGACCGGGTGGCGGGGGCTCCGCTTTGCGGAAGCCCCCGAGCGGAGAGCGCTTCGAGGGAAGGGAGCTCAAGTAACGGAGTGGCAAATCCGGGGCTTCCGCGAAGCAGAGCGCCCCGGCCACTCGAAACAGGGAGCGGTCGACGTTGCGTTAGGCAGACCACTCGGCGCCGCACCGCCGCAGTAGAAGCCGACGAGCGTGGCCGTGCCGGGGACGGGCATCGCCCGGTAGCAGTCGTCACCGTCGCCCAGGTCGACGGGAATGACTCCGCCGCGGTGGCAATGCGGGCAGCAGCGATTGCGGTGCAGCGCGCAAGCCGAGCCAGCACGGCTTCGCGTCCGGGTGGCAACTTGAAGTCGGCCAGCGAGACGGTGCCTTCGGCCGAGCGGGGTTTCATCCCGCATCGAGGCCGGGGCGCCGTTTTCGCGGCTGGGGAACTGAGAATGATGGCGTCGCCTTCCGGACGGAAGACGCGAAACCGGGGGCGAATGGACATGCGCGAGAAGTGCCGTGAGCCGGCTCATCCTTGAGCCCTTTCACAAACAGTGGAGAGGTCGATCGCGAGAGTCAATCATTTGCGGGCGTCGGCAACCGTTCCTCGGAGGGGGACATTGCCGCCGCATGATGTCGGATCCCATCCGGCGGGAGCGGAAAGATACCCTCCACTTACCTGGCTTGGCAAGGCTTCTCGATTGCAGGCCTTTGGCTGATCGTCTAGAACGCTGCGAACCTCGGAAGATAGGGCCCCGGCATTGCGCATTCTGAAACTGGCAATTCAGGCAGTCAGGCGAAACTGGGGCTGGCTGCGATGGCTGGTCGCCGCCGCCGTGCTGGGCTACTTGTTTTACGCGTACTGGGGGCCGCTGGCGAGCTTGCTGGCCCAGCGGCCCGACTGGTCTTATTTGGGCCTGGCCCTGCTGGTGGTCGCCGCGTCCACGCGGTGACTTTCTATCGCTGGTACCTGCTCGTCTGGGCGCAGGACTTTCCCTTCACCCTCAAGGATGCGGTGCGGCTGAGCTTTATCGGCTATGCCTGCGATTATCTGGGCCCCGGGGCCACCGGCGGCGACATCATTCGGGCCGGGCTGATTGCGACCGAACAGAAATCCCGCAAGGGGATCGCCATGGCCGGCGTGCTCTTAGACCGCATTCTGGGAGTGCAGGCACTCTTTGTGGTCGGTGCCATGACCATGTTCTTTCAACCGCCGGCCCTGTTACAGCAACCCGTGGTGCAGACGTACCTGATCGTGCTGTGGGCCCGCAGACGTACGGCGGGTCATCGGCTTGGCCGTGCTGTTGCATCCGGCCGTGCCGCGATCGGCCCCCATGCGGAAGCTGGTGGCCTTGCCGAAAGTCGGACCGATGATCGGCACCCTGGTCAACGCGGTGCTACTTTACCAGGCTCGCGGTCGCGTGCTGGTCTTTTGCGTGGCGATCAGCGTGGTGGGCCACATCGGCATGCTGTCGGGATTCTACTTTTTCCCACTGGCTGTAAAAGCGGGGCCGGCAGCCCCGGGGTACTGGGAGCATCTGCTGCTCATTCCCGGCACAGAGCTGGCTGCCGTCTTTATTCCGGTACCGGGGGCGATCGGCACGATGGAGAAGCTCGTCGCGAGTTGCTACGAGCTGGCCGCTCGACGGAGCGGGAATGCCCGTGCCGGCGGCGACGGCAGCCGGAGGAGCCGGAGTGGCGACGGCGCTGGCCTATCGGATCGTCACGCTGGTGATTGCACCAGTAGGGCACCGTCTACTACTTCTCGTCACGGCGGGAGATCGGTCGGGCGCTCGCAGCTGGCGGCCGCCCAGGCGCAGAGCCAGACCCCAGTCCGCCGGGCGACCTATCCCCCGTGGCACCGCCCTAGGCCGCTTCACGGCGCTCGGCGGCGACTTCCGAATTCATCCGTTGAGGACGGGCGATTGACGCAGCCAGCACCAGCGGTTGGCTGGTCTTTTAGCCACACCCGTCATGCGGCCGCGACCAATGTAGTAGCTCAGGGACATGATCGTCCCCGCGACGGTGAGGGCAGCCGCACATCCGACGAGAGCGATCTGATCGTCCGACGAAGTTGTTAAAGATCTCGAACATGAACGGACCTCGCGTGGGTGGCCTCTGGTAAGATGAAGTCTGTTTGATTGCCTACCGCCGGCAGTTCGTTGCCGACTACTGCCGCATCGACAAATCGTCTTTCGGCTGGCTCGTCTTTCTTTTTCGGACCGGGCTTGGCGATGGCTGCACGTCGGCTGGTCGCGCCAGAGTCTCGGCCGACAATTCACGCGCAGAAGATTGCAATTGTGCGGACGCGGCCCCACTCTAGCCATCGCTTCGATCGCTCCGATTTCCAGTTTTGGAGAGGCTGATGAAGTTCGGGGAACTGCGCCCTCGGGCGAACAGTTGCACATGGCCCGTCCGCACGGTTTGGCATATATAGACAGCGCCTATGTCATTCTCTGATGGGCATTTAAGGGCGCCGGTTGGCAGATACGGCCAGGCTGGGATTTGGGGCGGGCCAAGCGAGTGGTCGCTAGTGCGCACGCGTGACGAGTGGTTCGGCCGGAAGGTTCGTCGATGCGGTTGCTGCAGAAGTACGTCTTGGGCGAGCTGATCCGCGTCTTTCTGCTCGTGGTCAGCGTGCTCACCATCTTGCTGGTGTTTCTCGGCACCTTCACCAAAGCCAGTGAAGACGGCCTGGGGCCCGGCGAGATTCTGCAGATCCTGCCCTACCTCGTGCCGAGCCTGCTCCCCTTCACGATTCCCGCGACGATGCTGTTGACGGTAACGCTCGTCTACGGGCGGATCGCCGCGGACCACGAAGTCACCGCGGCCAAGGCGGCCGGCGTCGGCGGCCCCATCGCTGCTCATGCCGTCGTTCGTGATGGGTATCGTGCTCGGTCTGACGTCGCTCTTGCTCACGGACCAGGTCGATTGCCTGGGCGATGACGAGCATCGACAACCGCGTGGCCCAAATGCTCGAGAACATCTTTCTCGACATCCTTCGGGCGCACCATATCTTCATGCGCCGCGACCCGGCTTTGACGATCTCGGTGCAGAACATCGTCGAGAGGGGCGGAAACTCATCAAGCCGACGTTCCACTACACCCCGCGGGGCGGCCAGACGATCCACATCTTTGCCGACGAGGCGACGCTGCACTTCGGACAGTATGGGCCAAGCGCATGGTCCGCGTGACGCTGGTGAACCTCAACGGAGTCGTGCCGGACCACGAGAGCTTTCGCGGTCACGAGGAGACTTGGGAATTTCCTCTGCCCGAGGAGCCGAAAAAGCTCAAGGCCCGCAGCCGCAGCATCAGCGAGTTGCGGGAGAGTTTAAGCGGCATCTCGACGGACCTGGAGGGACTACACCACGGGCCGCGACGTGGAGACGGCCTTTGCGCTGGCGACGGGCGACTTCGACCACCTCGACAAGCCCGACATGCTGCGGTACGACGCCGACCTGATCGTCAAGAAAGAAGAGATCGTGCA